>CAWHSS010000004.1:0-126300 GCA_963832105.1 uncultured Chloroflexia bacterium | reverse complement strand
TGTCCGGCAGCTGCTCGGCGACGTACGGCGCGAGCCCCCGAGCGAACGCTGTCGCGATGTGACCGCCGTTCCGGTAAACGAGGAACCGATCGATGATGACCGGACACGGGTCCGACGGGCAGATCCACGGAGTCGGGTCGATGAAGGTCGTGCCGGCCTCCTCGGAGAAGCTGGCCTCCGTTGCCGCGCGCCTGGGCAACGTCGCGATCCTGGCCGCGGTTGCGCATGCGAGCATGTCGTCGAGGTGGGCCGACAGGCAGACCGATGGGTCGCCCTTCGGGTTTGGCGTGTCGCCCATGAGGACCACGTGGCCTGAGATTTGCTTCAGCTTCTCGAGCATCCGCCCGACGGCAGGCCCCAGAGCTCATCGTGGGACTGCGAGGCGACGGTCTCAGTCTGGCTGATCATGAGCCCGGCAATTCGCGAGCTCGAGATCACGACGAGGGCCGGCCGTTCCTGGGCATTTGCTCGAGGACGGAGCTCGCCACTCGTCGCACTCGGTGTAGAGGCGTTTCTGGCTCGGGCTCCAGACCGAGATGTCGGCGGCTGGACAGGAGCCCTTCGTCAGCGAGAGGAGGCGCCAGCCCCGCTCCAGCGCGATTTGCTCGAGCGCCGGAAACCACTGGGCCGCGTGCGAATTGCCGAACAGGACCACGGTGACGGGCGAGTCGACGACCCCGTACGCGCACTCCCCTGAGTTGACCTCGGTAGCCGACAGGTGGCAGTTGTCGCGATAGATCGGTGGCACATCCGTCCGTACCTTGAGGAGCGGCGGGATGACGTCGTCGGGGACCGAACCATTCGCGGTTGGTGGCAGGCTGACCGACGGCGTTGGCTTCGGCTTGCGTCCGCTCGCGCGCGGCGTGGGCGAAGCGTCGTCGCCCGGCAGCACGAGCTCCGGCGTGGGTCCCGCGACCTCTCCGCCGAGGCCTCCGCCGGGCAGCCCGGTCGCCTGGCCAACGGCGACGGACGTCATGGCCACCACCAGGCTGGCGACCCCGGCGAGCGCGAGGGATCGCCCGGTCCGGAGCCCCGTAATCCGGCCGTGGCGGATCGGCTCCTCGACGAATTGCTGGCTGAGCGCGGCGATCGGTATGGTCGCTGCGGCAAGGCCGACTCGCACGGGCGTCGGCAACGCCTCGCCCGCGACGGCGGCGGGCAGCACGAGAACCGGCCAGTGCCAGAGATACAGCGAGTACGAGATGCGCCCCAGCCAGCGCGCCGGAGCCGTCGCGAGCAGCCGCGAGGGGCCGACGAGCGGCACGTGGAAGCCACCGAGGAGGACCAGCGCCGTGCCGACGGTCGGGAACAGGGCGGCAACTCCGGGGAACGGCGTCGCGACATTGATGACGGCCCCGGCTCCGACGATCAACGCGAGCCCGACGGCGCTCGCGAGCACGGCAGGCCAGCGCGGGATCGCGCTCAGCCGCCTGGCCGCGAGGAACACCAGCGCCCCGAGGGCCAGCTCCCACGCCCGGGCGGGAAGGAGGAAGAACGCCAGCGGGGCGTCGACCTGCGTGAGGAGGAGGGATAGCGCGAGCGACATGACACCAACGATCGCGACCACCGCGACGATGGCCCCGGTCCAGCGCTTGACGCCCGCCAACCGCGTGGCGAGGAGCAGCAGGGCTGGCCAGAACAGGTAGAACTGCTCCTCGACGCCAAGCGACCAGTAGTGGAGGAGCGGGGAGGGATCGAAGTCCGCCTGGAGATAGTCCGTTGCCTGGATCGCGAAGCGGATGTTCGGTACGTAGAGCGCCGCCGCCGCCCCGTCGATCGCCAGGTCCGGGAGGCGCAGCGGCGGGAGCACCACGATCGAGACGCCGACCGTGACGAGGATGACCAGCGCCGCGGCGGGCAGCAGGCGGCGGGCCCGGCGTGCATAGAACGCCGGCAGATTCACGGACCCCGTCTCCTGCAGCTCTCTGACGATCAACCCCGTGATCAGGAAGCCCGAGACGACGAAGAACACATCGACGCCGATGAACCCGCCCCCGAACCATGGCAGCTGGGCGTGATATATGAGGACGAGGAGGACAGCGACGGCGCGGAGGCCCTCGATGTCGGGTCGGAATGACGACCGACGCCCGATGCCGTCGTCCGGTGCGACCCCGCTCATCGCCGTTTCACCCGCAGACCGCGTCGCGACGCGACATGTTCGCTGCGCTCGCGGGAATGAGGATGAACGTGCGGGGGCCCTCGCCGGCCGGTACGAGGCAGGCCTCCCGCTCGAGGCTGACGAGAATGTCGCGTCCGTCCGGCCCGACGAGCACCGGGCGCGCCTGGATCAGCAGCCCCTCGCGCTCCCGTCGTTCGCCCGGCTTCAGGTCCAACCATGCCACGGCGGCATCACGCGATAGGTGGAGCGGCACCTCTGGCGCCGCGGCGACGGCCGCTGGATCCACGACATAGATCTCCGCCCACTCGCGCTCGACCTCGATTCGCTTCTTGTTCGCAATTCCGCCCAGGCGACCGTCGTCGAGGGCCGGCAGCAGCTCGATCGGCGTCAGGGCGTGCGGGCCGGCCAGGACGAGATGGCTCGTTCGAGGATCGCTCAGCGTCTCCGCCCACAGCGTTCGTCGAATCCCGAATAGCTGCTGGTCGCGAAGGCCCAACCACAGGTAGGCGTTCAGCCGCCGATCCACCTGGTAGCGGAAGACCGGAAGCTTCGGAACGCTCGCCGAGTCGAACAACGCGACCGCGGTCACCTCGCTGTAGAGGAACGTCATCGGCACGTTGCTGCCGGCGGAGACACGCGGAGCCAGCCAGTCCGCGATCTGGTGCGGGAGCTGCAGGTCGGTCGGCCGGCCGACGGACCGCTGGCCCACCACGGCTGCCGAGAGCAGCAGCACGCCGATAACCGCCCAGGTGGCTGCGCGGCGCGGCCGGTCGGGCCGGCTCGCGTCGCAAGCGCCTGCCCAACGGTCGCGACCGCGACACCGATCGCGATCGCCGACAGGACCGCGAGACCAACGTAGTTTCGGGTGCTGAGTCCGTTGAGGGTCGCGTACATCGCCGGAACCACGAGGCACGCCGCGGCGACCAGCAGGAAGCGGGCCGGGAGCTCGCGTCGGGCGCGCCACGCGACACGACCCACGAGGCGACCGACAGCGCCACGATGACGGCCCCGATCGGATCGATCCGGATATCCGCGCCGACATCGCGCCGCTCGATCGTCCCAACGGCGTTCGCCGGAAAGATGACGCCGGCCTGCGTCCAGACGACCAGCCACCACCAGCCGGCGACCGCGGCGGCCACGAGGACGTAGGCGAGAGACGGCTTCGCCAGCACGCGCGGCGGAATCAGGCCGACGGCTGCGACCGGCAAGGCACCGAGGAGCAGGATCGTCTCCTTGACGAGGACCGTCACACCGAGGATGCCTCCGGCGAGGGCCCATCGGCGCACGGTTGGCTGCTGGATGGCGATCAACACGCCGATCACCCCGGCCGTCTGCGGGAGGTCGACCCGCATCGTCGGCAGGAGGCGCCAGACCAAGGGCATCGCGAGAAGGCAGATGGCCGTGCTCGCCCCGGCGATCGGGCCACCGATCAACCAACCGAGCCGGACGGCGCCGAGGAGCCCGGCAATCGCCAGTGCAGCGGCAACGATATGGCCTCCGGTCAGCGGGTCCCCGAACGGCTTCCCGACGCCGGCGAGGGCGATCCCGTAGACCGGCGCCCGAAGCAGGAAGAGGTTTCCGTCCGGCGTGACCGGTCCATGTCCGGCGAGTGTCGAGAGCCCGACGAAAAGGTATCGGGCGTCGTCGGGGGCAACCGTGGCCCATCCGAACAACAGGAGTCGGACCAGGCCGACGCTGACGACGGCGAGGGCGAGACCGGCAACTACCAGGGTCATCTCGGAGCCGGGCCGAAGGAGCCTGTGCAATGCGGTCCCTCGCCCGAGGGAGAGCCCGCTCACGCGGTCTGCCAGGTCACGGTCCAAGTCCGACGATCATCGGCGGCCAGTCTACTGCCGTGACTCGCTGCCGGCGGCTGACGAGATCGGCGGACGACCCCGCCGCGTCGTCGCGAGCCACCACGCCGTCGCGATCGCGAGCGTGATGAGCATCCCGTTCAGGTTGGTCGCATACGAGCGGGCGATCGCTACTGTAACGATGGCCGCGAACGCCAGGTTGGTCGGCCCTCGTGGCAGCGAAGCCACCCTCCTGCCGGCCACGTGCGCCAGGACCCCGAGCGCCAGCATGAGCGCGACGGAGAGGACCGGGCCGCCGTTCGCCCAGGCTTCGCCGAGCACCCCGGGGGCGGCGAATCCACCCGTCTCGCCCGGGAAGAGCCGTTCGTAGATCCAGTAGCCGAGGGCCTGTTTGTCCTTCTGGCCGAGCAGGACGGCGAGGCGCCTGACATAGGTCGACCCGCCGAAATACGGGTGGCGCCGCGGAATGTCTCGGGCGACGATATCGAGTGTCTGGGGGTGGATCAGGAGCACCCGATCGATCGTTCGCCGCACGGCGAACCCGGCGATGTCCGCCGCGCCGCTGAAGCCGCCCTCCGGCCCGACGCGCAGGAGTTGGACGCCGACGAACAGGACGAGGGCCGCGGCCCCCAGGGCAGCCGCCAGGCGCAGGGAGAGGCGACGCCCGGCCCACCACGCGATTAGCAGCGCTCCGATCGCGAGTTCAAGGGGCAGGGCTCGCGACGCGAGGGCCATCTCGAGCCCGGCCACTCCGCCGAGGGCCGCGGCCGCAATCCAGCGATCGCGAGCCTGCCCCGACGCCAGCGCGACTGCGAAGGCGACGAGCGCTGCCGGCGGCACGAGCCAGCGGAACAGATCGAAGAGCGGGCCGGCGAAGCCCGATCGGCTGAGCTGCGGATCGCGCGCCAGGAGCGGAATGCCGTGCTGGGCCACGAGCACCGCGACGGCTGCCAAGCCGACGGCCGCGAGAGCGACGACGACCCACGGCCGGTACGACTGAGACACCTCGGGCCCGTCTGCGATACCAGGGATCCTCGCCGGCGCCTTGCCGAAGAATCGCGATGCCAGCCAGACGCCGGCCCCGAACGCAAGCAGGCCGAACCCTGCGAGGAGAGGTCCCGGACCCCTGCTGTCGCGCGTCACGATCAGGATCAGCGAGCCTGCGCCGTACAGCACGAGGTAGACCAGGATCGTCAGCCGGACCGGCGTCGAAGGGTCGCGCGGGCTGCCGTCGGGGCCGCTCGCTCGCCACGCGATGACGAACCCGAGCGCAAGCAGTACCGCGACGGCGATGAACAGGCCGACGTTCACGGCGTCCGAGCGTGGATGGGTTCGTCCGGGCCGCGCGCTTCCTCGGGCTCGACTCGCTGGCCGCCGGTCAGCTGAATCCACGACGCGGTACCCACGATTCCGAGCGGCAGCGTCGACGTGAGCCGAAGGAGCAAAGCGGCCGCGCCGGCGTCGGTGGCGGGCAGACCCTGCGCCCCGAGCAGCACGACGAGGACGACGTCCGCGGCCCCGAGGCCGAACGGCAGCGCGCTGATCACGCCCGCCACGATCGACAGGCCAAGCGCGGCCCAGGCGCCGGCAAGGGACAGCGGGCTGCCGAGCGCCGCAAGTACGAGCCAGAGCTGGGCCGCGAACAGGGCGAAGACGACGAGCGTCGTGGCGATGAACGCCGTCGCCCGCGAGCGAGAGGTGAGGATCGTCGTCAGCAGGTCGTCGACCGCGGCGAGGCGTGCGGCAATGGATCGCACCCGGCGGGGGACACTGCCGGCGCGGGAAGCCACCACCTCTGCGAGACGCCCGGGCCGGATCCCGACGCCGTAGGCGGCGATGGGGAGGACGATCACGGCGGCGGCCGCGACCCACGCGGCGACGACCAGCGCGGGGCCGGCGGGCACGATCGTCCCGATGCTTGCCGCGAGGGCCGTTGCCAGCATGATGAGGATCGCCCAGAACCGCTCGGCGAGGATCACTGCCGTCGAGCGTTCGTATGGGATTCCGTAGCGGCGCTTGAGGATGACCGCCCGGAGGACCTCGCCCGTGCTCGCCGGGGTCAGGTTGTTGACCGTGTTGGCGAACGAGACGACCGGCACGAGACGGCGGAACGAGAGCGGATAGCCGACGGCCCGCATCAAGCCAGCCGACCGGACGGCCCACGCGGCGACGATCAGCACGTTGAGCGCGACCGCCCCGACCAGTGGCAAAAGATCGAGCCGTCCGGCGAGGGCGGAGGCCTCCCACGGCCGCGTCCGCCAGACCAGCAACGCGAGCAGGCCGACGGAAACCGGAAGCCATATCAACCATCGGCGCATGGCGGGCAGTATGCGTCGAGGGCCGAGGCTGCGTGCTACCCTCAGGCGGTGTCGGGAGTCCTCCAGAGAGCCGCGCTCTTTAGTGCGGGGCCCATGAGTTGACCGTCCCGGCCCTCGATTCGGCCCGAGCCTGGGCAACCCGCCGGCTCGTAGGCGACCGGGCATCCGACGACTCCCCGACGCTTGGCCGGCAGCTCCTCGGCCTGGGCATGATCGCCGGATCATTCCTGTTCGCGTTCGTTATCCAGTCCGTCGTCTTCATCCGGGCGACCTGGATGCTGGCCGATCTCGCGTACCACCGTGGCGTCGCCTACACGATGCAGGGCGCGATGTTCCAGGGCGAGGGTCCGTACGCGGGGTTGATCAGCTACTACGGCGGCCTCTATCCGCTCGGCCTCGGACTGGCCTCGGAGTTCAGCGGTCGCAGCTTCGACTCCATCCTCAGTGCCGTCTCGTGGTTCGGTACGCTCCTCATGCCCGCGGCGCTGCTCCTGCTCGGCCGGCGCCTCTGGCGAAACGACCTGTTCGCCATCGGGTTCTTCGTGGCCCTCGGCACCCTCGCGGTCCCGTTCACGACGAACTGGGAGGAGCTCTGGGTCGAGAGCATCCTTCCGTCCGGCGCTTCGTATTGGCCCGTCTATCCGCGGGACATCGCGCTCGCCCTGGCGTGCGTGGCGCTCTGGGCCGTGACGTCGGAGCGGGCCAGGATCAGGACGATCGGCCTGGGGCTGATCCTCGGCGCCTGCGTGCTCTTCCACGCCCAGATGGGCATCCTCCTCGCCTGGTTCCTCGTCCTGCTGGCTGCCTGGCGCGCCATCAGGTCGAAGTCCAGGCAACCGCTGGTCGAAGTGGTCATGGCCGGAGGGATCGCCCTGGCGGTCACGGCCTGGTGGTGGATCCCGCGGCTGATCGCGTATCAGGAGTCCGGCACCCTGCTCATCGCCGACCACGCCAGCCGGTTGCCGTTCAATCCCGGCCCGCTCGAGCTCTTGATCGGCTATGGCTGCGCCGGCGTCCTGGCGTTGGCCGCAGCGATCTTCCTCGCGATCAGGCGACCGAGCGGCACCCAGGCCTGGATCTTCCTGGCGTGGTTTGCGGCGTTCGTCCCGCTCGTGGTGCTCAGCCGCGCGGTGCCCGCCCTCGATCTCTTCACGGAGCGGCGGCTCTGGCTGGTCATCTCGCTCGCTGCGATCGGCCTTGCGACATGCGGGATCGTCCTCGCCACGAGACGGACGCCGGCGCTCGTCCTGGCCGTCATCGTCATCGCCACGGTCGTGCTCCCATCGGTCCCCGCCAATCAGGCCTCGGTCCGGCGGGTGCGGAACGCCGTGAGCGTCGCCTGGCGGCCGGGCAATGCCGGGATGGCTCGCGAACTCAACGTCGAAAAGTGGGATCTCGCGATGCGCCAGCTCAACGGGCTCGTCCGCCAGCGGGGTCGGGCGACCGTCGTCACGTACGACTCGTTCGGAGCGTGGGCCTGGTCGTTCAGCGGGGCGCAGGTCGTGAGCCTCTGGACGCCGGGGCCGTTCAAGCTCGGTTTTGACCCGAAAGCCCTGACCGGCTTGGGATACCTCGAGCGCGTGGAGCTCGTGGATCAGGCGTTTGACGCCGGGCCGACGGGCATCTGTGCCCTGGCCACCGGCCAGAACGCGGACGCGATCCTCCTGCGGCAGTATCGCGGCCTCGTCGGCCTGTACGACCGGAGCCTCGCCGCGCCGTATCGACTCGAACCGGCCGCCCGCGCGGACGCGCCGCTCAGCCGCCAGGTCGGGCCCGGGACCTGGTACGTCGACGACAACCAGCGCGACACCATCAGGCTCGAGAAAGGGGCGACGCTCACGATCCCGTGGGTTGCGCCAGAGGTCACGAAGCTCGGACTCCTGATCGCCGCGGAGGAGGCTCCCGGGCGAAACATCGTGTCGCTCCGAACCGAAACGGCCGAGGTATCGATCCCCGGCCGGCTGAGGGCAGGACTCGGCTGGGAGTATGTCGACGTGCCCGAGGCGGCGACCGGCGTGACGATCACCGCGCTCGAGGAGGTTCGGGTGCTCGAGCTCACGGGCTTTGCACCGTGGACCGGACCGCGGCTGGCCGGGGGCGACGGGGCGTTCGTCGTGCAGACGGCCGCCTTCTGCGGGCCTCCCATCGCGCCATGATCGAGTCGGTCCAGACCGTCGTGGTCCTCGCCGCGTTCTTCGCGGTCCCGGGGATCACATGGGGACCGCTCCTCGCTCCCGGAGCGCCACCGGGCCTGAGCCGAGTCGCGCGGTCGGTCGGCAGCAGCATCCTCGTCACGTCGATCGCGATGACCGGGCTCGCGATGATCGGCATCCTCCGCCCGATCGTCGTCGTCGTGACGCTCGTCATCCTGACGCTGGCCCCGCTGGCGATCCCGTCGGTTCGTGCGGCCGTCGCCCGGGTCCGGCTGCCGAACCGCCGGCCGGTCGGATGGGCCCTCGCCCTCGCCGGGCTCGGACTCGCCGCCGTGTTCGTCGTGGTCCCGTCGCACGCCAAGCTCGACGAGGCGCCGCTGCCGGCGTCGACAACGGTCTGGTACTACGCCCACCTCGCGAGGTCCGTTGAAACGACCGGGGGCTTCCCGGAAGACTTCCCGGAGTGGGGTGCGAACCGCTCGTTCCAGACCGACTACGCGCCCTTCACGGCCCAGTCGGCAGCCGTCTTCGAGCTCATGCCGCCGGACGTGCTCGCGGCGCTCGAGGCGTATCGGCTGGCGGTCCTGACGGCCGGCTTCTGTCTCGGCGTTCTCCTCCTTCGACGGTGGTTCTCGACATGGCTCGCCGTGCTCGGGACGGTCCTGCTGCTGGGGACCGTCCGGCTTGACCAACGCCTCCTCACGTACCGGCCGGAAGCGCTTGCCTTTGTCCTGGCGCTGTTTGGCCTGTGGCTCTTGGACCGGGCAGCGGTGGAGCGGAGTCCGCGGCTGATGGCGGCGGCGTCGGTGGCGCTTGCCGTTGTGTTCGCGATGCACGCCGAGGTGTTTCTGGTCGTGCTCCCTGCGGCCGCCGGCATCGCCCTTGTCCGCGGCCCGCTCCGGATCACGAATTCGCGGGCAGGGTTCCGACTCGCCGCCGGCCGGCAGGGATTCCGTGGCTCGTTCGCCGTCGCGCTCGTCGTCGTCGCGGCCGGGGTTCTTGGGGTCCTCGGCAACGCTGCGGTCGCGGGCGAGTTCCGACTCGCGGGCTACGCGGGCCGCTCAGTGTCGGCCGAGGACGTCACCCCGCCACCGCCGGATCGAATCCCGCCGGGCTGGGAGCTGTCGGGCGATCCGACGTGGGATTTCTTCGTCGCGGCGACGGAACCCGCCGAGCGTGACCTGCCGACCGAGTTCACGGACCCGCGCCTGCTGCCCCGGGCCACGCTCCACATCTGGCCGCGACTCGACGGGATGACGCCGCTCGGGCGGATCGCGCTCATCGGGCTGCTCCTCGTCCCGCTCGTCCTGTGGCCCACGCTCGACGCCCGGCGCCGGCGAGCGGTCGCGGTCTGGCTGACGTTCGGAATAGGACTGTTCGCGGGAACGTTCCTCATCTACACGCTTGCTGATACCTACGTGCCGCAACGGGTTGGAGGCCGGCGGCTCCTGCCGTATGAACTGTTCGTCCCGGTCATCGCCGCGACGGTCAGCCTGTGGGCTGCGGATCGCTGGCTCCGGCCAGTCTGGGCGCGACTCGCGATGCCGTGGGCGCGGCTGATCCCCGTACTCCTCGGCATGGTCGTGGTCGTTGCGACGATCGCCGTCCCGGCCGACCGTCGCGAGACCGAGGAGCCCGGACTGACGCGCCTCGGTTCCGATGCGTACGAGTTCATGCGCACGAACCTGCCGCCGGGTTCGCGGGTCCTGGCGAACGCCTACACCGACGGCAGCCTGAACTTCCTCTCGGGTGACGTCGGGATCCTCGACGGGCGCGCCGTGTACCTCGAGGATCCAGCATTCCTCAGCGAAACAACCTCACTGCTGCTTGGCGCGCGGCGGTTCTTCCTCGATCCGGGCGACCCAGCCGCTGTGGCATTCCTCGCGGACGAGAACGTCGAATACCTGCTCGTGGTCGGGCCGCGGGGCACGAGCAGCGACCTGGCCGGCTATCGCCCATTCCCCACCGACATCGACGCTCTGACCAGGGACAGTCGCTACACTCTCGTTCAGCGGTTCGGGAATCAACGTCTGATGCTGTTCCGGGTCGAGTCGTCGGGCGTCGGGGCCGGCCACTTGACGAGGTCCGATCCGCTCTAGAGGTTTGCGTGCCCAGCTTCCTGCGGCTCATCGGAGTGCTCGTCGCGGTCGCCGTCGTGGTGCTCGTGATCGCATTGGCGAGGCGGGACGCGAGCCGGGCGATCGTCCTGCCACTCCTCTTGATCGGCATCGGCCTGCTGGCCATCTCGGTCGCGCCGGACCTGGTCAGACCCGTCCAGGACTTCATCGGTCTCGGAGACCAGCCGGTCGGTCGGATCATCACCGTGCTCGTGCTGTCGGTGATGCTCTCGTATCTCCTGATCTTCCTCGTCTTCGCCAAGGCCGAACGGCAGACCCAGCGGATGCGTCGCCTGATCCGGGCGCTTTCGGCTGCCCAGATGGAGCAGGAGCAGCTCGGCGACCACGCCGGCGGCATCCTCGTCGTCATCCCGGCCTACAACGAGGCGGAGGCGCTGCCGAGCGTGCTCGCCGAGGTTCCGGCGACCGTGGCCGGCCGGGCGACGCGCATCCTCGTGGTCGACGACGCCTCGCGCGACGGCACCCGTCGGGTGGCGATCAAGCACGGCGCCCACGTCGTGACCCACCCGGTCAATGGCGGCCAGGGATCCGCGCTCCAGACGGGGTATCTCATCGCGGAGCGGCTCGGAGTCGAGGTCGTCGTGACCCTCGACGCGGACGGCCAGCACGTGCCCACCGAGATGGAGCGTCTCGTCGGGCCGATCATCGCGGACGAGGCCGATTTCGTGGTCGGCTCGCGGCGGTCGGGCACGTACGAACGCGAGGAAGGCGCCGACTCGATGGCCCGGAACGTGGGGATCGGCGTCTTCACCCGGCTCATCAACGTGCTCGGCGGGACACACGTCACCGACGTCGCGAACGGCTACCGGGCGATCCGGGCCGACCGCCTGGCCGAGATCGTGTTCACCGAAGACCAGTTCCACAATCCGGAGCTGTTGCTGGGCGCGGCGCGGGCCGGCCTCCGGATCCGCGAGGTCCCGGTGACGATCCGGGTCAGGTCGGCCGGGACGTCGAAGAAGGGCGGAACCCTCCGCTACGGCTACGGCTTCCTTCGGGTGATCGTCCGCTCCTGGCTGCGCTGAGGCTGCGGCGCCCGCGCTGAGCGGTCAGCGCCCGGGCTCGCGGTCCGCCTTGGTCGGAGCGACGGCCAACCGCTCGCGTTGCCAGGCCTCGATCCGGCGACCGACCAGGAGGTTGAGCCAGCCGTTCAGGAACGCGAGGTTCACGACCACGATCGCGAGCGGCAGGCTCCCCAGGCGCGGCGAGTGCCCCCGGGCGCGAAGGGCCCAGCCGAACGCCGCGAGCAATAGCACGACGAGCCCGGCGGCGACCGGCACGAGGTAGCCCGGCTCGCCGCCCAGCCCGAGGGCGACGGCGCTCGCCGCCGCGATCGCCGCGAGGATCGGCGTCGCCCAGCGGAGGATCTTGTGGGACCAGATCGCGAGGAACGCCGACGGGCGGCGCCACGGCGTCAGCCGGCCGACCATCGACAGGTTCGCCCGAATGCCCTGCGTTGCCATTCGCGCCCGGCTCCTGAACTGCTCGTTCACGTCGCCCATCGTGCGATCGGTCGCCGTCGCATCCGGAACTGCCAGGACGACGAGCCCCTGCTCGCGGGCGACGAGGGGGAGCTGCTGGTCCATCGAGACGTGGGGCGGAACTTCGCGGTACGCGGAGCGCCGAATCGCGAGGATTGCGCCGGTGACCGCGGTCAGCCAGCCGGCCCGGCTCTCGGCGGCGCGGACGAACTGCTCGTATCGCCAGTAGGCACCCTCGTTGCGGGCCGTCTCGGTGCGTTCTTCGTCGAGCCAGACGATCCGGCCCGTCGTTGCGCCCACCCGAGGATCGTCGAACGGGGCGAGGAGCGCTGCAAGACTGCCCGGCCGAAACCTGGTCTCGGCGTCGGTGAGGACGACGATCTCGCCACGGCTCGCGGCAAAGATCGCGGCCTGCGCCGCCGCCTGGCCGCCGCGCGGCAGGTCGAGCAACCGGATTCGCGCGTCACGCCGGGCGGCCGCCGCGGCGACCTGGGCCGTCTCGTCGGTCGACCCATCGGAGGCGATGATCACGTCGAGCTCGAACGGGACCTCCTGCGCCAGGACGTCGGCGATCCGGTCGTCGAGCTGGGCGGCCTCGTCATGGATGGCGATCCCGATCGTGACGATCGCCGGATGCGTGCCTCCCGGCCGAACGCGGAACGGCCGGACGGCGGCGACGAGCCACGCCGTGGCCGGGTACCCGACGTAGACCCACATGAGAAGGCCCGTCGCGACCCAGAAGACCAGGGAGATCACCGCCCAAGATTAGACCCCGGATGAGCGGGGTGTCAGGGCGCTCCCCAGGGCAGGTCCGGGAACCAGCCTCGTAGCCGATCCACCAGCCGCGCCGCCTCGGCGGATCGCGTGTGGCGCCTGGCGAAGGCCGTTCCCGACGCGCGGAGCGCTTGCGGGTCGACCCGGCCATCGAAGGGCCGCTTGACGGCATCGGCCAGCTCGGACGGGGCCTTCGTGCGGATCGGCACGATCAGGCCGGCCGCGGCGAGCTCGGCGAGCGTGCCGACGGGCCGGGCGACGACCGGCAGGCCGACGGCCATCGCGTCCAGGACGACCTTCGGAAAGCCCTCCGAGCCGGACGACACCACGAACAGGTCCGCCGCGGCGAGAAGTGCCATGTACCGGTCGCGGTCGGCGACATGACCGTGCCACGTGATGCGCCCGTCGACACCGAGCCGCGTCGCCGCCGAGACCAGCGCGGGCATCTGCGGCCCATCGCCCAGGACCGAGAGGGTCGCCGCCGGCAGGCGAGGGAGCGCCGCGATGACGAGCTCGAGGCCCTTGCCCGGCGCGACGCGGCCGGACCAGACGAGGTCGATCCGATCGGCCGAATTGGGCCACTGACGCGCGCCGGGATCCAGGATCTCGCGATCCTCGATGAGGCTCGAGACGATTCCGCGGCCGGAGACGATGTCGCGACCGACCACGATCCGGTGCCGGCCGCCGGCCAGCCGGCCGATGCCGTCGTAGATCGCGCCGACCGCGACGGCCGCCGCTCGGTTCGCCGGGGCTCGACGCTGGCTTGCCGCGACTGATCTGGCGCTCCCCGTGACGAAGCCGAACCGCGGCAGATCGCCGGCCCGGGCGAGCCAGGCCGCCAGCGGCGCATTGGAGGATGGGACGCGGATCCAGACGAGATCCGCACCGCTGAACGCCTCCCGCAGGATCGGTGCGTTCCGCCGGACGACCGACGGCATCGATCGAAGGTAGCCGGCGATCCCGTCGAACGGCGTCGTGGCGACGATTCGGAGGCGGGCGTCGACGGGCGGCCGCGTCGGCGGACCATCTGCCGGCCGGACCGGCGCGCAGAGGATGATCTCGTCGATCTGCGTCGCCCGGGACATCGAGCAGGGCCGCGAGGAAGATGTCGAACGTCGACGATACGGGGTAGACGCGGCCCTGCCACGCGACGTACGGGTTGTCGTCGAGGACGGCGAGCCGGATGCCACTCACGGGGCGCGACCCCGGCGCGCGAGCCGGGCGGCGAAGTCCCGCCCAGAAGCGGCTACCGCGGCAATGTCCGATCGCTTGATCAGGAGCGTCTCCCTCACGCCCAGCCCGGATACCCGTGTGAACGCCACCACGGTGAGGATCGCCGTCAGTGAGTACGAGATCGACGATGCGGCCGCCGCCCCGTTGATCCCGAACTGGGGCACGAGGGCGAGGTTCGCCGCGATGTTCGCCACGAGCCCGACCGCCAGGATGAATGAGCCCAGGCCAGGCCGGCCGCTGCCCGTGAGATACCGCGTCAGGATCGCGACCACGCTGTACGCGACGACACCGGGCAGGATCAACCGGAGGCCGACACCGGCGTCCACGAAGACCGGCCCGTACACGAGTCGCACGAACCGCGGCCCGAAGGCGAAGGCGGGGATCGCCAGCAGGACGGTCACCGCGAGGGTCGTACGCGTCAGGACCGCGGCCGTCCGACCGGCATCGGCCAGCGGGTCCACGGCGCGGCTGAACATCACCTGCCCGACGGCGTTGGGCACGTACCACAGGGTCTCCGCGAGGCCGCTCGTCACCGAGTAGACCCCGGTCGCCCGGATCCCCGTGAAGAGATTGACGAAGAACGAGTCGACCCGGAACTGCAGCCGTTCCGCGACGACGCCGGGGGCTGCCTGAAGGCCGAATCGGAACTGCTCCGCGAACAGCCCCCCGGACGGCCGGCCACCGACCAGGCCGTCCCGATGCGCCACCACCAGGACGGCCACGAGCGTCAGGCCGAGCGACGCGAGGTTCACGGCCAGCGCCGCCGCGAGATCGACATGGGTGGCGAGAGCGATCGCGGCCAGCATCGCGAGAAGCGTCCCGCGGCGCGCTAGGCGGAGGAACGCGTAGGCAGCGATCCGGCGCCGGCCGAGCATGGCGAACAGGCCGAATCCGAAGAGGAGCTCAGCGGGGACGGCGACCGCCGCGAACGACGAACTGGCGGTGGGAGAGGTTCGGGATGAGGTCGGCGAGCGGCCCCGTTGCGGGCCCGCCTGTCGATGCGCCGTAGAGCCAGAGCGAGACGAGCATCGCGGCGCCACCGGCCACGGCGCTCCAGATCAAGGCGTTCGAGAAGGCTCGCCGGCCGTCCTCCTTGTCCCGGCCGGACATGACGGCGAGCGCCTGGTCCATCCCGAGGCCGACGATCGTGGCCGCGATCTGCGAATACAGCAGGACGAGCGCGAAGCGGCCCTTCGCCTCCGGACCCAGGGCCCGGGCCAGGAGGATGTCGGTCGCGAAGATCAGGACGGCGAGACCGACCCTCGACGCGATCGTCACAGTCGCGTCCCGGAGGAGGCGCGACGACCTGGCGGGCCGGCTCACACGTCGCGGCGCGGCGGTCGATCGATCGGAGCGCAGGCCTGTTCGACCTCGATCCGCGTATCCATCGCGGCGAGCCTAGTCCGAGCCGGAGGCGGCGTGGGGCACGATCGCGGCCAGCTCCCGGTCGGCCAGCGCGGACTCGAACCAGCGCGCCGTCCGGGCGAGCCCCTCCTCGAGGCCGACCGCGGCCCGGTAGCCGAGCCCGGCCGCGGCCTTGTCGACCCGGCTCACGTTGCGCCGGATGTCGCCCGCGCGATCCGGACCGTGACGGATTTCGAGCGGCCGGCCGGCAGCCCGCCCGATCGTCTCGGCCAGCTCGTTGACCGTGGTCTCGCGTCCGGTGCCCGCCTGGAAGATCTCCCCGGCGACGACCGCCTGCAGGCGCGTCGAGCGCCGCCACGATCGCGGCCGCGAGGTCGCCGGCGTACACGAAGTCGCGCGTCTGCTCGCCGTCGCCGTTGATCGTGATCGGTTCGCCGGCGAGGGCGGCCCGCAGCCAGGCCGCGACGACGCTCTTCTTGTGGAGCGAGAACGGGCCATAGGCGTTCGAGAAGCGGAGCGCGCAGGCCGCCAGCCCGTACGTGGCCGCGTAGGCCTGGCAGTACGCCTCGCCGGCGAGCTTCGACGCGCCGTACGGCGAGACCGGGTGGGGCAGGTCCGTCTCGTCGGCGGGCGGCGGGTGGTCGCCCGCGGCGGCGTTCGAGGAGGCAAAGACGAACCGGCCGACGCCCGCCAGCCGCGCGGCGTCGAGCAGGCCGAGGGTCTGGGAGACGTTCGCCTCGAACGTCCCGAGCGGGTCGGTGACGGAATCCGGGATCCCGGCACGGGCGGCGAGGTGGACGACGGCATCGGCGCCGTCGACGGCGCTCGCGACTGCCGCCGCGTCCGCCAGGGACGCCTCGATCAGCTCGTGGGGGACCCCTTCGAGGTAGGCCCGGCTGCCGATTGACAGGTTGTCGAGGACTCGGACGCGGTCCTCTCGCTCGACCAGGAGCCGGGCCAGGGACGAACCGATGAACCCGGCCCCGCCGGTGATGAGGACCGTCCGGTTCAGCGCCGCTGCGCCCCGCCCGCGGGCACGCTTTCGAGGGTGTCCGGGACCCAGCGGATGTTCTGGACGAACGTGGTCGGGTCGATCCGATCGCGCTGATCGGCGATCTTCACGAGCATCGTGTCGATCAGCTCCTCGTTGAGCAGCCGCGGCTGCAGTCCGAGATCGAGGAGCTTCGAGTGCTGGGCGTTGTAGTAGTGCTCTTCCATTTCCTTGCGCGGATTGGGCGTGTGCTCCACCGCCACGTCCCAGCCGAGGTGCTTGCCGGCCGTCTTCACCCGCTCGGCCAGTTCGAGGACGCTGAACTGCTCGGTGAACTGGTTGTAGACGCGCAGCTCGCCGGGTCCCGCCGGGTTGGCGGCCGCGAGCGAGACGCACTGGATCGTGTCGCGGATGTTGAGGTAGCCGCGGGTCTGGCCGCCCTTGCCGTAGACCGTGAGCGGGAACCCGATGACCGCCTGGACGCAGAACCGGTTGAGGGCGGTCCCGAACACCTCGTCGTAGTGGAAGCTCGTCGCGAGGCGCGGATCGAGCGCCGACTCGTCGGTCTCCACGCCGTAGACGACGCCCTGGTTGAGGTCGGTCGCCCGGAGACCCCAGATCCGCGTCGCGAAGTGGATGTTGTGCGAGTCGTGGACCTTCGAGAGGTGGTACATCGAGCCCGGCGTCTTCGGGTACAGGAACGTGTGCGACCGGCCCTTGTGATCGACGGTGAGGTAGCCCTCCTCGATGTCGATGTCGGGCGTCCCGTACTCGCCCATCGTCCCCAGCTTGACGAGGTGCGTCTCGGGCGACTTGTCGCGGATGGCGAACAGGACGTTGAGGTTGCCGATGACGTTGTTCGCCTGGGTGTACGTCGCGGTCCGCACGTCGATCATCGAGTAGGGCGCGGACGGCTGCTCGCCGTAGTGCACGACGGTGTCCGGCCGGAAGTCGTCGATGACGGATTCGACGAACGCGTAGTCGGTCAGGTCTCCGACATGCAGCTCGATGTCGTTTTCCGTGACCTCGCGCCAGGCGCGGACGCGTTCGTGCAGCGTCGGGACGTGAAAGAGGGGCCGGACGCCAAGCTCGAGCTCCCACTGGCGCTTGGCGAAGTTGTCCACGACAGCCACTCGATGGCCTGCCCTCGAGAACGCCATCGCCGTCGGCCAGCCGAGGTAGCCGTCACCGCCGAGCACGAGGATTCGCTGAGCCACGTCCAGTTGCCCTCCAGAAAGTTCGCGGTTCGACCCCTCGTCCCGGCCATCGGGGATCGGCCGGAGTCTACCATCGGACCGCGGCCGCGGAGCCGGGATGGCCGGCCTAGCGGTGGTACGCTCGCCCAAATGCTCCTCCGTCAATTCGTGATCGACGGTCTCGGCCATCTCTCGACGCTCATCGCCGACGAGTCGGCTGGGCTCGCCGCGGTCGTCGATCCTCGCCGCGACGTCGACGTCTACCTCGAGGCCGCCCGCGCGGCGGACCTACGGATCACGCACGTCGTCGAGACGCATCTCCACAACGATTACGTCTCGGGTGCGCGCGAGCTGGCAAGCCTGACCGGCGCGACGCACGTCATCGGGGCGGGCGCCGATCTCGCCTACGACTACCGGCCCATCCGCGACCGCGAGTCATTCGACGTCGGCGCCCTGCGCTTCACGGCCCTCGAGACCCCGGGCCACACGCCCGAGCACGTCGCCTATGCCGTCGCCGACACGTCGCGCGCCCAGGAGCCGCTTCTCCTGTTCACCGGCGGGTCGTTGCTCGTCGGCGCCGTCGGCCGGACCGACCTCCTCGGCGCGGACAACGCGCTGCCATACGCCCGGTCGATGTTCCGTTCGATCCGCGAGGTGATCCTGCCGCACGAGGACTTCGTCGGCGTCTATCCGACCCACGGCGCGGGTTCGCTCTGCTCGACCGGCATCGCCTCGACGCCGTGGTCGACGATCGGCTTCGAACGCCGCCACAACCCGATGGTCCAACCGGCCGACGTGGACGGCTTTGCCCGGCTCCTGCTTCGCGACCAGCCGGCGTTCCCGCGCTACTTCGCGCGGATGCGCCCGACCAACCAGGCCGGCCCGCGGTTGCTCGGCGGCGGCCCGCCGGAGCCGCGACCGCTGACGGTCGAGGCTGCTCGCTCCGCCCTCGACAAGGATGCGATCCTCGTCGACCTTCGCTCGCCGGCGGCCCACTCGATGGCCCACGTGCCCGGGTCCGTCTCGATCCCCTCGGGCTCGTCGTTCGGGACATGGTTGGGCTGGGTCGTGGAACCCGATCGGCCGCTCGTCCTGATGCTCGACTCGCCGGCCGATTGGGACGACGCCGCGCGCCAGGCGATGCGCGTCGGCTACGAGAATCTCGTCGGCCACATCCGCGGCGGTTTCGCGAGCTGGACCGAGTCCGGCGCCCCGGTCGAGGCCGGCGGCCGCCTCACGGTCGACCAGCTCGCGGCGCGCCTCGACCGGGGCGGCCCGGGTGCCCCGTTCGTCGTCGACGTCCGGCAAGTCGGCGAATACGTCGCCGGGCACGTCCCGGCCGCGCTGCACATCGGCGCGGGCGTCCTCCAGGAGCGGCTCGACGACTTGCCGCGCGATCGGCCGATCGCGACGATCTGCGCGTCCGGCTACCGGGCGAGTGTCGCCGCGTCGCTGTTGCGAGCCGCCGGTTTCAACGACGTCAGCTGGGTCGCCGACGGGTTGCCCGCGTGGCAGGCCCATGGTCACCCGGTCGAGCGCGGCGAGGGCGAGGCAGCCGCGTCCACGCCGGCATGAGCCGGAGGCGCACGCAGCCACCGCAGGCCACCGGCACCCCGCCTAGGCCCTCCGGGGGACTTCCGTACGGATCGCGCCGGGGTGGAACGCTCGTGTACCCTGTGGCCACGCGGAGTCACGATCCCAGGCGGCTCTCGCCCACGATTCCCAGGAGTCTCAGCCGCACTGGCGCGGTCGCGGACGCCAATCGATGGAGGAAGCAGTGCTTCGACCGCCCCGCCGCCACACGCGATCGCTCCTCGGCTTGTTCGCCGTGGTTGTCAGCATCGGTCTGATCTGGCCTGCGGGCATCTCGGCTCGAGGCGGCACGAGCGCCGCGGGCGCATCCGCCCCAGCGGCGCGCGCCGAGCGCACGCCGACGGTCCGCGGCCAGGGCGCGAAGCCGTTCGACGCAGGGCGTGGCCGCGGTCCCGCGAAGCCCCTCGAGAAGTCCAGGATCGACCCCGCGAACCGGAAGAGCGCCTCGTCATCGCCACGGGCTGCGGCTCCGGACGGCGGCGGGGACACGACCGGCGTTATCGCCCCGGCCCCGGTCCTCGTCACCGGCTCCGGCGCGCCCGCGGCGACCTCATTCGGCCCGTGGGAGGGACTCAACCAGAATCGATCCGGCTTCGAGCCGCCCGACCCGTGGGTCGCGGTCGGTCCGGACGACGTCGTCCAGACCGTCAATAACAAGTTGCGGTTCACGAACCGCGAAGGAACGTTGACCGAGGCCGACCTCGGGACGTTCGAGTTCTTCGACCTGGCCAACTTTGAGATCGGAACCGACCCGGTCGACGATCGATGGCGTCAGCGACCCGCGCTGGGTGTACGACGCCAAGCACAATCGCTGGCTCGGCACGACCACGGGCTGGCACTGCGACGACGACGGCGCCGGAGATGGCGACGACGCCATCGGGTTCGTCTTCGGGGCGATCAGCACGACCGGCGACCCGACCGGCGACTACTACCACTTCTACGTCCTGTACACCGGGTACTTCCCGCACGAACCCGTCCATCGGCACGTCGGGCGACAAGTTCACGATCGGCGTCAACGAGCACGTCATGACGAACGCCGCCTCGAACTGCGCGACGGCGATCCCCTTCGACGCCGGCAGCCTGACGACGTTCGACTGGGCGAACATGCTGGCCTTCCCGGCCCTGCCCGACTTCACCTACGACTTCTACTTCGACATGTTCGCGCCACGGCCGGCGCTCTCCCCGCAGGCCGTCTCGAACACGATCTTCGTCGTCAGCGAGCAAGTAATCGCGTCGCCAACCGAATCGAATGTCCTGTACATGCGAATCACGGGCACGAACGCCGGTGGCGGCACCGTGCTTTCCGCGCCGCTCGACCTGACCGACGTCGGCATCGTCGCGAGCTTCGTAGACCCGCCCGATCCAGAGGATCCGGGTGGCATCCTCGTCGACGCCGTTGATCGCCGCCCGACCGACGCCATCTGGCAGAACAACGTCCTCACCTTCGCCTCGACCTACCCGTGCGTCGCGCCGATTGGCAGCGGCCGAGACTGCGCCCGCGTCACCCAGCTCAACACCACGCCAAGTACGCCGACGCTCGTCCAGGACATGCTCATCGGGACGACCGGCGCGGACACGTGGTATCCGGGCATCGGCCAGTCCCAGAGCGGGATCCTCCACGTCGTCTATACCCGGTC
This sequence comes from uncultured Chloroflexia bacterium, assembly GCA_963832105.1. Lineage (GTDB taxonomy): Bacteria > Chloroflexota > Limnocylindria > Limnocylindrales > CSP1-4 > CF-46. The sequence goes on along the minus strand of CAWHSS010000004.1, from coordinate 105,491 downwards.
GTCCGCGACCGAGGGCATGTCGTCCTTCGACCGGTACCAGCTCCCGTCCGATGCGATCAACGAAATGAGTTCTGCACGCGAGATCGCGAACGGCGGGGCCGTCGACTACCTCGGCACTGACTGGGGCCACTATGTCGGCGTCGCCCAGGATCCTCGTGACACGAACGCCGTCTGGCAGGGCAACCAGTACGCGAGGTCCGGCGGGACCTGGGGCACGAGGGTGAGCGAGCTCCAGACCCCGGGCTCGACGTTTGTCGGGATCGCCCCGGTCCGGCTGCTCGACTCGCGATTCAACATCGGGACCACCGGGCCATTCACGTCGAGCGTGCCCGAAGAGCGTCGACATCGCCGGCCGCGGCGGGATTCCGAACGACGCTGTGGCCATCACCGGCAACCTGACGATCGTCGGCCAGCAGCTGGCGGGCTACGCCTCGCTGACGCCGCTCCCCGACGACGACCCAGCGACATCCACGATCAACTTCCCGCTCGGCGACAACCGGGCCAACAACCTCACGAGCCCGCTGAGCAACGCCGGCGGCGTCAGCCTCACCTACAAGGCCTCGCCGGGCAAGCAGACCCACTTCATCCTCGACGTGACCGGTTACTTCCTGAACGATGATTCCGGCCAGACGTACAACGTCCTGACGCCGCTTCGGGTCCTGGACACGCGGTTCGACGTCGGACTCAACAACGCGTTCCAGGCCAACACCAACCGGAATTCCAGGTCGCCGGCGTCGGCGCGATTCCGGCCAACGCCAAGGCGATCACCGGCAACCTGACGGTCGTCAACCAGACCGGCGCCGGCTTCGTCACCCTCGCCACGAACGCGCCACCCGCCAATCCCGCCGACGTCGACGATCAACTTCCCTGTCGGCGATACGCGGGCGAACGGCGTGACCGTCAAGCTCTCGGGCACGGGGACCCTGTGGGCCGTCTACAAGGCGCCGCCCGGCAGGACGACCCATCTCATCCTCGATGTCACCGGGTACTACCTCGACAACCTCAACGGCGCCCGTTTCGTGGCCGTTGCGCCGGGTCGGCGCATGGACACGCGGTTCCCGGCTCCGCAGGAGGGCCTGACCGGTGCGTTCAGCGCCAACAACGCCAGGACGCTGGTCATCGAGCCGTACCAGGGTGTTCCCGCAAATGCGACGGCCATCACCGGCAACCTGACCGTCGTCGGCCAGACGCGAGCGGGTTTCGTGTCGATGACGCCAGTCGCTGACGACACTCCGGACACGTCCACGTTGAACTTCCCCCTCGGCGACGTCCGGGCGAACGGCGTCACGGGACCGCTCAGCGGTGCCGGGAGCGTCGGACTCGTCTACAAGGCCTCGGGTGGGCTGACCCACCTGATCCTCGACATCACGGGCTACTTCCGCTGAAACGCGGCCGGTTGTCCTGCTAACCGCAGGACGCTGGGCCGGTACATTCGAGCGCCGCGACCGGTACATCGGGCCGAACGTCGGCTGAGCGTCCGGATGGGACGATCGTCTCACCGTGAGCGCGTATGTCCGATCTCGTTCCGCGGCCTCTCCGCTGGAGGCCGGCTTGGGCGCGCGCTCGGCTCCGGCCGTGTTCCGCGAGCTCGTCCGCGGCCTCACCGGTGAACCACCGATCCCGCTGCGCGGCGGCCCGCCGGCGACGGTGGTCGTCGCCGTCCTCATCGGCGTCTACGCGGCGGCCCTCGCCGCCTTCGGCCCAGCGGCCTCGGTGCTCCTCGCGGCGCCGACGTTCATCGCCGCGGTCATCCTGTCCGGCCCGCTCGCCGCGGTGGCCTGGCTGGCGAGCCTCGCCGTCACGATTTCGATCGTCCCGTTCGCCGAGCTGTCGCGCACCGGCAACGGCTTCGACGCCCCGTTCGTTCTCGCATCAGCGGTGGTCCTGCGGGCGATCGTCGTCGCGGCCGTGTCGACCCGGACCGACCACCTCCGGCGTGAGGCGACGCTGGCTCGCCGCCTCGACAGCGTGCTCGAGATCGCCGAGCGGCTGGCCACGACACACGACCGGGCCGCGCTCCTCCGCGCGATCGTCGACGAGACCCACCGCGGGATCGACGCCGACGCGACCGTCCTCCGGCTCGTCCATGAGGACCGGCTCGAGGTCGTCGCCTGGGCGGGGATGGACGATGCAACGGCTGCCCGCCTGCCGGTCTTCAACCAGGGCGAGAGCTGGTTCGGTGAGATCTCCCAGAGCGGCCGGCCGTGGGTCGTCAACGACTCGCGCCGAGCCGCCGTCGCCCCGGTCTACGATCGCTACACGGGCGTCTTCGAGTTCCGCGGCGACATCGTCGTCCCGCTCACCCGTGAGGGCAAGGTCATCGGCTCGCTATCGGCGGTGACGTTCGAGCCACGCGACTGGCAGCACAGCGACGTCGCCTTCGTCATGGCCCTCGGGACCCATGCGGCGATCGCCCTCGAGAACGCCGATCTGATCGCCCAGACCCAGCAGCGGGCCGCCCACCTCGGCGTGCTCCAGGCGGCGTCCGCGCGCCTCAGCCGGGCGAGCGGCGTCGAGGCCGTCGGCCGGGCGATCGTCGAGGAGACGCGCCAGATCATCGACTACCACAACGCCCGGGTGTACGTCCTCGAGCCGCGCGGCGACGTCGTCCCGATCGCGTTCGAGGGCATGGTCGGCGCCTACGAGAAGGTCGACTTCGCGCTGCTCCGCTGCCAGCTCGGCCAGGGCTTCACGGGCTGGGTCGCCCAGCACGGCATCCCGCTGCTCATCAACGACGCGAACCTCGACCCGCGCGGCGCCAACATCCCCGGCACCGACGACGTCGACGAGTCGATGCTCGTCGTGCCGATGACCTACGACGGCCACGTCGTCGGCGTGATCACGCTCTCGAAGCTCGGCCTCAACCAGTTCGACGAAGACGACCAGCGGCTGCTGTTGATCCTGGCCGACCAGGCGGCGACGGCCCTCGAGTCGGCCCGCCTGCTGGCTCGCAGCGAGGGCCTTGCCGGGGAGCTGCGGCGCCTGCTGGACATGAGCGGCCAGCTGTCGGCCAGCCTCGAATCCCGCCAGGTCGCGAACATCATCGCGAGGCACGTCGCGAGCGCCCTCGGCGTCGACGAGTGCGCGATCTCCTACTGGGACCGGCCGAATCACAGGCTCGCGACACTCGGGTTCTTCCCCGAGAAGCCTGACGGGGACCTGACGCCGTTCTTCGACATGGTCTCGTTCCCCCAGACACTGCGCGTGCTCGAAGAGCAGACGACGATGACCATCGATGTCGACGATCCGGACGCCGACCCGGCGGAGACCGCCCTCCTCACACCGGAGGGCTACCGCGCGCTCGTGATGCTGCCGCTCGTCGCCAAGGGCCAGTCGATCGGCCTGGTCGAGCTCATGTCGTTCGGGCCGATCGAGCTCGACGTCGAGCGGCTCGAACTGGCGCGGACGATGGCGAACGAGGCGGCGATGGCGCTCGAGAACGCCCGGCTCTACGAGGAGGCCCGCGCCCTCGCCGACCGCGATCAGCTGACCGGCTTCTACAACCACCGCTATTTCCACGAGCGATTCGGCGAGGAGGTCCTCCGGGCCCAGCGGTCGCGCCAGCCGCTCAGCGTCCTCATGCTCGACCTCGACGACTTCAAGCTCGTGAACGACACGTTCGGCCACCTGTTCGGCGACCAGGTGCTGGCGTGGACGGCGGAGCTGATCCGATCCACCCTGCGCGAGACGGATATCGCGGCCCGCTACGGCGGAGACGAGTTCGCGATCCTCCTGCCCGACACGACCGCTGACTCAGCCGAGCGAGCGGCCGATCGGATCCGCGAGGCGTTCGCGAGCTCGCTCGTTCGAAGGCGGATCGCGCCGCCCGGTCGCGATCTCGCTGGCCGTCGGGGCGGCCACGTTCCCGGCCGATGGCCGAACGGCCACGGAGCTCATCGCCGTCGCCGACGCGGCGCTGTACGCGGAGAAGCGACGAGTGGCGTTGGGCACGCCGCCGACGGCGGCGCGCAAACGGCGCCGGACCGTCCCCAAGCTGGCTGAACCGCCAACTGAGGCGCTGTCCGCCTGAGGCCCGGTAGGGCTCGATAGTACGGAAGTACTAGTCGGTCCCAACGCGAGTACTACCGCTGGGGCTGGACGCGAAGGCCACCGGACCGTCATGCTCAGGCCCGAACGTGACAGGACCCACCACGCGCAAATCGGCCGGGGACGCGGAGGATCGCAGGATCCGCCGGTCCTGGTTGGTCCTCTCGGGATCGCTCTTCGTCCTCGCCCTGGCCGCGCTGCTGCGCGTCACGGTCGACGGCGCCCGGCCGCTCGACTGGCTGATGATCGGCGTGATCGTCGTCGTCGCGTTCCTCGCGGTCCGTCATCGAATCGCGGTGGGGGCGCTCGAGACCAGCCGTCGCGGTGAGGCCGAGAGCTTCGCCCGGATCCTCCAGGGGCTGTCGCGCTCGATCTCGCCCGACGCGATCGTGGACGCGATCGTCGAGGAGATCGGATCTGGCACCGGGGCCGACCACATCGTCGTCGCCCGCCGCCGGCCCGATGCCCGCGTCCTCGAGGCGACGCTCGTCAACACCCGGACCGGTGGCCCGAGCTCCACGACGCTCTTCCCGATCTCCGACCTCGAGGATCCGCCTGACTTCGACCGTGCCAGGCCAACCGACCCTGCAGTGCTCGTTGCCCGGCGGATCGCCGCCCGGGCGCGTCGGATCTACGGCCTGAGGCACACGCTGTCGGCGCCGCTGACGACCGATGGCGGGGTGATCGGCGCGATCGTCGCCTCGCGTCGGACGGCTGAGGCCTGGCCGGAGTCGGCCCAGCGGATTCTCACGGGCGCAGCCATCGAGGCGTCCGCCGCGCTCTCGCGCGCCTACTCGCATCGCGAGGCAGAGGCGCGCGCCTCGACGGACGCGCTCACGGGCCTCCCCAACCGGCGCTACTTCGATGAGTTCTGCGCGCTGCTCGCGCGGCGCCGTCGGTCGGAGGACGCGATCGGCATCCTCATGGTCGATATCGACCGATTCAAGCTGCTCAACGATGCCCACGGGCACGCGGTGGGGGACGAGGTGCTGCGCGCCGTCGCCGGGCGCGATCGCCGGCGCCGTCCGCGAGGACGACGTGCCGGCCCGGTTCGGCGGCGAGGAGTTCGCGGTGCTGCTGCGCAACCCGCACATCGACGAGGCGGTCGAGGTCGGCGAGCGGATCCGGATGGCAGTCTCGTCGCTCGACCTGGCGAGGTACGGCGTCGAGTCGGCGAGCGTCTCGGTCGGGGTCGCCGTCGCGACCAATCCCGACCAGCCGATCGTCGAGATCATCGAGCAGGCCGACCGCGCCCTGTACGACGCGAAGCGGCGCGGCCGCGACCGGGTCGTCGCGGCCTGATCGTTTCGCGCGCCGTGGCGGCGCACTGGTTGGGCCTCCGCTAGCATCGCCTCGTGACGAACGAGGCGCCGGACGACGATTCGGCCGAGGAGGAGCTCGTCGAGCCGCCACACGACACCGCCGACGGGGACAACGCGGGCGATGGGCTCGACGGCGATGGGCCCGATGGCGAGCTGACCAACGGCAGCCTGGCCCGGATCTTCCACGAGATCGGGGACATGCTCGAGGTCAAGGGCGAGCTCGTCTTCAAGACCGTCGCCTACCACCGGGCGGCCGACACGATCGGGCGCAGCCCGGTCGACCTCGTCGCGGCCTACCGCTCGGGCAACGCCGCCGAAGGTGCCGGGCGTCGGCCAGGCGATCAGCGACAAGATCGCCGAGCTCGTCACGACCGGCCGGATGCGGTTCTACGACAAGCTCCGCGAGGAGATCCCGCCGAGCCTCGTCGGGATGCTCCGGATTCCGGGTCTCGGGCCGAAGACCGTCCGCCTCATCTACGAGGAGCTCGGCATCGAGACGCTCGACGATCTCCGCCAGGCGGCTGAGGCGGGCACCGCTCAAGACCCTGCAAGGGCCTGTCGGCGAAGACCGAGAGCCTGATCCTCGCCGGGATCACGGCCCTCGAGTCGCGCCCCACGCGCCTGCTCCTCAATCGGGCGGAGGACGCGATCGACGGGCTCACGGAAGCGATCCTCGCCGCCCCCGGCGTGACCCGCGTCGAGCCCGCCGGCTCATTCCGGCGGAAGAAGGAGACGATCGGGGACCTCGACCTGCTCGTCGAGACGACCGAGCCGAAGGCCGTGATGGACCGGTTCCTCGGGCTCGGCGCCGTCGACGCCGTGATCGGCAAGGGCGACCACAAGAGCGCCGTCCGCCTCCTCCGCGGGCCGCAGGTCGACCTCATGGCGATGGCGCCCGGGCGAGGCGGGCCCGTACCTCGTCCACTTCACCGGCTCGAAGGAGCACAACGTCCGGCTCCGCGCCCGTGCCCGCGACCGCGGCTGGAGCCTGTCCGAGTACGGATTCATCCGGATCGGCGAGGACGGCGAGCCGCTGACGGGCGACGCCGCCGAACGGCGGACCTTCGCGACCGAGGAAGAGACGTACGCCTTCCTCGACCTGCCGTTCATCGAGCCCGAACTTCGCGAGAACGAGGGCGAAATCGAGGCGGCCCTGGCGGGCACCCTGCCGACGCTCATCACGCAGGCCGACCTGCGCGGCGACTGCCACACCCACTCGGAGTGGAGCGACGGCGCCCACGCCATCGAGACGATGGCCGAGGCCTGCCGCCGGCGCGGCTACGCCTACGAGGTCCTGACCGACCACTCGTTCTCGCTCGCGATCGCCCGCGGCCTCGCCCCGGACCGCGTCGAGCTGCAACGAGCGATCATCGCCGAGCTGAATGCCCGTTTCGAGCAGGAAGAGCGCGACGGCACGGCGCCGCCGGAGACACCGCCGGAGGGTTTCCGCCTCCTCCACGGCTGCGAGCTGGAAGTCCGGGCGGACGGCGTCCTCGACTACGACGAAGACCTGCTGTCGCGGTTCGACGTCGTCGTCGCCTCGGTCCACGTGTCCCGCCGCCAGCCGCGCGCCGAGCTGACCCGCCGGACGCTCAACGCGATCCGCAGCCCGCACGTCGACATCATCGCCCACCCGTCCGGCCGGATGATCCAGAGCCGGGACGATCTCGATCTCGACTGGGAGGCCGTCTACGCGGCGGCCGCCGCGACCGGAACCGCCCTCGAGATGAATGGCTCGCCGCACCGGCTCGACCTGTCGGTGGAGCGGGCCCGCCGGGCGGTCGCGGCCGGCTGCATCCTCACGATCGACTCGGACGCGCACAGCACCCGCGAGCTCGATTTCATCCGCTGGGGCGTCACCCAGGCCCGGCGCGCGTGGGTCGAGCCGCGGTCGGTGCTCAACACCAGGTCCCGCGCCGAGCTGCTGGAGTGGGTTGCCGGGGCCCCGGCCCGGTCGACGGCCTGACCGCTACCATCCACCCCGTGCAACGCTCCGTGGCGCTCGAGGTTCCGGCGACTCGCCGCGACCTCGCCCTGCTCGTCGTCGTCATCGTCGGGCTGGCACGCTTGCTCGACGGCCCGCTCAACTGGGTGGTTGCCGGCCTGTTGCTGGCCGCCACCCTGCTCGGGTCGCTCCAGGTGCTCGGCCAGCTCGACACGCCCGAAACGGAACACGGCGTCCCGATCGAGTCGTTGATCCTTCCCGCGGTCGCGGCAATCGGCTGCATGGGCGCCATCTCGCTGGTCCCGGTCGGGGTCCTGATGCTGCCGGCGCTCGCGGCGACGGCCTTCCTGGTCCACCGGACGCTGCTACTCGAAGAGCGAATCCTCATCTCGGACCGGGCGCTGACGCCGGAGGACCGTTCGGCGGTCCTGTCGTCGACGCTCCTGGTCGGGTTCATTGCGTTCGTGGGGGCCGCGGCGCTCGTGCCCGGCGGACTGGCGGGTGGCCCGGGCGAAGCCGTACCGCCGCTCGGCGGCCGCGACCTCCTGCTCCTGGCCGGCGCGGACGCCGTCGTTGCCGGTCTGCTTGGCTACCGCGCGGCCGCGCTCCGGATGACGATGCTCCGCGACGTGCTGTGGAGCGCCGCCACGTACGCGATCGCGATCGCCATCGGCGCGGCGGCCCTCCGGGCGATGGAGATCCCGCGGCTCATCGGGCCGGCGCTTCTGACGCTTGCGTTCTACCTGTGGGACGCGTTCCACGGCGCCTCGCCGTCGATGCGCCGCGACCCGCGCTGGATCTGGCAGACGGCGCTGCTCGTCGTGCTCGGGGTCATCGTCGCCGGCTGGAACATCCTGATCCGCGCCTGATCCGCGCCTAATCCGCGCCTATCAGCCAGAAGTCCGCCAGCGAACCAGGCACGAAGCGAGGCCTAGATCCGCTCGCCATCGGCCTCCAGCGGACTCCGTTAGCCCTTGCACTGCAGGAGCACGCGAGCCAAGATCCACGGCCGGTTCCTGCCTAGGTCGCCCCCAGCGACATTCGGCAGGTTCGCGCGCGGCTAGCGGCAGCCGAGGGATTAGGTGCTGTGTTTGACGAACCGGCGCCGCGATGCTAGAAAGCTGTGCCCCCATCGGGACGTGCGCCGCGCCGCGCGCTCGGTCGGATCCGGGTCATCACCCGAAAGGACGACCTCCTCGTGACCTTCCCCGAAGTCGATTCCCAGCCAACGAGCGCCGTCAACCAGACGCGCCTGAAGCGCCAGCTGGCGGACCAGGCAATTGCCCAGGCGACGGCTGCCCAGTGGACCGACGCGGCGGAGACGAACCAGCGGCTGCTCGAGCTCGGCCCTGATGCGGAGGCCGAAAACCGCCTGGCCAAGGCGCTCTGGGAGCAGGGTGAGCTGGGCGCGGCTCGCGAGCACTACCAGACGGCGCTCGCGCTCGACCCGACGAACCGGATCGCCGAGCGGAACATCGACCGCCTGCGCGTCCTCCTCGTCGATGCCGGCGACAAGACCGTTCCGGCCCAGGAGGGCAGCAAGGCGCCCGTTTCGATCTTCGTCGAGGAAACGGGCAAGACGGGCTTCGCCTTCCTGACCGACCTGCCGAACCCCCGCAAGCTCGCCCAGGTGAACCCCGGCGACGCGGTCGAGCTGGCGCCCGAGGGCAACCGGCTGATTGCGACGAGCAACGGGATGCGGATCGGGGTCGTCGAGCCGCGCGTCGCCGCTCGCCTGCTCAAGCTGATTGCCGACGGCAACAAGTACGCCGCCGGTGTCACGTCGCTCGGCGACAAGGACGTCCGGATCATCATTCGCGAGATCTACCAGGACCCGCGCAACTACGGCAAGGTCTCGTTTCCCGACCGCCGCCAAGTCGACCGACCTCCGGCCCTACACGAAGGGCACCCTCGTCCGCGAGGAGATGGACCTCGAGGAGGATCTCGAGGACGACGAGGAGGACGAGGAGATCGAGGATCTCGACCGCGTCCTGCCGCCGGAGGCCACGACCGACGAGGCCTTCGAAGAAGAGGCCGACGACCTCGACGAGGCGTAGGCCGGGAGGCCACGCCCGGCAGAGTACGCTGTACTGATGGCGGGTCGCGCATCCCTCGTCAGAGCCGAACCGGGGTTTTCGCTCCCGTTCTTCGATCGGCTCGCGCCGGCACCGCCGCCGGCGCTCGTCATCGCCCGGATCGAGGCGTACACCTCGCCCGGTGACATCGTCCTCGACCTCCACGGCCGCGGCGGCTGGGTCGCCCACGCCGCGATTGCCCGCCAGCGACCCACCGTCAGCCTCGAATCGAGCCCGCTGACCCGGCTCCTCGCGGAGCTCGTCCTGCGACCCCCGGACCTCCGCCACCTCGATGCGGCGTTCCAGGCGATGTCCGCGTCGCCGCGTCGCCAATCCAGCCTCAAGGTGGCCGTCGGGGAGCCGTTCGCGACGCGCTGCCCGACGTGCGAGCGGATGCTCACCGCGGACGAGTTCATCTGGACCGGCACCACGAACGGCGATGACGGCGAAGCCGATGCCGGGCAGGCCCGCAAGCACTACCGCTGCCCGATCTGCCGCGGTCAGCGTGGCGGCGCCGACCAGCGGACCGCGCCGCTCGACGAGGACGACCTCGAACGGGCTCGGTCGATCCCGGAGGATGCCGATGGCGCCCGCAGCCGTCTGCGCGACCGGTTCCCGGTCGTGGAGGGCGGGACCGCGATCGTCGATGGCCTGCTCGACCTTCACACGCCGCGCCAGCTCGTCGGCCTGGAGGCGATTCTCGACATGATCGAGAGCGACCTGCGGGCGGCCCCCGTCGAGGCCGCATTGCGCCTCGCCCTCCTCCACGCGCTGCTGCCGGCGAGTCGCCTGAACGGCTACCCGGGACGGGTTGGCACGCTCCGGATCCAGGGTGGCCGGGTCCGCCCGCCCGGCAACGGCCAGTGGCGGGAACGGAATCCGTGGCTCGCCTTCGAGGACGGCATCCGCCTCGTCCGTGGCTTCATCCAGCGGCTGGAGGGCCATTCGCACGGCTCCGTCCAGGCTCGCCTCGGCAGCGACCTGCGCAGCCTCGTCGACGGGACCGGGAGCGCGGTGCTCGGCATGGCCGGCCCCTCGGCCGCCCGGTCGCTCGGCTGGGACCCGATCGAGGCCGGCGGTGCGGGCGGCGGGCGCCGAGTCCGGCTCGTCCTCGGCCAGCCGCCGGTCCGGCCGAACCAGGAGCGCCTGTCGATGGCGTATTGGGGCACGGCCTGGGTCCTCGGTCGCGAGTCGGCGGCCGTTCTCCCGCTCGCCGCGCTGTCGGGCAGCGCGATCCGCGCACCATGGGGCTGGCAGGCGGCCGCGCTCGATCGGTCGCTGGCCGCGGTCGAACCGTCGCTCGCTCGCGACGCGCGCGTCGTGTTCCTCGTCGACGGCGGCGGACCGGAGGCGCTCGTTGCCGCCGCGCTCGGTGGCGTCGGGGCGGGCTACCGCCTTCTTCGCGCCCGGATCGAGGACGGCGATGATGAGCTTGCCGGGCTCATCGAGCTGATTCCGCCGGGCGGGACGATGCCGGCCAGCCCGCGAACGCGCGCCAACGTCAAGCTCGACGTCCTGCCGGGCGGCGCGGGCGACATGGACGTGACGCCCGGCCCAGGTCTCTTCGTCGCTCCCGAGCGCTTCGACAAGCGGCCGTTCTCCGCCGCCGAAGTTGCCCGGACCGTGACCGAGATCGCCGTCGAGACGCTCAAGGCCCGCGGCGAGCCGGCCCGCCACGAGCGACTGCTCGGCGAGATCCTCGTCGGGCTGGACCGCGCCGGACAGCTGCGCCGCCTCATGGCCGTGGACGAGGAGGACGCTCCGCTCGCGGGGGATGTCGCCGCGGAGCCCGGTCTCCGAGCCGTCGGGCCCGGCCCCGGGCGGGGTTCAACAGAGTCCTCAGATGAAGATTTGCCCGACACAGGCGACGCTGACGCCTCGCCGCCGAACCCTGACGACGAACCGGACGGCTTCGGGACACGCGGTGCGGCGAGTCCGCGGCCGACCCCGGCCCGCATCCGCCGGCCCGTCCGCCCAGCGGAGACGTCGACAGACCACGTCGACGCGCTCCTCGCGCTCATCCGCGACGAGCTCAGCCGAACCGGCCACCGCCGGCTGACCGAGATCGAACCGGGCCGCTGGTGGCTGGCCGATCCCGCCGATCGGGCCGCCGCCGCCGCCCCGCTTGCCGATCGAGTCGAATGGGCCGTCTACAGCCTGCTGTCGACTGCCGGATCGCTCTCGGAGTCGTCGTTCTTCGAACGCATCGCGGCGCTCTTCTCCGGCCACGACCTGCCCGATGAGGCCCTCGTCCGGGCCTGCCTCCAGAGCTATCGGAGCATGGCCAGCACGCCGGACCGGCTGGTCACGGGCGACGACCTGCTCCGCCGGACCCAGCAGCACGCCGAGACGATCGCTCAGCTCGCGGATGGCGGTCACCGGCTCGGGATGAACGTCTGGATCGGCCGCCGCGAGCAGGCCCGGAAGCTCGGCTCGCGCCGGCTCGGCGACTGGCTCGACGAACGCGAGCACCGCGCCTACCTCGTCCAGATCAGCCGCGCCGTCGACGACGTGGCCGAGGTCGACTGCATCTGGTACGTCCGCGGCCGGGCGGCCCTCCTCTTCGAAGTGGAGTGGACCGCGATGCTCGGCGAGCCGCTCCTGCGCCGGCACGCCCGGATCCCCCACGACGACTCGCTCGTTCGCTTCCTCGTCGTCGCGCCCGAGCGGACGGAGCTCATCCGCCACAAGCTCGAGCGTTCGCCGCTCCTGCGCGAGGCGGTCGAACGGGACAACTGGCACGTGATCAAGTGGAACCACCTGCAGGCGTTCCTGGCCCGCGATCCGCTCGATCTCGGCGACCTGGAGCCCTACCTCGGGCTCGATCCCGTGGTCGAGCGCTCAGGCGAGCAGATGCCGCTGTTCGAGGGCTGACCGGCCGCCGCAGGCATACCTAGGAACGCGACGCCTAGTCGGCCGCCGCACGGTACCCTGTCCGCCAACATCCCCGAATCAGCTGCCCATCCCTCGGAGGACCACGTGACCCCGCCCGATCAGCCGAACGCGCCTGTCAACGAGCTGTCCGACCGATTCTGGGAGGGCATCCTCGAGCTCAATCCGACGACGGCGACCGTCTACGGCGACGAGCGCTACGACGATCGGCTCGAGGACCCGAGCCCGGCCGGCAGGGCGAAAGCCCGTGCCCTCATGGAGAAGACGAAGGCGGAGGCGGAGGCGATTTCGCCGGACGGCCTCTCGATCGAAGACCGGATCACGCGGGACATGCTCATCGTCGTCGGTGAGCTGGGCATCGAGGAGGACGAGCAGGGCACCCATCGCCTGCGCGTCGTTGACCAGATCGGCGGGCCGCAGACGCTCCTGCCCCAGCTCTGTCAGTTCCAGCGGGCGGACACGCCCGAGCGCCTCGAGAAGTTCCTCGCCCGGTTGCGCGCCTATCCGGCGTACATGGCCGCGAACGCCGACATCCTCCGCGAGGGGCTCGAAACCGGCCTCACCGCGCCGCGAATCGTGGCCGAGCGGACGCTTCAGCAGCTGGAGCGATTGCTGGCGATCCCGATCGAGGAGGCGATCGTCCCGTCAATGGCCCAGGTCGCGAACGAGGCCGACCGGGAGCGGGTCCGCGAAGTCGTCCGGGACGAGGTCTACCCGGCCGATGCCGCGTTCCTCGAAGCGCTTCGGGGCGACTATCTCGCCGCGACCCGGGTAGAGCCCGGCCTCTGGTCGGCCCCGAGCGGGGACGCACTCTACAAGACCCAGATCCGGGCCCAGACGACGCTCGAGCTGGATCCCCGCGACGTGCACCGGATCGGGATGGAGGAGCTGGAGGCGACGGAGCTCGGGCGGCGGGAGATCTCGAACGCGGCCGGCTTCGGCGATGACACGAAGGCGTACCGGGCGTCGATCGCGACCGATCCCGACAACACCCCGAAGTCGAAGGACGAGTTGATCGCCCGCGCTCGCGAGGACATCGACCGGGCGATGGCGATCGCGCCGCGCTTCTTCGGGACGCTGCCGCGGGCCGGCTGCGACGTCAAGGCGGTCGAGGAGTTCAAGGAGAAGGACGCCCCGTTCGCCTACTACTTCCCGCCGTCGACCGATGGTTCGCGTTCCGGGATCTACTACGCGAACGGCTACGACCTGCCGAGTCGCAAGTACTCGAAGCTCGCCTCGACGACGTACCACGAGGCGGTCCCGGGCCACCACTTCCAGATCGCGCTCGAGATGGAGAACCCGAACCTCAACACCTTCCGCCGCCTCGGCTCGCGGATGGTCGGCGGGGCCTACGTCGAGGGCTGGGGCCTGTACAGCGAGAAGCTCGCCGACGAGATGGGCCTCTTCCGCAACGATCCGGAGCGGTTCGGGATGTTCGACGCCGTCGCGTGGCGGGCGGCCCGGCTCGTCGTCGACACGGGGCTCCACGCGCTGCGCTGGACCCGCCAGCAATCGATCGACTTCCTGCTGGAGGCCGGCCTGTCCGAGACCGACGCGGTCATCGAGACGGATCGCTACATCGCGTGGCCCGGGCAGGCGCTGACGTACATGATCGGCTGCCGCGAGATCGTCCGGCTTCGGGCCGAGATCGCGGCCAGGGACGGCTCGGCGTTCGACCTGAAGGCGTTCCACGACGCGATCCTCGGCCACGGCTCCCTGCCCCTCGCGACGCTCTCGCGGGAGCTCCCCAGCTGGGTCGCGACCCCCGCCTGACGGTGGTGCCGGCGAGGCACCGGACCGCTTGCCACGATCCGAGTCGCGGGGCAGGATAGACGACCCCAGCGAACCGGACCAGACCGCCCCGGAGGAGTCGAGATGCCCCGCTCCCACCGCGCCCGTCCCATTCGCCGAGCTGCGACCCTCGGCCTGGCAGCGGTCCTCGCGACCGCACTCATCGCGCCTGCGCTTGTCGCCGCGACGGCCGGCGGCAACGAGAAAGGCGGGTTCAAAACCACCGTTCCGGCGATGCTGATGGAGGGGGCGGACGCCCCCGCCGGCGTCGTAATCGATCCCATCATCAGCGTGGGCGACCGGCTCAACAGCGGATTCATGTTCGATTCGATCCCGGACGGGATCTCGTTCACGCGCTCCGGATCCGGTCGGGCCGACCTCTACGTCAATCACGAGACCTCGTTGGTTCCGTTCCCGATTCCGCTGACCGACTACACGAACAGCCACGTCGACCGCCTTGTGATGAATCAGAACTCGGCCGGAATCCTTTCGGCCCGCGACGCCATTCCGAGCTCCGCGAACTACCAGCGCTTCTGCTCGAACTTCTTGGCCGGGCCGGCCCAGGGGTTCGACCGTCGGATCCTGTTCACCAACGAAGAGGCGACCGATATCGTCAACCGACAGGGCCTGGCCTGGCCGGCGATTCCGTCAGTCGGTTCGCAGCCGGAGCAGGCCGGCGTGGTGGTCGCGCTCGACATCGCGAGCGGCGACTACCGGACGATCTACGGCATGGGTCGCCACAATCACGAGAACAGCGTCGCGATCCCCGGCTACGACGAGCTCGTCGTCCTTTCGGGCGACGACACGTTCTCGGCGCCGGCCTCGCAGGTCTACTCGTACATCGCACCTGACTCGGACGCCATTTGGAACGACGAGGGCGAGCTCTGGGCGTTCGTCGGCGAGGCCGGGTTCAACGATTACGGCGATCTCGCGCTCGGCGATGACATCACGGGCCACTTCATCCCCGTTCCGCGCGCCGTTGCGATCGGCGACCAGACGGCGCTCGAGACCTGGTCGAACGCGAACAACGTGTTCCAGTTCATCCGGATCGAAGACATCGCCTACGACCGCAACGATTCGCACGTCGTGTACATGGCCGATACGGGCGAGCCACGAGCGGTGCCCGATGCGGCAACAACCCGGCTCCGCCGAGCCGGAGCGGGCACGAATGGACCGTACCCGAACGGCCGGATCTTCAGGTTCGAGTTCAACGACGACGATCCCACCCGGGTCGACAGCCTGTCGATCCTCATCGATGCCGATCAGGGCGGCTACGCCAACGCCGGTGTCATCCACCAGCCTGACAACCTCGAGACCACGGCCGGCAGCCTCCTGATCCAGGAGGACCCGGGTGGCCACAACCAGAACCCGGCAGCGACGGGCTACCCGGCCTTCCCCGGTGCGACGAACGCCCGGGTCTGGCGCTACGACCTCGAGACCGGCGACTTGGAGCAGGTCCTCGAAGTCGACCAGTCGCTCGATGGCGACCCGCGCTACGACGTCGGTACGGCCGTTGCCGGCGCCGGTGGCTGGGAGTCGAGCGGGATCATCGACGCCTCGTCGATCTGGGGACCTGGCTGGTTCTTGATCGACGTCCAAGCTGGCACGCTCATCCTGGAATCCGAAGCGGGTTTCCTCGGCCCGAACGCGGTCACCTTCGAGCGCGAGGGCGGCCAGCTGCTGAGGGTGCGCATCCCGGGCGCCTGACGGTCGCCCCATGGCAGTCCTTGCGTGCGTTGCGGTCTCCGCGCGCTCGCTCACGCACCTTGGGGTGCGCGCGTGTAAGCACGCACGCGCGTCGCGCGCGCTCACATGCTCGACCGCGCCTTCGCCTGAACCGTCCCTGTGGCGACCGGGCCCAGGCCTAGCTGTCGAAGCCGATTCCCAGCGCGTCGAGTGTCCGAAGGAGGAGGCCGCGCCGGCCCTCGTTCCGGTCCGCCCGGGCCAGTTCGTGGCGGACCGCCTGGACGGTCGCGTAGCGCAGCGGCTCCGGCGGGAACGGGATCGGCCGGCTCTGGACGAAGCGCAGGCGCAGGAGGTCGGAGTCCGGTCGCAGGATGAAGTCGCGGACGATGCCGCCGGCCCAGCGGCTCGCCCCGACGCCCAATCCCGTGTAGCCGAGGGCATACGTCAGCCGGCCGCCGAGCGCCTGCCCGAACGTCACCGTGAAGCGCGATGTCGTGTCGATCGCGCCACCCCAGCGGTACGGGAACTGGAGGCTCGCCAGCTGCGGGAACGCCGCCCGGAACTGCGTCTCGAGCATCTCGAACGTGGCGGGGCGCCGGTCGAACTGCCGGACCAACCCCGTTGCCGAAGTTGTAGATGGCGTCGTAGCCGCCCCACAGGATTCGGTCGTCCGCCGTCAGTCGGAAGTAGTGGAACTGGTTGTTCGAGTCCGACATCCCCTGCCGCCGGCGCCACCCGATCGATTCGCGCTGCTCGGGCGTCAGCGGGTCCGACACCAGCGCGTAGTCGTAGACGGGCACGAACTGGCTCGATAGCCGGCCGAACCAGCCGGAGTAGGCGGAGGTCGCGACGACGACGTGATCGGCGGTCACGACCGGGCCTTCGGCGGTCCGGACCCGGACGCCGCCCGCTCGTCGCTCCACGGCTGTCACGCGTGTGGACTCGTGGATCGTGATGCCACGCTCCTCGCAGACGCGGGCAAGGCCCCGGACGAGCTTCGCCGGATCGAGCATCACGTTCCGACCCGGCTTCTGGTAGAGCCCGGCCAGCCAGAGCGGCGAGTGGACCTCCGCCTGGACCTGCTCGCGGTCCATGAACTCGAGCTCTTCGCCCCAGGCCGCGGCCTCGTCGACGCCAGGCCCGGAATTCGTCCACCTGGTGCGGCTGATCCGCGACGTCCAGGAGGCCCGTTTCCTCGAGGTCACAGGCGATCCCGTTGGCCCGGGTGAAATCGACGAGCCCGCGCAGGTTGGCGACGCCCTCGTGCTGGAGGGTCGCGAGCTCCTCGGGGAAGTGGCGGATGCCGTTCGCCAGGCCGTGGGTGAGGCTGGCCGCACAGAAGCCGCCGTTCCGCCCGCTCGCCCCGAAGCCGACCGTCTCCGCCTCGAGGACCACGACCCGGAGCTGCGGGTCCGAATCGGTCAGCGCGATCGCGGTCCACAGACCGGTGAATCCGGCGCCGATCACGACCACGTCCGCGCGCCCGTCGGAGGCGAGCGGCGGGCGGGCAGGACCGGCCGGGCTGGCCGCCAGCCAGTAGCTGATCGCGTCGGTCGGGTCGGTCGGGAGGGAGTTCACCAACCGCATGCTACTGCCGGTCAGGGCCACGCATCGCGCGGAGCGCCTGCGGCGTCCTGTGCGGATTTCGCACGCCCTAGTCCCTGCCCGTACGATATCCGCGTTGACGCTGCCGATCGGCTTATGCCAAGATTGGGTCCCCGCGTTCCGTACACCGCAACGGCTGTCCCGCCTACCGCACCGCCCTCCCGAAGCAACGGAGTGATCCATGACGACCGAACCCGTGGCCGCCAGCATCACCCAGAAGGCCCTCCGTCGCGAGCGCCAGACTGGCCCTGTATCGCCGAGCGATGGAAAGCCTGCCGGGCGGGACGAACTCCAACTTCCGGGCCTGGGGCGACGACACGGTCTACGTCGATCGCGGCAAGGGCGGCACGGTCTGGGATATCGACGGCAACGAGTACATCGACCTTCGCTTGGGCTACGGTCCGGTCATCCTCGGCCATGGCGACGACCGCGTCGACGACTACGTCAACGAGCGGATGCGCAAGGGTGTCAGCTTCTCGCTCACGAGCGAGGACGAGGTCCAGACGATCGAGCTCATCAAGGAGCTGACCGGCTGGGTCCAGAAAGCCCGGATGACGGTGTCGGGGACCGAGGCGACGATGCACGCGATGCGCGTCGCGCGGGCGTACACAGGTCGCACGAAGATCGTGAAGTTCGAGGGCCAGTATCACGGGGTCCACGACTACGCCCTGATCAGCGTCACCCCCAACGACATGTCGGAGCTGGGCGACGAGGAGAATCCGGTCGGGCTGGCGTGGGGCCGGGGCATCCCGGAGGCGGTCGGCAAGACGATCATCCCGGCCCGCTACAACGCGATGGACGTCCTCCGCCGCATCTTCGAGCGCGATGGCGACGACATCGCCGGCGTCATCATCGAACCGGTTCTCGGCAATGCCCAGGGGATCATGCCCCAGCCCGGCTTCCACGAGGCGATCCGCGCCCTGACGAAGGAATTCGGCTCCGTTCTCATCTTCGACGAGGTGAAGACCGGCTTCCGGTTCGCCCGCGGCGGCGCGGCCGAGTTCTTTGGCGTCACGCCGGATCTCGCGACGTATGCCAAGGCGATGGGCAACGGCTACCCGGCGGCGGCCTTCGGTGGCACCGAGGAGGTCATGAGCGTTCTGCCGGACCACGTCAGCCACGGCGGCACGTACGCCGGCAATCGCGTGGCTGCCGCGGCCGCGGTCAAGACGTTGACGATCATCAAGGAGACCGACGCGCTCGAGAAGATCCACGCTCTCGGCCGGCGGATCCAGGGCGGCCTGGCGGAGGTCCTCAACGAGAAGAGCCTGCCGCACACGTTCACCGGCCACCCATCGATGTTCGGGATCTACTTCGCCGAGAAGGCGCCGACCGAATATCGCGACTGGGCGACCTCCGATCACGACCTGTACGACGCGATCGCCATGAACATGCTGGTTCGCGGGGCGATGCCGGAGCCGGACTCGCGCGAGCCGTGGTTCCTCTGCGAGGCCCACGCCGACGGCAACTACGACGACCGGATCATCTCGATCTTCAGCGACTCGCTGGACGCGGCACTCGAAGATCGGGCGAAGCACGTCCCTGAGCCGGCCCTTGGCGATGTCGCCCGGGCGCGGCTCGACACAGAAGGCTGAGGGATCGAATCATGGTGCTCGACGGGAACGCAGTTCGATCGGTCGATCGCGCCGCCGCGCTCCTGCTGGCCCTCGGGGACTGTCAGGGCGAGGCCGGCGTCACGGAGCTCGCCCGCCGCCTGGGCCTCCACAAATCGACCGCGTCACGGTTGCTTGCCACGCTCCAGAAGCGGGGCCTCGTCGAACAGGACGAGGAGAGCGGCAAGTACCGGCTCGGGCTGGTCGTCATTCGCCTCGCCGAACGGGCCGAGCGGACGCTCGACCTGCGGGGCATTTCGATGCCGGAGCTGGAGCGCCTCGCCCGGCTGACCCACGAGACGACCGGCCTTGGCATCCTCGACGCCGACGCGCTTCTCACCGTTGCCCAGGCCGACGGCCCGAACCTGATCGCCGTCGGCGACTGGACCGGCCGCTCCACGCCGCTCCACTGCGTGGCGTCCGGGAAGGTGCTCATGGCGGCGCTCGCCGAGCGGGAGGTCCTGCGGATCGTCCGGCGCGGCCTCGTGAGCTACACGGAACGGACCATCACCGAACTGGAGCCGCTCCTCGAGGAGCTGGCACGGATCCGGCGCCGCGGGTACGCGACCGCCCTCGGCGAGTACGAGATCGGCCTCAACGCGGTCTCGGCGCCGGTCCACGATGCTCGCGGCCACGTCGTGGCCGCGGTCGACATCTGGGGTCCGGCGTTCCGCCTCACCCCGCGCCGCATCCCGGAGCTGGCGGTCCAGGCGCGCGAGGCCGCCGCGGCCATCTCGATCCGTCTCGGAGGCCCGGGGCCCTCGAATGGCGCGACGGTTGGCACTCCGGTCGCCGGCCTGCCTGTCGGAGTCGCCGCCGCGTCCTGACGTCAGTCAGTCGTTACGCTTGTCGGCGATGGACTTCTCCAAGCCGCCCTGGAACGAGCTGATCCCCTGGCTCCGCACGGACGGCTTCCACATCCTGCTCATCCTGGTCGTCGGGGTCCTCGCGCTGCGGCTGGCCCGGCTCGCCGTCCACGGCATCATCAAGGCCCTCATGGACCGCGAGGCGACCGAAGGCACCGCGCAGGAGCTCTCGGCGATCGAGGTCCGCAAGCGGATGGACACGCTCGACCACCTCGGCGGCAACGTCATCGGCTTCCTCGTCTTCGTCGTCGCGGCGCTGATGATCCTGCGCGAGTTCGGGCTCGACATCGGGCCTGCCGTGGCGGGCCTCGGCGTCGTCGGGATCGCCGTCGGGTTCGGGGCGCAGAGCCTCGTCCGCGACTACCTCAACGGGGCGCTGATCCTCGTCGAGAACCACTTCAGCAAGGGCGACATCGTCACGATCGCCGGCGTGAGCGGCACGGTCGAGGACTTCAGCCTGCGGCGGACGACGCTCCGGGACCTCGACGGGATCGTCCACACGGTGCCCAACGGCGAGATCAAGGTCGCCAGCAACCGGACCCGGACCTGGGCGCGGATCAACCAGAACGTGATGGTTGCGTTCGGAACCGACATCGACAAGGCGATCGCGGTCGTCGACGACGTCGGCCGGGAGATGGCGTCGGATCCGGTCTGGAAGCAAGCCATCCTGGAGGTGCCGCGCGTCGAGCGGGTCGAGTCGATCGACGAGATCGGTGTCACCCTGAAGATCCTCGGATCGGTCCGAGCCACGGAGCAATGGTCCGCGTCGGGCGAGTTCCGGAAGCGCCTCCTCGCGGCGTTCGACGAGCACGGCATCGAGATCCCCCGACCTCATCGGGTCGTGTTCACCGGCGAAGGCGCCGCCGCCCAGTCCCCGGCCGGCCCGACCGAGGACGACCTCGCCGACGAGGAGTAGGGGAGGGCCCGGCCGCCGGGAGCCGGCCGACACCGGCCCTCGACGCGCTCCGCGTAGAATGGCCGGGCCAGGCACGACGAGGAGTGAGCCCACGTGAGCGTCGAGCAGCGTCCCGAGATCGAAGCCCTGTACGGCGAAGGTCAGTCGTTCCCGCCGGATCCGGCGTTCGCCGCGCAGGCCAACGCGACGGCGGCGCTCTACGAGGAAGCGGAACGCGATTCGGAGGCCTTCTGGGCCCGCATCGCCCGCGAGAAGATCAGCTGGACGAAGCCGTTCGACACGACCCTCGAGTGGGACCTGCCGTTCGCCAAGTGGTTCGGCGGCGGCGAGCTGAATGTCAGCTACAACTGCGTCGACCGGCACGTCGAGCGCGGCCTCGGCGGCAAGGTCGCCTATCACTGGATCGGCGAGCCAGGCGACACGCGGACGATCACCTACGACGATCTCTATCGAGAGGTGCAGAAGACCGCAAACGCGCTCAAGGAGCTGGGCATCGAGAAGGGCGACCGGGTCGCGATCTACATGCCGATGATCCCGGAGCTCCCGATCGCGATGCTCGCCTGCGCCCGGCTCGGGGCGCCGCACACCGTCGTGTTCGGCGGGTTCTCCGCGGAGGCGCTGTCCGGGCAGGATCAACGACTCGCAGGCGAAGCTCGTCATCACCGCCGACGGCGGCTGGCGGCGCGGCAAGCCGGCGGAGCTCAAGCCGGCCGTCGATGAGGCACTCAAGGAGACACCCAGCGTCGAACACGTCCTCGTCGCTCGCCGCATCGGCGACAAGGCCGAGAACGTGACGATGACCGAAGGCCGCGACGTCTGGTGGGACGAGATCGTGGAGCGCCAGCCGGCCGACTGCCCGCCCGTCCCGGTCGATTCGGAGCACATGCTCTACCTGCTCTACACGTCGGGCACGACGGCCAAGCCGAAGGGCATCCTCCACACGAGCGCCGGCTATCTCGTCGGCACGTCGTTCACCCACGAGATGATCTTCGACATCAAGCCGGACGACGTGTACTGGTGCGCCGCGGACATCGGCTGGGTGACCGGCCACAGCTACATCGTCTACGGGCCGCTGGCCAACGCGACGACCGGGATCATGTACGAGGGCACGCCCGACACGCCGGCCTGGGATCGCTGGTGGCAGATCATCGAGGACTACAAGGTCTCGATCCTCTACTGCGCCCCGACCGCGATCCGGGCCTTCATGAAGCAGGGCGAATCGTTCCCCGCGAAGCACGACCTCTCGTCGCTCCGGGTCCTCGGCTCCGTCGGCGAGCCGATCAACCCCGAGGCCTGGCTCTGGTATCACGACAACATCGGCGCGGGCAAAGCGCCGATCGTCGACACGTGGTGGCAGACCGAGACCGGGATGATCCTCATCACGCCCCTGCCCGGCGTCACGACCACGAAGCCTGGCTCAGCGACGTTCCCGTTCCCCGGTATCGAGGCCGACGTCGTCGATGGCGAGGCGCGGAGCGTGCCACCGGGCGGTGGTGGGTACCTGGTCCTGAAGCGTCCGTGGCCGGCGATGCTCCGCGGCATCTACGGCGACCCGGAGCGCTACAAGCAGACCTACTGGAGCCGCTTCCCCGGGATGTACTTCGCCGGCGACGGCGCGAAACGCGACTCGGATGGCTACCTGTGGCTCCTCGGCCGGGTCGACGACGTCATGAACGTCTCCGGCCACCGGCTGTCGACGACCGAGATCGAGAGCGCGCTGGTCTCCCACCCGGCCGTGGCCGAGGCCGCGGTCGTCGGCGGGCCCGATCCGATCACCGGCGAGGCAATCAACGCCTTCGTGATCCTTCGTGTCGGCAACGAGCCCACACCCGAGCTGGGCGAGGAGCTCCGCAAGCACGTCGCGACGAAGATCAGCCCGATCGCCAAGCCGAAGACGCTGATGTTCACGCCGGACCTGCCGAAGACGCGTTCGGGCAAGATCATGCGGCGCCTGCTCAAGGACATCGCCCAGGGACGGGCCCTCGGTGACACGACGACGCTCGCCGACGCGAGCGTCGTCGAGACGATCCGCGAACACTCAGGTAAGGCCGAGGATTAGTCCCGCGTGCCGTTCAATTTCCTGCGCCGCAAGAAGTCCGAAGCGCCGCCGACGGCGGCCGCTGCGCCCACCGCGGCCCGCCCCCGCTCGGGAACGGCCTTCGACGGCCTCACCGAGGAGTGGCGGCTGCTGGGTCGGATGCAGATCGAGGGTCGCCTGTCGGATGCGCTCAACAAGCGGGAAGCGGTCGAGATCTCCGACATGCAATGGGAGCCGCTCGACGGGTCGGCCCCGCTGTCGGAGGCGCCGGGCCTCCGGAGCGTCGATCCCTACGACCTGATCCTGGTGTTCGCCGGCGAGGGATCGATTCCGGAGATGAGCGAGGCCGAGATCGCCGCCCACAAGGTCCACAAGGTGTCGTTCGACGTCGCGCTCGAGGCGCCGCCGTTCCGCGTCACCGGCACGGTCTTCATGCACCCGGGCTCCGAGCCCGACCGGCTTCTCGATCGGGCGACGGAGATGTTCGTGGCGGTGGTGGATGCCGTGGCGATGCTCGGTGACAGGCGGGTCGGCGACCCGGAGATCGACACGATCCTCGTCAATCGGTTCTACCTGCGCGGCGTCGAGCAGATCGACAAGCGGACCGGGATGAAGGCGCAGAAGCTGCCGGGGATGCCGCTGGGCGGAACGACATGGCAAGACCGGTCTTAGGCTCGGGCTGATTCCTTCGCCCGGCCGAAGAGGCGGAAGCCCGCCTTGAGCGCGGGGGCGAGGCCCGGCGTCACCGCCTGCGGCGTTCCGAGAAGGATCTCGGCGAGGGCGTTGAAGTCGTCGCTGATCCGTTCCTTCGGATACATCTCGATGACGGTCCGACCCTCGTTGGCGGCGCGGACGAACAGCAGGCCGCCCGATCGGATGAGGGCGAGGGCAGGCATGCCGACCGTCTTCTCCATGTCGGCCACCGACACGCCGCTGTTGGCGCGGTTGACGACGAGCGCCAGGCGCTCGGCGAACCCGAGCTCGGCACCGACGTCGCGCAGCTGGACGGCAGCGCGCAGGGCGGGGACGTCCGGCGTGACCGGCACCAGGATGCGGTCGGCCCGCTCGAAGACCGCGAGGTTCAGCGGGCTGTACGAGGGGTGGAGGTCGACGACCACGAAGTCGTAGCCGCGGCGCGCGGCGGTGATCGCGTCGCCGACTCGCTCGGCCTCGAGGATCTCGGTGTTCATCGGGGAGCTGGTGAGGGCGACGATCGACATGCCCGACGGGTGGACCGAGGCAATCTCGGGGAGGGTCTCGTAGGCCATGCCCTCGGCGTGCTCGCGCCAGCTGTCGGCGACCGTCCGGACCTGCTCGAGCCCGAGCGAGGTGGTCACGTGGCCGGTCACGGTGTCCGCGTCGACGAGCAGGACCCGCTGGCCGTGATTGATCTGGAGCGATGCCGCGAGGCTCGTCGCGACGGTCGTCTTGCCGACGCCGCCCTTGGGGTTGAAGACCGCGATGATCGTCGCCCGCTTCTGCCAGTCGCCCATCTCCGCGGTCGACTGGATGATCGGGCCTGAGCCGTCGTCGATGGTGATCGAGCGAATGCACATCGCCTCGACGCGCCAGCGGAGCGACTCGGCCGAGTAGGGCCGGGTGAAGAACTCGTCCTCGACCATTGCCCGCGACGGGCCGACCGAGAGTCGGTCGAGTGCTCGGGGCGAGAGGACCATGAGGGCCGGGATCTGCCGGCCGCCGTCACGCAGCAGGGCGTAATACTCGAGCGAGGTGTCGAAGTCGCTCTCGCCGTCGAGGATCGCGACGGCTACGTCGCGCCGAGCCGCAAGGACGCCCTCGAGGTGTTCGGGGCCGCGGATGGGGATTGCGTCGAATCCGGCCTCGCGGAGCTCGGCCACAACGGGGACCTGCTCCTCGGGAGGAAGGGCTATGACGATGGCCGGACGGGCCACAAATGGCTCCTGACTGGGTGCCGGACGCAGCCGGCGCTACGACCTAGTTGTCGGACTCGGGGTCGTGGGCGCTGACGTTCAGCGTGCCGTCGCCATGCCCGGTGACCCGGGCCTGGAAGCTCGGCATGCTCGGGATGGCGTCGCGCAGCACGACGTCCGAGGAGTGATTGACCGCGAACAGGAACTCGCCGTCGGGACCGGACGAGACGCCGACCGACTGCACGCCGGGGAGCCGTCCGAGGTGACGCTTGAAGCTGGCGATGCTGGCGACGCTCACGAGTCCGACGACGACCACCTGGGTCGACTTCGACTCGGACGAGCGGCTCCGATCGGAGCCCTTGCCCGGGACGAGTCCGGCCAGTCGGGCGGCCAGCGCGTCGTCGCCGATCTCGGCGATCTCCTCGCCGTCGCCGCTGCTCGCATCGGCCGAGGCAGCAGCCTCCGCCTCCGCGGCGTCGTAATCGGGCGACAGGCCGAGGGCGGCCTTCCGGAGATCGTCCGGGTTGTCGCTCTCGCCGTCGTGGTGGCCGACGATGTCGATGATGTCGGCGACTGCTTCGGCTCGTTCCGCTGCGTCCGAGGCGACCTCGGCGCTGGCGGCGGCCTCGGCGGCGGCCTGGATGGCGGCGAAGGCGGACTCGCGGTCGAGGACGAAGTCGTCGTCGACGACGATGCCCTCATCGTCGGTCTCCGTGTCGGCGGCGGCCTCGGCGTCGGCCTCGACCGTCTCGGTCGAAACCTCGCCTTCGACCGTCTCGACCGTCTCGTCGACGGGCGTCTCGGTCTCGGCGGCCGTCTCGTCGGTCGTCTCGTCGACGGTCTCGACAGCTTCGGCGACGTCGGCGACCTCGGCGGTCTCCTCGGTCGTTTCGGTCGCGACGGCCTCGGCCGGTTCGGCGACGACGTACGTCGCGTCGAACATCTCTTCGAAGGGCGGGGGCTCGGGCAGGCGCTCGGCCATCGTCGCGAAGTGGGTCGGGTCTTCTTCGGCGAGAAGCCGGGTGAAGAAGTCCTCCATCTCCTGCTCGAACGCGGCGACACGCGACTGGACCTGTTCGATCTCGCGCTCGATCATCGCCGCGTGGCCGTCGATCTCGCCTTCGAGTCGCGACTTGCGGGTGGTGATTTGGCCTTCGGTCTCTTCGCGGATGCGGGCGATCTCGGCCTTGGACCACTCGCGGACGGCGGCGACATCGTCGTCGGCCTTGCGCCGGAGCTCCGTGGCCTCAGTGGCCGAGCGGGCGTGGATCTGCTCGACGTGGGTCTTCGCCTCGGCCTGGAACTGGGTCAGGGTGCGGGCGCGCGCCTCCTCGGCGGCGACCTGCATCGCCTTCGTCAGGTCCGTCATGAACTTGCTCTGCTTGCGCGGAGCGGCCGCGGCGTAGGCGGTCGTTTCCGGTGCGTCGCTGGTCATTGCGGCTGGTGCCTCGTTCTCAGGCTCGCCGGTCGGCACTTCGCTCTCCGTCGAGGCGTTGTTGTCCGCCCCCCACGGGGTGGCGGAAGCCTCTTCCGTCGCCTGCTCGGCCTCGGCCTGCTGGGCCTGTGCCTCGTTGACTTCGGTCTCGGTCTGTTCGCTATTCGACCGCTCAGAATTCCAGGGAAGCCGGAATCCGGCGCGGGCGTCGGTTTGGGCCATGGGTACGGTGCCTCTCCACTGACGGCTCGGGGGTTCCGGGGCGTGAGCGCATCATGGTCGCGTGGGTGGGTGCGGTGGAGTCCGCTAGAGGTACCAGCGTCACGTCCCAGTGGTACCGGCCTCGCACCAGACATCCCCGGACGTCACGAGGTTCTGCGCCGTCTGCGCGCGGCTCCTCGCGTCCGCGAGGTCGCCGTGACGTACGCGTCAGCAACAAGTGGTGCGGTTAGACGGCAGCTGCTCCCATGCCCGGGTACGATAGCGACGTGTCTGCCATCGACGAACGCGGAATGCCGGGCCCCGACGCGGTCACCGACCTGCTCGGGCGGCCGCTCCACGACCTGCGGATCTCGGTCACGGACCGCTGCAACTTCCGCTGCACCTACTGCATGCCGAAGGAGATCTTCGGGCCGGACTTCGCGTTCCTGCCGCGCGACCAGGTCCTGAGCTTCGAGGAGATCGAGCGGCTCGCGCGGGCGTTCGTGTCGCTCGGGGCGGAGAAGCTCCGGATCACGGGCGGCGAGCCGCTCGTCCGGCGCGACCTGCCGGTGCTCATCGGGATGCTGGCGGCAATCCGCCGACCCGACGGCGGGCCGCTCGACCTGACGCTGACGACGAACGGGTCGGCCCTGCGGCGGCTGGCGGTGCCGTTGCGCGACGCCGGCCTGCAACGAGTCACGGTGTCGCTCGACTCGCTCGACGACGCGACGTTCGCGGCGATGAACGGGGTCGACTTCCCGGTCGAGAAGGTCCTCGACGGGATCGCCGCGGCCCAGGAGGCCGGCCTCGGGCCGGTCAAGATCAACATGGTCGTCCGCCGCGGCATCAACGAGACGAGCATCGTGCCGATGGCCCGCTGGGCCCGCGACGCCGGCGTGATCCTGCGGTTCATCGAGTACATGGACGTCGGCCACACGAATGGCTGGCGCCTCGACGACGTCGTGCCGGCGTCGGAGATCGTCGCGGCGATCGATGCCGAGATGCCGCTCGAGGCGCTGCCGGCGCAGTACCGCGGCGAGGTTGCCAACCGTTGGCGTTTCCGTGATGGGTCCGGCGAGGTCGGGGTGATCGCGTCGGTGAGCCAGCCGTTCTGCGGCGACTGCACCCGGGCCCGGATCTCGGCCGAGGGCAAGCTCTACACCTGCCTCTTCTCGGCCGACGGGCACGACCTGCGAGCGGTTCTTCGCAGCGAAGCGACCGACGACGATCTGCGCGAGGCGATCGCCCGGGTCTGGCGCGTCCGCGACGACCGCTATTCGGACCTGCGTACCGCCGCGACCTCCGATCTGCCGCGGGTCGAGATGTTCGCGATGGGCGGCTGACGGCGGCTTCCACAGAGTTATCCACGCGGCGTCCACATCGGTCGATAACTCGTGGATACTCTGACGCACCGTGGACCGAAGTTCGTGGATAAGCGCGTTGACCCGTCCGACGCCCGCGCCGTACCGTAGGACTTGCCCGAAGGGGCCGTCAGAGACCGGAGAAACCGAGATCACATCAAGGGCCTCCGATCTGGACCGGTCGCTTCGGGCGCTTTGTTGCCCGCGACCGTCGGCTCCGGCCGACTCGGGGGCGAACGCCCGACGGACTGCGACCGGCATCCCGGTGTCGGTACATCCGTCGGGCCGGCAAAGCCGCGGGCCTCGGCCGTCTTCCCCCTGGACGCAGATCCGGAGGCCCGCACGCACGTGAGCGATCCGATCGATCCCTCCCGCCCGATCCCACCGGCCGAACAGCCCGCGCGCCTCGCTGCCCTCGAGGCGGCCGTCAGGGCCCGGACGGACATCGTCCCGGAAGTCGGCATCGTGCTTGGGTCCGGGCTTGGCGGGCTTGCCGACGACGTCGAGGACCCGGTCGCGATCCCCTTTGCCGAGCTGCCCTGGCTGGCCGGCCGCGACGGCGCCGGGGCATGTCGGTCGGCTGCTTCTGGGACGGCTCGCGGGCAGGAACGTCGTCATGCTCCAGGGCCGCTTCCACGTCTACGAGGGCAACGATCCCGGCCTCGTCGTCCAGCCGGTGCTGCTCTTCGGCCGGCTCGGCGCGCGTGTCGTCGTCCTGACGAACGCCGCCGGCGGGGTCGACCCGGCGTTCGGGCCGGGGACGCTCATGGTCATCCGCGACCATCTCAATCTGACCGGGCGGACACCGCTGCTGGGACCGAACGCCGACGAGATCGGGCCGCGGTTCCAGGACCTGACCGATGCCTGGAATCCGCGGCTCCGCGACGGGCTGCTGGCGGCCGGGCGAGCCGAGGGCGTCGACCTGGTCGAGGGCGTCTACGCGGGGCTGCTCGGGCCGCAGTACGAGACCCCGTCCGAGGTCCTGATGCTCCGGACCCTCGGCGCGGACGCGGTCGGGATGTCAACAGTTCTCGAGTGCATCGCGGCGCGGTGGTGCGGCCTCGAAGTCTGCGGCGTCTCGCTCGTCACGAACGCCGGCGCGGGCTACAGCGGCGAGCCGCTGACCCACGAGGAGGTCCTCGCGGCCGGCGCGGAGGCGGGTCCGCGGCTGGCCAAGGTCATCCGGCGGTTCGTGGCCGATCTCGGCTGAGGCCATCGCCGGCGGCGTGTCGCCGGGGACCTGACCCCGCGAGGCATGGCCAAATATTCGCTCACGGACTACAAGGCTAGATGCCAGGGCTTCGCGAAGTGCCGAACTGCGCCCTTCGCAGCTGCCGAGGGCTAACGGCCGAGGCCCAGAGGCACATTTCGGCGCCGGCCTGGCGCCGGAACTGGCCTAGTAGTCCACCGAGGAATATCTGGCCGGATCGGGTTCGAGGGGCGAAGACCCGGACGCTCAGCGGACCTTGAGCTCCCGACCCGCGGCCTTCGCGGCCTTTGCCTTTTCGGCCCACGCGCTCAGGACGTTGTCCTTGTGGGGGCGGATCGGGCAGTGCTCGTCGCGGTTGCCCATCTCGTCGCAGTAGCCAAGGGCCACGCACTTCGGGGCGAGGAACGAGCCGAGGAACGGCGAGACCTGGAAGATCTCGTGGCGGATGAGCTGGAACAGCCGGCGGATCTCCCACTGGGCCATCGTGCACAGCCGCAGGCCCGACATGTGGATCAGCGCCCGGAGGTTCGTCGTCATCACGAGGTTCGTACGGGTCGCGTTCGGGAAGACGAACCGGGCGTCCTCCGCCGGGATGCCGGCGGCGACGAGGTCGCCGTAGACGCCCATCGAGCCCTCCGACCGCGCTCCTCGTAGGCCTCGCCCGGACGTCCGGCATCCGCGTCCTCGATCGAGGCCGGCAGCATCGTCGAGGCGCCCTTGAACGTCACGTAGCGCTGGCTCTGCTGATCGAAGGCCACGCCCGCCCGGTGGCGAACAAGCTGGTGCGACAGCGTCCGGGACACGCCGCTGATCCCGAACGTGAAGACGATGTGCTCGATCGTCGAGCCGTGGCCTGACTCGATGACGCCCTGGATCAGCTTCTGCTGCTTCGCCGGGTCGACCTCGCCCGCGACCGCGCGCCGGAAGATCTCCTGCGGATCGAGTTCCGAGTAGCACGTCCGGCAGGCCGTGTAGATGAGCGGGACGTAGAACTTCTCGACGATCTCGCGATCCGGGAAGAGGAGCGTCGCCTTCATCCCGAGCTCGCGCCGGCCGGGGTTCTTCGGGATGGCCGACTTCTCGCGGGCCGGGCTCGACGGGGGCGGCCCCGTCCGGTGCGGTAGTCGGCTCGGCGGTCATGGAGCGAAGTCTAGTCGTTCGACTACGGGGCGTCCCGAACCCTTACCCGGCAAGGAGCGCTGCCAGGTCCTCCAGGTACGCCTCCCAGTAGCCGAGGTGGTCGTCGCGGGCGGTATCGTCGGATGTCGTCTCCGGCCAGCCGCCGTGCTCGAGGGTGATCGCCGAGCCACCGGCGGGCAGCGGCTGGACCGACCAGCTGACGAGCGTCTCCGCGCCCTCCTCGCTGCCCTCCCAGGCCCACGTGTAGGCGAAGCCGCGTCCCGGATCGACGCTGACGACGGCGCCCTCGACCGAGCTGTCGCCGAAATCGAGCCGATACGGATCGCCCGGTCGGCCGAGCGGGCTCGCGTCGGTGAACCACTCGGCGATCCGATCCGGGTCCGTGATCGTCTCCCATGCCAGTTCGGCATCGGCCGGTGTCTCGACGGTCAGCTGGATCGGATCGGGCTGGACCTTCACGTCGATCAGTAGTAGTCCGAGCAGGAGAGGAAGTAGCCGCAGTCGCAGATGAGCTTGCACTTGCGCTCGTCCATCCGCGCCCCGCAATTCGCGCAGGTCAGCACGACGATGCCGGGATCAACAGCCGCGGGCGGCAGGCTCTCCTCCCCGACGCCGTCGTCGACGTCGACCAGGCGGATCGCGAGTCGGGCGACAGGGCTCTCGGGCTCCGGGATCATGCCGCGGTCCCGCCCACGTGCTCGTGCGGCCCTTCGAGCTGATCCACGGGGATGCCGAGCGCGTAGGCGACGCTCTCGTCCAGCGTCATCGACCGACCGACCAGGGCGTACCGCTCGAGATCGGCCGGGCTCATCGAGGCCCGCGCGTTCGGCCGGTACTCGGACTCGTACTTCGTGTCGACGAGGTCGGCGAGGCCGACGCCGCTCGCCGCCGACAGCGCTCGAGCGGCACCCCACAGCTGGGCCGCCCGCGGCAGGTCGCCTCGCCCGGCGGCCTCGGACGCCAGGTCGTCGAGAGCCAGCGTGATGCCGGCGACGTCGCCCGCGCCGTGGAACAGGCGAAGCGCATCGCGGAGGACCGGGGCAGCTTCGTCGAACCTGCCGAGCCGGACGAGTCCCGTCCCGATCATGTGAAGCGACCACGCCTCCATCGACTGGTCACCCTCCCGCCGGAAGATCTCGAGCGCCTCGCGAACGTACTCGATGCCCTGGTCGGGCGCGTTCTTGAAGTAGCGGTAGTTGCCGATACCCCACAGCGCGTTGGCCACGCCGTGCTCGTCGCCGACCTCGCGGAACAGTTCGAGCGCCTGCTTCATCGCCTGGAAGCCGGTTCCGTCCGGATCGCTCTCCGCGGGGTCGTTGGCGAGGGCGAATTTGAATGAGCTGTTGTAGAGCGCGTTGGCGATCTCTCGCTTGTCCCCGATCGCCCGCCAGAGCTCGAGCGCCTCTGCGTACGCCGGGATCATCACCGACGGATCGGCGGTCCACCAGCCCACGCCGCCGACCGCCTCCATGAGCCTCGCCCGAAGGGCCGGGTCGTCGCGCGACCAGGGCTGGGAGGCGATCGCATCGAGCCGGCGTCGGGCCTCGGCGAGATGGCCCCGCTTCTGCCAGTAGCGCCACATCGCAAAGCCGACCCCGATGGCGACGGCGGGATCCGGGGCCGCGGTGGCGCGCTCCAGGACCGCCCGGATGTTGTCGTGGTCGAGCTCGAGGCGGCCGAGCCAGCGCTGCTGGTCCCTGCCGGACAGTTTCGGCGCGGCGGTCTCGCGCCAACGCCAGGAAAGCGGCCGTGTGCCGCCGCTCGATCTCTTCTCGCTCGCCGCTGGCCACGAGCTGCTCCGCGGCGAACTCGCGAATCGTGTCAAGGAGGCGGAAGCGGGTGACGCCGCCGATCTCCTCCGCCCGGACGAGGCTCTGGTCGCTCAGGGCCATGAGCCCGTCGAGGACCTCGCAGCCGATCTCCGTCGCCGGTCCGCAGACGGTCTCGGCCGTTTCCAGGTCGCAGCCGCCGACGAACACGGCGAGCCGCGCGAGAAGGCGCCGCTCACCCTCGTCGAGGAGCTCGTAGCTCCAGGAGATGGCTCCCCGAAGCGTCTGCTGGCGCTCGGGCAGGTCGCGCGAGCCGGCCGCCAGGACGCCGAGCTGGTGCTCGAGTCGCTCGAGAATCGCCTCCGGCTGAAGCAGCTTGACGCGCGCCGCCGCGAGCTCGATCGCCAGCGGCATCCCGTGGAGCCGGGAGCAGATCCCGGCGACGGCCGGGGCATTCTCGTTCGTGACCGTGAAGTCCGGCCGAACGGCGAGCGCGCGGGCGATGAACAGCCGGACCGCCTCGTACTGCGAGATCCCGGCGGCCGCGAGGTCGCGCTCGCCCCTGCGGCAGGTTGAGCTTCTCGAGGTCCGACAGCGCGAGGATGTCGCGCGGAACCGGCAGCCCCGGGACCGGATACTCCTGCTCGCCCGAGACGCGGAGGGGTGCACGGCTCGTCGCGATGACCGACAGCCGCTCGCTCGAGCGCAGCAGGTCCGCGACCACCGGCGCCCCTTCGATCACCTGCTCGAAGTTGTCGAGGACGAGGAGGATGTGGCGCTGGCCGAGCCAATCGACGAGGAGGTCGCGCGCGGATCGGCCGGCCGACTCGACGAGCCCCAGCACGCTTGCGATCCGCGAGGCGATCAGGCTCGGGTCGCGGACCGGCTCGAGGGGCACGAACCACACGCCGTCGGCGAACTCGTGGCCGACGTCGGCGGCGAGCTGGAGCGACAGGCGGGTCTTGCCGGTGCCGCCGGGCCCGGTCAGCGTGAGCAGCCGGGTCGTCGCGAGGAGCTTGGCCGCATCGCGCAGCTCCGCCTCCCGCCCGACGAAGCTCGTCAGCTGGGTGGGCAGGTTGTTGGGCCGGCGGTCCAGCGTCCGGATCGGCGGAAAGTCCGACTGCAGGCCGTCGATCACGAGCTGGAAGATCCGCTCCGGCCGGAGGTCCTTGAGGCGGTGCTCGCCCAGCCCGCGGATTGCCACTCCCTCGGGGAGCTCGTCGGCGACGAGGGCCGACGTCGTCTCTGACAGCAGCACCTGGCCGCCGTGGCCGGCCCCGGCAACGCGGGCGGCCCGATGGACGTCGGCGCCGACGTACTCGCCGTCGGCATCGAGCATGCCGTCGCCGCTGTGGAGCCCCATCCGGACTCGGAGCGTGACGTCGCCCGGCCAGGGTTCCGCGGCGAGTCGCCGCTGAGCGTCGACGGCGGCACGGACCGCGTCGGATGCCCGCCCGAAGACGGCGACGAAGGCATCGCCCTCGGTCTTCTCCTCGTGGCCGCCGACCGACGCGATGCCCGCTCGTATCAGCTCGCGATGGCGGGCCAGGAGGTCGTTCCAGCGCTCGCCCCGGAACTCCTGGGCGAGCCTCGTCGAACCCTCGATGTCGGTGAACAGGAACGTAACGGTCCCTGTCGGCTTCGGGCGCACGAGCGTGGCGGATCCCTCGTCAGTGATGCTGCTGCTCCGTGACGGTGCGAAGGCGCATGGCGAGCCCGCGGAGGATCGCCAGGGCCAGCGTCGGGTTGTCGAGGACCGCCTGCTCGAAGTCCCACGACGCGAGGGCGAGGCAGCGCGTCGGCTCGGTCGCGACGACCTGGGCAACGCGCGGCAGCCCGTCGAGGACCGAGAGCTCGCCGAAGAACTCGCCGGGGCGGAGGATCGCCAGTTCGGCGCCGTCGCGAACGACCCGGACGGCACCGTCGACGACGAGGAAGAAACCGGTCCCGATCTCGCCCTGCCGGGCGATGACCCGGTTGGCCGGGAATTCGACCTCGATCGCCCGATGCGCCACCGCCGCGAGGTCGGCCGGTGCGACTCCGGTGAACAGCCGGCAGCCACCGAGCAACTCGGTCCTCCGGTCGTGCGTGAGCGCCAACGAAAACCCTCCTGCTGGAACTCCGCTGATGCTGCCGCCGGACGGGGCCGTCGTCAACCTGCCGCCCGGGCCGGGTGGCAGGGCAGGGTGGCAGAATGCGCGGGGAAGATCCGCACCGTTTTGAGGAGCGTGGCGCGATGGCCAGCAGTCTCGATCTCGTCGACCAGATCGCGGGCTTCGCGCTGTTCGCCGATCTCCCGACGCCGCAGCTCGAGCGCGTCGCGCACACCTTCGAGGAGCGCACGTACCAGGAGGGCGAGCGGGTCCTGCGACAGGGCCTCTCCGGCTCCGCGTTCCACATCATCCTCGAGGGCGATGCGGCCGTCGTCATCGACGGCGAGGAGCGGGCGAGGCTGTCGCGCGGCGACTTCTTCGGCGAGGTGTCGATCCTCCTCGGCGAGCCGCCGGTCGCCGACGTCGTGGCCGTGTCGCCGCTCCGTTGCCTCGTCCTCGCCGGCGGGCAGGTCCGTCCCTTCCTGCTCGAGAACCCGCCGATCATGTACCGGATGCTCCAGGCGCAGGCGCGCCGGCTGCGGAACGCGAACCGGTGGCGGAGCTGAGCGACCGCCCGTTCCCGCCGGGGTCGTACCCGGTCGTCATCGTCGGGAGCGGGCCGGGCGGCCTCCAGGTCTCGTACTGCCTGAGCCGATTCGGCGTGGATCACGCCCTGCTGTCGGCCGACGACGAGCCGGGCGGCATGTTCCGGCGCTGGCCGTTCTTCCAGCGCCTGCTGTCGTGGACGAAGCCTTACGCGCCCGTCCCGCGGCTGGATCCCGCCTACGAGCGGTACGACTGGAACAGCCTCCTGGCCGACGAGAGCCAGAACCGCGCGATCATGCCGGAGTTCATGGACGGGACCTCGTACTTCCCGTCACGGCCGGCGATGCAGACCAACCTCGAGGCATTCGCCGACCGGACGAACGTCCGAGCCCGGTACGCCTGCCGGTGGACGGCGACGAGGCGCGAACCGTCGGCCGACGGCGATACCTTCGTCCTCGAGACCAGCGACGGTGAGTACCGCACGAAGGTCCTGATCATCGCCGTCGGCATCGCCGAGCCCTACCTGCCCCAGACGCCGGGAATCGAGCTCGCCGCCCACTACGCCGACACGCGGCCCGCCGAGGCGTACGCCGACAAGCGGATCTTCATCATCGGCAAGCAGAACTCCGGGTTCGAGCTGGCGACCGGTCTCCTGCCGTGGGCCCGCCGGATCATCGTCGCGTCGCCGTCGCCGGCGAAGCTGTCGGTCAACACACGTTCGCTCGTCGGGGTCAGGGCGCGCTACGTCCAGCCGATCGAGGACCACGTCCTTGGCGGCGGCGTGGCCGTTCTCGACGCGGCGATCCAGGGGATCGGGCGGCTTCCGACCGGCGCGCTCGAGGTCCGAGCCCGACCGACCGCGGGCGGCGACGAGATCGCGTTCGAGGTCGACGAGGTGATCGCGGCAACGGGGTTCGTGGCGCCGCTGCTCGACCTGCCGGACCTCGGCGTGACCACGTTCGGCCAGAGCCGGCTTCCGGCCCAGACGCCGTACTGGGAGAGTGCCTCGGTGCCGGGCATCTACTTCGCCGGGACGATCTCGCAGGGTGCCGGCGGCCTCAAGAAGCACGGCCAGCCGGCGAATTCCGGGGCGGTCCACGGTGCCAGGTACAACGCCCGGCTCCTTGCCCGGCACATCGCCGCGACGCGATTCGCCGCGCCGGCCGCCTCCGAGCGACCGAGGATCCCGCCCGACGAGCTCATCGACACGCTCGTGAACCACCTCTCGTTCTCACCCGAGCTGTGGCACCAGCGGGCGTATCTCGCCCGGGTCGTCTCGCTCGACCCGGCTGACGGGCCGCGAGACGAGGGCCTCGTGCCGCTCGAAGCGTTCGTCGATGACGCCGGGGACGACGGCGCCGGTGACGCGGTCGCCCTGACGCTCGAGGCCGACGGCTCGGGTGCGATCTATCCGGTCGTCTACGTTCGCCGCGACGGCCGGTTGGAGGAGCACACGTTCGAGCCCGACATCCTGCTGCGGTACGACACGCCCGAGGTCCGCCGGCGGCTCGCCGAGATCGTGGCTTCGGGCGTCACGGCGGGGTAGCGCGTTGTCGCTCGTTGTCAGCCGCCGGAGGCTAACCGTCGTGCGATTAGCCGTTGACGACTAATCCTCTACCAATTAGCCTGTGGCGATGAACGCCATCGTCCTGTTCGGCGACATCATCCGCTCGCGCCGCGACGCGACGGGATCGACGACGTGGCTGCGCACGCTCGCGTCGGAGCTGGAGGCAACGTATCCGGCCGAGTCCCGGCTGGCCGGCTTCGAATTCACCCAGGGCGACGAGATCCAGGGCCTGCTTCGGCCCGATGCCGACCCGCTCGCCGCGATCCTGCGCGGCGTGGCTCCATCCGGACCGCCGGCGGATG
This sequence comes from uncultured Chloroflexia bacterium, assembly GCA_963832105.1. Classification (GTDB taxonomy): domain Bacteria; phylum Chloroflexota; class Limnocylindria; order Limnocylindrales; family CSP1-4; genus CF-46. The sequence continues at coordinate 69,179 of CAWHSS010000004.1, read as the reverse complement.
CGCTGGGTCGTGGTCGCCGGCGAGGTCGATCCGGGGACGGGCCCCGCGACGCAGCGAACCGGCCCGGCGTTCCTGCGCGCCCGCGAGCTCCTGGACGAGGCGACGTCCCGCCGCGACGGGCTCCTGATGTCGACCGACGATCCATCGACCGATCGCCTGCTCGACGATCTCGCGCCGATCCTCGCCGAGCTCCTCGGTGACCTGACCCCCACCCAGCGCGCCATCGGGCGCCTGCTCCTGGTCGAGGGACTGCGCCGGTCCGAGGCCGCGGAACGACTGAACAAGGCGCGGGCGACGGTCTCCGTGGCGGCGGAGCGAGCCCACCTCCGCTCGATCGGCCGGCTGGCCGATGCGTTGCGTATCCTCTTCGCGGCCGGAACCGAGGCGGTAGCCCGGCGACCATCGCTCCCCGAGGACGTTCCGTGACCGCAGATCCGATCCTGACGCTTGGCTGGCTGATCCTCGCCCACCTCGTCGCTGACTTCGTCATCCAGACGACGGGCATCGTCGTCGCCAAGAGGTCGCGGGATGGCGGGGCGTGGCGGGGACTCCTCGCCCACGGCTTCGGGGTCGCCCTCTGCCTGGTGCCGGTAGCGCTGGCATTCGGCGTGCCCGGCCTCTGGGCCCTCGTCGCCATCACGGTCACCCATGTCGTCATCGATCGGATCAAGGTCGTGGCCACGCACGCGGCCGAGGCGCGAGCGCTCGAGGAGGCCCGCAAGCGGCACGAGGGTCGCGCGCCGGGGGCCGGCCTCGGGCGCGCCTGGACGCCATTGCCCGCGGTCTACTTTGCCCTCGACCAGGTGGCGCATCTCACGGTGATCGCCGTCGCCTGGGCGATCTGGCTCGCCGGCCAGGCCCCGACCGCCGAGTGGTCCGCCGCCGTGAGTCGGGTGCTCGGCGCACGCGATCAGGCGGTGATCAACGAGGTCAGCCTAGTCGCGGTCGTGTTCCTGTCGTTGCTGATCGCAAACACGCGGGGCGGGGCGCTGTTCGTCGCCACGCTCGTCCGGCCGATCGAGGCCGCGTCCGGGATCGGATGATGCGGCTGCCGGCAAAGCCGCGGAGGCGCCTGCGGCCGGGCATGTCACGGAGGCCGGGGTCGAATCGCCGCGCGGCTGGTCGTTCCGAATCGGTCCGCTCGCGGGCCGCGTCCAGGCCGATCCGGCACCTCGCCAACCGAGCCCGGCCGCGCAGGATCCGGCGGTCAGCGACCGGGATCGGACGCCCGTGCCGCCCGCCCAGGTCGGCGCGACGATCGGCGTGCTCGAGCGGCTGCTGATCGTGACGCTGCTCCTCGTCGGGGCGGACGCCGCGATCGGGTTCGTCGTCGCCGCGAAGACGATCGCGCGGTTCCGGCTGCTCGACGACCGCGACTTCGCCGAGTACTACCTGCTCGGGACGCTCGCCAGCGTGTCGGTCGCGATCCTCACGGCGCTCGCCGCGAGGGCTGCACTCCCGGGCTGACGGGCAGCGCGCAACCGCGGCCGCGACGCGACTTCAGGCCCGTTGTTCACCCAATGAACACATCCGACGGAGCTGCGCGACGATCCGGCAAATTCTGTCCACCGGCCGCACAGGCCGGAGCAAGCTGTTCCCACGGTGAGCAGAACTGGCGCTATTGATCGCTAGCTGAACCAATTCGCCCGACCTGATCCCATCCCTGGTCTCTTGTGTTCACCTGGTGAACACCCGATTGGGGTCAGTGGACCCGCGCTCTACTCAGGCGGGTGTTGCCAGTCGGGCCAGGCGGTCGGTTGCCGCCCGGAGCGTCTCGAGTCGCTTCGGGAAGGCGAACCGGAGCTTCGTCCGGCCGAGCTCCGGATGCGAGTAGAACGACGACCCGGGCACGCCCGCGACGCCGGGGTCGAGGATGAGCCGCCGGGCAAAGGTGACGTCGTCCTCGTCGGTCAGATCGCGGATGTCGGTCATCACGTAGTAGGCGCCGGCCGGTTCGTGGATCCGGAAGCCTGCCTCGGCGAGCGCCGGGAGCAGGGTGTCCCGCCGCTCCCGGTAGGCGGCGGCGAGTGACGCGTAGTACGCGTCCGGGAACCCGAGCGCGGTGACCGCCGCCTGCTGGAGCGGTGCCGCCGCGCCGACGGTCAGGAAGTCGTGGGCCCGCCGGATGCCGACGCTCAGCAGCGGCGAGGCGATGACCCAGCCGACCCGCCAGCCGGTCACGGAGTACGTCTTCGACATCGAGTCGATCGAGACCGTCCTGTCGGCCATGCCCGGGCAGCGTCGCCAGCGGGATGTGCTCGCCCTCGTACACGATGTGCTCGTAGATGTCGTCGGTGAAGGCGAGGAGGTCGTGCTCCTGGCAGAGTCCGGCGATCAGCTCGAGCTCGTCGCGGCGGAAGACCTTGCCGGTCGGGTTGTGCGGCGAGTTGACGACGATCGCCCGGGTCCTGGGCGTGACGGCCGCTCGCAGCTCATCCGGGTCGATCGACCAGTCCGGCTCGTGGAGCGTGACGTACCGGGGCACAGCGCCCGACAGGATCGCGTCGGGTCCGTAGTTCTCGTAGAACGGCTCGAAGACGATCACCTCGTCGCCCGGGTCGAGGAGCCCGAGCATCGCCGCGATCATCCCCTCGGTGGCGCCGCAGGTGACCGTGATCTGCGTCTCGGGGTCGAGCTCCCAGCCCGGTGGAAGCGAGCGGTCTTCGCCGCGATCGCCTCGCGCAGCGGCCGCGCGCCCCAGGTGATCGCGTACTGGTTGATGTCGGCGTGGAGCGCGGCCGCGGCCGCGTCCTTGAGCTCGGCGGGAGCCGGGAAGTCGGGGAAGCCCTGGGCGAGGCTGACCGCGCCGGCGTTGACCGCCAGGCGATTCATCTCGCGGATGACAGACTCGGTGAACGACTCCGCCTTGCGGCTGATCCGGCGCATGGCGATGAGTGTAGCCGCGGGCCGAGCGCCTCAGCCGCGCCGAGGCGGATCCGGTGGGGGCGGTGGCCGCCGGCTCCGGTTGAGGAACGCGAGCACGGCGATGAACGCGAGGCTGACAGCCACGAGCACGAGGACGCCCTGGCCGATGCCCGCTCCACCGGCGAGCATGCCTTGGAACGCGATCGCCACGATGACGGCCGCGACGACGATGAGCCCGATCAGGCTCGTTCGGGCGCTCGGTCCGGTCGCCGTCGCCCCCCGCCGAGCGGCCGCAGTCCGATGACTCCGGCGGTCGCAATGAGCGCCGCGGCCGGGAGGACGAACGCGAAGGACTGAAAACCCCGGGCCCCCAGGATCGCCGCGACGACCTGCGCCGCGAGGGCGATGCCGATCGCCACAAGTCCGCCGGCGGCGGGCCGCCAACCGCGATATGCACCGAAGGCCAGCGCCGGGATCACGAGCCACGCCACGAAGTCGACGAGATAGACCGTCCGGTCGATCTCCGACGCGCTCGCGCAGGCCTCCTCGAAGCAGTCGCTCCACCAGGTCAGGAAGATCGCGATCGGGAGCGAGACGAACAGCAGCAGCCAGCCGATGCCCGCCAGGGCGGCGGTGGCCGCGCGGGCGCCTCGGTCGTTCGTCGGCGCCGTCCGGTTCACACCAGGCGGCGCGGAATTGTTTCGAGCCAGCCGCGCTCGAAGAACGGCGCGCCATCCAGGGTCACGCGGAGCCCGACGTTCATGTGGAAGTCGGACTCCGTGCTGCGCAGCGTGCCGGAGGCCTCGATGAGGATCTCGGAGCCGTGGTCGCGGACGCGGTAGACGACCTCGTTGTGCAGTCGGGCGTAGGCGGGCTCGGCGTCGCGACGCGGTCATCTCGAGCCGCTCTCCGGTGTAGAGGCTGGAGCGTGCCGTCGGGCAGAACGACCTCGCCGAACTCGCTCGAGGTGACGGTTACCGTCCCGGCGATGACGTCGTCGGTCACCCGCCACGTCGGTGGCTCGTCGGTCGACGAGCCGATCGACCGCAGGCCGGCCGATGTCGTCTTGAACGGCGGGACCGGGAGCGATTCGCCGTCCGATCGTCGGCAGGATGAGCCGGCTGTCCGCCGCGCCGCCGAGGTGGAGCCCGTATTCAGCGCTGAACGGCGACGGCCAGATGACCGGCCAGTACGACGACGCCACCGACAGCCGGATCCGATGGCCCGGCAGGAATCGGTAGGCGGTCGATCGCATCCGGATCCGTGACCGTCGTGACCTCGCCGGGCTCCAGCGGCGATGGCGAGGCGTGCGACTCGCGGTGGGTCAGGTTCAGGATCCCGGCCGTGACCTGGGCCGACGTTCCGTCCGGGGCCACGTCGCTGAGCCGGACGACCGCGGTCGCGATCGGCGCGCTCGATTCCCAGGCGAGGATCGCCGCCGGGAAGCCGACGACGTCGAGCGGCTCCTCGAGCGGCGGGCTGGTGAAGGTCGGGACGAGTGATTCGTCCGGGCGCAGATCGCGGGACAGGCCGTTCGGCGCGCCACCGGCCCCCCACGACAGTCGCCGCCCGCGTGCCGCTGGTCGGCCGGTGCCGAAAGCGTTCGACGGAGGGCTCGGTGCCGGCATCGTCAACCAGGCCGCCGACGAGCGGCAGCGGACCCGGAGCGAGGTGCAGGACCCGTTCCCCGGCGTCGACCGGCGGCCAGGACGGCAGACCGAGCCACTCGCCCGGCCAGGTCGCAGGAAACGGCTCCGGATCTGCGTAGTCGCGGCGGAACAGCACGACCCCCGGCTCGTCCATCACGCCGTTGTCGATGCCCTTGAGCCAGTGATCGAAGAACCGGACCATCTCGTGGAGCCAGTCGAGGTTCGGGCCGGGGTAGGCGTCGTCCGGCAGCGAGTGGACCCAGTTCCCGATGAGCGACCGTCGCGGCGCGGTGCAGCGCTCCTGCATCCGCAGCACGGGATCGACGTACTCGTCCATCCAGCCGCCGATCGAGAAGATCGCCGCCTCGATCGCGCCGTAGTCGGGTGCCAGCGAGCCCTGCCGCCAGTACGGGCCGTCGTGCTGCTGGCGGAGCCACTCGAACAGCCACACCGGCGTCTGCTCGAGCCGCTCGCGCCACTCGTCGGCCCACGCCGCGCCGCGGTACTCGGCCTTGGGCGGCATCGCGTTCATGCCGACCATGCTGACCGCGTACTGGCTCAGCTCCGACACGGTCACGCAGCCGCCGATGTAGTGGACGTCGTCCGTGTAGCGGTCGTCCGTCGCCATCACCGGGCACGATCGCCTTGAGATGCGGCGGGCGGAGCATCGCGACCTGGATCGACGTGAAGCCGCCGTACGAGATGCCCCACATGCCGACGTTGCCGTTGCACCACGGCTGCGCCGCCAGCCACTCGACGGCGTCGTAGCCGTCCTGCGTCTCGCGTGGCGTGTACTCGTCGGTCGCGATCCCCGGCGACGAGCCGGTTCCCCGAATGTCGAGCCGGCAGAAGGCGAAGCCGCGGGCGGCCAGCCACTCCCCGCGGGCCATGTCGCTCGCGAGCCGCCAGTCGTCCTTCCGGTACGGGATCATCTCGAGGATTGCCGGGAACGTCTGCTCCGGCTCGTCGGCCAGCGGCCGCGGCAGCCACAGGTTCGCCGACAGCTCGAGCCCGTCGCTCGCGGAAATCCGGACGTCGAACAGGACGCCGACCTCGTGCCGCGGCTGGCTCGCGGGACGGCTGACCTCGGGATCGACCGACTGGGCGGACATCACGACAAGGATAGGAGCGGCGCGGCCAACCGCGCGGCACCGACCGCGGCGTGCGACGATGCGCGTCGTGAGCACGTCCGAGCCGGCGGGCGATCCAGAGGCGGCCGAAGTCACTGTCGGGCCGTGGGTTCGCCGCACGCGCCGGACGGCCTACGACAACGCCTGGATCACGATCTGGCACGACGAGGTCAGCCGGCCCGACGGCGGCGCGGGCATCTACGGCGTCGTCCATTTCGCGAACCTGGCCGCCGGCGTCGTCGTCCTCGACGAGCACGATCGCGTTCTCCTCGTCGGCCAGCACCGCTACACGCTCGACGCGTGGTCGTGGGAGATCCCCGAGGGCGGCGTGGCGCCGACCGAGGCGCCGCTCGACGGGATCCGGCGCGAGCTCAAGGAGGAAACCGGGGTCGAGGCCGCGGAGTGGATCGAGCTGGCCCGCTTCCACCTCTCGAACTCCGTATCGGACGAGGCCGGGATCCTCTACCTGGCGACGATCGTCACCCACGGCGCCGCCGAACCTGAGCCGACCGAGGAGATCGAGAGCCGCTGGGTCGCGTTCGACGAGGCGCTCGCGATGACGCTCGACGGCCGGATCACCGACGCGATGTCGATCCTCGGGCTCCAGCGGGTCGCCCTGGCGCGGGTCGCCGGCGGTGCGTCGGCGGGCGCGTAACGCGTCGCGTCAGTAGCTCTCGACCACCACAGGCGTGAGCGCGAAGTCGCGTACGTTGCGTGTGATGACCGTTGCGCCAAGGGTATTTGCGGTGGCTGCGATCAGCGAGTCCCCCAGACTCAACGTTCGTCCATGGCGGCGGAGGTCCGCTCGCCATCGACCGGCCATCTTGGCCGTCTCGATTCCGGGCTGGACGAACTCGACCGGTTCAAGGAAAGCATCGAGGTGTCGTTCCGCCTCGGCCAGGAGGCCGGCGCGAACTTCGCAGACGACGATCTCCGTCACGATCGGATCATCGCCATCCTCGAAGATCCGACGGAACCGCTCGACCGCTTCAGCTTCGCCCCGCAGGTGGTCGATGACGAACGTCGAGTCGAGCAGCAGTCGCACCTGATTCACGCCCCCGGTCCCGGGTCCGTCGTCTCCCGGCGCCGCGCCCGGACCCACTCGACGACCTTCTCCGATGTCGACCATTCCGGGTAGTCCTCCGGCCGAAGGACGCCGGCTGTCTTCTCGATGACTTCCTTGAGTCGATCCCGCTTGAGTCTTGCTCTCAGGGCTTCGGCCACGTAGCGGCTTCGACCGCGCGCCCCGGCGAACCGGTCGACCTCGTCGACGAGCTCCTTCGGCAGGAGGAGGTTTGTGCGCACATTCATGCGCACACATTGGCACACGGTGCCGCGGCGGTCAACGCCCCAATTCGGCCCGCTCGTTCGCCCGTTGGTCCGCCAGCCGGACCAAACGACGGGCGGCGCCCCGTTTCGGCCCCGTTTCGGCCCGCTCGTTCGCCCGTTGGTCCGCCAGCCGGACCAAGCGACGGGCGGCGCCCCGTTTCGGCCCGCTCGTTCGCCCGTTGGTCCGCCAGCCGGACCAAGCGACGGGAGTGCGACGATTCCGGCGCCCGAGCCCTACCATCGGCGCCGTGAGGAACGACTGGGACGCGATCGTCGTGGGGCTCGGCGGGATCGGGTCCGGGGCCGCCTATTGGCTGAGCCGGCGATTCGGCGATCGCGTCCTCGGCCTGGAACAGTTCGCGCTCGGGCACGACAACGGCGCGTCGCAGGACCACAGCCGGATCATCCGCCTGTCCTATCACCGGCCCGACTATGTCCGGCTCGCGAAACGGGCGTACGAGACGTGGGCAGAGGTCGAGGCCGCGTCCGGCACGACGATCGTGACGACGACCGGCGGCCTGGACGTCGCTCCGCGCGATGCGTCGATCCCGCTCGGCGACTACACGGGCTCGATGACCGCCGAGGGCGTCCCGTTCGAGCACCTCGACGCTGCGGAGATCATGCGGCGGTGGCCGCAGTGGCGGCTCGGCGACGAGCACCACGGCCTCTACCAGGCCATGTCCGGCCTCGCCGACCCGACCCGCGCCAACGCCGCGCACCTCCGCCTCGCCCGCGAGGGCGGCGCCTCGATCCGCGACCGCTCTCCGGTCGTGGCCGTCCGCGAGGGCGGCGGCGGGATCGAGGTCGAGACAGCGGACGGTGCCGTCCATCGGGCCGGTCACGTCGTCCTTGCCGCCGACGCCTGGACGAACGCCCTGCTGCGCAACTTCGACCGGCGGCTGCCGCTGACGATCACGAAGGAACAGGTCACCTACTTCGCGTGTCCGGATCCGGCGGCCTTCGCGCCCGATCGATTCCCGATCTGGATCTGGATGGACGAGCCCTGCTTCTACGGCTTCCCGACATACGGCGAACCCGGCCCCAAGGCCGCCCAGGACGTCGGCGGGGACGAGACGACGCCCGATGCCAGGACGTTCGACCGCGACGAGGCGGCGTTCGGACGTCTCGAGGACTTCCTCGCCCGCCACCTGCCCGGCCACCTCGGGCCACCGATCTACACGAAGACCTGCCTCTACACGCTGACCCCGGACCGGGACTTCGTCCTCGATCGGCTGCCGGACCAGCCGAACGTGTTCGTGGCCCTCGGTGCCGCCCATGGGTTCAAGTTCGCGTCGCTCTTCGGCCGGATCATCGCGGAGCTCGTTGCCGACGGACGGACGCCGTCGCAAGGTGAGATCGAGCGGTTCCGCATCGATCGGCCGATCCTGCTGGAGGCAAACCCCGTGACGAGCTTCATGGTATGAGTCCACGGATGGCGAAGCACTCCGACGTCCCGCGCAAGCCCCCGCGGCTCCGGCCGGGCGACACCGTCGGCGTCGTCGCGCCGGCCAGCTCCTGGGAGAACCGCAGCGAGCTTCTGCGGGGAGTGGCCGGGCTCGAGGCCTGGGGCCTCACGGTCCGTCTGGGCGACCACATCAACGACCGTCACGGCTACATGGCCGGTCGCGACGAGGACCGCGCCGCGGACCTCCACGCGATGCTCGCCGACCCCGAGATCCGGGCGATCGTCTGCCTCCAGGGCGGCTACGGGATGCCGCGCCTGATCCCGCTGCTTGACGAGGGGCTGTTCGCGGCGAACCCCAAGGCGATCTGCGGCTACAGCGACCTCACGACGCTCCACCTCGCCGCCGGCAAGTGGGGCAACGTGATCTCCTTCTACTCGAACGGCGCGTCCGGCGTCGGTTCGCCGGAAGTGACCGAATTCTCGAAGGAGAGCCTTCACCGGGCCCTGTTCAGCGACGAGCCCTACGGCCCGATCGGCCCGAATCCTGACGATCCGTATGTCCGGACGATCAACGGTGGGCGCGCGACGGGCCCGCTGGCCGGTGGTTGTGCCGGATTGATCAGCTCCGCCATCGGGACACGCCTCCAGCCCGACCTGCGGGGCCGGATCGTCATCCTCGAGGAGATCGAGATGGAGGGCTACTGGCTCGACGGCATCCTCACCCAGCTCCGCAACGCGGGGCTGCTCGATGGCGTTGCCGGAATCGTCATCGGCGACATCAAGACGAAGTGGTCGGGTGGGATCGCGGAGCTCTCGACTGAGGACATCGTCGAGGAGGTCCTCGGGCCGCTCGGCGTTCCGCTCATCTTCGGCCTGCCGATCGGCCACGGGAAGCACCACGCGACCGTCCCGTTCGGCGCCATCGCGACGCTGGATGCCGACGCCGGAACGCTGGTCGTCGAGGAGGTTGTGACCGCCGACTGACGCGCGGTGCGGTCCATGCTTGCAGCGGCACGCTGCCGCTGTGGGAAGCTCCGCGCCAGTCTGCAGGCATCGGGGCGGGACCGGGGGTCCGGCCGGCGCGAGCGGCGGACGATGAGGAGGAGGACTGGACGTCATGCGACCTACCCCTGCGCACCCGGGCGATGCGAGCGCTTGTCGCGCTCGGCCTCGCGCTCTCGACCCTCCTGCCGGGAGCCTCCCTGATCGGCGCCGCCGAGGGCGACCTCGTCATCAAGGCGGGCACCGACCAGGACCTCCAGGTCCTGAACCCGTGGAACTCCGTCGTCGTCGCCGACTTCGAGGTCTTCACCCTCAACTACGACCTGCTCGCGAACTTCGGGCAGGACCTCGAGCCAGTACCGGGTTTCGCCGAGTCGTGGACCCAGGACGGCACGAAGTGGACGTTCAAGATCCGGCCGGACATGAAATGGTCGGACGGCGAGCCGGCGACGTCGGAGGACGCTCGCTACACGTACCAGCTCGTCATCGACGCGACGGCGAAGAGCGACGCGAGCGAGGACGGCTTCTACCTCGGCCAGGGCTATCTCGAGCCGTATCTCACGAACGCCGGGATCACTGCGGTAAGCGCGCCGGATCCTGAAACGCTCGTGGTCGAGACGGAATTCCCGAACACGCTCCTGCTCCAGGCCTACGTGCCGATCCTCCCGAAGCACATCTGGTCGAAGTACAGCATTGAGGAGATCGCCAACGCGGCCGACGTCACCCCGTTCACCAACGAGCCGCCTGTCGTCGGAACCGGCCCGTACCAGGCGGTCGAGTGGGAGGCCGGCAACTTCATCAGGTTCGCCCGCAACCCCAATTACTGGGGCGAGGAAAAGGGCGCCGCGGATGAGGTGATCATCCAGCACTTCGGCAGCGCCGACACCATGGTCCAGGCACTCAAGACAGGCGAAATCGACTACGTCCGGGGCGTGCTCGCGGACCAGTTCGACGAGCTCAAGAACGACCCGGACATCGCGACGGTCGAGGGCATCGCAAACGGCTACACGGAGTTGTCGTTCAATACCGGCGGCAACAAGGAGGGCTACGGCGGCTCGACGTCGGCTCTTGCCGACATCGCCTTCCGAGACGCGCTCGGCTACGCGATCGACCAGCAGGCGCTCGTCGACGCCACCCTTGGCGGCTACGGAACGGCCGGCTCCACGATCATCCCGCCGTTCCATACGCGCTGGCATGTTCCGCCGGCGAATCCGCGCCGAATTCGACATCGAAGAGGCCAAGAAGCGGCTCGACGCCGCAGGCTACAAGCTCGACGCGCTCGAGCAAGCGGCTCGACAAGGACGGCAAGGTCATCAACCTCCGGCTCACCTGGCCGGATTCCGAGCCCGAGAACGCGACGAACGCCGAGTTCCTCGTCGAGTGGTTCGGCGACCTGGGGATCACCGTCGACGCGGCGGTGACCGCCGAAGGAACGCTCATCGACGACGTCACCGGACCACCGAATGGGCCGGCGAACTACGACATCTACATGTGGGGCTGGGTCGGCGACCCGGATCCAACGTCGCTCCTCAACTTCTTCACGGACCGAGGAGATCGGCGGCTCGAGCGACAGCTATTACTCGAACCCCGAGTACGACCGGCTGTTCCTCGAGCAGCGCGCCGAGTCCGACCCGGCGAAGCGCAAGGAGCTCCTGACCCAGATCCAGGAGCTCGTCTACGCCGAAGCCCCGTATCACATCCTCTACTACGACGCCGAGCTCCACGCCTACCGCAAGGACAAGTTCGGTGGCTGGACGAACCAGCCGAGCGAGGGTGGCACGCCGCTCTTCGGCTACGGGTCGTTCGGCTACACGAAGCTCACCGACCTGGCCGCCGCCAGCCCGGAGCCTTCGGCCTCAGCGGCGGCACCGAGCGGAGGCGCCAGTCCGGCCGCGTCCCCGGGGGGCGGGGGTACGCCCACCAGCGGAACGTCGGACACGGGCTTCCTGCTCGTGGTCGGCATCGCCGCGCTCGCGCTGGTCCTCGCCATCGCCGCCGTTCTGATGCGCCGACGGAGAGTCGCCGGCGAGGAGGAGTGACGGTCCCGGCCGGTCTCGACCACCTGCGCCCGTGAACCTGCAGCCCGGGGAGCGCCGCTTGTCGGCGCTCCCCGGCTGATTCTCGGCCGGCCGTGGGTGTCTCCTACCTGGCGCGGCGGCTAGGGTCCGCCTTCCTCACGATCGCGATGATCGTGATCATCAACTTCATCCTGTTCCGGGCGATGCCAGGGTCCCCGGAGCGGGTCATCCTCCGCGGCACACCGGGCGTGACCCAGGCCCAGCTGAACGCCGCGCGCGAGCGGTGGGGCCTGAACGATCCGATCTTTCCCGACCAGTTCGGCGCGTTCGTGGTCGCGACGGTGCGCGGCGATCTCGGCTACTCGTTCGTCGCCAAGGGCCAGACGGTCGGCCAGGTGCTCGGCCAGCGGATCTGGCCGACGGTCATCCTCTTCGGCCTGGGCGAGATCATCGCGATCGCCGTCGGCCTCGCCCTGGGCGCCATTTCCGGCTGGAGACGCGGCGGCCTCATCGACCAGGTCGGGAACGGGATCTCCCTCGTCCTCTATTCGACGCCGTATTTCATCATCGGGATGGCGCTGCTGCTGATCTTCGGTCCGGGCCTCGGCTGGTTCCCGACCTTCGGCATGCTCGAGGCCGGAGCTCGGTACACGGACATCTTCGATCGGCTCGCCGACCTCCTCGCTCACCTCGCGCTGCCGCTGACGACGGTTGCGCTCGGGCTCATCGGCCAGTACGCGATCGTGATGCGCTCGTCGATCATCGAGACGCTGTCCGAGGATTACGTCACGACCGCCCGGGCGATGGGCCTCAAGGACGGCCGGATCCTCCGCCACCATGCCCTGCCGAACGCGATGCTGCCGACGGTCACGCTGATCGCGATCAACCTCGGGTACATCGTCGCGGGCGCGATCACGGTTGAGGTCGTCTTCAACTGGCCGGGCCTCGGAACGCTCGCGGTCGAGGCGCTGGAGGCCCGCGACTACCCGGTCCTCCAGGGCGTGTTCCTCGTCCTCAGCGTCTCGGTCGTCCTCGCCAACCTCGTGGCCGACCTGATCTACGGCGTCCTCGATCCGCGGGTCAGGACCTGATGGCCGGGCAAGTCGCGCTGGCGCCGAGCGGTGCCCGTCGATTCGTCCGGGGAACCGGGCTGCTCCGGGGCGTGCTCCGGCGCCCGGAAGGGCTGATCGGCGTCGTCATCCTCGCGTTCTTCTCGCTGCTCGCGATCGCTCCGGAGCTGATCGTCGGTCCCCTCCAGACGGCGGTGACGGCCCACGGACCGCGCCTGTCGCCACCGATCGATGGCTTCCCGCTGGGGACGGATCACCTCCGCCGCGACATGGTCAACCTCACGGTCCACGGAGCTCGCGTTTCGATGGTCATCGGGCTCCTGGCGACGGTCATCACCGTCCTGGTTGGCGCCGTAGTGGGGATCGTCAGCGGCTTCGCCGGCGGCCGGCTCGACGGATTCCTCATGCGGATCACGGACTTCTTCCTCGTGATTCCGACGTTCGTCCTCGCGCTGATCCTGACGCCGATCCTCCGCGACCTCGTGGGTTCGGGTTCGCGGGAGATCTTCGGGATCCGGATGACACTCGTCGTCATCGTCGTCGTGATCGGCATCACGAGCTGGTCCTCGACGGCGCGAATCATTCGATCGCAGACGCTGTCGCTCAAGGAGCGTGCCTTCGTCGATCGGGCCCGCGTCATCGGCGCCGGAAGCGGCCACATCATGCGCCGCCATATCCTGCCGAACGTCATCAACCTGATCGTCGCGAACGCGGTCATCGTCTTCGCCGGGGCCGTCCTGACCGAGACGTTCCTCTCCTTCGTCGGCCTGGGCGACCCGCTCCAGCCGTCGTGGGGGCAGCTGCTCGAATCGGCTCGGGCAATCGGGGCGCCCGGCCTTGGCGCGTGGTGGTACTTCGTCCCGCCGAGTGCGTGCATCGTCCTCGTCGTCCTCGCCTTCACCCTCGTCGGCAGCGCCCTCGACGACCAGCTCAATCCGAAGCGGAGGGAGCGCCGATGACGCGGGCCGTCGCCAGCCGCCGCACGTCACTCCCGAAGCAGGCCGATCCCGCCGCCCCGCTCCTCGTCGTCGAGGACCTCAAGACGTACTTCTCCCTCGGCGCCGAGACCGTTCACGCCGTGGACGGCATCAGCTTCACGCTGAACCATGGCGAAGCGCTGGGGATCGCCGGTGAGTCGGGCTGCGGGAAGACGACGACCGCGCTGTCGCTCGTGCGCCTGCTGCCGTCGAACGCCACCATCGTCGAGGGCAGCGTCCGGCTCTACGGCATCGACCTCGTCACCAAGTCCGCCAACGCCCTGCGGCGGTATCGGTGGCGCGAGATCTCGATCGTCTTCCAGGGGGCGATGAACGCGCTGAATCCGGTGCATCGGCTCCGCGATCAGATCGCCGAACCGCTCACGGAACGTCTTGGCATATCCGAAAAGGACGCTCGCAAGCGGGCGGGCGAGCTCCTCGAGCTCGTCGGAATCCCGAAGAAGCGGGGCAGTGCGTACCCGCACGAGCTCTCTGGCGGGATGCGCCAGCGGGCGATGATCGCGATGGCCCTCGCATGCGACCCGGCGATCGTGATCGGTGACGAGCCGACGACCGCGCTCGACGTCATGGTCCAGGCCCAGATCCTCGCACTGCTCGAGGACCTTCGCCACAAGCTTGGCCTCTCGCTGATCCTCATCACCCACGACCTGTCGGTGATCGCCGAGACCTGCGACCGGGTCCTGATCATGTACGCCGGTCGGGTCGCCGAAGAGGGGACGGTCGAGGAGGTCTTCCGCCGGCCGCGCCACCCCTACACCCAGAAGCTGCTCGCGGCATTCCCGAACATCCGCGCCGACCGACGGACCCTCGACGTCATTCCCGGATCGCCGCCGGATCTCCGCCACCCGCCGCCGGGTTGCCGGTTCGCGCCGCGTTGTCAGTTCGCGATGCCGGTCTGCACCGAGGTCGTTCCGCCGGAGGTGACGTTCGGCCAGGTCCGCGTCGCCTGTCACCTCTACCCGCCGGGGAGCGACGGGGCGCAGGTGACGACGCCACCACCGAACGCGATCGGTGCGACGGCGCCGCTCGTCGAGCTCCCGCCGGCCGAGCCGCCGCTCGAGGCAGTGGGATGAGCGCGAATCCAATGCCTGACGCCGAGGCAACGCCGGCCCCGCCGGTCAACCCGGCCCCGGGCGACGACGAGATCCTCCGGCTCGAGGGGCTCGAGGTCCATTTCCCGGTGCGCGGCGGGCTCTTCGACGCCATCCTGCGGCGTCCTCGCGGCGTCGTCCGGGCGGTCGACGGGATCGACCTGACGTTGCGACGCGGCGAGGTCCTCGGGCTCGTCGGCGAGTCCGGCAGCGGCAAGACGACGACCGGGCGCGTCGTGGTCAAGCTGACCCGTCAGACCGCGGGGCGGATGTCGCTCGACGGGAAGGACGTGTCAGACCTGTGGGGGTCGGGCGCGCTTCGCGACTACCGGCGGCGCGTCCAGCTCATCTTCCAGGACCCGTACGAGACGCTCAATCCAAAGCACACGATCCGTGAATTCGTCATGGAGCCGCTGCTCGTCAACGGGATCGGGACGCCCGCCGAACGCGAGGGCCGCGTCGTCGATGCCCTCGAGGCGGCCGGGCTCCGCCCGGCCCGCGACTTTGCCGGGCGGTATCCCCACGAGCTTTCCGGCGGCCAGCGCCAGCGGGTCGTCATCGCGGGAGCGCTCGTCATGGGACCCCAGGTGATCGTCGCCGACGAGCCGGTCTCGATGCTCGATGTCTCCATCCGGACCGAGCTGCTCCGACTGATGCTCGACCTGCGCGCCGAGCGGGGCCTGACGTACCTGTTCATCACCCACGACCTGTCGCTCGCCTGGGTCATCGCCGACCGGATCGCGGTCATGTATCTCGGCAAGATCATGGAGATCGGGCCCGCGGAGCAGGTCATTCGCTCGCCCCACAACCCGTACACCCAGGCGCTCGTGTCGGTCTCCCCCACGCCGGAGCCACCGACAGCGGGCGAGCGGGCGAAACGGACGATCCTCGTCGGCGAGACGCCCGATGCCGCCAACGTGCCGGCCGGCTGCCGGTTCAATCCGCGCTGCCCGTACGTGTTCGACCGCTGCCGGGTCGAGGAACCGCCGCTCTTCGACGTCGGGGGCGGCCAGTCCGCTGCCTGCTGGCTGGCCGAGGGCGGTCGCGAGCTGCCGGTTCTGCCGCCGCGACCCGACACGGTGCCCGCATGAGCGATCAACCGCTGCAGCCCGCGGTCCTTGCGGAGCTCCTCGCCGCATCGGCGGCCACGATCGAGGCCGAGATGGGAGCGCTCGGCGATGAGGCGCGCTGGCATCCCGCCCCCGGCGAGTGGTGCGCCAACGAGGTCCTCGGGCACATCCTCGAGGCCGAGCGGCGGGGCTTCAACGGGCGAATCAGGACGATCCTGACGGCGACCGATCCGACCTTCGAGGGCTGGGATCAACGCGGCGTCGCCGCCGCGCGACGGGATTGCGAGCGGGATCCTGCCGAGCTCCTGGCTGAATTTCTCGAGCTCCGCCGCGACAGCATCGCGCTGGTTCGCGCGCTCGGCCCTGACGACCTCGGCCGATCAGGCGTTCACGCGGTCGTCGGCCGGCTGAGCGTCGCCGATCTCGCGGCCGAATGGGTCCACCACGACCGCAACCACGTTCGCCAGATGCTCGCGAACACCCAGGCGCGCGTCTGGGAGCAGATGGGCAACGCCCAGCGCTTCAGCGCCCCCGACGGCACCGCCGACAGCACTCCAGAGGACTGAACTTCAGCCGATCCGGCGGTCGTCGTCCTCGTCGGCGTCGATGCGGTTGCTCTGCGCGTACCAGGCCTGGAGTTCGCGATCGCGTCGGTCGCGTTCGGCTGCGAGGGCCTGGCAATGGGCGCACTCCGAGCAGGACGGGGGTTCGAGCGAGGTCCGCATCTCGTAGGCAGTCACGATGATCGCCACGAAGAGCGCGATCGGCACCAATGGCGAGAGCAGCAGGCTTTCCATCGGCCCACGGTGCTGGTGCCGGCCTGCCCAGCGCAATGTCTGCCGTCAGGCACGAGGTTGCGACCTCGTTACGGATGGCGCGCAGAGGCTGGGAAGGCCTCGGCGAAGGGCTAGCATCGAGGCGTGGACGAGGTCGACGAGCCGCTCGGGCGCAACCACGATTTCAAAGCCCTCCTCTCGACGCAGGGCGTGTCGTCAATCGGCGATGCGGTCAGCTTCACCGCGCTGCCGCTTCTCGTGTTCGCGCTCACCGGCTCCGGCGCGGCGATGGGCCTCGTCGGAGCCCTGCAGACGCTGCCCGACCTCTTCTTGGGCATGTTCGCGGGGGCCCTGGCCGATCGGAGCGACCGCAAGCGGATGATGTTCCTGGCCGATGTCGGTCGCGCGCTGCTGACGGCGCTGATCCCGATCTCGGTCTGGCTCGGTGGGCCGACGCTGGTCATCATCTTCATCGTCGCGGCCCCGATGAGCATCCTGCGATCGTTCTTCCTCGCGGGGTACACGGCATCGGTGCCAGCGATCGTCGGGCGCTCGCAGCTCGCCCGCGCCAACGCCCTGTTCGAGGCCGTCTACAGCACGGGCTACATCTTCGGCCCGGCCGTCGCGGGCATCCTCTCAACGCTGATCGGGCCCGGGCCGACGCTCGCGATCGACGCCGTCAGTTTCCTCCTGTCCGGCCTCGGCCTGTTCTTCGTGCGCCGCCAGATCCTCGCCCCGACTGATCGCCCGGACGCGCACATCCTGGCCGACATCCGGGAGGGGATCACTTTCATCGTCCACCACCCGACGCTCCGCTCGTCGATCGGCTTCTGGGGCGTGATCCAAATCACGACCGCGCCGCTCGTCCCCGCCCTGACGGTCTACATCACCCGGGATCTCGCCTTCGAGGATTGGGTCCTGGGCCTGCTCCTCGCCGTGTACGGCGCCGGCACGGTCATCGGGGCGCTCGCGATCTCGCGACGCCGTCGCGGCTCCGCCGGCCCCGTGTTGCTCGGTGGCAGCCTGGCCCGCGGCCTCGTGCTCATCGGGATCGGTTTCGCCGGCCACGTCGAGCTGCTCCTGCCGCTCGGGTTCGCGGCGGGCATCGCCGATTCGAGCGTGACCATCACGTACCTGACACTCCGCACCGCCCATTCGCCCGACGCGTTGCTAGGGCGGATCGGCAGCACCGCGCGGACCATCTCGCTCGGGCTCCAGCCCGTCGGGATGCTCGCCGGTGGCCTCCTGATCGATGCCACGAATGGCGCGACGACGATCGTGGCGATGGGCGTGCTGGTCGCCGTGCTCGCGCTCGTCTTCGCACCGATCGGTGCCCTCCGCCGCGCCTCGCTGGCGCCACGGGAGGTGACCTAGGCGGCGACGGAGATCGGGTGGATTTCGTCCCGGGCGATCTCGACGATGACGTTGCAGTCCGCGCACTCGACGCTCGTCGCGTCCAGGCCGTCCACGGCCACCTCGGTCTCGCACCAGGCGCATTCGATGTAGATCATGGCCGGAGCCTGACGGCCCGCCGTGACAGCTAGCGTGTCACGCCAACGCGACCCTCCGAAATCGAACGCCGCTGGTAATCACGCTCCTTCCGGACGATGCTCCGAGTTCGGAATCCGGAATCGGAGGAACGCGGGGAACCAGACTGATCTCGCGCGGCGTACGATTTCGGAGCAAGTCGCAGGCGCCGCCGGTCAGCCCTGATAGCGGAAGCAACCCGGCAGGTGGTCGTCGACGAGCCCGACGCTCTGCATGAACGCGTAGACGCTCGTCGAGCCGACGAACCGAAAGCCGCGCCAGCGGAGGTCGGCCGACAGCCGATCGGAGGCCTCGGTCGTCGCCGGGATATCGCCCAGGACGGCACCCGGGCCAAGCCGGCGCACCGGCGGCGGGATCATCGTCGACAGATAGGCGTCGAACGTTCCGAACTCGGCCGCGGTCTCCAGGAGCGCCGCCGCGTTGCCGATCGTCGCGTCGATCTTGGCCCGGTTGCGGACGATCCCCGCGTCGGCCATCAACCGCGCCCGATCGGCATCGTCGTACGCCGGCGACGACTGAGGGATCGAATCCCTCGAACGCGATCCGGAAGGCCTCGCGCTTGCGGAGGATCGTCGACCAGGAGAGGCCTGCCTGGAACGACTCGAGCGCAAGCCGCTCGAACAGCTCCACTTCGTCGTGGACTGGGACGCCCCACTCATCGTCGTGATAGGCGGTCATCAGCGGGTCGGCGCCCGCCCAGGAGCAGCGGGGGAGGGGAGTGGCGGCCACCAGGCGACGATACCGGAACGCGGCGGGCGGCGGAGCCAACTACCCTGTGGCGAATGGCGATCCGATTCTTCGTCGGTCATGGCGCGAGCGGGAACGCGGCGAGCATGGCCGCCCATGTCGCGGGCCTCCGGCGGCGCGGGATCGACGCCGAGGCGATCGACCTGCCGCTCAAGAAGGCCGAACTTGCCGTCGTCGCGATGCGCGCGATCGTTCCCGACGGGCCCGGTGCCGACGGCGTCCCGATTGCGGTCGGTGGCCAGTCGTACGGCGGCCGGGTCGCCAGCCTCGCCGCGGCCGAGCCCGACACGGACTATGCGGCGCTCGTCCTGTTCAGTTATCCGCTCCACGCTCCCGGAGCGAGAGACGCCACCGACAAGGCCGCCGAGCGGACGAGCCACTGGCCGGCGATCCGCTGCCCCGTGCTGCTGCTGTCCGGCGAGTCCGACCCAATGGCCCGGCTCGACCTCCTCCGGGCCGCTGTGCCGACCCTCCGCCAGGCAGAGCTCGTGACGTACCCGGGTCTCGGGCACACCCTCAAGCCCGTGCTCGACGATGCGCTCGATCGAACCGCCCGGTTCCTCGAGGCACTGGGCACGGGATGAACCGCTGGGTGAGCGTGGCATGAGCGCCCGGTGAGCGACGAATAAGCGCCGAAAAAGTACTAGGTAAGCCTACGTATGGACAGGCACCGTACAGTAGTCAGCACCCCAGGCACCGCCGCGAACGGGCGGTAGAACCGAAGACGTCCGCCGCCGGAGAGAGGCTTTAGCCGGCGATCGTGCCCACCGTATTCGGTGTTGCCTGAAGTCCTCTCCTCTGCATTCCCCATCGCTCGGCGTGCTCACAGCGCCGTCCCGGTAGGAAGGATGACCATTGCCAGAAGCTAGCGGCCGCCGACGAGCGGTCACCGTCGCGATCTTCGTCGCCGCACTCATCGTCTCGATCATTCCCGCCGCGGCCACATCGGCTACCGCGCCCCCCGGAATCAACCGTCTTCTCTACGCCCTCGGGCAGGTCGAGTCGGGCGGCAACTACTACGCCCGCAACGCCACCAGCGGCGCCTACGGCAAGTACCAGATCATGCCCTCGAACTGGCCGGGCTGGGCGAAGCTGTACGTCGGCAGCTCGACGGCCCCGCAGACCCCCGTGAACCAGGAGAAGGTTGCTCGCGGGAAGGTAACGGCCCTCTACAACTGGCTCGACACCTGGCCGAACGTCGCCCATTGGTGGCTGACGGGATCCGGCGAGACGCAACCAGGCGCTGTGGAGCACCTACTCCAAGACCTACGTCGCGAAGATTATGAAGATCTATGACACCGTCTCCGAGACCACCGCCGCACTCGACGTCGGCGCGGTCCCGCCACCGCCACCCGTCGGCGTCGTGGACGTGACGAGCCGTCGAATCCAGGAGAACAACGCCGGGATCGCGTACGTCGGTCGCTGGGCTACCGCAAGGCACGCCGGCTACGCCGATGGTGCGGTCCTCTATTCGGAGCGTGACGGGGCGACGGCGACGTACTCGTTCTACGCGAAGAGCGTGTCGTGGATCGGTCCGGTCGGTTCGACCCGCGGCAAGGCCCGCGTGTCGGTCGATGGCGTCGTCGTCGGTGTCGTCGACATGCGCCGCTCGTCGTTCAAGCCGCAGGTCAACCTCTTCACGCGGTCATGGCGGCGAACCGGAACTCACACCCTCACCATCGAGGTCATCGGGAGCGGCCGACCGGTAGCAATCGACCAGTTCATCATCACCCGTTGATACCAGCGCGAGCGGCTGCGGGAGCCCCACCCGCAGCCGCCCTCGCGCGCTGATGCACCGCAGACAACGCGCCCGCCCGCGTCCCGTGTAGCCTTGGCCCTGATGGATGCGATCGTCACCGCGGGGCTCACGAAGCGATACGGCCATCGCGCCCGGCCTATCCATCTCCCCGGACACGGTTCGGTGGCCGAGATCAGGGCCCTCGAGGACCTCTCGATCGAGGTCCACGAAGGTGAGATCTTTGGCTTCCTGGGCCCGAACGGGGCCGGCAAATCGACGATGATCCGGCTGTTGCTCGGTTTCCTGCATCCGACGGCCGGGGCGGGCTCCGTGCTCGGGCTGGACATCGTCCGGGACTCCGTGGAGATCCGCCGGCGAACCGGCTACCTGCCGGGCGGGATCGCCCTCTACGACACGATGACCGGTGAGCGACTGCTCGACTACCTCGTCGGATTGACCGGCCGGCCTCCGGTCCGGCGCGCGGAGCTATGCGATCGGCTCGAACTGTCCGAGGCTACGCTCCGCCGCCTCGTGCGGGACTACTCGCGGGGGATGCGCCAGAAGATCGGGATCGTCCAGGCGCTCCAGCACGACCCGGAGCTGGCGATCCTCGACGAGCCGACCGAGGGTCTCGACCCGCTGATGCAGCGGGCGTTCTATGGAATCCTCGACGACCTCCGGTCGGCCGGCCGGACGATCTTCTTCTCGTCCCACGTGTTGTCCGAGGTGGAGCGGGTCTGCGATCGGGTCGCGATCATTCGGCGCGGCCGGCTCGTGGCTCTCGAGGACGTCGACGCTCTGCTGGCGCGCCGGAAGCGGAACGTGGAGATGCGAATCGAGGGTCCGGCGCCCGTTCTCGAGAGCGTTCCAGGCGTCTCGAACCTCAACGTCGTGGACGGCCTCGTGACCTGCCAGCTCGAGGGCGACGTCGGGCCGTTCCTGGCGGCGATCCGCGAGAGCCGGGTCGTCGACCTGACGATCGAACCGGCGCACCTCGAAGAGGCCTTCCTCGAGCTCTATCACGACGAGGCGGAGGTGCCCGCATGAACCGGGCGCTGTTCCTCCACACGTGGCGATCCCAGCGGCTCAAGATCCTCATCGTGTTCGTCGCGTTGACGGTCTGGGGAGCACTGCTGCCGATCGTCTACGGCACCTTCGGCGAGACCTTCAAGGACATCATCTCGTCCGGGCTGATCCCAGAGGAACTGACGCAGTTCGGCGGCGGCGACATCTTCACGCTGTCGGGTTCGATCGCGCTCGGGGCGATCCACCCGATCTCGCTCATCCTCAACTCGATCTTCGCCGTCGGGTTCGCAACCGCGGCCGTCGCCGGGGAGCGGCAGCGGGGCACCCTCGAGGTGCTCCTGGCGCGGCCGATTTCGCGTCGAACCGCCTACGTGACCCTGCTCGCGGCCACGCTCACGTTCGTCGGAGCCGCAGTCCTCGCGACCATCGTGGGAGCGCTCGTCGGATCGGCGATCGGCGGCGTCCTGGACGAGTTGGCCGTGGAGCGGCTGCCGCTCGTCTGGCTGAACGGGTTCCTGCTGTTCGGGGCGATTGCCACGATCGGACTGGCGGCATCCGTTTCCTTCGACCGCCTCTCGCCGGCGCTCGGAATCACCGTCGGGATCGTCGTCGTGATGTATTTCCTCGATGTGCTCGGAACGTTATGGCCCGATGCGACAGGCCTCCAGCCGTATTCGCTGTTCCACTACTTCCAGCCGAAGGCGATTTTGGAGGGCACTCTTTCGGCGATCGACCTCGCGCTGCCGGCGGTCGTCGGGATCGTGGCGATCGCCTGGGCGCTCTTCGAATTTCCCAGGCGCGACCTCGCGGCCCCGAGCTAGGCGTCAGAGCACGCGGCCGGCAGCCTCCACGGCCCTGTCGCACCACCAAACCAGGTCGTCGGCCGCGCTGACGCCGGAGGCGAGCGATATCCCCGCCTCGGCGTCGTAGCCCTTGCGCCAGCCCCGAAGCAGCAGACCGACGAGGATCGCAACGTCGTTCTCGCGCGTTCCCTCCAGCCCTCTGGCCCGCCAGTAGCGGTCCAGGACCTCGTCAGGCCGGAGCGGCAGTGAGGCGACGTTTGAGACGAGGAACCAGCCCAGCTCGACCGCGACCGGCGCACTCATGACCATCTGCCAGTCGACGAGATCGATCGTGCCATCAGGCTCGACGCCGACGTTCGCGAGCTTCAGATCACCGTGAAGCAGCGTCGCCGGAAGGCGAGCCAGGGCGTCGACGAGTGGCGCCGGCTCGGCACCAAGGGCGTTGATGACCTCCCGGGCCGCTGGAGGGGCGAGGCGGTCGAACGCATCCCAGCCGGGCAGGATGCGGTCGCCGACGGCGTCCCGCGCCGCGCCCGGCCGCTCGAGCGATCCCCGACAAATCAGCGTGATCCGTTCGCGGATCGGGCACGAATGGCGGGTTCCAAGCCAGCTGGTTCCGGTCCACGGATACGAGTGCAGTTCGGCGAGCCCATCCAAGACCCGTTCGAGTATCTCGACCGAAATCGGTGCATCCCAGTCGAACAGGATTCCGGTCAAGTCGGGCATCAGGATGCCGAAGGTGTCGCCATCCACGCCGACGCCGAGATACGGCGCCCGGATCCGCGCCGGGAGAGGCGGACCGTGCGCCGCGAACCATGCCTCGCGCAGGATCGGGCCATCGCGCGTCGCGCGGGCGATCCAGTCGAGGGTGAGCGAGTCGCGCTTGAGGACGAACCGGTCTTGCCCGCGGCGCAGCAACGTCATCGATGCCCCGGACCAGCCATCGTTGGGGAAGCGTTCTTCAGGTGCCTCGGTCAGGCCGTGTCGGGCAAGTACCTCCGCCAGCGGCTCGAAGTCGGTCGCGTTCACGCCTCGTCGAGGTAGTGGACCACCGACCCCGGGCAGTTGCGGGTCAACACGACGACGAGCGGCTCGGTGTCCGACGCGTTCTCCTCGACGTGGACCTCGCCGGCCGGGATGTAGATGAAGTCGTTCGGACCGGCGTCCATCGTTTCCTCGAGGCCGGTCGGCCCCCACGTGTAGCGCGCCCGGCCCGACACGATGAAGATGCTCGTCTCGCAATCACCGTGGTGGTGGATCCGGGTCTTGCCACCCGGCGCCGTCGTTACGACAGAGGAGTAGAGCCCGACGGAACCGACGGTCTCCGCCGACACCGCGATCGACCGCTCCATGTCGTTGTTCTGACCGGTCGATGTCGAGCGCTCGCTCGGTGTCACCCTCGTCGCCATCCACGGATGGTACCGGCCGAATGACCGAGCGGCGGCACCGCTACCATCCGCCGGTGACGTTCGTTTGACACTCCCACCGGCATCGCCGCCCTGCCGCGCTTCGCGCTGATCGATGGCCCGTCGCCTCTGCAGCGGCTGCCTCGTTTCTCGGCCGCGCTCGGCGGGACCGTCGATGTCTGGATCAAGCGCGAAGACCTGCTGCCGCTCGCGTTCGGCGGCAACAAGCTGCGCAACCTCGAATTCCTCGTCGGCGAGGCGCTCGCCGCGGACGCGGACACGCTGGTCACATCCGGGCGCCGCTGGTCGAACCATTGCCGTCTGACGGCCGCGGCCGGCGCCAAGGCGGGCCTCGCGGTTCACCTCGTCCTGACCGGACCGCCAGCCTCGCCACCTGGGCCGAACGAAATCCTGGACGCCCTGTTCGGCGCCACGATCCACATCGCCGCGACTGATGTCCGCGCCGATCGCGAGGCCCTCGTAGCGCGCGTTGCCGCGGATCTGCGATCGGCGGGACGCCGTGCGTTCGTGGTCGGGGTCGGCGGGACGCGGACCGACCGGTGCGGCGGGCCAGGTGCTCGCGGGGATCGAGGTTGCTCGGCAGGCAGAGTCGGCGGGCATCTCGCCGTCGGTCGTCGTCCTGCCGTCGGCGACCGGTGGGACCCAGGCCGGTGTCCTCACCGGGTTGCGACTGGCGGGATCTGAAGCGGGCGTCGTTGGTGTCGCCGTTGCCGCGCCGTCGGATGAGCTGCGATCGACGGTCGCGGCGCTGCTCGAGGGCCTCGCTCCGCTGGTCGGGTTGGCGGTCGACCCCGGCCAGATCGACCTCACCGACGCCCAGCGCGGCCCGGGCTACGGCGTGCCCACGCCGGCGGCCCAGGAAGCAACGGAGCTCCTGGCGAGAACCGAGGGGATTCTCGTCGACCCGATCTACACGGCGAAGGCCCTCGCCGAGCTGATCGCTCGTGTCCGGGACGGCCGTCTCGGTGGGTCCGTCGTGTTCTGGCACGCCGGCGGGACGCCGGCCTTGTTCGAGGTCCTGCCGAGTTAGCGGCCGCCCCGCCGCTCCGACCGGCTCCCTGGTCGAAGACACCCCCCACGATCTTGATGACGATAGTTCGCATCAAGATGACCGTGTGCGCATCGGCGTGGCGGGGGAGGCGGGCTAACCCAGAGCATCTACCAGTCGAATCGCTCGCGCCGGCGCCGCGGTTGCATCCGCGCCGCGCCCAGCCGACCGTCGATCCCGGCCCGCAGTCGAGCGTATCGATGGAGTCGGAAGGTGGAGATCTGGCCGTTCTCGACTCGTGAAATCGTCGTCTGGTCGACGAGCGTGAGTTCTTCGAGTTGGCGCTGAGTCAGCATCGCTTCCGTGCGCCGGCGCCGGAGATCGGCACCGATCTCGATCAGCATTTCCTGGTCGATCCGGTCGACTTCCGGCACTGGAAATGGCATCGGCGAAGTAGAGCAGACGTCGGTCGACTGCGGCTTATCTGATCGTCCGTGCTCATCGAGATGCGAACTACTCTCATCAACGTTGGAGGGGGTGTTCGCGGGCGCGGGTTTGGAGGGGTTGTTCGCGGCCGCGAAAGCGGGGCGGGAGGCGGTACCTAGCGCCGCGTCGCCCGCCACGCATCGCGCAGCTTGATCCGCCCCGCTGTTTGAAGAACCGCGCCCGAATAGACGCGTCCGCCGAAGACGAGCAGCGCCCAGATCGTTGCCGCGGTCAGGCCGGCTGACAAGACGATCTCCCACGGCTCGATGGCGCCGAGGGCCGCCCGGAGGGGGACCACCATCGGTGCGACCGGCGGGATCAGCGTGGCGATCCGGGCCGCGGTCCCGCTCGGGTCGTCGAGGGCGACGAGTAGCGAGAAGACGTACGCCCCGGTGGCGACGATGCTCACCGGGCTGGAGGCGTTCGACGCCTCCTCCATCCGCGATGCAAGGGCGCCGAGGACGCCGAGCGCCGTCGAGTACAGCGCATAGCCGAGGATGAACCACAGGAACAGCATGAAGACCGTCGGCGCGGTCGTCGGGGGCAGCGTGAACCGGCCGGCCGCGGTTCCGCCGGCGAGCCCGACGGCCACCATGATCACGAGCTGGACGAGCCCGAGGAGGCCGATGCCGAGCACCTTCCCGATGAGCAGGTCTCGTGGCTGAACGGTCGAGAGGACAACCTCGACGACGCGACTCTGCTTCTCCTCGACGACGCCGGTCAGGACCCACGTCCCGAACGTGAAGATCGAGATGAACAGCAGGATGACGCCGACGTTGGCGAAGATGAACGACGCGTCCCGGTTCGGGTCCGACGGCTCGAGCTCGCGGACCGTCAGCGCGGGACCCGTCGACAGACTCGCATTGACGATCTGGGCCAGCGGACTGCCCTGCGTTTCCTTCATGACCAGCGACGGGACGCTGCCGTCGGATGGCACGACGAGGAGGCCGTCGAGCGACCCATCGAGGAGGCGGGCCTCTCCGGAGGCCTCATCGGCCACCGTCTCGGTCGTGACCTGGCTGCCTGCCTGGTCGGCGACGAGCGCCAAGCGCGTCGGGAAGCCGCCCGGCGGCGTGCCGACGATGCCCAGCTTCTCCGCATCGACGCCGCCCGGTCCCGCGAGGATCGTCGGCAGGAAGATGCCCGCGAGGATCAGTGCCACGGTCAGCGCGAGCGACAGGATGAACGCCCGGCTCCGGCCTCGCTCGAGGATCTCGCGTCGGGCGACGAGCCAGACGGCGCGCCAGCGACTCATGACTGGACGACCTCCATGAACAGCTCCGACAGCGCGGGCGGCTGGAACGAGAAGCGCCGGACCGGCCCCGCGGCCGTTGCCGCGGCGAGCAGGCAGCCAGGTCCGCGTCGGCGCCGACGAGGAGCCGAACGAGGTCGCCCTTCTCCTCGACGACGGTCAGGTCCGTCCGGCCATCGAGCCATCGGCTGCCGGCCCCTTCGACCTCGACGTCGAGATGGCGTCGTTCCGACGCGGCGCGCAGCTCATCGATCGCGACCCTGGGCGACGATCCGGCCGCGGGCGATGATGACGACGTCCTCGCAGATGTCCTCGACGAGATCGAGCTGGTGGCTCGAGAAGACGACCCCGACGCCCGCGGCGGCTCGCTCGCGGAGGATCTCGGACATCGTGGCGATGCCGATCGGGTCGAGGCCCGAGAACGGCTCGTCGAGGATCAGCAGCTCCGGGTCATGGACGAGCGCGGCACCGAGCTGCACACGCTGCTGGTTGCCGTGTGACAGCTCTTCGAGCTTCGAGTTGGCCCTGTCCGCGAGCCCGAGCCTCTCCAGCCAGCGCTTCGTGGCCGCGTCCGCGTCCCGGCCCGACATCCCGTGATGCTGGGCGAAGTAGCTGAGCTGCTCCGCGACCCGCATCCGCGGATAGAGGCCGCGCTGCTCGGGCATGTAGCCGAACCGCAGCCGCGTCAGGCGGTCGATCGGGGCCCCGTTCCAGAGCGTCTGCCCGCGGTCGGGTCTGACCAGCCCGAAGATGCAGCGCATCGTCGTCGTCTTGCCTGAACCATTCGGTCCGAGGAAGCCGACGAGGCGACCCGGCCGAGCCTGGAAGCTGGCGCCGTCGAGCGCGACGACGCTCCCGTAGCGTTTGGTCAGATCGTCGATTTGCAGCATTGCCTCGACTCTAGCGGCGATCCGGTCCGCGTGTGCACCGGTACCTCCTGGGAACACAAACGACCTCGAGCATTCCTGCCCGAGGTCGTCTTCGTGTATCGGCCTATTCGGCGACGATCGTCCCCGTCATGTCCGTGTGCACGTCGCACCGGAAGAAGTACTGGCCCTTTTCAAGCGCCGGGACCTGCTGGGTGGCCTTGGTGGAGCTGACGATCTCGCCGATCGAGATCTTCTCTGCCGCGGCCGAGTCCTTGTAGATCGCGACGTTGTGCGGGGCGCTGTCCTTGTTGTCGAGCGTCAGGCTGAAGGCCTTGCCCGCCGTGACGTTGACCGTCGCGGGCGAGAAGACGTTGCCCTGGGCTACGACGACGGGAGCATTCGGGTCGACGGGTCCGGCCGAGGCCGGTGGGTTCGCGCTGGTCGTCGATGAACAGGCGACGGTGATGGCGGCCAGCACGAGCAGGCCGAGGCTCAGTGTCAGTCGCTTCATGATCAGGCGCCCGCCGAGCCCGTCGCCGACCGGCGGCCGAACTTGGCGCTGAGCTCCGCGAGCTCGCCCTTGATGACCTTGACGGGGTTGCCGTCCATCCGGGCGAAGTCGATCGCGAGGAGGACGATCAGCGCGACCTCGATCGCCTTGGCGATGTAGGCGGTCGTGAAGTACGGGCCCTGGATCGCCCAGCCGATGATCGTCGTGGCCGCGTAGCCGATGAGGCCGAGGCGAACGACCCAGCGATAGCGAACCGCGAGCGCGAGCGGGATGACGATGGCGACGGCGGCGACGAGGTAGCCAGCAGCGTTGAGGGTGAAGAGCAGGCCACCGAGCGTCGAGTGGATGTAAGCCGTGGCCAGGGTCAGGCCGACGATTCCGATCCGGAGCGCGATGTCGACGGGGCCAAGGGCGCGAGCGGTGCTTCGGGAGATCGCGTTGGTCATGATGATCATGTCTCCTTGTCGTCGGCCGCCGACCGCGATCTGCGGTACTCGCTGGCCAGTTGTTCGATGACGGCATCGTCTGCGTCGAGAGGCGGCCGGCCATCGGGCCTAGGCCTCGCTTTGTGGTTCTCTCGGCCTCAATTCCGAGGTCGATCCGTCTCCACTGCCTTATCGGCTGCGGCCATGCTCGCCCGGAGACGGGACACCGGGCCGTCGGCACTGATCGATATCGCCGCGTGGTCGAAGGCCTGCGGCCGATCGACACGTTCGTCGACGGCGGGACGCGACAGATGACGTAGGCGCCAGCCGCAGGAGACAATCCCGCCCGTTTGCGGGTCGGGCTATCCTCCGCCCGTGGCCACGACCCGTCCGCGGCGACCGACGCCGACCGATCCCGACCCCTCGGCAGATGCGTCGGCGCCTGCGCCGGTGCCCGAGTCAGCCGCCGACCCCGCGCCCGCGCCAACGCCGGACCCCGCGCCCGCGCCCCCGATCGCCGACGTCGACGCGATCCTCCGCCGCGCCGTCGAAGAAGCCGCCCGGCTCCTCCAGACCGACGGCGCGATGGCCTACGTCCTGGACGAGGCGACGGGGATCCTGGGGTTCGCCCACGACGCGGGCATCACCGACGACCGCCGCCGCGACTGGGTCCGTTCCATCAAGGTCGAGGTCGGGACCGGGATGTTCGGACGGGCGGTCGCCGAGGGCCGCGTCATCGTGACGGGCGACTACCAGTCCGACACGTCCTTCGTCCACTTCCCGGAGGCCGACCGCCTCGTCCACGACATCGACATCCACTCCTTCGTCGTCGCGCCGCTCGTCAGCGGCTCCCGGACGTACGGCGCGATGGGCACGTTCTCGGGTCGGCGGAACGCCTTCGGCGACGCCGAGGTAGCCCTGGTCCGAGCCCTCGCCGACCACGCCGCCGCGGCGATGGCGAACGCCGACCTGATCGAGCAACTCGGCCGGTCGCGGGCGGATGTCGAGCGTCGCGCCGAGACGGAACGCGCGCTCCGCGAGATCGGTGGCCGGATCATCGCGCTGCGTCACCCCGAAGAGGTCCTCCAGCGCTCGGTCGACGAGGCCGCCCGTCTGCTGGGCGCCGACGGCGCTCGGATCGACATCCTCGACGAGGCGAGTGGCGCCCTGTACTGGGCCTACGACGCGACGACGGGGCGACGGCCGGGCCTCGGGCCGATCGGCGGGAGCGGCGAGGCGAAGGCCGGCGAAGGAATCTCCGGCCGCGCCGTGCGGGAACTGCGTGCCGTTTTCACCGGCGACTACCTGAACGACGATCGCTTCGAGCACGCGTCCGCGCCGGACGAGCATGTCCGCAAGTACGCGATCCGATCCGTCGTCGCCGTCCCGCTGATCGGCGGCCAGGGCCCGCTCGGGACCCTGACCGTGTACACCGGCGAGACCGACGCGTTCAGCCCGGACGACGCGCAGGTGATCGAAGCGCTGGCCGGACAGGCGGCCATCGCGATGACGAACGCCCGGCTCATCGAAGAGCTCGATCGCTCGCGCGCGGAATTCAGCCGCCAGGCCGACGCCGAGCGCGCGCTGCGCGAGATCGCCGCCCGGATCACCGCGATCCGGGATCCCGCAGAGCTCCTCCAGCACGTCGTCGACGAGACGGCTCGCCTGCTCGGCGCGGAGCGCGTCCGGATCGACCTCGTCCGGCCGGCCGCCGGCCGGGTCGGGTTCACCCACCTGCCGGGCGCCGGCGACCTGATCGGTGGGACGGCCGTCGACGAGGAGGGCCAGCCATTCCCGTTCGGAGCGTCCGGGAAGGCGATCGCGACGGGCCAGACCGTCGTGAGCACGGACTACCTCATCGATACGGGCTTCGAGCACGACCCGCGCCTCGACGAGGCCGTCCGCCTCGACGGCGTCCGGTCGCTGATCGTCACCCCGCTGACGGGCGAGGAGGGCATGCTCGGCGTCCTCCAGGTGGGCTGGCCGGAGGCCGGCGCCTTCGAGCCGCAGGAAGTCGCCCTCGCCGAGGCCCTCGCCCACCAGGCCGCGATCGCGATCCAGAACGCCCGGCTGATCGAGGCGATCGCGAAGTCGCGCGAGGAAGTTCGCCGGCGGGCGCTCGCCGAGCAGGCGCTCCGTGAGATCGCCGCCCGGATCACCGCGATCCGCGATCCGGAGGATCTCCTGAACCAGGTCGTCGAGGCGTCCCGGCGGCTCCTCGACGCCCAGCGGGCCCAGCTCGATCTCGTCGAGCCCGACACGGGCCTCATCCGCTCGGCGTACGTGTCCGGCGAGGGCGAGCTGGGGAGCGCCGGACCGGGAGCGCGCGAGGGAGTGCCGATCGACCGCGGGATCAACGGCGCGGCGATCAGAGGCCGGCGGGCAATCGTGACCGGCAACTACGTGGCCGACGAGCGGTTCGTCCACGTGCCCGAGTCGGACGCCTTCGCCGAGCGAGTCGGGCTCCGCTCGATCCTGGCCGCGCCGCTGTTCACGGACGACGGGCTGCTCGGCGTCATCAAGATCGGGTCGACCCGGGACGACGCCTACGACGACGAGGACGCCGCGCTGATGGAGGCGTTCGCCGACCAGGCAGTCGTCGCCATCCAGAATGCCCGGCTCATCGAAGAGCTCGGCCGGTCGAGGGAGGAGATCGGCCGGCGGGCCGAGGCGGAACGCGCCGTACGTGAGATCGCGGCCGACATCTCGGCCCTGCGCGACGCCGACGCGATCCTCCAGAAGACCGTGAACGAGGCGCTCCGCCTGCTCGACTCCGACTCGGCCCGGATCGACATGCTCGAGGGCGACACGCTGACGTGGGCCTTCGCGGCGGGCGAGGACGCGGTCCGGACCCGCGAAACCGGCCTCGACATGACGTTCAAGGTCGGTGAGGGCGTCGCCGGCCGGGTGGTCGTCGAGGGCGAGGCGTTCACGACCGGCGACTACCTCGCCGACGAGCGATTCGAGCACACGCCGGTGTCCGACAACCTCGTGACGATCACCGGCTTCCGCTCCGTGTTGTCCGCTCCGCTGCGCGGCGAGGCCGGCCCGCTCGGCGCGATCTCGGTCAGCAGCCATCGCGTCGACGCGTATGACGACAACCAGGCGGGCCTCCTCCAGGCGCTCGCGGACCAGGCGGCGATCGCGATCCAGAACGCCCGCCTCATCGCGGAGCTGAACCGATCCCACGACGAGCTCGCCCGGCGCGCCGACGCCCAGCAGTCGCTGCGCGAGATCGGTGCCCGAATCACCGCCATCCGCGAGCCCGGGCCGCTGCTGCAGCAGGTCGTTGATGCCGCGAATCGCCTCGTCGGCGGCGACGGAGCGATCCTCGACCTCGTCGATCGCGAGCGAAACGTCGTCCGCTGGACGTACGACTCGGGCGTTCGCGGAGGCTTCACCAAGGAGGAGATCACCGAGCTGGCCATCCCGATCGGCGTCGGCGCGACCGGGATCGCGGTTGCCGAGGGTCGGGTGATCTCGGCCGGGGATGACCTCGTCAAGCAGTTCCCGCCGTCCGCCATCAACGATCGTTTCTTCGACGTGACCGGCTACCGCTCGATGATCATCGCCCCGATCAGCGGCGAGTCCGGTCCGCTCGGGGCGCTCGAGGTCTACTCGACCCGACCCGATGCCTTCGATGACGAAGACGCGGCCGTCATCCGCTCCCTCGCGTACCAGGCCGCGATCGCGATCACGAACGCCCGTCTCATCCAGGAGCTCGAACGGTCGCAGGCCACGGTCGAGGCGCGGGCCGATCGCGAACGCGCCCTGCGCGACATCACCGCGCGAATCACGTCCCTCCGCGACCCCGACGAGATCCTGGCGAAGGTCGTCGAGGAATCGCGACGCCTGCTCCGCTCCGACGGCGCCCACCTCACCCGGATGTCCGAAGACGGGACGTACCTCGTTCCGGTCTTCGTCGCGGGCGGCATGGACGCGGGCACCGAGGAGTGGCTCAAGCAGATGGAGTTCCCGCTCGGCGGCGGGATCAACGGTCTGGCGGCCGAGGAGGTCCGGCCGATCTGGACGAGCGATTACGCCGCCGACCCGCGAATCCCCCACGAGCCCGAGGACGAGGAGACGGCCGAGCGCCTCGGCCTGCGGGCGATGGCGGCCGCGCCGCTGCGGGCGCCCGCCGGCGAGGTCATCGGCACCCTCGCGATCTCGTACCGGACGCCGCGCGAGATCCTCGAGGACGAGCTCGACCTCCTCCAGGGCCTCGCCGACCAGGCGGCGATCGCGCTCACCAACACGAACCTCTACGAGCTCCTCGGCGAATCCGAGGGTCGCTACCGGCACCTCGTCCAGAACTCGCCCGACCTCGTCTGGTCGATCGACGCGGAGGCTCGGTTCACGTTCGTCTCCGACACCTGCGAGCGGCTCACCGGCTGGCGGCCGGAGGACCTGCTGGGGAAGCACTTCGGGGCGCTCGTCCACGAGTCATCGAGCGCGGTCGCCGAGCTCGACTGGACCGCCGACCTGACCGCCGAGTTCCAGGAGTTGCGCGGTCGGCTGAACCTCCTCCACCGCGATGGCCACCCGATCCCGGCCGAGTTCAGCGCGTTCGGGACGCTCGACCTTGACGGCCGGTTCGCCGGGGCGAACGGATCGGTCCGCGACATGAGCGAGCGTGACCGGCTCGAGCGCGAGCTCCGGGCGTCCGAGGAGCGCTACCGGTTCCTCGTCGAGAACTCACCCGACGTCATCTACGCGGTCGACGAGGAGGGCCGGTTCACCTATGTCTCCGAGACGATCCGCCGAAGCCTCGGCTACGACCCCGACGACCTGATCGGCAAGCCCTTCGCGTCGGTCGTCCACTACGAAACGCCCGAGGCCAGTGGCGCGCGCTTCCGCCAGCTGCGCGACGACCCGACGCTCGAGATCGTCTCGCGCCTCGACCTCATCCACAACGATGGCCGGCGGCTCCCGTTCGAGGTGAGCTCCGTGGCGTCGCAGCGCGACGGCCAGTTCTCCGGCGTCCACGGCGCCGCGCGCGACATGAGCGAGCGGGACCGGCTCGAGCGCGACCTTCGCCACCAGGCGGGCGAGCTCGCGTCGAGCCAGGAGCGGGCCCACCTCGCCCGCGAGCTCCACGATTCGGTGACCCAGGCGCTGTTCAGCATGACGCTCGTGACCCGGACGACGGAGCTCCTCGTCGACCGCGATCCGGCCGCCGCCAAGGAGAAGCTCGGCTCGCTGCGCGACCTCCAGCGCGAGGCGCTCGCCGAGATGCGAGCGCTGATCTTCGAGCTGCGGCCGGGCAACATCGAGCAGGACGGGCTGCTGGCAGCGCTCAAGACCCACACCGCCGGCCTGCAGGGCCGGATCGGCCTGCCGATCGTCGTCACGAGCGACCTCGCCGAGCGGTTGCCGCTCGCCCTCGAGGAGGTCCTGTACCGGATCAGCCAGGAAGCGCTGCACAACATCGTCAAGCACGCGGCGGCCCGCCAGGTCACGTTGTCGATCGACCGAACGGCGGGCGGCCTGCGGCTCCGGATCGTCGACGATGGCCGCGGCTTCGAGGCCGCGAGCGTCCCCGACGGCCACCTCGGCCTGGCGGGGATGCGGGCCCGGGCCGAGAAGATCGGGGCGTCGCTCGAGGTGAGCTCGAGGCTCGGTTCCGGGACGACGATCGAGGTGATCGTGCCCGACGCCGCGATCGATGCAGCCGCCGCCGCGAGTTCGCCGAGCCCCGTTCCAGACGCGGTGTCATCGGCCGAATGACGTACGCCGAGGACTGCAGTTCGGCGTAGGCGATCGCAGCCTCCAGACGGTGGGCGTCGGGTGTCGGCTCGCCGACACTCCGAGCATGACCCCACCCACCAACGCAGCGCAGGCCCCGCTTCGGGTCCTCGTCGTCGACGCCGACGACCGAATTCGCGAGAGCCTGGCCCGGTTGCTGCCGATCGGTGGCCGCTGTCTCGTCGTCGCCACCGCCGGTCAGCCGGACACGGCGCTCGAGCTCGCGGGCTCCATGGAGCCGGATGTCGTCGTCGTCGATTCCCGGCTGCCGGAGATCGGCGCTGATCGCACGTTCATCGAGCGACTGCGGGCGGTTGCGCCTGACGTCCGGATCGTTGTCCTGAACTGGTCGGACTCCGCCGAGTCGCAGGCCGGCCTGCCCGGCGCCGACGTCTACATTCGCAAGACCTTTCGAGCGCACGAGCTGATCGACGCCGTCGTCAGCGCTGCCAGCAAGTCTGTCGCCTGAACCAACTGGAGGGAACTTCCTTGCTAGACTCGACCGCAGCTCTTCGAACCACTTCCCAGCCGGTCCGGCCGGCATTCTCCCCAGGAGGCCAGGTGGACGACAGTTCCCGGATCCGGGTCCTGATCGTCGACGACCACTCCGTCGTCCGGATGGGACTTCGGGTGTTCTTCGACCTCCAGGACGACATCGAGGTCGTCGGCGAGGCCGCCGACGGCAGCGAGGGCGTGGCCATGGCCCGCCGCCTCACGCCGGATGTCGTGCTGATGGACCTGCTCATGCCGAACATGGATGGCGTCACCGCCATCGGCCGGATCAAGGCCGAGCGCCCGGAGACGGAGATCGTCACGATGACGAGCTTCATCGAGGAGGAGAAGGTCACCGCTGCCCTCGAGGCCGGAGCCTCCGGCTATGTTCTGAAGGACGCCGAAGCAGAAGAAGTAGCCGCGGCGGTTCGCGCCGCGTTCGCCGGCGAGGTCCATCTCGACCCGGCCGTCGCCCGGCTGCTCGCCCAGCGGATGCGGGCCCGCAAGACCGGCGAGGACGAGCCGGTCGAGCCCCTCACCGACCGCGAGAAGGACGTCCTCCGGCTGCTCGGCCAGGGGATGAGCAACAAGGAAATCGGTTCGGCCCTGTTCATCACCGAGCGGACGGCCCGCACGTACGTCTCGAACATCCTCGGCAAGCTCGGGCTCGCGTCGCGAACCCAGGCCGCGCTGTGGGCGGTCGAGCACAAGCTGGCCGAGCCGGCCCGCTGACCGTGTCCGACGAGCCCGGGTCGAACGACGCCTCGGGCTCGTCGCCGCCCCCGGCCCCATCGCCCGCCACGCCCGCTACGTTGTCGCCCGCTCCGCGACAGGAACGCAGCGGGCTGATCATCGGCGGGACGCTCATCGTCCTCGGCGTCCTGTTCCTCGCCGAGCGGGCGTTCGGCATCCAGTTCGGGCGCTTCGGCTGGCCGCTGTTCGTGATCGTGCCCGGCTTGCTGCTGATGGCCGCCAGCCTTGCCGTCGGTGGACGCGAGGGCTCCGGCATGGCGGTCGGCGGTGCCATCACCACGGTCGTCGGGCTGGTCCTCGCGTTCCAGAACGCGACCGGGCTCTGGGCCACGTGGGCCTACGCGTGGGCACTGGTCGGACCCGGCGCCACCGGCGTCGGACTCATCTTCTACGGTCTGCTGAAGGGGCACCCGGACCTCGTCTCGAACGGGATCCGGTCGCTCGGGAGCGGGCTCGCGCTGTTCGCGGCCTTCGGTCTCTTCTTCGAGGGAGTCATCGGCCTATCCGGCGAGCCGTTCCTCCTCGGCTCGGAGCTGCTCCCGATCGCGCTCATCGGCCTGGGCGTGGTCCTGCTCGGCTCGAGCCTCGTCCGGGGCCGCGCGCGCGCCTGACGCGGCGCGCCGCACAGCCTCCGGCTCAGGCGACCTGGACGATCCGATACTCGACGTTGCCGCGAGGCGTCTTGACCGCGACCGTGTCACCCACGCGACGCCCGATCAGGGCCCGCCCGACGGGCGACGCATTGGAGATGCGGCCCGCGGCGGGATCGGCCTCCGCCGTCCCGACGAGCTCGTAGACGGTCACCTCGCCCGGCTGGCCGACCATCTCGATCGACACCCTGGACCCGAGGTCGATCCGCCCCTCTGCGCTCGGAGCCGGCGCTTCGATCAGCTTCGCGTCACGAAGGAGGGCCTCGATCGAGGCAATCCGTCCCTCGAGGAACGACTGCTCCTCGCGCGCGGAGGTGTAATCGGCGTTCTCCTTGAGGTCGCCGAGTTCCTTGGCCGATTTGATCCGGGCGATCACCTCTGGCCGCTTCGTGCCCGTGAGCTCAGCGAGCTCCTCGTGCAGGCGGTTGATGCCCTCGGCCGAAAGGTAGACGGGCTCGGCACGAGCGGCGCGCGCATTCGCGGCCTTCGCGGTGCGGTGGGTGATGGTCGGCGCGGGCCGCGCGGCACGCTCTCTCGCGGGAGCGCGAGCCGTCCGCCGGGTCGTTCCGCCGCCGGCCCGCGGCGCCGCCAGTCCGCCAGCACCGTCGGCGTCGCCGGGGGGCATGTTCACGATCCGGCCGGCCGGCTGGGCCGGCACCTTCTCCTCCGGCACGAGGTACCCGGTCAGGCCGTGGGCCTTCCGATCGCCACCGCTCGAGCGGAGATTGGCGAACGGCAGTACCACGCTGGTGTCGGGCAACCGCTCCCTATCGGCCTCGGGAATCGCCTCGGCGAAGGCGCTGAAGAGCGCATCCTCGTACTCCTCGGTCGCGTTCGTGCCGGCCCACCAAACCCGAGCACGCTCGAGCCCCGTCAGCGTCTTGAGCCAGGTCCCGCCGGCGTACGGGCGTCGGTCGCCGAGGGCGGTCCGCTCGATCGCGCCGACCCGCGCGGCCATGGACTGCTGGCTCGTACCGATGTACAGGACGCTCGTCGAAGGGATCCAGAACGACGCCAGCCGAGCAGCCACCGCCTTCGACGTGGCCTCCTCGCCGTCGAGCTGCATCCCGGGCAGGCGCTCGATCCACTTCCCGATCCGGGTCAGCTCGATCGGCGCGGTCGCGGGCGGGTTCGGGCAGCTCGATGATGAAGATCCCGGCGCCCGATGCCCGCATCGGCCGACCCCAAACGGCCGGCCCGTCGGCGAGCAGCCCGACCGAGCGCAGCAGACCCGCTGCATCGAGGAGTGGGCCGGTCGTGGGGCCGGTCATCGGGCCTCCTGGTTCGAGCCCATGATCTCGTAGACGTTGCCGTCGGGGCCGCGGTAATGGTTCCACGCCGACCCGCCGTCGCGCTGCGGTTCGCCGATGAACGCGATTCCCGCTGCGACCATCGCCTGGCGGGTGGCGTCGAAGTCGTCGACGACGAGCCCCACGACCGGTCCGCTGCCGAAGAAGTCGTGATCCTCGTTCGAGGGCCCGTAGACGTGCACCTGGCTCCCGTCAGCCGCCCGGAACCAGGCCGCGCCCGGCTCGACGTGGATCGGGGTCATCCGGAGCACGTCGCGGTACAGCGCGACCGTTTCGTCGAACGCCTCCGTCCGAACCCCGAGAAACCCGAGCGACTGGACCATCCGACCCTCCGATGCGCGTGCGCCTGCCCGCGCGCCTCGCGCGGTATCGTCCCCCATCATGGCCCGTCTCGACGATCCGCGCCCTCGCCGCTCGGTGCGGCGCGTCTTCGCCGCGGCCATCGTGGCGATCGGTTTTCTCGGGGTGGGGGTGGGCCTCTCCGCCTTCGCTCTCTCCGGGCTCAGCCAGCCGAGCGGCCGCCCCGATGTGGCCGCAGCGGCAACCCCGACGGCTTCGCTACGTCCACCTGCCTTCGTCCGCACCGTCCTCGTCGCCCCTCGCGACGCCCGCCCCGACTCCTACTGCCCGGCCCGGTCATACCCGGGCCGAGATGCGTTCGCTCGCAGTCCGGGCCCGGCTCCAGGTCGAGCTGGACGACATTCGGGCGAGACTCGGCATCCCGGGCGTGTCGGTGACGGTGATCTTCCCCGATGACTCGTCGTGGACCGGCACGAGCGGCCGGGCCAATGTCGCGGCGAACGAGGTGGTCACGCCCGATACGGCGTTCGCGCTGGCAAGCGTCAGCAAGACCTACACGGCGGCCCTGATCCTCGGCCTCGCCGGCGACGGCCGGATCGATCTCGACGCGCCGGCCCTCAGCTACCTCCCGGGAGCGGCGCTGGACAAGCGGATCACCGTCCGCCAGCTGCTCAACCACACGAGCGGCCTCGACGACTTCTTCCTCCACACGCCGATCGACAAGGCCCTGCAAGCAGATCCTGATGCCTTCTGGTCGGTGAAGCGGACGTTGAAGTACGTCGCGAAGCCGTACTTCCCGCCCGGCCGAGCCTGGCACTACTCGAACACGAATTACCTCTACCTGGGCCTTATCGCGGAGCAAGTCACCGGCGTTCCCCTCGCGGTCGCGCTGCGGGAGAGGTTCTTCGTCCCTCTCCAGTTCGAGGCGACGTGGTATCAGGCCGTCGAAAAGCCGCGCGGGCCGCTCGCCCACGGCTACCGATTTGCGGGCGCCCGGCTATCGAGCCCACCGATCGACCTGTCGACGAAGGCGGTGGTGGCGCCCTTCAGGTCCGTCGTGACGGCCGCGGGCGGGGCCGGCGCGATCGCGGCGACATCCGGCGACGCGGCCCGCTGGGGCCGGCTCCTCTACACGGGCGAGGTTCTCGGGCCCGGGATGACCGCCCAGATGCTCGACGGCGTGGCGTTCACAGCCGCGTACAAGCCGCGCATTCCGTACGGACTCGGCGTCCAGGCGTTCCCGATCGGGGGACGGCTGGCCGTCGGCCACAGCGGCCGCCTCCTCGGCTTTCGCTCGGCGGTCCGCCACCTGCCGGCCGAGAACGTGACGATTGCTGTGCTGACGAACCAGAGCCGCGCCGATCCGGCGGTGATCGTCGCGGCGCTGCTGTCGATCGTGTTCGAGCCCGAACCGCCGTGCGTCCGGTGCATGCAGCCGCTGTGATCCTCGTTCGCCCGTTCGACCCGGAGCGCGACGCGGACGCGGTCGCCGAGGCCCTCGTCGACAGCTCGATCCACCACAGCTCGCTCGAACCCGAGCGCTACGAGGTCCTGGACCCGAACACGATCGCCGAGGACTACCGCCGCGGCCGGCAACACCCCACCGGAACACCAGTGGATGAGCGAGCGACGCTCGTGGCGGAGCTCGGCGGGCAGGTCGTCGGCTTCGTCGATGTCCGGGTCGCCCATCCCGGCGGGTCCCACCGGCCGCTTCGGTATGGGTACGTCGCCGAGATCGCCGTCGCAGCCTCCGCCCGCCGGCGCGGAGTCGGGGCCGAGCTGCTCCGGGCAGCGGAGGCGTGGGCCAGGGAACGCGGCTGCACGTACGCGGTCCTCGACTTCAACGTGCATAACGATGACGCACGGCGCTTCTATCGCGATCGGATGGGGTATCGGCCGGCCGGCGAAATCGTGGTCAAGGAGCTCTAGCGCCGGAGCAACCGCTCCGTGCAACGCGCCCGGCGATCGGCCCACGCGCGCGTGGTACGGACGGGCGATTGCGCCCTACTCAAACGAGCGCAGACTCGCCGCACGCTGGGGGCATCAGGATGCCGAACCGGATAGAGGCCTATACCGTCACGGGCGTCGCGACCGGCGCGATTCCGCGTTCCGGACCCGTTCGCGAGGTGCTCGAGGGCGCCTCGGACGTCGTCGTCGAGGGCGCGAATTGGCTGCCTCTCGACGGCTCCGGGGAACGCGCGGCCGGCGATCTCCGGCTCCTGGTCGACGATCTCCTGCTCGTGGTGTCTGACGAGCCGGACGGCGTCCCGGTCCACGCCCAGTGGCACTCGATCGAGCTAGACGCCGGTCCCTACCGCGTCTACGGCGAGATGCCGACGA
Source organism: uncultured Chloroflexia bacterium (assembly GCA_963832105.1). Lineage (GTDB taxonomy): Bacteria > Chloroflexota > Limnocylindria > Limnocylindrales > CSP1-4 > CF-46. Next base: position 29,366 of record CAWHSS010000004.1, on the reverse strand, counting down.
TGCCGGGCTTCGACCCGGGCCGAGCACTGGCTCGCCCGACCGGCGAATTCGTCGTCCTCCGTGATGCGCGGATCATGCTCATCGATCACGAGGACGCGGGCGAGGCCAGCTCCCCACAGCTCCTCGTCAATCGCTACACGGTCGATCGGATCGCGGCCGACCTGATGCTCGGGTTCTTCTTCCCGGGGGCGAAGATGACGATCACGGGATCTTCCGCGGGCGAGCACGAGGCTGCAGCCGACGCGTCAACCGCTGCTCGGCCGCGGCCGCGAGTGCGCCGGCGCCGGCCGCCGCGGTCCTGGAGGCCCCGGCCGCCGTCCCCGCCGAGTCCGCCTGACGCCCTAGCGCCCGGCGACCCCGGCCGATCGGCGGATCGGCTTGCGACGGGCGTGGTGGTGGCTCGAACCGCCACCACCGCCGACCGCGAAGTCGCCACCGCCGCGCAGCGGCTGCGGCTCGGAGTTGCGATCCGGGATGAAGCCCTCTTCGACGGTCCACGGGATCGCCATTCGCAGCAGCCGCTGAACGCCACGCAGGAGGTCTGTCTCATCGATACAGACGAGGCTGATCGCGTCGCCGGTCGCACCGGCGCGACCGGTGCGGCCGATCCGGTGGATGTAGTCCTGCGGGTTCCACGGCAGCTCGAAGTTCACGACGTGGGGCAGGTCCTCGATGTCGAGGCCGCGGGCCGCGACGTCCGTGGCGACCAGCACCCGAATCTCGCCGGTCTTGAAGCCCTCGAGGGCCCGCGTCCGCTCCGGTTGCGACCGGTCGCTGTGGATCGCGACGGCATCGATCCCGGCCCGATCGAGCCAGGTCGCGAGCCGCGTGGCGGCAAGCTTCGTCCGGGTGAAGACGAGGACCTGGCGCAGATCCTCCTTGCGGATGATGTGGGCCAGGAGTGCTTCCTTGCGATCGCGGTCGACCGGGTAGACGAGCTGGCGGATGCCCTCGACCGTCGTGTTCCGCGGCGCCACCTCGACCGTTTCCGGGTTGCGCAGGATCGTGCCCGACAGGCGCCGGATGTCGTCCGAGAACGTGGCCGAGAACATCAGGTTCTGACGTTTCGGCGGCAGCAGCGCGATGATCTTCTGGATGTCCGGCAGGAAGCCCATGTCGAGCATCCGGTCCGCCTCGTCGAGGACGAGGATCTCGACCTGGCCGAGGTTGGCGACGCGCTGGCCGACCAGATCGAGCAGCCGCCCCGGCGTCGCGACGAGGATCTCGATGCCGCCGCGGAGGGCCTTGATCTGGGGATCCATCGGGATCCCGCCGTAGACGACGGTCGAGCGAAGCGGCACCGTCCGCCCGTACGTCCGGACGCTCTCGTCGACCTGCATCGCGAGCTCACGGGTTGGGACGAGGATGAGCGCGCGGACCGGGTGGCGCGCGGGCGAGAAGGACGTGTTGGCGTGAGGCCGGAGCCGATCGAGGATCGGCAGCGTGAAGGCAGCGGTCTTGCCGGTGCCTGTCTGGGCGGCGGCGAGCACGTCGCGGCCGGCGAGTACGAGGGGGATGGCCTTGGCCTGGACGGGTGTTGGCTCTGTGTAGCCTTCCTCCAGGACTGTCTGAAGGAGATCGGCCGAAAGGCCGAGCGATTCGAAGGTCAAGCGTTCTCCTGCGAGCCCTCCCGCGGGGTGATGGGCGCGGGAACGGGCGGTCTGTGGGCCTGGTTGGCGAGCCGTCAGCCCGCCGATTTAGCGATTTCCTCGCGAGCATAGCCGATTTGCGCCAACAAGCCCCCCAGGCACTGGTCGATTTGGGGGAGGCGGTGAGCACGAGTAACTGTCATACTCCTGCAAGCCCATCAGGCAACAACCGACAGACAGGCCCAAAAACCGAAGACCGCCGCCCCCACGGCAGGACCCTGTCGAACCCTGTCGGGTGTTCCCCCAGACGCCCGACGCCCTTCGGATCGGCTCACCCGATCCACCCGGCCTCCCCGAGAGCTCACCTCTCGGCCGCCCGGACACGCCCCGCGCCTCCGCACGATTGCGTTCCAGCGCTCGCCTCCTGCCGCCGGCGGCAACAACACCGTCACCGTGCCCCAGCGCGGTGTTCCGGGAGAGAGGAGGCAAGAGCGTTGCCAGTTTCCACAAAGGGCGCCCAGAGGGCGTCTCGCCACCGGTCGCTACGGCTGACCGTCTCACTCGTCGTCGCCGTCGTCTTCGCCGGCGTCGGGCTCGCCGCCAATCCGACACCCGCGGAAGCCGGGGGGATGAAGGTCGTCATCGTCGTCGGACCCGTCGGCTCGAGCACAGCGAACTACATCTACAACGCGAAGAAGCTCGCCGCGCAGGCCCGCTCATACGGCGCCTCCGTCTACGAGGTCTACAGCCCGTACGCCACCTGGACGAAGGTGAAGAGCGTCGCCCAGGGCGCCAACGTCTTCATCTACCTCGGCCACGGCAATGGCTGGCCCAGCCCGTACGCGCCATTCAACAGGTACACCAAGGACGGACTCGGGCTCAACGCGACCGCCGGCAGCTCACGCAACAAGTATTACGGCGAGTACTACATCGACACGCAGATCAATTTCGCCCCGAACGCGGTCGTGATCCTCAATCGGCTGTGCTACGCGTCCGGCAACAACGAATGGGGATCGGGCTATCCGTCGAAGTCGACCGCCATCCAGCGCGTCGACAACTACGGTGCCGGATTCCTTCGGGCGAACGCTAAGGCGGTCTTCGCTGAAGGCATCAATTCGGCGCGGGTACATCCTCCACGGCCTGTTCAAGACGAAGATGACCGTGGCCCAGATCTTCTGGACGAGTCCCGCGGCTGACGGCCGCTACGACTTCGTGTTCCGATCGACGCGGACGCGGCCCTGGCACGGAGTTCTCGATCCGCTCGGGGCGAGTCGCTACTACCGCTCGATGATCGGTGACTTCAACCTGACGACCGCCCAGTGGCGCAACGCCATCGGAACGGCGGAGGCCACCCGCTAGGCTTCGGGCCGTTCAGGCCGCCGCTTGGCGGTCTGAAGATCAGGCGAAGACGCTGGTTCGGCGCGGGAATTGCGCCGCCGCGACGTGCCTCGAGCGGTCCTGGCCTGAGCTCGCCTGCTCGGCCGCGACGCGTCGGATGACGCCGAGGATCGTCGTCGGTCGGTGCGGGTGGGCGAGGCAGATCCGGAACGATCGGATCGCGGGAGTTTCGCTGCGCTGGAGCTGCTTGACGTCCATGGCGGCATGATCGGCCCGCGCCGCGGCGGGACCCATCGACCGGGATGCGCAATCGCGCGCGACGTTGGAGGTACCGCAGCGTCGGACATCTGACGTAGGGCCGCGGCGTCGGCCCTTCGCCCGTTGGTCCGCCAGCCGGACCAAGCAGCGGTCGGGCCGGCCGTCCTTCGACCGTTGGTCCGCCAGCCGGACCAAGCAGCGGTCGGGCCGGCCGTCCTTCGCCCGTTGGTCCGCCAGCCGGACCAAGCAGCGGTCGGGCCGGCCGTCCTTCGCCCGTTGGTCCGCCAGCCGGACCAAGCAGCGGTCGGGCCGCTCGGGCCGTGGTGAGAGCCGCCATTCCCGGCGCAAGCGCCGCCTCGACGTATCATCCGCCCATGGCCACGACCGACTCCCTGCCCTTCACCGGCGACCCCGAAGCCGACCAACTCCTCGTCGAAGAGCCACTCGCGCTGCTCATCGGCTTCGTCCTCGACCAGCAGGTGCCGCTCCAGAAGGCGTTCTCCGGTCCGCTCGAGCTGCGGCGCCGAATCGGCGAGCTCGACGCGCGGACGATCGCGTCGATGGAGCCCGATCGACTCGACGAGGTCTTCCGCGAACGGCCCGCCCTCCATCGGTTCCCCGGCAACATGGCCCGTCGGACAAGGGAGCTCGCTGAGTTCCTGGTCGAGCGATACGACGGCGACGCGGGCCGGGTCTGGACCGAAGCCCGCGACGGGGCCGACCTCCATGCGCGGCTCCTGGAGCTGCCCGGCATCGGCCCGATGAAAGCCGGCACGCTCGTCGCGATCCTCGGCAAGCGCCTCGGCGTCGCTCCGGCTGGCTGGGAAACCTACGCTCCGCGACCACATGACCCTCGGTGACGTCGATTCCGCCGAGGCGCTGGCGACGTACCAGGCCGGGAAGCGGGCCTACAAGGCGGAGCAGCGGGCGCAGGGCAAGCGGGTCTGACCGACGTGGACGAGGACATCCGGCGCGCGCTGAGCCACGGCCAGACGATCGACATCACCACGACCGGCCGGCGGAGCGGCCTGCCGCGGCGAATCGAGATCGTCTTCCACAACTTCGACGGTCGGATCTACATCAGCGGGTTGCCGTCGCGTCGCAAGCGCGCCTGGATCGCGAACCTCGAGGCCGATCCTCACCTGACGCTGCACCTGAAAGGCCGGCGGGTCACCGCGGACCTGCCCGCCACCGCCCGCGTCATCACCGATCCGGAAGAGCGACAGGCGGTGCTGACCCGCGTCGCCGCAGTCTGGCGACGCCAGGATCTCGACGCGATGGTCAGGTTCAGCCCGCTCATCGAGGTCAGCCGTCGAGGCGGACGCAGCCGCCTGATCGATCCGGTCAGCGCGAGCCCGCGACGACCTCGCACCGCCGGACCGGCTCGCCGATCGCCCGATACGGGCAGTTGGCCAGGTCGATCGCGTAGAGGATCGCCTCGCGATTCCGGCCGGTCTCGGTCGGGATGGCCTCGTCGGGCGCGTACGCCGAGCCGTTCGGCAACATCTCGAAGGTGAACGAGAAGATGTGGTGCCGCCCGTACAGCCAGTCGCGGGACGTGCCGGACGAGATGTAGAGGTCGCTCGCCTGCTCGGGCTTGTACCCGTTTGAGGCGGCCATGACCTTGCCCATCGCGACGAACGTCCGATGGTCGGTCGTCGTCATGTCGGCCGGGATGTCGACGTAGGTGTAGCCGTACGGCCACATCACGAGGCGGCCGCTCGTGTGGAAGCTGATGGCGGTCCGGATCTGCTGCCGCCCCGCGATGACGCGGCTGTCGACGAAGTCGCGGAAGGCGCGCGTCTCCGGGGCGGAGAATCGCGATGGCCCGCGGTAGCGCGAGCTCGCCGGATTGCTGCTGGAGCCGCCGCAGCATCCCCAGCGGTAGTCGTAGTTGCGGTTGAGGTCTGTCCCGACGGACGCCGAGCCGGGCGTCGGCTGCAGGTTCTTGCGCCAGTTGTGATACGTCCGGCCGCGGATGTCGTATGTCGCGCCATCCGGATTCATGGCGAAGATGATGTAGATCTCGCGGCTGTTGACGAGGCCCGTGATCCTGCTGTCGGCGCCGTAGCCCGTCGTCAGCCACCTCAGGATCGCCAGCGTCATCTCCAGGCTCATGTGCTCATCGCCGTGATGGAGGCCGTCGAAGAGGACCTCGGGCTCGGACTCGTCGAGGGCGACGTTGTCGGAGATCTTCACGGCCCAGAGCTCGCGGCCGATCCACGACTTCCCGATCGAGAAACGGCGGACGATCGCCGGGTAGGCGAGGGTGGCAGCCTTGACCTCGGCCACCATTTCCTCGTACGTGTGATAGCCCGTGTTGCCGGGTGGGAACTCGTACTCGACCGCCAGCGCCGGCGATCTGCCGGCGAGTCCGACGACGAGGAGGGCGGCCGACAGGAGGGCGACGAGACGCTTCCGCACGGAGCCATCGTGCGCTTCTCGTCGCGATCGTCAACCCGCGGATGGTCACCCCCGGGCCGCGGCCGAGTCTCGGAGGCGAGCCTGCCGCGACATGAAAGCCCATCCATGCCGTCTCCGGGTATCCTGTCTTGGGACGGTCCCGGTCAGGGCTGCACCGCATCCCAACTGCTCGAGAGTTAAGACCGCATGCCCGACGACCGCCAGCCGCCGCCCCGACCTCTCGGCTCCCGCCGGGCCCGCAGGTTCGTGGTTCGCGACGGCGACGATCACCGGGTCACCGAGAAGATCGAGAAGTTCCTGTCGGGCCCGCGCAGTCGGCGGCGGACGCATGGCCCGTCCCGGATGGAGCCCGCGGCAGCGGTCGAGAGCGCGCTCGACACGCGAACGGATTTCGAGGCCGCGATCCGGCGCGAGATGGCCAGGACCGAGCGCTACGGCCGCCCGGCAACGGTCGTGGCGGTCGAGTTCGCGGTCGCCGACGCTGAGCGCCGGGCGGCCGAGGACCGCCGCGTGGACGGTCACGTCATCCGCCAGATCGATCGCCTCGCCGGCCCGATCGGGTTCACTCTCCGGCGCGAGGCCCGCGACACGGACCGGATCGCCCGCGTCGCCCCGAATCGGTTTCACGTCCTGCTTCCGGAGACCTCCGAGGCCGACGCGGTGCGGTACATCGACCGGGCCCGCCACGCCTGCGAGGTCTGGTTCACGGGCGCCGCGTTGCCGGTCCGGCTTCGGATCGAAGCGGCGAGCGCCGGGCGGGATAGGTCGCTCGCAGACGCCCTGGCCGTCGTCGAGGACCGCCTGTCAGCCTGACGGCACGTACCGTCGGAATGACTACGGGAGCTCGCCCGCGAGTTGTCGGCTCGGTCGACGCGACCGACTCCGCGATGTCGGCGGCCTGTGGGTCCGGCACGATCCGGCCTCCACGGACAGTCGAGCCGACGACCATCGCGGCTCCGATCAGCACCACGTTCTTGATGATGTACTGGCCTTCGAGGCTTGGGGCGTAAGGAAATCGAGTGAATGTCTCCGTCGGGTAGAGGATGAGTGGCATCAATGTCCCGACCATCTGGACGGCCAGGAGGAGCAGAGTCGCCCGCAGGAACCTGCCGCTGGTCAGACCTAGTCCGATCAGGCATTCCCACGCGGCGAGGAGCGGGAGCGACGCGGCCGGAGTAACCGCGCCGAGCGTCAGATCCTGGATGGTCCGGGTTGCCAGACCCTCGGCCGGGCTCAGGCCCGGCACGAACTTGAGCGCCCCGAACCATAGGAAGACGATTCCAAGGCCGATGCGGAGGACGGGCAAGCTCCAGTTTGCAAGCGCCGTCGTAATCGCAACATCGAGGCTATCGAACCAGGCACGCCGCTGTGATGTCATCGTCGCAAGGGTAGCGGCGTCACCGCTAGCACCGCTACGGAGTCGGGATCTCGATCGACAGCAGCCAGCCCACGAACATCGCGATCAGCCAGATCACGCCGATCACGACGAGCGCGAGGCCGGCCAGGAATAGACGGTGCTCGGTAGTCGAGGCGTAGGCGTCAGTCGCGTGGCGCCGGAACAGCTCTAGGTTTCGCCGGTTCGATCGCGACACGATGTCGAACAGGTCGCCGAGGAACGGAATCGCCCCGACGGCCAGGTCGACGAGCGTGTTGAGGACCATCCGGACGAGGACGACCGACGGGATCTTGAAGCGTGCCGCCTCGGCGATGAGCCAGAAGCCGACGCTTGCCGAGACGAGATCGCCGATCCACGGCACGAGCCCGATCACCGGATCCAACCCGACGCGTTGCTGCGTGCCAGGAATCGGCACGAGGTCGTCGAGGACCCGGCTCACCGCCGCGTAGCGGCGCTCGAACGCCTGGAAGCGCTCGCTGCGGCTGGGACCGACGACCGGGCCCGAGACGCTTCGGAAGTCGGCTTCTTCGCTCGTGAACGCCTTCATCTGAGCCCGCTACGAGGTCCCCGCTGAACGTGTCGCAGTCGTTCGGCTCGCCGGACTTGAAGCCGGTCGTGAACCACTTCTGGCGCTGCTCGGCAGAGCCGTGCGTCCACGCCTCCGGGTTCACCTGGCCCTGTGTCGATTCCTGGATCCGGTCGTCGCCGACTGCGGCCGCAGCACTCAGCGCCTGTCCGATCTGCGCATCCGTAGGCGGCAGCAGGAAGCCGGTGGACGCGGCGTGGTTGACCCAGACGCCGGCAAAGCAGTCCGCCTGCAACTCCGTGCGGACGGCGTAGCTTTCCGCGCCGGTGTCACCACCGGGCTTCAGGATGCCTTCGAGGTCCTGGATGTGATGGCCGTATTCGTGGGCGACGACGTACGCCTCCGCCAGCGGACCACCCTCGGCTCCGAACCGCGACTGGAGCTCATCGAAGAACCCGAGGTCGATGTAGACCGACTCATCGGGCGGGCAGTAGAACGGCCCGACTGCCGAGCTGGCGGCGCCGCAGCCGGTGGTGACGCCGTCCGTGTACAGGAACAACTCCGCGGGGCGATAGGTCTTGCCGGCGCTCTGGTATTCCGATGTCCAGTAGGCCTGGATGCTGTTCACGAACCCGACGATCCGGCAATCCGGACGCGCGTTCGCGTCGGCGCCGGTCTTGCACTCGGCGAGGAGTGACGCGTTCGGCTCCACCGCGCCGCCAGGCGCCGGTTGAATGAGCGCCGACGGGTCGCCGCCGAGCAATAGATACGCAATCGCGATGATCAGCCCGAGACCACCGCCGCCGAAGGCAAGGGTTCGCCCCCCGCCGCTTCGGCCGCGGACGTCGGTTACCTGGTCGGGATCGAGCCGGGCGTCCGGATTGAATGTCATTTCAGTCTTCCTCCCAGCGGCACATACCGCCGCGTGGTCGGGATCGTGCCTGTTCCGGCGTGCCGCGGAAGCGTGCGTGGCTCCCGCGGTTTGTGCCAATCCCGTTACGGGTGAGCAAGAAGATCGGCGTTCCTGACACGTTCTGGCAGGTTTCCCCGATAGCTTGAGGGGACATCGAATGACGGGTAGCGGCGAACGGGGAAAGGGGCAGATCATGCTCAGCGAGGAATGGCTCCGGGCAATCCAGGCGGACCGAAAGCGCGAGTTCGAGGCGGCCCAGCGAGTGCGGGCCGCCCGCGGCAACGCCCCCCGCAAGGGACGCCTGCGGGCATGGCTCGTCGACCATCTCACGGACCGGCCGGAGTCGCTGCGAGGCGGGGCTCATACCGGGACGGCGGCGACGGACCTCTCGGCGTAACGCTCGACGATGGCGGTCGCGGAGTTGAAGATGGATCGGCGCAACCAGTCTGGCTCCAGGACCTCGACGTCGGCACCCAGCCGGAGGGCGATGCCGACGGCGGCGTCGATCCAGTCGAAGGTCACTGTGAGCCGGACGTCGCCGGGCACGTCCGGATCGGGCACGGGCGTCGCGCTCGCCATGAGCCTCGAGCCCACTTCTCCGGCGAACGCGGCCAGTCGATCGGAGGGCAACCTGACGGTGACCTCGACGTGATCGGCGGCGTCCTCGTAGGCCGTCGTCGAGCGGTCCCAATGCTCGGCAAGATCGAAGTCTTCCGGCCGCTCGAAGGCCTCGGGGAGCACGGTCATCTCGAGAACTCGCGAGACGCGATACGTCCGAATGTTCGTCGAAGCCCGAGCGACGAGGTACCAGATACCGCCCTTGAGGACGAGCCCGAGCGGCTCGATCTGCCGCTCGACGATACCGCCCCGCTCGCCGCGCCGATACAGCATCCGGACCTGGTGACTCTGCCAGACGGCGCTAGCGAGCATTTCCAGGTGCGGCAGCTCCTCGTACGTCTGGAACCAACCCGGCGCGTCGAGATGGAAACGTTCGGCGATCCGGCCCGCCCGAACGCGCAGCTCGGGCGGCAGGGCGGCCATCACCTTGAGCCGCGCGGCCGCAACCACCGTCCCGAGACCGAGCTCCGCCGCGGGACCGGGCAGCCCGGACAGGAACACGGCCTCCGCTTCGTCGGCGGTGAGGCCGGTCAGGCGGGTTCGGTAGCCGTCGACGAGTCGGACCCCACCGTGCGGTCCGCGTTCCGCGTAGATCGGGACCCCGGCCTCGGCGAGGGCCTCGACGTCGCGATAGATCGTCCGGACCGAGACCTCCAGCTCCTCGGCCAGCTCGGCGGCCGTCATCCGGCTGCGCGTCTGCAGGAGGAGCAGGACGTTGACCAATCGACTGGCTCGCACCCGCCAACGATACGCCCGTTCATGACAGGAAGTGTCAGGTATGAGAGAGATGACCCAGGCCGCGCTCGGGCGCTACGCTGACGGCATGGCAGGCGATCACGATCCGGGCCCCGACGGCGCTGCCGCGCGAGTCGATGACATCGGATCAGTCGCTGCGGAACCCATCGAGCTGGACGGCGCCAGCAAGATCCTCGTCGGCACGGCGTCCTGGACGGACCCGACGATGACCGCATCGGGTGTCTTCTACCCGGTCGGCGCGGACAGCGCGGAGGAGCGCCTCCAGTACTACGCCTCGACGTTCCCGGTCGTCGAGGTCGATGCGACCTACTACGCGTTGCCGGCCGAGCGGACAGCCCAGCTGTGGGTCGATCGGACGCCGCCGGACTTCACGTTCGACATCAAGGCCCACGCCCTGATGACGGGCAGGGGACCGAGACGAAGCGACTCCCGAAGGCGATCAAGGACGAGCTGCCGGACGAACTGAAGGCGAAGACGCGGATCTACGCCAAGGACCTGCCGGCGGAGCTCAATGACGCGGTCTGGACGATGTTCCGGGATGGCCTCGCGCCGCTCGCCGAACGCGGCCAGCTCGGCTCGATCCTGTTGCAGTATCCGAAGTGGGTCTTCCCCTCGTCCGAGAACCGGGCCCAGATCGAGGATGCGGTCGAGCGGCTCAAGGGCTGGACCTGCGCCGTCGAGTTCCGCAACGGCTCCTGGCTGAACGAGAAGAACGCCGAGCGCACGACGCGATTCCTGGCGGAGCGGAACATCCCGTTCGTCATGGTCGACGAGCCGCAGGGCTTCAAGAGCTCCGTCCCGCCCGAGGTGCTGGTGACCTCGTCGGAGCTGGCTCTCGTGCGCTTCCATGGCCGGAACGCCGCGACCTGGGAGGCGAAGGGCATCACCCCGGCCGAGCGTTTCCGCTACCTCTACTCGCGGGACGAGCTCTCGGAGTGGGTCCCCCGCATCCGCGAGGTGGCCAAGGAGGCCAAGGAGGTCCACCTCATGTTCAACAACTGCTACGCAAACTACGGGACGACGAACGCACGGGAGATCGCCGACCTGCTGGCCGACGAACTGGGCGACTAGCTCCGGTCCGGGCTCTCGCCGCCGCGGTCCCGGAGGAAGCGCTCGATGTCGGCGATCAGGTCGTCGCCGGCCGGCAGACGTTCCTCGTCGACCATCGCCTCGAGCCGCTGTACGTAGGTCCGCGTCGTCTCCTCGAGGGCGGCGGCCGCGTCGAGGCGCGCGTTGAGCTCCTTAGCCTCGTCGCTCAACGCCGCGATAGGGACCTCGGTCCCGAGATGGCGCCCGACGGCGCGGAGCAGCTCCACCGCGGCGGCGGGATACGGCCCGGAGATGTAGTGGGGGACCTGGGCGTAGTAGCCGATGGCCGGGATGCCCGCCTGGCCGATCGCATGCTCGAGGACGGAGATCGCGGCGGACGGAACGCGCAGCACCCCTGCCGGCCCCGGCTGGACGTCGCCGAGGAGCAAGCCCGGCTGGGACGTCGACCCGAGGACGTACGTCGAGCGGGTGTGGGGCACGGCAGCGGGGATCGCCCCGAGGCTGATCCAGAGCCCGATACCCAGCTGTTTGGCGACCTCGACGACCGCTGCCGCGAACTCACGCCACCGGAAATCCGGCTCGGCGCCGGCCAGGATGAGCAGGTCGCGACCGTCGATTCGGGTTCGCCGAACCGTCAGGCTCGGCCAGGTCAGTTCCGCCAGCCGGCCGTTCACGATCTCGAGCGTCGGCCGGCGCGATCGGTAGTCGAAGAGGAGGTCGCCATCGAACTCGACGACGACCTCGCCGCCGTCGGCCAGCTGCCCGGCGGCAGTCGAGGAAGCGCCGCCCGCATCGATCCAGCTGTCGAAGGCGGCGACGAGGGTCGGCGCGACGAGGTCGGCGGGCTTATCGAGGCGATAGAGCGTCACCTCGAAAGAATAGGCCCGGGCTCGGAGCCGGTCGATGACGACCGGCTCCGCTGGGAGTGAGCCTGAAGGTCAGAGCTCGGTGACGCCGATGACGTGCCCCTCGGGATCGGCCAGGAGGCCGAGGACCGCGCCGGGTCCGGGACTGAATTTCGGCATGATCACGGTTCCACCCAGCTCCGCTGCGCGGGCCAGCGCCGCGTCGACGCTGTCCACGGCGACGTAACCCGTGACATGGCCCGCGCCGCCGTCCGGCGAGGCGCCGACCCCGGCCACGACACCGGTCTGGGCCGGGTCGGACATCCCGTAGCCGCCCGGATTGTCGGTGTTGAGCTTCCAGCCGAAGAGATCGCTGTAGAACCGCTGCAGACCGGGCCCATCCCGGCCCACGATCTCGAAGTGGATGATCTTGTTGTCGCCCATCGATCGAACTCCTTGCTCCCGGGCTCCCGTTGGTTGTCGTGCGGTTCGCCCTCGAACCAACGACGAACGGCCAGCCGCGGAATCGACAAGGAGCTCCTTCAGGTCGCCGGAGCTTTCTTGCCACCGGGCGGCAGGTCGTTCTCGGTCTTGCCGCCGTTGACGACCGGTTCGGCTTCCTCGCCGAGATCGGCCTCGACCACGGCCTCGCCCTGTGGAGCGCCGGCATCGTCGCTGACGTCCTCGACGGCGCCAACGAGCTCGTCCTCGCCGAGTGGCGCGACGTTCGTTCCGTCCACTCCCGTAGTCGTGGCCGATCCTTCGGCCGCCGCGACGACCGCACCACCGACGACTGTCCCGGCCGCTGCCCCGGCGGCGCTCGCGGCCGCGGACTGGGCCGCCGCCGTCTGGGCCGCATTCGTCGCCGTCTTCGCACCCTGGGCCACGGCCCGGGACCCGAAGTAGAAGCCGGCCACGGCGACGACGAGCGTGCTGACCGTCGTCAGCAGCTGAAGGCCGAAATCGTGTCCCGCCTGACTGAGCTCCGGCCGAGCCGTGACGTTGAAGCGCTCTGACCCCGGGCTGGCGGCCGGATCCACGACGGAGATCGAGATGATCTGGACGTTCTCGAGCCGCTCCAGCTCCGCCGCCGAGATGCCGTTCGACTCGATCGGCTCGCCGCCCATGCCCGAGTAGAGCACCGTCACGCCGATGATCGCGAACATCAGGATGAGGCTCATCGCGATCAGCGCCCGGATCGAACCCTCGGGCATGCCGAGCGCTTCCTTCTTCGTCGACAGCCCGGCGGTCCGCAGGATGATCGTCCCGAGGTACAGCAGCAGCGTCACCGCCACGAACCCTGCGACGAGCAGGACGACAATCGTCAGGGAGCTCGATGTCAGGTACGCGGGCAGGTTGTTGAGCGCATAGAACCCGCCGAGCCCGGCGATCAGAACGATTCCCGCCACGAGAAGCAGCGTTGTCAGTGGCCTCGCTTCGCTTGACCTCAGTTTCGCCACGGTTGGGACCCTCCGCGAGACCGCCTCGGCCGGCGGTGCCCAGACAGCTGCACCCCCGTCATCGCGCTCGCGTCTCGATTGCGGTCCAGACGCGGGGCAGACGGCCGGTGTCCAAGATCGTCGCCAGCGCCCGGCGAGACGAGGCGCCGAACGCCGGAGGGCGAGCATGGCTGGGGCAGGAAGGTACGAGCAGATCGGGGACCGCTTGACGTTCGTCCCACCGTTCGTCAACGAGCGGTTCGACGGGCCGCCCTACTGGGCGTGCACGTACACGGCGTTATTGAACGGCGCAAACGTGGGTTGGCTCGGCCAGAAGCCGGCAACGCACGCGGAGGTTGCGGCTCTGGCCGGTGCGTCGGGCGATTCGGACACGCGGGGCGGCAGCCGATCCAGCCACATGGTCCGAGCGATGAAGGTGCGTTACAAGACGTCCGTCGCCATCGAACGCTGCAGCGAGCGCGAGGTGCAGCGTCGTCTCGCCAACGGCGGTGCGCTCGTCGCCGGCGTGACGTACGGCGAGCTGCCGGCGCGGCATCGGCGCTGGAGCCCGAAGTTCAAGCTCGGCCACCGGGTCACGCTCATTGGCTGGTCGGCCGGCCGGACGCGCCTTCTCGATCCGCTGGCCGCGATGGGCTCGTCGTATGCCGGCGAGTGGATCGCCTGGTCCGACTTCGCGCGGGCGTGGTGGCCGGCGGAACAGCTCTGGTTCCAGGAAGGGCAGTACTTGAAGGCCGTCAAGACGCCCAGGTCAGCAGCTGCGACCGCGACCGCCGCTGCGACCGTCCGAGTGATTCGACGCTTCGACCCGCCGCGTCATTTCCGGGTCGCGGCCAGGACCACAGTTGTCGCGTTTGCCCCGGGTCAGCCACCGAAGGTTGCTCGGCGCTTGTTGTTCCCCCACGCCAGCGGCGCGAACTTCGACGCGATCGTGGCATTCGATCCCGCGGCCACGCTCGAGGATCCGACGCGGACGTACCTCCAGGTCACCAACGGTGCGTTTGCCGGGCGCTACATCCCCCTCGCCACCGCGGGTATCGCGGCCGACATCCACGCTGACGTGGCGGCGACCGCCGCCCCGACGATCCCGACGCCGGCGCCGACTCCCGCGCCGGCACCGTCGGCGCCCGCGACCGTGCCACCCGTGGTCGGGCCAGCCGCGGCGAACGGTGCGCTGGCCGCGGCGATTCTCGAGGGCCGGCGCCAGGAATGGGACCGGATCGCCGCGTCGCTCGCAGGATTGAACTTCCTCCCGCCAAGGCCGTAAGGGGCAGCGTCGCCACAAAGGATCCGCGGGGGCGCGGAGTAGGCTACGGCGACATGGAATTCGAGGTATCGGCCGTCATCGGCGGCCCGCCCGGTCGCAGCCGTCGGGCGGTCGTGGCCGTCCTCATCGGACTCGCGGCGGTGGCCGGCATCGCCGTGGCGAACGCCGGCCCGGCGCGGGTGGCGACGAACCCCGCAGCGACCAGGGGCAGCCCCATCGCGGCCGCCGGGTCGCCCGACGCTCCGGCCCTCGCTCGGGCCGTCCCATCCGACCTGAATTGCCGGGACGTCGAACGACGCACGTGCCAGCGCATGGCGATGGCCGCGATCCGAACGCTTCCGAGCGATGCGCCGGCGGTCCTCGCCGCCACCGTGTGGCGGTCATTGCTCTGCGGCGACACGTTCGACTGCCCGCCGGCGTACCTCGATGGGGCGACGCCCCTCGGGAGTGTCACGGTCCGGTTCGCGGACCGCAGTCCGCAGGCGGCAATCAATGTCGTCGAGGGCCGCCCCGGTCCGATCCAGCGCGCGCCAAGGGCCTGGATCGTCCGGTGGCTGCCCGAGACGGGCCTATCGGCTCGCGTCCTCGCCGGCCTCCGTCAAGAGGTCCCGTAGCCGCGCGATGTCCGCGCCCGTGAGCCCGTGGCTCGCGAGGTACGCCGCCGCGCCGCCGTGTCGCTCCAGTCACGTGGTCGAGCGCCCCGATCATGTACTCCGGGATGCAGTCGACCGCCACGGGTCCGGTCCGCCAGTCGTCGAGCCCCGATCCCGTCCCGTCGCTCGCATAGTTCGCGGCCGACAAGGCGTAATCCGCGACGACTACATCGGGCGGGACGCCGATCGCGGACAGGATGAGCGCGATCGTGAGCCCGGTCCGGTCGATCCCCGCGGTGCAACCGACGACCGCCGGCAAGCCACCGGGCTCCAGGAGGGCATGGCCGACCGCGGCGAACTGCGACCCGCGGCCGTCCAGGATCGCGCGGTATGAAGCGGGGATGCCGCCGGCCGGCGCCGGCCGGTCGTCGTGGAGCGGCAGGCTCAGGTACCGGACGTCGGCCGAGTCACGGAACACGCTGGGCCGCGTTTCGATCTCGCCGGGAAATCGCAGATCGATCGCGTGCCGGACGCCCAGGTTGAGGAGCGCACGTTGCAAATCGACGGGGAGCAGGTCGAGCGCGTCGGTCCGGAATAGGGTCCGCCAGCGCGTCTGGCGCCCGGGACCCGCCGGATAGCCCCCGATGTCGCGGAGGTTGCGCGTCCCTGGCAGGCGGAGGTGCCGGTCGTAGGGGCCCGGTGCGGAGGATGGGGAATGCACGGTGCATCGCGTCGGAGCCTACCCGCTAGGCTAGGCCGATGCAGGAGCGGCGTGGCAGACTCCCCGACATGCGCTGCCAGGCAGCCAGCCGTTCCGCCGTCGCCCTCGCCGTCCTCTTCGTCGCAGTCGCCTGCGGCTCGCCCGGCCCAAGCAGCCGGAGTGCAACGAGTCCGGCCTCCAGTCCGGCCTCGGCCGCGCCGTCGCTTCCTTCGGATCAGCCCGCGAGCGCGGCGGTGAGCCTCACGCTGCGCGAGTACGACGTCCCGGCCGGGACACACCCCCATGACGTCTCGCCCGCCGCCGATGGCGGCGTCTGGTACACCGGCCAGCATGTCGGAGTCCTCGGCCATCTCGATCCCGCGACCGGCACCATCCGCGAAATCCAGCTCGGCAGCTGGCTCATCACCGCACGGCGTGATCACCGGGCCCGACGGCGCCGCCTGGATCACCGATAGCGGCCTCGACGCGATCGTTCGAGTCGATCCGGCAACCGACCAGATCCGATCGTTTCCCCTGCCATCCGATCGGCCGAACGCCAACCTGAACACCGCCGTCTTCGATCGGGCCGGCACGTTGTGGTTCACCGGGCAGTCCGGCGTCTATGGCCGCCTCGACCCGGCCGAGCGGCGCGGTGTCGGTCTTCGACGCGCCGGAGGGCCGCGGACCGTACGGCATCACCGCCGCACCGAACGGCGACGTCTGGTACGCCTCGTTGGCCGGCAGCCACATCGCCCGAATCGACCCGGCAACGGGCGTGGCGACGGTCGTCCAGCCGCCAACCGCGGACCAGGGAGCGCGACGTGTCTGGTCCGATTCGCGCGGCCGGATCTGGGTGAGCGAGTGGAACGCCGGGAAGCTCGCTGTCCATGATCCCGCGACCGGATCCTGGGAGGAGTGGCCGCTGCCCGGCGACGGCCCGATGGCCTACGCGGTGTTCGTCGACGACCGCGACATCGTCTGGCTGACCGATTTCGGGGCAAACTCGATCGTTCGGTTCGATCCTGAGAGTGAGTCGTTCGAATCGGTCGTCCTGCCGAGCGCCAACGCGTCCGTCCGCCAGCTCCACGGCCGCCCTGGCGAGGTCTGGGGCGCGGAGTCCGGCACGGATAAGCTCGTGGTCGTAACTGGCGGTTGAGCCGTACGGCGCCGCGGAGCACACTGGTCGCAGACGTTCAACGACCCAGCGAGGAGCGGACCGATGGGCTTCTTCAACCGGAGCAAGAGCCAGGCAGCCGAACCGACGGACGAGCAGGCGCTCGCCCGCTATCGCTACATGCTGGCAACAGCACCGCCCGAGGAGATCGAGCGGGCCCACGAGGAGGCGTTCGCCAGCCTCACGCCGGAGCAGCGCCGCCAGGCGCTCCAGGCCCTTGCCCAGCATGTCCCGCCGGGCGAGCTCCGCGGCGACGACCCGGCCTCGCTCGCGCGTGCCGCGACCCGGGCGGAGGTCCGCCAGCCGGGGACGATCGAGCGGGCCTGGGGCGGGAACGCGGGCTTCGGTCTCGGCAGCTGGTTCATGACGACCCTCGCCGCGAGCTTCATCGGCACCGCGATCGCCCAGTCGTTCTTCGACAATGACCCAGGGCCGGGCGCCGAGGGCAGCGAGACCGGCGACTCCGGCGACGCCGGGAGCGGGGAGTCCGCCGGGGGAGACGCATCCGACACCGCCGATGCCGGGTTCGATGACGGCGGCGGCGACTTCGGCGGCGGAGATTTTGGCGGCGGTGACTTCGGCGGGGGCGACTTCGGCGGCTTCTGACGTGCGTCGAATTCTTGGTGGGAGAGGGCGAATTGAGTCGTTTCGAGCACGACGCGGAACCGCAGCCTATTGACATCGGCGGCTATCGTTCCAAGGGAATGAAAACGTCAAGCGTTATCGTTAATCTGCCTTCACGCGCCCCGTCACCGGCGGTTCGAGTGACGGGAGCGACGATGCCGGCCGACCGCCCGAACGTCCCGTCGGTTGTCGACGGGCGGCCAGTTCCAGGCCGTCTTCGGTCGCGAGCTCGTCGGGGAGCTGAAGCACTTCGCGCATCGGCCGTACCTCGTCGTGACGATGGCGGACCTGTGGCCCGGATTCGAGCACCAGTTCGGCCCGGACCTGGCGGGCGTCCACTTCGCCGACAGCCTCGAGCTCGAGGAGCTCGAAGAGGAGGAGCGGCGCCAGCCGCGGTTCGCCAGCGTCATCGGCCTCGGCGGTGGCCGGGCCATGGACGTCGCGAAGTTCTTCGCCTGGACGGCGGGGCACGCCGCTCTTCCAGGTCCCGACGGCGATGACGACGAACGCGCCGTTCGCGCATCGGGCGGCCCTTCGCCAGGGCGGCACGTTCGTGGCCCTCGGCTGGGCCGTGCCGGAGGCCGTCTATGTCGATTACGACGTCATCCGGGCGCGCCCCGCCGCTGCTCAACCGGAGCGGCCTGGGGGACGTGCTCTGCTACCACACCGCGGAGTTCGACTGGAAGCTCGCCCGCGACGCGGGCAGGGAGGAACGCCGATGGCCATATGACCAACGCCTGGTGGACGAGGCGCGCGGGCAGCTCGAAGCGGTCCTGGCCGACCTGGATGAGATCCGGGACGTCACGGACCGCGGTATCCAGACGCTGATGCTCGCGCACCGCTGGGGCGGTGCCGCCTTTCACGACGCGGGCTGGAATACCCGCCACATGGACGGCGTCGACCACTGCTACCTGTACGGGCTCGAAGCCCTGACCGGTCGTCACTTCATCCATGGGCAGGCCGTCGGCCTGGGAACGTATTTCGGCGCCGTGCTCCAGGACAACGACCCGGAGATGGTCCTGTCGGCCCTGTCGCGGACCGGATTGGACATCCGCCCCGAGGCGATGGGGATCAGCTGGGACGATGCCGCCACGGCGATGCGGGGATTGTCGGAATATGTCGGCAAGGCGGGACTCGAGTACACGATCGCCGACGCTCGGCCCGTGTCCGAGGATATCGTGGAGCACATTCGGGACCGGGTCTATGCCACCTTCGGAGCGTGGCAGCAGTAATGCCTTCGGGCACGAGGAGGAGGACTCGTCTGATGCAATCCGGCATGCGGATCTCACGTTTCATGCGAATCGCGGCGGTCGCCTTCTCGGTGGCCATCGTCGCCGCGGCGTGCGGCACAACGGCCTCGCAGGCACCGGCTGGCGGCAGCGTGGCCGCGACAGCCTCGCCGGCAGCTGGCGGGAGCGCGAGCCCCGCCGCCGGCGGAGCGACGAAACACGTCTCGATCGTGAACAAGGACATGACCGACGACGAGATCAAGGCTGCGATCGCGGCCGAGGGGTCGGTCGTCGTCGGCAACTGGACGTACACGGCCAACGACGAGCTCGTCAATCAGTTCCAGAAGTACGTGAAGGACACGTATGGCGCCGACGTCAAGCTCACCTATGAGGGGACGCAGCAGCCGAGCACCTACCTGACGAAGCTCGCCGCCGCGAGCACCGGCGGCAACCCGGCGCCATACGACGTGATCGCGGTCGAGGAGAACTACTGGGCCGACGCCATGGACCAGGGCCTCGTCGACAACGTGTTCCCGTCGGACCTCATTCCGAACGCGAGCATGGTCCTCGACATCTTCAAGCACGACCCGACGACGATCGCGTTCCAGTCGACCGCGTTCCCCGGCGTCGTCTACAGCAAGTCGCCGGGCCGGCTGGATGAAGACGCTCAAGGATCTCGCCGATCCGCGGCTCAAGGGCAAGGTGGTCGCTGCCGCCGCCCGGCGACATCACGAACGGCGGCCTCTTCCTGGGCCTCGCGTCCGAGCTCGGCAAGGACTACAAGGACGCGGCCCAGATGAAGGAAGTCGTCGACTGCGTCATGGCGAGCATCTACCCCAACGTCCTCAAGTACACGCCTGACTCCGCCGAGATGCAGCAGTTGCTCCGGAGCGGGGCCGTCGACGCGGTCAGCTTCTGGAACAGCCTCGCCCGGCTCGAGTACTTCGGCGGCAACACGGACGCGGCGCTGCTCGTGCCGTCCGCCGTCTTCCCGGTCAACGGCTACCTGTGGGTCCCGAAGGGTGCGGCGCACCCGGTCCTCGCCCAGGTGTTCATCAACTGGCGCCTCAGCAAGGAGGTCCAGTTCCCGAACGCCTGGCCGATCGACCACGGTCCATGGAGCGAGCTCAGCGAGGGCTTCCTGGGTCCCGACTACGTCGACCAGATCCCGGACTGGTTCGCGGCCGACTACTTCAGCTACTTCCCGAACCTCGACCAGATCCAGGCGTTCAAGGCCGTCGATTGGAAGGCCTACAACGCAGCCCAGAAGGAGTGGCAGGACTACTACGCCTCGAAGCTCGGGCAGTAGACCTATCGCGGCCCGCGTCCCCGCCCGTCTCGAGCGCGGCGGGGACGCCCCGCGTTGGTGCACCATGAGCCGACGATGGCCGAGCCCCTGAGCCTGCCGCTCACTTCAAGCGCGGTCGAGGTCAGCCGACGCGAGCGGAAGCGCCGGCTGATCGGGCTCGCGCTCGTCGCCCCGGCCATGCTCCTCGTCATCGCGTTCCTCTACTACCCGGTGACGTTCATCATCCAGATGAGCTTCACGCTCGGGTCGTCGTACCTCTCGCCGCAGGGCCCGGAGTACTCGGCGGCGAACTACGACGCGATGTTCTCGCGGCTACCTCCCGAACGTCCTCATCACGCTCCAGCTCGCAGCCCTCTCGACGATCGTCAACCTGATCTTCGGCTTCCCGTTCGCCTACATCCTCGTCCGGAAGGTCCGCTATCGCGACATCGTCCGGGCGTTCATGGTCTTCCCGATGTTCGGCGCGCTCTACATCGCCTTCGGGATGCGCTTCATCCTGCTGCCCGGTGGGCCCGCGACGCCGCTGTTCCAGGCGCTCGGGATCCCGAGCACGGCGGTCCTCTACAGCCTGCCGTCGGTCGTGTTCGCGATGTCGGTGTTCACGTTCCCGTTCATGGTGATGAACATCGGCGCGGCGCTGAGCAACGTCGACCCGACGCTCGAGGAGGCCGCCGCATGCCTCGGGGCGCGGCCGTGGCAGACGTTCCGGCGGATCCTCCTGCCGCTCACCCGCAGCGGCGTGATCGCCGGGATCCTGATGGTGTTCGGCTGGAACATCGGCACGTTCGCCGAGCCGATCCTGCTCGGCTCGATGAACGAGCAGCGGGCGCTCGCCTGGACGCTCTACCAGCGCGGCGTCGTCCAGACCGACTACGGCCTATCGAGCGCGATGAGCGTGGTGCTGCTCGTGATCGCCTTCGCGGTCAGCTACTTCTCGCTGCGCTACTCGCGCGGAGCGCTCGTCCAATGACGGCAGGCCAGATCTCCGCGGCACCGGGTTCGGCGGCACGCGCCCCCGACGCCCAGGGGCGCGCGCGTCGTGTCGGCAGCCGGCGTCTCGTCGACCTGGCCAGCCACGCCTACATCTGGTTCGTGCTGATCGTGTTCGTCCTGCCGTTCCTGACGCTGCTGGCGTATTCGTTCACCGGGCCCGGCGGGACCTATGCCATCCAGAACTTCCAGTACGTGCTCGGCAGCTTTGGCGAGAACCTCTTGCAGAGCTTCCGGGTCGCCGGCCTGACCCTCGTCATCAACCTGCTGGTCGCGTTGCCGGCCGCGTACGCGATCGTGCGCTACCCGTTCCCCGGCAAGCGGCTCCTCTTCTCGGCGCTGACGCTGCCGCTCTACGTGCCCGGTGCGGTGATCGGCATCTCGCTGGTTCTCGTCTACAACTTCACGTACCACCTGACCACGTCCGTGTGGGGCCTCGTTCTGGCGATGGTGGTCGGGACGTTCCCGCTGATGCTCACCCCGATCGTGGTCGCGCTCAAGGACCTGCCGGTCGTGTTCGAGGAGGCCGCGGCCTGCCTCGGCGCCACCCGCTGGCAGACGTTCTGGCGGATCGTGTTCCCGCTTATCGGGCCCGGGGTCAGTGCCGGACTCATGCTCTCGTTCATCATCGTCTTCAACGAATACCTCGTGACGCTCTTCGTCCACCCGCCCGACATCACGACGGCGCCACTCCGCGTGTTCAACCTCGTTCGGACCGCCGGCCTCGCGCCGACCACCGCCGCCCTCGCCGTTACGATGCAGCTCATCTCGTTCGGCGCCGTCCTGCTGTTCTTCCGCGTCTTCGGGACGCGCTATCTCAAGGGGACATACCTCATCTGATGTCGACCGTACGCCTGAGCCAGCTCTCGAAGCACTACGGCCAGACCGTGGCCGTCCACGAGCTCGACCTCGAGGTCGCCGACGGCGAGCTGCTGACGCTGCTCGGCCCATCGGGCTGCGGCAAGACGACGACGCTGCGGATGATCGCGGGCCTCGTCGAGCCGAGCGGCGGGCGGATCGAGTTCGACGACCAGGACGTCACCTGGCTGCCGCCGCGGGCGCGCAACATCGGGTTCGTCTTCCAGACCCCCGCCCTCTTCCCGCACCTGTCGGTCGCGCGGAACATCGCGTTCGGCCTGTCCGTGAAGGGTGCGAAGCAGGCCGTCGCCGATGCCCGAGTCGAGGAGATGCTGGCGCTCGTCGGCCTGACCGGCTACGGCGCGCGGATGCCGTCGCAGCTATCGGGCGGTCAGCAGCAGCGGGTCGCCCTCGCCCGGGTCCTCGCCACCGACCCGCGGGTCCTGCTCTTCGACGAACCCCTCTCGGCGCTCGACAGGAACCTGCGCGACAGCCTCAAGTACTCGATCCTCGAGCTCCAGCGGCGGACGGGGAAGACGGCGATCTACGTCACCCACGACCAGTCGGAGGCCTTCGCGATCTCGGACCGAATCGTGGTCATGAACGCCGGCCGCGCCGAGCAGATCGGCACGCAGACCGACATCTACCTGCAGCCGAAGACCGCCTTCGTCGCCGAGTTCATCGGGGCGAACAACGGCCTGCCGGGAACGGTCAGCGGTGTCGAGGGCTCCGGCGAAGACGCCAGGACGGTGGTGTCGAGCGGCGGCGTGCTGCTGCGGAGCCGGTCGCGGGTGCCGGCGGCGATCGGCGACCGGGTCATCGCCTATCTCCGCCCTGAAGACGTCGTGGTCCTCCAGGATGGCGAGGGGGCGGCGTTCGAGAACGTCATCGAAGGGACGATCGAGCGGGTGATCTTCGAGGGCCCGACGGCCCAGCTCCGCGTCGACATCGGCGGCCGCGAGATCCGGGCCGACATCAGCGGCGGCCGGCGACTCCTCTTCGACAAGGGCCACGGCCGCGTCCGCCTCGGTTTCAACGACCTGACGCTGATCGCGGCCCCGGCAGATCGGCCGGTGATGGTCGACGCCGATGCGGATCCGGAGCCGGAGTCCGCCGCGACCGCCTAGTCGAGGAGCCCGAGCCCGACCAGATCACGTCGCAGCGTGCCGGCATCCTCGAACCGGAGCGCAACCATGCCCTGCGCCGCCGCCGCCCGGACGTTCGCCTCCGAATCGTCGATGAAGACCGTGGCGGCCGGGTCGAGGTCGTAGCGGTCGAGGAGGTGCCGGAAGATTCGGGGGTCCGGCTTCGCGAGCTTCTCCTCGCCGGAGATGACGATCCCGTCGAACGTCTCGAGGAACGGGTAGCGCGGGCGGGCGACCGGGAACGTCTCCGCCGACCAGTTGCTCAGCGCGTACAGCCGGACGCCGGACCTGCGCAGCTCCTCGAGGACTTCGACAGTCGGCGCGATCGCGTCACCGAGGGTCTCCTGCCAGCGGTGCCAGTACGCGGCGATCAGGTCGCGATGCTCCGGGTGCTCGCGCGTCAGGACCTCGACCGCCTCCGCCCACGTCCGCCCGGAGTCCTGCTGGCCGTTCCACTCGGGACTGACGACATCGGCCAGGAACGACTCCATCGCCGCCTCGTCATCGAAGAGTTTCCGATACAGGTAGCGCGGGTTCCAGTCGATGAGGACGCCGCCGAGGTCGAAGACCACCGCGGTCGGCGTTGCGGCGGCGGGGGCAGGCGGATCGGGTTCGGCGGCCGGCATGACCCCGAGGGTACGCGAGACGGGCGGCGGGGGCTAAGCGTTGCGGCGCTACGCCGTTGCGGCGCTCTTCGGCGGCTTGAGGTGGGGCGTGATCCGGGCGCTGAGCGCCGGCTTCGGGAGCGCCCCGACGATCCGATCGACGACCTGTCCGTCGCGCATCACGACCATCGTCGGGATGCTCATCGCGTCGAACCGAGCCGCCAGGCCCTGGTTCTCGTCGACGTTGACCTTGACGACCTTGAGCCTCCCGGCGTACTCGCGGGTCAGGTCCTCGAGGATCGGGCCGACGATGCGGCACGGTCCGCACCATGGGGCCCAGAGATCGACGACGACCGTCGGCGCGGCGCGGGTCTCGACCTCGAATGTCGAAGCGTCCGCGTTGACGAGCCAGGGCAGCGGCTTGCCGCACTTGCCGCAGTGCGGCGCCCCGCGCTCGCTGGGCGTGATGCTGTTCTTCGTGCCGCAGTTGGCACAGGTCAGGACCGAGATCGGGCCGGCTGCCATCGGGCTCAACCCGCCCAGCAGAACTCGGCGTCGATCGCGGGCCCACGACGCCGCGAAGGCGCCGGCGGGCCGAAGGGCGATCGGAATGTGAATGCCTCGGCCGTCGGACCGTGGAGCCGGAGAAGCCCGATCCGCCACTCGGCCTCCTCGACCGTCGGCAGGCGGCCGGCCGGCAGCCACCACAGCACGAGGTGAGCCTCGGCCAGCTTCTCGAACCACTCGCGTCGCCGGCGCAGGACGTCCACGTGATCGGAGCGATACACGAAGTCGCGGAGTTCGTCGAGCGACCGCCAGACCGACATGTTGATGATGATCCCGGTGCCGGCGAAGGCCTGCACGTCGGTGGCGTTGTTGCCATCGCCGGTCAGTCGCCAGACGAAGCCGGGGCTTCCGTCGGCAAGGGCGTTGATCGGATCCAGGAGAGCGACGAAGTCGGCGATCTCCGGCGACTCGAGGGGTGCCCGCAGGATGCCGATGTTCACCTGGGCGAGATGGAACTCCGGTCGAACGCTCGGCATTGGTCGGCCCTCCTTGTCGTTTCAAGCGTAGCGACTCGGGCGTCGTCGAGCGAGACGAGGAGGCAACGAGGGGCTGGTAGGTTTTCGGTGCCGGCTTCCGCTGGCCGCCGAAGAGGAGGGTGCGATGCCCTGGCCGCCGCGTACGCAGATCGGGTGGGGATTGCTAGGCGCCCTCTTCGCCGGCGTGTTCTCGATCTGGATGTTCTTCTTCCCGGACGCGATCCCCGGCTATTTCGCGTGGGACGTCCAGCCCCGGTACGCCCAGGCCTTCATCGGCGCCGGCTACCTCTTCCGGACCGTCTTCTTCCTCTACGCGATGCGCCAAGCGAATTGGCTCCGACTGCGCTGGATCGTCTGGGGCAACCTCGCCTTCACCGGGACGCTGCTGCTCGCCACCTACTGGCACATCGACGAGTTCAAGTGGAACCCGTTTCAGACGCCGGTAGCCCACCTCTGGATCGTCCTGTACATCTTCGAGCCGGTGGTGATGCTCTACCTGATCCCGCGCGGAATCATGCGGGCCGAGCCGCCGCCGACCGGCGGACCGCTGATGCGGCCGTTCAAGGGCTTCCTCGTCTTCCTCACGGGCTGGCTGCTCATGTTCGGCCTGTTGCTGGTCGTCAACCCGGAGTTCGCGGCCAATCGCTGGCCGTGGGAGCTGAACCCGCTCGACGCCCGGATCATCGCGGCGTGGTTCCTGGGCTGGTCGTTCTGGTGCGGGACGATGGCTTTCGCCCGTGACTGGGACGAGATTCGGGCGCCCGCCGCCATGTTCATTCTCAACGGCCTCGCGCTGATCGCGACGCTGTTCGTGTTCCGCGACGGCTTCCTCGAGCGAGGAACGCTCACGTCGTACGGCGGTGGCGTCGCGGCGGTCACAGTGTTGATGATTGCCTTCTTCGTGCTCCAGGAACGCCGCCGGCCGGCCGAGATCTGAGCGGATCAGGCCATCTCGACGCCGGCGGCGCGGGCATCGTCGGCGAACGATGCCAGTGCGTCGTCCGAAGTCGCCGAAGCGCGGATGAGCGTCATCACCCGATCGACTCCCGACATCCCGGTACGCGGCGATCTGGTCGACTCGCGCTCTGGCCGGCCGGGGCGACGTTCCCCTGCCAGAGATGGACGGACACGCGAAGCGATGCCGGATCCCGGCCGATCTCCTCGCACCGGCTCCGGATCACCGGCAGTGCCTCGGCGACCTCGCCGGGCGACATCCCATCGACGTTCAGCTCGTCGGCATGTTTGGCGGCCAGACGCCAGGTGACGTTCGGGCCGTTGCCGCCGACCATGATCGGGACTCGCGGCTTCTGGATGGGCTTCGGGACGTTGATCGCGTCGCGGACCGTCGCGTAACGGCCCTCGAACGTCGCGTGCTGATTCTTGTCTCCGTCGAGCATCCGGGTGATGACCTCGAGGTGATCGCCGAGCGCCGCGAGGCGTTCCTTCGTCTCGGGAAAGCCATAGCCGTAGGCGAGCCACTCGTCGCGCTTCCAGCCGGCACCGATCCCGAGCTCCATCCGCCCGCCGCTGATCGCATCCATCGTCGAGATCATCTTGGCCGTGAGGGCCGGGTTCCGGAACGCGGTGCAGATGACGATGTGGCCGAGGCGGACGCGCGATGTCAGCGCGGCGAGCGCCGACAGCGTCGTGAACGACTCGAACGTGATCTCGTCGGTTGGGCGGGGGATCGTGTGGAAATGATCGAAGAGCCAGATCGACTCGAACCCGAGCTCGTCGGCCTGTTTGGCGACGAGCGCTCGTCCGGCGCCAGGCCTCCAGCGGTTCCCAGCCGTCGTACTCGCCGGTCCAGCCCTGTGGAACGATGACCCCGATCTTCATTGGCAGCCTCCCGCGATCGTCACCCCACCACGATAGGCGTCGCCGCGGTCAGGAGTCGAGCGGCGCCGTCGCGAACAGGACCGAGAACTGCTTGCACCAGATCACGACGCTGCCGGCGACGGTCGGATCGACCCCGGCCGGAACCTCGTAGTTCTGGTTGCCCTTGTCCGCCTTCAGCGGCGCGAGCTCGACGGCCCCTTTCGCGTAGCCATCGGCAGACGGCGACAGGTAGACGAAGAGGTCGGGGCCATTGCGGACGGCGAAGTCCTCGAGCCGAACGACGAAGACGCCGGGTGCGGTCTCGATCAGGTGGGCGGTGCCGCGGCCGAAATGGAAGTCGTCCGCGCCGCTGAACGAGCCCGATTTGGCGAACGGGGCCGGCGTCGGCGTCGGTGGGGCGGGGGTTGGCGAAGGCGGCGCCTTCGAAGCCGATGGCGCCGCTGTCGCGGCGGGCGTCGGGGTCGGCGCAGGGCTCGCCGTCGCCCCGGCCACGATCGGAGCCGGCTCGTCGAGCGTCCTGGACAGCACGAGCGGGGAGGCGAGGTACCAGCCGAGCGGCAGCGCGATCGCGAGCGCAGGAACGAGAATGGCGGCGGTCCGACGCGGGTGACGACGCACGGCGCGATCCCAGCGGCGCCGCCTCGCGACCAGGCGACGGCGACGAGTAACACGGCCAGGGCAACCGCCACCACGACACGGTTCGGGTAGATGGCCGCCGCGAAGGCCCGCTCGAGATCGCCGATCCATTCCATCGGCCGAGGATGGCGATGTTATGCGTCAGCTGTGTGACGGCTCTCAGCGCGCGGTGGACCGGCCGGGAGGCGGCTGGAACGCCGGCCACATGCGACGTGTTCTGCGCCGACGGGCCTCAACGGTTGTGGCGCGCCGGGTCCAGATCGACCAAGTGGGCGATTCATGCCGTGGCTCGATAGCGAGGGGAGCTGGTCGCATGCACGCGGGGCGTCCAAGGGCAGCGGGCGCCGGAATCAAAACGCCGGGCGCCTTCAGTGGAAAGCGCCCGGCGTTGATTTCGCGGGTTACTCCGAGACGTACTCCCGGAGCTTGCGGCTGCGGGACGGGTGGCGGAGCTTGCGGAGGGCATGCGACTCGATCTGCCGGATCCGCTCGCGGGTCAGGCCGAACTCGTTGCCGACCTCCTCGAGCGTCCGAGGACGCCCGTCGTCGAGGCCGAACCGCAGCCGGAGCACGTGCTCCTCGCGGCCGTCGAGGCTGTCGAGCGCGCGCGCCAGCTGCTCCTTGAGGAGCTGATCGGCGACCGCGTCGAGCGGCGAGACGGCGTTCGGGTCCTCGATGAGGCTCCCCAGCTCCGTGTCGCCTTCCTCGCCGATCGGCGTCTCGAGCGAGATCGGCAGCCGACCGTAGCGCCGGACCTCCTCGACTCGATCCGCGGTGATCGCCCAGCGCGGGTCCTCGGACAGCGTTGTCGCGATCTCCTCGCTCGTCGGCTCGCGGCCGAGCTGGACGGTGAGCTCGCGTGTCGTTCGGGTGACGCGCTGCATGGTCTCGACCATGTGGACCGGGATGCGGATCGTCCGCGACTGGTCCGCGAGACCGCGCTGGATCGCCTGGCGGATCCACCACGTCGCGTACGTCGAGAACTTGAAGCCGCGCTGCCATTCGAACTTGTCGACGGCACGCAGCAGCCCCGCGTTGCCTTCCTGGATGAGATCCAGGAAGCCGAGTCCGCGGTTCATGTACTTCTTGGCGTTGGCGACGACGAGCCGCAGGTTGGCCGACGTCAGGTGATCGCGGGCCTTCTTGCCGATCTCGACGAGGACGCCCTCGGGCTCACCCTCTTCGGACGGCCGATAGCCGAGTTCCGCGAGGACCTTGGCCTCCTTCCCGGACTCGATCCATCGGCGGATCGCCGGGATCGCGACCTCGTCGCGGGCCCAGGTCTGCATCGCAACCAGCGTCCGCTCGTCGCGGAACGCCTGGCGGGAGCCGACTTCGTGGACCCAGTCGAGGAGCGTCAGGAACGTCTCGGCGTCGAGCCGCTCGTTGTAGACCGCGCGCAGGTTTCGGGCCCGCTCGAGGAGCTCCGACGCCGGGCCACCCTGGGCCTCGGCGGCGGCCCCGGTGAACCCGAAGCGCGGCGCGGTGACGAGCAGATCGCCCGCCGAGTCGTCGGCGATCGCGCTGCGCACGATCCTGTGAGCCTCTGCGCCAAATGGCAGGGCGTGCACGGGATTGCTGGCGCGCGTCTTCGCCTCCGTCTCGTGGAGCGTCCACTCGTGGAGATCGAGGACGGCCGTCCACGGCTCGGTCCGGATCCGGAGCCCGAGCTCGATCCCCTTGGCAAGGACGACCTCTTCCTCCGCGCTGAGCAGAGGCACCCGCGCGATCTCGCGCAGGTAGAGCCGAGTCGAATCCTCGATGTCGAGGCCGTTGTCGGCGTCGGCGTCGACCTTCGCCGTCGGGATGTC
Source organism: uncultured Chloroflexia bacterium (assembly GCA_963832105.1). Classification (GTDB taxonomy): domain Bacteria; phylum Chloroflexota; class Limnocylindria; order Limnocylindrales; family CSP1-4; genus CF-46. The sequence continues at coordinate 373 of CAWHSS010000004.1, read as the reverse complement.
CGTCGCGGGTTCGTCGACTGCCTCGAGCTCGATCTGCTCGAGCTCCTCGGCCGCAACGACCGGCGTTGTCGGGGTGACTTCTTGTGTTTCTGGGTTTTCGCTGAACAGGATCAAGGTGACTCCGCGCTTGCGTCGGACGCGACATGGCGACCCGCGACGACGCATATGTGCTCAAGGTGACCGCCGATCCACCTCCTCCGCCGAAGTGGCTCGGCCGCATGCCGGTTCCGCCAGGTGCCGGACATACGTCGTGGCGTGTCAAGCAGTTGACACGCCAGCTAGGCCCTTATTCTAGCCGATCAGGGCCCCTCTTGACAACCCCCGTGTCAATACTCCCACGTAGTATATCGCCGACTGCCACGAACATCCGCGG
>CAWHSS010000003.1:0-1385240 GCA_963832105.1 uncultured Chloroflexia bacterium | reverse complement strand
CCGGACCGCCGGCCTCGGGCGCCGCGAGGAGGGCTTCGAGTACATGCCCCACGTCGAGGCGACGAAGTGGCCGGGAATCTCGGCCGATGTCGCGGCCGGCGCCGCTCACGCGCGGACGCTTCGGCCGGATGGCGCCACTCACCTCTTCACGATCGGCTTCTGCTTCGGCGGCCGGATGGCCTTCCTGTCGGCGACCCTCGGCTTGAAACTGGCCGGCGCGATCGGCTTCTATGGGCCGCCGGTCGGACCCGGCCGGGGCGGATCGCCGCCTCCGGCAGACCTGGCGAACCAGGTCGAGTCGCCGATCCTCGGTCTCTTCGGCGGCGCCGACGCGGGCATCCCGCCCGCGGCAATCGAGGAGTTCGACGAGGCTCTCGAGCGGGCCGGGGTCGAGCACAAGCTCATCACCTATCCGAACGCCCCGCACAGCTTCTTCGACCGCAAGGCGGCAGAGTTCAAGGACGAGTCCGAGAAGGCCTGGGCGGAGGTCCTCGGGTTCATCCGAGCGCACACCTAGGTCCGATCAGGGCCGACGCGCGCCGAAACGTCAGCGCTTGGCGAGCGTCCAGGCCGTGACGACGAGGACCGCGAAGACCACGAGAGCGAGCATTCCGCCCGGCAGGGCGGCATCGGCCGAGGCCACCAAACCGCGGAGCGTGGCGCCGATGACCTGCAGGGCGCCTGTTACCAGCCCCGCGATACCGTCCCCGATCGCCTGGATGAAGTCACCCACGGCGTGAGTGTGCGCTCGGCGGCCGCGGCGTCAATCGGCCCTGACGGCACCGAACCGCACCGCAGCGCTCTCAGCGGCGGTCGATGACCTGGGCGCCCTGGTTGCGAGGCGAGACGACGACGATCTTGCCCGGCAGGTCGGTGTCGACCGAAGCCGCGGTGAAAGCGCCCTCGATCCGGGTGATCGTCCGGACCGAGTCAGAGAAGGCGATCACCGTCGAGCCGGCCCCGGACAGGCACGCCCCGATCGCGCCGGCATCCCGGGCGGACTGGATCAACCGCGGGAGTTGCGGGAAGGCCTTGGCGCGGTATTGCTCGTGAAGCCGATCGACGGTGAGAACGCGGAGCAGATCGAACCGCCCGATCGCCATCCCCGCGACGCCGATCGCCAGGCGGGTCAGGTTCGAAACCGCGTCCTCGCGCGGTACCTTGGCCGGCAACACGGACCGCATCTCGGCGGTCGAGAGGCGCAGGTCAGGGATGAACAGGACCGCCCGAAGATCGCGCGGCGCATCGAAGCGGAGCGCCTCGACCGCGCCATCGATCGCGGCGCTGACGACGAACCCGCCGTGGAGCGCGGCCGCCGCGTTGTCAGGATGGCCCTCGATCTCGTTCGCCAGGCGCAGCAGGTCGGGGCTCGTCAGCGGTTCGCCGAGGAGTGCGTTCCCGGCCACGAGGCCCGCGACCGTCGCCGCCGCCGACGATCCAAGCCCTCGCGCCAGGGGAATCTCGTTGTGCATCTCGATCCGCCAGCCGACGCCCTCGGGCATCTCGCCGCGGACCGCCCGAAGCGCGGCCTCGATCCCCTGGACGCAGCGGTTCTCGCGGTCCTGGGTCAGCTCGTCCTCGCCCTCGCCCTGGACCGCGAGTTCGATCTCGCCGCGGCTCCAGCCGCGCACCTCGACCTCGATGCGATTCGTCAGCCCGAGCGCGACGGCCAGGCAGTCATAGCCCGCGCCCAGGTTCGCGCTCGACGCCGGGACCTCGACGGTCACCCGCCGCCCGTCCAGTTCGGCCAGCCAGTTCGTCACCATCCAAGGGCCACCGCTACAGAGCCGACCGTCGGTTCGGCTTCGATGATCGCGCCCGCCGCAGCCGACGACTCGGCCGTGGCGGGGTCCTTCAGGCCGCTGCCCGTGAGGACGCAGACGACGAGCGCATCCGCGGGGATACCGCCCCGCGCGGCCACCTTTGCGATGCCCGCGACGCTCGTCGCGGACGACGGCTCGCAGAAGAGCCCCTCGTCCGTGGCGAGGCGGTGATAGGCATCGAGAATCTCGTCGTCCGAGACCGCCTCGATCAGGCCGCCGCTCTCGTCACGCGCCCCGATTGCGTTGGACCAGGACGCGGGATTGCCGATTCGGATCGCGGTCGCGATCGTGTCCGGCTTGTCGACCGGCCGGCCGAGGACGAGGGGTGCCGCCCCCGCCGCCTGGAAGCCGAACATCCGCGGCCGCGTCTCGACGATGCCGGCGGCGGCGTACTCGCAGAAGCCCGCCCAGTACGCGCTGATGTTGCCGGCGTTGCCGACCGGGATCGACAGCACCTCGGGTGCCCGGCCGAGGTCGTCGCAGACCTCGAACGCGGCGGTTTTCTGGCCCGCGATCCGGAATGGATTGATCGAGTTGACGATCGTGACCGGGTGGTCGTCCTGCTCGCCAAGCGCCCGCACGACACCGAGCGCCGCGTCGAAGTTGGCGTCGATCGCCACGACGCGGGCCCCGGCGATGACCGCCTGGAGGAGCTTGCCGGTCGCGATCTTGCCGCGCGGCAGCACGACGACCACCTCCAGTCCGGCATGAGCGCCGTACGCGGCCGCAGACGCCGAGGTGTTGCCGGTCGACGCGCAGATGATCGCGCGCGCGCCTTCCTCGAGCGCCTTCGCGACCGCGACGACCATGCCCCGGTCCTTGAACGAGCCGGTCGGGTTCTGGCCCTCGATCTTCGCGTAGAGATTCGACAGGCCGATCCGCTCGCCGATGTGACCGAGCCTTACGAGGGGCGTGAACCCCTCGCCGAGCGTCAATTCCGGGGTCGCGTCGGTGATGGGAAGGTACTCCCGGTACCGAGCCACGAGGCTGGGCCGGGCCGATTGCATCGCGGCGTTCCGGCTCATCGGGCGATGGGTGCCGGCCGGCCCGCGACCGGCAGACCGGCCCACGTGCTGCCGGCCTCGCGGGCGATCGCCAGCAGATCGCCGAGCACGGCGCTCGAGGTAGCGGCGCCGCCCGCCCCGGGGCCGCTGAACGCCACGGTCCCGACCGGCTCGGCTTCGATCTCGATCCGGTTCAGGACGCCCCCGGTTCGGCCAAGGGCTGAATCCACCGCGACGAGCGTCGGCACGACCGAGGCGTTGACGCCGTCCCCGGACAGCTCGGCGATGGCGAGGAGCTTGATCACCTTGCCGATCCCCGCCGCGGCCGCGATGTCGTCCGACGTCACGCCGGTGATGCCGTGCCGGCCGCCACCCGGACCCTCCGGCGGCGCGATCGTCGACACGTCCACCGGGTCGATCCAGACACCGAAAGCGAGGCGCGCCAGGATCACGAGCTTGTTGACGGCATCGTGGCCCTCGACGTCGCCGGCCGGATCCGCCTCCGCGTAACCCGCCGCCTGTGCGGCCGCGAGGACCTCCTCGTAGCCGCGGCCCTCGTCGGTCATCGCCGTGAGGATGTAGTTCGTCGTGCCGTTCACGATGCCCCGAACGGCGATGACGCGGTTCCCGGCGAGCTCGGCGGCAAGCGGGCCGAGGACGGGGATCCCGCCACCAACTGCCGCTTCAAAGCGGAGCGCGGCACCGGTACGCCGGGCGGCCGCCTCCAGCTCGGGTCCGTGATGGGCGATGACGTGCTTGTTCGCGGTCACGACCGCCTTCCCCGCACCGAGCGCCGCCGCGATCAAGGTGTGCGCTGGTTCGGCGCCGCCCATCAGCTCGACGATGACGTCCGTGTCGGGATCGGCGACGAGATGGGCCGGGGCGTCTGTCAGCAGGCCCGCCGGCAGCCCGCGGCGACGGGCGCCGTCGACGTCCCGGACGGCGATCCCGACCAGTTCGAGACGTGATCGTCCATCGCCCTCCAGGCGATCCGGCCACTCCTCGAATGCGCGGACAACCTCACGACCGACGGTCCCCGCACCGAGCACGGCCACGCGAAGCGGGGCGGCGGTCATCTCGGACGGACGGCGGGCACTGCCATGATCGGACGATGGTAGCGGAGCGCCGAGGCGCCAGAGCGACCTCGAGCGGGCCGCCGGTCAACCCGGGACGGCCCGCTCGAGCGGTGGACGATCAGCCGGTGGCGGTCGAGGACCTGCCCGCCGCCTCACGGACGTTGCTCGTCTCGCCTCCCACCTCGTCCCAGATCTTCACGTGGCGGGTCTCGCGGATGAAGAGCCCGCCGATGATCACCGTCATGATGGCGACGGCGATCGGGTAGATCAGCCCGGCGTAGAGGTTGCCCGTGGCCGCCAACAGTGCACCCGCGATGAGGGGCAGGAACCCGCCGAACCAGCCGTTCCCGATGTGATACGGGATCGACAGCGACGTGTAGCGGATCTTGGCCGGGAAGAACTCCACGAGGAAGGCGGCGATCGGGCCGTAGACCATCGTCACGTAGACGACCTGGATCCAGACGAGGGCGATCAGCGGCAGGATCTCGGGCTGGGCGACGGTCGGCGTGACGCCGTCAGGGCCGACGAACTTGCCCGCCGCCGCGCCTGTCGTCGCCAGCACGCCCTGGGGATGGGCGAACTGGGTCATGAGGTTGTAGATCGGGAAGTAGGTCAGCGCGGCGATCGCGCAGCCGCCGAGGATGATCGGTTTGCGGCCGATCCGATCCGACAGGCGCCCGAAGATGACGAAGAATGGGGTCGCCAGGACGATCGCGACGCCGACAATCAGGTAGGCATCCTGGAACTTCACCCCGAGGTTCGTCCCGAGGAAGAACAGTGCCTGGAACTGGCCCTGGTACCAGACGACGGCCTGGCCCGCGGTCGCGCCGAACAGCGCGAGAAAAATGAGCTTGCGGTTCGCCCCGTTGGCAAACGAATCGCGCCACGGCGAGGTCGACGACTTGCCTTCGGCCTTCAGCTGCGTGAACAGGGGCGTTTCCTGCAGGCGCAGCCGGATGAACAGCGCCAGCGCAACCAGGACGATCGAGAGGATGAACGGAATCCGCCAGCCGTAGCTCGTGAAGTCTTCGGCCGACATCGAGATTCGGGTGATGCCAACGACGGCCAGCGCGAGCAGCAGCCCGAGGGTCGCGGTGGTCTGGATCCAGCTCGTGTTCTGACCGCGCTTCTCGTCCGAGCTGTGCTCCGCGACGTAGATCGCGGCTCCGCCGTATTCACCGCCGAGCGCCAGGCCCTGGGCCAGGCGGAGCGTGACGAGGATGATCGGGGCGAGGATGCCGATCTGGGCGAACGTCGGCAGGAAGCCGACGAGGGCCGTGGAGATGCCCATTACCGTGATCGTCACGAGGAACGTGAACTTGCGTCCGACGATGTCGCCGATGCGCCCGAAGAACGCGGCACCGAACGGCCGTACCGCGAATCCTGCGCCGAACGTCGCGAGCGAGAGGAGCAGGGCAGCGACGGGGTTTCCCGTCGGGAAGAACTGCGTCGCAAAGAACGCCGCGAGCACACCGTAGATGTAGAAGTCGTACCACTCGATGACGGTGCCTGCGGCGGAGGCACCGATGACGAACGGGAGGTTGTAGCGGTACTCAGGGGTTGCGGCGGCGGCCGCCGTCGACGTCGGCATCGTGGCCATGGGACGGAACCTCCGTGGCTCGAAGTCGGGGGTCGATGAGCAAGTCGGCTTCCCTCCCCCGACCACCTCCATCCAAGCGGCGACTGCAAAGCGCATCGTCTGGGCCCGGTGCGCCGAATCGCGTGGCGCAACCAAGCATCCGCCGGCATTTCACAGACCTTGATCGCCAATCCGGATACGTTGCAGGCGCCTATCAGTCCTTCGCGGACGGCGGCCCGCTGCGGCAGCGCGCTCCGCTACACTCGCCAGCCATGACCACCGCCCTCGAACCTGCCGCTGCGCCGGTTGACGCCGCCGCGCCAAAGCACCGGATCTTCAGCGGGATCCAGCCGTCGGGCGTCGTCCATCTCGGCAACGACCTCGGGGCGATCCGCAACTACGTCGCGCTCCAGAGCCAGTACGAGGCGATCTACTGCATCGTCGACTACCACGCGCTGACGAGCCTCCACGACCCCGACGCCCTCCGCGCCCGGACGCGGGACATGGCGGCGTCGCTGCTGGCCCTCGGGCTGGACCCCGACGTGTGCACGCTCTTCGTCCAGAGCCACCGACCCGAACACACCGAGCTGGCTTGGCTGCTGGCGACCGTCACTCCCGTCAGCTGGGTCGAACGGACGCCGTCCTACAAGGAGAAGAAGGTCCAGCAGCCCGACGACGTGAACCACGCGCTCCTGACGTACCCGATCCTGCAGGCCGCCGACATCGTCATCTACCACGCGGACCGGGTTCCGGTCGGCCGCGACCAAGCCGCCCACCTCGAACTCAGCCGCGAGATCGTCCGCGCGTTCAATGCCCGCTACGGCGTGACGTTCCTCGAGCCAGAGGCCGTGTACACCGAGGCCCCGACGGTCCTCGGAACCGACGGCGTGAAGAAGATGAGCAAGTCCGTCGGGAACACCATCGAGGTCCTCGCCGACCCGGACGTCATCCGCAAGCAGGTCATGTCGATGGTCACGGACACCCAGCGGATCCTGCGGACCGACCCGGGCCGGCCCGAGGTCTGCAACGTCTGCCAGCTCCACCGGTTCTTCGGGCCCGACTACGAGGTGATCTGGGACGGGGAGCGGACGGCTCGGACCGGCTGCGTCGACACGAAGCGCCTGCTCGCCGATCGGATCATTGCCCACTACGCCCCGGCCCGCGAGCGGTACCTCGAGCTGCTCGCCCATCCCGAGCGAATCGACGGGGCGCTCGAGGCGGGCGCCGACCGGCTCCGGCCGAAGGCCGAGGCGACGATGGACGAGGTCCGCCACCGGATGGGGTTGCGCTAGACCTCCGTTGAGCGGCTGGTGATCGGCGCGGACTACCATGGCGCCGAAGGGAGGGGGCACCGCCCCCTCCGGCACAGGCGGCCAGCGCGCCGCGCGAGGTGCGCCCGACGATGACGATGGTGACCGAACGGCAGCGCCGCTGGGTGACGGCCGTTCTCGTCCTCGGGACGCTCACCCTCGGCCTGGTCCTGGTGAGCCTCGTCGGCTCGATCTTCTTCGCCTTCGGCGACATCGTCCTCGTCTTCTTCCTCGCCTGGCTGCTCGCCTTCATCCTGAGCCCGGTCGTCGCGGGCCTCACGCGCCTCATCCCCGTCCTGCCGCGAGTCGGCGCCGTCGTCCTCGTCTACGCCGCGATGGTCGGCGCGATCGTGCTCGTCGTGGTCCTGATCGCCGGCGCCCTCGCCCAGTCGATCGCGGACTTCATCGCGAGCGTGCCAACGCTCCGCGATGACCTGCCGCGGCTCATGCAGCCATGGCAGGAGCGGCTCGATGCGCTCGGCCTCAATCAGGTCCGGCTCGCCGACCAGGCCATCAGCTTCCTCGACAACATCGCGGTCTACGCGGTCCAGCTGGCCGGTCCGGTGCAGCAGCTCGCGGTCGCGAGCCTCGGCGCGATGGGCAACCTCCTCATCGTCCTGATCCTGTCGCTCTACATGGTCATCGACCGAAACGACATCCTCTCGTTCCTCTTCCGGGTCGTGCCGCCGGGCTACAAGGAAGAGGCCCGCCTGCTCGAAACGAGCGTCGCCCGCTCGTTCGGCGGATTCCTCCGTGGCCAGGCGATCCTCGGCGTCGTGTACGCCGCGGTTGCCGCGGTGACGAGCGCGGTCCTCGGCATTCCCTACCTCGCGGTCACGACCGCCGTCGCCGGCGGGTTGATGGCGATCCCCTTCTTCGGGCCGTTCGTCGCATGGGCGCCGCCCGTCATCGTGGCGCTGCTCGCGGTGCCCAACGCGACGATCCCGTCGCTCATCCTCATGGGTGTCGGCTGGCTGCTCGTCATGAACATCCTCCAACCGCGCCTCATGCAGGAGGCGGTTGGGATTCACCCGATCGTCGTCCTCGGCTCGGTGCTCATCGGCTCCAAGATCGCGGGCGTCACGGGCGCGATCTTCGGGATCCCGATCGCCGCCGTCATCTCGGCGTTCTTCTTCCACTTCCTCGTCGTCAGCCGGGAGCCGTCACCGGTCGCGACGCGGGCGGCGAAACGGATCGAGGAGCGCGAGGGCCGGCCGGTCCGGGTGCCCCGTGAACCCGCGCCGGGAATCGACCCGGACGTCTCGGCGTGACGGAGGAGGACGCCGGCCGGCCTCGTCGCAGCGACGCGGTCGACGCGCGGCCCGAGGAGCAGCCGGACATGACCCGGGAGCGCGCCCGGACGGAGCGGCGTGACCTCGACAAGGAACGCGGCGAGCCCGTCGCGGGTGGCATCGCCCGGGGCGGTCCGCGGGCCCTCCGGTCGATGGCCAAGCCACTCCACGACTGGTCCACCCGCCCGAAGATCCTCATCACGAACGACGACGGCGTCGAGTCACGCGGCCTCCTGGCGCTCAAGCAGGCGCTGGACACGATCGGCGACACCACCGTCGTTGCCCCCGACACGAACCAGAGCGCGGTCGGTCACCAGAAGACCCTGATGCGTCCACTCCGGGTCCGGGAGCGGACGCTCGGCGATGGCTCGCTCGCCTACTCGGTCGACGGGTCCCCGACCGACGCGGTGAGCGTCGCGTTCCTCGGCTTCTTCGGGCACGGGTTCGACCTGGTCGCAGCAGGTATCAACTACGGCGCGAACCTCGGCGACGACATCACGTACTCGGGCACGGTGAGCGCGGCGATGGAGGCGGTGATCAACAACTGCCCGGGGTTCGCGATCTCGCAGGAGTACTACGAGCATCCCGACTTCACGCTCGCTGCGATGGCCGCCGCGACGGTCGCCCGCAACATCCTCGAGCACGGCCTGTCGCGAGGCGAGCTGATCAACGTCAACGTGCCCGGGATATCACCGGACGAGTTCGAGGGATTCGAGGTGACACGACTCGGCCGCCGCGTCTACCAGGACCAGCTGATCGAGCGGGTCGACCCGCGGGGCATCCCCTACTTCTGGATCGGCGGGCCACCGCCGTCGGGCCTCGCCGTCGAGGGGACCGACTTCCATGCGATCGTCAACCGCAAGATCTCGATCACGCCGATCCACCTCGATCTCACCGGTCGTCGGCTGCTGCGGCGCCTGAAGACGTGGGACTGGCAGCTCCCGAGGCCGAACGAAGCGGACGCGCCCGATGCCGGCGGCCAGACTGAGGCCGCCCACGAGCAGGCAATCGAGGACGAGCAACAGATCGAGCGCCGCTGAGCGCGACGCCGGAAACGGAGGAACGAGATGGACCTGTCGAACCTGTTGGGCGACGCCGCGGCCGAAGGCGCGCAACTTGATCCGAATCGCCTCATCAGCGGTGTCCAGGAGGTCTTCGCCTCGAACGGCGGCGTCGAGGGACTCGTCTCGTCGCTCCGAGCGGGCGGCCTCGGCGGCGTCGTCGATTCCTGGGTCTCGACCGGCACCAACGTCCCGGTCGAGCCTCAGCAGCTCGGAGCGGCGCTCGGCCCGGACACGGTCAACCAGCTGTCGGCGAAGACGGGCCTCTCGATCGAGACGCTCCTGCCGCTCCTCGCGGCCTTCCTGCCGATGATCATCGACCACCTGACACCGGACGGACAGGTTCCCCAGGGCGGGGCGACACCCGGCAAGGGCGATATCGGCGATCTGCTCGGCGGAATCATCGGGGGCGGCCTCGGCGGAATCCTCGGCGGCCGCTGACCGTCGTTCCAGGCGCGACACCCGGCCGACCGGGCGCGACAAACGTCCACCTTCGCCTGCCGACGTGGGTCGGCTGCTTGGCAGCGCTCACGCTGCCACGATCCCGGCCATGAACGCGCACGACTCGCCCGCCGCCTTCAACCGGATCGATCGGCTGCTCCGAGAGGAGCTCGTCGTCTGGCTGAGCAGCGTGCGCCCTGACGGTCGGCCGCACCTCGTCCCGATCTGGTTCAGCTGGGACGGTCGCGAGATCCTCATCGCAAGCAAACCGAACGCCCAGAAGATCCGCAATCTGCGGGTCAATGCGAAGGTCATGCTCGCCCTCGGCGAGGCCGAGGACGATTTCGACGTCGGACTGCTCGAGGGCCACGCCAAGCTGCTCGACGAACCGGCGGCGGCGGTGCTGCCCGCCTCTCACCTGGCCAAGTACCGACGACAGATGGGCAGCATCGGGCTGTCACCGGCCGAGTTCCACGCGACATATTCCCAGGTCATCCGGATCGTCCCGACCCGGTTCCTGCCGTGGCACGGCCGGACAACGCCCCGTGGCGAGACGAGCGGGCCGGCAGATCGACGGCTCGCGGCCTCGATCCGGCGAGTTGCCTCCACGTTCAGGTCGCCTCTTCTGGCAACGACCGGCTAACGGCCGAGACGGCACCCGATCGTCCGATTCCGAATGCCGCGAGATCGGCGGCGCTGGGCGATGACCCTCACGGCGTGGGTCGCGCAAATCACCTGCGCACGAACTTCTGGATGCTGCGGCTGCCGCGATCCAGCCCGATCCAAGACTCCGAGGACTCGGCTACGTAGAAGCTGCCCACGGAATCGACAGCAATGCCGTGGGGCGCGCAGAAGAGCCCCGGCCCCGGGTCGTTGAGCACGCGGCCCCTGACCATCGGATTCCGAGACGGCGCCGTGGGAAGTGCCAGCGCAACGCCGCCGATCTCGGCCTCGTCGGTGTCGACGCCGCCGCCCCAGCGAGTCACCACCGTGCCATCCCGGCTGAGGACAGTGACACGATGTGCCAGCTCGGCGACGTAGAAGGCGCCGTCCGGGCCCTTTCGTACGCTCTGGGGCAGCAGGAGGTTGTCCCACTGGCCGAGAAACTCGCCGTTCGGCGTGAAGAACTGGACTCGGTTGTTGAAGCGGTCGGCGACGTACAGGGTGTCGCCGTCATCGTGGTCGATGAACACGCTGTGAACTGTGTTGAACTCGCCCGGTCCGCTCCCAGGCGCGCCCCAGGAGAACTTCAGCTCGCCCTGTGGGCTGAAGCAATGGATATTCGCGTTGCCGTAGCCGTCAGTGACATAGATGTCGCCGTTCGAGGCGACTGTGGCATGCGTCGGCCTGTTGAACGGTTTGCCGCTGAACGCTGGAGCGTTCTGGTTGGCGCTCCCCAGGGTCAAGACGAGCCTGCCATCGTTCGTCCACTTGCGCACGGTGTGGTCCCGGCTGTCGGCCGTGTAGACGAAGCCATCCCGCCCGACGCTGAGCCCATGGGGGAAGGTGAAATAGTGCTCGCCGCCGATCTCGCCCCAGGCGTCGAGGAACCGGCCCTCCTTGTCGAAGATCATCACCGGATGCGTGCCACGGCAGAACACGAAGACGTTGTCGTCACGATCCACGCCGACATCGGCGACCTCGACGAAGGTCCAGCCTTTCGGGCGCCTGAAGAAGCCGTCGATCACCTCGTACCGATCGCGTCCGATATCGACGTCCATAAGCCCCTCCGTGCCGCTAGCAAGGCGCCGAGGTTAACGCCTCGGGGCCAGTAAATCGGGCCAGCCGGTGAGGTCTCGTTGCTGGCATGCAACGGGACTATTGGTCAGAGGGGACTAGGACCATTGACAGCGGGCCGAGGTACCGCTCTGATACACAGAGCGGCCGTTTCTAGGGGCATGGGCCGCCGAATTCATCTTGAGGGGACCGTCATCATTACGTCGCCAGCTGTTTCGCCGACCCCCGCGCCGCTCTCCACTGTTATCGGCGCACCGGCCGTCACCGCCACCACGCCAGTTGCCACTGCCGTCGCCCTGGAGCTCCAGGCACTCGGCGTTGAGCACTTCTTCCTCATGACAGGGCGCGACAATCTGCTGTGGATCGCGCTGGACGCCGTGGGGATCAGGCAGATCCTGACGCGCAGCGAGTCGGCCGCGGTTTACATGGCCGATGCGTACGCGCGCCTGACCGGGAAGCCGACCTTCGTCTACGGTGCCTATGGCCCGGGAGCGGCCAACGTCGCGGGCAGCATGGCGGAGCCCTACTGGTCGGGCAGCCCCGTGATCGCACTGACGTCCGCCATGCGCCGAGCGGACCGGTCGCGGAGCGAGTACCAGGAACTGGACCAGATGCCGATGTTCTCGTCGGTGACCAAGTGGGGTGCCGAGGCCTCGGTTCCCGTGAACGTCCCGAGGCTGGTGCGCGAAGCGGCCCGCCGAGCCCTCAGCGGCGCACCGGGTCCCGTGTACCTGGGCGTCCCGAACGACCTCCTCGAGGCCGACATTGCCGACTACCGCGAGCCGGCGCTGCGAGTTGAGCCCATCGAGATGCCGCTCGCTCGCCCGGCTCCAACCGATGCGGACGCCGAGGCGGTCGTGCGGGCCCTGACGGGCGCCTGTCGGCCGATCATCATCGCCGGCAACGGTATCCATCAGTCCGGAGCCCACGACGCGCTACGACGCACGGCCGAGCGCCTGGGAATCCCGGTCGCCACGAGCAGTGCGGGCAAGGGCAGCATCGCCGAAACGCACGAGCTGGCCCTGGGCAGCGTCGGGCGCTACTCGCGCAACTACGCCAACGCCGCCGTGCGCGACGCGGACCTGATCCTTGCCATCGGGACCCAGCTCGGCGGCCTCGTTACCGACTCCTATCGGCTCATCAGCCCAAGTGCCCAGCTCATCCATGTCACCGTCGATCCTGCCGTGATCGGCCAGAACTTCCCGACCGAGCTGGGCCTCGTCGCGGACGCGCGGAGCTTCCTCGAGGCGGCGCTCACGGCGAGCGACCGACTGGACGCCCATCCGTCACCTGCATCCGTTGCCCATGTGGCGAATCTGGCGCAGGAGCGTGCTGCTTGGCGCGAACGCCGAGGGGTCGTGGCGGCACGGGACGGCAGCGACGGCGAGCCGATGCGGCCCGAGTCAGTGATGGCCGCCGTCGAAGCGCAGATGGCCGACGATGCCATGCTCGTCGCCGACACGGGCTACGCCGCGGCCTGGGCGGGCGCGCTCGCCGAGGTCAGAGTCGCCGGGCGACAGTTCCTTCGCGCGGATGGATCACTTGGCTGGGCTTTCCCGGCGGCGCTCGGGGCCCAGCTGGCCGCGCCGGATAAGCAGGTGATCTGCGTCACCGGAGATGGCGGGTTCGGCTACCACGTCGGTGAGCTCGAGACTGCGATCCGCCTGCAGCTGCCGGTCGTCGTGATCGTTCTCAACAACCAGACGCTCGCCTTCGAGGCTCATGTGCAGGCGCTCCTGTACGGCAAGGTCGTCCCGGAGGTCAACGACTTCCACGACGTCGATTACGGCAAGATCGCGCGCGCCTTCGGCGCGAACGGCTTCCGCGTGACGACCGCGGCCGGGTTCCGTCGTGCGCTTGCCCAGGGACTCAAGCGACGAGGTCCCACTGTCATCGACGCGGTCATCGATCGCGAGGCGATCGCCCCGGTCACGCGCTACGACCGCGTGCGGATTCGCGAGCTTTGACGATCCTCGCGCCGACCATCACCATCCCCGAACTCCCGGACATCGAGACGGTCCGACAGCTCGCCGAGCAATGCTCCAACTGGGGCCGCTGGGGAGCGGAGGACCAGCTCGGGACGCTGAACCACATCCGCGCGAGCGATGTCGTCGCGGCAGCCGGCCTGGTGCGCACGGGGCGTGTCTTCTCGTTGTCCATCCCGATCGGCGAGAACGGACCCCAGACGGGCGGCTTTGGCCGCTTCAACCCGATCCACCTGATGATCCGGGACGGCAACGCCGCGGTTACGGGGACGGTGGTCCGCGATTTCTACGGCGGGCGTGACCGCTGGATCCGCGGCACCGACGACCTGCTGATCCTGCCGCTCCAGTCCGGGACGCAGTGGGACTCGCTCGCGCACATCGTTTTCGAAAACCGGATCTACAACGGCTATGACGCGACGATGGTCGGGAGCAAGGGCGCCATCGTCAACGACATCACCAATGCCAGTGACCGCGTCGTCGGCCGGGGCGTCCTCCTCGACATCGCCCGGAGCCGTGGCGTCGCCTGGCTCGAGCCCGGCGACCAGATTCACGCCGAAGATCTCGAGGCTTGCGCGCGCTCGCAGGGTGTCTCCGTCGGGCGGGGCGACATTGTCCTCATCCGGACCGGCCAAATGGCCCAATGCCGAGCCGCCGGGGAGTGGGGTGCCTACGCGGGTGGAGCAGCTCCGGGACTCGCCCTGGACGCCGCACCCTGGATCCTCGATCGCGAACTGGCGGCGGTGGCATGCGACACCTGGGGCCTGGAGGTCCTGCCCAATCAGACCGCGGATGTATTCCAGCCCCTCCACATCATCCTGATCGTGTCGATGGGCCTGCTGATCGGCGAGATCTTCGACCTCGAGGCCCTCGCCGAGGACTGTGCGGGCGACGGCGTGTACGAGTTCCTGTTCACGGCCCCGCCGCTCCCGATCACCGGCGCTGTCGGTTCGCCCGTGAACCCACTGGCGGTCAAGTAGCGCGTAGGGCAGGTCGTCCCTACGTCCGTCGCCCGGCGGCGCGCCTGACTCCGCCAGCCACGCGACCGAGCCTCCGGGCCATGATCTGCCATATGCCGCTGACCGCCGGCAGCGGGTCCCTCCACCAGAAGAGCGCCCGGTCCCCGGTCAGCCACATTCGGAGGACGGGCCCATCCGGGCGACGGAGGTGCCTCCAGGCGCGCACGATGGCCGTCGCATCGGGGATCTCGTACATCCCGTAGCGACCGATCTGATATGGCGCGGGAACCGGAACCGGCAGGTCGCTCGCGTCGAGGTAGCTCATCCACGGCAGGTCGAGCCCAGCCTTCGCGATGTGGCCGATGAGCCAGAACGGGCGCGGGTTGACCTCGATGATCTTGAACTGGCCGTCCCGGGCATCGAACTTGAACTCGACGTTGAAAACGCCGCGATGGTTGACGGCGGAGAGGACCGTGTGGAGCGCGGAAAGGCATCCGCTGACATCCGCCAAAGGGATCGTCACGTCGGAGCAGGTGTTCGCGAGTCGCGGCGGATCCATCCGCACGCGGCGCCGCGCCACCATCCCCGGGATCTTCCCGTCGCGGTCGACAAAGCCGTCGATCAGGATCGTCTTCGCAGGTTCCCCGGGGATCCACTCCTGGAGCATGAACGTGATCCCGTCCGCGGTCGCCTGATCGACGAGGCGGCGCGCCTGGTCGCGGGACGTGACGAAAAAGCCCTTCGTTCCGAATCGGCGGTTGTGGCGGTGCGACTCGGTCGGCTTGAGGAATCCGTTCGCCAAGTCCTCGTCGGAGGCGCGGTCGAGGTCCGAGACCTCGCTGATCAGCAGCGTCCGTGGGCGCGGGAGGTCGAGACGATCGACAAGCTCGCGGAACCGATCCTTGTCGACGAACTGCTCAACGGCTTCGCGCGGCGCCACGCTTGCCGGGAATCGCTGCCGAACCTCCGGCGGGAGGCCGGCAACGGCCAGGGCCCACTGGTCGCTGCACGGGATCAGGACGGCCCGCGGCAACTCGAGCGACTCCAGGAACCCGGCGAGCGCATCCGCATCCGATGTCTCGCGGAGCGTGCGCTCGGTCGGTCGGTACCAGCGTGATCGAACGATGATGTTGGTGGTGTCGTCAACGACGAAGCATCGGATTCCCTGTTGGGCGAGCGTGCGAAGGACGCCGAGCGCGGCGATATGCGCGCCGAAGATGAGGACGGGGTCGCTCGGAGGCGGCAGGGTCAGCGCTCCTTGCGGCGGCGGGTCTTAGCGTCCGCGATGATCTCGCGCGCCGCGTTCTGGCCCGGCTGGCCCGTCACGCCCCCGCCCGGATGCGCGCCCGAGCCGCAGAGATACAGCCCCTCGAGCGGCAGCCGGTAGCGGGCGTGGCCGAGGAACGGCCGCCACAGGAAGAACTGGTCGAGCCCCGGCTCGCCGTGGAGCGGGTGCCCGCCAGCAAGCCCGTAGTCGCGCTCGAGATCGAGCGGGGTGAGGACTTCCCGGGCCCGGACCAGCCCGCCGAACCCCGGCGCGAGGGCCTCGAGCGTCGCAACGACCGCGTCCCCGACCGCATCGCGACGCGCTGCGTCGTCCCAGGATCCGTCGCGCAGCGCGTACGGCGTGTACTGCGCGATCACGCTCATGACGTGGCGTGCCGGCCGGCGCGTCGTCGACGAGCGACGGGTCGACGAGCGACGGGATGGTCGCCTCGAGCACGGGCGACTCCGAGACGCGGCCGTACTTCGAGGCATCGAATGCCCGCTCGATCGCGTCGATGCCGGGCGCCACCACGATCCGGCCGCGGAGCAACGTTTCGTCGTCGCCGGCCGCGGCGGTGAAGCGCGGCAAGCCGGTCGAGGACGAGATTGACCTTCGACACGACGCCGGGCGTCCGGTAGTTGCCGGCCCGCCAGAGCATCGACGGCCCGATCGCCACCGGGTCGCACAGCTTGGTGAGGGTCGACTTCGGGTCGACGCCGGAGACGACCGTCGAGGCAGCGATCTCCTCGCCGGTAGCGAGCGCGACACCGGTCACCGCGCCGTCCCGGGACGTGATTGCCGCGACGTCGGCGCCGCAACGGATCTCCGCTCCGGCAGCCTGGGCTGCTGAGGCCAGCGCATCCGACAGGGCGCCGGGACCGCCCACGGCGAACACTGTTTGGCCGGCCGCCCCCCCATCGTTGCCCGCAGAATCGCCGAGCAGGATCGCGGTTGTCCCCGCCGACCACGGCCCCACGGAGCAGTACGCCGACCCCGCGCCAGGCGATCGCGGCCCGGACTGCATCGGTCTCGAACGCCTCGGCGACGAAGTCGGCGATCGCCATCGGCAGGACCCGCAGGATCGTGTGGGCGTCGCGCTTGCCGAGACCACGGAACGTCCGGCCGAGCTTCAGCCCGGCGAGCGCGTCACCGAGGCCGGGCGCCTTGATGTCGGGCGGCGTCTGGCCGGCGATCTCGCCGAGGAAGCGTCCGAGCGAGCGGACGAGCCGGTCGAAGTCCGGGTAGCGATCGGCATCTCGGGGCGACCAGGCGCGCAGCCCATCGACCGTCCGTGCCTGGTCCGCCCAGAGCGTGACAGCCCGGCCGTCGGGCTGCGGAGCGAAGACGCGAACGTCAGGGGCGACGAGCTGCAGCCCGTGCGATCGGAGGTCGAGATCCCGGACGACCGACGGCCGCAGCCGCCCGACCGTGTGGGCCAGCCGTGGCACGCGCGCGCCGTCGAGCGTCGAGGTCTCGGCCGCCCCACCGACGTTTCCGCGCCGTTCGAGAACGAGCGTCCGCCGGCCGGCCTTCGCGAGGTAGGCCGCGGTGACGAGGGCGTTGTGGCCGCCGCCGACGACGACGGCGTCGTACTCGTTCGCCATCGGTCAGGCGGCCTTCCGGCCGCGGGCCCGGAGGACCTCCATCGCGGCGATCCGGCCGTTCGCGCCCATGATCCCGCCGCCCGGGTGGGTCGCCGAGCCGCACAGCCAGAGGTCGCGGATCGGCGTCCGGAAACGCGCGTAGCCCGGCACCGGGCGGTTGAAGAACAGCTGCTCGAGCGACAGCTCGCCCTGGAAGATGTTGCCCTCGCTGAGGCCCGTCGTCCGCTCGATGTCGAGCGGCGTCTGGACGTTGCGGTGGAGGATGATGTCGCGGATGTTCGGGGCGAACTCGGCGATCCGATCGATCACCGCGTCGCCGAATGCCTCGCGCTGGTCGTCCCACGTCCCGAGCTCCGGCGCGAGCTTGTAGGGCGCGTACTGGACGAAGCAGCTGATGACGTGCTTGCCGGGCGGGGCCATCGACGGATCGACGAGTGTCGGGATGATCATGTCGATGTACGGCTTCGTCGAGAAGTGGCCGTACTTCGCGTCGTCGTAGGCGCGCTCCATGTCGTCGAGGCTGGGCGAGAACGAGATCGCGCCGCGAAGATGCTCGCCCTCGCCGGGGAGGCAGGTGAAGTCGGGCAGCCGATCGACCGCCAGGTTGACCTTGCCCGATGAGCCGCGGAACTTGAAGCGGCGGACGTCTTCCTCGAATTCGGCGTCGAGCGTCCCGGGCTCGACGAGGCCTAGGAACGTTCGGCGAGAGTCGACCGACGACAGGACGTCGCCGGCCTCGATCTCCTCGCCGTTCTCGAGGGCAACGCCGGTCGCCCGGCCGTTCTTCACGATGATCCGCGCGACCGGGGCCTCGGTCCGGATCTCGGCGCCCAGTGCCCGCGCGGCGGAGGCGATCGCATTCGACACGCCGCCCGTCCCGCCCTTCGGGATGCCCCACGCGCGGAAGGCGCCGTCGATCTCGCCCATGTAGTGGTGGAGGAGGACGTATGCCGTGCCCGGCGATCGGACGCCCTGGTACGTCCCGATGATGCCGGACGCCGCCATCGTCGCCTTTAGCGGGTCCGTCTCGAACCACTGGTCGAGGAAGTCGGCCGCGCTCATCGTCATGAGCTGGATGAATACGGCCTGCTGGCGTTCCGGGAGCTGCTGGAACGTGCGGGCCAGGCCGGCGAGCGGCATCAGCGGCCGCGGGTCGAGCGACGTGAGGTCCGGCGGCGTGATCGCGAGGATCGGCTTGATGAAGCGGGCCATCTCGACCATGAGCTGGCCGTATTCCTCGTAGGCCTCGGCGTCGGTCTTCGACCAGCGGCGCAGCTCGCGGATCGTGCGGCCGTGATCGTTCACCCGCCAGAGGTAGTCGCCTCGGGCTGGAGCGGGGTGAACGTCCCGTCCAGCGGCAGGATGTCGAGGCCGTGCCGAGGCAGCTGGAGCTCGCGAATGATCTCGGGGCGGAGGAGCGAGACGACGTACGAGAAGACCGAGAATCGGAAGCCCGGGAAGATCTCCTCGGTGACCGCCGCCCCGCCCAGGACGTGGCGCTGTTCGAGGACCAGCGTCTTCATCCCGGCCCGGGCGAGGTAGGCCGCGCTGACGAGGCCGTTGTGGCCGCCGCCGATGATGACCGCGTCGTAGCGTTCGGCCACGAACCCTCCCCAATCGACACTCAGTTGATGTCGGAGAGGGTAGCCGAGGCCTTCGCCCTGGGCTGCCGCGTTCTGCGCTGTGACCGCGCCCTCGCGGCGGACGAGGCGCTACGGCGTTGCCGGGCGGGTGGCAATCGCGAACGTTCGATCCTCCAGGAGACCCTTGAGCACTCGGAATGCCGCTTTCATCTCCCGTTTAAGGCCCGCCGCGATCAACGGCTCGGCCAGACTCACAAGGCCCGACGCGTCCATTTCGATCCGCGACGTGAGCCTGGTGCCGGCGGCGGAAGGCTCGAAGAGATAGGACGCCTCCAGGCGAACCGGGCCAGAGGTTGTCCTGAAGGCGATCCGCTTGTTCGGCTCGTATGCCACGTACTCGTTGTCCGCTTCCATCCGGCGCCTCATGAAGGTGCGGACCAGCGTGTGCGTCGTTCCGACGCCGATCGGACCGTCGCTCGTTCGGCGCACCTCCACCAACCCAGATTGCCAACGAGGGGTATTCGTCTGGTCGCCCACGAATGCGAACACATCCTCGATCGGCCGATCGATGACCGCACTTAGCTCGGCTTTGATCATCTTGAACCCTCCTCGCAGGTACTTCTGGCGCCGGTTCGATGCACTTTGTCACTAGTGACGACCACTAGTGAACTACTCCTGTAATATGGCGATGCCAATGACTGCTGTCAAGACATCTGTCACCAAGCCGACACGACGCGACCGGGCCCGGGCGACGCGCCTCCGAATCACCAAGGCCGCGTACTCCCTTTTCTGCGAACGCGGCTACTCCGGCACGACGATGGCCGACGTCGCCGAGGCCTCGGGAGTCGCGGTCCAGACCGTCTACCTCGTGTTCCATACGAAGAGCGAGCTGCTCAGTCGGACCTACGACTTCGCCGTTCTCGGGGAGGAGGACCCGCTTCCGCCCGAATTGCAGCCCTGGAATGCGCAGATGACGTCCGAAGCAGACGTGACCGATGCCCTTCGGCACGCGGTCGTCGGGATCGGCACGATCCTGGCGCGGGCGACGCCGCTTGATACCGTCGTCCGAGCGAGCGCCGGGAGCGACCCGGACGCGGCGCGGGTCCGAGCGATGCACGAACGGTGGCGAGCCGAGGGATACCGCGCGATGCTCGAGGTGCTTCGAACAAAGGCCGGCCTGCGTGTCGGCGTCTCTCCGGAGCGCGCGACGCAGTTGTTGCTCCTCTACGTCGGAATGGACGTCTACCGCGTGCTCGTTCTTGACTTCGGCTGGTCCCACGACCACTGGGTCAACTGGACGGTCGCCACGGTATCCGAGCAGGTGTTCGAGACAGTTCGCCCGGACTAGTGCCCAGTCGTGGCATCGTTAGCGCATGGACGTAAGAAATCGACGAGCCCTCCTGCGGCAAACCGCGGACATCGCTGCTGAGTTCCTGGAGCGCCTGCCCGAACGGCCGGTCTGGCCGCCGGTCGATCTCGCAGCGCTGCGGGCGACGCTCGGTGGACCGATGCCGGAGAGGGGCGATGACCCACAGGGCCTGATCGAGGCCCTCGCGCGCGACGCCGAACCCGGCATCGTCGGCACGGCGGGGCCGCGCTATTTCGGGTTCGTCGTCGGCGGTGGCGTCCCGGCTGCGCTGGCCGCCGACTGGCTGACGAGCGCCTGGGACCAGAACGCCGGCCTATATGCGCTGTCCCCGGCCGCGTCCGTCGTCGAGGAGGTCGCGGCGACCTGGCTCGTCGACCTGTTCGGCCTGCCAGCCGGGTCGAGCGTCGGGTTCGTGACCGGGGCGACGATGGCGAACTTCACGGCCATCGCCGCCGCCCGCCATCGCGTCCTCGAGACGGCCGGCTGGAACCACGAGGAGGACGGGCTCATCGGCGCGCCGCCGATCGCGGTCGTCGTCGGCGACGAAGCCCATGTCACGATCTTCGTCTCGCTCCAGATGCTCGGTCTCGGGCGGGCGCGGGTGCACCGCGTTGCGGCCGACGAGCAGGGCCGGATGCGCCCGGACGCGTTGCGCGAGACGCTGGCCCGCCTCGATGGCCCGACGATCGTCTGCGCCCAGGCCGGCAACGTGAACACCGGCGCCTTCGATCCGCTGCCGGAGATCGTCGCGGCCGTGCGCGACCGGCCGAACGCCTGGCTCCACGTCGACGGGGCGTTCGGGCTCTGGGCGGCTGCGGCCCCGGGGCTCCGCGACCGCGTCGCCGGCCTCGACGGCGCCGATTCGTGGACGACCGACGCCCACAAGTGGCTCAACGTGCCGTACGACTCGGGGATCGTCGATCGTCCGCGACGCGGCCGCGCACCACGCGGCGATGACGCTGGGCGCGGCGTACTACGTCGAGACCGAAGGCGGCGAGCGCGACCCGTACAACTGGGTGCCGGAGTCGTCGCGCCGCGCCCGCGGGTTCGCGGTCTACGCCGCGCTCCGATCCCTCGGACGGACGGGCCTCGCCGACCTCCTCGAGCGGTGCTGCTCGCTCGCCCGCCGGATGGCCGATGGACTGCGCGGCGCGGAGGGCGTCACGATCCTCAACGACGTCGTCCTCAACCAGGCCCTCGTCCGGTTCGAGCCGCCGGGGGGCGGGGACGCGGCGGCGACCGACGCCTTCACCCGGGCAGTCATCGCCGCCGTCCAGGCCGACGGGACGTGCTGGCTCGGCGGCACGACGTGGCACGGCATGGCCGCGATGCGGATCTCGGTCTCGAACTGGAGCACGACCGAAGCCGACGCCGACCTGTCCGTCGAGGCGATCCTGCGGTGCGCGCGGACCGGCGGCCGAATCGCTGCGCACGCCTGCGGCGGGAGGATCCCTGAACACATGAGCGTCGGAACCGCGTTCCATCCCTGCGACCGCACCACTCAACCGCAAGCAGCAATGGCGGGAGTGGAGCGGCTACTACGCGTCGTCGGTCTATGCCGATGCCCACGACATCGAGTACAACGCGATCCGCGAGGCGGCCGCGCTCATCGACGTCAGCCCGCTCTACAAGTACGACGTCTCGGGTCCCGACGCGCTCCGCCTCGTCGATCGGGTCATCACCCGCGACGCGACGAAGCTGAAGCCGGGCCAGGTCTACTACACGCCGTGGTGCGACGAGCACGGCAAGGTCATCGACGACGGGACGGTCCATCACCTCGACGACGGCACGTTCCGCTGGACCGCCGCGGACCCCCAGCTCCGCTGGCTTCGCCAGAACTCGGCCGGCCTCGACGTGACGGTCGACGACGTGTCGGAGCAGGTGGCCGCCGCTCGCCCTCCAGGGTCCCCTGTCGCGCGACGTGCTCGAGGCGGCGACCGGCGGCTCGTTCGGCGACCTGCGCTACTTCCGTCGGCGCGCCGCGACGTTCAAAGCCGGCCGCAAGAAGGTCGCCATCGACGTCTCGCGGACCGGCTACACCGGCGATCTCGGCTATGAGCTCTGGGTCCCGGCGGAGCACGCGGTCGCGCTCTGGGAGTCGCTGATGAACGCGGGCCGCGGCTACGGGATCCGGCCGGCCGGAATGCTCGCGCTCGACGTCGTCCGGCTCGAGGCGGGACTGATCCTCCTCGAGGTCGACTACACGTCGGCCCGCCACGCGATGAACCCCGACCAGAACTACAGCCCAGGCGAGATCGGCCTCGGGCGGCTCGTCAGCTTCGACAAGGCCGATTTCGTCGGCCGGCTCGCGCTCGAGCGCGAGCAGCGGAACGGCGGCCCGGGTCGGCGACTCGTCGGTCTGGAGCTCGACTGGTACGACATCGAGGGCCTGTTCAGCGCCCAGGGCCTGCCGCCGGCGATCTCGCCGGTCGTCGATCGGTCGCCGCGTCCGGTCCTCGTGGGCGGTCGCCAGGTCGGTCGCGCGACGAGCGTCGGCTGGAGCCCGATCCTCAAGCAGGCGATCGCGCTCGCGTCGGTCCCGCCGTCGCACGAGCCGCTCGGCTCGCGCGTCGACGTCGAGTGGACCGTCGAAGGGCGCCGTGGCCGCGTCTCGGGAACGGTGGTCGAGCTCCCGTTCCTCGATCTGGACCGCAAACGCGCCTAGTAGGACTTGTCGAACGCCGCCCTGGCGACCTTGACCGCGATGCTCCCGCCCGGAACCAGCAGCCCGACCGTGTCGGCGCCGATGTCGAACAGCGCGTCGCGGGTGATCATCTTCGAGAGCTGGGGCATGAGCGAATCGCCCTGGCGCACTTCGCCGGTGAGCGCGTCGATCTCGACGACCCCGCGCTTGTCCTTCGGTCGCCAATGGAACTCGAACGCCCAGACCGGTCGGTAGTAGAGGTCGGTGTTCTCGAGGACGAGCGTTTCCTCGATCATCCGATCCGCCTGGACCGGCTTCATCATCTCGGCCAGCACCTGCCGGACCACGTATGACGCCCGGTGCTGGGGCGGCACGACGATCGTGCCCTCGGCGGTGAGCGTCGTCGGGTCCGTCACCTCGTGCTTCGCGCCGCTCAGGGCGGCGGCGGCGTCGGCGACCCGAGCACCGGTCGCGCCATCGGCGTGCGTCTCGTGGACGAACTCGTCCCGACAATGCTCCAGCGCGGCGATCGTGAACGTCCGGGCCGCGGGACCGGTTTCGGCGACGGGGTAGTTCGTGCCCAGGATCGTGACCTCGCGGACCTCGGGCGCGCTTGCCTTGACGGCGTACTCGCGAATCCGCTCGTAGACATACGTGCCGCGACAGGCGACGTGCCAGAACGGCTCGAGCCGGCGCTGGCTGCCGACGAGCTCGATGTCGTCGGTCTTTGGGCGCTGCAGAAGCGAGCCGAGGCCGCTGCCGAACGCGTGCGACCGCCGATCCATCGCGCGCTGCCGGACTTCGTCAGCCCCGAGGCGATCCTCGAGCGCAAAGATCCGCTCCGAACCAAGCTGGATGTCCATCGTCCACGAACCCCACAACAGCTCGGCAGCGCCGGCACCCGGTCATCATGGGCCGCCGCAATACGCGCGTCTAGCCGTCGTCGCGACCGCGCATCAACGAGACACGGAACGGTCGCAGCTCGCCACGGGCGAAGCCGCCGGCGATGACCGGGTCCTCGTCCATGATCCGACGTGCCGTCGCCTCGTCGGGCGCCTCGAGGATCGCGATCCCCGTGTTCGTCGGCCCCAATGTCGGACCGACGAGGATGATCGTGCCCTCGGCGAGGAGCCGCTGGAAGCGCTCGAAATGGACGGCCCAGACGGCGCTCTCCTCGTCGGTCATGGTCTCCGCGAAGTTTTCGCGGGGCGGGTGGATGAAGTAGATCCATTCGGGCATGCGGCAGAGCGTACTGCGACCGTGCGACGGTCACCCCCCGGCGAGCGCCACGCGACTAAGCTCGCGGAAAGCAGGAGGAGGATCGCGATGGAGCTGGCACCGGGCGTCTTCGTTTCGAGCACTTCGGCCGATGAGTGGGAACCCGACCCGGACGTGCCCGGGACCGAGATGCACGAACTCGTCCACGACGGCACGGTCTGGGCGGGCCTGACCCGGATCACCTCGATCGACGGCCCGATCACCTGGACGCCGGAGCAACGGGAGACCATCCACGTGCTCGAAGGCAGCGTTCGGATCGAGATCGCCGATGGCCCCACGTTCGAACTCCAGCCCGGCGGCATCGCGTCGTTGCCTGCCGGCGCCGCCACGACGTGGCACGTCACGACCCCGTTCAAGGAGTTCTGGGTCTTGGCCTGACGGCGACGCGTCAAGCGCGAACGCCTACTTTTCGGCCGTTCGCTCGACGTAGCGTTCGAAGCCGGCGAGGGCCTCTGGCAGGTTCTTCCGCCCGAACCCGATCCTGAAGTGGTTCCCCGGGTACTTGAACTGCGAACCGGGCAGCAGCAGGACGCCCTCCGCCTCGACGAGCTGCGCGGCAAACTCATCGATCGGTGTGGCGCCGAGAAGCCGCGGAAAGGCAACTGAGCCACCGCGCGGCCGAACCCAGGCGAAGCGGTCCTCATGCTTGCGGAAGAAGTCGTCGAGAAGCCCGAGATTGTCGGCGACGATTCGGAGCGACCGGCCCAGGACCTGCTCGCGGGCCCGCAGCCCGATGAGCGCAAGGACCTCCGACGGCGCCGCCGAGCAGATCGTCGTGTAGTCCTTGAACGCCGCGCAGCGGGCCAGGAGGTCGCGATCCTTCGTGGCGAGCCAGCCGATCCGCAGTCCGGCCATCGCAAACGACTTCGACATCACGCCGAGCGAGATGCCTCGCGGAAACGCGTCGGCGCCGGCGACCAGCCGGTCGGCCTCGTCCATCTCCAGGTAGCGATAGACCTCGTCGGCGAGGAGGTGGATCTTCCGGTCGGCGAGGGCGTCAGAGAGCCGGGCCCACTGGGCATGGGTCGGGAGCATTCCCGTCGGGTTGTGGGGAGCGTTGACGACGACGAGGCGCGTTTCCGGCCGCAGGGCAGTGATGAGCCGCTCGACGTCGAGGCCCCAGCGCTGCTCCTCGCGCAGCTCGTGGAGCGTGACCTCGGCGCCGGCAGCTCGGCCGACCTCGTACAGGCTCTGGTAGCCGGGCCACGTGACGACGGCGTGGTCGCCCGGCCCGAGGAGCACGTTCGAAAGGCAGAAGATCGCCTCCTCGGCACCCGCGAAGACGAGGACGTCGTCCGACCCGATATCGTCATACAGCTCCGCGATCTCGGCTCGAAGGAGCGGGAGACCGGTCGACTCGGTGTACCCGAGGGTCAGGCCGTCCCATAGCCCGCGCGTCTCATCGTCGGCGAGGGCGAGGAGGTCGGCCATCCCGTAGCCCTCGACGTCCGACGCGCAGAGGAGGTGCTCGACGGCGAACTCCCACCGGGCGAAATAGCGCTCCAGGGCGAAGTCGGCGATCTTCATCGATCGTTGTGCGGGATCGGGTGGGGCCGTGGCCGTCAGCGGTCAGCCGTCGACGGCGGCCAGCGCCGAGGTGATCGCACGGAAGGCGTCCTCGTTGATCCCGGTGCCAACCGCCAGCCAACTGATCGCCTCGCCGCGGTCGACGACGACCGCCCAGCCGCCGTCGATGGTGGCGACGAGCGACCCTGCCTTGTCGCCGAACGAGGCATCGCCTGACTCCGTTCCGCTGGGCACGCAGCCGCTGCCGTCGGAGCAGAACGCACCTTCATGGAGCTCGAGTCGGGCCCCGCCCGGCCCGCGGTAGCTGATCTCCAGCCGGCCGCCGCCGGCCCGGCGGTACTCGCCGGCGTCGACAAACCAGCCTGATGGAAGCGTCGCGCAATAGACCGTCCAGGTGAGCGTCCCCGCCGCTGCCTCGAAGAACTGCCGGTTCTCGTCTGTCCCCGAGCATGTGGCGGCTGCGCCCGAACCGGCGGATGCCGAGGGCGACGGCTCGACCGACGACGACGGGGATGACGGCGAAGGTGTGGGCTCGAGGCTCGGTTCTGCGGGGAGAGACGGCTCCGACGAGAACGTCGGCTCCACGGCGCTTGACGCCGGGGCGTCCGTTGGCTCGTCGGGCGTCGCCGTCGCGCGGGAGGAAGGAACGCAGCCCACCAAGGCAACGACGGTGAGGGCGGCCATCAGCACGGCTAGGAATCGGGGCGGGCGCATCTGGGCAGGGTACCGGCCGGCGGGCCTCGGCGTCAGCTTTCGTGCTCGATGGTCGCGGCCGGCAGCCTGACGATCGATGGATCGACCCCGAAGACGTCCCGGATTCGGTCGGGTGTCAGCACCTCCGTCGGCGACCCGTCGGCGACGATCCTCCCCGCGTCGATGAGGACAAGCCGCGGGAAGAAGATCGCTGCCAGGCCCAGGTCGTGGAGGACGGCGAGGATCGTGGTGCCGTCGCGGACGTTCAGATCCACGAGCAGGTCCATCGTCCCGACCTGGTGTCGGAGATCGAGGTGGACCGTCGGCTCGTCGAGGACGAGCACAGGCGCGGCCTGCGCGACGGCGAGCGCGAGGAGGACGAGCTGCCGTTCGCCGAGCGACAGCTCGCGCGCATCGCGCCCGAGCAGATGCCCCACCCCGACCCGCTCGATCGCCGCGGCGATAGCGGCCCGATCGGCAGGTCGGGCGCCACGGAACGGGTCCTCGTGGGGCAGCCGGCCGAGCGCCACGACCTCCTCGACACGGGTCGCAAACGGCAACGTCGCCTGCTGCGGCACGACTGCAAGCCGCCGGGCGATAGCGCCGCGATCCAGCTGATCGATGGGAGTGCCACCGAGCGAAGCCCGGCCCGCGGCCGGCTTCACCAGCCCCGTGAGGACGCGCAGGAGCGTCGACTTGCCGGCGCCGTTCGGTCCGATCAGCGCGACCCGCTCGCCGGCCGCGATATCGAGGTCGACGCCGCGGACGACGGACCGGCCGCGGTACTCGACAGTGACGTCGCGAAGCTCGATCACAGCTCGTACCCGCTTCGCGAGCGGCGGAGGAGGAAGAGGAAGAACGGCGCCCCGATGACCGCGGTCACCACCCCCACGGGAATCTCGCCGAGCAGCCGCGCGGCGAGGTCCGCGAAGGCGAGGAGCCCGGCCCCGCCCAGTGCAGAGAGCGGCAGGACGACGCGGGCATTCGGGCCGACGGTGAGCCGGACGACGTGGGGCACGACGAGCCCGACGAAGCCGATCAGGCCGCTCACCGCGACCGCCGCGGCCGTCACGAGCGAGGCCAGCGAGAGAAGGATTGCCCGCTCCCGCCGGACGTCGACGCCGAGATGGACGGCCGCCTCCTCGCCGAGGAGGAGGCCGTTGAGCGCGCGAGCCCGAAACAAGATGAAGACGGAACCGATCGCAACCAGCGGGACCGCGCCCGCGAGCTGGCTCCACGACGCCGTGTCGAAGCCGCCGAGCAGGTACGAGAAGATCTGGCGGAGAGCCGCGCCCGAGAGGTACATGGCCATAGCGAGCCCAGCGGCCAGAAGCGACCCCACCGCATAACCGGTTAGCAGCAGCGACGTCAGTGGCGACAGGCCGCCGATCCGCGAAAGGCGGTAGACGGTGAACACCGCTGCCAGGGCGCCGACGAAGGCCAGCACGTGGATCAACGAGAAGCCGAGGAACGCCAGGCGGATCGGGATCACTACCGCAATTGCCGCCCCGAGCGCCGCCCCGGACGCGGTTCCCAGTACGTACGGATCGGCTAGCGGGTTGCGCAGCAGGCCCTGGAACGTGGTCCCGGCGACCGCGAGCCCGGCCCCGACCACCATCGAGGTGAGGACCCGCGGCAGGCGGAGGTCCCAGACGATCGTCTCCGTGGCGGCCGACCAAACCCGATCGACGCGGATCCCAAGCAGCCGCTCGGCGAGGATGCCGAGCGTGTCGGCCGGCGAGATCGCGACGGTGCCCAGCCCAACGCCGAGCACCAGCGCGACCCCCAGGGCGACGATCCCCCCGACCCCGAGGAGTATTGGACGCCGACGGGCGCGGCCGATCCAGGCGACGGTTGGTCGCCGGGACGCGAACGCGCCGTCGGTCGTCATGGTCGGCCCTTTGCTACGGGGCGGCCGATGCCGCCGGGGACGGCGATTCAGCCGATGACGGCGCCCCCGGGATCTCCGCGTCGGGGTGGATCGCGACCGCAAGCAGCCTGAGGCCCTCAACGAGGCGGGGGCCGGGTCGGGTGATGACGACATCGTCGACGGGCCGGATCTGGCCGTCCTTGACCGCGGTCATGACGTTCCAGCCCGGCCGCGCCGCAACGGCGTCGGCCGTGGCGCCATACGCCGCGTCGCCCAGGAGGATGACCTCGGGGTCGGCGGTCACGAGCGTCTCGAGCGGGATCTCGAAGCTCGTCTTGCTGCCGGTCGTGATCGGCTGCCCGCCGGCCAGCTCGATCATCTTGGCGAGGAACGAGTCGTCGGCGGCGGTGTAAATCTCGCGGGTCGCGTCCAGCTCGTAGAAGACCCGCGGTTTCTCGAGCGAGCTCGTCGCCGCGCCGACCTGGTCGAAGCCCGCACGCATCGAAGTCGTCAGGTCCTTTGCCTCGTCCAATCGTCCGACCGCCGCGCCTGTCAGCTCGATGTCGCTGAACACCGTGTCGATGTCCGGCGCGTACAGGACGATCACGGGTACGCCGAGCTGTCGCAGCTGGGCGATCTTGTCGGGTGGGTTGAAGTTGTTGCCGCCGGCGATGACGAGATCCGTCTCGAGGCTGACGATCTGCTCGACATCGACCTCGCCGAACTTCGCGACGTCGGGGATGGCTGAGGCCTCGGGCGGGTAGAGGCTGAAATCCTCGACCTTCCCGACGACCCGATCGCCGACGCCGAGCGCGAACAGGGTCTCAGTCGTTGATGGGGTGAGGGACACGATCTTCGCCGGCTCGGCGGCGAGTTCGACCTTCGTGCCCTCGTCGTCGGTGAGGGTGACCGGGAACGCCGCTGCGGATGGCGACGGCGCTGGGGTCCCCGTTTCGGCGGGCTGTGTCGAGCCGGTCGCGTCGGGCGGGATGGTGGGTGTCCCGCCGGGCCCGGTCGAGCAGGCGGCGACGGCGAGGATCAAGGCGGCCACGGTGGCGGTGAAGCGGCTGGTGCGGCCGCGCCGGGGCACGAATGCGGGGACGAACGATGGGTCCATGGTCACTCCGGGGGTCTCGGGTAGGAAGCGCGGGCCCGAAGAATCGCGAGCCCCTCGCTTCGACGTCGAAGGAGGGTGCTCGTCAGCCGGTCAGTCGCATGGTTGCCTGCCCTTTCTCTCGAAGGTGAGCATCAACCGCGGGGCCGGCGACCGGACTTACGCAGCTCCCGGAGGAGCGGCGATCACCGTAGCGGGACTGTGCCGGAATTGCACCGGCTTCGCGACCACGCGGCGTCGTTCGTTATGGCCGGAGGGTAGCACAGCGGGTCCGCGGATCGAGGCGGCGCGACCGAGATGAAGTCCCAGATAAGCCGCAGGTAAGCGCCGCCTGCGACCATGGCCGCCTCGCCCTCCTCCCGCCAAGCACGTGCCCGCCGGAGGAGGTCAGTTCGGATGAGCCTGCGCCGCAGGATCGACACCTTGGGTCCGCCGTTGCTCGCCGCTGCCGCCGTCGCCGTCCTCGTGGCCCCCACGCTGGCCGGGCCCGCCCGTTCGCGAATGCTCGGCCACTTGCCGATCCTCTCGGCGTCGGGGCCCACGACGCTGCCGATGTGTCGCCCGGACACGCCGGCGAGCGGTGACCAGGTCGCGACCCTGCGAGGGGCGGCGTGGTATCGGCTCGACCCGATCCTCGACGCGGCCGGCGGACTCGGCGGCCAGCGACTGGTCGTCGGCCAGGTAGGCCGCCGCGGCGGCTTCGGGTTGCCGCTCGCGGTCGAATTGTTCGCGTCCGGTCCATCCGGCGGGCGAATCCTCGTCGGCAGTGACGACGGCCGCAGTTCCGTAGTCCGGATCGTCGACGTAGCGCGGCGCTGCTCGGTCACCGTCCACGAAGGTCGCGACCTGGTCAGGCGGGCTGTCTTCGACGCCGCGGGCGGCGGCATCGTCGAGTTCCGTCTCGACCGTCGATCCCGCGCCGACCTCGGGGTCTGGAGCAGGCCCGCCAACGGTTCGAGGCCGACTCGGCTGCTGGAGCCGCTCCGCTCGAGCGAGCGGATCGGTCGCGTCTTCGCCACGGGCATTTCCTGGAGCCTGGATGGACGGCGGCTGGTCGTGACCTCGTGCGGCGAGGCCGCCTGTCTCGCTCGGATCGTCGATCGAGCCACCGGCCGAGTCACGACGGTCGACGATCCGCGGATCGGTGAAATCATCGGCCTTGTCGGGGACGACCTCGTCGCCTACGGCGGCTGCCCGGGTCTGCCGTGCGAGATCGTCGTGATGAACCTGCGGACCGGCCGCATTCGAGACCTCGCCACGCTCGCCGGTCTCGCGACGGTCTCCGCTGTCGAGAAGCGTGGCGTCGTCGCCTACGAGGACTACACCGCGCGCGGCCACCTTCGCCTCGTGCCCCTCGATGGGGCTCCGCGTCGGACCATCGCGCTCGACAAGGGCCTGCGACTCGTGCCCGGCTCGGATCGGGCGCTGGCGGGAATTGAGCTCCCCACCGGCGTCATCGCCCTCGCCGAGGGTAGCCGCCCCTGGCGTGCCAACGCGTCCCCCGCGTTCGTCAATCTCGCCGACGGTCGGCGACTGCCCGCCGTGGAGATCGTCCGATGACCATGCGCCTTTCCTTTCGCCGCGCGGCCGCCGTGATCCTCGCCATATCCACCGCTCTCCAGGCGGCGTCTCTCGCTACCGCCCACTCGCCCGATCCGCCGATCGCCTGGCCGCTGTTCGAGGCGGACGACGTCCTGCAGTTCCGATGGAAGGAGGGCGAGGTCCCGCCGGCCAAGATGCGGGATGCCGTCGTCGCAGGCGCAGCCGGTGCAACGGCTACCCGTGGGTCGCGGGCGCCCTCGATCGTCTATGCCGTCGGCGGCGTGTCGACCGTCGAATACGGCGCGAACGTCTTCTGCGGCGTCAATGGCCTGGCCTGCGCCGACGGCTGGAACGCGCCCGACAGCTTCCGCGTGGCCTTCCGAACCCACGGCTGGCAGTTCGACTGGGGCCGTCTCCAGTGGTGCCAGCTGCAGGCGGCGATCGCCAACGGCTGCTACGACATCGAGAACGTCGCACTCGACGAGTTCGGGCACGTCCTGGGCCTCGGCCATCACGTCAACTACGGCGACGAGTCCGACTACCTGGATGCAGTGGTCCAGACGATCAGCAGGGCCCGACCGAAGCCGGGCTGGGACGCCGACGAGTTCGGCCGCTGCGACGTCGCGAAGCTCCAGCTGCGCTACGACATGGTCAACACCGCCCGGAAGTATTCGACGTGCCTGGACCTGGCGACGGCCCTGTCCCTCGCCGTCACAGACACGTCGATCCGGCTCGGTGAAACGGTGACCTTCACGGCGACGGTCAAGCTGGCGGACCTCGCCGGCTACGAACGACTCCGCGCAAACCTCATTTCGCAGCGGAAGGTCGTTCTCGAGCGGCGGACGCCCGGAACGACATCCTGGACGACGGTCGGCACGATGCCCGCGTCGGCGGTTCTCTCCGGGACATACCAGCTGAGCGTCACACCGAGCGCCACCTACGAGTGGCGCGGCTACTTCCTGAAGCCAGCCGACGAAGGCCTCAGGGCCAGCTCATCGGCGCCGTTCGCGGTCACCGTGTCGGGCTGCCCGACACCGCAGTGCCCGCAGTCCCCGGTCCGACGGTTGAAGCAGGAGGAAGCGCAGTGATGAACGCCGGTCGGGTCGGCTGGATGGTTGTCGTGGTGATCGGCTTCGTCGTCGGCGGCTGTTCGCCGACGGTGCCACTGACCTCCGGCCCGCCATCGGCCACCCCCAGCCGCTCGACGGGGGTCCCGGTGGCGACCCCCGCGCCCTCATCAACCGTTGTGGCCGAGAGCGCCCAGCCGCCGACGCGCGCGGCCGTGAGTGATGCGCCGCTCGCATTCCTCGTCGTCGGCCCCGATCGCCACGTGGGTGAAGTCGGCGGGTTCACGTTCGGGCGGGCGACCGACAGCGCGCCGTGGCTACCCGCGACGGCCCTCGACACGCTCCGGGTCCAGGCCCGGGCGGAGCTCCATGTCGAGCTCGACGACCGCGCCACGATCCAGGACTGGGCGGCGCGGATCGCCACGGCGGCCGATGTCACGGCGGACGCGGTCAGCGGCTTGGGCGAAGGCCTCGGTCCCATCCCCGTGTTCGGCGCGCCTGGAGCCGGGGACTGGGTCCTCTCGGTGACGATCACCTACGGCCAGGGTCTCGGGAGCGGTGCCTACTACTGGCACCTCATCGTGGAATAGGCGCCAGTCGCGCGATAGGCGGGGCCGGGCGCGTCAGGCGGAGGCCGGCACCTGTGCGGCGAAGATCGAAACCTGGGCCTCTTCGGGCAGCATGACGCCCATGATCTTCTGCAACGTCAGGAGGTGGACGCACGAGGCCCAGCTCTCGAAATAGTGGCAGGTGCAGTGCCACTGACCGGCGTCGAGACTCACGTGATGGGTGTCGTTGTCGCCACGGAATGTGAGCGAGAGTCGGTCGATCGTGATGCGATCGAGCTCACGCGCGTAGCGATTCGCCTTCTCGACTTTGCCGATCAGGGAACTGTGCATCGCGGCATACCTCCGTCGCCCCGTGAGGGCGTTCACGTGGCCGCGCCCGGTCGATGCACCATCCGACCGGTGGAGCGGTCGTGTGCCGTCACGATACACCCGGCGGCCCGTCTGGTCACCCCCCGATTTGCCCAATCCGGACCGGGACCTTGTGGGCCGCGAAGCGGGCTGCGCGGGTGCGCTCGTCGCGGCTACGGCGCTGACGTCCCCTCCCGGCCGAAGTCGTCCTCCAGACGCACGACATCGTCGAGCTCGGGCGTCGACACCTCGAGGATTTCGCAGCGCTCCGCCGCCTCGTAGCGATGGATTCGGCCGGTCCGGACGCGGCGGTGAGCGCCTGGTCCGAGCTCCTCGGTCCGGACCTCACCCCGATCGTTCTCGAGGGTCAGCAGGAGCCGGCCCGACAGCACGTAGATCGACTCGTCCTTGACGAGATGGCGCTGGAGCGACAGACGGCGGCCGGCCTCGATGACGAGGATCTTGCCGACGTACTGCTCCGTGTGGGCCCAGATCAGCTCGTGGCCCCATGGCTTGTCGACGCGCCGCGAGACGCCGTCGGCCGGCCCCGACGCCTCCGTCACGTGCCGCGGACCAGGCGCTCGCCGGCCTCGAGCATCGACTCGCGGATGGCCTCCGAGGTCGCCTCCGTGTAGACGCGAACGAGGGGCTCGGTGCCGGACGCCCGGACGAGCAGCCACGAGCCGTCGTCGAGGAAGAATTTGAACCCGTCCTTCGTGTCGAGCGACTGCGTCCGGCTCACCGGCCGGCCCGCGAGCTCGGTGGGAGCATTGGCCACCAGGTCGACGAGGAGTCGTCGCTTGACCTCGGGGTATTCGTCGCGCGCCACGTGCACGTCGATCCGCCGATAGAACGACGGCCCCGCAATCTCGTGGAAGTGTTCGATCGCCTTCGACACGGGCCACCGGCCCGCCGCCTTCTCTCGGAGGAAGAGGTCGAGCAGCATGAGGTCGGCGTAGATGCCGTCGCGCTCGGGCAGGTGCATCCCGAAGCCGTACCCGCCCGATTCCTCGGCGCCCATCATCGCCCCGGTTTCGATCATCCGCGGCCCGATGAACTTGAAGCCGACGGGGGTCTCGTGCGTTTCGATCCCATAGCGCTCGCCGAGGTGGGCCGCGGTCGAGGTGTTGTTGACGCTGACGACGACCGGCTGACGCAGTCCGCGGTGCTCCGCGAGGTAGTACATCAGCAGGCCGGTCACCTGGAGCTGGTGGATGAACGTGCCTTTCTCGTCAGTCGCCCCCGCGCGGTCCGCGTCACCGTCGAGCAGCAGGCCCAGGTCGTAGCCACCGTTCGCGATGATCCCGAGCGCCTCGTCGATGTGCGGCCGGATCGGCTCCGGGTTGATGCCCCCGAAGAACGGATTCCGTTCCTGGTGGATCTCGGTGACCCGGATCCTGCCGCCGGCAAGCAGCCGCGGGAGCCAGCCCGCCCCCGCGCCGTACATCGGGTCGACGAGGACGCTGAGGTCGGCCGCCTTGAGCGAGTCGAGGTCGAGTGATCGGCGGACGAACGTCTCGTAGCCCGGGAACGGATCGAAGCGCTCGACCATGCCGGCGGCCTCGGCGTCCGCAAAGGGCCGACGCTCGATCGCGGTTCCGCCGTTCCGGGCGATCTGCGCCTCGATCGTCGTGAGGATCTCCGGGCCGGCGGCAGCGCCGGTGGGTGCCTTGACCTTGAAGCCGTTGTCGGTCCAGGGATTGTGGCTGGCCGTGATGACGATGCCCGCGGCGGATCCCCGCTGGAGCACCTCGTAGCTCGACATCTGGGTTGGGACGGCATGGCTGGCAAACGCCACCGGGATGTCGTGGGCAAGCAGCACCTCAGCCGCGGCTGCCGCGAAGTGCTCCGAGGCAAACCGTCGGTCGTAGGCGACGACGACTCCCTTGCTCTGCTCGCCCCGATCGACGACGTACCGGGCTACGCCGTCGGCGCAGCGTCGGACGTTCGCGAACGTGTAGTCGTCGGCGATCTTCGCCCGCCAGCCGTCGGTCCCGAAGACGATCGTCGTCGGCGTCGCCACCTCGGCGATGTTCGTCACGCTCGTTCCTCCTGCTGCGCGACGCGGTGCAGGAGCGCTCGTACCTCGCTCTCGAGCTGGCGGGCACCGGCGAGGTGGGCAGAGACCCCGTTCGACAGGAATCGGTCGCCGGCGGGGGCCTCGACGGCGAGCCGACCGTCATCGGACCGGATGAGCAGGTCGTCAGGACCGACGTCGACCGCCTCGCCCGACTGGATCACGCGGCCGCTGATTCCACCGGCCTCGTCGGCGCTGAGACCGGCCCGGCCGGCGAGGCCCGCGAGGAGCGACGACCAGCTGCCGAGGTCGCTCCAGCCGACGTCCATCGAACCCATCACGACCCGGTGGTCGCCCGCGGCGCCCTCCATGACCGCGTGATCGATCGAGATCGGATGGATCCGGTCGTACGCCGCGGCGAGGGCCAGCTCCGAGCCCGCCGCGGGTTCGATCAGCATCATCAGCGGCGTGTACTTCTCGATTGCCCAGCGGATCGCGCCCCGCCGCCAGGCGAACATCCCGGCGTTCCACGCAACGCCCGGCATGTTGATGAGCTCGCGCGCGCGGGCTTCGGTCGGCTTCTCCTCGAAGGAGAGGAGTGGGAAGGTCCGGACGCCCTGTACCTTCTCGCCGCGCATCGTGTCCGGTCGGAGGTAGCCGTAGTCGGTCGAGGGGTACGACGGATGGATGCCGAGCGTCACGAGCGGCTCCTCGATGTCGAAGACGCCCGTCGCGAGGCTGCCGACGGCGACTGAGACGATGTCGAGGAACTCATCCTCTCGCTCGATCCACTGGTCGGCCGGGAGGACGAGCATGACCTCGTCGTCGGGTCGATCGATGAGCGCCGTCGCCAGGGCGATCGCCGCCGCGGTGTTCCTGCCGCCGGGCTCCACGATGAGCCGAACGTCCGGGACCTGGTCGCGGACGAGCTGGCCGTAGCGCCGCTCCGTCACGCAGTAGATGTCGCTCTCGCGGACAAGCGGGGCGATCCGGCTCACCGTCCGCTGAAGGAGCGACTCGTCACCGAGAAGCGGGAGGAAGGGCTTCGGTCGCTCGGGTCGGCTGAGCGGCCAGAGCCGGGTCCCGCCACCACCGGCCAGGATCACGGCGTACATGGGCGGTCATCATAGTCGGGCGGAGCGGTGCGGCGGAGACGTCCGCGAGGTCGGCTCTCAGAAGCTCGGCGGGGTCAGGCAGAAGAGGACGAGGGCCGGCCGATCGGAGCTGTTGACGTTGCGATGCGGCAGGCGCGAGGAGTAGGCGATCGAGTCGCCCTCCTCGAGCAGGTGATGCTCGTCGGCGACCCACAGCTCGAGCTGGCCCGACAGGACGATGACGACCTCCTCGTCGGATTCGTGGGCGTAGGGCTCCTCGCCCGTGCCACCGCCGGGCTCGATCGTCGAGAGGATCACCTGGAGGCGGGCCGTCATGTCGGACGTCAGGAACTCGTCGATCGCTCGAAGGCCGGGATAGGCGATCCGCCGCCGCTCGCCGCGCCGGACGACGCGGCCGTGGGGCGCTTCCTCGGTGAAGAGCTCCGCGATCGCGAGGTCGAGTCCCCGCGCGATCCGCTGAACCGACGCGATCGACGGGCTCGTGACCTCGCGCTCGACCTGGGACAGGAAGCTCTCGGTGACGCCGGCCCGCTGGGCCAGCTCGCGGAGGGTGACGTTGCGCGCCTGGCGCAGCGAACGGATCCGCGGCCCGAGCTGGAGCTCGGAGGGCGCGGACGACGGCGCGGACGTCGATGCGGGCGCGGAACCGGTCGCCATCGCGGCGGATGCTCCCTCCAGAAATCGCCGAGAAAGTGAAGTATAGCTTCAGTGAACCCGGAATCTCCCACGAAACGCCGCCACCTGGGTGCGAATATCGCACGCTTCGCGCGTTGACGATGCGGGATCGCTCCGCGTACCATCGGCCAGCCTGTAGCAAGGCTACATCCCCGATTCCAGCGTGCACGATCCGTCCCGCCAAGAAGAGGGCCCGTGACCGTCACCGAGACCCCGCCTGAGCGCCGAGCTGATGGGGGTACGTCGCCGCAGCCTGCCGGATCCGGCCGCGACGCCCCGGATGTCGAGCTCATCGACGTCACGAAGCGGTTCGGCGACGTCGTCGCGGTCGACCGGATGACGCTGAACATCCCGAAGGGCTCGTTCACGAGCCTGCTCGGGCCGTCCGGCTGCGGCAAGACGACGACCCTCCGCATGATCGCCGGGTTCGAGCAGCCGACCGAGGGCGAGATCCTCCTCGACGGGCGCCCCATCGCCGGCGTCCCGCCCTACCACCGCAACGTAAACACGGTGTTCCAGCACTACGCGCTCTTCCCGCACATGGACGTTGCCCAGAACGTCGGCTATGGCCTGCGCCAGAGGAAGGTCGGCCGGCAGGAGGAGCGACGGCGAGCCACGGAGGCGCTCGGATTGGTCCGCCTCAGCGGCTACGAGCGACGCCGGACCTGGGAGCTCTCCGGCGGCCAGCAGCAGCGCGTCGCGCTCGCCCGCGCCCTCGTGAACCGCCCGACAGTGCTCCTGCTGGACGAACCGCTGGGTGCGCTGGACCTGAAGCTCCGCAAAGAGATGCAGCTCGAGCTGAAGGCCCTCCAGCAGGAGGTCGGGATCACGTTCGTCTACGTGACCCACGATCAGGAGGAGGCGCTCACGATGAGCGACCTGATCGTCGTCATGCGCGACGGCCTCATCCAACAGCAGGGCGGGCCAACGGACCTCTACGAGCGTCCGGCCAACCGATTTGTCGCCGACTTCATCGGCTCGTCCAACTTCCTGGAGGGCACGGTCGCGTCGGCCGGTCCGGACCGTCGAGTGACGGTGACGACCGACCACGGCCTCACGCTCAACGGCGAAGTGACCGACCCGTCAGCGACCGTTGAGGTGGGTCAAAAGGTGACGGTGGTGATCCGACCCGAGCGGCTGGAGCTCATGACCGACACGCCGGCGGCCGACCATGGAACCGCAATAGCAGGACGCATCCACCAGGGCACCTACCTCGGCGACCAAACCGAGTTCCGGGTGCAGACCCAACAGGCGGGCGAGCTGATTGTCCGCCGCCAGAACGCAATGGGGGCTAAAGCAAGCCTCGGACTGGGACCCGGCGACCCGGTGACGGTCTGGTGGCATGAGGAGGCGAACCTGGTTCTCGCGAGCTGAGGTTCGAGTCGATGGAAGTCCCGCCGCAGGGTGGGCTGGAGGAGGAAACCACGTGGCACAGAAAGAAGCCGATCTCGACGCGATCCTGAAGCGGATGGCCGAGACGAAGATCAATCGGCGGGGATTCCTGGCGGCGGCAGGCTACTCGAGCTTCGCCGCGTTCCTCGCGGCCTGCTCGGCCGGCGGAGGCACATCCGCGGCGCCGACCACCTCGGCCGCGGCATCGAGCGCGCCCGTCGACGGCCGCATCCGCGGCGCCTTCGCCGGCAGCCTCGTACGTGACCGAGACCGAGTTGATCATGTACAACTGGAGCAATTACGTCTCGGAAGACAACATGGCGGCCTTCAAGGCCGAGTACGGCGTCACCAAGTTCCAGTACGACATCTTCGACAACAACGACGTGTTGATGGCCAAGCTCCAGGGTGGAGCAACCGGCTACGACATCGCCGCGCCGACGAACAACTACCTGCCGGCGATGATCGAGGAGGGCTTCCTGCAGAAGCTCGACATGTCCCGCATCCCGAACATGGAGCGGATCAACCCGACGTTCCGGAAGCAATGGTGGGACCCGAACGAGGAGTACGCGGTCCCCAAGGACTACGGGACGACGGGCATCCTCTACCGGTCCGAGATGATCCCGAGCATCCCGAAGTCGTGGAAAGAGTTCTACGACTTGGTCAAGGGGCCGGCATCGGGCAAGGTCATCTTCGTCGACTCCCGCGATGACGTCTTCATCTTCCCGCTGAAGATGCTCGGCTTCTCACTCAACTCCGTCGAGAAGAGTGACCTCGACGCGGCCCGGACGGTTCTCCTCGACGTGGCGCCGCACCTGTACGGCCTCGACTCCAACCTGTATGGCCAGACGATGGCCGACGGGACGGCGTCGATGACGCTGGGCTGGACGGGCCCGCTCGGCCAGGAGCTCAAGGACACGCCTGACAAGGGCTACGTGGTGCCATCCGAGGGGACGGCCTTCTGGCTCGACACCTGGGTCATGCTCGCCGACGCACCGCATCCGAACATCTCGTACGCCTGGCTGGACTTCATCCACCGGCCCGAGATCCAGGCCGAGGAAACGAACTACAACCTGTACGCGACGCCGAACGACGACGCCAAGGAGTTCGTGGACCCCGCGATCCTCGCCGACACGGCGATCTTCCCGCCGGATGACGTGATCTCGAAGCTCGAGGCCCAGAAGGACACCTCGGCCAGCACCCAGCGCAACGACATCTGGGAAGAGTTCAAGTCCAAGGTCGCCGGCTGACGTTCGGGTCGGAGGCCGATCCCAATGGCCGCGGCAGCGGAACCTCGAGTGCGAGCGGAGCCAACGCGAAGTCGGCTCCGCTCGTCCCTTCTGACCACAGCGCTCCTTGCCCCGGCGGGCCTGTGGTACCTGGTCATGCTCGTCCTGCCGCTGGCGATCGTGGTCATCTTCTCCTTCGGCGTCCGGGCGCAGAATGGCGGCTACGAGCCCGCGTTCGTCCTCGACAACTACGTCCGGGCGATCGAGAAGTCCGACCCATTCATCACCAGCCTCCAGATGGCGATCGGGGGGACGATCGGGTGTCTCCTCGTCGGCCTGCCGCTGGCGTATTTCCTGGCGACGCGAGCTGGGGGACGCAAGGGCCTGCTCGTCCTGTTGCTCGTCGTCCCGTTCTGGACGAGCTTCCTGATCCGGACCTACGCCTGGTTGATGATCCTGGGTCCGAACCTCGGCTTGGCAGGACAGCTCAAGGCGTTGACGGGCGTGGATGTCCAGATCCTCGGCAGCACCTTCGCCGTCCTCCTCGGGCTGATCTACGGCTACCTGCCGCTGATGATCTTTCCGCTCTACGTGACGCTGGAGCGGATGGACCGGACGCTGGTCGAGGCGTCGAAGGATCTCGGTGCCGGCCGGTGGGCGACGTTCCGCCAAGTGACGCTGCCGATCGCGCTGCCAGGCCTCGTGACGGGCAGCATCCTGGTCTTCATCCCGATGATGGGCGAGTACGTCGTCCCACAGCTGCTGGGCCTGGGCCGGACGTACCTGATGGGCAACGCCCTCGTCAATGACTTCCTGGAGTCGCGCAACTGGCCGGCCGGCTCCGCTCGGGCGGTCATGTTGATCGGGATCATGATCGTGACGATCGCGGGCTACCTGTGGTTCGTGAACCGCGGCCGGCGAACGCGCGAGGTGAGCGTCCTGTGACGGCCGCAGCTGTCACCGCGACGAAGGTTGCGAGCCGGGGCGATCGATGGTCGGGCCTGGTCGAGTTCTACTTCCGCTTCCATACCCTCGCGGTGTACGCGTTCCTGTACCTGCCGATCGTCGTCGTCGTGATCTTCGCCTTCAATGGCACCGATCGCGTCGTCACCAAGTGGGAAGGTCTTTCGCTCAAGTGGTTCGAGACGGCCATCAACGATGAGGTCGTCCGGTCGGCCCTCAGCAACAGCTTCATCGTCGCGATCCCGAACGCGATTCTCGCGACCGCATTCGGGACGATGGCCGCGCTCGGGCTGCAGCGGGTTGGAAAGAAGCTCCGGACGACGTTCGACGCCCTGACCTACATCAGCGTCATCGTGCCCGAGATCGTGATCGCCCTGTCGACGCTCGTCCTGTTCGCGACCGGCTTCGACGCGGCGCGGTCGGCGTTCGGCGCCCGGCTGAACTTCGGCTACCCGACGATCATCGCGGCCCATGTCCTCTTCAACACGAGCCTCGTCCTGCTCCTCGTCCGGGCGCGACTGGCGGGCATGGACCGGACCCTGACCGACGCCAGCGCCGACCTGTTCGCGACGCCGTGGCGAACATTCCAGCAGATCACGTTCCCGCAGCTGCTGCCGGCGATCGTCGCCGGGTTCCTCCTCTCCTTCACGTTCAGCTTCGACGACTACGTGATCACGACGTTCACGTCAGGCCCGGGCTCGTCGACCCTGCCGCTCTACATCTTCGGCCAGGTCCGGCGCGGCGTGACGCCCGAGACGAACGCGGTTGCGGCGATGATGCTCGCCTTGACCCTCGTGACGCTGCTGGTCGGCCAGCTCTTCCTGGCCCGGCAGGCGCGGCGGAGCGGCCGCCGTGGCGATGCCGGGATGGTGTCGGTCGTCGTCGAGCGCTGATTCGAGCGCTGACCGCCGCCGCCGGCGTTCCTTGCCAATTCACCGTCCGGTGAGAATCGGGCGGCGACGCGAATGGTCCATCGCGGTCGTTCGTGCACAGCCCGTCGGCGCTGAGCGCCAGGCTCTTTGCCAATACCGCCGTCGACGAATCAATTGGCAAACGTCGGGCCGCCCGCCTTTCACTGAGCGAGCATCTGGCAAAGAGCGTGGTCGAGCGAGGACCAGTGAGGGACCAGCGCCCTCGCCGGCGTGACGGCTTAACCCGCGGGGATCGGCTCCGGCTGACGCACGCCGGCCTCGGACGCGAGGATGGCCGCCTTGTCGGTGCGCTCCCACGGCAGGTCGAGGTCCGGCCGGCCGAAGTGCCCGTACGCGGCGGTCTGGCGGTAGATCGGCCGGCGCAGGTCGAGGGCGGAGATGATCGACGCCGGGCGCAGGTCGAAGTTCCGCTCGATGAGCGCCTGGATGTCGGCATCCGGGAGCTTGCCGGTTCCGAACGTCTCGACTGACACGGAGATCGGCCGGGCAATGCCGATGCCGTACGCGAGCTCGATCTCGAACCGGTCGGCGATCCCGGCCGCGACGATGTTCTTGGCCACCCAGCGTGCGGCGTACGCCGCGGATCGGTCGACCTTCGTCGGATCCTTGCCGGAGAACGCGCCACCGCCGTGTCGGGCCATCCCGCCGTAGCTGTCGACGATGATCTTGCGGCCGGTCAGGCCCGAGTCGCCCATCGGTCCGCCGGTCACGAAACGGCCGGTCGGGTTGACGTGCATGATCGGATCCGCGCCGCGGAGCTCGCTCGGGATCGTCGGCAGGATCAC
Organism: uncultured Chloroflexia bacterium; assembly: GCA_963832105.1. Lineage (GTDB taxonomy): Bacteria > Chloroflexota > Limnocylindria > Limnocylindrales > CSP1-4 > CF-46. The sequence continues at coordinate 1,343,396 of CAWHSS010000003.1, read as the reverse complement.
CGCCTCGACGATGTCCTGGCGAAGCCGCTCCGCGCGGACGTCGGGGTCGTGCTGGGCCGAGACGACGACGGTCCGGACGCGCTTCGCGACGCCGTGCTCGTACTCGATCGTGACCTGGGTCTTCCCGTCGGGCCGGAGGTACGGCAGCTGGCCGGACTTGCGGACCTCGGCGAGGCGCCGGGCCATCCGGTGGGCGAGGGCGATCGGCAGCGGCATGAGCTCCGGGGTCTCGCGGCAGGCGAAGCCGAACATCATCCCCTGGTCGCCGGCGCCGAGCTCGGTCGCGGCGGCGTCCTCGCGGACCTCGAGCGCCGCGTCGACGCCCTGGGCGATATCGGGCGATTGCTCGTGGACCGACACGATCGTGCCGCAGGTCATGTAGTCGAAGCCGTACTCGGCCTTCGTGTAGCCGATGTCGCGAACCGTATCCCGGACGACCGACTGGAAGTCGACGTACGTCGTCGTCGAGATCTCGCCGAGGACCACGACGAGGCCCGTCGTCGTCGCCGTTTCGCACGCCACGCGGGCGGTTGGATCGTCCTTGATGATCGCGTCGAGGATGGCGTCCGAAACCTGGTCGCACATCTTGTCCGGATGGCCTTCGGTGACCGATTCCGACGTGAACAGGTACTGCGACGCTGCGACAATGCTGGTCATGCTGCTCCCCTGCGTGGTGTCCGGCGGAGGGTACCACGGGCCCTCGGGGTGGCCCTTCGCAGGCGCCGTCGACCGCGGCCAGCCAAGGCGGTGCCCGACGGCACCGGGACGCTCGATCGCTAGGCTGCTGACCATCGGGGGATGCCTGCGGAGCCGCGCACAGGTGACGATCCGACCATGATCGGCGAATCTCGGGCGAAGGGACGAATGCGCATACGGGCGGCGATCGCGATCGCGGCCATGGCCGGCATGCTCACGTGGGCCGCGCCAGCCGCCCTCGCGGCCGACCCCACTCGCGTCTCGAGCGTTCCGACCGCGACCGTGGTCACGGCGTCGGCCGAGCAGACGCGGACCGTCGACCTGTTCCGATCGAGCGCAGCCGTGACCCAGTACACCTCCTACTGGTGCGTGCCCGCGGCAGCCCAGACGATGATCAACCTCGCGACCGGCCGCTCCGACCGGAGCTACGCGACGCAGTCGCGGCTCTACACGGAGCTGCGACGAGCCAACCTCTATCGCTACAGCACCCGCGGCAACGACGTTCGCGGCTGGGCGCGCGTCCTGACGGCCCGACTGCCGGCGGGCATGGGCTACGCGGACGTGAGCTTCTCGTCCCGTTCCGCGGCCTACCTCGCGATCGTGAAGGCGATGGACCGCACCCGGCGTCCCGTCGGGATCGTCGTCGACGAAGGCTCCCATGCCTGGACCGTCGTCGGGTTCACTGTCCGCGAGACACCGGGCGTGGCGAACTCCACGACGGTTCTCGGCTTCTACGTCGTCGGGCCGCTCGGCTCGCCGGCGGACCCGTGGCCGAAGCGGTATCTCACCGTGAGCCAGCTGTCGTCTCGCTTCACCCGCTACCACGAGTCGCAGCGCTCCGTTCCGTGGGAAGGGCTGTACGTGATCGTGTCGCCCCTTGCCACGACGGGCGCGGTCACGCCGACGAGGTAGCCGCCGAGCGGCGCTAGACTCGACAACGTGGCCGATCGCGCCGTCGCCTCACTCGACTCCGCCGCCCTCGACGCGGCCGACCCGCTCGCCCCCTTCCGCGACCGGTTCGTCATCCCGGATCAGCGGCTCGTGTATCTCGACGGCAACTCGCTCGGCCGGCTACCCGCAGCGACCGTGGAGCGACTGGCCCGGGTCGTCGGCGACGAGTGGGGCGGGGAGTTGATCCGCGGCTGGGACCACTGGCTCGACGAGCCGCTGCGCGTCGGTGACCGGCTGGCGGAGGCGGTCCTCGGCGCGAGGCCGGGCGAGGTCGTGCTGAGCGATTCGACGTCCGTGAACTTCTACAAGGCGGCCCTCGCGGCGCTCGAGGCGCGGCCCGGGCCGGCGCGTCGTGGTGACCGACCGGCCGAACTTTCCGACCGACCGATATGTCCTCGAAGGTCTCGCCCGGGCGCGGGACCTGGAGATCGCCTGGCTCGACCCGGATGACGTCGAGGGCCCGCAGCCGGCCGATGTCGAGGCCGCGCTCGCCGACCATCCGCGGCGACGTCGCCCTCGTCACCCTCAGCCACGTCAACTACCGCTCCGCCGCGATCGCGGACATGGGCGCGATCACGGCCCTGGCCCACGAGGCGGGCGCCCTGACGATCTGGGATCTGAGCCACTCGGCCGGCTCGATCGCGGTCGACCTCGAGGGGTCCGGCGCGGATCTCGCGGTCGGCTGCACCTACAAGTATCTCAATGGCGGACCCGGCGCGCCGGCCTGGCTCTATGTCCGCCGGTCGCTCCAGGGTCAGCTCCGGAACCCGATCCAGGGCTGGTTCGGCCAGCGCGACCAGTTCGCGATGGGCCAGGGCTACGACCCGGAACCGGGCATCCGATCGTGGCTCGTCGGGACGCCCGGGATCATCGGCCTCGCCGCCGCGGATGAGGGCATCAAGCTGATCGCGGAGGCGGGCATCGACCGGATCCGGGCGAAGGGCATCGCCCTTACCGAGTACGCCATCGCGTTGCTGGACGCGCGGCTCGCAAGGCTGGGGTTCAGCCTCGGCAGCCCGCGCGATCCCGCCCGCCGCGGCGCCCACGTCGCGATCCGTCACCCCGATGCGCGGCGGCTCACCGCGGAGTTGATCGCCCGCGACGTCATCCCCGACTTCCGCGAGCCCGATTCGATCCGCTTCGGCCTCTCGCCGCTGACGACGCGCTTCAGCGACGTCGAGGCCGGCGTGGCCGAACTCGAACGCCTGGTGTCGTGAATTCGCGGTGATCGAGCCGTCCGACGGCAGGCTCGACGTCCCGCTCGCGCCGGTGCGACCGGCCGCGACCGATCGGCGCCGAGCGCGGACGGTCCTGATCGCTGGGCTTGTGCTGGCCGGCGCCGCCATCGGGCTCGCGGCGCTGTCGAGGGACGACGAGCGCAGGCTCGCCGAAGCGGCGACACCCGGAGCGACGGTAGCTTCGGCGGCGACAGCGTCCTCGGGAGCATCGGCCGCCGCATCGGCTGCCGCGTCGGGGGCGTTGAGCCCGGCACCGACGTCCAGGCGCAGGGAGGGCTTCCTGCCGCTCCCGAACCAGCAGCTCGCCGGGGCGGCGACGACGACACTCGTTCGCAGGGACGGAGACGACGCGGAAGTCCTCGCTTGGAGCCCGGGAGATCGAGAGCTGCGGCCGCTCCGACGATTTCCCGGTGCGTTCGGCGGCCGGGGCAAGGAACCCGTGATCGCGACCCTGTCGCCGGACGCACGGTCCCTGCTGATCGTCGCCATCAAGGCCGGCTCGGTCGAGGGTCGCGAGCATGCCCGGCTCGTCACCGCCGACCGTGGCATCGCCTGGGAAACTGATGAGGCGACCGGGTTGGGCGGCGTCGTGTGGTCGGCCGATTCGGGATCTCTGGTCATTGCGGGCACACCCGGCCGCTGGTGGCTCGTGATGGTCGATGAGGCAGGAGCGGCGACGGGCAGGGAGCTATCGATCGACGCCGCGCCCGCTCCGACGGCGGCGCCATCGGTCGGGGCACCATGGGTCCGGGTCGTTCCGGTCGGGTTCTCGGAGGACGGGCGCTGGGTCTACGGAGCGCGGGTCGACTTCGGCCGTGGGTCGATCGAAGCGACGACCCGCGTCGCGATCGACGACGGCAAGGTCGAGCCGATCGAGAACTTCAGCTCCACTGGTCCCGAGCGGCTTGACGAGCGTGCTCGCGGCATCCTCGACCCGGCGACAGGCCGCAGCGTGATGTTCGGGGCGAATGCCGCGATCCCGGGCGGCCCGCCGACGATCGAGGTCAAGGAAGCCGATGGCACGATCGCGTACCGGGTCGAAGGCCGCGTCGTGTATGCCACGGCCTGGACCGACGATGGACGGCTCCTGGTCCTCGATGCCGACGGCTTGCCGTTTCCGACCGGCGTGCGGCTCCGTCTGGTCGACGCCGACGGCGACGTCGAGCGCACGCTCCTGGAAACAGGACCGATCGCAGGCGGCGGCGTGGTCGGCGTTGCGAGTGGATTCGTCCACCTGGTGTTCGCGACCGATCGCCCGGACAAGGCGCTGCAGATCGCCGTCATGCGAATTGCCGACGGCGCCACCTCGGCGATCGTGGTCCCCTCGCTGGACGGGATCCTCGCGGGCGGGCTGCTCCCGTGACGCGGCGAATGGGTTCGGCGGCGGCACGCGCCCCAATCGAAACCGCGACAAGGGGCCAACGCTCCGGCGATACGCTGGCCACATGATCCGGCTCAGGCTCCTGGCGGTGGGCTTCGCGGTCATCGCGGCGACGGCCGGAGCGCTGCCGGCCGCGGCGCGCGAGCCGGTCGTCATCGGGACCGGTCCGGTCTATACGCCCCTGACCGAGACCGACATCGCATCCCGCACGACCGTCCTCGGCTACAACCCGTTCTCCCCCGCCCCGTTTCGCGTCGCTGGGTACCAGCTTCGGACACTGCCGTGGGCGACCCTACCGATGAATGGCCAGAGCCTGCCCCGGCTCACGACCCCGCCGGGTGCCGATCCCTCGGGGATCCCGTACAAGGTCGTACTCGGCAAGAACTACTACTCGCCGGGCAACATCGCGGCGGACGGCATCAGATTCGTCGACGGCTACGTCCGGACCGGCAACCCCGCGTACCTCGACAAGGCCCGCGTTCGGGCGGCGAAACTCCGCGAGATCGGCATCGCCAAGGACGGTGCGCTCTACCTGCCCTACGGCTTCGACTACCCGGCCGAGGCGCTCAAGGCGCCGTGGGTCTCGGCGTACAGCCAGGGGCTCGCCCTCTCGTTCTTCGTTCGCCTGTTCCGGGTCACCGGCGAAGCGTCGTACGCCGAGACCGCGCGATTGATCTTCGCGGCGTTCCGGCTGCTGGGCGCGAGGCGGTCGCACTGGGTCGCGTACGTGATCTCGAGCGACCTGTGGCTCGAGGAGTACCCATCGGGCCGCCCGACCCACGTCCTGAACGGCTTCAATTTCGCGATCTTCGGGCTGTACGACTACGAGCGGCTCACCCGCGATCCCGGCGCGGCTCAACTCCTCCAGGGTGCCCTGGCGACGATGCGAAAACGGGCCGTCGCGTACCGGGTGCCGGGCGGCGTCAGCCTCTACGACCTCGTCCACCGGACGCAGCACGAGCACTATCACGAGGTCCACATCTGGCAGCTGGCCGCGCTCGGGTCGATCAGCGGCGACACGTACTTCACCAATCTGTCGACAACGTTCCGCGCGGATCACGACCCGTCGACTCGCCGGTCGGCCCAGGTGTCGGCGGTTTCCGAGCGCCTCGCCTAGGCCTCCATCCGGAGCTCTTCGAGGTCGAGGTCGCGCTCGACGCGGCGGAACACGTCGTCGCTGAGGCCGCCCGTCTCGCGCATGCGGAGGAGCGCCTCGCGCTCCGCCTCGATGACGGAGCCTCGGATCAGCCGGTGCTCGAGCAGTTCCTGCTCGGCCTCGTCCGTGGCCGCCTCATCGTGGTGCTCGTCGATGTGGCTCGCCCGGTGGCCGTACTGGGCCCGCAGCGCGTCGATCAGCTCGAGATGGCCCGGCCACTGGTTTGCCAGTTCCTCGATCCGGCTGACCGCCGCCTCTGCCGCGGCCTGGCGGGCGTGCAACTCCTCGTGGCCATCGCCACCGTCCGCGGCGATCCCCAGGGCCCGGATGATGAGCGGCAGGGTCAGGCCCTGGCCGACGAGCGTCGCCAGGATCACCCCGAACGTCAGGAAGATCAGCAGGTCGCGCTCCGGGAAGGGCTGGCCGTTGAGGAGCGTCGTCGGGAGGGCGAGGGCCGCCGCGAGCGAGACGACCCCGCGCATGCCGGCCCACGAAACGATGAACACGTTGCGCGGCGGAGGCCGGGGTTCGCGCTCCCGGATGCCGGCGCTTAGCCGCCGCGGGAGGTAGGTCCCAGGGAACACCCACAGGATCCGGACGACAATCACCGTCAGCGAGATGGCGACGGCCAGGCCCATGAGCTCGAGCGGCGAGCGGCCGCCGGAGATTCTCCAGGACCGACGGCAGCTGGACGCCGATGAGGATGAAGACCGTGCCGTTGATCAGGAAGAGCAGGACCTGCCAGGCCGATGTGCCGGCGATCCGGACGGACGAGCTCATCGAGCGCGGCGCGTGGCGGCCGACGTAGATCCCCGCGGCCACCGTCGAAAGGACGCCGGATAGCCCGAAGATCTCGGCCGGGAGGTAGGCCGCGACCGGGAAGAGGAACGTCAGCACGACCGAGAACACCGGGTCGTCGATCCGCCGCAGGATCGCCGCGGAGGCCATCCCGATGAGGAGCCCAAGGGCAACCCCGCCGGCCGCGACGAGGACGAACGAGATGCCTGCCGTGGCCAAGCGAGAAGGCCCCGGTCATCGCCGCGGCGATCGCGAACCGATAGGCGACGAGGGCCGTCGCGTCGTTGACGAGGCTCTCGCCCTCGAGGATCGTGACGACCCGCCGCGGCACGCCGAGCCGCTGGAAGATCGCCGTCGCGGCGACCGCGTCCGGCGGCGCGACGATCGCGCCAAGGGCGAACGCGGCCGGCCAACCAAGGCCGGGAATCAGCGCCTGGGCGACGACCGCGACGACGACGATCGTCGTCAGGACGAGCCCGATCGAGAGGAGGCTGATCGCCCGCAGGTTCGCCTTGAAGTCGCGGATCGAGGTGAAGTAGCCGGCCCCGAAGAGGATCGGTGGCAGGAACAGCAGGAAGACGATGTCGGGCTCGAGCTCGATCCGCGGCAGGCCCGGTACGAAGCCCAGGGCCAGGCCGCCGAGGACGAGCAGGATCGGGTACGGGATGCCGATGCGGCGAGCCACGATCGCGAGCGCGGTCGCGGCGAGGAACAGGAGGAGGACCGTCTCGATCGCCCCGATGGGGGCTTCGGCGGCCGCGGCGGCCGGCTCCACTTAGCTCGCCGGCTTCAGGAACTCGACGACGATCGGCTCGATCCGGTCCGCCGGGCGGAAGCCGAAGATCTGGCCGTAGAACGAAAGCTCGGCCTCGAACGAGCGAACGATGTTCTCGGCGGCGCGGAAGCCGTGGTCCTCGCCGGGGAACAGCAGGTAGGCGTGGGGCAGCTTCTTCTCCCAGAGAGCGTCGACGATCTGCTCGGCCTGGGCCGGCGGCACGATCCGGTCCTCGGCCCCCTGGAGGATCAGCACCGGGCACGAGATCTGGTCGGTGAAGTTCAGCGGCGATCGGTCGCGATACAGGTCCTTGCGCTCCGGATACGGCCCGACGAGCCGATCGAGATAGCGCGACTCGAACTTGTGGGTCTGGGCGATGAACGTCTCGAGGTCGCCGATCCCGAAGTAGCTCGTGCCGGCCTGGAACGTCTCGCTGAACGTGACGGCGCAGAGCGTCGTGTAGCCGCTCGCGCTGCCGCCGCGGATCGCGAGCCGCTCCCCGTCGACGAGGCCCTCGGCCACGAGCCCGCGCGCGCCGTTGACACAGTCGTCGAGATCGACGACGCCCCATTCGCCCTCGAGGCGCTTGCGGTAGTCGCGACCGTAGCCGGTGCTCCCGCCGTAGTCGACGTCGAGGACCGCGAAGCCGCGGCTCGTGAACAGCTGCGTGCTGACGACGAGCGCCGAGTTGGCGGCGGCGGTCGGTCCGCCGTGGCTCGTGACGATGAGCGGCGGCAGCTCCCCGTCGGGACCGCGAAACGCCGCGTTCTGCGGTGCGTACAAGAGCCCGAATGCGGTCCTGCCGGCCGTCGTCGGAAACTCGACCGGCTTCGCGACGGCGATGTCGGCCGGGTCGAACGTCGTCGACATCGACTCGCGGAGCACCGTCGTTGCGCCGGTGTCGGGATCCAAGCTCGACGATGGCGAAGGCACTCGTCGGTGAGGCAACGCGCAGCACCACCCCGCCGCCGTCGACGGCAAGGCTGGCCATCTCGCTGAAGGGCACCTCGATGGCATCGGCGGCGCCGGGCTTCGGCCCGAGCCGGTAGAGCCGGTCCTGGCCGCCGCTGCGGCCGATCGCGACGATCGATCCGTCGGGCAGGAAGCCGTAGTTCGAATAGCCGAACAGCCAGTCGGGCGGCGCGAACTCCGCCTCGAGCTCGGCGAGGGGTTCGGCGGAACCATCGACGAGCCGGTGGATGTTCATCCAGCCGTTCGGCTCGGCGACGAAGTGGAGGACGCCATCCGGCGACCAGCGCGGCTGGGCGATCCAGTCGGTCGGGCTGCCGGCAACCGTGGCTGCTTCGCCGATCGACCCGTCCGCGGCGACGTCGGCCAGTCGGAGCTCCGTCCCGTCCCACGGCAGGTTCGGGTGCGACCACTCGAGCCACGCGAGCGCGATCCGCCGGCCGGCGACAGGCGCGGCGCGGCGATGAAGTCGGCCCCCGAGACCAGCACGGTGACCTCGCCGCTGTCGAGGTCGATCGCGACCAGGCTGTTCTCGGCCTCGCCGTGTCGCGCGAGAGTCTCCGCTTCGTGGTCCTCGCGAATCGCGAGGAGCCGGTTGCGGGCGCGATCGACGACGAAGTCCGCGAACCGCCAGGCTCGTCCGGGTGTCAGCGGTGTCAGCTCCCCGTCCCCGACCACCCGGTTCAGCCGGCCTGTCTCGAAGTCCGACACGATGACGAGGTCGCCGTCGACGAGGTAGGCAGCCCCGCCGTATTCGTGGACTCGCGTCCGGGCGTTGAACCCTTCGGGCGTCAGGCGGGTCTCGGCACCGTCTGGGTCCCGGCGCACGAGGACCTGGCGGCCCTTCTCGTCAGGCCGGCCCTCGAGCCACCAGCGCACGCCGTCCATCGCCCGGACCTCGCCGAGCGTGACGACGCCGGCGGTGAGCAGCGAGATCGGGAACGGCGATTCCCATTCGCCGTAGGGCGCGGTGGTTGGCTCGCTCATCGGGAAGGGGACGCCGCGACCCCGGCTAGGTGCCGTGCTTCCAGGACGAGACGTACTCGAGCTGCTCGGGCGTCATCGGGTCGAGGGTGATCCCGAGCGCCGCCAGCTTGAGCCGCGCCACCTCGGCGTCGATTGCCTCTGGCACGACGTAGACCTGCGGCGTCAGCTCCGCGTGGTGCTGCGCGACGTATTCCGCCGACAGGGCCTGGTTGGCGAAGCTCATGTCCATGACCGCGGCCGGGTGGCCCTCGGCGGCGCCCAGGTTCACCAGCCGGCCCTCGGCAACGAGGTTGACCCGCTTGCCGCCGAGATCGAACTCCTGGACGTTCTCGCGGACCTCGCGGATGTGGCCCTCGGCCATCTCGCGAAGCGCGGTCAGGTCCAGTTCCGCATCGAAGTGGCCGCTGTTGGCCATGATCGCGCCGTCGCGCATCGTCGAGAAGTGCTCCCGGCGGAAGACGTTGACGTTGCCGGTCGCGGTGATGAAGAGCTCGCCCCACGGCGCCGCGTCGGCGGCGGTCATGACCTGGAAGCCGTCCATCAGCGCCTCGAGCGCGCGGACCGGATCGACCTCGATGATCGCGACGTGGGAGCCCATGCCGGACATCCGCGACGCGATCCCGCGGCCGACCCAGCCGTAGCCCGCGATGACGACCTTGCGGCCGGCGAGGAGCACGTTCGTCGCCCGGAGGATGCCGTCGACCGTCGACTGGCCCGTGCCGTAGCGGTTGTCGAAGAGATGCTTCGTCTAGCGCCTCGTTGACGGCCACGACCGGGAACCCGAGGGCGCCGTCGGCGGCCATCGCCTTGAGCCGGATGACGCCGGTCGTCGTCTCCTCGGTCCCGGCGAGGACCTCTCGAACCTGGTCGGGCCGCTCGCTGTGGAGCAGGGAGACGAGGTCGCAGCCGTCGTCCATCGTGATCTGCGGCCGCGTGTCCGCGACCTGGTTGAGGTGCCGGTAGTACGTGTCCCGGTCCTCGCCGCGGCGGGCGAACGTGGCGATCCCGTACTCGGCGACGAGCGCGGCCGCGACGTCGTCCTTCGTGGACAACGGGTTCGAGGCCGCGAGATAGACCTCCGCGCCGCCGGCGGCCAGCGTCCGCATGAGGTTCGCGGTCTCGGTCGTGACGTGGAGGCAGGCCCCGATCCGCAGCCCGTCGAGTGGCCGCTCCTTCTCGAAGCGCTCGCGGATGAGGCGCAACACGGGCATCTCCCGCTCCGCCCACTCGATCCGCCGGACGCCCTCGGAGGCGAGGCCCAGGTCGGTGACGTCGTGGGCCGGCAGCGGGCTACGGCCGGAAGATGTGGTCGGGGCATCGGCCCCGGCACCGGCCGGGCTTGAGGAGGTGGTCATCGACGGTCATGCTCCCTGCGGCTGAGGAGGCGCCTGATCGGCGCCGCGAGATCGGGCCAGGGTGATCCCAGCCGGTGGACGAGCCGTTCCTCGAACCGGACATGCTCGGCATAGCCGAGCCGCCGGTAGGCCTGGAGGGCGGGCGGGTTGTCAGAGCGAACGTTGAGGGCGACCTGGTCGCAGGTCCGCAACAACTCCGCCGTCACCGCGCCGGTGACAGCGGTCGCGTAGCCGCGGCCACGATAGTCGATATGGGTCAGGACGTTGCCGACGACGGCCAGGCGTGCCTGGGGGCTGATGACGTGGGTACCCGCCGCGGCGACGAGCCGGCCGCCGACGCGGATGCCGTAGTAGACGCCCTCTGCGATCGACGACGACGGCAGCCACGACGCGAAACCGAGCTGGTAGAGCCGGTTCAGCTCGCCGATCTCGATCGGCAGGAGGCGCCGGACGTCCGCTGGGTAGGGCCGGAAGCGGGCCTTGTCGACAAACATCCGGACCATCGGCGGGCCGGGATCCACGCGGTAGTGGGTCTGGACTGCAGGCAGCGACTCGGTGAGCGCGGCGACGTACGCCGCCCTGGGCCGAACGACGTCGCGGAGGATGGCCTCGATGCCGTCGTCGCGGCCCATCACGAACATCGGCTGAGGCGTCATTCCCGAATATTCGAGCGCGGTCGCGACGATCTCGTCGCCGTCCATCGCCACGCCCCAGCGGGTCCTGGAGAACTCGCGATCCTCCAGGTCGCACAGCGCGTACGCCGCGAACAGCCGGTTGCCTTCGAGGAACCCTCGGAGCAGGTCCCGATCCCGGGTCGTCTGGACGGTCAGCGCGCCGCGGGCGCGGCGGCCCGAGATCGCGACGCTTGCCATCAGGCGACCCCGTCCGCGAACGGCGGGCGGCGCGACCCGGCGCCGGTGATCCAGGACGTAACGAGGTCGGCGGGGGTGACGTCGTGAGCCGGGACGCGAACCTCCGTCCCGCGCGGCGCGAGGGTGACGTTGCCGACCTGCTCCAGCTCGCCGTCGGGTCGGAGTCCGATCGGGATCGAGGCGCCGTCCGTCGTCGCGGGATCGATCGAACTGACGGGAGCACACACGAGAACTGGCACGCGGTGTCGAGCGGCGACGACGGCGATCGGATAGGTGCCGACGATCGCGGCGACGTCGCCGTTCGCGGCCACCCGGTCGGCCGGGACCAGGACCGCGTCGACCTCGCCGGCGGCGATCAGCGACGCGACTGCCGTGTCGGCGACGAGGACGTGGGGCACCCCCGCCGCGGCGAGCTCCCAGCAGCTGATCCGGGAGCCGCTGAACCCGGGCCGCGCCTCCGGCACGACGACGCGCACCTCGCGCTCGGCATGGTGGGCCGCGATCGCGATCGCGAGCGCCGTCCCGAACTGGCCGCCGGCCAGCGTCCCGGATGGGCCGTGGACGAGGAGCCGGAGCGGCGCATCTTCCGACCGCGGCAGGGCATTGACGGCTGCGAGGCCCGCGTCGACGAGCCGGCCGTGGTCGTCGGTTGTCTCCGCGACGATGCGGTCTGCCTCCTCGTGCATCGCCGCCGCGATCGCCGGCCCGTCGTCCTCGAGCTCACCGATCGCCCGATAGGCGTTCATGACCCGCTCGACCGCCCAGCCGAGACTGGCGTGGGTCGGCGACAGGTTGGTCATGGCGTTGGCCGCGCCGCGAAGCGTCGCCCGTCGCGCGTACGGCCGCGTGCCCGCGACCCGGTCGGCGGACAGGGCAAGCCCGATCGCGGCCGCCTGCCCGATCGCCGGTCCGCCGACGACCACGCCGTTGCGGATCGCCCACACCACCGACGCCGCGGAGTCCGCGGAGTGCTCGACGACCTTGAGTGGCAGCGCCCGCTGGTCGACGAAGCGAATGATGGGGCCGTCGAGGCGGAACGAGGTTCGGAATGCGGGCCCGGCGTCGACTGCTTCGTCGCCCGCCGCTGCCTCATCGAGCGCGGCCCTCGTCGGGTCGAGGATCGCACTCGCCATCTCGGCCGAGGTGCGCTGGAGCGCCTGGGCGGCACCCACCATCGTTGCGGCGGTGTTGGCGAGGTCGCCGGCGAACTGGCGGAAGAATCGCCGTCGGCCCAGGTCGGCGCCTCCGTCGACGGGAGCCGCGACCGGTGTCGAGGGCACGTCGTCGCGGCCCGCCACCGCTCGATCGGCGTCGCCAGGTCCGGCGGCGTCGGTCGGCTGGAGTCTGGCGGTCGGATCGGCCAATGGCTGGCCCTCGGGAGCGGTCGGGTCGGCCGACACGCGGCTCAGGGTGGTCAGTACTTGATGACGCTGGTGACGCGACGGCCTTCGAGGCGATCGCGGCCCTTGAGGAAGTCGAGTTCGACGAGGAAGGCCAGACCGACGACCTCGGCCTTCAGCCGCTCGACGAGCTCGATCGTGCCCTTCACGGTTCCGCCGGTCGCGAGCAGGTCGTCCACGATGAGGACCTTCTCGCCGGGCTGGATCGCGTCACGGTGGATCTCGAGCGTGTTCGAGCCGTATTCGAGGGCGTATTCGACGGTGATCGTCTCGGCCGGCAGCTTGCCCAGCTTGCGAACCGGGACCAGCCCGGCCCCGAGCTGGTAGGCCATCGGCGAGCTGAAGATGAAGCCGCGCGACTCCATGCCGACGACGATGTCGATCTTCTCGCCCTCGTAGGGCTCGAGCATGAGATCGATCGCCTCCTTGAAGGCCGGGCCGTCCTTGAGCAGGGTCGTGATGTCGTAGAAGAGGATTCCCGGCTTCGGGAAGTCCGGAATCTCGCGGATGCGATGGCGCAGCTCTTCGGCTGACATCGGTCTGGGGACCCTCCACCTGCGTTCGATCCACGGTAGCCGAGCGAGCGTTGGGCTTGCCGCCCCGCTGGCGCGGCGCACAGTCTACCGCGTCGGGTCGCTTTGCTGGCTGCTCACCGCCGGCGCAGTATCAACGGGAATCGACTCCACTGGCGTTACCGCCGGCCGGCGTGCCGCCAGGCGTCCGGCCAGGACGGCGCCGAAGGCGGCGACGATGACCCCGATCCCGAATGCCCACGCCAGTCCGACCCAGGGCTCCGCGCCCTCGCGGTGGCCGAACGCGATCAGCGCGCCGCCGACGCCGCTCCCGAGCGCGGTCCCGAGCACGTCAGACAACTGGAGGCCTGCCGTCGCCGCTCCCTGGCTCTCCGGCGGCGCCTCGCGCAGCACGGTCAGCGACAGCGGCGCGTAGGCCAACCCCATCCCGAGACCGGCAACGGCCCACGCAGCGACGCCGACCGGCAGTGGCACCGCAGGCGAAAGGATCGCCATGAACCCGAGCACCCCCAGCGCGAGGACCACGAACCCGGTCCGGATGAACGGTCGCGCGCCGAACCGCCCGATGTAGTGCGCCTGGGTCCAGGCGCCGGCCGTCCAGCTCAGCGTGGCGGCCGTGAGCGCGAGGCCGGCCACTGTCGCGCTCGTCCCGCGCCAGCCCTGCAGCGCCAGAGCGACGTAGACGTCCGCCGTGAAGAACGCGAACGTCAGGACGCCGCGCAGCAGGACGGCCACCGGCAACCCGCGCGCGGCCCGCAACGTGCCCGGTGGCGTCAGTCGCCGGAAGGCGGGCACGCCGAGCAGCACGCCCGCGACGACGAGCAGCAACCCCGGGATGGGGCGAGCGTCGGTCAGGCCGGCGACGATCATCGCGGCGCCGGCCGCGAGCATCAGGGCAAACGGCAGGCGGCGCCCGCTGTCGGTTCGGCTCGCGTCCTCGCCGGAGGCCGCGGGGGCGGCCGGCCCGACGGCCGCGATCGCCGGCAGGGTCATGAGCGCGGCGATACCGATGAGCGGCAGCAGCCCGAGGAACACGAGCCGCCAGTGGAACGTGTCGGCGATGAACCCGGCGAGCGCCGGCCCGATGACTCCGGGCAGGACCCAGGCCGTCGACAGCGTCGCGAACATCCGCGGCCGCAGGGCCTCCGGCAGCGCGCGCCCGATCGACACGTAGGCGACCGGCGGGATCGCCCCGGAACCGAGACCCTGGACGAATCGCGCGGCGACGAGGACGGGCATCGAGGGCGCCAGGCCGCCGACGAGGAGCCCGATCGAGAACAGGCTCAGGCCCAGGACGAAGGCGCGAACGAGGCTCCCCCGATCGATCAGCAACCCGGCGACGACGATACCGATGAGGTTGCCGAGGAAGAACCCCGAGAAGACCCAGCCGTACAGATCGCTGTTGCCCGCGCCGAGGTCGAGATCGACGATCGGCATGATGTTGGAAACGGCGAGGGACTCCGAGGCGACGAGGGTGACGGTCAGGACGAGACCGGTGGTCAGCGCTCGGCGACCGGGCGACCAGAGACCCGAATGGTCGACGGGTTGGGTGGGCATGAGCCAAGGATGCCGCGTTCTGCCGAGGTCCGCCGCGAGGGAAGGGCGCGGTGCCCATCGCCCGGAATCCGCCCCCCTGAGAGGTTAGCGCGGAGGTGCCGGATTTCGCCCAATTGGCGCCGCGAGGCTGTCTCGCAGAAACCTCTCAGGAGCCGGCCAGGCGCTCCACGACGGAACCGAGCTCGTCGAGCGAGCCGACCATGAACGAACTGATCCCGAGTCCGCTCGCGAAGCTCCAGGAACTTCTCGACGAACCGCTCGATCGAACCGATGAAGATGTGCGGTGAGCGCGATGACCTCGTCCTCGGTCAGCTCGATTCCGGCCCGCTCCTTCATTCGTTCGATGACCTTCCGGGCTTCGCCGCGCAGGTCGTCAGTGACGGTGATCGGCCACTGCGACGGATAGACGTTGAAGGTCAGGTTGTCGAATCGATCGCCGGCAGCCTCGCGAACCCAGGCGAGCTTCTCCTCGGTAGCGGCCCAGGTGATGCTGCGCGGATCGGGCCGCTGCCCGCTCAGGAGCCTCGGTGCGAGCCCGACGATGTCCGCCTCGCGGGCCGCCAGGGTCAACGTCCGCCTGCCGCCGCCACCGATGAAGATCGGCGGATGCGGCTGCTGGATCGGCTTCGGTTGGCCGTCGTAGTCGGTGATCGCGTAGTGCTCGCCTACGAAGCTGAACGACCCCTCGCCGAAGCAGCCCTTGATCACGGCGACCGCTTCCGCGAGGCGGCTAACCCGCACCCCGACCGGGTCGAACGGCAAACCGATGGCGTCGTATTCGGGCTTGTTCCAGCCCGCGCCGATCGCAACGTCGAGCCGGCCACCGGACAGGACGTCGAGCGTCGCGAGGTCCTTGGCCAGGATGACCGGGTGACGGAGGTCGTTGTTGTGGACGAAGGCGGCGATCCTGAGCCGTTCGGTTGCGGCCGCGACGGTCGCGAGGTACGGGATCGGCGCCATCATCGGGACGAGGTGATCGGGGATGACGAAGGTCGTCGCCCCGAGGGCCTCGGCCCGGCGGGCGCGCTCGCCGAGTTCGGCCGCAGTCGTCGCCGTGTAGTCGTCGACGAGGAACGTGAACGGTCGCATCGGTCGGGATTCTGGGCCAACCGCAAGCAGTTCGCTACGCGCCCAGCGGGACCCGAGTTGTCACGGAGACGCGCCGGGCGCATTATCCGAGGAACGACGGTGAAGCGACGACGCTCGGTCTGAAGTCTGGCCGCCAGGACCGAGCAGAGCTACTGGCGAACCCGACCCGTCATCGCGTGGAGGAGTTCGCGATGATGCCGGGCCCTGGGCGTTTGAATGGTCGGGGACCCGTCGTCGGCGCGACGCGGATTCCCGCGTTGGTCCCGGCCCTGGTCAAGCCGTCGGGGGCAATCCTTCGGTTCCGCCTCGCCGCGCTGCTGGCCGCGCAACTGTTCGATTTCGGGACGTTCACGCTCATGGTCGGCAGGCACGGGATTGCCGCCGAGATGAACCCGCTCGTCGCCCAGGGCTTCGACGTGTACGGCATGCCGATCCTCGTCGGCGTCAAGTTCGCGCTCGTGATCCTGCTTGGCTCGATCGTCGTCCTACTCGCCCGCAACGGCCCCGCCCGTCGCTCGATTCCGGGACTCGCGGCCTCGATCACGATCCTCGCGGTCATCGGGGGTCTCGTCGGCGGGATCTCGAACGTCCTCGCGGGCTGACGTCGGGCAACGGCCTAGCCGCCAGTCACGTCGCGCAGATCGAACGTGTTGTTGCTTACGATCCACTGAGCGGGATCCGGCTCGAGGACGTTTCGCTCCGCCGAGGCGTAGTAGGCCGCATCCGCGTCTGCGAGGGAGCCCGGTCCCCGCCATCGGACGAGCCAGACGAAGCGGTCACCATCGAGCTCGGTCCAAGCGTCGATTTCGAACCCGAACTTCAGCCGAAGGGGCAGCACACCGGCGGTCCACGCCGCGACGAAGTCTTCGATGTGGCCGGGCGCGATCCGATAGACGCGGAGCTGGCTCTCCACCGACCTATCTGGTGTCGTCGGTCTCGCGTTCAGCTGCGCGGGCCGTGGCCTTCCGATACCTCTCGTGCGCTTCCGCTTCGTCGACCTCCGCCATCGACGTCTCGGTGTCCGCGTCGGCGACGTCCGCGCGCGACGACATTGCCGCAGCCTTCGCCGCGGCGGCAGTCTTCGCGGCCGATGTTTCGGCGAGGGCCATCGCTTCGAGGGCGCTCTTGGCAGCCACCGCGGTCGCCGCCGCCGCCTCCGCCGCCGCCTCCGCCGCTGTGGCAGCCGCTTCAGCCGCCAGCCTGCCGCGCCGCGCGACTGCGACCGTGCGCTCCGCGGCGCGCCACTGCTTCAGCGCCTCCTCGGTGGTCTCGGGTGGTCCGTCGTTCTCGGGCACGGTGGCCTCCTGGTGGTTCGGTGCAATACTCGAGACGTGGTCAAGCAATCAGAGCCCGTCCCCGAGATCGTGCACTACCCGAACGGGGTGGTAAAGATGGAGGGCTTCCGCCTCGACGGCGAGATGCACGGGGCGTGGGCGTGGTACCGAACAGAAGGTAGCGTGATGCGCACCGGCGCGTTCGATCGGGGCAAGCAGGTCGGTGTCTGGCGGACCTTCGATCGCGCCGGCCGAACGGTCAAGGAGACCGACTTTAGCAAGCGCTGACTGGATCAGCCCTTCAGCTGGATGATTGCGAGGGCGTTCTTGCCCGGATCGACGATCCACGCCATCCAGGCGAAGCCCACGTCGGCGATCCCGTTTTCGGTCTTGAGCCCGGGCAGGTCGTAGTCCTCGACGGTCACCCCACGAGACCACAGATCGTCGAGCTCTGCGCGGAGGTCCTCGACCTCCCACCCGATCTGTGTCTGGCGGTCGGATGTGCCCGTGGTGCTCTTGGAGACGGCGAGCTTCGATCCGCCGCCGCATCGGAACTCGATCCTGTCGTCGTTCTCGACGATGATCTCGAGCCCGACCTTGTCGTGATAGAACTCGCGAGCCAGGGCGAGGTCCGTTGCGAGTAGCACCGGGTGGACGCGACTATTTCCGAGCATGCGCGGCGTTCTCCGTGAACCGAACCTTGACGATCTTTGTGACCACCGCGCTGGGGATCGGTCTGTCCGCAGGGAACTGGATCGTGCCCTTGCCGGCGAGATAGGGCGTCAGTTTCGCACCCAGCGCCTCGACGACCGCCCCGCTGGCCGGAAAGAGACTGTAGTGCTTCTTGTACGCAGCGTACGAGACGAGGAACTGCCCGCCGTGGCTCCTGAGCGCGGGCATCCCGTACGCGATGGTTTCGGTAGCCTCAGGCGCGGCGGCATTGATCGTCCGCCGAAGTTCCTCGACGCCGGCGCGCCGCTCATCCGGCAGGGAGGCCAGGTACTCCTCGACGCTCGTCGGTGCGGGCATGCGCGTCCCCTTCCCGTGTGCGACTCTCCGCGGTGGATCATCCCACCTCAGGCTCGCTGGCAGCCGCAAGGCGGTCGATGTGGCCGCGCAGTTCCTCGACGTGCGCGCGCAAGCGAGTCTGCAGGTCGCTCCACTGGTCCTCCTCGTCGCCGAGGTAGACCGCTCGAGCGTGGCTGAGCACGGGACGATGCTCCTCGGGCAACCGCGCGAGCACCCAATCCGCGGCGCCGTCCTTGGAACGGATCGTCCCCGTCGCCAAGGTCGTCCAGATGCGGGCGAACGTCAGGACGACGTTGGTGGTGTCCGAGTCGAGTTCATCAAGCAGACCGGGGATGCCCGCTACGATCGCGCTGTTGAGGTCTTTGCGAGGAACAGGATCGAAGACCTCCGTCGCCGGGGGCCCGAACAGCGCCTTGTTGGCGGAGCGCGCCATCGTGATTACCGGAGCGAGGTCAGGGTTCGGGCCGTCCCACGGCGTAAGGTCTCCTCGCTCGAACTCCGTGCGCAGCCAGTCGCCGTATAGAAAGTCGTGGGCTGGTGGGTAGCGCCAGGGTCGGATCTCCGATTCGACGACGATCGTCAACTCGATCGGGCGCGCCTGACCCGTCGGATCGCCACGCCCGGACATACGGAGGAGGCGATCGATGAGGGTGCGCTTTTCCGTGGCTGTCGTCGGACGCCGCGACAAGACCAGGACGTCGACGTCACTGTGTGGCTTGAGCTGGTCGAGCGCGGTCGAGCCGTGGAGGTACGCCCCCACGGCGTCCTCTGCAAGCACCTCGCGCACCAAGTCGACGATCCCGTCGAGTTGCCCGACGTTGGTCACCGGCTAGTCGGTCGTCCTGATCTTCCAGAACGAGTCCTTCTTCACGACCTTGCCATCGCGAAACGTCCAGAGGTCGCAACCCCGGACCTCGATCCGTTGCCCCGCGGTTGTCGTGCCGGAGAGCGTCCACTCTGACGCGCCCCGATCGCCATCGACGAAGTGCTCGTCTGCCCGGTAGCGAATATCCGGGATCCCCGAAAACCGGCCAGCAAAGGCATCGCGGATATCCTCGCGGCCGACGAAGCGTTGACCCCACGGGTCAGGTCCGCGCGGCGCCTCGAACACGGCGTCATCGGCGATGTGAGCCATGATCCCATCGAGGTCGTGCTCGTCGAAGGCCGCGGTGATGGCGCGGATCGTCTCGATCGCGGCGTCGTGCTCCAAGTCCTGCTCCTTTTGCCTAGAACCGCCATCGAGTTGCGCCGAAGGGCTCGGCTGTCGCCACACCGAACGCAGCTTTTGGGATGAATTCGTAGAGGTGCCACGGTGGCGGCCCGGCGCTCGGTGCGCTGTAGGGCGCGGTGAACGCACCGTTCTCCACGGTCGCCGGCCAGCCCTGCGCGTCGTACAACTTGGCGAGTCGCTGGAGCGTCGCGTCGTCCGTCACTTTCGTGGCGGCACCTTCGACGACGAGGTCGAGGTCGGCCAGCTTCACCGAGATGACGCAGTCCGGGCGTTCGGAAAGGTTGCGGCTCTTGCGTGTCCCGGGGCCGCTCACGATGTAGAACTTGCCGTCGTCCCACAGGGCACCAACACCCGCGACATGCGGCCGGCCGTCCGGCCGGACCGTCGCAAGGAAATAGGTCGTGTTCGTGTCGCTCGGCGTCTCCAGCTGCTTCTCCGCGCGCGACCAGGGAATTGGCGGATGGCCGTAGATGTCGAGGTTCGTCGTCTCCATGGCGTGGCTCCTAGGTCTCCGACCGGTGTGTGCTCGTTGAGGCCTTAAGTGCCGAAAGCAGTCGGTCGAGCATCGCGTGGCGGCGCTCCGCCTGGTCGACTTCGTCAGTCATCGTCTCGCGGGCGGAGTCGCTGCCGTAGCCAAAGGACAAACGGTCGGCGCGGCGACGGATCTGCGAGAGCTCGGCGGCGCGGGCAGCGATCAGCGCACCCTCGAGCGCAGCGAGTTCCTCGTCGGATTCGATGGGGATCTCAAGCCGCAGCACCCGGTCTGCTTTGCCCTCGCTCACGACACCGGCTCGCTCGCCGAGAGGCGCGCCACGACCGCCTGGGTCAGGCCCCACGCCCGCGACGCGTCGCGCGGCAGCCGGATCCGGACCTGGTTCGAGGCGAACGTCACGTCGGTCGGCTTGACGCCCGGCAGTCCCCCGCCGGCGAGCAGACGCATCGCCGTCGCCCGGGTCATCCCCTCCCCGAATTGGACGACGAGCTGGCCCTCCTCCCGCGACATCGACGCGACGCCCGCGCCCTCGGCGGCCATCCGCAGCTCCTGGACCTCGACGAGCCGGACGACTGGCTGCGGCATCGGGCCGAACCGGTCGGTGACTTCCTGGCGGAAGGCAGCCAGGTCACCCGACGATCGGGCCCGCGCCAGTCGTCGATACAGCTCGAGCTTCTGGGCCTCCTCGGGGACGTAGGAATTGGGCAGGTGGGCCTCGACCGGCAGGTCGACGACTGCCTGCGGCTTCTCGATCCGCGGCGGCCGATCCTCCCGCCGCGCCTTGCGCTCCTCGACCGCCTCCGCCAGCAACCGCGAGTAGAGATCGAACCCGACCGCCGCCATGTGGCCCGACTGCTCCCCGCCGAGGATGTTGCCCGCGCCGCGAATCTCGAGGTCGGCCAGCGCGATCTGGAACCCGGCACCCAGCTCCGACGCGTTGAAGATCGCCTGGAGCCGCTTCCGCGCCTCCTCGCTCATCCGCTCGCGGCGCCGGTAGAGCAGGTACGCGTACGCCCGCCGCGACGACCGTCCGACCCGGCCGCGGAGCTGGTAGAGCTGGGCCAACCCGAGCGTGTCCGCCCGGTCGATGACGATGGTGTTGGCGTTCGGGATGTCCAGCCCCGACTCGATGATCGTCGTGCAGACGAGGACGTCCGCCTCGCCCTCGGCGAACGTGATCATGACCTTCTCCAGCGCACCCTCCGGCATCTGGCCGTGGCCGACGACGAACCGCGCACCCGGCAGCAACCGCCGCAACTGCTCGGTCTGGGCCTCGATCGTCTCGACCCGGTTGTGGACGAAGAACACCTGGCCGCCGCGATCGAGCTCCCGCAGGATCGCGTCGCGGACGAGCCCGGCCGACGCCTCGGCAACCCGGGTCTGGATCGGTAGCCGATCCTCCGGCGGCGTCTCGATGACCGACATGTCGCGGACGCCGGCGAGGGCCAGGTTCAATGTCCGTGGAATCGGCGTCGCGGAGAGCGTCAGGACGTCCACCTCGCGCCGGAGCTGCTTCAGCCGTTCCTTCGCCGCGACGCCGAACCGCTGCTCCTCGTCGACGACGACGAGGCCGAGATCCTTGAACTTCACGTCCTTCGACAGGAGGCGGTGCGTGCCGATCACGAGATCGACCGATCCGCCCTCGAGCCCGGCGAGCGTTCGCTTCTGCTCGGCCGGGCCGACGAACCGCGACAGCAGCCGGACCTCGATCGGGAACGTCGCGAAGCGCTGCGAGAACGTCTGGTGGTGCTGCGCCGCGAGGACCGTCGTCGGGACGAGGACCGCGACCTGGCGACCGTCCTGGATCGCCTTGAATGCCGCCCGCAGCGCGACCTCGGTCTTGCCGTAGCCGACGTCGCCGACGACAAGCCGGTCCATCGGCCGGCCGACCTCCATGTCGGCTTTGACCTCGACCGTCGCCCGGAGCTGGTCGGGCGTCTCCTCGTACGGGAACGACGCCTCCATCTCGGCCTGCCACGGCGTGTCCGCGCTGAAGGCGTGGCCCGGGACGCGGGTCCGCGAGGCGTAGAGCTCGAGCAGCTCGTCGGCGAGGTCCGTGACGGCCTTCCGGACGCGTTGCTTCGTCCGCAGCCACTCCGTGCCACCCAGCTTTGACAGCTGGGGACGTTCAGCGCCGCTGTAGCGCGAGATCCGGGTGATCTGCTCGACCGGGACGAAGATCTTGTCGGCGGCCGCGAAACTCAGCTCGAGATAGTCGCGATCCTCGCCTTCGCCCTTGTTCCCGCGCCGGAGCATCCGCTCGTAGCGGGCGACGCCGTGATCGATGTGGACGACGAGATCTCCCGGAACGAGGCGCTCGAGGATGTCGCGCGGGACGACGCGCCGCATCGCCTTCGGCCGGCGGACACGGACGGTCCCGAACAGCTCGCGATCCGTGACGAACGCCAGCCCGTCCGGCCCGCCCTCGAAGCCGCCGTTCAGGCTGCGCTCGACGAGGGTGATGGCGCCGGGCGGCGGCGCCTCCGGGGCGTGGACGACGGCCGCCGGATGCCCGGCTTCCTCGAGCAGCTCCGCGAGCCGCGGCGCCTGGTCCGACGCGAGGACGATCCGGGCGCCGTCGACCTGCCAGCGCTCCACGGCCTGGGCGATCGCGCTGCCGCGCCCGGCGGGGAGCTGCGGCTCGCGCCAGCCGAACATGTCGCCGGACGTCAGGCCTCTGGCGGCGAGGGCGCCCGACTCTCGGCGCCTCCGATTCCCACGTGAGCTCGAGCGTCCGGCTGGCGACCAGCCTGGTCTTCCACGGCCGCGGACCGACGTACGTCGACGGCCAGTCCTTCGGCAGCTCTCCGCTCTCGATCAGCTCGGCGCGCCGCTCGTCGGCCTGGCGCCAGAGGAAGTCGGCCGCCTCGGCGATGTCGCCGGGCTCGTCGAGGACGAGGAGGGTGTCTGGCGCGACGTGGTCGAGGCCGCTCGCCGGGGCGAGAAGCGGTGCCCAGACCTCCGCCGCGTCGCCGACGTTCAGTGCTCGCGAGGTCTCGCTCGCCTCGAACCGTTCGAGGTCGGCGGCGAGGCGCTCCGGCAGCTTCGCCGCCTTGCGACCGAGCGCTCTCGGTCAGGCCGCCCGGCCGCCGCAGGAATTCCGACGCGGGCAGCAGGGTCACTCGCTCCAGCGGCCCGACCGCCCGTTGATCAGTCGGGTCGAAGGCACGAAGCGAGTCGATCTCGTCGCCGAAGAACTCGATCCGGACGGGCAGCGCGGCCGACGGCGGGAACACGTCGACGATGCCGCCGCGGCGGGCGAACTCACCTCGCCCGGCGACCTCCGCCGCGGGCGCGTAGCCGAGATCGAGGAGTTCGCGCAGCAGCTCGTCCTGGCGGAGACGGCCGTTGACGACGAGCTCCCGCGGCGTTGCCGGGAGGTCGTCGGGCGCGATCGTGTGCTGGACGAGTGCCTG
The DNA here is from genome assembly GCA_963832105.1 of uncultured Chloroflexia bacterium. Classification (GTDB taxonomy): domain Bacteria; phylum Chloroflexota; class Limnocylindria; order Limnocylindrales; family CSP1-4; genus CF-46. Next base: position 1,320,196 of record CAWHSS010000003.1, on the reverse strand, counting down.
GACGCTGGCCACGAGGATCCGCGCGCGGCCACTCCGCCAGGCCGACAGGGCCGCGACGCGTGCGGCGGTCTCGTCGGCGACGAGCTCGCTTCGCTCGTAGGCGAGCGCCGTCCGCGGCTCGAGGACAGCGACCGCTTCGGGATCCCCGAGCCACGCCTGCAGCTCCTCCGCGACCCGGTCACCGATCTCGGCGTCGCGGGCGATCCAGGCGAGGCGCTCGCCGCCCTCGACGAGCGCGAGCGCGGCCGCGAGGTACGTCTTCGCGCCGTGCGGGACGGCCGTCAGGCCCGCGTGCCGGCCCGGAGACGCGACGCGCTCGCGGAGCGCGGCGAAGGAACCAGTCGCGGCGAGGAGCGGCGGGAGCGCGCTGAGATCTGGAAGCCGCCTGCCTGCGCCGCGGCCGGCGTCGCGGGCGCCCGCCTTTCCGCCGCCTGCCGCCTTCGCGGCCGCGGCGGCCTCGGCCAGATGGCGGTCGCGACCGCGCCGGCCACGAACCGGGGGCGCCGTCAACTCGCGTCCTCGGCTGGCTTGACCCTGCGCCAACCGGTCTTCGTCCGCCGGATGCCGTCGGCGCCGGCCGGGCCGTCGACGGCTCCGGGCGGCGCGAGCATTTCCGTGTCGGCCGGCCGTAGCTCGAACATGTTGAATCGATTGGCCGCCTTGCTCGTGCCGTGTCGGACCCATTCCTCGACCGCGTCGGCGCCGGCGTCGAGCAGTTCGTCGAGGCGCTGCCGCTCGTCCGGCGCAAAGGGCGTGAGGACGTGATCCGCGAAGCCGCGGCCCGGCGCCCCGATCCCGATCCGCAGCCGGCTGAACTTCTCGGTGCTCAGCTCATCGATGATCGAGGCGAGGCCGTTGTGGCCGCCCGGACCGCCACCTTCCCGGAAGCGAAGCTTGCCGAACGGCAGGGCAAAGTCATCGGCGACGACGAGCAGGTCGACCAGCGGCGCGTGCTCGCGGGCGAGCACCTTGCGGACGGCAAGGCCCGACTCGTTCATGAACGTCAAGGGCTTCACGATCATGAGGTCGAGCCCGCGGTAGCGGCCCATCGCGATCGCCGCGGCGTCGCGGGTCCGGCCCTTGCCCTCCCAGCCGGCCCGCTCGGCGATCCGGTCGAGGACCATCCAGCCGATGTTGTGGCGCGTCTTCGCGTATTGATCGCCCGGATTCCCCAGGCCGACGACGATCTTCACCGAACCTCCAGGGGCGCGCGACGCCTCCCGCATCACACGCCGAACGGGCCCGATCCCGTCCGGGAGGGCCCGCGGCGATGGTAGCAGCGATCCGGGAGGGCGGGCCGCGCCCGCCTCAGCGAGCCAGAAGCCGGCTCTCCAGGTCGCGCATCGCGGTCTCGTCGGCCGGTTCGGCGTGGTCCCAGCCGCAGACGTGGAGCGTGCCGTGGGTCACGAGGAGGCGGAGCTCGTCGGCCGTCGACCAGCGGACGTCGCCCGTCTGGCCACCCAGGCCGGCGGCGGCCTGCTCGGCTGCCCGCTCGACCGACACGACGACGTCGCCGAGGTGGAGCCGGCGACCCGGTGGTGTCGCGAACGCTGGCTCGGCGGCCCCAGGGCTGCCCGGCGGAGACGCGGACGCGGGGAACGCGCCTGCCGGCAGCAGCGGAAACGAGAGCACGTCGGTCGGTCCGTCGCCCCCGAGGTGCTCGCGGTTCAACTCGGCCAGCTCGGCGTCATCGGCGAGGATCAGCCCGATCGAGCCCGGCGACGGCGCACCGGCGGCGTCGAGAGCCGCGGCCATTGCCCGGGCCAGGCGGGAGATGCGGATCACCGGATCGACCCCGTCGCGGATCGTCACGTCGATTCGCCAGGGCGAGAGGTAGATCGCGCGCTCCGTCACGCCCCGGTGCCGGTCCCCGTCCCTCGGCGCGACTCCAGCTCGACCACCTTGTTCTGGGGATACGCGATGCGCTGGTGGTACATCCCGAGCAGCTGGCCGACGAACGCCTCCCTGATCCGCTCGATGTCGCGAAGGGTGAGGTCGCATTCGTCGAACTGCCCGTCCGACAGCCGCTCGTCGATGATCCGCGCGACCATCGCCCGGATCGCCGGCTCGTCGCGTGACGACAGCGACCGAACCGACGCCTCGACCCCGTCGGCGAGCATGATCAGCGCCGCTTCCTTCGACTGCGGCTTCGGGCCGGCGTGGCGGAACTTGCGCCCATCGACGCCGTCGGCAGCCTTGGCGCCCTCCGGCGTCATCGGCCCGCCGAACGGCTCGGCCGCCAGGCCGCGAGCACGGGCGAAGAAGTAGCTCATGATCGCCGTCCCGTGGTGCTGCGGGATGAACGCGATGAGCGCCTTGGGAAGCTTGTTCTTGTAGGCCACGTCGATGCCGTCGGCGACGTGCTGCTTGAGGATCTGGGCCGAGACCTCGGGGTTGAGCTCGTCGTGGATGTTCTCGCCGCCGGCCTGGTTCTCGATGAACGCGAGCGGGTTCGCCAGCTTGCCGATGTCGTGGTAGTAGGCCGCAACGCGGGTCAGGAGCGGGTCGGCGCCGATCGCTTCCGCCGCCCGTTCAGCGAGATTGCCCACCATCAAGGAGTGGTGGTACGTGCCGGGCGTCTCGACGAGAAGACGCCGCATGAGCGGCTGCGACGGGTTGGCGAGCTCGAGGAGCTGGAAGACCGTCAGGATCCCGAACAGGCTGCCGAGAACGGCGAACGAGCCGACGGCGGCAACGGCCGACCCGGCGGCCGCGGCGACCGACGCCCCGACGAGCTCCAGGAGTCCTCTCGCGTCATGGCGTCCGAGGAGGGCGAACGTCGAGACGACAAGCACGTTCGCGACGGCCACCGCCAGGCCGGCCTGGACGAAGACCTGCAGCCGGTCGCCGCGGCGAATCGTGACGATCCCGGCAAGGCCGCCGACGAGGATGTACGCGGCGTACTCGAGGGCGGAGTTCTCGTTGAGGTTCAGCGCGCCGCCCAGGAGCGCGATCACGACCATCACGATCGTCGCCACCCCCGCATCGAGCAGGATCGCGAGCAGGATCCCGGCGGCCGCCGTCGGGACGATGAACGGCAGGCCGGGCGCGGCCGGACGTCGCTTTCAGCGCGATGGCCGTGCCGACGAGGATCAGGCCGATGAGCAGCAGCGCGTTGTTGCGGTGCCAGTACTCGGGTCGGAAGCGCCAGATCCAGCCGAGGATGAGGCCGACGATGAGGATCGCCAGGAAGAGCCAGCCGCCCAGCCGGGCGACGTCCGGCCGTGCGTTCCGGAGGCCGAACTGGTCGATCGCCTCGAGCTGGAACTCGCTGATCTTCTCGCCCCGCTGAACGATCGTCTCGTTCGGGGCGAATTGGACCCTGAACGGCTCGACGAGGTCGGCCTGCTTGGTCCGCTCCTGCTCGGTGAGCGTCGAGCTGAACGATGAGTTCGGGACGATGAGTGGGGCGATGATCTCGGCGGCGAGCGTCCGCTCCTCCGCTTCGAGACCGCCCGCCATCTCGCCCGAGAGCTGCGCCTGGACCGGCGCCACGTCAGAGTCGCGAAGCTCGCCGCGCTCCGTCCGCTCGAGCACGAGCGACGACTCAGCCCGGACGGTCGCCCATTTCTCAGGCGTGAGGGCCATGAGCGTTGCCCGGACGTCGTTCGGCAGGTCCGGCAGGGCGGCGGCCAGCAGCGTCTCTCGCTGCTCCGGCGGCGTGGTCTCGGCGAATGCCTGGTCGATCGGGCGGACACGGAGCTCGAACTCGCGAAGCTGCTTTTCGGCTGTCGCGCTGGCCTTCGCGGTCGTGAAGTCGTAGACCGGTTCCACGGCTGCCCGCGCGGCGGCCTTGCGGAGATTCGTCTCGACGGCGCTGACGTACTCGTCGGCGCGCGGCGCGACGATGTCGGCCGTCGCGACCGTTCCGACGTCCACCTGCAGCCGCTGCGGGACGAAGTCGACGCCGAGGATCGTCGCGAGGACGACGATCAGGGCCATTGCGGCGATCCCGAGACGCAGGACCTCGCGACGACTGAACGATGCGGAGGGGTCCGCAGGTCGGGTCAGCATCGCGTTCGCCCGGTCATGTGGAGTGTCCGCCCGTGTCGTGGACCGCGAGATCCGCTGCCGCGAGCCCTCGTGCGACGAGCTCGCTCACATGCTTGCCGTCGGCGCGGCCGCGGGTCTTCGGGGAGAGGTAGCCCATCACCTTGCCCATGTCACGGGCCGATGACGCGCCGGTCGCGGCGATTGCTTCGTCGACGAGCGCCTGGATCTCGGTTTCGGTCAGCTGCTGGGGCATGAACTCGGCGAGGATGGCGATTTCCGCCTCTTCCTTCGTCGCGAGGTCCTCGCGGGCGCCCTTGCGGAACGCCTCGACGGACTCCCGCCGCGTCTTGACCTCACGGTTGATCACGGCGGCGTAGTCGTCGTCGCTGAGGGTCCGCTTCTCGCGCTTCTCGATGCTGTACGCGGCGTGCTGGACCATGCGCAGGACGTCGCGCCGCAGCGCATCACCCGACCGCATGGCGGCGGCGATGTCGGACTGGACGCGATCTTGAAGGGACACCGGAATGGCTACCTCGGGCGATAAACGCCCTGGGGCGCGGTCGGGAGCGGTTGGGCTCAGCCGGCCTGCGTTCGGGCGTTCTTCTTGCGCTTTGCTTCCTTGCGCTTGCGCTTCACGCTCGGCTTCTCGTAGTGCTCGCGCCGGCGAGCCTCAGCGAGAATGCCGCTTTGCTGGATCTTCTTGTTGAAGCGGCGCAGGGCGCTTTCGAACGTCTCGTTCTCACCCACTCGGACTTCTGCCAATCCCGGTTCACCTCCTCAGGCCGTGTGTCTCGTCCTCGTAGCGTCGTGCTCGCGGCCAGCCGGCTCGACGCTGCCTCGACCTCTCCTCCCACGCACGTGGGTTCCGGGCCGACAGGCTGGCGGAGTGTAGCCGAGCCCTCGAACCGGGTCAAACCCACCGCGTGCACGTTTCAGGAGGCGTCGCCTCGCAGAATTACGCGTGTTCCGCGCTGATGCCGTTGGTTGCATCGTCGGCATGGCCGAGGCGGGGGGAGTCGGCGTCCGACAGATCGCGAAATATGCGACCAACGGCATCGCGGGGCAGGTGACGCATTTGGAGTGGCCGCGGGACCGCCGCCACTTACCATCGCTCGATGGCCACCCTCCTGGACCTGTTCGACGCCGCCGTCGAGCGATTCGGCGATCGGCCGGCGCTGGCGCTCGATGGTGATGGGGAATCGGTCCTTGCCTGGACGTACCGCGAGCTCGCGCGGCGCAGCCGGCTTGCGGCGTGGCGGCTGCGTGCCGCCGGCCTCGAAGCCCGGCGACCGCATCCTCACCTGGTCGCCCGCGACGCCGCAGCTCCCCGCGGCGTACTACGGCGCGATGCGGGCGGGACTCGTCCTCGTTCCGCTCGACCTCCGGATGGCGCCCGATGCGATCGAGCGGATCGCGGCCCGCGCGGACGCGAAGCACCTGATCCTCGGCGCGGGACCGGACGCGCCCGATCCGCGCGAGGCGGGCCTCGGCGAGTTCCCGACGACTGCGCTCGACCAGCTCACGGCGCGACGCCGACGAGACCTTTCCGGCCGATTGGGAGCAGCAGATCGCCGCCTGGCCCCGCCCGGCCGACACCGACATCGTCGAGCTCATCTTCACGTCGGGAACGACCGGGACTCCGAAGGGCGTGATCCTCGCCCACGACAATGTCGTCGCCTCGGTTCGGGCGATGCATCGCGTCGTGCCGCCGATCGAGCACCGCGTCGTGTCGCTCCTGCCGCTCTCCCACCTGCTCGAGCAGGCGGTCGCGCTGTTCTATGCGCTCGACGTCGGCGCGGACGTGCTCTACGTCCGGAGCCGCAACCCGCGGGTCATCTTCGAGGCGATCCGCCGCCATCGGACGACCTCGATGGTCGTCGTTCCGCAGATCCTCGAACTGTTCTGGGCGGCGGTCGAACGGGAGGTCGAGCGGTCCGGCCGGGCGACGTCGTTCGGCCGGCTGCGGCGGATCGCCCGGCACCTGCCGTACGCGGTGCGGCGACTCATCTTCCGGCGGGTCCACGCCAGGCTCGGCGGCGGGATCAGGCTGTTCGTGACCTCGGGCGCGTTCCTGCCACCGGCGCTGCAGCAGGCTTGGGAGGATCTCGGGGTCATCGTGATCCAGGGCTACGGGGCGACCGAGACGGGCTTCGGGACGTGCACGACGCGCGAGGATCACGGGCTCGGGACGGTCGGGCGGCCGATGCCGCCAGTCCAGATGCGTCTCGCCGACGACGGCGAGGTCCAGTTCGGCGGCCCGACGCTCTTCAAGGGCTACTGGCACGACCCCGAGACGACAGCGGCCGCCTTCACCGACGACGGCTGGTATCGGACCGGCGACATCGGGCGCCTCGACGAGGCCGGCCGGCTCATCCTCATGGGCCGGACGAAGGACATCATCGTCCTGCCGAACGGCCTGAACGTGTACCCGGAGGACATCGAGAACGCCCTTCGAACCGCGGGTGTCCGCGATTCCGTCGTCGTGGAGACGCGTCCCGGGCGGATCGAGGCGATCGTGCTCGCGCCACGCGATGCGGACCGCGAGGCGGCCGGCGTCAGGGAGTCGATCCAGGCGGTGGTCAAGGCCGCGAACGCGTCCCTCGCGGTTCACCAGCGGGTGGCCGCGTTCCGGGTCTGGCCCGAGGACGACTTCCCCCGAACCCACACGCTCAAGGTCAAGCGCGACGTCGTGCGGCGCTGGGCCGCGACCGACGAACCGCTGCCGGTCCGCGAGGGCGCCGGCTGACGGCGCAATGACAATCGAAGCTGTCCCGCGGATCACGACGGAGCGCCTGCTGCTCAGGGAGTGGCAGGCGAGCGATCGCGAACCGTTCGCCGGGTTGAACGCGGACGCCCGCGTGGCGGAGCATCTCGGCGCTCCCCTCGGCCGGGACGAGAGCGACGCGCTCATCGACGGATTCATCGCCCGATGGGCCACGGACGGTTACGGTGTCTGGGCCGTCGAGCGCCTCGAGGACGGTACCTTCCTGGGCTTCACCGGGCTCAACTCCGCGATGTTCGAGGCGCATTTCACGCCCGCCGTCGAAATCGAATGGCGACTCGCCCCAGACGGCATGGGGCCACGGGTACGCGACCGAGTCGGGACGGGCGGCGCTCCGGTTCGGCTTCGAAACGCGGAGCCTGGACGAAATCGTGTCATTCACCGTCCCTCGGAACGAACGATCGCGCGCCGTGATGGAGCGCCTCGGGATGACCCGCGATCCGCGCGACGACTTTGATCACCCCGGGCTGCCGGCCGGCCATCCATTGCGACGACACGTGCTGTACCGGCTCACGAGCGAAACGTGGCGGGCGACGACCGCCAAGCAATGAGGTGATCGGTCGCGTCAGCGCGGCGGCGCGAACCCCACGCCGAGGGTCGCGAGGGCCTCGGCGATCGTCTTCGAGCCGGGGTCTGGCGACGACGCCGGCGACCAGCTGTAGACGATGAGCGTCGTGCCAAGCTCGCGAATCGAGTGCTGGGCGTCGAGCGGGAACTGGACGCGCCCTGCGCCGGTCCCGATGTACCCGGCGAGCTCGTTGCCGGCGTCGACGGCGGCGCCCGCATCACGGAACTCGTAGACGACGATGTAGCCCCCGTCGGGGTCGGCCGGAAGGACGACCTGGTAAACGGCCCGTGGAGCGGTCGCGAGTCGAGGCGACTCCGGCGGCCGGAAGGCCCGATCGGCATCGTCGAGCTGGAGCCTGAACGGCGAGAGGGCCGCGACGATCGCGACTGCGCGTCTGGGCGACCGCGGGCGACACGGTCGCCGCCGGACCGACGCTCGACGGTGGAAACGTCACGACCACCCCGGACGCGCCGATCCCACAGCCGCCGACGACGAGCAAACAGGCCAGGCACGCGACCAGGCCGATGAGCACTCTCATCCCGGCGGCCATACGAAGGGGCGGCCGCCGAGCAGGTGGAAGTGGAGATGATCGACGGTCTGGCCGCCCCAGGCGCCCACGTTCGAGACCAGCCGGTAGCCGGCTTCGGCGATGCCCTCGCTCCTCGCGAGGTCGGCGGCGGTGGCGAACAGCCGGCCGAGCATCGGCCCGTGCTCCTCGGTCAGGTCGGCAGCGGAGGCGATGTGGTCGCGGGGAATCACGAGGATGTGAGTCGGGGCGCGCGGCGCGATGTCGCGGAACGCGACGACGAGGTCGTCCTCGTGGACCTTCGTCGACGGAATCGTGCCGGCGACGATCTTGCAGAACAGGCAGTCGGGATCAGCGGCCATCGATCACTCCCACGGCGGTGCCGCCGCGATGCGGCGCAGGGGCGAGGGCGAGGATCCGTCCGACGACGCGCTCCGGCGATGCGCTGTCGACGGACTCGACGAGGACTCGGCCGATCCCATTGGCGACGGGCGAGTCGTCATCAGGAAGGGCGGCCACGAGTGTGTGATCCGTGGCATGGCCGACCCACCGCCCGTCGCCCAGCCGCTCTTCGAACAGCACGTCGCACTGGGCGCCGACATGGCTCGCCGCCCAGCGTGCCCGCGCGTCTGCGGCGACCGCAAGGAGCTCCGCCGCGCGCCGCTTCTTCGTCGGCTCGTCCACCTGGCCCGTCATCCGGATCGCCGGCGTCCCCGGCCGTGCCGAGTAGCGGAAGACGTGGAGGCCGGCGAAGTCGATCGACCGGATGAACGCGAGTGACCGCTGCCACGCGGCGTCGTCCTCGGTCGGGAAGCCGACGATCACGTCGCCGTGGATCGCCACGCCCGGGATCGCAGCGCGAGCCCGCTCGACGACTGCCGCGTAGTCGGCCGAGAGGTAGCGCCGGCCCATCCGCCGGAGGACGCCATCGTCACCCGACTGGAGCGGCAGGTGGAGGTGCGGCATCGTCCGCGGCGCGCCGTCGGACCAGACCCGGAGGAGTTCGTCGTCGACGTGTTGCGGCTCGATCGACGAGAGCCGGATCCGCTCCACGTCGGTCTCGTCGAGGAGCCGCCGGACGAGGCCGGCCAGCGTCAGCGCGGATCGGGTGTGGGCGCCGCGGAACCCTCGTTCCGACCAGCCGCCGTCGTACGTTCCGATGTTGATCCCGGTCAGGACGATCTCGCGATGGCCCGCGCGGAGCGCGCGTCGGACGTCCTGCAGCACGGTCTCCGGGGAGAGGCTCCGCTCCGGCCCCCGCGCCGCCGGGATGATGCAGTACGTGCAGAAGAACGAGCAGCCGTCCTGGACCTTGATGAACGCCCGCGTCCGTTCCACGCCCGCCCGGCCGTCGGCGATGCCGTCGATCTCGACGCCGGACAGCGTCGGCAGCGCGCGATCGAGACGCTCGCCGGTCGGCGCCGGCACCCTCGCCGACGAGCACGGCGAGTTCCGCCAGCAGCCCGTCCTTGGCCCGGTTGTCGATGAGCCTGGCGGCAGGATCGGCCGCCCGGAACGCGTCGGCTCCGACCTGGACCGAGCAGCCTGTCACGACGATCTCGGCGTCCGGACTCGCGCGGCGAGCCCGTCGGACCGCCTGACGCGACTTCTGGTCGGCGGTCGAGGTCACGGTGCAGGTATTGATGAGCACGAGGTCGGCCCGAGCGGCGCCATCGACCAGCGCAACCCCACGCTCTCGCAGGAGGCGCGCCGCCGACTCCATCTCGGACTGGTTGACCTTGCAGCCGAGGTTGGTAATGGCTGCCGTCTGAACGGAGGTCACCACAGCTGCGGCTTCGTGCTCATGAGAAACCCGATCGTCCCGACCAGCGCCGCCATCGCGTAGCTGACGTACCGCTGCCGCTTCGCGCGTTCGCGCCAGACCTGGTCGTCGGCCGCCGCCCGGACCCCGATGAGCCGCCGCAGGTTGGGGCGCTGGATGAAGAACGCGAGGGCGAGGTTGGCCGCGTAGATCGCGAGCGCGACGAGGAGCCACGGCTGGCGGATGAGGGAGCCGCCGAGAACGGTGACGAGGCCGATCCCCGTTGCTGCCAACCCGAGCCCGATGACGACCGTGCCATGCGCCTGCATCCAGAGCAGGAACCGGACGAACCGGTTCGGGCTCTCCGCGGCGGCCCGGCGGGTCCTGAGCGCAAACGGCAGGAGGATCGATGGCAGGAACAGGCTCACGGCGAGGACGATGTGGGTGGCCAACAGAGCCGGAAAGAAGGCGGGCATCGGTCCGATTGTAGGCGGGCGGACGCCTCCACCATCCCGCCGCTCCTCTAGCGCCGGACGGCCTCGAGAGCGACCCACTCCCCTTCCGCCGATCGGGCGCCGACGTCAAGGCCGACTCGAGCGAACGACTCGCGGACTTCGGGCTCCCGGTCGATGAAGATCCCGGATGCCAGGAGGACGCCGCCGGGCCTGACCTCGTCGCGGAGCAAGGCGCTGAGATCGACGAGGACGCTGGCAATGAGGTTGGCGAGCACGACGTCGAAGGGTCGCTCGCCGGACGGCAGGCTGCCCTCGCGCGCCTCGATCCGGCCGGCCAGCCGATTGCGGGCGGCATTCGCCGACGTTGCGGCAATGGCGATCGGGTCCGTGTCGAGCCCGAGGGCGTCGCGCGCGCCCAAGCTTGACCGCGGCGATCGCGAGGATCCCCGAGCCGCAGCCGACATCGAGGACGCGGGCGCCGTCCAGCGAGCCCCGGTCCGCGAGCGACTCGACCCCCGCAAGGCAGAGGCGGGTCGTCGGGTGGAGTCCCGTCCCGAACGCCATTCCCGGATCGAGGGCGAGGACGACGTCGTCCGGCGAGCGGCGGTGGCGACGCCAGGTCGGCCGGATGACGAGCCTGCGTCCCACGCGGAGGACCGGGAAGTGGGCCTTCCAGGCTTCGGCCCAATCGGCTTCATGGACGAGACGCGTGGTCAGCTCGCCGATCGGCCGCAAGCCGAATGCCTGGAGGTGACCGAGGGCCTCCGATGCCTCGGCGGCGAGCCGTGCAGCGGCGGCGCCGTCGCCGGCCGGCAGGTAGGCGCGGACGATAGCGGGCCGGGTCGGGTCGACGCGGGCACCCAACCCTTCGTCAGTCAGCTCGAACGCCGGCTCCACGCTCGTCCCGGCCGGAGCGCTTCGGCCGAGGATCTCCGCCACGGCCTCGACCGCCTCGATGTCCGCCGTGACCGAGAGCTCGAGCCAGCGCGCCAGCGGTGCCCTCCGGCTTCACCCCAGCCCGAGCTTCTCGCGCAACCCGCCGGCGTTCGGCGCGACCGACTCGCCGGTCTCCGCGGCGTACTCGGAGAGGAGCTCGCGCTGGCGCTTCGAGAGCTTTGCCGGGACGACGACGTTGACGAACACGTGGAGGTCGCCGCGCGTCCCCGCCCGCCGGAGGTGGGGCACACCCCGGCCGCGCAGGCGGATCTCGGTGCCCGGCTGCGTGCCTGACTTGATCTCGACCTCCTCCTCGCCTTCGACCGTCGGAACCGTGATCCGCGTGCCGAGGGCGGCCTGGGCGATCGAGATGTCGGCGTCGTAGGCGAGTTCGGTGCCCTCGCGGCGGAGGCTCGGATGGGGCGTGACGTGGACCGCGACGTAGAGGCTGCCGGCCGGTCCGCCGCGGGGCCCGACCTCGCCCTCATTCGACAGCCTGATCTGGTGGCCCTCGTCGATGCCCGCCGGGATCGTCACCCGGAGCGTCTTGCGACGCTCCGTGCGGCCGTCGCCATGACACGTCTCGCACGGGTCGGTGATCAGCTTTCCCTCGCCCTGGCAGCGCGGACAGGTCGTGACGTTGACCATCTGGCCGAGCATCGTTCGGCGCGTCGAGCGGATCTCGCCCCGGCCGCCGCACTGCTCGCAGGTCACGGGCTCCGAGCCCGCCTTGGCCCCGCTGCCCGAGCACGTCTCGCAGCGTCCCAGGATCGAGAACTCGATCTCCTTCTCGACGCCCTTGACGGCTTCCTCGAGGGTGATCCGGAGGTCGTAGCGGAGGTCGGCCCCGGCGAGCGGATGGCCCCGGCGCGTCCCCGGCTGGGTCCCGCCGAAGAAGGCATCGAAGATGTCGCTGAAACTGCCGAAGCCGCCGCTGAAGTCGCCGGTCTCGGCACCGTCGCCGACCGTCCCGAACATGTCGTACGCCTGGCGGCGCTGCGGGTCGGAGAGGACCTGGTAGGCCTGGTTGATCTCCTTGAATCGCAGATCCGCGCCGGTGTCCCGGTTGACGTCGGGGTGCCACTGCTGGGCGAGCCGCCGGAAGGCGCGCTTGATTTCGGCGTCCGAGGCGTTCCGCTCGACGCCCAGGACCGCATAAAGATCGCGTTCGGTGGCCATTCGGCCGAAGTCTACCGGGAGGTCGGCCGACGGTGCGGCGGGCTCCACGGAGTCGGCGGGCCTCGGCGACCCACGACCCAAATCGTCCGAAATCGTACGTCGCCGGAAATCACTCCTCCCGGCCGGCTTCCTCCGAATTCAAATTCCGAATTCGGACCGTCGCGTTGGACGGAGGTCAGTTCGCGCGGCGAACGATTTCGGACAAATCCGCGAGGTCGCGGGCATGGGACAGCACGCTGACGAGCATTTCCGGCGTCAAGCGCTTGGTGAACGTGTTCTGCTGGCTCGGGTGGTACGAGCCGACGACGGCGTATGGCCCGACTCGCGCCTCCGCGCCGTGGCCGAACTTCGGGCGCGGCCGCGGGTCGACGCCACTCACCGCGGCGATGGCCCGCATCGCCGCCTCCCAGCCGTACGCGCCGAGCGGCACGATCACCCGGACGTCGCCGAGCAGCGCCAGCTCTCGCGACAGGAAGGGCGCGCAGTTGTCGCGCTCCGAGGGGAGTGGCTTGTTCGCCGGCGGCGCGCAGCGGACCGCGGCCGCGATGTAGGCACCGCGCAGTTCGAGGCCGTCGTCCGGCCGCCGCCCGGTCGGCTGGTTCGCGAGCCCCGTTTCGTACATCGCGGCGAACAGGAAGTCACCGGATGCGTCGCCGGTGAAGACGCGACCCGTCCGATTCCCGCCGTGCGCGGCGGGTGCCAGTCCGACGATGAGGATCCGCGCCTCGGGGTCGCCGAAGCCGGGTACTGGATGGCCCCAATACGTCTCGTCGCGGAACCGCGCGACCTTCTCCCGGGCAACGCGCTCGCGCCACTCGACGAGCCGCGGGCAGCGGCGGCAGCCGACGATCTCGGCGGTCAGCTCCGCCAGGGCCGCTCGTCGATCGATGGCCGCCTCGGCCACTACTTCAGCAGGAGCCTGTCGAGCCGCCGGGACACGACGAGCAGCCCTCCGATGCCCATCAGCGCAAGGTACGCGACATGGAAGAGCGCGCTGGGCTCGACGACGCCGACGGCCAGCGACCGCAGGAGGTCGACGCCCTGGTAGAGGGGCGTCAGTTGGACCAGCACCCGCAAGCCTTCCGGGTAGGCCTCGATCGGGTAGAACGTCCCGGAGAACAGGAACAGCGGCAGGACGACGAGCTGGATCAGGTCGAAGTCCTGCCACGTCCGCATGAACGAAGTCGCGGCCATGCCAACCGCCCCGAACGCGAAGCTGATCAGCAGCGCCGCCGGCACCGTCAGGATCAGCCAGGGCGACACGCCGATGCCGAGGACGACCATCACCCCGAGGAACCCGAGCGTGTAGAGGGCGCCGCGGATCAAGCCCCAGCCCAGCTCGCCGAGGGCGATATCGGCGACCGACAGCGGGGTCGACAGGATCGCGTCGAACGTCTTCTGGTATTTGAGCTTGAAGAAGAAGTTCAGCGTCGCCTCGGTGATGGCGCCGTTCATCGATGAGCTGGCGAGCAGAGCCGGGGCGATGAACAGCTGGTACGGGATCTCCCGACCACCCGGCCCGGGCACATTCCCGACGAGCGCCCCGAGTCCGAATCCGATGCTCAGCAGGTAGAACAGCGGCTCGAAGAAGCCCGACACGATGACGATCCAGCCGTGGCGGTAGACGTAGAGGTTGCGCTCGATCAACCGGAGCGCACGACGGCTGCCGAACATGATCGGCGGGGCGACACGGAGCGGCAGCGTCGGGGGCGTCATCCGCGGACGAGCCGTCGCTCGATCGTCTGAACGGTGGCCCACGTCGACACGACCACGATCGCCACGAGGATCGCGAGGTGGGCGAACATCACCGGCAGATTCTGGGCAACCGTTCCCAGCACCAGGCCTCTCGTGAGATCGATGCCGTGCCAGAGCGGCGATATCCAGGCGATCGGCTGGAGGAAGCTCGGCAGCGACTCGATCGGGAAGAAGGTGCCCGAGAAGAGGAACAGCGGCGTGATGCCGAACCGGAAGATCACGTTGAAGCGATTTGGCGTGCGCTGCGTCGCGGAGAACGCGGCGATCGGGCCGGCGAAGGCCATCCCGGTCAACACGGCGACCGGAACGCCGAGCACGACGAGCGGCGAGTGAGCCGCCCCAAAGGCGACGATGATGATCGTGAAGACCGTCGCGATCATCGCCAGCCGGACGGCCATCCAGAGCAGGTTGCCGAGCGCGATGTCGCGCGGCGAGAGCGGCGTCGCATACATCGCGTGGAACGTCCGCTGCCAGTTGAGCCCGCCGATGATCGGGAAGGTTGCCTCGAACGCGGCCGACTGCATGACAGACGCGGCGAGGAGCCCGGGGGCAAGGAACTGGAGATAGCTCAACCCGCCGAGGGCAGCCCCGCCGGAGCGATCGACGTAGCCGCCCAGCCCGATTCCCATCGCCGTCAGGAACAAGAGCGGGCTGAGGAACGAGGTAAAGACCGACGAGCGATACGTGCGACGGTACTGGACCGCGCGGTGCTCGAGGACCCGGGTAAGGCCGGCCATGGCTACTCGATCAGGGAGCGGCCGGTGAGCCGCAGGAAGACGTCCTCGAGCGTCGACCGCCGGACCAGGACGGTCTCCGGCTTGAGGCCCCGCTCGTGCGCGGCCACGGCGACCGCCTCGCCATCGTCGGCGTAGAGCAGCACCCGGTCGGCGAGCCGTTCGATCCGATCGGCCAGGCCGTCGAGCTGGCCGTCGAGGCTTTCCTGGACGCCGGGCGGGAAGCGCAGCTCCGTGACTTCGCGAGTCGAGAAGCGGTCGATCAGCTGGCGGGGCGAACCCTCCGCCACGATCTTCGCTTTGTCCATGACGACGAGCCGGTCGCAGAGCTGCTCGGCCTCGTCCATGTAGTGGGTCGTGAGGACAAGCGTCACGCCGCGCTGCTTGAGGCGATAGAGGCGGTCCCAGAGCAGGTGGCGCGCCTGCGGGTCGAGGCCGGTCGTCGGTTCGTCGAGAAGGAGGAGATCCGGCTCGTTGATGAGCGCCCGGGCGATCGTCAGCCGCCGTTTCATGCCGCCGCTCAGCGGCTCGACCTCGTCGTTCTGGCGCTCGGTGAGCTGGGCGAAGTCGAGGAGCTCGTCGGCGCGACGGCCGCACTCGGCGCGCGAGAGACCGAAGTATCGGCCGTAGAGGACGAGGTTCTCGCGAACGGTCAGTTCCGTGTCGAGCGTGTCCTGCTGGGGCACGACCCCGATCCGGGCGCGGATGGACGGGCCCTCGGTCCTGGGATCCTGGTCGAGCACCCGGAGCTCGCCGTCGGATATCGGCGAGACGCAGCCGATCATCCGCATAGTCGAGGTCTTGCCGGCGCCATTCGGGCCAAGAAACCCGAACGATTCGCCCTTCGCGACATCGAAGTCGATGGCGTCGACGGCAACGAAATCGGCGAAGCGTTTGGTCAGCCCGCGGGCGTGGATCAGCGCGGAATCAGGGCTCTGCGACATGGGTCGGCCATGGTACCGCAGGGCAGGCGACGGGAGATGTCAGGAATCCGGCGGCTTCGAGTCCTCGGACGCCGCTGCGTCGGGTCCAACGCCCTCGCCGACGATCTCGAAGTGGGCCACGTCGTGGCTGGCCAGGCGAGCCGAGTTGC
This sequence comes from uncultured Chloroflexia bacterium, assembly GCA_963832105.1. Taxonomy (GTDB): domain Bacteria; phylum Chloroflexota; class Limnocylindria; order Limnocylindrales; family CSP1-4; genus CF-46. The sequence goes on along the minus strand of CAWHSS010000003.1, from coordinate 1,304,413 downwards.
GGGTGACGAACGGCCGGCGCACGTCACCGCCGGTCGCCTGCTCGATCGCCGACCAGCTCGTCCAGGCCGACACCGTGACGAAGTCGTCCGGCCGGCGCGTCGCGAGATAGAAGGCCGTCAGCCCGGCGTTGATCGATGCGTCCGCGAGCATCCCGGTGCGCGCCTCGACGAGGTACTCATCCATCTCGTGGGGGGTGACGTGGCCCCGGAAGACTCGGAGGATCCGCGCCTCCTCTGGTCGTGTGAACCGGGCCTGGACCTCGATAGGAAGCACGTCGACCTGGGCCCGCTCGAGGAGCGGCCGGACATCGCGGCTCGCGGCACCGACCGGCAGGACTTCGGGCGACTCCGGGACGGGGCGGCCCGCCAGCCACACCGTGGCGATCACCCGGAGCTCATCGCCCGCGAGGCCGCGCCGCGCCGCGAAGCAGTGACTGATGTCACTCAGGAGGCTCAACTCCGGAATGATTTCGTCTCGTAGAGCGGCGTCGATCACGGGTTCCGGAACCTGCGCTTCGAACGTGAGCACGCGCAGCGTTCCCGCCTGGAGCATGCGGTGACGGCCTCCGGAATGGATCCTCCCCTGATTCCCCAGCACCCCATTCTGGGGTTATCGGCCTCGCCGCGGCAAGCCTTGCACTTCGCGCAGTAAACGTGCTACATTTCGGGAGCAGATAACACCGAATCTCGGAGCCCGCCCATGACCGCCATTCCTGAACCAGTCGAGGCCCTTCTTGCGGCGGCACTCGTCGGCGAGCTGACGGTGGTCGACGGCAATGGCCGCCCCGTTACCTATCCCCTGATTCCGCTGTACGACGGCGAACGCGTCTACCTCACGTCCTCCACGCTCTTCAGCCGGAAGCTCGAGCACATCAAGGCGAACCCGAAGGTCGCCGTGTCGCTGACCGACCCGATCGCGGTCGGAGGCCGGACCGATCGAGCGACCATCCAGGGCGACGCCCGGATCATCGAGGAGGACCCCCACGGCGGCTGGGAGCGACTGCTGCCGATCTGGGAGAAGAAGGAGCCCTCGATCGTGTACTTCCTGAAGGAACGGGTGGCGCTGCCGCTCTTTTTCGAACGGTCGCTCATCGAGATCACGCCGCGGCGAGTCCTCTACTGGCCCGACGGCGACGCCGCCACGGCGCCCCAGGTAACCGACCTCGGATCGGAGGCGGCGTGATGGCCGGGACCGCCACTCAGCCTCGGACGCAGGCGCTCGATGCCCGCGAGGGCCTCGAAAAGCTCGCCACGTACCCGTATCAGATCCTCACGTTCGTCGACGCCGACGGCTATCCGGTGAGCGTCGCGGTCAGGGCAACCTTCGATCAGGCCGGAGCGTCCGCGTCGTTCGCGGCGCCGGCGGGGCTTTCGGTCCCGACCCACGCGGATGTGAGCCTCACGGGCTCGCACATCCGGCCACAGCCGGGCTACGGCTATGACGAGCGCCGCCACGTCACGGTCTGGGGGCCGGCGATCATCTCGCCCGATGGCCGAGAGGTCTCGATCGCCGCGTCTCGGGCGTGGGGCTGGGACGAGGCGGAAGTCCCGTTCTTCGAGTACTCGGAGCGCTCCGTCGGCCAGTCGCGCAAGTACTTCGATGCGCTGTCGGCCGAGCGGGGGACGCCGGTCAAGCCGCGTCTCTCGATGGGGTCGCTCGTGTTGCGGACGACTCGTCTGCCGTTCCTCAGCGCGACGATCGTGCCGGTCCTTCTCGGGATCCTGATCGCGGCACGGCACGGCGCCTTCGACCTGGTGTCGGCGGTACTGACGGTCATCGGCGCGTCGTTCGTGCAGCTCGCGATCAACGTCTCCAACGACGTGTTCGACACGGCTCAGGGCGCCGACGATGCGAACGTCACGCCGACGAAGTTCTCCGGTGGGTCGCGCGTCATCCAGTACGGCCTGGTGTCGTTCCGACGGATGGCCGGTCTGGCGACGATCTTCTATCTCGCGGCGGGCGCCATTGGCTTGCTTCTGCTCGTCCTCCGCGGGTCGCCGGCGCTCCTCGCGATCGGCGTCGTCGGCTTCGTCGTCGGCCTCGGCTATACCGCGCCGCCGCTGAAGTTCGTGTATCGCGGCCTCGGTGAAATCGCGGTCGCCATCGGTTTCGGGCCGCTCATGCTGCTCGGCGCGTACGTGGTCCAGACGCGTGGCGTACGTGACGTGGGAACCGGTCGTCGCGTCCCTGCCGATCGCCCTCCTCGTCGCCCTGATCCTCTACGTCAACGAGATTCCCGACCGGCGCGGTGACGCCCGTGCCGGCAAGCGGACCCTTCCCGTTCGCCTGTCGAAGAGCACCGTGATCGCCGGCTACCGGCTCGCCACGCTCGCGGCCTACGCGATCATCGTCGTCGGGGTCGTCGCGGGCTTCCTGCCGATCCCGGCGCTTCTCGCCCTGCTCACCGTGCCACTCGCCCTCCAGGTGTCGCGGGGCCTCGAACCGAATTACGACAACCCGTATGGCCTCATGTCGATCATGGCCGTGAACATCAACGTCCATCTCTACGCCGGGCTGCTGCTGCTCGGGGCCTACCTGATCGTGCTGATCGCCGGCGCGGTTGCCCCGTCCGTCAATCTCTTCGTGGGCTAACCACCGGTTGATCAGCGGTGAAGCGCTGAACTTCACAATCCCGAGATGGACACAGTCCGTTTCGGGCGCCAGGTCCGAGCGCTTCGACGGCGGCGCGGCTGGCGCCAGATCGACCTATCCGTGGCGGCGGACATGTCGCGCGGCACGGTCTCCCGGATCGAGCGCGGGCATGCCGACGAAACGACCCTGGCCGCGCTCGACGCGGTAGCGAAGGCCCTGTCTGCGCGGCTGGACGTCCTCCTGAGCTGGAACGGTGAGGCACTCGACCGGCTGCTCGATGCGGACCACGCGGCGATCGTGGAGCTGGTTGCCCGCGAACTGCGGGCGCTGGAGTGGGACGTCGCCGTTGAGGTGACGTTCAACATCCGAGGGGAGCGCGGGTCGATCGACCTCCTGGCGTTCCACCCCGCGACGGGCGTGATCCTCGTCGTCGAGGTCAAGACGGTCGTGCCCGACCTCCAGGCTACTGTCTTCACGCTCGATCGCAAGTCGAGGCTCGCGGTCGAGATCGCGCAGGCTCGCGCTTGGCGCGGTGTTGCGGTGGGTCGGATCCTCGTCGTAGCCGACGGCCGAACCTCACGCCGACGGGTGGCCGCGCACGAGGCGACGTTCGCTGCCGCGTTTCCGGCGCGCGGCGTAGCCGTGAGGCGCTGGCTCCGCAGCCCCGACCCTGGCCGGCGGTTCTCGGGCCTCTGGTTTCTGGCAATTGCACGCGGAGCGAGCGCACGGCAGCGCATCGCGCCGGCTCGGCGGGTCCCGCGAGCGTGAGTTGGCCTGTTGGGATGCCTGGAAATCGGCAGATGTCGCTCAGGCCGAGCATCTGCCTGCAGGTTCTGACCGTAAGCTCGCTCGGCGTGCATCTGCCGAAAAGCGGGTGCGGGTGGCGCGGCGCGGGGGCGCGCCCGCGCGGCAATGGCGCCCAACGTTGAAGCGCCCGGCCGGGGGACCCGGCCGGGCGCCTTATCTGCGAGGGAACGCCGGAGGCCTAGACCTCCTTGAACTCGCCCTCGACGGTCTCGTCGGCGCTGCCGCCGGCGGCCGCACCGGCAGGCTCGCCCTCGGCGTCGCCGCTTGCGCCAGCGTCGCCCTCGCTCTCGCCCTCGCCTGAGCCGTTCGCGCCGTTCGCGCCGGCTTCAGACGCGGAGGCCTGATACGCGGCGGTCGACACGCGGTTGAGCGTTTCGGCAAGGGCTGCGGCCCCTGCGGTGATCGCGGAGATGTCGGAACCCTTCAGTGCCTCACGGAGCGAGGCGACCTGGTTCTCGACAGTGACCTTGTCCTCGGACGACACCTTGTCGCCTAGGTCGCTGAGCGTCCGCTCCGCCTGGAACGTGAGCGACTCCGCCTGGTTGCGGGTCTCGACCTCCTCGCGCCGCTGGCGATCCTCGTCAGCGTGCTCGGCGGCCTCCCGGACCATCTTGTCGACGTCGTCCTTCGACAGCATCGACGATGCGGTGATCCGGACCTGCTGCTCCTTGCTCGGTCGCCCGATCCTTGGCCTTGACGTCCAGGATGCCGTTCGCGTCGATGTCGAACGTCACCTCGATCTGGGGCACGCCGCGCGGCGCCGGCGGGATGCCGGAGAGGATGAACGTGCCGAGGGTCTTGTTGTCCGAGGCGAACTCGCGCTCGCCCTGGAGGACCCGGATCTCGACCTGGCTCTGGCTGTCAGAAGCGGTCGAGAAGACCTGCGACTTCGAGGTCGGGATCGTCGTGTTCCGCTCGATGAGCTTGGTGGTCACGCCACCCAGCGTCTCGATGCCGAGCGAGAGCGGCGTCACGTCGAGGAGGAGGACGTCCTTGACCTCGCCGCCCAGGACTCCGGCCTGGATGGCGGCACCGATGCCGACGACCTCGTCGGGGTTGACGCCCTTGTGGGGCTCCTTGCCGCCGAACATCGCCTTGACCGCCTCGACGACGGCCGGCATCCGGGTCTGGCCGCCGACGAGGATGACCTCATCGATGTCGCCCGCCTTCAGCCCGGAGTCCTTGAGCGCGGCCTCGACCGGCGTCTTGGTCTTCTCGATCAGGTCGCGGACGAGCTCCTCGAGCTTGGCCCGTGACAGGGTCATCACGAGGTGCTTCGGGCCCGACGCATCGGCCGTGACGTACGGCAGGTTGATCTCCGTCGACGAGGTCGACGAGAGCTCGATCTTCGCCTTTTCGGCGGCCTCCTTGAGCCGCTGGAGGGCCTGGGGATCCTTCGAGAGGTCGATTCCCTGGTCCTTCTTGAACTCGGCCAGCAGCCATTCGATGACCCGCTGGTCGAAGTCGTCGCCGCCGAGGTGCGTGTCGCCGTTCGTCGCCTTGACCTCGAAGACGCCCTCACCGAGCTCGAGGATCGAGATGTCGAACGTCCCGCCACCGAGGTCGTAGACGGCGATCTTCTCGTCGTGCTTCTTGTCGAGGCCGTAAGCGAGGGCCGACGCGGTCGGCTCGTTGATGATCCGGCGGACCTCCAGACCCGCGATCCGGCCGGCGTCCTTGGTCGCCTGTCGCTGCGTGTCATCGAAGTAGGCCGGGACGGTGATGACCGCCTCGGTGACCTTCTCGCCGAGGTACGCCTCCGCATCCGCCTTGAGCTTCTGGAGGATCATCGCGCTGATCTCCGGCGGCGTGTAGGCCTTGTCGGAGACCTTGACGACGACGCCGTCGCTCTTGGCGTCCTTCTCGACCGTGTACGAGACGAGCTCCTTCGCTCGCTTCGTCTCCGGATCGTCCCAGCGCCGACCCATGAAGCGCTTGATCGAGTAGATGGTGTTGGCGGGATTCGTGACCGCCTGGCGCTTCGCCAGCTGGCCGACTAGTCGCTCGCCGGTCTTGGTGAACGCGACGACGGACGGGACCGTCCGGCCGCCTTCCGCCGAAGCGATGACGGTCGGCTCGCCGCCTTCCATGACCGCGACGACGCTGTTCGTCGTCCCGAGGTCGATGCCGATGATCTTGGCCATTGGTGTCGTTACTCCTCTGTTGGTTGGATTAGTTCGGTTGGAATGTCAGTTGATGGATTGGGCCGCGTCGGCCGCTTCGTTTGTCGGTGCTGCGACGGCGACGAGGGCCGGCCGGACGACCCGATCGCGGAGCCGGTAGCCCCGCCGGATCTCGGCGACGATCTCGCCCTCACCATGCTCGGCGCTCGGCACGGTCGCGATCGCTTCGTGCTCGCGGGGATCGAACGGCGTTCCCGGCGTAGCGTCGATCTGCGTGACGCCCTCGCTCTCGAGGAGGGCGCGGAGCTTCCGGTCGATCGCCGCAACTCCCTCGACCCACGGGTCGTCGGCGATCGCCGGCGGCCGGGCCTCGATCGCGAGATCGAAGTCGTCGGCGAGCGCCAGGACCTTGCGGATGAGATCCTCGCCGGCCAGGCCGAGCATCGCCTCCCGCTCCTCGGTGGTCCGGCGGCGGTAGTTGGCGAATTCGGCGCGCTCGCGCTGGAGGCCGGCCAGGTATTCCTCGGACTTGGCCTGGCTGGCTCCGAGCTCCTCGTTCAGCTTCTCGATGTCGGCCAGGAGCTTCGTGGGCGAGATGTCGATCTCGTCCATCCGCTCCTGGGCTCGGGTTCGTTGACTCATGTGGGTCCTCCGGGACATTGCGCCACGCTCGGTCGTCAGGCGTGGATGTTTGCGACGAGCTCATTCATCAGGCCCGAGACGAACCGGACCGTCCCGATCGCCTGCGGATAGGCCATCCGGGTCGGCCCGAGGACGCCGACGACGCCGACGGCTCGTCCCGGCTCGCCGTACGAGGCAAGGACGAGCGAGACGTCGCGCATCTCCTCGGGTCCGTTTTCGGCACCGATGAACGCCTGGACCCGGCCGGTTCCCTCGATCGAGTCGAAGAGCTGGCCGAGGTAGGTCCGGTTTTCGAGCGCGGCGAAGACTCGCCGGAGCTTGTCGCTCCGTTCGAACTCGGGTGCCGCCATGACGTGGAGGAGGCCGTCGCTGAAGACCTCCTCGATCAGCGTTGCGTCGTACTCCCGAACGGCGGCCACCACGCGCTCGCCGACTCGCTGGACGAGCGATCCGATCGGCCCGCTGCCGTCGATTCGGGTGAGCGCCCGCTCGGCGTCGCCGGCGGTGCGGCCCGCCATGAGCCCATCGAGGATGACCGCGGCACGCGTCAGGTCCTCCTGCTCGGCGGGCTCGGGGAGATTGATGAGCACCTGGCGCAGCGCGCCTTCGCGGAAGACGATGATCAGGCTGGCGAGCCGCTCCGAGATCGTGACGAGGTCGATCCGCCGGACGTGCGCAGCGCGCGGCTTGGCCGGCGTGGCGATCGCCGCCATCCGGTTCGCCCCGGCCAGAATCGTTGCCGCGAGGCGGAACCACTGTTCGCTCGCGTGCTGGACCTGCCCGAACTGGTGGCGGATCATGAGCTGCTCGACGGGGGCGAGAACGGCCAATTCGCCGATCGACTCGACGAAGAAGCGGTAGCCGGCGTCGGTCGGGATGCGGCCGGCGGACGTGTGGGGGTGGGTGAGGAGCCCGGCCGCCTCGAGGTCCGCGAGGATGTTCCGGACGGTGGCGCTCGAAACGCCCATGTGGTAGCGCTCGACGAGCGCGGCCGATCCGACCGGCGTCGCGGTGGCGACATATTCCTCGATGACGGCCCGAAGGATCGATTGTGCACGGGGATCCAGCGAGCCGGTGGTGCGTACGCGTCGCGCCACGGGCGTGCCTCGGTTCTGTTTGGGAGTTAGCACTCTAGTTATGCGAGTGCTAACGAATCCTAGCAGTCACAGGTGCCGAGTGTCAACGTCGTGGGGGCCCTCGCGGCTCGCCTTAAATCGACGCGCGTAAGGTCGCTACCATGCGAGGCGGCCTGTTGGCCGGGGGCATCAGGACGGGGAGGGGTCTGAGCATGAGCGAGTCGTCGGGCGGGTCAGGCGGCGGGACACCTCCCGAACGCCCTTCCTGGGACCGATCGCCGGATGGTCCAACCGACCACCCGACCGACCAGCCGACCGACCGGCCGCCCGCCCAGCCGCCCGATCCGGCCCAGTCGCCCGATCCGAGCCCAACCGCCCCCGCCTCCGCTCGCCTGGCCTCCTGCGACGCCGAGCGCGCGCCGGCCGCGCCGGCCGGTCCGATGTGGGGCGCGGGTGCCGCCTCACCACCTGGCGGCAACGCGCCTGCGCCACCGCCGCCGGCAGGGCCGGGCCTTCCGCCGCCGGCCCCAGCCGGTCCGATGTGGGGCGCGGGCGCGACGCCACCACCCGGCGGCCGCGCCGCCCGCGCACACCCCCGCCGCCCACCACACCTCCGCCGCCCGGTGGCCCGGCTCCGGTGCCCCGCCTCCCACAGGCCTTCCGCCGGCTCCTCCTCCTGGCCCGATGTGGGCGGGCGGTGCAGCAGCGCCGCCTCCCGTCAAGCCCGGAGGGATCCCCGGTTGCCTGAAGGTCGCGATCATCCTCGTGGTCGTTCTTGCCATCGCGCTCGTCGCGTTCGTGGCGCTCGCCGGAGTGGTGCTCAACAGGATCGTCGGCGACCTCGGCGGTCCTGACGGCGGCGGGATCGATGACAACTGCGCGATCCTCTCCGACGCCGACGCGCGGACGCTGTTCGGTGGCAACGCCGACGCGATGGACCTCTCGGGACTGTCGGACGCGACCATCGGATTCATCATCGACAAGCGTGTCCTCGCAAGCGCCCCGGACTGCTGGGTCACCAGATGGCGACAAGGCCTACATCGCGCGTGTCGCCCGTTACGAGGGCGGCGACGCGGAGTCCGTCTTCGCCCTCGAGCGACAGGCCGCCGAGCCGACGTCCGAGGACCAGGGCGGTGGCATCTCGGTCGAAACCGAGGGCTACAACGCCGGCGAGGTGCCCGGCCTTGGCGACGAGGCGTTCTGCACGGGCATCTCGCAGGGCATCATGGCCGGCGTCCTCGTCCGCCAGGGCGATCGCGTGGTCTACGTGTCGGTCGGTCAGCCGGACGAGAATCAGCCGCCCCAGATGGGCCTGAGTGAGGGCGGCGTGGTGACGGCACCGGCGCTCTGTGAATTTGCCCAGGAGGTTGCGCGCTTCATGCTGCGGTGATGCCGCAGCGACCCGCTAGACGAGCCGCGCGAACAGCTCGTTCGAAAGTAGCCTGCCGCGCGTCGTCAGAACGATCCGCGCGTCGTCAGTGACGTCGAGGAGCCCGGCGTCCATCGCCCAGCGGAACGAATCCGCCAACGGCGGCTCGTCCGCATCCGCGAGTGGCAGGCCGCGGTCCGTCCGGAGCCCGAGGATCGTCCGCTCCGCGGCGGCCGTCGCTTCGTCGAGGTGCTCGACGCCGCCCGGCGGCAGCCGCGGCGCCACGCCGTCTCGGGGGCTCAGCGCCGTCAACGTAGGCATCGAGCCGCGCGGAGTTCCAGCGCCGGTTGGCGCCGTCGAAGGCGTGGGCGCCCGGGCCGACTGCCTCGTACGGGCGGCGTTCCCAGTACGTCATGTTGTGGCGGCTCTCGTGGCCGGGCCGGGCCCAGTTCGAGATCTCGTAGCCGTGCCAGCCCGCCTCGCCGAGGCGATCGACGGCGTGCTGATACTGGGCAGCGGCGCGGTCCTCGTCCTGGGCCGGGCGGGCGACATCTCGCCAGCGACGCGCGCCGGCCGTCGTCGGGAGGTGATCCCCGTCGGCGCCGGTCAGACCCTCGGCATCCGGGTCGTCGAGCGTCAGGGCATACAGCGACAGGTGGTCCGGCTCGAGGTCGATCGCCCCGTCCAGCGTGCTCTTCCATGTCTCGATCCCACCGTCGGGGACGTCGTACAGCAGGTCGAGGTTGATCGAGCCGATGCCGGCGCCGCGGGCCTCGCGGACAGCGTCGGCCACGTCACCGGGCGCGTGTCGTCGGCCCAGCCGCTTGAGCTCCGTGGGATCGAGGCTCTGCGCCCCGAACGAGATCCGGGTGATCCCGGCTCGGCGCTGCGCGACCGGATCGCCGCGTTCGTCGGGGCCCGGATTCGCCTCGATGGTGATCTCGGCATCGGCTGCCAGCCCGAAGCGCCGGCGGACGAGATCCACGAGCCGCCCGAGCGCCGCCGCGTGCGACGAGCGACGGCGTCCCCCCGCCGATGTAGAGCGAATCCAGCGGCGGCCGCGCATCGTCTCCCGGCGCGCCGAATTCGTCGTCGAGCGCGTCCGCGCGAAGCCCGATCTCGGTCTCGAGGGCCGCGAGCAGCGAATCGACGCGGTTCCGGGGCCCCCTCGCGACCGCCCCCGCGTAGACAACGAAATCGCAGTACGGACAGAGGGAGATGCAGAACGGGAAATGGACGTAGAGCGCAACGGGGGCTCGACGCGGCGGCGGCCATTGGCGCGGGTCGCTCCGCGCAGCCGAGCCTGCACGGCTCGCCATCAGCGATCGCGCGGCGCCGACTCCCGCGGACCGATGACCCGCCAGCCGTCCGGCGGGCGCCGTCGCTTGTCGATCTCCTCTTCCTCGCGGCCGCGCGGCAGGAACTGGCCTGCGTGGCCCGTGCACAGGAAGACCGCGAACCGCGTCACCGCGTGGCCGAGGAACGCCGCCGCGATGCCGCCCGTGACGCCCGTCACCCAGCCGCCGGCGAGCCCGATCAGCAGCGCCATCGCGAGCATGTAGCGGTTCCGCCCGGGCGCCCCGAGCCGCGTCGCGAGCGCATAGATGAGGGCCTGGATCGCGTTCGCCGCGCTCGGGTTCATGTCGGTCATGAGGAGGAGCCCGAAGATCGCGCCGCGGAAGGCGACCTCGTCGACGAGCGCCGTGGCGACGGAATTGAGCAGGGCGCCCGGATACGACCAGACGTCCGGAAAGCGGATGCGCCGGTAGCGGTAGAAGGCGATCCCGAGCGCGAGGCCGGTCCCGATGGCCGCGTAGAGGAAGCCGTAGACGATCGTCAGGCCTCGGTCGCCGGCGCCGAGGAAGAACTCGTCGCGACCGGCGGGGTGGATGAACAGGATGCCGGCGATGAGCGCACCGCCCAGCGCGTACCACGCGATGCGGCGTCGGAACGAGGGCGGACGGCCGTCCGTGGCCTCGTCGTATTCCGCCGCATTGAATCGCTCGGCCTCGAGCCGGAGCATGACCAGCAGCAGGGCGAGCCCGGCAGCGATGAGCCGCTGGAGGGTCGGCAGCCACTCCTCCACAGCCGCTATGCCTCGTCCGTGCGAAGCATGGCGAGGAACGCCTCCTGCGGGATCTCGACGGACCCGATCCGCTTCATCCGCTGCTTGCCTTCCTTCTGTTTCTCGAGGAGCTTGCGCTTGCGCGTTATGTCGCCACCGTAGCACTTGGCGAGCACGTTCTTGCGCATCGCCCGCACGGTCTCGCGGGCGATGACGTTCGAGCCGATCGCCGCCTGGATCGGGATCTCGAACATCTGGCGCGGGATCAGCTGCTTCAGGCGCTCCGCCAGGACGCGCCCGACCGACTGGGCCTTGTCGCGGTGGACGATGAGCGAGAGGGCGTCGACGGGCTCGCCGTTGACGAGGATATCGACCTTGGCAAGGTTCGCCGTGCGGTAGCCGAGCTCCTCGTAGTCCATCGACGCGTAGCCCTGGCTGCGGCTCTTGAGCTGGTCGAAGTAGTCGACGATGAGCTCCGCCAGCGGCATCTCGAAGTGGAGGACGACCCGCGTCGGGTCGAGGTACTCCATGTTGGAGAATGTGCCGCGGCGGTTCGTCGACAGCTCCATCAGCGGGCCGATGTACTGGCTCGGGGTGACGACGCTGAGCTTGACCCAGGGCTCCTCGATCTCCTCGATGTCGGTCGGATTCGGGAGGAGTGCCGGGTTGTCGATCACGACCCTGCCCCGGTTGTTCGTCAGCACGACGTGGTATTCGACCGATGGCGCCGACGCGATGAGGTCGATCCCGAACTCGCGCTCGAGCCGCTCCTGGACGATCTCCATGTGGAGCAGGCCGAGGAACCCGCAGCGGAACCCGAACCCGAGCGCGACCGAGCTCTCCGGCTCGTACGTGAACGACGCGTCGTTGAGGTGGAGCTTCTCGAGCGCCTCGCGCAGCTCCGGGTAGTCCTCGCCGCTGACCGGGTAGATCCCGGCGAAGACGAGGCTCTTGGCCTCCTGGTAGCCGGGCAGCGGCTCGCTGGCGGGGCGGGCGACGGACGTGACCGTGTCGCCGACCTGGGCCTCGCGGACGTTCTTCAGCCCGGTTGCGACGTAGCCGACCTCGCCGGCGACAAGCTGCTTGACCGGCACCAGCTGGGGCCGGAAGACGCCGATCTCGAGCGGCTCCGCTTCGGCCCCGGATTGCATCAACCGGATCTGGTCGTGCTCGCGGAGCGTGCCCTGTGCGAGGCGGACATAGACGACGACGCCCTTGTACGCGTCGTAGTGGCTGTCGAAGATGAGGCCCTGGAGCGGCTTGGTCGGGTCGCCTTTCGGGGCCGGAATTCGCTCGACGATCGCCTCGAGGATTTCGGGCACGCCCGTCCCGTCCTTGGCCGACGCGAGGATGACCTCTTCGCGCGGGATCGCCAGGACGTTCTCGAGCTCGTCGATGATCGTGTCGGGGTCGGCCGACGGAAGGTCGATCTTGTTGAGGACCGGGATGAGGGTCAGGCCCTCGCGCATCGCGAGATGGACGTTGGCGAGCGTCTGGGCCTCGATCCCCTGGGTGGCGTCGACGACGAGGATCGCCCCTTCGCATGCCTGCAGGCTGTGACTCACCTCGTAGGCGAAGTCGACGTGGCCGGGCGTATCGATGAGGTTGAGGCCGTAGTTCAGGCCGTCACGCGCCGTGTACTCCAGGCGAACGGCCCGGGCCTTGATCGTGATCCCCTTCTCTCGCTCGAGGTCCATCGAATCGAGGACCTGGCTCATCATCTGGCGCCCCTCGATCGTGTGGGTCAGCTCGAGCAGGCGGTCGGCCAGAGTCGATTTGCCGTGATCGATGTGGGCGATGATCGAGAAGTTGCGCAGGCGCTCCTGAGGGATGGTCACGGGGCGGGAGTGTAGCGGACGCTCTGCCCGCAAAGCCGTGCCCGGGGCGAAGATAGAATCTCGATTGATGACCACGTCCCAGAACGAGAGCAGCGACGCCGGACCGCCGAGCCACGTCAACGGCTGCGTGGAGTGGAACCGGGGGCAATTCTCGGTCAGCACCGATCCAGAGCGCCTCGACATCGCCGCGACCGCGGAGTTCCTCGCCACGACCTACTGGGCGCCCGAGATCTCCGAGTCGGTCGTCCGTCGATCCGTCGCCAATTCGATCGTGTTCGGGCTCTACGACGACGACCGGCAGATCGGGTTCGCCAAGGTCGTGAGCGATCGCGCCACGTTCGCCTGGGTCGGCGACGTGTTCGTCCTGGACGACTACCGCGGGCTTGGTCTCGGGCTGTGGCTGATGCGCTGCGTCCTCGCCCACCCCGACCTCCAGGAGTTGCGCCGCTGGATGCTGGCGTCGACCAGCGCCCGCGGCCTCTACGAGAAGCTCGGGTTCAAGGCGTTGAGAGGACCTGAGCGCTTCATGGAGATCGCCGACCCCGACGTCCATCGCCGGCAGCGAGCTCGCGATCAGGCGGTGAGGTAGGCCAGCACCGCGACGCCGACGCTGATCGTGGCGACGCCGATCACCTGGACCCTCGACAGGCGTTCGTGGAGCAGGACGACCGCCGCGACCGCGGCGATCGCCGCGAATTGCGATGACATGACCGAGGCGATCGCGATCCCCTCACGGGCCCCGAACGCGTAGAACGCGATGCCGAGGACCTCGGTGACTCCCGTCACGAGGACGAACGGCACCGCCGCACGCTTGAGGCGGAGTCGGCGGAGCAGCAGGAGCGGGATCGCGATCACGAGGATGCCGACCAACCGGGCGGGCACGGCCGACCAGGCCGCCGGCAGCGCCTGGCCGATCAGCCCGGAGACGTAGAGATTGAGCCCGAAGCAGCTCGCGGCCGCGAGGGCCAGCAGCGCGGTCGCGATCGGGCCGAATCGGGCACCCTCGATCGCCTCGGGGTTTCGCTCCGAGGCGGCGAGGACCACGCCGACGACGATGGCGCCGAGGACGAGGCCGGCGCCCGGAGCGAGCTGTTCCCCGGCAACCACGGCGATGACGGCGCCGAGGGCACCCTCGGTCGAGGTGATCGGACCGACGACCGAGACCTTGCCGCTCCGCAGAGCCGTCAGCACGAACAAGATTCCGATGACGTTCGAGAAGCCCGAAGCGACGAGCAGCGCAATTTCGCGGCCGCCGAGCGTGACCGGACCCGCGATCGCGATTGCCGGAATCGTGACGACGCCGCCGATGAGCATCACCCAGGCCAGCGACGACGTGGCGCCGATCAGCCTGGCACTCCGCGACGAGCAGAGGATGGACACCGACCAGCAGATGGCGGCGCCAAGGCCACCGAGAATGGGGATCACGCCGCCAAGTGTGGGGCATCGCCGGTGGCTCCATCGGGATGCCTCTGCTACCATGCGCGTCCGTGCCGTCACCGTTCGTGGCGGCCCTCCAGCTGATCACCCGCTCCCGTGAGGTTCGCCCCTTGGCCAAGACGCCCCGCACCTGGACGGGCGCACGCACGCCGTCAGGACTCAAGCGCGTCCGACAGGCCGAGCGTCGCCGCGAGATCCTTCAGCCGCGCCGCACCGCCGCGAAGACATTCGTCGCCAAGGCGCTCGATGTCGCCACCCATCAGACCGACTCCGCGACCGCGCAGACGGCACTCGCCGAGGCCCACGCGGCGCTCGACCGAGCCGCGAAGGCCGGCGCGATCCACCCGAACGCAGCCGCCCGCCGGAAGTCCCGCCTGACGTTGAAGTTCAATGCCGCGACCGGCGGCGCCTTCGTCCAGACGTCGACGCGGATCACGAAGACGACGAGCAAGGCCCAGGCCGTCAAGGCCGCCAAGAGCCGGATCGCCGCTTCCAAGGCCGACAAGGCGAAGGGCGCCCAGACGGCGGCCGGCAAGGCCCGCGCTGCGCTCTCGAAGACCGCCCGCGCCGACGCCGCCGCCAAGGCTGCCGCTACGGCTGCCGCTCCCGCCGCGAAGGCAACGACGAAGGCCGGCACGAAGTCCGCGACCACCAAGGCATCGACGGCAAAGCCGGCTGCGAAGTCGACTGCGACGAAGGCCAAGGCGACAGCGGCGAAGCCGAAGTCCGCCGCCAAGGCCCCGGCAAAGAAGACCGCCGCCAAGTAGCCAATCGCCTCCGCCCTTCCCGATCACGCTGGCGCCCCGGAGTTCAAACCCCGGGGCGTTCGCGATTCTCGGCCAAGTGAGTTACGGGGAATCCCGACTTGGCGGGCCGCTCCGAGGGCCTTAGTGTCTGCCCGACGCACGGGAGGGCTCTTCGTGGATCAGCCGCCGCGCCCCAACGAGCGCCGCGACCTTCGAGCGGTGGCGATCGCGCCATTCCTCATCGCCGCGTCCTTCGCGGTCGTGACGATCTCCAGCGCGCTCGTCGTCGTCGGGCCGTTCGATCGAGCCCAGATCGGGTGGGGAGTCGGGGTGCCGCTCTTCCTCCTTGCGCCCGGAGCAGCCGCCCTGGCGGCCCGACGGGCAGGTGGCCGCGTTGCGGCCTGGTCGATCGGGGCGATCGCGGTTGCCCTGGGAGTCCTCGCTATCGCCGCCCTCGTGGCGTCCATGCCGCGCATCGGCTGCGCGCCGACCGCCAACGCACTTGAGGCCCTGTTCCATGCGATCCCGGTCGGCATCGCCGCGGGATTCACGTTCGCCGGGCCGGCGGCAGCCGCGTGGTTCGTCAAGGAGCGCGGCAGCGTCATTGCCCTGGCTGTCGGCGCGGTCCTCGCGTTCGGGGCGACTCTTCGCCACGATCCTCGTCTGGGCGTGGAGCTTCGTGGTCGGCGTGAGCTGCGCCTACGTGCCGGGCTGACCTACCGCGCCACCGCGACGCCATCGGCCCGAGGCTTGGGCCGGAACACGCCATAGAGCGCCCCGCCGCCGAGGCCGCCGGCGGTCGTCAACAGCACGAGGAACGCGGCGGTGGCGAACTGCTGGTTCCAGTAGAACGAGCTGAACGACGCGGTATCGGTGACGCCGATCGACTCGAAGTCGGGGCCCGCGCCCCGCGGCGAGGTATCTCGAGTAGACACAGTTCGCGCCCGGATCGCAGAAGGGCGGAACCGGCTGGCCCGTTTCCGGGTCGGCGCGGTTGTAGTCCGGGAAGCCGTTATCGCCGAAGAAGAACAGGGCCTTCACGACGAGCAGGAGCGCCGCCAGCGTCAGCCCCGTAGCGACGCCCGCCAGGAGCGCATTGGCCAGGATCCTGCTCCACGGCCCGGCTCGGCGGTCGCTGCGCTGGTTCGCGTAGTAGCCGATCAGGAGTCCCGCAGGCAGCGCGAGCAGCCAGTAGATCGGTTCGATCGGGATGACGAGCAGGAAGCTGACGGCGATCGTCAGCGCCATCCCGATCCCGACGTACGCCGCGTTTATGGCCCCCCGGTCGACGATTCGGGTCACGTGGTGGCGCCGACCTTGACGTTGCCGTCCGCCGTGCGCGACGTGGCCATGCCCGGCCGCCCGAGCGCCGCCCGGCCCAGGTAGCGGGCCCCGTCGCCGAGCTCGCCTTCGATCCGGAGCAGCCGGTTGTACTTGGCGACCCGCTCGCTGCGCGACGGCGCCCCGGTCTTGATCTGACCCGTGCCCATCGCGACGACGAGATCGGCGATCGTCGTGTCCTCCGTCTCGCCGGAGCGATGCGAGACGATCGCCGTCCAGCCGGCCCGCCGCGCGAGATCGATCGCCTCGATCGTCTCGGTCAGCGTCCCGATCTGGTTGAGCTTGATCAGGACGCTGTTGGCGGCTCGCTCGTCGATCGCCCGCTGGATCCGCTCGGTGTTCGTCACCAGCAGATCGTCGCCGACGAGCTGGATCCGGTCCCCGAGGCGCCGCACCAGCTCGGCCCAGCCGGCCCAGTCGTCCTCGGCGAGGCCGTCCTCGATCGACACGATCGGGAAGCGGTCGACCCAGTCGGCCCAAAGGTCGATCAGCTCGCCCGATTCGAGCGTCCTGCCCTCGCGAGCGAGGGCGTAGCGTGTCGCGCCGCCTCCGCCGCCCTCCTCCACGAGCTCCGTCGTGGCCGGGTCCAGCGCGATCGCGA
The DNA here is from genome assembly GCA_963832105.1 of uncultured Chloroflexia bacterium. Taxonomy (GTDB): domain Bacteria; phylum Chloroflexota; class Limnocylindria; order Limnocylindrales; family CSP1-4; genus CF-46. Next base: position 1,287,775 of record CAWHSS010000003.1, on the reverse strand, counting down.
CGTCCTCACCGGGCCGGTAGCCGGCCTTTTCGATCGCCCGGAGGATCACTTCGACCGCGGCCTCGTTCGAGGGCAGACTCGGGGCGAAGCCGCCTTCGTCACCCTGGCCGGTCGCGTGGCCCTCGTCGTGGAGGATGCCGCGGAGCGCGGCGAAGATCTCGGCACCGGCCCGAAGCGCCTCGGTGTACGACACCGCGCCGATCGGCATGACCATGAATTCCTGGAAGTCCGTCGAATCCTGGGCGTGCTTGCCGCCGTTGAGGATGTTGAACATCGGGACCGGCAGCGTCCGCGCCCCGGCGCCGCCGAGGTAGCGGAACAGCGACAGGTCGTGGGCGGCCGCGGCGGCGTGGGCGCAGGCCAGGGACACGCCGAGGATCGCGTTGGCGCCGAGCTCGGCCTTGTTGGGTGTCCCGTCGAGATCGCGAAGCACGGCGTCGATCCCGGCCTGGTCCGCGGCGTCGAGGCCGTAGATCGCCGGGGCGATCACGTCGGTCACGTTGGCAACGGCCCGCAGGACGCCCTTGCCGCCGAACCGCGACTTGTCGCCGTCGCGCAGCTCGACAGCCTCGTGGGCCCCGGTCGAGGCCCCCGACGGGACCGCCGCCCTGCCGACGGAACCGTCGCCGAGAACGACATCGACCTCGATCGTCGGGTTGCCCCGCGAGTCGAGGATCTCGCGGGCGTCGATGATCTCGATCGTCGTGTTCGTGGCCACGGTCACGCCTTGCTCTCCACCTTCGGGCGGTCCTGGAGGACCGCGATTCCCGGGCAGCTCGCGACCCTCGAGGAATTCGAGGGACGCCCCGCCGCCGGTGCTGATGTGGGTCATCTTCTCCGCCAGGCCCTGCTGTTCGAGAGCCGCGACGGAGTCACCGCCGCCGACGACGACGGTCGTGCCGCTCTCGGCCTTGTCGGCAAGGAACCTCGCGATCTCCTTCGTGCCGTGGGCGAAGGACGGAATCTCGAAGACGCCGAGCGGCCCGTTCCAGAAGACGGTCTTCGCCGGCTTGAGGGCCTCCTCGATGGCGCGCCGCGAGTTCTCGCCCACGTCGACGATGTGCCATGACGCCGGGAACTTCTCGGTTCCGACCGTCTTGTACTCCGTGCCGCGGGTGACCTCCTTGGCGATGACGACATCGGTCGGGAGGATGACCGGAATGCCGCGAGCCTCGGCCGCGGCGAGGATCCGCTTCGCGTCCTCGACCCGATCGTGCTCGGCGAGGCTCTTGCCGACCGTCTTGCCCTGGGCGAGGAGAAAGGTGTTGGCCATCGCGCCGCCGACGACGAGGATGTCGACCTTCGAGATCAGGTTCTCGAGCACGCCGACCTTGTCCGAGACCTTGGCCCCACCGAGGATCGCCGCGAACGGCCGGCCCGGATTCTCGAGGAGGTGCGAGAGCACCTCGATCTCGCGCTCCATCAGGAGTCCGGCGTAGGCGGGCAGGAGCTTCGGGACGCCGACGGTCGAGGCGTGGGCCCGATGAGCCGTCCCGAACGCGTCGTTCACGTAGACGTCGGCGTAGGAAGCGAGCTTCGCCGCGAACTCCGGGTCGTTCTTCTCCTCTTCGGCGTGAAACCGAAGATTCTCGAGGAGGATCGCCTCGCCGCCTCGGAGGCGCTTGATCGCATCTTCCGTGCCGACCCCGAGCGCATCGCCGGTCACCGGCACGTTGCGCCGCAACAGCGTCGAGACGCGCTGGCCCACGGGCCGCAGCCGAAGGCCGTCCTGGACCTTGCCGTCAGGCCGGCCCAGGTGGCTGGCGAGGATGACCCTCGCGCCCTGGCTGAGCAGCGCGTTGATCGTCGGCAGGGACGCCCGGATCCGGGAGTCGTCGGTCACCTTGCCATCGGCGAGAGGGACGTTGAAATCGACGCGCAGGAAGACGCGTTTACCGGCGGCGTCCAGGTCGCGGATGGTCAGCTTGTTCATGTGGCGGCGGTCAAGCCCGACCCGCCACCGGAAGGCGCGCGGCGACGAAGCCGATGAGGTCGGCGACGCGGCAGCTGTAGCCCCATTCGTTGTCGTACCAGCTGATGACCTTGACCATCGTTCCGCCCAGGACCATCGTCGAGTCGGCGTCGATGATCGACGAGCGGCTGTCGCCGCGGAAGTCGGTCGACACGAGCGGCTCGTCGCTCACGCCGAGGATGCCCTTGAGCGGGCCCTCGGCTGCCGTCCGGAACGCGTCGTTGAGCTCCTCGACGGATGTCGGCCGCGAGACCTCCGCGGTGAAGTCCACGACGCTCACCGTCGGTGTCGGCACGCGCAGGCTGAAGCCGTCGAACTTGCCCTTGAGGTCCGGGATCACGAGAGCGAGTGCCTTTGCCGCGCCGGTCGTCGTCGGGATGATGTTCTGGCCGGCGGAGCGAGCGCGGCGGGGGTCCTTGTGGGCGACGTCGAGGATCCGCTGGTCATTCGTGTAGCTGTGGATCGTGTTCATCAGGCCGCGCTCGATCGTGAGCAGGTCGTGGACGACCTTCGCCGCCGGGGCCAGGCAGTTCGTCGTGCAGCTGGCGTTGCTGATGATGTGATGCGTTCTCGGCGTCGTAGCGACCCTCGTTCACGCCCAGGACGATCGTGATGTCCTCGCCCTTGGCCGGGGCGCTGATGATGACCTTCTTGGCGCCGGCCGTGATGTGCGCGGCGGCCTTGTCGGCATCGGTGAAGAGGCCGGTCGATTCGAGAACGATGTCGACCCCGAGATCGCCCCAGGGCAGGGCCGCCGGATCCTTCTCCTTGAGGACCTTGACCTCGCGGCCGTCGATGATCAGGGCGTCGTCGGTGTGGTCGACCGTGCCGTCATAGGCGCCGTACGTCGAATCGTGCTTGAACAGCAGCGCGTTCATCGAGGTGTCGACCAGGTCGTTGACGGCGACGACCTCGACGTCCGGGGCCCGCTCGATGAGCGCCTTGAGCGACTGGCGGCCGATCCGCCCGAAGCCGTTGATGCCGACTCGCACTGCCATGGGGTGCTCCTTCGCGACCTGCGCTCACCCATCGGGAGCGTCATCTGCTATCGAGGTGGGCGTCGACACTGGCGCTGGGCTGTCCGGCCACGCGCTCGACCGCCGAGCCTATGGTCGCATCGTAGGCCGTCGGCCGTCGAGGGCCGGCGTGTTGCGCCGTCGCAGGGAATCACGAAGGGGGCCCGCCGGATTTCGGCGAGGCCCCCTTCGGGCGTTTCAGGGTGAGGCGGTTAGCCGCCGATCTTGAAGACCTTGCCCTTGCAGATCGGACATGTGCCCGAAAGCGCCGGCTTGCCGTTCTTCATCGTGATCCGCTGGGGATTCACGACCTCGACCTTCTGCTTGTCCTTGACGCAATATGCTTCGGCCATTGGAGAGGGCTCCTCCTGTTCAGCGTGGCGTCACGGGAACCCTCGTCCCGTGTCCGCAGCTCACGTGTGTTTCGAGAGGGACGGACGCCAGCGCTCCGTCCCGGCTAGTTGCTTCTGGCGATCCATTTCGGCGAGGATCAGCAGGCTTTCAAGGCCCGTCTCCACGCACGCAGCCTCCGCCTCGTTCTTGGCCTCACCCTCCACGAACGCGCCGGTTGTGCGCTGTGCATAAACCGCACAGACGACTCCGGCCCGACAGCGGGCGAGCGTGGCCAATACGAGCAGGGCGGATGCCTCCATTTCGAAGTTCATGACACGCTGGCGCGCCATGTCTTCCGCCAGGTCAGGGTAGCGGATGGGCAACTGCGGGATGGGACGCCCCTGCGCCCCGAAGAATCCCGGTGCCGTCGCCGTTATCCCGACGTGGTTCCGATGCCCGAGCCGTTCCGCGGCCTCGATGAGGGCGATGACCGCCTCGTAATCGGCGATCGCCGGGTACCCATCGTGGACGAAGAAGCTCGTGGTCGACTCGAGCCGGACGGCGCCGGTCGAGATGATCAGGTCCCCGAGGGCGACCTCCGGCTGGAGGGCTCCGCAGGAACCGACGCGGATGAAGGTTGGCCTTTCTGTGATCGCTAGGATTTCCGCCACCACGATCTCGACGTTGTCCGTGCCGATCCCGGTCGAAACGACCGAGATACGTTCGCCGCGATACGTCCCGGTGACCGAGGCGAACTCCCGGTGGCGCCGCTCAAGCTCGATGGATTCGAGCCGGGTGGCGATCCGGTCAGTGCGGTCGGGGTCACCAGGGAGGAGGATGTACTCGGCCAGTTCTCCCGGTCCGAGGCCGATGTGGTATTGCCGCTCCCCCAGTGGGAGCGCAACGCGGTGATCCGCGTTCGGCAAGACCTGTCCCTCGCTCAGGTGGTGCTTCGCAGGCGCGAAACTCGGCCGAGGATAGCCCCGTGCTCAAACGGGCGTCAAGCACGAGCCCTGAGCGTGGCCACGCACGAATCACCGTTCCGGCCCCTGCGTGGCCGCCAGGCTCGCCACGCGGGCGGCGACGCGAGCCGCCAGGCGACGTCGTGCTCGCTGCCGGCGGAGGACCGTAACGGCCAGCGAAGCGGCCGAGATGAGCGTGATTCCGACGACGCCCGCGGCGCCCGGAGCGTCAGGTCCGAGCAGCCCGCCGGCGAGTCGCCCAACCTGTCCGCGGGCCCGCCGATTCCAGCGGGTCCGCCGGGCTCTCGGAGCGGGGCGGTCGCGGTCGCATCGAGCGTGGGATCGCCAACCCGAACGAGCCCGGCCGGGTCGTCGACGACGACCCGATACCCGGCCTGCGTCCCCCTCGACGCGGCCCGTTGCGTTCAGGGCGTCGCCGGGCTCGAGGAGCGGCAGGTATTCCGCGGCATCGCCGGCGAGCACGACCCGACCGATCGCGGTCCCGTCGTCGAGAAGGAAGCCGTCCGGTACGAGCTCCGTGACGAGGCCGCCGACGCGGACGATCTGGCCGACGTGTGCCGCGAGGTCGATGAGGTCGACGTTCGGCGTGGAGGCGGCGGAGGCGCCGGACGCGACCGATGTCGTCGTGGCGGCCCCTTGACCGCCCGATTGCTCGGACCCGTCGCGAGGCGCACCGGCGCCTCCGCCGCTCGCGATGGCGACGTCCGCCGGGCTGCGCGGGGCAATCGACCAGCGCCGGTCCGTTGCGCCAGGGTAGGGCCGCCGGACGATCCCGATGACCGTCGCCGTCCGCCCTTCCACGAGGGCGGTCGCGGGAATGCGCGCGCCGGCGAGGCCGCTCACCACGACCCGATCCGCGCCGACCGTGAGTTCGGCTCGCCAGCGGTCACCCAGCTTCTTGACCTCGGCAACCGTGCCGCTGACGCGGACGAGGCGCCACTCGTGCGCCGCCGTCGGCGCTCGCTGGAGGTCGAGCGCAAGCGGGCGCCCTCCAACGGCGACCACGTCGATCCGCTCGGCCTTGATCCGTGGCGCGTCGTAGGCCCGGCCCATCGTGCCGAAGATTCGGACGCGGGTGCCGACGGCGGGCGCCCGGCTGTCGACGGGGATGAGGATCTCGACGCCGGCCGTCCGATCCTCGATCACGATCCGGCGGCCGGTCGAGTCGAGCAGGTCGGGGGCGATCGTCACGATGCCCTCGACCGTTACCGCACCGTCCCCGCGCCGAACGGCGTCGGCGATCGAAAGGATGCCGCCGCCCGGTCCCGTCGACGGTGCCGGCGTCCCTGCTCGGCGTGCGGCGACGGGCTCGGGGAGGGCGCCGGCATCGAGCGCCGGACCAGATCGCCGGCGTCCCGCACCCAGACCCGATAGCCGTCGAGGGCGCCCTTCCGCGACGCGCGCTGACCTGCCACCCCGATCACGTCGTACGTCGCGCCGACCGTTACCGAATCGGGCGTGAGCCCGCTCGACGCGTCGGCGAGGATTCGGACCTGGCCGCTCGGCGAGACGACGTAGAACGTGATGTCGCCGCTCGTTGCCTTCGTCGGGCGCGCTTCGATCACGCCGCGAGCGGTGACGAGGCGGCCTTCCACCGCCTCGCCGAGCGACGTCGCATCGACCGTGACGGGCGCCGGAAGCGGGCCTGAGCCGGCGACCTTGATGCCAGCCGACGGCGGACGGAGCTCGAGCTGGCCGTACGGATCGGCGAGCGGGCCGCGAACCTCGAGTCGGGCGCCACGTGGCGGCGACGCGACGCCGTCCGGGAGCTTGACCAGCGATGCCGCCGCTCGAGTCCTGGATCGCGATGAGCGGCGGCGTTCCGAGGCGGCCGGCCTGCGCGGTCACGATCCCGGCGACGCTGACGGTCGTCCCGATCGGCAGTCGCCGGGCGCTCGCGATGGTGACGATCCCGGACGACGGAGCCGGGGTCGGTGATGCCGATGGGCTCGGTGAGGCCGACGCCGTCGGCGAGGGTGCGAGAGTCGGAGTCGGAGTCGGAGTCGGAGCCACGGAGGCGCTCGGGGCGGGTGTCGGCGAGGGCGAGGGCGTCGGTGCCGGCACCACCGTGAACTCCCCGGACAACGTCGCGTGGATCCGATAGCCGGCCGTCCCGGTGCCGCTGCTGTCGCGCTGGCCGAGCGGGCCGGTGGCAGTGACGACGTCCCCGGTTCCGACGGTCGCGCCGCCGAGCGCCGCGTCGGCCGACGACGATGCGCACGGGGCCGCTGCCGTCATCGATCGTGACGCCGAGCCCGTCGCTCAGGGCCGACGGAGCCGAGGTCACCGCCCCGCTGACCGTCAGCCGCAGGCCTTCGAGTGATTCGTCGGCCGCGCCGGTCTCGGTCACGACGGGCGCCGGCACGGCCGACAGACCAGTCACCACGACCAATTCGGCCGAGACGATCAGCGTCCGCAGGCCGAAGTAGCTCCCAACCGAGCCTGTCGCCCGGACCGAGGTCCCCGCGGGCAACGGCGTCGCCAGCGCAGCGTCCAGCCTCAGCGCGATGCCGCCAGTCTCGTCCTGCACGAAGCCGATCCGGCCCGTGTCGACCGCTCCGAGCACGGTCGTCAGCGTCCCGCTCACCGTCACGAGGGATCCGTCCGCCAGGCTCCGTGCCGCCGCGATCGTGAGGATCGGCTCGGCGCTGGGGCTCGGGATCGCCGTCCCCGTCGGCGTCGGTGTCGGCGTCCCCGTGGCCGTCGGCGTGGGAGTCGGCGTTTGCGAGGAAGTCGGTGCCGGGGTCGGCGTCGGCGTCGGACTGGGCGTCGGGGTCGTCGTAGGACTTGGCGTCGGCGTCGGCGTCGGGGTCGCCGTGGGCGTCGGCGCGGGCGTCGGCGCGGGCGTCGAGGTCGGTGAGGGAGTCGGAGTCCCCGTCGGTGTCGGTGATGGGGTCGGCGGGACAGTCGCGGTTGGAGTTGGAGTCGGCGGCGGGCTTGAGGTGGGCGACGCGGTAGGCGTCGGCGCGGGCGTGGGCATCGGCGTCAACGTCGAGCTCGGAGACGGCGTTGGCGCCGGGACCGGTGTCGGCGCGGCCGCCAGATTCTGTGGAAACGGCGTCGACCTGACCACGAAGTCGGACGCGTTGTCGTTCGTGTCCGTGCCGTTGCCGAGCGAGCCACCCGGCCGACGCTCGATGCTCGATCCGCTGGCCGGCGCGGGCGCCGCGACACCCTCCACAAACGTGCTGGTCGCGTCGCCCCAGCCGACGGCATCGACCGGTTCGCCGCCGATCGGCCTGAGCGCCACCGACCCGCCGGTCGCGGCGAATCCCCCGCTGTACGTGGCGTCGGCGACAGCCGCGTGAATCCCCGACGCGTTCGCGACCAGGAGATGTCGACCGGGCTCCAGGATCGTCGGCGTCGACCAGGCCGCCTTTCGGGTGACCGTGCTGCCACTCGAGGTCACGTAGACGAGTTCGTGGCCCGTCAGGTCGATCGGGACTGGGCCCGCGTTCGTGATCTCGGCGAACTCGTCCGACGCGGATGCCCCGCCTGTCATCACCTCGGACACGAGCACGCGTGCGATGTCGGCCACGCGACGAGCGCGGCAAGCTGGTCGGCTCGCGCTGTAACCGCCGGCGAGCCGGGGCGAGAGCCGAATCCACCGGCCGAAAGGGCGATGACGAGAAACAGGACGACTTGACCGGCGTGCCGGACGCGATCCATCGACGACCTCCCGAGGACGGGCGGGCTGACGGCGGACGCGGGCGGGGCGAGTCGGGCACGTTTGTAGCAGGAGGCGCTGCATCGCCGCTCTCGGAACGCTCAACGCGCGATGCCTTCGGCCTCAACCGCGCCTCAACCCGGCCTTCATCGCGCCTGCACCGCGGATCAACCGCCCATTCGCGGCGAGGCCAGCCTCGGGTGGCCCGGGATTGGACTACGATGTGCCGACTATTCACCTGCCGCCTGGAGGCACCGTGGCCCGCGCCAAGAGGACTAATCGCGCCGAGGCGCGCCGCCGCTATCGCGCCACCCTGATCGACGACCCGGAATCCATGGACGAGGACCTCGACTCAGACACAGACGCAGTCGACGATCGCCCCGCGCCAGCGGCGAGACGCGACCGGGCGACCGCCGCGTCGTCGCCAGGCCCCGCTCAGCGACCCAGCGTCGTCGGCGCCCTCAGGGGTGCCTTCCGCCCAACAGACCTTCGCGGCGACATCGCGGCGTTGCCGCAACTGCTGCGCCACCGCTCGTTCCTGATCCCGCTCGCCACGATCATCGTCGCCGCGGCGGCCGTAACGGTCAGTGGTGGGACCGACGCCATCAGCCGCATCCTGGCGCCGTACTTCCTCGTGGCGCCGCCGGTGGCACCGGTGTTCATTGCCGGCTTCATCGCGCCTCGGGCGAGCTACCTGCTCGGCGGCTTGCTCGGCTTCATCTCGCAGATCGCGTACATCGCCGTGCTGTCGTCGCCCGCCGTCCAGCAGGCGGCCACGGGCACGACGGTGGCCCCTGACTACAGCCCGGGAGCGATCGGTGGCGCGTTCGTCGTGGCCGTGACCTTCGGCGCGTTCTACGCGGCAGCGGCGGCGTGGTACAAGCGCTTCCTTGCGCTGGCAAGTCCGTCGCGGGCGGCCCGGGCGCGGGCCACCGGTCGGCCGAACGACCGCCCTCGCAAGCGGGATTCGAACGATCGGCCGATGCTCGCCCGCCGCCGCTGAGTCTCCCCGCTCGGGCGCCCCGCTGCACGGTTGCGTTCGGCTTGGTTCAGCCGAGACGGCGCATTCCGGCGTGGCCGAGCTGGCGGACTCCGTCGGGCTGCTCGGGCGCACCCGCGGTGGCAGCGACGTCGACAAGCGCTCGGACCTCGCGAGCGATGACGTTCACGACCGATGCCTCCCGCTGGAGGTCCCCGTCGACAGGAGTAGGGCATGCCGCCGGACGACGCCGCGCAGTCGCGCCCACGTGTCCGGCCAGAGCGTGACGTTGACCATGCCGGTCTCGTCCTCGAGGGCGAGGAAGACCGTGCCCTTGGCGGTCATCGGGTGCTGGCGGGTGACGACCAGGCCGCCGATCCTGACCGAACCCTGGCGACGCTCGGCCAGGGCCGAATTGGGGACGGCGCCGAGCCGCTCCAGCGCCGGCCGGTAGAGCGAGACCACCTGCCGGCGGGCATCGAGTCCGACGACCGCATAGGCATCGCCGATCCGCTCCGATTCGGTGAGGCCCGGGAGCGTCGGCGCGTCGGTCGGGGGAAGCCGGAGATCCATCGGCCGGCCGGCGACGCGACCGGGCACGGAACCACGGACCGAGCCCGCGACCTCGCGCAGCTGCCAGAGCAGCTCGCGCCGCGGCCGACCGAGCGAGTCGAGCGCGCCGACGCGGATGAGCCGCTCGATCGTCTCCTCGCCCAGGCCGGTCCGCTCGACGACGTCGGCGAGCGATCGATACGGGCCGCGCTCCAGCTCCCGATCGAGGAGTGCCTCGTGCTCCTCGCCGATCCCCTTGACGAGCCCCAGTCCGAGCCGGACGCCCCAGCCGACGGCGCCATCGATGGCCCAGCGCTCGCGGGACGCGATCGACGGCATCACGCATGACGGCGACCGAACGGGATCCGGCCGCCGCTCGATGCCCGCGTCATCGGGGAGTGGCTCTTCATCGCCACTCGCCGTCGCCCAGCCCGGCCGCCCCACCCACTCGGTCGTCGTCTTGTAGCGCGACCGGTTGACGTCGACCGGCAGGACCGCCACCCCGTGTCGCTTCGCGTCGTTGACGAGGACCTCGACCGGGTAGAAGCCCATCGGCTGGGCGTTGATCAGCCCGACGAGGAACTGGGCGGGATAGAACAGCTTGAGGAACGACGACTCATAAGCGGTGCGGGCGAACGCCGCGGCGTGCGATCTTCGCGAACCCGAAGCTCGCGAACGCGGCGACCTGGCGGAAGAGCTCCTCGGCGACTTCCTCGGTCATCCCGGGCTGGCGCATGCAGCCGTCGTGGAACTGGGCGTGGAGCTTCTCCATCTCGCGGGTCGAGCGCCACGTCCCCATCGCCCGCCGGAAGCCGTCGCTGTCCGCGGGCGAGAACCCCGCGACCTCGATCGCGATCCGCATGACCTGCTCCTGGTAGAGGATCACGCCCATCGAATCGCTTCAGAACCGGCTCGAGGCTCGGGTGGAGGTAGGTCACCGGCTCGAGGCCCTGCTTCCGGCGCAGATAGGGATGGACCGCGTTGCCCTGGATCGGGCCCGGCCGGATGATCGCGACCTCGACGACGAGATCGTCGAGATTGGACGGCCTCGACTTCGGCAGCGTCTGCATCTGGGCCCGGCTCTCGACCTGGAAGACCCCGACGGTGTCGGCCGCGTGGAGCATCTCGAAGACCTCCGAGATGTCCTCGGGCAGGCGGTCGAGATCGATGCAGGCGGCACAGTCGTGCTCGATCAGCTGGAGCGTCTCGTCGATCGCGGCGAGCATCCCGAGGCCGAGCAGGTCGAGCTTGATCAGCTTGAGCGTCTCGACGTCGCGCTTGTCGAACTGGACGACGACCCGATTGGGCATCGTGGCCCGCTCGATCGGGGCGATGTCGATGAGCGGGGCCGCCGTGACGAGCATGCCGCCGCTGTGGATCGAGAGATGGCGCGGGAAACCGTCGATCCGGGCGCAGAACTCGAGCCAGCGCTCCCAGTCCGAGAGGTCGCTTCGTCGTCCCACCGAGCGCCTGCGGCGGCGGCTCCGGCTCGACTCGCGCCACGGATGAGCGATCACCACCGCGTCCCATCGCGGCGGCCGACGGGGAAGGCGGGTCCCAGCGGCTTGGCCGGCCCAGCCGGTCGGTCTGCCGCGGCGGCGGCTCGACCTGGCCGCTCTCGCGGAGTCGATCTGGCCCGACCCTCGGACGAGCGCCGGCGGCACGAGCCGGTCTCGTTCCTCCGCGTACCCCGTCCCCTTCCCTGCCCGCAGCCAGGCGACGCTCGCCGGCGTATCGCCGGGCCCGCCCTCGTCATCGTGGCGTCCTCCCGGCCGCACGGACGGCGGCGACTCCGGCGCCCCTTCCCACATGCCCGACGCTGACGGCCCATCGTGGTCCCGCAGCCAGGCGAACGGCTTCGGTGCATTCGGGTCCGGCGGCTTCGGCGGTTGGCGCCATGGCGGCACCTTCCGACGAGCGGAATCCGGGTATTCAGCTGGCCCATGCCGTCCACGAGGCCGCGTTCCTCGGCCTCCGTCGCCGCCAGCGCCTCGGCCGGTTCCCCTTCGCCCGTTCGCTTGAAGAACTCGGCAAACCCGCCGTCCGCCTCGAGATCCCGCCGGACCATGACCGAGTCGTACGTCTCGAGCGCCTTCGCCACCCGGTCGACGAGCGGCCGCGGGAACCCCAGCGCGACGCCCACCTCCCGCACCGCCGACCGCGCCCGATACGTCACGAGGTTGCAGACCATCCCCGTGTGCTCCGGTCCGTAGAGGTTGTAGACGTACTGGATGACCTCCTCCCGCCGGGCCGAGCTGAAGTCGATGTCGACGTCCGGATAGGTCGTCCGGCCCTCGTTGATGAAGCGCTCGAAGAGCAGGTTGTGCTGGATCGGCTCGACCCGGCTGATCCCGAGGGTGTAGGCAACGATCGAGCTGGCGGCGCTGCCGCGACCCTGGGCCGGGATCCCCTGCTCCCTGGCGAACCGCATGATGTCCCAGCAGATCAGGAAGAACTCGGCGAGGCCGGCCCGTTCGATCACATCGAGCTCGTGGGCGAGCCGTTTCACGACGGCCGAGGTCAGCGGGTGATAGCGCTTCCGGGCGCCGGCCTGGCACAGCTCGACGAGGTAGGAGAACGGGGTCTCGCCGTTCGGCACCGGGAACCCCGGGAAGCGGTACTGCTCGAATCCGAGATCGACCGAGCAGGATGCCGCCAGCTCCCCGGCATTGGCGATGCCTTCCTGCCAGATGGCTGCGAGGGAGGGATCCTCGCTCGGCGGCAACGCCGCGATCTCCGCCTCCGACTTCAGATACGACTCGCCATCGGGGCGCCGCAGGTCCGCCAGCTCGCCGAGCGTCCGCCCGTGGCGGATGGCCGTCAGCACGTCCTGGAATTCGCGGCCCTCCGGCCGGGCATAGTGGACGTCGTTCGTCACCACGACCGGCAGCCCGAGTTCGCCGGCGAGGAGCGCCGTCTCTCGTCACCAGCCAGTCGTCGTCCGGCAGGAGATGGTGCGACAGCTCGAGATAGAACCCGCCCGGAAAGCGGCCCGCGAGTGCCCCGGCAGCCGCCCGGGCACCCTCGCGATCCCCGACCAGGAGCCTCCTGGCGATCTCGCCATCTCGACAGCCCGACAGCGCGACTAGTCCCTCGACGTGCTCGGCAAGCAGCTCGTGGCTGAAGCGCGGAACGGCCTTGGTCCCGGCGAGGTTCGCCCGCGAGATGAGCCGGCACAGGCTCCGATAACCGGTCGCGTCGCGGGCGAGGAGGACGAGGTGCGAACCCCGCTGGCGCTCGCCGATGCCGCGGTGATCCTCCTTGACCGGCTCCCGATGACCGGGCAGCCGAGCCCGCTCCGGGCGCGGCCGATCCGGCAGGCCGTCGACGGCATTCGACCCGGATCCGTCGGCCGGCTCGGATGCCGTCCACCTGCGGGAGCGTCGTGCCGGGCGGCGGGCGGGAACGACGATCTGGTTCGGATCCGGAACGATCGCGTCGAGCAGCTCGATCTCGACCCCGATGACCGGGTGGATCCCGGCCGCCTCGGCCGCCGCCGTGAATCGAACGGCACCATAGAGGCCCTGGTGGTCGGTGACGGCCAGGCCGGACAGGCCAAGCTCGACCGCTCGCTCCACGAGCTCGTCGGGGGCCGACGCCCCGTCGAGAAACGAGAAGTTGGTGTGGCAGTGGAGCTCGGCGTAGGGTGCCATCGCGGACCATCGATGATAGAACATCTGTTCTATCTTGGATACCCGGTCCGACAAACGCCCTGACCGACATGGCCCCATCGAGGGATGGCCGAATTTCGCCGCAGAGGGTTAAATGGCTCCATGGCCCGGACCCGTCACGCTCGGCGCCGCCTCGGTGCCGTGGTCGCGGCCATGATCGCCATCAGCGGCCTCCTGCCGCTCGCCGCCCCGCCGTCGGCCGCCGCCGCGGACCCGGGCATCAAGCCGCGAGCCGATGTCGAGAGCTTCCTCAGCCACCAGGTCTATGGCTATCTGCCGTACTGGCGCCTGACCGCCGACACGGCCGCGCAGCTCGACTACGACCTGATCTCGACGATCGCCTTCTTCGGCCTCGGCATCAAGGGGACCGGCGACATCGACATGGCGTGGCGAGGGTCCGTTGCCTATGTCAGCGACAACGCCAAGGCCGTCACGAATGCGGCTCACGCCAAGGGCGTCCGCGTCGTCCCGACGTTCCAGCTCTTCGACTCGGGCAGCCTCCCGAAGATGACCGCCTTCCTCGACAGCACCGCTGCCCAGGACCGATTCATCGGCCAGGCGCTCGCCCTGATGGCCCGCCGCTCAGCCGATGGCGCGAACTTCGACTTCGAGCCGATGCCGGCATCGATGACCGCTCGGTACCTCGCATTCCTCGCCCGCTTCAACACGGCCATGGACGCGCGATTCCCCGACGCGACGCTCGTCAACGCGTCCTCCGCCGGCGCGCCGTCGGACCTCATCAAGGGCCTCGTCCCGATCGTCGACCAGCAGTTCGTCATGACCTACAACTACCGCTGGAGCGGCTCGACCGTGACCGGCGCGATCGCGCCGCTCGATCACGCCACCCGGAACGTGAAGATCCACATGAACCGCTTCATGGCCTACGCCCCGAAGGAGAGCCTGATCCTCGGGGTTCCGTATTACGGCTACGACTGGCCGGTTACGAGCACCGTCCCGAACGCGACCGTGCGGGCCGACAAGACGAAGTACGGTGCGGTCAAGTCGGTGACGTATGCCTCGGCGCGAACCTTCCTCGCCGCCCGTCCCGACGTCGTTCGCTACTACGACGCGCTCGAGGGCAGCAGCTTCTACTCGTACTGGGACACGTCCCACCTGACCTATCGGCAGGTCTACTTCGAGGACGAGCGCAGTGCCGCGGCGAAGTACGAGTACGCGATCACGACCGGACTGGCGGGCGTCGGGCTGTGGACGCTCGGCAACGACGCCGGCTACCCCGAGATGGCGGACGCCCTCGAGGTCTTCTACGCGCCCGATCACGACGTCGTGGTCTCGGGCTCGATCAGCAGCCTCACCCGATTGACCGGCTCCGTCCGTGCCTCCCTCGCCTACTCCGTGAAGAATCGCGGCGACGTTCCGGAGCGGGGCGAGATCCGCTGGAGGGTCCGCAACGAGGACGGCCGACAGGTCGCCCACGGAACCGTCACGACGATCACGGTCAGCGTCGGCAAGACCGGCGCCGGGACGGCGAGGATCAGGCTCGGGTCGGCCGCCGAACTGCCTCCCGGGACGTGGACGATCGAGGTGTTCTTCGTGACGCCCGACCGTGTCTACGCGAGCCCTCCGAGCCGGTTCCGCCAGCCCTTCTGACCTCCCGTTAACACGCTCGCAAAATTCCCCGTCCAACCTTGAAACAACATGGGGTTGCCTGGCGTCTCACAGCCATGCGACAGCACATTCCGCTCCTGACGATGACGGCCCGAACCGCGGCCATGGTCGTCGTTGCGATGCTGCTGATCCTTGTCGTTCTACCCGCCATGCTCGCGGCCCAGGCCGCCAGCCCTGGCTGAACCATCCAACGTCTCGCGCCTGGGGGCTCGGGACGATCGGGCGACGCGACCGCGACGGTCGACGCCGACCCGCCGGAGGGGCCTGGTGAGCGGGTCCGACCGGCCGCAGGACCCCGTCGTGCTGGGGCGCGACGGGGTCCTCTCATGTTCTGAAGAAGACGGCCCGCGCGGCGCAACGCCGTCCTGACGCCGAGCGTCTATCCTGAAGTCGGGCACCCGATCCGTCGCCGCTGGGGGTTTACGCGCAATGCAGATTTCGAGACCCCGCGACCTTGGGCCATTGGTCCTCGTGGTCGGGATGCTCCTGATTCTTCTGGTCGTTTCGCTGACCGTCGCTCCCGCAGGCTAGTTCGCTGCCCGGGCTTAGTCATACAAGCGCTCCAGGTGCCACGTGGCTGTCTACTCGATCTAGGTAGACGAGCGCCAGCCAGCGAGACCCGACGATCTTGAAGTAGTCGCGCTCGATCGGGGCGCGCCACCAGGCCTCCTCCACCCGCCAGCGGTTGCAGACCTCGACGGCTTCGCGCCGGCCGTTCCAGCGGATCGCCACAAGCTCGCCGGCAGCGTCCAGCTCGACCTCGATCGAAGGGTGCTCGCGGAGCAGGCGGGTCACGGCCGCCACGTCCAGCGCGATTCGGGGAGCGGCGCGTCCGGATCCGTGATCGCGACCCGCCTGACCCGATCCTCCCCGAACGTCAGCGCGAGACGGGCAAGCTGCCAGCCGAGCCGCGCATTTCGCGCCGCCTGGGGGACGAACAGCGGGAGCTGATGCCCGACCGCCGGCTCGACGCCGGCCAGCTCGAGCTCGATCCGCGAAACCGGCGCCGGCGGCGGCGTCCGCTCGAGACGAGCGAAGAGGAGCCGCTCGATCGCCTCGGCGTCCGCGGTTGGTTCGGGGAACCGCTGGTCGACGCTGAGTTCGGCCGGGGTCTCGTTCCGGGCAAAGCTGAGATCGAGCGTCAGGCGGAGGTGGGCGCGGGCGGCGGCGGTGCCGCGAGCCTGGAGCTGATCGGCGAGTGCGCCGGCGAGGCGGTGGAGGACGAACCGGAGCGGGTCGAGCTCCCCGACGGCGGGCTCGATCGGCAGGGCGAGCGCGAGTCGCTCCGGGGCACGCCGCGGGCGGAACGGCGCGATCTCCTGCCCCTGGGCCCGGGCCAGGAGGCGCTCGCCCTCATCCCCGAATCGGGCGACGAGTGCCGATCGCGGCAACTCCGCGACCGCCCCGATCCGGCGGAGCCCGAAGCGCCTGAGGCGGGCCTGGACGTCCGGATCGGGGGTCAGGAGCGAGGCCGGCAGCGGCGCGAGGAAGGCCGCCTCGCCGCCCGGCCGGACGATCCGCGGCTCCGGTGGCGTTGCGTTGGCGGCCGCGACCGTCGCCGCGAATCGGGTTCCGGCGATCCCCGGCCGCGGGGCGCCAGGCAGGATCGGCCCGAGCGCGCCGACGAGGCGCCCGACGAGCTCGGGCTCGCCGCCCCACAGTCGCTCGAGCCCATCGACCTGGACCTCGATCAGGCCGAACGCCGGATCGGCCTGCTCCGTGGTTCCGGCCAGACCGGGACTGAATCCGGCCAGCGCCTCGAACGCGGCCTCGACGGCCGCGGCATCGGCCTCCGGCTCGGGATCGAGGAAGGCCGCCTCAGGAGCGAGCCGGTGGGCGCTCCCGAGCGGGATCCCCCGCCTGACGCCGAGCGCCCGCGCGGCCGGATCCGCGTCGATGACCGTCCCGTCCGTCCAGGGCTGTCCGCCGAGGACGACCGGCCGGTCCGTCGGGAAGGAGGCGGAGAGGCGGGCTCGGGCGAGTCGGAGGGGTAGATGGGGCCAGTAGAGGTGGAGAAGTCGCATTGGTCGTGATCCGCTGGAGAGGGCCGGTGGGGGCGGCAGTGAGGGGGAAGTCGTCGCGGAGGAGGTCGTCGCGAGCGAGGCAGCGGTCGCGACCTCCTCCCTCGGCGTAGAGGATCCGGAGCTCCGCCCGCCTCCCCGGCGGGCCGAATCGGTTGCGGGCGACGGTCACCTCCGTCCGCTGGCCGACGACGTCGCGCCCGAGCCGGATCCACGACCGGCGGGCGAGCTCGAGGCGGAGACCCGTCGCTTCCGCGACGGCCGTGGCGAGGCCGGTCGTCAGCCCCGGTGGCTCGAGGGCGACGAGGAGCGTCTCCGAGCGGCGGGCCAGGGCGGCGAGCCGGCGGAGGCGATCGGCCACGCGGGCGGCGGTCGTGCCGGGATCCGGGCGCGGCGGCAGGTCCACGACGAGGAGGTCGACCGTGCGGCCGGCGAGGAGCGCCCCGGCGATCGACAGGCCTTCGTCGAGCGTCTCGGGGGTCAGGACGACGAGCCAGTCGAGCCGCACGCCGCGGGCGACGGCCTCGACCGGGTCCAGGCTTCGGGCGAGATCGAGCCAGGCGACGATGGCGCCGTCGACCTGGGCCTCTGCCGCGAGCCGGAGGGCGAGGGTCGTCTTGCCGGAGCTCGCCTCGCCCCGGAGCGCGACGCTCGCACTGCGCGGCAGGCCACCCGGACCGAGGATCGCATCGAGGGCCGGGAAGCCGGTCCGGACGATCCGCTCCGCACCGCCGCCACCGGGCGTTTCGCGGGGAAGGATCGCCTCCGGCTCCTCGTCCGGGAGCGGCGCCGTCGCCAGCGCCCCGACGACCCGCGGAGCTGCCGCGCCCCAGCGTGCCTGGAGGGACGCCAGAGCAGCCGACACGTCCGGAGAGAGCGCCGCCATCGGCCTACTATAGAACAGATGTTCTAGTCGATCAATGCCCTTGTTGGTCGGATCAGGGCAGCGCCACCGCCCCCAGTCCGAGGGCGATTCCCGCCAGGCCCACCCACTGCGTCGGGCGCAGCCGCTCACCCCACAGCGCGACCGCGACGATGACCGCGACGACCGGCCCGAAGGAGCTCGCGAGGCCGACGATCCAGGTCGGGGCGACCTCCAGCCCGATCGCGAACGCGACGAACCCGACGATGTCCAGCAGGCCGGCCGCCCCGGCGGCGGCGATCGCCCCGATCGACGGCGAGCCCGCGGTGGCCAGCAGGACGTCGGAGCCGCGCGGCCGGGCGACCCTCACGACGACGAGGACCGTCAGGATCGTCGCCGCGTTCGCGACGCGCGAAGCCAGCAGGACCGGCAGCCAGCCGACCATGTGGATCGGTGTCGCCATGCCGGCCGTCAGCGCGCTGAAGAGGAGCATCGCGAGCAACGAGAAGAGCACGCCTCGCCCGACGATCCGCGTCCCCCGCCAGCCGCCATCGAAGACGATGCCCGTCAGGATCACGCCGAGCGTGGCCAAGCCCGCGCCGATGCCCTGGACGGCGGTCAGCGTTTCGCCACGCAAGAGGACGGACAGGACGACCGTCAGGCCACCGTACGCGGCGACGACCGGGCTGACGACCGCCAGTGGCCCGATCCGCAGCGCGGTGAAGAACGACAGGTACGCGCCCGCGGCCATTACGCCGAAGATCGAGGCGAGCAACAGGGCGAACGGGTCGGCGGGCAGTCCGACGCCCTGGCTGACCGCCAGCCCGAACGCCACGACGACGCTCACGAGCTGGGCGATCGCCACGACATTGAGGCTGCCGAGCCGGCGACCCGCGAGCGACGCCATGACGTCGGTCGAGCCCCAGCACAGTGCGGCGATCAGGCCATGGCCCAGTCCGAGCGGCATCGGCCAAGCGTACGGGCCAGTCCGGGGCAACGGCAGGCTGTTCGGTCGGGCGGGACGACGAGCCCGTTCGGTGGGCCTCTGCCGGGCCGAATCGGGCGGGGCCTCTGGTACACTCTCGCACCGATCCGCGCCTGCGCGCGATCGCTCCCGTGGGGATGTAGCTCAGTTGGAAGAGCACCGCGTTCGCATCGCGGGGGTCAGGGGTTCGAGTCCCCTCATCTCCACCATTCCCCTTCGAGAACTTCGCTGAGCCGCCGCGTGACGAGCTCCTCCTCGCCTGGAACGAGCGTTTCGGGCGCGACGTAGAACGAGTCGTCACCTGCAGGGAGGGGCTCGACCCGCGGCGGTTGCGCTCGCACGGCAGCAAGGATCTCGTCGCGGTGACTCGCGATCGGCGGGAGGAGCCTGATCAGCGCCCTGGGCGTCGGTTGGCCGGCCTCGCCGTGCGCCTCGCGGGCGACTTCGACATCCTGGCGTCGGCGGCCCCAGTCGACGAGGTGCTCGACCATCGCCTCGTACCGCGCGGCAAGCGCCTCGTGATCCTGGCGGAGATACCACTCGACCGCGGCCAGGATGCCGATGAGGTCCTCCTTGCCGACCTTCATTGGCCGGCCGCTGCGCTGCCGTGGCGCGGCGTTACGCTCGAAACGCTCGACGTAGCGGCGCGATCCCAGCACGAGGCCTGTGCTGGCTGGCCCGCACAACCCCTTGCCGCCGCTGAAGAGCACGAGGTCCGCGCCGGCCGCGCCGAACGCCCATAGATTTTCGACCGGCGGGAGCTGGGCCGCCGCGTCGACGATCACCGGGACGTCGGATTGCCTGGCGACGCGAACCACGAGATCGAGTGGCAGCGCGCCAGCCGCGAGATGGGCGCCGGCCACGTACAGAATCCCGGCCGTTCCGGATCCGATCGCCGCGGCCAGGTCGGCCTCGCTCGTTCCGGTCTCGGAGCCGATCTCGACGAGGCGGCCGCCCGCCAGCTCCATCGAGGAGTCGTACGGGAAGCGGTGGGCACGGTGGATGATGAAGTCCCGCGGCAGCCCCGCAAGTTCCGCGGGTCGAAGGATTCCGTCCGCCGTATCGCGTGCGATGCACACCGCGGCCGACAGGAAGAGGCCCGCCGCTGCGCCGCCCGAGACGAACGCCGCCTCGTTCCGGGTCAGCTCCGCGATCCGCCGCCCGACTGCCGCCTGGAGCTCGTACATGTCGACGAAGCACTCGGCGGCCTGGCGCATCGCGTCGAGGACCTCGGGCGGCATCAGCGAGCCGCCGAGATACGTCATCGTCGTCGCCCCGTTGATGATCGGCTCAACCCCGATCCGGCGGTATACGTCTCCCCGTTGAGCAGCGGCGGTGCTGAGGTCTCGGGCGCCGGTCACGGAGTAGAAAGTACAGCACCGTTACACGGCGAAACGAGTCCGCTCCACCGCTCGCGGCTGGAGTATCGTGGCCGCGTGGGCGTGACCCAAGACGGCCCCGCGAAACCGCGCGTGCTGCTCATCGGGATGATGGGCGCCGGCAAGACGACGGTCGGCCGCGAGCTCTCAGCCCGGACCGGCTGGCCGTACGTCGACAACGACGACCTGCTCCGCCGCCAGACGGGCCGAGACCCCGCCGAGATTCGGGCGACTGAGGGCGAGGACGTCCTGCACCTCGCCGAATCGGACGCGCTCGACGAGGCGCTGGGCATGGAGCCGCCGACGATCATCGGCGTCGCGGCGGCGACGGTGCTCGATCCGGCCGCGCGCGAAGCGCTTCGCGATGGGGGCCACGTCGTCTGGCTCCGAGCCAGCCCGGAAACGCTCCTGGAGCGGATCGGGTCGGGCGCCGGGCGGCGGGAGGACGCCACCGATCCCGAGTGGGTCCGGAAGCGGGCCCGCGAGCGTCAGACGCTGTACGCCTCGGTCGCCTCCCAGATCGTCGACACCGATGGCCGGACGCCGGGCGAGGTTTCCGAAGAGATCCTCCGGCGACTCCAGGAATCCTGAGGGGACGCCTCAGGCGGAGGCGCGATCGCCGGTGGCCTCGGGGCCGTCATCGAGCGCGGCGTGGAGCTCCAGCGAGTGGGTCCGGAGCCATTTGCGCCAGGTCAGGTGATCCGCTCGTCGGCCCGCGACCAGCGCCCAGAACGCCGGGCCGTGGCCGAAGACTCGGAGATGGGCGAGCTCGTGAATGACGACCGTCTCGAGGGCCTCGGGCGGCGCCAGGATGAGCCGCCACGAGAAGCTGAGCCGGCCGCGGTGCGACGCGCTGCCCCAGCGGCTCCGCTGATCGCGAACCGAGACCGCGATTGGCTGGACGCCGAGCGCGGCGGCGTGGCGCGCGATCTCCACGTCGATCAGGGCTCGAGCGCGGTCGCGGAACCAGGCGTCGAGCACGGCCGCGACCGATCGCCGATCCGCGGGCGCGAGGCGGACGACGAGCTCATCGCCGGCCTCGCCTCCCACGCGGGTCACCATCGATCGGCGGCCGCTGCCGGCGGCGGGCGCGGACACGATCCGCAGGAGGTGGAGCTCGCCGCGGTAGCGGATGGTCGCTCCATCGCGGAGCCCGCCACGCGCCGCGAGCTCGGCTCGCTGCTGAGCGTGGCCCTGGAGGTGCCGCCGCACCCAGCCCTCGCGATCGCGGAGGAATCGTTCGATCTCCGCTTCCGGGTGGGTCCAGCCGCGGCGGGTCGCCGGCGGGACGGTGACGATGAGGCCATGAACGGGATCGATCGTCACCCGAAGCCGTCGGGCCCGAGCCGAGCGGCGAAGCGTGTAGGGCGGCAGCGGGCTCAACGGCCGATTGTCGGCGGCATCGTCATCGACCTCGATGGTGCCACATCGAACGCGAGACGGGTTCGCATCGCGGGGCATCTATCCTCTTGAACGGCGCCGACCGGACTGGTCGGAGGAGATCCGTGCATGACTGAGACACCGCGACCGCGCCGGGGCCGCCGACTGATCGTCGGAGCGGCAACGGGCGCCGTGGCGCTGGCCGCCATCGCCGCGGTGATGCTGTCGTGGCGGACCGAAAGGACCGGCGCCGCGGCCTCTCCGGGTGGGTCCGCGCTCGCCTCGCCGGGCCTGGCATCACACGCCGAGCCGAGCCCGTCGGTGGTTGGTTCATCGAGCCCCGAACCGGCGCCGGCCTCTTCCGCCCGAGCGAGCGGGGCCCTGGGCGCGGCGAAGGACGCCGTCATCGTCCGGATGCTCGGCGGCGGTCTTGGCCGGCCCGATGAGATCGAGGTGTCGCTGGTCACCCTCGATGCTGGTGCGTACGAGTCTCGGCTCCAGCCGCGCCTCATCGCGCGGATCCCGGGCTCGGTCGTCCCCGCGGAGGTCGAGCTCCTGCCCGGCGGAGCGAAGTACGGGCAGGATGGCTGGCTCGCGATCGAGGGTGGCCTGGCGGCGGAACCGTTCGGGGGACGAGTCGCGATCTTCGACCTCCGCGCTCCCGACGCCGAACCGTGGATCGTGCCGGGCGAGCCGGGCGGATCCGCGTGGGGTCCCGGGTCGGTGCTTGCCGTCGCAGACGCGCGCCAGGTCCACCTGCACGATGCTGCCTCCCGAACGAGCCGATCGATCGACGTTCCGGCAGGTGTCGTCGTGTCGTCGGCGGAATCATCGATGTACTTCCCGGCGACGTATCTGGCAGATGGCAGTGGGTTCGCCACGTGGAAGGTCGGAGGCGAGGGCGCGTTCGGTCGACTGGGCCTCGACGGTACCCATACGCCAGCCGCGGACCCGCCGCCGATCTTCCAGTCGACCGGCCGCGAGCGCGGGTGGGCGCCGGACGGCACTGTGCTGAGGTTCGAGTGCGTGCAGGATGCCGGCCCGGAAAGCTGCACGCTGTCGGCGACACGTGGCGGTTCCCCGCCCGTCGTGTGGTGGACGGCAGGCTCGGGCGGCGGCGTCGTCCAGGACTACGTGTGGGACGCGACGGGCACCGGCGCCTGGTTGCTCACCGAACGAGTGACGGGCGAAGGCCCGGTGACGTATGCCCTGGCCCATGCGACGGCGCCGAACGACTGGACCGACGTCGCGGTGATGGCCCTCGAGCAGCCAAGCGACGGTGGCTTCGAGATCCGCGGCATCAGCGACGCCGCGCCGACGGGCGACGGGCGGCACGTCCTGATCGGCCCGCAAGCCTCCAGTGTCCAGGTCACGGTGAGTGGTGACGGCGCGCGCGCGTCGTTCGAAGAGGGCTCCTGGTTCGCCGGCTGGGCCGCCGACCAGGGACCGTACCCAGCCCCGCCGCGCTGAGCGGGGTCTCGGCCCGCCGCACACCCGAGCCGGCCGCGCACTGGGGCTGGCGCGCAACGAGTTCGCGAATTCACTCCGGCAACCACTAGCCCGAAACGGCCGCGCCACGCGTCTATGCTCTGAAGCGGCGAGCCCTCGTCGCACCCGACAAGGGACGAAGGGATGCAGCAATGACCGTCGAGGCCCTTCGGAGGCGTCGACCGCAGGCGCTCGAGGAGCTGCTCGCCACCTACGGCAAGCAGATCCAGGGTGTCGCGTACCTGATCCTCCGAGACCAGGCTGACGCCGAAGACGTCGTCGTCGAGACCCTGTTGACCGCGTTCGAGCGGGCGGGCGATCTGCGCGACGACGCCGCGTTCCGTCCCTGGCTGATGCGAATCGCGACAAACCACGCGCTCGGCCTCCGCCGCAGCCGGTCGCGCGTCGTCCGGCTTCACCTGGTGCCGGAGATGGGTGACCACGACCATGGCTCGGCCTCGACCGACCGGGTCGCGCTCCTCGACGGCGTGGCCGATCTGCCCATCCAGATGCGCGCCGCGGTCGTCCTCCGCTACTACGCCGACCTGACCGTCGAGGACGTGGCGATCGCGCTCAACAAGAGTCCCAACACGATCAAGGCGCAGCTCCAGACCGCGCTCGATCGGCTTCGTGTCTCCCTCGCCGATCCCGTCGGCACCAGCGCCTCGGAGGCCAACCATGCATGACACCCGGCTCGAAGAGCGCCTCCGCCAGGTATTGCGCGCCGAGG
The DNA here is from genome assembly GCA_963832105.1 of uncultured Chloroflexia bacterium. GTDB lineage: Bacteria > Chloroflexota > Limnocylindria > Limnocylindrales > CSP1-4 > CF-46. The sequence goes on along the minus strand of CAWHSS010000003.1, from coordinate 1,264,131 downwards.
GCGACTCGCTTCCCTTGACCCTGACCGCCGACCAGCTGCAGCAGCGGCTCCGGTTGCGCCGCTCCGAGCGGGCGAATCGGCGCCTGATGCTGGCTACGGCGGCGGCGCTGGTCGTGGCCGTTGGCGCCGGGGGAGGGATGCTGCTCACCAATCGAGGCACGACGCCGCCAGCAGGTCCCAGCCCGTCACCATCGGCTTCGGCCGCGCCGGCCTCGCCGACGGCTGCTCCGTCCGTCTCGCTGGTTCCGGTTGAGGACATAGCGGGGTATGCCGGCTGGCAGACGCTCGGCCGCGTGGTTGGGACGGGTGACGACTCGAGTCCGTCCGTGACCGGTCCCGTTCCAGACGGGGTCGAGGTTCTGCTGATTTCAGCGGCTTGCAACTGGAACCGGACGCCTGCTCGTCACGGACTCGGGCGGAGGGCAGATGCCAGTGGAGTGTCCGGCGACGGCAACGCAGCCCGCCAGGATCCTCGCGTCGCCGGGTGACGGGACCGACTTCTTCGTCGGCGTGGCGCCAACCGGCGCCGTTAACTTCCAGGTCCTCGTCGAAGGCAGCGACGTGCCCCTTCGCATGCCACCGATCGTCCTCCGCCACGGCGCCGATCAGGCCGTCATGGCCCACGGTTGTGGCGGCGTCATCTCGCTCGCCTGGGGCTATGAGACGTCGGACTCCTGCGGGACGACCGTGCCTTCGGCACCATTCGAGACGCTGGAGCTCGTCGAGGGCGCGGCCGCGACGGTCACGATCGACGGTTGGACCATCACCGACGCAAGTGCATCGTGTGGCCGGCTCGTGTCCCAGTCGGGGTCGCCGGACCAGTTGGAAGCCATGCAGGAGTGCGCGGTCGCGGTCACGCTCAATGAGTCGACGATTACCGTCTCCGGGCTTCCCAGAGCGGCAAACTCGTGGGTGCTGGAACTGAGCTTCACGGCCCGCAACGCGGCCGGCGACTCGTTCTCCGGGCCGAATTACGTGTTCGTCCATGTCCGGTAATGCCGTTGCGGCCGACCGGAGCTGAGCGGGCGTTTGCTATACTCCGCGCTCCGGCGTGGGGCTATAGCTCAGCTGGGAGAGCGTCTGAATGGCATTCAGAAGGTCAGGGGTTCGAGCCCCCTTAGCTCCACCAACTCCCCGCCACTAACGCCACCCACCAACGGACCCCTCGCCGGCGGCGGGGGGTCTCGTGTTATCAGCGAGCAGATGTGACCGACACGACCGACGCGACCACAACTTCAGACACGGCCAACCCGGCGGGGCCCATCGAGCGCGCGCGCGTCGAGCGCTACAACCCGACTGAGATCGAGCCGCGCTGGCAGAAGAAGTGGGAAGAGCTCGGCCTGCATCGGACGGATCTCCACGAGGAGGGCCGGCCGCCCTACTACCTGCTGACGATGTACCCGTACCCGTCGGGCGACATCCACATCGGCCACTGGTACATCATCACGCCGACCGACGCCATCGGCAGGTTCCTCCGGATGCACGGGGAGAACGTCTTCCTGCCGATCGGGTTCGATGCATTCGGCTTGCCCGCCGAGAACGCGGCGATCAAGAACAACATCAACCCCCGCGCCTGGACGATGTCGAACATCGACAACATGCGCCGCCAGCTGCGGACGATGGGCGCGACGTTCGATTGGGAGTCGGAGGTCGTCACGGCCGACCCGGACTACTACCGCTGGAACCAGTGGTTCTTCCTCCAGTTCCTCAAGGCCGGGCTCGCCTACCGCCAGACGTCGCCCGTCGATTGGTGCCCGAACGACGGGACACTCGCCAGGGAGCAGGTCGAAGGCGCGGACCGCCACTGCTGGCGCTGCGGGGCCAAGGTCGAGAAGCGCGACCTGGCACAGTGGTATCTCAAGGTCACCAACTACGCCGACGAGCTACTCGACTTCAGCGGCATCGACTGGCCCGATCCGATCAAGACGCAGCAGACGAACTGGATCGGCCGAAGCGAGGGGGCGGAGCTCGTCTTTACCGTCGCACCCGACGACCACCAGCCCGGCGGCGATGAGCTGCGCGTCTTCACGACCCGGCCCGACACGCTCTTCGGCGCCACGTTCATGGTCCTCGCGCCCGAGCATCCCCTCGTCGCGAGGTTGACCTCCCCGGAGCAAAAGGCGGAGGTCGACGCATACGTCGCTCGGACGCAGACCGAGACGGAGATCGAGCGGCTGTCGACCGACCGGGAGAAGACCGGTGTCCCGATCGGCGCCGACGCGATCAACCCGATCAACGGGGAGCGGATCCCGATCTGGATCGCGGACTACGTCCTGGCCGGCTACGGCACCGGCGCGATCATGGCCGTCCCTGCCCACGACGAGCGGGACTTCGCGTTCGCCCGCGCGTTCGGGCTGCCGATCCGCCGCGTCGTCGCCCCACCGGGCACGGGCGCCGACGACGACATGGAGGACGCCTACCTCCCCCACACGGCCGATGAAGTCCTCGTCAATTCGGGCCCGTTCGACGGCTTGCCGGCCGACGAGGGCGGCCAGGAAATCGTCGCCAAGCTTGCCGAACAGGACAAGGCCAAGTCGACTGTCACGTACCGGCTGCGTGACTGGCTGATCAGCCGGCAGCGCTACTGGGGCACACCCATCCCGGTCATCTACTGCGACCGCGACGGGATCGTGCCGGTACCGGAGGAGGAGCTGCCGGTCCGGCTGCCGGACACCGTCGACTACCGGGGCAGCGGCGAGAATCCCCTGGCCCGCGACGAAGCGTTCCTCAACGTCACCTGCCCGAAGTGCGGTGGCCCCGCCCGGCGCGAGACCGACACGATGGACACGTTCATCGACTCGTCCTGGTACTGGTTTCGCTACCTGTCGCCCGAGAAGAGCGGCGCACCGATCGATCGCGCAATGGTCGACAAGTGGACCCCGGTGAAGCAGTACACGGGCGGCTCGGAGCACGCTGTCATGCACCTGCTCTACGCCCGGGAGTTCACGAAAATGATGCGGGACATCGGGCTCGTGAACCAGGACGAGCCCTTCCGCCGGCTGTTCAACCAGGGTCAGATCCTCGGCATGGACGGCGAGCGGATGTCGAAGAGCCGCGGCAACACCGAGGACCCGGACGCGCTCGTCGCCCGCTTCGGTGCCGACACGATCCGCCTGTTCCTGATGTTCATGGGCCCGTGGGACCAGGGTGGCCCGTGGAGCCCGTCCGGCATCGGTGGCATCCATCGTTTCCTTAATCGGCTCTGGACCGTTGCCCTCGATCCCCGCGGCCGCGAGGCTGGCGATCCCCAGAGCGGCGAGCTGCCGGCGGGCGAGACGGAGTCGGCGGCGCGCACGGCACTGCGACAGGCTGCTCACCGCACGCTTCGCGACGTGACCGCCGATTACGAAGCCTTCCACTTCAACACGATGATCGCGAAGCTCATGGAGCTGACGAACCTCCTGATGCGCTACCGCGGGTCGAGCGTCGCCGAGACGCCGGAGTGGGACGAGGCCGTCAACCTCGCGCTGCTGATGCTCGCCCCGGCCGCGCCCCACATCACCGAGGAGCTCTGGTCGCGCCGCCTCGCGGCGGGCGGGCGACCGTGGGAGTCGATCCACACGCAGCGCTGGCCCGAAGTCGACCCGACCGCGGTCGTCGAGGAGACGCGCGAGGTCCCGATCCAGGTCAACGGCAAGGTCCGCGATCGGGTGACGGTCCCGAGCGGGATCTCGGAGATCGAGCTGGAGCAGATCGTGCTCGCCCGAGACAAGGTTCGGGCCGCGCTCGATGGGCGCGAGCCGACCAAGGTGATCCACGCGGGCGGCGGCAGGCTCGTGAACATCGTCGTTCGCTGAGGAGGGCGCAGATGCCGGACGCGGAAGCCACGACCGCCAACGCCTCGATCGACGCCGGGTTCGACAGGGTCCTCGAGGGCAACGCGCCGGACGTCATCGCCACCGCTCACGCGCTCCGCGTCGCGGTCAAAGCGGCGATGCCCGACGTCGTCGAACAGGTCGATTTCGGGAACGGCCTCCTGGCGTTCGGGCGGAGCATGGCGATGCGCGACTTGCTGTTCGCGATCATTCCCCACAAGTCGCACGTCAACCTGCAGCTCGCCGACGGGGCGGACCTGCCCAATCCGGACGGCTCGATCGAGGGCACCGGCAAGCGAATCCGGCACGTCAAGGTCCGGTCGGTCGAGGCGGCGTCATCGCCCGCCGTCCGAGACGCCATCGACGCGCAGATCGCCCACGCTCGCTGATGAACGGCGTGGCCTCGGTCTCCTGGGGGCCCGGCCGGATCGACCTGTTCTGGCGCGAAGGGGGCGGTGGGCTCGCCCATCGGTCGTTCGAGGCTGACGCCTGGGGCGATGTCGAGTCGCTCGGCGGAACCCTGGCCTCGCAGCCCGCGGTGACGGCGTGGGCGGTCGGCGAGATGCAGGTGTTCGCCGTGTTCCCCGACGGCGAGCTCTGGAACCGCTACTGGGACGGGGCGAGCTGGCATCCCTGGGAATCGCTCGGCGGCGAGCTGACCGGCGATCCGGCGGCCTCGTCGTCGGGCGCCGACCGCATCGACGTGTTCGCGCCCGGCCGCGACGGTGGGACGTGGCATCGCTGGTGGGACGGGACCCGCTGGGTCGACTGGGAGCGGCTGCCGGCGTGACGGTCGAGCTGCGGGAGGTCACGGCCGACACGGTCAGGGCAATCTGCGACCTGAAGGTCGCGCCGTACCAGGAAGCGTTCGTCGCCCCGAACGCGGTCTCGATCGCGGAGGCGTACTTCCACCCGACGGCATGGTTCCGGGCCATCTACGCCGACGGCGAACCCGTCGGCTTCGTCATGCTCGACGACGATGCGTCCACATCGAGTTACAACCTGTGGCGCCTGATGATCGCCGACGGGCTCCAGGGACGCGGCTACGGGCGGCGGGCGATCGAGCTCGTCCTCGACTACGTCCGATCGCGACCGGGCGCGAGAGCCCTGACGACCAGCTGGGTGCCGGACGAGCGCGGTCCCGAGGAGTTCTATCGCAAGCTCGGCTTCGAGCTGACGGGCGAAATGGACGGGGGCGAGGTTGTCGGACGGCTGGCGCTGGACGCCGCCGACTCGGCCCGGATCCCCGAAGGAGGAACTACGTGACCGACATCCGCCTGGGCGTGCTCTGCTGGAACCAGTACACGGACTGGCCGTCCTTCCTCGAGGCCGGCATCCGGGCCGACCGGCTCGGGTACGACACGCTCTGGACGTGGGATCACCTCTACCCGATCATCGGCGACTCCCACGGACCGATCTTCGAGGGCTGGCTGGCGATCACGGCCTGGGCCCAGGCGACCGAGCGGATCCGGATCGGCCTGATGGTCGGGGCAAATACGTTCCGCAACCCGGCGCTCGTCGCGAAGATGGCGACGACCCACGATCACGTTTCGAACGGCAGGACGATTCTCGGCATCGGCGCCGCGTGGTTCGGGGAGGAGCACCGCGACTTCGGAATCGAGTTCGGGTCGGGGCCGCCGGAGCGCCTCCGTTGGCTCGGCGAGGCGCTGCCGATCATGCGCGGCATGCTGGACGGGACCGAGCCGACGGCTACGGGTCCGCGCTACGCCTCGCAGAACACCCGGAATCTGCCGCCGCCGATCCAGGCCCACCTGCCGATCGTCATCGGCGGCGGCGGCGAGAAGGTGACCCTCAAGCTCGTCGCGAAGTACGCCGACATGTGCAACATCGGCGGCGGGATCGAGAAGGTGCGGCACAAGGACGCGATCCTCGTCGAGCACTGCGAGAAGGTCGGGCGCGACCCGTCGGAGATCGAGCGGACGACGAACGTCGGGACGATCTTCATCCGTGACGACCGGGCGGAGGCGGAGCGGCTCTACCGCGAGGCCGTCGCGCGAAACCGGATTCGCCCGTCGTGGGACGAGGGGATCCTCGGAACGCCCGAGGACGTCGCCGAGAAACTCGCGCCGTTCCTCGAGATCGGCTACCGCCACCTGATCGCGGGTGTTCCCGCCGTCTATGACGAGGAGACGATGACTCGGCTCGCGACGGAGGTCCGGCCGCTCCTCGAGCGGGAGGCGGTCGCCCGCTAGTTCGCGCGGGCTGCTGCTGTCGCGGGCGCGGCTTGCTTCGGCCTTCGCGCTCGCCTTGGCCCTGGCCCGGTGGCGGGCGGCCTTGGCCCGGTTGCCGCAGGTCGCCATGTCGCACCATCGGCGGCGGCCGGCTCGTGACTCGTCGTAGAAGACCCAGCGGCACGTGTCGTTGGCGCAGATCCGGACGCGATCGGCATTGACCGACCCCGATCTCGCGAACGAGCGGATCGGCCAGGCGGGCCAACGCGTCGTCGAGCGGATCGCCGACGTGGCTGTGCCCGACCGACACGCCGTCCGGCGATCGGACGAGCTCGATCCGCTCGCGAGCCGCGATCGCCCGATTGACCTCGGCGAGGGATTCCGCTTCGGCCGGCCGGCCGTGGCTCACGGCGTGCGCGACGTCGCGCAGGGCCGCGCGGACGGCGCGCACCCGGGCGAGCGCGGCGTCGTCGTCGACGCCCGACGGGCGCAGCGCGGCCGGTCCTCGACCGCTGTGACAGACGCCCCGCCCGATCAGCCAGGCGGCGGCATCGTCGAACGATTCGAAGTGATCCACGAGTGAACCCGATTCGAGCTCGATGGTGTTCAGGAAGTCGAAGGTGTCGTCGAGCGACATCTCGTGATGGTGGTCCCGTGAGGGCCTGTGCTCGGTGGTGGTTGTGGCCATGTAACCACTCTATACCCCTTGACAGGTTACGCGCAAGAGGGTACTGTATGGCAGTAACCCGATAAGCGAACCAAAGGGGTTATCGCAAGGCCCAGGAGGTGCCCGACATGGAAGCTTTTCTCGCTCTCATCGCCGTCTTCGCCGCGCTGATCGGGTTGAACCTCGCAGCCACCGGATGGGGCGTCGACTCTCGGCCCGGCATGGTGGACGACCACCAGCGCTGAGCGGCCCAGCTCCCCGCAAGGAGTGACCAAGTCATGAACAACGCCGGAGGATCCATCATGTTGCTCTACGAAGCATTCGTAGCCCTCGAGATCGCCGACCAGCGGCGCCGCGAGGCGGACCAGGACCGCCTGGCCGCCCTCGCCCGCGCCGGCCGCACGGAGAACGACCGATCGTTCCGTCGGTCGACCGCGGTGGCGCTCGCTTCAGTGAGCTCCGCTGCCGCATCGCTCGTTCGCCGCCTCGATGAGTGCGTCGCCGACGACCTCGCCGAGCGACTCGGCCCAGATCGGGTGGCGACCAGCCACTGACTCCACTCGCAGCTGAATCGCCAGATAAGCGGTCGCTGCTAGGTTTCGCGCCAGACGCCCCGCCGACGCAGGAAGTGCCCCCTACGTCGCGGGGTGTCGTTATGTCCGGGACTGCCCGCCGGCGGAGGACCGATGGACAAATCGGCGACGCCCTGGCGCGTGCTCGACGACACCGCGACGACCCCGGGAGGTGGCGGGGCCGCCGCGGGCGATTCGGCTGGCACCTCGGCCACGGTCCTGCCGGGTTTCTCCTGGAAGTTGCTTGGCGGACTGCAGTGCTCGCCGCCGCCTCGGGATCGCGGCGTTCGTCGTCGCCGCGTCGGGCCCGGGCGGCGAGATCCGCGTCGAGGGCGGGGCCGCCTGGACCGCGTCGGGATCGCCGACGAGGACGAGCATCCGCGGCCCGTCCGCTTCGGCCGCCCTCGTCGTCGACGTCCAGGGGGCGGTCCTCCGACCCGGCGTCCTCCAGCTCGCGCCCGGCTCGCGGGTCGGTGATGCGATAGCGGCAGCAGGCGGCTACGGGCCACGCGTCGATGCCGAGCGAGCCGGCCGCGAGCTGAACCTCGCCACAGAGCTCCGGGACGGCGACCGGATCGTCGTGCCATCGCGAGACGATCCCGCGCCAGCCGCCGCACCGTCCTCCAGGCGCTGCCGCGGCGCCGGGAGGCGCAGCCGGTGGCCTCATCGACCTGAACAGCGCGACCGCGTGCCGAGCTCGACCAGCTGCCGGGCGTCGGGCCGGTGACCGCGCAGAAGATCATCGATGCCCGGGCCGAGAAGCCGTTCGCGACCGTCGACGAGCTGCGCGAGCGCAAGATCGTCGGCCCCAGCACGTTCGAGAAGCTGCGCGATCTCGTCACGGTCCGCTGATGCCGGCCAGCGGCTGGCTGGCCGTCGGGTCCGTCCTGGCGGCGCTCGCAGCGCCGTCGGTCGGAGCGCTCGTCGTCTTCCTGCTCGCGACGAGCCTGGCGGTCGCCGGCCGGAGCGTCGGTTCGCTGCCCGGGCATCGGCGCAGGGCCCGTGGGGTGGCGATCGCGGCGGCCGGTGGGCTCGCGCTCGCGATCCGCCTGGTCATCATTCCCGCTCCACCGCCCACGGTCGCCGAGCTCCCGACCGGCAGCGGGCCGTGGGAAGCGACCGTCGAATCGGTGGGCGCGGTTCGCGACGGAAGCCAGGTGGCGACACTCCGCCTGGCCGAGCCCGGCGGCGCACGCTTGGCGGCGACGCTGCCCCGCTATCCCGCGATCGAGCCGGGGATGGCGGTCTCCGTATCGGGCGCCGTTCGGCCGCCGCCCGCCGACGATCCGTATGGCGACTACCTCCGCCGAACGGGCGTTTCCGGCACGCTTCGCGCTCGGAGCCTCGAGGTTCGACCCGTCGAGGACACGCCGGCCGGTCAGCTCGAACGCCTCAGGCGGGGAGCCGCGACCGCGCTCACGACGGCCATCCCGGAGCCCGAGGCCGGCCTCGCGGCCGGGATCGTGGTCGGGCTGCGGGACCGTGTCGATCGCGACCTCGCCGCCGACTTCACGACCGTCGGCGCGAGTCACGTCGTGGCGATCTCGGGCTGGAACATCGCGATCGTCGCGGCCAGCGTCGCGGCGCTCGGCGGAGGCCTGGCTCGGCGGCGGCGAGCGGTGCTCACAGCGACCGCGATCGTCCTGTACGTGGCGTTCGCCGGAGCATCCGCGTCGGTCGTTCGGGCGGCCGCGATGGCGGGCGTCGTCCTCGTGGCCCGGGAGAGCGGCCGGGCCGGACGCGCCGCAGCGGCCCTCGGCTGGGCCGCGCTTCTCCTGCTCCTCGTGGACCCGCATCTCGTGACCGACGCGGGCTTCCAGCTTTCGACCCTCGCGACCGCCGGGATCCTCGCCTGGGCGACGCCACTCGGTGCGTGGCTGACCGGCGGCGCGCGAGGACGCATGCCGGGCTGGTTGATCGAGTGCCTTGCCGTGTCGCTCGCGGCCCAGGCAGCGACCCTCCCGGTCGTCCTCGTCACGTTCGGCCGGCTCGCGATCGTCTCGCCGATCGTCAACCTCGCGATCGTCCCGCTCGTGGCCCCGGCGATGGCGGCGAGCGCGATCGCCCTCGGCGGCGGACTCGCGACCATGGTCGGGGCGCCGTCGGTCGTTGCGACGTTGCTCGGGCTTCCGGCGTGGTTCCTCCTGTCGGTCGTCGTCGGCATCGTCGAGGCGACGGCCTCGCTGCCGTTTGCGAGCGCGACGCTCGAACCGCCGTGGAACGTCGCCGCGGGTGTGCTGTCAGCCCTGCTTCCGGCGCTCGTCGTCGGAGCTCGACGTCGACGGCATGCCGGATCTCGCGGACCGACGGAGAACGCGTCTGCCGGCCTCCGCAGACAGGCCTCATCAGGCACGTCGAAGCACCGGCCGGTCGCGGGGCCGAAGGGCGCGCCGGATCGCTGCCGGAGCTCTGGTCGTCTCGCTCGTCGCGGTCGGGCTCGCTGCCGTCCACCGCCCGGACGGCTCCACGAGGATCACGGTCCTCGACGTCGGCCAGGGCGACGCGATCCTCGTCGAGGGCGGTCGAGGCGGACGAATGCTCGTTGACGGCGGACCCGATCCGGACCGACTCCTCATCGAGCTCGACGAGCGCCTCCCACCGTGGGACCGCCGAATCGACGTCGTCGTGCTCACCCATCCCCACGAGGACCACGTCGCGGGCCTGGCGCTGCTCCTCGAGCGCTATCGAATCGGCCGGGTCTTCGAGCCCGGCATGCGCGGCCCGGGACCGGGTTACGGCGCGTGGCAGGCAGAGCTGGCCGCGATAGGGGCGCCGGCTCGCGGGCGACTCGTCACCGGCGATCGATTGGCGGTCGACGACCTCCACTTCGACGTTCTCTGGCCGGACCCGGGTCGCGTACCGGCTGAGCCGCCAGACGGCGGTCGCGCGATCAACGACGTCTCGATCGTCCTGCTCGGCGAGGTCGACGGGCGGCAGGATCCTGCTCACGGGCGACGTCGAGGACGATGTCGATCCGGTCCTCGCGGCCCGCGGCCTGCCGCCCGTCGACTTTCTGAAGGTCGCCCACCACGGAAGCGGGACCGCATCGACTCCTGCCTTCCTCGGCGTCGTTCGGCCGGCGGTCGCGGTCGTCTCCGCCGGGGCCGACAACCCATACGGCCACCCGGCCCGATCGACGCTCGATCATCTCGCCGCGGCGGGCGCGGCGGTCTTCCGGACGGACACCGACGGATCCGTCGAAGCCACCTTCGCCAACGGCGGGATGACGGTGCGACCGACAGGTTCACGGGCATCAGCCGCCGGCCCGCGCCTTGCCGCCTCCATCACCCAACGGGTCGCGGTGCCGGCCTTCAGTTGCGCGGTACCATCGAGCGGATGACCGTTCCCGGGCGGGTCGAGGCCGCCGAGCTGCTGCTGTCCCTCGATCCACCGGCCTGGTTTCTGCGGCACGCGCGCGCCGTCGCCGAGGTCGCTTCCTGGCTCGCGCTTCGAACTGCGGGGTCGGCGCGGGCACGCCCGATCGACCGCGGGCTGGTCGAGGCCGCAGCCCTCCTCCACGACGCCGACAAGCTCCTCCCGGCCTCGGATCCTGCCCGTGCTCTCCCCCACGGCGAGGGCTCAGCGGCGTGGCTCGCGCGGCGCGGACACCCGGAGCTGGGACCGGCCGTCGCGGCCCATCCGGTCACGCGGCTCGTCGACGGCGAGCGCCACCGGGCTTGGGCGGCCGCCGCAAGCCCGGAGGAACGGATCGTCGCGTACGCCGACAAGCGGGCCGGCCAGCGCCTTCAGCCGATGGCGGAGCGGTTCGCCTCGTGGCAGCGGCGCTATCCCGGCGGCTGGTCGGCGGCCGAGGCCGCGGCCGTCCGTCGCCGCGCCGATGCGCTCGAGTCGGACGTCTGCCGCGCGGCCGGCGTCGCCCCGAACGACGTCCGCCGCCTGCGCTGGACCGGCGCCGCGCTCCAGGTCGCGCGGGGCCGGGCATGACGGACGTGACGGCACCGACGGTCCCGTCGGTCGCCTTCTTCTGGGGCGACGACGACCTGGCCGCGGGCCGGGCGGTCGGCCGCATGGCGGAGGCGATCGCTGCGGGATCCGGCGGGCCCGGTGGAGCGGCTCGACATCAGGGGCGATCGGAACCAGGCCGTCCAGCTCATCGGCCAGCTCCACGAGCGGGTGGCGACGCAGTCGATGTTCGGCGGCGGGACGCTGGGCGTCGTGACGAACGTCGGCGCGCTGACGGTCACGACCGAGGGGCGGGACGCGCTGCTCGCGATCCTGCCGCTCGTCGCACCCGGCAGCGGCATCGCCTTCGTCGAGGCCACCGCGAGCGGCGCGAAGGAGCCCGGCCAGAAGCGGATCGTCGACGCGGTCCGGGCGAGTCGGCGGCGAGGTCCGGGCCTTCCGCGCACCGAAGGCCGGCGAGCTCGCCGGCTGGATCGAGAGCGAGGCCCGCGAGCGCCAGATGCGCCTCGCGCCGGGCGCCGCGCGGGAGCTCGCGCAGCGGGTCGGCGGATTCGTCCTCGACAACGACGCCGACCGGCGGAACCAGACGCGGATGACCGCCCACGAGCTCGACAAGCTCGCCCTCTACCGGCCGACCGAGCCGGTCTCGGCCGACGACGTCAAGGCGCTCGTCCCGGAGGCGGTGCCGGGTTCGGTCTGGGCGTTCACCGACGCGGTCGGGCTGCGGGACAGCGGCCGCGCCGCGGAGCTCCTCGACCGCCTCGCCGCGACGACGCCGGAGCCCGTGCTCCTCGCCGTGCTCCACCGTCGGGTCCGCGAGCTCATCGAGGTCGCCGACCACCTGGCTGCGGGCGCCCGCGAGGAGACGCTGCCTCGGACGCTCGGGCTCCATCCGTTCCGGGTCCAGCAGCTGGCGATCCAGGCGCGCCGCTGGTCGTTCGGGGAGCTCCAGGCCGCGCTGGAAGGCCTTCTCGAGCTCGATGCCACGGTCAAGGGCGCCCCCGGCTCACCAGGCGGCGACGCCCAGCGCCGCCTCGGCTTCACGCTCTGGATCGCCGACCGGGTCACGCGACCGGCCTGACACTCGCCCGCGGCCGGCGTCCCCGCGGCACCTGCGATGAATTCTGTACTCGCGTTTGCCCGGCGAGCGCGTTATGGTGAGAACGAGGCGCGGACGCTTGGTCTGCGTAGGCGTTGGAAGAGGTGCACCAGTGGGCATCATCTCGTGGCTTGTCGTAGGAGCGATCGCCGGCTATATCGCCGGATACCTCGTCAAGGGCGACGAGAGCCTCGGCGTGATCGGCCACATCGTGCTCGGAATCGTCGGCGGCCTGATCGGCGGGTTCCTCGCCGGGATCATCTCCGGCGGCAAGGACTTCACGACCGGCATCAACATCGTGACGATCGCCGTCGCGGTGGTTGGCGCGGTCATCGCCGTCGTCGGCTACGGCATGATCACCGGACGGGGTAGAACAGGCAGAGGCCCAGTCTGACCTTCACTCTGGATAAGCGGGAGAGCTACCGCAAGTCGCCGCTCGTGTCGCCGCTGGGGCCGTCCTGGCGGCGACTTTCAGTCGGCGGAAGACCAGGCCTGCTCTTGGACGACCAGATCGCTCTCGATGGCGAAGACGCAGCGGCCCTCGCGCAGGTCGAGCAGGTCGATCAGGTCCGGGTCGATGTACAGCTGGTGGCAGTCCTCGCAGAGGCCACCCGGAATACCGAAGCAGAGCCGTTCGCTCCGATCGGACATCCGGAACGTCGTGTCAAAGCGCGTCGTGATGAGGCGGCGTCCGCAGGTGGGGCAGCGCTCTCTGAGGCGGGACATCGACGTTTCTGAACCTCGGGACCAGCCGACCGAACGATCGACCTGTGACCCGATGCTATTGGTCGCGCCCGCGTGGCCGACATGACCCGACGGTACCCGGGGGTCCCGGTACTCGCTCTGGGTGCTGTCGCCCGGTTACTGGACCCGGAGCACCGTCTTCGCCTCCGCCCAGTGCTTCTCGAGCGAGTAGTAGTCGCGCTCCGGCGGCGTGAAGATGTGGACGACCACATCGCCGAAGTCGAGCAGCACCCAGTGCGACGTGGCCGTGCCCTCGCGGCCGATCGGCCGGATCTTCTCGTCCCGCAGGCCACCGATGATCCCGTCGGCGATCGCGTCGAGCTGCCGCTCCGAGCCACCCGAGCAGATCACGAAGGCGTCGGCCAGGGTCGTGAGGCCCGTCAGGTCGAGCAGCACGATGTCGGCGGCCTTCTTGTCCTCGGCCAGCTCGACGATCCGCCTGGCCACGTCGAGCGGCGGCCGCTCCGAATGGGCGACCGCGGTGCGATTTGGCAGCCCATCGGCGCGTGGAGCTCCGCTCGGCGGCTGCGGGGTGGTCGGCTCGACGGGTTCGGTCACGATTGGCCCTTCCTCGGCTGTGGCTCGCGGTACAGATGATGCGCGTTGATGTAAGCGGCGACGGGCGGCGGGACGAGTTGCTCGATCGAGCGGTCCGCCGCGACACGGGCGCGGATGTCCGATGCCGAAATGTCGAGATGGGGCCCCTCGAGGACGACCACGCGATCGGCGAACCCGGGTAGCCGCTGGGCGAGCCAGCCGGGGGTCGGTGCCGGATGACCCGGTCGAGGGGCGACCGCGATCCGGGCGAGCCGGAGCAGCCTCGCCGGGTCGTGCCACGACGGGAGGTCGGCGAACGACTCGGCCGACAGGATGACGGTGAGATCGATGGGCTCGCCGTCGAACTCGCGCCGCCCGGCAACCAGGGCCTCGGCCGTGTCGGCCGTGTACGACGGCCCGGGGCGGTCGATCTCCATTCGGGTCACGCCGAACCGTGGCTCGTCGGCGATGGCCAGCTCGACCATCGCCAGTCGATCTTCCGCGTCGGTGATCGGACGGCCCCGCTTGTGGGGCGGCTGACCGGCCGGAACGAAGAGCACGCGGTCGAGCCCGAGCTGATCGAGCGCGACGTGGGCGAGGGCCAGGTGTCCGGCGTGGACCGGGTCGAACGTCCCGCCGAGCATCCCGATCCGGGCCGTCGGGATCGGCTTCGCGTTCCGGCTCGTGCGCGCCGGGACGGGCCCACCGCGGGTCACCGTTCCTCCCACGGTTGCGCCTCCCACTCGAGCTCCGCGGCCCCGATCCGGACCAGATCGCCCGGGACAACGCCGGCCCGGCGCAGCTCGGCCTCGATCCCGAGCCGGGCGAGGTCGCGCTGGAAGCGCTCGGCCGATTCCTCGACCTCGAAGTTCGTCTGGGCGGCGATCCGCTCGATCCGCTTGCCGCGCACCCGGAACGCCCCTTCTTCCCGATCGATGACGAAGCCGTCGCCCATGGCCTCGATCCGGTGGACGACGACGCCGGCCGGTTCCGGCGGGGCATCGAGTTCGTCGGCGGCCGGAAGGATGGCGGCCAGTCGGGCGCGGAGCTCCGGGATCCCCTCGCCGGTCGTAGCCGACACGGCGATCACGTCCTGACCGGCCCGTTCGCGCGCCTTGCGGAACGCGGGCCACGCATCGGTGGCGGCGGGCAGGTCGAGCTTGTTGAAGACGACGAGCGTCGGCTTCGCGAGCAGCGCTGGGTCGTGGGCCTCGAGCTCGTCGCGGATGACATCGTGATTCCAGGCCGGGTCGCGATCGGCGCCGTCGACGACGTGGACGAGGATTCGGGTCCGCTCCACGTGCCGAAGGAACGCGTGGCCCAGGCCGGCCCCGCTGCTTGCGCCCTCGATGAGCCCCGGCACGTCGGCGATCGTGGGGCGCCGCTCGTCCTCGTCACCGAGGTCCATGACGCCGAGGTTCGGCTCGAGCGTCGTGAACGGGTAATCCGCGATCTTCGGGCGAGCCGCCGTCAGCGCGGCGAGAAGCGTCGACTTGCCGGCATTCGGCAGTCCGACCAGGCCGATGTCGGCGATGAGCCGCAGCTCGAGACGGAGCCAGCGCTCCTCGCCGGGCTCGCCCTTCTGGGCGTGTTTGGGCGCCTGGTGGGTCGACGTCTTGAAGTGGGTGTTGCCGAGGCCGCCCCGGCCGCCGCGCCCGACGACCGCGGTCTGGCCGGCCATCACGAGGTCGGCGAGGAGGGCGTCGGTGTCGTCGTCGTAGATCGCGGTACCCGGCGGCACATCGAGGTAGAGATCCTCGCCGGCGGCCCCGTGACGGCGCGATCGCTCGCCGCGGCCGCCCGATGTGGCCCGGAAATGGTGCCTGAAGCGGAAGTCGCGGAGCGTTGTCTGGCCGGCGTCGACGCGGAGGTACACCGTGCCGCCACGACCGCCGTCGCCGCCGTCCGGACCGCCGCGTGGGACGTGCGCCTCCTTGCGAAACGTCGCGGCTCCGTCACCGCCCGCGCCCGCACTTACCCAGATCTTGACGCGGTCGAGAAACATCGCCCGGATTGTCGCATGGGGTCGGCGTCGCGGCCTTCGGGCGGGAATGGAGCCTCGAGGGTCGGCGGACGGACTCTGCGGCGCGCGGCTAGAGGTAAGCGAGAGGGTTGACTCGAGTGCCGCCGCTCCAGATCGGGCCCTTCCAGACCTCGAAGTGGAGGTGCGGGCCGGTCGCGTTGCCGGTCGAACCCACGCGGCCCACCTGCTGGCCGCGCCCGACGCTCTGGCCGCGCCCGACCGACACGCCCGACATGTGGTTGTACGTGGTGTACAGCCCGGAGCCGTGCGAGATCCAGACCTGGTAGCCGCCGCCGTTGCTCTTCCAGCCGGCCCAGGTCACGACGCCGGCCGCGGCGGCCTTGACCGTGGTGCCGCGATCGGCCGCGATGTCGATCGCATAGTGGCCGTAGTGGTAGTACTGGCTGATGTAGCCGCCCGCCACGGGCCACGCGAACGCGCCGCCGGAGTAGTGCGACGGGGGCTTGACCGTCCCGCCACCGCCGCCGCTGCTCTTCGTGACCTTCGGCGCCGCGGGCTTGGGCTTCGGTGTCGCGATGCTGTCGCCGTGCGCGCCGGGGACCGTCAGCGTCTGGCCGATGATGAGATTCGGGTCGTCGAGCTGGTTCGTATCGACGATCTCGGCGGCCGCGACGCCGTATTTGGCGGCGAGCGTATCGAGCGTGTCGGTCGGACCGACGGTCACGACGACGCCGCTGACCGGCGGGATCGTGAGCGTCTGGCCGATGTGGAGATCCGCCTTCGACTTGAGGTTGTTCGCCCACCAGACGGTCATCATCGAGACGCCGAACTTGTTGGCGATCCCGGTGAGCGTGTCGCCCGACCGGACCTGGTAGGTGCGCATCAGGCCCTTGCCGTCGGCAACCGTCGTGTCCACGGCGACTGGCTTGAGGATCGTCCCGTCGTCGAGGAACGCGCCGGAGCCGGAGACGGCATCGGTCGTTTCGGTGCGCGCCTCGACGTTGACTCCGTCGCGCTCGGCGACCGTGTTCTGGGCGTCGGGGTAGCGCTCGTCGACCGCGCCCTGGGGCCCATCCTGGGTCACACCGGCGGCGGCTGAGATCCGAACCGCCGGACCGTCGCTGGACGGGCCGCCGACCGGGCCTGCGGCGGCGGTCGCGCCGCCAGGTGCGCTGCTGATCGCGGTCGCGACGAGGAGGATCCCGACGGCCACCGCGGGTACGGCACGATCCGCGCCAAGGCGGGACATGAGGGATCGGCGCTCGACCGAGCGGGCCTTCGTGATGACGGCGCCGTCGGCGTAGGCCGACCGCGGGGCGAGCCTCAGGTGGCGCGAGCCCATGCCCTGTTCCTGATCGAGGCGCGGCGTTCGTTCGAGCGATGACGATCGTTTCAGCGGCAGCGCGAAGCTCACGCCGGGGCCGCACATCATGCCGCGCGCGCACCACAAAGCCACGAAGGGCCCTCGCGAATGCGAGGCTGTGACGCTGGACGATGATGGCCTTCGACGAACGATGGCTCGTGGCGGGGCGCAGGCGATCGAGGGCGCGCTGCACGCCGACCGACGCGTTCAGCAATACGGTCTCCTGGTTGAACGAACGGTCCGCGGGGTAAGTGGGGTCGCTGCGGCGGGGGACCATTCGCGGGTCGCGGTATTGAGCTGGGGGACTCTTACGCGGCCGATGCCCGTGTCGAACGGGCTTACGACATCGTTGCAAACGCTACCAGACAGATAACGATGGCGCAAACTTGGACGAGGTACTAGTTCCTTATGCGTCCAGGCTTTTCGTCAGCGTTCCGAGGAACTGGACGTTGCTTTCCGTCTTCGAGAGGCGGTTGAGCAGCAGCTCGATGCCCTCGTTCGTGCCGACCGCGGACAGCATCCGGCGCATCGTCCAGACCATCTTGAGGGTGCCTTCCTCGAGCAGGAGCTCCTCGCGCCGGGTGCCCGAGCGCTGGACGTCGATCGCCGGGAAGATCCGCTTCTCGGCGAGCTTCCGGTCGAGGATCAGCTCGCTGTTGCCGGTGCCCTTGAACTCCTCGTAGATGACGTCATCCATTCGGGAGCCGGTGTCGACGAGGCAGGTGCCGATGATCGTGAGCGATCCGCCCTCCTCGATGTTCCGGGCGGCGCCGAAGAACCGCTTGGGCGGGTAGAGCGCGATCGGGTCGATACCACCCGACAGCGTGCGGCCGGACGGCGGCAGGGCCAGGTTGTAGGCACGCGCGAGCCGGGTGATCGAGTCGAGCAGCACGACGACGTCGCGGCCGGTCTCGACCTGGCGCTTGGCGATCTCGAGGGCCATCTCGGCGACGTGGGTGTGGTTCTCAGTCGGCTCGTCGAAGGTCGAGCTGATGACCTCGCCCTTGACGCTGCGGCGCATGTCGGTGACTTCCTCGGGCCGCTCGCCGATGAGCGCGACCATCAGGAGGATCTCCGGGTAGTTCGTGCTGATCCCGTTGGCGATGTGCTTGAGCAGCATCGTCTTGCCGGCCTTCGGCGGGCTGACGATCAGCGCGCGCTGGCCCTTGCCGAGCGGGTTGACGAGGTTGATCAGCCGCTGGCTGAGGTTCTTCGGGTCCGACTCGATGTTGATCAGCTCGTCGGGGTGGACGGGCGTCAGGTCACCGAAGATCGGCCGGGCGCGGGCGGTATCGATGTCGACGCCGTTGACCGCGTCGACGCGGAGCATTCCCCAGTACTTCTCGGCGTCCCGCGGGGCGCGGACGGCGCCGCTCACCCGGTCGCCGATCCGGAGGCCGAACCGGCGAACCTGGCTGGAGCTGACGTACACGTCGTCCGGGCTCGGCAGGAGGCCGTGCCGTCGCATGAACCCGAAGCCTTCGTCGACGACGTCGAGGATCCCGGTCGCGTAATCGTGGCCGGCGCGCAGGGTCTGGCGCTCGAGGATGCGCTCGACGAGATCGTCCTTGCGCTCCTGGGTGCCCGTCTCGAGCTCGAGGTCCTTGCCGACCGCTCGCAGCTCCGGGACGCTCATCTCGCGCAGGTCTGTGATGTCGAGATCGTTCCGCTCGCGGGCGGCCTCGAGCTCCTGCATCTCGTCGTATTCGGTGACCGGCGCACGCGACGTCATCTGGGATCGGCGGCGTGGCCGGCGATTCCGCTGGCGCTGATCTGGACCAAGTTGGGGCATGGGGTACGGGTTCCCTCGGGGAGGCCTGTGGCCCGGGCTGGTAGTCGCGCAGAATCGATCCGCAGCGCAGGCCGGGGGTGGGACACGTGAAGAATAGCGGACCGAACGGGCGTTCGTCAATGCTCGCGTTGAACCCGGCGAGCCCTTAAATTCCGAGTGGTGCGAACGCCCTCGGCCGACCCCACTGAACCTCGATGAACCGCCTCGCTGATCGGGTCTGCCTCGTGACGGGCTCGACCGGGATCGCGGCCGCGTCGGCCGAGCGCTTCGCCGCCGAGGGCGCGTCGGTCTTCGTCACCTCGAGGAACGAGGACCACTGCCGCGATCTCATCGACCGGATCACCGCGGCCGGGGGCCGGGCCGCCTTCCGAGCGGCCGATCTCGCGGACGAAGGCCAGGTCGGCGACGCCGTGGGTGCCTGCGTTGCCGCGTTCGGTCGGATCGACGGCCTCTTCTCGGTCGCCGGCGGCAGCGGCCGGCGCTTCGGTGACGGCCCGATCCACGAGGTGACCGGCGACGCCTGGGACGCGACCCTTTCGCTGAACCTGCGGACACAGGCGCTGGTCTGCGGCGCCGTCGTCCGGCAGATGCTGGCCCAGGAGCCGAACGACTCGGGGACGCGCGGCTCGATCCTGCTCATGGGCAGCGTCACGGTGACGGATCCCGTTCCGGAACTCTTCGGCACGCACGCCTACGCCGCGGCGAAGGGCGCGACGACGGCGCTCATGACCGCGATGGCGGCGACGTACCTTCCTGATCGGATCCGGGTCAACGCGGTCGCGCCGTCGCTGACGCGAACGCCCATGGCGAGGCGGGCAGCGGGCGACGAGCGGATTCTCGCGTTCGCCCGCCGGAAGCAGCCGCTCGCCGGCGAGATGCTGGATCCGGACGAGGTCGCACACGCCGCCGTCTACTTCCTGTCCGACGAGTCGAGAGCGGTCACGGGCCAGCTGCTGAAGATCGATGGCGGCTGGTCGGTCAGCTCCGTCTCGCCGGACGCCACGTGAGCTTCGTCCGGACGGTGCTCGGGGACATCCCAGCGGCCGAATTGGGCGTGACCTACGCCCACGAGCACATCGTCATCGACGGCGGCCGGCCGGTAGAGCTGTCGCCGGACTTCCTCCTCGCCGACGTCGAACGCCTCGCGACTGAGCTGCGCGATGCGGCGGAGGCGGGGATGCGAACCGCGATCGACATGATGCCGGCGGACTGCGGTCGCAACCCGACGAAGCTCGCGGAGCTGTCGCGACGGACGGGAGTTCAGCTCGTTGCCGCGACCGGGCTCCACCACGAGCGCTTCTACGGGCCGTCCCACTGGAGTCTCCGCGCGTCAGAGGACGAACTGGCGGACCTGTTCGCTGCTGACGTGTCGGCCGGGATCGACGAGCGCGACTACGGCGGGCCGATCGTGCGGCGGACCGACGTCCGGGCTGGCGTCGTCAAGGTCGCCGGCAGCAAGGGCGGCCCATCCGCGCGCGATCTGCCGATCTTCCGGGCCGCCGCCGCGACGCACGTCCGCACGGGCGTGCCGGTGCACACGCATTGCGAGGCCGGAACCGGCGCGCTCGAGCAGGTCCGCGCGCTCGTCGATGCCGGCGTGCCGGCGGAGCACATTTCGCTCAGCCACGTCGACAAGGTCGTCGATCGCGGGTACCACCGCGACATGCTCTCGAGCGGCGCGTTCGCGGTCTACGACCAGGCGTTCCGCTGGGGCGACGCCGACAACGGCACGCTCAGGCTGCTCGAGTGGGCGGTGGCGGACGGCCATGCCGGGCAGGTGATGCTGGGCATGGATGCGGCCCGCCAGGGCTACTACCGCGCGTTCGGTGGATCGCCCGGCCTGGCATATCTCCTGCGCGAGTTCAGTGCGGCGATGGAGGCGTGTGGCCTGGACGCCGAGATTCGACACCAGCTGTTCGTCGACAATCCAGCCCGAGCGTTCGCGTTCGCGGAGGTCGACCGATGAGTCACGAAGAGCTCCTGACCAGCGTTGTCGGGTCGCACGCCCATCCTGCCTGGTTCGTGTCGGGAATCGAGGAGGCGGAGCGTGGCCGGTTCGGCCCGGCCGACCTGGCCGAGATGCTCGACGATGCCGTCGATCTGGCGATCCACGACCAGGAAGCGGCCGGGATCGACGTGATCACGGACGGCGAGATGCGTCGCGCCGGCTTCTTCACCGCCGAGTTCTACCGCCACCTGACCGGCGTGCGCGCCCTGCCGTCCGATCGCCTGCTTGGCGCCGGCGGCCACGATCAGCAACACCGCTTCGAGGTGCTCGAGCCGATCGCGGCACCGGACGGTCTCAGCGTCATCGCGGAGTTCACCGCGGCCAAAGGGCGGACGACGCGACCGCTCAAGGTGACCCTGCCCGGACCGTACACGCTCTCGGGCCGGCTGCGAACGGGACCCGGCGAGGTCTACGAAACGCGTGTCGCAGCCGCGGAGGCCTTCGTGCCGATCCTGCAGGCCGAGCTCGGTGGCCTCGCCGACGCGGGTGCGACCATCATCCAGGTCGACGAGCCGTCGCCGGCGATCCACCCGGACGCCCCGGCGGACTTCGTCGGGCTCTTCAACGCAGCCGTCGAGCCGGTCCGCGGCCGGGCCAGGCTGGGCGCCCACCTCTGCTTCGGGAACTACCTCGGCCGACCCTTGGCGGCTCGCTCGTATCGGCCGATCCGCGACGCGATGCTCGGCTTCGACGTGGACGAATTGGTTCTCGAATTCGCCAACCGAGAGATGGCCGAGATCGACCTGCTCGCGGAACTCGTCGACGCCGGCCGGGACGTTGCGGCCGGCGTGATCGACGTCAAGAATTACCACCTCGAGACGGCCGACGAGGTGGCCGCCCGCATCGAGGCGATCCTCGCGACCGGGGTTCCGGCGATCGGCTCACCCTCGTTCCCGACTGCGGCTTCAGCCAGACGGCCCGCTGGGCGACGACGGCCAAGCTCCTCGCCCTTGTTGGGGGTCGCGATCTCGTCCGCGGCCGTCCGTCCAAGCCCGCCAGCCCGAATGAGGAGACCCAGCGATGAAGGCGTATCACGTCGCGATGCTCGGTACCGGGTTGATCGGCGAGTTCTATACGGCGACCCTCCACGGACAGCGCGGTCGCGACCATGTCCGGGTCGTCTTCTCGAAATCAGACGAACGCGGGAAGGCGTTCAGCGAGCGCTGGGCGATCCCGGAGCACACGACCGACATGAAGGCCGCCATCGAGCACGACGACACGGACGTTGTGGTCGTCGGGCTCCCGAACTACCTCCACGAGGAGGCGGTCGGACTCGCGGCGGCGGCCGGCAAGGCGGTCCTCTGCACGAAGCCGCTCGGCCGGACCGCCGCCGAGGCGCAGCGAATGCTCGAAACGGTCGAGAAGGCGGGCGTGTTCGGCGGCTACCTCGAGGACCTCTGCTACACGCCCAAGACACTCAAGGCGGTGAAGAGCGTCGAGGGCGGGGCGATCGGCGACGTCACCTGGGTCCGCTCCCGCGAGACCCATCCCGGGCCCCACAGCGCATGGTTCTGGGATGGCCGCCTCACGGGCGGCGGCGCGATCATCGACCTCGGCTGCCACTGCATCGAGATCATCCGGAACTTCGTCGGGAAGGGCAATCGGCCGGTCGAGGTCATGTGCACGACCGACACGCTCGTCCACCCGATCGACGACGAGGACAACGCCATCGCCCTGATCCGGTTCGAGTCCGGGCGCGATCGGCCAGTTCGAGGTCAGTTGGACGTTCCGCGGCGGAATGGACCTTCGCGACGAGGTTGCCGGGACGCACGGCACGATCTGGCTCAACCACTTCCTGCGGACCGGCTTCGAGATGTTCAGTGCCGGCGGCGGGGGCGGCTATGTCGCGGAGAAGGCCGAAACGGCGGCGGGCTGGCTGTTCCCCGTCGGCGACGAAGTGTCGGAGCTCGGCTACGTCGACATGTTCTCGGACATGTTCACGGCGATGGAGGAGAGCCGCGCCCCGCGCGAGACCTTCTACGACGGCTATGTGGTCAACGCGGTCATGGACGCCTGCTATCGCTCGGCCAAGTCGCGGGCCTGGGAACCGGTCGAGCTGTTCGAGTGGCGCGGCGGCTCGACGCCGCGGATCGCCTAGACGGCCGAGACGTACGAGGGCCAGACGTCATCAAGCGCGAGCTCCTGCCCGATGGCCGGCAGAAGCTCATCCTCAAGGACCCGGCGATCGGGCGACTACACCGATCGGATCGTCGTCGGGTAGCGGAGACGCGACCGATGGCAGGCGAGGAGCGGTTCGCGAGCGCTGGTCGAGGCGATGCTTGGACGATCCGGCGCGACGTACGGATCGGACGGCTCGGGGCCGCAGCGGGCGTTCGGTTCGACCTCGCTCAAGACGAACGGCAAGATCTTCGCGATGCTCGTGAAGGGCCGGCTCGTGGTCAAGCTCGACCGTCGACGCGTCGACGAGCTCGTGGCGTCCGGCGAGGGGGAGCGCTTCGATCCCGGTCACGGCCGGATCCAGAAAGAGTGGCTGGCGATCGAATCCGCGTCCGACGAGGCGTGGCTCGCGCTGGCGACCGAGTCCGAGGCGTTCGTCGCCGGTCGCGGTCGAGGGCGCTAGGCGGAGCCCGCCAACGCGACGTCCGGCACTCCGGACGGGTCGCCTTCCTCGAGCCAGCGGGCGATCGCGTCCCGCGAGAAGAGCTGATCCGCGACCATCGACGAGGCGCCGATGACGCCCGCCAGCCCGCCGAGGGACGACCGCTGGATCAGCAGCTCCCGCGTCGCGAGCGGCAGGGATCGGCGGTAGACCGTCTCCCGGATCGCGGCCAGCAGCAGGTCCGGGCTGTTGGCCACTCCCCCGCCGATGACGATGAGCGACGGATTGAAGAAGTTCACGACGCTCGCCAGCATCGAGCCCACCCGCCGGCCCGCCGACTGGAGCAGCGAGACCGCGAACGGATCGCCGAACGACGCGGCGCGGGCGACGTCCTCCGCGGTCACGGAGCCGCGCTGGTCGAGCGCGATCCGAAGCCGCGGGCTCCGGCCGTCGAGCGCGGCGGCCTCTCCCGCCCGGCCGATGGCCTCGCCGCCGGCGAGGGCCTCCAGGCAGCCGACATTGCCGCAGCGGCAGACGACCGTCGGGTCGTCGACGATCTGGATGTGACCGACGTCACCGGCACTCCCCTGGGCTCCGCGATGGAGCCGGCCGCCGCTGATGATCCCGGCCCCGATCCCGGTCCCGATCTTGACCACGACCACGTCGTCGTGGCCGGCGGCCACACCCGATCGCCACTCCCCGAGCCCCAGGACGTTGACGTCGTTGTCGACCCAGACCGGCGCCTCGTAGCGGTCGGCAAAGCGGTCGCGGATCGGGTAACCGTCCCAGCCCGGCATGATCGGCGGCGAGATCGGGCGGCCGGTCTGGAACTCGACGGGGCCCGGCACCGCGATCCCGATCCCCCAGAGCCGGCCGGGGATCGACTGGGTCGTCCGGAGGACCAGGTCGAACAGCTCGTCGACCCGGCCGAGGCAGGCCTCCGGGCCGGCCTCGATCTGGGAAGGTTCGTCGTGGTGGCCGAGGATGCGCCCGTCGAGGTCCGTGACCGCCACATCGATGCTCGTCGCGCCGAGATCGGCGACCAGCACGTGGCCGGCTCCGGCCCGAAAGGAGAGCTGGCGCGGCGGCCGGCCGCCCGTGCTCGGCCCGACCTCGCCTTCGAGGACCAGGCCCCGCTCGAGGAGCTCCCCCACTCGTTGCGCGACGATCGCCCGGCCGAGACCCGTTCGGGCGACGAGTTCCGAGCGGGATCGGGATCGGCCGAAGCGAACCTCGTCGAGGACGACGACGAGCGCATCGAGCGCCTCGTCGGGCAGGGCCCCGCGGACCGGTGTCGCACCGTCGTCGATCACCCCCCGATCATACGCCCCTTCTACCGCTCGTCGAGCGACTTTTGCACTTGACAGGTCAAAGTAGGATGGTGCAGCAGACGCGCCGTGGAGGAACCGAGGACGCCGCGTTTGCCGCCGCCCCGTCGCGCAACCTCTTGTACAGTCCCCCGGCAGCCACCCGGTCCCATCCGGACGGATGACCGCTTGAACGATCGGAGCGCCCATGGGCAACATCGCCGACATCGGCGCCGCCGTCATCGGAACGGGCTTCATCGGCACGGTTCATGTCGAAGCGCTCCGGCGGATCGGTGTCCAGGTGCGCGGCGTTCTCGGCAGCACACCGGAGCGCGGCCAGGCGCGGGCGACGGCCCTCGGCGTGGGGCACGCCTACCCGTCCCTCGAGGCACTTCTCGACGACCCGGCGGTCGACATCGTCCACGTGACCTCGCCCAACGATCTCCACGTCCCGCAGGCGAAAGCGGTCGTCGCCGCCGGCAAGCACGTGGTCTGCGAGAAGCCGCTGGCGATGAATGCGGCGGAGTCCGGCGAGCTGGCCCGGCTCGCGGCGGCCAGCGGCCTCGTCAACGCGGTGAACTTCAACATTCGCTTCTACCCGCTGAACCAGCACGCCCACGAGGTCGTCGCGGCGGGCGACGTCGGCGATGTCCGCCTCGTCACGGGCCGCTACTTCCAGGACTGGCTGCTCCTCGAGAGCGACTGGAACTGGCGCCTCCAGCCGGAGCGCGGCGGTGCGCTGCGGGCGGTGGGCGACATCGGTTCGCACTGGCTCGACCTGATGACGTTCGTCACCGGCCGCCGCATCGTCAGCGTCATGGCCGACCTGGCCACGTTCATCCAGACGCGACGCGAACCGACCGGCCCGGTCGAGACGTTCTCCAAGGCCGTCGGCGAAACCGTCGAGCGGGAGATCGGGACGGAGGACGCGGCGACGATCCTGCTGCGGTTCGACAACGGTGCCCGCGGCGCGGTGAGCATCTCCCAGATCAGCGCGGGGCGGAAGAACTCGCTCCAATGGGAGATCGATGGGTCGGACGGCGCGATCGCCTGGGACTCGGAGCAGCCCGACCAGATCTGGCTCGGCCATCGCGAGCGCCCGAACGAGATCCTGCTGAAGAACCCGGCGCTCATGGGTCCCCTCGGCCAGGGCGCGGCCGCCTTGCCGGCCGGCCACGTCGAGGGCTTCGCGGACACGTTCGCGGCCCTCTTCCGGGCGATCTACGCGGACGTCGCGACAGGCGCCCCGGCCGCGAAGCCGATCTATCCGACCTTCGCCGACGGCCACGACGAGATGCTCGTCAACGACGCGATCGCCGAGAGCGCCCGATCGGGTCGCTGGGTCGACGTGGCCCGCGAACCCGCGCCGGCCGCGGCCATTGCCGGCGCGCCCCGATGAAGCTCGGGCTGCTCAGCGCGCCGTTCCCCGAGACGCCGCTGAGCGACGTCGTCGACTGGACGGCGGCGAACGGCTTCGAGAGCATCGAGATCGCGTGCTGGCCACGCTCCACGGGGCCGACGCGGCGCTACGCCGGAACATCGCACATCGACGTCGCGAATCTCAGCGCCGAGCCAGGCCACGGAGCTGGTCGACGAGATCGCGGGCAAGGGCCTGTCGATCTCGGGCCTGGGCTATTACCCGAACCCGCTCCACCCGGATCCCGCTCATCGCGAGACGGTCATCGGCCACCTCAAGCACGTGATCACGGCCGCCGAGAAGATGGACGTCCCGTTGGTCAACACGTTCATGGGCGCCGACGCAGCCAAGACGCAGGACCAGAACTGGGAGGAGGCGCTCCGGGTCTGGCCCGACATCGTCGCCTTCGCCGGCGACCACGGTCGGAAGATCACGATCGAGAACTGCCCGATGCTCTTCAGCGACGACGAGTGGCCGGGCGGGCACAATCTCGCGACGAACCCGCGCATCTGGCGCCGGATCCTCGAGCAATGGGGCGGTCCAATCGGTCTGAATTTCGACCCGTCGCACCTGATCCTCCAGATGATCGACATCCCGCGATTCATCAGGGAATTCGGGCCGCACATCCTCCACGTTCAGGCCAAGGACCTCTGGATCGACCGCGAAGGGCTGTACGAGCGCGGCGTCTTCTCGGTCGGGATTGGCTGGCAGGTCCCGAGGCTGCCCGGCCTTGGCGACGTCGAATGGGATGCCTTGTTCGGCGCCCTTTGGCGAACGGGCTACGATGGCGACGTCATCATCGAGCACGAAGACCGCGACTTCGAGAAGACCGACGATCTCATCAAGCGCGGGTTCCTCATCGCCCGCGACGTCCTTCGCCCATACATCAAGTGAGGAACGGTTGACCATCAACATCGCCGACCTGACCGAGCGCGACATCGCGAAGACCATCGATCACTCCCTGCTGCGACCCGAGCTCGACGACGCGTTCGTCGAGGACGGCTGCCGGCTGGCCGCTCGAATACGACGTGGCGTCGGTTTGCGTCCGGCCGGCTGACGTGGCCGACGGGCGAAGGCGATCCTCGCGGGAAGCGACGTCGCGGTCGGGACCGTCATCGGCTTCCCGCACGGCAACCATCGCACCGAGACGAAGGTGTTCGAGACCGTCCGAGCCCTCGCGGACGGCGCGACGGAGCTCGACATGGTCATCAAGATCGGCGCGCTCAAATCCGGTCGCGATTCGGAGGTCCAGGCCGACATCGCCGCCATCGTCGACGTCGCCCACGCGGCGGGAGCCATCGTCAAGGTGATCTTCGAGAACGCCTACCTCACCGACGACGAGAAGATCCGCGCCTGCCGCCTGGCGGAGGCGGCCGGGGCCGACTTCGTCAAGACGTCGACCGGGTTTGCGCCCGGCGGCGCGACCCACGACGATCTCCGGCTGATGCGGGCAAACACCTCGCCGCACATCGGGGTCAAGGCCGCCGGCGGCGTCCGGACCCTCGACGCACTCCTCGAAGTCATGGCCCTCGGGACGACGCGCATCGGGGCGACGGCGACGAAGGCGATCATCGATGATTTCCGGGCGCGAAAGTCCGGCGCGGTCCCGGTTGCAGCGGCCTCGGCGGGCGCGTCCGCCGGCGAGGGGTACTGAACGTGGGCGACGTGGGAATCGGCATGCTCGGCTCCGGGTTCATCGGCGAGTTCCACACGCAGGGCCTGCGCTACATCGAAGGCGCTCGGGTCGTTGCCAACTGGGGCGCCGGAACGGAGCGGCGCGAGGCGTTCGGCGCCCAGTTCGGCAGCCGGCCGCTCGACTCGATCGATGCCGTCTGCGCCGATCCGGAGGTCGACCTCGTCGTCGTCTCGCTCCCGAACCACCTCCATCTCGAGGCTGTCCGCTCGGCGGCCAGCCACGGCAAGGGCGTCGCCTGCACGAAGCCCCTCGGACGGAACGCCCAGGAAGCGGCCGAGATGCTCGGCCTGGTGACGGAAGCCGGGGTCTTCAGCGCCTATCTCGAGAATGTCGTCTTCAACGCCGAGATGATCCGGATGCGCGAGATGATCGAGGCCGGGGCGATCGGTCGCCTCACGACATTCCGGGCGCGCGAAGCGCACAGTGGACCGCACGCCGCCCACTTCTGGGACGCGGAACTGGCTGGCGGAGGAGCGCTGCTCGACATGGCCTCGCACGGCGCCGAGGCGGCTCGGGCGATGTTTGGCAAGGACCTCCCGGTGCGCGACGTGTTCGCGTGGGGCGACACGCTCGTCCACGGCGGCCGGACGCGGCTCGAAGACAATGCCGTGATGCTCATCCGCTTCGAGGACGGACGCGTCGCGACGATGGATGTCTCGTGGTCAGCGAAGGGCGGCCTCGAGAGCCGCTTCGAGGCCTACGGCGAGGGCGGCAAGATCATCCAGGACGTCATCTCGAGCCCGCTTCGAGCGTTCATCGAGCGCCCGGCGGGCTATCTCGGCGAGAAGGTCGACGCCGACACGGGCTGGGTCTACCCGGTCCCGAACGAGACCTACGCACACGGCCACGACGCGATGATGGCCGACGTTGTCGGCGCCTTCCGCGACGGCCGGCAGCCGCAGGAGACGTTCGAGGACGGGCTCATCGTCAACTCGATCCTCGACGCCGCCTACCGCTCGATCCAGAGCGGGCACTGGGAGGCGGTCGTGGTACCGGCCGCGACCGGAGCCCGGGCGTGATGTCGACGATGACCGGGGCGACCGCCTGGATGGCCGCCGCGGCGACCCTCCTCGAGCGCGTCGCCACGACCCAGGCGGACGCGATCGAGACCGCCAGCCAGTGGTGCGCCGATGCGATCGCGGCCGATGGCCTCGTCCACCTGTTCGGGACGGGGCACTCGCGGATCCCGGTCGAGGAGATGTTTCCCGCGCTACGGCTCCTATCCGGGCTTCAACCCGATCGTCGAGCTGTCGATGACGTTCCACACCCAGGTCGTCGGCGCGAACGGCCAGCGCCAGGCCATGTTCATCGAGCGGACGCCCGGCCTCGCCGAGGTCATCCTGTCCAACTTCACGTTCGGCCCCCGCGACGTGATGATCGTGTTCTCGGCCGGTGGCCTGTCAGCCGTTCCGGTCGAGATGGCCCGGGGCGCGCGACGGCGCGGCGTGCGCGTGATTGCGGTGACGTCGACCGCCCAATCCCTGTCGGACGACCCGGATCCGGCCGTCGGCAGCCGGCTCATGGACGAGGCGGATCTGACGATCGATCTCTGTACCCCCCATGCTGATGCCCTGTCGACGATCGACGGGCTCGAGACCCCGGTCGGTCCCGGCTCCACAATCGCTGCCGTCAGCATCGTCAACTCGATTAAAGTGCGCACGGCCGAGCTGCTCGTCGAGCGCGGAGCCATGCCGCCTGTCATTACCCGAGCCTCGGTTGTAGGCGCCGAGCGCTCGCGGGTCCTCTTCGACGAGGCCTATCGAGAGCACGCGAGGCGAGTCGCCCGTGCCATCGGCGGTGGGGCGTCCGATGGCCGAGCGAATCCGCCGCAGGAGGTGAAGACGACCGACACGTAGATCGGTCCCCGGCTGTCGGGGCGATCCGTTCGCGACGCGGCCAAGTTGGCGCGTCGAAGTCATAGGAGGAGAACGAATGATCCAGAAGGGATCGATCATGGCCCGGGTGATGGTCGGCTTGGCCGCCATCCTCGTGGTCGCCGCAGCGTGTTCCGCGGCGCCGGGTGGCTCGTCGGGCACAGGCGCGAAGTCCTACACGATCGGGTTCACGAACCCGGGCGGCGTCGGCAACGGCTGGCGCGAGGCGATGCTCTGCTCCGCCAAGGTGCAGGCCGTCAAGTCCGGCAACGTGTCCAAGGTCACGATCATCCACCGCGACACCGACGCCCCCGGCCAGCTGTCCGACATCCGGACGCTGATCGCCCAGGGCGTCAACGCGATCATCATCAACCCGGCCGGGCCGGACGCGCTGAACCCGGCGATCAAGGAAGCGATCGACGCCGGCATCACGGTCGTCTCCGTCGACGCCTCGGTCACCGCACCGGGCGCCTACAACCTGTCCAACGACCAGGAGCAGTACGCCTATCTCGGCGCGTCGTGGCTGTTCAAGGCGATGGGCGGCAAGGGCGCCGTCGTCTACATGCGCGGCATCGCCGGCCATCCGGCCGACACCGATCGCGACACGGGCTTCCAGAGGGCGCTCAAGGAGAACCCCGGCATCACCATCGCCAACACGGCGGTCACCAAGTGGGATCCCGGCGATCGCGACCGGCCAGATCAACGACATCATGAGCGCCGGCACGAAGTTCGACGGCATCTGGACGTCGGGCGTCGACTCGAACATCGTTGACGCGCTCAAGGCCGCCAACCACCCGTACGTGCCGATCGTCGGCGCGGACAATGCCGGCTTCGTCACCCAGCTGCTCGCAGCCGATGGCCCGAAGGGTGCCGCGGTCACCAACCCGGCCTCGATCGGCGGCGCCGGCGTCACCCTCGCCCTCCAGATCCTTGAGCGGCAAGAAGCCGGCCGAAACGACGGTCCACGTGACCCCGGAGCTGTGGGCCAACGACGACGAGGCCGGCAAGGCCAAGCTGACGGCGGCGGCCGACCCGTCACTCCCCAAGACCTGGCCACTCGGCCTGACGATCCCGGACTGGACCACCTACACCAAGCCCGAACTGATCGCCTGCAAGGGCCCGGGCGAAGCGTAGCCCGACGTCCCAAGCGCGACGAATCATGGGGTGTCGGCTCCGCCGGCACCCCACTCCGACCCTTACACTCCACAACCACGACCCCCACCAGGACGACCTTGAACGAGACCGAAGGCGCACCTGAGCTCCTCCTGGATGCGACGGATGTCGCGAAGCATTACGGGGCCGTCGTGGCCCTGCGATCCGCCTCGCTCGCCGTCCGCCGGGGCGAGGTTCACGCCCTCATGGGCGCGAACGGCGCCGGCAAGAGCACGCTCGTCAAGATCCTCACCGGCGGCGTCCGCCCGGACCACGGAACGATCCTCGTCCGGGGCAAGCCATTCGTCGCCCATTCGCCCGCCGAGGCGCGGCGCAGCGGCGTCGTGTCGGTCTACCAGGAGCCGGCCCTCGTTCCGGACCTCGACGTCCGCTCGAACCTGCGCCTGACCCAGTCACCGATCGAGGCGACGCGGCACTGGCTCGCCGAGCTGGGCCTGCCCGACCTTGACCTGACCGACTTCGTCCGGGACCTGCCACTCGCCTCGCTGCGGATCATCGACCTTGCCCGCGCCTTGGCGATCGAGCCGGACGTCCTGCTGCTCGACGAGATGACGGCCGCCTTGCCGGCGAACCTGACGGAGCTCGTCCTCGAGGTCATCGGCCGCCAGCGCGGGACCGATCGATCCGTGATCTTCATCTCCCACCGGATGATCGAGATTGCCGCCGTCTGCGACCGGGCGACCGTCCTCCGCGAGGGCCAGACCGTCGGCGTGGTCGACGTCACCGCGGGCTCCGAGCACAAGATCGTGGCGCTGATGCTGGGCGACATGGTCCGCGACCTCCCGGCTCGCGTCGCCGACGTCGCGGCCAACGCGGGCCACGCCGCCGACGCGACGCCGCGCATCACGGCGCGCAACCTGAGCTTCGGGACGAAGCTCGCGGACGTTTCGTTCGACCTGTTTCCGGGCGAGGTCCTCGGTGTCGTCGCCCTCGAGGGCCAGGGCCAGGACGAACTGTTCGACATCCTCTCGGGGTCCGAACGACCGGGCGGCGGCGAGTTCCTCGTCGACGGCGCGGCGGTCTCGTTCCGCCATCCGGCCGACGCGATCCGGGCAGGGCTCGTCTACGTCCCCGCCGACCGCGCCGAGGCCCTCCTGATGCAGCGGTCCGTCCGCGAGAACATCGCCCTGCCCTTCACCACGAGCTTCGGCGACTGGGGTCCGATCGACGTCGGCGGCGAGCGACGCAAGGTCGACAAGGCGATCGCGACGCTCCAGATCGACACCCGCGCCGCGGCCGAGGTCCGCCGCCTGTCGGGCGGCAACCAGCAGAAGGTCACGATCGCCCGATGGGTCGCCGGCGGCGTCCGGACGATGCTCTGCTTCGACCCGACCCGGGGCATCGACATCGGAACGAAGCAGCAGATCTACCAGCTGCTGCGCGATCTCGCCGCGGAGGGCGCGGCCGTCCTGCTCTACACGTCCGAGCTCAAGGAGATCCAGCTCGCCTGCGACCGGACGATCGTGATCTTCCGCGGTCGCGTCGTCGCCGAGATCCCCGTCGCCGAGGCCGATGAACCGACGCTGCTGCGTGCGGCGTACGACCTCAAGGCCGACGCCCAGATGCCGGAAGACGTCGCTGCAGAGGTGGTTGCCGCCGAGGCGATGAGCGCTGACGAGGCACCCGCCGCGGCACCCACCGGCGCCCCCGATCCGGCCGATGCCCAGCCCGGAGGCCCCCAATGACCGCGGCGTCGAAGGCGGCGGCGCCCAGCGGCGGCGGACTCGCCGAGACGGTCGTCGACCTGGCCCGGCGCAACAGCTGGAACCTCGGCCTCGTTGGGATGCTCATCGTGTTCCTCGCGATCACGAAGCTCATCCAGCCGAACTACGGCGCTCCCGCGATCCAGGGCCTGGCGATCTCGATCCTGCCGATCGCGTTCGCCGCCGTCGCCCAGGCGATCGTGGTCATCTCCGGCGGAATCGATCTCTCGGTCGGGTCGGTGATGGCCCTTGCGAGCGTGACGTCTGCGGTCCTGATGAAGGACCAGGGCGACCTCTTCGGCGTCGCGGTCGTCGTCGGGGTCATCCTGCTGGGGCTGGCGGTCGGTGCCATCAACGGCGGTCTGATCGTCGTCACGCGGGTCCCGGACATCGTCGTGACGCTGGCGATGTCGTTCGTGTGGGCCGGCGTGGCGCTCCTCATCCTGAACACGCCGGGCGGCGGCGCGGCGCCGTGGTTGATGGCAATCATCTCCGGGCCGCTCGGCAGCGAGTGGTTGCCGAAGGCCCTGATCGTGCTCGCGGTCATCGTGGCGGTCGTCTGGGTGCCGCTGCGGCGTTCGACCCTCGGGCTGACCCTGTACGCGGTGGGTAGCAGCCCGCTCGCGGCGTTCCGCAGCGGAATCGCTGTGGGCCGGACGAAGATCGTCGCCTACGCCCTCACCGGGTTCTTCGCGGCCCTGGGTGGCCTGGCCCTGACCGCCAGCGGCGGGGTCGGAGCACCGGTGCCCGGGTCCTACACGCTCCAGAGCGTGGCCGCGATCGTGCTCGGCGGGGTGAGCCTCGCGGGCGGCCGCGGCGGCGTGCTGGGACCGATCATCGCGGTCGTGGTCCTCGCGCTCGTCCGAACCGACCTGACCTTCATCGGCGTCGACCCCAACTGGGGGACGGCGATCCAGGGCGCGATCCTGATCGGCGTGGTGATGTTCGGCAGCATCGTCGCGATGCGCAAGGTGCGGACGTGACCGGCGCAGCGGGCACCGCCGCCCCGAGCACCCCGCAAACCCCGGCGCGGGTCGACGCGGGCTGGCGCCGCACGATTCGCGACCGGCCGCTCATCCCGCTCGGCATCCTCCTCGTGCTCCTCGTCGTGGCCCTCGAGGTGGTGAAGCCCGGGACCGTCAATGCCAACTGGCTCGCGACGACCCTCCGGGCCGCCGTCCCACTCGCGATCCTCGCCGCCTGCCAGACCCTGGCGATGCTCACCGGCGGCATCGACCTGTCGGTCGGGGCGGTGGCTTCGATGGCGGCCTTCCTGATGGTCACCCAGGCAACCGGCCCAGGGGCCCGTCATCGCCATCGTCATCGCGTTCGTCGCCGCGGCGATCGCCGGCGTCGTGAACGGGATCGGCATCGGCGTCTTCAAGGTCCACCCGCTGATCATGACCCTCGGCATGAGCCTGGTCGTGCTCGGCCTGATGTCGGTCTACCAGTTGCTGATGGTCCAGTCCGGGGTCCTGATCCCCGACGCGATCAAGTGGCTCGGCTCGGAGATCTCGCTCGGCTTCCTGCCGAACAACCTCCTCGTGTTCGTGCCCCTCGCCGTCCTGATCGTGATCGGCCTGCGGCGGAGCGGCTACGGGCGGTTGCTGTTCGCCGTCGGCGACAACCCGATCGCGGCGCGCCTGGCCGGAACGCGGGTGTGGCAGGTGCTCCTCGCCCTCTACATCCTGTCGGCGCTGCTGGCGGCCGTTGCCGGAATCCTCATGGCCGGCCTCCTCAACAACGCCACCGTCAGCCTCGCCGAGCAGTCGGTCCTGCCGTCCGTCGCCGCCGCCGTCATCGGCGGAACGTCGATCATGGGTGGCCGCGGCGGCTACTCCGGGACGATCGTCGGCGCGCTGATCCTCACGATCCTCACGACCCTTCTCACGGTCCTGGAGATGCCGGAGGCCGTCCGGCAGGTGCTGTTCGGGGCGATCATCGTGGCCGTCGCCGCCGCGTACACAAGGGTGACCGGCGAAACGTGACGCTCGCGACCCAGCACCTCGGGATCGATCTCGGCGTCACGAATCTCAAATGGGCGGTTGTCGAGCGGCAGGGCGACGACTGGCGCTCGCTCGACCAGGGCCAGCGACCGACACTCGCGCTGGAAGGACCCGAGGCGGTCATCGGGCGCGCGGCGGAAATTGGCCAGGCGGCACTGGAACGCTGGCCCGGGATCGCTTCGGTCGGCATCGGCATCCCCGGGCTGTACGACCCCGTCGAGGGCTCGACCCGATTCCTCGTGAACATGCCGGGCGAGTGGGCCGGGCGGCCGGTCGGGCCGCCGATCGAGGCCGCGCTCGGTGTGCCGGTCGCGCTGATCAACGACGCGCGGGCGTTCGGCCTGGCGGAGTTGCGGCTCGGGGCCGGCCGAGGAGCCGTGTCGCTCGTCGGGCTGACCCTCGGCACGGGCGTCGGGGGCGTGATCGCGATCGACGGCCGCGTCCACCTCGGGCACGACGGGACGGCCGGGGAGGTCGGCCACCAGACGATCGATCCGGACGGGCCGCATGTGCGGGTGCGGCAACCGCGGCTGCCTCGAGGCGTTCACCCGGGCGGATCGGATCGCCGCGGCTTGCGGCACGGATACCGCGGAGGCTGCAATCGCGGCCGCCCGCGCCGGGGATCGCCGGGCACTCGATGGGCTGGCCGACATCGGACGGTACCTCGGGATCGGCATCGCGAACATGGTCGTGGTCCTCTCGCCGGATCGGGTCGTGATCGGCGGCGGGATCGCGGCGGGTGGCGACCTGCTCCTGGAGCCGATCCGAGCGGAGCTGCGCCGGCGTGTCCAGACGACGTCTCTCGACGAAGTGGAGGTCGTGACGGCCGAGCTCGGGACGTGGGCCGGGGCGATCGGCGCGGCGATCTACGGCGCCGAAAGTCTCGCGGGGCGGGCGGGCGACTCCACGAGCGACGCGAGTCTCGGCGCCGGCACGCCCACCGGCGCCGGATGACCGCGACCACGGTCCGCGGCCGCCTGGTCCTCGACGATCGGATCGCGCCGGGCGCGCTCAGCGTGGAGGACGGCCGGATCGCGGCCGTCGAAATGAACGACGAAGCGATCGATGGGCCGCTCCTCGCGCCCGGCTTCGTCGATGTCCATGTCCACGGCTGGGGCGGCCACAGCGCGATGGGCGACGCCGCCGCGCTCGACGGCATGGCGCGGGCGCTCCTTGTCCGCGGCGTCACCTCGTTCCTGCCGTCGGCCTGGTCGACGCCCTGGGCGGAACTCGTGGAGTTCGCCGAGCGCGTCAGGGA
This sequence comes from uncultured Chloroflexia bacterium, assembly GCA_963832105.1. GTDB lineage: Bacteria > Chloroflexota > Limnocylindria > Limnocylindrales > CSP1-4 > CF-46. The sequence continues at coordinate 1,228,440 of CAWHSS010000003.1, read as the reverse complement.
GTGGCTGCCCGCCGCTCCGGCTAATGGCTCCCAGCCGCTCGGCTTCAACCTGGAAGGTCCGTTCCTCTCGGTCGCCAAGAAGGGCGCCCACGACCCGCGCCACCTCCTGGTCCCCGGCGATGTCCCGTTCTCCGATATCGAGCCCCTCGTCGACGGCCTGCGACTGATCACGATCGCACCGGAGCTCCCAGGTGCGCTCGAACTCATCCGCTGGCTTCGGGAACGCGGCGTCGCCTGCTCGATGGGCCACTCGGCGGCGACCGTTGATGAAGCCCGCGCCGGCTACGCGGCTGGTGGCACCACGACGACACACCTCTTCAACGGAATGACGGGCGTCGACCACCACGCACCGGGACTCGCGGTCGCGGCGCTCACCAACGACGAGGCCTTCGTCGAGCTCATCGCCGACGGCCACCACGTCGACCGATCCCTCTGGCCGATCATCACGAGATCGAAGCCCGCGGGCCGCCTGATGCTCATCAGCGATGCCATCCCGCAGGCCGGGATGGGCGACGGACGGGCGACGATCGGCGGCATGGAGGTCGACATCGTCGGCGGACGCGTCACGCTCGTCGGGACGACGACCCTGGCTGGGTCGGTGATCGCCCTCGACGACGCGGTTCGAAACCTCGTCCGATCAGGCTTCTCCATTCCGGCGGCGGTCGCGGCCGCCGGCCGCAACCCGCTGACGATGCTGGGCATTCACGATCGCGGCCGGATCGATGTCGGCCAGCGGGCGGATCTCGTCGAGCTCGACGACGACTTCCGAGTCCAGCGCGTGATGCGCCGCGGAGAGTGGGTCGACGGCCTGACGTCTAGGAGCCGGCTTGTTGCGCGAGCTCTCCGGCTCTTCGTTCCGGGGCCAGCGCCTTGCGCGCCTTGTCCCAGTCGGCCCGGAACTGGACGATGCCCTTGTCGGTGAGCGGGTGGTGGACCATCTGCTGGAGGATCTTGAACGGCAGCGTGGCGATATGCGCGCCGGCGAGCGCCGCCTGGGTCATGTGAACCGGGTTCCGGATCGAGGCCGCGAGGACCTCGGTGTCGAGCTCGTGGATCGTCACGATGTCGACCAGCTCGCGGATGACGATCATGCCGTCCTGGTTGATGTCGTCGAGCCGCCCGACGAACGGTGAAAGCAGGCTCGCCCCGGCCTTCGCCGCGAGGAGCCCCTGGTTCGCGGTGAAGATCAGGGTGCAGTTCGTCTTGATCCCCTCCTCCGCGAAGCGGCTCATCGCCTCGAGCCCCTCCTCGCTCATCGGGACCTTGACGACGATGTTCGGGGCGAGCTTCGCGAACGCGCGACCCTCGGTCAGCATGCCCTCGACGTCCTCGGCGACGACCTCGGCCGAGACGGGGCCGTTCGTGATCGTGCAGATCTCCTTGAGGACCTCCTCGTAGGTCGAGCCGCTCGTCTTGGAGAAGAGGGTCGGGTTCGTCGTGACGCCGTCGAGGACTCCCCACCTCGCGGCGATCCGGATTTCTTCGATGTCGGCGGTGTCGAGGAAGATCTTCATGGGGTTCGCTCCTGGCAGGATGGGCAGTGGAGTGATCTTACGCCCGATGCCTGCAGGGCCCTGCGATGTGCACCTCACGAGCGAGGTTGCATAGCCGTGTCAGGAGAGGATCGCAGCCTCATCCGGGTCGGCTTGACCTTATCTGCCGTCCCGGCCGCGACTACTGGGCTTCGGGCCTAGAGGACCGCCGGGAGTCCGCGATCACGAGGCCCGCCCGCAACGGTGCGACGACGATCAGGAACGGCAGCTGAAACAGCAGCCCCAAGCCGAGGCTCAGGGGAGTCGTCGCCAGGCCAATCACTCTGCCCAGATGACGGTCCCGCCACAGCCACCTACCGGTCGCGATATCGACCGCGGACACGCCAATGAGCACCCAAGCCAGCGCCCTGCCCAGCAACGTCAACTGGTCGGCGCCCATCCCCGGGACGGTGCTCCCCATGAGGCGCCACCCGAACGGGGTCATTGGCAGCTCACCGCGCCTATCGAGGTACGCCAGGATCAGAAGCGTTGATATGGCGAAGCCGAGTCCAGGGACGAAGTAGAGGATCGCGGCAATCCGACGAGCCAAGCGACGATCTCCCTTTGGCGCGACGCGTGTCGACCGGGAGTCTATGTCTACGCCGTCGCCGCGTCGGCGACATGGCCGAGCTCCACATCGTCACCTGAGTTGCGGGTCCGAGCTGCCGAGCGGGGCTCGGTGGGACACCACGCCTGATCAGGACGAGATCGCTGCCCCGCTCGGATCGCTCGACCGGCTGGCCTGTCGGCAGGCACTGCGCTGGTCGGCTCGCGCGCCGCGAAGACCGGCTCGCGGCCATCGCGGACTGCCAGCGACGCGGCCACGAAGCCGTCGAACAGGGGGTGCGGCCGCTCCGGCCGGGACTTGAACTCCGGGTGGAACTGCGAGGCGACGAACCACGGGTGGTCCTTGAGCTCGACGATCTCGACGAGCCGGCCATCGGGGCTCTGGCCGGAGAGGAGCATCCCGGCGGCCTCGAGGGTCTGGCGGTAGCGGTTGTTGACCTCGAAGCGGTGGCGGTGGCGCTCGTAGATCACCTCGGCGCCGTAGACCGCGGCCGCCTTCGAGCCGGGTGACAGGCGGGCCGGGTAGAGCCCGAGCCGCATCGTCCCGCCCTTGTCCTCGAGCTCCCGCTGGTCGGGCATGAAGTCGATCACCGGGTGCTCGGTGAACATGTCGAACTCGGTCGAGTTGGCGTCCTTCGATTCCATGACCTCGCGGGCGAACTCGATGACCGCGCACTGCAGACCGAGGCACAGGCCGAGATACGGGACCTTGTGGTCGCGGGCGTAATGGGCGGCGAGGACCTTGCCCTCGATCCCGCGGTGGCCGAAGCCGCCCGGGACGAGGATGCCGGCGGCCCCGGCGAGGCGGTCGTGGAGGTTCTCCTTCGTCAGCGCCTCCGAGTCGACCCAGCGAACCTTGGCGTCGACGCCGTGGGCCCACGCCGCGTGGCGGAGCGCCTCGGTGACCGACAGGTACGCGTCCGGCAGCTCGATGTACTTGCCGACGAGGGCGATCTCGAGGCTCGGCTTGGGGGCCTTGATCCGCTCGACGAGCGCGCGCCAAGAGTCGAGGTCCGGCTCGACATCGGCGTCGCCCAGGCCGAGCTCGCGGACGACGAGCCGGCCGAGGCCCGCCGCCTCGAACATGAGCGGCACTTCGTAGATCGTCTCGGCGGTCTCGGCCGGGATGACGGCCTCGACGTCGACGTCCGTGAACAGGGCGATCTTTTCGCGGATCTCGTCGCTGACCGGATGGTCGGAGCGCAGGACGATGACGTCCGGCTGGATACCGATCCCGCGGAGCTCCTTGACCGAGTGCTGGGTCGGCTTCGTCTTCAGCTCGCCGGTCGCCGCGAGGGCCGGCAGCAGCGTCACGTGGATGTAGAGCACGTTGGCCCGCCCGACGTCCTTGCGCATCTGGCGGATCGCCTCGAGGAACGGCAGGCTCTCGATGTCGCCGACGGTCCCGCCGACCTCGACGATCACGACGTCCGGATCGCCGTCGCGGGCGACCCGCCCGATCCGCTCCTTGATCTCGTTCGTGATGTGGGGAATGACCTGGACCGTGCCGCCGAGGTAGTCGCCGCGGCGCTCCTTGGCGATGACCGCCTGGTAGATGCGGCCGGTCGTGACGTTGCTGAGCTGGGTCAGGTTCTCGTCGATGAACCGCTCGTAGTGGCCGAGGTCGAGGTCGGTCTCGGCGCCGTCGTCGGTGACGAACACCTCGCCGTGCTGGTAGGGCGACATCGTCCCCGGGTCCACGTTGATGTAGGGGTCGAGCTTGAGGATCGAGACGTGGAGGCCGCGGGCCTTGAGCAACCGACCGATGCTGGCGGCGGTGATGCCTTTGCCCAGAGAGGAGGTCACGCCTCCGGTCACAAAGACATACTTCGCCATGGGTCGGGTCCTCCGGGGGTTTTTCTAATGCTATCGGAAGAGACCGACCGCGGCAACTACGAAGCGGCGCCCGGGGACCGGGCGCCGCAATGACGGGTGAGTTGGATTACTTGAACTTGAGCGACTCGACGATCGGCATCGCGTCGCGCAGGAGTGCGTCGAAGCGGCTCGGGTCGAGGGTCTTGAGGGTGATGAGGACGACGTCACCGTCGCCGAGGTCGAGCAGGATGATCCGTGCCTTGGACGTCTTCCAAAGAGCCCATTGGTCGAGGCCGGAGTTCGTCATGTCCCGGCCGCTCTCCGTGAACACCAGAACGAATGGACCACCGACAACTGGGCATTCCGCGGTCGATGACGGTGCGATCTGGACGTCGATAGCCTGTCCAGCGTGGCCATCGATCGTTATCGGTTGAGGCGTGCTCGCGGTCAGCTCCGGATGCTGGGTGACATAGGTGACGAGCTCCGCGACCGACCTGCCCATGCCTGGCTTTCAGTTCCGGGTCGCAGGCGGCGTTCTGGACCGCCGCCGCCGGGCCGTGCGTACACCTCGACGAGGTCTTTCGTGCCATCTACGGCTTCGGTCGCGGTCGCGTAGTCAGCGCTTCGCATGAGGACGTAGCCGTCCGGGAAGTCGTACGTGTTCGACCAGCCGTCTGGGCACGGTGTACGAGAACGCCCCGTAGTTGGCGGTCCACGGCTCGCCCTCGTCCAGCCGCGGCCCGATGAACTGCGACTTGTACGTGCCGGCCTCCAGATCGCCGAGGCAATTGTTGTCCGGGTTCCGGCAGGCAGATCGCTCCCACGTCGCCCTCGAACGCGGCGCGGCGAGCCGCGCATGCCTCCTCCGTTGCGGTGAGCTGGAGCTGCGTGCCCTTCGGCGACAGCGTCCAGTCGTAGAGCCCGACATCGCCCGGCGTGCAGCCGCCCGTCGCGTTGCGAGCGACGAGGCGAAGCACGCCCGGATCGCCAGCCGTGATGTCCGACAGGAGGAACTGAGGCTGGGAGATGACAAGGTGCACTGTCGACGGCCCGATCTGCAGGAACGACCGGTCCCGTCCAACCGGCAGGTCCGGCGCCTCCACGACCTCGCCGAGCCACGTGTACTGCAGTTCCTCCGGGCTGAGCGCGGCGCTCGGCGGCGCGGCACTCGATGAGGCGCTGGGCGCCGGTGACGGCGACTGCCCGCCGGTGTTTGGAGCCGTCTGATCTTGTCAACCACAGGCCGCCCCCGACGGCCAGCACCGTTGCAGCCGCGAGGGCCGCAACCATGGAAAGTCGGTTCATGTTCGGAAACCTCCGGGTGAGCCACCGGAACGGCGGCCGCGCCTGCGGCGCCGTCTCGACGGCCTGGAGGACGGCGGCAATCGTCCGATCGGGTGCCTCGTCCGGCATCAGGTCGAGCCAGGCTCGAGCGAGTCGATCGAAGTTCCGTTCGTCGGTCATGCCATCCGTCCTTCGGTGGCGACCGGTGCCGCGTCGGCCTCGATGGCAGCGCGCAGCAACCGTGTCGCGTAGTGGAGTCGCGAACGGGCCGTTCCGGCCGGGATGCCGAGCGTCTCGGCGATCTCGACCAGGGACAGCCCGAGGTGGTGATGCAGGACGAATACCGCCCGATGCTCGATCGATACGCGCCGGAAGGCGCGGTCGAGCGCATCGCGCTCGACGATCGAGAGCAGGCCATCCGGCCCGACCGGCCCGTCGACCGGCAGGACTCGGACATGGGCCGTCCACGACCGGCGACGCCTGGCCTCGGCGTAGCAGGCGTGGACGAGCAACCGGCGAACCCAGGCCTCGAAGCGGGCCGGGTCGCGGAGCGTCGGGAGCTGGCGCCAGGCCGTGACGAGGGCGCCCTGCAGGGCATCCTCGGCAAGGTCGCCGTCGCGCAGGATCCGCGTCGCGATCGCGTAGAGCCGATCGCTGGTCAAATGGACCAGCGACGCGAACGCCTCACGATCACCTTCGCGGGCACGAAGGACGAGGTCTTCCACCAGGTCTCCCTCAGCGACCGCGTCGGTTGCGTCCGCGGTCACCACCAATGAGTGTGAGGGCCCGGCGAAACGTTCAGATCAGCGGAGGGACAGTCGCAATCCGCTGGGCGAAGCGCTCCGAGTGAGGACCACCCCGGCAATGATCACCAGGCCGCCGAGTACCTGGCCCGGCCGGATCGGCTCGGCGAGAAAGATGGCTGCCAGGACGACAGCCAGCGCCGGGACGAGGAACTGCAGTGCCGCGGTCCGGGTGGGCCCGACGACCTTGATGCCGTTGGAGACGACGACGTTCGAGATGCCGGCCGCGAGCATCCCCGAATAGATGATGGCACCCGCAACCTCCGGCCCGGCGCGGCCGACGTCGACGCTTCCGAGCTGGAGGATCGCGACTGGCGCGAGGACGGTGGTTCCGGCGACGGTCGCCCAGGCCGTCGCCCGCAGCGGCGAGATCCGCCGCAGGTACGGCCCCGCGTACGCCGTGTAGATCGACCAGCAGAACGCCGCGGCCAGCGTGATCGCCTCACCGACGATCGAGCCACCGATCGAGAGCCCGGGCCCGGACGCGACGACGATCGCCACGCCGATGAACGAGACGAGGACTCCGGCGAGTTTCACGGGCGTCAGCACGTCGGACCGGGCGATCACCGCGAGGATGGCGACCAGGACCGGCGTCGCGGCAATGATCAACGCCGAGTCGCCCGCGGCGACGGTCGTCAGGCCCGTGGTCCACAGGATCTGGTAGAGCCCGAACCCGAGGCCACCCAGGATCCACATCGCGATGAGGTCGCGCCGTGGCAACCCGATGCTCCCCTCGCGCCACCTGAGAAGCAGGAGCAGCGTCACCGACGCGAGGAGGAACCGCAGGAAGGTGAACCCGACCGGCGGCAGGACCGCCAGGGCCGACTTGACGACGATGAAGTTGCCGGCCCAGATCACCATGACGACGAGGACGGCGACTCTCGGCGAGTCGCCGGTCGGCCGGCGGTCGTGCTCCCGGCGGACGTCAAAGAGCCGGCGCCCTCAACGGGGAACCGGCTCTCGGTCTGCGAGGTCGGAGGCGACGCCTTGCGCCGCCCTCCGCCCGAGGATTCGGTGTCGTTCAGGCGCCTTCCCGATCGAGCTCGAGAATCTCCTCGTCGTCCTCTTCGGTCACCTTCAGCCAGATGAAGAGGCCGGCCAGCACGATGAGCGGAATGACGATGAGCGCGGCGAGCGTGATTCCGAGAGCCACGGCGACGGTCCTGAGAGCCTTCATTCGATCAACCTCCTGTGTAGGGTGGGTAAGGGGCTTGAACAGCGATGAAATCTAGCCCGCCGTGGCGCCCGACTTCGGCTTGACGTCGGGCGTTCGCAGGGCAGGGCCACGGGCGACCATCTCGGCGATGTCTTCCTTGGTGAATTCCGCGAGGACGTGCTTTGCTACCGGTCTGGCCGCCCATGAGCAGCCGGACGACGAACGCGCCGTCCTGTTCGAAGAAGAACACGTCGCGCGGCTTCTGCTCGTCCATGTACCGGCCGAGCACGCGGAACGCGGTCTCGTAATCGCCGGCGTCTCGCTCGGGCTCCGGGTTGGGCTTGCCGCGCCGAGCGACCGACTCCTCCATGAACCGGGCGATGTCGTCGTCGAGGAACGTGAGCGTCTCCTTGGTCTGGGCGCCGAGCGACTCCGACCACGCCCCGCCGGCCGCCGCCGGCAACCACGATTCCCTGGACGATGAACCCGTCGGGCGCCTCGACCAGCAGGACCTCGTGCATCGCGCGCTGGTCGATGAAGGCTCCGATCGATCGGAACACCTCTTCGAAGTCCTGTCGCGGGCTTCCCTCGTAGATCCGCATCGAGTCTCCTCTTGCGCCGGCCGAAGCGGCATCGGCCTGCTCAGCTCAGGAACCAGTCGTCTGGTCCAGCAGCCCGCGATCCTTCGCTCGGCGATCGCTCGCACGGAACGCGACGATGGAGGCGAGTGTAGCCACCGTTCCCGTCGCCAGCAAGGCAGCCAGAAGTTCCAGTGTGGTCGGGGTGGCGTGGCCGGCGACCGACGCGAAGAACGAGCCGTCGCCCCCGACCGAGCTCAGGCCTCCGGAGAAGAGCGCCTGCCGGACCCCTTCGATCCACCAACTGAACGGCGTCAGCAGGCCGACGACCTGGAGTGGTGCCGGCAGGACCGCCAGCGGGAACACCGCGCCCGAGATGAGGAACAGGGCTCCAGCGGCCGCTTCCGGATAGGACCATGCCTCCTGGCGCGACTGGATGCAGACGGCGGCCATGAAGACACCGACCGCGACGATCGAGGTGAGGCCGATGGCCATGACGAGGACGAGCATCGGCCAGTTGACGGTCCCCGGGTCGAACGGCACGCCGAGCGCGAGGACGCCGACCGCCAGCGTGATGAGCGCGCCCATCGCCCCGACCGCGACCCGGGCCACGCCCCGCCCGAGGAGGACGACGAGGAAGTCGCTCGGGCTGACGTAGACGTACTTCAGCATCCGATACCGCTCGCGGTCCTCGAGGACGCTCCAGGCGAGCCCGGCGATCCCCGCAATGACGAGGGCCCACAGCGCGCTGCCGATGACGACGAACGCGCGGAATTCGGGCTTGGCGCCGCCGCTGATGACGTCGAGCATGACGACGAGGATCAGGGCCGACGCGAGGGGTTTCGCCACGGAATAGATGAAGAACAGGATCGGATCGGTCCAGTTGGCCTCCATCTGCCAGCCGAGACGGGCGGCCGTTCCGAAGCTGCGCCGGATGTCGGCCGCGCCTCGGCCGCGGGTTCGGCTGTGATCGAAGCCGCCCCATGTCGGCGAGCCGAGGCCCGGGTCGATGGGCGCGTCGATGCCGCTCATTGCGCGCCGCTCATTGCCAGCGGATCGACAGGCGGCCTTCCTTGCGCGCCAGTCGCTCGAGGACGCGAAGGCTCCAGCGAGCGAGCAGCAGGAAGACGACGGTCATCGCCACGAGGATGAGCGCCTCGATCTCCGGGCTCGGCGTCCCGAGCGGATAGGCGGCGTCGGCGAAGGCGAGCTGGCGCATCGCATCGAGGCCGACCGCGAGCGGCAGCAGCGCAATCGCCAGCGACCCGACGATCCCGAGTCGGGCGATCGGGAAGTTGAGCCCGGACACGAAGTAGACCGGCTCGACGAGGAACTGGGTGAGGTGCCAGGCCTCGCGGCCCCACATGAGGAAGAGGCTCGCGAGGACCATGCCCAGGCCGTACAGAGCGGCGAGCGTCAGGAGGAACACGCGCGATCAGCAGGAACCACTGGTCGACGGCAAACGACACGCCGATAGAGCAGCGACGCGACGACGAGGACGACGACCGCCCGGGTGGAGCTCATGACGAAGCCGCCGAACGCCATCCCGAACAGGACCGACATGATGTTCATCGGCGCCGCGAAGTAGAGCTCGAGATTGCCCTGGCTCTTCTCCCACCAGAGCTGCTGGGCCATCATTCCAGATGACGTTGAGCCAGAACGCCGTCATCGCCCCGCCCAGGACGACGAAGCCGATGTACTCCGGCGGCGCCTGGACGGCGCGATAGACGAAGACGAACGCGGACGTCGCGAGGAACGGCAGGAGCGATCTCGAAGAACACCCAGCTCTTCTCGCGGAAGAGGCCGGTCACCCGCGGGTAGGCCCGCCCGACGATGGTCCGGAGGTCCGTGGCGATGATCTGCCGGCGCGACCAGTTGGCCGCCTCCTGCGGACTCGCCGTCGGTCGGAAGACGAAGGCCGAGCTCATACGACGGCCTCCTCCTCTTCGCGCTCGCCGGGCTCGTGGGCGGTATCGCGAGGATCGGGCGTCAGGTCGGGCGCCGGCGGCTCAGGCGGGTCGCCTGCTGCCGGCTCCTCGTCGAAGCCGCGCCCGACCAGCTCGACGAAGACGTCCTCGAGCGACGGCTCGGACTTCCGCAGGGCGAGGATGTGCGAGCCGATACCGGCGAGCGCCCCGACGACGGTGCCGAGCACCGCATCGTCCTCGAGCGTGAGGTTGACCTCGACGGTCTGCCGATCGCGGCTCTCGTCCTGCGCCGCCGCGGACGTCGCGCTCAGGACGCCGGGCAGCCGCTTGAGCGCGGCGGTGCCACCCTCGAGCCGGTCGAGCTCCAGCCGGAACACCGACTCGCGCTGGACCCGCTTCTTGAGCTCGTCGGGCGTGCCGAGGGCGAGGATCCGGCCGTGGTCGACGATCGCGATCCGGTCGCACAGCTCGTCGGCCTCGGCCATGTAGTGAGTCGTCAGGAGGACGGTCCGTCCGGGGACGGCCGCCTTCCAGGCGAGGACGAGCTCACGGACGGAGCGGGCGGCGGAGACGTCGAGGCCGAGAGTCGGCTCGTCGAGGAAGAAGATCCACGGGTCGTTGAGGAGGCCACGGGCGAAGTTCATCTTCTGCCGCTGGCCGGTCGACAGCGTGCTGACGCGCTGTTCCTTCTGCTCCCCGAGGCCGACCGCCTCGACGAGCTCGTCGACCCGGCGCCAGCCGTCCTTCGAGGGGAGGCCGTAGAACTGGCTGAACATCCAGAGCTGCTCGCGGACGGTCAGGATCCCGTAGCCCGACTGCTCGCCGCCCGCGACCATGTTCATGATCCGGCGGATCTGCTTCGTCTGGCGCTCGACGTCGAAGCCGAAGATGTGGGCCGTGCCGGACGATGGCAGCAGCAGCGTGGTCAGGATCTTGATGAGGGTCGTCTTGCCGGCACCGTTCGGCCCGAGCAGTCCGAAGAACTCGCCGGGCTCGACCGCGAGATCGACGCCCTGGAGGGCGACGATGGGCGTCGGCTTGACGTTGTAGACGCGGCGGATCCCACGGACGTCGATGGCGAGCGGCTGGGACTGCGACGTGCCGGACACAGGACTCCCCGAGAAGGTGCTGCCAGGAGGGACGCGGAGTATACGCGCGCCGCCAAAATCAGTCCCCTGTCGGGTGATGCCGTTGGTTGCATATCTGGGCCCCGCCGCTCGCCGCGCCGAAGTGATGCGACCGACGGCATCGCGGGAGATCCACGCGAGATCAGGAGCTAGGCGTCACCCCCAGCTGACGGCTCCCGACCCGGCTCCGACTTCTGGCAAGTGCACGCCCGGCGAGCGTTCGTCAGACGATTCCGGACAAGTGCTCATCTCAGGGGTCATTTGGCAGAAACGAGCGATCTGCTCACGCACAGCTGCTGAAGTTGTCGCCTGGAGTCGGCGCCATACGTTCACTCGGCGGTCATTTGCCAGAAACGAGCGCGACTGCCAGCTGCCCCGCGACACGGGCGTTGTTGACGATCAGGGCGGTGTTCGCGCGGACGGATGCGCCGCCGGTGATCGTCGGCGATCCGGGCCAGAAGCCATGGCGTCAGCTCGGGTCCGGCGACGTGCGCCGCGTCGGCGTCGGCGATGGCCCGCTCGATGGCGGTCCGGGCGACCTCGGACGCCAGCGCATCCGGCTCGGGGACGGGCACGCAGACGAGGATCGCGCTGCCGAGGCCCGAGCCCGAGGTGGGCGGCGGCCAGGCGCGCGGCGCCAGCTACGTCGGCGACGGACGACGGCGCCCTGACGCCGAGACTCCGGGCGTAGAAGCCGGGCAGCTCGTCCTGGCCCACGGCGACGACCGGCACGCCCCGCGTCTCCAGGTACTCGAGCGTCGCCGGGACGTCGAGGATCGCCTTCGGGCCGGCACAGACGACGGCCATGGGCGTGCGCGCGAGCTCCTCCAGATCCGACGAGATGTCGAAGCTCTCCGAGGCGCCGCGGTGGACGCCGCCGATCCCGCCCGTGGCGAAGACCACGATCCCCGCCGCATGGGCGGCGATCATCGTCGCCGACACGGTGGTCGCGGCCCAGCCGCCGGCGTCGATCGCGGCGGCGAGACTCGGCCGAGCCGCCTTCCGGACGGAGCCCGCCGGCGCGTTGGCCAACGCCTCGAGCGAAGAGGCCTCCAGTCCGACGAGGATCCGCCCGTCGCGGATCGCCACGGTCGCGGGCAACGGCCCCGGACTCTCGCACCGCGGCCTCCGACGCGAGCGCCACCTCGAGGTTCTGCGGGTACGGCAGTCCGTGGCTGATCAGCGTCGACTCGAGGGCGACGACCGGCCGCCCGCCGCGCAACGCTTCGGCCACCTCCGGCAGGATGTCGAGCCTGTCGGCGATCATCCGAGGACCAACTCCGGCGAGCCAGTCGCGAGTTGGCGGGCCGCGGCGCGGTGGCCGGCCAGCGCGGCGCGGTGAAGCGCCGCGGGTCGGGAGCGGGCGTCCGAAGGCAGCGGAGAGGTACATCGCCAGGAAGCCGGCGTCGAAGGCGTCGCCGGCCCCGGTCGTGTCGGTCGCCGCCAGCGCCGGGGTTGCCACTTCGAATCGGTGGGTACCGGCGAGCCCGCGGGCCAGCACCGTGGCGCCGCCGGCTCCGCGCTTGACGATCGCCAGCGGTGCCGCTTCGAGCAGCCCGCCGACGTCGTCCCCGCCGAGAAACGCCTCCGCCTCGGCGGCCGTCGAGAACAGGATGTCGGGTGCGGCACCCTCGACGAGGAGCCGGGCGGCCCGTCGACCATGGGCCAGGAGCGGCGCTGCCGACGCGAGGTCGAGGCTCACGAGTGCGCCGTGCTCGCGTGCCATCACGATCGCCCGCCGACCGGCCTCCCCGAGCGGCGAGCCGATGAGCGAGTAGGCCGGCAGATGGAGCAGGTCGGCAGCAAACCAGCCCGGCTTGAGGTCGGCCGGCCGAAGCTCGTCGGCTGCGCCCCTGTCGGCGACGAACGAGCGTTCGCCGCCCGGCATGACGATGACTCCGATCCGGCCCGTGGCCCGGCCCGCAACGCGCGTCGCCCGGACCGTGACCTTGTCGGACCGCACCGACTCCACGAGCGTCCGGCCGACTGCGTCGCGACCGACGGACGTCACGAGCGTCGAGCGCACGCCGAGCCGCGCCAGCCACCGGGCCGTATTGGCAGCGGAACCTCCCTGGCGCAGCGCGACCCGGCCAGGGACGTCCGTCCCGCGCTTCAGTGGCCGCGCCGGCGCGACGACGACGTCGAGCATCAGGTCGCCGAGGACAGTCACCTTGGACGCGTTCTGGCGTCGGCGCCGCGGAAAGCGTGGCGGAAGGCGCCGCACCGATCGGGACATGGAGGCAGGATAGCCTCGGGACGCTCCGCGCCGATCGCTAGACTTGCGGCGTGTCCCTGCTCCGTCGGCTCGCCCGTCGCTCGGCGCCCGCGCGTCCTTCGTCGACCGCCGCTCCGGCCGCCGCGCCCGACCCCAGACGGCGTCCCGGAGCTCCACCGCGTCACGCCACAGCGCGCGGCCGACCGATCGGGCTCGGGACCTCGCCTGAACCTCCTCCTGCCAACCCTGAACCCTGGGCGCACGTTCGGTGGAGCGCGAGACCGCGCTCGACCTCTTCGACGCCCTCGCGACGTCCTTTCCGCGGCGTCGGATCGTGTCACTTCACGGCGCTGTCGAAGCTGCCCTCGCGTGGGCTTCCACGCGTAAGACCAGGATTCGGTGACTCGCCAGGTCGTCGCGCTGCCCCGAGGCGAGGAAACGTCGCTTGCCGTCGGCCCCGAGGACATCTTCCTGGCGACGTTCTGGACGACCGCCGAGCTGGCCGTCCGCATCGCGACCTGGCAGGCCGCCGAATTCAACCAGCCGATCCGACCGTTCGGCTACCTCGTCCAGGATTTTGAGCCCGGTTTCTATCCGTGGTCGGCTCAGTGGGCGTTGGCCAGGCGGACGTACGCCGGCGATGTACCGACGATCGCCGTGATCAACACGAGCCTGCTCCGCGACCACCTCGCCGGAGAGGGCATCCGTTTCGCCGACGAGTTCACGTTCGAGCCCAGGCTCGCCACGGCCCTCCGGCCGTTCCTTGACGAGCCGCCACGCGAGCGGACGCGCCGAATCGTCGTCTACGGCCGCCCCGAAACGCCCCGCAACGCGTTTCCGCTCATCGTCGACGGCCTTCGGGAGTGGGCAAGGACGGATCCCAAGGCGCGCGGCTGGAAGATCGAGTCGGCCGGCCGCAAGCACCCGTCGATCGAGATCGCACCGGGCCTGAGGCTGAGGTCACTCGGCAAGCTCGAGCTCGCGACTTACGGCGCGCTCCTGCGCGAGTCGGCCGTCGGGTTGTCGCTGATGATCTCGCCGCATCCCAGCTACCCGCCGCTCGACATGGCCCACCTCGGGATGCTCGTCGCGACGAACCGGTTCGGGGCGAAGGACCTCTCGACCTGGCATCAGAACATCCGCTCGCTCGCCAGCCTATCGGCCGAAGGCATTGCGGCGGCCCTCCGGGACCTGACGGATGCGTTCGAGGCCGACCCCGGCGTGGGCGATCGTGGGGCACCCCTCCGCCCTGAGTTCCTCGCCGAGGGTCCCCTCTTCCCGTTTGCCGGAGACCTGGCCGAGCGGCTCAAGGCCGGGTCCTGACGGCCTCGCGACCTATACTTCCGGGGACCTCCACTCGCCACGTGCCCGGAGTGAATGTCTCATGACCGTCGCAGCGCAATCGCTCGACCAGCTCGCCATCAACACGATCCGGACGCTGGCGATCGACGGCGTCCAGAAGGCGAACTCAGGGCACCCGGGCGCGCCCATGGGCGCCGCACCGATGGCGTACACGCTCTGGACAAGGTTCCTCCGCCACGCGCCGACGCGCCCCGACTGGCCCGATCGCGACCGCTTCGTCCTTTCGGCCGGGCACGCCTCGATGCTCCTCTACTCGCTCCTTCATCTGACCGGCTACGACGTGTCGCTCGACGACCTCAAGTCGTTCCGTCAGTGGGGCTCGAAGACCCCGGGCCATCCCGAGTTCGGGCTGACGCCGGGCGTCGAGGCGTCGACCGGGCCGCTCGGCCAGGGCTTCGCGAATGCCGTCGGCATGGCGATCGCCGAGCGTCGGCTGGCCTTCGAGTTCAACCGGCCCGGCCACGACATCGTCGACCACTGGACCTACACGCTCTGCTCCGACGGGGACCTCCAGGAGGGGATCGCGTCCGAGGCGGCTTCGCTCGCGGGGCACCTCCGGCTCGGCAAGCTCATTGCCCTCTACGACGACAACGGCATCCAGCTCGATGGGCCGACGAAGATGGCCTGGTCCGAGGATGTCCTCGCCCGGTTCGCCGCCTATCCGTGGCACACCCAGCGCGTCGAGGACGGCAACGACGTCGAGGCGATCGCGCGTGCGATCGAGGCCGCCCGCGAGGACCCGCGGCCGTCGATCATCGCCGTCAAGACCCACATCGGCTTCGGCAGCCCGAACCGCCAGGACACGCAGAAGGCACACGGCCAGCCGCTCGGCGCCGACGAGGTCCGGCTCGTCAAGGAGGCCTACGGCTGGGATCCGGACCGTGACTTCTACGTCCCCGACGAGGCGGCCTCGCTCTTCCGCGAGGCGGTCTCGGCCGGCGAGGCGCTCGTCGAGGCGTGGGAGGAGGAGCTTTCGGCATATGGCCGCGACTTCCCGGACCTCGCCGCGGAGCTCCGCCGCCGACTCGCCGGCAAGCTCGCCGACGGCTGGGACAAGGGCCTCAAGACCTACGCCGTGGGCGAGGAGATCGCCACCCGCAACGCGAGCCAGGAGGCGATCCAGGCGCTCGCCGGCCCGGTCCCGGAGCTGTTCGGGGGCGCGGCGGACCTGTCCGAGTCGAACCTGACCGACATCAAGGGCGCGCCGCGAGTTCCAGGCCGACGAGCCCGGCCGGAACATCCGGTTCGGCGTTCGCGAGCACGCGATGGGCGGCGCTGCCAACGGCATCGCCTACCACGGCGCGTTCATCCCGTATGCCGGAACGTTCCTCACGTTCAGCGACTACATGCGAGGCTCCGTCAGGCTGGCCGCGCTGAGCGGCCTCCACGTCGTCTACGTCTGGACCCACGACTCGGTGGGCCTCGGCGAGGACGGCCCGACCCACCAGCCGGTCGAGCATTACGCGGCGCTCCGAGCGATCCCGAACCTGTGGTTCATCCGTCCGGGCGACGCGAACGAGGCCGCGGCGGCGTGGGCCATCGCGCTGGAGCGCGGCGCCGAGTCGCCGTCCGGGCCGGTTGGGTTATCGCTCACGCGCCAGAAGCTGCCGACGCTGCCGGGGACGGCGGAGCACGCCCGCGAGGGCGTCGGGCGCGGCGGCTACGTCCTGCGCGAGGCGTCCGGCGGGGCCGGGTCGATCGGGCTGATCTTCATCGGGACCGGCTCCGAGCTCCAGCTGGCGTTCGGCGCGGCGGAGGCGCTCGAGAAGGAGGGTGTCCCGAGCCGGGTCGTGTCGATGCCGTGCTGGGAGCTGTTCGAGCGCCAGGATGCGGCGTATCGCGAGAGCGTCCTGCCGGCGGCGGCCCGCAAACGCGTCTCGGTGGAGGCCGGGGTCTCGCTCGGCTGGGAGCGCTGGGTCGGCGACGAGGGCGCGATCGTGGGGCTCGATCATTTCGGGGCGTCGGCGCCGGCCGGGACGATCTTCGAGAAGTTCGGCTTCACCGTTGATCGCGTCGCCGGCGTCGCCCGCGACGTTGCCGCCGGCAAGGTCCACGGCCCGATCCCGACCCTGGAACCCGGCCACCTGCCGGCCCCGCGCGGCGGCCACCCGACGCTGCACGGCGGCGACCCGGGGGTGGATCGCTCATCCGGCACGGACCCGGGCCACAGCTGATGCGCGCCTGATGCGCGTCGCGTTCGCCGCGGACCACGCCGGGGCGGCCATGAAGGACGAGCTGCTTCGGCGGCTGGGCGAGGCGGGGCTCGACCACGAGCTCATCGACCTCGGCGGCGACGGCTCCGACCCGACCGACGACTACCCGGACTTCGCCCAGCGGTTGGGGCTCGCCATCCGCGACGGCAGCGCCGATCGCGGCATCCTCATCTGCGGCTCCGGCGTCGGCGCGAGCGTCGCGGCCAACAAGATGAAGGGCATCCGTTCCGCCGTCTGCCACGACACCTACTCGGCCCACCAGGGCGTCGAGCACGACGACATGAACGTCCTGACGCTCGGCGCCCGGGTCATCGGGCCCGAACCTGCGTACGAGTGCAGCGTCGCCTTCCTCGCCGCCCGTTTCAGCGGGGAGGAGCGGCACCGGCGCCGGCTCGCCAAGGTCGACGCCATCGAAGCCGCGGGCTGACGAAGCGCCGGCGAGCGCGGGAACCCGCAAGGACTATCCTGTTGGCTCCACAGGAGGAAGCGCGGTGACCGACGCCACGGGGACGACCTCACCACCCGGGTTCGCCCTGGCCGAGTACGAGTCCGCCTACGGGGCTGCAGTGGACGTGGCCCGCAACGACTCCTGGGCCGAGCGGCTGTTCGCTCACGACACGACCCTTTGGTCGACCGATCCCCGCGTCCAGGCGGCCATCGCCGATCGCCTCGGCTGGCTCGACGCCCCCGCTCACTTCGCCATGCAGGTCGCGGCACTCGAAGGATTCGGCGAGGGGATCCGCGATGCCGGCTTCACCACGGCGATCGTCGCCGGCATGGGTGGCAGCAGCCTCGCCCCGGAGGTCCTCGTCCGAACGTTCGGCAGCGCCGAGGGCTGGCTCGACTTGCGCGTCCTCGACTCGACCGATCCCGCCGCGGTCGCCGCGACCGTCGACGACCTCGACCCGCTCGCGACGCTGTTCATCGTTGCCAGCAAGTCCGGCACCACGACGGAGCCGCTCGCGTTCCAGGCCGACGCCTGGGATCGGATCGAGAAGGCCCTCCGGAGCCGGCATGCGCCGCGCAACGAGCACGCGGGCGAGCTGATGATCGCGATCACGGATCCGGGCAAGAGCGTCGAGGCAATTCCGCATCACGACGAGCTCCGCGAGACGTTCCTCAACCCGCCGGACATCGGCGGCCGCTACTCCGCGCTCTCCTACGTCGGCCTCGTTCCGGCAAGTCTCATCGGCCTCGACCTCGATTCGCTCC
The DNA here is from genome assembly GCA_963832105.1 of uncultured Chloroflexia bacterium. Lineage (GTDB taxonomy): Bacteria > Chloroflexota > Limnocylindria > Limnocylindrales > CSP1-4 > CF-46. The sequence goes on along the minus strand of CAWHSS010000003.1, from coordinate 1,210,648 downwards.
TCGCGTCCGCCGCGGCGATGCTCGGCGCCTGCATGGAACCGGACCCGGATCTGAACCCAGGCGTGAGTCTCGGGCTCGCTCTCGGGGTCCTCGCGAAAGGCGGCCGCGACAAGCTGACCTTCCTGCCCGACCCCGGGATTGCGACGTTCGGGGCATGGGCCGAGCAGCTCATCGCCGAGAGCACGGGCAAGCGCGGGGTCGGGATCGTCCCGGTCGACCGCGAGCCGCTCGGCGCGCCCGACGTCTACGGTCCGGACCGGGTCATCGTCCGGCTGACGCTCGACGGGTCGTCGGGCCCGGAGGCCGCCGCGGCGGACAACCTCGCCGACGCGCTCGGCGGAGCCGGCCACCCCGTGATCCGGATCGGCATGCGCGACCCGATCGATCTCGGGGCCGAGTTCATTCGCTGGGAGGTCGCCACGGCGATCGCCGGCGCCGTCCTCGGCATCGATCCGTTCGACCAGCCCAATGTCGAAGAGGCGAAGGAACGGACCCGCGCGCTCCTCGACCGCCACGGGGACGGCCGCGGCCGGCGAGCCACCGACGCCGCCGCAGCGACGCCGATTGCGACGTCCGGCGGGCTCGCCCTGTACGGCGACGCGCCGCTCCGCCTGAGCGAGGGCGGCGACCAGACGCTCGTCGGCGAGCTGCGACGGCACCTGGCCCGCCGCCGTCCGAACGCCTATCTCTCGATCCAGGCGTTCATCGCCCCGACGGCCGCCCGCGACGAGGCGATCGCCCGCATCCGCGTCCTCCTCCGCGAGGCGACCGGCTGCGCGACGACCGCCGGCTACGGTCCGCGCTTCCTCCACTCCACGGGCCAGCTCCACAAGGGCGGCGCCCCGACCGGCTGGTTCATCCAGCTGACGTCGGACCATCCGGCCGATCGCCCGATCCCGGGCTGGCCGTACACGTTCGGCCAGCTGATCGACGCCCAGGCCCAGGGTGACTTCGAGGCGATCGAGTCACACGACCTGCCGATCGTCAGGGTTCACCTGGCCGATCCAGAAGCGGACCTCGCGACCCTTGAAGCCGCACTCGCCGAGGCCCTTGCCTCGTCCTGAGAAGCCAGCCAACGACCACGCCTGACAGGGAGGCCCCACGGATGCAGATCGGTTTCGTCGGACTGGGCCGGATGGGCGCCAACATGGTTCGCCGCCTGCTCCGCGACAGCCACGAGGTCGTGGCCTACAACCGGACGCCGGAGAAGACGAAGGAGATCGCCGGCGAGGGCGCCGTCGCGGCGTTCTCGATCGAGGAGCTCGTATCGAAGCTCAAGGCACCGCGGGCCGTCTGGATCATGGTCCCCGCCGGCGATGCGACGGAAGCCCAGATCGCCGAGCTGCTCGAGCACCTGGAGGCCGGCGACACGATCATCGACGGCGGCAACACGAACTTCCACGACGACCAGCGCCGCCACCCCGAGCTGAAGGCCAAGGGGATCAACTACGTCGATGCCGGGACCAGCGGCGGCATCTGGGGACTCCAGGTCGGGTATTGCCTGATGGTCGGCGGAGACAAGGAGGCAGTCGACCCCCTCGAGCCGATCTTCAAGACCCTGGCGCCCGATGGCGGCTACCTCCACGTCGGCGGCCCGGGTGCCGGGCACTACGTGAAGATGGTCCACAACGGCATCGAGTACGGGCTCATGCAGGCCTACGCCGAAGGCTTCGAGATCATGCACGCGGCCTCGTACGAGCTGGACCTCGCCGCGATTTCCGAGCTGTGGATGCAGGGCTCCGTGGTCCGCTCGTGGCTGCTCGAGCTCGCCGCACGGGCATTCAAGGCGAACGGGCCCGACCTCGAGCACATCAAGGGCTACGTCGCCGACTCGGGTGAGGGCCGCTGGACCGTCCAGGAGGCGATCGACCACGACGTTCCCGCCCCGGTGATCACCCTGTCGCTGCTGACGCGATTCCGGTCGCGCCAGGACGATTCGTACGGCGCGAAGGTCCTCGCGGCGCTGCGAAACGAGTTCGGCGGCCATGAGGTGAAGACCGAGTGACCGGAGACGGCCACGCCGAAGCGGCGCCGCGTCGCGCCTGGGACGCCGGGCACGCCCAAGACGGAGCCCGGCGAACCGGCACCGCTCGTCGCACCGGAGACCGCTCCCGACAAGCAGCCCCACGCTGCTCCGCGATCGAAGGACGCGCCGCGGACCATGCGCGACCTCCGCCTCTCGCGCGCGACGCGGCGCAAGCCCCACAAGCAGGAAGACAACCCGCTCCGCGAGGGCCTTCGCCTCGAGCGCGTCCCGGACCCGAGCACGCTCGTCCTGTTCGGGGCGACCGGCGATCTCGCCCATCGGAAGGTCGTCCCGGCCCTCTACCAGCTCTGGCGGACGAACCTTCTGCCGCACGAATTCGTTGTCCTCGCCATCGGCCGGCGGGACTACGACGACGAGGCGCTGCGGGCCGAATATCGGGAGTCGCTGGAGAAATACTCGCGAGTCCTGCCGCTCGACGACGCCGCCTGGCGGTCGTTCGCGTCGCGGATCCGCTACGAGCGCTGCGACTTCGCCGATGCCGGCGGCTTCGACCGGCTCGCCAAGCGCCTCGACGAGATCGATCGGGAGCAGAACAGCCGGGGAAACCACCTCTACTATCTCGCGACGCAGCCGTCGCAGTTCGCCGAGATCGTCGCCCAGCTCGGGCGCGTCGGGCTCGATCACGAGCGGCACGAGGGCGGCTGGCGGCGGATCGTCATCGAGAAGCCCTTCGGCCACGATCTCGATTCGGCGATCCGGCTCAACCGCGAGGTCGGCAAGGTCTTCCGCGAGACGCAGGTCTATCGGATCGATCACTACCTCGGCAAGGAGACGGTCCGCAACCTCCTCGTCTTCCGATTCGGCAACGGCATCTTCGAGCCGATCTGGAACCGGCGCCACATCGACCATGTCCAGATCACCGTCGCCGAATCGATCGGCGTCGAGAACCGCGGTGCGTTCTACGAGGAGACCGGCGCAAGCCGCGACTTCCTCCAGAACCACCTGCTCCAGCTGATGAGCCTCGTCGCGATGGAGCCGCCGGCCACGTTCGATGCCGACGCGCTGCGCGACGAGAAGGTCAAGGTGATCCGGGCGATCGGCGAGATGACGCCGCAGAAGGTTCGGACCGACGTCGTCCGCGGCCAGTACGGCCCGGGTTGGGTCGCCGGCAAGCCCGTCCCCGGCTACCGGCAGGAGCCCCAGGTCGACCCGGAGTCCGAGACCGAGACCTACATCGCCGCCCATCTCGAGGTCGACGACTGGCGCTGGTCGGGCGTCCCGTTCTACCTCCGAACGGGGAAGCGACTGCCGAAGCGCGCCACGGAGATCGCCATCCAGTTCAAGGAGGTCCCCCATCGGCTGTTCCGGGAGTCCGCGGTCGAACCCGACCCGAACCTGCTCGCGATCCGGATCCAGCCCGACGAGGGGATCATGCTCCGCTTCGGGGCGAAGGTGCCGGGACTCGGGCTCGACGTCAGGTCGGTGAACATGGACTTCACCTACGGTTCCGCCTTCTCGGTCGACTCGCCCGATGCGTACGAGACGCTGATCCTCGACGCGCTCCTCGGCGACGCGTCGCTGTTCACTCGCGCCGACGAGGTCGAGGGTGCCTGGGGCATCGTCACGCCGATCATCGAGGCGTGGGCCTCGGAGCCGGCACCCGACTTCCCCAACTACGAAGCGGGCACGTGGGGCCCCGAAGAAGCGGATGAGCTCCTGGCCGCCGAAGGACGAAGGTGGCGACGAATATGAACAGCGCCTGCCACGGCTCCCGCCGACCAGGGCATGCGCTGGCGGTCGCGCGCCAACAGCATCGACGGCATCGAGCAGGAGCTGGCCCGGATCTGGGCCCAGCCGAACCTCCATCCCGACGTCGACGGCGACGAGGTCGCGGATCGCCACGTGGCGGCCCGGACCAGCGTGATGAACCTCGTCGTCATCGCCCGGCGGCCGGAAGTCGGCGAGCGCTGCGCGGCCACGATCGAGGACCTGACCGGGCGTCATCCGTCGCGGACCCTCGTCGTTTCGCCGGCCGATCCCGACGGGCCCTCCTGGCTCGACGCCCAGATCCTGGCCCATTGCGTCCTGCCCCGCGAGAACGCGCCGGCGACCTGCGCCGAGACGATCTACCTGATGTGCGGCGGCGAGTCGGGCCGCCATCTCGACGCGATCGTCGCCCCGCTCCTCATCCACGACCTGCCGGTCACGGTCTGGTGGCCCGACGAGCCGCCGTTCGGCACCGAGCCCGCCAACGACGTCTTCGACATGGCCGACCGGCTCGTCGTCGACGGCTCGACGTGGCACGGCACCGGCCTCGGCCAGGTCCGCCACCTGGCGGCACTCCAGGACCGCCGGCCGATCGCCATCTCCGATTTCGCGCTCGTCCGTCAGTCGCGCTGGCGCGAGGCGATCGCGTCGATCTTCGACATCCCCGACTTCCTGCCCTACCTCCGCCATCTCCGCCGGATCAGCGTGACGTACGGCGTCCGCGAAGAGGGCGGCGTCGAGATGACGAACGTCGTCAAGCCCGTCTATCACGCGGCGTGGCTGGCGTCGCGGCTCGGGATGCGGGTCGAGAAGCCGCTCGCGCCGGTCGCGAGCCCGGTCCGACCGGCGGCCTCCCGGCACGGCGGCGCGCCGCCGCTGACGACGTTCGGCGGCGGCCTCGGCGCGACCCTCCGGCTCGATCGGACCGAGGTCGCGGTCGTCGTCCGCCCGGTCCTGTCGGAGATGCCGCCCGGGACGACCCTCCGGATCGAGCTCAAGGCGGACTACCGCGGCTCCGAGCTCCGGGCCGACGTCACCGCCGAGCAGGACGCGGTTCATGCCCGCGTCTGGCAGGACGGCGTTCATTGCCTCGAGCGGGGCTTCAACGCTCCCCGTCGGACGGACGTCGATCTCCTGGCCGAGGTGATCGAGGCCGGCGGTCGAGACCCGGTGGCGGTCGGGGCGACGCGGATGGCCGCCGAGCTGGCCGGAGGGCCGCTGGCGTGACGGTCAGTCCGATCACGGACGAACCGGAGATCGCGATCCGGCCCGACCCGGAGGCGTGTGCGCGGACCGCTGCCGACCTCATCGCGTCGGCGCTCATCGATGCTGTCACGGACCGCGAGCGCGCCCACTGGGCGACGACGGGCGGCTCGACGCCGGCCGCGATCTATCGAAACCTTGCCGTACCGCCGCTGCGCGACCGCGTCCCCTGGGAGTTCGTCGAGCTGTGGTGGGGCGACGAACGGTTCGTTCCGGCCGACCACCCGCTGTCCAACGTCGAGATCGCGACGAGCGACCTCCTCGAGATCGGGGCGCTCAGCGGCCAGTCCGGAACGGGCGGCTCCGGGGCCGATGTCGCCGGTCGGAGGACAGCCGGGGCGCCGATCCCCGCGGAGAACGTCCACCCGATCCCGACAGGACAGGCGATCGCCGAGGGCGTCGGGCCGATCTGGGCTGCGCAGAAATACGCGGAAACACTGCGCGAGGTCGGGCCGCCCGTCGAGGGTCGCTGGCCCGCCTTCGACGTCGTCCTCCTGGGCATCGGTCCGGATGGCCACGTCATGTCGGTCTTCCCGGACTCGGAGGCCTTCAACAAGGACGACACCGTCGTCGGCGTGCCCGCGCCGACGCACGTCGAGCCGCACGTCGCCCGGGTCACGCTGAACCCACGGGTCCTCGACGTCGCGCGCCGGATCATCGTCGTGGCCCACGGCGAGGGCAAGGCAGCGATTCTCGCGCGAGGTGCTGGGCCCCGAACGCGATGAACAGCGGTGGCCCGCCCAGCTGGCGCGCCGCCCCGGGGCGACCTGGATCCTCGACGAAGCGGCTGCATCCTCACTCCGTCGGTGAGGGACGCGCCCGCCACGGCCGCGGACGACGTCACGATCCGCCGGGCCGTGCCGGCCGATGCGCCGGCCGTGGCCGACGTCTACCTCGCTGCGTTCAAGTCGACCTACGACTTCCCGCTCGCCCACACCGACGAGGAGTGTCGCGGCTGGCTGGCCGAGGAGGTCGTGCCGCTGATGGAGACGTGGGTCGCCGAGATCGGCGGCCGGGTGGTCGCGATGATGGTCCTCGACGACGCACGGGATCGGTCACCTGTACGTCGATCCGCCGTGGCATCGCCGGGGAATCGGCAGCCGCCTGATGGCGCTCGCGAAACGGCGGCGGCCGCGCGGTCTCGAGCTGTACACGTTCCAGGTCAACGACCGCGCCCGGCGCTTCTACGAGGGCCACGGGTTTGTCGTCGCGCGGCTGGGCGACGGCTCGGGCAACGAGGAGGGCCAACCGGACGTGCTGTACCGCTGGCAGCCGTGACGGCCGACCAGCGCAGCGTCGTATCGCGCGACGGCACGCCGATCGCCGTCTTCTCCTCCGGCGACGGGCCGCCGCTCCTGCTCGTCCACGGCGCGACCGCCGATCACACGACGTGGCGATCGGTCGGACCGGTGCTCGAGCGAGCGTTCCGGCTGCACGCCGTCGATCGGCGCGGCCGCGGCGCGTCCGGCGATGGCTCTTCGTACGAGATCGAGCGCGAGTACGAGGACCTGGCCGCGGTCGCCGAGACGCTGGCCGACGAGGCGGGCACGCCTGTCGACGTCGTTGGCCACTCCTACGGCGGGCGCTGTGCGCTGGGCGCAGCGCTGCTGACCCAGAGTATTCGTCGGCTCATCGTCTACGAGGGTGCGCCCGAGCCCATCCGCTGCTGACGGTGAGCCCGGGATGGGCTACCGGCCGGTTGGCGTCGAGCGCCGGATCGCAGGGCTCATCGAGGCCGGCGATCGGGACGCCGCTCTGGAGACGTTCATGCGGGAGATCGTCCGGATGCCGGCCGCCGACCTCGCCGCGTTCCGCGCTGACCCGATCTGGCCGGTTCGAGCCGCGGCCGTCGGGACCACGCTGCGGGAGCTCGAGGGCGAGGCGTCGCCGGCCGCGTCGCTCGAGGCGCTGGCCGGTGTCGCTCAGCCGGTCCTGCAGCTGCTCGGCGGGGAGAGCGCGGCACCGTTTCGCGAGGCCACCGAGGCCCTCGACGCGCGGCTCCGGGACGGTCGCGTCGTCGTGATCGACGGCGCGCGGCACGCGGCTCACCACACCCACGTCGACGCGTTCGTGGCCGCGGTCGAGTCCTTCCTCGGCGCCCCCGACATGGCAGACTGAGCCGATGGACCTCTTCTACTGGATCGTCATCGGCTTCCTCGGCGGCGCGCTGTCCGGTGCCGTCGTCGGCGGCCGGACCGCCCGCGGCTGCCTCCCCAACGTCGTCGTCGGAATCCTCGGGGCGATCGTCGGCGGCTGGCTCGCAAGCCAGATGGGGTTCAGCTCGGGTGAGGGGTTCATCGCCGCCGTCGTCGTCTCGGTCTTCGGCGCGATCGTCGTCCGGGTCATCCTCGAGGCCATCAGCCCGAAGAACTGACCGGCGACGCGTCCGATCGGCCGGGACTACCATCAGGGCATGACCGAAACACAGACGCCCGCCTCGACGCGGCGCCGCCCGCAGACGAGCGGCCCTACTCGCCCGGGCTCGAGGGCGTGCTCGCCGGCGAGACGGCCCTCAGCAAGGTCGACGGCGAGCGCGGCCGGCTCATCTATCGCGGCTACCGGATCGGCGATCTCGTCGAGCGCGGGAGCTACGCGGCCGTCGCGAACCTGCTGTGGACCGGCGACTGGGTGCCGGACGCACCGCCTGCCGACCGGGCCCGATCCCCGGGCCCGTTCTCGCGATCCTCAAGGCGCTGCCGACCTCGACCAAGCCGATGGACGCGCTGCGCACGGCCGTCTCCGCCTGGGGCGCGACCCAGGACCTGCCCTGGCCGCCGACGGTCGACCAGGCCCGGGCACTGACCTCCTTCTCGCCGTCCGCCCTCGCGGCATTTGCCCGGCTCCGCGAGGGCAAGGATCCGGTCGAGCCGGATCCGTCACTGGACCTCGTCGAGGGCTTCCTCTACCAGCTCAAGGGCGAGCGGCCGGATCCCGGCACCGCGCGCGCGCTGGACGCCTACTTCATCGTCGGGGCAGAGCACGGCTTCAATGCCTCCACCTTCACGGCCCGGGTCATCACCTCGACCCGCTCCGACATCGCCTCCGCCGTCGCCGGGGCCATCGGGACGATGAAGGGCCCGCTCCACGGTGGCGCTCCGTCGGAGGTCGTCGATCAGCTGGCCAAGGTCGGGTCGGTCGAACATGCCGAGGAGTGGCTGCGCGGCGCGCTCGACCGCGGCGAGCGGCTGATGGGCTTCGGCCACCGCGTCTACCGCGCGTACGACCCGCGAGCCGCGGCGCTCCGGAAGGTCGCCGAGGGCATGGAGCACAAGCCCGACTGGCTCCAGCTCGCGATCCAGGTCGAGGACGTCGCACTCCGGGTCCTGGCCGAGCGCCACCCGGAGCGGGCGCTCAAGACGAACGTCGAGTTCTACGCGGCGCCGGTCCTCCAGGGCGTCGGCCTATCACCCGACCTCTTCCCGGCCACGTTCTCGCTGGCCCGCCACGCCGGCTGGACCGCCCACGTCCTCGAGCAATCGGCCGACAACCGCCTGATCCGCCCCGACGTCCGCTACATCGGCCCCGCCGAGCGAGACCTGCCCGCCTGACCCGGCTAGCCGGCCACGCCGGCCAGGAACGCGGCGTTCACCTCCGCGGCGACCCGCCGCGGCTCGTCGAACCAGGGCATGTGACCGGCGCCGTAGATTAACCGCAGCTCGGCGCGCGGCATCGTCGAGATCACGCGCGCCCACGTGTCGATGCCACCGACGGTGTCGGCCGTGCCGTAGACCATGAGCGTCGGGGCCTCGATGCCAGCCAGCGTCGCTTCGTCGAACAGGAAGCCGGGCTGCCAGCCCTGCCCCCGAACGATGCTGCGGATCATGTCGCGTTCGTGGCGCATCGCCGGCGTGTCGTTGCTGAGCGAAACCCGCCAATCGATGAACTCGTCCGGGATCCGCCCGCCGTCCACGCTCGACGTGTGGCCGCTGTCGCGAAGTATCGACATCGTTCGCTCCCGGTCCATCGGCAGGCGAACGATCACGGCGCCGAGCGGTGACGCGATCAGCCGGATGAATGATGGGCGCCGCGCTTCGGCGACCATCGGTCCGGCGCCCAGCAGGACGATCCGTTCGACCCTCGTCGGGTGCCGTTCCGCGAGGCTCAACGCCCAGACGTCGCCGATCGATCCGCCGATGACCGTGGCCCGCTCGATGCCGAGGCCGTCCAGGACCCCGCGCAGGATGTCGGCCGCCACCTGGCGGTACGGCTTGCCCGAGAAGTCGAGCGGCTCGCTGCCGCCCCAGCCGGGACGGTCGAGGACGATGAACCGAGCGCCGCCGCCCATCGCCTCGATCAACGAGGGCCACGAGCCGGGGCCGACCGTCCCGTGGACGAGCAGCACCGGCGCCCCGCTGCCCACCTCGAGGACGCGAAGCCGAACGCGGGGCCGGTCCAGCTGGATGAATCGGGCGGTCGGAGTGCAGGCCGTGGTGGCGCCACAGCGCCTCCTCGGCGCTGCGGAAGCGATCGGCGGGCGACTCCGCCGGACGGGTAGCGGCGACGCTGCGAGACATGATCGACTCCTCTCGACGACCTAGCGGGATGCCGGAGCTGCTTCGAGGGCGGGGCTTCCAGAGGTGGCCGCGACCCGCTCGGCGATTCGGTCGACGACGTACTTCGCGTCGCGGCCGGCGCCCGCGACGAGCATCGACGAGAAGGCGTACTGGAACGGGACGCCGAGGAAGTACAGGCCGGGGACGGTCGGGCTCACGCCGCGGACCTCCTCGGGCCAGCCGTCCTCGCCGACGACGGGCGCCGCAACGAACGAGTAGTCCGGGCGGTAGCCGGTCGCCCAGATCACGGTGGCGACGTCGAGGACGGTGCCGTCGGCGAGGCGCGGCTTGCCGTCCGTTGCGCCGACGGTCTTCTCGTCGTGGCGCTCGACGCCAGCCCGGTCCAGGTCGCCCAGGCGGATACGGAGCAGCGGGCCGCCGCCCTTGCGGATCTCGGGGCGCATCCGTCGTCCCATCGGCGTGCGCAGCGTTAGGACGTGTCCGAACATGAACTCGACGACCGGCCAACCGAGCATCGCTCGCTTCGTGTCAGTGACCCGGATCGGCACCTGCCCGTGCGCCTTGCCGGACAGGATCGTCCGGTGGCCGGCATTGGCGGCCTCGTAGGCGATGTCGGCGCCCGAATGGGACAACCCGACGACGAGGACCGGGCCGTCGGCCAGCTGGTCCGGGTTGCGGTACTCGTGCGAGTGGAGCTGCCGGATCGACGGATCGAGCTCTGCGGCGAATGCCGGGACGTTGGGCTGGCGAAACGGCCCCGTCGCGACAACGACCTGGCGCGCGGCGATGCGTGCACCGTCCCCGGTCGTCACGACGAAGCCGCCGTCCGTGGGCTCGACGCGATCGACGCGCGTCCCGCTCCGGACCGGCAGCTCGAACCAGCGCGCGTACGTCTCGAGGTAGTCGCCCATCTCCCGGGCGGTCGGCCAGTGGGAAGACGCGGCCGGGAAGCGCCGCCCGGGTAGCGAGTCGTACCGCGCGGGGCTGTACAGACGGAGCGATTCCCAGCGGTCGCGCCAGTGATCACCGATCCGCTCGTCGGCATCGAGGATCAGGAACGGGATTCCACGCTTCTTGAGGTAATAGCCGGCCGACAGCCCGGCCTGGCCGGCTCCGATGATCAGCGTATCGGTCCGCTCGGTCGTGTCCGGCATCGCGCTCACGGTGTTCTCCGCCTCCTTGGTTCGGAGGCGACCGGGGGATCCCCCAGTCGCCGGCACGACCGTATGGCGAGCTGAGCGGAGGACGCATCGGCGGAAGTACCCAAACCATTTGGGGCCGGGCGTGGGTACCTGTCGGTTAGCGAAGCAGGTCGTGCTCGTAGGCGAACGCGGTCGCGGCGGCGCGAGTCGACACGTCGAGCTTGGTGAAGATGTTGCTGACGTGGCGGTCGACGGTCCGCTCGCTGATGACGAGCTCGGCCGCAATTTCGCGATTGGTCTTGCCGCCGGCGACGAGGCGAAGGACCTCGATCTCCCGCTCGGTCAGGCCCCCGGGTCGCGATTCGCCGTCGCCTCCGAGCAGACGCTGGACCTCCGCAAGGGCCGTGGCGGCCCCAAGCTCTTCGAACACCCGCCTGGCTGCCTCGAGCTCGATCGCGGCGGTGTCGTGGTCGCCGAGCGCGCGACAGGCGAGACCGACATGGACCCGCGTGCGGGCCGCCTCGTACGGGGCCTCGAGGTCCTGCCAGAGCGTCCACGACCGCCGGAGCGAGCCGAGCGCGTCGCGCGGCTTGCCCTCTGCCAGGCGAACCGTGCCGGTGGCGCGCGCGGCGACGGCCTGCAGCAGCGTCGCGCGCGTGGCCGCGGCAAAGCGAGCGAGCTCCTCTGCCGCCGATCGGGCGGCGTCGATCTCGCCGAGTGCCAGCAGGATCTCGACGCAGGGTTCAAGCAATCGGGGCCGCGAGAATCCGTCCGCCTCGTCGAGGGCCCGCCGGATCATCGCTGCGGCCGCCGTCCGGTCGCCCTGCGCAAGGCGAAGCAGCGCCAACCCTGGATCCGGGCGACGACCCCACTGGCCGCCCTCGCGATAGGCCGCATCGGCCGCCGCGTGGTCACCGCGCAGCCGGTGCAGCTCGGCCTGCTGGTAGTGCGCCTCGCCGATCGCGGGCTCGGGCGGTGGTCTCGACAGCCAGTCCCTGGCGCGCGCGACCTCGGAGGTCGCCTCCCGCCACTGCCCGTGGAACTGGAGGAGCTCCGAGCGATAGACGAGGCACCTGCCGCGGAACGGGACGATGTCTGGCTGGGAATCGCACCAGCGGGTCAGTGCGGCCGTCCACTCCTGGGCGCGGTGGAGGTCGAAGATCGCCTGGAACGCCTCGATCGAGGCGCAGTAGACGATCCCCATGTTGAGCGGCGACAGCTCGCCGGCGGTCACGGCGACCATCGCCTCGTCGATCAGGGCGACGCCGCGCTCTGTCTCACCGATGCCGATCAGGCACTGGCCCTGACCGAGCCGTGAGAGGGCCGAGAGCTCGCGGTTTCCGAACCGCTCGGCGATGACGCCTGCTTGTTCGAATGCGGCCAACGCTTCTGCCGGGTTGCCGCCGTCGAGGGCGCGGAGGGCCACCGGAACGAGGAGGTAGCCGGCCTCGACGCAGTCGCCGGCCTCTTCGACCAGTCGCGACGCCCGGGCGAACCAGCCGCCGGCCTGGGCGACCTCGCCCCGCTGGCCGAAGCCCATGACGAGATGGAAGGCATGTCCCGCCGCTCGTGCCGGGTCGCCGGCCCGGACCGCGGCGTGATGGGCGGCCTCCCACGCCCGGGTCGCGTCGTCGGTCCGGCCGAGCATGTGAGCTGCGACCGCCAGGCGCTCCAGCTCGGCGATCTCGAGTGGGCCAGCTGTGGCGGCCGCCGACAGCTGGGCAAATTCGTCGTTCCACGACAGCGGGGCGGCTGCCTGGGTGCCGGCGGGCGGTGGGTCAGGGCTGGTCATCGAGCGTGCCTCTCCCGATGACTGTACGCTCCGGCTTCGCCTACAGCCAGCCTCGCCTCCGGAAGACGACGACGAGCGCGACGAGCATCACCGCCATCAGGCCGATGATGAGCCAGAACGCGTATGGCACGCCCTCTCCGGGAACCGGCACGTTCATGCCGTAGATGCTCGCGATCAGCGTCAGCGGCAGGATGATGACGCTGGCCGCGGTGAGGATCCGGAACGAGTCGTTCAGTCGATGCGACAGCACCGACTCGTTCGTGGACTCGAGTGCCTCGACGACTTCCTTGTAGTTCTCGAGCGTGTCCCAGATCCGCTCGGCGGCGTCGGAGATGTCGTCGAAGTAGATCTCCAGCTCCTCGGCCAGGTAGCGCTGCTTCGTCCGCTCGAGGTCTCGGAGCACGGCGCGCTGGGGCCGGACGATCTTGCGGAAATTGATGATCTCCTGCTTGGCGTTCGAGATGTCGCGGACGATCTCCGATGACCGCCCCTCGAAGATGTCGTCCTCGAGCCGGTCGAGCTTGTTGCCCATCTTGCGGAGCATCGGGAACGACGAGTCGACGTTCGTGTCGACGATCTTGTACAGCAGGTAGCCCGAGCCCTTCGAGAAGTTCTGTTCGCGCAGGTCGTCGCGGGTCCTGAGCCGCTCGAACATCGCGCTGAGCGGCGGCAGCGGCGTGTCCGGCAGGGTGATCAGGTAGTCGGGGCCGATGAAGAGGTCGAGCTCCGCGGACAGCAGCCGCCCGGTCGACTTCTCGAAGATCGGGAACTGCAGGACGATGAAGATGTAGTCGTCGTACGAGTCGAGCTTCGGGCGCTGATTCCGGGAGTAGACGTCCTCGAAGTCGAGCGGGTGGAAGTTGAAGTGCTTCTCGAGCCACTCACGATGGGCGAGGCGCGGCTCTTCGATGTGGATCCAGCGGAGGCCGCTGCTCTCGATGATCTCCGGGTCGGCCGCCGACTCTACGTCGCCGGGCAGGACCGCGCTGCCCGGGACGCCACGGCGAAGGCGAGGGCGTGGGAGCGGCAGGTTCGGCATCGACTGGGAGGCTTCATAGCGGGGTCCCTATCGTAGTCGATGGCTGCCGCGCATGAACGCCGATGGCCGCGTTGCCCGCTGCGGTCCTCGCTTACGCACCTTGGGGCCCGCTCGCTCCGGTCCTCCCGCTCGCCTTGCCCTCGACGCCCATGCACGACGAACGCAGTCGATACACTCGGATTTTCCGGCCCTGCTACACTCACGCCGACCCCCGGAGGAGCGATGGCCGCTACTGCGCGCCCGTCAACGCCCCGATCCGTGGCGACCGTCCGAGCGCTCGGTGCTGTCATCGGCTTCGTCATGTTGTTCGCGCTGGCTGCTGGGCCGGTGGTCCAGGCGGCCGGCGAGTTCACACTCACGCCAACGGGCGATGCCTCGGTCCGGTCCACCAGTCCCAATACGCGCTACGGAACCGCGACGACCATCCGAACGCGTGGTGGGTCGCAGATCTACCGTGCCTTCATCGGTTTCCAGGTCAGTGGCCTGACGGCCCCCCCAGCTTCCGTGCGGCTGCGTCTATTCGTGACGGATGGGAGCCGGGATGCTGGTCGGGTCCACGTGGTTGGTAACACCTGGTCCGAGGCCACCATCACCTGGAACAACGCGCCCTCGATAGACGGTCCTGTCATCGCAACCCTTGGCGCTGTGGCGGCCTCGACGTGGGTCGAGGTTGACGTCACGTCGGCCGTGTCCGCCAACGGGACGTACAGCTTTGGTCTCGAGTCCGCCAGCACGGACAGCGCCATCTACGCCAGTCGTGAGACGAGCAACGATCCGGTGCTGGTCGTGACGCCGAGCTCGACGGCCTCGCCGAGCGCGTCGCCATCCGCCCCGGCCTCCCCATCTCCGTCGGCGGCACCGTCTGCATCGGCGGCTCCATCTGCATCAGCTAGCTCATTACCGTCCGCGGCGCCCTCGGCGTCAGCAAGCGCGTCACCGTCTACAGCACCATCGCCGTCGGCGAGCGCGGCCCCGTCGGCCTCACCGACGGGCTCGGTCCCTCCTGTCACGACCCTTCAGTTCGCTCCGGTCGCCGACGCAAACATCAAGTCGTCCAGCCCTGGATCGAACTATGGCTTGGCGACGACACTGCGCGTCCTCAACACCGCCGAGGTCTACAGGTCCTACCTGCGCTTCGACGTCTCTGGGCTGACGGGCAACGTGTCATCGGCGAGGCTTCGCCTGTATGTGACGGACGCCAGCCCCGACGGCGGGCACCTCTATTCGGTCTCGAACGACTGGGCTGAAACCACCATCAACTGGAACAACGCGCCCCCGATCGTCGGCGGCGAGATCGCCACCGCGGGGTCAGTCGTCCTGGGGACCTGGGCCGAACTCGATGTAACGCCGCTCGTCACCGGCGCTGGCGCCGTGTCGTTCGGAATGACCAGCTTGAGCACGAACAGTGCGATCTATGGCAGCCGACAGAGCGGAACGCCGCCAGCGCTCGTCGTCACGACGGGCGGGACGGCTGTGCCGGCGCCGGACGCCTCATTCACGGCCGCCCCGACGGCTGGCCGGGCGCCGCTCGCGGTGACGTTCAGCGATACCTCCACCGGATCCCCGGCGAGCTGGGCGTGGGACTTCCAGGCAGATGGCACAGTCGATTCGACCGAGCGCAATCCGGTCGCAGTGTTCCGCACTGCGGGGACCTACTCCGTGCGTCTGACCGTCGGAAACGCGACCGGAACGGACAGCGTCACCCGCGCCGGCCTCGTCTCGGTCGCGAGCGGGCCGGCTACCGACCCGCTCGATCCCGTGTTCGTTGGGGCCGGCGACATCGCGTCATGCGGCTCGAACGGAGATGAGCTCACGGCGGCCCTGCTCGACGGCCAGAGCGGAACCGTCTACACGACTGGCGACAACGTCTATGAAAACGGCACAGCGGCGGAGTACGCGAGTTGCTACGAGCCGAGCTGGGGGCGGCACCGCTCGAGGACCCGCCCGATCCCCGGTAATCACGAATACAACACGCCCGACGCCGCGCCCTACTACGCCTACTTCGGCAGTGTGGCCGGCGCTCCAGCCGAAGGCTGGTACAGCTACGACCTGGGCAACTGGCATGTCATCGCGCTCAACAGCAACTGCGCATACATCGGTGGATGTGGCGCCGGGTCGCCGATGGAGACGTGGCTGCGCGCAGACCTGGCCGCGCACCCCAGTTCCTGCACCCTGGCGTATTGGCACCACCCACTGTTCAGCGGTGGCGGCCACGGCAACGATCCGTCGATGCGGGTGATCTGGGATGTCCTCGACAACGCGGGCGCCGAGCTGGTCCTGAACGGCCACGATCACGATTACGAGCGCTTCGCCCCGCAGCACTCGAGCGGGATCGCGGCCACGAACGGCATTCGCGAGATCGTCATCGGGACCGGCGGCAAGAGCCTCGTCGGGTTCAAGAACCTGCTGGCAACCACGGAGGCTCGCTCGAGCACGACGTACGGCGTCCTCCGCATGATCCTCCACGGCTCGGGCTACACGTGGGAGTTCCTGCCGGCGACGAGCGGCGGCTTCATAGATGCGGGCAGCGACTTCTGCCACTGAGGCTTGCTCAGCCGCTCGGTGGGACGTCCAGCCAGCCCTTCGCGGAGTGCCCTCGTCGCCAGTTCCGTGCGTGACGCGAGGTCGAACCGCTCGAACAACCGGCGCAGGTGCGATTCGACCGTCTTCGGGCCGATCCCGAGCCGCGTCGCGATCTCGTCGTTCGAGCGGCCGTCGACGACGAGCCGCACGACGTCCAGCTCGCGCTCGCTGAGCCGGGCGATCGGGCCGGAGCGACCGGGTCGGACACCGAATGCCATCCCGCCCGCGGCCGCCCGCCGGATCGCATCGAGCAGCTCCGCGATCGGCGCCGTCTTGAGGACGAACCCCGACGCCCCGAGCCGGAGCGCCGCCTCCGCGTACTGCGGATAGTCGTACGAGGTCAGGACGATGACGGCCGGCCGCGGGCTCGAGGGATCGGATGCCGTCAGCCAGCGCAACCCGCTGTCAGTACCGAGCCGGATGTCGAGCAGCACGACGTCGACCGATGCCGCGGCCACGAGCGCCTCGGCCTCGTCGAGCGAGGACGCGACGCCCGCGACCTCGAGCCCGGGTTGCGCGGCGAGCAGCGCCGCGGTTCCCTCGCGCAGGACCGGGTGATCGTCGACGATCGCGATGCGGATCGGCGGCGCCGGCTCAGGCGTCGCGGCGTCCCCGCCGTTGGGCGTCAACGCTGGCGCCACTCCAGCGCGACGTGCGTCCCGCCGCTCGGCCAGCGGCGGATGTCGAGGATCGCGCCGATCTGCTCGGCGCGCTGCTGCATGTTCAGGAGCCCGAAGTGCTCGCCACGTTCCGCGGCCGCGCCGGCGTCCGGGGCGATGCCGGGCCCGGAGTCGTCGATCGACAGGGAGGCGCCGGAGTCGGTGGTCCGGTAGCGAACGACGATCGGGGGCTGGCCGTGCTTGACGGCGTTGGCAAGCGCCTCCTGGGCGACGCGGAAGATCGCCAGCTCGACCTCCGGCGGTGGTCGCGTCCCGTCGGTCCGCTCCAGGCGGACCTCGCCGCCGGCGAGCCGCTCGATCCGCAGCAACGAGCCAGTCGAGCGCCGGCCCAACGCCGAGATCGTCGAGGATCGGCAGTCGCAGGTCGCCGCAGATCGCCCGCAACCGGTCGGCCACCGTCCGGCCGAGCTCCGCTCCCTCGGTGTCGCCGGCCGTCTCGAGCCGCCGGACGAGAAGGGTCAGCTCCTGGAGCGCCTCGTCGTGGATGTCGGCGGCGAGCCGGGCGCGTTCCGCCTCGGTAGCCGCGACGACCAGGTCGCGCTGCAGTTGGCGCACGCGTCGCGAGCCGGGCGAGCGGGCGAACCGTGAACCGGCCGGCGACGGCGATCGCCCCGAGCCAGAACGCGATCGGCCAGATGTACGGCGGCCGGTCCGTCGCGAGGGCGAAGAGCGGCGTCGCGCCGGCCAGGGCGAGTTCGGTCGATTGCATGAGCCGGCGGCTCGTGATCCCCGCGCCGCGGAGGCCGCTGAGGTTCATCGGTCCGGCGGCGGCCAGACCCGGGAACGAGCGGGATCGCGCCGATCGACAGCCCAGCGCAGGATCTCGACATCCGACCCGAAGGCGCCGTTCGGTGACGACGAACATCGACGCTGACGCCGCCGACCACCGACAAGAGCGCCGTCGCGATGATGACGAGCCGGCGGTCGTGCTCGTCCTCGATCTTGTCGGCCAGCCCGAGGGCGAGCGGAATCATCGCGGCCACGGTCAGGAGGCCGGCGACGACCACGAGACCCGGGCTCATCGTCGCCATGATCGGCTGGACGAGGAGCGGAGTCGCGGCCGCGGCGGCCGCGGGCATCGCGATCGCTCGGAGCGACTCCCCGCCACGCCCGCTGTCTGAGCCACCAGACCCCGAGGAGCAGTAAGGCGAGCCCGGGAGTGAGGGCCAGGCTCGCCTCGGTGATCGACCAGGACCCGGGTAGTAGACGCCGATCGGGCAGCACTGGTTGTCGACCGACCAAGCCGCGAGCTGCGCCCGGCTCGATGAGATCCGCCTGGTCGATCCGGCTTGAAGCGAGCCGCTGGAGCTGCATCGTCGGACAGCGCGACCGGCGTCGGGACGGCCGGTCCGACCAGGACCGGATCTGGCGGGGCGCTCGTCCGGTATCGGCGGATCCGGACTCCGGGTAATTCCAGGACGGGAGCCGGATCAGCTGCTGGCCATTCAGGCTGATGACCCGCATCCCGGGTCTGACGCCGTCGCGGGCAGCCTGGCCGAACGGCGTTACCTCGGTCACGATCAGCCCGCCGTCGGCGACGCCAAGGCGGAGGCCCGGGTCGTACGTTCCGAACAGCATCACGAGCAGGCTGACGCCAAGCGCGACGGCGGCGATGGTGCCGGCGACCCAGGTGTGCGTGCGAGCGTGTCATTGCGCCGACGGTAGCAGGCCGCAGGTCCCCTCGCGGTCCGGGGAATCCCGCAACGCGCGCTCGGGATGCGACCGCTGTCGGAGCGCGTCGCGTCGCCCACGCTGCCGTCAACCCGGCGCGGACCGAGTCCGGGCAACGAGGAGGCGTGGATGGCCGCGGTGCTCGAGACGACCGGACTGGGCAAGCGATATGGTCGGCGGCGCTGGGCGCTGCGGGATCTCGACCTGGTCGTCGAGGAAGGCAGCATCACGGCGCTCGTCGGACCGAACGGATCCGGCAAGTCGACGCTGCTCAAGGCGTGGATCGGCTTCGAGCGTCCGACGACGGGCCAGCTCCGGATCCGCGGCATCGACCCGGTGCGCAACCGGGCGGCAGCGATTGCGCTCACCGGCTACGTGCCGCAGGCCCCGTCGCTCTATCGCGAGCTCACTGTCGACGACCATCTCACGTTCGCGCTGCGGCATCGGCCGGGCTTCGACCGCTCGCTGGCCGGCCGCTATCTCGACGACCTCTCGATTCCGCTTGACTCCCGCGCCGACGAGCTGTCTGGGGGACAGCAGGCGCAGGTCGGGCTGGCGCTCGCGTTGGGCACGCGAGCGCCGGTCCTCCTTCTCGACGAGCCGCTGGCGAGCCTCGATCCGCTGGCCCGCCGCGAGTTCCTCCAGGTGCTCGTCGAGGCCGTCAGGGCGTCCGGGGCGACGGCACTCCTGTCATCCCACGTCATCACCGACATCGAGCAGGCCTGCGACAGCCTCATCGTGCTGGGCGGCGGGCGATCGCTCCTCGCCGTCTCGATCGCGGAGGCGATCGCCGGCCACCGGGTGGCCGCCGAGGGTGAGCCCCACGCGATTGGGCACGGCCATCGTCGGGTCCTTTCCCTCGGCGACCGGCGAACGGCTGACGCTCGTACGCGGGCTCGCCGGCAGACCCGCGACGCTCGAGGAAGTGGTCATCGGCCATCTGGCCGCCGGGCGCGCCCGTAAAACCGGTCCGGGCAGAGCGGAAGGTGGCCGCCTGATGCGCGATTCGGTTCGGCTCACGTTCAAGATGCATCGCTTCGAGCTCGTCGCGCTCACCGTCGTCGCCGCGTTCCTGTTCGTCGCGGCGTTCTGGGTCGCCGGGCAGCTGGATGCGGTCGGCTACGGGCCCTGCGCGATGGACCGCGGTCCCGTGCCGGCCAATTGCGAATCGCTCGGCCAGAAGTGGTATCGGATCCAGGAGTCCCAGGCATCGCCGATCTTCGGGTTCATGGCGATCCTCCCGTTCGTCACGGGCGTGTTCCTCGGCGGACCGCTCATCGCCCGGGAGATCGAACGAGGCACGACCCGTTTCGCCTGGTCGATCGCGCCGTCGCGGCTGCGCTGGTACCTCGTCGCGCATGCTGCCGATCGTCGTCGCCGTCGTCGCCATCACGTTCGCGGCGGGCCTCGCGACAGACCGCCTGACGGCCGCGATCTCGCCCGACGTCGACATCGCCAACTCCTTCGACAGCTTCGGCCAGCGCGGCGTGCTGGTCGCGATCACCGCCCTCGTGATGGCCGCGGGCGCCATCGGTCTCGGGGCCGTCACCGGCCGCGTGCTGCCGACCGTCATCCTCGCCCTCATCCTGGGCACGCTCGGGATCACCGGCGTCACGAAGCTCCACGACGAGTTCACCGCACGCGAAGCGATCCTGGTCGACGGCGAGAACGTCAGCCGCGGCGATCGCTACGTCGATCAGTTCTTCCGCCTGCCGGACGGCCGGCTCGTCGGCTGGAATGAGCTCGCCACTATCGATCCCGAGTCGATGTCGGGCGAGACGGGGCCCGACTACCCGATCGTGTCGCTGGTGGTCCCGGGATCGAGGTACCGCGAGGTCGAAACCCGCCAGGCTCTCCTTCTCGGCGCGATCGCGCTGGTGATGCTCGCCGGCACCGCCGTCATCATCGGGCGGCGACGGCCCGGCTGAGGGGCCGCTACCATCGCGAGGCGCCGGGCGATCGCCGGCGACCTGGGGAGGGGCAGATGACGGCGGTCCTGGAGGCGCACGGCTACGGGAAGCGCTACCGCGGCCGGCCGTGGGCACTCCGCGGCCTCGACCTCGCAGTCCCCGAGGGCAGCATCACCGCGCTCGTCGGGCCGAACGGGTCGGGCAAGTCGACGCTCATCCGGGGCTGGATCGGGTTCGAACCGCCGACCGAGGGCCGGCTTTCGATCGCCGGCATCGACCCGCAGCGCCAGCGCAAGGCGGCGGTCATGCGCTCCGGCTACGTTCCGCAGCAGCCGGCCCTCTATCGCGAGCTGACCATCGCCGAGCACATCGAGCTCGCGATCACGTTCCGAGCCGGCTTCGACGCGGATCTCGCCCGGACGTACGTGGAGCGGCTCGGGATTCCGCTCGCCGCCCAGGCGAACCAGCTCTCGGGCGGCGAGCAGGCCCAGGTCGGGCTGGCGCTGGCCCTCGGGACGCAGGGCCGGGATCCTCCTCCTCGATGAGCCCCTCGCGAGCCTCGATCCCTTGGCCCGCCGCGAGTTCCTGCACGTGCTGGTGACGGCGGTTCGAGGCGAGGGCCACACGGCGCTGCTCTCGTCGCACGTCATCACCGATATCGAGCAGGCGTGCGACCGGCTTGTCGTCCTCGGCCGGGGCCGGACGCTCCTCGACCTGAGCGTTGACGACGCCCTCGCCCACCATCGCGTGGTGGAAGCTGCGGCCTGGGAACCCGGGCGGCCCGGAACGGTCGGGACGTTCCCGACGACAACCGATGAACGCCTGACGCTCGTCCGGGTCGGTCCGAACGGCGAGGGACCGGGCGCGGATGGCGCCGCGGCGCCGGCCGCCCATCGGCCGGGCGGCGACGCTCGAAGAGGTCGTCATCGGCCACCTCGCGGCGGGCCGGCGACGGGGCCAGCTCGAGGCCGACGAGCCAATCCCCGGAGTCGCGTCGTGATCGGCCGGATCGCCCGGATCGTCCGGCTGACGTTCCGGATGCACCGATTCGAGGTTGGCGCGGTCGTCGTCCTGGGCGCGCTCCTGTTCGTCGGCGCCATCGTCGCCAGCTGGGCACTGGCGAACGTCGGCTTGGGACCGGACTGCCAGCCGATCGCTTCGAGACGGGCGAGCTTGCCGGAGTCGTGCATCGCGACAGTACGAGGCGTTCAACAGGATCGCCGGCCTGGCCAGCCCGGTTTCCACGCTCATGGTGCTCTACCCGATCATCGCCGGGCTCCTGATCGGCGGGCCCGTCATCGCCCGCGAGATCGAGCGCGGCACGACGTCGCTCGCCTGGTCGTTGTCCCCGTCGCGCCTCCGCTGGTTCCTCCATCGGGTCGTGCCGATGATCGCCCTGGTGCTGGCGATGAGCTTCATCGTCGGCGCCGCGGCGGATCACCTGACCCGGGCGCTGATCGCCCGAGACCGACCTCGCCGCGTCGTTCGTCGGCTTCCGGTTCCGGGGCGTCCTGATGGCGACCCAGGCGTTCCTGCTCGCCTCGACCGCAGTCGCCGTCGGGGCCCTCTTCGGACGGGCAGTCCCGACGTTCCTGCTCGGGCTGATCCTCGGGATGCTGACGATCGTGGCGGTCGGGCTCCTGCACCGCCAGGTCCTGCTCGACGAAGCGGTCGTCCAGCGCCAGGACGAGAACACGTTCTACTCGAACAACGACCTCTATCTCGACAACCGCCTGGAGCTGCCCGACGGGCGGCTCGTGACCTACGAAGAGCTCATCCGGATCGATCCGGCGGCCTTCGAGAGCGAGTTCGGGCCGCAGTATCCGAATGTCGCGCTGCTCATCCCCGGCGATCGCTACCGGACGGTCGAAGCCCGTGAGGCGGCGGCAGAGCTGGTCATCGGGCTGGTGTTCCTCGTCGGCGGCGCGTTCGTGGTGACCCGGCGCCGCCCGACCTGACCTGCGTCCTCGTCGCTTCAGATATCAGCAGAAGGCGTATCGGATGCCGTCGGCGACGTCGGCGCGCCCACTAACCCATCGGATATCACGAGAACGAGTAGGAGGCCCCTACTGCGAAGCCGATCCGCTTCAGATCCCCTTGGATCCGGGCAGATACGCGTTCTCGTAATACGGCCCCGGTTGGCAAGACCCCGGCCATAATCGGGCGGATGGCCGATCTCGCGCAGGCCTCACGCACGACCGGTCTGGCTGCCCGGCTCAGGCGATTCCGCCTGGCCGACCTCGAGACGCCGCCTCTCGTCGGGATCGTCGTCGCGGTCGTCGTCTGGGGGCTCGTCGTTGCGTTCGCGGAGCCGTGGGGCAGGCTCTGGGGGACCGGCCAGGACGCTCGCTGCTACTACCAGGCGACCCTCGCGGATCCGTATCTCCACTCGGAGTGGAACGACCCGATCGCCTACGTCTATTCGCCGGCCTTCCTGCAGCTCGTCTCGCCCCTCACGGCGTTGCCGTGGCAGGCGTTCATGGCCGTCTGGACGGCGCTGCTCATCGGGGCCGTCCGCTTCCTCACGGGGCCGCGGCTGCTCGCGGCGGGGCTCCTCTTCCCGTTCACCGCGATGGAGGTTGCCGGCGGCAACGTGTCGCTGCTGCTCGCGGTCGCCATCGTCCTCGGGTTCCGCTGGCCGGCGACCTGGGCGCTCGTCCTGCTGACGAAGATCACGCCGGGAATCGGCCTGCTCTGGTTCGCCGTCCGCGGCGAGTGGCGATCGCTCGCGATCGCGCTCGGGGCGACCGCCGCAATCGCCGCCGTCTCCTACGTGATCATCCCGGACGCCTGGCCGCGCTGGGCCGAGGTGATCGTCGCGAACGCCGGCAAGGGCGGGACGTGGGCGTCGGTGCCGATCCCGTTGCTTATTCGGCTGCCCGCCGCGATCGCCCTCGTCGTCTGGGGCGCCCGGACCGACCGCCGCTGGACGGTGCCGGTCGCCTCGATGCTCGCCCTGCCGGCCCTCTGGTACGGCGGAATCTCGATGCTGCTGGCGGTCATTCCGCTTCTGGGGGAACGGCAGGAGCCTCGGGAGCAGCCCCAGCCCGCGACCTGACCCGAAGCGCGACCACCACGGCGCCGGTGATGAACACGGCCGCGCCGAGCAGGAAGGGGCCGTCGACGCCGGCCACGGCGGCGACGCTCGCGCCCAGCGCCGGCCCGATGATCCCGGCGCCATAGAGCGGCAGGTACACGAGATTGAGCGTCGCGGATCGGCGCTCCGCCGGCACCTCGGTGGCTAGCAAACTGAAGACCATCGCCCCGACGGTGCCGTTGAACGCCGCGAACGCGAGGAACGCCAGGGCGAGGACCTCGAGGCCCGGGGCGATCGTCACCGACAGCAGGGCCGCGGCGCCGCCGGCGAGCGAGCCGATCAAGACCGGCCGGAACCCGAACCGGTCGCCGAGCAGGCCGCCGATGGGTGAGGCGAATGCCCCGGCCAGCGCCGCCGTCCCCACGACGAGCCCGATCGCCGACGCGAGACCCGGCCCCGTCCCGAACAGCTCCTCGACGACGACCGGCTGGTAGGGCCGGCTCATCTGGTTGGCGAGGAACGCGACCCCGTAGATCGCGAAGATCCGCCGGACGGCCGGATCGGCGAGGACGCCACGGACCGCGCCGTACGCCAGGTCGAGCACCCGCCCGACCGGGACGACCTCCGGCCTAACCTCGCGCGACAGGAACCAGACGAGGGCCGCCGTCAGGACGGACAGCGCGCAGGACACCCAGAACATGGCCGAGATCGAGAACCCGAGCCCATCGATGAGAAACCCGCCGAGTGCCGGCCCGACCGCGAATCCGATCGGCCCCGACGCCCCGAAGATCCCGATGATCGTCCCGAGCCGGTGACGCGGGACGACGTCCCGGATTCCCGCGAGCATCACGCCGGTGTTGCCGAGCTGCAGACCGATCAGGAGGATGCTGAGCGCGAGCTGCCAGGGCTCGCGCGACAAGGCGACGCAGGCGAAGACCACGGCCTCGACGAGCGCGCTCCGGACGATGACGGCCTTCCGGCTGTACTTGTCGGCCCAGACGCCCCACAACGGCACGAACGGGGCGCCGACGACGAAGATGAGCGACCCGAACAGCCCGACGAACGGGAGCCGATCGCCCTCCGGTACGCCCATCTCCCGCAGGTACGAGGGTAGGAACGCGAAGACCTGGCTCACGCCGAGCCCCTCGACCAGCGAGGTGATCCAGAAGATCGCGACGATGACCCGCCAATCGTCGCGGCCGGTGGCGCCGTCGGTCGCCTGGCTCGCGGAGTTGGGCTGCGACGACATGGCGGCGAAGCCTACCGGCTTTGCGAGATCCGGACCGTGCTGTCAGACGTAGACTCGGCGGAGGAGGTGCGAGGATGATCGGTCGCTTGCTGACCCGAATCGTCGACGCCCAGGCGGGATGGGCGAAACCGTTCGGCGAGTTCAACCACCGCTGGCTGTCGGCGCTGTTCCGGCCGATCCGTCCGGTCAAGGACTTCCTCAACGGCACGTGGCTCGGCCATCCGGTCCACTCCGCCCTGACCGACGTCCCGATCGGAGCCTTGACCGTTGCGCTCGTCCTCGACATCCTCGGCCAGCCGCGCAGCGTTGCGGCCGACGTCGCCCTCCTCGTCGCCGTTCTGTCGATCATTGGCGCGGCGGTCACCGGCCTGGCGGATTACACGGACACCGACGGGACGGCCCGGATGCGCGCGACCGTCCACGCGGTCGTGATGACGACGGCTCTCGTTCTACTCACGATCTCACTGGTCATACGGGCAGGGAACCCGGTCGACCGGACCGTGCCGTTCGTGCTCCTTGTGGTCGGTTACCTCGTTATCGCTGTGGGCGCCGCCATCGGCGGCGATCTCGTGTTCCTCATCGGCACGCACGTGAACCGCCATGCGTGGCGCGGAGCCGGGACCAAGTGGGTCGCGCTCGACCTGGGTGACGCTGTCGGACATTCCCGAGGGTGGCCCGACGAAGGCGAAGGCGGGCGCCAACACCCTGATCCTGGTGCGGAGCGGCGAAACGATCCACGCGCTCCACGAGACCTGTGCCCATGCCGGCGGCCCGCTTGCCGAGGGCACGCTCGTCGACGGCTGCATCCAGTGCCCCTGGCACGGCTCCCGGTTCCGCCTCGAGAACGGCCACGTCGCCCGCGGCCCGGCGATGTACGACCAGCCCGCCTACGAGGTCCGCCGCGCCGAGTCAGGCGCCGGTTGGGAGGTACGGCGCGCGCCGCGTTGACGTAGCATCTCCATCCCGGCGTTGGACTGGCGACGGAGCGCGCATCGGTTTGGGGGAGCGACTGTGAGCCACCTGTCGACCACGATCCACGTGGACGCGCCGCCGGAGATCGTCTTTGACCTGATCGCCGACCCGTCGCGGGCCCCCGAATGGCAGACGCTCCTCGCCGGCATGGGCGAGATCTCCGGGCGGCCGGGCGGGGTCGGGTCGAGCTTCGCCGGCTACTACCGGGTCGCCGGGCGGCGCATCGAGGCCCGCTTCGTCGTTACCGCTGCGGAGCGCCCGAAGATCCACCAGGCTGCCGGGACGGCGCGCGGCGGCTGGGCCCGCTGGACCACGTTCATCGATCCGGCCGACGGAGGCGCCGACGTCCGCGTCGCGCTCGAATACGAGCTGCCGGGCGAGCTCGTCCGGAGCGTCCTCGGCGCGCTGACGGGGACTCGCCTACAGCGGGCGTTTCACCGGACGTACCTGAACCTCAAGCGGCTCGCGGAGGCCGACGCCGCAGAGCCCGGCCTGCGCGCGTCAGGCACCCAGCCGACGAGCCGCAATCCGCGGCGAGCATCGGCGCCGAGTAGCCGCCGGCCGGGCCGCGTGCGGGTCATCGCGATCCCGGATCCCTCGCTCGTGGTGCTCGTCGGCGCGGCAGGCAGCGGCAAGTCGACGTTCGCGGCACGACACTTCGCCCCGGACGAGGTGCTCTCCTCCGACGCGTTCCGCGCGCTCGTCAGCGGCGACGAGGCGGATCAGCGGGCCACGAAGACGGCGTTCTCGATCCTCCATCGCGAGGTCGTCCGGCGGCTGGCCGCGGGCCGCCTCGTCGTCGTCGACGCCACGAACGTCGAACATCACGCCCGGCGAGCGCTCGTCGAGCGGGCCAGGGCTGCGCGCGTCCCTGCGATCGCGATCGTCCTCGCCCTGCCGGCGGATGTCGTTCACGCCCGGAACGCGGGTCGGAAGGGGCGGGTCGTCGACTCGTCAGTCGTCGAGCGGCACCTCGAACGGCTCTGCGCGTGCGCTCGGCGAGGGGGGCATTGCGGGCGAGGGGTTCGAGGCCGTTCACATTCTCCAGACAGTCGCTGAGCTCGACGAGGCCGTCGTAGAGCGCTACCCGTCCGGCACAGGCCAGTACGCGCGCCCTAGCCCGCCGAACCCGCGCCGATCAGCGCGATAGCCGCGATGGCCGCGGCGATGCCCACGGCGTGACTCCGGGTCACCCGCTCGCCGAGGAAGGCGACCGCGAGGAGGATCGTCGTCACCGGGTAGAGCGACGAGAGCGTGGCCGCGACGTCGAGCCTCCCGGCCTGGGCGGCGAGGACGTAGCAGGCGTTGCCGACCATGTCGAACAGGCCGACCGCCAAGGCGATCGCAACGAGCCGCGGCGGCATGCGCCATGTCCGCCGACCGACCACGACCGCCGCCACGATGACCGTCGCCGCGGCGACCTTGATGACGACGAGAGGCCCGAAGACCTGGCCGTCCGGCAACTCCCCGGCCAGGATGTTGAACAGGCCGATCCCCACCCCGGCGACGATCGCGAGCTCGATGCCCGACCGCGACCCGCTCTCGCCCGGCACGCGCGAAACGAGGACGACGGCGACGAGCGCCAGCACGATGCCGGCGAGGACCGGCGTCGCCGGCAGGCCGTCCCGGAGGATGCCGGCCGCAACCGGCAGCAGCGCGGCGATCAGGCCGGTCACGGGGGCAACGACGCCCATCCGGCCGACCGCCAGACCCTGGTACAGGCCGATGATGCCGATCGTCACCACGACGCCGGCCGCCACGGCGATCGCGATCGTGGCCGGCGCAAGGCTCGGCTCTCGGGCGACGATCGCCAGCGCGACGTACAGGAGGACGCCGACGACCTGGACGATGAGCGAGATGCCGAGGACCGGGGCGCGGCGGCTCGCCCAGCCGCCACCGAAATCGCCGCTGCCCCACGCGATGGCCGACACGAGACCGAAGACGACAACCGCCGAGAAGGGTCCGAACGGCTCAGCCGTGGGCGACGCGCTCCGGCTCGGCGCCAGCACCGGCGAGGTCATCGACCTCCGTCGGCCCGGCGAGCGGGACAACCGCGTCGGCCGACGTGTCGTAGCGATCCGACGTCGTCAGATAGATCACCTGGAAGTCGTTCGCGACGTCGCGCAGGAGCTCGAGCGCCCGCGTGGCGCGACCGTCGTCGAGCGTGACGAACGGGTCGTCGAGGATGAGCGGCGGCCGCCTGTCGCCCGTCACGAGGCGAACCAGCCCGATCCGGGCAACGAGATAGACGAGATCCAGGGTCCCCTGGCTGAGCGACGTGACGTCGACCCAGTCTCCCCGCTCCGGCGCGTGGAGGCGGATGTCGAGCGTCTTGTCGTCGACCTGCGACCCGCCGGTAGCGGCCCTCGGTCACCCGCTCGATGTCGGCGACCATCTTGCGTTTCGAGGTAGCGCGTCGCCGACTTCATCGTCGCCTGCTCGGCTCGCTCAATCTCGTTGAGCGTCCGCTCGTAGATCCGGGCCCGTCGCCGGAGCGCCGCGAGCTGATCCTCCCAGACCGCCAGCCGCTCGGCGTGGGCGGCGACTGCCTCGGCGTCGACCGAATTCGCCTCGACCCGCGCCCGTGCGTTCGCCTCGTCGTCGCGGGCTCGCTCGAGGGCGCTTTCGAGGTCCCGGACCTCGACCTCGAGGCGCTCCCGGGCCCGGGGCTCGCTGGCGATCGGGCCGAGTGCCTCGAGGGCGTGGGTCTTCTGTTCGGTCTCGAGCGCGGCGGCGTCGCGCAGGCCCGGCAGCGCCTCGGGGGACTCCTTCCCAACGAGGCCCTCGAGCTGGGCGGTGAGTTGCTCGATCCGGCGGACGTGCTCCTGTTCGGCCTCGAGCAGTGCCTCGGCCGCCGGCAGGTCCTCGAGCCCGACCCCGGCCAGCTGCTGCGCGGTGTCCGCCTCTGCCTGCTTGAGCTCCTGCTCCATCTCCGATCGTCCCCGCAGGCGTCGGTCGATCTCGACGTCACGCAGCTGCGTCTGCATCCGGTCGTTGCGCCGAAGCCAGAAGGCGACGAACGCGAGGATGAATCCGATCCCGGCAATCGCCCCGCCGATGAGCTGCGGCGCCGTGCCGAGGTCGAGGACCCGCGTGAGCCGGCCGGCGAACGTCGCCGCGGCCAGGCCGACGCCGAGCAGGACGAGGAGGATCGCGACCCGCGACAGCGGCCGCCAGGTTGGCTCCGGCGGGAGCTCGAACTGGACCGCGACCTCGCCTGACAGGGCTGCGCGCAGCTCCCGGATCGTCGCGTCCAGGCGGCGCAGGCGATTTGTGACCTGCTCGAGCACGGCCAGCGGATTCGGCGATGGGTGGCTCGTGTGGAGCACAGCCAGCTCTTCGGCGGTCTTGACCGCGTGGCGGAAGCGTTCGAACCGCTCCTGGGCGGCGACGCGCTCGGCGGTGAGCCGCTCGGCCTGGCGGGCTTTCTCGAGGAGCGACCGGCGTTCGGCAAGCTCGGCGTCGGACGCCGCGCGGCGCTCCCTCGACCCGGAAAGCATGTCTCGATCGCGCTCCAGCTGGCCCAGGGCAAGCTCACCCTGCTCGACGGCGGTGCGTTCCAGGTCGACGGCCTCCTCGGCAACCTTGAGCCGGCCGGGGTTCTTGGCGCCCTTCGTGCTCAGCTCGAAGATCGCCCGCTCGAGCTTGTGCTTGGCGCGCGAGGTTCCGCGGTCCGCGCCACTGATCGAGGCCTGGAGGCGGTCGCGGAGGGCAGCCTCGTCCCGATCGAGATCGGCCAGCTCGTGGTGACGAATCGACGCCGTCGATCGGAAGAACGCCTCTGTCGGGATGCCGGTCAGCTCGGCGAGCGCCTGGTCGGCGAGCGTCGGGTCCGTGATGACCTCGCCACCGAACTCCAGCCTGACGGTGCCCTTCGCGCCGCGGAAGGCCTTCTCGATCGAGCCTCGCTGGACGCCCTTCTCCTCGTCGTCGACCTCGAAGTCGATGGCGATGACGGGCCGCGCCTCGAGCGGGGCGTCCCACGATCGGAGGCCATCCATCTCCGCCGCGTTGGACGTGGCCTTCTTCGTGAGGATGAGCTCCAGGGCGCGCTGGATCGTCGTCTTGCCGGCCTCGTTCGGGCCGTGGATGATCGTCAGGCCCGGCGCGAGCGGCACCTCGAACTCGCGGTATCGGCGAAAGTCCTTGACGCTGAGCTTGGTGATCCTCATCCGCGCGGGCGGCCCCGACCCGCGGTCACAGCGTCACCTCGTGGCCGGCGAGCAGGAGCCGGCCGAGCCGGAGAACGTCCCGGAGCTCCGCCGCTTCCGCGCTCGAGGGATCGGCCGGATCGGCCTCGAGCTCGGCGATCCGGGCCTCGACGTCGCGGATGAACGCCCCGGCGATCGTGTCGGGCGACGGGAGGCTGCCCGCCGACAGGGCCGGGATCGACGAGTCGCGGACGCGCGCCCGCAGGAACGAGCCATCGAGCTGCTCCTCGACCTCTGTCGTGTCGAGGTCGAGCTCGTCCGGGCGAATGCCGGTCAGGCGGACCTCGAGGACGAGGTTCGGGTCGCCCTTCTTGAGGAGCGTCCCGACGAGGTCCGGCTGCGTCCTGATCCGTCCGGCATCCAGCTCGAGCTTCTCGAATCTGGTCACCCCGACGCGCCGCTCCTCGATCGTGACGGTCCGCGCGGGACCCTTCTCGTCGAGGGTCACGAGGAGGACGTTGCCCGCGCCGTCCTGGTTGACCGCGACCGGTTCGGGGGCACCCGAATAGGCGTAGGTCGTGGTGCCGGCCTTGCCTCGCTGAACGGAGTGCCAGTGACCGAGCGCGAGATAGTCGAGGCCGGTCGCCGCGATCTCTTCCTTGGTCACGACGACCTCGTCGCGATCGGTCTTATCCGGGATCGCGATCGACCCGTGGACCATCCCGACGTGCCACCCAACCCGCTCTTCGTCCGCCGGAACCTTCAAGTCCCGCAGCGGGCTGATGGGCGCTCGCTTTGTGGGGAAGACGGTCCCGTAGACGACCAGGTCGCAGGCTTCCAGAAAGACCGACGGCCGATCCGGCGTCAGGACCGTGACCGAGTCGTCGTCAGGCCCGGACCCGGCCATGGCCGCAACGTCGTAGGAGCGGTAGATCGAGGATCGGTCGTAGCAGTCGTGCGTGCCGGGAAGGATCACGGTCCGGATGCGCGCCTCGCCGAGGCGCTTGAGCTCCGCTGCGACGCGCTCGACCGAACGCTTCGGCTGGGTGTTGGAGTCGAACAGGTCGCCGGCGATCAGGACGACATCGACCTTCTCGTCGATGGCCAGCGAGATTGCCGCCCGGAACGCCGCAAACTGGCGCTCGCGCTGGGTGGCGGCCGCATTCCCGAGATCTGCGTGGCGTGCACCGAGGTGAACGTCTGCTGTGTGAAGCAATCGGAGCATCCGGTTGCGGCTGGCCTCCCTGTCCCGTCACGGCCGGAGCGACGAGGCGAGGTGGTTCGCCGATGCCGCCCGGAGCCCCCACCGGCGGATCATTGCGAGCGAGGCGCCCCCTGGCCCTCGCTCGCCACCCCGAATCTCGCCGCCCATTGTGACAGGTCGGCTGTCACGGTCGCCAGATGGCCAGCAACGGCCTCCCGAACGCGCCTCGCCGCCGCAAGGCCGGATTTTTTGACCCGTTGTATTCTCCGCCGACGACACACCGGTGCGCCCCGAAACAGGGACTCCACATCGGCACCTGGATAGCGCGGCGCCGGACTCTCCCGACGCTCCTCGCAACGTCCCGTCCGCCGATGTCCACGCCCGCTGGCGGACCGGGACAGCGCAGAGGAGAGGAAAGACTGGTGACCTACGCTGATCGGACGTTGACATGCGTCGACTGCGGGGTGGAGTTCATCCATTCGGCGGCCGACCAGGAGTACTACGCGCAGAAGGGGTTCTCGTCCGACCCCAAGCGCTGTGCAAGTTGTCGGGCGAGCCGGCGCGCCAGCCGCGATGCGGGCTATGACGTCCGCGAGATCGGTGGGCCCCGCGGCTACGAGCGCGGCGATGATCGGATCGCCCGGGAGTATTTCGCGGTGATCTGCTCGTCGTGCGGCAACCAAGCCCAGGTCCCGTTCAAGCCGCGGATGGACCGACCGGTCTACTGCTCGGACTGCTTCCGCGAGGTCAAGCCCGACTGACGAGCGGGCAACGCAGAACCGCGGCTCGACCAGCCGCCCGAACGCCCCGGACCCAGTCACCGGGGCGTTCCGCATGTCCGGCGCCTAGAGCCGGAACACATCCCCGGCTCGGAACCGCTCGCGGTGGCGGCCATGCCACACGGTCACGCGAGCTCGGCCGTGGACCTGCCACGATCCGTCTCGGCCGACGAGTGCGGTCTCCTCGTCGATCCCGAGCACGGCGCGATCCGCGCGGCGCCTGGAGCACGAGCAGGGCCGACAGCGGCTCCGGCCAGGCGTCGTAGTGCGGCACGATCGACGCGCCCGGCGACGAGCCCGAGCCCGTCACGCCATCGGACCGGCCACATGAGGCGCCGCCGGCGCATATCGAAATGCCGATCCGCGAGCGCCATCGCACCGGCTGAGCAACCGGCGATCACCGCGCCGCGAAGGTGGGCCTGGCGGAGCGCCCGGCCGACACCGGAGCCGTCCAGCACCGACGACAGGTGACCGGGCTTGCCGCCCGAGAGGTAGATGAGGTCGGCCTCGCCGATCGCCTGGACGTGGGCCGCATCGTCCGCGTCCGCACGATCCCGGACCCGGACCGGCTCGACCTCCGCGCCGAGGCCGGAGAAATGGGCGACGCCCATCGAGGCCCATCGGGCGAACGCCTCCTCGCCGTCGGGCCAGGACGCCGTCGGCAGGATGGCGACGCGGGGCCTCGTGCGGCCGGTCGCGGCAAGGAGACCCGCGTCGAACTCCGACATGGCGGGGAGGAACTCGCCGGATCCCACGAGTGCCACGGCTCCGGGCATGCACGGGAGCATAGCCGCGCCTGTGCGAAACTGCCGGGCGATGACCAGGACCGAGCGATGGACCCTGCTGGCGGCGATTCTCGGTTCCGGGATCGTCTTCCTCGACGGCACGATCGTGAACCTCGCGCTGCCCGCGATCGGGCGGCTGCCGAGTTCGTTCCTCGGCGTCCTGGAGGGTCAGGCCTACGTCGTCAGCGGCTACCTCGCGGTCCTGTCGGCGCTGCTGATCCTCGCCGGCGCCCTTGCCGACTACTACGGCCGGCGGCGGATCTTCGCGATCGGCCTGGCGGGCTTCGGCATCTCCTCGCTGCTCTGCGGGATCGCCCCGAACCTCGAGCTGATCGTCCTGTTCCGGGTCCTCCAGGGCGCGTCGGGCGCGTTGCTCGTCCCGGGCTCGCTGTCCATCATCACCGCGACGTTCGATGGAGCGGCGCGCTCGCGCGCGTTCGGGACGTGGGCGGCCTCGACGTCCGGCCTGGCGCTCTTCGGCCAGCCGATCGGCGGGCTCCTCGTCGACTCGCTGTCGTGGCGGGCCGCGTTCCTCATCAACGTCCCGCTGCTCGCGCTCGCGCTGTGGGCCACGCTGCGGCACATGCAGGAAACGCGCGATTCGGATGCCGAGGGACATCTGGACTGGCTCGGGGCGGCGGTCGGGGCGATCGCGATCGGTGGCCTGGCGTTCGGCGCCACCCGCGGTCAGCAGCTCGACTGGCGGGACACGCTGGCCTGGGCGGCGCTCGCGGTCGGCG
Organism: uncultured Chloroflexia bacterium; assembly: GCA_963832105.1. GTDB lineage: Bacteria > Chloroflexota > Limnocylindria > Limnocylindrales > CSP1-4 > CF-46. The sequence continues at coordinate 1,177,383 of CAWHSS010000003.1, read as the reverse complement.
TCGTCGCCCTCGTGATCTTCCCGATCCTCATGCTCCGCCGGCCGCACCCGCTCGTCCCGCTCGAGCTCTTCAGGAACCGCGAGTTCGCGGTGATCAACCTATCGACGTTCCTGATCTACGGCGCGTTGTACGTCGGCGGGTTCTACCAGTCGGTGCTGCTCCAGGCGACGCTGGGCTACACCGCGACCGCGGCGTCCCTGTCCGGCTTCCCAACCGGCCTCCTCCTCGTCGTCCTGTCACCGCGCGTCGGCGCGCTCGCCGGCAGGCTCGGCCCGAAGCCGTTCCTCGTCGCCGGGCCGCTGATCATGGCCGTGGGCCTGCTCTGGTGGGCTCGGATCCCCGCGACCTCCGAGGCGTGGCGAGCGTCCCTTGCCGACCCCGGCACGCTCGTCCCGCCACTCTCGGTCCTCATCGACGTCCTGCCGGCACTCCTGATCTTCGGCGTCGGGATCGGCCTCGTCGTCGCGCCCTTGACGACCATGCTGATGGGCTCGATCCCGACGCGCCACGCGGGCCTCGGCTCGGCGATCAACAACGCACTCTCGAGGGTCGGATCGCCGCTCATCGGGGCCGTCGTCTTCATCGTCGTGTCCGCCACGTTCTACAGCGCCCTCTCGACGCGCGTTCCCGACCTCGACACCTCGAACCCGGCCGTCCGGGCGCAGTACCCGCCGCTCAACCCGCCCAACGGCGACGTCCCGCGCCGACGTCGCCCAGGCCGCCAAGGAGGCGTCGGTCGACGCCTTTCGCGTGGCGGCCGATCCTGGCGGCCGTGCTGCTGGTGTCCGGATCGGCGGCCAACATGGTCGGGCTGCGCGGTGCGTCGGCCGGGCCGGACCGCGTCCGGTCGCCCTGAGGCCGCGGCGCAACAACAAACGTGTTCCCGCGCTTGGTTCGACGTGTATCCTCGATGACGTCGCCGGCCCGGCCCACGTCTACTTGGCAGGCGACACCAGAAGGGATGCCCGCGCCGAAGTGGACGCGGGGTTGAAAGGGAGGCACACGGAAATGACCGGACCCGGTCCAAGCGATCCTGCCGGGCAGGACCCCGCGCCCGGAGCGCCCGATCCAGCGCAGCCCAGCGACCCAGCGCAGCCGGCAGGCGGGAACTGGCAGCAAGCGCCGACACCGGGCGCCGCTCCGGCGTTCGCCCAGCAGGCGCAGCAATGGAAGCCGGCCGAAGTCGCGGCCGGACCCGCCGCCGGAATCGCGTATGCCGACCTCGGCATCCGGATCGGCGCCTACATCATCGACGTGGTCATCCTCGTCCTCGTCGCTCTCCTGGTGAACACGATCCTGATCGCGATCCTGATCGGATCGATCTTCACCGTCGGTACCGGTGCGGCCGTCATCGGCGGCCTGATCATCCTCGCGATCAACGTCCTGCTCGGAGCGATCTACTTCATCTACACGTGGACCACGATGAAGGCGTCGCCAGGCCAGCGAATGCTCGGCCTCATGACGGTCAACGAGTCGGACGGCAGCGCCCTCAGCCAGAACCAGGCGATCACTCGCTACCTCGTCATGTTCGCGCCCGGCTACATCGCCGCGCTGGCATCGAACGTCATCGGCGGGATCATCGGCCTGATCCTGTCGCTGGCGGGACTCGGCTGGACGATCTACCTGATCTACACGACCGCCAACGACCCGAAGCGCCAGGGCTATCACGACAAGATGGCCAAGTCGGTAGTCGTCAAGCCATCGGCCTGATCTCGACCGCGGCTCAGAACGCTCCCGGCGCCGATTGCCGGGAGCGTTTCGATTCCCGGAGGCCACGTGTGACCACCCCGCCGCGCGACTGGGACGCCGCGACGTACGACAAGGTCGCCGACCCGATGACGCGCTGGGGCGCCGCCGTCCTCGACCGGCTGCCGCTGCGCGGCGATGAGCGCGTGCTCGATGCCGGCTGCGGCAGCGGCCGCGTCACCGAGCTCCTCGTCGAACGCCTTCCGGACGGCAGCGTCGTCGCCCTCGATGGCTCGCCGGCGATGATCGAACAGGCGCGCAGCCGCCTCGCTCGCTTCGGCGACCGGGTCGAGTACGTCGTCGCGGACCTGGGACGGCCACTGCCCGTCGCCGAACCGGTCGACGCGATCCTCTCGACCGCGACGTTCCACTGGGTCCCCGACCACGACGCGATGTTCCGGAACCTGGCGGCTGTCCTCCGGCCGGGCGGACGCCTCGTCGCGCAGTGCGGTGGCGTCGGCAACGTCGAGTCCGTCCGGCGGGTGCTGGCCGGGATCGGCGACGGCTGGCTCGGCGACGCCCATTTCGAGACTCCCGCGGCGACGACTGAGCGGTTGGAGGCCGCTGGCTTCGTCGAGGTCGAGTGCTGGCTGACCGACGAGCCGACCTCGTTCGAGCCGGGTGCGCCGTTCGAGGCGTACTTGCGGACGGTCGTCCTCGGGTCGCACGTCGCCCGCCTCCCGGAGTCCGAGCGAGACGCATTCGTCCACGCGGTCGCGTCGGCCCTGCCGGATGCGCGGATCGACTACGTGCGCCTGAACATCGTGGCCCGCCGCGCCGTTTGAGCGTCCTTGCCAAATCATCACGGGGTGAAAAGCGGACGGGTGGCTGTTTGCCAATCCTTCACAAACTGCGTTTTCGCCAGACACGCCCGAAGTCCTGAGCGGCGATTCGTGCGCGAGACGGCTCAGCCCTACCTTTCGGCCGCCGACCAACGTTCATGCGGTGAGGGAATAGCAGAGAGTCGGGACCGCGTGGCGCGCAACCCTGCCCTAATCGCGCGTCCTGAACGACTCCCCGTGACCCGGAATGACGACGTCCGCGGCGGCCAGGACCCGCTCGCGATGGAAGTCCAGGAGTGCCTGGTCCGTGCAATAGGGGTCGTGCGCGGGCGTCCGGTCGGTCCGCCACCAGAGATGAGTCATCGCGTAGACGCCGTCGTCCGCCTCGACGATGAGCGAGGCATCCTCCTCCGAGTGACCCGGCGTCAGCCAGAGCTGGGTGTGGGGCGTCATCGCCCAGCCGTCCCCGCCGTGATCGAGCCACAGGTCGTCCCGGTAGCGTGCCCAGAAGTCGACGACCTCGGCGTTCGGGAACAGGGCGACGTTCATCGTGTGATCGGGATGGTGGTGGCTGAGGAAGACGTGGGTCACGGCCTCCGCGTCGACGCCCAGCGCCGCGAGCGGCTCGAGAATGAGGCCGCGCGAGGCGACGAGGCCCGGGTCGACGACGATCAGCGCGTCGCCGTCGCGGACGAACGTGATGCTGCTGCCGACTCGCGTTCCGTTCTCGCGGATGTAACCCGCGTGCAGCAGCTGAACGGTCGCCATCGTCGCGAGTCTACGCGGCCGTTCCGCTCGGTGGGCCGTGCCGCGACAATCCGACGGCGTGTGCCATCGTGACGGTCATGCCAGAACGACCCGCCGACATCGTCTTCACCGGCGGCCACGTCCACACCGTCGACGCCCGGCAGCCGCGAGCGGAGGCCGTCGCGATCCACGGGGATCGGATCTCCGGCGTCGGCAGCGCGGACGAGATCGCGGCGCAGATCGGCCCGACGACCCGCGTCATCGACCTCGCGGGGCGGCTGCTCCTGCCGGGCTTCCAGGATGCCCACGTCCATCCGATGTCGGGCGGCATGGACCGGATGCAGTGCGATGTGCGCGAGGCCGAGGGTCGCGAGGCGGTTCTGGCGACGATCCGCGCCTACGCCGACGAGCATCCGGAGGAGCCCTGGATCATCGGCAGCGGCTGGTACATGGGCGATTTCCCTGGCGGCACGCCGCGACGCGAGGATCTCGACACGGTCCTGCCGGATCGGCCCGCTTTCCTTCCGAATCGCGACGGACACTCGGTCTGGGTGAACAGCCGCGCCCTCGAGCTCGCGGGTATCACGCGCGACACGCCGGACCCCGCGGACGGGCGGATCGAGCGCGATCCGGACGGCACGCCGACCGGCATCGCTCCACGAGGGCGCGGCCGATGCTCGTCGAGCGCCTCCTGCCGGTCCCCGGACCGGACGAGTGGCTGACGGCGTTCGAGCTCGCGCAGGCGTACCTCCACTCGCTCGGGATCACGGCCTGGCAGGACGCGATCGTCACGCCCGACGATCTCGCGGTCTACCGGCGAGCGGCAGAGACGGGGCTCATGACCGCGCGTGTCGAGGCGGCCCTCTGGTGGGAGCGCGCGAAAGGCGCCGAGCAGATCGACGAACTCATCGCGCGTTCGGCGACGGGGTCACACGGCCGGCTGCGCGCAAACAGCGTGAAGATCGCGCTCGACGGCGTCCTCGAGACGTTCACCGGGGCCATGATCGACCCCTACCTCGATCGCGACGGCCGGCCCACGACCAATCGCGGCATTGACTTCGTCGAGGCCGAGCCGCTGCGCGAGTACGTCACCCGGCTCGATGCCGCAGGCCTCCAGGCACATTTCCACGCCATCGGGGATCGGGCGGTCCGGGTCGCCCTCGACGCGGTCGAGGCGGCGCGGCAGGCCAACGGCATGACCGACACGCGGCCGCACATCTCGCACATCCAGGTCATCCATCCCGACGACGTGCCGCGGTTTGCGGCCTCTCGGCGCAGTCGCCAACGCACAACCGCTGTGGGCCTGCCACGAGACGAACATGGACGAGCTGACGATCCCGTTCCTCGGCCCTGAGCGTGCTCGATGGCAGTACCCCTTCGGGTCGTTGTTACGAGCGGGTGCGCGACTGGCGATGGGCTCCGATTGGAGCGTGTCGACACCCAATCCGCTCCTCGAGATCGAGGTGGCAGTGAACCGGATCGACCCGGACTCGCGCGACACGGCCGAGCCGTTCCTGCCCGAGGAGCGGCTGACCCTCGAGCAGGCGATCGAGGCGTTCACGCTCGGGTCGGCCTACGTCAATCACCTCGACGACGAGACGGGCACGATCGCGACCGGCAAGCTCGCCGACCTCGCCGTGGTCGACCGCGACCTCTTCGCCCCGGATGCGGGGCCGATCGGCGACGCCAGGGTCCTGGCGACGTTCGTCGGCGGCAAGGCGGTGTTCGAGGACCCTGCGCTCGGCGGCTAGACGCCATCGGCCGAATGACGTAGTCGAATTGATGTCGCGCGACGGTGGGTCCGCGCGTGGCGCCGGGGCATTCTCTCGTTGTGATCCCGACCAACGGGATCCGGAAAGGAGAGACCTGACGTGAACAGCCCCGCGATGATCTACGTCAAGAGCCACCAGAACGCGCTGCAGGCCGAGGCCGCAGCCAATCGCCTGGCACAGCAGGCCAAGCGCTCCGAAAGCCGGAGCGCAAGCCGGATCGACGCCGCGCTGACGAGCGTTCGGTCGATCCTCACCAGCACGGCCGAGGGCCCCTCGCCCCTGCCGAAGCTCACCGACTACCCATACCGGAGCTGACCTCCCCAGCTCCCTGCTCCCTCCTCCCACGAACGCGTCCGTCCCTCCGGCGGGCGCGTTCGTCATGTCCGGGAGGCTTCCTCGAGATCCTCCGGCCGATCGATGTCGCGCAGGGTCGCCGCGTCTGGATCGAGGCCGCGCCACTCGCCCTCGGCGAGCTCGCGGGTCGGCAGACTGCGCAACAGCGCGACGAGGCTCCGCTCGCCGCCGGCGATGACGCGGCGAGCGGCCTGCGTCGCGGCTCCGTTGCGGAAGGCAGCCGGCAGGGGCCGAGCCACGCCGCGCTGGACGAGGACCGCCGCATCTGCCCACGCCTCGCTCGCCGACAGGGCCCGGATCAGGGCCGCCAGGACGTCCGGCGAGAGTGTCGGCATGTCGCCGCCGGCGACGAGGACGAGCGGCTCGCGTGCGGCCTCGAGTCCGGCGAGCAGCCCGACGAGCGGCCCACGGTGGGGCGCCGGGTCGAACACGCGCCTGACCGGCACCGCGGCGGCTGGCAGCTCGCGCTCGTCGCTCCGGGGCGAGGACGACGATGACCTCCGAGCAGCTCGACGGCGATGGCCGCCACGGCCCGATCGAGGAGCGGGACGTCGTCGAACGCCGCGGTGAGCTTGTCGGACCCGAATCGGCTCGCCTCGCCGCCGGCCAGGACGATGCCCGAGATCGCGCCGTTCGCTGCCGCGTTCATGGCCGCGATCGTCGCCGCAGCTCGCGGGCCCGGGAACGTGGCCGGCCGGCGTGCGCCGCAGGATCCCTCGCCGATCGAGGTCCTCGAGGATCGCCATGACGTACTTGCGGCTCGTGCCCGTCGCGTCGCGCAGGGCGGCCGGCGCGAGCGGTGCGGCCGTCGCCAGTTCGACGGCGCGGGCCTCGAGCCGCCGGTAGGCGTCCGCCGCAGTACGCGAGGTCGTCGTCGAGGCGGACGATCCGACCGGCCGATTCGAGCGCCCGAATGCCGTCGGGTGGGCATGCTGCGGCGCGGGCGGCCTCCGACAGGGCCGGCGGCGCAGGGACGTCGAGGGCCGACTCGAGGCGGTCCATCGCCGCCAGCGTCTCCGGGCTGAGGCCTGCTGGGGCACTCCCCGCCGGACCGATCCGATCGCCGTCGCGGGCCAACCGGCCCTCGCCGACGAGCCCGTCGACGACGGTCGTGGCGACCGCGCGCGCGTCCGTCGCCGAGACGCGTGGCGGATCGGCGGAGACTCAGTGCGCACGCGGGCCCGCACGTCGGCGATCGGCAGCCAGACTCCGGCTGCGGCGACGTCCGCGATGAGGTCATCGCTGCAGCGCCGCCGCGAGATCGTCGGCGAGCTGCACCGGATGCCCGGGGATTGCGCCGTGGAGGTCCAGGCGCGCGGCGGCCAGCGGCATCGTCCGTGGCGGCCGCGGCGAGGGCGGCGAGGCGCTCGGGCGTCGTCCGCCGCCGCGAGACACCGCGTGGCGGCAGGGCGTCGAGGATCCGGCCGCCGGCCAGCGTTCCGCCGGGCGACGGCCGGCGAAGGACGAAGCGATCCGCGGCGGCGACCGCGATGGGGCGCTCGAGCCGGAGGATCGCGGCGACCTCGCCGCCCGGGAGGGCCGCGACATCGCGGCCGCTCCGTCCGACGACCGCGCCGACCTGCTCCGTCCCGGAATGGAGCCGGACCCGCATGCGATCGGCGGGGATCGGCGGAGCCCCGCCGCCCAGGTCGGTCACCGGGCGGAGCGCGACGAGGACCCGATCGGTCGCGCCTGGTCGCCTCGAGGCGGGTGCGGAGGCCGCCGGCGCCGCCAGGACCATCCCGCGGTGGATGTCGTCCGCCCCGACGCCGCCGAGGTTGAGCGCCGTTCGGCCGCCGCCGGCGACCCGATCGACCGTCTCGCCGTGGACCTGGATCTCGCGGACGCGGGCTTCGCGGTCGCCGGGGAGCAGGCGCAGCGCCATTCCTCGCTCGAGCGGCCCGCCTCGGAGCGTCCCGGTGACGACCGCGCCGCGGCCCTTGACGCTGAAGACTCGATCGATCGCGAGCCGGGCCGGCCCGCCGGGCAGGCCCCGGGCCAGCACGCGGCCGACCAGCGCGACGAGCGCCGACCGAAGCTCGTCGAGCCCCGCCCCCGTGGACGCCGAGACGACAACGACGCGGGCGCCGGCCGAGTGCCGTCCGATCGAGGAGGTCGCGCGTCGCCGCGGCCACCTCGGCTGCCCGCTCCGGTGTCGACGGCGTCGGCCTTCGTGACGACCGCGAGGCCGTCGGCGATGCCCAGCGCATCGAGCAGCTCGAGGTGCTCGAGCGTCTGCGGCCGCGGCCCGTCGTCGGCCGCCACCACGAGCAGCGCCGCGTCGATCTCGCCTGCCCCGACGAGCATGTTGCCGACGAGCTTGTCGTGTCCCGGCACGTCGACGAAGTCGAGCTGCGAGCCGTCCGGGAGCTCGAGATGGGCATAGCCGACGTCGATCGTCATCCCCCGCCGCCGCTCCTCCGGCAGTCGGTCGGCGTCGATGCCCGTCAGCGCCCGGAGCAGCGTCGTCTTGCCATGGTCGATGTGGCCCGCCGTCCCGACGACGACGGTCACGTCGGCCCGCTGGCGCCGAGCGGCCGCACCGATCGCCCGCGCCAGGTCCGCGTCGCGCTCCGGATCGACCGTCCGCAGGTCGAGGATCGACCCGACCGCCCTCGATCCGGCCGACGACTGCCGGGCTCCCCCGCCGCAGGGCCGCAAGCGTCCGATCGGCCGAACCGCCGCCGAGCGCGAGCCCGAACGATGGCAGCGTCTCGCCCGGCAGCGAACCGCCCCCGACGGTCGCCTCGGTCGGCACGACCTCGACCGCGTCGCGCCGAGCCGGTCGGCCAGCACTTCGGCCCGCTCGCGGAGCGCGTCCGGCGCCGCAGCGATCATCCGCCAGACGGGGATCTCCGTCTCCGCCCGACCCGCCCGGTAGAGGCCGAGCGTCGCCGCCACCGCCGCGAGCGTCACCTTGTCGGGACGCATCGCCCGGGCCAGCGGGTCGCGCCGGATCCGCGCGATGAGGTCGGCCCGGCCGACGACGAGCCCGGCCTGGGGTCCGCCGACGAGCTTGTCGCCGCTGAACGTCACGATGTCGGCGCCGTCGGCCAGGCGTTCCGCCGGCATCGGCTCGTGGGCGAGCCCGTAGCGCTCGGTCGGCAGGAGCGCGCCGGAGCCGAGGTCGTCGACGACGATCGCGCCTTGGCCGTGGGCCAGGTCGGCTAACGCCTGTGGGTCGGGGGCCTCGGTGAAACCCGTCTGGCGGAAGTTCGAGGGATGGACCCGAAGCACGACTCGGGCCCGACCTTCGGCGAGTGGCGCTTCGTAGTCTTCGGCCCGGGTCCGGTTCGTCGTCCCGACCTCGATGAGCTTCGCCCCGGCTCGCCGGATGATCTCCGGGATCCGGACTCCCCCACCGATCTCGACGAGTTCGCCGCGACCGACGACGACGCCGCCGCCCCGCCCGGCGAGGCCCACCGCCAGGGCGACGGCCGCCGCGTTGTTGTTCGTCACGAGCGCGTCCTGGGCTCCCGTCAGGGCGACGAGGTGCTCTTCGGCTGCTCGGAATCGCGCTCCGCGGCGGCCGGAATCACGATCCAGCTCCAGGAGGAGATAGTCGCGCGCGGCTGCCTCCGCGGCCTCGATCGCGGCCCGCGGCCACGGCGCCCGCCCGAGATTCGTGTGGACGATGACGCCCGTCGCATTGATCGTCGCGGCGAGCGCCTGTTCGCCGAGGGCGCCAAGTCGCGCGACCACGTCGTCGGCCAGGGCGGCCACGGCGCGCGGCCCCTCGCCGGCCCCGAGTCGGCCGCGTTCCGCGGCGATGACCGCGCGAGCGACGTCGACGATCGCTTCGTGACTGCTGCCCGTGCCCAGCCGCGCCTGCGTCGCCGCCGCGACGGCCTCGACGCTCGGCGGGTGGGGACGGGTCTCGGTCGACATCGATCCTCCTGGCGGGAGCGCATGGGAGTCGAACCCACTGCGCCGCGCCTGGCGCCGCGCCACTGGTTTTGAAGACCATGGAGCCCACCGGGGCCCAACCGCTCCCTCGTTGATTGTCTGCGATTGACGGCTGTCGCGCCTGGGCGGCCTTTCGCCGCGTTGCCCCCTGCGCTCCTCGCTCACGGACGTTTGAAGTCCGCTCGCTCCGGTACTCGGGGTCGCCTTGCGCCAGGCCACCCATGCGCGACGAACGCAGTTGCGTGCGACGAACGCAGTCGGGTCGCGATGCGCCGCGCGACCGGGCGCCTATCATCTGCTCCCATGAGTGCTCTTGAGACTCTGGCGCCTGTCCGGCTTACGGAATTGACCGATTGCGGCGGTTGCGCGGCGAAGCTTGGCGCGGATCTGCTGGCCGACGCGCTTTCGGGGCTGGGTGTCGGGCCTGGCGTCGCCGCGGCGCCGGACGAGCTCATCGCCGGGCTGACGCCGCCCGACGATGCGGCCGCTTACCGGGTCTCCGACGATCTCGCGATCATCGGCACGCTCGACTTCTTTCCGCCGCTTGTCGACGACGCCCGGACGTTCGGAGAGATCGCCGCGGCGAACGCGGTCAGCGACGTCTTCGCGATGGGCGGCCGCGTCCTGTTCGCGCTCTCCATCGCGGCGTTTCCCGAGGACCTCCCGCGGGACACGCTCGCGGCCGTGTTCGAGGGCGCCGCGTCGAAGGTCCGCGAAGCCGGCGGGACGCTCGCCGGCGGCCACACGATCCGTGACGCGGAGCCGAAGTACGGCCTCGCGGTCATCGGCGCTGGCCACCCCGACCGGCTGCTGCGCAAGGGCGGAGCAAAGCCAGGGGACGTCCTGCTGCTCACCAAGCGGCTCGGAACGGGTCTCCTCGTCAGCGGCCACCGGCAGGGCAAGGCCAGCGATGCCGACGTTGACGGTGCGATTGACCAGATGCGAACGCTCAACCGAACTGCCTCGGAAGTCCTCGTCGCAAACGGAATCGCGGGCGCGACCGACGTGACCGGCTTCGGGCTCCTTGGCCACGGCTTTGAAATGGCCCGGGCGTCAGGAACCCGGTTCGCTTTCGACGCTGCGAGCCTGCCGGCGCTGCCAGGGGCACTCGATCTCGCCAGGGCCGGCGTCGAAACCGGCGGCGCCGCCCACAACCGACGCTTCGTCCTGCCGGTACTTACCACGGGTGAAAGCGTGGCCGCGGAGCTCGTGGTGCTCGCCCACGACCCCCAGACATCGGGCGGGCTGCTCGCCGCGATCCCTCCTGAGAGGCTCGCCGACATCGAGGCAGCGTTCACCGCTGCCGGCGTCAATGCCTGGCGCGTCGGCCGCGTGGAGGAGGGCGCCGGAGTCGGGCTCGAGTGATCGTCGCGCTGATCCCGGGCTACAACGAGGGGCCGCGGATCGGCGAGGTCGTGCGAGCCGCCGCGGCCCACCTGCCGGTGCTCGTCGTGGACGACGGCTCGCGGGACGACACCGCGGCGCAGGCGCGAGCCGCTGGTGCGTCGGTCATCGAGCAGAAACCGAACCAGGGCAAGGGTGCAGCGCTCCGGGCCGGATTCCGGAGGGCCCTTGCCGACGGGGCCGAAGCGGTCCTGACGCTCGACGCCGACGGCCAGCACGATCCCGCGGAGATCCCAACGTTCCTGTCGGCCTGGGCGGCAGAGCCGCGTCCCGATCTCGTGATCGGCCGGCGCAACTTCAGGGCGATGCCGCCGATCCGCCGCCTCTCGAACGTCCTCGGCGGTTGGGCGATCTCGTGGGCCGTCGGCCGGCCGATCCCGGACAACCAGTCGGGCTACCGCCTCGTCAGCCGCCGGATCATGGAAGCCACGCCTGGCAAGCGACGAGCACGGCTTCGAGTTCGAGGTCGAGATGATCACGCTCGTGCATCCGGCTCGGCGGCACGATCGCCTGGGTCCCGATCCGCACGATCTACGCCGGCGAGCCGTCCCATATCCGCCCGCTCGCCCACTTAGGCAGCTTCATCCGCATCGTCCGCAAGGCCCGCCGCGACGTCCGGAACCCGCTGTCCTGAAGGGCGATGGCGTGGTCGGCCAGGACGCTCAGCTGATGCCGCGTCGCTTTTCGAAGACGATCTGGAGGTCCTGGCTGATCCCGGTCGCGAAGCCCGCCTCGCTGAGCGCGAGGTAGTACTCCCACATCCGGATGAACCGGTCGTCGAAGCCCATGGCTCGCACGTCGTCCAGGCGGGCGAGAAATCGGTGCCGCCAGGCGGCGAGCGTCCGGGCGTAGTGCGGCGCGATGTCCGTCACGCCGGTGATGAGCAACCTGGTGTCCCGTGTTGACTGCTCGATCACCGCCAGCGACGGGCAGAGCCCGCCCGGAAAGATGTACGTCTGGATCCAGTTCGCCCCGCGGAGCTGGCGTTCGTAGGCGGCGTCAGGGAACGTGATCGACTGGAGGCTGAGGCGGCCGCCTGGCCGGAGCGCGGCGTCGCAGGCCGCGAAGAACGTCGAGAAGTACTCGGCCCCGACGGCCTCGAGCATTTCGATCGAGACGATCGCGTCGTACGACCCCTTGATGTCGCGGTAGTCACGGAGCTGGATGTCGACGAGGTGCTCCAGGCCGGCAGCCCGCACCCGCTCTCGCGCCAGGTCGTGCTGCTCCTGCGAGATCGTGATCGAGGTCACCCGGCAGCCGAGCTTGCCTGCGGCATAGAGCGCGAAGCCGCCCCAGCCCGACCCGATCTCGAGGACGTGCTGGCCCGCCGCGAGGCCCGCGCCCTCGGCCATGAGCCGGTACTTGTTGCGCTGGGCGTCGGCCAGGGACTGCTCCGGCGCGGCGAACACCGCGCTCGAGTACGTCATCGTCTCGTCGAGGAACAGCCGGTAGAAGTCGTTGCCCAGGTCGTAGTGGGCGGAGATGTTCCGGCGGCTCTGGCGTCGCGTGTTTCGCCGCAGGCGATGGGCGACGGTCCGCCGGATCTGCCCTGGCACCCGGAACCAGCCCGACGACAGCGCGAGCGAGTCGCGGTTCAGCGCCGCGAAACGAAGCAGGCCGGCAAGATCCGGGCTCGACCACAGGCCGTCCATGTAGGCCTCGCCGCCGCCGGTCTCGCCGTCGAGGAGCATCCGGACGAGGGCCCGGTGGTCGTGGATCCGGATCTCGGCCCGGAGGTCGGACGCCGGGTCGCCGAAGGCTCGCGGCGTGCCGTCCGGAAGGACGACGGTCAGGCGGCCCATCCGGATCCGCGCCGCAGCGGCGAGCGCAACGCGCCAGGCGAGTCGCGTGAGCAAGGGTTCTGCGAGCGCGGGAAAGCGGCCGGGCATCGTTCGGGCAGTCATCGGGCGATCTCCGTGTGGCGGTGGAAGCGGGCGCCGCGGCGCCAGAGCTGAAGGGCGTGCCAGTGGATCATCCCGGTCGTCTTGTGGGTGACGAGCGGGTGGCGGAGGAGCATCCGGACGAGCCCGCGATCGGCCAGGCGGCGGCGCTCGAGGTCGAGGCTCGTGTGGAGGATCAGTTCGCCGTCCTGATGCTCGTTGATCGTGATTCGGAGCCGTGACGGCATCGTCGCGAACCCGCACGGTGTAGCGGCCGGCCAGGTCGATGAACGGCGACACGTAGAACTCCTTCGCCATCGAGGCCCGGAAGTCCGTGCCCTTTCCGTTCGTCGGCCGGAGGGTGTAGAGGTGGCGCTCGCCGTGGGTGTTGTGAACCTCGACGATCACGACCTGGAGCCGACCGCTCCCGTCGCGGCAGAGGTAGAAGCTCGCCGGGTTGAAGACGTAGCCGAAGACCCGGAGATTCGTGACGAGCGTCACCTGCCAGCCTGCCGGATCCCACCCGTCGGCGCGGAGGTGGGCCAGGACCGTGTCGCGGACGTCGCGTGCCGGCGGGTCGAAGTGGTCGGCGTCGCGGAACTCCACGACGTTCCGGCGATTCCGCCCGACGAGCCGGAGCGAGTTCGTCACCTCGTCGAGCTCGGCGAGGTCGAGGGCGAAGTAGTAGACGCCGTGCTCGAGACCGTAGGTGAACGGCTGGGCCCGGCGATGACGGACGGTTCCCTCCAGCAGGTGCGACTTCATGCGGCGCGCTCCTCGGCCTCAGCCGCAACGAGGTCGGCGACCTCGAACCCCGAGCGGCAGCCGTCCTCGTGGAAGCCGTAGCCCAGGTGGGCGCCCGCGTAGTAGGTCCCGCGCCAGCCCTGGAGCTCGCGAAGGCCGGCCTGAGCGTCGAGCGTTGCGAACGTGTAGAGCGGGTGGCTCATCGCCCGCTCGACGAGCACGCGATCGCGCGCCGACGCGATCGCCGGGGTTCACCGATGACGTTGTATTGGACCGGTCCGGGCAGCGATTGGAGACGGTTCATGTGGTAGGTCATCGTCAGCGCATCGGCCGGCGTCCGACAATCGGGCTGGTCGACATTCCACGAGGCCCATGCCGCTGAGCGGCGCGGCAGGACGGCCGTGTCGGTGTGGAGTACGACGCGGTTCGTCGAGTAGTCGAACCCGGACAGGGCGCTCCGCTCCCGCCCGTCGGCGTCGCCCAGGAGGCGGATCGCATCGTCCGCGTGGGTCGCCATGACGAGAGCGTCGAACGTCTCGGCTCGGCCGCCTGCGGTCCGGACCGACACCGCGTTTGGGCCGCGGCGGACGTCGACGACCGGATCGCCGGCGTGCACGGCGCCACGCGGAAGCGTCGCCAGGATCCTCTCGACGTAGGTCATCGATCCGCCGGTGATCGTCCGCCACTGGAGGGCGTTGCCGTAGCCGATCAGGCCGTGATGGTCGAGGAATTGTAGCAAGTAGTCGACCGGGAACTCGAGGATCCGGTCAGGGGCGGTCGACCAGACGGCCGCCGTGATCGGGATGAGGAAGTGGTTCCGGAATCCCTGGCCGAACCGCCCATCCTCGACGAAGGCGCCCAGGGTGTCGCGCGTCGCCATCTCCGCATCGAGCCGCGCCCGGGCGAGACGGTAGAAGCGCAGGATGTCCGCGATCATTCGCCAGTGGTCCGGCCGGACGGCGGATGTGGGCCGGGCGAACCAGCCGCCGATCCCGCGCGAGCTGAACTCGGTGGCGCAGGCGCGGCAGGTCGAGCCGAGGGACATGTCGCTCGGCTGGGTGAGGACGCCGATCTCGGCGAGGAGACGGACGAACGTCGGGTAGGTGCGCTCGTTATAGACGATGAAGCCTGTGTCGACCGGAACGGTTCCCGCGTCGGTCTCGACGATCTCGGTCTTAACGTGGCCGCCGACGACGGCGTCCCGATCGAACAGCCGGATCTCATGCTCACGATTCAGGGCGTACGCGGCGGTCAGCCCGCTGACGCCGGCCCCGACGATGGCGACCTTCATCGGTCGCCTCCCGCGGTCGTACCGGCCGCCCTTGCGCGATCGGCGAGCGTTCGCCTCATCCCGTCGGCCGCCTGGCGGCCGACCTTTCGGAACGCCCCGCCGAGGAACGGCTGGGCAAGGCGGAGGAGGCCGCCGAGACGAATGTCTGCGGTGTAGTCGATCCGTGTGCCCGTCGGCGTCGAGGCGAACGCGATCTCGTCGGTCGCCGAGACACCGGAGCCGGCACCGACGAGGACGACCCGTCGCGGCGGCTCGAACTCGGCGATCCGGTACTCCATCGGCGCAACGCGGCCGCCGAGGTGGACACCCAGCCAGAAGCGCGAGCCGGCGCCGACGGGACCGCCGCCGATCCGCTCCGAGGTCGCCGTGCCCGGGTCCCACTCCTGCGAATTCGCGAAGTCGGCGACGTATGCGAACGCCACGTCGATCGGGAGGGTCGTGTCGATTTGTTCCCTGATGGTGGTCATGTCGATCTCCGGTCAATGGTTGGGGTGAGGTCGGGGGCCGGGTCGGGCGCTCCGCTGAGGGCCACGACGCTGTCCCAGAGGCGCCGCCGATCAGCAGCGGACAGGCGCGTGGCAGGGACTCGGTCGAACGGGCGCGACCGGCGATCGAGGTACAGGCGGCCACCTGCCCCGTCGCTCGCGGTTTGGGCGGCGAGCCAGACGAGCGTGTCAACGCCCTCGCCCTGCGTTCGGAGCAGCGGACGCATGAGGTCGTGGAACGCCGGCAGGGCCTCAGCGAGTCCGGGCGTGTCGGCCCAACCGGGATGCATCGATGCGAAGCGGAGTCCAGGCGACCCGAGCCGCCGAGCCCACTCACGGACGAGGGCAACCTGGGCGCGCTTCGACCTGGCGTACGCGCGGGTCCCGTCGTACAGGCCGCCGGCGAACTGCAAGTCGTCGAGGTCGAGCCGCTGGGCGTACATCCCGCCCGAGGTCACCGCCAGGACGCGTGCGCGGCCGCTCCGACGGAGCAGCGGCAGCAGGCCGGATACCAGGACGAACGGGCCGAGGACCAGCGTCGCGAACGTTGCTTCGATCCCGTCGGGACCCTCGGATCGCTTCGGGAAGATCGCGCCTGCGTTGTCGACGACGACATCGAGCCGTGGTTCGGTCTCCAGGATCCGCGCCACGGCCGCCCGCACGGAGGCGAGCGAGGCCATGTCCGCCACGACGATCGGGAAACGATCGTCGTCGGCCGCCGAGACGAGGTCGTCACGGACGGCGGTCAACCGGGCCTCGCTGCGACCGACGAGGACAACCCGGGCACCGAGGCCGGCGAGCCGCTCGGCGGCGGCGCGTCCCAGACCGGACGTCGGCCCAGTGACCAGGACGGTCTGGCCGGCAAGTGCAGCGTCGGGTGGCGACTCCCAGTCGAAGAGTCGGCTGCGAACGGCCGGCCCGACCCGGGAGAAGCTGGCCACGACCGTCAGCTCGAGGATCTCGTCGATGAGCGTCTTGAGGTTCACGGAGTCTCCCCGATCCCGTCGACTTCCCGATCGAATGCGAGAGCCGGCCGGAGGGGCGACCGGCTCTCGCTGGGAAGGTCGAGTGGCGGGATTGCCCTAGGCCTTCGGTGCCCGGCGCTGCCGGGACGAGAGGGCCAGGACGGTGCCGATGGCGGCGCCTGCCACGACGAGGAGCCCGATCACCGAACCGGCACCGAGCGCCGACGGGCCCGAGCCCGATACGGCGGTGTCGGTTGCGGGCGGCGTCGCCCCTGCCCCGGCCTCGGCCGTGCCGTCGAGGGCCGCGACGACCTGGAGGGCGTTGCCGCCGACCGGGGTCCCGGCCGCGGAGCCGATCGCGAACACGCTGTAGGAGTTGCAGTCCTCGATCGCGACGTCCGGCAGGGCCAGGGCGACCGTGGTCGTTCCGGCCAGGCGAACTTCGAGGTCGTACGTTCCACCCGGCAGGGCCAGGTAGTCAGACGCGTTCGGGTAGGCGAGGTTCTTGACGACCGCATCGGCGGGCGCGGCGCCGGCCGGGGCGACGTCGATCGCGGGAGCGTCGGCACTGAAGTGGACGACCCGCACCTGGGCGGTATCGCAGCTCGGCGCCGGGGTGTCCTCGAGCACTTGGGCCTCGATCGCGGCAACCGCGTTGGTGGCGGCGATCGTGTACTTCTTGCCGGTCGCGACGGTGATGTCCGCGTCAATGACGGGCGCGCTCGTCGTGCCGGTGGCGTAGACCTTCACGTTGTGGTCCCCGGCGGGGATCGCGAGGTAGTCCGAACTGGTCCCGAACGGGACGTTCGTCAGGGCGTCGACGATTGTGTCGTCGAGATAGACGTCGACGGCCGGTGCGTCGGGCGAGGCATGCAGGACGCGGACCTGTGCCGTGTCTGCCGCACTCACCGGGGCGGCGATGGTGAGCACCAACGCGGCGCCGGCGACGACGCGGGTGACTCGAACGAGAAGACGGTTCACGTGCTGGCTCCTTCTGGATTGAGGCGGTCCGGACTGTTGCCTCGACGCCTGTTGTTGTTCACCCTTTGATCAGGGTTGGCCTAAGGTAGCAGCGATGTTCATGGTTTGTCAAATCTTTGGGGCGTGATATATTGGACAAACCATTAACAGACGAATCTCGCAATCGGCCCATGGAGATACCGATGTCCGCGATCACGGCGCCTATCCCCCTGCCAGTCCCGATCGACAGCGGGCGTGGCGCGCTCCTGTCCCGATGGAACCTGGCGCTCGCGGCCCTGCACGGCACCCAGTTCCTGGCAATGCTGGCGCTGAGCGTTGCGAAGGATCCGGTCGTGAGCTCCCCAGTCGTCAGCAGCTATCTGAGGTTCGAGCCCTCAACTCGGACTCTCATCGAGGCCCAGCAGCCGCTCTTCGACCTGCCGATCGGACCGGCGGTCGCGCTCTTCTTTCTGCTTAGCGCCCTCGCCCATCTCTCGGTCGCGGTCCCGTTCCGCGCCTGGTACGAACGAAACCTGGCGCGCGGTCAGAATCCGGCGCGGTGGATCGAGTACGCGTTCTCGTCGAGCGTCATGATCGTGGTCATCGCCAGCCTGACCGGCATCCGCGAGATCGGGACGCTCATTGCGATCTTCGGCGTGAATGCGGTGATGATCCTGTTCGGATGGAGCATGGAGATCGCGAATGAGGGACGACAACGGGTCCAGTGGCTCCACTACGTGTTCGGCTGCATCGCCGGCGCCGTGCCGTGGATCGTCATCGGGGTCGCGCTGGTGACCGGGATCACCGCGCCAGGCGCGGCCCCCATTCCGGGCTTTGTGATCGCGATCTACATCTCGCTGTTCATCTCATTCAATGTCTTCGCGATCAACATGGTCCTCCAGTACCGCCGGATCGGACGATGGCGCGACTACGTCTTCGGTGAACGGGCGTACATGGTGCTCAGCCTCATCGCGAAGACGCTGCTTGCATGGCAGGTGTTCGCCGGGACGCTGCGACCGTGACGCGCCCAGGCCGGCCCATCTGGGCCATCACGTCGCTCCACGCAACGTAGCGCCGCGATGTACACGATCAAGGAAGCGGCCGCACGAGCCGGCCTCACCATCCCAACGGTTCGCGTCTG
Source organism: uncultured Chloroflexia bacterium (assembly GCA_963832105.1). GTDB lineage: Bacteria > Chloroflexota > Limnocylindria > Limnocylindrales > CSP1-4 > CF-46. The sequence goes on along the minus strand of CAWHSS010000003.1, from coordinate 1,159,206 downwards.
GGAGCGTCGCTACGGGGTCGTTCGGCCGAGACGGACCGCGGCTGGCTATCGCCTGTACGACGACGAATCCATTGGACGGCTGATGGCGATGCGCCGTCTTGTGGAGAACGAGGGCTGGCGCCCGAGCCAGGCCGCCGAGCACGTGCTCGCGGTGGGGGCAGACGCTGCCGTGGGTGGGTGGGATGTCGCGCCGGGCGCGGCTCCGGTCTCGGACGATCGCGGCGCGTCGTCGCGATCGGCTGAGCTCGCGGTCGATGCGTTCCTCGTGGCGGCCCATCAGTTCGATGTGCCGGCCATGGAGCAGATCCTCGACGAGTCTTTCGCCGCCCAGCGCTTCGAGTCCGCGATGGACGACATCGTGTTCCCGGCGCTGCGAGGCATCGGCGACGCGTGGTCGGCTGGCGAGATCGACGTCGCCGTCGAGCACGCCGCCAGCGAGACGGTCCGGCGCAGGCTCGCGCGATTCTTCGACGCTGCCGGGCGCAGTGATCGGATCCCGAAGGTGATCGTCGGGCTGCCGCCGGCGGGTCAACATGAGATCGGCGCCTTTGCCTTCGCGGTCGCCGCCAGGCGCATCGGCCTCGACGTGCTCTACCTCGGCGCCAACGTGCCGCTCGACAGCTGGCTGCGTACCGTCCGCGAGACCGGCGCACCCGTGGCGGTCGTGGCGGTCGTCACAGACTCCGACGTCGCCGAGGCTGCAGTCGTCGCCGAGGCCCTTCGGACAACATCCAGGCCGCTGATCTGCGCCGTCGGCGGTCCGTTGGCCGATGACATATCCGATGCGATCGGAGCCACTCGGTTGCCCGAGACCCTCGACGATGCCGTAGCCGCTGTGGCGCGGATCATCAGCCCGAGGCGCGTTTCGGCGATGTGACGGTTCGCGTTCGCCCACTACCGCCCCCTGCGGGGTCTCGACGCCACCGCCAGCGGCCGCGAGTTGCGGCCAGGCCCTCCCGATCGACCGCAGCGCGCCAGCGGAACGCTATCCGAACGCTACCGGCGAAACGCTATGGCGTGATCGTTATCGGATGACGAGCCAGGACTACGTCGATCGTGTCGCCCTCGATCCACCAGATCTCGTACTCCCCTGCCGCCGCAGGTGCCTTGAGCGTGGCGGACGTGGTGTCGTAGATGTTCACGTACGGGTCATCTGCCTTGTACGACCCGCCGGTTGGAACAACGGTCACGTAGTCGCCGTTCCGGACTTCGCCGGTCCAGGTCACGACGATCTCCGATCCGGCCTTGGCCTCGGCGGGTCCGTCGAGCGTGCGAGCGACCTCCGAGCCGGTCGCCCCGGATGCGGCGGCGGGGCTCACCGCCGCGGCCGAGGCCGAGGGGCTGGCCTGTGCGCCCGCGCAGCCTGCCGCAACGCCGGCGACGATGACGATGACGATCAGCCCGATCCAGCGTCGCTTCTGAGGTGTGTCCACGCGAACCCTCCCATCGCTTTTGGTGCAGATCGGGAGTCTAGGCCCTCAGAAACCGCACGAATCCTCGGGGCCGTGCTCGGCGGTACACTCAGCGCGTCGTCGTTCCGCAGGAGGCACACCCGTGCCAATGAACTACGTTCGACTGACCCAGCCACTCGTTCGCGACTCGAAGGGCGCCGAGTTGCGCCCAGCGAGCTGGGACGAGGCCCTAGCCAAGGTCGTGGCCAATTTCGAGGCGGCGAAGGCCGCCCACGGGCCGACGACCTTCGGCGTCTTCTCGTGCTCGAAGGCGACCAACGAGGTCAACTTCGCGGCGCAGAAGTTCAGCCGGGCCGTGCTGGGCAGCAACAACATCGACAGCTGCAACCGCACCTGACACGCCCCAAGCGTCGCCGGTCTGGCGACCGTGTTCGGTGCCGGTGGCGGCACAAGTTCATACCGTGAGGCCGAAGACACGGACCTGATCGTCCTGTGGGGCAGCAACGCCCGCGAGACGCATCCGATCTTCTTCCATCACCTCCTCCGCGGCGTTCGGAAGGGCGCCCGCCTCTACGCGATCGACCCGCGCCGGACGTCGTCGGCTGAATGGGCCGACGTCTGGATGGGCCTCGACGTCGGCAGCGACATCGCCCTCGCCAACGCGATCGGCCGCGAGATCATCGCCGCGGGGCTGGAGAACAAGGAGTTCATCGATCGCGCGACCGACGGCTTCGAGGCCTACCGGGAGAAGGTCGAGTCCTACACCCTCGAGTACGCCGAGCGCGAGACGGGCGTCCCCGCCGACGCGATCCGCGAGCTCGCCCACTCCTTCGCGACGGCCCCCAAGGCGATGATCTGCTGGACCCTCGGCATCACCGAGCACCACAACGCGGTCGACAACGTTCTCGCCCTGATCGACCTGGTCCTGCTCACCGGCCACGTCGGTCGCTACGGGAGTGGCGTGAACCCGCTCCGTGGCCAGAACAACGTCCAGGGCGGCGGCGACATGGGCGCCCTGCCGGATCGGCTGCCCGGCTTCCAGCACGTCGAGAACGACGAGCTCCGGGCGAAGTTCGACAAGCTCTGGGGCGTCACCGTGCCGCCGAAGCGCGGCTGGCACCTGTCGGGCATGTTCGACGCGATGGAGCGCGGCGACCTGACCGCCGTCTACGTCATCGGCGAGAACCCGCTCCAATCGGAGGCGGACCAGGCTCGTGCCCGCCGCCTGCTCGAAGGGCTCGACTTCATGGTCGTCCAGGACCTCTTCCTCACCGCGACCGCCGAGCTCGCCGACGTCGTCCTGCCGGCGTCCGCGGCCTGGGCCGAGGCGGAAGGCACCGTCACGAACTCCGAGCGGCGAGTCCAGCGCGTTCGCAAGGCCCTCGATCCGCCCGGCGAGGCCCGCGACGACCTGTGGATCATCGCCGAGCTGGCCCGGCGGATGGGCCAGGACTTCGGCTGGCAGACAGCCGAGGACACCTGGAACGAGGTCCGCGCCCTGTCGCCGGTCCACGCCGGCATGTCGTACAAGCGGCTCGAGGAGCTCGGTGGGCTCCAGTGGCCGTGCTACGACGAGGACCACCCGGGCGAGCTGTTCCTCCACAGCCGCCTCTGGGAGGATCCCGGTCCCGGGCAATCGCGTCCCGTTCGTCGCGGTCGACCACGACCCGCCCGTCGACAAGCTCGACGACGACTTCCCGATCCGCCTCACGACCGGACGCCGGCTCGACTCGTACAACACCGGCGTCCAGACCGGCGGCTACACCTCGCCGCTGCGGCGCGGCGAGTCGCTCGACATCAGCCCGGAGGACGCCGAGCGGTTCGGGCTGACCGAGGGCGAGCGGGTCACGCGTGATCTCGCGCCGCGGCCAGGTCGAGACGCCGATCCGGATCGACCCGTCGCTCCGGCCGGGCCTGACGTTCATGACGCTCCACTTCCAGGACGAGGTCGCGACGAACCTGCTGACGATCGATGCGACCGACCCGAAGTCCGGCACCGCCGAGTTCAAGGCGACGGCGATCCGCATCGAGAAGCTGCCCGTGGCCGCGGGCGGCGGCTGAATGGCCAAGACCTCCGATCGCCGGCGGCGCCCCAGGACCGGCAGACAACGCTGGACGAAGCCAGCGAGCCGCCCGCCGACGGGACGCCGTGCTCCGGCTGCGGCCTCGTCGTCGAGGGTGGCGTCGACGGCTGTCAGGCGATCTTCGACGACGAGTCGGCGCGCGAATACGCCGACATCCGGTTCGCGGCGCGGCGACGAATGATCGTCGATACCTACTGCCTCCAGCATCCCGAGCGCTACTGCGCCTCGGCGACCTCGCTCGCGGCGCACCTCACCGGCCTCTGCATCGCGATGGAGCACCGCGGCCGCGAGGAGGAGCTCAACGCCGCGATTCAGCGCTGGCTCAGCCGCCGGCCGGAGCTGGAGAAGCCGCCGCTGCCGGCGAAGCGCGGCCCGCTGACGATCGCCGCGGTCCGGGCCGCGACGGACCTGATCGATCACCGCGCGGCGGTCGACGGCTGGGCGCGCGGCACCTGGGACGCATACGCCGCGCTTCACCCGCTCGCCCGAACGTGGGTCGCCCGCGTCGCTGGCTGACGGACCGGGATCGCTACACTCAGGCGATGGACCTCCACGTCATCGGGCCGCTCGCATCGCCCGCCGAACGAGCGGCGGTGGACGCGCTCCTCGGGCCGGCCGAATTCGGCCTGGCGAGGCGGCGCTCGTGACCCGAAGACCGAAGGCCACGTCGCCCGTGGCGGGCACGAGGCGCGATCGCGCCGCGACCTCCTGATCCCGGCCCTCCACGCCGTCCAGTCGCGGATCGGCTGGATCAGCCAGCCGGCGCTCAACTACGTCTGCCGCCGCCTCAGCGTCCCGCCGGCCGAGGCCTATGGCGTCGCCACGTTCTACGCCCTGTTCGCGACGAAGCCGCGGCCGCCGATCGTCGCCCACGTCTGCGACGACATCGCCTGCCGGCTCGCGGGCGCCGACGACCTGACGGCCGACCTCGAGCGGACGATCGGCCCGGCCGGCGAGCCCGACGCCGACGGCATGACGACCTGGCTCCGCTCGCCGTGCCTCGGCCTGTGCGAGCGGGCGCCGGCGGCGATGTTCACGATCGCCGGCGAGAGCCCGCTGACCCAGGTCGCGGCGCCGGTCGACGCCGTCGGCGTCGTCGGCCCGGCTGGCCGACGCGGCGAACGGCCTCGGCGACTCGGTCGGCATCGGCACCGACTGCCGCCGCGCCAACGGCCGTCGGTTCGGTCCCGCAGGCCGGCCAGCCCGGCCTCCGCCTGCTCGCCCGCGTCGGCGTCGTCGACCCGACCTCGCTCGACGACTACCGCGCCAGCGGCGGCTTTCGGGCTCTCGAGCGGGCTCGCACGATCGGTGCCGCAGGCCGTCATCGACGAGGTGACGGCGTCTGGCCTCGTCGGCCGCGGCGGCGCGGCGTTTCCCGACGGGCCGCAAGTGGGCCGCCGTCGCCGCGCAGGCCGCCGAACCCCACTACCTCGTCTGCAACGCGGACGAGTCGGAGCCCGGGCACGTTCAAGGACCGCGTCCTGATGGAGCACGACCCGTTCGCGGTCGTCGAGGCGATGGCGATCGAGGCGTTCGCCGTCGGCGCCGACAAGGCGTACCTCTACATCCGGGGCGAGTACCCGCTCGCCGAGGCGCGGATCGCGAACGCGATCGCCGCGACGCACGGCTGCCGGTCTCCTCGGCGATCTCGACATCGAGCTCCGGCGCGGCGCCGGCGCCTACATCTGCGGCGAGGAGACCGCGCTCTTCGAATCGATCGAGGGCAAGCGCGGCGAGCCGCGCAACAAGCCGCCGTTCCCGGTCGAGGTCGGCCTGTTCGGCAAGCCGACCGCGGTCAACAACGTCGAGACGCTCGTCAACGTCCTGCTCATCCTCGCGCGACAACGGCGGCCCCGACGCCTTCCGGGCGATCGGCACGGAGGGCTCGACGGGCCCGAAGCTCTTCTGCGTCAGCGGCCACGTCGCCCGGCCGGGCGTCTACGAGGTCGAGTTCGGGGCGACGCTGCGGGAGCTGCTCGAGCTTGCCGGCGGCGTCGCCGGCGGCCGCGACCTCAAGGCGGTGCTGCTCGGCGGCGCGGCGGGCGTCTTCGTCGGCCCGGACGCGCTCGACACGCCGCTGACGTTCGAGGCGACGCGGGCGATCGGCGCGACGCTCGGCTCCGGCGTCGTCATGGCCTTCGACGAGACCGCCGACATGGTCGGCACGCTCCGGCGGATCGCCCAGTTCTTCCGCGACGAGTCGTGCGGCCAGTGCGTCCCGTGCCGGGTCGGCACCGTCCGCCAGGAGGAGCTGCTCGCGCGGCTCGCGGCCGCGGCGCCGCTCGGCAGCCGCGAGGACGAGCTCGCGCTCCTCGCGCGAGATCGGCCAGGCGATGCGCGATGCGAGCATCTGCGGCCTGGGCCAGACCGCGTCATCGGCGATCGAGAGCGCGCATGCGCCAGCCGGAGTTGGTGGCGCTGTGAGCGACGGGCTGAGCATGGATCGCGATCCCGCCCCGGATCGGCGTTCCCCGCACGAACACGAGGCCCCGGCCGCCCAGCCGCTCACCGAGATCATCCTCAAGCCGGCGGCCCGCCCGAGCCGCCCGCCGGCCCCGCCACCGGAGCCGCCGCGTCCGGCGGTCGAGCATCACGATCGACGGCGCCGCCGTCTCGGTGCCGGCCGGCTCGACGATCCTCGACGCGTGCCGCGCCCAGGGCATCGACACGCCGACCCTCTGCTACCTCGAGAACCTGACCCCGGTCAACGTCTGCCGGGTCTGCGTCGTCGAGGTCAAGGGCTCGCGCGTCCTCGTCCCGGCCTGCTCGCGCAAGGTCGAGGCCGGGATGGACGTCTCAGACCGACTCCGAGCGCGTCCGCCATCAGCCGGAAGATGGTCCTCGAGTTCCTCGGCTCGTCGGTCGACCTTCGACCGCGCCCGGCGGCCGCGCGGCTACATCGACCGCTACGGCGCCGACCCCGCGCGCTACGGGACCGCCGGCGCCGCCCGCGGAGGCCGGCGAGCGCGACGCGCACGAGCCGGGCCACCACCACGCCCCGACCGGCGCCGACGCCCAGCGGCCCAGACCGTCGCCCAGCCGGTCAAGGTCGACAACGACCTCTACGTCCGCGACTACTCGAAGTGCATCCTCTGCTACAAGTGCGTCGAGGCCTGCGGCGAGGACGCCCAGAACACGTTCGCGATCGCGGTCGCCGGGTCGCGGCTTCGACGCCCGCATCTCGACCGAGGAGGCGGTCCCGCTGCCCGATTCGGCCTGCGTCTACTGCGGCAACTGCATCGGCGTCTGCCCGACCGGCGCGCTGATGTTCAAGTCCGAGTTCGACATGCGCGCGGCCGGGACGTGGGACGAGAGCGCCCAGACGGTGACCGACACGATCTGCCCGTACTGCGGCGTCGGCTGCGCGCTCAACCTCCACGTCCAGGACAACACGATCGTCAAGGTCGACTCGCCGCTCGACTCGTCGGTGACCGACGGCCACCTCTGCATCAAGGGCCGCTTCGGCTTCCAGTTCGTCCAGAACCGCGGGCCGCGCGGCGGCTGACGCCCCGCGACTCGCGTCTGCGTGACGCCTCCCGTACCAAGGGACCGCCAGCCGACCGCGCAAGGCCGGTCGAACCCCTTCGTACCGTCGAATGGCACGCCGCGCGTCAACTGCTGCGCGGCTGGCGGGCCTCGAGCCGAGCTTGGCGCCGGCCTCGCCCGCCCGTCGGTACGCGCCGCGTAACGGCGCTCGGCGCCACAGCAGCGGCTAGGGCGCGACCTCCTCGCCGCCGACGAACGTGTCCAGGATCACCCAGTGCGCCGACGCGCGCACCGTTCGATCCCGACGCCGAACGACGCGTACCGCCCGTCGAGGACGACCGCGACGCTGTCGCCGACGACGAGCGGTGCGGACCACTCCGGGCCGGAACTCGACCGCGGTGCCGGCATCGATCCCGATCGCGATCCCCGCCGCGGGCGACGGCTCCGCGACGATGTTGTAGAGCCGGCCCCAGTGGCGATTCGAGACGATCCCCGGCTCGACGGCGACGTTGATCCAGCCGAGGCCCTGCGACGACCGTCGTGCTGTCGGGCCGGAACTCGTCGATCGCCGCGGCTTCGATCGCTCCCGTCGTGGCCGGCCGGCCGCGGATCGGTGGTGAACGATCTCGGCTGATCGCCGACGCGGCCGCATCGTTCGCCAGCAGCGCCGCGCCGTTGGCCCAGAGGCCGACGATCTGGGCGGTGACCTGGGGCTTCGCCGCGAGCGAGCGCCAGGACTGTCGACGGATCCGGGGCCGTCAGGAAGATCCCGTCGGCGGCGTTCAATGGCGGCGACGATCTGGCGCCGTCGTTGGTCTTGCGCGTTGACGACGAACCAGCTCGCCGACGCCGCCGGCCGCGGTCGCAGCGGCGGCGATCGCCTTGGCGTCCTTCGTCGCGATCGGTCCGGCTTGGCGTAGCCGGCCGCGAGGACGACGATCGTGCTGCCGGTCCCGCCGGAATGCGGCGACGAGTCGATCGAGGACGCGCCTGCGACGGCGAGCCGCCCGCCGAGCAGGAGCGGGCCGCTGCCCGGCGGGGGCCGCGAGGTTCGGGAACGAGCGTCCGGTCAGGTCCGGCGCCGGGAGTGACCCGGCCGAACCCGCGGGAATCGGTTGACGCAACGGGATGTCGTAGCCGTCGCCGGCGTGGCAGAACGTGGGTCGCCTCGCGGTGGATCGAGAGCGTCCCGGTGCCGTCGTACTGGGCAAACGCCGGGTAGGTCAGCGAGTCCGCGACGAATGCCGCCGACAGCCCGCCGATCTCGGTCACGGTGCGTCCCGTTCTCGATCGTCGCAGCCGTGTCGGCGTCGACGCCGATCCCGACCGTGCCGGCCCGGTGCGCCGTCGCGATGAGCCGGGCGATCCGGCCGCGCTGGAGGACGTGCTGGTCGAGGAGGACGTTCTGGAGCCCGAACACGAGGCCGCGGGTGTCGTCCGTCGGGCCGCCATATTCCCAGAGGTCGACCGCGCCCTGCTCGAAGCCCTGCTCGGGTCCGTTGTTGCCGGTGTAGCCGGCGATCATGTCGGCCGACTCGACCGCCGCGCCGGCGCTGTTGCCGCTCGTCACGGCGCCCGCTGCCTGGGCGTGCCGCGAGGGCCGTCCTCGAACGGCGTGTTGGCGACGACCTGCATCGCGACGACCTGGTCGCCACCGAGGACGTAGATCCCGTCCAGGCCGGGCGTGACGAGATCCACGTTCGCCGGAGCGAACGCATCGTCCCGAACAAGGACCGGCGCGAGGACCACGTCGCAGGTCTCGCCGGCGGGGATGACCGCCAGGCAGGCGTCCTCGATCTGGCCGCGCCGCCCGTCGGCGAGGGTCAAGTTCTTGTTCCGCAGGCCGTTCGACATCGACAGCGGGTCGACGCCGTACGTGATCGGCAGGACGAGGATCGACACCTCTCCGGACGCGTCGACCTCGGCCGCCTCGGCGGCGAACTGCTCGAGGGTCTCGGCCGTGTAGCCCGCCCCGATCGGGACGAACGTCGGGATCGTCGCCGCGGAGGTCGACGGCCGGGGCGATGCGCCGCCAGAGCGAGGAGCGAGCCAGGGCGATCGCGGAGGCCGTTCGGAGCGGTGGGCGGAAGGTCGGTCGAGGATCGCGGTCATCGTGGGCTCCTTCGTGGCAGGGCAGTGTCAGTTGGAGCGGCGCGGGAGGCGCTGGGGGTCGCCCCGACCATACACCCGTCAGCCGAACCCGAGGAGGTCCCGCAGGTCGATCCGCTCGTCGTGGGCGTAGACGTTGAAGCCGTCGCCGCGCAGGAAGCCGACGAGCGTCACGCCCAGCCGCTCGGCCGCCTCGATCGCCAGGTCCGACGGCGCCGAGACCGCGCAGACGATCGGGATCCCGGCGACGGCGGCCTTCTGGACGATCTCGAAGCTGACCCGGCCGCTGACCATCAGGATCCGATCGTGGAGCGGCATCGCCTTGGCGAGGACCTGCGACCCGACCAGCTTGTCGAGCGCGTTGTGGCGCCCGACGTCCTCGCGCATGGCGAGCAGCTCGCCGGCCGGCGTGAACAGCCCCGCCGCGTGGAGGCCGCCGGTCTCGTCGAACGCCGCGCTGGGCGGCGCGCAGCAGATCCGGCAGGGCGAGGATGACGCGCGCGCTCGACGACCGGGCCCGGGCGGGATCGGCTCGGAGCGGACCGCGACCTCGTCGAGCGAGGCCTTGCCGCAGATCCCGCACGACGCCGTCGCGACGAAATGGCGCTCGGCGACGACGGACGCGTCGAACGGCCGGGCGAGGCGGACGGTGACCCGGTCGTCCGGCTGGCTCATCTCGGCCGGGTCGCCGCGCTCGATCCGCAGCGACCTCCGGGCCCTCGATCAGGCCCTCGGTCCGGAGGAACCCGACCGCCAGCTCGTCCTCGTAGCCGGGCGTCCGCATCGTGACCGCGACCGCGACCGGCTCCTGGCCGGGTCCGGCCGCCCGGATCTCGAGCGGCTCCTCGCCGACGACGCGGTCGGCGCGGTATCTCGAGCTCGGCGCCGCGGACGGCGACGATCCGGGTCGTCGTGACGTGGCGGGTCGGCGGGAGGAGATCGGCCATGGCGGACAGTCTAGTCGAATGCATCATTCGGCGATGGCCGCCGGCAACGATCTTGACCCAGGCCGAGCTGGTCTTCCTCGCCGCGGCGCGATCGGCGGTCCTCGGGACGATCGCTCCGATGGCCGGCCGCGACTCGTCCCGATCTGCTTCGCGTTCGACGCCGCGGACGTGCCGCTGCGGATCTGGACGCCGCTGGACGAGAAGCCCAAGCGCGTCGCCGATCCGCACGACCTCGAGCGGGTTCGCGACATCGCCGCCAACCCGCACGTGTCGCTCCTGGTCCACCCCTGGTCGGAGGACTGGTCGGCGCTCGGATGGCTCCGACTGGACGGCCGCGCGGAGCTCCTCGAGCCCGACGAGGCGACGACTCGCGACGGAGCACGGAGTGGCCGTCGCCGCGCTCCGGACCAGGTACCCGCAGTACGCCAGCCACCGGCTGGAGCAGCGCCCGATCATCAGGATCGTCGATCGAGCGGCACCGCAGCTGGGGGAATCTCGGCGAGCGGCTCCGACTAGCGGTCGAGGAAGATCGCGCTCCGCCATCGGCCGCAGGCAATGGGTCGAGCTCATCGCCTCGTGGTAGCCGCCGGCGTTGAGGAGCGCGACGATGTCGCCCTCGACGACCGGCTGGATCGGGTAGTCCTCGGCGAACACGTCGCCCGCCTCGTTGATGTGGCCGGCCACCGTGACGATCTCCGTGCGCGGCGCATCGGCCGCCCGGCAGACGACGATCTCCTGGGCGTAGCGATAGATGAAGTACGAGCAGTTCACGTTCCAGCCGAGGTCGAGGCCGACGAACTGCGTCCCGCCGCGCTCCTCGACGGTCACGACCTCGCCGAGGAGGATCGCCGCGTCCTTGGCGATGTAGTCGCCGGGCTCGCAGCCGACGGCGACGCCGAGCGGCCCGAGATGGCGGGCGAGGGCCGCGGCGTAGGCGTCGAGATCGACCGGCGCTTCGGTCGTCCGGGCGGGCACGCCCAGCCCGCCGCCGACGTTGACCTCGCCGATCGGATGGCCGTCGGCGATGAGGCGGGCGGCGATCGCGGCCACCCGGGCGAGCGCCGCCTCGAACGCGGCCAGCCCGTCGGCCCCGAGCCAGCCCGATCCGGCATGGAAGTGGATCGTGTCGATCGTGAGGCCGTGGCGCGCGGCCGCCGCGAGCGCTTCGGGGATGCCGGTCCTCGTAGATCCCGAACTTCGTCGGGCGTTCGCCGCTGTAGGCGAGGCCGGCGTGATAGCCGGCGCCGGCGGCCGGATTGATCCGGAGCCCGATCGTCCGGCCCGGATCGCGCCGTCCGAGCCGCTCGACCTGGCTGATCGCGTCGAGATTGATGTGGATCGGCGCGGCCAGGAGGACGTCGAGGTCCCGTTCCGAGACGTTCGTGCCCGTGAAGCTGATCTCCTCGGGCGCCCACCCGCACTCGAGGGCTCGGGTCACCTCGCCCGGCGAGCAGGCATCGATCCCGACGAGACCGCGCAGGACCTCGAGGACGCGCGGGTCCGGGTGCGCCTTGAGCGCGAAGCGGAGCCGATGACGGAGCCCGGCGCGGTCGAGCGCGGCGGCGAGTCGGCCGGCGTTCTCGGCGAACCTCGTCCGGTCGTAGACGAAGAGCGGCGTCCCGTGCTGCCGGGCGAGCGCCTCCGCGTCCTCGCCTGCGATCGTCAGGCGGCCGTCACGCGCTTCGAGGCCCGGCCGGACCCACCACGGCGCGAGCGTGACGCTCATGCGATCGAGGCGATCAGTGGGTGTGTTCGGGCGCGGTCGCGGAGTGGCGATGGGGCGAGCCGGAGCCGGGCGTCCAGCGGTTCGGGCCCTCGACGACGTCGACGCCGAGCGTCTCGAGCATCCGCCGCGAGGCGCTGGCAATCTCGGCGACGGCGGTCTCGAACGCCTCGGCGTTCCGAGCCGACGGCGCCCGGTAGTTGCTCACCTTGCGGACGAACTGGAGAGCGGCGGCCTCGATCTCGCCGGTCGTGGTATCGGATTCTGATCTGCGGAGGGGTTTGATGCTGCGGCACATGGCCGCAGGGTACCGCGGGCGCCGTCAGGGCGTGATCCCGGGGCGGACGGAGCACTGCCCGAAGAAGAGCACGAACGCAGAAGGCTACCCAGATAGCGAAACCGATCGCGCAGACGACCGCGGAGGCCACGAGCGCGAGACCGGCGGTGATGCGGGGCGATCGGTTGAGATCCAGGGCCGCGCCCGGCAGCCAGCACCGCTCCGAACACGCGTCAAGCCGACGATCGTGCTCGTGGCCGCGACTGAGCCGAGGGGTGTCGGGCGACCGACGGCCGAACATTGGCCGGCAAGCTCGACCCAGATTGGCCAGCCGACGGCGAAGCCCGCAGCCAGGCCGACGAGCGCGGCCAGGATCGGTCGCCCCCACCGCCCGAGGCGGCCTCCGGCCCAAGCGGTCAGGACCGGCAGCATCAGTGTCAGCGGTACCGCGACGAGCCAACCAAGCTTCGCCTTATCGAGCGGCCCGATCGCGCCGACGTCGTCGATCGCCGTCCACACGAACACGATCACGATCAGGGCCATGACGGGTGTCGCGAAGAGCAGCCAGCCCGGCAGGGCCGGTCGGTCGCTTGTTCGTGCCATCCCGGCGATCCTACGCCCGGTCGAAGGGCTTGGCGCGGACGGCGAGCGCGCCGACCCAGGCTTCTAGCCGTACTTCCAGTACAGCGAGCCCGTGTAGCAATGACCGAGGGCCAGGCACAGGCCGCCCGTCAAGTCCCACTGCCGGCCCGAGACGTACGGCCCCCGGTCGACGACCGGCGCCGTGACCGTCTTGCCGTTGGTCGGGTTCTTGAACGTGATCTTCGTGCCGCACGGCAGCGTCCTGTGGGCCACGCCGATGAGCGTCTCGGTCATCGGCGTGGCCGCAGGCCGTCCGCTTGCCGTAGAAGCCCGGGCCGTACCAGCTGACGTTGCCGTCGATGTGCCACGTGGGAATCGACGACAACGCCAGCCTGGGCCGCGGGCTGGCTCAACGAGCCGGCGGGCGGCCTGAGGGGGCCGGTCGGGAGTCCGGGTCGAGCAGGATCGAGGTCGAGTCCAGCGCACCGTCGGATCGGTATGCCGGGTCGAGGGCTGGTGTCGTCATCTTCGTCCCACGCGACGATGAAACCTCCACGCCAAAGTAGAGGTTCGCATCGTTCACGGTTTCGGGGCTGGGGCCCCGGGATCCGGCGGACCCTGGGACGGCGACCGCGGCGAGCACGATTATGAGAAGCGTGCTCACGACGACTCTGGGGCGTCGCACGTCGCGGCGAACCTTAGCAGGGAACGAGATTCTGAGCGGATGCGACCCTATCGTGCGAATCTCGCAACCACGTGACAGACTGGGCACGTGCCCTCTCGGACGATCCCGCTCGACCGTCCCCTCGACCTCCGCCTGACCCTCTCACCGCACCTCCGGGGGACCCACGATCCGGCGATGCGCCTCGGTCGGGACCGGAGCGATCCGGGCGACGCGGACAGCCGATGGCCCCGCCACGACTCGCCCTTTCGCTGGACGGCGAACGGCTCAGCGTCGAGGCCTGGGGCCCGGGCGCCGACCGCGCGCTCGACGCCGCGCCGGCCCTGGCCGGCCTCGAGGACGGCCGCGACGGGTTCGCCCCCGCCGACCGACTGCTGGCCGACCTCGACCGGCGCATGCCGGGCCTCCGAATCGGGCGATCCGGAGCCGTGCTCGAGGCGCTGATTCCCGCGATCCTCGAGCAGAAGGTGACCGGCACCGAGGCCCGACGGGCCTATCGGGGCATCATTGCCCGCTGGGGCGAGCCCGCGCCAGGTCCGTTCGGGCTACGGCTGCTGCCCCCGCCCGAGGTGCTTGCGCGCCTGCCCTACGAGGCCTTCCACCCGATCGGCCTCGAGCGACGCCGAGCGGACCTCGTCCGGACCGTTGCCCTCCGCGCGTCGAGGTTCGAGGAGATCGTCGACCTGCCGCTGCCCGACGCGTACCGACGGCTGACGGCCCTGCCGGGCCTCGGGCCATGGACCGCCGCCGAGGTCGCGTTGCGGGCGCTCGGCGACGCCGACGCGGTGAGCATCGGCGACTTCCATCTCCCGAACCTCGTCGCCTACGCGCTCGCCGGCGAGCCGCGCGCGACGGACTGCCCGGATGCTCGAGCTCCTGGCGCCGTACCGGGGTCAGCGGGGCCGGGTGATTCGGCTCCTGGAGGCGAGCGGGATCAGGCCTCCGGCCCGCGGCCCGCGCATGGCGATCCGCTCGATCGCCGCGATCTGAATCCCGAAGCCCGGGCCCCTGCGAGAGGAACCCGGGCTTCGAGGGCTGTCGGACGTGCCGGATGGGGGGATCCGGCGCGATCGACGCCGGAGAGTTGGCGTGTGTCGCGGGTCTACGCGGGTGAGGGCGAGCGGAGCAGTCGAGTCAGGATCGCGGTGACCGCCGGACGCCCGACCGAGAGCTTCATCGGGGCGATCTGCCGGTCGGTGTCGTAGCAGAAGGCGACGTATCGAATGCCGCCATCGCCTGGCCGTCGGACCCCCGTGCCCCAGCGAACCGGACCCTTCGTGAACGAGACGTCCCCGCCGTCGCCACTCGATCGAATGATCACGAGCGCGACGGGCCGGTCGGACCACCACTGGAACATCTCGGGGCGACCCTCATCGGCCGTGCCGATCCCGGAGATCACGACCGACAGCCGACCATCCGTGTGGATCCCGTTCGTGAGATCCGTGCCATCGATTCGCAACCGGCGGCGCGTGATGCGCCCGACCCGGCGGAGGCGGTGGTTCGAGGCATCGTTCGTGAGCGTGGATGGATCCATCAGTTCTCTCGGCAGTGAGCGGGCGAACCCGCGGGATCGTGGTCGTTGGGGTACAGCTTCGCGTGGCAGCGCCCGGACGGACATGGACGGGCGTCCACACCGAACGCACGACGAAGGACCGTGACCGTCGGCCACTTGACGAACCGCGCATCCCGGGCGACGATCGGGCCGACGCCGACGGAGGCGTCACCTATCACGAGTGGCCTGAGAGTCCTGGCTCGATGACGGCCCGGCAGCCGATTCGCGAGGCTCATCGCGGAAACGGTGCCCCCGCCAGGTGCGATAGGAGACGAGCCATGACCACACGCTCCCGCGACGGCTGTTGCCGTCCAGCGGTCCTCGGCTAGGCTGCTCCCCGATGGTCGACGTCGCTACCCGCACTTCGAGCGCCCCCGGCCGCTCCGCCCCCGAGGGTGCCCAACCCAGCGGTCGCTCCCGCACCCGAGAAGAGCGGGCCGCCCTCCTCGCGCCCCTGCTCGCCCAGCGGATCCTCGTGATCGACGGGGCGATGGGCACGCTCATCCAGTCCTACCAGCTCGACGAGGCTGGATTCCGCGGCGGCAGTACTGACGCCAGCGACGAAGGTGGCACGGACGGAGGCGGCGACACCCGGTTCCGAGACCATCCGCGCGACCTTCGGGGCAACAACGACCTCCTGTCGCTGACCCAGCCGGCGATCGTCCGGGCGATCCACGACGCGTATCTCCATGCCGGCGCGGACATCATCGAGACGAACACCTTCACGGCGACTCGCATCGCCCAGGCCGACTACTCGCTGGAGCCCTTCGTCCGCGAGATGAACGCCGCGGCCGCTCGCATCGCCCGCGAAGCCGCCGACGCCGCGGAGGCCGCCGAGCCGGGCCGTCCGCGATTCGTGGCCGGCGCCCTCGGGCCGACGAACCGCACCGCCTCGATCTCACCCGACGTCAACAACGCCGCCGCGCGCAACGTGACGTTCGAGGAGCTCGCCGCCGCCTACCAGGAAGCGGCCGAGGGTCTGATCGAGGGCGGCGCCGACATCCTCCTCATCGAGACGATCTTCGACACGCTCAACGGCAAGGCCGCGATCTTCGGCGTCGAGGGCGCGTACGAGGCCTCTGGAACCCGACTTCCGCTCATCCTGTCGGGCACGATCGTCGACGCGTCCGGGCGGACGCTCAGCGGCCAGACCGTCGAGGCGTTCTGGACGTCCGTCGCCCACGCCCGGCCCGATCGTCGTCGGTCTCAACTGCGCCCTCGGCGCCCAGGCGCTTCGACCGCACATGGCGGATCTCGCCCGCGTCGCCCCGATCCCCGTGTCGGTCTACCCGAATGCCGGGCTCCCCAACGAGTTCGGCGGCTACGACGACACGCCCGAATCCATGGCCCACGTCATCGGCGGCTTCGCCCGCGACGGCCTGGTCAACATCGCCGGCGGTTGCTGCGGGACGACGCCCGCCCATGTCCGCGCGATCGCCGAGGCCGTCGCCGGGTTGCCGCCGCGGGTCCCGCCCGAGATCGAGACCAAGACGCGGCTCGCGGGGCTGGAGATGCTCGAGATCCCCCAGCCCGGGAACGTCTTCGTCAACATCGGCGAGCGGACGAACGTCACCGGCTCGCGCAAGTTCGCGAAGCTCATCCTGGACGATCAGTTCGAGGAGGCGGTCGAGATCGCCCGGCAGCAGGTCGATGCCGGCGCCCAGATCGTCGACATCAACATGGACGAGGCGATGCTCGACTCGGCCGCGGCGATGACGCGGTTCGTCAACCTCATCGCGTCGGAGCCCGACATCAGCAAGGTCCCGTTCATGATCGACTCGTCGAAGTGGTCGGTCATCGAGGCCGGCCTGCGCTGCGTCCAGGGCAAGCCGGTCGTCAATTCGATCTCGCTCAAGGAGGGCGAGGAGGCGTTCCTCGAACACGCCCGACTCTGCCGCCGCTACGGCGCCGCGGTCGTCGTGATGGCGTTCGACGAGGCAGGGCCAGGCCGACACGGTCGAGCGCAAGGTGGCGATCGCGCATCGCGCGTACGACCTCCTGACGGAGCAGGCGGGCTTCGCCCCGGAGGACATCATCCTCGACCCGAACATCTTCGCGATCGCGACGGGGATCGAGGAGCACAACGGCTACGCGGTCGCGTTCATCGAGGCGACCAGGCAGCTCAAGGCCGAGCTGCCCCACGCCCGCGTCTCCGGTGGCGTCTCGAACGTCTCGTTCAGCTTCCGCGGCAACGATCCGGTCCGCGAGGCGATCCACTCGGTGTTCCTCTACCACGCGATCGCCGCCGGGATGGACATGGGCATCGTCAATGCCGGCCAGCTCGCGATCTACGACGACATCGACCCGGAGCTGCGCGACATCGTCGAAGACGTGGTCCTCAATCGCCGGCCGGACGCGACCGAGCGGCTGCTGGCCGTCGCGGACGAGGTCGGCGCGCAGGAGCGAGCGCAGGGCGCCGACGCCCTCGCCTGGCGTTCATTGCCCGTCGAGGAGCGCCTGACCCACGCCCTCGTCGAGGGCATCGACGCGTTCATCGTCGAGGACACCGAGGAGGCGCGCCAGACCGCGGAGCGCCCGATCCACGTCATCGAAGGGCCGCTGATGGCCGGGCATGAACGTCGTCGGCGACCTGTTCGGGGCGGGCAAGATGTTCCTGCCCCAGGTCGTCAAGAGCGCCCGGGTCATGAAGCGGGCCGTCGCCCACCTCGTGCCGTACATCGAGGCCGAGAAGGAGCCGGGCGCGACGAAGTCGGCCGGGCGGGTCGTGATGGCGACCGTCAAGGGCGACGTCCACGACATCGGCAAGAACATCGTCGGCGTCGTCCTGCAGTGCAACAACTACGAGGTCCGCGACCTCGGCGTCATGGTGCCCTCGGCCAAGATCCTCGAGACGGCGCGCGAGTGGGACGCCGACCTGATCGGCCTGTCGGGGCTCATCACGCCATCGCTCGAGGAGATGAGCTTCGTCGCCTCGGAGATGGAGCGGCAGGGCTTCCAGATCCCGCTGCTGATCGGCGGCGCCACGACGTCGCGGACCCACACCGCGGTGAAGATCGAGCCGCGCTACCACGCGCCGGTCATCCACGTCCTCGATGCGTCGCGGGCGGTCGGGGTCGCGTCCGCCCTCCTCGACCGCGACCGGCGCGACGCGTTCGCGACGACGGTCCGCGACGAGTACGCCCAGGTCCGCCACGACCGCGGCGAGCGGCAGGAGAAGGAGGCGCGCCACCCGATCGCGGAGGCGCGCCAGCACCGGTTCGCGATCGACTGGACGGGCCCCGGCGCCGTTCGCCCGCCACCGCCCGACGTTCCTCGGGGTCCGGACGATCGAGGCCCACCCGCTCGCCGATCTCGTCGATCGAATCGACTGGACGCCGTTCTTCGCGACGTGGGAGCTGCGCGGGTCGTACCCGGCGATCCTCGACGACCCGGTGGTCGGTGCGGCGGCGCGGGACCTGCACCGCGACGCGGTCGCGATGCTCCGCCGCATCGTCGACGAGGAGCTGCTGACGGCGAGTGCCGCGTTCGGCTTCTGGCCGGCGAACAGCGTCGGCGACGACATCGAGCTCTACAGCGACGATTCGCGCTCCGAGGTCACGGCCGTCGTCCACACCCTTCGGCAGCAGATGGTGAAGCCGCCGGGCCGGCCCGAACCTCGCCCTCGCCGACTTCACGGCGCCGAAGGAAACCGGCGTCGAGGACTTCGTCGGGGCGTTTGCCGTCACCGCAGGGCACCGCCTCGACGCCCTGGTCGCCGCGTTCGAGGCCGACCACGACGACTATTCGGCGATCCTCGCCAAGGCGCTCGCCGATCGGCTCGCCGAGGCCTTCGCGGAGCGCCTCCATGAGCTCGTCCGCCGCGAGTTCTGGGGCTACTCGCCGGACGAGCGGCTCCCGAACGACGCGGTCATCCGCGAGGAGTACCAGGGCATCCGCCCGGCGCCCGGCTACCCGGCCTGCCCGGACCACACCGAGAAGGGCACGCTGTTCGAGCTCCTCGACGCGGAGCGGCGAGCCGGCATCAGCCTGACCGAGTCGTTCGCGATGTTCCCGGGCGCCGCCGTCAGCGGCTACTACTTCTGGCACCCGCAGGCCCACTACTTCGGGCTCGGCCGGATCGGCAAGGACCAGCTGGCCGACTACGCCGCGCGGAAGGGCATCGACCTCGAGACGATGGCCCGCTGGCTCGCCCCGAACCTCGACGACAGGTAGCCGGTGACCGAAGGTAGCCCGGACGGCGCGGCCCAGAGCGCCGACGAGCCCAGCGGCTACGAGATCGTGATCCTCCTGCCGCGCGGCGAGGGACGCGACGTCGCGTCAACGCCGGGCTGCGGACGACGTCGTGTCGCTGCCACGCGTCGGCGGTCGGCGACGAACCGGAGACGCCGGCGATCATCGCGGCGATCGCAGGAATCCTGGGCGGCGATCCCCCGCCGCCGCTCCGGATCGTGCCCCTGACCGGTCACGGCGTTCGACCGGGGCTCGCGTTGGTCGAGCTCGAGCCTCTCGTCGGACGTGGCGGGGCACAAGCCGCGACTACCAGAGAGCCTGACGTGGCGGGCGCTGACGACGCCCCACGTTGCCTCGGCCGAGCCCGCCCTCGCGAGACCGTACCTCGGCCGCTGGCTCGCGGAGCTGGACGGCACGGCCGAGGGTCCCGACCGGCCGCCCTGGTCTCGACCGGGCTGGCTGGCCCGCGCGTCGGCCTGGATGGCGGATCGCCTCGCCGAAATCGGCCGCCCGCTCGTCGCCGCCCCGCAGATGCACGCGCTGTGGGGCCTGTCGGCCGTCATCCGCGGCGAGACCGCGGACGGCGCGTACTACCTGAAGGGTTGCTCGCCGGTCTTCCCGACCGAGGCGGCGATCACCCGGGTCCTCGCCACTTCCGATCCCGGACCTGCTGCCCATCGTGGTGGCGACCGACGACGCGGAGAACTGGCTCCTGATGGGCGACCTCGGCAAGACGATCATCGGCGACGAGCCGGTCGCCGCTGGCCGGCTGGGCTCGCTGCGCAGGCCGCCATCCAGCGACGCTGGCTGGGTCGGACCGATGAGCTGGCGGCGGCCGGCTTCGAGCGGCGCGGCCTGGCCGAGCTTGCCTCGCAGATCCCGAGGCTGCCGGAGCTGCCGCTGCTCGCCCCGATGCCACCCGGATCCACGCGACCGGCTCGAGGCGGCGATCCCGCGGCTCGTCGAGGCGTGCGAGCGGCTGAGCGCGATCGGCCCGGCCGAGACGATCGTCCATGGCGACCTCCACCCCTGGAACGTCGCGGACGTCGACGGCCGCCCGATCGTCTTCGACTGGTCCGACAGCTGCATCGGCCATCCGTTCCTCGACCTCGCCACGTACGTCGGGCGGACGCCGTGACGTTGCGGCGCGGCGGGCGTGCGTCGATGCCTACTGCGCAGCCTGGTCGGACGATCCTGGACCCCGCCGCGCTCGAGGAAGCGGTTCGGCTCGCACTCCCTCTCGGGGCGCTCCACCAGGTCGAGAGCTATCGGCGGATCGTTGCTGGGGTCGCCGCGGACGACGTCGGGGACATGGCCGAGGCGGGCCCACACTACGCCGAGCAGGCGCTCGCCTGGCTCGAGGCCGGCCTGGCCGCCGAATTCGAGGTGCACGACTGATGCCATCGTTCACGAAGTCGCCGCCCGAGCTCGTCGAGCGGTTCGCGGCCGTCATGGATCGCTATCCCGACGCGGAGCGCAAGCAGATGTTCGGCTACCCGGCCGCGTTCGTCGGCGGGAACATGGCGACAGGCCTCTTCGCCGAGCACTGGGTCGTCCGCCTGCCCGACGGCGAGATCGCGGAAGCCAAGGCCGCGGGCGCCGGCAGCTTCGAGCCGATGCCGGGCAAGCCGATGAAGGCCTTCGTCGTCGTCCCGGCCGCCGACGTCACCGATGACGCCGCGATCGCCGGCTGGGTCGAGCGTGGCCTCGCCCATGCCGCGAGCATGCCCGCGAAGAAGTAGGCCGGCTCTGGACGAGGTGTAGGATTCGGCCACTCGTTCGGGAGACGAACAACGGGCGAGATCCTGATGCTCGCGGCGATCGTGGTGGGGCTGACCGCGTTTGCGCTGCTCGCAGCCCGATTGGTCGGGGTCGACCCGACCTTTCTCTGGCCGCTCGGCGAACAGGGCCACGAGGATTTCTGGCGGAGGGTCCTGCCGTGGCCGCGCGGCGTGCAGGAGGACGACGAGATCGCGTGGCACGTTCCGCGCTCCGGCCCAGTCGAGCGTCGCCGTGGCAGCCCGTCCGCTCCCGGTCGGGAGGCCCGTCCCGCCGACCGCGCCGCAGCGTCGGATCGTTGGCCGCTGAAGAGAGGAGGGATGGTCGGGGCGGCGGGATTTGAACCCACGACCTTATCGTCCCGAACGATACGCGCTACCAAGCTGCGCCACGCCCCGACCGGATGCCCGCTGAGGGCCCGCGCATGATAGCACTCGTCGTCCGTTACGCCGGGCGTCGCCGCCCCGCTCGGACCGGCAGGACCGCCAGCGCCGGCCAGAAGGAACGAGGCCGCCATCAACCCGAACACGATCGGCAGTCCGAGCGGCTCCCCGGCCGCGGCGATGATCGCGCTGTACAGGCCCGTCCAGAGCGATCCGACGCCGAACGCCAGCGTGAAGTAGAGGGCGAACGACGCGTCACGGATCGTCGGCGGCGCGATGTCGGCGAGGAGCGCCTGGAGCTGCGGGCTCTCGGCGAAGCTGAACAGGCCCATGACGAGAATGCCCGCCCAAAGTCCGGCGATGCTCGACCCGACCAGCAGGAACAGCACGAACCCGATCGCGCCTCCGACGTAGGCGCCGATGATCACCGGCTTCCGCCCGAGACGGTCCGACAGCCAGCCGGCGAGGAGCGGCATCGGGACCGACAGGACGATGAGCGCGCCGTACATCACGTCCGTCGTGGCGGCCGGCAGACCCGAGGACGCAGCGTGAGGTACAGCAGCGCGAAGAGGTTGACGACGCCCAGCCCGCGCCCGCCGCCGCCCAGCACCGACGCCAGGTAGATCCAGCGGTGGTCGGGGTCGCGGAGGATCGTTCCGAATGCCTGCAGGACGCTGCCGTGGGCGACGGCCGCCGCCTGGTCGTGGCCCGCTCTCGTGGACGAAGAACAGGATCCCCAGGGCGATGATGACCGCCGGGATCCCGAACAGGACGACCGTCTCGCGCCAGCCGAGATTCGCGATCAGCGGCGCTCCGAGGAGCGCGACGGCGACGGTGCCGACGTTGCCGCCCGAGATGTGGGCGCTGATCGCGAAGCCCCGCCGATGCTCGGGAAACTGCTCGGCGAGCAGCCCGTTACCGACCGGGTGCTGCGGCGAGCCGCCGACTCCGCGAGGCGACGTTGACGAGCGCGAAGATCGGGAACGAGGGGGCGACCGCCTGCGCCGCGAACCCTCCACCGAACAGGACACCGCCCGCCGCGAGCAGCCGTCGCCGCGAGATCATCCGCGTGAGCTTCGCGTAGCTCAGCTGGACGGCGCCCGACGCGAGGCTGCCGACGGTCGCCAGCAGCGCCGATCGTGGCCGCGGTTACCCCGAACTCGGCGATGATCCGGACGTAGACGAGGGGCAGCAGCACCGCCTGGGCGTGGTTCACCGCGTGGGCGATCGACAGCAGCCAGAGCGTCCGGTTGCGGTGGATGTCGTCGGTCGGCACCGGCGCATCGTGCGGTATCGTGCCTCGCCGTCGTCGGGCCGTCGCGCCCGGCGCGGCACCGGCCCAGGAATCAAAGAAGCGGGCCCCGTCCCCGGCGCCCGCTTCTGCTCAGCCGCGGATCAGTACTGGAAGAGGAGCTCGCGATACTTGGGGAGGGGCCAGAAGTCGTCGGCGACGAGGGTTTCGAGCTCGTCGACGACTTCCCGGAGCGCCTCCTGGGCCGGGATGACCTTCGTGACGAACACCTTTGCCTCGGCCGGAACCGAGTCGGCCTCATGGGCCTTGTGCTGCGCCTGTTCGAGCGTGTCGATCGCATCGACGAGCGAGTCGGCGAGGCGCGAGACCCGCTCGCAGACCGAGGCGATCCCGCGCGACGACGGTGCTCCGTTGAGCAACCCTAGGTACTGGGCCGTCGCCGGCAGGATCATCGTCGAGGCGATGTCGCGGGCGCAGTTCGCCTCGATGTCCTGGACCTTGACGTAGCGCTCCCAGTTGATGTCGACCCGTGAGGCCAGCTCGCGCTCGGACAGGACGCCGAACTTGGCAAAGACCTCCTTGGCCTTCTTGGTCGTGAGCGCCGGCAGCGCATCGACGGTCGAGCGGTTGTTCGGCAGGCCGCGCTTCGCCGCTTCCTCGTGCCACTCCTCGGAGTAGTTGTTGCCGCCGAAGATGACCTGCTTGTTCTCCCTGACGATCCCCGACAGGATCGTCGTCAGGCCCTCGAAGTCGCCCGGCTTCAGCTTGTCCAGGTCGTCGGCGAGCTGCTCGAGCGAATCCGCGACAGCGGTGTTGAGGACGGTCTGCGGCCAGTAGATCGGCGCCGACGAGCCGACGGCACGGAACTCGAACTTGTTGCCGGTGAAGGCGAACGGCGAGGTCCGGTTGCGGTCCGTGTGGTCCTTCGGCAGGACCGGCAGCGAGGTCACACCGAGCTCCAGGTCGCCGCCCTTCTTCGATGCCGACGCGGGGCCGTGCTCGAGCTGCTCGATGACGTCGTCGAGCTGCGATCCGAGGAAGATCGAAACGATCGCGGGCGGTGCCTCGTTCGCGCCGAGGCGATGGTCGTTGCCGGCGTCCGCGATGCTCGCCCGGAGCAGGTCGGCATGGACGTTGACCCCCCGGATCACGGCCGCGAGGAAAGCCAGGAATTGGGCGTTGGCGTGGGGGTCATTGCCGGGGTCGAGGAGGTTCTCGCCGTCGTCCGTGCCCATCGACCAGTTGTTGTGCTTGCCGGAGCCGTTGATGCCGGCGAACGGCTTCTCGTGGATCAGCAGCATGAGGCCATGCTGCGGCGCGAGCCGCCGCATCGTGCTCATCACGATCATGTTGTGGTCCGACCCGACCGACGTCGGCTCGTACACCGGCGCCATCTCGAACTGACCGGGCGCGACCTCGTTGTGACGGGTCTTGGCCGGGATGCCCAGCCGCCAGAGCTCGCGGTCGAGGTCCATCATGAAGGCCAGGATCCGCTCCCGGATCGGGCCGAAGTACTGGTCCTCCAGCTCCTGGCCCTTGGGCGACGCGGCGCCGAACAGCGTCCGGCCGGTCAGGAGAAGGTCGGGCCGCTGCTCGGCTAGCCGGCGATCGACGAGGAAATACTCCTGCTCGGGGCCGATATTCGTGAAGACCTGGTTGGCGCTCGAATTGCCGAACCAGCGCAGGATCCGGAGCGCCTGTTTGCCGAGCGCCGCCTGGGAGCGCAGGAGCGGGATCTTGTGGTCGAGCGCCTCGCCCGTGAAGGAGACATACGCCGTCGGGATCGTCAGGGTCACGCCGTTCGGCTCGACCTGGAGGAAGATCGGCGAGGTGACATCCCAGGCCGTGTAGCCGCGCGCCTCGAACGTCGCCCGGATGCCACCCGACGGGAACGAGCTCGCGTCGGGCTCGCCCTGGACGAGGTTCCGACCGGAGAATTCGGCGATCGTCTGGCCGTCGCCGGACGGGGTCAGGAACGAGTCGTGCTTCTCGGCCGTGGACCCGGTCATCGGGATGAACCAGTGGGTGTAGTGGGTCGCCCCGTGCGCCAGAGCCCATTCCTTCACGCCATGGGCAACTGCGTCGATGATCGCCGGGTCGAACGGCTCGTGTCCCTCGATCGTCCGGCGCAGCTTCCGGAAGATCGGCTTGGCGAGGTACTGGCTCTGGGCTCCCTCGTGGAAGACGTACTGGCCGAAGATGTCGGCGCCAGCGTCCTCGAGGTAATCCTGGGTCTTCGCGACCCGGTGCCGGGCGATCTCTGAGATCGCGTTGTGTCGGGCCGTCATGAGTCGCCTGCGGTCATGCGATCTGGTTCCTCCTTCGCCGTCGCGCGCGGATTCAGCTGCGCTCAGCCGCTTTCGAGGAGCCTATCACTGGGGTCGGTTGCGGTTCAGTACCGGTCGGTAGGCGATGGTGTTGCGGGCGGCCACGAGGTCGTCGAGCAGTCGTCCGAACTCGCGCTCGACGTCGACGTAGCGATCGGACCGGGCCACGATCGCGAGGTCGCCGGCGGGCGACAACCGGGCCCAGATCCGCCTTCTCGGCAGGTAGAACGTGATCGCGATGCCGGTGATCAGCGAGGCGAAGGCCGTCCAGATGATGCCCTGCCCCGGATCCTTCTTGGCGATCAAGAGCGTGTACTCGCCGAACCCCAGCACGCCGACGCTGAAATCCGTGCCCTGGGCTGGGGCCGCCTCTCGGGCGGCGAGGGCCAGCGGGAAGAGGTCCTCGATGATCGGCGTCCCGTCCGGCTCCTCCCCGGTGACCCGATACGGCGCGATGACGACGATGCCGGTGCCGTCGGCCTGGCGCCGGAGCAGCAGCTGCAGGCCGACGTCGCGGCCGGGCACGGACAGCGTCCCGTACGGCGACCCGGCGGCCTGGCCGTCGAGCGGGACGGGGCCGTCCCAGAGCGGACGCCCGTTCGCGTCGGTGACGAGGAGATCGACGGTCGCCCCGAACCCGTTCTCGTGGAAGGTGTAACCGGCGACCGCGAGCGGGTCGTTGACGCGGATCGTCTTGCGGGCGATCTCCCGGCCGTCCTGGTAGACGGCCAGATCGGTTGTGAAGTCCCTCGCCTGGCCGGTCTCGAGGAAGCCGGGTGCCTCGAACCCGAGGTTCTTGACGAGGAGGAGGCCCGGCGTCCCGATCGGCTGGACGGTGAGCGAGTCACCCTCCGCGACGATCAGCCCCTGCTCGTCGCCGAAGACCGACGTCACGACGGCCGCCACGAGGAACAGGATCAGCCCGAGGTGGGTCAGGAGCGTCGCGAGCTTCGTGTACTGGTGCCGATCGCCGTAGAGGTAGCGGACGCCGTCGACGTCCTCCTCCCGGACCCTGAACCGATGCCGGCGAAGCGTCGATCGCAGCGCGTCCGCGCCGACGCCGGTCATCGCTGCCCGGTCCGGCAGCGTCGGCAGGAAGAACGGGTCCGGCTGGACGACCCTCACGTCGGCCGACTGGCGCCAGAGCCTCGGCGTCCGGTCGAGCGTGCAGACGACGATCGAGATGACGAGCACGAAGAGCCCGACGGTGAACCAGGTCGAGGTGAAGATGTGGAAGACCTGGAGCTGCTCGAGAGCGTCGACGACGCTTGCCCCGAAGATGCCGTCGTAGCGGGCGTGGATGTCGGCCATGGCGCCGGCGTAATCGGACGCCGAGCGGAAGGCGAACCCGGGCAGCTGGCGGATCGTCATCCCGACGACCGCGAGCAGGGACAGGACGATGATCTGGGTGACCGCGAAGTTGACCGACGTCAGCAGGCGCCAGACTGCCCGCCCGAGCCGGGCGAGCGGGTCCGACTGGGCGGACCGCGCGTTGGCGGCCCAGGTGACGACCGGACTGGCGATCGGAACGCTCCTAGACGGACGCGGACGTGGCGGCGGTCGGTGCTGCGGCGGGGCCGGCGGCCGCTGACGCCGCCGCAAGGCCTCGCTCGAAGTCGGCGACGAGGTCGTCGAGATCCTCGAGCCCGACCGAGCAGCGGAGCAGCCCCGCGGTGATCCCGGCGCTCGCGCAGGGCCGCGTCGTCGAGCTGGCGGTGGGTCGTCGACGGCGGGTGGACGACCATCGTGAAGACGCTGCCGAGCGAGGCCGTCAGCTCCGGAATCGACAGGGCGTCGATGAACGCCCGGCCGGCCGGACGGCCGCCCGCCAGCTCGAATGCGAGCATCCCGCCGCCGAGGGCGAGCTGCCGCATCGCGACTTCACGCTGGGGATGGCTGGCGAGCGAGGGGTGGTAGACGCGCGACACGGCGTCCTGACGCTCGAGCCACGCGGCGAGTGCCGCTGCCGTCGCCGAGTGCCGCTCCATGCGGATCGCGAGCGTCGAGATGCCGCGGAGCACGAGGAACGCCGAGTTCGGCGCGAGCGAGGCGCCTGTGTCGAGCTGGAGGGTTCGGACCGCGTCGATCAGGTCCGCTGGACCGGTGACGACGCCGGCCAGCACGTCGCTGTGGCCGGACAGGTACTTCGTGGCGGACTCGATGACGAGGTCTGCGCCCAGCTCGAGGGGCCGGCAGAGATAGGGTGACGCGAACGTGTTGTCGACGACGTAGCGGGCGCCGTGGCGGTGGGCGATCGCGGCGAGAGCGACGTGGTCGGCCACGACGATCGTCGGGATTGGCGATCGTCTCCGCGTAGAGGATCCGCGTCGGCGCCGCGGCGAGGGCCGCTTCGACCGCGTCCTCGTCGCTCATGTCGACGTAGACCGTCGTCACCCCGAGCCGTCCCAGGATGTCGCTGAAGAGCGCCCGCGTCGTCCCGTACGAGGCCTGGGTGGCCACGATGCGATCGCCGGCCGACACGAGCGAGACCACGGCGGCGTGGATCGCCGCCATGCCCGACGCGAGGGCGAAGCCGGCCTCGGCGCCTTCGAGCTCAGCGACCGCGGCCGCGAGCGCGGCCACCGTCGGGTTGTCGATCCGGCTGTAGGCGTAGCCCGGTTGCTGGTCGGTCAGGACGGCGCCCAGCTCGGCGGCGTCGTCGCTCGAGAACGTGACCGTCTGGTAGATCGGCACGGACGTCGGCCGCTGGTCGACCCGCGGCGCGCGATGGGCTGCCCGGATGGCCCGCGTCGAGAAGCCGGTCGGTCGGTCCGGCGCGGCGTCGCGCGGGGACGGGGAATCGTGCTCCGGCATGGCCGGATGCTACACCGAGTCGTCCGTCGACCCGCTGACCCCGACCGGGAACCCCATGACCCGGTTACGGCCGCCCCGCTTCGAGGCGTACATCGCCTGGTCGGCGCTGATCAACAGCTCGTCGCTCGTCCGGCCGTCGTCGGGATAGCTGACGACGCCGACCGAGATCGAGGCCTCGAGCGGCACGCCCGACACGGGAATGTCGAGCTCGGTGACGCCGATCCGGACCTTCTCGGCAAGGACGTATGCGCCCGTCGGATCCGTCTCCGGCAAGAGGACGACGAACTCGTCGCCGCCGTAGCGGGCGGCGGTGTCGATCTTCCGGACGCCGGAACGGATGACCTCGCCGACGCCGCTCAGGACCTGGTCGCCGAAGTAGTGACCGTGGTGGTCGTTGATCGTCTTGAGCTCGTCGAGGTCCATCATCAGGACGCAGAAGCCGCGATTGGACCGGGCGCTCCGGGCGATCTCGCGATCGACGGCGGCGAAAAAGAACGTTCGATTGAAGAGTCCGGTCAGCGGGTCGACGGTCGACAGCCGGATCGCCGCGTCACGCGCCCGTCGCTGTTCGCTGGCGATGACGCCGGCGACGTAGGCCAGGAGGACGAGCGCCGTCAGGTTGATCCCGACCTTGGCGAGCGCGTCCGGCGACAGGGCTGTTGCTGCGGCTGAGGTCGGCGATGCGATGGCGAAGACGTAGGCGAGGCTCGCGACCGCCGCGAGGGCGAACGTCACCCGCGGCGAGACGACGAGTGCGGCGCCGCCGACGATCAGCGGGAAGATGAAGAAGAACGGGCTCTCCTCGCCCCCGGTGAGCAGGACCAGGAGCGTCGCGAACGTGATCGCGACGCTGCCTTCGACGATGAACTTCGCGCTGCCGAGCGAGCTCGGCGGCAGCAGGTCGTGGACGAGGAGGACGAACAGCCCGGCGATCGCGAGCAGGGCGAAGATGGCAGGCTGGGTGTCGGGCCACAGGCCGGTGATGGCGACGATCGTCGACGTGGCGAGGATGAAGACCCAGCTGACGATCCGAACGACACGGTCGTACGCGCCCGTCGGAACCCCGTCCAGGTCGACGACGCCGGCCGGCTCGCCGTGGACGACGGCGAACTCGGCGGCGACCCGGTCGCCCTGGTCGATCTGGCGGCCGAACGACAGCGGGCTCCTCCGGCCGAGCAGCGGCGGGAGGAGAACGGCGCCCATGACGACGAGGTTGGCGAGAACCGCCACGAAGAGCAGCGTCAGGACTGGCTCGAGCGGCACCGGGTCGACCTCTCAACGCGGGACGACGGCGGCGCCCCGTCCCCCAATCTTAGTCCGTCCCGCTGATCGCCCCTAGCGGGTGCCCCACTGGTAGGACTGCTTCACCATACGCAGATAGACGAACGTTTCGGTGTCCCGGACCCCATCAATGGTGCGCAAACGCTCCGCTAAGAATCGGAGCAGGCCCTCGTTGTCCTCGCACACCGTCTCGATGAGGATGTCGTAGGTCCCGGCGGTGATGACCACGTAGTCGACTTCCGCGAACTCCGCGACGCGCGCCGCCACGGACATCAGGCGATCGGCTTCGCAGCGGATTCCGATCATCGCCATCTGCTGGAACCCGAGCTTGAGCGGGTCGGTGACACCGACGACCTGGAGGATGCCGCGATCGACGAGGCGGTTCGTCCGCGCTCGGACGGCGGCCTCCGACACGCCCAGCTCAGCGGCGATCTGGGTGAATGGCCGGCGGCCGTCCTGCTGGAGGTGTTC
Organism: uncultured Chloroflexia bacterium; assembly: GCA_963832105.1. GTDB lineage: Bacteria > Chloroflexota > Limnocylindria > Limnocylindrales > CSP1-4 > CF-46. The sequence goes on along the minus strand of CAWHSS010000003.1, from coordinate 1,129,854 downwards.
GATGATCCGCTTGTCGAGGTCGCTGACCTCGTCGCCGGTGCGGCCGGATGCCCGTGGGCGAGTCGCGGTCACGGAACCGAGCCGGCGGACACTGCCGGCGATCCGGCGGGGCCTGCGGCCGGCGATCCGGTCCTCGTATCCAGTCGGATGACGGATCGCTGTTCCATCGGCCAGAGGAGCGGGTCGACGAGGTCGACGAGGACCCTGGCCTGCTTCTGGCGGTCGGTGTCGGGCGCCGCGAGCACGCCGGTGATGGGGCCGAACTCGATGAGGATGTTGAGGCCGACGAACGTGTACGGCGCGTTGCCCTGCGTCGGCGGCTTCGTCGGGTCCCACTTCGTCGTCTGGCGCAGCGCGGCGCTGGAGCGGAATTCGGTGATGATCAGCGGCCAGTTGCCGATGGCCGCGTTGATTCGCTTCACGACCGGCGAGGTCGGGTCGCCGGACGTTGCGTTGTTCACGTTGAGGGGCAGGTCGCCAACCCGGATCGCCACGAAGATCTGATCGGCCGTCGCGGGCTCGGTCAGGTGTGGATCGGGCGTGATGACCGGCGTCGGGCGCGCCGTCGGCGGCGCCACCGAGGGAGGTGTGCTGCCGCAGGCGGTCACGAGCATGGTCGCGATCACCGCACCGGCCGCGAGCCGGGCAGCATGATTCGAAAGTCGCATGATCGGCCGAAGGCTAGCACGCGGTTCGCACCCAGCGGTCCCTGACATAAGTACCGGCGGGCCCATCCAAGCGTGGGGACCGGTTACCCATTATCGAGCAGCCGAAGGACTTGTGCGAATCGCTCGATCGACTCCCGGGTGATCGGATCGAGGACGAGTTGGACGTGGCCGATGCCCGCGAGGGCGTACGCTCTAAGCTCCTCAGCCATCTCCTCGGCGCTGCCCTGGAGCGGCTTGATCGTCTCCGTTGTGGTCGTGTCGCCCATCGTTCTCCCCGTGCCGCCGGGCAACTGGACCTGGACGGCCACCGTGCGTTCGACCTGTCCCGGGTCGCGCCCAACCTCGACGCACGCCGCGTCGACGGTCGCCTTGAGGGCGCCGACGCCGGCCGGCGAATTCTGGGTGTCCGCGTACCAGGCGTTCCACGAATCGACGTGGGGCATCGTGATTCGCAGCATCCGCGGCCCGGTCGAGCCGATCATCAGTGGCGGGCCGCCGGCGCGTGGCCCTCGCGGCAGGAGCTCGCAGTCGCGGGCGCTGTAGTAATTCCCCTCGAAATCGACGGCGCCGTCGCGGAGAAGACTGCGGATGATCGTGAACGCCTCCTCGAACCGATCGATCCGGTGGTCGAACGGAATCCCGAAGGCGCGGAACTCCGTCTCGTTCCAGCCGGCACCCAGCCCGAGGATCAGCCGGCCGCCCGAGATCTCGTCGATCGTGTCCGCCCGTTTGGCGAGGATCGCCGGATTGTGGAATGCGGTGCAGGCGACGAGCGGCCCGAACTCCACCCTGGTCGTGACCGCGGCGAGCGCGGCGAGCATGGCCCACGCCTCCCACGGGCCGCGCGGTTCGCGATCCGGCCAGCGATACAGCAGGTGCTCGCCGAGCCACAGCGAGTCGTAATCGAGATCCTCGATGGCTCTGGCCATGTCGAGGATCTCGTTCCAGCGAACGTCGCGCTCGACTTCGGGGAGCTGGACACCGACCTTCAGGGGGCGGGACACGGGTAGACCCTCCGAGCAACGGCGGCGGAGCGATGGCCGATCGCTATTGTCCGGTGGCGATCGTCCGACTGCGCGCCCCGGCGCCGAGCAGCAGGTTGAGCGCCCAGCCCACGCCGCCGGCCAGCACGATCGTTCCGCCGATGAGATGAGCCGACCAGGCGACCGGCCCGGTCGCCCACAGGACGGCGAAGTAGGCCGCGAGAAGGGCGGCGGGGGCGAGGAATGCAAACGCCTGGCGCCGCCATGCGGAAGGACCCGGGCGCAGCCAGAGGTACAGCAGATCGGCGAGGAACCCGCCTAGGATCGGCGCCCCGACCAGCTGGCCTTGGTCATGCAGGAACGTCAGCCCGGCCAGCGACGCCCCGAACAGCATCGTCAGCCAGCCCGGTGGCAGCGATCGCCAGCGGGCGATCAGCAGGAGCATCGGCACGACGACGATCCCGGCCGTCACGACGGCCGACGCGACGCCGAGGTGCGGCCCGTACCACGTCGGGTCGTCGAGCTCGTAGCCGAATCGCGGCCACGGGTCGACGAACGGATTCGCGATGTGGAGCGCGAACGCGACGAGCCCCGTGATCGCGACCGCCGACAGGATCGCCGGCAGGAATGCCGGCCACGCCGGCCACTTCGACGCGGGTCCACGCCGCGCGGATCGGCCCGCTCGCGATCAGGCACGCGCCCACGCCCAGACCGAGGTGCGTCGGGCTGAGCAGGGCCTCGGCGTCCGCCTCGATCCCGAACAGGACGTGCCAGGCGGTGTCGGCGACACCCATCGCGAGGAAGAACGCCACGCCCACGACCGAGGTCCCGAAGCCCGCCGGGATCGCCGCAACCGCCGACCGGCCGGCGAGCCTCGCTGTCACCGGCGGTCCGAGCAGGACGATGGCGACGGCGAGGAACGCTGCGTACACGACGAGATGCCACGGCGTGATGACGGACTCGAGCGCGAGCAGCTGGTGGCTGTGCGCCCAGCCGTCCATGATCGCTCCGGCCAGCATCGCCACGGACAGGCCGGCCACGACGAGGTCGTACGGTCGGAGGCGCTCGGCGGACGCAGGGCGATCTCGATCGGGGGCGGGCAGGCCGGGCTCGTCGCACCCCGAGCTCCATGGGGATCCAGAGTGCGACCAAGGCGACGAGGTCTGTCGCGTCCCGGGTCAGATCGACGGCGACCGGGCCGCCCGCCGCGGCGCTACCAGGGAACAGGCCCGCCAGCAGGCGGAACGGCCATTGCGCGAGGCCCAGCACCCCCTCGTACAGCGCTTCCGCCCCCGGCAGGAGCTTGACGGCGGTGAACGCGATGCCGGTCGCGGCGACGGCAACCGTGACAAGCCTCGCATCGGGCCCGTGCCATCGGCCCGTCGCTGCAAGGACCAGCTCCGCGACCGCCACGAGCAGCATCGGAAAGAACACGAGCCCGGCGACGTCGGACAGCTTGCCCGTCACGAGCCCCGGCGCGATCGCCTTGAACACGTGGTCGTTGAGGAGAAGCAGCGCGATGGCCCCGAGCGCGACTGGCTGCAGCAGCGCGTCGCCCGGTATCGGGCGACGCCGAGGCTCGACGTGGCTTGCCGGCGACGTCGTCATCGGTGACTCAGGCTGGCCGCCCCGGCGCTGGCCACGACCACCATCGCGATCCCGAGCACCTCCCGCGGACCGAGATCCTGGCCGAGCATCACGAAACCGGCCAGCGCGGCGACCGCCGGGTCGAGCGACATCAGCACCCCGAAGATCGACTCCGGGAGCCGGCGCAGCGCCACCAGCTCGAGCGAGTACGGCAGCACCGAGGAGGCGAGCGCGACGACCAGCGCCGAGCCCAGCAGGTCGGGCTTGGCGAGCGCGCTCCCAGCCTGGATCACACCCGCCGGGAGCACGATCAGCGCGCCGACGGCCATCGCGATCGCGAGCCCCGAGCCGCCCGGGAACGCCGCGCCCGTGCGCTTGCTCAGGTAGATGTAGGCCATCCAGCACGCCCCTGCGGCGAGCGCGAAGCCGACACCGACCGGGTCCATCGATCCGCCGCCGGGGTTGACGAGCACCACGATGCCGGCCGCGGCGAGCGCGATCCACAGCGCGTCGAGCCGCCGCCGCGAGCCGATCACCGCCACGAGCAGCGGGCCGGAGAACTCGATCGTCACGGCGACGCCGAGCGGGATCCGGTCGATCGCCTCGTAGAACGACCAGTTCATCAGCCCGAGCGCGACGCCGAACGCCCCGGCCAGCCGCAGGTCGCCCGTAAGCCGCGGACGCCAGATTGCCAACAGCACGATGGCCGCGAACGCGAGCCGCAGGAACGCGGCACCCGCCGGCCCCAGCTCGTCGAACAGCGTCACGGCGAGAGCCGCACCGACCTGCGGCGATACCGCCGCGACGACAACCAGGCCCACGGCGGCCGCGCGCTCCCGGCTCACGGGCGGCCGCGGCCCGTCGTCGTCCCGGTCCATCCGGCGAAATCTACATGGTCGCCCGCGATTCCCGACGCGGGGGCGTGGTGTTGGTCGGGGTGGTCGGATTCGAACCGACGGTCTCGTGCTCCCAAAGCACGTGCGATAACCAGGCTTCGCTACACCCCGCCCGGCGAATGATAGAGCCCGGATCGCACACTCTGGGTAATCGCGTTCGTACTGGCGGCTCGTGACCGGATCGTTACGCGGCGGCGACGCCAAGGCGACCGGCGCCGAACAGTCTCGGACTCCGACGCCCATCCGCACAGGAGCCCCAGGCGATGAACAGCTCGATCCGACTCCTAGGCATCGCTGCTCTCACGATCGCAGTCGCCGGCTGCAGCGAGGCCGCCGGCAGCATCGGCGCCATCCCGACGGCTTCGCTCACGGCGGCCTCCTCAGCGCCTTCCGAGTCGGCCGCACCCGCGTCGCCCCTACCCAGCCCCAGCCCGAGCCCGAGCCCGACCCCGCCCGCAGTCGCCGTCGCGACGCCGTCGCCAACGGCACAGCCCGCAGACCCGGCCACGGTGTTCGCCGCCGACGGCATCGGCCCGTACGTCGTCGGTGCCCGACTCGCAGCCCTGGAGTCACAGGGCCTGGTCAGCAACGTCGAGCCCAGCTTCCATTGCGACGACGAGTGGCAGCACGCCCAGGCGACCGGCCGCTACGCCGAGTACCTCTACCTCAGCTTCCACCTCGGCCGCTTGACCGACGTCCAGACCGCCTCGGATGAGTTCGTCACGCCGTCGGGTGCAAGCGTCGGGATGCCGCTGACCGCGTTGCAGCGCATCTATGGCAAGCGTGGAACGCTCATCACGGGCGCGAGCGCCAACCAGGCATTCTCTGTCCACGTCCCCGACACCGGCGCTCGGAATCGTGTTCTTCCTCGACGAATCGAACACGAGCGTACGTTCCATGAGCGCCGGCCAGGTCGAACGGCTCGACATCGCTGCCGTCGTCGGCGAGGGCTGCTGAAGCCTCAGGCAGCGGAACAGTCGCTGATGCTCGTGCGTCACATGTAGGACGCCGGACGGTCACTGGCAGGCTGATCGACCGTCCGGCGTCGCCACACCCGACCTTTTCGCTCTGGCGCTAGACTCGCCACGGCGGCCTCCCGCCGACGCGCCGCCCCTTCCCCACCCAGGAGAACCCACCGACATCGTGCACGCCCGCCGCGCCCGGACCGACTCCCGGCCGACCGACCAGCGCCGCCTCTTTGCCGCCATCCTGTCGGCCGTCCTGCCGGGTCTCGGGCAGGCGTTCAACCGCCGCCCGACGGCCGGCCGCGATCTTCGCGATCCCGTCGCTCGTGCTGATCGGCCTTGCCTGGCTGCTCGTCCAGCTCAACACGTCGTCGATGCTGGTGGCCCGGGCGATCGCCCCGGGGACGCTCCAAGTGCTCCTGATCATCAACGCGCTGGTCCTCGTGTGGCGGCTGATCGCAGTCTTCGAGGCGTTCGTCGATCGGCGCTATCCGGGCAAGCCGGGACGGCTGGGCGCCGTCGGCCTCGCCGTGGTCATTGCGCTCGTCGCACTGCCCCACGCGGCGGTCGCACCTCTACGGTGCGAGCGCCTTTTCCACGTTCGAGCGCGTCTTCGCCGGTCCTGGCGGCGACGCGACCGGTGGCCCCGGCGACGACCCTGGATCGGCCACCGGACCGAAGCCGGGGGCGGGCGAGCGGGTCAACGTCCTGCTGATGGGCATCGATTCAGGGCCGTCGCGGACACAGGCGCTGACGGACACGCTGATGGTGATCTCGCTCGATCCGGTCGGCCGGACGGTCTCGATGGTCTCGATTCCCCGGGACCTTGTCGACGTCCCGCTCGGCAACGGCGACATCTTCGAGCCGAAGATCAATTCGCTCCTCGGTTGGGCCAATCGCCACCCGGACGATTTCCCGCTTGGCGGGACGCGGGCACTCGAGGACGCGATCGGGGCGCTGCTCGGCGTACCGATCCACTACTACGCCAAGGTCGACCTCGCGGGCTTCGTCACGATGGTCGATGCCGTCGGCGGCGTCGACATCGACGTCGCTCGGCCACTCTCGGACAAGAACTACGGCGGCTTCGGGGTGGGGCCAGGCTGGGCGATCACGGCCGGACCGCACCACCTCGATGGTGCCAACGCCCTGGCATACGCGCGGATCCGGCGGGCGGCCGGCGAGAGCGACTTCACCCGCGCCGGACGCCAGCAGGAGGTCCTCATCGCCCTCCGCGACCAGGCCGTCGAAGGTGGCAATTTCCTCTTCAGCCTGCCGGGCCTCCTCAATGCGGTCGGTGACACCGTTCGGACGGACCTGCCGGCGGAACGGCTGCCCGAGTTCGCCGCCCTCGCCGAGGAGATCGGCGGCGATCGGACGACCCAGGTGGTCATGACGTCGCCGATGGTCAAGTCGGGTGGCAAGGGTCACAAGTACGGCTCGGTCGTCATTCCCGTCCCGAAACGGATCGCCGAGATGGTCGCGATCGTGTTCACGGAGCCCGGAACGCCGCCCGGCCCGTGGCCGACACCGAAGCCGTCCAAGGCGCCGACGCCCTAGCCCTGGCGCGGTCGCCGGTTCAGTCCCACCGGCCGCGTGGCGGCTGCCACGTCGCGAAGCGCTCCAGCAGCCGATCGAGGTCGTCGTCGACGAGCAGCAGGTCCCGGTGGCCGGGCGCGACGAATCCCTCGCGTTCGGCGTGGTCGAGGTAGGCGACGAGCGGCCCGAAGAAGCCACCGACGTCGAGGGCGCCGACGGGCTTGGCGTGGAGTTCCAGCTGGGCCCAGGACAGGACCTCGGCCAGCTCCTCGAGCGTCCCGAGGCCGCCCGGCAGCGCAAGGAAGGCATCCGAGAGCTCGGCCATGACGGCCTTGCGCTCGTGGAGCGTCGTCACGATCCGCAGCTCCGTGACGCCCTTGTGGGCCAGCTCGCGCTCGACGAGGCCCGCCGGGATGACCCCTGTCACGCGACCGCCGGCCGCGAGCGCACCGTCGGCGACCGCGCCCATCAGCCCGACCGCACCGCCGCCGTAGACCAGCTCGATGCCGCGCTCGGCGAGGGACTTGCCGACGAGCGCCGCGGCCTGGGCATAGAGCGGATCGCGGCCGGGACTCGCCCCGCAGAACACGCAGATCCGGCGCAGGGGCGCCGCCGCCATCAGAAGCCGAGCTCGCGGAGGATCGGGGTCATGCGCCGGGCCGCCGCTGCGCGATGCGAGATCCGGTTCTTCTCCTCCGGTGTCCACAGCCCGAGCGTCCGGCCGCCTGGCGGCTCCGATCGCGGCTCGAAGATCGGGTCGTAGCCGAACCCGCCGCTGCCACGCGCCTCGGTGGCGATCCGGCCGCGGCAGGTCCCCCGGACGACCCGGACCGAGAGGCCGCCCCGTGGCCCGATCGGCGTCGGGGAGGGCGAGGGCGAGGACGCAGACGTAGCGCGCTCCGCGGCGCTCCGCCGGCAGCCCGGCGAGGGCCGCGAGCAGCTTCGCGTTGTTCTCGTCGTCGGTCGCGTTCTCGCCGGCGTAGCGCCGGGTGCGCACGCCCGGGCCGCCGCCGAGCGCGTCGACCTCGAGGCCGGAGTCATCGGCGAGGGTCGGCAGGCCGCGTCGCCCTCGCGCCGGACCGCGCCTTCAGCCGGGCGTTCGCCTCGAACGTCGCGCCGGTCTCGTCGACGTCCTCCTCGACGCCGAGATCGTCGAGCGTGACGAGCTCGGCCCGGTCGAGCGAGAGAAGCTCGCGCAGCTCGGCGAGCTTGTGTGGCGACCGGGTCGCGACGAGCAACCTAGGCCGGCGACCCGGCCACGCTCAGCGCTTCACCGTCGCGAGGATCTCGGTCTGGGCGGCGAACAGGCGCTCGAGCCCGGACGACGCGAGGTCCATGAGCCCCTCCATCGCGGTCCGGTCGAACGGCTTGCCCTCGGCCGTGCCCTGGACCTCGACGAAGGTCCCTGCATCGGTGCCGACGACGTTGAAATCGACGTCGGCGCGGGAGTCCTCGCTGTAATCGAGGTCGAGGAGCGCCTCGCCGTCGACGAGACCGACGCTGACCGCGGCGATTCGGGCGACGAGATGGCGGTCCATCCCGTAGGTGATGAGCGCGGCAGCGAGCGCGACGTAGCCGCCGGTGATCGACGCCGTCCGCGTCCCGCCGTCGGCCTGGAGGACGTCGCAGTCGATCGTGATCGTCCGCTCGCCGAGGCGGGTGAGGTCGACGGCGTCGCGCAGCGACCGGCCGATGAGCCGCTGGATCTCGTGGGTCCGGCCGCCGAGCTTGCCCTTGACCGACTCGCGGTCGGTCCGCTCGGCGGTCGCCCGCGGCAGCATCGAGTACTCGGCGGTGACCCAGCCCGTCCCCTTGCCGCGGAGGTGGGGCGGCACCCGATCGACGATCGAGGCCGCGCACAGGACCTGCGTGTCACCGACCCGGATGATGCAGGAGCCCTCAGCCCACTTCTGGACGCCGAGCTCGAAGCTGATCGGGCGGAGCTGGGTCGGGACGCGGCCGTCCGCACGGAGGGTGGGTCGGTTGCCGATCGTCATGGCTGCGTCTCCCTGCTCGCCGCGACGGCGGCGCGTTCTTCGTTCTTGGCGGTGTCCCAGAGCGCGTCGAGCGCCTCGAAGTCGAGGTCGCGAAGGGCGACGCCGCGCTCGGACGCCTGTCGCTCGACGCTCGCGAAGCGGCGGCGGAACTTGTCGTTGGCGGCGCGGAGGGCGGCCTCGGCCTCGATCCCGTGCCAGCGGGCGACGTTGACGAGGACGAACAGCAGGTCGCCGTATTCCTCGGCCTTCTCGGCGGGTGTCGGCGCCTGGCGCAGCTCGGTCAGTTCCTCGGCCACCTTGTCGAGGACTCCCTCGACCGTCGGCCACTCGTAGCCGATGTTCGCCGCCCGCTCCTGCATTTCCTGGCTCGCAGCGAGGGCCGGCAGGATCCGGCTGACGCCGTCGAGGGCGCCCTTCGGCTTGGCGGGCGAGGCCGCGTCGGCCGGGGCGTCGGGTTCGGCGCCGGCGCGCTCGTCGGCCTTGATGCGCTCCCACTGGCGATTGACGTCGGACGACGTCCGGACCTCCGCATCGCCGAAGACGTGGGGATGGCGCCGAACGATCTTCGACGCGATCGAGGCGTTGACGTCGGTCAGGTCGAAGACCCCTTCCTCGGCGGCGAGCTGCGCGTGGAGGACGACCTGGAGCAGCAGGTCGCCCAGCTCCTCGGCGAGCGCCGGCGTGGCCCCGGACCCCAACGCGTCGTAGACCTCGTAGGCCTCCTCGAGGAGGTGGTTCCGGAGCGTCTCGTGGGTCTGCTCGCGATCCCACGGACAGCCGTCGGGAAGCCGCAGCCGAGCGGAGATCCAGGGCATCGCCCAGGGACTCGCGACCGCCAGCTCCGGGGCAACGGGCGCAAGGTAGATCGGGGCCTGGAGGTCGTCGGCCGTCAGGCCCTCAACGGTCGCCGCCTCGTCCGAGCCGAACCGCCCGATCGGATGATCGGCCGGGTAGAGCCGCCGGATGACGGCCACCGGATCGCTCCCGAGCGGGCCGTGCCGGCCCGGCAGCGGCTGCACCTCAGCCTGACCTTCGCCCGACGCCCGCAGGATCGCGAGCGGCACGATCAAGGCCGGGCGCGAGGGCTCGAGCGGGGTCGCGACGAGCCGCTCCGCGGCGATGACCTGGAGGCCCGTCGCCAGGTCGAGCCCCCAGCGGAGCCGAGCTTCGGCGACGAGCGCGTCGAGCACCGTCCGGCCGCTAGCTCGACTGAACGTCGAGGTCGGAGAGGAGCTCGCGAGTGATGGTCACCGCATCCTTCTTTTCGTTGTACCAGTTCTGGAATGCGCTGGCTTTGATCGTCTCGAGTTGATCCGCATCGGGCGCCTGGGTCCGCTCGGCGACCACCTTGTACAGGAAGACGCCGCGGTCCTTGATGTCGACGATCTGGCTGACCTGCCCAACCGGGGTGTCGAGGATCGCCTTCAGGAAGCGGGAATCGATGAGGCCCTGGGCGACCCAGCCCCTGTCGCCGCCCTTGCCTGCCTCTGCGCCCTCGGAAAAGTCGCGAGCGAGCGTCGCGAAGTCCTTGCCGCCGACGGCCTCGTCGTGGAGGCGCGTCATCTCGTCGATGTCCGGCGGGCGGTACATCACCTGGATCACGTGCCAGCCGAAGGCGCTCTTGACGGGCTCGAGCAGCTGACCGGGCTGGAGGTCGGGCTTGAGGATCGCGGCCGCGAAATCCGGGTCGAGCCCGGTCTCGATGCTGGCCGTATCGAAGTACGGGAGCTTGCCGCCGCTGCCCGTCTCGCCGAGGGCCGAGGCTTCATCGCTGTCCTTGCGGGCCTTCTCGTCGAACTTCGTCGGGTCCTTCTTGAGCTCCTCGTAGGCCGCGGTCGCGGCTGCCTGGGCTGCCGTCCAGGCGGGATCGTCCGGCGGGAGGTCCGCCGCACCTGACGGATCGTCCTTCGGGGCGTAGAGGATGTGGCGAACCTTGATCGCGTCCTCGCCCGGCGGTGTCCGGGGCGCCTGGATCGCGATCTCGAGGACCTGGCGCTGCTTGTCGGACGCCGTGGCATCGGCGATCGCCTTGTCCTCGAGCAACTGGCGGATGACCTCGCTCTCGACGACCTTGCGATAGGTCTCGACCTTGAGCCCGGCGTCGGTCAGCTTCGTCGTCCAGGCCTGATCGACGGCTGCCGGCGCGATCTCGGTGACCCGCCCGATGAGGTACGTCCCGCCGTCACCCTCGAGGACGGCCGTCGGCTTGCCCTGCTCGGCGGCGAACACCGCGTCGAGGAACTTCTGATCCTCGGCCGAGTCCTTGTCGATCCAGCCGAGATCGCCGCCGGTCGGCTTCGAGCTGTCGGTCGACACGGCCTTGGCGACGTCCTCCCAGGTCTTGCCGCCGGTCGTGATGTCCTTCAGCGCCTGGTCGGCGATCGCCTTCGCCGCGGCCTTCTGGGCGTCCGTCGGCTCTTCCTTGCCCTCGTCGACCAGCGGGGCGACCGCGATGAGCCAGGCGTGTCGCTGCTCCTTCGTGGTCGACTCCTCGACGATCTTCGCGTCGATCTGCTCGGGCGTGACCGTGATCCCGGCCTCCGTCGCGAGGCCGGCCTGGATCCGGGCGTCGATGAGCTTCTCGACGACGAGCGGGGCCAGCTGCTCCGTGCTGCCCTGCGCCTGGAGCTGCTGAACCTGCTGGCCGGCTTCCGCGCTCGTCAATCGCCCCGCCGCCACCTCCGCGTTGACCCGGGCGATCGCCTGATCGATGCGCCAGATCTCGACGGAGACACGCTCGGCGAAGTCGTCGCGGGTGATCGTCTGGCCGCCGACCGTGGCCGCCGCCGCGAGGTGATCGCGGTAGTAGGTGAAGCCGGCGACGCCGACGAGGATGACGACGGCGAGAAAGACGGCCAGGCCAAAGCCGATGTTCAGGTAGGTGTTCCGTCGACTCTGGTTGTCGCGCGACTGGCGATGGGGCCGATTGACGACGGGTTTGGCTCGGAAGGTCATGGGGTGATGCGGTCCTGCAAATTGAAGCTGGGATCAGGGAAATCGAACGGGGCCGGTATCGTACCGTACCGGCCGGATCGGGCCCGTCCCTGCGGTCGGCTCACTGGGCGTCCGTGGCTCGCACGCCTGCCGGGGAGTCGCCCGCCAGCCGGTCGACGAGGTCGACATACCGCGCCGCCTCCGTCTCCCAGGCGGATGACTGGACGACCTCGGCGGTCCGCTCGACCGCGCCGCGGCGCGCATCCGGGTCGTCGATGAACGACAGGATCGCCGCGGCCATCGAGGCGGGATCGCCCGGGTCGTACGTGGCGACCGAGCCCGGCGGGAACGTCCGCTCGACCATCGGCAGGCGCGAGGCGACGACCGGCTTGCCCATCGCGCCGTACTCGAAGACCTTCGTCGACAGGCTCACGTCCGTGAACGGGTCGCGACGCGTCGGGGCGACGCCGATGTCCGCCCGGGCCACCGCCGCCGGCACGTCCTCGATCGGGATCCGGCCGTGGAACGTCACGCGCTCGTCGATCCCGAGGTGGGTTGCCTGGTCGACGAGCCGCTCGGCTGCGTCGCCACGGCCGAAGACGTCGAGCCGGACGTCGAGGTCGGGCCGGTCGCGGGCGATCAGGGCAAGTGCCTCGAGGACCACGTCGAGCTCGTAGGTCGGCGTCAGGGCACCCGCGTACACGAGCCGGACGGTGCCGTCCGCGGCGAACTCGCGCGCTTCGTGGCGGGACGGATCGAAGCGGACGAGCGACGGGCTGTTGGCAACAACCGTGACCTTCTCGGGCCGGATGCCCAGCCCGACGAGCCGCTCCCGCATCGCGGCGTTGACGGTGACCGCGGCGTTCGCCAGGGCGATCGAGCCGCGCTCCTGCAGCCGCAGCAGGGCGTAGGCGATCGGGTTCGCCGCTCGCGGGAAGCGGCTGCGGAAGAATTCCGGCATCGCCTCGTGGAGGTCGAGCAGGACCGGGACGCCGATGAGCTCGCAATGGCAGCGTCGCCGCCACGAGGAAGTCCGGCAGCGTGTGGACCTGGACGAGGGCGTAGCGGCGCCGCCGATGGGCCGCCGTGACGGACCACCCGGCCCGGGCGAGGAACCCGAGGTACTCGACGAGGTAGGTCCCGAGGCCCGCGCCCTGGTGGCGCTGGACGTTCAGCCGGCGAACGGAGACCCCCGCCACCTCGTTCCAGGGCGGATCGTCAGGGCGGCGCAGGGCATAGACATCGACCGGCCGCCCGGCGGCCACCAGCGATTCCGCCTCGCGTCGGACGCGCGGGTCCTCGTCGTAGTAGGAGTGGACGAGCATCGCGACGGGCCTCGGCGCACCCGACCGCCCGCGTCGCTCTCCTTCGGTCGCGCTCAGCCGCCGCTCCAGCCGGCGCCCAGCCTCAGCACCTGGCGCGGCCGGACATCGAGGCCGTGCGAGCTGTTGACCGTGTCCACGACGAGCTGCGCCCGCTCGTAGACCACCCCGAGATCGATTGCCCGGTGGGGCGTGACGACGACGACTGCATCGGTGGCGCCAAGCAGTTCGTCAAGGGCAACGGAATCGTGGGTCATGCCATCGGCGTCGCGGAACGTGGCCACGTGCGGGTCGTGATAGGCCACGTCCGCGCCACGGTCGCGGAGGCCGGCCATGATCTCCGCTGCCGGCGAGTTGCGGGCGTCCCGGACGTTCGGCTTGAACGCGACGCCGAGCACGCCGACGCGGGCGCCGCGAAGGGCCTTGCCGCGGTCGTTGAGCGCCTCCGCGACGAGATCGACGACGTGGCGCGGCATCGCGAGGTTGATGTCGCCGGCGAGCTCGACGAAGCGATCGACGAAATCGAACTCGCGAGCGCGCCAGGCGAGGTAGTAGGGATCGACCGGGATGCAGTGCCCGCCGACGCCGGGGCCCGGCGTGAAGCGCATGAACCCGAACGGTTTGGTCGCCGCCGCGTCGATCACCTCCCAGACGTCGAGGCCCATCCGCTCGCAGAGCAGCGCGAGCTGGTTCACGAACGCGATGTTGACGTTCCGGAAGACGTTCTCGAGGAGCTTCGCGAGCTCGGCGGCGTCGGGCGACGAGAGCTCGAGGACGTGGTCGTTGATCGTGCCGAGGAGGGCCGCCGCCCGGCGCGTGGCGGCGGGAGTCGTCGCCCCGACGAGCCGCGGGACGTCCTTCGAGGCGCTCGCCGGATCGCCCGGGTTCACCCGCTCCGGGGCGAACGCGAGGTCGAAGTCGTGGCCGGCCCTGAGGCCGGTCTGCTCCAGGGCCTCGCGGAACGGTCCGGTCGTCGTGCCCGGGAACGTCGTCGACTGGAGGATCACGAGCTGGCCGGCCCGAAGGTGGTCGCGAATGAGGGCGGCGGCCGAGAGCATCGGTCCGAGATCGGGATCCTTCGAGCGGGTGATGGGCGTCGGGACGCAGACGACGATGACGTCGGCGTCGGCGAGGTGCGACGCCCCCGGATCCACGACGCTGAGCCGGCCCTCGAGCGCCGCCTTGAGGCGATCGTTCGAGACGTCGTCGATCGGCGACCTGCCGGCGGACAGTTCCTCGACACGACCGTTGTTGGCGTCGATCCCCTCGACGTCCAGGCCGGCCTCAACGAACGCGATCGCGAGCGGCAGGCCGACGTAGCCCAGGCCGAGGATGGCGACCCGGCTGTCGGGGCGCTCGTCGGTCCGCGCGTCGCGAGCCATTGGGGATGCGGTTTCGGTCACGGTCTCTCCGTTCGGTGTCGGCTCGAAGGCTAGCCGATGCGGGCGAGGAGCTGGTCGGCAAGTCGTTCGCCGATCACGCGCCAGTCGTAGTCGCGCTCGGCCGCGGCCCTGGCATTGGCGCCCATCGTCCGTGCCCGCTGCGAGTCCTCCAGCAGCTCCGTCAGCCGGGCCGCGAGCGACTCGGCGTCATCGCCGTCGGCCACGAGGCCGGCTTCGCGGTCGCGAACGATCGCCGCGGTCTCGGGGCGGGGGGTGGTCACGATCGGCCGGCCCGCGGCGAGGCAGTCGAACAGCTTCACCGGCGCCACCGAGTCCCAGTAGGCGTGGCCAGGCGTTGGGATGCAGATGACCGTCGCCCGCCCCAGCGCCGCCCCGAGCTCGCGATAGGGCGTCTGCCCGATCTCAATCCACGGCTCGCTCGCCACCGAGCCCGCCAGGGCGTCGAGATAGGCCTTGCTGTCGTCACCGGTCGCGGCCAGCCACAGGTGGAGCCTCGTGTCGGGGACGCGTCGGCGGGCGATCCGAACCGCCTCGACGAGCTCCTCGATGCCCCGCCGCGGCGCCGCCCCGGAGATGAACGCAACTGCCGGCACGTCCGGCCACGGCGCGGGCCGGACCGTCGCGGTGTCGCTGCCGTTCGATGCGACGACGACCCTCGCCGGGTCGAGGCCGACGAGGTCGGCGAAGGCCGCCGACGGGGCGACGAGCCAGCGAAAGCCTTCCCGATTGAGCTTGATTCGGGCCCGGATCGCGTCGGCCTGGTCGGGCGACATCTCGATGCCGAGGGCGTCGTTCTGGAGGAAGGCGTCGTCATGGATGTCGACGACGGCCGCCTCCCCGAGCCGGCCGACCGCGGCGAACTGCTTCTCGAACAGGAATTCGGTCGAGGCGACCATCGGCCGGCCGCGCCAGACCTGCCATCGCGGTCCGCGCAGCTCTCGCAGCGCCGCGCTCAGCGGGTCCACGCGGCGATCCTCGAGGACCCGGGCTCCGGTCCGAGCGGCGAGGCCGTCGAACAGGTAGTGGCGCCGGAGATCGCCTCCCCAGCGCCGCCGATCACCCTCGCGCAGGACAAGCCACGGCCGAGTCACGCGTGGCAGGGACACTGGGAAGACATCGCCGAGATTATCGACGATGCCCGCCAAACGGACCGCGGTCGCCGCAGGACCGTTCAAGGCAAGGCCTGCGGTGGCTCAGCGAAGGTCGCCGCAGGGGCGTCCAGGGCAAGGCGCCGTCGAGCACGGGTCGAAGGTCGCCGCATGGCCGTCCAGGGCAAGGCGCCGCCGAGCACCGGAGCGAGCGGGCCGCCCCCGGAGGTCCGACGCGACGCTCCTGCTAGCCATCGGCCCGACGGTTCCCCCGTGAGCGAGGAGCGCAGGCGGCAACGCCGCCATGGACGGCTCGGTGGCGACCGCCCGTGCTACGCTCCCGGCCGCATGGCAACTTCCGCTACCGCCCGGACGTTCCGGGCTGCCCGCAGGCCCGGCCCGCTGGAGCTGATCGCATCGGGTTTCCGGGAGATCTGGACCCATCGGCGGCTCACTCGCTACCTCGTCAGGGCCGACCTCAAGAAGCACGGATCCGACACGTTGCTCGGCAACGTCTGGTGGATCCTCGATCCCCTTCTCCAGATGGCCGTGTACGTCGTCCTCGTCTCGGTGATCTTCCGGAGCGGCAAGCCCGACTATCCCCTCTTCGTCTTCGCCGCGATCCTGCCTTGGAAGTGGTTCTCGTCCGCGGTCAATGACGGGATCGTGTCGGTGACGTCCCGCGAGCGGATCATCAAGCAGGTCAAGTTTCCGAAGATCGTCCTGCCGGTCGCGGCGGCCGTCGGCGGCATCGTCAACTTCCTGTTCGGGCTCATTCCGCTCTTCGCGCCTGATGCTGCTCTTCTACTCCGATCGGATCAGCCCGTTCCTCGTGCTGATCCCCGTCGTCGCGGCCGTCCAGTTCGTGTTCAGCCTCGCGACTGCGATCGCGGTTTCCGCGATCAACGTCTTCTTCCGCGACATCGCCAACGTCGCCCGGCACGGCCTGCGGCTGTGGTTCTACCTGTCGCCGGCGCTCTACTCGTTCGACCAGGTGCAGGGCAAGGCCGGTCCGGTCGGGGACTTCCTTTTCTCGCTCAACCCGTGGACGCCGCTGTTCGAGTCCTATCGTGCGGTCATCTACGACGAGACGATGCCGAATTGGCTCGGGCTCACCGTGCTCCTGGCCGCATCGTTCGTCTTCCTCACCCTGGCGACCCTCTTCTTCAAGCGGGTCGAGCCAGCCTTCGCGAAGGTCCTGTGAGCGGGCCCGTCGACGGCGCGCCGACGCCGGATTACGCGATCGATGTCGAGCGGCTCGGCGTCCGCTACAACCTCCGCCTCACCCGCCAGACGACGGTTCGCAACTCGTTCAAGAACCTCCTGAAGCGGCACGAGGGCCCGACCCACTTCTGGGCGCTCCGCGACGTCTCGTTCCGGGTCGTGCCCGGCGAGAGCCTCGCGATCATCGGCCCGAACGGGGCCGGCAAGAGCACGCTCCTGCAGGTCCTCGCCGGGATCATCCAGCCGAACGAGGGCGTCGTCGACGTCGTCGGCCACGTCTCGAGCCTCCTGACCCTCGGCGCGGGGTTCGACGCGGACCTGTCCGGTCGCGACAACATCCGGCTGGCCGGTGCGTTCCTCGGCATCCCCCATCGGGACATGGAGGAGCGGCTGCCGGGCATCGTCGATTTCGCCGACATCGGCGAGTTCATCGACGCGTCGATCAAGACGTACTCGTCGGGGATGCGCGCGCGGCTCGGCTTCGCGATCGCGACGGCGGTCGACCCGGACGTCCTCATCATCGACGAGGTCCTCTCGACCGGCGACGCGGTCTTCCGGGCGAAGAGCAAGCAGCGGATCATCGAGCTGACGAAGGCGGCGAAGGGCATCGTCCTCGTCACCCACGACATGGCCTGGGTCACGGAGTTCTGCAACCGGGCGATGCTCCTCGACCAGGGTCACGTGATCCTCGAAGGACCGCCCGAGGACGTCGTCGCTCTCCACCAGGAGCGTTCGGAGCAGGCGCGGATCGATCGGGAGGCGGAGCTCGCCCGACGGATGGCCGCGGTCGAGGGGACACAGCCGACGCCGGCCGCCTGATCGTCGTGGTTGAGAGGGACCTGGAAGCCGAGATCCTCGACGCGGCGGCGGCGCCGCCGCCGCCCATCGATGTCCTGGTCGTGGCCAGTTGGTTCCCCGCCTACGACGACCCGGGAGCGGGAAGGTTCGTCGCCGACCAGACCGAAGCGGTCGCAGCGACCGGCGCCGTCCGGCCCGCCGTCATCTCGTTCGATGGCGCCCGGCTGAGCGGCGGCGCCCGGTCCCGCAGTCGCCAGGCCGACGCCGTGCTCGAGGCCTCGATCGCGGCGCTCCGACGCGCCTCGCCGCTGTTCATCGCGCCGGCGTGGGGCGTCGAGCCCTGGCTACCGGTGACGCGGCTCTCGGTCGCTGAGGGGCAGACGCGCGCAGCAGGCACCGAGCATGCCGCCGTGCAGCGGGAGAGCGTCCTCCGTGCCCTCGCGGACCGCTGGAAGGTAGACGCAGGACCGGCGAGGGGCGTCGTCCACGCCCACACGGTCTACCCCGACGGCGCGGGCGCGGTCGCGCTGGCGGAGCGCCTGGGCTGGCCGCTGGTGATCACCGAGCACTCATCGTTCGTCGAGCGGATCGTGGCCGTGCCGGCACTCCGGGCGCGGTACGAGGGTGCCCTCGCGAAGGCTTACGCCGTGCTGGCTGTCAGCGAGATGCTCGCCGGCGAGCTGCGGGCTGGATTCCCGGCGCAGGCGGCCAAGATCGCGGTGCTCCCGAATGCGGTTCCTGTCGACTTGTTCCGGCGCGGGCCCGGAGGCGGAGCGCGCTGCGGACGAGCTCCTCTTCGTCGGCTACCGGAAGACGACGAAAGGGATCGAGAACCTCCTGCGAGCGGTTGCCCTGGCGCATGAGCGCAGGCCCACGATCACGCTGCGGCTCCTGGGACGCTCCCCGGACGAAGCGACCGAGGCAGGCTGGCACGCCCTCGCAGGCTCGCTCGGCATCTCCGACGTCGTGACCTTCGAGTCGGCGGTCGATCGGGCGGGGATCGCGGCGGCGATGGCGCGGGCGAGCCTCTTCGTCCACCCCAGCCCGCGGGAGACGTTCGGGGTCGTCGCGGTCGAGGCACTCGCGTCCGGGCTGCCGGTCGTGGCGACGGATTCCGGCGGCGTGACGGAGATTCTCGGGTCGAACCCAGAGGAGGTCGGGGCCATCGTCGCGATCGACGACCCCGCGGCGCTGGCCGATGGCATCGTCACGACGCTTGAACGGCGCGCGACCTTCGATCCGGCGGCCCTGCGGGCGAGCGTCGAGCGGCGATTCGGGGCGGCCTACGTCGCGGAGCGGTTGCTGGTCGTGTACCGCGAGGCGCTGGGCGCGCAGGAGGGCGCCGAAGACGCCGCCGAGTCCCTCCCTACGCCTGCCGTGGCCTCGCCGCCCGGTCGAACGGTGGTTGTCGCGCTCGATCGGGCTCGCGCGGCGCTCCGGCTCGGCCCGCTGCCGGACGACCTCCGGGCGAGCATCGACCTCGTGACGTCGACCGAGCCGTCCGACGTCGAGCTGCCGCCGGTCCACAGCGTCGTCGAGGTGGCGATCGACACGGATTGGCGGCCACCGGTCCCGGCCGGCCGGCAACTACGCGGAGGGATCGCGGGGCGCCTGGAGCGGCTGGCGAGGGATCCGATCGGGACGGTGCTCCGACGACTCGGACGTGGCGCCGGCTCCGAGGCCTCGCTGCGTCCGGCCACCGATGCTATCGGGCGTCTCGTTGCCGAGGTCGGGGCCGCCGGGGAGCGGCCGGAGCTCCTTCCGCTCGACGGCCACGATTACCTCGCGACGGCGCCGCTCATCGCGAACGGGTCGGCCCGGGCGTGGTCGGGAGGCCTGCGGCGGCTGGCCGACGCGTGGCACGCGTCGCGTGTCGAAGACAAACAACCCGAACCCGGAACCTCAGGCCGGAGCGGATAGCCCTTCGCGGCGGAGGATCTCGTCGGCGATCCGGTCGCCCAGGACCGTCCAATCGAACTCGCGTTCCGCCAGGCTGCGGGCCGCCGCGCCCATCCGGCGAGCCAGTTCGGGATCGGCCAGGACACGCACCAGGGCCTCGGCGATCGAGGCCGGGTGGTCGTCCCTACTGGCGATCCCGACGCCATTCGGCTCGACGATCGCGACCGTCTCGCGGCGCGGCGTGACGACCAATGGCCTGCCCGCCGCGAGTGAATCGAAGAGCTTGATCGGCAGGATCACGTCCATGTACTCGATCGCCGGATGAGGGATCACGAGGACGGTGGCCTTAGCCAGCGTCGGCCCGAGCTCCGCGTACGGCGCGGCCCCGATCTCGACCCACGGCTCGTCGCGGACGCTGGCCCGGAGTTCGTCGACGTACGCCTCCTCGGCCGGCGCGTTCGCCTTGAGCCAGAGATAAAGCCGGACGTCCGGCACCTGGGTCCTGACCATTCGGGCTGCCTCGATGAGCGTCTCGATGCCGCGGCCCGGCGCGGCCCCGGACACCATCCCGATCGAGGGGACCTCCGGCCACGGCCCCGGTCGGACGTGGGATGCGACCGTCCCCTGGCCGCCGACGATGATCCGGTCCAGGTCGAGCCCGTGCGCCTCGGCGAACGATCGAGTCGGGACGACGTGCCAGCGGAACGCGTCCTCGTTGAGCCGGCGCCGGTGCTGGAGGTCCGCGGCGCGCTCGTCGGACAGCGGAATGCCCAGCGCCCGCGCCTGGGCCACAGGATCGTCGTAGATCGCGACAGCCACCGGATCGGCCAGGGCGACGATCTGCCTGACCCAGCTCGGTGGCGCCATCTCGGACGCCGCGAGGTGGGGCCGAGGGCGTCGGCGCGGGATCCAGGCCTGCCAGCGCCGGCCGCGGACGCGCCGCTGGAACGTCGGCCAGTCGTTGACGACCGTGGCTCCCTGTCGTTCGGCGAGACGTTCGAAGATCCGGGCTCGGCGGATGTTGCCGCCCACGGCGTGGTCGCCGGTGGCACGCATGACCATCCAGGGCTGGTCGTCGGTCGTCATCGGACCAAGGGTATCTACCTCGACCGAACCGGAATGCCCTCACGCCGGAGGATCTCGTCGGCGATGCGGTCGCCGACGATCGGCCAGTCGAACTCGCGCTCAGCCATGAGCCGGCCCGCGGCGCCCATCAGTCGGGCGAGCGGCTCGTCGGTCAGGAGACGTTTACAGGCGGCCGCGATCGAGGCCGGATCGTCGTCGGCGGTGATCAGCCCGACGCCACCGCGCTCGACGATCGCGGCGGTCTCATGGCGGGGCGTGACGACGAGTGGCCGGCCGGCTGCCATCGAATTGAACAGCTTCACCGGCAACGCGACGTCCATGTAGTCGTTGGCAGGGTGCGGAATCGCGAGGACGGTTGCACGGGCGAGGGTCGCCCCGAGGCGTTCGTAGGGCGCCGCTCCGATCTCCACCCAGTCGTCGCCGGCCGTGGCCGCCCTGAGGCCCTCGATGTAGGCCTCGCCCTCGGGGCCTGTCGCGATCAGCCAGAGCAGCAAGCGCGTCTCGGGGACCTCCACCCGCACCTGCCGAACGGCCTCGATGAGGAGTTCGATCCCGCGCCCCGGCGCAGCTCCGGATACGAAGCCAATGGCCGGCACATCGGGCCACGGGCCCGGCCGAACGTGGCTCGCCACAGTCCCGTTGCCGGCGATGATCACCCGCGCCGGATCGAGCCCGAACAATTCGACCGATGACGCCGTCGAGACGACGTGCCAGCGGAAGGTCGCCTCGTTGATGCGGCGGACGTGGGTCAACTCCTCGGCCCGCGCCGCGCTCATGTCGATTCCCAGGGCCCGGGCCTGGGCCACCGGGTCGTCGTAGATCGCGAGTGCCACTGGATCCGAGAGCGCGACGATGCGCTCGATCCATTTCGGCGGCGCCGACTCGGAGGCGGCCAGTCGCGGTCGCGGTCGCCCGCCGGGCAGCCATGCCTGCCACCGCCGGCCGCGGACCGCCCGCTGGAACGTCGGCCAGTCGTCGACGACCTGCGCGTGCTGGCGCTCGGCGAGACGCTCGAAGATCCGGGCCCGCCGGATCTCGCCGCCCCAGCCCCGTCCGCGAGTCGCCCGCATCACCATCCACGGCTCGCGCTCGGCGCCCGGCCCCCGGTCGCTCATTGGACGATTCCGCGGACGAGCGCCCGATACGCCGTTGCTGCACCCGGCCAACCGAACCGGTCCCGGCTCGTCGCGGCAATGTGAGCCCGCCACGCCTCGCCTTCGGCCGCGAGCCGGTCGAGGACCTCCGTGATCGCGGCGGCGAGATCGGCCGGGGCGGTGGAGGCTGCGACGGCCCCGAGGTCGAGTTCGACGACGATGCGCTCCATGAGCTCGAGCCCGCTCACGACGACGACCGGCGTCCCGGCCGCGAGCGCCTCCCAGAACTTGTTCGGGGTCGAGAAGCGCTGGTTCAGCGAGACGGGTGGCAGCGGGATCAGTACGACGTCCGCCGACGCCGTCCAGGCGAGCAGCTCGTCCGGATGCAGCGCGGGAAGCGTGAAGTGCCGGCCGGCGAAGCGCGCATCGCGGTCACGTTCGAGGCTCGCGGCCATGCCCCGCCCGAACCCGAGCAGGATGAGCGCGGCATCGGGCACGAGCAGGGCGGCCTCGGCCGCCTCGTCCAGCCCGAGCCCGCGCCCGAGACGACCCTGGAACAGGACGATCCGCGTCGAGGCAGGCAGGCCGGCGGCGGCCCGGAGGTGGTCCGGGCGACTCGCGGCCGGGTCGGGGGCGACCCAGGGCTCGGGCAGGTTGGCGACCACGAGCGGCGGCCGATCGAGACGCCACCGCGCCTCGAGGAGCTCGGCGAGGGTGTTGTTGACCGTGACGACCGCGTCGGCGGCCCGTGCCCAATCGGCCTCCTTCCGCGCGTTCCGGCGGCGGAAGGGCGCGGGGAGGGAGAGCGCCTCGTTCGACTCGGCGACGTTGTCGATCACGTCGTAGATCACGCGCGAACGCGTCCCGGACGGCCCGACCGGCGCGCGCTCGCGGGCGGCGAGGGCGGCGGCGATCGTCAGGGATCCGCAGGCGTGGTAGAGGTCGGCGGGGGCCAGCTGCCGGGCAAGGGTCGCCCACCAGCCGCGGACGGCATGCGGCCAGTAAAGCCAGCGACGGGCGACGAGAAGCGGCAGGGCGAGTGCGCGAACGACGCGCCGAACCGGTCGACTGAGTCCGGGCATTGACGTGCGTCCCGTCGACGCCGCCCCGGTCGCGGCCTCGCTAGCGCCGGCGATCGCCCACACGCCCGATGGCCGGTAGCGCCGGACTTCGATGGCGCCAACCCGATCCGGATCGGGCGCGGGATCACCGACCGAACCGGCTGCGGCCGGGGCCACGGCTTCCCGCTCAGGCAGCCCCGGCGCCGCCACGGCCGCGATCTCCACCGCGTAGCCCTCGGCGGCGAGCGCGCGGGCGATCCGGATCGCCCGCGAATAGGGTGCTGCCGGCCCACCGACGAGCACGACCGCGCGGCGCGGAACCGGCCCCGGAATCTCGGCGCTCACCACGGCCGGCCCGTCAATCGGCCGTACTCGGCGAGCAGAATCTCGACCTGGGCCTCCCAGCTGTACTCGCCGCGGGCGGCCGCGATAGCCCGCTCCCGAAAGGCGGCGCGCTCCGGCTCCGGGGCGTCGAGGATCGAGGTGATCGCCGCGCCGATCGCGGCCGGCGACGTCGGGTCGCACAGGACGCCGCAGCCGGTCGCGCGGACGATCCCCGCCATCCCGGGAAGGTCCGAGGCGACGACCGGAACGCCGGCAGCCATCGCCTCGAACAGCTTGTTCGGCGTCGTCAGGCGGTGGTTGAGGGTCGACGGTTGGATCGGCATCGCGACGACGTCGGCCGAGGCGACCCAGTCGAGGAGATCGGTCGGAGGCACGGCGGGCAGGACGTAGAGGCGGCCGGCGACGCCCGGCTCGGCGGCTCGCCGTCGCAACTCCGCCTCGAGTGACGCCGTAGCCGAGAAGGGCGAGGACCGTGTGATCCGGGAACGTCCGGCAGCGCGTCGATCAGCTGCTCGATCCCCCGCTCGCGCGAGAAGCCGCCGTGGTAGAGGACCACCCGGGTCGCCGCGGCGAGCTGGAGGACATCGTGGAACCGCCGGGGTTGGACGGCCGGCGGTTCGCGCCGGTAGGAGCAGTTCATGACGATCAACGGCAGCGGCACGCCGAACCGGCGCTCCATCACCTCCGCGTAGGGCAGATTGACGGTCACGACCCGGCTCGCCCGCCGGGCCCAGCGCCGCTCGACCCAGCCGAACAGGCGCCGAGCGGCCCCCGGCAAGCGGGCGATGTTGGCGGCGTCCATGTAGATGTCCCGGGCGTCGTAGACGACCGGGGCACGATCGCGCCGGCCGAGGTCGAGGCCGATCGGGATGCCCATGTAGGCCATCGCGTGGACGAGATCTGCGGACGGGGCGACCCGCCGGCTGGCCAGTCGCTGCGAACGGACGGTCAGGCCGATCGCGGCCAGCCGGATGCCCGCGGACCAGGCAGTGCGCACGCGTTCGAGGAGGCTGCCGCGTCGGCCCGCGCGCGCCGGCGAACGCTCGGGCCCGGAATCGTTCGGTGGTGGCGCAGCGCGCGGCCCGCGGAGGCGGCGGGCAACCGCCCGGAGCGGTCCGGGCAGACCGTCGACCGCCGAGACCGGCACCCGGACGATCCGGTAGCCGGCCGGATGCACCTCTGCGTCGGGCAGGCCGGCCTCCCGGCGAGCTAGCACGGTGACCGCGTGTCCGCGGGCGGCGAGGGCGCTCGCGATTCGCCACGCCCGCGAGTCGAACGCACCGCTCGACGGCAGCACGAGCGACGCCCGCTGCGGAACTGCCTCCGCAGCGCTTGACGCCGCCTCGGCGGTCACGCGGTCGGTCCGAGGCGCCGGTAGAGCTCCACCAGCCGGGCCGACTCGGTCTCCCAGTTCCAGCGTTCGATCGCCGCCTGGCGGCAGCGTGCCGCGAGCTCGGCCCATGCGTCCCTGGGGAGCTCGACGATCGTTCTGATCGCCCGTCCGATCGACGCCGGGTCCGCCGGGTCGCACAGCTCGCCGAGGGGCCGTTCCGGGTCCTCGCAGACGATCCCGCGCATGCCGGGAAAGTCGCTGGCGACGACCGGGACCCCGGCCGCGAACGCCTCGAACATCTTGTTCGGGGTGGAGAGGTAGTAGCTCTGGCTGTTTGCCTGGATCGGCATCGCGGCGACGTCGACCGATGCGACCCAGCTGACGACGTCCATCGGCGGCACCGGCCCGAGGACGTGGATCCGACCCCCGAACCGTGGCTCCGACGCCAGCCGCTCCGCTTCCTCTCGCAACGGTCCGAAGCCGAGAAACGCGAGGTGCACACGCTCCAGGCCCGGCTCGAGCATCGCCTCGGCCAGTTGGTGGACGCCCCGGCCCGGCCGGAGGCCGCCGTGGTAGAGCACGATCGGTGCGCCGGCCGGGATGCCGGCCGCGTCGCGAATCGCGTCAGATCGCACGACCTCGCCGACCGGTCGCGGCGGACAGTTGTGGACGACGACGATGTCATCCCGGCCGAGTCGCGGCCCGAGCTCGGCCGCGTATCCCCGGCTGACCGTGACGACCGCGTCGGCCTGTGCCGCCCACTCCCGCTCGCGACGGGCCAACCAGGCGACCGCCCACGACGGCCTGCCAACGACGGCGCCGGACGTGACGAAGAGCTCGTGGCTGTCGTAGACGACGCGGGCGGTACCGCCGTGCAGATCGCGGGCGAAGATCGCCGCCGGCAGGCCGGTCAGGTCGTGGCCGTGATAGATGTCGGCCGGGCCCCCTTCGCGGGCTGCCGCCCGGGCCCAGCCGAGGTTGCCGAACCGCCACATCGCGAGCCAATCGAGCCCGTCCATGCGCGATCCCGGCGCCGCATCTCGACGGCGAATCCGCGACCACAGCCGCGACGGGGCCCGGAACCAGCGCCACCAGCGGTTCCAGCGCGGCAGCGGGACCCGGAGGATCGTGAAGCCGTCCCGCCGCTCCCGCTCGACGACCGGCGGCATCCCGGGCCGGACGATGCCGACGATCGTCACGTCGTGGCCGACGTCGCTCAGCGAGCCTGCCTCCTTGAGGACCCGGGCGTCGACGAGGACGTCGTTGCGGACGAACATCACGACCCTCATGGGGGCGTCGCCTCGAGCGCGGCCACGATCGCGTCGGCGGCGCCTGCCCCGGCAAGAGCGAGGTCCCGCGGCGCGCCGCCGCGCCTGGTCGGCCGACGACCCGGGCGGGGCGAGCCTGTCCAGAGCCGCCGTTGCCGCGTCGGCGTCGAGTCCGACGACCACCATCGAGCCACCGGAGCTCTCGACCGCCTCGGTCCACTCCGTCGTCCCGCGGAGGATGAGGCACGGCACCCCGAGCCACGACGCCTCGCGCTGGATCCCGCCCGAGTCGGTGAGGACGGCGGCCGCGTGCAGCTGGAGGGCGACCGTGGACCGGTAGTCCAGTGGCGCGACGACGCGGACGCTCTCGCCGAGCGGCAAGCCGAGGCGCTCGAGCACCTCCCTGCGTTCCGGGGTGAAGCGCGAGGACGACCGGCCGGTCGGGCCGCGCTGCGTTCGCCAGGATCGCCGTCCAGGCGCGGATCGCGTCGGGGCTCCGATTCTCGGCGCGGTGGATCGTCGCGAACAGATAGCCGCCCGGCGTCAGATCGACCCCGAGCCGGCGCCCGATGAGCGGCAACACCGTGCCGCCGTCGCGAACCTCGGCCGAAACCCGGGCCGCCAGGTCCTGCATGAGGTCGCCGACGAGGACGACCCCGTCCCGGATCCCCTCGCTTGCCAGGTTCGCGACGGCGGTGGGCGTCGGGGCGAAGAGCCAGCGCGCCACGTGATCGGTGAGGACGCGGTTCGTCTCCTCGGGCATCCGCCGATCGAAGCTCCGAAGGCCGGCCTCGACGTGGGCCACCGGGACGCCGGTCGTTGCCGCCGCGAGCGCTCCCGCCAGGGTCGAGTTCGTGTCGCCATAGACGAGAACGGCGTCCGGCCGCTCGTCGACGAGAACCCGCGCGATCGCCGGAAGCATCCGCCCGACCTGCTCGGCCGACGTCCCGCCGCCGATCCCGAGGGCATGGTCCGGCTGGGGCAGACCGAGCTCGACGAAGAAGTCGCCGGCCATCGAGTCGTCCCAGTGCTGGCCCGTGTCGACGAAGACCTCCTCGTGCCGCGCGCGAAGGGCGGGAAACAGCGCTGCGGCCTTGATCAGCTGGGGACGCGTCCCGACGACACTGACGATCCGCACCCCGATCTAACCGGTCGTCGAGGCAGCTGTGGTCCTGGTGACGCTCGGGATGCCGATACCGCGATAGGCGACGTGCTCCGGGAGCCTGAGATCGCGGAGGCTATCGCGACCGTCGAAGACGACAGCGAGATCGGGGAACAGGCTGAGGTCGATCGTCTTGAACAGCGGGTCGGCGGTCTGGCTGATGATGGCCCGGAACGGCGCCGTCGTGCCCCATTCCCACGGTGTCGCGCAGCAGCGTGCGGTCTCCTCGGCCGGGATGAGCGGGTCGTAGGCGGACACGACCGCACCCTGGTGCGTCAATCGCTCGATGAGCGGCAATGCCCGCGAGTACGCGAGCTCGTTCACCCCGTGGCGATACGTCAGCCCGAGGACGAGAATCGGGACGCCCTCGAGGCCGCCGAGCTCCTGCTGAAGTGCCCGGATCGCAACGCCGATCTGGCCGTCGTTGGTCCGCCGCGACAGCTCTACCAGCTCGAGCTCCGGCGCTCGCGACAACATGAAGTGGGGATAGACGGGGATGCAGTGCCCGCCCACCCCGAGGCCGGGCTGGTGGATATGCGAGTAGGGCTGGCTGTTCGTGGCCGCGATCACCTCGTGGATGTCGACCCCGATCCGTTCGGAGTAGCGGGCGAATTCGTTGGCGAGGGCGATGTTGACGTCGCGGTAGGTGGTCTCGGCGAGCTTGCTGAATTCGGCCGCCTCGGAGCTCGACATCGCCACGATCTCGGCGTCGAGAACCGCGTCGTAGAAGGCCGCCGCGCGGGCGGTCGAGGCCGCGCCGACTCCGCCGACGAGCTTCGGGTACATCGCGAGGTTCTGAAGTGCGGCTCCGCTGTAGAGCCGCTCCGGCGAAAAGGCCACGAAAAAGTCCTCGTCGGCCCGGAGCCCGGACACCGCCTCGAGCCGCGGCGTGAATCGCTCGCGGGTGTCTCCGACCGGCAGCGTCGTCTCGAAGATCACGAGCGAGTCCCGATGGACGCCCGGGGCGATCGAGTCCACGGCCGCGTCCATGTATCGATAGTCGGGTTGCTGCTCGTCGTCGAGCATGACCGGCACGATCAGCACGACGACATCCGCCTCGCGAGCCGCCGCGGCGGCGTCGGTCGTCGCCCGAAGGCGGCCGCGGCTGTGGGCCGCCCGCACGAGCTCGGCGAGCCCCGGCTCCTCGGCGATGTGCGACTGGCCTTCGTTGATCGCGTCGACGACCGCCTGCTGGACATCGACGGCCGTCACGCGCCAGCCGTGGTCGGCGAACTGGGCGGCCAGTGGCAGGCCCATCTTCCCGGCACCGACCACTGCGACGCGGCCGGCGGTGCCGGGCGCGCCGACCCACGGGCTTGCCTCGGACCCCGGCTCGTGGCCGCAGGCACGGACGGGCATCTGGGTCGAACCGCCGAGGAGGCTCTGGATCGAGGTCGGACGCGAAACGATCGTCATGCGACGGCGAACCTCGTGGACAGCTCGGTCAGGTCGATGGCGTTACCGCTCGCCGCCGAGGTGAGGAGGGACGTTGCGACCGCTACGGCCCACAGCCCATCCTCGGCATCGACAACGGGCCGGCCCCCGTTCCGAACGATGCCGAAGAAGGCCTCGAGCTCGGCGGCGAGCGGCTCGCCGGACGCGACGGGCAGGTCGACAACTTCACCCTCGAACGTCGGCGCGTAGCCGCCGATGAGGCGGGGGTTCGTCGTGTCGGTCGCCTTCGTGAAGGTCAGGTGCTGGGTCAGGTAATCGAGCTCGAACATCCCTTCCTCGCCGACGACCACGAGCTGGCGACGCTTGGCCGGCGTCAGCCAGTTGACGTCGAGCATGCCCGTGGCACCGGACGGAAAGTGGAGCAGCCCGAAGAGGAGGTCCTCATGGTCGGCATGGATCCGCTGGGCGGTCTCCCCGTAGACCCGCGTCGGGCGTTCGCCGGCGATCCACGACAGGATGTCGACGTCGTGGGTCGCGAGGTCGACGGTCACACCGACGTCCCGGATCCGATCGGGGAACGGCCCCGCCCGACGCGACGCGATCGCGTAGATCGAGGACAGCCAGCCCGCCCCGATGAGCCGGCCGAGCTCGAGGACGGCCGGGTTGAACCGCTCGACGTGGCCGACCTGGACCGGAACACCGCGTTCGCGAGCCGCGAGGACGACCGCCATCCCCTCGTCGACCGTCGCCGCGAGCGGCTTCTCGACGAGGACCGCCATGTCGCGTTCGATCGCGGCGAGGGCCAGCGGGACGTGGGCGGTCGTCGGGGCGGCCAGGACGACCGCGTCAAGCTCCGCCTCCGCGATCATCGCCAGCGGCTCGGCGAAGCCCTGGGCACCTGACTGGGCCGTCGCTCCGGCGAGGGCATCGGCGACGGGATCCGCCACCGCGACGAGCCGGATGTCGGACCGCGCCCCGAGGATCCGGAGGTGGTTGCGGCCCATCGACCCGAGTCCGGCGAGCCCGACACGCAGCGGCCGGTCACCGGTCGGCCGCCAGCCGGAGGTCATCGGGCGGCAACTCCGGCTCCGGCCCGGCGGCCCGGGGCGTCGTCACCGTCAGGCTCGAGGTGGCGCACGACGGCCGCCCGAACGGCGTCGATCACCTGGGTCTGCTCGGGGTCGGTCAGGCCGGGGAACATCGGCAGGGCGATCGTGGCGGCTGCCGCGGCATCGGTCACCGGCAACTCCGCGTGGAGGCCTCGCTCCATGATGTACTCCTGGCGATGGACGGGGATCGGGTAGTAGATGTCCGCCCCGACGCCGGCCTCGCGAAGGTCGGCCAGGATCGCGTCACGTGCGCCGCCGACGTTGATCGTGTACTGGTGGAAGACGTGGGTCCGGCCGTCGGGCGTGATCGGCAGGCCGATCGGCAGCTCGCCGAACGCCTCGTCGTACGTCGCCGCGATCGCCTGGCGACGGGCCGTGTTGCGAGGCAGCTTGCCCAGCTGGGCCAGGCCGATGGCCGCCGCGAGGTCGGTCATCCGGAAGTTGTAGCCGAGGATCTCGAACTCATACCGCGCCCGCATGCCCTGATTCCGGTAGAGGCGCAGCCAGTCGGCCAGCTTCTCGTCGTTCGTCGTGACGAAACCGCCCTCGGCGGTCGTCATGTTCTTCGTCGCGTAGAGGCTGAACGCCCCGTGCCCGAAGCTGCCGGCCTTCCGGCCACGGAATGTCGCCCCGTGGGCCTGGCACGCGTCCTCGACGACGATCAGCCCGTGGCGATCGGCGATCGCCCGGATCATGTCCATGTCGGCGGCGAGCCCGAACAGATGAACCGGGCAGATCGCCCGCGTCCGGGGCGTGATCGCGGCCTCGATCTTCTTGGCGTCGATGAGGTAGGTATCCGGCTCGATGTCGATGAAAACGGGCGTAGCGCCCGTGTAGAGGATCGCGTTCGCCGTGGCGGCGAACGTATGCGAGACGGTGATCACCTCGTCGCCGGGTTCGAGGCCGATCCCCGAGAAGATCGACATCAGGGCGACGGTCCCGTTGCTCATCGCGATCGCGTGGCGGACGCCGACGAACTCGGCCCAGCGTTGCTCGAGCTCGGCGACCTTGCGGCCCTGGGCGATCATCCCGCTGCCGAGGACCTCGGTGACGGCCTCGATCTCCTCTGGGCCGAGGTCGGGCCGGGCGATCGGGATCATGCTGGTGCTCCTTGGCGCGGGCCGGATCGCTCCTCGAGCGTCTCGGCATCCGGGACGTAGGCGTAGCGACGGCCGCACGTCGCGCAGAGGAGGTCCGTGTGGGCCGCGTAGCGCTGGGGCTCGGCCGGGACCGGGTCGCCATTGGCGTCGACGAGCCGCCGGCCGCAGGCGCAGACCCAACCGATGCGGCGGGCCGGATTGCCGGCGACGAGCGCGTAGCTCGGGACGTCGCGAACGACGATCGCGCCAGCTCCCACCATGGCGAACCGCCCGACCTCGATGCCGGCCACGATGACGGCACCCGCGCCGATCGACGAGCCGTAGCGGAGCACGATCAGGGCAAGCTCCCAGTCGTCCTTCCCGGCGAGATCGCCGGTCGACGTGATTGCCCGGGGGTACCGATCGTTGGTCAGGATCGCCGAAGGACCGATGAACACGCCGTCCTCGACCGTGACGCCGTGCGAGACGAGGACCCCGCGCTGGATCTTGACCCGATTACCGATCGTGACGCCATGGTCGACGAACACGTCGCGGCCGATGATGCATTCGGATCCGATCCGTGCGCCTGTCCGGACCTGCGCATGGTGCCAGAGGGTGGTCCCGGCGCCGATGCTGATGTCGGGCTCGAGATCCGCGGTCGCATGGATGCGCGCGGAGGGGTCGATCACTTGACGGTGGGCTCCTATCAGCGGGACCGCGTCGGGCGGACAGACGGTCGCGCGAGGGGCGCAGGCCGGTGGTCGAGTATAGCCGAGCCTCGACGCCGGCCCGCCGTGATCCGCCTGTCGATGACCGTCGTCGGCCTACTTTCGCCGCCGGAACAGCGACACGACGACGCCCAGGGCGGCTCCGAACGCGACCGCTCCGCGCCAGTCGAGGAGGACGCGCACGTCGCCCTCGACCCGCCGGGCGAGCAGGATCAGCACGCCGGTCGTTCGTTCGAATCGCACGTTGTTCGCGATGACCGTCCTGACCACCGCCTGCTCGATGTGGACGTCGCGGGCTAGGACCGAGCCGACGCCGCCCTGCGTCACGCGGACCTCGCCCCCGAGCGCCGCACCGATCCCGCCCATCTCGACCGACACGCGATCCCCTCGCGCGAAGCCGATTCCGCCCTGCGAGACAGCGATGTCGACGGCCTGGGCCCGGCCGATGCCGCCCCGACTGACGTCGACGTTCGTGGCGTTGACTTCCTGCGCCCCGGCTTCGCGGATCGAGACTGAATCAAGCCTCGTGAGCCGGTCGTCGCCGGCGGGTGCCGGAGGGATCACGGTCACCGAAGCGGCCGACTTCGAGGCTGTGGGAGTCTTCTGGCTGGTCTTTGCCTTGGGCCGGACGACCTTTGGCCCGCCGGCCGCGCTCGCGGCAGACTTTGGCAGATGCGGCCGACTCCGCGCGGGACGCCTCCACCTGGGCCTCGCGTGCGGCGGCCTCCTCGGCGCCGGCGAGGGCGTCCTTTTCGGGCGGCTCGCCACCGGCGGGCGAGTCCGCTGCGCCGGATTCGTCGGTTGCGGCGTCGGGCTGCTCTGGATGGGCCATCGGTTCCCTCGATTCGCGCTCGGCGGTGCTGTTCGGAGGCAGCCTACCGCGAGTGGTCGCGCCGCGTCCCGTGTCCGATCGTTTACGTCGAGACGAGGAAGTTGACTGCCCGGAGTATCCTCCGCGTCGAAACACAACCGGCGAGCGTCACCGTCGCCGCTCCGAAGACGTCACACGCCAGTCGCCCCCGCGCCATCTCAGAGGGACCATGTACCCCCAGAAGCGACGCCGCCCGATGAAGCGGCTGATCGTCCCGATTCTGGCCGTCGCCGCCGTCGTCACCGGGCTCGCCGTCGGCATGCTCGCTGCGTCGGCCGCGCCGCCGGCCTCCCCGAGTCTCGGCTCCGGCCAGGTCGCCGGGGCGAGCGTTTCCGCCATCCCGCCAACGCCCACTCCCTCGCCCACCCCGTCCCCGACACCGACGCCCGTTCCGACGCCTACCCCATCGCCGACTCCGGTCCCGACCCCCGCCCCCGTCCCGGCCCCGCTGACCGGCATCCTCGTTCCGCCCGACGTCGCGGCTCGCCATCCGATCGCCGTGATGGTCGACGACCTTGGCGCGGCGCGACCGCAGTCGGGGTTCAACTCCGCGTCGGTGGTCTGGCAGGCGCCCGCCGAGGGCGGCATCCCGCGCTACATGCTCGTGTTCCAGGAGAACATCCCGGAAGCGGTCGGGCCCGTCCGGAGCTCTCGCTACTACTACATCGCCTGGGCGGCCGAGTGGCGGGCTGTCTATGCCCACGCCGGCGGCTCGCCCCAGGCCCTCCAGACGCTTCGCGCAAATGGCAACGGGAAGCTCGTCTACAACGCCGACGAGTTCCGCTGGGCCAAGTCGTTCTGGCGGGTCAAGGATCGCCGTCCGCCGCACAACCTGTACACGGACGGCAAGCATCTCCGGAGCCTCGCCAAGTCCCTCAAGGCGACCGATCAGGCCATGGATCCGGTGTGGCAGTTCGCGCCGGACCTCCTGCCGCGGCTCCGACCACGGGGCGGCCGGATCGAGGTCGCCTACTCGTACAACAAGATCCGCTACGACTACGACTGGACGACCAACTCGTATTACCGGGCCGTCACCGGCGAGAAGCACCAGATCGACGCGGCGACCGGCGGCCGGGTCGCGCCGAAGAACGTCGTGATCATGCTGATGCGGTTCGGGCCGCTCAACGACGGCTCGGCGAAGCACCGCCTCGAGGCGGACGTCGTCGGCAAGGGAACGGCCTGGATCGCGACGAACGGCACGACGATCAAGGGCTCGTGGCAGAAGCGGTCGCTCACGGGTCCAACCCTCTTCTTCGATGCCGACGGCGCGCGCATGACGCTGACGGCGGGACAGACGTTCGTCCAGGTGATGCAGACCGGGACGAAGGTGGCGCTCACCCCGGGGCTCCCGCCGCCGCCCGAGCCGTCCACGACCGAGGAGCACCGCCAATAGGCTCGCGGCGAGGCTCAGCCGGCGGTCTGCGCCCGGCGTCCCCTATCGCGACCGGGCGGCCTCCGCGTAGATCGCCCGCGTTTCACGGGCCACGTCGGCCCAGGTCCGCTGCTCCGTCTCCGCACGCTCGCGGGCGAGAGCCACGAGCGAGCCATGGACCCGATCGTCGACGAACGCCGTAGCGAGGGCCTGGGCGAGCCGAGCCGGGTCGCGCGGCTCAACGAGGATGCCGGCGGCGCCGACGATCTCCGGCAACGCCCCGACGGCGGAGGCGACGACCGGCGTCCCGGAGGCGATCGCCTCGATCGCGGCCAGGCCGGCACTGTCCGATACGACCGGCAGCAGGGCCGCCCGTGCGCCGCGCACGAGGCTCGCCAGGCGCTCCTCGTCGAGGCGCGGGGCGTAGGCGAGCGTCTCGCCGACCCCTTCTCGAGCCGCGGCCCGGGCGAGCGCCGCCCGGTCGTCCGGCGACGCGCCGGCGAAGAGCACGCGCGGCGGCCATGGCGCATCAGCGGGCAGGCCGTCGGGCCGGCCGGCAGCGGCCAGCTCTGCGAGGGCGCGCAGCAGCGTCCCGAGGTCCTGCCGCGCGTCATACCGCCCCGAGTAGATGACGTAGCGCTCCGGGAGGCCCAGCCGATCGCGCTCGGCCCGCGGGTCCCGGCTGGCGCGAGTGGCGGCCGAGCCGGCCGCGGCTGAGCCGGCGGCCGACCCCGGCCGCCTGAGGCCGGAAGGAAGGCCGAGGCGCGAGTGCCACGACCCGGATCCGGTCCCGGGGCACGTGCAGGAGCCGCCGGGCAGAGGCGCCCACCGCGTCTGTTCCGACGATCACCGCGGCCGCGTCGCGGAGCAACCGCGCCCGGAGGCGCTGGCCGAACCGGGACGCCGTCCCGCGCTGGTAGGCCCCCGGCAGCTCCCACGGCGCGAGGTCGAGCAGCGTGACGACGAGGGGCAGGCCCGTGACGAGCGGGATCGACCCGCCGACCGCGTGGTAGACCGAGCCGGCCGCGCCGCCTCGCTCCGCGCGCCAGGCAGCGCCGAGGGACGCGCCCGAGAGCAGGAACGGATCGACGGTCAGCACCGCGGAGCGCAGGAGCCGCGTCGGCGGCAGGAGGCGCCGGCCGACGATCGACAGCCGCTCGAACTGCTCGGTCGGGTCGTCCAGGTCGGATCCGAGCAGGAGAGCGAACGACTCACCGCTCAGCGGCGCGTCGTCGAAGGCCCGCAACAGTGAGTCGAGATAGACAGCCGTCAGGGGTGCGCGATCGGGCTCCTGGAGCGGCCTCGCGTCGAGAACGACCCGAACGCCCGGCACCCGCCCTGCTGCGCGGCCCGGATCCGCCGAGCCGAGCGGCGCGTGAGCAGCCTCGGTCACCGGCCCTCGCCGGCCGCCGGTGTCTCGAGCGCCGCCGGACGCGGGATCTCTGCGCCGGTCCGGTCGGAGGCGGCCGCCGCGGCGGTCGGCGGTTCGGGGACGCCGGCGATCGGCCGCGCTCGTCGGCCGGGCAGGCGGCCAGCCAGCTCCTCGGCGCGGAGCGTGACGACGACGACGAGCGCCTCGACGACGATCCGGCGGCTCATCTTGGACTGGCCGACCCGGCGGTCACGGAACGTGATCGGTGTCTCGGCGACGCGCGCCCCGCGGCGCGATGCGCGGAACGTCATCTCGATCTGGAAGACGTAGCCGCCGGCGTGGATGCCGTCGAACGGAATCTCGGCCAGCGTCGAGCTACGCCATGCCTTGAAACCGCCGGTGAGGTCGTGCGGGCCGAGGCGCAGGACATTGCGGGCGAAGACGCTGCCGCCGCGCGAGATGATCCGCCGGCCGAGGCCCCAGTCGACGACGCCGCCGCCGTTCGTGTAGCGCGAGCCGATGACGAGGTCGGCCGTTCCGGCGGCGATCGGGGCGATGAGGGACGGCAGCGCAGCCGGGTCGTGCGACCAGTCGGCGTCCATCTGGATCACGATGTCGGCCCCGCCTGCGAGCGCCACCGCGAAGCCGTCGAGGTACGCCCGGCCGAGCCCCTGCTTCTCGGGCCGATGGCGGACGCGGATTCGGGGATCGGCGGCTGCGAGCTCGTCCGCGATCTGGCCCGTGCCGTCGGGCGATCCGTCGTCGACGACGAGGAGCGTCGCGGAGGGCAGGCTCTCGAGGATCGCGGCCGAGATCGACCGGACGTTCTCGGCCTCGTTGTAGGTCGGCAGGATCACCCACGCACCCGCGCCGCGGTCGTGCGCGAGGGACGCGGCGGCTGTGGACGGCTTGCGGCGCTTGGTCGTCATGGTCGGGCCAGTGTAGACCCGGCCTCTCGCCGTGAAACCCGCCCGATCGTCCCGCTCCAGGTGCTCAGCGGAAGTAACCCGTGGCGTCGAAGATCACGTTCGCGGAGGCGCCGGATGGCCCCTGGAACACCGCCCCGAGACCGCCACCCGCACCGACGCGAACCGTCAGGCCGTTCGCCCGGATGTCGCCCTTCGGCAGGTTGATCGTGGACGTGGCACCCAGTGCCGTGCCGGACGGACCGACGATCAGCCAGCCGCTGACCGAGGGCAGTACGACCGTGGCGCCACCGGTCAGGGCGACCGCGTTCACCGGAATCGTGCCGCGAGCCGTCGCCTGGAACGTCCGGACGACGTTCCTGGGGAACGGACCGGACAGGCCGTTCGCCGACCCGGGTGTCGAGGACCCGCGCCGCGTCGAGCGGGTAGAACGTGGCGCCGGCCGAGCTGTTGACGAAGTATCCGGTGACGTCGAACAGGACGTTGGCCTTCGCTCCGGCCGAACCCTTCCAGACGATGCCGAGCCGGCCGCTGCCGTCGAGCTTGACGGTCACGGATGCGGCGCGGGTATCGCCCTTGAGGACGTTGAGACTCGAGCTCGGGGGCGTCGACGCGGCCACGGGGCCGACGTAGAGGTAGCCGCCGCTCGTCGGCCCGACGACCGTCAGGTTCCCCGTCACCGCCACGGCGCCGGCCGGGACGCCGCCGCGGCCACGGACCGCGAACGATCGCGGTGCGTCCGAGGTGAACTGGCCGGCCAGGCCGCTGCCCGTCCGGGTATCGAGAATCCGGGCCGGGGTGAGCGGGACGTACGTCGAGCCGGTGGCACCCGCCACGAAATAGCCGCTGACGTCGAAGATCAGGCCCGCCTTCGAACCACCGGCGCCGCTCCAGAGCCCGGCCAGTGAGCCGCCCGCACCGAGCTTGACGGTGACGCCGGACGCCCGGACGTCGCCGACCGGCGCGTTCACGACCGAGGATCGGGCGACGGTCGCCGCTGACGGCCCGAGACTGACGTAGCCGGCGCTCGTCTGCCCGACGACCGTCACGGTGCCGGTCACGGCGACCGCGTCGGCGGGGACGCCGCCGCGGCCCGCGACCGGGAACGTCCGCGCCGCGCCGCTCGAGAACGGTCCGGCAAGGCCGACGCCGAAGCGCGTGTCGAGGAGCCGGGCCGGATTGATCCCGACGAATCGGGCGCCAACGGCCGGGGCGACGCTCGCGGGCAGGTCGACGACCGTCGCGTTCGGAGCCCCGACGGCCGCAACGTAGGTGCTCGAGCTGTTGCTCGCGGCCACCCAGACGTTCTTCCGGACGCCGCCAACGGGCGCCCACTCGACGATCGGGAGGCTGACCTCGAACCACGTATAGCCATCGGCGCTGACCGGGCCGCTCGTGACCGCGAGGATCGTGCCGGCGGCGGCGGTCGTGACGATCGGCTTCGCGGTTCCCGCGCCTGAGCGGATGTTGACGCTCGAGGCGACGACCTTGCCGAAGCCGCCGGGCGCGAGACTCACGTGGGATTGATAGACGCTGGCGACGTCCCACGCGCTGACGTTGCCGTGCGTGTCGCGGGCGCGAGCCCGGAAGGCGAACCCGTACGTGTCGGCGCCCGTGTACGAGGCGCTCGTCGCCGTCGTGTCGACGAGCCAGTCGTGCCACGGCCCGCCGTGGACCGACACCTGGACGTCGTAGTCGCGGACGCCGCTCTCGTCGGAGCCGACCCACGAAACCGTGAACGTCTCGGCCGTCTGGCTCGGGACGAAGGCCTTGACGCCGGCCAGCGGCGAGGTCTTGTCGTTGAGGAACTTCTCGGCGATGGCCTGGCGCAGGTCGGGCCGATCGGCGTCATAGCCCAGCGCCCAGATCCCCGTGCCCCGGAGGCCCATCCGGTTGATCATGTCGTAGCGCAGCTTCAGCGAGTCGGCGTCGTCGTAGTAGACCTGCCGCCAGGTCATCACGCAGCCGTACGTCGTGGAGCAGTTCTGGCGCCGATAGGCGATCCAGGGACTCTGCTCCCGACTGTCCCATCGCTTGCCGTATTGCTTCGCGTAGTCGGCTGCCGTGTCGTACAGGACGCTGTTCGACGCCCCGAACTTCAAGCCGGTCTGGGTCCTGGAGTTGACCGCGTCCGAGACGGTCGACCACGCCCGGCCGTACCACGGCACGCCGAGGATGAGCTTCGAGGGCGCCACCCTCGCGGCGTAGGCGTTGAGCGTGTCCTGGAGGTCGTACGCGGGACCCGACAGCGGATCGATCGAGCCGGCGTAGCCCGAGCTCGCGGTCCGGTAGTCGTAGCCCATGATGAAGATCGCGTCGGCGGCGCCGGGTGCCGTCGCGGCCTCGATCGGGTAGTTGCCGATGTAGCCGGTCGTGTCGAACGTCAGTTGGTAGCCGGCGGCGCGCTTGTTGAGCTCGGCCCGCACGGCCCGAACGAACAGCACGTACTCGTCGTCGTAGCCGGAAGCGATCGGCTCGAAGTCGAGGTTGATGCCGTCGGCGCCGCGAGCCCGGACCGCGTCCGCCGCCTGGACGGCGAGGTTCTGGCGGGCGGTCGGATTGCCGAGGAGCGCTCCCTGGAGTGCGGCCTGGCCGCTCGACCAGGCGAACACCGAGATCGTCAGCACGACGCGAGTGCCCTTCGTGTGGGCGGAGTTGATGATCGAGGTCATCCGGGAGCTGGTCCAGCCGCCCCAGCCCGTCGTCGGAGTTCCATCCGGGTCGGTCTTGAGGAGGTTGCCGTACTTGTCGGAGCCGACGCTGAAGTAGGCGATCGTCGAAAGCAGCTCGTAGTCGAGGACGGCGTCGCTGACCTCCCAGTACGGGAGGAATCCCATGACCTGGCGGCGGAGGCGAGTTCCGTCGAGCTCGAGCTGTCCATTGGCGGCCGGCATGACCGCGGACGCATCGTCGGCAGCGGGGACCTCGGACGGATCGACGGCGGGCGCGTCAATCGGCGCGGTCTCGGACGGAGTCGCGCTGGGTTCGGGGCTCACGCCGGGCTCGGCGGGGGCAACTGGCGGTGTCGTGGGTGCGGCAGGTGCCGCCGGGGCGGCTGCCTGTGCCGGCCTCATCTGCCGTCCGGACGCGGAGCCTGCGGGCAGCGCGCGCGGCGCCTTGCCGGCGACGTCCCATGTGTCGTCGGAGCGCGGCCGGAACCCGACCGTCACCCGGCCGCCGGGCGCGAACTCGATGTGATCGTCGGCGTGGGCGAGCGCATCCTCGTAGTGAATGCCGGGCTGCAGCTCCGTGGTCCCGGCTTCGGGCGCTACGACGGGTTCGCGGGCCCCGACAGAGGCCGCAGGGAGCAACTGGGCCATCAGGACCGTGGCCGCGATCGCCGCGAAGCGACCGCCAGCGCGCGCGGGGCGGCCGGGCGGTCGGGGCGCGGGTCGGCGGACGGTCACGTGGTCCCTCGGAATGGTCTCGCGATGAGCAGCGAGACGGACACCCTACGCCCCGTCGCTCGCGGGGACAACGGTGACGATGGTCCCGGTCGGGAGGGGTACGGTGGCGTCCGGTGCGGTCCGGACCCCATCGGGAGTGCGTCCACGACGTTCTGCTGGGCCCTGGCGCGGGCCCCGGATGCTATCGGACGGGGAGTCGGAGAAGCCGCGTGTAGGTGGTCGTGCCCGTCGTTCGCGTGGCCGCCGGCAACACCGAAGGTCGCGTGGTCGGGGACGATGGTCACGCCCGGGGCGCCGCGCACGCCCGGCGGCAGCTTCACGCCGATGACCTGGTGGGACATCACGCTCAGGTTGCCGACGATCGAGCGGTAGTAGCCCGAGGGATTGCTGCCGCCATTGTCCGGATCGAGGACCGCCGTCCCGGTGCTTCGGGTCGGGGTGAAGGTGATGTCGTGGCCGTGGTAGTTCGGGGCACCGCGCCACAGCTGGGAGAGTGGCTGGGCGGTCGTGAACAGTGCCCGCAGGTAATAGCCGGTGTGGCTGTGGCCGTCGGCGATGACCGCCGACGCGCCTGCGGCGAGGAACGCGGCGCCGTAGTTGTCGACGCGCTGCCGGGCGACGCTCGCCGAGGGGGCCGCTCCGCCGGGCTCGGAGTTGCCCGAGGCGTAGCAGAGGTGGTGCAGGAACACGATCGCATTCGGGGCGAGGTCGAGCGTCCGAATCGACGGCTCGCCGTAGTACTTGTTGTTGGAGTCGCCGTTGCCGGCCGTCGCGTTGAGCCCGAACCCGTCCTTGGTCGTGTAGCTCGGGTCGTAGGTGTAGGGGCTTGGCCAGCCGTTCCCATGACCGAGGTAGATGACGATGTTCGCGCCCACCGTCGCCGCCTTGACGGCGGACCAGGTGGCGTTGGGGCTGTAGACCTTGGTGACGTTCGGCGTGTGCTGGATCGCCTCGGCGTAGAGCTCATCGGCGTTCGAGCGGTACTTGGCGGTCTCGCCGTGGGTTGCCCCGACGATGATCACGACCTTGGCCGTGCTGGTCTGGGCGGCCGCGACCGGCCCGTACGCGCCGAACATGGCGACGAGGGCGAGGACGACGGCGAAGACGGATTTGCGCAACGTGAGCTCCCGAGCGGATCGACCTGGGGGTCGGATGAGTGCTTCGGAAGCGTCGCGCTCGCGCGTGCTCGGAACAATCGCGGGATGGTCCCGACACCTATGGCCCCATCGGGCCCGGGATGGGTACGGAACAGGGGGGACCGGTGCGGAGGTGTGCGCACGAGGCGGCGAGCCGGCCGCGGTGCGGGCAAGCCCCGCCGCAGGCGCGGGTCTCAGGAGCGGAGGCTGGCCACCATGTCGGCTAGCGGAGGATTCGCCTTGTCGCGGTCCGACAGGATCGGCCGCCCGTCGGGCGTCCCCTCGACTGCCGGCCACGGAACCCCGACGGCCGGATCGTCCCAGGCGAACCCCAGCTCGTCCGTTCCATCGAACTCGTTCGTGACGAGGTAGAGCACCTCGAGTGGTTCGAGCGCGAGGAAGCCGTGGGCGACGCCGGCCGGGATGACCACCCAATCGTCCGCCGCGAGCTCGCGCGTCTCGACAATTGGCCGGTCGCCGCGCCCGGAGAGCAGCGGTCGGACGTCGACGAGCGCGACGAGCGCCCGCCCCGACGCGACAACCCAGTAATCGAGCTGGCGGCGGTGATAGTGGAGCCCGCGCAACACGCCCTTGGCCGACGTCGACAGGTTGGCCTGAACGAATCGAGGGTCTGATCCGTCAGGCGCGCCCGTTTCGTCCGGGGTCAGGGTCGGAAACGTCGAAGCCCGCCACAGCTCGCGGAACGACCCGCGCGTGTCCGCGTGACGCGTCACCGTGCCGAACCGGACGCCTTCGAGCGACGAGGGGCGATCGGTCACGAGGTGGCCTCCGTGGCTGCGGGAGCAGCCGCGCGCTGCCGGAGAAGCGTCGGGAGGTAGTCGGCGAGGGCCTCGGGCCACGGGCGGAGCGGCTCCCCGCCGGGAAGGGGCGTCGGGTCGAGCACTCCCCAGGCCGGTGGCGTCGACGCCCGGGCCCAGGTCGATGCAGGCACTTCGGAGATCGCGACCTCGAGGCCGGCCTGCCTGAACAGTTCCCGCGCCCAGGCCGCCCGCGAGGCGACGCCGCCATTCACGACGTGGTGGAAGCCGCCGACGTCGCCCGAGGCGAGGAGCTCGACGATCGCGTCGGCAACGTCGTGCGTGAAGGTCGGCGAGCCGAACTCGTCGCCGACGACCTTGAGCGGTTCGCCGGCAACCCGGGCGCGCTCCGCCGCGGCAAGGATCTTCGTCGGGAAGTCGTTGCCGGGCGGCCCGTACAGCCACGCCGTGCGGACGACCGCGAGGCGGGCCCGGCGGCCGCGGTAGGCCGCCGTCGCCGCGATCTCGCCCATGAGCTTCGAGGAACCGTACGGATTGATGGGGTTCGTTCGGTCGTCCGGCGTGTAGCCGCGTCCGTCCGTCCGCCGGCCGTCGAAGACCTCGTTCGTGCTGATGTGGACGAGGTCGATGTCGCGCGCCGCCGTCGCCTCGGCGAGCACGTGGACCGCGTCGGCGTTCCGGCGACGGGCGACCTCTGGCTCGCGGGCCGCGCCATCGACGTCGGTCCACGCTGCGGCATGGATCACGGCCTCGGGTCGGTCGCGGTCGAGGAGCGAATGGATCGATTCGGGAGCGTCGAGATCGAAGACGGTCCGGTCCCACGCGATCGGCCCGGAAAGGCCGGTGAACGGCGCGTCCTGGAGCGCCGCGACGAGCGCGCGCCCGAGCCGTCCGCCGGCCCCGGTGACGGCGACCCGCACGCGGTCAGGCCTCCGACGAGACGCCGGTTTCGGCGACCGCCTGGCCGTGCGCCAGGCGCGATCCGTACTGGCGTTCGTAGTAGGCGTCCCAGTCGCCGGACTTCGCCGCCCGCCACCACGCTTCGTTGGCCTGGAACCAGTCGATGGTCGCGGCCAGGCCGTCGGCGAAGGCCGTCCGGTTCTGCCAGCCGAGCGACGCGAGCTTCGAGCCGTCGAGGGCGTAGCGCCGGTCGTGGCCGGGCCGGTCCGGGACGCTCCGGACCAGCGACCACGGCT
Organism: uncultured Chloroflexia bacterium; assembly: GCA_963832105.1. Lineage (GTDB taxonomy): Bacteria > Chloroflexota > Limnocylindria > Limnocylindrales > CSP1-4 > CF-46. The sequence goes on along the minus strand of CAWHSS010000003.1, from coordinate 1,087,835 downwards.
TGCCGAGCCGCTCGAGCAGCGCGGCCACGACGTCGCGGTTCGTCATCTCTGCGGAGCCCGGGATGTTGTACGTCTCGCCGCTGCGGCCGTGCCGCAGGACGTGCTCGACCGCGCCGGCGTGGTCCGCGACGTACAGCCAGTCGCGCTCGCTGCAGGCCGTCGCCGTACAGCGGCAGGGGCTGATCGTCGATCGCATTCGTCACGAACAGCGGGATGAGCTTCTCCGGGTGGTGGTACGGCCCGTACGTGTTCGAGCCGCGGGTGACGACGGCGTCGACGCCGTGCGTCGTCACGTAGCTCCCGACGAGCAGTTCGCCCGCGGCCTTCGCCGCCGAATAGGGCGAGCGCGGCGCGAGCCGGTCCGCCTCGCGGGAGCGGCCAGTCTCGACGGACCCGTAGACCTCGTCGGTCGACACCTGGAGGAAGCGGACGGGCCGCGACCGCGCCGCCGATGCGGCCACGACGGCCTCGAGGAGGACGTGGACGCCGATGACCCCGGTTCGGAGGAACGCGGCCGGATCGAGGATGCTCCGATCGACGTGCGACTCCGCGGCGAAGTTGACGACGGCGTCGGCGTCGCGCACGAGCGGGTCCACCACGTCCGGATCGGCGATGTCGCCCTGGACGAATCGCAGCCGCGCCGCCTGCTCTGGATCGGCTTCGACGGGGGCGAGGTTGGACCTGTTGCCCGCGTACGTCAGCTTGTCGAGAACCGTGATCCGGGTGCCGTCGCGCCGCGCCAGCACGTCCCGCACGAAGCACGAGCCGATGAACCCTGCGCCGCCGGTAACGAGGAGCTCCGAGCCCGGACCGATCGCGCCTTCCTCCGCCGGGCCGCTCACCCGACCGGTCGCTCGATCGGCGGCTCGAGGCGGCCGGCCTGGTCGTCGTCCCGGGCCAGCTCGGCGGCACGCAGCAGCGACGGGACGGTCCCCGCGTCGGCCCAGTGGCCGTCGTAGACGCGGCTGAAGAGCCGGCCCGCCGGGATGTAGTGGTTCAGGACGTCGGTGATCTCGAATTCGCCGCGACCCGACGGGGCGAGGTGATCGATGACGTCGAACGCCTCCGGGCGGAGGAAGTAGACGCCGATCGGGATCAGGTCGCTCTTCGGTGCCTCCGGCTTTTCCTCGAACCCGACGACGTTGCCCGCCGAATCGAGCTCCGCGACGCCGAACCGCTCGGGATCCGGCACGCGATACAGCAGCGTCCCGGCACCCCACGAGCCCTCCTCGAACTCGCGGGCCATGCCCGTCAGGTCCGGTCCCCGCAGGATGTTGTCGCCGAGGATGCAGCAGAACGCATCGTCACCGACGAAGCCTCGGGCGAGCCCGATCGCATGGGCGATCCCCAGCGCGCCACGCTGGTAGCGGTACGTCAGGTCGAGCCCGAAGTGAGCGCCATCGGCGAGGAGTTCGACGACGTCGCCGACGCTCTTGCCGCCCACCACGACCATGACCTCGCGGATCCCCATCGCCGCCAGCGTCTCGATCGGGTAATAGATCATCGGGCGGTCGTAGATCGGGAGAAGGTGCTTGTTCGTCACGATCGTGAGCGGAAAGAGCCGGGTGGCCGTGCCGCCGGCGAGGACGATGCCCTTCATTCGCTGGTCAGGGTAGCAGGGGCCACGGCCGCGGCTACGGCGCCGGAGAGACCGGCGCGACGGACGGCGCGTTGATCGACGGCGCGGCGGACGGTGTCGGCTCGATGCACGGCTGCTCGCCGCCGGGGAGGGCGCCGCCGGGGCCGGTGATGGAACAGTCGATCGGCTGCTCGTCGGCCGGCGGCAGGCCGCCGACGTAATCCAGCACGACGAGCACGTACTCGACCTTCTCGAGGTTGGCGGTCGGCTGGAGGAAGGCGGTCTGGACGACGCTGTTCGCGTCTCGCCGGATGTCGACGATCTGGCCCAGGAGGAGCCCCTTCGGGTATGGCGAGCGGATGCCGCCGGCGAGCTCGATCCCGGCCGTGACGACCTCGTCGCCGAGCTCGATGTGGTCGGTCGAATCGATGTTGGCCATGATCAGCGTGCCGCCCAGCTGGCCGATGACCGCGCCGATCGCGCCACTCGATTGGACCAGGCCGATGACCGTCGAGGACTGGTCCGTGATGAGGACGACGTGGGCGTAGTTCGGACCGACTTCGACGACCCGGCCGGCGAGCGCGCCACCCTCGGCGATGACGACGTCGCCCTGCTCGATCCCGTCGTCGGAGCCCTTGCTGATCGTGATGAGGCGGCGGAACTCCGAGGACTCGCGGGCAATCACCTCCGCGGCCGCGGTCTTGTACGCGAAGCCGTTCTGGAGCTGGAGCACGCCCGTGAGGAGCTCGTTCTCGCGCTGGGCTTCGAGAAGCCGGAGATTCTCGGCCTTGAGGCGCTCGTTCTCGCGGCGCAGTGAGGTGTTGTCGGAGTGCAGCCGGTCGATGTCCGAGACCGACTGGAAGATGCCCGCCACACCCTCGGCGAAGCCGTCGACCGCGCCCTGGATCGGCCGAATGGCATAGCCGACGGCGCCCTGGAACTCGCGGACGACCGGGCTCGACGAGAAGGCCATCATCACGAGCGTCGTCGCGATCAGCGCGATGAACACGATCGAGCGGCGGCGGGCCGTACGTGAAGCGAGCAGTGAACTCATGGCGATCGAAGCCTAACGCGGATCGGAACCTAGGCCCCGAATCTCCGAACCGGCACCCCTACCGCGGCGCCCGGGCATACGTGTCCGTGACGAGGACGCGGTCCATCGACGGGTTGCCGAGTTCCTGGAGGACGATTCCCGTGCCCCGGACGACGCACGTGAGCGGGTCGTCGGCGATGTGGACCGGCATCTGGGTCGCGTCGGCCGTCCGCCGGTCGAGGCCGGCAAGGAGCGCCCCGCCACCGGCCAGCACGATCCCCTGGTCCATGATGTCGGCGACGAGCTCCGGCGGCGTCTCCTCGATCGTGTCCTTGATCGTGTCGACGATCTGCTGGACCGACGGCTCGATCGCCTCGCGGATCTGGTCGGCGCCGACCTCGACGCTGCGCGGCAGGCCGGTGAGCAGGTCCCGGCCGCGGAGCGAGATCCGCTGCTGGTCCCAATCGCCCGGGTAGGCCGACCCGATCGCGATCTTGATGTCCTCGGCGGTTCGCTCGCCGAGGAAGAGGTTGTACTCGCGACGGGCGAACGCGACGATGTCCTGGTCCATCTCGTCGCCGCCGATCCGGATCGAGCGGCTGACGACGATCCCGCCGAGGCTTATGACCGCGACCTCGGTCGTCCCGCCGCCGATGTCGACGATGAGGCTGCCGGACGGTTCGCTGACCGGCAGGCCCGCGCCGATCGCGGCGGCCATCGGCTCCTCGATGAGCCGCGCCCAGCGGGCGCCGGCGTTCAACGCCGCGTCGCGGACGGCTCGCTTCTCGACCTCGGTCACGCCCGACGGGATGCCGAGGAGCATCCGCGGCCGGGGAATGAGCCCGACCCGATCGTGGACCCGCCGGACGAAGTACTTGATCATCTCCTCGGTGACGTCGAAGTCGCTGATCACGCCGTCGCGCAGCGGCCGGATCGCGATGATGCTGGCGGGGGTCCGGCCGACCATCCGTTTCGCCTCGGCGCCGACCGCCAGAACCCGCTTCGTCTTCGCGTCGATCGCCACGACCGACGGCTCGCTCATCACGATTCCCCGGTCGCGGACGTGGACCAGCGTGTTGGCGGTCCCGAGGTCGATCCCGATGTCGCGGGAGAAGAGGCCGAGGAAGCGGTCGAGCATGTGGCGGGAGGGTCCTTCGTGCGGGGTCGGGTCGCGTCCGGTGTTCGCAGCGGCTCCCACTGGCCCGGGATGGGCACCGGGGGATCGCGCGCTCGGGATCAGGCGGGGAAGCCCGTGCAGTATACCCGGCTCGTCCGGCCGCGCCGGACAGGGCCCGAGCGCGCTACCGAGCGACGCTTTGACGCGGGTCCGGGCGGTCGAACGAGACGCCCCGATCGCGGAGCGAGACCCACGCGTCGTGGCCGACGACGAGATGGTCGAGCAGGTCGATGTCGAGCAGCCGGCCGGCGGCGAGGGTCTCGGCGGTCAGATGAAGATCGTCTGGCGAGGGCGTCGGGTCGCCGCTCGGGTGGTTGTGAACGAGGATCAGGCCCGCCGCGTTGAGCCTGACGGCGTCGCGGAAGAGCTCGCCGACGCGGACGAGCGACGACGAGACGTTGCCCTGGTAGACGGTCGCGACGCGCAGGACGACGTTCTTCGTGTTGAGCAGCACGACCCGCAGCTCCTCCCGCTCGAGGCGGCCCATCTGGAGCACCAGGCGGTCGGCGACGTCGCGGGCCGATCGGATCGTCCAGCGGCCGGCCGGCCAGTCGGCGAGGAGCCGGCGGCCAAGCTCGAAGGCCGCCGCCAGCTGGGCCGCCTTCGCGGCGCCGATGCCCGGCACCGATTCGAGCTCGACGTCCGTCGCCCGGGCGAGGCCGGTGAGGCCATCGTGGCGCGCGAGCGCGTCCTCCGCCAGGTCAACCGCGGACCGGCCGCGCGATCCCGAGCCCCAGAGAAGCCCGATGAGTTCCGCGGAGCTCAGCCCGGCCGCGCCGCGCGCCGCGAGTCGCTCGCGCGGCCGCTCGAGTGGCGGCATCTCCCTGATCGCCCGACCGGCAGGCCGTGCGGCGGTCGCCACCTCGCGAAGGACAGGATCTCCCATCGCTCATCTCCTGGGGCGACGGAGGGCAAGGAGTCCCCGGGCCCGTACGACGGAAGCCCGCCGATTCCTCCCGCCATCCGAACCCGGGAACGGCCCGAACAGTAGCGAGGAGCCCTTATCGGCGGCTCACCCGGCGGTTCATCCGGACTCGACCGCTCAGACCCCCGAGCGGCCCGCGACCTGGGCGACGTGGGCGAGGATCAGCAGCACGGCGTTGAACGTCGCGTGGAGCCCGATCGGGGCCCAGATCGAGCCGCGCCGGACGAAGATCCAGCCGAGGACCCAGGCAACCGGCAGGCGCGTTCCGGCGCCGACGGCCATCAGCCTCAGGGCGTGGCCGAAGTCGTCGGTCGGGGCGACGCCGATCACGTGGGCGACCGCGAAGAGGAGCGTCGCCCGGAGGATCGCCCGGCTTGCGCCGATCGAGCGCCGCCAGGCCGTGACGGCGAAGCCGCGGAACAGCAGCTCCTCGGCGATCGGGGCGATGACCGCCCCGACGAGGAGTTGGATCAGCAGGCCGGACAGCTCGCCCGTCGGCGGCAGCGGGCTGGGCGTCGTGACGCCGAGGATCGAGACGAGAATCGCCGCCACGATGAGCGTGACGCCGATGACCGGCACCGCGAACGACGCGCCGGCGAACAAGTCCTTGAGTGCCTGTTCGTCGAACCGGCGAACCCCCATGTCCGCCCACGACAGGGCGCCCGTCCCGACGACCGTGAGGCGAATGAGGCCGATGAAGACGAGGGCCGTGACGGAACCGGCGATGAGCTGCCCGGCCGGCGGCCAGACGGTGCCTCCGCTCGATCGCAGGGCCGCATCGAGCACCAGTCCCAGGACCGCCCCGACGAAGTACGTGACGGCGATCGTCGCCGCAAAGACGAGGATCGGCGACGGTCCGGCGTAGTCGTCGCCGCGAGCGCGGCGCTCGAACGCCTGGTTGCCGGCGGCGGCGATCAATCCCAGTGAGAGCAGTCCCGGCCCGACGAAGTAGACGAGCACGGTCGACGGGGCGAACGCTCCGGCGAGGACGACCGCGAGCCCGAGCAGCGAGGCCAGCCAGCCGACGACGAACAGCCCCGGCGCGGCGCGTCCCTCGATCGTGAACGATGGATGCGCCCGGCCGGGGCGAAGGTGGTGTCTCGTCGGGAGCGTCTTCCTGGGTCACGCGGCAACTCGTGTAGGCGACGACCGATTCTTGCAGCCGGCCCACCGAGGTCCGAGGCCGAGCCCCGCGAGGCCATCGGCCCGAGGCTTCGCCGTCAGCTTTCGGGCAGAACGTCCTGCGATGGCGCAGGCACGGAGCGCGGTCCCGACGACCGGGATCGCGACGAGCCCTCGGCGGCGATCCTGCCCGTTTCCTCCATAGCACCCGGCAGGGGCATGATCGCTGCGGGACGTGGCCCGGCGATGGCCGCGGCCGGCATGTCGCGCCGCTCGAAGTCCTTGCCGCACCACGCGCACAGCGACCAGTCAAGCCCGACGAGGCGGCTGCAGTTCGGGCAGACCCGGTTCAGCCGTGTTCGGCACGTCGGGCAGATGATCCACTCGTCGTTGACGCGGCGGGCGCAGGTCGGGCAGCTGTGGATCGCCTCGACCTCGGCAAGGAGGGCTTCCTCGGCCAGGTTGCGCTCGTAGACCTCGCCGATCTTCTCGTGCGGCCGGATGATCTTGTAGACGAAGATCGCCAGCGGGAAGAAGATCGGGGTGAAGACGATGATGAAGCTCGCCGCGACGTAGGGCAGGATCGGGTTTTCCGTCCGCTGCTGCATGTCACGGAAGGCCCAGTAGGCGCCTGCCAGCCAGAGGATGATCAGGTAGATCGCGATCGCCTGAAGCGCGAGCTGAACCGGGGCGCTGCCGAAGAACCCGCCGAGGGCTTTCCCGATCTCGCCGAAGATCTCGTCCATGCGGGTTGGTGGGTGCCTCCGAATCTCTCAGTCCGGTCGGTCGCCGCGTCCTGTGTCGCCGGACGCCCGCGGTCCGGCGCAGTGTAACAGGGGCTACCGACGCCGCCCCGGGTGCCCTAGACGGATGTAGCGGGCTCGACGTGACGCGCGGCGATCCGATCGAGCAGGCCGCCGGCGATCATGACCAGTGCCCCGACCGCGACGACGTAGACACCGATGGCGGCATCGAACGGGCCGGCGAGGTAGGGCCAGGCGAGGCCGATGAGGAGGCAGGCGAGGCCGATCGACGGCAGTCCGAGGCGGGCCCAGCGTGGCAGGCGCTCAATCATCAGGGTCATCCCGAAGAGCGCGGCAACGAGCAGGAGAACGATTGGGTGGCCGGGACCGGCCAGGCCCCACTGGGCCACGTAGCCGTCCATCACGCCGCTGCCGATCACGATGTCGGCCCACGGCAGCAGGAAGCCGAGGAGCGAGATACCCGCGCCGAGGAGGACGATCCGGGTCGCGACGTCGATCGGGAGGCCGAGCGGACCGGCACCCTCGCCGAGCCGCATTCGCCTGCCGGTCGAGCCGGACGCATCTGCCCAGCCGTCGGTCGGAGCGGTGGTGCGCGCGGCACCTGGAAGCGGCAGCGCCTCTGCCGGTGGGAGCACGGCTGACGGCGGAAGGTACGCTCCGGCTGGAACCCGGGCTGCGGCGGGCTCGACAGGCGGGGCGACGGCGTCGATGGTGCGGACCGGTGGCCAGGCCGGCCGATCGGGCCAGCTCGGAGCCGCTGCAGGCATCGGCGCGGCGATCGGCGCGACCGGTGCGAGGAGCCGCGGGCTGAGCGGGTGCAGGCTGGGCGACGCCCCACGAGGCGGGTGGCTGCTGGCACGATCGGGGCGGGCACGGGCGGCGCGGGCTCAGGAGCGGCGCTGCCATTCGTCCCGAACGCGTGGTCGGCGACGGGCGGGGCCTTCGGGCGGCGCGGCATGGCCGGCGTACGCGGCTTACGAACGGGCGCGGGCGCAGGTGCCGACTGCTGCGGGACGGGCGCGGTCGCAACCTGCGCGGCGACCTGTGCGGCTTCCACGTACGCCGCTGCCGGCGATGTGACCTCTGACGGCCACGCGACTGCCTGGGCGGCCGCGTGGAGCCGCCGGGGCGTCGGCGGATGAGGCGAGCGGTTCGGCGCCCGGCGCGAACGACCGCGACATCGTGGCGACCGAGGCAACGAGCGCGCCGCACACCGAACAGGAGAAGCGGCCGGGGGCCAGCGGCGAGTCGCATTCCGGGCAGACGACTGTCTTCGTCGCCATCGATCACCTCAGGTGGAATCCGGACCCTCCAGGGCCGGGGCCTACAGGCTGCCACCCCGGTCCGCGATTGACCTATCCCCCGGACGGTGGTGCACCGATGCCCCGAACGTCCCGGTTTGGGCCCGGACTCGGACGTGCTCGAATGTCAGAACCGAGCTGCGAATCGCCGCGAACAGGCCGCCGAGGACGAGCGCCGCCAGCCAGATCGCCACGAAGATCACGAGGCTGATCGCGACGGTCGCCGGGTCCGGGGTCCTGGCGGAGAGCGCCACGATGACTCGCGACCAGGCGACGCCGGCCGCTCCCACGGTGCCACCGAGGATCGTGAACAGCATGGCGGTCGTCACGAGCCACGGCAGGAGCGTCGAGCGCCGGCCGCCGGACGACGTCGCGGGCGGCCGCCGCGAGTGCCCTGCCGACCGAGGCACCGTCGAGGACGATCCACCTGGCCGCGAGGCCGCCGACGACCTCGCCGAAGAGCCAGGCAACGGCCATGACGACCAGCTCGCCGGCGGCGCCCACCGCCACCCGCAGGGCCAGCGGACTCTCGAGCTCAGCGGGCCGGGTCAGCTCCACGTACGTGACGGCAACGATCCGGACGAGGCCGATCGCGAGGGCGGCCGCGAGGGGAAGCCACGCGACAAGGCGAGCCGCGACGATCGTGCCGACCACCGCGCGATCACGCCGATCCGCGCCGATCGGCGGAACGCTGCCTTCGGGCGGCGGCGGCTGCGCCGGGGCTTGGGGCGCGACCCCCTCGTCAGCGGCCGCGGCGACGGCATCGCGCGTCAGCACCACCTCCGTCGCCGCCGCGACCGCGCCGCCGATCGAGAAGCCACCCGAAGAGCACCGCGCCCGCGGCGATCAACACGACGAACACCTCGGGCCCGATCCGGCCGAGGGCCATCGGGACGACGAACGGCGCAGCGACGTTGGAGATCGCGAGGGGCGACGGCAGCACGACGATCGGGACGAGGAAGACGACGAAGCCGCCCCGGACGAGGAACGCGGCGAGGGCGAGCAGCCACCACGCCGGGCGGCCGAGGGTCACGAGGAGCGAGGCGAGAATCGCCCCGCCCCGGCTCACGGCGCGGCGCTCGGCGCCGTCGACGGCCCCGGCGAGGACCCGCCGACGAGCTCCTCGAGCTGGCCGAGGGCCTCCTGGACGAGCTCGATCTCCTGGCCGTACTTGGCGAAGTCACCGTCTCGGAGCGCCTGCTGGGCCAGCTCGAAGTGGAGATTCGCGTACTCGACGAGCGCGGCGACGTCGCCCGACGGCGGCGAGGCGCCGGGACCGGGCGTCGCGCTCGGGCCGGGCGACGGGGTTGGGCCGGGCGGCGACGGGGTCGGCGTCGGGCCCGGGCCGCCGCCCTGGTCGCGGAGGAGCTGATCGAGCGCCTGGCGGAGGGTGTCGCCCCAGACCACCGTCGTCGGCGAGGCCACGATGATCTTCTGGAAGGCCGGGAACTTGGAGCTCGTCGCCTGGAGGTAGACCGGCTGGAGGTAGATCAGCGAGTCGCCGACCGGGACGACGATGAGGTTGCCCCGGATGACGTTGCTGCCGGACTGGCTCCACAGCGTGAACTGGGCGCTGATCTCCGGATCGGCGTCGATCGACGCCTCGATCTGGGCGGGCCCGAAGACAGACGTCTCCGTCGGGAAGCGATAGACGAGCGTCTGGCCGTACTGCTCCCCGTCGTTGCGGGCCGCGACCCAGGCGATCATGTTCGGGCGATCCTTGGGGATCATCGGCTGGAGCAGGAGGAACTCCGGGTCGACCGCCTCGGGGAGCGACATGATCACGTAGTACGCCTCGCTCGGGAGGCTGGATTTCGACGACTGGCCGACCGGCACCGTCCAGAGGTCGGCGCTGTCGTAGAAGGTGTCGGCGTTCTGGACGTGGTAGCGGCCGTACACCCGCGTCTGGACGTTGAAGAGCTCTTCCGGCACGCGGAGGTGCGGGCGGAGGTCGGCCGGGAAGTCCGACATCGGCTTGAAGAGCGTCGGGAACACGCCCTGCCAGGCGCGGATGAGCGGGTCGTCCGGGTCGTTGACGTAGTAGGTCATCGTGCCGTCGTAGGCGTCCACGACGATCTTCACGCTGTTGCGGAGGTAGTTGAACGCCGAGTCGCCGAGGCCGGTCGGCGACGACGTCTTGCGTGTTCAGCTCGTTTGGATCGAACCCCTGGCCGTGGGGGAAGCGGTTCGTCGCGGTGTAGGCGTCCTGGACGTAGACGAGCCGGCCGTCGTCGCGAATGACGACGTACGGGTCCTTGTCGTAGCGGAGGAACGGGGCGATCCGGGGCAGGCGATCGGCCAGCGACCGATGGAACAGCAGCTGGCTGGTGTTGGTGACCTGGGGGCTGATCAACAGGTCGAAGTCGCGGAACCGGAGCGCGAAGAGCAGGCGCGACAGCGTGGTGTCGAGGTGGATCCCGGTCTCGCCCGACCAGCGCGTCGTCTGCTTGATGTCGTCCGTTCCACCGACGGGATAGTCGAACTCGTCCTGCTGGGCCCCGACGACGACGTATGAGCTCTCCCGCTCGCCGAAGTAGACCCGCGGCTCCGTGATGGGCGGCGCTCCCTGGGTCGAAACGGGCGGGAGGTCGCGGATGATGAGGCGTGGCTGGCCCTGGGTCGCGACCTCGTTGACCGGGACCATCGCGACGCCGATCCCGTGGGTGAACGTGACCCGCTGGTTGACCCAGCCGGTGGCGCTCGGGTTCTTCGAGAGGTCCAGCTCGCGGACCGACAGCATCACCTGGCGGTTGTCGTCGCCGAGCTTGTAGCGATCGGTGTCCACGTCGGTGAAGTCGTAGTACTGGCGGACCGTCTGGAGCTGATCGAGGGTGTCGCCGAGCGGGCGGTAATCCCACAGCCGGGCGTTGAGGAACGTTGCCTGGTGCTCCGAGATCGCGTCCTCGGTCAAGGGTTCCTCGCCGCGATAGTCGCGGACCTCCCAGCCACCGAGATCGAACGCGAGCCGGGTCATCGCGATGTTGTTCCTGATGTACTGCGACTCGAGCACGCGCGCGTTCGGTTGAACGGTGACCCGCTGGACGAACTCGGGATAGATCCGGCCGACGGCGATCGAGGCGATGAACCAGACGGCGACCGTCAATCCGAGCGGCCAGAGGACGCGCGAGAACGCGCCGCCGACGAGGAAGGCCGCAGCGATCGCCGACAGGCCGGTCAGGACGTCATAGGCGAGGAACTGGGCGTTCGCGTCGGTGTAGGAGACCCCGGTGGCGATGCCCCGGGTGCTGTAGACGAGCTCGAACTTGTCGAGCTGGTAGCCCACGGCGATCGCCATGAGGAAGAGCCCGGCGAGCACGCCGAGATGGACCCGCACCGGCGTGCTGAAGACGGCGCTGCCATCGAGCGCGGCGACCAGGTAGCGGGCCCCGGCGACCACCAGTGAGGCGATGACCAGGCCGATGACGGTCACCTGGAGGAAGCGCAGGAAGCCGAGATCGAACATGAAGAACGAGATGTCCCGGCCGAATACCGGGTCGGTGACGATGCCGGCGCCAGCCGGATCGAACGGGACACGGTTGATCCACAGGAGCACGGTCGCCCAGTTCGACGCCAGGGCCCCGCCGACGGTCAGCGCCACGAACACCGCGACGACGGCGATGACGACGCGGCCGATCGGCGTGGCGTCCGGCATGTCGTAGGGCGTCACGTTCACCGGCCGAGCCGCCTCACCCGGCCGCCGGCCGAGCGCGTCGCGGGCCCGCCCCGAGCGCTGCTCCGATTCGAGGACCGCCTCGTTCAGGCGGTCGAGCCAGCCGCGGACCGTGCCGCCGGCACCCGCACCCTCCGCCGGCGGCGCGAGGCGGCCCGCCAGCCAGAGATTGCCGAGCAGGACGACGAGGGCCAGGACGAACCCGCCGACGAACAGCCCGACCTGGGCCCCGAGGCGAGTCCAGAACACGGCGTCGTACCCGACGCTCGCATACCAGATCGCGTCGGTCCAGAGCTCGAGACCGACCGCGAGCATGATGATCACGAACAGGACGAGGACGACCGCGACGGCCGTGCCTACCTGCCGGCGGATCCCGAAGCCCGCGCCGTCGTTCGCGCCGCCGACCGGCCGTCGGCTGCGTGGCCCTCGCGGCGGGCCGCCCCTGCCCGCGCCCTGGCTGCCGCGGCCTCCGCGGCCGATCGTGATGGGTTCCGGTTCGTGGTCGGCCTCGCGATCTCCGTCCCCGGATTCGGCCGCGAGGGTGGTGTAGTCGCCGGGCGTGCCGGAGTCGTCGTCGACGGCGAGGTCGTCCTCTGGCTGGGGTGCGGACCGTGGCTGTCGGCCGGATGCGGCCTCGGCCTGACGGCGACGGAGCTCGTCGAGGAACTCGTCGAACATGTTTGGCACGGTAGTCGCGAGTCTAGCCTACGGGCGGCTCAGCCCTTCGATCGAGCGCCGGAATCCGGCGAGGACGGTTTCGGCCAGCTCGTTCGGACGCATCGCCGCGGCCCGCATCGGTTCCCACTTGAAGGCCGCGCGGATCGCGGCCGGGACGCGCCAGGGCCGGGTCGAGTCGTCGGCCGGGCACGACGGTCGCCAGGCGGATCGAGAGACGGCCCGCCTCCTCGAGGATCATGCCGCTGAGTGCGCCGGCGAACGATGGGCCGAGCCGAGCCAGGGGAGGATCGGCCGGCGGGCCGGCCGGCGAGGCGAGGTCGCGCATCGGGACGACGCCGTCGTCGTCGGCGATCCACAGGAGGGCCAGCCACCAGCCGTCTTCGGTCGTCGAGGGCTTGCTCATGCCGGCGCGCAGGAGCCGGTCGCCGACGCGGACCTCATGCTCGCGCAGGAACGACGGGCCGGGCGGTGGAAGTCGATCTGGCACGGGCGCAGGATAGCCCGCGGCGGTCAGACGGTCGGTTTGTCCGCCGTGTCGTCGGCTGCGGGCGGAGCGTCGCTGGGGGCGTCGATCGGCGGCGCGGCGTCGGTGACCGGCGCGGCATCGGCGATCTCGATGGGCATGCCCGACTCGACGGCTGCCTCGGAGGCGATTGCCCCGGCCTCGGCCTGGAGGTTCGCGACCTGGGCTTCGAGCTCGAGACGAAGCATCTCGCGACGGACCTCGGGCGGCGGCGGGGACAGGGAGCCAGGAGGTGCGGGCTTGTCCGCTTCCTCGTCGTACTCGCCGCTGATCCACGACATCAGGCGGCTGCGTGGCCTCGCTCCGGTGTTGCGGGTCCCGCGGACGATTGCCTCGGCGTCGATCGCGGTCACGCCCGGAACCGGCGTGTCGCCCTCGCCGATCAGGGTCGCCCCGCACGACGGGCACGTCACTTCATGGTCCGATGGCAATTCGGCCGAGCACCACATGCAACGAGGCAGCGGTGCCGACGCGTCCGTCGTCACGTCATCCAGCATGCCGCCACTCTACCGCGTCAATGCCAGCCCGGAATACGCCAAAGGTACCTCGGACTGATGGCTTCGCGGGGCTCAGCCTCAGGCCTCGGTGGGCGGGTGCCGGTTCCGGTCAAGGTCACTCCCACTCGATGGTGGCCGGGGGCTTCGAGCTGATGTCGTAGACGACGCGGTTCACGCCTGCGACCTCGTTCACGATCCGGCTTGAGATCTTGCCAAGGACGTCGTACGGGAGCTTCGCCCAGTCGGCGGTCATGCCGTCCTCGGAGGTCACGGCGCGAACGGCGACGACATTGGCGTAAGTTCGGCCGTCGCCCATCACGCCGACCGAGCGGACCGGGGTGAGGATCGCGAAGCTCTGCCACAGACTGCGATACAGGCCGGCGCCCTTGATCTCGTCGATGACGATCCAGTCGGCCTCGCGGAGCGTTTCGAGCCTCTCGGCGGTCACCTCGCCGATGATCCTGATCGCCAGTCCCGGACCGGGGAACGGCTGGCGGAGGACGATCGCCTCGGGCAGGCCCAGCTCGAGGCCGACGGTTCGGACCTCGTCCTTGAACAGGTAGCGCAACGGCTCGATCAGCTTGAAGCGCAGGTCCGCCGGCAGGCCACCGACGTTGTGATGGGTCTTGATCTTCTGGGCCGCCTTGGTCTCCGACGTGGCGCTCTCGATGACGTCCGGGTAGAGCGTGCCCTGGGTCAGGAAGTCGATCCGCCCGAGCTTTGTCGCCTCCTCCTCGAAGACCCGGATGAACTCGTCGCCGATGATCCGGCGCTTCTCTTCGGGGTCCTCGACACCGGCGAGCCGGGCGAGGAACCGCTGCCGCGCATCGACCATGACGAGGCGCATGCCGAGGTGCTCGGCGAACGTCTCGCGGAGCAGCTCCGACTCCTTCTTGCGCATCAACCCGTGGTCGACGTAGATGCAGGTCAGCCGATCGCCCACGGCGCGATGGACGAGGGCCGCCGCGACGGCCGAGTCCACGCCGCCTGACAGGGCGCAGATGACGAGCCCGTCCGAACCGGTCGCGCTGGCATGGGCGTCGACCCGTGCACGGATGTCGGCAACGGTCCCCTCGATGAAGTTGGCCGGGGTCCAGGTCGGGCTGGCGCCGGCGATGCCGACCACGAAGTTGCGCAGGACGTCGCGGCCGCCTGGCGTGTGGACGACCTCGGGATGGAACTGGATGCCGTACAGGTTGCGGCTCTGGTCGACCAAGCCGGCGAACGGCGACGAATCGGTCTGGGCCGTCGCCCGGAAGCCATCCGGCAGCCGGGTGATGGTGTCGCCGTGGCTCATCCAGACCGGCTGGTCCCGCTCGAGCCCCGTGAACAAGCCGTCGTCGTCGGTGACCGTCACCGTTGCCGGACCGTATTCACGCTTCGATGTCGGGAGCACGTCGCCGCCGAGCTCGTGGGCCATCAGCTGGGCGCCGTAGCAGATCCCGAGAACCGGGATCTTGCCGCGCCAGATGGCGGGATCGGGCCGCGGTGCGTCGTCGTCGTAGACGGAGTTGGGACCGCCGGAGAGGATGATCGCCCTGGGCGCCCGGCGCTCGATCTCGGCCCACGGCGTGTCGTGGGGCAGCAGCTCCGAATAGACGTTCAGCTCTCGCACGCGGCGGGCGATGAGCTGGGCGAACTGGCTGCCGAAGTCGAGGACGACGATCGTGTCGGGCTCGATCGGTCGGTCGTCGTTCGTGCGATCCGGCGCGGGGGCCTTGAGCGCCGTCTCGAGATACGCCTCGACCTCAGCGTCGTCGGGGGCAAGGACCCGATGACCGGCGTTGGCCGCCTCGCCGTGAACGGTCTTGCCGCGTTCGACTGCTGGTGCGCCAGCCTCGCCCCCGGCTGTCTGCAATTCCTCGTCGGTCACCACCTATTCGCCGCCCTCCTTTGCCGCTCCGCCTGACGCCAGTCTACGGGAGGCAGCGGCGGCTGGGACGGCGCCGGTTCAGTCGCGATTGCGCATCGCGTCGGCGGCCATGTCGAAGTAGGCGTGGAGCCGGGCAGCTACGTCGGGCGGCGGTGCCACCGAAGCGATCGCGGCCCGCATGTGGCCGAGCCAAGCGTCGCGCTCGGCCGGCCCGATGGCGAACGGCGCGTGACGCATCCGCAGGCGCGGATGGCCGCGCTCGGCGTCGTACGTGCGCGGTCCGCCCCAGTACTGGGCGAGAAACAGCGTCAACCGATGGCGTGCTCCGGCCAGGTCGGGCTCCGGATAGATCGGCCGGAGGCGGTCGTCGGCCGCAACGCCCTCGTAGAAGCGGTCGACCAGCGACTCGAAGAAGGGCATCCCGCCTGCGGCCCGGTACAGCGACGTCTCCTCGGTCACCGGGCGAGTCTAGGGGCCGTCGGCCGAAACGCGATGACGGCCGGCGCCACCTGGCTGCCGGCCGTCGATCAGTGCTGCATATTCGGTTGTTATTCAGTTGTGTATTCGGTTGTCTATTCGATTGTTATTCAGTTGTTCCGGTCGCGAGGAGGGTCAGGCGGCCGGCGATTGAAGGAAGGTGAAGCTCCACGTCGGGTCGGGTGCGACGGTCCGGTTCGCGGTCTCGCCGTGGTCCTTCGCCCAAGCGGCGAAAAACCTTGCTCGACGATGCGACACGATCCGCGCGTCCTTGCAAGTGCACCCGTCGACGAGGCACGCGCGACGAGCCGGTAGGTCGGTCGCGACGTATCGCTCCGTCTGCTGGCTGTCCATCACGCTCTGTCTCCATTTCCCTGTGGCCCGAGTGAACGGACCTCGATGATCAGAAGGTAGGCCGCCGGATGTTGCAGATGCATCGGCTTCCGGCGGTTTCTTCGTACGACTGATGACGTATCGATTCAGCAAATCGTTGCCTGGGTGTCGCGAGCCCGACAGCCGAAGCACAAGGAAGCGGCGCCGAGGGAGAGTGTCGGCGCCGCTTCGAGTGGCCATCGGATCGGAAGGAGGAGGGAGTCCGATCGACGTCCGTATGTAATTCCGGGGAGGGTCAGCGCGGGCGGGCGGTCCTCACGCGGGGTCGCGGGCGGGCCGATCGGCCAAGCCGAAGGGCCGCCAGATCGATGACGATCAGCGTTCCCAGCGAAATGATCAGGGTCCCGAGCGGGTCCATCGATCCATCCCTCTTGCCACGGCGGTTGCCGTAGCTGAAACGATGGACCGGCGCCTCGTCGTTCGCCATCGTCCGAAGGTATGGACTTGCGTGCGACGGATGACGTACGAGTGGGGTTGCGCGGACGAAACACCCAGCGCCGCCGCGGGGTCAGTTCCGCCTTTCGGCGTTCGAATCTGGGGTCGAGTCGGCGGGCAAGTCGAGAGTTGAATCCGCGACGCCTCTGCCCGTTTCCGGGCGGAGCCGGAACACCGGGCCGCGGCCGAGTCCCTCCGACGGCGTGCCGTATCGGAGGATCAGTCCGGTGACTGCCGCGTTCCGCTCCGCGCCGTCCAGGGGCTCGGCCCGGAACCGCGATGAGCGCTCGCCGATCGTCACGGCGCACTCGGGATCCGCCTCGAGGTTCAGCGCCCAGTCGGCGTCGGGTTCGCCGGCCGCGACGAGGAGCGAGCCGTCCGGCTCCTCGACGAATCCGACCGCAGCGCGAGCCAGGCGTCCGGTCACGCGACCGCGCGTCTCGACGATCGCGACCACTCCCCAGCCGGCGAGCTGCTCGCCGACGTCCCGGGCGCTCATGGCAGCGGCGTCAACGGCTCCGCTGCCAGGACTTGCCCTCGGTCTGGACCGACGGCGCGTAGACCATCTCGACGCCCTGCATCTCGCGGATCGTCCGGGCCCCGAGCGCCGCCATCGACTGGCGGAGCGCACCGGCCAGGTTCTCGCTGCCGTCCGTCACGTGAGCCGGACCGAAGAGGATCCGCTCGAGCGTTCCCGTCGTGCCGACCCGGATCCGCGTCCCGCGCGGGAGCGTCGGCGACGGGGCGGCCATACCCCAGTTCGTGCCACGTCCCGGGGCCTCCTCGGCGCGGGCCAGCGGCGAGCCGATCATCAGGGCGTCCGCGCCCGCGGCGATCGCCTTGGCTAGCTCGCCCCCGCGACGCATGCCGCCGTCGGCGACGACCGGGACGTACCGGCCGGTCTCGGCGAGATAGGCGTCGCGGGCGGCCGCGACGTCGCTGATCGCGGTCACCTGCGGAACCCCGATGCCGAGAACCTCGCGTGTCGTGCAGGCGGCCCCGGGGCCGACGCCGACGAACACTGCCGCGGCTCCCTGCTCCATGAGGGCGAACGCGGCCTCGGCGTTGGTCGTGTTCCCGACCGCGACCGGGATCGGCATGAATCTGGTGAACTCCTCGAGCGAGAGCGGGTCGTAGCCGGTCGCGAGGTGGCGGGCGCTGCTGACCTGCGACTGGACGAGGAACAGGTCCGCGCCGTGCTCGGCGCAGAAGGGCCCGAACCGACGAGCCGACGCCGGGGTCGAGGCGACGGCCACGCGCGAACCGGCCGACCGGATCTCTGCGATCCGGCGGGCGACGAGCTCGTCGCGGATCGGCTGCGCGTAGGCCTCGGCGAGGAGATCGTGGACCTCGTCTTCGGGTGCCGCGGCGATTCGGGCGAGCACCTCGTCCGGTTCGTCGTAGCGGGTCTGGACGCCTTCGAGATTGAGGACCGCAAGACCGCCCAGGCGGGCAAGCTCCCCGGCGAAACGGGCATCGACGACCGCGTCCATCGCAGCCGCGAGGACCGGGATGGCGAGCGGGATGCCGCACAGCTCGATGGCCAGGTCGACGTCCGCGGGCTCGATCGTGCTCGTGCCGGGTGCGAGGGAGACGTCCTCGAAGCCGTACGTCGGTCGGATCGCATCGACCTTCGAGTGGAAGATCCGGCGCTTCGCGGTGGAGCTGGCCTGGGTCTGATCGAGCACGAACGCCTCCTGGAACGGTGACGCGAGTCTACCGCGGCGACTCCCCCGCCGGGGCTGCCGGGTCCGGTTCGAGGGAGTCCGCGATCGAATGGAGCTGCTCGAGGTGCATGAGGTCGTGGACGCCGGCGAAGAGCAGCCACTCGCCGCAGCGCAATCGGCCGACGAGCGGATGGTCGAGCGGGCACGGCTCCTCCTCGTGGCCGGCGATCTGGGCGGCCAGTCGGGCGATGATCCGCTGGCTCTGGACGAGCTTTCGGGCGAGCTCCGCTCGATCGCCGTTCGGCGGGCCGGGAACGCCGGGGATGACGGTCGGGGCATCCGATGGCCAGCGCCCGGACGCGGCCAACCCGGCCGCCACCACGAGGCCAGCTCGCGCCGTCGCGACGTGCCCGACGGTCTGGGCGACGTTCCAGTCCTCCTCGCCGCCCGGCAGCGCGAGAGCACGCTCCGGGAGCGCCTCGACGAGGCCCTCGATCGCGCTGGCAACCGCGTCGAGCTGGGCCACGACCCTGGATGCGGAGCCCTGCCCAGCGCGGCGCCGGACTTCGCGGCGCACGCTCAGGAACCGTTCCGCCTCGATCCCGCGCCACGCGGCGACAATGTCGGGCGCCACTTGTTCGAGTTCCGTCGCCCAGTCGCCCATCGGTCGCCGCCTACCTGTTGCCGTTCGCCATCTTTGTCGCGTCGGGGCGGCCGCGGAGGCGCCACATCGCGACGATCCCGACGGCCGGCCCGAGCGCGAGCAGCCAGAAGGCGAGCCGCCACGTGTCGCGCGTCCGCTGGATCGAGCAGTCCGATTCCGAGGATGGTCACGCCGGTCAGGATGAAGCCACCGGCGAGCTGCAGGGACAGCGCGGAGCCGGCGGTTCCCGGCGGAGCCAGCTCGGAGACGGCCGCGGAAAACTGGGCCGAGTCGGCCACGACGGTCAGGCCCCAGCCGAGGGACACGAGCGTCACGACGATGGGATCCGCTCCGAACAGGAGTCCGACGGCGACCGCCGACAGGCCGCTCCCGGCCATCGCCGCGATCGTCAGTGTCGTCCGGCCCAGCCTGTCGGCCAGGGCGCCCGCGACGGCGCAGCCGATCCCACCAACGGCGACGACCGCAAAGGCGGTGAGGCTGGCACTCGCCGGATCGTCCGAACCCGCGGCGGCGAACGAGGCGGCGATGAACAGCGGCAGCCACGTCCACATCGCGTAGAGCTCCCACATGTGGCCGAGATAACCGAGATTCGCGAGCCGGACGGATGGCTCGCGAAGAGCCGCAGCGGCGACCGTCGGGCTGAATCGCGGCGCAGGCGGCTCGAACGGTCCGGACCGCGCGGCCAGCCGCGACGAGTAGGCCGCCACCGATCGCGGCCACGCTGGCCGCGGCAACGGTCGCGTGCCAGTCAGCGCCGGCGGTCGCCCCGAACGCGCGGATGAGGTGGGGCAGCGCGGACCCGACGGTCAGCGCCCCGATGAGGATTCCGATGGCGAGGCCGCGACCCCGCCGGAACCAGCCGGCCAGCATCTTCAGGGCGATCGGGTAGACCGCCGCGAGCCCGACTCCCGTCGCGAAGCGCCACGCCAGCGCCGCCGTCGGCCCGTCGGCGAACAGCGCGAACCCGAGGTTGCCCGCCGCCGCGACGGCCGCCCCGATCGCGAAGAGGCCGCGGGCCGGCAGCGCGTCGGCGGCACCGGTCGCCGCCAGCGCCAGCGCCCCCGCCGCGAATCCGAGCTGAACGGCGACCGTCAGCAGGGGCAGGTCGAGGCGCGTCGTCTGCCACTCCGCCGCGAGGAGCGGCGCGACGGCCGAGGCGCTGAACCAGGGGGCGAAGGCGAGCAGGACGCCGGCGGCGATGACCGCGAGCTGGCGCCAGCGGCCGGCGGGATCCTCCGCCGGTGGCGCCGTCACTCGGGGCGCATCGTGTAGACGAGGCACTCGCCGCGGAGAACCTCAGTGCCGTCCTCGAGACGCGCCACGCAGCGCAGCCTGGTGATCGGCTTGTCGGACCGCGATTCGATGACCTCGGCCTCGGCGGTGACGGTATCGCCGATGTGGGCCGGCGCCGGGTAATCCCATTCCTGGTGGAGGAACACCGAGCCGGGACCCGGCAGCTCCATCGCGACGAGGGCGTTGAACAGTCCCGTCGTGAGCCCGCCGTGGACGATCAGCCGGCCCGCCTTCGTTCCCGCGGCGAAGCGCCTCGTCGAAGTGGAGCGGATTGCGGTCACCGGTGATCCGGGCATACAGCTCAACGTCCTCCGCCGACAGGGTCCGCGTCCACGTCGCCCGGGCGCCCACCGGAGGGGCCGTCCACGCCATCGGCCGGGCCTCGCTAGAGCCGCTCGAACCGTTCGACCGGCAGGACGAAGACCGTCGCGCCGCCGACCTCGACCTCGAGCGGGTAGGGCATGAAGAACTCGCCGGGCTCCATGATCGGCGGCATCGGGTTCACGACCTGGGTCCGCGCGTGGCAGGTGTCGCGGACGATCTCGAGGACCGCGTCGATGCTGTCGTCCTCGACGCCGAGGATGATCGTCGCGTTCGACTGCTTGAGGAACCCGCCCGAGCTGTGGAGCCTGGTTGCCCGGTACTCCTTGTCGAGGAGCGCGTCGACGAGAGCTCCGGCGTCTTCGTTGTGGACGATGGCGACGACCAGCTTCACGCCGCGAGTATAGGCGCGGCGCTTGACCGTTCCACCGCCGTCCTGCCTCCGACGCGCGTTCGTTCGCCGCGAGTGGCGCGGTGTACGATGCGCCAGCCAATCGATCGGGAGTCCCTCCGCCCGCTCGCCCAGCCGCCGCAGGAGTTGCTCGTGGCCGATGCCGACAACCAGCGCTCTACTCAGCTGGGCTCTCTCGTTTCAGGCGCGGCCGCGCTGGCCCGCGGGACGGACCTCGACGGGACGCTCGAGTCGCTCGTCGGGACGGCCGCATCCGCGGTCGGGGCGTCGAGCGCGGCGATCAGCCTGCAGGACCCCGATCGGCCGAATCCGGAGCTGACGTTCACGATCGGGCTCGATGAGGCGAGCCAGGCCGCGCTCAGCCAGGCGGCAGCGGACGCAGCTCATCCCCTGACCGCCGCCGCGATCGAACGTCGCGAAGTCGTCGGCCCGGACACCGTGGCCTTGCCGCTCGTGGTCAGCCGAAACGCGATCGAGCAGGGGCTCGGTGCGATCTCGTTCGGCTGGGCTGCGGCGCACGATCCGGCAGACGACGAGATCGCGTTTCTGCGTGCCGTCGCGGACCTCGTGGCGGTCGCCGTGGATCGATTCCGGCTGACCTCGACGATCGCCGAACGCTCGGAGTGGTTCGAGCGGCTCGCTCACACGGATCCGCTCACCGGCCTCGCGAACATGCGGACGTTCTCGCGGGTCCTCGAGCTGGAGCTCGCGCGGGCCGGGCGCCAGCGCAGCGAGGTTTCGGTGGCGGTCTTCGACGTGGACGACTTCGCGGCGACGATCGACGCGGCCGGTCGCGATGGCGGCGACGACGTCCTGCGGTCCGTCGCGGCCGTGATCGCCGGCGCGGTCCGACTCGTCGACACCGTGGCCCGGCTCGGCGGCGACGAGTTCGTCGTCATTGCGCCCGGCTCGGCCGGGATGACCGTTGCCCGTCGCGTGCTGGAGGACATCGGTGCGCTGCCCGAGACCGACGGCCGCCGCATCACGGTCTCGGCCGGCGTCGCCCGCTTCCCGACCGACGGGACGGATGCGGAATCAATCGTGGCCGCCGCCCGAGAGGCTGCCGCCCGAGCCCGGACCGAAGGTCGAGGCTCGCTCGAGGCCACCCCCGGCTGAGACGACGGTCAGCTCGACGGGGCCAGTCCGACTCCAGTCGACACGATCGGGCCGACGGGCGCCGTGCTGCCGGGCGCCGGCTCGCGCGAGACGGCGATGATCGCGCCAGGCGGCGCCTGGGTCGGGCGAGTCGTGGCGGTCGCCATCCCGTTCGCATCGACCTTGAAGTCGCCGACCGGGACCGGCGCCGCGTCGCCGACGATGACCCACGTCTCGTAGACCTCGGGCGCCGTTCGTCGTCGGAAGGTTCCGCATCGCGAGCACGACCGAGCCGTCCGGACGGATCGCCGCGAGCCCGCTCGCCTGATTGTTCTCGGTTGGAGTGAGCACGACTGTCTGGCTGCCGGGCTGGGCTGCGGCCGTGATCACCCGCTGGACCGCCTGATCGAACCGGCGAGCGGCACTCAGGTCGCTCTGTAGGAGCAGGTTCCAGCCGCCCAGCGCGACGATCGCGACGACCGCGGCGATCCGCATCGCCCAGCCGATCCGCCCGGTTTGAGATCGGGCGCGGGCTTCCCGCTCCGTTGCGGACGGGAAGGCGATCGGCGGAGCAGCCGCGGGCTCGCGAGCCTGGGGCAAGGCCGGCGCATCGCTACGCGCGGCGAGATCCGCGGCCGCCGCCGCCATGATCCGGTCGCGCAGCGCCGCCGGCGGCTCGACGAGCTCGATGTCGGGGGATTCGGCGAGGTACGGGACGACGCCGCCGAGCGTCTCGAATTCCTCGTGCGATTCCGGGCAGGTCGCGAGGTGCTCGCGGACCGCAGCCATGTCGGCCGCGTCGAGCGCCCCGAGAACGTAGGCCGGGCGCGAGGTCGATCGCCTGCTCGTGGGTCAGCGGCTGCATGCTCACGACGCGTCCTCGCCGACCAGGCGCGGCGCATCGAGAGCAGACCGAGCCGGATCCGGCTCTTGACGGTCCCGAGCGGCGTCCCCGTCTGGACCGCGATCTCCTGCTGCGTCAACCCGCCGAAGTAGGCGAGCTCGATCGCCTCCCGCTGGACGTCGGACAGGCTGCCCAGCGCGACGGCGATCTCCTCGCGGTCGAGGTTGCCGGCCACTTCCTGCCAGACGTCGGGCAGGGTCAGGCTCGGGGCGGGACATCCTCCCGTTCGGGGAGCTCGACCGTCGGGCCGGCGACGGCGGACGGCGTCGACGGCCCGGTGGTGGACGATCGAGAGCAGCCACGTCTTGACGCTGCCCTTGCCCTCGACGTAGCGCGCGGCGTTTCGCCAGGCGCCGAGAAAGGCGTCCTGGACGACGTCCTCGGCAAGCGAGGCGTCGGCGGTGATCCGGAGGGCGATCGAGTAGGCCATCGTTCGGTAGGTGTCGTACAGGTCCTGCAGGGCGTCAAGTTGACCGTCGGCGACGCGGAGCAGCACGGCTCGATCGGCATCGTCGGCTGGCGATGCCACGCGCCCCGAGACCCGGTCCGTCCGGTCGTTCATGGCTGTATGCGTTCGGCCTGCTGATCCGGTTCACCCGCACGGGCGGATTTGCGTTGCAACCGGCCAACGGCCCGCCGCACCCCGTCCCAGACCTCGGCCTCGCCCTCCGCCGCGTCGACGACCGCAAAACGCGCCGGCTCTTCTGCCGCGAGGCCAAGGAAACCCTCGCGGACGCGGCGATGGAAGGCGAGATCGAACCCGAGCTCGAATCGCGTCTGATCGTCCGGGGCCTTGCGGCCAAGCCCGACTTCGGCCGGCAGGTCGAGGAGGATCGTCAGGTCCGGTCGGAGGCCGTCCGTCGCGATCCTCTCGAGCGTCCGGAGGGTGGCCAGCGACACGCCCGCACCGTATCCCTGGTAGGCGAGCGTCGAGTCGGCGAAACGGGTGCAGACGACCGTCGTCCCGGCTTCGAGCGCCGGCCGAATCACCTCCTCGACGAGCTGTCGGCGGGCGGCGCTGAACAGGAGCGCATCCGTGAGGGGATCGATCGTCGCGCCGGCAGGCGGGCCGCCGGCGAGGAGCAGGTCGCGGAGCCGCTCACCCAGGCTCGTGCCGCCCGGCTCGCGCGTCCGGAGCACGGCGTTCCCTTCGGCTCGAAGGTGCGCCTCGAGTCGCGCGGCCTGCGTCGTCTTCCCGGCGCCCTCCGGGCCCTTCGATCGTGATGAACCAGCCGCGATCGGCCGGCGAGGTGGGGCGTGTCACGCCGCGGAGTGTAGCGGTCGACCGGCTGCGCGACGCCCATCCGTTGGCCGTCGCTCGGCCGTCCGCCAGTCATCCGATTTCGCCTCGAGCGCGTACCCTCGGCGTGATGGGACGTCGCCGTTTCCGCTTCATCCGAGCCGCCGCGCTGGCCTTGATCTGCGTCGTCGGCGCCGGCAAGCGTCCTCGCCCACCCACTCGGCAACTTCACGATCAACCACTACGCGGGAATCGCGGTCACGCCCGACGAGATCCGCCTCGACGTCGTCATCGACATGGCCGAGATCCCGGCGTTCCAGGAGCGCCAGAAGATCGATCGCGACGGCGACGGCGATGTGACCGATGCGGAAACCGCGGCGGCCGCCGGGCCGGCCTGCCAGGCCCAGGGCGCGCTGTTGCGCCTGGCCGTCGATGGCGTCGCTTCCACGCTGAGCCCGACGGCGGCTTCGATCGCCTTTCCGCCTGGCCTCGGCGGGCTCTCGACGATGCGGATCGAGTGCGCGTTCACTGCGCCGCTGACGACCATTCGCGAACGGGCGACCGTGACGTTCGAGGATCGTGTCGTACCCGGGCCGGATCGGCTGGCGGGAGATCGTGGCGACCGGCGACAGGCGTCGCCATCGAGTCGGGCGGGCTGCCGACGACCAGCCCCTCCCGTCGCCTGACGCAGTACCCGGAGGACCTGCTCGCCGAGCCGCTCGACATGAGGTCGGCCACGATCGCCGTCACGCCGGCCGAACCTCTACCCGGGGCGACGCCCGCCCCGGCGGCCGATGACCCGCTGGCGGCCGGCAACCCAGCCGCGCGTGCCCGGCGGCGTCGCCGCTGAGCTGCCCACGATCTTCAGCGTCGTCGACCTGACGCCGCTGATCATCGCCCTCTCGCTCGTCACGGCGTTCGCGTTCGGCGCGGGCCATGCGCTGACGCCCGGCCACGGCAAGACGCTGATGGCCGCGTACCTCGTCGGGACCCGGGGGACGCCGCTCCACGCCGCGGGTCTCGGGCTGTCGGTGGCGATCTCGCACACGCTCGGCATCCTGGTGCTGGCTGCCCTCGTCGTCGGTGCGCATGGATTGCTGCCGCCCGACGTCGTCGCGCGGGCCGCCCCGGTCGTCTCGGCGGTGACGATCGCGGCGATCGGCGGCTGGATGCTGTTCCGCGAGGTTCGGCGGCGGTCGGCGACGGCCGCAAGCGCGCCGGCACGATCACGACCACGATCACGGCCACGAGCACGAGCATTCCCACGGCGGCGCCCGTCACTCGCACGTCCCGCCGTCGAATTCGACGATCGGCTGGCGCGGCCTCTTTGCGCTGGGGCTCGCAGGCGGCCTGATCCCCTCGACGAGCGCCCTGTTCATCCTGCTCGGCTCGATCGTCGCGGGCCGGCCCGCGTTCGGCTTCGTCCTCGTCGTCGTCTTCGGCCTGGGGATGGCCGCCGTCATGGCCGGCGTCGGCCTGGCCATGGTCTTCGCACGGGATCGGCTCGATCGCCTTCCCTCGAGCTCCGGGCTCGGCCGGTTGGCCCGACATGCGCCGCTGGCGGCCGCTGTCGTTGTCCTGGGCTTCGGGGCGTACCTGACCGTCCAGGCCATCGGCGGCCAGCCGGTGTTCTGATCGGATAGGGAACTCGCCCCAGCGACGGCGGGGGCGACCGCTCTGCTACGATCCGCCTCCCCATGCGCGACCTCGCCAACCGAGCTCTCGACACGGCCACCCAGCTCGGAGCGGGGTACGCCGATGTGCGGCTCGTCCGCCGCCTCGGCGAATCGATCGCCATCAAGTCCGGGCGAGTCGAGGGCGTGGCGTCGGGCGACACCGAAGGCTTCGGGCTTCGCGTCCTCGTCGACGGTGCGTGGGGCTTCGCGAGCTCGAGCCGCCTGACGTCGGCGGAGGCGGATCGGATCGCCGGCGAGGCCGTTCGGATCGCGCGGGCCTCGGCGACCGCGCTCCGCAACCAGGTCCGTCTCGACGATCGGCCGCCGGCGACGGGCACCTACGAAACGCCGATCGACGAGGATCCGTTCGAGGTCCCGCTCGAGGAGAAGATCGGGCTGCTCCTCGCGGCCGACGCAGCCGCCTCGCGGCCGAAGGGCGTGACGTTCACCGAGACTCGCTACGACGCTCGCCGGGAGTGGAAGACGTTCGCGGCGACCGACGGCAGCTACACGGAGCAGACGCTGACCCACGTCGGCGCCGGGGTGGAAGCGAACGCGATCGAGGGCGACGAGCACCAGCGACGGAGCTACCCGGACGGCGACGGCGGGCCGTTCAAGGCCGCCGGCTTCGAGTACATCCGCGGTCTCGATCTCGTCGGCCGCGCCGAGCCCCTCGCCGATGAGGCGGTCGCGCTCCTCAGCGCTCCGCAATGTCCGTCGGGGCGCTTTACGGTCATCCTCGACCCGTCCCAGCTGTACATGCAGGTCCACGAGAGCTGCGGCCACCCGAGCGAGCTCGACCGGGTCTACGGCACGGAGGCGAGCTACGCGGGAACGAGCTTCCTGACGACCGACAAGCTCGATGAGGGCTTCCGCTACGGCAGCGATCTCATCGACATCGTCGCCGACGCCACGGCACCCGGTGGCATGGGGACGTTCGGCTGGGACGACGAGGGCGTCGCGGCGGCCTCCGTGCCGATCGTCCGCGAGGGGATCTTCGTCGGCTACCTGACGAGCCGCGAGACTGCGCCGCGGATCGGCCGCCAGTCCGGTGGGGCGATGCGGGCCGACGGCTGGAACCGAATCCCGCTCATCCGGATGACGAACCTCAACCTGCTGCCGAAGCCGGGCATGAGCCTCGACGAGATCGTGGCCGACACCGAGGACGGCTTCTACCTCGCCTCAAACCGCTCGTGGTCGATCGACGATCGGCGCCTGAACTTCCAGTTCGCCACCGAGGTCGCGTACGAGATCAAGAACGGCAAGAAGGGCCGGCTCTTCAAGAACCCGACCTACACCGGCATCACCTACGAGTTCTGGCGCTCCTGCGACGCCGTCGGCGACGAGCGGAGCTACGTGATGCTCGGGACGCCGAATTGCGGCAAGGGCGAGCCGGGCCAGGGCGCGAGCGTCGGGCACGCCACGTCCGGGGCGCGGTTCCGGGACGTCCAGATGGGCGTCGGCAAGTGGTGAACGACGGCCGCGATCCGGCGAGCATGCTCGCCCTCGCCGAGCGGGCCCTGGCCTATGCCGAGCGGGCAGGCGCGACGGAGGCCGAGGCGCTCGTCGCCGCCGATGACGCCAGGCTCACCCGGTTCGCCAACAGCGAGATCCATCAGAACGTCGCCGAGTCGGACGCCGAGATCAACCTTCGCTTTGTCGTCGGGCGGCGGGTGGGCGTCGCGTCGAGCAACCGCGTCGACGAGGAGGGGCTGCGGCGCCTCGCCGAGACGGCGGGAGCGATCGCCCGGAACTCCGCCGAGCTCGAGGACTGGGGCGGCCTGCCGGAGCCGACGCCCATCTCGGAGATCCAGGCGTCGTTCGCCGCGGCGACGGCGGACGCCACCCCGGAGCTGCGAGCCGAGGGCGTGCGGGCCGTGATCGCGGCGGCCGATGCCGCCGGGGTCATCTCGTACGGATCGTTCTCGACATCGACCGACGTCATCGCGGTGGCGAACTCGAAGGGCGTCCGCGCCTCGCAGCGCCGGACCACGTCGCAGCTCCTGACGGTCGCGATGGCTCCCGACGGCGGCTCCGGCTACGCGGAGTCCGCCGCCGTCGACGTGTCCTCGATCGATGCAGCCGCCGTCGGCCGGGAGGCCGCGGACAAGGCCCGCTCGACGGCCAACCCCGTGTCGGTCGATCCGGGCGATTGGCCGGTCGTCCTCGAGGAGTACGCGGTCGTCGATCTCCTGTCGATGCTGGGCTACATGGGCTTCAGCGCCCTCGCGGTCCAGGAGGAGCGGTCGTTTGCGGAGCCCGGCCGGCGCGTCGGGAGCGAGCTCGTCACGATCGTCGACGATGGGATGGACCCGGCGACCCTGCCGATGGCCTTCGACTACGAGGGCGTCGCCAAGCAACGGGTCTCGCTCATCGAGGAAGGTGTCTGTCGCGACGTCGTGTACGACGCCCAGACAGCGGCCCGGGCGGGCCGGGCGTCGACCGGCCACGGGCTGCCCGCGCCGAATCCGTATGGCCCCTTTCCGCTCAAC
Source organism: uncultured Chloroflexia bacterium (assembly GCA_963832105.1). Lineage (GTDB taxonomy): Bacteria > Chloroflexota > Limnocylindria > Limnocylindrales > CSP1-4 > CF-46. The sequence continues at coordinate 1,059,624 of CAWHSS010000003.1, read as the reverse complement.
ATGGCGATGAACGGCGGCTCGACGGCCCGCGACGAGCTCATCGCCGGCCTCGAGCGAGGGCTGCTCGTCACCCGCTTTCATTACACGAACCCCGTCCACCCGAAGCTCGCGATCGTGACCGGGATGACCCGCGACGGGACGTTCCTCGTCGAGGGCGGGCGGATCGTCGGGCCTGTCCGCAACCTCCGGTTCACCCAGAGCTATCTCGAGGCGATGGCCGGCACGAGTGCCGTGAGCAAGGAGCGGCGTACCCTACGGGGCGACTTCGGGGGCGTGGTCGTTCCGGCGATCCGGGTCGACAGCTGGACATTCACGGGCGCCACCGAACACTGACAACAAGGGAAAGCCCAATGACTGATATCTGGGTCTGTGGGAGCTGCCACTCCATCAACCGCCAGCGGGGCAAGCGCTGCTACAAATGCGGCGCCGCCCAGGAGGCCGCGGCGACCGGCGAGATGGCGAACCTCCGCCAGGAGCAGGCCATCATCAGCCGGACGGTCGTCGCCTATCGCCCGGCGCTGGCACTCGCTCTCGCAGCCACGCTGTTCCTCCTCGTCTTTGCGTTCGTGTCCGTCGGCCGTCTCCTGTTCGCCATCGATTTCTACCAGTTCTTCGACGCCAGCTCGGCAAGCTGGCCGCGACCGGGACGATGGACGAGAAGGCGATCCTGAGCAGGGCGCTGGCCGGTGCGCCGTGGATCTTCGGCGGGCTCGTCGTCATTCCGACGCTGCTGTTCTTCGCCGCCTGGCTCTCGCGCGTCGTCGCGAACGTTCCGGCCCTCGGCGGCGGCATCCCGAACACGTCACCCGGTCGGGCGTTCGTCAACACGCTCATCCCGGTCGTCAACCTGTGGACCGTGCCGGGGATGATCCAGGACGTCATGTACCGGCTCGACCCGAAGGGCGGCGGGCTCTTCATGGTCGGCCTGGCCTGGCTGGGACTTGTCGGCAGCTTCTTCATCTCGTTCATCGCAGGCTGGTATCTCAACCTGCGGACAACGTTCGACACCGCCACCGCCGAAACCGCCGCGGAGTTCGTCAAGGCGGCTCGACCGCTCTACACGGCCTCCGTCATCCTCGACGTCGTCACGAGCGCCCTGGTCATCCTCGGGGCGATCGTCCTGATCCTGGTGATGATGCGCATCGAACGACGCTCGCGGGCCCGGGACCGCGAGGTTCGAGACCTCGCGGGCGTCTAGGTGGACGGCCGCGGCCGACCATCAAGGATCGGCTCGGCCGGCCGTTCGACCCGGCGGAGCTCCGCCGGATCAAGCGCCTCTGGGTCCGCCACTCGATCGCCGAGGACCGGCGCGACATCGATGGGCTCGTCGCGACCCTGTCCCCGGACTGCGTCTACGAGATCGTCCCGACCGGCCAGCGCTGGGAGGGCCACACCGGGGCCCGCACGTTCTACGGCGAGCTGTTCGCGGCGTTCCCCGACAACGCGTTCGCCCTCACTGAGATCGTCGTGGGGCCGCAGGGAGTGTTCGAGGTGGCGACGCTGACCGGGACGAATCTCGGGCCGTGGGCCGGCGCGGCGGCGACGGGTCTGCCGATCGCCCTCCAGGTCCTCATCCTGTTTCCGTGGGACCCCGCCACGGAACGGTTCAGCGGGGAGCGGATCTGGTTCGACCGGGGTGCGTTGGGCGGTTAGAAGTCGCTCGAGTCGACCGTCGGCGGCGCGGCTGGGCGGCTCGGCGGGCGGCACGGCCGGTGACCCACGATCGGGCTCGACGAGTTTGCGCATCCAGCGACCGACGATCAGCGAGCCCAGCGCCGGCACCGCGGTCCAGCCGATGAACAGCGCCAGCGTGATCAACAGGAGGCGCCGGGCGTCGTCGATCCCGGCGTCGATGGCGGCCGGTTGGAGCCGGCCCTTGTAGGCTCGGACGAGGTCGGCCAGCGCCCCGAGCGACTCGGCATTGGCCGTGAGCGCCGCCTCGTTCTGGCCCATCTCCGTGGCGATCCCGTCGAGCTGCTCGTCGAGACCGGAGACATCGGTCGCGATCTGGCCGAAGAGCTGGCCGAGCGGTGCGACCGGCCGCTGGCCGAAGATCTCGATCGCGTTCGCCTGGGTCTCCAGGTCCCGTGAGTCGCGGTTCGATGTCGCGAATCGCACCCGCGGCCTCGCTGACCGTCACCGACGTCTGGGCGACGGTCGGCCCGAAGCTACCCGCGGTCGTGGCCGCATCGTCGAGGACGTCGGCGGTCAGGACGATGATCGAATCGAGGCTCACGGCCTCCGACACGATCCGCTCGCCCAGCGAACCGATCCGGGAGCTGGCGGAGAACAGGGCCGCGAAGCCGATCGCGGCCGCCAGGAGCCCGATGACGCCGTAGACGATCAGCGCGTTCGCGAGACGCGCGAGCCCGCGCCGCCATTCGACAGCGGCGCGCGCCTCCTCGTTCACTGCGGCGTGTCGCAGGCGGGTCCCTCGAGCCCGAGCCGACGGCCGATCGCGTGACGGTGGTTCGCAATGAAATCGTAGAAGGCGCCGACGATCCAGCGGACCGGCGCGATCCGTCGGAACGGCCGCACGAGCCATCCGCCCGGCAGCGCCGCGGCGATCGCCAGGGCGGCGTCACCGCCCGCATCGACCCGACCGCTCGCCTCGTCGAGCACGTGCAGCTCGGCGAGGACCGGGTGCGTCCGCGCTGTTTCGGCGACAGCGGGTCGGTCCGAGACCGCCGCGTCCTGGAGCGAGAGCATCTCGAGCCGGCCGTGGCGGTCCCAGCGCCGAAGACGCTTCGCCGTTGCCGTGCACAGGCCGCAGTCGCGGTCGTACATGACCACGAGCCGGGGCTTGCCGTGCGACGACCCAACCCCAGAGGCGGCGGCCGGGGCGGTACCGGGCCGGGCCAGGGTGGCGGCCTTCACCGCCAGCCGCTCCGCGCCGCGTCCGGGTAGAGCCTGACCCGGCGATAGGGCTCGCGGCCGCGGGACCGCGAGACGAGGTTCGCCCGCTCGGCCATCTGGTGCTGGAGCCGCCGGATGTAGGCGTTCTGGGGCGACAGCTCGACCGGCTCGGAGTTGTTCAGGACCATCCCGATCGCCTCCTCGGTCTCGCGCATCGCCGCCTCGCGGGGATCGATCTCGAGCGAGAAGATCGAGGTCAGGCTCGACTGCATCTGGGGGATCGTGTTCGCCTTCAGGACGTAGATCGGCAGCGCCCGCTCCTCCGCCTCGCGGAGCATCGGCGTCTTCTGCTTGTACTCGTTCTTGAGGGTCATGACGACGTCGGCCTCGTCGACCTCGCGGGCGATCTGGACGGGCAGCTGGAGGTCGCGGATCGCCTGCTCGAGTCGCTTCCGGCTGATCCCCTGCGGCAGGATCCGGAGCGTCGGCAGGGGCGATCCGCCCGGCGTCAGGATCGTCTCGCCGAAGTCGCCCTCGGCGACGCCGAGCGGGGCCCCGTCGAGATCGTCGTCGTCATCGTCGAGGTCGTCGGCGTTGACCGGCCCGGTTCCCTCGTCGGCCTTGAGGGCCGTCAGCGCCTTGGCCGCCTGGTCGCGCCAGGCTCGCTGGCGCTCGAGCTCGCGAGCCTCGCGGGCCCGCGTGTCGAGCGCTGCCTGGGCACCGCGCTCGAGCGGACCCCGGTCGGCGATCTCGCCGGCGATGAACGGTTGATCGCCGAGGCTTCCCTCCGGCCCGCCAGCCGGCGGCGACGCGAATCGCTCGCCCGGCATCGTGCCCGATGCGTCACCCTCCGAGATCGGGCCGCGCGGTGCGCTCTCGCGGCCGGAGCCGCCGCGCGTCTGGCGCCAGCCGCCGCTGGCCCCCGGCCGGTAGCCGGACCTGAGCGCGCCGCCCCGATCGGCTTCGCGGTAGCCGCCCGTCCTGTAGGCGCTGTCGCCCCGCCAACCCGGCTCCATCCGCCACGGCTGGCCGGAACCGACGAGCCCGGCGAACCGCTCCGCGCCGATCTGCTCGCGCGGCGACGGGCGCGGCCGGGCCTGGCTCCGATGAACGCCTTCCTCGTCGCGCCAGCGGAGCTCCGGTGCGACCTGGTCGCCGCGGAGCATCGAGTCGACGGTGTCGGCGACGTCGGCGTGGACCGTGACCCGCTCGCGATCGATGATCTCGATGATCACGTCGAACGTCGGCGGGGCCTTCCGCTCGAGGACGCTCTTCTGGGTTCGCCGCCGGCGAGCCTCCTCGTCGCCGAGGGTGACGCTCTGGATCCCGCCGATGAGGTCGGACAGGGTCGGGTTGAGCATCAGGTTGTCGAGGTTGTTGCCGTGGGCCGTCCCGATGAGCTGGACGCCGCGCTCGGCGATCGTCCGGGCGGCCTGCGCCTCGAGCTCCGTGCCGATCTCGTCGATGACGATGACCTGGGGCATGTGGTTCTCGACCGCCTCGATCATCACCTCGTGCTGGAGCGACGGCGTCCGGACCTGCATCCGGCGGGCCTTGCCGATGGCCGGGTGGGGAATGTCGCCGTCGCCCGCGATCTCGTTCGACGTGTCGACGACGACGACGCGCTTGCCGAGTCGTCGGCGAGCACGCGGGCGGCCTCGCGGAGCATCGTCGTCTTGCCGATCCCGGGCCGGCCCATGATCAGGATCGACTTCCCGGACTCGACGAAGTCCTCGATGATCTCGATCGTCCCGTAGACGGCCCGCCCGATCCGGCACGTCAGGCCGACGATCTTGCCCGGTCCGGTTGCGGATCGCGCTGATCCGGTGGAGCGTTCGCTCGATCCCGGCCCGGTTGTCGTCGCCGAACGTCCCGATGTGGTCGACGACGTGGGCGATGTCGGCCTCGGTGATCTCCCGCTCGAGGAGCATCTCCTCGCTGTCGGGGAAGCGCGCCTCCGGGCCGCCGCCCGAGGTCGAGGACGACCTCGATCAACGCCTCCTTGTCGGGCAGGGCGTGGACGGCGGCGACGATCTCCGGCGGCAATGAGGCGAAGAGCGCGCTCAGGTCGTCGATCGATTCCCGGCGGCGATCCGCAGGTCCCACGATGGCCTCCTTAGCGGACGCCGGCCGGCACGAGGGCCGGTTCGGCGACGCGTACGAGAGTTTCCTTCATGAGCAGCGTGACAGTGGCGATCGTATTGAACCCCGCTTCTTCCAGTCTGCTATCGACGGGCGATTCGTAGGTGCGCACGGGCGCGAGCACTCCCTGGTCGCGGCCGGCTGCCGTTCCCGTCCGCTCGGCAATGCCCCCGAGCGCGAAACCGACGATGTCGCTGACGTCCGCCCCCGGGCGCGCGACCACCTTCAGGTAGTGTGGCTGATCCTCCTTGGCTACGCCGATCTGGACAAAGGCGTCGAGCTCCGTGCCGTCGCGGCCGCCGCCCGGCGCCTCCTGGACGAAGGCCTCGACGTCCGCGAATCGGAGGATCGGGGCGAGGCTCGAGCGCGGCACGCGCCAGTTGCCGCCCTGCCGCTCCCAGTCGGTCAGCCGGATCGCCTCGAGCCGCTGGACCGGCTGCGGCGTCGCCGACGCGTAGAGGCGCATGAGGGCGACCGAATCGATCGGCACGGCCGGCCTGATCCGGGCGCTCTTGGCGCGGCCATCCTTCCACGCCCCGGGAAGCGCGGGCCGGGGCGGCCGATAGAGGACGACCTCCTCGCCGTAGCGCGCGAACCCGGCCTGCATGAACAGCTCGACGTTGCCGTCCCGGTCGGCACAGGCGACGTGGAGCCGCACGGCACCCCGCTTCGACGCTTCGCGGACGAGCTGCTGGACGAGCCGGAACCGGATGTCGCCCGCATTCGACGAGCCGATCCCGTCGAGCTCGACGATCGTCCATTCGTCACGGAACGACTCGCGCTCGACGCGGATGAGGCCCGAGAGCCTGCCTTCGGACTCGTAGACGAACATCAGGTCGTGCGGCCGGAAGGCCCCGAGGGGCAGCCGGAACAGGCTGAACACGCCGATCGGCGGGCCGCTGACCGGCAGCCCGAGCGAACGGGTCGAGGAGTCGGCGTCCTGGCACAGGCGCGACAGCTCCCCGAGCGCGGCGAGGTCGGTCAGGCGGGCCGCCCGAACCTTGCCGCCGGTCCTGAGGGTCCGCGCTTCGCTCATGGCGCCGTCCTCGAACGACGGGTCGGGTGGTGGCGTCGACCGGCGCCCTCGCCGGGATCTTCGTGCTCGTTCGCCATCGTCGCGACGAGGCGGTGGAAGCGCGTCTCCCCGGCGAGCTCCGGATGGAACGCCGTGGCGATGATGTTCCGTTCGCGAACGGCGACGATCCGCCCGTCGTCCAGGCGGGCGAGGACGTCCACGTCGGGGCCGGTCCGCTCGATGATCGGTGCTCGGATGAAGACGCCGTGAACCGGCTGATCGCCGAGCACCGGCACCGGCAGGTCCGCCTCGAACGAGTCGAGCTGGCGGCCGAAGGCGTTCCGCCGGACCGAGACGTCGATGAGCGGCAGGATCGGCTCTTCCCCGCCGACGATCTCGCGGGCGAGGACGATCATCCCGGCGCACGTCCCGAAGATCGGAGCCCCGCCGGAGGCGAGGTCGAGGATCGGCTGGCGAAGGCCCCAGCGATCGATCAGCTTGCGCATCGTGGTGCTTTCGCCGCCCGGCAGGATGAGGCCGGCGACGTCGTCCAGATCGGCCGGCAGGCGCACCGGAACGCCCTCGACGCCGATGGCGCGCAAGTGTCTGGAGATGCTCGCGGAAGGCCCCCTGAAGGGCCAGAACACCGATTTTCATGGCGGTGCGTCAGTCGTCGCCGGCCCGAGGCCGCCGCCCTACCAGCCCCGGACCGCCAGGCGCTCCTCGTCCGGAATCGCTTCGATGGGGATCCCGCGCATGGGTGCGCCCAGGCCCTTCGAGACCTCGGCGATGATCGACGGGTTGTCGAAGTGCGTCGTCGCCTGGACGATCGCGTTGGCCATCCGCGCCGGGTCCTCGCTCTTGAAGATCCCGGACCCGACGAACACGCCCTCGGCCCCGAGCTGCATGACGAGCGCGGCATCGGACGGGGTCGAAATCCCGCCGGCAACGAAGTTCACGACCGGCAGCCTGCCGTCCGCGGCAACCTGCTTGACGAGCTCGTACGGCGCCTGGAGCTCCTTCGCGGCGACGAACAACTCGTCCTCGCGCATCCCCTGGAGACGCCGGATCCCGGCCAGCACGTCGCGGAGCTGGCGAACGGCTTCGACGATATTGCCGGTGCCTGCCTCGCCCTTCGTCCGCATCATCGCGGCGCCCTCGTTCACCCGGCGGAGGGCTTCGCCGAGGTTCCGGCAGCCGCACACGAACGGGATCTTGAAGGCGTGCTTGTCGATGTGGTTCGCCTCGTCGGCCGGCGTCAGGACCTCCGATTCGTCGATGTAGTCGACGCCGAGCGCCTCGAGCACCTGGGCCTCGACGAAGTGCCCGATCCGGGCCTTTGCCATGACCGGGATCGTGACCGCGTTCATGATCCCTTCGATCATCGACGGGTCGCTCATCCGGGCGACGCCACCGGCGGCGCGAATGTCGGCAGGAACGCGCTCGAGCGCCATGACGGCGACGGCGCCGGCGTCCTCTGCGGTCTTTGCCTGCTCGGGCGTGACGACGTCCATGATGACGCCGCCCTTCAGCATCTGGGCGAGGCCCTTCTTGGTCGCCCAGGTGGACGTTTCGAGGGTCATGTGATGTTTGGCTCCGGACTCGTGCGCTCGGTCCGCCGGCCGTGCTTGCCCCGGGGTCCTCGCCCGTTCGAGCGGGCCGGGCCGCCTCGCGCGCCCGGATTATCGCACGGTTGCATGTCTCCGCCTGTCACGGGTCGCCGACCCTCGAATCCGCCTCGCCTGAGACGAGACATCACATGGCTACGGTGTTCGCATGAGGCCCCTGGGGACATTCGGACGATGGCGTGGCCGTACCAGTCCGGGCACTGTGAATGCGTCATGTTGACCATCACGGGACTCCGGCTCTTGCTGCACCGGCTGCCGGGCCTCGTTCACGAACTCGCCGACACTGGCGTCGTGATGCAACCCCGCTACAGGGCGTGGGAGCGCCGGAATGTCCGCGCCGCGACGCGAGCAGGCGCGATCGCACTAATCGTCATTCTGTTGGTGGATGCGGCCGCACTGAACTCCGTCGGGGCCGCGATCACCGCGCTGAACATCTCGCTCGCCGCCGTGGGCGCCCTGTTGTTGCTCGCGGTCCGGCGTCGACGGGGACCTCGCCGAAACCCGACTGGCGCAGCGCTCCTGCTCGGTGTGAGCGCCTTGGCGGCGTCTCTCCTGCCCCTCGGTCTGGTCCCGGAATCAGGGGCGATGCAGTTCGCATATGTCCCTGTGGTCATCGTGGGCTCGGCCCTGTTCATGCCGTGGAAGACCCAGCGACACGCAGCCTGGATCGTCGTCTCCCTCGGCGTGGTTGTTGGATTCGTGCTCTCGCCCCTCGCTGCCGGGCTTGACGCGGACACGGTAGGAGATCTGCTAACGATTTCTATCGACTCCGTGCTCGCGAGCCTCGCCGGCCACCTCGTCCTCCAGCGACAGCGGCGCAGCATGTACTTGCAGCGGATGCAGCTCCGGGGACTGAACGAGCTGGCGGCGTCGCAGGGGCGAGATCTACGCGTCCTTGCTGAGGAACTGCGGGAAGCCGCCCGGGTCGACCCGCTCACTGGCGTCGCGAACCGGCTGCGCCTTGGCGAGGACATCGAGATGGTGGCCGGACGGAACGCCGGACGAGGCGAAGGCGCGGCGCTGATGATCGACATCGACAGGTTCAAGGACTACAACGACCGTCACGGGCATCTCGCCGGCGACCAAGTTCTGCGACAGGTCGCCGATGCGTTGGCCGCGAGCACCCGACCGTCGGATCGGGTCTATCGCTTCGGCGGCGAAGAGTTCATCGTCCTGCTTCCTGGCGCGTCGGTCATCGACGCGCTCGCCGTGGCGGAACGGCAGCGCGCTGCCGTCGCGGCGCTCGGTGTCCGAACCGATCGCCCGGATCGCGCGGAGGACGACGAGGTGGTGACCATCAGCGTCGGCGTGGCGCCCCTCGGTGCAGGATCCTCAGACCAGCCGACAACCAGGGCCGACGAGTGGCTCCGCGCCGCCGACACAGCGATGTACGAATCGAAAATGAACGGTCGGAACCGGGTCACCGTTGCCCCTGCCGAACCGGTCGGTCGCAGCGCCGTCGCCTAGCTCCGCGAGGTCAGCCAGGTTCAACAACCGCATCCGGACGCATCGAAACGTCCGGCCGTGACGAACTCCACTGTCGGCAGCCCGACACACCGTTGGCCGCAACGGGCCCCAGATCCGTGCGTCATCGGGGTATCGGACACGGCGGACCGTTCAGCCCGGCAGCCGCCACCGAGGATTGCGCGGATGGCGCGCGGAAGGGGATTTGATGCGCAAGTATCTGGCTGTCCCGATGGCGGGACTCATGGCGCTGACACTGGCGGCGTCGGCCCTCGCCGGCCCGAATGTCGGCAACTTCAGCGGCTCGGTGACATGGCGCAGGCGCACTGGGAGTCCTACGACGAGGATACGAAGAGCTTCCAGTCGGCTACGTCGCCGTCAGCCACGAGCAGGGCTCGTCGGAGACCTTCGCCGAGTTCTGCGACTACAGCGAGGAATATGTCCAGTGCACGGGCGCCGATACGCCGGACGATCCCGAGGACGACACCTTCGGCAGCGTCGGCTCGAACGTCTGGGGCTATGGACCGGCGACGCTGACGATCGGCAAGAACATCGGCTCGGCAACCGCCAGCGGCACGCTCGAAGCCACGCCGCGAGAACTTCGACGGATGCACCGGCGAGTGGACCTTCGAGGACTCCCGGCGGACTTGACTTCAGCCTCGACCTGAGGCGACCTCGGGGACCGTGAGGGAAACCGGCCGCGGCAGCTTCCAGCTGCCCGGCGAGTACAACAGCCACTCGTCGTACAAGGCGGTCTATCGCTTCAGGCGGCCGGGACCGTTCGACCGGCGGCGGGCGCCCAGCAGTCGATCTCCGGCCATGATCGGGAACGTGTCCTGGAAGGACCACTCGAACGGCTGACTCCGTCGAGGCAGCCTCTGCTCACGGCCCTCGGGGCATCACGCTCCGGGGCCGTTTGATTCTGCCCTCGCGCTATCGCGCGACCGTCCGGACGACTCCCGACATCAGCTTCGTCGCCCGCCGCGCGGCAGTCGGCGACAGCCGGCTGAGGGCCTCGACCAGGTCGATGACGTCGTCGTCCGGCAACCCGCCGAGCAGATGGACGAGCCGGAGCACCGTGTCGTCGGAGATCTCGCCGAGCAGGCGCATGCCCCGTTCCAGCTCGCGCGGTTCGAGCTTTGGGATCAACCCGACCGCCCGGTCGAATAGCCGGACGAAGTCGGAGAAGGTCGTCAACCAGTCGCGCAGCGCCGCGAGTTCCTCGTCTGCCGGGGTGCTCGGAGGCAGCCCTGGCCGCCGACTTCGTCGTCTCGTCGATGATCTTGACGATGGGATCGCCTTCGCGGACCTTCCGGCCGGCGATGACGCTCGTGAACCACTCCCAATGATCGCCTACCGCGACGTAGGCAATGCCGGCGGGGCCGCGACGACCCACCCGGCGCGGCTCGGCGACGCGCTTGACGATCCCCCACGCCTCGGCATCGGCGAGGGCGAGGCTTGCGGCGCGGTGCGACAGGCGGAGGGCCTCGCGAACCTCGCGCTCCGTCAGCGGCGCGTCGCGGACCATGAGATAGGCATGGACGCGTCCGATCGCGGGCGCGACGCCCCACGCCGCGCTCATTTCGCCCCAGGCCTCGGCAAACCGCAGGCGGAGCGACTCGGCGGGCGACGTCTCAGCGCCGGCATCGCCGTCCACGACTGAAACGTGCGACTTGACAGTAGCGTGTTCTGATGTCATAACTTGCTATCAAAGAGTAGCACGGTGGCCCTCCCATGACGACACCCACCATACGCGTGAGGACCTGATGCGCATCGTCATCGCCGGCGGGTCGGGTTTCCTGGGGCGCCGGCTGACGGCTCGGTGGCTGGAGTCCGGTCACGAGGTGACCGTGTTGACTCGGAACCCGCACCGGACCGCCGCGAGACTCCCGGCCGGAGCCGTCGCTTCGCGCTGGGACCCGCCGCGAGTCGACGACGATCTCCTGGCGGTCATCCGGGGCGCCGATGCGGTCGTCAACCTGGCAGGCGCGCCGATCGGCGGCCGACCCTGGACGCCGGGCCACAAGCGGGCGATCCTGCAAAGCCGGCTCGACGCGACCAGGACCATCGTCGAAGCAATGAGTCGCGTGCCGGCGGTCGATCGCCCCAAGGTGCTCGTGAACGCCTCAGGTATCGACGTCTACGGCGACCGCCCGGACGGCGAGATGACCGAGGACTCCCCGCCCGGCGACTCATTCCTCGCTCGCGTCGTCGTGGCCTGGGAGGAGGCAGCCAAGGCGGCCGAGAGGCTTGGCGTCCGCGTGGTCACGGCCCGGACCGCTCTCATCGTCGCCCCGGAAGCCCTCGCCTGGCGGTTGGTCCTCCTGCCGTTCCGGCTCTTCGTCGGCGGGCCACTCGGATCGGGCCGGCAGCGGTTCACGTGGATCCATGTCGATGATGCCGTGGGGCTCTACGACCTCGCGATCCGCGATGAGTCGGTTTCCGGGCCGCTCAACATGGTGGCACCGGAGGTACCGACCCAGCGCGATCTCGCTCGCGCGATCGGCCGGGCAATGCGCCGACCGGCGGCCTTCCCGGCTCCGGCTTTCCTCCTCCGCCTTGCCCTCTGGGGCCAGGCCGACATCGTCCTTCATGGCCGCGTTGCCGTTCCGGCGAAGGCCCTCGCGGCCGGTTACATGTTCCGTCATCCCACCGTCGAATCGGCGCTCAAGGACGTCCTGTGAAGAGCCGCGGCCGATCGAACTGGCTCGCGGGGGTCGTAGTCGGAGTTGCGGCCGGCATTCTCACCCTCTCCTTTCCGACCCTCGGCTGGCTCATCGTCCTGGCCTTCTTACTGGGGCTGATCAAGGCGTCGCCACGGTTGCCGGCCGTCGGCGGGCTCTTCATCGGGCTCGGGACGGCGTGGCTCGCGCTACTCGTCCGATCCAACCAAGCGTGCCAGGCGTTCGATGCCGCGCCGGGCCAGGAGTGCGGCAGCCCGGACATTGGTGGTTGGCTTGCGGTCGGTGGGGTATTGCTCGCGATCGGCGTCGTCACGACGGTGGTGGCGCAGATCCGCGTGCGGCGGCGGGACTGATCCGCGAGTTGCCCCGGTCAGGGGCCAACGGCCTGGAGCGCAGCCGAGACGGCGACGAATAGAGGATTGGAAGGATCGATCGCGACCTCGCACGAGGCGATCCGCTCGAAGCCCGCCCCGAGCCCGACGGTGAAGACGTAGATCGTCTCCTGGCCGTCAAAGGCAGTCGGGCACAGGTCGGTGAAGGGCCGGCTCTCGATCAGCGAGAAGTTCGCCTGGTCGATCTCGATCCGAAGGGCCTCGAGAACCTCCGGCGGGACCTGCCCGATCACCTCGTCCGTCGGCTGGAGCTGGTGGACCCGACCGTCGGCTTCGATCGCGACAACCGACCCACAGGGGCCGTTCGGGCATTCGCCGCCGCGCGTCTCGATCGTCACGATCGCCGAAACCGGCTCAGGGGACGGCGTCGCCAGTGGCTCGACGGAGGGCGTAGACGACGCCACGGGCGAGGACCGGGGCGACGGCCGCGGCGACTCCTGCCAACCGCACGCCGAGACGACAACGGTCGTCAAGGCGATGGCCACCAACAGGCGAAGCTTCGGCACGGCGCGACGACGTCGCTTGGCGGCGTGCGGTTCCGACCTATCATCGGACCATGCCCGTCCTCCGGAGCCGGCTCGATCCCGCCAGCCCCGAGGTACGCGCGAACCACGACGCCATGGCCACGCTCGTTGCCGACCTGCGCGCTCGTCAGGCCGACGTCACGAGCGGCGGTGCGGGCGGCGACGATCGCTCGATCGCGCGGCATCGCGAGCGAGGCAAGCTGCCGGTCCGCGAGCGGATCGACCGGCTCATCGACCCCGGCTCCGCGTTCCTCGAGCTGAGTCCGCTCGCCGCCAACGGTCTCTACGACGACGATGCCCCGGCGGCCGGGATCGTGACCGGGATCGGCCGGATCGAGGGGACGACGGTCGTGATCGTCGCCAACGACGCGACCGTGAAGGGCGGCACCTACTACCCGCTGACGGTCAAGAAGCATCTCCGCGCCCAGGAGATCGCCCTCGAGAACCGACTGCCGTGCGTGTATCTCGTCGACAGCGGCGGCGCATTCCTCCCCCTCCAGGCCGACGTCTTCCCCGACCGCGACCATTTCGGCCGGATCTTCTACAACCAGGCCCGGATGTCGGCGGCCGGGATCCCCCAGGTCGCCCTCGTGATGGGCAGCTCCACGGCCGGCGGAGCCTATGTCCCGGCGATGAGCGACGAGACGGTCATCGTCAAGGGCACCGGCACGATCTTCCTCGGCGGCCCACCGCTCGTGAAGGCCGCGACCGGCGAGGAGGTGAGCGCCGAGGATCTCGGGGGAGGCGACGTCCACACCGCGATCTCCGGCGTCGCCGATCACCTCGCGCTCGACGACGAGCACGCCCTCGCCCTCGGTCGGTCGATCGTCAGCAATCTCAACCGGCGGCCGCCCGAGCCCCCGTGGGATCGGGCGACGCCGGAGCCGCCGGCCGTCGACCCGGCCGGGCTCTATGGCGCCGTCTCGGCGGATGCCCGGCGGCCCGTCGAGGTCCGCGAGATCATCGCCCGCCTCGTCGACGGCAGCCGCTTCCACGACTTCAAGCCGCGCTACGGCGAGACGCTCGTCACCGGGTTCGCCCACATCGAGGGCTATCCGGTCGGGATCATCGCCAACGACGGGATCCTGTTCAGCGCGTCGGCGCTCAAGGGCGCCCACTTCATCGAGCTCGCCGCGCAGCGGAAGATCCCGCTCGTGTTCCTGCAGAACATCACCGGCTTCATGGTCGGCCGCGAGTACGAGGCCGGCGGCATCGCCAAGGACGGGGCGAAGATGGTCACCGCCGTCGCCTGCGCGGAGGTGCCGAAGTTCACCGTGATCATCGGCGGCAGCTTCGGCGCCGGGAATTACGCGATGGCCGGCCGCGCCTACCAGCCGCGGTTCCTGTGGACCTGGCCGAACGCCCGAATCAGCGTCATGGGCGGCCAGCAGGCCGCCCGCGTCCTGTCGACGGTCAGCGGCGACCTCGCCGACGACGCCGCGCGCGACGCCTTCGAGGCGCCGATCCTCGAGACGTACGAGCGCGAGGGCAACCCCTACTTCGCGACGGCGCGGCTATGGGACGACGGCGTCATCGATCCGCTCGAGACGCGCCAGGTCCTCGCCCTTGGCATCGAGGCCGCCCTCCATGCGCCGATCCCCGAGACCCGGTTCGGCGTCTTCCGGATGTGATGCGATCTCCATCTAGCCCGGCGTTCGAGCTGTCTCGCGGGTGGCGCTGGCTGGTGAGACTGCTGATCGGGGCGATCGCCGCGGTCGTGCTCGTCGCCGTGGGAGGGCTGGTGCTCCGCACCGAGCCGCCGCGGACCGGACCTGGCGCCCCGGTGGGGTCGACGGCCGAGGACACGAGCTTCGACTGGCTACTGACGACCCCACAGGCCACTACAGCGAAGAAGACGCGATCGAACCGGTCGCGACCGTGACGTACCTCGGGCCACGCCCGACGGAGGCGCTGTTCCACGCCGCCTATCCGATCGCGTTCCAGATCGAGGAGGTTGGCGGGGAGCGCGGCATGGGTGGCGGAATGGACCAGCCGTGCCTCAGGACCGAACTCGCGAAGGGCGAATCGGCGGCACTTCCGTTCGCGAAGGCGGGGTCCCCGGACGACGCGAGACGAGGCTTCGACCTCGCCTGGTACGTGGATCCGATCCTCAGGCTGCCCGCGGGGACCTGGCGGATCATCGCCCACCTCGACGTCTCGCTCGGCGACTGCGGTGGCGAGCCCCATCAGCTCACTGTGGAGAACACCGTCGTCGTCAAGTGAACGAGCCGATGGTGATCGCGGGCACCGGAGATCTCAGGAGGGGCTATCGCTCCGAATACCCGTGGCTATGCTGGGCCGGCGCGGCGCGTTCTCGTCGCCGCTCTGAGGGGAGTGGAACGATGAAGAAGGAAAACCAGCTCGCCGGCGGCGGTGGCACTCTGCTGATCCTCGGGGCCCTCGCGTTCTTCCTGCCGATGTTCGACTACCAGCTCCTGATCCTGTCATGGCTCGGCGGCATGCAGCAGCCGGTCGGGCTCAGCGCGATGGTGATCGGCGGGATCCTCTTCGGCATCGGCAAGCTCCAGGAGTTCCGCGATTCTTCGCCCGTCGCGAGCCCGACGGACCCGGTCGCGAACACCTTGCAGGCACCCGCAACCGCACCCTTGTCGGAGGCTTCCGGTCCGGCTGAGGGCCCGATCGCCTGACGCGTCCGGTAGCATCCGGCCAATGCCAACGGTCGCCCGCTTCTCGATCGCGCCTGTCCGCAGTCTCGGCCTGGCGCACCCGACTGAGATCGACCTGACCGAAGCCGGCGTCGTCGAGGACCGGCGCTTCTACCTGACCGACGCCACCGACCGACTCGTCGATCGACTCGTGGTCCCGTCCCTCGTGAAAATCGGCGCACATACGGACCCCGAGGCCACCCAGCTGCGCCTGTCGTTTCCGGATGGCACGATCGTCGATGCGGCCGTCGAGCTCGGGGCGGCCGTCGAGACCGAGGTCCACAAGCGAAGAGTGGCCGGGCACCTCGTCGAGGGGCCCTGGGCGGCCGCGCTGTCCGAGTTCTGCGGCCGGCAGATCCGGCTTATCCGGTGCGATCGAGTCGGCGGGACCCGCAACGCTCACCCGGCAACGCTGATCACTGATGGGTCGCTGGAGCTCCTCGCCCACCACCTCGGAACGGGCATGGTCGACGGGCGCCGCTTCCGGATGCTCATCGAGCTCGAAGGCGGTGCCGCGCACGAGGAGGACACCTGGGTCGGCGGCCGGATCGGCCTCGGTGAGGCGGTGCTCCAGATCTCGGCCCCGGTGCCACGCTGCGCGATCACGACCCAGGATCCGGACACCGGCGAGCGCGACCTCGACACCCTCCGGACGATCATCGCCTACCGCGGCCTGACGGACGATCGCGATATCGACTTCGGGGTCTACGGCGAGGTCGAACGGCCGGGCCGCATCCGCCTCGGCGATTCGGTCGAAGTCCTGACGGCAGCTCCCCGGGCAGCGGCGGCGAGCTGACGGCCGCCGGAGGATCGCCGGCCGCTACGATGCGGCGGTGAGCGATCTCCTCAGGCTCGAGCGAGGTGGTCCGGGCGGCGTCGTCGCCCGCGTGACGCTCACCCGGCCGGATGTCCACAACGCCTTCAACGCGTCGGTGATCGCGGAGCTCCGCTCGACGTTCGCGGCGCTCGCGCGCGAGGCACCAGCGGATCTCCGGGCGGTCGTCCTCGCCGGCGACGGGCCATCGTTCTGTGCCGGCGCCGACATTGCCTGGATGCGCGCCGCGATGGCCCTCGACGTCGAAGGCAACGAGCAGGACTCGATCGCGATGGCCGACATGTTCGAAACGATCGATACCTGCCCCGTGCCGGTGATCGCCCGCGTCCAGGGGGCGGCGCTCGGCGGCGGAATGGGCCTGTGCGCCGTTGCCGACTTCGTCGTTGCCGAAGCCGGCGCGCGGTTCGGGTTCACCGAGACGCGGCTGGGGATCCTGCCTGCGGTCATCTCGCCGTTCGTCATCGCCAAGATCGGCGAGACGAACGCCCGAGCGCTATTCCCGGGGGGTCGGCGCTTCGACGCGGTGCGGGCCCAGCGAATCGGGCTGGTCCACGAGGTCGTCGAAGGGGAGGCCGCGCTCGACGCCGCTGTCGACGCGGCGGTCGCCGACGTTCTCGCCGCCGGACCGACGGCCGCCCGGGCGGCCAAAGTCGATCGTTCGCGAGGTCCGCGGCCTGGGTCACGGGTCCTCGAAATGGCACACGGCGCGGGTCATCGCCCGCCAGCGCGTCAGCGAAGAGGCACAGGAGGGCTTCCGAGCCTTCACCGAGAAGCGCAAACCCGGCTGGCAGCCAGACGAGGTGGACTAGGCCGCGCCGTTCGGTATGCGACAATCGCGACACACCCATGACCGATGAGCTGAGCCCGAGCGAGGCCGCACGCCGAATTGGGGCGACGACCAGGAGCGTCCAGCGCTGGATCGCTGCCGGAAAGCTGCCCGCTCGACGCGTCGGAGGGCGATGGCGTGTCGCGAGTGACGCGATTGACGCGTTTGGCCACGATCTCGAAACCTCGTTGGGGAGTCGGAACAACCGATCCGCACGCTGTTCATCGCAAATCGCGGCGAAATCGCGGCAAGGATCACGCGGACGGCCGACCGGCTCGGCATTCGGGTCGTGGTTCCTCCGACGGACGGCCCAAACGCCATCGATCTCCTGTCGATCGAATCGGTCGTGGCGGCCGCGCGGTCGGCCGGCGCCGACGCGCTCCACCCCGGCTTCGGGTTTCTCGCCGAGAGCGCGCCGTTCGCGGAGGCGGTCCTGGCCGCAGGCATCCGCTGGGTCGGACCGCCACCCGATGCGATCCGGACGATGGGCGACAAGGCGGCCGCCCGTCAGCTCGCCCGCGACCTCGGCGTCCCGACGGTCCCGGGATACGACGAGGCGGCGCAGGACGACGACTCCCTGGCGGCGGCTGCCGCGCGGATCGGCTTCCCTCTCCTCGTCAAGCCGTCGGCCGGCGGCGGCGGAAAGGGCATGCGCACCGTCGCGACACTCGATGCGCTCCCGGCGGCCCTCGCCGCGGCGCGGCGCGAAGCCCGCAGCGCGTTCGGCGACGATCGCCTGATCCTGGAGCGGTTCGTTCCGGGGCCGCGTCACGTCGAGGTCCAGCTGCTTTTCGACGCCAGCGGCGCGGGAGTGCATCTCGGCGAGCGCGACTGCTCGATCCAACGGCGGCACCAGAAGGTCCTGGAAGAGACGCCGTCGCCTGGTGTCGATGAACCGACCCGCCGACGCCTGACCGAGGCCGCCCTCGCCCTTGGCCGAGCGGTCGGGTACGTCAGCGCGGGCACGTGCGAGTTCCTCCTCGACGACCGCGGCGAAATCTTCTTTCTCGAGATGAACACGAGGCTCCAGGTCGAGCATCCGGTGACGGAGGCGGTGACGGGCCGCGACCTCGTCGCGGACCAGATCCGGATCGCCGCCGGCGGTCCGCTCGGCTTCACCCAAGCGGACGTGACGCCGACAGGTCATGCGGTCGAGGCGCGGCTCTACGCAGAGGATCCGGAGTCGGGGTTTCTGCCGGCGACGGGCCGAATCGAGGCGCTCCGATGGCCGGCCGGCCACGGAATCCGGGTCGATGCAGGCGTCGCCGCCGGTGACGAGGTGACGGATCGCTTTGATCCGATGCTCGCCAAGATCGTGGCCCACGGTCGCGACCGACCGGAAGCGCTCGCCCGCCTCGCGCGCGCCCTCGACGAGACGGTCGTGCTCGGCCTGACGACGAACCTTCGGTTTCTCCGATGGCTGGTCCAGGAGCCTGCCGTCACGAGCGGCGCAGGCGCGAATCGACACGCTCGATCGGATCTGGCCACCCGACGACTGGCTGGATCGAACGGCAATCCCCGCCGAGTCCTGGCGCGTGGCTGCCAGGCTCCTCGGTGGCGGCTGGCGGCTCAACGGGCCACCGACGCTCCGGCTCGCCGCCGAAGGCGAGGAGCAGACCGTTTCGCCGGCCGACGCCACTGCGGCCGACGAGGCCGCGGTCGTCTCCGACGACGTCGCCCACCTGGACATAGGTGGCAGATCGGTCGCCTTCCGGCTGGCTCCGGCGCCGGACGTCGACCGGGCGGCTCGAACGGCGGCGGCTCACGCCCACGCCGGCGGCTCGGCCGAACTCATGTCGCCGATGCCGGGTGCGGTAATCACCGTCCATGTCGCCGCGGGCGACGCGGTCGCGGCGGGCGACCCGATCGTCACGCTCGAGGCCATGAAGATGGAACACGTGGTCGTCGCATCGGCTCCGGGCCGGGTTGCGGACCTGCACGTCGCAGCCGGGGACCAGGTGACGCGCGGCCAGCTGCTCGCCACCATCGAAGCCTGAGCGTCGAGGCGCTACCCTTTCGACTACGCAGGAGGACCGATGGCCAAGCACGACAACGACGCTCCGAGAACCAGAAGTCGAAGACCGGCGGCCTGCAGGGTGCCGTCAAGAGCGCCGTCGATACCGTCACGGCGGCGGTCGAAGGCGCTGCGGCCCAGGTGGCCAAGGCCGGCCACAAGAATGATCCGCACGCCGGCGGCCACAAGCCCGCCAAGGCCCATGGCCAGGCGGCCAAGGTCGACACCAGCCTGCCGGGGAGCCGCGCGGAGCTTCTCGACCGACACACCGCCGCTCGGCAGAAGCGGAACGCGGCTCCGCTGGGAAGTGACGAGCACCGTGCCGCGGTCGACGAGATCGGGCGGATCGAGATCCGGATCGCGGCGATCGAGCGGGCGATGACGCCGCCGAAGGGCTGACCGGGAGCGTGGCCGATCGGGTCCGCGTCTACGAGGTCGGGCCGCGCGACGGCCTGCAGAACGAAGAGTCCTCGATCCCGACGGCGACAAAGCGCCGCTACGTCGAGTTGCTCGTCGCGGCCGGCCTCCGCGAGATCGAGGCGACCTCGTTCGTGTCGCCGGCCGCCATTCCCCAGCTCGCGGACGCGGACGACCTACTTCCGGCCCTGCCGCGAGTCGACGGCGTCCGCTACCCCGTCCTCGTCCCGAACCTGCGGGGACTCGCCCGCGCGGAGGCCGCCGGCGCCGACGCGATCGCGGTCTTCACCGCTGCATCGGACGCGTTCACGACCCGCAACATCGGGATGACGATCGCGGAATTGCTCGCTGCATTCGCGCCGGTCCTTGCCCGCGCCGGCGAACTCGGCTGGTGGCGCCGGGGCTATGTCTCGACCGCCTTCGGGGACCCGTACAGCGGGGCGGTGGACCCGGATCGGGCCGTCGAGGTCGCGCTCCGACTGCTCGAGCTCGGCGTCGAGGAGGTCTGCTTCGGCGACACGATCGGCGTCGGCGTTCCCGAGCCAGGTCGTCGAGCTGACCGCGCAGGCGGTCGCCGCGGGCATCGCCCCCGAACGGATCGCGTTCCACTTCCACGACACGCGCGGCACCGCCCTTGCCAACGTCGTCGCCGGGCTCGGGGCGGGGATTCGCTGCTTCGACGCGTCAACCGGCGGCACCGGTGGCTGTCCCTACGCGCCCGGGGCGGCCGGCAACCTGGCCACGGAGGACCTCGTATACCTCCTCGACGGCATGGGCTACGAGCACGGGGTGCGCCTCGACGGCGTCCTCGAGGCCGCCCGATTCATCGCGTCGGCCCTGGGTCGGCCCCTCGCGAGCAAGGTCGGCCAGGCCGGCGGCTGGGACCCGCAGTCGGGAGCCGCGGTCGGCCGAACGTAAGCCCTTCGGGTCGTCCTGCTACCATCGCGCCCGATGGACGGCGTGGTGCTCGTACTGAACCAGAATTACGAGCCGCTCAACGTCTGCAACCTGCCGCGAGCTTTCCGGCTCGTGTTCGGCGAGAAGGCCGAAGTGATCGAGTACGACCACCAGGTGATCCGGACGCCGCGGACGTCCTTTCGCGCGCCGTCGGTCATCCGCCTCCAGTACCAGATCCGGCGACCGCGGCCACGCGTCAAGCTCTCGCGACGCGAGATCTTCGCGCGCGACCGGCACACCTGTCAGTACTGCGGCCGGCAGACCCACGACCTGACCCTCGATCACATCGTCCCGCGCCATCGGGGCGGCGGCCACACCTGGGAGAACCTCGTCACCGCCTGCAAGGCGTGCAACCACCGCAAGGGGGGCAAGACGGTCGACGAGGTCCGCTTCCGGCTCCACCGGCCGCCGTTCGAGCCACGGAGTGACGTCTACTCCCTCTTCACGCCATACCTTGCCGACGAGCGGAACGAGGCGTGGCGAACGTACCTGTTCCTGGGTCGGAACTGACCTCGCCGGAGCACGGGCTACCGGTGGAGCCGGCGGGGATCGGCGACGTCGTGCCCGAACCGGTAGTGACGCTTCTTCAAACGCTCTGGTCCGCCGGTCACGGCGCGTACATCGTCGGCGGCTCGCTGCGCGACGCGCTGCTCGGCCGGGAGGCCGTCGACTGGGATCTCGCGACCGACGCCCTGCCCGAGGAGACGCAGGCGCTCTTCCCGGACGCCGTGTACGAGAACAGGTTCGGTACGGTCGCGGTCCGCCGACGACGCCACGAGTACCAGATCACGACGTTCCGGAGCGACCACGATTACGCCGACTTCCGACGCCCGCATCGGGTCGAGTTCGGGACGTCGCTCGAGGCGGACCTCGCGCGTCGGGACTTCACGGTCAACGCGATGGCGTGGGGCGCGACACCGAGTGGCGGCGACGATCCCGCGGACCAGGCCGCACGCGCCACGCTCGTCGATCCGTTCGGTGGCCGAGTCGACGTCGCCGGCCGGGTCCTGCGGGCCGTCGGCGACCCGGCGACCCGCTTCGAAGAGGACGCGCTCCGGATGGTCCGCGCCGTCCGACTCGCCGCGACGCTCGGGTTCAGCATCGAGGCGGACACGCTGGCCGCGATCCGGGACCATGCCCCGCTCGTTGCCCATCTGTCCGGGGAACGGATCGCCGCCGAGCTCGCCAAACTGCTGGCAGCCGAGCGGCCGTCCGTCGGGCTGCGAGCTCCTGGCCGACACGGGGTTGCTCGATACCATCTCGCCTGAGCTCGCCTCCCAACGGGGCATGGTTCAGAACAAGATCGAGGGCGAGGATCTCTGGCAGCACACGCTCCGAACGGTCGACGCCACGCCCCCCCATCCGGTCGTTCGCCTCGCCGCCCTCGTCCACGACATCGGCAAACCCGCGACGCAGGCAGACGGCCATTTCTACGGCCACGAGACGGTCGGCGCGGAGATCGCGCGCAAGCTCCTTGAGCGCCTCCACGAGCCGCGGATCGTGACGGAGCGTGTCGCCCACCTCGTCCGCCAGCACATGTTCAAGTACGAGACAGGCTGGAGCGATTCGGCGGTTCGGCGGTTCATCGGTAAGGTCGGTCGGGACGTCGTCGACGAGCTCTTCGCGCTGCGGGAGGCGGACAACATCGGCAGCGGTGTCGCGCCGACGGCCGACGGCCTCGACGAGCTTCGGGCCCGAATCGCTGCGGAGCTGGCGAGCGGGCCGGTCCTCGATCGGTATGCGCTGGCGATCGACGGCAACGACCTGATCGTCGAGTTCGGCCTCAAGCCGGGACCGCATCTCGGGCGAATCCTCGACGCCCTCGTCGAGCGGGTCATCGAGGATCCCGCCCTCAACGACGCACCGGCGTTGCTGATGCTTGCCCGCGACCTCGTGACGGCCGACCGATGATCGAGGTCCTGCTCGAGGCGGAGCGGGCGCTGACCCACGGCCTCCTCGAACACGCGGAGCGGCTCTATCGCCAGGTCGCGGAGAATGACCCGAAGAGCTCGATCGCGGTGATGGGCCTGGCCCGCGTCGCCCTCGAGCGTGGTGACGATCGGACGGCATACCTCCATGCACGAGCGGCTCTGGCGATCGACCCGGACAATCCCGCGGCACAACATCTCGTGATGCGACTCTCGGAGGTCATGGCGGGCCGCGGCGAAACGCCGCCGACTGCCGAGCCGCCGGTCCGCTCCGCCGCGCGCCCGGCGCCGGAGGAGCCGCCCACGCGGACCTCCTCGCCCGGATTGATCGGGAGGCTCCTCGGCCGAAGGCGGCGACCTCAGTGACGACGAGCCCGGATCGGAGGCCCTGATGCGCATCCTCGTGACCGGTGGCGCGGGATATGTCGGCTCCGCCTCGGTCGAGGCGCTGCTCGCCGCCGGGCACGACGTATCGGTCCTCGACGACCTATCGACAGGCCACGCGGACGCGGTGCCGAACGAGGCCCGGCTCGAGGTCTGGAGCTACACGGACGAGACCGAGCTCGTCGAACTGCTCGACGCGGGGCGGATCGAGGCGATCCTCCATTGCGCGGCCCGATCGCTGGTCGGCGAGTCGGCCCTCGATCCGGCCCGCTACTACCGGGACAATGTCGCCGGCGGCATCGCCCTGCTCGAGGCGGCCCGGCAGGTCGGAGTCGGGCGGATCGTCTTCAGCTCCACTGCTGCCGTCTACGGCATTCCCGACTCGACGCCAATCTACGAGGACGCGCCGCTGCGGCCGATCAACACGTACGGTGAAACGAAGCGGACGTTCGAGGCGGCCCTCGCGGCCTACGGCGCCGCATACCGCCTGCGCTCCGTGAGCCTGCGCTACTTCAACGTCGCCGGGGCGACGCGAGCGGAACGGCGAGGTCCACGACCCCGAGACGCACCTCGTCCCGAACGTCCTTCGGGCGGCCGACGGTACCGGCGAGCCGGTGACGATCTTCGGCGACGACTACCCGACGCCGGACGGGACGTGCATCCGCGACTACATCCACGTGGCGGACCTGGCCGACGCCCACCTCCTCGCGCTGGAGGCGACGTCAGCCGATGACGAGCGAACCGTCGCGCCGCTCGCCCTGAATCTCGGGACCGCCCGCGGATTCAGCGTCCGGGAGGTTCTGGCCGCCGCGGAATCCGTGGTAGGTCGCCCGATTCCCCAGGCCATCGGTGAGCGCCGAGCCGGCGACCCGCCGATCCTCGTCGCGTCATCTGCTCTGGCGGAAGAGGTGCTCGGTTGGGAGGCGAAGCGGTCGTCGCTCGAGGAGATGATCACCTCGGCCTGGGAGTGGCGCCAGCGCAACCCCGCCGGCTACGCGGACGACTGACGACCGACGGTCAGCGAGGCTCGATCGGCGCGGTTGCGGGGGAAAGGCGTTCCGGCGGCGGCGTCGCGGCTGGGCAACTCGCCCGATCCGCTCCAACGGTCGTTGACCGGGGCCACCAGCCAGGCACCGATGAGCATCGTGACGAGAAGGCTGAGCACGGCAACCTGGTAGGCCCCAACGCCGAGCGACGTGAGCAACAGGAACGTTGTCGCCCCGTATAGCAGTTGGCCGATCACCTGCGATCCCTTGCCGACAAGACCGTAGAGGCCGAAGAACGCGCCGAGCTGCTCGGGCGGCGAGAGGCGGACCATCAGCACGCGGTCCGCGACCTGGACGCCACCGAGCCCGCTCCCGAGGATGGCCCCCGCGAGGAGGAACATCACGAGCCCGACGGTCCCAGGCACCCCGAGTGAAATGCCGCCAAGGACCAGCCCGATCGCCCAGGACGCCAGGACCGCCATCAGGGTCCGCTTCGGTCCAATCCGGTCGACGAGCGCGCCCCAGCCGAAGCTCGCGAGGACGGCCACCACGGCCAGCGAGAGCAGTATCAGGTTCGCGACCGTCTTGGTCAGGCCCATGGCCTCGGTCGCCACGATGGCCATGACGACGATGATCGTGTTCACCGCGTCGGAGTAGAAGAAGCGCCCGAGCAGGAAGCGACCCAGCCCTGGGACAGTCCGGGCGTTGCGGATCGTCGTTCGGAGCTGGGTCAGCGCCAGTGCGGCGTCCCGAGCCGTCGGTCGGACCGCGCCGGGCGTCGGCGCCTCGCGGACGACCAGGAAGAGCGGGATCGCGAAGAGCCCGTAGAGGGCGGCCGCGACGAAGAAGATGCTCGGCACCGGCAGGTCGAGCAGGAAGATCAGGAGGCCGATGAAGATCGTGCCGCAATACCCGATCGCAACCCCGATCCCGGACAGCTTGCCCCTCGTCTCGGGGAAGCTCACCGTCCGGAGCGTCGCGTCGTAATAGATGAGTGCGGCCTGATACGCGAAGTTCGCGACGACGAAGAGAAGCAGGCCGACGAACGCCGGGCTGAAGCCGATGAGCGCCGTGGGGACGATGCAAAGCAGCGTGAAGAACAGCAAATACGGCAGGCGTCGTCCGCCGGCGCGGTCGCTGAAGGCACCGAGAATCGGCGAAACAATCGCGTTCAGCCCGACGCTGGCAACGATCGCGAGGCTGAAGGCCAGGTTGCCGACCTGCGCGCCGAATCGGGCATCGTCGAGGAGCCACAACCCGATCGCCAGCGACACGACCGCGTAGCTGAAGATCGTGTTGGCGAAGTCGTAGAACGCCCAGGCGAGCGGGACCGCCGCTCGTCCACTCGGGGTCAGCGCCGCCAGGCCGCTATGGCGTCTCGCCGTGTCGCCGGGGAGGCTGGCGCCTGTCACGCCGCCGATCATAGATGCCACGGTACGGTGACGCGCGACCCGCGGGGTCGTTGCCGAGCCTCCTGACAGACGCGTTGTACGATCTCGGCGTGAGCACGACCGAGCAGCCCGTGCGGGCGTTGGACGCCCGCGCCGCCGCCGTCGAGTGGCGACCCCAGCAGTTCGGCCAGGGTCGGCCCGGTAAGGTCGGGGATCCCATCGTGGAGCCCCTCTGGACGGGGCTCCGCGTTCTCGCCCTCGTCGACGACGGCGCAGTCACGATTCGCGATCTCGACGGCGACCCGGTCGAGGACTACCAGGATGTCGCGCAGGAATTGGGATCCGCGAGCCGCGCCAAGCGCCTCCTCGTCGATGGCTATCTGAGCCATCAGCCAATCCAGGCCGTCACCGAGGTTGCTGAGCGCGAGGTCGCCGACACATCCGCCCCCTCGATCGGCCGGATGTGGTTCGGGTCGCTCGCCGGCCGCCGGTCGCGCCCGGAGCCGCCGCCTCCCGTTGAGAGCATCGAGCGGATGGCGCCGCCTCTCGACGAGGATGCGGCGATCGTCGTCGTCGACCTCCTGTGGCTCGACGACGAGCCGCTGCTCAGCGTCCCGCTCCTGGAGCGCAAGCGGATCCTGGAGTCGGTGGTCGACGAATTGCGGCTCGTCCGGCGCGGCATCTACGTGCGCCCGCCGATCGATTCTTGGATGGGGTCGTGGCGCTCGTTCGGGTTCAAGCGGATCGCCTTCAAAGGCGCGAACAGCCGCTACATGCCGGGCACGCCGAACGCCGAGTGGGTCGTGGGGGATCTGCCCGCCCGCTGATCGGCCGCGCGTGGCACGGGTCAGCGGCCGGTGGTACGGTGGGCGTGTGCCCACTGCGCTCACCCCGGCCGTGCGCGACGAGATCTCGCGCCTCGGCCGAGCCGACATCATGGTCGGCATCCCCAGCTTCAAGAATGCGGCCACGATCGGATACGTCGTTCGCGCCGCGCAGGCCGGCCTCGTCCAATACTTTCCGGACCTGAAGCCCGTCCTCGTCAACAGCGACGCCGGGTCTCCGGACGGCACCGGCCGCGTCGTGATCGAGACCGAGCCGCCCGACTACATCGAGCAGATCCTCCTCGTCCGCCCGACCAACAAGCTCGATCGCGTGAGCCTGACGTACCCCGAGATCGACGGCGTCGGCGGCAAGGGCGCGGCGCTGCGCACGATCTTTGAGATCGCGGCCGCGCTCGAGGTCCAGGCCCTCGTCGTGGTCGACTCCGACCTCCGCTCGATCATCCCGGAGTGGATCGAGCTTCTGGCGGGGCCGATCCTCAAGGGCGGCTATGACTACGTTGCCCCGCTGTACGCCCGCTATAAATACGACGGCACGATCACTAACACCGTCACCTACCCGCTTACGCGAGCCCTGTACGGCCACCGGATCCGCCAGCCGATCGGGGGCGACTTCGGCGTCTCCGGCGATCTCGTCCGCCACTACCTCGAGCTCGACGACTGGACCGAGGACATCAGCAAGTTCGGGATTGACATCTGGATGACGACGTCGGCGCTGACCGGCGGGTTCGCAGTCTGCCAGGCCCGTCTCGGGGCCAAGGTCCACGACCCGAAGGATCCGGGGTCAGACCTCGGGCCGATGTTCCGCCAGGTCGTCGGCACGATCCTTCGCCTGGCCGCGACGCATCCCGACCACTGGCTCGCCATCCGCGGTAGCCACGATGTCCCGGCCTACGGCTTCGAGCGGATCATCGACCCGCCGCCGCTCGAGGTGAACACGATCCGGCTCCTGTCCGAGTTCCACCAGGGCTCGCTGACGCTCGGCGACACGTGGCAGCGGATGTTCGCCCCGGACAACTTCGACACGGTGATGGTTCTCGCCAAAGAGGCCGGCAAGCTCGTCGACAACGCCCGGGCCAAGCTCGGAATCGGCGGTGACGGGTCGTCGGCGGTCGTGCCGACCGTCCAGATGGCCGACGCGCTCGCCGCGTTCCACTTCCCCGACGACGTCTGGGCCCGCCTGATCTATGACCTGGTCATCGCAGCCCGCACGGCCGAGCCGCCGATCGAGTCACGGGTCGCTGCCCTCGTCCCGATCTACTTCGGGCGAGTCGGCAGCTTCATCATCGAGAATCGAAACGTCACCACCGAGCAGGCCGAGGAGCGCGTCGAGCGCCAGGCGCGCGAGTTCGAGCTTCTCAAGCCGTATCTCGTCGAGCGCTGGCAGGCGGCGGAAAAGGCACAAGCGGTGGCGCCGGCATGACCGGCCGCGCCCCGCTGCCGGCCCGAATCCTCATCCCGGTCGCCAATCCGGCGACGGCGGAGGAGTTGATCCGGCTCGGCGCGGACCTGCTCGATCCGCGGGCCGGCGAGCTGACGGCGCTCGGCATCGTCGAAGTGCCCGGAGGGAATGCCCCTCTCGGAAGGTGCCACCCGCGCGCGTCACGCCCGGCGCCTCCTCCAGCGGGTCCTCGACTTCGCTCCCGCAGGGCACCGCGATCCAC
Organism: uncultured Chloroflexia bacterium; assembly: GCA_963832105.1. GTDB lineage: Bacteria > Chloroflexota > Limnocylindria > Limnocylindrales > CSP1-4 > CF-46. Next base: position 1,032,009 of record CAWHSS010000003.1, on the reverse strand, counting down.
CCGATCGTCCGGATCGGGCGTCACGCCGCCGAGGGGATCATCGAGGCATCCGCCGAGCAGGAGGCCGACCTCATCATCTTCGGCTGGGGCGGCAAGGCGCCCGCCGGGCGGGACGGCACCGGTCCGTCGGTGTTTTCGCCGACGATCGACGAGGTCGTCCGCGACTCGCCGGCCGACATCGCAGTCGTCAAGCAGCGCGGCTCCAAGGAGATCAAGCGGATCATCGTCCCGGTCCGCGGCGGCCCCCACGCGGAGCTTGCGGTTCGCTACGCCGACGCGATCGCGCGGCGTCATGACGCCCAGGTCAGCGTCCTCCATTTCGTGCCCCCGGGCATCACCCTCGCCGTCCGCGCCCAGGCGGAACACGCCCTCTCCCAGTTCCTCCGCCAGCACCTTCGCGGCGGCAAGGCCGAGGGAGTCGTCCGCGAGGCGGCGAACGTTCGAAACGCGATCCTTCGCGAGGCGGAAAAGGCGGATCTTGTCGTCATGGGCGCGTCGGCCACGCCGGCGGGCGCCGACGGCGAGGCGTACCTGTTCGGCGCTCTGCCCGAGGCAATCGCAGCCCGGGCGCGACCGACCGTCGTCGTCGTCAAGACCCGCGAGACGATCGGCCGCCAGACGTTCGAGCAACTGGCCACGCGCGCGGAGACGCTGGCCGCCGCGGACCGAGCCGCCGAGGAGGCGCGCGCCGTCCCGGCCCGGGTCGAGCGCTGGTTCGGTGAGGCCAACTTCCACCACGCCGAGTTCGCCGACCTCCGCCGCCTCGTGCAGCTCAAGGAGAAGCAGGGCCTCACGGTCTCGCTCGTCCTGCCGACGCTCGACGAGGAGGAGACGATCGGGCCGATCGTGCGGCGTGCGATGCGGGAGATGATGGGTCGGGTGCCACTGATCGACGAGATCCTCGTCATCGACTCGATGTCGACCGACCGGACGCGCGAAATCGCCGAGGCCGAGGGCGCCCGCGTGGTCCAGCATCCGGACATCCTGTCGCGCTACGGGTCGTTCCGCGGCAAGGGCGAGGCGCTCTGGAAGTCCGTCTACGAGACGAGTGGCGACATCATCGTCTGGGCCGACACCGACGTCCGGAACTGGCACCCGCGGATGGTCTACGGGACGCTCGGGCCCCTGCTCCACGAGCCGCGCCTCCAGTACGTCAAGGGCTACTACCAGCGCCCGATCGTCGAGGACGGCGTCATGAAGGAGGGCGGCGGGGGCCGGGTCACGGAGCTCGTCGCGCGACCGCTGATCAACCTCTTCTACCCGGAACTGTCGGGGATGATCCAGCCGCTCGCGGGCGAGTACGCGGGCCGGCGAGCCCTTCTCGAGTCGATCCCGTTCTTCACCGGCTACGCGGTCGAGATCGGCCACCTCATCGACGCCGCCGACCGCGTCGGGATCGAGGGCCTCGGCCAGGTCGATCTGGAGCGCCGGATCCACCGCAACCAGGAGCTCGAAGGCCTCTCGCGGATGTCGTTCGTCATCCTCCAGGCCGTGATGAAGCGGCTGGAGGAGCGGCGCAAGGCGCGCCTGTTCGCGGAGCTCGGCTCGACGATGAAGCTGCCGCGCTCCGGCAAGGGCAGGCTCGCCCTCGAGGTCATCGAGCTGGCCGACCAGGAGCGCCCGCCGATGATCCGGATCCCGGAATACCTCGAACGCCGCCGGGCGGCGGGTCTCGCCGAGGCGGCGCCGCCGCCGCCGGTGCCGGAGCTCGAGCCCGAGCCGGAGCCCGAGCCGGAGCCCGAGCCCGCGGGCCGCTGAGCGTTCCTCGACGGTGCCGCGCCCACTCACGATCCTGTTCGCGCCCGATTCGTTCAAGGGCTCACTGACCTCGGTCGAGGTCGCGCGGGCCCTGGCCGAAGGCTGGCGTCGCGCGCGCCCGGACGACACGCTCCTCCTCTCCCCGCTCGCCGACGGTGGCGAGGGGACGCTCGTCGCGATCGAGGCGGCCGGCGGCTGGGAGTGGCGGACCGCCGAGGTATCCGGCCCGGACTTCCGACCCGTCGCCGCTCCGTGGTTGATTTCGCGGGACGGAACCGATGCGATCGTCGAACTCGCATCGGCTTCGGGGCTCTCCCTGGCTCGACCCGGCGAGACCGCACTCCAATGCTGGCCACCACATTCGGTACGGGTGAGCTACTCCGGGCTGTGCTCGATGCCGGGGTTCGGAGGATCACGTTGGGGATCGGCGGTAGCGCGACAACCGACGGGGGCTGCGGGATCCTCGTCGCTCTCGGCGCCGTGATGCGCGACGCGGAGGGAGAGCTCGTAACTGAGCTTCCGACGCCGCCGGTGCCGATCTTGATGCATGCCATCGCTTCCATCGACCTGTCGGATCTGCGCGAGGCTCGCGCAGGTCAATCTGCGGATCGCATGCGATGTGACTAATCCCTTGCTCGGTCCGACGCGGTGCCGCTGCCACTTACGGTCCCCAGAAGGGCGCGAGTCCCGAGGAGGTTTACCTGCTCGACGAGCGCCTCGCGCGTCTATGCAGATGCCCTAGATCACGCCTCTGGACAGCGGGAGCGAGAAACGCCCGGAGCCGGGGCCGCCGGAGGAACCGGCTTCGGCCTACTCAGCCTGCGTGACCGGTTCCGATTCGCTCGAACTGGTGCCTGGGATCGATGTCGTCATGGCTGCCGCTGACTTCGAAGGGCAAGGTCGCTCGCGCCGACCTCGTCGTCACCGGTGAAGGTCGGATCGACGAGCAAACGGCGTTCGGGAAGACTGCGCTCGGGGTCGCCCGACGGGCCGTCGAGGCGGGGGTGCCGTGCATCGCGGTGGGTGGCGGGGTCACGCCGGAAGGCATCGCGGCCCTCGCGCCACTCGGAGTCGTGGTCGTTCCCGTGACAGAGCGGCCCCAGAGCGTCGAGGAGGCGATGGCCGCAGGCGCGGCTCCAGTGGAGACGGTGCGGCGAGCGGATCGCCCGGCTGATCGGTCTGGCGGCAGCCTCGTGACGCCGAAGACGCCGGCAACGCAAGCGAAGCCGGCCCGCAAGCCACGGCCGAAGAAGCGCCGCTTCTCCGACCCGGGCCGGAGCTACGCGAAGAGACTCGAGCGTTACCGGCCGGGGATCATCGGCTACGTGCTCGACGAGCTCGCCGGTCTCTACGGCCGGGAGGAGTGGCAGCGGCGCCTTGACCCGACGTCGGAGCTGATCCTCACGATCCTGACCCAGAACAGCGCCGACACGAACGCCGAGGTCGCGTTCGAGGCCCTGCGCCGCGCTTATCCGAGCACCCTCCCGCCGGAAAAGCACTCGCCCGGCAGTGGCTGGGGCGGGTTCGGCCTGTCCGAGGCGGCGCCGCCCGACTGGGCGGCCGTCGAGTTCGCCCCGATCGCCGAGTTGACGAACGTCATCCGACCCGGCGGCCTGGCCAACCAGAAGGCGCCACGCCTGCAGACGACGCTGCGGACGATCCGCGAGGAGCGCGGCGACTACTCCCTCGAGTTCCTTGCCGACATGTCCGCGCTCGACGCCCGGACGTGGCTGACGAACATCGACGGCATCGGCAAGAAGACGGCCTCGATCGTGCTCCTCTTCTGCTTCGGCCAGCCGCTGTTCCCGATCGACCGGCACGTCGAGCGGGTGGCCCGCCGCGTCGGTCTCCTGCCGGCGAAAGCGACCATCGACGAAGCCCACGACCTGTTCCTCGGCCTGCTCCAGCCGGACCAGATGTACGAGGCCCACGTCAACCTCATCCAGCACGGCCGGAAAATCTGCCACGCTCAGCGCCCCGAGCACGAGCGATGTCCGCTCCGTGACCGCTGCCGCTTCGTCAACCCGAAGGCGCCGTAGCTGTCACCCAACCGGGGCGACGCGCGCGTCCGCCTAAGGCAGTGGGCACTCAAGGACTTCGAGACGGCTCCCGGGCCGCCGTCGCGGTGCCGAGGCCCTCGGTCCACGGTGGACCGGTGCGCTAATTCCGCTGCGGCCTTCGCGGCGAGATGTAGAGAAGAGGACCGAACGTGCCTGCTTTGAGCAGCCACGGTCTGGAATCGGCCGAGCACGCCGCGTCGACAACTGCCACGGACCAGCCTTCCGCCACGCCTCCGTGGCCGGAGGCTACCGGCAAGTACGAGTTGGCTGGGCACCTCGATTGTCCTTGGGGGCTGGGCGACGTTCGCGCTGACCAGCACCTCGTTCCCGCTGTCGTTCAAGGCCCATGAGATTCCAGCCGGTAGTCCGTCGCAGCACACGAACATCGCAGCCCGCGCCAAGCGTCGCGACCGCAAGGACGGCGGCGACGATCAACGGACGCTCGCCGACCCGGATGTGCCCCAGCCCGTCATGCGCCGAACGAGTACCTGCCCCGGTCTGCCGATCCGTCCGCCGGAAAGAACTGTCCGAGCTACGAGCCGCAACCCGTGTACCACTGCCTATACTCGGGGCCATGCTGAGCGGCGCTCCGACGGGCTACGGCGGTGAGACGGCGCCGCGGATCCTTCTCGTCGACGACGATCCGAACCAGCTCGTCCTGCTAGCCGACCAGCTTCGCGCCGACGGCTTCGAGATCCAGACCGCCCGCGACGGCGACGAAGCCCTTAAGCGGCTACGCACGTCCTGGCCGGACCTCCTGATCATCGACATGATGATGCCGCGGATGGACGGCCTGACGCTGGCCCGCGAGATCAAGGGCCAGGCCGACCTCCCGATCATCGTCCTGTCCGCCATCGATGCCGGCGATTCCAAGGCGGACCTCCTCGAGGAAGTCGCCGAGGACTACGTCACCAAGCCCTACCACTACCCGGAGCTCCGGGCCCGGATCAACCGGGTGCTTCGGCGGCTCGGTGACAAGGTCCCCCGCCAGAGCCTCGCCCTCGGGCCGAACCTGACCCTCGACCTTCACCGCCGCGAGGCGACCGTCGGCCAGACGACCGTTCAGCTGACGCCGACCGAATCGCGGTTGCTGTACGCCCTTGCCGCCAACATCGGCAAGACCGTGACGACGGAAACGCTTCTCGCGCGGGGCTGGGCCGACACCGAGGACGCCGACCCGTCGTACGTCTGGGTGACGATGCGGCGTCTCCGCCAGAAGGTCGAGCTCGACCCGAACCGGCCGGTCCACATCCAGACGGTTCGGGGGATCGGGTACCGGCTCGTCGGGACGGACGTGTCGGCGGCCGATGGCTGACGACGCCGTCGATCCGGATCGGCCGCAGGCGGTCGAACCGCTCACGGCCGCGAGCCTGGATCCCGAGATCGCTTCCGCGGCCGGCTCAGGCCCGAGCTATGACGAAGAACAAGGATTCAGTCTCGGGCTCAACCTGTCGTTCCGCACGCGTCTGACCGTCGGCTTGATCGCAGCGGCGGTCCTGCCCGCTGGCGGCCTTCGGGATCATCGTCCTGATTTCGGGCAGCGCCGCGTCGGGCGGGGAGACGCTCGGTCGGATCCTGCTCTTCACGATCGTCACGGCCGCGCTCGTCGGCGTGCTCCTCGCCTACCTTCTCGCGGCCGACCTCATCGGACCGCTCCGGGCGATCGCGGCGGCCGTCGACCGGGTCTCGGCCGGCGACCTCTCGACGCCGATCGTCGTCCCGGGCGAAGACGAGCTCGCCCGCCTGGCCGACAGCCACAACCGCCTCGCCGCGACGCTCGAGCGGCGAAACCGGGAGCTGGGTCGCATCCTGGAGGCGATCGAGAGCGCCTCGCCGCGCGATGGACCCGAGTTCCTCGCGGGTCGAGCGGCGACCGACGCGCGCTCGGCATTCGGGATGATCGACTGCCGAATCCTCCTCGTGGATCCGGCCCGGATCGCCGCGGAGGAGCGGATCCCGGGCGAGTCGCTCCCCGTCAGGGCGGTTCTCCAGACGGGCGAGGAGGAGCTGGGCGTGCTCGTCGGGCATCTGCCGGCGACCCGTGCCTGGGAGCGAGCCGACCAGGACCTGCTCGAGCTGTTTGCGAGCGAGATCGCTGTGGCAATCCGGAATGCGCAGCTGTTCGCGACGGTCGAGGCCCAGAACACCCAGCTCCTCGAGCTCGATGCCGCCAAGGACGACTTCCTCCGCGGCGTCAGCCACAACCTCCAGACGCCACTGACCAGCATCCGCGCCTACGCCCACCAGATGCAGACCGACCGACCGGACCGCCGGCTGGGAATCATCGCCGAGCAGTCGGAGCGGCTGCAGCCGGATGGTCCGCCAGCTGCTGACGGTGACCCGACTCGAGTCCGGCGCGCTCCACCCGAAGAGCGAGGTCGTCTCGCTCGCTCCACGCGTGAAGCGGGCATGGGAGGCGCTGGCCGTCGAGGGAATCGAATTGCGCGTCCGCGACGAGTCGCTGGGCTGGCTTGCCATCGCCGACCCGGATCAGCTCGACCAGGTCCTTTGGGCACTCCTCGACAACGCGGTGAAGTACGGCGAGCGATCGCCGATCAGCGTCGACGTGGTCGCGGAGTCGACCACCAAGCGGCTCCGACTGACGATCGGCGACGAAGGGCCGGGCGTCCCAGAAGCCGACCGGGGTCGCCTGTTCGGGCGCTTCGAGCGGGGCGCCAGCGAGTCAGATGAGGGCAGTGGCCTCGGTCTGTACGTTTCGCGCGAGCTGTGTCGGGCGATGAACGGCGATCTCGTGCTCGAACCCAGTACCCACGGACGGGGCGCCGCGTTCAGCGTTTACCTGCCGGGTGAGCCGCCCGACGAGAGCTGACCTGGAGGGAGCAGCAAGAAGCCGGATGCCACTGGGGCATCCGGCTTCTGCGTATTGCGGGCGGCGAGGGCGCCGCCGGTCAGTTTGGCTGAAGGTCAGGCGGGCTCGGGTCGAAGCTTCTTCGAAGGGGTGCGGGTCCAAATGATCCCGCGCGGGTCACCGGCGATGAGCGCCGCAAGCGCGACCCCGAGGATCGGCCCGATGGCGATCGACACGTCGAGCGCGTGGGCGATCATCGCTCCTGCATACCAGCCGCAGTAGAACCAGAGGACGGCGGAGAGGGCTCGCTTCTTCATGCCGCCACGTTGCGGCCAGGACCGCGGAAACACCATGGCCTGTTCGTTCAGCCGGGTCCTGTGTCTCGTCGAGATGGCGGCGTGTCCGCGCACCGGCGAAAGGTCGCTTGTAAGGTGGCTACCCCAAGATGCCGGTACTTCCTTCCTAGCCCACGCCGTCACTACCGCCGGGGAAATGCCACACATGACGACCCCCAGACTCCGCCGCGACCGAGCGCGTCACAAGTCCCGCGGCCAGAGCCTCGCAGAGTTCGCCCTGATCCTTCCCGTCCTGTTGCTGCTGCTGTTGACCGCGATCGACTTGGGGCGGCTGATGTACTCCCAGATCACCATTACAAACGCCGCCAAAGAGGGGGCCCTGGTGGCTTCGCAAGGCGGAACGTTCCAAAGCGGCCAACCATGTAACGCTGCAAATTCCGTGATGTGCGGGGTGCTGACCGAAGCAGAGGGCGGTTTTGTCGAGGTAGACGGGACGAGGGTGGACTTGTCGCCGGCGGTATGTGACAAGAACGCGCAGTACCCGCCCACCGGCTCCCCGCCAAACGTCGCTGTCTCTGTCGAAGCACCGTTCGATGTGATCACGCCGATCATCGGCGACATCATCGGAGCCAACCTGGTCCTTAAGTCGACGGCGGAGGCTCAGTGTCTCGTTGTCCCGGCCGTCACCTATCCGTCGCTGCCTGCCCCAACCGCGGCGTTCACCGCCAACCCGATGAGCGGCCCGGCACCGCTGACCGTAAACGTTGACGCCAGTGCGTCCAGCGCGACTGGTGGTGCCACGATCGCGAGTTATTCATGGAGCTTTGGGGCGTCGGGCGTCCTGGCATCCAAGGACTACACGGTGGCTGGCACCTACACGATCACGTTGACCGTCACAGACAGTCGCGGTCAAACCGACACGGACTCAAAGACCATCACCGTCGGGTCTGGTGGTGGCCCTGTTTGTCCGACCGTCGCCTTCACGGCCACCGACACATCAAACCCCGGGAATCCCCACCGAATGCGTCTGAACGGGACCGTCACTCCCAGCTCCGGTGGTTGGTCGTGGGCGTGGACCGGTGCGATCACGGACTCTGGCCAGAACCGCCAAGTCAACTTCCCATCCTCCGGTCCGCATTCAGTGACCTTGACGGCAACGAAGGGCGCGTGCACGGTCGCGACGACCCAGACGGTGACGGCACCCTGATGCGATCGGGAGAGCGCGGCCAAAGCCTCGTCGAGTTTTCGCTCGTGATCATCGTCTTCCTGGTGATCATGATGGGCGTCGTCGACTTCGGCATGGCCATTTACAAGTTCAACGGAGTGTCGCAGGCGGCTCGCGAAATCGCCCGCGTAACAAGCGTTCATCCGTGCGCCGGCGATCCGCCCTGTTCGCCAGGTTCGAGCACGGAGACACAGGATGTGATCGCAATCCAAAAGGCCCTGATCCCGGGCCTGACGATCGACCCAGGGGACATTACGTGCGTTGACGAGACCGGGGCACCAGTGCCCCCGTCACAGCCCTGTGACTTTAGCCAACACTCCGTGAGGGTGACGGTGCGGGCGGATTATGAGCCCATCACGCCGCTCCTCGGCCTTGCGGGCACATGGACGATGGAGGGACAGAGTAGTGCGCAGATCCAGTAGGCGAGACCCTCGAGGGCAGATCCTGATCGTCTTCCTGCTGGCGATCGTGGCGATCGTGGCGGCCGTCGGACTTGTCATTGATGGCGGGTTCGCGTTCGCGCAGCGTCGCGCGGAGCAGAATGCCGCCGATCTTGCGGCGCTAGCTGGCGCAAACGCATTGCTCAATGGCCAGGATGCGACGGCAGCGGCGCTGGCATCGTCCGAGGAGAACAACTTCAAGGACGGTCAAGACGGCGTTACGGTCACCGTTACCGTGGCGCCGACGACGGTTCAGGTCAACATCACTGCCCCCCACGAGAACTACTTCGCTGGCGTCGTCGGTCAGGCATCGTGGGATGTCAGCGTCACCGCGACGGCGTTGACCGGCATCCCGACGCGATTCATGGGCGTTGCTCCGTTCATCCTCAGTCAGGAAGCCTTCGACCCGATCACGGGGCTACCGTTCATCGACTTCACCGTCCCCTATGACTTCACCAAGACGACTGGATCCGGCAGCGATGCCCCAATCACTGTCAGCAACATGGCGTGGACCAACCTCGGCACTGGCAACGTTTCATCGAACGACGTCAAGGACGCCCTCGATGGGAGCGCTCCAATCAACGCCAACCTCCTGTTGAACCAGTACGTAGGTCAGCACAACAACGGCGTCCACAATACGTTGTTCGACTCAAACTCGGGAGCCAGCCCAGCATCAACACCACGCTGGCCGGCCTGGACGTTGCCGTCCCAATCGTCGGCCCGCCCATTGACGGTGAGACTTATTGCTACAACGCGGCGGGCGTCAGCGACGGCACGAATACGGTTGGCTGCTTCCGCGGTTGGGCGCTCTTCCACGTCGTCAGCGCCGAAAAGAACGGCGGTGGAGAGGACGGGACGATCACCGGTTACTTCCTGACCGGAATCTCCCGGAGCGCGTCCGCCGAAAGCGTCTGTGCAATTAGCGACTCGGCGTGCGCCGGCTTCTTCCACGGTCTGTACGTAATCAAGCTGATCGACTAGCGCCCGTCGGGGCGCGACCGATCGGCAACTCGGACGCCGTCGGAGTCCAGCTCATCCACTGATCCGACCCGGCTCGCCTGGTACGGGGGGAACGCAGAATCGCCTGGGGGCAATGATGCGCAGCAAGCAGGCATAACGGGTCTCGGGGGCCAAGGAGCCGCGTACCGCAAGGGACGCGGCTCCTTCAATTTCCGGCGTCAGGGACCACCTCTTCGCCTCCGCGGCAGGACCCGGACCGGACGATCGACGGGTGCTCGCGACCCCCTTCGGGCTATGCAGCCGCGCACCGATTCAAGGGATGGTGAAAGGTGCCAGGCCGACGATGCCTGGACCGTCTCCTCCCTCCATGGGGTCATTCATGTACCGTCTCGCGGCGCGCCTCCGGGCACATCATCGCAATCGGACGCTCGGCCAGAGCCTGGTCGAGTTCGCGCTCGTCCTGCCGGTCTTCCTGCTGTTCTTTGCCGCGGCCCTCGACCTGGGCCGCGTCTTCTACGCCAACATCAGCTTGAACAACGCCGCCCGCGAGGGTGCGTTCCAGGCCGCGATCACGCCGGCCCTCTACCTCGAGAACCAGCCCTGCGACCAGGCGACCAATCGCGTGGTGTGCCGGATCCAGAATGAGACCAGGGGGTCGATGATCGCCATCGCCCCGACCGACATCGACGTCACCTGCAGCGTGCCCGGTTGTGCGAACGACCCCGGGAGCCTGGTAACCGTCGAGGTCCGCGGCAAATTTCGCCTGATCACCCCGCTCCTCTCGATCGTCTTCGGCGGCCAGGATCTCGACCTCAGCTCGAGCGCCGTCGCCCAGATCGAGTATCTGCCGGACCCAGCGACGGCCACCCCGCCGCCTGCGCCGATCGCGCTGTTCGTCGGCACTCCACGGACGGGCGCGCCGGGCATGTTTGTCGACTTCGACTCGAGCGCTTCGACCGGCAACCCAACCGGGTTCCAGTGGGACTTCGACGGGGACGGCATCGTCGACTCGATCGAGCCGAACCCGGTCCACCAGTACAACACGGCCGGCTCATAGACGGTCTCCCTGACCGTGAACAACCTGACGGGCGTCGACAACGAGGTCAAGACCGGCTACATCGTCGTGACCGCGGCACCCGGGCCGAGCGGAATCTCCCGCCCTCGCTGCCGCCGAGTGCCGCACCGACGCCTGCCTGCGCCTATCCGCCGAACGTCATCGGGATGTCCCCGGGCAACGCCGACGCGACCCTCGGCGCGGCCGGCTTCAACGACGTCGACTCTTCGACGACCTGCGCACCGGTCAGAAGAACAAGATCCAGGCCCAGAACCCGGATCACACGCAATGCATCGCGCTCACCACGCAGATCACGCTCCACTACCGGCCCAACTGATGAGGAGCGCCGTGCACACCCTGCTTCGACCAATGAACCGACTCGTCCGGTCCGCCCAGCGCGGCCAGGCCCTCGTCGAGTTCTCCCTGGCCGTCATCCCGTTCCTCATCCTGCTGATGGCGATCTTCGATCTCGGACGCGGCATCTACATGATGAACGGCACGTCCGAGGCCGCCCGCGAGATCAGCCGGGTCACGATCGTCCACCGCGACGGTGGCTCCGGACTTGGCTTCAGCGCCGACACCGCGGCCGTCATCGCGACCCAGCGCAACCTCATTCCCGGACTCGAGATCGATCCGGCCACCGACATCACGTGCGTCGACGAGTACGACCAGCCCGTCGTCGGCAATTGCCTTCCGAAGGTCCACTTCATCAAGGTCCATGTGACCGCCGACTTTGAACCCATCACCCCCCTCGTCAGCGCATTCGGCTCGCACACGTTCGAGTCGACCAGCCGAATGCAGATCCCATGAAGAAGGAGTCTCGCGCCATGCTTCGCCAAGACCACGCGCACCGCGGCGAGCGCGGCCAGATCCTGATCATGTTCACGCTCGCGATCCTCGTGATCGTCGGGATGTTGGGCCTCGTCCTCGACGGTGGGGCGGCATACGCTCAGCGCCGGGCAGAGCAGGGTGTCGCGGACCTCGCCTCGATGGCGGGCGCGACAGCCTATCTCAGCACGCAGGGCGATGTCGCCACGAAGTCAGCCGCCGCAGACGCAGCGGGCCACCTGATCGCTGCCGCCAACGGCTACGTCGACGGCGTCGACAACGCCAACGTTGACATCATCGTCGCCAGCAACCCTTCTAGCGCGACCGTTCGGGCCAACGTGACAGATGCCCATCGCAACAACTTCGCCTCGCTCATCGGTATGTCGACCTGGGACGTGTCTGTCACCGCGGCCGCCGAAGCGAGCGACGAGCCGAACGGCGCCATCGGGGCCATGCCGCTGCTATTCAACGCCGAGGCATTCCCTGGCGCGATCTGCGACGAGACCGCCGGGCCCTGCGTTCCTGAGGTCTACCAGTTGCCCGGCCACGGCAACGAGGACGTGCCGCAGGACGCCACCCAGTTCAACTGGACGATCTTCTGCCAGGCAAGCGGCAACCCGTGCAACGCCAACTCGAACGGGGTCCGCGACCTCATCGACGGCGGCGGCGAGTCCGACACGATCTACCTCAACGACGACATCGGGCCACTCAACGCCGGCTCCCACACCACGCTGTTCACCGCTCTCGAGTCACACACAGGCGGCGTCTTCCCCGTGCCGATCGTGAACGACGCGGGCGAGATGGTCGGCTGGGCCTACTTCAAGCTGCTGTCCGTTGAAGGCGCCAGTGAGAAAGTCATCCGCGGCTACTTCGTCTCACCGGTCAACGCGGCCCAGCTCGTCGTCTCGCCGACCGGCGGCGACGCAGAGCTCCTGACCGGCGTCTACGTCCTCCACCTGGTCGACTGACCGGAGGCGGACCGCCACCTCATCGTCCATCCCATTCGTTGGGTCAGGCGCGGCAGCCACTGAGGCGCCGACCGTCCGTCGGGCTCAGCCGAACTCATTGAGCCGCGTCCCGTCTGGGACGCGGCTCATTCCCTTCAGCGAATGCCGGTGTCGAACGCGATGTCGACGCTGACAATGCCGTCGCCGACCGTGACCGCGAGCGGATCGGCGACATGCATGAACCCGTCGACCGGCTGTGGCTCGATCGTGTACGGCCCCGACGGGAGGGTGACCGCGTAGATGCCGTTCTTGTCGGTCACGAGCCGGGCGACCTCCGTCCCGCGGACGTCGAGGACGAGGATGGTCGCGCCGGCGACCGGACGGTCGTCGCACGACGGATCGTTGACCGAGACGACCGGGCATGTCGGCCCCGCGAGCACACGGCCCTGGATGCCGGTCCCGCCGGGCAGGATGCCGCCGCCGCCGCCACCGCCGGGGCCGGGGACGCCGGATGGGACGGGGTCCCCGTTCTCCTTGAGTGCGTGACTGCGCCGTCCGCGGGACGTGTAGGTCCAGCGATGGCGCTCGATGCAACCGGACGGGCAATCCCCCCAGCCGACCTCGAACGTGACGTCGAACCCGTCCGCCGCCTGGACCGCCTCCCAGAAGCAGCAACCGCCGATGATGTCCGGGTCCTTCGGGCCGATGCCTGCGAGGCTCGGGACGACCTCGGCGACGCGGGCCGCGGCTTGTTCAGGGGTGGTGATGGTGACCGGGACAGCTGGGGCTCGGAGTGGGTGAGGGGTGGATCCGCCGCCGGCGCAGCCGACGGCGATGACGACGACGATGGCGAGGGCGAAGAGGGGGTTCAGGCGTTTCATAGCGCAGCGACGATCTTGGCACGGTCTGGGTTCCGGGGCCGCCCCGCAACCCTGACCGTACTCGACGCCGAAATGCGGGAGCGTCGCCGTGCTCCGCGTCCCGTCCCGACGCCTTCTGCCCGTTCGCGCTCGGGCTTCCGTGCCTTCAAGCCGCGTACACTCCCGCTCCATCGGGTGGTAGGCTGATGGGTGACCAGCCACCCATTACGATGACTCAGAAGCCGCTCCTGATCGCGGTAGCCCAGCCGTTGTGCGTGGGCCATGACGTCGCCGCGAATGCGCTGACCCACGCAGCGATAATTCGCACGGCAGGCGTACGCGTCGTGGTCTTCCCCGAACTCTCCTTGACCGGCTACGAGCTGGATGCCCCGACGATCGTCGTCGACGACCACCGCGCTCCTGGCCCATCGTCGACGCCTGCGCCGCGACGGAGTCTCCATGGCCCTGGTGGGAGCACGGTGGATGGCGAGGCGGGCACCGTGCACCTCGGGATGCTGGCCGTTGACGGGACCGGCGTGACCATCGTCTACCGGAAGATGTGGTTGGGCGGCGCCGAGCCGCTGCGGTTCAGCCCGGGAAAGCTCACCTGCCGTGCTGGAGGTCGATGGCTGGCGGCTCGGTCTGGCGATCTGCAAGGACACCGGCGTCCCGGCCCACGCCGCCGAGACCGTCGCGCTGGGCATCGACGCCTATGTCGCGGGGATCCTCGAGACGGCGGAGGACGCGGCGATCCCGGATGAGCGCGCCCGCCGCGTCGCGAATGATCACCACGTCTGGGTCGCGATGGCCAGCTTCGCCGGCTCGACGGGCGGCGGCTACGAGGAGGCCGCGGGGCGATCGGGCATCTGGGGGCCCGATGGCACCGTCGTCGACCAGGCAGGCCCTGAAACCGGCGCCCTCGCACGAGCGGCCCTAACAGGGTAACGACGACGGTTGCCTCGGGCGCGCATCGTCTCCAGGTAGCGGATGGCGTCGGGGACCTCGCTCAGCGGGTAGCGCCTGTCGATGACCGGGCTGATCGTGCCGGCCTCCAGGAGCTCCGCGAGGAAGACCAGGTCCGCCTGCGTCGTGTCGGTCAGGTGAGGAACGAACTTCCGGCTGCCGAATTGCGACAGCAGCTTCGCCGCGACGACGCGTACCACCGGTGCGACCCAGCGTCCATCCGGCGCACCGACCACCACGAGGCGCGCGTTCGGGCCCATGGCGCGCCGGCAGGCCAGGAGCGGGCGGTTACCGACGTTGTCGATGATCAGGTCGTACCGCCGGCCGTTCCTGGTGAAATCCTCGCGCTTGTAATCGATGACATGGTCGGCCCCGAGTGAGCGCACGAGGTCGACATTCGGGGTGCTGCACACGCCCGTCACCTCGGCTCCGAACGCCTTCGCGAGTTGCACGGCGAACGTCCCGACGCCACCCGACGCGCCGTTGATCAGGACCTGCTGGCCGGGCTGGACCCGGCCCTTGTCGCGCAGCGCCTGGAGGGCCGTGCCGGCCCCGACCGGGACCGCAGCGGCCTCGCTCGAACGTGAGGTTCGCGGGCTTGCGGACGAACAGCTTTTCGGGGCCCGAGACGTACTCGGCGCAGGCCCGGCTCTTCTCGCCGAACACCTCGTCCCCGGGCTTGAACTGGGTCACGTTGCGGCCGACTGCCTCGACGACTCCGGCAACATCGACGCCCGGCGATGTTTCGCTTCGGCTTCGACCAGCCGGACGTCGCGCGAACGATGTAGGGCGATGCCCCGCAGGAGGTGCCAGTCGAGCGGGTTCACGGCAGCCGCGCGCACTCGGACGAGCACGTCGCCGTCGCCGGGCACCGGCTTGGCGATGTCCTCGAGGGCGAGCACGTCGGGAGAGCCGTACCTGCGGTAGACGATAGCCTTCATCAGATCTCCGTCGACATACACTGTAAGCTGGACAGGCATACGCTATACGTACGGCGTAAGTCTGTCAAGCGCCAGGTGTGCGACAGAAGGGAACAGAATGGCAAGGCAACCCGCGGCGAGCGGTCTCCCGCGCCTCCCGCTGACACGGGAGCGGGTGCTGCGTGCCGCCACTCGACTCGCAGATGATGCCGGGATCGAGTCGCTCAGCATGCGCAAGCTCGGGCAGGTGCTCGGCGTCGAGGCCATGTCGCTGTACAACCACGTCGCGAACAAGGACGACATCCTGCGACGGCATCGTCGACATCGTCGAGAGCGAGATCGAGCTGCCGCCGCCGGGCGCCGATTGGAAGTCGGCCCTTCGAACGACCGCGCTTTCGGCCCACGACGTCTTCGAGCGCCACCCGTGGGCGGCGAGCCTCACCTTGTCGACGACAGGATCACGTCCCGCCCGATGGCGCTACATGAACGCGATCCTCGGATGCCTTCGGGAGGCCGGCTTCTCGGCCGAAACCACCGATCACGCGTATCACGCCCTGGAGAGCCACATCGCGGGGTTCACCCTGTGGGCGTCCCAGGTGGAGGTCGATCCAGGCGGACCTCCCGCGACCTTGCGGACGCCTTCCTCAGGGAGCTTCCCGTCGACGAATTGCCGTACCTCGTCGAGCACGTCCACCAGCACCTCAAGGAACGGTCGCTCGATGACGAAGGCACGTTCGTGTTCGGGCTCGATCTGATCCTCGACGGCCTCGAGAGGATCCGCGATGTCGGCCGAAGTCTGGGCGTCGGCGCGGTCGAGGGATCAGCGCGGCGCCGTCTTGAGCAAACCGAAGCTCGCGCCCTCCGGGTCGCTCACGATCGCGAAGCGCCCGCCCGGGAAGTCCTGGGGCGCGACCAGCTCCCGCGCGCCAAGATCGAGCGCCTTCCGATGCGCAGCGTCGACGTCCTCCACCGCGAAGTAGACCTGCCAGTAGCTCGGCACTTCGGCGGGCACCATCGGGTTCATCTCCCAGGCGCCTGCGACGCTCTGCCCGTCGAGCAGGAACTCGGTGTAGGGCGGCTGTCCTTCGCCCATCTCACTCGTCCGGGTGGTCCAGCCGAAGACCTGCTGGTAGAACGGCAGCGCCTTCTCGACGCCGCGGGCGTTGAGCTCGGCCCAGCCGTACGAGTTTGGCGCGTCCGTCTGGAAGCCACCCATGCGGGTCCCCTGCCAGGCCGAGATGTAGGCGCCGGCCGGATCCTGGTAGACGGCCATGCGGCCCTGGTCACCGACGTCGAATGGCGCCATCGCGACGGTCCCGCCGGCAGCCTGCACCTTACGGGTCAGCTCCTCGATGTCATCCGTTCCGATGTATAGGTTCCACGCGGTCGGGGCGTTGGGGTCCATCTTGGGGCCGATTCCGGCGGCATCCTTGCCGCCGGTCTTGGCGAGTCCGTAGCCGCCGTACTGCGGATCGGGATTGACCTCGACCTGCCAGCCGAACAGCTCCGAGTAGAAGTTGCGCGACGCCTCAGCGTCGGAGCTTGCGAGGTCGACCCATGCCGGCTTGCTGGCGGTGGTCGTCATCGCTTGTGCCATGTCGCGCCTCCCCGTGGCTCACTTTCTGTCTTCCGCTTCATTTTCCCACGGACGGCCAGTTCGCCATGGTGGCCGTTCGATACGTCCAAGGCATCACCTATACTCGCCACGCGCCGACATAGCTCAGCGGTAGAGCAGCTGTTTCGTAAACAGCAGGTCCTCGGTTCAAATCCGAGTGTCGGCTCCACTCCCTCCGACGAACGCAACGCGGCCGGCGAGGTCAGCGGGTTCCGCGAACGGCAAATCGGACGTTCAACGGGTTGATTCCGTAGGCAGCGGCCGGTCCGGGGCCAGCTTCGGCCTTAGGAGCTCGAACTCCCCCTGGCGGAGCAGCTCCGCGAGGCTGGCGGTGCCGAGCAGGAGGGCGAGATTCCGGCCGGCACACTGCGCGCCGCCGCGCGAGAACACGTTCATCTGCCAGTCGGCGTCCGCCGAGCCGTCGAGCCAAAGGCCGGGTGCGAACCGGTTCGCATGCGGCAACCGACGCGCGCGATGGTGGGCGGCGACTGGGATGAGCACCTTCGAGCCGATCGGCAGCGTCTCGCCGTACCACTCCGTCTCGGCAGCCGTGACTCGCACGAGCATTGCTGCCGCGGGCCACAGCCGAACGGCTGTCGAGCAGGCAGGCGCGCACGAAGGCAAGGTCGGCGAGGCCGGCGACCGTGCCCGGTCCATGGGCCGCGTCCGCCGCGCGGACCTCGGCGAGCGCGCGCTCGTGCGCGGCGGGATCGGTCGTGAGCAGCGCCAGCGCGTTGAAGACCGCGGTGCGAACCGCGTCGAGCGCCATCAGCCAGAACGGCACCTGGCCGTTCGGCCGGGTCTCCGCCTCCGTGGGCGCGGACGCGAAGAGGCTGACGAGCGTACCGGGCTCGGCGGCGGCGACGTACCGCTGGATCCGTTCGTCCATCGCCGCTTTGAGCCGTGCGTCCCTGCGTCGACTCCAGACCTTGAGCCCAAGCCAGTCGGCGTCCGCGCGCAATCGGCTGTGCTCCTCGCTCAGCTCCGTGTCATCCGCGGCGGCATCGCCGAGGGCGCAGCGCCGCGCGATCCTTCGAAAGGCTGCGAGCGACCGCTCATAGTCGAGGACCCCGCGTCCGCCAGCATCGCCGCGACCTCCTCGTGGACGACCCTCAGGAATCGCTCCGCGAGGCGATGGGGCTCGTGCCCGTAGTCGAGCACGGCCTCGTTGAACGGGCGGCGCTCGGCATGGAGATCCGGCGGTGAGCCGTTGAGCGCATCAGGCGCGAACGGGCGAGAACAGCCGCCGCTTCTCGGGAGCGTTCATTCCGTAGACAGACACGGGTGACTCCAGGACACGACGGACATCGCCGGCCGCGAGGACGAGCAGCGTTTGCCCCCGGACGCTTCGAAGCATCACAGGCCGGCCGGCGTAGCGCTCGGTCAGGCGCTCCACCGTCGCCACGCCGCGCCCGGTGTCAAACCGGGTCGCCATCTCGGTCCAGAACGGCAACGGGATCGCGAGCCCCCGGACCATGCTCGGCAGCAGGTTCGTCAGCGTGAAGCGGACGCTCTCGAGGAGCGAGGCGTGCGGGAGCCCTGAGGTCATCCTTCCCCTTGTGGAGCGGCGACCCATTATCGGCAGGGCCAAAGACCTCGAGGAGCCCGACGGCTACGCTGGCGGATCACAAGAGCGAGAGTCCAGTCTCGACCTGGATGACCGAGAACGCGCTGTTCCTCCTGCCGGCGCTACGGCGAGCTCGCGACCTCATCGATCGCGATTACGCGGAGCCGCTCGACCTCGACGCGATGGCCCGCGAAGCCGGCTACTCCCGATTTCACTTCGCCCGCGCGTTCGCGGCGGCCTATGGCGAAACGCCCCGCACCTACCTGACGAGACGCCGGATCGAGCGCGCGAAGACCCTCCTGCGAACCGCGAACCTCTCCGTCACCGAGATCTGCTTCCTCGTCGGCTTCGCGAGCCTCGGCTCGTTCAGCGCGCGCTTCCGCCAGCTCGTCGGGCGGTCGCCGAGCGAGTACCGCGACGACGCGGTCGCACGGACCGGCGTCCCACCGATCCCCGGCTGCGTGGTGTTGATGTGGACGCGGCCGCACCCGGACGGAGAGCAATCGGGAAGAAGCGCGGCACACCCCGGCCCGGCTACGGTGCTCCAAGAACCGCAGCCGAAGGAGCACCGATGATCAGCCGCCTCGACCACACGAACGTGTTCGTGCTCGACCAGGACCGCGCCAAGGCGTTCTACACCGAGACCCTCGGGTTCGAGCTTCGGAACGACGCCATCCTCGACGGCTTCCGCTGGCTCACGGTCGGCCCGAAGGACCAGAAGGACCTGAACATCCTCCTCGCCTACCCCGCCCCGCCGATGTTCAGTCCCGAGGACGCGGAGGCGGTCCGCGCGCTCGTCGCGAAGGGCTCGCTCGGCGGCGGGGTGTTCGAGACGGCCGACTGCCAGAAGACGTTCGAGGAGCTGTCGGCGAAGGGCGTCACGTTCCTCCAGGAACCAGCCGAGCGGCCGTACGGGATCGAAGCGCTCTTCCGCGACGACTCCGGGAACTGGTTCAGCCTCACCCAGCCCAAGTGGCTCGGGTAGTCAACCCACGACCTCAGGCTTCCAACTGCGCTATACCGCGACGGCCCAGACATCAGAGGTCCGTGAAAACGTGCGTCAACTAACGCGCGACGAGGCGCGCCGAATCGCCATTCGCGCCCAGTTGCTCGACGCCCCGCGACCGACGGACCTGCTCGCGGTCGTTCGCCAGCTGACGCTCCTGCAGATCGACCCGACAGCCGCGGTCGCGCCGACGCGGACCTCGTCGCCTGGAGTCGCCTCGGATCATCGTACGAACCAGCCCACCTGCAGCAGGCCCTGGAGCAGGATCGGACGCTGTTCGAGCTGAACGCAACCGTCCGGCCGATGAGCGATTTGGGCCTCTATCTGGCGGAGATGGCGGCCTCGCCCTCGGGCGACAAGCCACGTGACCTGGCTGCGGCAGAACGATCGGTTTCGGCGCGACATCCTCGACCGACTGGGCACGTCCGGACCGCTCCTGTCCCGCGACATCCCGGACACCAGCGTGGTCTCGTGGCCTTCGACGGGCTGGACCAATGACCGCAACGTCACCCAGATGCTCGAGATCCTGATGATGCGCGGCGAAGTTGCGATCTCGGGACGCCGTGGCCGGCAGCGTGTCTGGGACCTCGCCGAGCGCGTCTACCCGCCGATACCCCGTCGTCCCGATACGGGAGGCGCGCCGCGCCAGGAACGAGCGTCGGTTGCGGTCGCTCGGCATCGCCCGGGAGAAGACGACCGCGGTCCCGATCGAACCGTGGGATGTCGGAGCCGTGGGCGAGCCGGCCATCGTCGAAGGCGTCCCAGGAACGTGGCGCGTGGACCCCGAAGCGCTCGAAAAGCCCTTCGAGGGACGTACCGCATTGCTGTCGCCCTTCGACCGCTTGATCCACGATCGCGACCGCGCGCTGGATCTGTTCGAGTTCGAGTACGTGCTCGAGATGTACAAGCCGAAGGCGCTGCGGCGCTGGGGCTACTTCGCGCTTCCCGTCCTTCACGACGATCGGCTGGTGGGCAAGCTGGACGCCACAGCCGACCGCAAGGCCTCGAAGCTACTTGTACACGCGATCCACCAGGACGTTCGCTTCACGCGCGCGACGGCGCCGCCGTTCGCGCCGAGGTGGATGCCCTCGCGGAGTGGCTCTGTCTCGACGGCGTCTCCTACGAGTAACGCATCTCGAGAAGATCGTCGGGTCAGTCCTTGCCGAACAGCCAGACGGCCTGACTCCCGTCGCGAGCGCCGACACCGAGCAGGCCAAGGTCGGCGTCCCAGCTGAGAGCCGAAACAGAGGCCCCGCTGGCCTCGTAGGTGTCGGCCTCCCAGGCACTGCCGGCGAGCGACCAGAGCGTCAGTCGATCGGCGTCGACGCCGGCGACGACGAGGCGCTCGTTCGCCACCGCCGCGGCCGACGCGTAGCCCTCCTCCGCTGAGAGGTTCGTCTGCTGCCAGGTCCGGCCGTCGGTCGAGAGGGCGACGAAGGGATGCTGATCGCCGGACTTGCCGGACGCTCCGACGATGACAAGCTGATCGCCCCAGGCCACGATGTCGGTCGGCAGGAGCTGGTCGCCCAGGTCGTTGTCGAGGCCCTCCCAGGTGGTGCCGGTCGTCGAGCTCCAGACCGGCCGGCCTGCGCCAAGGACCCTGTCGCCCGTGACGATGAAGCCATCCGGGGTTGCCGCCACCGATCCCATCGAGGACCGGTCGGGCCCCGGCACATCGGCTCGTTCCCAGGTCGTGCCGTCCGTCGATGACCACGCCGTCGGAGTCGCGTTCATGTCGGCATCCAGGCGAGCTCCGACGGCGACGATCACTCTGTCGCCGGCGATGACGTCGTAGAGCGCCGCGTCCTCGATCGTCTGCTGGGAGTGCCAGACACGGCCGTCAGCCGACTCCCAGATGAACCCGATCGTGTTGTCCGGCAGGCCATTGCCGACAGCGATCCATCGATCTCCGAATTTGGCGACACCTGTCACCTGGCCGGGCTCGTTCGGCACGTCCGAAACCGACCAGGAGCCGCCGTCAAAGGCGAGGATGCTCGAAGCGAAGACAGGACCGGCGAAGCCGCCGGCGACCATGGTTCCGCCGCTGATTGCGATGGCATTCAGCACGCCTTCCGACGAGGGCAGGTCGAGGAACGCGTCCTCGGGCGACGCCGACGAAGTCGCCGTGCTGGGGCTGGCACCGGGCTGGGTACCCGACGCCGACGGGCCGGGACCGCCGGCCGTTGGAGTCGCGGAGCTCCCGCCGCCGGGCGAGGCAGAGGTGGCGCAGGCGCCAATGACGGCCGCGATGAGCCCGGCGATCGCGATCAGGTTCAAGGGTCGTAGCATCGATGGCGGTCGCATCAAGCTGCGATGATCGCATGATGAGGGAGCGTTCATGGGTGTCCTGACGACCATCCTGGTCGTCCTGGTCGCCGTCGCGATCCTGTACGAAGTCGCGCAACGCGTCGGCGTGCCCTATCCGGCTTTGATCGTGCTGGGCGGAGTCGGCCTGGCCTTCATCCCGGGCCTGCCGCGGCTCGCCCTCGAGCCGGACCTCGTGCTGCTCGTGTTCCTTCCGCCACTGCTCTTCAGCGCCGCCGTGGGGACGCCGCTGCGCGACCTTCGGACGAACCTCGCGCCGATCGCCCGCCTCTCCATCGGGTTGGTGCTCTTCACTATGGCCGTCGTCGCGATCGTTGCGCAATGGGCGGTCCCGAGCCTGGGTTGGGCCGCCGCCCTCACCCTCGGCGCCATCGTCGCGCCCACGGACGCCCTTGCCGCGACGACCGTCTTCCGGCGTCTAGGGACGCCGCGCATCGTCGTGACGCTCATCGAGGGCGAGGGCCTGCTGAACGATGCGACTGCCCTGATCGCCTACCGGGCGGCGGTAGTCGCCGTCGCCAGCGGCAGCTTCATACTCGCGCAAGCCCTCGGCGACTTCGTGGTCGCCGCGGTCGGTGGCGTCCTCATCGGCGTCCTCGTCGGTCGCATCGCCATCGAGATCCTGCGCCGGCTCGACGATCCACCGGTCGAGGTCGCGATCTCCCTCGTCATACCGTTTGCCGCGTACCTTCCGGCCGATTACTTCCACCTGTCAGGCGTGCTGGCGGCCGTCGCCGCCGGTCTCGTCATCGGCCGTCGCCTCGGGACGATCCTCACGCCGAGCAGCCGGATCCTCTGGCTGAGCACCTGGAAGATGGTCGGGTTCATCCTCAACGGCTTCGTGTTCGTCCTGATCGGGCTTCAGCTGCCGGAGATCCTGGCGGGGCTCGGGACGCGTTCGACGGCGAACGTCCTCGGCCTGATCGCGCTCGTGTCGGGCGCGGTTATCGCGGCTCGCTTTGTGTTCATCTTCACGGTAAGCCTGCTGCCCGGGACGCCCCGACGCGTGCTGGCGAGAACCGACCCGGGCCTCGCCTGGCGCCTGACGTTCGTGGTCAGCTGGGCCGGGCTGCGGGGCGCGGTCTCGCTTGCCGCAGCACTGGCCTTGCCCGCGACCTTTCCGGAACGGAACCTGATCCTGCTGCTGACGTTCGCCGTCATCCTGGTCACTCTCGTCGGACAGGGGCTCTCACTGCCGCTCGTCCTGCGCTGGGCCAAGTGGGACGGCGTCGAGCCCGACGCGGACGAAGTCACGTTTGCGCGGGAGCGGGCGTACCAGGCCGGCCTCGACGAGGTCGCACGGGCACGCCCCGACTGGCCGACACATCAGCCCTTGTTCGACCGCCTGGAGTCGGGCCTGCGCGATCGCGGCGGGCACCTGGCGACGGAGGACCCCGACGAAACGGAAGAGCGGCGCCAGGAGCGCGTCGAGCACGAGGAAATTCAGCGGGGCGTCATCGGCGCCCAGCGCGAGGCGGTGATCGAGCTGCGCGACCGGGGGGAGATCAACGACCAGACGCTCCGGACAATCGAGCGAGAGCTGGATCTCGAAGAGCTCCGGATGGAAGGCTGACCCGCCGACCACGGTTGGCAGACAGCCCCCCCGAACCCACAATCTGGCTGACGATCGTCGGCGTCCAAGCCGGCGGCCGGCCGGAGGAGGAATTAGCGCCATGGCAGAACGTCAGGTCGTCGTCGGGTCGCGGATCGGTCTGCATGCACGACCCGCGGCGCTTTTCGTCAAGGCGGCGACGCAGCAGCGGGTGAAGATCACGATCCGAAAGGGCGATGGCCCGCCGGTCGACGCGCGAAGCATCCTGCGGGTCCTGGCGCTAGGTGCCAGGAACGGCGACACGGTCGTCCTCGAGGCCGACGGTGACGGTGCGGCGGAAGCGCTCGAGGCTGTCGCGCAGGTAGTCGCCGAAGACCACGACGATCCCGTGTGAAGATCGGTCCGGTGACAGCCGATGCCGCTGCGCCCGCGGCCCCCTCCGAGGTGAGTTCGCCCCTCCAGGGAATTGGGGTCTGCCCCGGGCGCGCAGCAGGCCCGGTTGCGCTCATGGGCCCGCGGCCCGTGCTCCCGCCCGATCGCCCCCAGGTGGTCGACACAGACGCGGAGGCCACGGCCGCGATTGCGGCCCTTTCAGCGACAGCCGATGACCTGGAACGGCGGGCGGCCCTCACCGCCATCCCTGGCGCGGCCGAGGTACTCGAAGCGACCGCGATGATCGCCCGCGACCCGTCGCTCGAGGAAGCAATCCGATCCGCGACGGCCAAGGGCGAACCGGCGGCGTGGGCCGTCGACCGCGCCTTCGAGGCGTTCCGGGCGCTGCTCCTCGATCTCGGCGGCTACATGGCCGAGCGCGTTGGCGACCTTGACGACGTTCGCGACCGGGCCGTCGCTCGATTGCTCGGTCAGCCGCTGCCGGGCGTGCCGGAGCGCGACACACCGTTCATCCTGGTGGCCGACGACCTGGCCCCGGCCGACACCGTGACGCTGACCCCGGAGCGGGTGCTCGCTCTCGTCACGGTGAAAGGCGGGCCGACGAGTCACACCGCGATCCTGGCCAGGAGCCTCGGCCTGCCCGCGGTGGTGGCGTGCCCGAGAGCCGGGTCGTTGACCGAAGGCGAGCTGATCGAGGTCGACGGGGCCAGCGGCCTGGTCCGCGTCGGCATCGCCCCGGACGAGGCCGCGGAGACGAACCTTGCCGAAGGGCGGCGACGCGCGGCGCGGGCGGCCAGCCGCGGACCGGGCCGGACGGCCGACGGCCACCCGGTTTCGCTGCTCCTGAATATCGGCGACGCCGCGGGGCCGCCGCGGTCGCCAAGGTCGATGCCGAGGGTGTCGGCCTGTTCCGGACGGAGTTCCTCTACCTCGATCGGCAGGACGCGCCCGCCATCGACGAGCAGGTCGCGCTGTACACCGGCGTCCTGCAGGCCATGGCCGGCCGCAAGATCGTCGTGCGGACACTCGATGCCGGCGCCGACAAGCCGTTGCCGTTCCTCAATCCGGACGCCGAGCCCAATCCGGCCCTCGGCGTCCGCGGGCTCCGGACGGCCCGCCGCTCGCCGGGCGTGCTGACGGATCAGCTGGCGGCGCTGGCCCTCGCCCAGCAGGCGACCGGTGCCGTCGTCTGGGTGATGGCGCCGATGGTCGCCACAGCCGCCGAAGCGAAGTGGTTCGCAGATCTCGCCCACGAGCACGGCCTGCCCATCGCCGGGGCGATGATCGAGATCCCCGCAGCGGCGCTGCGCGCGGCCGATCTCCTCGTCCACGCCGACTTCCTGAGCATCGGCACCAACGATCTCGCCCAGTACACGCTCGCGGCGGACCGGATGGCCGGCGAACTGGCCGACCTGCTGGATCCGTGGCAGCCGGCACTGCTAGACCTAATCCGGATGACGGCCGATGCCGGTCTCGCAGCGGGCAAATCCGTCGGTGTCTGCGGCGAGGCGGCCGCGTCGCCAGCGCTCGCACCCGTCCTCGTCGGGCTCGGTGTCACGAGCCTTTCGATGTCGGCCTCGGCGGTCGCCGATGTGCGGGATGCACTGGCCGCGGTGACCCTCGCCGAGTGCCGCGACCTGGCCAAAGACGCATTGGCGGGCCTGCGGACCGCCTGATCAGGGGCGCCGGCGACGCAGGAAGCTCGGCACCTCGAGATCGACGTCCTCCGCGATGCCCTCGTCGGCCGGTGCGGCGTCCGAACCTCGTTCGGTCAACTTCGGCCAGTCGCGGACGCGAGTCGACTCCCGCACCGGTGCGTCGGAGCGGTGCTTCGGGTCGGCTTTCGGCTCGACTCGGTCGGTTTTCGGCTCAATCGCTTCGGCCTTCGGGTCGACCCGGTCGGGTTTCGGCTCAATCGCTTCGGCCTTCGGCACCACGGATTCGGGCTTTGGCTCGTCCGGCTCGACCTTCGGTTCTCGCTTGCGAGCGCCGTTTGCGGGCACGCCGGCTTCGGCAGAGGCGGCGGCGGGCTCTGCGCGTGCCGGCGCGGGTTCCGCCCGCTCGGCGGCCTGCGGCTCCACCGGCCTCCGCTCCGCGGGGCGTGGGGCGGGTTTGGCAGCCTGGACCGCGTCAAGCCCGGTGGCGATCAGCGTGATCAGGACTTCCTCGCCGGCCCGCCGGTTGAGGCTTGCTCCGAAGATGACGTTTGCATCGGGGTCGGCATTGGCCCGGATCGCCTCGGCGGCGGCGCGGACCTCACCGAGGCGCAGATCCGCGGGACCGGCAATGTTGAAGAGGATCCTGCGGGCGCCCTGGGTGCTCGCCTCGAGCAGCGGGCTCGCGATTGCCTGGCGGGCGGCGTCGATCGCTCGGTTCTCACCACTGCCTCGACCCAGGCCGATCAGGGCAGGCCCGGCTCCCTGCATGATCGCCCGCACGTCGGCGAAGTCGAGATTGATGAGACCCGGGCCGGTCAGGAGGTCGATGATTCCGCGGACCGCCTGCAGGAGCACGTCGTCGACCGCCCGGAACGCGTCGAGCATCGTCGTGTCGTCCGCGACAACCTCAGCGACGCGATCGTTGGGGATCGTGATGATCGCGTCGACGTTCGCGGCAAGCTCGGCGGCGGCCGCGTCCGCGATCCGTCCGCGCTGCGCACCCTCGAAAGCGAATGGTTTCGTGACGACGGCGATCGTCAATGCGCCCTGAACGCGGGCATCGGCTGCGACGATCGGCGCCGCGCCCGAACCCGTGCCCCCACCCAGGCCCGCCGTGATGAAGACGAGGTCCGCGCCTGCAACGGTCTGAGCGATCCTGGCCTCGTCTTCCTCGGCCGACCGCCGGCCCACCTCCGGGTCGCCGCCTGAGCCCAGGCCGCGGGTGATCGATTCGCCGATCCGAACCCTCGTCGCGGCGCGCGATCGGCGGAGCGCCTGGGCGTCTGTGTTGATGGCGACGAAGCTCACGCCCGGGATCCGCGCGGCGACCATCCAGTCGACCGCGTTGCTCCCGCCTCCGCCTACGCCAATGACCCGGATCGCGCGCGTCTCCGGTCTGCGCCTTCGGCTGATCGACGCCGGGAACGTCACGAGCAGACGTAGCACGAGGAAGGCTCCCACCAGGACGGCGGCGAGCACGACGACGATCTGGGCAACCTCACTCACCGGTCGAGTCTAGCAACGAGCACCAACCCCTCAACACGAAATGGTCCTTGTGGGATGGGCCCCTTCGTCATGGGGTCACCGCCTGCGCCGGCGCCCGGCGGCTCCGCCTACGGAGCGACGAGGATCTTCCCGGCCTCGCGGCGGGGCGTGCCGTCGAGCAGTTGCGCCGCCGATTCAAGATCCACGGTCGTGCTGACCAGGCGGCTCATGTCGAGCCGCCCGGCGGCCATGAGGTCGATGACGCGACCGAAGGCGCCCGAGCCCGAATGGCCGATCGAACCGTGGACGGCAGCGCCTCGAACGATGAGGTACTCCGGGTCCAGATCGATCGTGTGCGGGCCTCGCCCGATCAGGACGATCCGTCCGGCCGGCGCGAGCGTCGCCGCCATCAGTTCGGCGACTCCCGCGGCGCCGCTCGCCTCAACCCACAGGTCGATCCCTCGCCCGCGGGAAGCCTCTCGCGCGGCGGCGATGACCCCGTCCCCTCCGAGCGGCAGCGGGTCCAGCACGATGTCCGCGCCCATTGCCGTCGCCAGCTCGCGGCGTCCCTCCGCGACCTCGAACGCGACGATCCTGCCCGCGCCCGCGGCCCGGGCCAGGGCGATGGCGGCCAGGCCGATCGGTCCCGCCCCGACCACGCCGACCGAGGCGCCGGGCATGAAGCCGCCGGCGGTCACGAAGATAGCGATGTAGGCAACGCCGGTCGGCTCGACCAGTGCACCAAGCTGAAACACCCGATCCGCCGGGATCCCTGCCTCAGCGAGCGGCACCAGGGACCAGCAGTAGCGAGCGCGCGTGACGACCCATTCGGCGTGGGCACCGTCGAAGCTGAAGCCGAGCTCCTCGATGCGCGTGCAGTTGTTCGGTCGGCCCGCGCGACATGCCAGGCAGTCGCCGCACCATGCGATCTCCTCGGCGCAGACGAGGTCTCCGACAGCGAAGTCCTTGACCGCCGGGCCGACGGCCTCGACCACGCCCGCGAATTCGTGACCCGTCACGACTGGCGTGCGAATGAGCCCCGGATAGAGCATGTACCCGTCGGCATCTGACTCGACGAAGTGGAAGTCGGAGCCGCAGATGCCGCAGGCCCGGACCCGGATGACCACCCCGTCCGGGCCGGGCGACGGGTCGGGCAGGGTCGCGACCGAGATCCGCGGGTTGCGCCAGACCTGATTCCCGCGGCGCGCGATGCGAGCAGAGACGTCGGCCGGGTCGAGTGTGGCGGCGGCCCCGGGGCGTGGATCCCAGTCCGCCTCCAGCTTGAGAGCCTTCACCTACCAGTGGTCGGCTTCGAAGTGGACGAACTCCAGGGTGTTGTCGAACGGGTCGACCGCAAAGAACCTCGGCCGCCCGGGAATCTCCCCGTCGTGATCTCGGGTCGTGACGCCGGCAGCATCGAGGTGCGCCCTGAGCCGCTCCACGTCGTCGACCTCGAAGCACGGATGGCGGCGCGACTCGGGGTTGACGGCAACGCCGCTCGGCTCGCTGAAGAGATGCAGCTCCTGGTCGCCCACCGCGTACCAGATGCCGGTGCCCGGGAAGACAGTCGGTCGGGACCGTTCGGCGAGACCCAGGATCTCGGAGTAGAAACGGCGGGCTACATCGAGCGACTCCGGCGTGCCCGGGAACGGCAGGCTGACATGCTGGAGACGGATGACGGGTTGACGTTCCGCGGTCATGGCAGCAACTCCAGCTCCCCGAGGATGCGGATCAGCTCGGCGTGGTCATCGGCGTCGAGCGCCGAGAGCGGCGGACGCAGCCCGCCGCCGGCCAGCCCGACGAGGTCCATGGCTGCCTTGATGACGGCCACGTTGTTGGCGTCGCCATGGCCCGCTCGGAGCGCCTCGATCGGTCGCAGCCGATCGACGAGGGCCTCCGCTTGGGCGATGTCGCCCGCTTTCAATGCCGCGAAGATCTCCAGCGAACGCTCCGGGGCCACGTTGGCGATGCCCGAGGTGAAGCCGATCGCGCCGCCGTTCCAGAACGGGACCGCCCACGCCTCGGCCACCCCGCAGACCCAGGCGAGATCCGGCGCCGACTCCACGAAGCGGGCGAACCGCGGTGGATCGGGTTGACCCATCTTCACGCCGACGATCGACTCGACGGCGGCGAGCTGCCGCACCCCGTCCACAGTGAGCTGGGGGCCTCGAACGTAGAGGATCAAGGGGCTGCCGGGAAGCGCCTCGGCCAGGGCGGCGTAGTAGGCCACGAGCCCCGCTTCGCTCGCATACGGGTGGATCGGCTGGTGGACCATCAGGCCGTCCGCGCCGGCCGCCAACGCTGCCCGACCGAGCTCCGCGGCTCCTTCGAGGCGGTAGCCGACGGCGGCGACCACCCGCGCTCGTCCCCGGGCGACACGGGCATGCGTCCGGACCGTTTCGACGATCTCGTCGTCCGAGAGCGCAGCGAACTCGCCGGTGTTTCCGCCGGCCACGAGCAACCGGACCCCGCCCCGGAGCAGGTGCTCCAGGTTTCGCTCGAGGCCGGGGTGGTCGACGTTGCGAAGCGCGTCACCCGCGAACGGGGTCACAGTCACGACGGCGACGTCGGCGAGGACCCGGGCCCACGCCGCCCTGTCGGCGGCGAGCCGCGGTAGCTCTCCCGACGGCCCGCTCTCAGCGCTCGAACCGGACGCGATCGTCATGGGCCGATGCTATCGCACGATCGGTCGCGTCCGCCTATGAGATGACTGACGCCGGCGACCCTTGCGGGCCGCCGGCGTCGGAGTTTGCGTGGTCTTCGAGCCCCTAGTCGGGGAACTCGAACTTCTCGGTCACGGTCGCGTAGGCATCCACGATGCCGTAGCCGTAGAAGCCGTTGAACTCCGTGGTGCCCTCGCAGAGGGCGTTGAATTCGACCGATCGGCCCTCGGCCGTGTAGGTGCGCAGCGGCGGCACAGGGCAGGGATGCTCCGCGGCGCCCTCGGTCAGGACGAATTCGGTCTTCCACGGAGCGAGTCGGAGACTGCCCTTGTGGCGCGGATCCTTCGTCCCGAACCTGCTGACGGCCAGTGCCGAGACACCGGTCGCATGCGGCGAGGCCATCGAGGTGCCCTGCAGATACGCGTAGTAGCCGCAGGTGCCGCTGGCGTCGCAGTCCTTCTGGACGCCAAAGGCGATCCCGTCGGGCGTGATGTTGCCGGCCGGGTCGACCAGGCCTTCTTCCTGGAGGACGTGGAGCGGATACGTCGAGAGGATCTGGTTGCCGTTCGTCCGGAAGGTCGGCGTCCCCAAGCCATCGCGGAACCAGCCACCGGGCGCGGACACCGAGATCTGCTCGAGCCCGTAGTTGGAATAGTCGGCCTTGGTTGTGCTGGGGCCGAGCGCCGAGACGCCGATCACGTGGTGGCCTTCGACTGGCAGGTCCCAACAGGTCGCGTTGTCGATCGGTCGCGGGTATGCCTCACCCGGCGGGAAGTCCGGACTCGAAAAGTCGGTCCGCGGGTGCCCGAGGTCCTCGTGGTTGTTGCCGAGTGACCCGACCAGGGTCACGTACTTCGAGTGGGCGTAGTCGAGTGCGCGGTTCATCGCTGCGATGATGGTCCGCTGCTCGAGTTGGTCTTCCGGCGAGTCGGCCGGGTTGGCGTTGCAGTTGTAGAGCCACGGATCGACGTAGAACGACA
Source organism: uncultured Chloroflexia bacterium (assembly GCA_963832105.1). Lineage (GTDB taxonomy): Bacteria > Chloroflexota > Limnocylindria > Limnocylindrales > CSP1-4 > CF-46. The sequence continues at coordinate 1,001,645 of CAWHSS010000003.1, read as the reverse complement.
TGTTGATGACGTCGACGCCGATGTCCGCACCGTAGGTCAGGGCATTCGTTACAGGCCCCAGGAACAGGTAACCGCTGTCCTGGCCGCCACGAATGTTGACGAGCCGCACGCCGGGGGCAACGCCCGAGACGCCCAATCCGTTAGCCGCCGCGGCGACGGTGCCTGCGACGTGCGTGCCGTGGCCGCTGTCGTCGGCCGTCGCCGGGTCGACGCACGAGGCCACCTCGCACGGTCCGTCGACGGACGGGATGTCGGTCACGAAGTTTCGCGAGAGCGCGGTTTCGAGCTGGCCGGCGAGGTCAGGGTGCGACGCGTCGATGCCGGAGTCGAGGATCCCGACCAGGACACGCTTGTCCCCTGCGTTGACAGCCCGGGCCTGATCCGACTTGACCATCGCGAGGCCCCAGGCCAGCGAATCCAGTGGATCCATCTCGGCGGTCGATCCGCCGTGGCGAGGGCCTCCCGGGCCGCCAGCATGGATCGCTTCGACCTCGGGATCTGCGACCTTGACGGGGGCGCCATCCGGCAGGCGGCCGATCGGACGCTCGCCGGCCGCACCGAAGACGGCCTTCGAGGCCGAGACGGCCTCGACGAACCCATCGGCGGGAGCCAGAACGCTGAAGGTGCCGATCGCATCGTTGCGACCGGTGATGGTGCCGCCGGCGGAGCTGATTGCCCGCACGACGTCCGCTGTGGCTGCTCCCGATTCGGCGAGCACCACGTACGTTGTCTTAGCCCCGGAACCAAGCGCGGCCCCTGGCGCTGCGATCAGCAGTCCGGCAACCAACGCGGCGGTGGTGATCGAGGCCTGGGCGCGTTTCAACGACCTTGTCACAGGCGATGCCTCCTCCTTCACTCCCCGGTGATGTTGGCGACATTCTGACCCCGGCGAGCGCCGTTCGCATTACATCCGCATATCGGTTCCGTGGACCGGCGGCCCCGTCCCTCGCGCTGGAGCGAGCAATGGCACAATGGGAATCAGATGGTTCGACGCCGGGGGTACCAGGACCAACAGGACGAAATCGCCCGCCGTTTTCGGGCCGATCGGGTCATGCGCCGCGCCGGGTCCCCCGGTAGGCTCAGGCGGGGCGATCGCGCGCTCGCCCCGGAGGTGCGCGAGTGCCACGACGCCGGCTGACCGCCGACCGATCCCAGGGCGAGGAACCTGCCAATGACGAGCCGATCCGGCTCGTCATCGTCGAGTCGCGCGAGCTTCTCGGAATTGGGATCCGCGAGGTCCTCGATCGGGCGCCCGGAATTGAGATCGTCGCCCAGGTCCAGTCCCCAGACCAGGCGATGTCCGTCATCGATGCGGCCGCCCCGGACGTCGTCCTCGTCGACGTGCCCCAGGAAGCCGACGCCGCGGACGCGGTTCGTCGAATGCACCAGGGAGCGCCGGACTCGCCACTCGTGGTCCTCGGTGGCGAGGACGACGACGCCAGCATCCTCGAGGCGATGGAGGTCGGCGCCACCGCTCACGTCGCGGAGGTGGCGGAGCCCGCGGAGCTCGTTGCGACGATCCGCCGGGTCGCCGAGGGCCAGGATCCGCTGAAGGACGAGCTGGTCGCCCGGCCCGATCTCGTGGAGCGGATCCTCGACAACGTTCGCGACACGATCATGGCCGACCGGGAATCGACCAATCCGCTGACGGTCCGCGAGCTCGAGGTCCTTGCCCTTGTGGCCGGCGGGCTGCGGAACCGCGAGATCGCCCAGACGCTCGCGGTCAGCGAGCAGACCGTCAAGAACCACCTCTCGACGGTCCTTCACAAGTTCGGCGTGCCGAACAGGAGACACGCGGTGGCCTATGCCGTGCGTCATGGCTGGCTGGTCCTGCGCGAGGGCGAAGGCGGCCAGGCGGTCGAGGTCGGCTACCAGTAGCTGCGACGGGGTTGGGCCCCTCAGGCGCGGGCCAACTCCTCGTCCATGGCCTCCGGGACGATCGAACCGGCCTCGTGGCGGAACCCGCCGAGGTGGAGGTGATTGGGGTCCAGCGCCTCCCATTCGGCGGCCAGCCACGACGCGAACTCGCGATCGACGTCAGGTGGGAGCGCGATGAGGATGTCGCGCATCGGCGCGAGGAGGAGCTGCGGACCACGGCCCAGCAGCCGCTCCAGGCTCTCCGGGACGAGGATGAGCGAAGCGGCGATGCCGAGACGCGACTGGAGCAGCGTGACCGGAACGTCGCCGATCCGATCACGGATCACGTCGCCGGGTCGACACCGGGCGGCGAGCTGGCGGAGGTTCGTCAGGCCGGTCGCAGCGAGCGTTGGGATGTCGACCCGCCAGCGGTCGAGCAACGGTGCACCGACGAACGTGATCGCGGGACCAAGATCGATCCCGAAGCTGACGAGAATCCCGGGCGGCAGCATCGCCCTGGCCAGTTCCAGCTCCGGTCCCGGGAACGGGCGAACCCGCGGCAGCATCGGCAGGACGCGGCTGCGGGCCTTCTTCCACGACATGTCGGGATCGAAGCGCTCCATGGCGGCCAAGACCGTCTCGTAGTCCGCAGTTACGAGGCCCGGGCCGAGCGGCGGCCCTGTGAAGACCTCGAGCTCCAGCCCGTTCCGGGCGCGCTTGCGGCCACCACGCCCCAGCGGGCGGAGCTGGCGAGGCTTCCACTTCGACATGCGGCCGACCGTACGCCGAGGCCCTCACCCACCGATCGATCGCCAATGCATCGGCGCTTATCTGGCGGAGCCAACCTCCGTCAGACGCCGCTCCAGGAACGCCCGCTCCGCCTCGTTCGCGGTCAGCTCGTGGGCCCGCGCGTAGGCGTCGGCCGCCTCGGGGAGCCGGCCAAGACGGCGCAGAAGATCGGCGCGCGAAGCGTGGAGGTACGGGTACTCCTCGAGCTCGCCGGAGGCAGCGACCGCGTCGACGAGCCGGAGGCCGATCTCCGGGCCCGATGCCATCGCGACCGCGACTGCCCGGTTCAGTTCGATCACCGGCGACGGCGCCACCCGCCCCAGCACCGCGTACAGCCCCGCGATCTGGGCCCAGTCCGTCTCGACGGCCGTGGCCGCGTCGTCGTGGAGCGCAGCGATCGCTGCCTGAAGCTGGTTCGGCCCTACCCGTCGCATCCTCAGCGCCCGATCGAGCAGCTCCCGGCCCTCATCGACCTTCGCTCGGTCCCACCGACCGCGATCCTGGTCCTCGAGCAGGATCATCTCGCCGCCGGGACCCGTCCTCGCCTCCCGCCGCGCGTCGTGGAGGAGCATCAGCGCGAGCAGCCCGAGCGCCTCCGGCTCGTCGGGCATGAGGGAGACGAGGACCCGCGCGAGCCGGATCGCCTCCGCGCACAGTTCGCGCCGGACGAGCCGATCACCCGATGTCGCGCCGTAGCCCTCGTTGAAGATCAGGTAGAGGACCCGCAGGACGCCATCGAGGCGTTCGGGGAGGGCGTGGTCCGGCGGCACCCGGTACGGAATGCCCGCATCGCGGATCTTTCGCTTCGCCCGGACGAGTCGCTGGGCCAGCGTCGGCTCCGGGACGAGGAATGCCCGGGCGATTTCCGGCGTCGACAGGCCGCCCAGCGTCCGCAGGGTCAGGGCGACGCGGGCATCCATCGCCAGTGCCGGGTGGCAGCAGGTGAAGATGAGCCGCAGCCGATCGTCTGAGATGGGACTCATACCGGGCTCCCCATCGATGGCCGCATCCGGGTCGATCGCGGCGAGCTCCTCCGCGATGGCCGCCTCGCGGTTGAGGAGCTCCTGCTTCTCCGCCATCCGCTTCCGGCGCCGGAGCCGATCGATCGCCCGGTTCCGGGCCGTCGTCGTGATCCAGGCGCCGGGGTTGTCCGGGACGCCTCGGACCGGCCACGTTTCGAGCGCGGTGACGAATGCTTCCTGGACCGCCTCCTCGGCGAGGTCGAAGTCGCCGAGGACGCGGATGAGCGTGGCGACGGCCCGCCCCTGTTCCTCGCGGAAGAGGCGGTCGACGACGGCATGCGGGTCGGTCGGCGGAGCCAACGTCCGCGAGCCGCCGGGTCAGCCGGTGGCGCCGACGGCCTCGGGGTTCGATCCCTCGGCCGCCCCGAAGTCGAAGATCGGCCGGACCTCGATCGAGCCGTGCCTCGCGCCCGGGATCTTCGCCGCGACCTCGATCGCCTCGTCGAGGTCCTTCGCGTTGATCAGGTAGAAGCCGCCAAGGGCCTCCTTCGTCTCGGCGAACGGGCCGTCGGTCGTGACGGTCTGGCCGTCGCGGACGCGGACGGTCGTCGCTGCCGCGGTCGGGTGGAGCGCCTCGCCGGCTTCGAAGAGGCCGCGGTTCCGGATGTCGTCGCTGAAGGCGTTGTAGCCCTCCATTTCGGCGGCAATCTCGTCCTGGGGCGTGTCTTCTGTCCGTTCCTGGGTGTAGATCAGCAGCAGGTAGCGCATGCGAGTGTCTCCTCACGCGTGGCGGACCGCCCTGTGCGATCCCGTTGTCCGAACGACGAACGGACGCCCTCCAAATCGACAGCCACCATCATCCCGTTCGGTACGAGCCCTGTCGAGGCGCAAGTTCCACGAGGCGAGGCGGTGTGCCTTCCTCGACAGCGTCCGGTATCGTGAACGGACCAGCCTGGCACGGACCCGCGCCAGTCCTGCGCATCACCCCCGGAACCCGGGAAGAGCCATGGACCACGAGCCCGTTCTCATCTCGACCATCGCGATCGGCCTGACGGCGGCGTTCGCGGGCGGCCTGCTAGCGCGCCGGCTGCGTCTTCCATCGATCCTCGGCTACATCCTGGCCGGCGTCGCGATCGGGCCGTTCACGCCGGGCTTGATCGCCGACAGCTCGATCGCGACGGAGCTGGCCGAGATCGGCGTGATCCTGCTGATGTTCGGCGTCGGCATCCACTTCTCGATCGACGACCTGATGGCCGTCCGAGCGTTAGCCGTGCCTGGGGCGATCATCCGGATCGCCGTTGCGACGCTTCTTGGCGTGGCGTTCGGCGCGGCGATCGGCTGGGGAGTCGGCGGCGGACTCGTGCTCGGGCTGGCCATCTCGATGGCGAGCACCGTGGTGCTTCTGCGGGCGCTCGAGGAACGGAACGAGCTCGACACCGTCCAGGGCCGGACGGCGGTCGGCTGGGTCATCGTGGAGGACCTCGTCACGGTCGCTGTGCTGGTCGTCCTCCCGACCATTGCGACGATGCTCGGCGGCACGGACGCCGGGGCCACGAGCGTCACGGGCAGCCCGCTCGGCGACCTCGTCGTGGCCCTCGGCAAGGCCGCGATCTTCGCCGCCGTGATGATCGTCGCCGGCAAACGGCTCATTCCGCCGCTCCTGATCCTCGTCGCCCGGGAGAACTCGCGGGAACTGTTCAGTCTCGCCATCCTAGCGATCGCGCTCGGGATCGCGTTCGCCGCCTCGTCGATCTTCGGCATCTCGCTGGCCCTCGGGGCGTTCCTCGCCGGGGCGATCGTTAGCGAGTCCGACATGAGCCACCAGGCCGCGGCCGACGCGCTGCCGCTTCGTGACGCGTTCGCCGTGCTCTTCTTCGTCTCGGTCGGGATGCTCCTCGATCCGAGCTTCCTCATCGAGCACCCGCTCGAGGTCGTGGCCGTCGTCGGCCTGATCGTCGTGGCCAAGTCGCTCGTGGCGATCGCGATCGTCGCGGCGTTCGGCTACCCGATCCGAACCGGCCTGACCGTCGCAGCCGGCCTGGCCCAGATCGGCGAGTTCTCGTTCATCCTCGGAACTGTCGGCCTGTCCCTCGCGCTGCTGCCGCCCGATGGCTTCCAGCTCATCGTCGCCGGCGCCCTCGTGTCGATCGCGGTGAACCCGCTCCTGTTCCGGATGATCGAGCCGCTCGAGGCGTTCATCCGGCGGCACGATCGACTCCACGCGCTCTTCGAGCGGCGATCCGTCGACCTGGCGCGGCTGCCATCGGCCGAGGCGGGTGAGCCGCTCCGGCGCCACGCCATCCTCGCCGGCTACGGCCGGGTCGGCCGGACGATCGCCACGGTGTTCGACCGCCGCGGGTACCGCTATGTCGTGATCAGCCTCGACCGGCGGCACGTGGAGGAGCTTCGGGCCCGCGGTATCTCCGCGATCTACGGCGACGCTTCCAGGCCGGAGCTCCTCGAGCTCGCCGGCGTCGGGCTGGCGCGGATGCTCATCGTCGCGATCGGCGATGGCCATGCGACGCGGCTCGTCGTGGAGCGGGCGCGGGCCGCCAACCCGGGCATCGACCTGATCGTGCGAACGCACAGTGACGACGAGGCCGCGCGCCTTCGGGGAATCGGCGGAAGCGTCCAGGCGATCCATGCGGAGCGTGAGCTGGCAGTTCAGATGGCCCGCTACTCGCTCCGGCGATTCGGCGTCAGCGGCCCCGAGGCCGAGGCGATCGCCCAGGGCCTCCGCGGCCGGGGCGCGATCGCGCCCGCGCCTCCCAGACCGCCGTCGCCGCTTCGCCAGCTCCGGGCCCGGTTGTCACGTCGGCCTCGTCCCGTCGCAGAGAAGGCCGTCGAACCGGTGGTCGGCCAGGAGATCATCGGACCCGGCGAGATCGACCGGGTGCCATAGCGCCGGCCACGGCGGTATCGTTGCCCAATGGCGACCCGCAAGGAGATCCTCGAGATCGCCGGCCGAGAGATCGCGGTCTCGAACCCGGACAAGATCTACTTCCCGAAGGCCGGCTACACGAAGCTCGACCTCGTCACGTACTACCTCGCCGTTGCCGATGGGGCCCTGCGGGGCGCCGGCGGCCGGCCGATGGCCCTCAAGCGCTTCGTCGACGGGGCCGAGGGCGAGGCGTTCTTCCAGAAGCGGGCACCCGACAATCGGCCGGACTGGCTGCGCGTGGCCACGCTGACGTTCCCGTCCGGCCGAACCGCCGACGAGATCGTGATCGACGACGCCGCCGGCCTGGCCTGGGTCAACAACCTCGGCTGCATCGACCTGAATCCCCACCCGGTCAGGGCGGACGACCTCGACCATCCCGACGAGCTGCGGGTCGATCTCGACCCGGTGCCGGGGATCGAGTGGCCGCAGATTCGCGAGGTCGCGCTCGTCGCGAAGGACGCCCTCGAGGCTGTCGGGCTGGTGGGCTGGCCGAAGACGTCCGGTTCGCGCGGAATCCACATCAACGTCCGGATCGAGCCGCGCTGGACCTACCCCGAGGTCCGGCGGGCGGCCCTCGCCCTTGCCCGGGATGTCGAACGGCGAGCACCGACGATCGCCACTTCCAAGTGGTGGAAGGAGGAGCGCCACGGCGTGTTCCTCGACTACAACCAGAACGCGAAGGATCGAACGGTTGCCTCGGCGTACTCCGTCCGGCCCCTGCCCGACGCTCGCGTTTCGATGCCGCTCCGCTGGGACGAGGTGGCCGATGTCGTCGCCGAGGACTTCACGCTCGCGACGGTCCCGGCGATCTATGCCAAGAGAGGCGACGCCGGTGCCGGAATCGACGAGGCCGTCGGGTCGCTCGAGGGATTGCTCGAGCTGAGCGCCCGCCACGAGGCGGAGGGGCTGGGCGACGCTCCGTGGCCGCCGAACTACGCGAAGCAAGCCGGCGAGCCGCCGCGCGTCCAGCCATCTCGCAAGCGGCGACCCGAGAGCGAGTACGAGCCCGGCCGCGGCGAGGCGGGCGGTCCCCCGCCGGAAGTCGCCGCGGAACGAGCGGCCGCGGTTGCGGCCGGAGATCGCAACGCCGGCCTCCCGACGGAGTGGGAAGGCACGCGCCCGACCCCGACCGGCCGCCGTCGCTCGACGATCCCGGTCATCGAGATCTCTCGAGCCGCGAAGAAGGACGAAGCCCTCGCCGGTTTCGAGCGCTGGAAGGAGCGCCACCCGAAGGCCGCCGCCGCGCTCGAACCTGCGGACGTCCTTGTCGACGGGATGCGCGGCCGCTCATCGCTCTGGTACCGGGTACGGGTCAACCTGATCCACGTCCCGGCAGGCGATCGGCCCGTCCAGGAGCCCCTCGATCCCGACTACGACCCGTGGGAGGGCTACGAGTGGCCGGACCGCGCCGGGCAGCTAGAACGAGCGCCGCGGAAGAAGCGGGACCCCTCGACCTCGACGTGACCTCCGTCCGGTCGAACTCAGCCTCGGCGAGAGGGCGGGAGCTCGCGCATTGCGTCCGCCACCGCGGGTTGGCCGGCGGCCGCGAGCCCGTCGATCACGCCCTCGATGTCGGCATCCGAACGATTCTGGCTCAGCTTGAACTTGCCCTCGACCCGGCTGATCGGCAGCTCTAGTCCGACGATGGCCTTCAACTGGCCGCGGAAATAGGGCTCAGGCGCGTCGTCCGGGCTCCAGGGATGGGGCTGCGATGCCTCGTGGCGGGCGGTCAGCCGCCGAACCAGGGCCTCGACCCACGCCACGTCGTCATGAACGACGAGCGGCCCGTAGACATGAGCCGTGACGTAGTTCCACGTCGGCACGACCCGACCGTGCTCCCGCTTCGTCTCGTACCACGACGGTGAGATGTAGGCGTCCGGACCGCGGACGATGACGAGCGCGTCGCCCTCGGCCGGTTCGCGCCACTGGTCGTTGTTGCGGGCTACGTGGCCCAGCAATCGGCCGTGCTCGCCGGCCTCCGGCGAGCTGCCGGGTTCCTCGTAGATGAACGGGAGCATCGTCGCAAGCAGGCCGCCTCCGGTCGATGTGATCAGGTCGGCTGCGCCGTGGTTGGTGAGCAGGTCCCGGACGGCAGCGTCATCGGCCCTGAAGTGCGCCGGGATGTACACGCGAGCCTCCTCGCCTCAGGCGCCGAAGATCTTGGCGATCTCGTAGGCGGGGGTCTCCTCGAGCTGGTCGTAGCGGCACTCGGCCGGCGGCTTGTCCGGGCGCCAGCGCTTGAACGTCGTCCCGTGGCGGAAGCGATCGCCCTGGAGGTGGTCGTAGGCGACCTCCGCGACACGCTCCGGGCGGAGCGGCTCCCACGAGAGGTCCTTGCCCCGGTTCCAGCGTGACGTCGCGCCGGGCAGCCGCTGGCCCGAGGCGTCGGCTGCGCCCTGCGTCGCCCATTCGGCCCACTCGCCCCATGGATGGCCCTCGAGCGCGTCCTTGCGCAGGGGCTCCAGCTCCGGGACGAGAGCGGCGCGCTTGTCCCACGTGAACGACGACGTGACGCCGACGTGGTGGAGCGATCCCTCGTCGTCGAACAGGCCGAGCAGCAGCGAACCGATATGCGTCCCAGGTCCGTTCTTGTGCCAGCGGAACCCAGCCACGACGCAATCGGCGGTGCGCTGGTGCTTGATCTTCAGCATCGCTCGCTTGGCCGGCTGGTATCTGTCGGTCAGCCGTTTCGCGATCACGCCGTCGAGGCCGGCCCCCTCGAACCGGTGGAACCAGTCCTGGGCGAGCGCCCGGTCCGTCGTGGCGGGGGTGAGGTGGACGGGCGGCGGCGCAGATCCGAGCGCTTTCTCAAGCAGCGCCCGCCGCTCGCCCTGGGGCGTGTCGCGCAGGTCGTCGTCGCCGAGGGCGAGCAGATCCCAGGCAACGAATGACGCCGGCGACTCGGCGGCCAGCATCTTCACCCGCGACGCCGCCGGATGGATCCGCAGCAGCAGCGCCTCGAAGTCGAGCTCGCCGTTCTTCGAGATCACGACCTCGCCGTCGACGATGCAGCGGTCCGGCAGCGCCGCCCGGAGAGGATCGGCCAGCTCCGGGAAGTAGCGGTCGAGGGGCTTGAGGTCACGGGACTGCGTGTAGACCTCATCGCCGTCGCGAAACACGATCGCCCGGAAACCGTCCCACTTCGGCTCGAACAGCCAGCCGTCGTCGGACGGCAGCTTGTCGGCGGGTTTGGCCAGCATCGGCTCCAGGGGCGGCTCGAACGGCAGCTTCACACCCCGAGTGTAGCGACCAACCGGCCGCCGACGACTACGAGCCGAACAGCGTCGCCAGCGCCGCGCGGGCGCGCTCGCGAGCGACGTTCCAACCCTGCCAAGCGGTCGCATCAGGCCGGCGGAGCTCCTTCCAGCGATCCTCGAGATCGCTCATCACCCACGCGTGGTCCTCCGGCGACAGCGCCGGAAGGGCGGCGACGAGCGCCGGGACCGCATCGTCGCCGAGCGTCAGCGCATACCAGACGTCGAGCCCCTGGCGGCCGTCCGGCGGGACCAGGGAGGGGTTCAGCAGCCGGGCAACGTTTGCCTCGGCGACGTGACGCTGGGCGCCGACCACGTTGGCGACCAGGAGGATCGCGACGGCGGAGACCGTCATCGCGTGGACCAGCCAGCGCATTCGGTTTCGGACGAGGAAGACGATCGCGGCGACGATCCCCAGCCCGAGCCACGCGATCGTGGCGTCGATGTAGAAGCGGAGCTCGGTCCAGCCATACGCGTCCTGGTAGAGGCTGAGACGGAGCGCCGCGGAGGCAAGGATGACAAACGTCAGGAGCGCCACCGCGACGGCCGCGCCGACGAACGCCCGGGTTCGCTCGGCAACGATCGCGTGGAGAAGGGCAACCAGGCCGCCGGCGAGGCAGGTCACGGTGACGAGCTCGAAGAAGCCGCGCCGCGCGTAGTTGGCGTAGGTGATCCCGCCGGCTGCGAGCGTGTCCAGGCCACCGAACAGGTAGGCGACCTGGAGGCTGACGAAGGCACCGAACAGGAGATCGACTGCGACGAGGATCGTCAGGGCTTCGGTCGCGCCGAGGCGCGGAGCGAGCGGCAGGGGTTCGACTGCGGCGGCGCCCAGCGACTGCATCGGGAGGGGCTCCTTGGGCCAGTCGAGCTCAGCCGCGCCGGCGGCCACGCCAAGCAATCCAGCGACGACCCAGGCGACGACGAAGGCCACGCCAATGCGAACCGGCAGCTCGCCGAGGTCGAACTCCCAGCCGAAGACGTCGGCTGCGATTGACGCGAAGATCGCGTCGGCCGACGAGAACAGCGCGACGAACAGGAGGAGGATCGGGAGCGCGAGAAGCAGGCCGCGAGCGACGGGACCTGCCCACGCCGGCATGCGAGCGCGCCAGCCCGGGCCCGTCGCCGCAGGCCGGCGGGCGGCAACCGACAGCCGGAGGATCCCGCCACCGACCCAGGCGAGGACGACGGTCCCGGTGGCGACGATCGCGAGCGCACTCCGGCGGGTGACCGCGGCCCCCGCGAAGGCGGCCATCGACGCCCCGAGGAGCAAAGCCGCGGTCACGACATCGAGGAACAGGAGTGTCGAGTCGGAGCGGATCGCGACCATTGCCGACACCGCCACGGCGGCGATCGGCAACCACAGGTCCAGGCGATCGATCCGCCGGCCACCGTTCGAGAGGAAGATGGCCGCTGCCATCGTCGCGGCGGCCACCAGCGGAATGTTGATCCCGAGCTCGGCTCCGACGAGGAGCGCCTGGGCGATGGCGCCGACGACGAAGGCCGCCGCGAGCGAGCGCGTGGCGATGGTGCGGTCCATCAGATGCCTCCGAAACGTGAGCTGTCCGGGCCGCGGCCCGATGCCGGTCTGTGCTGCGAACGAGACGGACGGGTGATGGAGCCTGTGTCGCCGAGGGAACCGGCCTCGACGGATGGACGTCTCGGGCGGTGCCGCGCTGGGCGTCGCCCACCACGTGCACATCCGGAGGAACCACGCGATGCGGAACGCATCCATCGGTGCCAGGCGCACCTTCTTCGCCCTCCTGGCGGTCGTTCTTGTTGGAGCCCTGATCGCGGCCTGTGGTTATGGCGGCGAGCGCTCCTCAGGCCGGGGCCGCCGGCGCCGCTCCCGCTGCGTCGTCTGCTCCGGCCGCCGGATCCCGCGACGAGGCCGGCCCAGCCCTTTGCCCCGGACGGCGACCCTGCGGCGATCCGTGACGGCACCAAGATCATCCGGACCGGGTCGCTGCAGCTCGAAGTCGCCGACGTCATCGCGGCGGTCGGCGCCGCTCGCTCGGCGATCCAGGGGATGGGCGGGTATATCGGGGCGTCACAGCAGTACAGCGACGGCGAGAACGTCGTCGCGACGATCAGCTACCGGGTCCCGGCCGGCCGATGGGAGGACGCCCTCGACGCCCTCCGCGGGCTTGGAACGGAGGTCGGCGAGCAGACCGACACCGCCGACGTCACGGGTCAGATCGTCGATCTCGAGGCACGGATCCGCAATCTCCGGGCCAGCGAGACGGCCCTCGTCAAGCACCTCTCCGATGCGGCCAAGGTCGCTGACGTGCTGGAGATCGAGTCGCGTCTCTCCGACGTGCGAGGACAGATCGAGCAGCTCAGCGCGCAGAAGGCAAATCTGGACGACCAGGTCGCCTACGCGACCCTGACAGTTACGTTCGGGGTCGAGGTCCAGGCGATCACCGAGGCCGCGGCCCGATGGGATCCGGGAGCCGAGGTCGAACAGGCCGGCGCCAGCCTCGTCGGGTTCCTGCAGCTCCTCGCGAGCGCCGGCATCTGGCTCGCGATCGTCGGGCTGCCGATCATCCTCATGGTGACGCTCATCGCCGCGATCGGCGTCTTCGTGGCTCGCCGGCTCGGATTCCTCAGGCGAACGTCCACGCCGCCGCCGCCGGCCGCCGCCGAGGGCTGATCCCGGCCCGGCTCTCGTGGCACGATGAGGTCGTGACCGAACAGGCCGAACGCTACGACCGCATCGCCGCGGGCTACGCGAAGTGGTGGGCGCCCGTCCTCGCCCCGCAGGCGACTGCGCTCCTCGATCGACTCGATGACGCGGTTGCCGGCGGAGCGCGACGCCTGGTCGACATCGGCACGGGGACGGCGACCCTTGCGATAGCCGCGATCAAACGGTGGCCATCGGTGGAGGTGGTCGGGATCGATGCTTCTCGGGGGATGACCGCAGCGGCCGCCGGCGAGGCAGACCGCCACCTCTCCCCGACCGACCGGCACCGGTTCGACGCCAAGGTGGCCTTCGCCGACAAGCTGCCCTTTGCCGACGGCACGTTCGATGCAGCCATGTCGTCGTTTGTGTTCCAGCTTGTCCCGAACAGGGCGCGGGCCATTCGCGAGGCGCATCGGGTGCTGCGACCCGGGGGCACGCTGGCGTATGTCAGCTGGCTTGCCGAGGACCGCGCGTTCCGGCCCGACATCGAGTTCGACGACGTCCTCGATGAGATCGGCGTGGGAGCCCGATTGCCCGACGACCGCCCTGGCGACATCCCCGATGTCGATGGCGCCGCCGCGCAGCTGCGCCGGGCCGGCTTTCGCAACGTCATCGCGGAACGCGGCGAGCTCGAGCACCAGTTCGAGGTCGAGGGCTACGTCCGGTTCATGACCGAATTCGACGAGGAAGACCTCGTTCGCAGCCTCGAACCGGCGCTGCGCGAGCGCCTGGTCAGCCGCCTGAGGGCGCGCCTCGAGGCGCGACCCGCATCGGACCTTGTCCTTAGGCTGCCCGTGGTCGCCGCGAGCGGGACTCGCGGCTGAGGATCAGCTTTCGGAGTCGCCCTCGTCGGAGCCGCCAGCGGACGGCGCAGCGCCGGCCTCGCCGGCCTCGCCCTCGGCTCCTTCCTCGCCCTCGGCTCCTTCCTCGCCCTCGGCGACGACCGGCTCCTCCTCGACCTCGATGCGGGGCGCCTGGACCTTGGCCACCACCTCGTCGGGATCGGTCAAGAGCGTCACGTCGGACGGGATCGTCAGATCGCGGACGTGGATGGAGACGTCGAAGTCGACGAGGCTCTCGATCGAGTACTCGATCGACTGCGGGAGGTGATCGGGCAGTGCCTTGATCCTGACCGACTCGATGCCGTGCAGGAGCGTGCCGCCGTCGGTCGCGACGGCTTCCGACACGCCGATCGGGACGAGCGGCACGTCGACGGTCAGCTCCTCGGTCATCCGGACGAGGAAGAGGTCGACGTGGAGGGGTCGGCGGGTGACCGGATGGACCTGGACGCTGTGGATGAGTACCGGCTGGGCGTCCTTGCTATCGACCGACAGGTCGACGAGCGCGTTCTGCCCGACGCGGCGGCGCAGCAGCTCGAAATCGTGGGCGTCGACGCTCACGGGCGTCGAATCGAGCGAGTGGCCGAAGACGACTCCCGGCAGCTTGCCTTCGCGGCGAAGGCGAGAGACCTTCTTCCCGAGCACGTCGCGGGGAACCGCGGCGAGGGTCGGGCGAGTGGTGGTGGCGCTGGGCATCGGGTCGGACCTCGGTTGAAAGCTCATCTGATCGGGCGCGGCTCACCTGCGCGTTGATCGCGGGGGCGCCCGGGAACGGCGCACACCTTATCACGGCCACGCCAATTGTCCGGTTCGCGTCGTCCCGATCGAGCCCGGTGTAGCATCGCACGCGTGGCAGCAACGATCCTGATCGTCGAAGACGAATTCGCCGTTGCCCGCGGCATCCAGTACGCCCTCCAGCAGGAGGGTTACCAGGTCGCCGTCGCACGGTCCGGCGAGGAAGGGCTCGACTTCGCCACGAACCAGGCCCCGGACCTCGTGGTGCTCGACGTGCGCCTCCCCGGCATCGACGGGTTCGAAGTCCTCCGACGACTTCGGGCCGCCGGATCGAAAGCGCCCGTCCTGGTCCTGACCGCCCGCGACGACGAAGTCGACAAGGTGATCGGCCTGGAGCTCGGCGCCGACGACTACCTCACGAAACCGTTCGGCCTGCGGGAGCTCATGAGCCGGATCAAGGCGCTCCTGCGGCGGGCGTACGGCGACCTCGCCGATGCGGCCGGCGGCCGGGTGATCCGCCACGGTGACCTCGTGATCGACCTGGAACGGCGGCGCGTGCAGCGCGGCCAGCGCCGGATCAGCCTCACGCCGACCGAGTTCGAGATCCTGCGCCACCTCGCCAGCCGGCCCGGGCGGGTCTACACGAGGTCGGAGCTTCTCGAGCTGCTCCGCGACTACGAGGCACTCGACCAGGACGAGAAGACCATCAACGTCCACGTCAGCCACCTGCGCGACAAGATCGAGGACGACCCGGCGATCCCGGCGTTCGTCATGACGGTCCGAGGGGTCGGCTACGCGTTCGCTGAACGCTGACGCCCCTCGGCGACGCCTGCCGCGAGTCCTGCGGCGTCTCGCCCCGCGGACATTCCAGGCGCGCCTGACGCTCAGCTTCGTCGGGGTCGTCGCGCTCACGCTCGTCCTCGTGACCGTGTTCGTGGTGAACCGGCTCGACGACTACTTCACGGGCCAGCAGCAGGCCGAGCTGCAGTCACGCGCGAGCATCGTCGCCACCTACATCGACCGGATTGCGGCCGACGCTGCCCACGGGGTCAATCAACCGGTCGTCAACTTCAAGACGAACCGGGTCAGTCCCGCCGTCATTGCCGCGTTCGAGGACCAGCAGAGCTTTCTCACGGATTTTCTGGCCCGGGCCGACGTGGACATCGTGCTGGGTCTCCCGGCCGAGGCCGGCGGCGGATTCATCCCGGCCACCAATGGGTCGTTCCACGCTGAGCAAACGGCGGAGCCAGGCGAGGGCCAGAGCCGCGAGCCGCTCACGGCCGCGCCCTTCTCGTTGATCGCCACCAAGAGCGTCGACCCGTACGTGATCGAGGTCCAGCTGTCGAACCCACACACGTTCCGCAAGACCTCGATCGCCAACGTCACGAGCCTGCTGGCGGCCGTCGGTATCGTCGCGCTGGGCCTGTCGGTCATCGTCGCCGCCGCGATGGCGCACCGCTTCACCACCCCGCTCCGGCGGCTGACGGATGCGTCGCGAGCCCTCGCGGAAGGCGATCTCACGAAGCGCGTCGACCGGGCGGTGCTCGGGGCCGGCTCGTCAGAGCTGACCGAGCTGGCCATCCAGTTCAACGCAATGGCCGATCGACTGGAGGAGAGCGTGGCGATCATTCGGCGCGATCGCGACCGGAGCCGGGACTTCCTCGCCGACGTCTCCCATGAGCTGCGGACGCCGATCGCCGCGCTGCTCACGTTCAACGAGCTGCTCAGCGACCAGGCCGGGAAGGACCCGGCCGCCCGGGCCGAGTTCCTCGAGGCGAGCCGCATCCAGCTCGAGCGGCTCGACTGGTTGGCCCAGAACCTCCTGGAGCTCTCGAAGCTCGATTCCGGCCTGGTCCTCCTCGATTTGCGGCCGGACGACCTGCGAGCGGTGGTCGAGTCGGCCGTTGAGCAGGCGATGCCGGCGGCTCGACGGCGCGGCGTCGATCTCAAGGTGACGCTGCCGCCGGGGCCCCTCCGGATCCGCCACGATCCGCAGCGGGTCGGGCAGGTCGTGACGAACCTCGTGGGCAACGCGATCAAGTTCACGCCGAAGGGCGGTTCGGTGGACGTTGTCGTCTCGCCGTACAAGGACGGCGCGCGAATTGACGTGAACGACACCGGAACCGGCATCGACGCGAGTGAGCTGCCCCGGATCTTCGACCGGTTCTATCGCGGATCGCTCGCGAACGAGGCACGCGGCAGCGGCAGCGGGCTGGGGCTGGCGATCGTCCGTTCGATCGTCGACATGCACGGCGGTTCGGTTACCGTGGACAGCAGGCTGGGGACGGGAAGCCGCTTCTCGGTCTTCCTGCCGCGCGATCCGCGCGTGGACGGACCGCAGCCACCCCTGCGGCCGATCGGCCAGGCTGACGCAGCAGGACCGGATGAACCACCGCCGAAGGTGGTGGATTCTTCACCGACCCCGGCCCCCCGCCTGAACCGAGAGTCGTCAGGCTGACGAAGTCACGAGACGCTCACCGCCCCGTGCCGGCCGCACGACGCACGAAGTCACGCCCCCAATGACCGATCGCAACGACACCGATCCCGACGACGAGACCAAGCCGCACGACAGTGCATTCTTCTCCCCGCCCGCGGAACCGCGCTCCGACTGGGCCGCGCCGCGCTGGACGGAGCCGGAACCACATCCTCCGACGCCTGAGCGCTGGTTCGAGCCGGCTCCCCGAACCCGAATCGAGCCGGTCACTGCCCAGCAGCGCTCGGCGGGGATCGGGACGGTGCTGACGACGGCGCTGCTTGCCGCCGTGCTTGCCTCGGGCGGCACGTTCGTGGCCCTCAGCGCGAGCGGCGCGCTCGACCGAACGACGCCGGCCACGACCGTCGATCCGAATTCCACGACCGTCAACCAGCCGATCACGATCAACGAGTCATCGGCGATCGTCAATGTCGCGTCCCGGGCGGGCCCCGCGGTCGTCCAGATCAGGACCGGCGAAGAGGTCGATCCCGACGCGACGGCGATCCCCGAGCAGGGCGTCGGGTCCGGCGTGATCTTCAACTCGAACGGCTGGATCCTCACCAATCGGCACGTCGTCGCCGGCAGCACGACCGTCACCGTCGAGCTCAAGGACGGGACGGAGTACACCGGCACGATCTACGGCATCGACACGCTCACCGACCTCGCGATCGTCAAGGTCAACGCGACGGGCCTGACGGCCGCGGCGATCGGCGATTCGGACGGTCTCCGGGTGGGCCAGCTCGTCGTTGCGATCGGCAGCCCGCTGGGGACGTTCTCGAACACCGTCACCAGCGGGATCGTGTCGGCCAAGGGCCGGACGATCCAGACCGAGGGCAGCCAGCTCAACAACCTCATCCAGACGGACGCGGCGATCAACCCCGGAAACAGCGGCGGCCCGCTCCTGGACGCGACGGCCGCGGTCGTCGGCATCAACACCGCCATCGCCCGCGACTCGACCGGCATTGGCTTCTCGATCCCGATCAACCTCGCCAAGCCGCTCATGGAGCAGGCAATCGCCGGCCAGCCGCTGGCCCGGCCGTACATCGGCATCCGGTTCGTCAAGATCGACGGCCAGCGGGCGAAGGACCTGAACCTGCCGGTCACTGCCGGAGCCTACGTGCGGATCCTGGATGCAAACGAACAGCCGACGGATCAGAACGCGGTCGAGTCGGGCAGTCCGGCGGCAAGCGCTGGGATCCAGACGGGCGACATCGTCGTGTCGATCAACGGCAAGGCGATCGACCAGGAGCATCCGCTCGACACGCTTCTGACGCAGTTCGCGCCGGGTGAGACCGTCACGCTCGAAATCGTGCGGAACGGCGAGCACTCGACGGCGTCGGTGACGCTCGGCACGAGGCCGCCGGGACTCGACTGAGGGGCGAGGGCTGAAGGGCGTCGAACCGGCGCGGGCGGCCCCGGCTACCCGCGCCGCTCGCCGCTCGGGCGGCGCCGCCAGATCTCGACGGCCACTGCATCGAGCGGCCCGCCCAGCTCGACCTTCGGCTTGCGAATCCGGACGCCGACCTCGGTGACCGGGAAGTCCGCGAGGACCTCGTGGCTGATCGCCTCGGCCAGCGCTTCGAGGAGCCGGAACGACGTCGACTCGACGATCTGGCGGGCGGCGTCGTAGACCTTGGCGTAGTCGACCGTCTTCTCGAGGTCGTCGTCGATCCCCGCCGGCTGGAGGTTCAGCACCAGCTCGATATCGACCTCGAACGGCTGCGGCGTGGTCAATTCGTGCTCGTAATAGCCGTGCTTGCCCAGGAACTGCATGTTGTGGAGCACGATCCGGTCGCTCAGCGGAAGTCTCCTTGGCTCGGGACGGGCGGGCGCCACGTCTCCCTGATGATCGCATCCGCCATGCGCGCCGCGCGAACATTGGCGAGAACGTCGTGGACCCGAACGATATCGACGCCGGCGGCAATCCCCAGGGCGGTCGTCGCCAGCGTCCCCTCGAGTCGCTCCTCGGCGGGCAGGTCGAGGACCTTGCCGATCGTCGACTTGCGCGATGTCCCCAGAAGGATGGGCCGTCCGATGGCGCTCAATGCGCGGAGATCGTGGAGCAGCGCGAGGTTGTGCTCCGCCGTCTTGCCGAACCCGATGCCGGGATCGATGAGAATCCGTTCCCACGCGACGCCGGCCCGCATGGCGCGCTCGACCGCCGCCTCGAGGTCCGCCACGACCTCCGCGACGACGTTCGTGTACTCGGCCTCGGCTCGATTGTGCATGAGCACGATCGGCGCGCCGTGAGTCGCGGCCACCCGGAGCAGCGCAGTCGTCGGCGGCCACGCCCCAGACGTCGTTGACGAGGTGGGCGCCCGCGGCGAGGGCGGCCTCGGCGACGGCCGGCTTCGTCGTGTCGATGCTGATCGGCATGTCCGGAAGCGCATCGTGGAGCGCCGCTATGACCGGCACGACGCGGCGCAGCTCTTCGCTCGCGTCGACGGCGGCGTGACCCGGCCGCGTCGACTCGCCGCCGACGTCGAGGATGTCGGCCCCGGCCCCTGCCATCGCTCTTGCCTGCTGAACGGCGCGCGCAACGGGTTCAGTTTCGTTAGCGCCGCCTGGTCGCCCGTGCGCGAGCAGGCCGTCGCCGGAGAACGAATCTGGGGTCACGTTGAGGATCCCCATCACGAACGTCCGCTCGCCCCAGACGAAACGGCGCGGGCCGATGTCGAGCGGCTCGGGGCGGGCGGCGCTCACGCGGCGCTCACGGGCGGGTCGCGGAGGAGCGGGTCGTCGACGAGCAACCCCCGGACGAGCCCGACCAGGTAGAGCGACCCGGCGACGACCACCGGCCCGTCCGCGCCCCGCAGCGCCGTATCGAGGGCCGCGGCCGGTTCGGCTACCGCCTCCACAGAGCTGCCTGGCGCGAGGGTCCGCCAGCGCTCCGCGAGCGACTGCGCATCGAGCGCGCGCGGCAGGTCGATCTGGGTCGTGACAACCCGCGCCGCCCGCAGCGCGCCAGCGCGAGCCAGCGCCTCGACGACCCCGACGATGTCCTTGTCGGCCATCGACGCGGTCACGACGGTCAGCCGGCCTGGGGTGAGGAACGGCCGGAGATCGTCGAGAGCGGTCGCCAGCGCCGCCGCTCCGGCCGGGTTATGAGCCCCATCGAGGAGGATGTCGCGACCGTCGAGCGAGATGAGCTCGAGCCGTCCGGGCCAGCGGGCCTCGGCGTAGCCGCGACGCCGGGCATCGGCCGCGATGTCGGTGATGCCTGCCTCCACGAGAGCATCGAGAAGAGCATCCGCGACGGCGACATTGGCCGCCTGGTGGCGACCGCGCAGGCCGACCTGGGTCCGACCCAGGCGAGGCAGCTCCACCTCGATCCCTTCGCGCGACATGCCGACGATCGGCGGCGGTTCGACGACGGTCAACGGCACCTTCAGCCGCGCCGCGCGCCGCCGAACGATCGCGAGCGCTTCGCCGGTGGCGCCGGTTACGGCAAGGTCGCCACGCTCGATGATCGCGGCTTTCTCGCGGGCGATGTGGCGGATCGTCGGCCCCAGCCGCTCGGTGTGGTCGAGATCGACGTTCGTGATCGCGGCCACGCCACCGTCCCACGCGTGGGTCGCGTCGAGCCTGCCTCCGAGGCCGACCTCGACGACCGCCAGGTCGACGCGCTCCTCCGCGAACCATTGGAAGACCATCGCGGTGAGGAGCTCGAACTCGGTCGGCGGACCGAGCCGCCTTGGAATGCGATCGGCGGCGGCCAGTGCCTCGCCGACGAGCCGGGTGAACGTCGCCGGATCGACCGGACGCCCGCTGATCTGGAGCCGTTCGCGATACGTGACGAGGTGGGGCTTCGGCGTCTCGCCGACGCGGTGGCCGGCCGCCCGGAGCGCCGACGCGGCCAGGGCGAGGACGCTGCCCTTGCCGTTCGTGCCCGCGACGAGCGCCCCGCGAATGGATCGCTGCGGATCGCCGAGCTCACGCAGGAGCGCACGGGTCCGGCCGAGTCCGAGCCGGATGCCGAACCGGCCGCGATCGGCGAGCGCCTGGAGCGCCGCCGCGTAGTCGGCCTCGATCGTCACTCGCCCGTCAGGTCTTCCTCGTAGAAGACGCACTGGTTGAACCGCGGCGTGAGGCACACGTCGTTGACGTAGCCCTGCTCCATGTGGACGCCGCCGCGCAGCTGGCAGCGCGAGACGTTCGAATCCTGGCGGATGAGGCCCTTGAGCAGGTGGGGTGCCTGGATCGGGATCGCGCCGCGGTTGCCGGTCATGTAGAAGTGGGGGCAGACGTTGCGGCGGAGGTTCGGCAGGCCGAAGCCGAAGCGGGTCGGCGGCATGGCCGGCATGGCCGGCATCGCCGACGGATCCGCGCGCTGCGGAGACGGGGAGACTCGGGCAATCGGACCTACGCCGAATGCCGGTCGCCCGGTCGGCCCCGACGGTCGCTCGTTCTTGCGGTCTCGTGCCTGCACTCCCACCTCAGGAAGCGGCGCGCGGCAGGGGGTCACCACGCGCGCCGACCGCGCAAGACTACAACGCGCCGCGATCGTGGGGCTAGGTTGCGGTCGCGCCCTGTCCGGGTCATCGATGCCGCTCCCAGCGCCGACGCGTGCGACAATCCCGACGATGACGACTCGGCGCGACGGACGACCGTCCCAGGTGCGGCCCCGGCCGCCCTCGAGCGGTCGACCGGCTCCCGCCAAGGTCCGGCCCCGAACGCCGGCCTCGGGCCGGGTGGCCGCCCATCGCCGAGTCGAGCGAACTCGCCGCCTCGCGCTCCCGTTCAGGTTCCTGTTTGCGATCGGGGTGCTGTCCCTCGGCATCGGCGTGCTGTTCGCGGCGACCGGCGGTCTCGGCAAGGCCGCCGAGGCGATCGGCTCGACGTTCTCCGGCTTCGTCGCCGATATGACGGCGACTCCCGTGCCCTCGACACCGTCGCTGGCGGAGTCGACGACGCCGCTGCTCGACGAACCGACGGAGCCCTACACCAACCAGCCGACGATCGACCTGGTCGGCTCGATCCCGGCCGAGCTCGTCGGCGCCAAGGAACGGAGCATCCGCGTCTACGTCGCGTTGGGCGACCAGGACCCCGGCGTCGTGACCCAGATCCCCGTCAGCAAGACCAATCGCTTCATCGTCCCGGGGATCACGCTGATCGAGGGAACGAACGCGTTCACCGCGACGATCGTCGGAGCCGGCGGCGAGTCCGAGGCATCACCGGTGGTCACGTACGTCTACGACGCCACGAAGCCGCGGATCACGCTCGCCTCGCCGAAGGACGGCGCCGTCGTCAATGCCAAGTCGGTTCAGCTCGTCGGCCAGACGCAACCGCGGAGCCAGCTGCGGGCCCGGAACGCGACGACGGGCGCATCCGTGACGGGTCAGGCGGACGCGAGCGGCAACTTCTCGCTCATCCTGGCGATCGGCGACGGGACGAATGACCTCGGCCTCACCGCGATCGACCCGGCGGGGAACGAGAACCATCTAGTCGTTGCCGTCCGGCATGGGACCGGAGCGCTCGCCGCGTCGCTGTCCGGATCTGCGTCCCAGGTCAAGCTGTCGTCGCTGCCGGCGCGCACCCAGTTGACGGTCGTCGTCAGCGATCCGGATGGCCGACCGCTCGAGGGAGCCCGCGTCACGTTCACGCTCGCGGCGCCAAACGTCACCCGCGATCACCTCGCCGACGATCGAGACCGGCGGCGATGGCACGGCCGACCTGGTCGACGACGATCCCGAAGGGGGCGAAGGCCGGGCTGGTGTCAACGACCGTCATCGTGCAGACGTCGCAGTACGGCGAGATCACCGATCGAATGGTCATGACGATCGTGAAGTAGCTCGGCCGGTCGACACAGAGGCCCGTCGCAGCTACCATCGCGCCATGCCATTGTGGCGCTGCCCGCATTGCGGCACCCCGCAGGCCGAAACGGCCCGCTGCTGGGTTTGCCGCCGCTCCTCCACGAGCTGCGGCACCTGCCGCAACTTCCGGGCCTCCGTCGCAGCGAACGTCGGCTATTGCGGACTCGATCGCGGACGTCTGCCGCTGCGGGGCGACGAGATCCGGGCCTGCTGGGAGGAACTCCCCGCCGCGGCGGCGATCGCCCCGACGGACGGCGACCCCGCGGCTGCCCTCTGGCTCGACAGCGAGGCCTGAGGACCGGACTTCGCGAACATCGTGATCGCCGCGCCGAGTGACGCCTAGGACGGAGGCGGCTCGGTGGGAGTCGGCGTCGGCGTGGGGGTCGGGGTCGGCGTCGGCGTGGGGGTCGGGGTCGGCGTCGGCGTGGGGGTCGGCGTCGGCGTCGGGGTCGGCGTGGGTGTCGGGGTTGGCGATGGGCTGGGGGTGGGCTCAGGGCCCTTCGAGATGTCGTAGTTCACCGACGTGCCCTTGTTCACGAGGACGCCCGGCAGGGGTTCCTGGCGGACGATCTGCCCGAGGGGCACGATCGGGTCGAAGACCTCGGTCACCAGCCCCGGCGTGAGGCCCGCGGTGAACAGCAGCTGGAAGGCTTCCTGCGTCGTCTTTCGAAGGAGCTCAGGGACCGCCACGGTCTCGGGGCCGACGGCGACCGTCAGATCGACGACGTCACCCTCGGCCACGTCGTCGCCGGCCGGAGGATCCTGCGAGAGGACCGTGCCGGGAGGCTTCGTCGGATCCACGGTCGTGCCGGCCTCGATGACCTTGATCCCACGCTGCGTGGCAAGCTCCTGGGCCGCCGTGAACGTCATGCCCACGAAATTCGGGACGACGACCGTCTGCGTGCTTGGAGTCTCGCCACCGGACAGGAGGCGGAAGACGAGGAAGCCCGCCAGCGCAAGGATGGCGATTGCGATCACGCCGGCGACCCAGAGCATCGGGCTCGTGCCCCGCTCCTCCTCGTCCGGGATCTCGCGGGTGCTGCGACGGGCGTACGGATCGGGTCGGGCCTGGCGCAGGGGCCGTTCCGTGTCCGAATATCGATCGGACTGGCGCCCGGCGTACGCGTCGGGGGCGTACGGGACGGCGGCCGGGTTCGGACGCGCCGTGGCGGCAACCGTTGCCGCGCCGCCGACCATCGTCGCGCCGCCCATCGCGCCGAGCCCCTCGATCGGGGCGCCCGACAGGAACGCCTCGAGCGCGGCCGCGAAACTGGCCGCCGTCGGCCAGCGGTCATCCGGCTCGAGGGCGAGTGCCTTGCGAGTGATCGCGTTCAGCTCCGGTGGGATGCCGGCGCGCTTCGTGGACGGGTCGGGGACCGGCCCCGCGAGCCGGGCCATCGCCACGGCGGCCGCGCTGTCGCCCTCCCAGGGCCGATGACCCGTGAGCACCTCGAATAGGACGATCCCGAGCGAGAAGATGTCGGACGCGGCGCTTGCCTGCTCGCCGCGGGCCTGTTCCGGGCTGAAGTAGTGGACGGAACCGAGCGTTGTGCCGGGCAGCGTCATCTGCGCCTCGGCGACGGCCCGGGCAATGCCGAAGTCGGTGACCTTCACCCGTCCGTCGCGACCGATGAGGACGTTGCCGGGCTTCACGTCGCGATGGATGATTCCCCGGGCGTGGGCCGCCTGGAGGGCTCGGGCGGTTTCGGCTGCGATCCTGGCCGCCTGGCGCGGCGGGAGCGCCCCGGAGCGTCGGATGATCGAGGCGAGGTCCTCGCCCTCGACGACCTCCATGACGATGAACGGGCCGGCCTCGTCCTGGCCGTAGTCGTAGACCGAGACGATGTTCTGGTCGTTGAGGGAAGCCGCGTTCTTCGCCTCCTGGCGGAAGCGCGAGCCGAAGTCGGGGTCCCGGCCGTACTCGGGGCGAAGCAGCTTGAGGGCGACATCGCGATCGAGCTGGCTGTCGCGGGCTCGGTAGATCGTGGCCATGCCGCCCTGTCCGAGCAGCTCGACCAGCCGATACCGGCCGCCGAGAACCGTCCCGAGTTCCGCCAAATGCCTGCCCTCCACGTGTGCGGCCTGTGCCTGCCGCCCTCACCCGCCGGCGGTGACGCGCCGCGGCGATCGTAGCGTACGACGCCCGGCGGAGCGTCTGAGCGACGGCCTCAGCGTTCTCCGGTCAGCCAGCGTCGCACGATCTCCAGGAAATCGAGCGAACTGATGCTGTCGAACAGGCGCGCACCGTGGAGCGCCCACTCCTGGACCTCCTTGACCACCACGAGCACCGCCAGCACGGCCACCGTCGCGGCCGGCCGCCAGACGAAGCCCGGCCGGAACCGATGGACGGCGGCGACGCACAGGAACCAGAGCTCGAAGACGTTCGGGAAGAGCAGGAGCAATGCCCGCTCGCCGGTCAGCTCGAACGCCACGAAGCCGACCAGCCGGAACAAGTAGAGGCCGACCGCGATGGCGCGCTCCGGGCCGGCCCACCGCAGGGCGACCACGAGGAACGCTCCGAGATAGACCTGGTCGATCCACTTGTCGAACGCCTGGTAGTCGGGGATCCCGCCGAGGTCGAGGACGTCGCGCAGGAGCAGGTCCGACAGGTCGACGACGATCGCAAGGATGCCGCCGGCGAGCGGCCAGCGAAGGACGGGCAACGACCCGGCGATCCGGATCGCCCCGATGACGAGGACCTCGAGGGTCACGGCCGCAAGGCCATGCAGAGCTGCTTCTTAGAGCTCGAGCTGCTGGAGGTACGTCCGGAACTCGCGGGCCAGCTCCGGCCGCTGAAGGGCAAGTTCGACCGATGCCTTCAGCCAGCCCATCGTCGTGCCGGCGTCGTATCGGATGCCCTCGAACTCGTAGCCGTAGACGGCCTGCTCCTGCATGAGTGCCTCGATCGCGTCCGTCAGCTGGATCTCGCCGCCGGCGCCCTTCGCGGTCTGCTCGAGCTTGTCGAAGATCTTCGGCGTGAGGACGTACCGCCCGACGATCGCCAGGTTCGACGGCGCGTCGGCCGGGTTGGGCTTTTCGACGAGCCGCGAGACCTTGTGCAGGCGGCCGTGGTTCAGGGCGCCCTCGACGGGCTCGCTCGCGATCACGCCGTAGCGATTCGTGTCCTCGTGGGGGACTTCCATGACGGCGACGACCGACGAGTGCGTCTGGTTGTAGACGTGGACCAGCTGCCCGATGGCCGGCCGATCGCCGACGATGACGTCGTCCGAGAGGATGACAGCGAAGGGCTCATGGCCGACCAGCTCCTTGGCCATCAGCACCGCGTGACCGAGACCGAGCTGCTCCTTCTGGCGGACGTACGCCACCTGGGCCAGGTCCGTGATGTGGCGGATCTGGCGGAGCATCTCGATGTCGCCCTTCTCCTCGAGCAGGTGCTCGAGTTCGTACGACAGGTCGAAGTGGTCCTCGATCGCCCGCTTCTGGCTGGAGGTCACGATGATGACCTGCTCGATGCCCGCCGCGACGGCCTCCTCGACCGCGTACTGGATCACCGGCTTGTCGACGAGAGGCAGCATCTCCTTCGGCTGTGCCTTCGTTG
Source organism: uncultured Chloroflexia bacterium (assembly GCA_963832105.1). Classification (GTDB taxonomy): domain Bacteria; phylum Chloroflexota; class Limnocylindria; order Limnocylindrales; family CSP1-4; genus CF-46. Next base: position 975,743 of record CAWHSS010000003.1, on the reverse strand, counting down.
CCGGCAGGAAACGGGTGCCCCAGCCGGCGGCGGGAAAGACGGCTTTACGGACGCGCATTGAACCTCGGGAGGCGGGTGGAATCGGCCGGTCGAGTATACGCCGCAGCCTCCGCCGCGGCCGTCTTGACGGGCCGCCGAGGTCATTCCACGGGCGCGACAACCGCCCGGACGAACCGGCGCAAGGCCGCCGTGAAGACCTCCGGTCGGTCGATGTTCGTCAGGTGCGTCGCCCGCGGGATGACCGCCGCCCGGGCGTCGTCGGCGGCCTCGACGAACGATCGCTGCGACAGCCGGAACAGGAGGTCGAACTCGCCGTTGAGAATGAGAATCGGGCCGCGATAGCGCGCCAGTCGAGGACGGAATCGCTCGCCGACGAGCGATCGGACCGCGACGGCGCCGCCGCGGAAGTAGAAGCCGCCGGCGATGATCGGTTCGGCGATCGCGGGCCGGTAGCGCCAGCGGAAGAACCAGACGTTGATCCGCCGCAGCCACGTCTCGTTGATCGGTCTCGAAGATCCAGGCGAGGGCATGAAAGGCCGGCGCGCGCGGTCCCGTCGGCTCCGTGCTCGCGCCGGCCAGAACGAGTCCGGCGACCCGCTCCGGCCAGCGGGCCGCGACGTCCATCGCCACGTAGCCGCCGAGCGACAGGCCGACGAGGATCGCCGGGCCGCCCGCCTCCGCTTCGATCGTTTGGGCTACGGCTTCGGCCGCCCCAGCCAGCGTGAACGGCTGGTCCGCGGCGAGGCCGTGGCCCGGCAGGTCGGGCGTGAGGCAGCGATACTCGCCCCGGAGCGCGTCGACCTGGATCGCCCATTGCGAGCCGGTCAGGCGGGTTCCGTGGAGGAAGACGATCGCCGGCGACTTGGTTGGCAGTGCCGCGTCCATGCCCCGGGGCACGATCAGTCGGGTCCGGGGACCAGCCGGTGATCCACCGCGTAGAGCGCGGCCTGCGTCCGGCTGGCGAGACCCAGCTTCCCGAGGATGTTGCTGACGTGCGTTCGCGCCGTCCGTTCGGTGATGCCGAGATCCGTCGCGATCTCCTTGTTGCTGAGGCCGCGCCCGACGAGCGCAAGGACCTCGAGCTCGCGCTCTGTCAGGGGATCGACCGCCGGGGCCGCCGACCGCGTCCGCATGCCCTTAGCGAGGATCCGCGCGGCGGCGGGATCGAGATGGACCTCGTCGTTGTGGGCCGCCCGGATCGCGGCCGCGACGTCGTCCGCCTCGGCGTCCTTGAGGATGAACCCGCTCGCGCCGGCCTCGAGCGCGGCGATGACCTTCTCCTCCTCGATGAAGCTCGTCAGCGCGACGACCTGGACCCCCGGCTGGGCCTTCTTGATCCGACCGATGGCGGCGATACCGTCGAGCTGGGGCATGACGAGGTCCATGAGGATGACGTCGGGCGTCAGCGACGCGGACAGCTCGACGCCGGTCAGCCCGTTGTCGGCCTCGCCCACGACCTCGATGTCGTCGAGCATCTCGAGGTAGCCGCGGAGGCCGCGCCTCACGACCCCATGATCGTCGACGAGGAGGACCCGGATCACGTTCGCTCCCTCCAGCACAGGTTGGCGACCATCATGATCGCTCCGCGCGGCTCGCGGTGGCTGGGGGCGTCCGTCAGGCGCGCTCGAGCCGGCTCTCGGGACCGTCGGCAGTCGTCGGCACGAGCCCGCGCTCGCGCCGGAGTGGGCGCAACCGGATGCCGGTGAACGGAATCCGGATCTCCCGGAACGTCTCGACCGAGACGAGGAACCCGGCGAACAGGAACACGACGCCGAGGAACTTCCCGAGCTGGAAGAACTCTGTCGAGCCAAGGCGGTTCAGCGAGTCCGTGACGAGCGGGATGAACGCCCCGATGGCGATGAGCATCGTCGCCGGGACCCGGCTGTGGAGCCGGCCGGTGAGCGAGCGCCCGGGCAGTGGCCGGAAGCGAGGCCGCGAAGTTCACCGCGATCGCGACGGGGGCGATCAGCAGGTTGAAGAGGAACTGGTCGCCGGGCTGATTCGGATCGAGCGAGTAGGCCAGGACCCGCCGCTTCGGCATGAAGACGTACGTCGAGAAGACCGCGCCGAGCACGAGTGCGATCGAGCCGGTGATGTTCAGGAACGGCGTCAGCAGCCGGATCGTGCCAGGGAACAGCTCGCCGGTCGGGACGCCCGTCCGCGGATCCAGCGCGTAGCCCGGCGCGGCCAGGGGCGTGAGGACCATCAGGACGAGCGACACGAGCGTGGCCCCGACGACGGCACCGGCGGCGAGCGTCGGCCAGCGCTCGTTCTGGAAATACGTTTCGACGGCGACGGCGATCGCGAGCACGATCGCGCCGATGAGATAGAGGATCGGGGCCGACCCGGCGCCCGGGTAGTCGAACCGCCGCTGGGTGAGCAGGGTCAGGACGCCCGCCACGAGCAGGGCGAACGCGAACGTGTAGCCGAACCGGGTCCGGCCGAGCAGGAACGCGGTTCCGAGGCCGAGCCAGCCTGCCGTCCACACCGCTCCGGTCAGGTACCAGGTTCGGTACAGGGCCTCGTTCCAGCCACCGGTCGCCGCGATCGCCTCGCAGCCCGCCGCGATCGCGAAGAACAGCATCCCGATCGCCCAGATGAGCTGGAATCCGAAGCGCCGCTCGCGCCACTGGTCGAGCAGCGCGATCGCGAAGACGAGCGCGAAGAGCGACGTCGCGGCCGGCAGGAACGCCGACGGCATCACGTCGCCTCCTGGTGGACGGCGATCAAGCGGACGAGCAGGCGATCGAGCAGCGCAGATGCCTCCTCGAACATCGCGCTGATCCGGTCCGCGTCGAGCGCCCGACGCCGGGCGATGACTCCGAGCTCTGAGAGGAACGGCCGCCTCGCGGCCACGAACAGGCCGACGGATTCCGTCAGGCTGATGCCACCCGCCGCGAGGCGTCGCGCCAGGTCGTCCGTGAGGGCGGCGGCGGTCGTTTCGGCGGCCTCGCGGTCGCCCGATTCGGAAGCGTCGAGGTAGGCGACGAGCGACGCGACGAGGCCGCGGCCGTCGGTGCGGAACGCCTCGTGGTCGCCGGCCGGGACCGCGCTCCGGGCGCTCCGCGCGGCCGGCTCGGCGGTGTAGGAGCGGCGGTAGGCGCGCGAGAGGCGATCTGGCGTGGCCCCCAGGCTCGACAGGGGCTGGACCGATCCCGGCTGGCGCGAGGTTCGAACCCGCTCGAGCTCGCGGCGGTCGAATCGGCGGTGGCCGCCGAGGCTCAGGAACGTCTCGATCCGGCCCTCGTCCGCCCAGCGCCGCAGCGTGTCGGGGTGGATGCCAAGCACCTTGCTGGCGGGCCCCAGCGACAGCCGTCCGGGAGACGCAGGATCGGCGGGCGGGGGCACGGCGATGACAACCTCACGGGCTGAATCTAGGCAAATCTGGGTACGAGCAGTCGGGTCCGGTCAGCGCAGAATAGGGAGGCCGGACGGCGCCGTCAAACGGCGTGGCGGGGCCGGGCGCGAGGCGCCCTCAGGCGGGGATCAACTCGTGTTCGTCGCGGTGGATTCCGTCGCACAGGCCCCACCTGACCGACCCGCCGTCGGCCGCCGGCACCGGGATCGGGCGCATGATCTCGCGGACGACGCCGCGGCGACAGAAGAGGTAGCCCCGCTCCGACATCCAGCGCCGGACATGGCTCTCGTCCGGATGGAACTGGAACGGGCCTGGGTTGATCATCGGCTGGTCGGTCCAGTCGGCCGGCTTCTCCGGGGCCACGATGTCGAGGACGTTCACCCGCCACGGCGTCCCCGAGATCACCTCGAGGCACCCGTCGCAGCGTTTCGCGACGTTGTCCTCAACGATCGTCGTGATCCGGACGCCCACGATCTCCATCGGCCGGATGGTAGCAGGGGGAGGAGCTGATACGCCTGGCGGCTCGTGACTGGCGAAGGCTCTCGCGCGAGCTCGAAAAGCACGACCGGTTTCTCCGAGGGCGAGCTGACCTCGAGAGCCTCGTCGAGGCCGCAAAGACCGCGTACCAGGAGCAAGTGGATCGCCTCAAGAGAGTGTCGTCCGAGCGGACGGCGCCCCAGATCGCTGCGATCGAGGGCCTTATTTGCTCCAGGGTGCGAAGCGCGCAGCCGTGCCGGCACGGACGGGGATGGCCTGCCAAATCCGGGTCGTCGGCAGGCGGTCATTCGAGGACGTCGTCCTCGATGTCGGGAATCGTCCGGACCTCGACCCCAGCGTGCCGTAGCGCTCTGCCAAACAGCGCTGCATCTCGCAGGGCACAGCCCCGATGGTCGTTGTTGAAGTAGACGAACCCTTCGGCGTGGGGCCCGTGGTCCTCGCGCAGGTTCGTCGCCCAGGTCGCGAGAGCCGGCTCCCCGTAACAGGGGCGGGGTGTCGCCCGGCCGCCGTGGAATCGCATGTAGGTCCAGTCCGCGGTTCGCCAGCGCGGCGTCACAGGGCCGCGGCGATCGGCGACGCACAGGGCGGCACCATGTTCGACGAGGAGCTGCCGCAGCTCATCGCTGAACCAGGACGGATGGCGCGGCTCGACGGCGACCCGGACGCCGGCCGGAAAAGCAGCCAGCGTCTCGGCCAGCCGCGCGACGTCCGCCTCCATGTCGGGTGGCAGCTGAACGAGGATCGGGCCAAGGTGCGAGCCGAGCTCGCCCGCCCGTTCCATCAGGAATGCCACCGGCGCGCGTGGCTCACGAAGTCGCCGAACGTGCGTGAGATAGCGACTGGCCTTGACGGCAAACAGAAAGTTCTCCGGAACGCGAGCTGCCCAGGATCGGAACGTCGCGGCCGAGGGCATCCGGTAGAACGTGACGTTCAGCTCGACGGTGTCGAATCGCTCGGCGTAGAACTCCAGCTCGCTGCCCCGGGCCGCCGGCGGATAGAACCGGCCGCGCCAGTGCTCGTAGATGAAGCCGGAGGTGCCGATCCTGACTGCCATGTCCTGGTGTGCGTGGCTCTCCTGCGGCTGGGCCGGCATCGCGCCGGCAGGTCGCGACCGTCGGCTCGTGCGATGGCGCCAGGAAAGAGTGTCTGCATCGGAGCATCGCGAGTCCCTCCCCGAGCACGAGGGGATATGGCAAAGCCCTTGCACGAGGGGCGCTGGCTCGCGCCGGCCATCAACGCTGCGTCCAATGGCGCGTCCTTCGGACCGGCTGTTTCGACGGCTTAATACTCGAAGGGGTCCGAAGTCAGCGTTGGCAATGGTGGCGATGCCAGCCTGCGGGCACATGGAGTTTCGGCATGTCGCGCAGTCCCGGTGCGCGGCATCGCGCGTTGGGCACGGGAATAGAGAGCAAGTTCCATCAGAGTCGGAGCGCCTTTATGCCTACGCCGTTGAGCCCGCCTGTTGTCAAGGCTCGCGCTGTCGACGCCTTGCCGCCTTACCTGTCAAACGGCGTGATCGGGCTGCGCTCGCCGGGCCTGCCTCACCTATCGGGAACAACGATGGTCGGCGGCTTCGCGGGGCTCGATCCTGCGGACGGCGTCGAGGGTTTTGCTCGCGCCCCATTTGCGCTGGCCATCGATGTGCAACTGGACGGAGTCTGGGCATCCGCAGCGCCAGAGTGGACGCGGGTCCGCGAGCAGCGGTACGACTTTGCGACAGCCGAGCTCCGAACGACGTGGACGTTTCGCGTCCAAGAGGCCATGGCGACCGTAGAGACGCTCGTGTTCTGCCCGCGGGGCGTCCCTGCGCTCGTCGCCTCCGAAGTTTCCGTTCGGGTCAACCGACCGGCGGACGTTGCGATTGCCGCCGGCATTGATCCCACCGATGTGCCCGGACACGCCGACTCGCGTGCGCAGCCGCAGGACCAGGGACCGAACGAGGGCGTAGATGGCCGCATCCTGTGGCATTCCGCCGGGGATATCTCGACCCTCGGCATCGCATATTCGACCCAATTCGCCGGCTCGGGCTCCGCGGAACGTGAGGCCACGACACGAGACGAACGCGGTTGGTTTTCGACTACGTACCGCATCCGTGCCCGTTCGGACCGGAGTTATCGCCTGAGTCTGCTCACGGCGTTGGTGCCGGTCCTGTCGCACGCCCGCCCGGACGAGCAGGCCGGTCGGCTGGCTGCGCTCGGAGCCAGCAGGGGCCTCGCCGGTCTACGTGACGAGAACCACCGGATGTGGCAGGCTGCCTGGCGCGGCCGAATCGAGATCGAGGGAGCCGATGCGCGCTGGCAGGCGATCGTGGACGCCAGCGTCTTCTATCTCCTCAGCTCCACCCACCCGTCCTCCCTCGCCAGCACGTCGCTGTTTGGACTCGCCTACTGGCCGAACTACCACTACTACCACGGCCACGTGATGTGGGACATCGAAACGTTCACGGTCCCCCCGCTGTTGTTGCTGGCACCGGGTTCCGCGCATGCCCTTCTCGACTACCGGCACCGGCACCTGACGGCCGCCCACCACAACGCGGCGATGCACGGCTGGCGGGGGGCGATGTACCCGTGGGAAAGCTGCCCCGAGCACGGCGAGGAGGCGACGCCGGGGGCCCGTCCCTACACCGAGGACCACATCAGCACGGACGTTGCGCTGGCCTTCGCCAACTATGTCCACGCGACGGGCGATCTCGACTACGCCCGACGAATTGCCTGGCCTGTCCTCCGCTCCGTCGCCGAGTGGGTCGTCTCGAGGGTTACCCGCTCAGCAAGGGGCTACGAGATCCGAGGCACGGTCGGCCCCCGCGAGCACTACCGCAAGGTCGACAACAACGCCTATACGAACATGGCAGCCGCACAGGCTTTGCGTGAGGCGACAACCTGTGCGCAACTGATTGGTGCGTCCGCACCCTCCGTCTGGTTGGAGATCGCCGAGCGGCTCGTCCTGCCGCGCGACAAGCGACGCGGGGCCATCATCAACCACGACGGTGCGAGGCTCCTCGAAGAACAGGGCGGAGTTCCCGAGGGCGCAGCTGGTCTCTTTCCAGTGGGGTATCGCACATCCAGCGACGTGGAATCGGCGACTTATCGCTACGCGGCTTCGGAACAGGGCCCGCTCTACGTCGGGGCTCCAATGCTGAGCGCCCTTCTGCCTGTGTATGCCGCTCGCGGCGGAGACGCGATCCTTGCCCGAGAGCTCCTTGAGCGGGGCTATGGCGACTTCATCAACGAGCCCTTCCTGGAGCCGGACGAGTATCCGCGAACGCGGAGCGATCGCCCGAGAGCCTCGCCGATGTTCGCCAACCTGAGCGGATTCCTCACGGGCGTGCTGTATGGCTTCACCGGACTCCAGCTTGGTCCCGAGGAACCCGAACTGTGGTCCAGACGGCCCGTGGCGCTGCCCGACGGCTGGCGCCGGATTAACGTCGAACGTCTCTGGGTCCGTGGCAAACCAATGGGGTTGGAGGCGCGCGCTGGGTCCGAGCAGGCGCAACTGAGTCCTGCAGAGGAGGACTAAGCCCCGAGACGGTTCAGGTGCGGGCGGTGACCCGGTTCCCAAGCGCCCCAACGTGATCGGAGGTCCATGGGAAAGACTGAGGCGCTATCAGGGTGGTGCCCCCAAGGGGATTCGAACCCCTGATCTCCACCTTGAAAGGGTGGCGTCCTAGGCCTCTAGACGATGGGGGCGAAGGGCGTCGGCGAGTGTATCAGAGGGGTTCGGCCGGCCCGCAGACCGTGGGGCAGCGTGGTGTCAGCCGCCGCTGACGAGCCCCAGGATGATCGCAACGGCGAAGCAACCGGCAGCCGCAAGGCAGGCAACGCCGCCGATCACGGCATGGGCCAGGGCCCGTCCGTCCCGGCCACCGATGCTGGACCGCCACGTCGCGATGAGGCCCGTCACGGCAACCGCGACGAAGACGATCCCCAGGACCGCGGCGCCGGACGCGAGCAGCGGGATCTGGCTCGCATCTCGGACGGTGATCGCGTACAGCAGGTACAGCACCGACCCGACGAAGGCGATGACGAGGAGAATCCCGGTCGGGGTGATCGCGATGGGCCCGAGCGCGCCGCCCATCGGCCTCCTCGGGCGGCTCCATGCGGTAGGCCTGGCGCGTGGTTCCGGTGCGTCTTCGGTCGGTCATGGCGGGCGGAGCGTAGCAGGGCGGCTAACATTCGGCGACACGCCGAGGATCTGCATGCGCATCGCCCAACTGGCACCCACGTACGAACGCGTTCCGCCTGCCGCGTACGGCGGCACGGAGCACATCGTCCATCTCCTGACCGAGGAGCTGGTCCGTCGCGGCCACGACGTGACGCTCTACGCGACGGGCGATTCGCAAACGGCCGCCCGGCTCCGGAGCATCACGCCCCAGCCCGTCCGCTACGGCGACTGGAGCGATGGCCTCCGCCATGCCGAGTACTTCCACCTCGCGAACGTCCAGGCCTGCTTCATCGACGCAGCGAAGGGCGAGTTCGACATCGTCCACAACCACGCCGGGCTCGAGGGACTGGCCTTCGCGGCGGACTCGCGGACGCCCGTCCTGACGACGAACCACAATCCATTCGTCTCCGAACTCCAGTCGATCTGGGACGCCTACCCGTGGGCCCACCACGCCGTGTCGCAGGCTAGCGCCGCCACCTTCCCGAGCCGCGGCGCGCTGCCGCCGATCCACCACGGGATCGACGTCGAGAGCTTCCCGTTCGGGGAGCGGCCGGAGGGCTACCTGCTCTTCCTCGGCCGTTTCTCGCCCGAGAAGGGCGCCGCCCGGGCCATTGCCGCGGCCCGCGCCACGGGGCGGAGGCTCATCCTGGCCGGCAAGGTCGACACGGCCGACGCCGCGCACTTCCTCAACGACGTCGAGCCGGCGATCGACGGCGAGCAGATCCGCTACGTCGGCGAGGCGGACGCGACAGCCAAGCGAGACCTCCTTTCGAAGGCCGACGCCCTCCTCTTCCCGATCGACTGGAACGAGCCGTTCGGTCTCGTGATGATCGAGGCGCTCTCCACAGGGACCCCGGTTATCGGCCTGCGCCGGGCAAGCGTGCCGGAGGTCATCGAGGACGGCGTTACGGGCTTCGTCGTTGACGACGTCGATTCGATGGCCGCGGCCATCGGTCGCCTGGACGAGATCGATCGCCGGGTCTGCCGGCAGCAGGCCGAGTCGAGGTTCGGCGTGGGGCGGATGGTCGACGACTACGAGCGCCACTACGAGACCGGTGCTGGAGGGTGCGACGGCCGCCCGCTGACGGGCGCGGCCGGGGGCCACTCACCCGCTCAGGCGCTCGCGCGGCCTCGGCTGCGGTGATAGAGGGCGACGTTCCAGGACAGGCGCGGCCGCTTGAGCTCGCTGGCGACCGCCCCGCCGAGCTCCCCGAACGCCGCCCGCAGGAAGTCTCGCGCGTCCTCGAGCGAATCGAACGTCCAGAAGCAGTGGAGGACGCGGATCCGGAACCCGGCGCGCAGGAACGGGCCGTCGCGGCGGCTCCACGCGAGCTGCTCGGGAGCATCGGGGCGCAGGCGGGCGACGTCGTCGCGTCCGTAGTCGTGGAGCACGAGGAGCCGACCGTCCGCCCGCAGGACCCGGTCGGCCTCGGTCAGCTCACCTTCCTCGACGCCACGGAACGCCGACCAGGACGCAACCACGGCATCGGCCGACTCATCCGCGAGCGGCCAGCCGGCCGCGCCGTTGCCGTCGTACGGATCCACGGCCGTCAGCCGGCCGCCGAGCCCGGAGAGGCGTTGCGCCTCCGCCTCGCCGCCGCCGACGAGCACCACGTCCCGGCCGCCGATCGGTCCGAGCGAATCGAGGGCGCGCGGGATCTTGCCCTCGACATCGAGGGCGCGCCCAAGCGTCGATGCGAGCGGTGGATCAAGGGGGAACGGCAGGTCAGCCACGGCCGGTGAGTATAGGTCCGGCGGCTCCGTGCACGACCACGAGCACCGGATGACGCGACGGCTCGCACCCCGCAGGGCCTCGGCGCATGACACGGCGGGGCGGTCATGGCACGATCCAGCCGCATGTTGGTTCGCATTCGGGAGATGCCGTCGGGCATCCGTCTCTTCCTGATCTACGCGGCGCTGATCCTCGCCGGCATCGGCGTGTCGCTCCGGTTCGTCATCGACCTCGCGATCGGTGCGCCGGTGAGCGGTCCGGGAGTCGTCGTGATGGTCCTTCTCGCCTACACGATCTTCACGACGACGCTCGTCCTCCAGCGCAAGGAGGCGAGCCGCGGGCTCGCTCTCGGGCTCGCCAGCCTCACGCTGCCCCTCATTCCGTTCCTCTTCGCCACCGGACTCCTCGTCCAGGCGATCTTCGTGTCGGCCCTCGCGGCGCTCCTGTTTCGCGGCCTGCTCCGCCCGGAGGTGCGCTCGTACCTGAGCGAACCTTGACGCCGTCCGCGCACGCTAGGCCCGTGGACGGTACCCTCTGCGCAGCGCTCTCAAGCCGCCAGCCGGCACGACGCAGACGCGCGAACGCGCGATGCGCGGGTGCGCGAGACCCCCATCGAATCGAGAACGACCGCAGACGAGGCATGACCGAACCGTGAGCAAGGAGTCACGCCGAGCCGCGAGGAACGCGGCCCGAGCAGGCCGGGCAGGCACCGGAAGCAGCGGCCCATCGGGAAGCCCGCGAGCCGGCCGTCGTGAGCGCGTTCGCCGCATCGAGCAGAAGTCGTTCTTCGAGCGGTACCGGAGCCTCTTCGTCGGGGCCGTCGTCGTCGCCGTCGCGGCCGTCGTCATCGGCCTCGTCGTCACGCAGACGACCGCCGCGGCGTACACCTGTTCGATCATCTTCGACCCCGCACCAACGGCCTCGCCCGCGGCGGGGTCATCACCGAGGCTCGGTTACCAGGAAGATCTGATGCCATCGACTCACGATGTCAGCCGGCCCCAGAACTACACGTACTGCCCGCCCGCATCGGGCAAGCACTACAACGTCACGGGCCAGGGTCCGATCGTCCCGCGCGTGTTCCGGCCGGACGACTCGGTCGGGCCGATGAACTGGGTCCACAACCTCGAGCACGGCGGGCTCGTCGTCCTCTATCGCGGCGACAGTCCCGGAGCCACGGCCGACGGACTGGCGGCATTCCGGACCTTCTTCGACACCTTCCCGCCCAGTCCGATCTGCAAGGTGCCGGCCGGCCGGCTCTCGCCGGTCATTGCCCGGTTCGACCAGATGAAGTGGCCGTTTGCCGCCCTCGTCTGGGGCCGCGTCCTGCCCATGGAGACCTGGGACCCTGCCCTGGCGCTGCAGTTCTACGCAACCGAGTCCGAGCGCCTCGACGCGAACGGCGCGTTCATCACACCGCCGGAGCCGCAGTGCGTGCTCCCGTCTCCGAGCGCGGCGCCGAGCCAGCCCGTGGCGCCCAGCCCGAGCGCGTCGGACGCGCCGGCAGCATCGGGCTCGCCTGCGGCGCCCGGCTCGACAGCCCCGAGCGCGAGCCCGGAGCCGTCACCGGCCGCGAGCTGAGCGGCGGCACCAATCGCCGACTGGTCGGCCGCGGCAAACTAGCGGCATGCTCGCCCTCGTCAAGACGAACGCCGGACCGGGCCTCGAGCTGCGCGAGGTCCCGGAACCGGAGATGGGGATCAACGACGTCCGGATCCGCGTTCACAAGACCGGGATCTGCGGCACGGATCTCCACATCGAGTCGTGGGACCCGTGGGCGGCGCGAACGATCAAGCCGCCGCTCATCGTCGGCCACGAGTTCGTCGGCGAGATCGTCGAGGTCGGCAGCAACGTCAGCGACTTCCACCCCGGCGACATCGTGAGCGGCGAGGGCCACGTCGTCTGTGGTCGCTGCCGCCATTGCCTCGCCGGCCGCCGGAACCTCTGCGCCAACTCGATCGGGCTCGGGGTCGGACGCGACGGCGCGTTTGCCGAGGAGGTCGTGCTGCCGATGACGAACGTCTGGCACCACTGGCCGGGCATCGACGAGGAGGTCGCCGCGATCTTCGACCCGTTCGGCAACGCCGTTCACACGGCGCTTGCGTTCCCGGTTCTCGGCGAAGACGTCCTGGTCGTCGGCGCCGGACCGATCGGTCTGATGGCGACGGCGGTCGTCCGACACGCGGGTGCGAGGCATGTCGTCGTCAGCGAACCGAACGGCTTCCGGCGAGATCTCGCGAAAGCCATGGGTGCATCGGTCGTGGTCGACCCGCGCGAACGTTCGCTGGCCGACGTCCAGGCCGACCTGGGCATGGTCGAGGGCTTCGATGTCGCGCTCGAGATGTCCGGCAACCCGGCGGCGCTCCGGGACGCGATTGCGAACATGGCCCATGGCGGCGGCGTCGCGATCCTCGGCATCCCCTCGGAGGAGGTCTCCCTCGACTTCAACCCGATCATCTTCAAGATGCTCACCCTGCGCGGCATCTACGGCCGCGAGATGTACGAGACTTGGTACAAGATGACGGTCATGCTCCAGTCGGGGCTCGACATCCGCCCCGCGATCACCCACCGGTTCTCGTTCCGGGATCACGAGGCCGCGTTCGCCGCGACCCGATCCGGCGACTCGGGCAAGGTGATCATGGACTGGCAGTCGTGACAACCGTCAGACCCGACCCGCTCGCCTTCCTCGGCGAGGAGCTCGACGACCTGCGTTCCCGCCACCTGTATCGGCCGCTGCGGGTCATGTCGTCGGCCCAGGGCCCGATCGTCTCGATCGGCGACAGGCGGCTCATCAGCCTGTCGTCGAATGACTACCTCGGGCTGACCCACCATCCCCGGCTGCGTGAAGCGGCGCTGGCCGCCGTCCGGGACTTCGGGGCGGGATCGGGCGCGGTGCGGACCATCGCCGGGACGATGACGCTCCACGAGGAGCTCGAGCGCGACCTTGCGGCGTTCAAGGAAACGGAAGCGGTCCTCACGTTCCAGAGCGGATTCACGGCCAACACGGGCGTCATTCCGACGATCACCGGCGAGGCGGACCTCATCGTCTCGGATGCCCTCAACCACGCCTCGATCATCGATGGGATGCGGCTCTCCAAGGCGCCCCGCAAGATCTATCCGCACGGTGACACCGGCGCGCTCCGCGAGATCCTCCGGGAGGCGCGCGAGAAGGGCCGGGAGGGAACGGGTCTGCCGTACCGGCTGATCCTTGTCGTGACCGACGGCGTCTTCAGCATGGACGGCGACATCGCCCCGCTGCCGGCGATCGTCGAGGCGGCCGAGGAGTACGGGGCGGCGGTCTTCGTCGACGACGCGCATGCCTCCGGCGTCCTCGGCCGGAACGGTCGCGGCTCGGTTGATCACTTCGGCCTGCACGGCCGAGTCGCGATCCAGGTCGGGACCCTCTCGAAGGCCGTCGGCGTGCTGGGCGGCTACGTCGCGGGGTCCCAGGATCTGCGGGACATCCTCATCCAGCGCGCCCGGCCATTCCTGTTCTCGACGTCGCACCCGCCGGCGGTCGCTGCGGCCTGCCGCGAGGCGATCGCGGTCATGATCGACGAGCCGGAGCTCCTCGAGCGGCTCTGGACGAACACGCGGCGATTCAAGGGCGAGCTGGCTCGTCTCGGCTTTGACACCGGCACATCTGAGACGCCGATCACGCCGGTGATGATGGGTGACCCGGACACCGCGTCGCGGTTCAGTCAGCGACTCTTCGAGGAGGACGTCTTCGCGCAGCCCGTGGTCTTCCCGACGGTCGCGATCGACAAGGCGCGGATCCGGACGATCGTCACCGCCGCCCACGGCGACGACCAGCTCGACAAGGCGCTCGAGGCGTTCGCGAAGGTCGGCCGGGAACTGGGCCTGATCTCGGGGTGACGGCCGCCGACCTGGCGACACCGGCGCGGGACCTGCCGCTCGACAGCCACCTCCACACGAACCTCTCGCCGGACAGCAATGTCCCGATCGACGTCTACGCGGCGCAGGCGATCGAGCAGGGCATCGCTGAGATCGCGATCACCGATCACGTCGACTTCGAGCCGGGTGCCCCCGCCTTCGACTTCGTGCCGTTCGCGACCCGCGAGCGCGTCGTCCGCGAGGCAGCCGAGCGCTGGGGCCCGAGCGGCGTCGCGATCCGGTTCGGCGTCGAGATCACGTACGACCACCGCTACGAAACCGCGATCCGCGATCACCTCGCTGCGCACCGGTACGACTATGTCATCGGCAGCGTCCACGTCTACGCGGATTCGCCGTTCCACGCGTCCCGCGTCAATGCGTGGGTCGCAGGCCGTCCGCTGGCGGAGATCGTGGCGCCGTACTTCGACGAAGTCGGCCGCGCGATCCGCTCCGAGCTGTTCGACACCATCGGGCACCTCGACTTCATCAAGCGCTACCTCCATCCCCACGTGACTGCGGCGGACCTCGCTGCGGCACCGGAGTTGTACGAGCCGCTGCTCCTCGCCCTCGTCGAAACGGGCACCGCGCTCGAGGTCAATACGAGCGGGCTTCGCCAGGCTGCGCGCGAGACATACCCCTCCGCGGCCGTCGTCGCGAGGTACCAGTTGCTCGGTGGCACCGCCGTTTCAGCTGGATCGGACGCCCATACGAAAGAGTCCTTCTCATCTGGCTTGGACGAGGGGTATCGTGTGGCGGCTGCCGCGGGATTCCGGGATCTCGCGTTCCGCCGGGGCGGCGACAGGGTCGCCGTGGCCCTGCCGGACCGGTACGGCACGCCGGCTCACACCTAACGAGGCTCTAGTTCCGTCGTTATGACGATCGACGACGCCGCGATCGAGCGGCTCGTGGCCGAGGCCCGTTCGGGTGACCAATGGGCGTTCGGAATGATCTTCGATCATTACCACGAGTCGATCTATCGCTTCATCGCCAGCCGCGTCCAGCGCCCGTCGGACGCGGAGGACCTGACGCAGCTCGTCTTCGTCAAGGTCCTGGAGGCGCTACCGCGGTACGAATCGCGGGGCGTGCCCTTTGGGGGCTGGCTGTTCCGGCTGGCCAGAAATGCCGTCATTGATTTTGTCAGGACTCGACACGAGCACTCCGATCTGGAGGCCGTGGCGGAACGGTCACACGGGGATGCCGGTCCGGACGAAATCGCGATCGTTCGACAGGAGCTCGACGCCGTGGGGGCGGCGCTTGCAACGCTGACGGACGAGCAGCGCGAGACGATCGCGCTGCGCTTCTTCGCGGGACTGTCCGCCCGCGAAGCGGCCGAGGCGATGGGCAAGCAGGAAGGAACCGTTCGAGGACTCCAGTTCAGGGCAATCGCGGCGCTCCGGCGCCAGCTCGGAATCGACGACGAAGCGATCGCCACGGCGGAGTTCCGCACACCCCGACACGCCGGGGTCACGAACGATGGATGACCCGATGCAGGTTTCAATCGGCGGGGATCTCGAGATCGAGCAGCGGCTCGACGCCTACGCCCGCGTTCGCCTGAGCCCGACGGAGCGGGCGAGCGCGCGGATGCGGGCGCGCGTCATGCGCGAAGCGCGCCTCGCGATGGCGGCCGCATCGCCCGCGTCCGTAACGAGCGCAGATCGACCTGGCCCGCGCGCGGCGCCGCGGCGGCCTGCTGCGACGCGGTGCCGGCCTGCTGCTCGCTGCGGCTCTGTCACTCGCGGTCGCCGGCGGGGCCATGGCCGCGGCGCAGGCCGGCGGGCCGCTCTATCCGACGCGGATGTGGCTCGAGACGATCACCCTGCCGGCCGACGGCGCCGCCCGCGCCGACGCGGATCTCGTGCGACTCGAATCACGCATGCAGGAGGTCGTCGCGGCGGCTCGCAAGGGCGACCGCGGCGCCGTCGCGGCTGCGCTTCACGCCTACCAGGAGATCGCCGACGAGGCGCTCCTGGCGGCAACGGCGACGCCGCGGCCATCGATCGAGTCCGGCTCGCCCTGGATCGCCACCTGGCCGTCCTCGAGGCGGTCGCCGCGAAGGTGCCGGCGCAGGCAAGTGAGGCGATCGGCCGAAACATCGATCGGGCGATCGAGCGGAATGGCGCCACCCTGGATCGAATCCAGTCCAACAAGGGTGGAGGCGGACCGGCAGCGCAGCCGGGACCTGCCGCCAAGCCCGACAAGACGCCCAAGCCCGCCGCCAAGCCCGCCGCCGAGCCGACGCCGGTACGGACGCAGCGGCCGCAACCGACGCCGGCCGCCACCGAGCCGCCGAAGGGTCCGCCGAACCCGAAGCCGGACAAGACGCCGCCGGGCCACGGCCGTTCGCAGGAGCCCTAGAGAGCTCGCGCCGGGCTCGCCCGGAACGCGCCCACCGACGCTCCTCGGGCTCCGCTAGGCTTCGCGACACATGTCGCTGCTGTCGGGGCCATCCGTGGAGCTGACCGTCCTGGGGGCGGGTCCCGCCTACACGAATCGGCCGGGGTCCACGGGCGCCGCCTACCTGGTCCGGTCCGGCTCGACGGCGATCCTGCTCGATCTGGGCCAGGGGTCGTTCCCGCGACTCATGGCCGAGCTCGAGCCGAGCGAGCTTGCGGCGGTCCTCGTCAGCCATCTCCATCCGGACCACTTCATCGATCTCGTCCCGTTGCGCCACTACCTCCGCTACGAGTTCAGGCCGGCGCGGCGCGTCCGCGTGTTCGGCCCGAGCGGGCTCGACGACCGGCTGGATTGCCTCCACGGGCAGCCCGGCTTCACCGCCGAGGCGCTGGACGTCACCGCCCTGGCGGCAGGGCCCATCCCGATCGAAGGGGCTCAGGTCGAGGCCCGGCTCGTCACCCACACGAATGAGAGCTACGCGTTCCGGGTTGCCCCGAGCGTGACGGACCGGGGCCTCGTCTACTCCGGCGACTGCGGCAGGGCCGACGACCTCGTCCCGCTCATCAAGCCCGGCGACACGCTCCTCTCGGAGGTCTCATTCGGCGCTGGGCCCGTGCCGCCGGGCGCCGCCCATCTCAACTCCGAGGCCGTCGGGCAACTTGCGGCGTCGACAGGCGTCGGCCGGGTCCTGCTGACCCACCTCCAGATGGGCAACGACGAGGGGCAGACGATCGAGGCCGTCCGCGTCCGGTTCAATGGCCCGGTGGAGCTCGTCGAGCCGGGATCCCGCCTGGAGGTTTGACGGCCGTCGCGGACGCGAGCGGCTTGCCGCGGGACACAAAACGGCCGGGGTGCGGATGTCCGCACCCCGGCCGAGGCTTTCCTCGGGAACAGCGAGGTCAGCGCTCGCGGCGAGCCCGCGACGGCTGAGTGAAGACGAGGGCAAGGACGATGAGGCCCGCGAGGCTGGCGAGAACGATCCGCCAGCTGCCGCTCGTCGGTGAGATTGCATCGCTGAGTGCATCCGTCGTGGGAGGCGTCACGCCTGGCGTGCCGACCGCTCCCCCGACGCCGCCCGTCGGCGTGGGCCGATCGGACTCGACAGGCAGCTCAGACCCCGTCGGTGTGGGCGCGCCTTCGGGCGTGTTGTCCACGAAGACGACATCGGAGGGTCCGTCACCCTCGTCGCAACCGAGAGAGCCCGTGCTATCCCAGATGCAGACGAGCGAGGCATCGAGGTTGAGGTCGATGAGGATCGGGTCGCTGCCCACGAAGCCGTCGGGAACGACGGTCTCGACGATCCAGTAGGAACCGCCGGCCAGGTTGTCGAACGTCAGGATGCCGTCGACCGCCTCGGCCGGTCCGCCGGCGAGGGTGTCCTCGGCAGGCTCGAAGGCGGAGTCGCCGTCATCGAGGTAGATCTCGAACGTCGCGCCGTCGAGGAACTCGTCATCGTCGAACGTGGCCGTGCCCTTGTTGTCGATCTTGAAGATCTCGATCCCACCGACCGGTGTCGGGGTCGGGGTGACCTCCGGCGTGGGCGTCGGGTTCGGGGGCAAGGTCGGCGTCGGGGTCGGGTTCGGGGGCAGGGTCGGGGTCGGGGTAGGCGTAGGTGTAGGCGTAGGTGTAGGTGTAGGCGTCGGGGTGGGCGTCGGCGTGGGTGTGGGCGTGGGAGTCGGCGTCGGCGTCGGCGCGGTGCCATCGTCATAGCAGAACGAGATGTGGCTGATGCCGTTGCCTGTCCCGGCCTGCGGACCGAGATCCGTGTCGCCGGTCGACTCCGGGTCGTAGACGTAGAGATTGTGCTTGTCGCTGCCAGCCTTGACGAAGACGGCGTCGACGCCAATGTTCGAGGACCAGTCGAAGCTGCCGGGCGTGCCGGAGCTCGAACCCACAAAGTTCGAGATCGTGACCGTCAGGGTGCCGTCGGAGTACGTGCCGTCGGCGAGGTCGGTCGCCCTCGAGCTTGAACTGCAGTCCAGGTCGCTGAAGTCATCAGAAGTCGTCGCACGTTGGGTTGCCGGTGCTGATCGGGGTCGGCTGGACGTGATGAGGCCAGTACGGCGCTGGGCGCAAACGCCGAGACGGCGAGCATCGCGATGGCGGACAGCCAGGCGAGCTTTCTGAGGGCGCCGCCGCGGCGACGAGGGAGCGATCGACTGTTCATTCTTGGGTCCCCGATACAGGTGATTGGATGAGTCCGTCCCGGATAACCCGGGAGCCGTTGCCTACGCGGCTGCGCAATACTGGAGCACAGTACTGGTACCCGTCTAGGACTAATTTCGAGGTCTATCGGCACCGGACTGTACCAGACCACAATCTGGTAAACGTTTGGCGTTGCTGAGTGTCAACAAGGGGCCCAGGACCTAAGTCCTGTCGTTTGAAACGAGACTGACGGGGCGCCCCTAGGCAGGGACGCCCCGTCCGGGTCTCGGGGACCCCAAGGGAGGTTCCGACGGTGATCCAGGGCTACTCAGCCCAGGCGATCCCGTCGACGGACTCGCTCGGGCACCGGGGTTGCGAACCCGACACCGAGAGCGAGGCCGGCAATGCCGAGGAGGACGAGCATCAGGGTGAAGCCCGTGTTGCTCGTGCCCGTCTCGGGAGTAAGCGTGCTGGTGGGCGGCGGGGTCAGCGCCAGGACCGGCGGCAGGACCGCCACGGACCTCGTGTCGTCGTCGGGTTCCGTCTCGTTGCTGTCGATCGTTACGACGTTGACGAGCGGCTGAACCTCTTCGGCGGCCGCTTCGAGGACGACGACGTCGTAGGTCACCGAGCCGCTGGCCGGGTCGGGCAGCGTGGCCGCCGTCCAGGTCAGGGTCCGGGTCGCGTCGTCGTAGTCGACGAAGGTGAAGTTGGCGTCGCCCTCGGCCGAGTTCTCGACGTAATCGAGACCGACCGGGAGGACGTCGGTGATGACCGCATTCGTGATCGGGCCGGAGCCCGTGTACTCGAGGGTGTAGGTCAGCGTGTCGCCGATCATGCCGAGCGGCACGTCGAGGATCGGATCCTGGCCACCGCTGTTGCCGGTCACGGCCTTCGTGATGGTCAGCGTCGATGCCACGGGGCACTCGACGACGATGGCTGCGTCGTCGGTGTTGTTCTCGAGGACGTCGTCGCCCTCGTTGACCGAGCGCCGCCGACGCGGTGTTCTCGATCGTGCCGCAGTCGGCCGAATCGGGACCTTCGTCGACGGTCGGGGCGGTGAGCGTCACCGTGACGGTGGCGCCCGGCTGCATGTCGCCGAGATCGCAGGTGAGCGTCCCGTCGACGATGTCGCATGCCTGGCTGTCGACGCTCCAGGCGAAGCCCGCCGGGAGCACGTCGGTGAGGACGACATCGAACGCGACGCCCTCGCCGATGTTCGTCACGGTGATCTCGAAGACGAGGTCCTCACCGACCTGGATCGGCGTGTTCGCCGCCGTCTTCTCGACCTCGATGTCGGGGCAGCTCAGCGTGACGGAGTCCGACGCTTCGCCGGAGCCGTCGTTCACGGTCGTGATTGCGGCCGTGTTGTCGTAGATGCCGCAGGAGGCGGCCGTCGTGTCGCTCACGACGTGGACCGACGTGGTCGAATTGCCGGCAAGGCTGGTCGGCGCGTAGACCAGGACCTGGTTCGGAGCCGAACCCGTGATCGACCAGCCCGCTGAGGCCGGATCGATGCTCCAATCGATGCCCGGGCCGCCCGGCAGGGCGTCCGTGAAGGCGAGGCCGTTGGCCGCACCGGCACCGTCGTTGCTGAGCGTGACGGTGAAGCCGATCTGGTCGCCGGCGCTGACGGTGTCGGCGTCGGAGATCTTCGAGATGCCGATCTCGGCGCAGAGGACCTCAACCGTGGAGGCATCGGAGCCGCTGCCGCCGTCGAAGACGACCGAGGCAACGTTCGGGACGTCGCCGCAGGTGGCGGACGTGGTGGCGCTGACGATGTGGACGGAGGCGCTCGCGCCGGAGGCCAGGGTGGCCGGACCGAAGCTGGAGCGTGCCGCCGACGATCGACCAGCTGCTGGCCGGCGTCTGGCTCTCGATCGACCAGCTGAGGCCGGCGATCACGGGCAGGACGTCGGTGACGGTGACGTTGAACGCCGAGCCGTCGCCGGTATTGGTCACAGTGACGATGAAGCCGATCTGATCACCGGCGTCGACGATCGGGTCGTCGGCTGTCTTGGTGATGACGATCAACGGGCAGTCGACCGTGATTGTGGCGCTGGATTGGTTGTTGTCCGTGTCCTCCTCGGCCTCGTTGGACGCCGAGACGGTCGCGGTGTTCGGAAGCTCGCCGCAGTCCTCGGCGGTCGTCTCACGGCTGACCGTGATCGTCCGGGAGGCGCCGTTGGCGAGGTCGCCGAAGTCGCAGGTGAGCAGGTTGCTGGCGTTGATCGAGCAGTCGAGCGCGTTCGGCCCGCCAAGCGTCCAGGTGCCAGCCGGCAGCTGGTCGCTGAGGGTCACGCCGAATGCCGTGCCCGGCCCGAGATTCGTGACCGCGATGCCGAACGTGGCGAGCTGACCGGCGCTGATCGTGCCGTTGCCGGTCTTGATGACGGTCACATCGGGGCAGTTGACGACGATGTCGGCGCCGTCGCTGTTCGGGAACTGGTCGGTTGCGGTGTCCTCGTTGGATGCCGCGACGGTGACGTCGTTGTGGATCGTGCCGCAGTCGTCGGCAACGGTCGTCTTGCTGACGGTGATGGTCGCTGAGGCCTCGTCGGCGAGATCGCCGAAGTCGCAGCTGAGCAGGTTGCTGGCGCTGATCGCGCAGTCGGCCGCGTTCGCTCCACCGAGCGTCCAGGTGCCCGAGGGCAGCTGGTCGGTCAGCGTCACGTCATAGGCCGCGCCCGGGCCGTGGTTGGTCACGGTGATCGTGAACGTCGCGATCTGGCCGGCGCTCAGCGGACCGTTTCCGGTCTTGACGACTTCCAGGTCGGGGCAGTTGACGACGATGTCGGCGCCGTCGCTGTTCGGGAACTGGTCGTTGGCGGGCTCGTTCGAGGCCCCCACGGTGACGTCGTTGTGGATCGTGCCGCAGTCGTCGGCATCGGTCGTCTTGCTGACCGTGATGGTCCGCGTGGCGTCATCGGCGACGTTGCCGAAGTTGCACGAGAGCAGGTTGCTGGCGCTGATGGCGCACTGGGCAGCGTTCGCGCCGCCGAGCGTCCAGGTGCCCGAGGGCAGCTGGTCGGTCAGCGTCACGTCATGCGCGGCCCCTGGGCCGTGGTTGGTCAGGGTGATGGTGAACGTCGCGACGTCGCCCGCGTTGAGGGGCCCGTTGCCGCTCTTGACGACCTCGAGATCCGGGCACTGGACGACGACCGACGCGCCGTCGGAGCTCTCGCCGTCATTGCCGGTGGTAACCCTCGCGGTGTTGTTGATCGTGCCGCAGTCGGTCGGATCGGTCGCGGCCGAGACGTGGACCTTGAAGCTGTCCGTCGGGGCCATGCTCGCGTCGTCGCAGACGAGCTTTTCGCTGCCGAGCGGCGCCGGTGATCGAGCAGGTCACGCCTGTCGTGTCACCGCTGATCGCA
Organism: uncultured Chloroflexia bacterium; assembly: GCA_963832105.1. Classification (GTDB taxonomy): domain Bacteria; phylum Chloroflexota; class Limnocylindria; order Limnocylindrales; family CSP1-4; genus CF-46. The sequence goes on along the minus strand of CAWHSS010000003.1, from coordinate 954,190 downwards.
CCGAGCACCCAGTCGACGCCCGCGGGAAGCGGGTCCTCAACGTGGACGCCGGTGGCCGTGCCATCGCCGACGTTCGAGACGGTGATGTCCCAGCCGATCGGGTCGCCTGCGCTGACCGGCCCGACAGGATTCGCATCCTTGACGAGCTGGATGTCGGCGCAGAGAACGTCGATCGAACCGGTATCGGAGTTGTTGCCCGCCTGGGCTGCCCGCTCGTTCGCGGCGCCGACGGTCGCTGTATTCGGGATGTTGCCGCAGTCCTGGGCGTCGGTGAGCCCGGAGACGTTGACGGTGGCGCTCGCGCCGGACGCGAGATCGCCGAAGTTGCAGGACAGGACCTCGCTGCCGACGAGCCCGCTGATCGAGCAGGACGTGCTGTCCTCGGACCAGTCGATCCCGCCCGGCAGGTTGTCGGTCAGGGTGACGTTCCGGGCGATGCCCGGGCCGAGGTTGCTGACGACGATCGTGAATGTCGCGAGGCTGCCGGCGTTGACGTCGCCGCCGTCGGGCGTCTTGACGACCGTGACGTCGGGGCACTGGACGACGACCGAGGCCGCAGCCGAGTCGCTGCCATCGTTCGTGGTCGTGACGCCGGCCGTGTTTGTGATCGTGCCGCAGTCGGCCGGATCCGTCGGGCCCGTGATGCGGGCACTGAAGCTGGCGGCGGCCGCCAGGCTGGCCTTGGTACAGGCGAGGACCTCGGTGCCAACCGGGCCGGTGATCGCGCACGAGGCGCCGCCGGTGACCGTGCCGAGCGTCCAGTCGATGCCGGGCGGGAGCGGGTCGTTGACGGCGACGTTGAGCGCCGTGCCGGTCCCGGTGTTGGTGACGACGATGTCAAAGCCGATCGAGTCGCCGGCGCTGACCGGGCCGGCCGGGTTGGCAACCTTGGTGATGTCGATCGTCGCCGGGGCGACCGTGAAGCATTCGAGCCCCGCGTCGGTGTGGCTGCCGGCGAGGTACTGCGACGCGGCGTCCGGCGCATAGACGGCTCGGAAGCAGTACTTGCCGACGGCAGCCGAAGTCAGGCCGACCGTATAGGCAGACGAGGTCGCCGTGCCACCGTTGGCGGAGGTCGTGACGGCGACTGGCCGCGCCGACCTGGATGCCGCCCGACGGGCAGCCCGCCGCGGTGACCTGGGCGGGAGTACAGATGAAGAACGTGACGCTGCCCGAGGCCGGGCCGTCGGTGCCGGACAGTGTTGCGGTGTCGGTCACGGTCCCGCCGAAGTCGACCGATGCGCTGCTGCGCTGGGTCACAATCGTCGGCGGCTTACAGGTATTGAACGTGCCAAGGAGGAAGTTCTTGAGCTCGGCCGTCGTGGAGGTCGAGCTGCGGGTCTCGGCGAGGAACGTCGAGAAGCACGGCAGGGCCGTGCCGAAAATGGCGCCCATGTCCGCGCCGCCCTCGAAGAAGCTGGCGATCGGGAAGGTCCCGGCCGGACCTGCCTTGGGGGTGTACGGCCAGGGGGAAGGCGCGGTCGCGGCGTTGGCGATGGCGCAGATCTCGTCGTTGCCGGCGCCGCCGCACTCGATCCCGGACACGACCTGCGAGAGGCCGCCGTTCAGCCACTTGTAGAGGACGATCGTGGAGACGTCACCGCCGGAGTCGAACTCGCTGACGATGAAGACGTCGCCGTTCTTGTGTGACCCGGAGAACGTGCCGTCGGCGTTGACGCCGATCGCGTTCTGGAAGAACCAGAAGCCGACGTTCGCGTCGCCGTTGTTGGCGAAGCGGTCGAGCCCGAAGACGGTGATCTCGTCGCCGCCGTTCTCGTACAGGCCGGCGTAGGCGTGGAGGATGTCGTCCTTGTCCGGGCTGCTCTGGCTATCCCAGGCCCACTGGCTGACATCCAGGGTGTCCTTCGAGCCGCCGCGTGAAGCGCCGGTTCGCGGTGTCCGGTCTGGAACACGCTGGTCGCGGCACCCGATGTGCCGTTGAAGATCTTGTCCCAGTCGTCGCCGGCAAGAGACGCCGAGCTCGTCGCGTTGCCTTCGAGCTCGAAGACGCCCTCGTTGTGGACGGCCAGCACCGGCGCTGCCGTCGCGAAGCTCATGTACTGCAACAGCAGCGAAAATACGAAGAGCGCCGTCCAGGTGAGCGCCAAGCTCCGCCTGGTACGGACGCTCATGTAGCGCCAGATACCCCGAGACGCCATTTCAGTTCCTCCGGTCCCCGAGAGCGATGCCACGATAGAAATCGAACCCCTCTGATCAGTCCTTGGGGCCCTTTCAGGGTCAGCAAGTCCGGCGCCCGGGTCCGGGCTGGTACTTCCTGGTCCCCTGCAAGTGCCCCGGTCTGGTAATGCCGCCGCATCGTAGGGCCGAGAGGACGGGCAAAGGTACTAGTCAGGACCGCGTCTCTCTAGTACCAACATCACCAATGTCTCCCGATCGCCATCACGGAAATCGCTGTTTCCGTTGCCGAGCTGCAACGAGGTACTGGTACTTTTGCTCCCAGCGGGCATCGCCTCAGGCAGTGACACCGTCGCGAGCCGTCCAGCGGCTACCATGGGCGCCCGTGATGAACGCCCACGCCGAGACCCAGCCGTCGCCGATCCGCAGCCGGGTCCGGGCCGCCGTCGAGCGCGCCTGGGAGCGGGCGGTTGCCTCGGGCGCGCTCCCTCCGCTGCCCGTCGAGGAGCGGCCGGCGGTCGACATCGAGCGGCCGGCAAAGCCCGAGCACGGTGACTTCGCCTCGAATCTCGCGATGCGGCTCGCCCGTCCGTATCGCCGGGCACCGCTGGAGATCGCCAAGGTGCTCGCCGCGGAGATCGCCCGCGACGCGGAGGGCGGCGGCGAGAGCCTGATCGCCGCGGCAGAGGCGGCCCCGCCGGGCTTCGTGAACCTGCGAGTGACCGACCGCGCGCTCGAGGAGACGGTCGCCGGGGTCCTGGCGGCGCCGGAGGCCTGGGGCCGGGTGCAACCGATCCGACCGCGCCTGGTGAATGTCGAGTTCGTATCGGCCAATCCGACCGGCCCGCTGACCATTGGCAATGCACGCGGAGCCTTCATCGGCGATCTGCTCTGCCGGATCCTCGAGGCCGGCGGCCAGACAGTGACGCGCGAGTACTACTTCAACGATTCGGGGATGCAGGTGACGAACCTCGGCGCGTCGATCCTTGCGATCCGGGAAGGCCGAGCCGGTGCCCGAGGACGGCTACCACGGCGCCTACGTCGAGGAGCTCGCGGCCGGTCGTCCCGGACGAGGTCTCGCGGCCGCAGGCGCGCCCGGCGCCGATCCGGCGGACGTCGTCGGGCGCTGGGCTGGCGCTCGGGTCCGGGAAGGCATCGAGGCGAGCCTCGAGCGGCTCGGCGTCCATTTCGACGTCTGGACGAGCGAAGGGTTCGCTCCACTCCGAGGGCTGGGTCGAGCGGGCGATCGAGCGGCTCCGGGCGGGCGGCCATCTCTATGAGGAGGACGGCGCGCTGTGGTTCCGGTCGACCGCCTTCGGCGACGACAAGGACCGGGTGATCATCCGATCCGACGGCCGGCCAACCTACTTCGCGGCCGACATCGGCTACGTGACCGAGAAGTTCAGCCGCGGCTTCGAGCACCTCATCTACATCTGGGGCGCCGACCATCACGGGACGGTCGCGCGAGTCCGGAACGCCGCCGCGGCGATGGGCTACGACCCGGAGGCCGTCCAGGTGCTGCTCTACTCGCTGGGTCTGGTTCATCCGCGATGGCGTCGAGGTGTCGATGTCGAAGCGCGCCGGCGAGTTCATGACGCCTCGATCGAGCTGCTCGAAGAGGTCGGTGTCGATGCCGCCCGCTGGACGTTCGCCTCGCGCGCCGCGACCAGCGCGATCGACTTCGACATCGAGCTCGCCAAGAAGCAGTCAGCCGAGAACCCGGTCTATCTACGTCCAGTACGCCCATGCCCGGGTCGCGTCGATCCTGCGCAAGGCGACCGACGCCGGCCTGGCGCCCGCCGCCGACGTGAGCGGTGCCCTGGCGGGCGCGCCCGGAGGGCGCCCTGGCCCGGGTCATCGCCCGGCTGCCCGAGGTGGTAGAGGACGCGGTCTGGGCCGAAGAGACCCATGGCCTCACGGCCTATGCCACCGAGCTCGCCACCCAGTTCCACGCCTTCTATCGCGATGCGAAGGTCGTCGATCCTGAGGAGCCGGAGCGATCGGCGAAGCGGCTGGCGCTCGCGGCCGCGGCCAAGACGACGCTTGCCAATGCGCTCGGGCTGCTCGGGATCTCCGCCCCCGAGTCGATGTAGCGCGGCGCTCAGCCGGCGGCAGGCCGAGAGCGTTCGCGAGCCGCGAGCACCACGTCGTCGCTCGGGGCGAGGATCACCGTCACGCTGGTTCCGCCGACGGCGCCAGGACCTCGCCTGCGCCGGCGAGCGACGCGACGACGAGCTTCGCCTGGGTCGCGAACTCGGCGGCGTCGGAGGCGCTGTCCCACTCGCTGCTGATGACGATCGCCGTCGCTCCGCCGGGTCCGTCGAGCAGCGCCACGCGGTCGCCACCCCAACCGGCCGCGGCCTTCGTGGCGTCTGCCTGGGACGTGGCGGCGCCATCGGCCGCGTTCGCCAGCCAGAGCTTCAACTGGAACTCGCCGAGCGTGTCCTCCATGCCGACGGACCAACCGGCGCCCATCCGGGTGGCGAGGTCGTCGGGGAGGCCGACGATCGTCGGTGCCTCTTCGCCGCCGTACTTTTCCGGGATGCAGGATCTGCTCGGTCGATGCCGGTGGCTTCGCGAACGCGGCGTCGACCGCCGGCCAGCCGCCGCTGCCGTGGAGCTGCTGGGTGAACGTCAGGCCGCCCGTGTACGAAAAGAGCAGCGACTCGCGAAGGACCGGCGGCATCTCTCTCGAGCGGTCCGGTCACCGCGGGATCGAGTGACTCGCCCAACACCCGCAGGAGGTCGGCCTGGGTCAGGTTGTCGATCTGCCAGAGGGTCATCACCAGGGTCGCGTCGCCCTCGACGAGTGCCAGGCGGGCCATCGCCCTGATCGCCCTGACCCGGAGCGTCGAGGTGGAGGCCCGTCAGGTCGAAGTTCTGATCCTGCAGCGCATGGGTGTACTCGTGGGCAAAGGTCGTCTTCTCGCTCGGCCCGAGGCCGCCCGAACGCGACACGACGTAGAGCGTCTTGTCCTTCGGGTTGTACAGGCCTGCGACCACGCCGCTCAACAGGCTGATGTAGAGGTCCTCGAGCGACGCATCGGCCGGCAGGAGCCCGAGGACCTTGAGCATCCGCTCGTTGGCGTCGACGACGCTCCTCGGGGTTGTCCGTCCGAAACTGCTCCTTGACGTACGCACCCAGGGCGGCCTCATCGAGGACCTTCGGCTGGACGGGCTTCTTCTCGTCGAGCCCGCGGATCGCCCGGACCTGGTCCTCGATCTCGGCGTAGACCGTCGCCGGATCTGGCGGAGTCGTCGGGCTCGCTGTCGGCGCGGGAGTCGAGGGCGCAGGGCCGAAGACTCCGCACCCGGCCACGACGACCGAGAGGACGGCGGCGATGGCCACCTGGGCCACGGGAAGGCGGTCGGATCCGGCGGCGCGCATGGGCCGATGTCGAGCCGACGAGCGGCAGGCGGGGGGAATTCATCGGCGGGATTGTCGCATGGGGTTCCCGGGCGGGACGAGGGCCCGGAGGTACCAGTTTCGTCAGTGTCGCTTTCTTAATCGGATGGCTCGCCGTCCGTGAATGCGCGGCCTCTAGGGTTCGAATCGGACCGAACCCCCTTGGGTTCCATCCTCCCTCCCTCCGAGTGGGGCGCCGATTGGGCAGGCGCCCCACTCTTTTATTTGTGCCGAGAATCTTCGGCTGTCGCGCCTTGGCGGCCGATCGCTGCGTTGACCGGTCCGCTCCTCGCTCACGGACGTTTGAAGTCCGCTCGCTCCGGTGCTCCCGGTCGCCTTGCGCTCGACCACCCATGCGCGACGAACGCAGTCGCGCTTGCGCGCGACAACTGTCGCGTCTGGGCGACGCGGCCTCTGGTGATTCGCTGTGCAGCCTGCTGTGTCAGAATCTGGGCATGGAATTGATTTGGTATGGGCGGACTTGCGTTCGGCTTCGGGGCAAGGATGCTGTTGTGGTGGCGGATCCGTATCAGGCGGTTGTGGGGCCGACCGGGCGGGGGATCACCGGCGAGATCGTCACCTACTCGCATCCTGACGACAAGCCGCTGCCCAAGGCGAAGGGCGTTCGATCGCGCGATGGGTCGACCCTTCTGCCGAGCTCGCTCGAGGACGCGTTCGTCCTCGACGGACCTGGTGAGTACGAGGTCCACGACGTTCTCCTGACCGGCGTCCGGACGTACCGCGACGACGCCAAGGGAGCTGATCGCGGCAAGCAGGTCGCGTTCCTCGTCGAGCTCGACGGGCTGCACACGATCCACCTCGGCGAGATCGGCCATCTGCTGACGGAGGAGAAGCTCGCCGACATCGGCCCGGTCGACATCGCCTGCCTGCCCATCGGCGGCTCGCTCTCCGCGACAAAGGCCGCGGAGCTCGTCGCCCAGCTCGATCCACGAATCGTCGTGGCGATGCCGCTGGACGAGGACTCCTCGGAGACACGGGAGGCGGTCGCGAAGTTCTTCCACGAAATGGGCGGCGACCCCACGCCTCAGCCGAAGCTGTCGATCACGAGCTCCGGCCTGCCCCTCGAGACGACCGCGGTGCTGCTGGAGTCGCGCGGCAAGACGTAGGGGTCGGACCCGGACGCTCAACCGTTGTCGATGACGATCCGGCCTCGCTTGATGACCGTCCGAACCAGGTCGGCGGCGGGCCAGTAGGGGATCTGGCGGCTCGACGGGACGTTCCAGATGACGAGGTCGGCGGCCTTGCCGCCCTCCAGCGACCCGATCTCCTCGCCCATGCCGATCGCGTGGGCCGCATTGACCGTCACGGCGGCCAGCGCCTCGTCCGGCGTCAATCGGAGGTTCAGGCAGGCCAGCGTCATCGCCAGCGGCAACGAGGGAGTCGGTGACGTTCCGGGGTTGAAGTCGGTCCCGACCGCGACCGGAATGCCACGCTCGATGAACGTTCGGGCCGGCGCGTGGCGGTCCTTCATCAGGAACCATGTCGTCGCGGGCAGCAAGGTCGCGACCACGGGACGGCCCTCGGCCGAAGCATCCGCCAGGGCGTCGATGCCGGCCTCGGAAGGCGCCGCGAGGTGGTCGGCAGAGACGGCCCCGAGCTCCGCGGCGAGCTCGGCCCCACCCGATGGAACGATCTCGTCGGCGTGGAGCCGCAGGCCCATCCCGAACACGGCCGCGGCGCGGAGAATGCGCTCCGACTGGTCGGCCGTGAACGCGCCCTCCTCGCAGAACACGTCGCAGAACCGCGCCCTGCCCTGGGCGGCCACGCCCGGCAGCTGCTCGTCGAGAATGTGGCGGACGTAGGCCTCGACGCCGTCGGGGCGGGCCCGGAATTCCGGCGGCACCGCGTGGGCGCCGAGATACGTCGGGACGATGTCGATCGGCCCCTCGCGCCCGAGCCCGTGGGCGACCTCGAGCAGCCGCAATTCCGTCGCGAGGTCCAGCCCGTAGCCGGACTTCGCTTCGATCGTCGTGGTCCCGTGGCCGAGCATCTCGTCGAGCCAGCGCCGGCCGTGCGCGGCGAGGTCCTCCTCGCTCGCCGCCCGCGTCGCCGCGACCGTCGACAGGATCCCGCCGCCTGCCGCGAGGATCTCCATGTAGCCGGCGCCCCGCTGCCGGAGCTCGAGCTCGCGCTCGCGGCTGCCGGCGAACAGGAGATGCGTGTGGGGATCGACGAGGCCCGGTGTCACGGCCCCGCCGCGTGCGTCGAGGCGGGCGAACCGGCCGAGTGAGAAGCCCTCCGCCTCGAGGAAGCGCTCGAGGTCGGCCCGGGGCCCGACGCCGACGATGCGGTCCTCCCAGGTGGCGACGACCGGAGCCGACGACGCGTCGGCGTCATCGTCGGCGCTGAGGCGCGCGACCTCCCCTTGCATCGACCCGGCCCGCAGGCCGCCCGCCATCGTCACGACCTCGGACGCACCGACGACGAGGAAGCCGGGGGCCGACGCATCCCCCCGACCGCCCGGAATGACCCGAAGGCTCACGCCGCCGCCTCCGCGATCACTCCGGCGCGCCGGCCCGTGCGGCGTCCAGGCGGAGCTCGAGCGCCTGGAGCGGCGAGAAGTCGCGCAGCTGGAGGAAGCGCGCGGCGACGGCGAGCCGATCGTCGATCGGCGCATCCGCCGGTTCGTCCGCGTGATCCGCGACGTCGAGGAACGCGGCCAGCGGCGCCAGCCCGATCAGCTCCGACTCAGCGAGCTCGATCCCGTCCTCCGCTGCCTCCGCGCGGACCGTCTCCCAGACCCGCCAGAGCGGCGTCGTCCGGAAGTCGAGAACGTTCATCGAGACCTGGGCCAACCCCAGCTCTTCGATGAAGAAGCCGTTGGCCTGGACCTTCGGTAACCCGCCGCCGGACTCCCGAATCCGGCGGGCGATCCGGATGGCCAGATCCTTGTCGGGCGATTCGAGATTGATGTTGTAGGCGATGAGGAAGGGCCGCGCCCCGACCGCGACTGCACCGGCCGTCGGATGCATCCGGGACGGACCGAAATCCGGCTCGCGTCCGCGCTGCGAGATCTCCGACTTGAGCCCCTCGTACTGGCCCCGCCTGACATCGGCGAGCTTCACTCGTTCGCCGCGCGTGGCGGCCTCGGCGTAGAGGTAGACGGGCAGGTCGAAGCGTTCCGCGACGCGCTCCCCGAAGTCCCGTGCGATCTCGATCGCGTCGTCCATCGTCGTGTTGCCGAGCGGCACGAACGGGATGACGTCGACCGCGCCGATCCGCGGGTGCTCGCCCGAGTGCTCGTTCATGTCGATCTCGTCGATCGCCGCGCCGACGAGCCGCCCGAGGGCATTCGAGACGGCGCCCGCGGGACCGGCCAGGGTGAACACGGAACGGTTGTGACTGGAGTCGCTCGTCTGGTCGAGGAGATGGACGTCCGGCACGGCCGAGATCGCATCCGCGAGGCGCGCCACGGCGTCGAGGCGGCGACCCTCAGAGACATTCGGGACCGATTCGACCAGCCGGTCGGCGAGCTCGGGCATGGTCCTATCGTGACATGTCGGTCGGCTCGCGGAAGGCAGCCCCGCGGCTCGGTCTCGCACGCTGCTAACGAGTGTTAGACGATAAACTAACGCCACTTTTCCCCGGCGACAGCCCTGCCCTGAGAGGTTCTCGTGTCTGACGCGAATCGCAGCCTGCTCCGCCATCGCGACTTCCTGAAGCTCTGGTCGGCCGAGACGATCAGTCAGTTCGGGACGCAGGTCACGGTGCTCGCCCTGCCGATCATCGCGGCGACGACGCTGAACGTCACACCGTTCGAGTTCGGGATGCTCGCCACGATCGAGTTCCTGCCGTTCATCCTCCTCAGCCTGCCCGCGGGCGTCTGGGTCGATCGCCTGCGTCGGCGCCCGATCCTGATCGCCGGCGACCTCGTCAGGGCGGCCGCACTGATATCAATTCCGATCGCGTTCGCCCTGGACGCCCTGACGATCTGGCAGCTCTACATCGTGGGCTTCATCAACGGCTGCGCGACCGTCTTCTTCGATGTGGCGTACCAGTCGTACCTTCCGTCGCTCGTTGACCGCGATCAGATCGTCGACGGCAACGCCAAGCTGCAGACCAGTGTGTCGGCGGCCCAGATCACGGGGCCCGGCGCCGCGGGACTGCTCATCGGGGCGTTCACGGCGCCCTTCGCGATCCTCATCGACGCGCTGAGCTTCGTGGCATCCGCGCTGTTCATGTTCGCGATCCGGCGCCACGAGACCGGCGCCGGAGCCGGTCCTCAACGAACAGCGGCGAGCGGCCGTCGATGCGATCGGAGATCGTCGAGGGCCTCCGATACGTCGGGCGGCAACGGTTCCTGCGCAGCATCGCCGCGACGACCGGCCTGCTCGAACTTCTTCTCCAACGTCGTGTACTCGATCCTGATCCTCTACCTCGTCCGCGAGCTGCTGTTCACGCCAGAGCTGCTGGGGCTCGCATTCTCGGTCGGGGCCGTCGGCTTCCTCCTGGGTGCGCTCATCGCGAATCGGGTGGCGTCGCGCTTCGGCGTCGGGCCGACGATCGTCGCGTCGGCCCTGGCATTCGGCCCTTCGGCTCTGCTCATCGCCGTCGCGCCGCCGGACGTCGCGGTGCCGTTCGTCGCCGCCAGCGTCTTCATCGGTGGCCTTGGCGGGGCGATCTACAACATCAATCAGGTGAGCCTGCGCCAGGCCATCACGCCGGAGCGGATGCAGGGGCGGATGAACGCGACGATGCGGTTCATCGTCTGGGGGACGATCCCGATCGGGGCGACCGTGGGCGGTCTCCTGGGCGGGGTCATCGGCCTGCACGAGACGATCTGGATCGGCGCGATCGGCGGGACCTTCGTGTTCCTGCCGGTCCTGTTCTCGCCGGTTCGGTCCCTCGAGCGGATTCCGGACCCCGAACCGGACGACCTGGAGCCGGTGGCCGGCGCCGCGACCTGATACGCGGAAGCCGGCCCCCGGAGGGACCGGCTTCGCGTGCACCTGGGGGCGGGTTCGACCGCTTCGACCGCTTACTTGGTGGGCTTGGTTTTGCCTCCGCCGCGGCCGAAGTTGCAGATGTCCTTCTCGTTGGCGAAGAGCGTGTTGGACTGCTGCTTCACGCCGTCCGCCTCGAAGAAGAGGATCCCGCAGGCGAGATCGGGACCCGTGTAGTTGTTGCCGGAGATCGTGTTTCCGCGGATGAGCCCGGAGCCCCCGAAACCGACTTGGACTCCGTTCTGGGCGATGTAGTCGACCGGGCCGGCTCCGGTCACGGTGTTGTTCAGGATCGTCGCCTGAACCGAACCGTTGGCGAGGATCCCGGTCTTCTGGTAGCCGGTCACGACGTTGCCCGAGACCGTGACTGACACGTCGGGCCCGGTCGTGTCGAAGGGCGCATTCCGCACCTCGATCCCGTTGCCTTCCTGGCAGCCACTCGCGCCCTGGTTGATGTCGATCGCCCGGCTGTTCGTGATCGAGCCGGCTGCCCCGTCGAAGAGGATTCCGCGGAGCCGATCGGCGCCGTCATGGCAGCGGTCGGCGAGGTCGTCGACGGTGACAGTGAGATTCGTCACGTGGGCGATGGCGCCGCCGTTGGCGACGACCGCCCCGAGGAAGTAGCCGTCGTCCGGGTCCACACCCGTGATGGTGTGGCCGGCCCCATTGAGCGTCCAGCCGTTCGGGATGTGGACGGTGCTGTCGGTGATGCAGTCCGTCAGCAGGGTCATCGTCGTTCCCGACGTCGAGAACTGACATCCCAGCTGAACCGCGACGACCTGTGGGTCGTGGTCGCTCGCCTGGATGGCGAACTCGGCGTTGACGTGAACGACGTCGAAGACGAACGGGAGGGCGTGCAGCGAGTTGCTGAACACGATGTGATCGAGGCTCTGGGAGTTGCCCTCGAATACGTAGCTGTACCGCTCGTTCTGCGGGAGCGTGTTCATCAGCGGCACAAAGATCGGCGGGCTTCCGACGAGCCTCTGAACCGGCGCCGAGAACTCGAAGTCATTGAGGTCGCCGAGGACGACGATCTCGGCATCCGGATCGACGGCGAGGATCGCGTCGGCGAAGTTGTTGACGATCTGGGCCTGCTGGAGGCGCTGGGTCTCGGTGGTCAGCGTCGGCGGCTGGAAGCGGCCGAACAGGGGCTGGTCGCCGCCCTTGGAGTTGAAGTGGTTGGTCACCGCGAAGAAGTGGTGGCCGTTGAATGTGAACTCGCCAACGAGTGGCTTGCGGCTTGCGTTGAACGCGGTGTTGGTCGGATCGATCCGGCCCGGGCTGAAGGACAGCTCCGGCTCACCGCCGTTGTTGACGATGGTCGTCGCCGCGGTCGAGGTTCCGCCGGGGCGGTCGACGAATGCCAGGCCGCGATCCGTTCGGAAGAGGAATCCGACGCGGATGTTGCCACCGGGCTCGCCGCCGTCAGCGTTGTTGACCGGGTTGATCTGGCGGAACTCGTAGGCCGGTCCGCCTTCGGACTGGATCGCGGCGATCAGCTCGTTCAGCGTCTGGGACGCATCGACGACACCGTTGTTCGTCGCCCCATTGTTGTCCTGGATCTCCTCGAGCGAGAGCAGGTCCGGGGACCGCATGTTGTTGACGATGAGGGACGCGAGCTCCTGGAACTTCGAGTCGGGATCGCCCGGATCGAGGTTCTCGACGTTGAACGTGCCGATCGAGATCACGTCCGGGTGGGGGTTGATCGGGGTGACTTCGCGCGTGAGGCCGTTGCTGGCGCTGGCGGGAGTCGACGTCTGGAGGAGCTCGAAGTTGCCGAAGTTGTAGTCGAGGACGCCGACGATCGGCTCGGTGTATTCGTCGCCGACGTTGAGGACCGCGACCGGGGCGATCGTGTCATCGATCTGGATCCGCTCCGGATTGAAGTCGCCGGCTCGGATGACGATGCCGCCGCGGTTGGTGCGGACGGTCGCGTTCGCCCCGTCGTCGGGAAGAACCCAGCTCTCGCCGTTCGCATTCGTGGGGCCGACGACGACTGCATTGTTGACCTGGAGCCGCATCCCTTCGAGCGACTCGTAGAAGTCGATGCCGTCCTGGGCAGGGTCGAAGTCCCCGCTCGTCTCGACCGACCCGGACGCGTCGTCCTCGATGACCGCCGTGGGCGGCGTCCGACCGCCGATGCCGACGACGGTCGCCGGGGGCACGACATTGCCCGTGGACTGGACGGTGATGGACGGGCCGATGATCTCCGTGGTAGTGAGGTTCGTGCTGCCCGAGCCGCCCGGCCGGAACTCGGAGACCGTTCCGCCCACGCGGACGGCGTCACCAACGGCCACGACCGGTGCGGAATTGGTGAAGACGAAGATGCCTTCGGAGGTCGCGCTGTCGGCGTCAGGCGCCGGGTCCTGGATCCAGAACCCGTTGCCGGACTTCGCGGTCACGACGCCCGTGGTGACGATCGTCTGCGTGTTGTAGGGCGACGTGTGCGTCGCAGACTGGATGTCGTGGATGGGCGTCGTCGGGAGCGCCGCCTCTGTCGTGAACGTGAAGATGTGGTCGCCGGACATGTTGTCGGGCGGGTCGACCGCATCCTGGTCAGCCACCTGAGCCGCGACGATCGTGACCGTGCACAGCTCGCTGTTCACGAAGTCGGCGTCCGGGTTCAGGGTGAACGTCGTCGGGCCGCCGCTGGAGACAGCCGTGTGGGCGAGACTCGTGGCGCAACTGATCGTGAACCAGGTCCCGGTGACGTTGACAGCCTCGGAAAAGGTGATCGAGATGTTGGCGCCGAGGCCGACGTTCGTGGCGGTATTCGCCGGCGTCGTCGAAGAGACGGATGGGGCGCTGTCGGCGGGACCAGAGCTGTTGTCGGGATCCGGTGAGCCTGCCGTGAAGTCGGCGGCGTTGTTGTCGTGTGTCGCGCCTTCAGCGTTGCGACTCGCCGACGTGGTGTTGCTGAGCGTCGGGGCAGGGCCCGCTCCCTCGAAGATTCGCGGTGCCGTAGCCGACGAGGTCGACGATCCGGCTATTGTCCGCAGCAGGGGTCGGCCGCCGTCGCAGCCAGCCGACGTTCCAGAACCTGCGACCTTGCCTGCCGTGGCGCTCATTGCAATCGGCGTTGAGTCGGTCGCGTCGGCGGTGGGGAGCGGCGTGCGTTCCGCCGGCACCCTGGGCCTCCTGGACAAGGAAGTAGCCGACCCGGGTTGACGATCGAGCCGCTCAATGGCGTGTTCGAAGTTCGCTGCAGTGCCGAACGCGCCGGTCGCGCTGGCGTACTGGACCGATTCCAGCCAGTGACGCTGACCGGCGACGTGCCGCGGTTGTACAGCTCGATGTAGTCGTGGGTGTAGGTGGCGCCGGAGTTGCCGCCGCCTCCGTAGACCTCGCTCACGACGATATCGGGCGAGAGGGCCAGCACCGGCGCGGCCGCTGCGATTGGCAGCAATCCTCCAAGGATCAGCAGCGCCCCCAGCAGCGAAAGCAATCGGCGGGGACGGGAACGGCGGGCAGGCGAAAGCAATCTGAAACCCTCCTCACGCGCAAGGAAATGCCCTTGGGTTGCCGGACATGGTACCTGCGACGACCACCCCGGACCCTTACAAACCGCCCCCCACCGCACCTTCAGCGGTGCCCATGCGCACCGTTTTGACGTCAGGTCAACGTTCGGTTGGCGGAGTCGCTGTCGAGCATCGGAATGCGGACGCCGCGCTCCCGGGCCACCTCGATTGCCCGGTCATAGCCCGCGTCGACGTGCCGGGCGACGCCCATGCCCGGATCGGTCGTGAGCACCCGCTCCAGCTTCTGTGCCGCGAGCTCCGTCCCGTCGGCCACGACGACCATCCCGGCGTGCTGCGAGTAGCCGATCCCGACGCCGCCCCCGTGATGGATCGACACCCACGTCGCACCCGCGGCGGTATTGACGAGCGCGTTGAGGAGCGGCCAATCGGCGATCGCGTCGGAGCCGTCGGCCATCGATTCCGTCTCGCGGTTCGGTGAGGCGACGGAGCCGGCGTCGAGATGGTCCCGGCCGATGACGATCGGAGCGCTGACCTCGCCCGACGCCACGAGCCGGTTGAACTCCAACCCGGCGCGCGCCCGCTCCCCGTAGCCCAGCCAGCAGATCCGTGCCGGGAGTCCCTGGAACGGCACCTTCGCCTGGGCCATCGTGATCCAGCGGCGGAGGCCGGCGTCCTCCGGGAAGAGCTCCAGGATCGCGGCGTCGGTCCGGGCGATGTCGGCCGGGTCGCCCGAGAGGGCGGCCCAGCGGAACGGCCCGCGCCCCTCGCAGAAGAGTGGCCGCACGAACGCCGGGACGAACCCCGGATAGTCGAACGCGTTCGTCACGCCTGCCTCGAGCGCCTGCGACCGAAGGTTGTTGCCATAGTCGAAGACGACGGCGCCCGCGTCACGGAAGGCGAGCATCGCCCGAACGTGGTCGGCCATCGAGCGCATCGATCGGCGGACGTATTCGTCGGGCATCGCCGCGCCGCAGCTCCCCCGCATCCGCGAGGCCGATCTCCGCGGGCACGTAGCCGACGAGCGCGTCGTGGGCCGACGTCTGGTCGGTCACGACATCGAACCGCTCCCCCGCCCGGACCCAGTCGGGCTCGATCTCCGCGGCGTTGCCGACGAGCGCGATCGAGACCGCCTCGCCGCCCGCCGCCGCTTCCCGGGCCCAACCCAGCGCCTCATCGGGCGAAGCGGTGAGGCGGTCGACGTAGCCGATGTCGAGCCGACGTCGGGCGCGCGCCTCGTCGACCTCGATCGCCAGGCAGACCCCGTCGTTCATCGTCACCGCGAGTGGCTGAGCGCCGCCCATCCCGCCGAGGCCGGCGGTCAGAACGACGCGCCCGCGCAGCGTGCCGCCGAAATGCTGACGGGCCAGCTCGGCGAACGTCTCGAACGTCCCCTGGAGGATCCCCTGGGTCCCGATGTAGATCCACGAGCCTGCGGTCATCTGGCCGTACATCGTCAGGCCGCGTCGCTCGAGGTCTCGGAACACGTCCCATGTCGCCCACTTGCCGACGAGGTTCGAGTTGGCGATGAGCACCCGCGGCGCCCACTCGTGGGTTCGGAAGACCGCGACCGGCTTGCCCGACTGGACGAGGAGCGTCTCATCGTCCGCGAGCCGCCTCAGCTCTCGAACGATCGCATCGAAGGCGTCCCAGCTCCGGGCCGCCCGCCCCGTCCCGCCGTAGACGACGAGCGCGTCGGGGTTTTCGGCGACCTCCGGATCGAGGTTGTTCATGAGCATGCGGAGCGCGGCTTCCTGACCCCAGCCGCGGCACGACAGCTCGCTGCCGCGGGGCGCCCGAACGGGTCTCGCGCCGGCCGTGTCAGTCACGCCATCCTCCTTCCGCCCCGCCTGATGCCCGGTCACTCCCCGAGATTCTGGACCACCTGCTCGCCAAACCGCCCCGCGCCCACCGAGGTGAGCGACACGATCACGTCCTCCCCGTAGCGGAGGTGGTAGGTGAACGCACCGTTGGCGCACGAGCCGATGAAGACCTGGCGCCCGTCGATCTCGGTTTCGGCATTGCCGCGGAGGCCGCCAGCAGGCTCACACGCGGCGACGTCATACGTGTCGCGCCAGCCGCGGAAGAAGGTCTCGTTGAAGACGTCGGGTTGCAGGCGAACGACACTGGCGATGACCAGGTCTTCGGCAGCCGACGTCCCGGCCGCGACGTACAGGCCCACTGCGAGGGCCTCGACCTGTCCCGCCAACGACGGATCGGCCGCGATCTGGGCCGCGGTATCGAGGGCTGGCTGCATCGGAACGCTGGCCACGATCGGCGGCAGGATCGAGAGGAGGCTCATGTCGATCGCAACGTCGTCGCCCGTCGCCGGCGAGCTCGCCTCCGGGGACTGCTGAGCCAGGGGCGCTCAAGGGCGCCGTGGCGCTCGCCGCGACCGGGGTCGACGGCGACGGACCGGGCTGACACGCGACGACGAGCCCGGGGCCAAGGATCACCAAGGCCGCGGCGGCGGCGCGGAGCCTGAACCTCAACCCGGCACGCGCTCCGGATCGGCGTCCGGGCGGATGAAGGCGGACTCGTAGAACTGGAGCGGATTGCCTTCGGGATCCCAGAGGAAGCAGAACTGGCCCCAGTCGGTTCGGACGACCTCCTCGTGCCGGACCTCCGCGGCGTCGAGCCGCTGCATCGCGAGCCGGAGGTTGTCGACGATGACCTCGGGCACGACCCCACCGTGTCGGAAGTCCTTCGGCTCCGTCGACGCGTGGCCACCGAGGATCAGCGAGAGGCTGGTGCCCTGGGTCGCATCGAACCGCACGAACTTCGGCGTTCGATAGAGAAGGCGCAGGCCGATGACGTCGCGGTAGAACGTCATCTCGGCCTCGATGTCCTCGACGAAGATGAGGGCGCCCCGCACCTTGGTGACGTTGCCGAGCGCCTGGATCATCGCCATCGCGGACTCCCATTCACGGCGAGCGGTCTGTCTCGCGCTCGCCCGGACGGTACCACTCCCCCGCGCCCGTCAGCCGAGCTCGCGGCGGACCACGGGGAAGCGCTCATCATCGACTGCCACGCTGAACCCGACCGTGAGCCAGAACTCCGGCGTGGCAGCGCTCGTCGCATCGGGCGGCGCACCGCGTTCGGGATACGCCTCGACGGCGGCAAAGCCGCGGCCCGCGAGGTCGTCGCAGACCGCTCCGACGAGCCGCCGGGCGTGGCCGCGTGGCGGGCCTCAGCCGTCGTCGCGATGCAGGTGATGACCGCGGGCAGCGGCGCAGCCGGCAGTTGCGGGTAGAGGTCGCGCAACCGCTGCGCCCGGGGGTACGCCGACAGCGGGCCGAACTGCGCGTACGCGGCCGCGACCTCGTCGACGAGGAGCACCTTCGCATAGCTGCCGAAGATCGCCAGTCCGCGCCCGAGCAGACCGAGCTTGCGCGGCGCGTCGTTTCCAAAGGTCGGCCGAGCGGGCCGCGACGGCGCAAACGGGTTGTCGTCGGGGAGATCGTCGTCCAACGCGAACGGATTGAACGAGGGCCCGGTTCGAGGCGGCGGAGCGAAGGGGTTCTCGATCGGCTCGTCGCCGGAGTCGATCGCGAATGGATTGGCTGCCCGGGGCTTCGGTGGAGGCGCGCTCGCCCCGGGTTCGAGCCACGCCAGTCGCGCCGCCTTTGAGCCGCGATCCGCGTCTTCCCAGTAGTCGCACGAGCGGTGGTCGAAGCCCGGGTCGGCGCAGGGTGGGACCGACGCGAACGACGCCTCGTCCGTGACGTCGACGATTCTGATCGCCGCCATCTAGACGCCGCCGAGGTGCCCGACGGCTGGCCCGGCGAGCCCGGCGAGCGCGCCACTCCGGACGAGATCGGTCGCGGCCGCCAGGTCCGGTCCAGGCTCGCGATCCCGGTCGAGGTGGCTGACGCGCTCCCGAATGAGCCGATGGGCCTCGGCGACACCGGCCCCCGGGCCGGCGCCCGCCATGTCGTCCCGGGCCAGGCGGAGATCGAGGGCCTGGGCTCCGACCAGCAGCTCGATGGCGACGATCCGCTCGACGTGTTCGAGCACCGAGCGCGCGTGACGCGCGGCGATCGGGACCCATCGACACGTGGTCTTCCTGGTTCGCACTGGTCGGCACCGAATCGACCGACGCCGGATGGGCGAGGACCTTGTTCTCCGAAGCGAGGGCGGCGGCCGTGTACTGGATGATCATCAGGCCGGAATCGAGGCCGCTCGCCGGTGCGAGGAAGGCCGGCAGCCCGCCGCTGAGGCGCTCGTCGAGCAGGAGGGCCGTTCTCCGCTCGCTGATCGAACCGAGCTCCGCGAGGGCGATCTTGGCGAAGTCGAGCGCGAGGGCGATCGGCTCGCCGTGGAAGTTCCCGCCGCTGATGACGAGCCCCCCGCCGGTGGCCATCGCGGCCTCGTCGACGACGCCGCCCTCCGGAAACACCAGCGGATTGTCGGTTGCGCTGTTCATCTCGATGTCGAGGACGCGCCGCAGGTAGTCGAGGGCGTCCCGGACCGCGCCGTGGACCTGCGGCACGCAACGAAGCGAGTACGGATCCTGGACCTTGTGAGCATCGCCCTTGTGCCGGGTCTGGAGCGTCGAGTCCCGAAGCAGGTGACGCAGCTCTGCCGCGACCGCGATCTGGCCCGGGTGCGGGCGGGCCAGCTGGTAGGGGGCGGCGAACGCGACGTCCGTGCCAAGTAGCGCCTCGACGCTGAGTGCAGCCGCGACGCTCGCAGTCCGCGTCAGCCGGTCGGCGTCGGCGAGCAGGAGCGCGCCGATCCCGCTCATGAGCTGGGTGCCGTTCAGGAGCGCGAGGCCCTCCTTGGCCTCGAGGACGAGCGGCTCGAGCCCAACCTCGCGCAGGGCGACGAGCGCCGGCATCGGGTGGCCGGCGAGCTCGACCCGACCGCGGCCGATGAGCGGCAGGGCGAGGTGGGCAAGCGGCGCGAGATCGCCTGACGCGCCGACGGAACCCTGCTCCGGAACGATCGGGTGGACGCCCAGTCTCAGGAAATCGAGAAGGCGATCGACGAGCAGCGGCCGGCAGCCGCTGTGGCCGAGCGCCAGCGTATTGGCCCGCAGGAGAAGCATCGCCCGGACCACCTCGCGCGGCAATGCGTCCCCGACGCCGGCGGCGTGGCTCATCAGGAGGTTCTCCTGGAGCCGCCTCGCGTCCTCGGGCGCCACGGACCGGGTCGCCAGCGCCCCGAATCCTGTCGTCACGCCGTAGACGACTTCGCCGGCGGCAACGAGTCGCTCGATCACATCGCGGGATTCCTGCATCCGGGCGCGAGCGTGGTCGTCCAGTTCGACGGGAGCGCCCCGACGAGCGACCGCTTCAACCCCGCCGAGGGTCAGGTCCGCGCCGGTGAGGACGATGGTCTCGGTCCCGCGGGAGCCGATCGGGTCGGGCACGAGGCCAGAATAGTCGGCTAGACTCGCCTCGTCCCTGCCAACTCAGCCCGAGCGTTGCCGCTCGCCCACAACGAGGTCGCCTTGCTCGCGTTCATCGATGAGATCGTCATCCCATTCCTCAACGGCCTCTATGGGAGCGTCGGCTACATCGGGGTCATGCTCGCGATGGCGATCGAGTCGGCGATGGTGCCGCTGCCGTCGGAGCTCATCCTCCCGTACGCGGGCTTCCTCGTGTCGGACGTCAGCCAGGTCGAGCCGATCACGGGCGGGGCCTGGAATTACTGGATCGTCGTCGTGGTGGCGACGATCGGGAACACGCTTGGCTCGCTCGTCGCCTACGCGATCGGGGCCTGGGGCGGCCGGCCGTTCCTCGAGCGCTACGGCAAGTACCTCCTGATCAGGCCCCACGAGATCGAGCTGGCCGACCACTTCTTCCAGCGCTACGGCGCGGCGACGGCGTTCTTCAGCCGCCTCCTGCCGATCGTCCGGACCTTCATCAGCTTCCCGGCCGGCGTGGCCCGGATGCCGATCTGGACGTTCATCGTCTACTCGACCGCCGGCGCGTTCCTGTGGTCGATGCTGCTCGTGTTCGCGGGCATGCAGCTCGGTGCGAACTGGGTCTCGATCCGCCATGCGCTCCAGCCGTTCGACCTGCTGATCGCGGTCGTCGTCGTGGCGGGCGTGCTGCTCTTCATCTGGTGGCGACTCGGCATGCCGGGCCGCCGCCGCCGGGAGTCCTAGGCGCGACCTTCAGGCCCGCTCGTCCGGCTCGGGTGGCGCCGGCGGCGCTGACCGGAACGCACGGTAGAGCAGCAGGTCGTAGACGATCTTCAAGCCGCCCGCGAGGAAGAACGGCACCGACGCGAGTCCGGCATTCGCGATAAGGGGCGTCGAGATAGCCGGCGAGATCGCGGCCCCGGTCGTCCGGGCGATGCCCGTCACCCCGGCCGCCGCCGATCGCTCCGACGGATCGACGACCGCCATCACGTAGGACTGGCGCGTCGGCACGTCCATCTGGCTGAGCGTGTAGCGGAGCAGAAGGACGGCGATCGCGAGCGGCAGCGTCGGCATGAGCGGCACGAGGATCAGCAGGACATTCGATGGCAGGTGGGTGAAGACCATCGTGTTGATCAGCCCGATACGTGCGGCGATCCGCGCGGCCGACAACGATGAGACTGCCGCGAGGAGATTCGCCGCGAGGAACACCGCGCCAAGGATGCCCGGCTCGACCCCGAACCGAAGGTGGAACCAGTAGGCCATAAGGCTCTGCGGGACAAATCCGCCGGCGAAGGCGTCGAGGCTGAACAGGGCTGACAGCCGCGCCACGATTCCTCGCGACCGACCGAGGCCCAGTCGCCGCCGGATCCCGTCCGAAACGAACTCAGCTTGGGACGCCTCGACGGCCGGACTCACCCGGGCGAAGATCGCGGCCATCGCCAGGCCGATGGCCGCGTAGGCGATGAGGATCACCCGATACGCGTCGGTGTCGGCGAAGCCGCCGGCGAGCATCGCCTGCGTCGCCATCCCCCCTGCCAGCGCCCCGAGTGCAGTCGCCACGTAGCCGGCGACGTTGTACCAGGCGAAGATCGAGGTCCTTCGTGCGTCCGACGTTGCCTGGCTGAGCGCGGCCTGCTCGACGGCGAGGAACGGCCCGACTTCGTTGCCCGACGGGCTGATCACCCCGATCGTTGCCGCGAGGATGAGCAGCGGCACCCAGCTCGTGGCAGCGAAGGCGAAGCCGGCGATCACCATGAGAATCGACCCGGCAATGAGGACGCGCCGCCGCCCGATCCGGTCGGCATGGGTCGTCAGCCACAGAGAGATCACCGTGTCGCCGACGAGGGTCAGCGTCAGGATCGCCCCGATCGTGACGTCGTCGAGCCCGAGGGACGCGAGGTAAAGGACGAGGACGAGTGCGAGCGAGCCATACGCGAACATCCGGAGGACACGGCTCGCAAAGAGCCGGCGCCCGTCGGCGTCGAGCCCGCGGAGGCTCGCGATGAGGCCGGATTCGAGGCTGTCTGCCGGCGAAGCTCCCATCGCCGCCGAGTCTACGTGGGAGAATGCCGCCGGAGGTGACGCCGAACATGACTGAGCACGCGACACCCGACCATCCGGGCGATGTCGAGCCCGAGACACACGGGATAGGCGACCACGGGGCAGACCATGGCCACGACGACCACGCCCACGAGTCGGAGGCGCTCGGGCCGGTCGACGTCATGGCCTGGGGTGCGTTCGTCCTCGGCGCGGGCCTGGGCCTGGCTGTTGCGTTCGTCATCGCCCTCGCGACGGCCGACCTTCCTACCTGAGCCACTCGGAACATCGTCGACCGGAGGCGCGTCAGCGGGGCGACAGGCCACCCATTCGAGGGATCCGGATGACTTCCCTTCCGACTGACGGTTTCGCGCGGCGCCTCACGATCCTGCTGTCGATCGCGTTCCTCTCGATGGCGCTATGGCTGACCGCGGCCGCGCCGACGTTCGCCTGCTCGTGCGTGCAACCTGAGCCGATGGCGGCCTACGGCACCGCCGACAACGCGATCTTTGCCGGCACGGCCGGCCCGAGCGACGCCCGAGGCGTCCCGGTCCATGTCGCCACGTGGTTCCACGGTCGCGATGCCGCCCCGATCGTCTACCTCTCGGCGCAGAGCTTCAGCGACTCGGCGAGCTGCGGCACGAGCGTACCGCCGGTCGGCTCGGCCTGGATCTGGGTCGCGTTCCTGCCCGAGGGTGGCGGCGACCCGATGACCGGACTGTGCAGTCCCCACGGCCAGTTGGGCACTCCGGATGGCGATGCGCTGCTGAAGGATGCAACGGCGACCTATCGGCGGGACCGCTCCGCCAGGTTCGACCGCGGGCGATCCGCCCGAAGCCGCCCCTCCGGACATCCCCTCGGAAGCGGGCGTGCCGATCCTCGTTGGCACTGTCGGGCTTGGCCTCGCGCTCCTCGTCGGGGTCGTGCTCATCGCTCGACGGCGCGTCCGCCCGGATGCGTGACGCTGGCAGGCGAATCGGGAAATCATCCTCGTTCGCGTCGTCGCCCGCTCATACGCTGGGTCGACCGAGGTGAAGGACATGGCCGAGCAACTATCGGTGGATCTCAGCGGCATTTGCCGCCGCCGGCGCGCGAGCGACCGGGCCCGCGAGCGGGCGGGTCGAGCGGCGTACCTGGGAGACCGCGCGGGGTTGCTCATCGCGACCGCCGACGTTGCGAACCTCGTGTTCTCGCGCAGCGTCGACCGACGCAAGGTCTCGTTCGACCCACCTGAGTTGACCCGGCCGTCGCCTCGCTAGAACAGCCCGACGATGTTGCCGTCGGCGTCGATGTCGATCTTCTCCCCACCCGGTCGCGACGGCAGACCCGGCATCGTCCGCATCTCGCCCAGGAGCGGCGTGATGAAGCCCGCCCCGGCCGACAGCCGGATGTCACGGATCGTGACGGTGAAGCCACTCGGGCGGCCCTTGAGATTCGCGTCGTCGCTCAGCGAGTACTGGGTCTTCGCCATGCAGACCGGTAGGTGCCCGAATCCGAGGTCCTCGTACAGCTTGAGCGCCTTCTTGGCCGCCGGCAGCAGCTCGATCCCGTCGGCCCCGTAGACCTTCGTCGCGATCGTCAGAATCTTCTCGCCGAGGGGAGCCTCGTCGGGATAGAGGAGCTGGAACTGCGAGCCGCTCGAGGCGGCCGCCCAGACGGCTTCCGCCAGGTCGGCCGCCCCGCGTCCGCCGTCGGTGAAGTGCGTGGCGACCACCGCCGCCGACGCGCCAGCCGCCAGCGCAACTTCCTTGATCGCCTCCACCTCGCCCGGCGTGTCGGTCGGGAACGAGTTGATCGCGACGACGGCCGGAACGCCGAACAGGCGGACGTTCTCGATCTGCTTGGCGAGATTGCCGGCGCCGGCCCGGACCGCCTCGACGTTCTCCTCGAGGAGCGCGGGATCGAGTGGCTTGCCGGCGACGATCCGGCCGATGCCGCCGTGCATCTTCAGGGCGCGAACGGTGGCAACGACGACGGCCGCATCGGGCGCGAGCCCGGAGGCGCGGCACTTGATGTCGAAGAACTTCTCGGCGCCCATGTCCGCCCCGAAGCCCGCCTCGGTGCAGACGATCTCATTGGTGGCCAGCGCGAGCCGGTCGGCGATGATCGAGTTGTTGCCGTGGGCGATGTTGGCGAACGGCCCGCAGTGGACGAACGCCGGGCCGCCCTCGAGCGTCTGGAGGAGGTTCGGCTTGATCGCGTCGACGAGGAGGACGGTCATCGAGCCGGCGACGCCGAGGTCCTCGCACGTGACAGGCTTGCCGTCGGTCGTGGTGGCGAGCACGATCCGGCCGAGTCGCGCCCGGAGGTCGTGAAGGTCCGTCGCGAGGGCGAGGACCGCCATCACCTCCGAGCCGACGGTGATGATCCACTCGGTCTCGCGCGGGACGCCGTTCTCCTTGCCGCCGAGACCGATGACGGCCCGTCGAACCGCGCGGTCGCTGATGTCGACGACCCGCGGCCAGAGGATCGAGAACGGATCGATCCCGAGCGGATTCTTGTGGTGCAGGCTGTTGTCGAGGAACGCGGCGGCAAGGTTGTGGGCCGCCCCGATCGCGTGGACGTCGCCGGTGAGGTGGAGGTTGAAGTCCTCCATCGGGATGACCTGGCTGTAGCCGCCGCCGGCGGCGCCGCCCTTGATGCCGAACACGGGGCCGAGGGACGGCTGGCGGATGCAGACCGCCGCCTTGCGCCCGATGAGGTTCAGGCCCTGGGCGAGCCCGACGGTCGTCGTCGATTTGCCCTCGCCGAGCGGCGTCGGGGTGATGGCCGTCACGACGACGTACTTGCCGCGCGGGCGTTCAGCCTCGAGCCGCTGGATCGCCGACGAGCGTGACCTTCGCCTTCGTTCGTCCGTACGGCTCGATCTCCTCGTCCCGCAGGCCGAGGTCGCCGGCCACGTCGACGATCGGGCGCGGCGTGACGGAGCGGGCGATCTCCAGGTCCGAGGGAAAGCTCATCGAACTCCCCGACCGGCCGTCGGCCGAGGCTCGCTCGCGCGGCTACCACGCTTCTCACGAGATCCCGTCCCAGCGGCCGACCGCTGGGATGCCTGTGCCTGGGCCGCCCGGACGAGGTGGGCCAGCAGCAATGCGTTGGTGAGGGGCCCGACGCCGCCCGGGACGGGCGTGATGGCCGAGGCCACGTTGCTCGCGGACTCGAAGTCGACGTCGCCGACGATCGCGCCGTCGACGACGTTGATGCCGACGTCGACGACGACGGCGCCCCGACGGAGCATCGGCCCCGTGACCAGGCCCGGGTGGCCGGCCGCGACGATGACGATCTCCGCGTCCTTGACGTGGTGCTCCAGGTCGCGGGTTCGCCTGTGGCAAACGGTGACGGTCGCGTTCTCGCGGACGAGGAGGAAGGCGGCGGGCATGCCGACGACGGCCGATCGGCCGATCACCGTCGCCCGGCGTCCCTCGATCTCGATCCCCGACCGGCGCAGGATCTCGACGGCGGCATGGGCCGTGGCCGGCAGGAACCCGTCGTACCCGAGCCGCAGGAGCCCGGCGTTGAGCGGGTGGATCCCGTCGATGTCCTTGGCCGGATCGATGACATCGACCACCGAGCGGAGCCGGATCGATGGCGGGAGCGGCATCTGGACGATGATCCCGTCGACGGTCGGATCGTCGTTGAGCGCGGCAATCGCCCCGGTCACACGGCGCTCGGACGCGTCGCCGCCGACCTCGACGAGGCGGCTGTCGATGCCGGCCTTCTCACAACCTCGGAGGATCTGCTCGAGGTAGACCATCGACGGCGCGTCGCGGCCGACGATGACTACCGCGAGACCCGGCGACCTGCCTTCGGACTCACGGAACGTTGCGACGTCCTCGGCGACCGCCTGGCGGATCTCGGTGGCGATCGGCCGTCCGAGGAGCAGCCGAGCTCCCCCTTGTGGCACCGGGTCAGGCCCTCACGCGGGCACGGGATCGCGTGGTGAGCCGCTGCGGACGGCCTGATGCGTCTCGGCGGCAAGCGTGGCGATCGTGTCGAGCCAGTCCATGACCTGGGCGGTCGCCTCGCCGCTGAATACGTCGTCGCCGACCGCCGGCAGATTCACCAGGACGTTCTCGGCCGCTCCTCGCGCGGCCGCTTCGCCGAGCTGGGCCGCGACGTTCAGGTCGCTCGACGCGTTCACGTTGCTTCGCCCGGCGAGGACCTCTGCGGTCACGACCAGCTCGAGGCAGGCCTCGACGGTCGCGAGCGGTACTTCGGAGGCGGTTCGTGCCGCCGCCGCCAGGGCGATCGAGCGGGCAGATCGCTCCTGGTCCGTGTCCTTTGGAAGCTTTGCCGCGGCCGAAAACCGGGCGTAGGCCGCGGCATCCTCGTCAGCCAGCTCGAGGAACCGCCGCGAAAGCCGCTGGCCGACGTCGATCGCCCGCTCGTGCAGTGCCGCGTGCTCGGCGTATTTCGGTCGACCCTGGGACAGAGCGGCGACCATCGCGACAAGGGCCGCGCCAAGTGAAGCCGCGACCGCCGAGGCGCTGCCGCCGCCCGGCACGGGATCCGCCGAGGCCGAGTCGATCGACAAAGGCACCCAGCGTCAGGTCGGCAAACGGCGTTCGGGACGCCACGTCTTCGGGCATGGACCGATTGTAGGTTGCGACCGCGTTCCGGGATGCCTCGTTTCACGGCGTCGGGAACGGGGCGGATGCGGTACCGGCGCACCCGCCCCGTGCTCCGAACTCCTGGCAGGCGGGAGAGATCGCCGCCAGGCCCCCAGATCAGGCCGCTGGTCGACGCTCCTCGTCGAGAGCCGTGATCGTCCAGCGGCGCGACCGATGAAGGTAGGTCAACGCCAGACGAGCGCGGGGTGTCTCAACCTCGAACATCGTCCGGGGCCCAGTGATCACCGGGAACGCTGCGGCCTCCTCGCGAACGGCCGTCAGCCGCGTCACGGGCAGGCGCTCCTCGCCCCAGGTGATCTCTCGCGGGCTTCCATCCAGCCAGCCCGTCCGCACGCGGACCTGGACCGGCTCGACTCGAATCATCGCCATGAACGTGGCTCCTTCCGGCGGAACTCTCTCTTGCTCTGTCCGTCGGCGGGGCACTGCGGCGACAGAACGTCTGTTCGGTTCTGACGACACCCTAGACCGAACAGGCGTTCGATGTCAAGAGGTCGACGGGCAGACTATTTCGTGCCGTCGTGTCACCTTGGTTGTCACGGCGCTTCGTCCGCCCACGGTTCCGTGTCGCCGCTCGGCGGTTTCGTCCTCGCCGGACGGGCGTTGCTGTGGGCGATCGAGCTTCCGCGGCCGTCATCGGATCGTGCTCGAACGGTGCCGGCAGCCGCGACCCGACGAGACGCGCTCGAGTGATCGCGCGCTCACCGAACCGGTGGCGCACGGCGTCGGCCGCCTCGACCACGCGCCGGCGCCGCGGGTCGACGTCGGCGAAGAGAGCGAGCTGGTCCCGTTCACCGAGGCCGGACGCGCCGACGCCGAGGAGTCGGATTCGGAGGCCCCGCACCTCCGGTCGGGCGAGCTCCATCGCCGTGCGAAAGATCGGCTCCGTGAGATCCGTCGGCTCCGGCAGGGTTCGTTGTCGGGTGATCGTCCGAAACGACGAATCGCGGATCTTCACGGTCACCGTGGATGCCTTGACGCCGGAGTCGCGAAGGCGCCCGGCGACGCCTTCGGCCATCCCGAGGATCGTCCGCTCGATCACCTCCCGATCGGACGTGTCGACGTCGAACGTGTGCTCGTGACTGATGGACTTCGCAGCGTCTCGGTCGCCGACCGGATCCGCGTCGAGACCTCGGGCGCGATCCGCAAGTCCCGCGCCGTACTTGCCGAATCGGCGGACGAGGAGGTCCTCCGGCAGCGCGGCGAGGTCGCCGATCGTCTGCACGCCGTACTCGCGGAGTGCCGCGGCGGACTTCGCCCCGACGCCCCACAGGCGCGTGATCGCCAGCGGTGCGAGGAACGCCGCCTCCTCGCCGGGCGGAACGACGACCAGGCCGTCGGGCTTGCGAAGGTCCGATGCGATCTTTGCCACCAGCTTCGTCCTTGCGACGCCGACCGACACGGTCAGGTCGAGCTCGGCCCGGATGTCCGCCCGGATCCGCCGGCCGATCGCCTCGCCGTCGCCGAACAGGGCCCGCGATCCCGTGACGTCGAGGAAGGCCTCGTCGATCGAGATCGGCTCGACGAGCGGCGTGTAGCGGCGAAGGATCGCCATGACCTCGCGACTGACCGCCTGGTATTTCGTGCCGTCGACGGGCAGGAAGACGCCGTGCGGACAGAGCCGGCCGGCCACTCGCAGGGGCATCGCCGAGTGGACGCCGAACTTGCGCGCCTCGTAGCTCGCGGCGCTGACGACGCCGCGCTGGTTCGGGCCGCCACCGCCGACGATGACCGGCTTGCCGCGCAGCTCCGGCCGATCGCGCTGCTCGACCGCAGCGAAGAACGCGTCGAGGTCGACGTGGAGGATCGTCCGGGCGTCCATCGCCCCATCATCGCCTGACGATCAACGCCGCCGCAGACGACCTGCCCGCCGGGCGGTTACCCCTTCGGTTCGACGACGACCGTCACTTCAGGAGCCAGACCGCTCAGCACCTTGATCGCGACCTTGTACGTGCCAAGCGACTTGAGCGGCTCCTCCAGATCGATCTTGTGGCGATCGACCGTGATCCCGCGCCGCCCGAGGGCGTCGGCGATGTCCTTGGCCGTGATCGACCCGAAGAGCTTGCCGCCTTCGCCGACCTTGACGCCCATCGTCAGCGTCGTCGAGGCGATCCGCGTCGCCGCGATATCGGCTTCCTCGCGCTCGCGCTTGCGCTTGTCCTCGCGGCTGGCGATGTCGTGCTGCCAGGCGCGATACGCGCCGCCGGCGGCGGGCACGGCCAGGTTCTGGCGGATCAGGAAGTTCGTCGCGTAGCCGTCGGCCACCGACTTCATCTCGCCACTCTTGCCGAGCTTCTCCACGTCCTGCGTCAGGATCACCTTCACGCGATCGAATCCTCCTTGGAGATCCAGGCCCGGACTCTCGGTCCGATGCCGCTGTGATCGATGGCCTCACCGGCCTGGGCAATGAGCCCGGGGATGCGGCGAATTGTCTTGCGAACCGGGCCCGGCGTCAGTCGACGGATCCGGGCCATGTCGTCGTCGAACGCTGACCGATCGATGCCGAGCTCAATGAGCTTCTCGGAGAGCAGCGCATCGGGAACGCCGTCCATGAAGAGGTCGACGGCGAGAACGACCACGACCAGGTCGTCGAGGCCGCCGAGGACCGGGATCTGATCCGGCACCAGATCGCGCCCGACGAGCAGGTACCCGGCAGCCCCTGCCAGGAGCGCCTTTCGCGCCGCCGGCATCCGTTCGTCCGCGACGAGGGCGAGCATCAACCGGGCGTAGATGGGGGCTCGGCTGGCAAGCGGCAGGAACGCCATCATGCCGAGCGCTCGCCCGAGCGCGCCCGAGCCGCGCCGGCGTGACTTGCCGTCGCCTTTGGTTGATTCCTCGCGCGCCATCGTCGTTCGAACGACCTCAGTCCCAACCCGCACCGGTCGGCATTCCGAACCGATCCCGGGGCCGCCGAGTCTACCAGCCTTCGATGGCCGCACCCTCGACCTCGCCTTGACATCGAACGTCCGTTCTGTATCATGCACAAGCAAGGAGGCGTGAGTGACCAAACACGACGCGGATCGGAAGGTCAAGATCCTCGACTTCATCGCCGCGACGCTGCGGGCGCGCGGCTTCCCGCCGTCGGTCCGTGAGATCGCGAAGGCCGTCGGACTGGCCTCGACCTCGGCCGTGCACCACCACCTCCAGATCCTCGAGCGCGAGGGATATCTCGAGCGGGGTGCCGCTCAGTCGCGCGCAATCCGCCTGACGCCGTACGCTGCCCTGCGCCTCGGACTCGCCGGCGAGCTGGTCCCCCAGTCGGCGGCCATGGAAGCTCGGATGCTGCCGATCGTCGGGGAGGTCGCCGCCGGCGGTCCGATCGAGGCCTACTCGGACGCCTCGGAGACGATCGGTATCCCGGACATGCTGGCGCCATCGGGTGATGCCTACGTCCTGAAGGTCCGCGGCGACTCGATGATCGAGGCCCACATCGCCGACGGCGACTTCGTCCTCATCCGGCCCCAGTCAACGGCCCGCAACGGCGACATCGTCGTGGCCCAGGTCGAAGAGAACGCTGTCACGCTCAAGCGCTTCTTCAAGGAGAAGGACCGGATCCGACTCCAGCCGGCCAATCCGAAGTATCCCGCCGCAGTTCTACGACGACGTCCGAATCCAGGGCAAATTGATCGGGGTGATTCGCAGGCTCGACTAGCTGGCTGGCCGGCTGACGGCCCAGGCCGCGTTGGCGCCTCCGCCCCTCGCTCACGCACGATAGTGCGCTCGCTACGTGCTCGCGCCGCCTTGCCTGAACCGCCATCCCGGCCGATCGCAGACGGGGCTGATCGCCGGCGTGGAGTCTCCACAGGGTTTCCACCGGGCGATGGGGTCTGGAGACAAGTCGTGGACGGTATTAGGGGATAAGCCGCTTTCGCGATGGCGCGGCCGTCGATGACACTCGACCTGACACAGCACGCCGTCAGATTCGGGAGCGCATGATCGATCGCCTGCCACCGCAGAGTCTCGAGGCCGAGCAGTCCGTGCTCGGCGCAATCCTCATCGACCGCGACGCGGTCGTGGAGGTGGCGGAGTTCCTGCGCGCCGCGGACTTCTACCGGCAGGCGAACGGAACGATCTACGGCGCGGTCCTCGAGCTGTTCGAGCGGCGCGAGCCCATCGACATCGTCACGGTCTCGGAAACCCTCGAGCGCAACGACCAGCTCGAAGCAGTCGGCGGCCGGGCCTATCTGTCGAGCCTCTCGAACTCGACCCCGACCGCGGTCCATGCCGTCCAGTACGCCCGGATCGTCGAGCGCAAGGCGGTCCTCCGCAACCTCATCGGCGCGGCCGGCCGGATCGCCGGCATCGGCTACGAAGATCCGGCCGAGGTCCAGGAGGCGATCGATCGGGCCGAGGCCGAGCTGTTCGCCGTCAGCCAGAAGCGGGTCGAGGCCGGCTTCACCAAGCTCGACTCGCTGCTCCATCAGGCATACGACCGGCTCGACTACCTTCACGCCCACCGCGGCGAGATCAACGGCGTCCGATCGGGCTTCACGGATCTCGATGCGCTGACGACCGGCCTCCAGAAGAGCGATCTCATCATCGTCGCCGCCAGGCCGTCGGTCGGAAAGACGAGCTTCGCGCTCAACATCGCGGAGTACGCCGCCGTGCGCGAAAAGAAGAGCGTCGGCGTCTTCAGCCTGGAGATGAGCAAGGAGCAGCTCGTGCTTCGGCTCCTGTCGAGCGTCGCGAACATCGACAGCCAGCGACTTCGGACCGGCTTCCTCGAGGAGCTCGACTTCGCCCGGATCGCCCCGGCGATGAATGCCCTCTCGGAGGCGCCGATGTTCATCGACGACACGCCGACCATCAGCACGATGGAGCTCCGGACGAAGGCCC
The DNA here is from genome assembly GCA_963832105.1 of uncultured Chloroflexia bacterium. GTDB lineage: Bacteria > Chloroflexota > Limnocylindria > Limnocylindrales > CSP1-4 > CF-46. The sequence continues at coordinate 923,336 of CAWHSS010000003.1, read as the reverse complement.
GCAGGCTCCAGGCGGAGTCCGGACTCGACCTCGTCATCGTCGACTACCTGCAGCTCATGCAGGCGACCACGACCAATCGGGACGCGAACCGGGTCCAGGAGGTCTCGGAGATCTCACGCGGGCTCAAGGCCCTCGCTCGCGAACTGAGCGTACCCGTGATCGCCCTGTCGCAGCTATCCAGGCAGCCGGAGATGCGCGAGTCGAAGGAGCCGCGCCTGTCGGACCTCCGCGAGTCGGGTGCGATCGAGCAGGACGCGGACCTGGTGCTGTTCCTGTGGCGCGACAAGGAGCGCGCGAACGAGGATCAGGACACTGACGGCGAGGTCATCAACCTGAAGCTCGCCAAGCACCGCAACGGCCCCACCGGGGAGATCCAGCTGTACTTCAAGAAGCGCCAGACGCGGTTCGTGTCGTACGCGGGCGAGCGCTTCGCGGAGGCCGGCTGAGGCGAAGGAGCCCCAGCCAGCGCGCCGCGGCTATTCGGTCTCGTGCAGGAGCAGGGGCCGAACGATCAGGGTGTAGAGCTTGCCGTCGGGTCCGGTGAGCGTGACGCCCTGGGCCCCGCCGGGGATATCGCCGAGCTTGAGGTCCTGGACTTCTACGGCCGTGATCGGGCGATGCGGAAACTGCGTCGCGCCAACGCCGTTCACGTCGGACTTGAAGTCGGACAACTTGAGGTTTGGCCACGGCCACGCCATCGGCTTCGCCTGCGGATCGCCCTCGCGCTCGACGAGGACCGCCCGGAAGTTGTCGGGCAGGTAGACGTCGGTCGCGATCGTGCCACCCCTGTCGAAATCGCGGAGCCGGTCGGCCAGGGTCTTGAAGGCCCGACGCGGGATCAGGTCGGTCGCGTTCTGCTGGTCCTCGAGGCCGAGGGCATAGACCGCCACGGTCTTCTTGAGGCCGCCGGCGTTGATCGTGAAGGTCGAGGTCGAAGCGTCGGCCACCATGTCGTTGCCGTAGTTGTCACGAGCGGCCCCGAGGCCGCCCTGGCCGAGTGCGAACGTGAGGAGCTCATCGACCTGCCCTGCATCGAGCTGGGCAGTCCGCCACGGAACATTGCGGATCACGCCGTCGGGCCCGGGCTCTGGAAAGGTGGTGACGACGGGTTGGAAGACGACGCGTCCGTCTCCGTATAGCGTGAACTGGGGGGCCTGGCCCGCGAGGAACTCGATCGGGACGAACCCGCCGCCCTCCTCGAGCTGGAGGATGACGTCGGTCGCGCCGGTCGGATGGTCGACGCCGCCACTGGTCGGTGGAGGGCTCGGCGGGCTTGATGCCGGTGGGGACGCGGACCCGGCTGAGCCGCACGCTGCGGCGAAGACGGCGACCGACAGGACGGTGAGGGGCAAGCGGAAGTTTGGCATGCCGCCATCGACGCCGATGCGGGAACATCGGTTCCGTCGGGACGCCGCGCGTTCCGGGGAGCCGGGTCCATTCCCCGGTGCGCGACCGCACCGGGGAGCCAAGGGTGTGATCGGGCCGGAGCAGAAACGCGCGAGATTCGACCGGAAATCGACGACGGGCTGCGAATCTCCGGCCCACGGTGGCTTGACGGCACAAGTATTCTCCCCGTCATAGTCTCGGGCCGGGCCCCGACGAGGTCGATCGCGCGCACTGTCCTCCTGTTGCGGCATCAACCTGGGGAGTTCGCTCGGGGGCCGAGACGCCAGCCGGTACAGCGCACGAACAGGAGGTTCGGGAGAGGGTGTACCAGGATCGATCGCTGACCTGTCGCGATTGCTCGGAGGAATTCGTCTTCTCCAGCGGCGAGCAGGCCTTTTTCAGTAGCAAGGGTCTATTGAACGACCCACAACGTTGTCCAGCCTGTCGGGCGGTCGCAAAGCGCGCTCGAACGGCCGGCGGACCCAGGGAGTTCCACGCCGCGATCTGTGGCAGCTGCGGAGGCCAGGCGATGGTGCCATTCGCACCGCGCAACGACCGCCCGGTCTATTGCAGCTCGTGCTTCGACAAGGTCAGGGCGGGAACGGTCACCGAGACTGCCAACGCCTGATCGCGTGGACTGATCGCGTTCGAGGCCGGTCCGACATCGGGCCGGCCTCGTCGATTCATTTGCGGGACGCGAGTGTGTCGCGCGGGTGGCCGGCCCTAGACTTCTGGGCCCAAGCAGGCGAGGAGGTTGGATCGGTGGGCGTCATCATCATCCGGGAGATGGTCGGCAAGAGCCCGAAGTCGTGGAGCGACGCCGCCCGCGTGGCGGTTGCCACGGCGTCGAAGACGGTGCGCAACATCCAGACGGTCGACGTCGTGAAGTCGAGCGCTGTCGTCGAAGACGGCGAGATCGTGGAGTACCGGGTCGAGGTCAAGATCGGCTTCGAGTACGAGGGCTGACCTGGCGTCGCATCGCGTCCGCTCCGGGGGCGCGCAGCTAATCGGCAGGTGAGCCCTTCCGGGCACTATTGGGGCCATGGTCCGGCCCGAGCAATTCGCCATGATTGACACGCCGAGCGAGCGCTCCGTATCGTTCGCGCGGCCCGATCAGGCCGCCGCAGACCGCCACTCCGCCAGTCCAGAGCCCTATGAGTCGCGAGCGGTCGGTCCGGGCCGAACGGCGATCGCTACGCCGGCACTCGTCGGAGGGGCTACGCGCGACGGTGTGAGCGGTTATCCGATCCAGCTTGGCAAAGTCCGGCGTCCGACGCTCCATGACGAGACGCTGGCGCGTCACCGCCTGCTCGATTGGCTAGACGCAAAGATCCACAACCGGCTCATCTTCTTCATCGCGGAAGCTGGGTACGGAAAGACGACGCTGCTGGCCGACTTCTCGCGAAGGACGCGCCATCGAACGCTTTGGTATCGAATGGACGCGCAGGATCGCAACTGGGTCTCGTTCCTGTCCCACCTCGTCGCATCCGGTCGAGATGTACGACAGCGGTTTCGCGCCGCAAACTTCGTCCCTGCTAGAGGACGCTGGCCAGGGCGGCGCTGGATTTGATGATGCGCTGGATGTCTTCTTAGCGGAGCTTCCGAGTATCACGGCGGACGGAGCAATCCTCATCCTTGACGACTTCCACGTGGCTGATGATGTCGACGACATCCGGAGTGCTGCCAAGGCCCTAATAGCCCGCGCTTCCCGAACGGCTAACTGTCGTCTTCTCAACGCGTCGATGGCCGGCCTTGCCGGTCGCCCGCCTTCGGGCACTCGGCGAGCTAGCTGAGCTGACAACCGCTGACCTTCGATTCTCAAATGAAGAGACCGCGGCGCTCTTTACGGAGACGTATGGACGCTCTTTGGAGCCGGACGTGCTCGCAGACCTCTCGACGCGCACTGAAGGCTGGGCGGCATCGCTTCACCTCGTCCAGGCCGCTCTCCGCAATCGATCGGCGCCGGAAACGCAGGGCCTTCGTCAGGGCGCTGTCTGGAGCCCATTCCGAGCTGTATGACTACCTGGCCGAGGAGGTAATCGGCGACCTCACCGATAGACAACGCCGCTTCTTGATGCGGACGGCACTCTTGGAAAGCGTCGACGTGGAGGAAGCCGCGCTCGTCACTGACCTTTCCCGTAGCGACGTTGCGGAGCTACTCCTTGAGTCGGAACGTTTGGGATTGTTGGCACGGCGCGCAGGTCGCGGAATCGAGTTGGATACGCCTACCACCCGCTCGTGCAGCAGTTCTTGGAAGCTCGACTTCGACGCGAATCCAAGGATGGTTTCGTGGAGGATCTTCATCGGGCGGTCGCTAGGTGGGCGGAGACAAGGGACTGGCGGACAGCTTGCTTCCACTATGCGGCCGCGGGAGATGTATCTGACCTTCATCAGGTGCTCGAGGCTTCCATCGAAGCCATCGTCGGCGCCGGAGAGGTGGCGCTCGCGCACGAATACCTCGCACGCTACCCGCCGAACCGTGAGGCGGCGGCTTTCGAGGTCATCCGATCTCGGCTCGCTGCGAGTACTGGCGACGCTGCATCAGCCCTTGTCGCGGGTCGCCGGGCGCTTGAGCTCGCTCCAGACTCCGACGTGTCTTTGGGAAATCTTCTTCAGACGCTCTTCGTGGTCGGTGACCTGTCAGAAGCACGTGACCTAGCCTCGCGACTGGCTGCGTCAGCACGGACAACGACACTGCGCTATGTGGGCGCCGCAACTAAACAAGTGCTTGACGTCACCCTTCAGGGAAATCTCGATGACGCGTTGACCGAACTGACGAACATTAAGAATGAGAGCCAAGCGCAGGGACTCACCCACTACGAAGGTGTCAGTCTTCTAAATATCGCGCTGATTTATCGCGCAAAGGGCGCTGCTACCGAGGCCCTGAAGACGGCCGGCGAGGCACTTCAAGCTCTCGGTCCCAGCTCCTCAGGTACAGAGATTGTTGCCGCACAACTGGCGCAGGCGTGGGCAACCGCGCACCTCGGCATGATCGAGAGTGCCCGATCAATCCTTACGACCGCGCGAGCCCGCTCAACCGGTGAGTCAAAGCGAGAGTGGCTGGCGGAAGCGGCTGAGATCGAGCTCTGCTATGGCGATGAAGCCGTGGCCCGTTCGCTGGCCGAAGAGGCCGATGCTCTTGCGCTTAATCCATCCTTGACCGCGGTAATGACCCTGACCAAGGCGCAGTTGGCCCTCCGAGACGACGACATCGCCCTCGCCCAGAGCTATCTGCCACGGGCGCAGCCCGACCATCCCAACAATGGAGACTGGCTACCTAAGTCGCTACTTCTGCTTGGTCGCCCACTGCGCCGCGGTAGAGGGGGCGCCCGACGCACGAACTAAGGCGAACGAGGCCGTGGCGTTTGCCGAGCGCCAAGGCGCGGGCCTTTGGTCAGGGTACGCCCGGGTGCTGCTCGCGACCCTTGGCACCAACCTCGATGCTAGCTTGAAGCGGATTTCCGCCGACCAAGGCGCCGTCTACTTCAGCATGGTGGCCGAGCCGCTCCTCGCGTCGCTTCACTTGATGGACGACGTGTCGCTGGCTCTAATCACATCCGAGGCGGAGGCTCGCCCGCAGCGATGGAGGCCCAGCATTCGACGCGTCGTCGCAGACGTCGGCAAGCCCAGCCGGCTACAGGCGGCCCGAATACTGGACGCCATTGGTGAGCCAGAAGACGTTCCGCTCCTCCGGTCGGTTGCAAGGGCGTCGAAGAGTGCAAGGTCCGACGCTGCCCTTGGGAAAGGGCCTAGCACGACGACTCGCCTCACCTGTCTACATTGAGGATCAAGGCAGGGTCGAGATTCACCTAGGCTCTGTAATCATTCCCGGCACCGACCTTCGGCGGAAGGTGCTCGCCATGCTTTGCTTCCTCCTCACTCGTCCCAAATTTTCGGCGACTAGGGACGAGGTCGTCGACGCACTATGGCCGGAGATGGCACCCGAGGTTGCCGTCAACTCTCTCAATCAGACCGTGTATTTCCTGCGCCGTGTCTTCGAGCCAAGACTACAAGGAGGACTACTCGGCCGGTTACGTCCACCACGACTCGGATGTCCTCTGGCTCGATCCGCAGCTCATTCGGTCGCGAAGCCAAGAGTGCCGGATCCTGATCGATTCGACTCGGGCCGGATCCGTCGCCTGCCGACGTCGATCGACTGAGTGAGGCATACGTCGCGCGTTTTGCCCTCGACTTTTCGTACGAGGAATGGAGCGTTCCGTATAGGGACGCTCTGCATGTTGCCTATCTGAATGTTGTCGAAGGAGCTGTTGGCCGCGACATCGAAACGGGGCATTTCGAGCGAGGAATTCGCCTCGCGCGACGGGCGCTTGATATTGACCCGGACCTTGAGAATCTCGAGCTCTCGCTGCTTGCGGCTATACCGAGTGACAGGCGCGCATTCCGCGGCCGCCGAGCAGTACGAGCACTACGCGGCATATCTCCGGGATGAGCTCGGAGTCGAGCCACCGCCGCTTGCGTCGCTGTGAAGATAAGTAGATTGACGTATTGACCGGTTAACTGCGGGCTCCCTATAGTCCGGCCTACCTCACAGTACTCAGGTACTAGGAAGCAAAGTTAAGACGCGACGCGCAGACGCTTCACCTGAAATGGGCACTTAGGGTGAGGCTGAGCGAGTAGTGCAACCGACCGACCATTGTGTCAGGTCGGTTTTTGTGTCTTACGGACACAAAGGCCGTCAAAGGAGAGACGAGCGTGGAAATCCAGTCCGTCACGAAGGGCTTCACGTCCGTCACGAAGGGCTTCACGTCCGTCACGAAGGGCTTCTAGCCGGAGTATGAGTTCGATGAAAGATCGAATTGTCCGACTCATGTCGCTTCTTGGCGCAGTCGCCGCGATGGCGCTCGCCGGAGGAGCATCGCTTAAGGGCTTCTAGTACGTTTGGACACTGTGCCGACCGTTGCTCGGAGGGATTAGAGTCTCGGTCGACTGACCATCCGTACGGGGCACCAATGTCCAGGTCCCTAAAGCTCTATATCACTTGGCTCGTGGGCGCTCAGCGCAGTTGCGCTGCTGCTCACGAGCTTTGTGTTTGCCCGGCGAACGTCCGGACACTTGTTCTCGGGATGCGGCCCGAGATCGCGATCGATCCCAGGCGACGCGACGCGCTCAGAACGTCCTCGCGGGTCTCGGCTTCTGGACACTCATCACTCTGTTCGCCGGCGCCCTTCCTGTTCGCATGCCTCGCGGGACGCTCGTGTCAGTGGCGATCGCGCCAATCCTTGCGGCCATGGCGCTTGGGCGGGCCTGTCGCCGCTGGCTGGGTCGCCCTGATCGGCACGACTGAGCTTCGCGAGATTCGCGGCCGAGTTCCTTGGTACGGGACGCCTGTCGAATCACGCCGGCATTGTGCTTCCGACGCTGGTCGGCATCGCTTATGTGCGAATGCGGTCCGGGATGGTTCGAGCGATCAGCTTCAGTTGTTTGCGGCCACGATGGTTGGAGCGGTTGGTCTGTTCGTCCTGAATGTGGTCATCGACCGCCGGCGTGGTGGCTCTTCGAACCGGGCAGTCGTTCCGAGTGGTCGCCCTCGGAGACGCAAAGGGCTTCGGTACGAGTCTGCTGGCGCTCACGCCCCTCGCATGGCTGATGGCGCAGATCTACCAGCTGTCGGGGGGCTTGGTGGGCGACGCTGCTGTTCGCTCTGCCGCTATACACGACGCGGGTCGCGCACAACCGGTTCGTTGAGATGCGCGAGATGTTCACGCAGACCATCGGGGCGCTGGCCGGCGCCGTCGACAAACGGGATCCGTACACGAGCATGCACAGCCAGCGGGTCAAGATGATCGCGGTCGATATCGGGCGCGAGATGCACGTCACCGAGCAGCGAGCTGGAAGCGCTGGAGTGGGGCGGGCTGCTCCATGACGTCGGCAAGATCGGCGTCCCGGACAGCGTCCTGCTCAAGGCAGAGCGCCTCACGCGCGACGAGCGGATGCTCATGAACGCGCACCCGGTGCTCGGGGCGCAGATCATTGCGCCGGTCACGAAGCTGGCGCCGGAGCTGCCGATCATTCGGCACCATCACGAGTGGTACAACGGCTCCGGCTATCCGGATCGGCTGATCGGTGATGAGATCCCGAAGCTGGCTCGAATCCTCCATGTCGCCGACGCGTTCGAGGCGATGACGGCCTCGCGGCCGTATCGGATGACGCCGCTGACCACGGAGCAGGCGCTCAGCGAGATTCGCAAGTTCGCGGGAATCCAGTTTGATCCCGCGGTCGTGGATGCGTTCGTCCGGACGCCATGGGTCGACGGTGTTGCCGATCCGGGCCGGCCAGTGGAGCCGCGCCAGATCCCACTCATCGCCCAGGCGGCGGACCGTTTGACGCAGGCGACAGGGCGCCCGGAGCCGGCGCCCGTCGAGCGGGCCTGACCGGGCAAGTTCAGCGCCGCCCGACATCGGTCGCCCGACGGCGGCAAGATGACCCAGTGACCGCACCTTCGGCCGAGGGCTGAGCGCAGCATGCTGAGTCCCGCATGCTGATCGGGGGAATCCTTCTCGGCCTGATCGCCGGCCTTCTCGCCGGCGGCAGCATCGCGAACCTCGCATCGATTCGCCTTCGATGGGTCGCACTGCTCCTCCTCGCAGTCATCGTCCGCTTCCTGACCGAGTTGGGCCTCGAGGCGCGCGTCGAGACCGTCCAGGAGCTGCGCCTGCCGCTGTTCGGTCTCGCCTTCGGTGTCCTGCTCGCCGGCCTCTGGGTCAACCGATCTCATCCGGGCCTGACGCTCGCGTTCATCGGCATCCTGCTGAACACGATTGCGATCCTGGCCAACGGCGGTTACATGCCGATCTGGAAGCTCAGCTTCGATGCGGCTGGCTTCGATCCCGCCACCGTCTTCTCGATCTATTCGTTCCATCGGATGCTCGACGACCCCACGCTGAATGCGAGTTTCCTGCTCAGCGCCGGGCCATTGGGCGACATCCTGCCGATTCCGGTCCCGGTCATCCGCAATGTGGCCTCGATCGGGGATGTCTTCCTGAGCGCCGGGCTTGGGTTCTTCCTGTTCGCGTCTGTCCTCCGTTCGCAGGCCCAGGCAGTCGAGGAGGATGCACAGGTCGCGGGAGCGGCCCTCAGCGGGATGGCGGGCACAGCGATCCTCGGCCGCCCCATCCGCGCGACCGATCTCGGAAAGCGCGTTCGACCGGCCACCGGCCTGGCATCGGGCTTCGCTGACGCGTCAGTGCTCGATCGGCCTGCGCTCCTCGGCGGCTCCGGGGCGGGCCTCTCACCAGGATCGGCCCGTGCGCCGACCCTTCCGATCCCGATCGACGAGGTCGCGGTCCGGATCCGGCGCCACCCGTTCGTTCGGCTGGCCCTCAACAGCTCCTTCTCGGCGCTGTGGGTCGGCCAGCTCATCAGCCTGTTCGGCGACCGGATCCACCAGATCGCCCTGGCATTCCTCGTGTTCGCGTTGACGAACTCGCCGGTCGCGGTGGCGTTCGTCTTCGTCTTCGCGAGCCTGCCGAACCTCTTCCTGTCGCCGATTGCCGGAACGTTCGTCGATCGCTGGGATCAGAAGGACGTCATGGTCGTCAGCGACCTGCTCCGCGCGGCGATCATCCTCGTCATCCCGATCGCCGCCGTTACGAACATCTTCCTCGTCTACCCATTGATCTTCGCCGTCACGTCGGTCTCGATCTTCTTCCGCCCCGCCCGGATCGCGGCGCTGCCGAGAATCGTCCGCGAGGACGAGCTCCTCACCGCGAACTCCGCGATGTGGGTCGGCGAAACGATCGCCGATGTCGTCGGCTATCCGCTGGCCGCGGTCTTCGTCGGCTTCCTCGGCCCGTCGCTGCCGCTTGCCTTCTGGGTGGACGCCGCGACCTACGGTGCGTCGGCGGTCCTCATTGCCTCGATCTACGTCCCGCCGCTGCGCGACGCCACGCTGCCGTCCGGCGAGCGCCCGACCGTCCTGGCCGACATGAAGGCGGGCTACCGCTTCCTGCGGGGCGAGACCGTGCTGCTCGCCAACACCCTCCAGGCGGCGGTCGCCCAGTTGACGATCGGCGTCCTGATCGCTCTGACCCCGCTCTACGCGAGGGGCATCGTGGCTGGCACGTCGATCGACGAGAAGGCGGCGTACGGATTCCTGGAAGCCGGCATCGGGGTCGGCAACCTCATCGGCGGGTTCGTCATCGGCGTCATCGGCACGCATCTCGCCCGCGGCAAGACCGTGATCGTCGGCTACGCGATGTGGGGCGCCTGCGTGGCGCTGCTGGCAGTGACCGGCAACCTCGGGATCGCGATCGGGCTGATGTTCGGGTCCGGGATCGCGAACATGGTCTTCGTCATCCCGAGCCAGACGATGATCCAGGAACGGACCCCGCCCGAGATGCTGGGCCGGGTCCTCGGCTTCCGCTTCGCGCTGGTCTTCGGCTCGATGACGATCGCGATGGCGCTTGGCGGGCTGCTCGCCCAGATCGCCGGGGCGGCCGCGGTCATCGGGCTGTTCGGCGTCATGACGATGTTCGCCGGTCTGGCCGGGACTGCTCGTGCCGGCCGTGCGCGACGCCTGACCTTCGGTACACTGGCGGCCCGTGCATTGCGCCCGATCAGGGGCGTCCCAGGAGACACACGACCCGCATGACCGAACCGAACGACAGGGCGCCCGAAGGCGCTGCGGCGCCGGAGCCGGACCCGCCCGAGCCTGAGCCCGAGGCGGCCGAGCCCGAACCCGAGCGCGCCGAAGCGCCCGAGCCGGAGGCGCTGGAGCCCGAGATGGCCGAGGCGGCCGAGGCGGAGGCCGCCGAGGCGGCGGTCGCGCCGCCCGAACCTGTCGTCAGCGCCGAGCCCGAGCCCGTCATCGAGCCCGAGCCCGAGCCTCGAGCCAGTCGTCGAGCCGGAACCAGAGGTTGTCGAGCCCGAGGACGCGACCGAGCTTGCGGCCGATGTCGATGAGGCGACATGGGACGAGATCGCAGCCGAGGCCGCCGAGGAGGAGACCGTCGTCACGGCCTTGCCGCCCGTCGTTGCGCCTGCGACCAAGGGCCGCGCAACGGCAGTCCCGGCCGCGCCCGTGCCGGAGCGTGCGATCCGGATCGACGACCGGGCGTCCAAGATCTTCGTCCTCGTGACCGTGGCCGCGTTCCTGCTGATCCTGGCCAACGGCGTGTTCTTCGGTACGGGCGGCGTGTTCACGCCGGTCGCCTCGCCGTCGCCCTCGCCGTCGGCCGCGCCGTCGGGGTCACCGTCCGCCGCCCCGTCCGGCTCGGCCGCGCCGTCAAGTTCCGTGGCGCCGTCCGGTTCGGCCGCCCCATCGGGTTCGGCCAGCCCCGTCCGGCTCGGCCGCGCCGTCCGGGTTCGGTGGCACCGTCGGGATCGGCCGCACCCTCGCCCTCGTAGTCCGCGCAAACCGGAAGCGACCCCTCATCGGAGCGCCGGACGCACCGCGACGAGGCGTATTCTCGGGTCCATGAACGGCCCGCGCGACGAGGCGTCCGAGGCGGCCCGTGCCACGATGGTCGCCCGCCAGTTGCGGTCCCGCGGCATCGCCGACGAGCGGGTCCTGCGGGCGATGAGCACCGTCCCTCGAGAGTTGTTCGTTTCGGAGTCGCAGCGACACACTGCCTACGCGGACGAGGCGCTGCCGATCCCCGCCGGCCAGACGATCAGCCAGCCGTACATGGTCGCGCGGATGACCGAGCTGGTCGCGCCGCGGGCCGGCAGCCGCATTCTCGAAATCGGGACCGGCTCCGGCTACCAGACGGCGATCCTCGCGATCCTCGGCGCGGCGATCGTCTCGATCGAGCGCCAGCCGGAGCTCGCGGTGACCGCGCGCGAGCGTCTCGCCCGGATGGGCCTCGGCGGCGCCGTGGACATTCGGGTGGGAGACGGCAGCGTCGGCGATCCGGCCGGCGCGCCATGGGACGGGATCGTCGTGACGGCCGCGGCGCCGTCGATCCCCACGGCACTCCGCGAGCAGCTCTCGCCGGGAGGCGGACGCCTGGTGATCCCGGTCGGTGACCGGTCGCGCCAGGAGCTGATGCTCGTCGTCCGGCACGGCGACGAGTGGCGCGATCGGAACGAGGGCCCGTGCGTGTTCGTGCCCCTCGTCGGCGAAGGCGGCTTCCCCGGCTGAGCCCCGAACGGACCGCCTCGCTCGGTATACTCGGCCGGCCATGACCCACGTCTTCGTCGCCCCCCACCCGGACGATGTCGCGCTCTCGTGCGGCGGCCTGATCGCCAGCCTGCGCGAGCTCGGCCAGACCGTGACGATCCTGACGGTCTTTTCCGGAGAAGGCGGGCAGGTGAGGGTCCGGGAAACGGCCTGACCGACTACCAGCGCGAGGCGCTCGGCTTCGGGTCCAAGGCGATGTGGCCGGTGACCGAGGCGTTCAACCGCGTCCACATCGCGCCCGACGCCGACGTCTACGGCGCACCCGGTGCGCTGCCGGCATGGGCGGCACTCGACGACCAGCTCGAAGCGACCCAGGCCGACGCGGACGCCGCGGCGAAACGCTTCTGGCAGCGCTCGTCGTGGTATCGGCGGGCGAGCATCCGCCGCGAGCCGCTCGCGGGACAGCCCGTGATCGACGACCTGCCGACCCAGGGCGCGGTCGTGACCGACGAGGTCGTCGACGTCGCCCGGGCCGGCGACATCACCGCGAAGCGCCGGCTCGAGGACGAGGAGTTCGCGCTCTTCGCCGAGGCGTCGATCGTCTTCCTCGACCTGCCCGACGCGGTGTTCCGCGGCTACGAGGGCGACAGCGAGCTCCTGTCCACGCCGCGCGACGATGACGCGGCGCCGTACGAGATCCTTCGTCGCGAGATCGCTCGGCTCGAGCCGCAGAAGGTGTACCTGCCGCTCGGCGTCGGCAACCACGTCGACCACCAGCTCTGCCGCGACGTCGGCGTGCGCCTCCTCGCCGAGGGTCGCCGCTGGGTGATGCCCGGGCCCGATTACACCGGCATCGTGACGTTCTACGAGGACTTCCCGTACGCGTGGTGGAACGACTTCGGGCGGGTCGAGGACCTCCCGCCGGGCGTCTTCGACGACGTGCCGGTCGACGTCGCGATCACGCCGGAGTACGCCGACATCACCGATCAGCTCGAGCGCAAGATCACCGGCATCGCGATCTACGGCAGCCAGATGGGCCGGCTCTTCGGCGGGACCGACGACATGGCTCGCCAGGTCCGAGCCTACGGCCGCAAGGTCGCGCTCCTCGGCGGTGGCGGCGGCGCGGCCGAACGCTACTGGGCGACGCGGCCGGCCTGAACTCGATGCCTGCGGCCGCTGATCGGGGGATCGCGGCCGACCGATCGATCGCGGCCGATACGCGCTGATCTTCGGGGTCGGATTGCTGCTGGCCTGCGCGATCCGGGCCGTGCTGCTCCCGACCGATGGCCTGCGCGGCGACCTCGACCAGTTCGTGCTGTGGGTCCACGGGTTGGCGACGCGGCCGTTCGGCAACGCGTACGACCAGAACCTCTCGTTCCCGCCGGTCATGGTCTATCTCTGGGGGTTGCTCGCGGCGCTCGAGCCCGCGTTTCGGACGGTGACGGACGCGGCCGATCCCGCGATCCGGGCGATCATGAAGCTGCCGGCGAGCCTCGCCGACATCGCCCTTGGCGGGCTGGTGGCATGGGAGCTGCGGGGCCGGCCGCGGTGGGCCGTCATTGCGGGTTTGGGGATCCTCCTCCACCCGGCGGTCATCGACGTCAGCGCCTGGTGGGGCCAGTACGAGTCGATCTACGTCCTGTTCGGGCTCGTGGCGTACCTGCTCGCCGTGCGCGGGCACTCACTGCCGGCCGCGGCTGTGCTCGCCGTCGCGCTCATGACGAAGCCGCAGGCGCTGCCCCTCCTCGTGCCGTTCGCCGCGTGGTTCATCGCGCGGGACGGCTGGCTCGGGGCGGTGAAGGCAGCGGCTGTCGGTGCCGCCGTGATCGTGCTGTTGTGGGCGCCGTTCCTCGGCGCCGGCGGGCCAGCCGGTTACGCCCGGAATCTTGGCGAGTACCAGGGCGATATCTTCGCGATCCTCTCGCTCCGAGCGTGGAACGTCTGGTGGCTCGTCCAGGAGTTGCTGGCCGGCGGGTCGTTCGTGTCCGACCAGGGCGCGATCCTCGGGCCGATCACGCTGCGGCATGTCGGCTACGTCGTGGCGGGAATCTTCGAGCTTGTCGTCTTCCTTGCTGTCCTTCGGTCGCCGACCCGACGGACGCTTGCGCTCGGGCTGGCGGCGGCGGTCCTCGTCGCCTTCATGTTCCTGACGACGATGCACGAGCGCTATGCGTACGGCGCGCTGGTGTTCCTCGCCCTGCTCATCCCTGAGCGGCGGTTCCTTGTCATGTGGTTGGTGTTCAGCGTCGCGTTCACGCTGAACCTCCTGGCGGCCGTGCCCTCCGTCGGAGGAGATCGGCCGACTGCTGCCGGTCCAGGGGCTGCTCGGGATCGCAGGCTCGCTCGTGATGCTGGGCGTGACGATCGCGGTGCTCTAGGCGCTCCTGTCGGCGCCGCCGACAGACGTCGAGGCTAGCCCTGAGCCGGACGCCTCCCCGCAAGACGCCGCAGCCGGCCCATGAACGCGACGCGGTACCAGTGGAGGTAGTGCGGCAGCCACTTCCGGAGCTTGAAGTTGCTCTGGCCGGCCGTCCGGTCGCGCCACGTCGTCGGCACCTCCGCGACCTTGCGGCCCGCGAGCGTCGCCTTGACGGTCAGCTCGAGGGCGAGCTCGAAGCCCGCGGTGCTCTCGATCGTCACCGAGTCGAGGAAGCGGCGCGAGTAGAGCTTGAAGTTGTTCGTCGGGTCGTGGGTCGGGACGCCGGCGAACCAGTGGAGCGTCAGGCCGGCGGTCCGGCTCATCAGCCGCTTCGCGAGCGGCCCACCGATCTGGCCGCCGCCGCGCATGTAGCGGCTGGCCGAGACGACGTCGGCGCCGGAACGGGCGAGGGCGACCATCGGGTCGACGACGTGGGGCTCGTCCGAACCGTCGGCCATCGAGATCAGGACATACGGGGCGGTCGTTCCGGCAATCCCCGACTTCATCGCGTTGAGGACTCCCCGACCGATGTCGTTCCGCAGCCCGCGCAGGCCGGGGATCTCGCCGGCCAGTCGGGCGATGACCGGGACCGTCGTGTCCTCGTCGAAGTCGTAGACGACAACGAGTTCGTGGGGCGTCGCCACGCCGGCCGACAGGCCGCGGAGCACCGGCTCGACCGCTTCGCCCTCGTTGTAGACGGGCAGCACGATCGCGAGCTCAGGTGTGGGCATTCCCTCCGGCATCAGGCGGAGGATACCGTCCGGGTCAGCCCTTCGGCTTCGTGCCCGGCTTCGCGCCCTCGATGGCGGGCGTCCGATCCGCCGTCTCGGTGGCGCCGCCCGTTCCAGGACCGGTCTTGTGCGTGACGTCCTGGTCGGGCCGACCCGTGTGAGCAGCCTGGTCGCCCGTGACGTTCTTCAGCGCGGGGTTCGCCTCGATCTCGGGCCAGGGGCCAACGGGATTGTGCTGATGAACCTTGCCGGCCTTGCCGAACTTCGCGCGGCGCCGCTCCTCGCGGTTTGGCTTGGGCTCGTCGGGCTTGGATTCGCTCTTCTTCGTCGCCATGACTGGATTGTGCCGCATCCGGGATTCGGGCGCGCGAACGCTCACAGCCGCCCGACCGCGACCTCTTCGCGGATCCAGGGGATCACCTCGTCGAGCATCGTCTCGAGCGTGGTCGTGGCTTCGAAGTCGAGGACGTCCTTGGACTTGCGGACGTCCGGGACCCGGAGCTGGACGTCGTGCTCGAACGGCGGGTCGGACACGTAGTTGAAGGGGCGGCCGTCGCCGTGGACCTTCGACCAGATGCATTCGGCCAGCTCGAGGACCGTCGTCGACGTCGCGGTCGAGAGGTTGAAGTCGTCGTTGACGGCCTTCGGGCTCTCGAGCGCGAGGCGGATGCCGCGGGCGAGGTCGCCGCCGTACGTGTAGTGGCGGACCTGCGACCCGTCGCCGAGGATGTGGAGCGGGTCCTGGCCCTTGAGCACCTTCAGGACGAGGTCCGGGACGACGTGCGACAGGGCGAGCTTCACGTTGCCCGACATGATGTCGGTGTCGCGGAGGGCCCGGCGCTCGCCGATCCCGACGCAGTTGAACGGCCGCACGATCGTGTACGGCAGCCCGTATTGCTCCAGCGCGCCCTTCGCGAAGTACTCGGACGCCAGCTTCTGGAAGCCGTACGTCGAGATCGGTGGCGGCGAGGTCAGCTGAGCGCCTTCCGGGGTCGGGAAGATGGTCGCCGACTCGTACACCATCGACGACGACACGACGATGATCCGCTGCAGGTGGCCGTCGCGATGGGCGGCGATCGCCCCGTCGAACGTGGCCGCGAGGATCCGCTCATTCTCGGCGAGCAGGTCGTAGGCGAACTCGTGGAAGTAGCTGATGCCGCCGATCATCGCGGCCGCGGCGACGACCTGGTCGCAGTCGGCGGCGAGCTCCTTCATCAGCGCGGTGTCCTTCGCGTCGCCTTCGACGAATCGATAGCGGGGGTGGTCGTCGTACGACTTCGTCAGCCGGCCGTACTTGCTGAAGTCGTCGAGGCCGATGACCTCGTGGCCGGCCTCGAGCAGGTCCGGGACGAGGTAGCCGTTGATGAACCCAGCGGCGCCGGTGACAAGGATCTTCATGGCTCGGACTCTAGCGTCATCCGGCGCCGCCCTGCAGCGGGACGCTCAGAAACTCGTAGGTCAGGAGCGCGTCGCTCGCGTCGCCGTAGCGCCCGGCAGAGACGGTCAGCGACGTGATCGCGGGGCCGAATGCGAACCGGGGATGGGCGTTCAACCCCGACGGGACCGCTAGCAGGAGCCCATCGTCGGCGGTTCCGGGGACGAGCCGGAAGCGGCCGCGATCCGGCATCTCCACGTACCACTCGTCGGCCCGGAAAGCGAGCGTCCGGAGCTTGTCGAGAATCCCGTCGGGGAAGCCGGTGATCCTGACGATGACGAAGCGCCCTGGCCGCGTCTCGGGTGGGACGGCGACGGATTCGCCGGCCCGCGCAGACGCGGTGGAGATAACCTCAGGCGCGCCGCACGACCGCGCCGTCCGGCCCAGCGCCTGCCACCGGTCGTTCGCCGCCAACTCGTCGTACCGGCAGAACGTCTCGAGCATCGCCGCCGGTGATTCGAACCAGACGAACCGGCGGTCGACCGCGTATGGCGTCCCGTCGACGTCGTCGACGCGCTCGCGGAGGATCCGCGTCGGCGCCGAAGCGGATCGCAAGCGCTCCGCGTTGAGCTCGTCGAGTGCCGTCGTGTAGGCGGAGTAGGACTGGAAGACAGGCAGCGGCGACCAGCGCATCTCCGGGTAGGCGAATGCGGCGACGGTCTGCCACTGGTCGATGTGGACGGTCTGGCCGGTGACCGCGGCGAGAACGTCGTCCGGCAGGTCGAGGCCATCCCGCAGTTCGGTCCTCGTCCGCGCGACCGCGTCGGCCTGGCGCCACGGCAGAACCGCGGCGGCTGTTGCGGCCGTGCCTCGGACGGAGGCGCGGACGTCGACGAGGTCGATCGGTTCGATCCGTGCGGTCGCGAGCAAGGCAATGAAGATCGTCGCGAACGCGAAGGCGGCAATCTCCCCGCCGCCCGGGCCGGCAAGCTCCCGCGACCCCCGCGTCAAGCGGCTTGCGAACGGGAAGAGCGCGACGAGCGCCGTCGCCATCGCGTAGAAGGTGTAGTTCCGGGTGAACGCCGTCTTCCACTCGGCGAACGCGAGGATCGCGCCAAGAGCCAGCAGCGCGAGGCGTTCCGAACGAGGCCGGCCGCGTGTCACCTGCCAGCCCAGCCAGGCGAGGATCGCGACGGCGACCGCGAAGGCCGCGTAGACCCAGCGCAGTGTCGGGTGCGTGTCGACGACCATCGCCTCGGAGTAACCGCGGACGATCTCGATCGAATCCGCGACGAACGCCGGCAACGCCCCGAGCGGCTGCCCGGTCACGAGCCAGATGCCGAGGCAGCCGGCCGCGGCAACAGCCGTGAAGATCGCGGCCCCTCGCCACCACGGCCTCCCGAGCGCCGCCGCGGCGACGAGCATCATCCCGGACGCGAACACCCCGACGTTGATCTTGCCCATGAGCGCGACCGCGGCCACGACGCCCGCCCCGGCGATCAGCCACTCAGCGCGGACCCGGAGCCGTTCGGCCAGGACCGCCTCGACGCACCAGACGAAGACGAGCGCCTGGAGCATCTCGAACGGCGGCAGGTACGGGAACACGGCACGCGCGCTGACAAGCACGACCGCGACCGCGGCCCAGCCGGGCAGGAGCCGCGCGGCAAGAAGCAGCAGCGTTGCAGCGGCCGCGAGATAGACGCCACCACTGGCGACGATCGCCAGGACCGACGAGGCGCCGAAGAACGGCGCCGGCACCGAGAGGAACCCGAGCGGCCCATACGTGAACACGATGTCCTCGCCGAAATGCAGCCCGCTCGGCCCGGTGAGGTGGAGCGCGGCCCGCCACGACTCGTCGATGCCGATCGGGGCCGCGAGGGTGTACGGCCAGGAGAGGACGACGACTCCCGCCGCGATCAGCAGTGCCGGCAGCCAGCCACCCCGGAGCGACGCGCCGCTCCATCGGCGGCCGGCCGCGATCAGAGCCGGATCCCCTCGCCGAGCGCTCCCCAGATATCGACGACGTCCTTGCCGCCGAGCTTGAGGCCGCGGTACGCCTTGTGGGGCGCGCCAAGGATGAGGATGTCGCTGCTCGACACGACGTCGTCGAGGCTCACGAGCCGGTCATCGCGGACATACGGGTCCGTGCAGAGGACATTGGCGCCGGCCCAGGCGAGGAGCTTCCGAAGCTTGTAGCTGAGCGACGCGCGCGGATCGTCGGACTCGGCCTTGAACGCCATGCCGAGGATGCCGACGGTCTTGCCGGGCAGCCCGTCGTAGCGCCGCTCGAGCGCCGACACGATGTAGGCCGGCAGGCCCTCGTTCACCTGCATCGCGGACTGCCCAAGCGGGAAGTGGTCCGACGTGAATGCCGCGAGCTGCATCGTGTCCTTGAACAGGCACGGGCCGGCCGCGAAGCCCGGGCCCGGCAGGTCGGCGGCGCGCGGGTAGTCGAGCCGGATCGCCTCGAGGATGTTGCCGTAGTCGACGCCGGCCTGGTCCGCGATCATGAAGAACTGGTTGGCGACCGCGAACTTCATGTAGCGCCACGTGTTCGTGAACAGCTTCGCGAGCTCGGCCTCCTTGGTCGTCGTCCGGATCGTCCGCGATGGCGAGAATCCCGAACAGCTGCCTCGGCGCGCTTCGGCGGCCGGCGTCCGTGTCGGCGCCGACGATCTGGGGCAGCGTGTGGAGCTCCTCGAGGGCGTGGCCCTCGGCGATCCGCTCCGGGCAGAACGCGAGGTCGACCCGTCGGCCGCGCGCTTCGAGGTGGCGTGGCGACGAACTCGCTCGTGCCGGGGTAGACCGTGCTCCGGAGGACGACGAGGGCGCCGTCTCGAAGGTTGCGGCGCGATCTGCTCGACGGCCTTTTCGAAGACGGTCATCGACGGGCCGAGGAACTCGTCGACGGGGGTGCCGATGACGACGATGACCTGCTCGGTCCGGCACAGGATCTCGGCGTCCGCCGAGAGGACGAGCCGGCCGGTCGGGACTGAGCTCCGCCAGCAGCGCGTCCGCGCCGTTCTCCATGAACGGCATCTCGCCAGATGCGATCCGATCGAGGGTCGGCTGGCTCGTGTCGTAGATGCCGACGCGCAGCCCGGCCTCGGCGAAGGCGAGGCTGAGCGGCAGGCCGACGTGGCCGCCGCCGCCGAGGACGACGAGGTCGAGGTCGGCGGGCAGGAGGATCGGTGGTCATGTGCTCAGGATAGCCGCGGCCCGTCGGGCGCCGTCGCTTCGCCGCACGGTCAGCGCTCCATCGGCGGTGAGAACGACGGCGTCCTCGTCGGCATAGGCCGCGTTCCAGCCGGCGTTGCGGAGCCGCTCGACAAAGGCCTCGTCGTCGGCGGGGACGACGACGATCGTGACGCCCCAGCGGTCGAGGATCGCCTCCCAGCCCACCACGCCGTCCGTGACCGCCGCGTAGTCGTCCCAGACCTGCGGCGGGAAGACCTCGATCCGCGAGTCGAGGGCGACCGGCACGTCCGGCAGCGCGAACTCGAACCACGAGCCCCAGGGCTGCGGATTGAAGAGCCGATCGCCGGGTCGGGCGATGTCCCGGAGGGCAGCGGTGACGCCCGGCGGGGCATGGCCGACGACGCCGACGGGCGCGCGCAGGCCGGGGTCGGTCGGCCTCCAGATGGGCAGGAGGATGATTCCGACGACGATCAGGGCCGCAACGATGGCCGCGTTGATGCGCGGTGAGCCGCGGGACGTCCGATGCGGGCGCTGTGGCCTCCGACGCGGCCCCGCCAAGGAGCCCGGCGATCGCGTACGCCGCCCCGAGCGGCCACCACGCCACGCCCCGGATCGCGTAGGCGCCGATGACGAAGAACACGCCGAGCCAGGCGAGGGTCGGCCAGCTCACGGCGCCGGCGCCGTCGGGCCAGCAGGATCGCGACGGCGAGCGCCGAGCCGAAGAACAGCATGCCCGGGACGATCCGGAGCGACGTCGGCTGCCACTCGGTGATGCGGGCCGTGACCTCGCTGTTCGTCGACAGCCCGACGGCGTAGCCCCAGACCTCGAGGCCGAACGGGTTGACGACGGCCGCCACGGCCGCGACGACGCCGACAGCGAGCGTCCGCCATGCGGCCGGCTGCCGGTCGTGGAGATCCTCGAGCCAGGCGAGACCGACGACGACCGGCCCGAGGAAGAAGCTGCCGTGAAGGTTCGCCCAGGCGACGACGATGAGCGGCACGAGCCACAGGAGCCGCGGCCAGCGGTGGCGGCCGGCGACGATGACGAGCGTCGCAGCGAGCAGGACCATGCCGAACAACTGGGGCCGAAGGGCGAGGGCGACCGCCGACACGAGGAACGCGGCGAGCGTCAGCCAGGCGGCTCGACGGATGTCGGCGCCGCGCAGTCGGCAGGTGAGGAACAGCAATCCGAACAGCAGCCCGACGAGCGCGGCGCGAAGGATCACGAGCCCGGTCCAGCCGGCGAGGCGGTACACCGCGGCGAGGATCGCCTGGGCGCCCCATTGCTGGTCGAGCCACGGCGACCCGGCCGCGGTGAAGGTCCACGTGTCGGTCCGCGGGATGCCGCCACCGCTGAGGATCTGGTCGCCGGCCCGGAGGTGATAGGCGAGGTCGACGCTCGAGAGGTTGGCGATCAGCGTCCCCAGGACCGGCAACAGGACGGCGAGGACGGCCCAGAGCCGCGTGAACGTCACGACTCCGACGCCTGCGCGACGGCGGCAGGGACCGGCCGGTCAACCGACGCGAGCCCGCGCCAGCCAGAGTGGAACGACGGCCGCCAGCACCGCCAGGCTGTTGAACCACACGACCGGCAGCGCAATGACGACGGCCACCGGCAGGAGCCAGCGTCGGTCGGTCAACGCGGCGGCGACTGTGACGATCGCGGCGACCACCAGGCGCGGCAGCAGCGGCACCGCGACGTACCACCCGGGCGTGTCGATGGACCCCTGGCCGGCGCCGGCGAGGTCGCCGCGAAGGATCGCGATCCATTCCTCCCACGCCGACCGATCGAGGACGAACGAGACCGCAACGATTGCCGCCGTGACCCCGAGCGCGATGGCGAGGGCCCGCCACTCGCGACGGACGAGGAACCAGAGCACGCCGATCCCCGGCGTGACCTTCGTCAGGAGCATGAGCGCCCACGTCGCCGGGTAGCGGAAGCCTGCGACGATCGCCACCGCGTAGAGCAGGTGGACGTTGCCCGAGATGATCTCGAACGGGATCGGCAGGAAGAGCAGGCTCGGCAGCGCCCAGCGGCGAAGGAGCCACCAGAGCGCCGCGAAATTGATCGCCGTCCAGAGGGCGGTGAAGACCGCGAGGGGCAGGATGACGAGCGGCGCAAGGGCCTGGGCGAAGGCCGGCGAGTAGAGGTACGCGCCAATCCGGCCGGTATCAGCCGCCGCGTAGAAGTCGCCCGTCCGGGTCGTCCAGTAGGCGTACGCGTCGACGCTGTCGGCCCAGGGCTCGATCGCGAACAGTCGCAGCCCGACGAACACGACCGCCAGGATGATGTAGCCGTCGCGGAGCAGCCGATCACGCACTGTCGAGGAACCGGACGAGCCGCTCCGCGAGATCGATCGAGTAGTTCTGCCCTCGGTCGTATGGGTAGACCTGGAACATCGTCGCGACGAACAGTCCATCCATCGGAGTCCGGAAGCCGGGAATCGTTTTCTGATATCCGGCACGGACAATCGGCTGGGCGAAAGGTGCCGCGAACGACCAGGATTGGCGGACCCACGCTTCGTCAAAGTCCGGACGGATACGCCGGATCGCGGGAGCGAAATCGGTCACCAGCTCCGCTGCCGATTTCGTGTAGATGGGATCGTCCATCGGCCGGTAGTTGCCGAGGTAGACAAGGTGACGGCCGCCATAGTCGTCCGGCGAAGCCATGTTCGTGTGTTCCACCAGGGCCAGGAACGGCATCGATGGGTCATTGATCCCGACCCAATAGACGTCTGTCAGGGGGCGGTCTACCTCGAGGATCAAGCAGTGCGCCCCGAGACTCGCGGGAGGCGGGTGATCGCGGACGTAGCTCGCCGGGAGGCCCGCAATCTTGGCAGTCAACACCGCGGGCATCGTGGAGACGGCCCGATCGAACCGCCTGCGCGGCCCGCCGGCGGTCTCCACCGCGACGCCTGCCCCTTCACGCGAAACGGCGGCGACCTCCGCGCCGTAGACGATGGCGCCGCCGGCTACTTCGACGGCGCCGGCAAGTGCGGTGTAGAGCTGGTGAAAGCCACCGCGCATGTACCCGAGCCGCGGTGTCCGACTGTGGATTCGCGCCCACAACCAGGGCATCGCGATGTCCGGTCCTGCGGCGCCAAATTTGCCCCGGAGCAATGGCATCCACACTTTGTCGGTGGCCGCCCTACCCATGAGGCGTGGCAGCATCGATCCCGTCGTCGACTGGCCAAGCAGCCGGGGCGATGGCATCGCGCGGAGCACGCCGAGGCCGGCCGCCATATGCAATCGGGCCGGCACCGAGAGGGGATCGAATGTCAGCACGGACCTCGGCGAGTCCAAGGGCAGGACGCGCCCATCCACGAAGACGGTGGTGGTTGGCCGATGCCATTCGAGCTGCTCCGTGAGCCCGAGCTCATCGATCATTCGAATCGCACGGGCGTCGCTCGCAAAAAGGTGGTGATAGAACCGCTCCAACCAGATACCCGGAGCCACCTCGAAACTGGAGGCGAGCCCGCCTGGCACCAGCGCTCGTTCATAGACCGTGACGCTATGGCCCGCCTGCGCGAGGCGCAGCGCGGCCGTCAACCCCAACACCCCGCCCCCGAGAACCGCGTAGTCGAGCTTCACGCGGGCACGGCCGCCGGCGTTCGTCGGAAGCGCCAATCGACCACCGGGAGGACGACAAGTGCGAGGTAGAACCCGACCGGATAGATCTCGATGGGCATGAACGGCAGCAAGATCCACGCCTGCGACAGCGGGATGGCCGCCGCCCACCACTGGCGCCGCTGCAGGAGCCAAGCGACAGGCAGCAAGAGGATCAGCGCGTAGTGCGTCCACATGATCGGTGACACCACCTGGGACGCAACGACGGCTACGAGATACCCGGCCTCGCGACTCGACTTGAGACCACACGCAACCACCAGACCCAGGACCGCAACGATGCCAATCGTCTGGAGGGCTGACGCTCCGGCGAGCCCGAGTCCGTGCTGGTATCCCATCGCGCCAATCGACACGTTCGCCGGGATGTCGATCGCGTTGCTGAGACTCCGAAGCAGCGTCAGCATGTCAGCCCAGCCAGCCAGCCCGGCGATTGCGGCGACAACGGTCACGCTGCCGGCCACAACCAGCCCGGCGGCGACGGCCGACCATTCCCGCCGAACCGCGAACCACCCAAGAACGATGACGGGTTGGAGCTTGAGGACCGCGCCGAGTCCGACGGCAATCCCGCTGACGACTGGCCGATCGAGCCACCGCCATCCAACGGCGAAAAGGGCAAACAGGATCGGCGCGACCTGACCGATCCGCACGCCGAAAATGAACGGCCAGCTGACCGCCCCGAGCAGGAAGATGGCCAGTCGGATCTCTGGGCGGACCGGCAGGACCGCACAGCCAACGACAAAGCAAACGACGAGGAAGACCATCCATGCCACGTTGCCGAGCACCGGTCCGAGCAACGCGAACGGCAGGGCGAGCAACACGAACGGCGGTGGATATTGGAACTGGTTGCACCCACCAGTCTTGGTGATCGAAAGGTCGTAGATCGGCTGGTGCGCGAGAAACCGCTCGGCCGCCGAGCGATACGCGAGGAAGTCGCAACCGAGGGTTTCCTGGGCCGTCGCGATGCCGAACGCGAGGTAGATCGCGGCGACGACCCCGATCAGGACGATGACCGCCACCCGGAAGTTGCGATTGGACGTGGCCGTCACCGGGGAACGAACGGGCTTGGCGTCCTTGAACTGGGCGTTCACGACTCGCATCCTACGGCCCAGCGGTGACGGGCCGCACCACCCCGAGTCCTAGCTAGATCGACAGCAGCGCCGCTGCGGAAGCGACTTTCTACGCGACGGGCATCGGCTGAACGGCACTCGGCCTTCGACCAAGGTCGCACGGCGCCGGCCGCACGCCAGATCCCGTAGGCCCCCAGCGCGACGGAGACTCCCGAGCTCCGCCGTACAGGGCAGGAAGAGCGATCCCCCCGGCGATCGCTGTCACCCACGGGCGATTGGTTCTGGCACCCCAGGCCACGATCGCGACGGCGGCGACGACCGCAGCGGGAAGCCGCCGATCACCGGCACCCGCGGGGTGCCGCCGTAGTTGGTGATCGTGAATCGATCCACTCGATCCAGGCTGCCGGCGACACGACGAACGAAATCAGGGAAACCGCGGCGGTGATACCGACGCCAATGGCGAACGGTCGCCACTCCCGTCGGAACGGGAACCAGAGCAGCCCGACGCCCGCGGTGAGCTTTGTCAGGATCGGAATCGCGAACCACCCGGGAGACCAGGCAGGTGACGACCGCATTGCTAGGACGATGGCGGCGGCCATCGGCATGTGACGTTCCCGAGCAGCACGGGCGCCAAACCCGCGCCGAGGATATTCAGGGCGGGAACCGCGATCGCGACGAACCCAAGGGCGATGGCCGGAACGTCCATTCGCGCAGGCAGACCCACAAGGACGCGAAACACAGCAGGATCCAGCCAGTCGTTACGACCGCATAGGCAGCACGTGGAACGGGTAGAGCAACTGGGCCATCACCGGCGGGTAGACATAGCAGTAGACCGGATCCAGCCAGTCCTCTGTGTAGAGGTTCCCGAAGTCGGTCGCCAGCCAATAGCAGTCCAGATCGTACGGGCGGATCACCTGGCCGGTTACATACGCAACCGAGAAGATAACCCCGATCACGAGGGCGCCGACGAGGCCCATTCGGTCCCAGTCGATCGCCGCTGCACGCTTCCCAAGCACGAGTCGCATCCTATGGGGGATGTGCGCGGACGCACCACCTCGATGGTCCTAGCCGGCGACGACCCTCGGCAGGCGCACGTGGTCGGCGCCCTCGTCGTAGATCTCCTCGATCGCCTTGACCATCAGCTCGATGCAGAAGCGCTCGTGGACGAGGTCGTGGCCGGCGCGGGCGATCGTGTCGGCGAAGGGGTGGTCCGTGAGCAGGCGGACGATCGCGGCGGCGAGCGCCTCCGGGTCGTCGTGCGGGACGAGCAGCCCCGTGACGCCGTCCTCGATCATCTCCGGGATCCCGCCGACGTTCGACGCGACGACCGGCCGCGACAGCGCCATCGCCTCGAGGATCGACAGGCCCTGGGCCTCGCGGTACGACGGCAGCACGGCGACGTCGAGCGCCGCGGTGACCGCCGGCACGTCGTCGCGGCGGCCGGTGAACACGACCCGATGGGCGATCCGGTTGGCGGCCGCCCGCTGCTCGAGCGCGTCGCGCCGGCTCCCCTCGCCGACGATCAGCAGGTACGCGTCCGGGACCTCGCGCAGGACGTGCGGCCAGGCCTCGAGCAGCGTCTGGTGGCCCTTCTCCGGCTCCAGCCGGGCGACGACGCCGACGATCTGCGACCCCGGCTCCATGCCGTACTCGTCGCGGAGCGTGCAGCACGGCTCCTGGTGGTCGTAGCGCTCGAGGTCGACGCCGTTGTAGATCAGCCGGACCGGGCGCCGGCCCGGCCGCTCGTCGGCGATCTTGCGCTCGATCGCCTTCGAGACCGCGATGAGCTGGTCCATCTCCGGCGTCAGCGCGCGGAGCTCCTCGCGATCCTCCGCGGAGCGGACGCGCGACGAGTGGACGGTCGAGACGACGTACGGCCGCCGATGGCCGGCGCTCGCGAGCGCGATCGCCGCCTTCGTCCCGACGATCTCCGCCCGGTACATGTGGGTGTGGATGACGTCCGGCCGGACGTCGGCGAGGTGCGCGGCCAGCGCGCCGACCGCGATCGCGTCGTCGGGCTCGTCGATGACGATGACGGCGAAGCCCGGCCCGCTGCAGCTTGCGGACGGCGCTCCCGGCCGACAGCGACACGACGCGAGGCGTCGTAGCGCGCCGGTCGAGCCGGCGTCAGCAGCGAGTAGACGTGCTCCTGGGCGCCGCCGTTCGTGCCGGTCGCGAGGATCTCGACGACGCGGATCCGGTCGCGGCCCGGGCACCGGCGACGCGCTCGACGGGCGCGAGGCACGGGATCCCAGCGGCGCGGCGCGGTCATCGCGGCGATCGCTCCGCGCCTCGCGTCGGACGAGCAGGCGCTGGATCGGCTCGTCGACGGCGCCCCACTCGTACTTGTAGGGCTCGTCGCCGCGCAGGAAGTCGAACCGTCGGCGCCCGCGGCGAGCGCCCGCTCGATGTACGCGGCGACCATCAGCACGCCGGGCGACAGGTCGCGCGCGTCGGGATCGACGCCGGCGTTGTAGTAGAGGTATCCGTCGGCCGTCTCGAAGTGGATCCCGGCGGCGATCCGCCGGTCGCCGACCGTCAGGAACGCGAGGCGCGAGCGCGCCGTCCGGCGCCGAAGCAGCTCGAACAGCCGGCGGAAGAACAGCCGGCTCGGCGTCGCCGCCCGGGCGTCGGCGGGAACAGCCCGTCGTCGCCCCAGCGCGCTGGTGGAGGTCGATGAAGGCCTCGAGGTCGGCGAGCGGGTCGGTCGAGTCGTCAGGCGGACCTCGCCGGCGGCCTCGGCCCGCCGGACCTTGCGCCGGATCTCGTGGCGCTCCTTCTTGCCGAGCGTCGCGAGGTAGTCGTCGAAGTCGACGCCCTCGGGCAGCGTCACGACCGGGCAGACGTCCTCGCGCTCGACGTTGAGCGTCCAGCCCTCGCGCGATCTCGCGCGCGCCGAACGCCGCGGCCAGCGCGTCGGCGGCCGGATCGCCGCAGCGGAGCCGGCGCAGGTCGACGACGTCCCACGGCCTCGGGTGCGGGTCGTCGGGCGCGGCCGTCGTCGGCGAGGTACGTCGACGACGGCCTCGCGACACGGCCGGCAGGTCGTCCGGCGCGGCGAGGACCGTCGCGTAGTCGGCGTGGTACGAGGCGCCGAAGAAGACCGCCTTGGCGTCGGCGGCGACCGGCGTCAGCGCCCGGCGTCGGCCGTGGCGCATCGTCGTGTGCGTGCTCGGCGTCGGTCGGCTCCACCTCGTGGCGGTGCATGAGCGGGACGATCGCGACGAGCCTGCCCGTGGCCGAGTCGGCGACGACGAGGGTCTGCTCGTGGGCGTTCGCGCCGTACGCGTCCCACCAGGCTCGATGGAAGGCCCAGCCCGAGAACGGCGTCGCCCACGGATTCGCGGCGGCGAGGCGGTCCCAGGTCGTCGCGCGGGATCGCGTCGAACGGCGTCCGCTCGACGCGCAGCGGCGCGTCAACCGAGGTGGGTCCGGCGGGCGGGAGAGCCTCGCTCGGACGGGCCCGGACAGGCAGGCTCCACGTCGAGGGCGGGGCTGGTCATTCAGGCGAGGATAGCACCGGATCGGGATTTGGTTGCTGATGCAACCGGTCCGCCTCTCGTTCGGCGGCCGCCAATAGCCTCGCCGACGCGATGACGAGCGCGACGGTCGTCGCTCCCGGCACAGGGACCGACAGGACGACCGCGGCGAGCGGCGTCAGCGACCGGCAGCGCGACCGACGAGTAATACCACTGCGTGTACGGCCAGAACACGGGGATCGACCACCACGCCAGGCGCTCCCGCCCGAGGAGGAGCGCGGCCACGACGGCGACCGGCAGCGAGGAGCGGCGTCACCCAGACCGACAGGCCGCCGCCGGCGGACTGGTCCCTCAGCGCCGGGCTCACCTCGGGCCAGCGCTCGAGGAACAGGCCCCACGGCAGGAACGGCACGTGACGAGCAGCACCGCGGCCGTGCCGCGAGCGCCTTCCAGTCGAGCCGGATGGCCGGCACGGCGCCCGCGTAGAGCTTGACCAGCGGCGGCGAGCGGGGCGAGGCCGGCGACGAGCAGGGGGGCGACGAAGACGTGCGGGTTGCCGATCCACAGGCCGTCGACCAGCGGCGGGAATGCCAGCCACCAGATCGGCAGCTTGAGCCGCCGGATCATCCAGACCGAGGCCACGCGCCGAGCGCGAGGAGCAGCGGCCGGGCGAGACCCTCCGGAGACGGCGAACGGGAGCATGACCAGGAGCGTCGGCGGCGGCGCCGCGTAGACCGCCCCGGATGCCGGGTTCTGCCACGGGTCGCCTCCCGCGAGCCAGCGAATCGTGGCGGCCCGGTAGAGCATGCCGTCGTAGGCCGGCGCCCAGCGGGACGAGCGGCCGACAGGCGGATCAGCGAGATGACGACGAACCAGGCCGTGACGAGGACCCAGAGAACGCGAGCGAGTCGCGCGCAGCATCAGCGTGCGGACCAGACATCGCGCGATGGCGCCGGGCTACCCGCCGTCAGCCGGAGCAGCTCGCCGGGCGTCACCTGCGGCGACGGCGTCCCGAACAGGCGGCGCAGGAGGAAGTACTCGGGCAGCGGCCGGTCGTCGGTGATGAGCGGCCCGTCCCGGCGAACGCGTCGACCTCGTCGTCGGTGACCAGACGAGCGAGTGGATCCGCTCGGTCCACCCCTCGACGGTCCGCTCCGGCGAGTCGTAGGCGGACGAGATGTCCTCGAGGATCCCGGGCCGGCCGAGGACCTCGGCGATCGCCGCGTCGTCGAACGCCATCGGCTCGTCCGAGCCGAACATGAAGAACCCGTAGCCGCCCGGCCCGAAGGCGATCATCACGTGCGGGAACACCGCGCGGAACGTCCGGATGTGGGCCCGGAACTCGTCGACCGTCGCCGCCGTACGGCATCCACTGCATCATGATGCCGCCGGGATTGAGGCGGGCGTGGCCGGCCTGGTAGTACTCGAGCGACGAGATGACCGAGGCGCCGGAGCTCTCGATCGGCGGCGGCGGGTCGGTGACGATGATGTCGTAGCGCCGGTCGGTCAGCTCGACGTGGTTCCGGCCGTCGGCCACGATGACCTGGCCGTTCGGGTCGGCGAGGACCTGCGCGGCGTCCGTAGAACCAGCCGAACATCTCCGGCACGGACGGCACGAGCTCGACGGCGTCGGTCCGAGCCCGGCGATCAGCGCCGTCGCGGAACGCCGAGCCCATCCCGAACGCGACCGTCAGCGCGCGGTTCGCGACTCCGGGCCGGAGGATGAGCGGCAGGACCGGCATGAGCTTGGCGTCGACCGTCAGCAGCGTCATCGACGTGCCGGTGACCCAGAGCTGCGCGCCCTGACTGGCCCGGCCTGGACCGACGCGATCTCGTCCTCGGCCGACGCGAAGAGCGTGCCGCCGCCGTCGCGGACCCGGGCCACGCTGGGGTCGACGACGCGCCGGGCACGGCGATGCCACAGGACGACCGCCGAGGCCGACGCGCGGCGACCGCCGCAGCGCTCACGCCGCGACGGCGCGCTGACGAGCCGGTCGCGCGGCCAGGAGCAGCACGCAGCCCGGTCGACGACGTTGATCAGGGCGAGCATCGCGACGGCGTCGGGCGAGCCGACGCTCGGGATGACGAGGAACGGGATCACGAACGTCGCCGACGATCGCGCCGAGCGGTGTTGGCGGCGAGCAGCCGGCCCGCGCTCGGTCGCGACCCGCGCCGGATCGTCGCCGAGCAGGGCCGACGAGGCCGGGAACGTGAGGCCCATGACGACGTGGCCGGCAGGACCACCAGCAGGATCGGCCCGACGATGGCCGCAGCTGAGCGCTCGAGCGGCTGCTTGGATCGAGCGTCCCGGGTGGCCGATGACGAGCGACGAGGCCCGATGACGGCGAGGACAGCGACGACGACCTGGGCCGCGGCATCAGCGCCGACGGGCCGACGACGCGGCGGCGGACGGCGAGAACACCGTCGCCCCGAGCGCGATCCCGATAGGAACATCGCCAGGATCAGCGTGAAGACGTAGGTCGAGTTGCCGGTCCCCGACGACAGCAGCCGGGTCCAGAGGACCTGGTAGCCGAGCGACGTCAGGCCGGAGACGAACGCGAGAACGAGCGCGAGCCTCGGCCGGCGATCGAGCGGTCGCGCGACGCCTCGAGGACGGTTCGCGACTGTCGATCGGTCGGCGTGGCGACGGCATCGCGTCTGGCTCAGGCCACAGAGCGACGACCCCGGCGATCCCCGAGCACGCGGCGCCGACCACCAGCGTCCCGGTCAGCCCGAGCAGCTCGATCAGGAACGAAGCCGGCGGCGAGCGTCCCGAGGATCGCCCCGAACGTGTTCGCCGCGTAGAGCCGGCCGAACGCCTCGAGAGGTGCGCGTCGCCGGCCGAGGTGGCGGGTCAGCGTCGGCAGCGTCGCGCCCATGAGCACCGTCGCCGGCGCCAGGGCGAGGAGCGCCAGCACGAACCGGACCAGCGCGAGCGCCTCGGCCGGCCCTCGAGCGCCCCGTAGGCGCCGCGGTAGACCTCGTGGAGCAGCCGGAACGTGACGGCGTCACCAGCACGACCACGACGAGGACGAGCTCGAGGACGCCGTACAGCCGCAGCGGCGACCGGACGCGGTCGGCGAGCCGGCCGCCGAGAACGCTGCCGATCGCCATGCCGCCGAAGAAGCCCGGTCAGGATCGTCGAGACGGCCTGGGTCGTGTTGCCGAAGACCAGCACCAGCTGGCGGGACCAGACGACCTCGTACATCAGGCCGGCGGCGCCGGACAGGACGAAGATCGCGAGGACGAGTCGGGGATGTCGCAGCGCGGGAGTTTCGCATGCCGGCCGCGGCTCAGCTACAGGTGGTACGCCCAATAGACGCCCCCCAGGCCGACGACCAGCCCGAACAGGATCAGCAGCCGCCAGCCGACACCGATCCCCGCCCCGCCGAGGCCCACGACCTCTCGCAGGCCCTCGTCGCGCGCGGCGGCGAGGGCGCACAGCGCCAAGACGAACGGGATCGAGTCGAGGACGTAGCGGTAGCCGTACTGGAGCCAGCCGCCGCCGTAGTAGAGCAGCGTCGGGATCAGGACGAGGAGCGCCGCGCCGGCCAGCCACCACGCGCGGCTCGCCCGCCACGGCGCGCGGACCGCGAGAGCAGCCCCGGGCTCGTGAGGAGGATCGACATCCCGAGGCCGTCGGGCCGGAAGAACGGGAACGTCGGCGATGAGCGTCGGCAGGTGGAGGAAGAGGTAGTCGAGGTTCATCGGGACGTGGGCGAGCGAGAACAGGCCCTGCTGGCGCTGCGCCTCGAGCCAGCGGGCAGCGTCGCCAGGGCGTAGCCCGACTCGAGCGGCGACCCGAACCGGGCGGCGTTGTACCAGAAGAAGAACGCGATCGACGGCAGCGACGCCGGCCGCCAGCGCGCCCACGCCCGCCACGGCCAGCGCCGCGGCTCCCAGATCGCGATCGCCGGCGAGGAGCAGCGCGTAGAACGGGACCGCGAAGGCGAGCGGCGCCCGGGTCAGGAACGCCGCGCCCGCCAGCAGGCCGATCAGCCACGCCCGCCGGCTGCCCCACAGCTCGATGAGGCAGGCGAGCGTCAGGATCGTCGCGATCAGCTGGCCGGTGTGCCAGACGCCGCCGCGCGTCGTCACCCACCAGATCTGGGTCGAGAAGCCGAGCAGGACGACGAGCCAGAACCGGTCGACGAGCGATCGGACGCCGAGCGCGCCCGAGCAGCCACCAGCCGAGGCCGACGTCGATCGCCGCGAGCGCGGCGTTGATCCCGGTCTCCCACTGGTCGGCGGTGACCGGGCCCGATGAGCGCCACGAGCGGCATGAGGACGATCGCCGGGAACGGCGCGAACGGGCACGTAGAAGCGGCCGCCGACAGGATCACGTCGTTCGGGCCGATCGCACCGACGGCAGGCTGCCGGGTCGAACCAGGTCGGCCGTGGAGGAACGCGTCGGCGAGGTAGAAGAAGTCGCCGCGCGGGCGTCGAAGATGCGGTTCGACAGCCAGTAGACGACCATCGCGACGGCGGCGACCGCGAAGCCCGACGACGCGTCGCGCGGTCGAGGCCGAGCGGTCACGCGGCGATGCCGCCGCGTCAGCCGCCGGCGCTCCGACGGCCGCCCCGGCGGACCCTCGCGCAGCCCGACCGACGACGAGCGCGACGAGCGCCACCCAGAACGCGATCGGGTAGGCGGCCGCCGGCGTGACGCCGATGAGGAACGACCGCCGTCGCCAGCGGCGATCGAGCGACCGCCCACCACTGGCGCCGCTCGAGCAGCCAGGCGACGGGCAGCAGCAGGAGCATCGCGTAATGGTCCCAGAGGACCGGCGAGAGCAGCTGGCTGGCGATCGACGGCGACGAGGTACGAGGCGGCGCTCGAGCCGCGCACCGCCGCGAGCGACCACGAGCGCCGACGGCCGCGATCGAGCTGAGCACCTGGATCGTCGCCGCGACGCCGCTCGGCAGCCCGAGCTGGTAGGCGACCGCGCCCGGCGTGAAGTTGTGCGGCGTCGTGATCGGGTCGCTGACGTTGCGGAGGAGGGCGAGGTAGTCGGTCCAGACCGCGAGGCCGCCGACGACGAGCGTCGCGACGACCGCCGCGACCACGAGCACGGCGGCGCCGACGACGACCGCCCGCCAGCGCCGCGTCAGGAGCGCCCAGCCGAGGACGAGCCCGGGCTGGATCTTGACGATCGCCCCGGCCGCCGCCGACCCGCCGAGCGCCGCCGGCGGTCGAGCCAGCGCCAGCCGATCGCGAACAGCAGGAAGAGCAGCGGCCCCACCTGGCCGAGCTTGAACGCGTAGGCGAACGGCCACGACAGCCCGGCGAGGAGGAGCGTCAGCCAGCGGACCGTCGGCGCGACGGGCATCAGCGCGACGCCCGACGAGGAACGCCGCGAGCGACAGCGCCGACCCACGGCCAGGTCGCGATCGTCGGATCGAGCAGGGCGAACGGCAGGATCGCGAGGACGAACGGCGGCGGGTAGTAGAAGAGGCCGAACCCGCCGGTCTGCTGGACGCCGGGTCGTACAGCGGCTCGCCCGCGAGCACCCGGTTCGCCGCCTGGTGGTAGGCCAGGAAGTCGAAGCCGAGCGTGCCCGCGCCCGAGGCCGCCCACAAGGTCGCGCCGAGGACGACGCCGAGGACGAGGATCGCGACGATCGGCAGGGCCGCTCGGGCCAGGCGCGCCGGTGCCGCCGCGAGTCCCGATCCGGCTGGCTAGCCGTCGGCCGGATCCTCGCCGGCGACCGCCCGGCCCGAGGCGCCACGACGGCCCGTCCGAGCCCGCGGTGGATCAGCGGGATCCGGAACAGGTCCCAGGCGACCCGAAGCGCGAGGCCGGGGCGGGCGCGCATCCGCGAGCCGCGCCGGTCGGCCCAGCGGATCGGCACGATCGCGAGCCAGTAGCCGCGCTTGCGGGCGAGGTAGATCAGCTCCACGTCGAACACGATGCTGCTGATCTTCTGGCGCGCGAACAGGTCCTGGGCGGCCGCGCGGCGTGAAGCCCTTGAAGCCGCACTGGGTGTCCTTGACCGGGCCGACGACCCAGACCGACGCGAGCAGGTGGAACGCCTTGCCGAGGATCCGCCGGTACCAGGGCTGGCTCTTGCGCATGTCCGAGCCGTCGGGCTGGATCCGGCTGCCGAGCGCCACGTCGTGGTCTCGAGCGCATCGACGAGCAGCGGGATCATGTCGGGCGGCGTCGCCATGTCGGCGTCGGTGAAGATGATGAGGTCGGTGTCGCCGCGAGCATCCCCGCCCGGACGGCGGCGCCCTTGCCGCCGTGCGGGACGGACAGAACACGGAGGTCGGGCTCCAGGCCGCCCGATCCCGTGGCCTCCGGGCGAGCGCGGACGAGGTCGGCCGTGCCGTCGGTGCTGCCGTCGTCGACGACGAGGACCTCGATCCGCTCGGGCAGCGACGCGGCGCCGGGGGCGCCGTCGCGGGCGGTCTCGCCGCGCCGCCGGAGGTAGCCGAACAGCTCGTCGAGCGCCGGCCCGATCCGCTCCGCCTCGTTGAAGGCGGGCAGGACGAGCGTCAGTGACTTGGGCGGCATGGCCCGAAGTCTAGTTGCTCGTCGGCGCTCCCCGGACCGCCCATGGCGCTACTTGGCCTTCCACGTCCGGGGATCGAGCTCGACGAAGTCGAGAATCGACGAACCGGTCCGCCAGGCCCAGAACGTGTTCGGCTGGATCGGGAGGTCCGTGCCGATACCGCGTTGAGGACGAAGGGCAAGAGGTTGACGACCGTCGCATCGTCGGGCAGAACATCGGCGCCGCCGGGCACCAGAACGGCCATGAAGGTGCTCGTCCGCAGGTCGAGGTCGGACGTTAGCGGGTCATCGATGTCGAAATCGAAGTCCGGTCCGTGGTCAGAGAAGACCGCGACAATCGGCGGCGATGGCGAGGTCGCGAGAATGCGATCGATCGTCGCGACCGTCAGGCCGCCGACCCAGGTCGCGTACTCGTAGAAACGACGCTCCCGTTCGGGAGGTCGTCACGGTCTCCTCGGCGCTCCGGAAGGTCGCCGACCGGCCCACGATTAGGTTCCCGCCGCGTCCGTCACCCATGGAGCATGCGGCGCCGGGATGTGGATAAATACGAATCGGGGACGGGAGTGGGGTTCGTCGGCGACGGCGCCGGCCGCTTCGAAGGAATCGAGGATCCGAGATCTTACCTAGTTTGCGAGATATCGGGCGAGATGGTGTCGATGAGTTTCCGGCACCTGTCGACCGAAGGATCGCCGCCTCCATCTCGTTCAGTTGCGGCGGAACGATCATGCGATCGACACGGATCGGGCCGAGCTCGCTGAAACCGGAATTCAGCGCGATACGTTCGTATCCCCTCGACCCCAGGTCGCCAAGGACGCGGCCGCGGTCCGTCGCGAGCCGAGCTCCCTTGCCTCTTGCTCGCGCGCACCCATCTGGGTCAGACCTTCGATGTCGCGCAGGTGTCGCGCGTCGAAGAGCGAAGGCAACGTAAGGCGCGTGACGAGGTAGTTGGCTCGCGAGTTGGTGGCAACATCAAATCCTCGGGCCCTCAGGGCCTCGGGCACGGCTGCCCCATCGAACGTCGGAGCGGACCTGATGGCAGACGCCCCGGGATAGGCGTCGAGCAGGATGAGGTAGATGTCCGGCGCCGACGACGATGCGACTGGCGCAGCCGCAGGGTTCCCGAGGTCGAAGACGATCTCGTCGACGTTCGCCTGAAGCCCTCCGACCTGGATCGCATGGAACAAGTTCGCGACAAGGAGGGCCACGGCGAACACCGATAGCCGAGGTGACCCTGGGACCGCGCGGCCATGGCTTGCTGCGGACGAGAATGCCGGTCGTCAGCAACGCGCCTCCGATCACCCAGAGAAGCACAGAGACCCGTGGGTCATCAACGATCAAGCCGACGATGAGTGCCCAGGACGTGATGGCGGCGCGGTGCCTGTCGCGGACGACGGCGGTCACAACGGCGCTGACGAGCACGACGACGAGGATGGCAATCGTGATCGGGCGGATCAGCCAGGCAGGATGCGACGCAACCGACGCTCCAAGGATCAGGATCGCTGCGACGGGCGTGGCGATGGGGTAGAGCGCGATCGGGATCCCGAGATCGCGCGCCTGGTGACGTTGGGGTCACGGGCCGATCGCCACTGGATCGAAAAGCCCGCGCGGCCCCTGCGTGTACAGCGTCTCAGGAGCTCGGGGCAGGTCAACCCCGAGGTACGAACTGAACAGCGTCGGGAACACATTTACGAGCGTGACGTCGTCCGCGAAGAGCGCTTCGCGATCGGGAGTGTATGCGGCGAAGAGGTTTCGCAGGCGGGTCTCCGCGTTCTCGGCCGTGACGTCGAGCGACGAACCATGGTCCGACAGGACGAGGATGATCGGCGGTCGCGGCGATGTTGCGAGGATGGCATCGATCGCGGACAATGTCCGCCGGCCGAGGTACGCGGATTGCCCTGTGTAGCCCTCACGATTTCGTCCCGGGTTAGGCCCGTGGTTTCCGGAGTGTCCCAGTACTACGACTCGAGATTCGTCACGATGCGAGGTGACCCGTCACCGTTGACCACCCATGGAGCGTGCGGGCTGGGGACATGAGCGAAGACGAAGCGCGGACGCTCCGACGAGTCCGTCGCAAGCCCTCGATCGAGCGGAACGCCGATTCGATGCGGCTCCGCTGCTGCGCGGAAAAGACGTCGGGGCACACGAGCGTGGCGAGCTGGGCTCGACACTCGGGCGCAGGAGCTGGATCTCAAACTCGTTGACGTCCCCGGAGTCGAGGAACCGACCTGCGCCGCGGACCGCGACCTGCTCGAAGCCGCACGAAACGGAGACCGTCTCGTAGCCCAGCCATTGGAAGTCGTCGAGGATCGACGCGTATGAACCGCCCGGTAGACGCCCGGCCCTGTAGCCGAGAGGGATCGGCAAGCAGTGGCTGGATGGCGGGGACATCCGAGAGCTGGCGATAGTTCAGGAACGAGCTGAGGCTGAGATTCGAGATCAAGTAGTTGGAATGGCTCGCGGTCGCGACGTCGAAGCCGCGCGGGCGAGGCCGCCGAGGAACGGCGAGTCGTCGGCCCGGAACCTTTCCCCGATGATGTCCGCTCGTGCATAGCCGTCGAGGAGAAGGACGTAGACGTCGGGAGCGTCCGTCCGTGCCGATCCCGACGGCGTTGAGCGCAACGGCCCCTCCCGCTGGAGCGCCGTCACCAGGTCGCCCAAGCGCCCGAGCTGGATCGCCTCGAGCAGGACCGCAAGCGCGAAGATCGCAGTCGCCCGACCGACCAGTCGCCCGATCCAGGCCCAATTGAGGGCGAACTGCTGCGGTCCGTACCGCTCAAAGAGCAGGAGCGCGGCGGCAGCCAGCAGGAGCAGCGCCACCCCGGAACGGCCGCCGACGACAATCGTCAGCGCCAGGAGCAGGCTGAGTAGGCCACCCCGGTGCCGATCTCGCAAGATCGCCGTCCCCGCCCACGCCGCCGCAACGCCAACCAGCAAGAGGATGGCAAGGCCCCGTACCGCGGCGAAGGGGCTGATCCCCGAGACGGCCCACAAGTGGAGGCCGATGAGCAAGGTGACCGCGACCGGATAGAGCGGAAATGGTGGGAGCCAGCCGGAAACTGGTCGGCGTCCGCCGGGCTCCATCGTCGGTCCGGTGGCATCCGTGGTGTTGGGTTGCGTCGTACTCATCGCCGTGCGATCCAGGCCGCGAGCGGTATCAGCATCATCGGCACCTCGCCGAGCGAGTAGAGGGCGCCGGACGGGTGCTGCGCGTTGAGAACAACCCGGATGAAGTCGGGCCACATCGGCAGGAAGAGCAGGCTGGCCGTCGCAAGGCCCGCCAGGGCGAGCCACCAGGAACGGGTCCGTGAGCCGAACAGGGCAAGCGGAGCCAGGCTTGGCTTCAAGAGAACGAAGACGGCCGGCCACGCGTAGATCGTCCCTAGCGCGAGCGCCGCGACAGACCAGATGACAGGAATCCCGGTGAGCAGTTTGACCCCAGTGTTCGGATACCAAAGACAGAGCGCGATAACAGGCCAGGCGGCGGGACTCGGGCGCAGCCGCCACATTGACCAGCCGGTAAGCGAGAGCGGAATCACCCACCAGAGGACGGCCGGGAGCACGACAAATGGGACGAAGAGCAGGAGGGCGACGGGCGGATAGAGAACGTCGCCGGCTCGGACCTCGTAGGGGCCGGCGAGCTGGTAGGGCTCGTAGAACGGACCGCCGCCGAACCAGCGGGCGGCCGCGTCCCGATACAGGGTGAAGTCGACGCCACCATACCGGTCGACGATGGCAGGATCTGTGTAGGAGGACCACTGGACGATGGTGAACCCTAGGATCACGAGGGCAACGCCCGCGCAGATCGGCCCGAGCACCACCTGGATGCGCGGCGGAATCTCGATGCGCCTCACGGAGCCGCCTCGTCCGGGTTTCCGATGTCGACGAGCGCCTGGCGAGGTGGGTAGCCGCGAAACGCGTCGTCAGAATGCATCGGCAGCTCGGTGTCGGCATAGGTGTTGAGGAGCGTCGGGATGAGGTTGACCGGGGTCGGTTCTTCCCCGAAGAGATGGTCGAAGCCCGGCGTGCGAGCCGCGAACAACGTCGCGAAGCGCTCCAGCGTGGGAGTTGTCTCCAGGTGGTCCCAGTCGATGTAGGCATCCGGTCCGTGGTCGCCCATCACGATGATCACGGCATCAGCCGGCACGCCGGCGATCACTTCGTCGAGTGCCTCGATCGCCCGCCCATCCACGTAGGCCAGCTGCGCCGTGTATCGGTGGGCACTGGCATCCATCTCGGACGGGCTGCGTACGGCCGGCGTACCGCGACCGGTGACGACGATCGGCCGATCGTTGACCGGGCCACCCGTCCGGTCAAAGAGAAACGGAAAGTGCGGACTGGGAACGTGGACGAACAGGAAGTAGGGCCTGCTCAGCGTGGCCGCTGGCGCCAACCCTGGCAACCAGTGGTCAGGCTCCAGGTTCCAGAGGACGCGCTCCCGAGCCTGATTGGCGAGGGCATCAGGGACGAGGGCCGTGACCGCGTGACGGAGGCCGCTGTTCGCGATGAGCACGGACTCCAGCTCGCTCGCCTGACCTCCATCGAGGAACACGTTGGCAGACCGCAAGGCGACGCCCTCGTAGCCGGGCGATACGGCGCCGACCTCGTAACCGGCCGCACGCAGAGCCGCGAACGCCCTGTTGCGATCGAGGCTCGCCCGCAGCGCGACGTTGTACGAGGGGTCCATCTGGGGCGGCAGGTTCATCTCGGAGACGTGGGTCATGCTGAACATTGATGCCAGCGTCAGCTGTGTGTTCATGTAGTTCGATCTGCTGCGCGGGCTGACGTAGAAGTCACGGTCGCGAAGGGCGCCGAGAAAGCCCGAGACGTCCTCGCTGTACTGGTCCGCCAGGATGTCCTCGCGACCGTGGGCGTCAAGGAGGAGGACGACAACGTCCGGGAGCTGGGCGGCCGCTGTCGATGGACGGTTCTCCGCTGAAGCAGGCTGGGGCGGCACGCCGAGGATCGACCCGGTGGCCCGAACCGCGAGGATCCCCACCAGGATGATGGTCACGAGATTCAGCAGCCGGGTGAGGCCAGACCACGGAAGCTCCCGCTTGAAGTGGCGCTCGCGATGCATCAGCAGCAGGACGCCGACAACGCCAACGGCGCTGAGCGCGAGCAGGCGGACATCGTCCCCGCCCAGGACTCCGAGCAGCGCGATCCCGGCAACGGTCCCACCACGATCCGTGTCACGCATGAGCAACACCGGAATCGCCGTGATTGCCGCCGCGACTCCGATCGCGATCGTGAGCGGGCGGAGAAGCGGCACGAGGTCCAGGCTGGATTGGAACCAGATGCCAAGGACGAACGCGGCCGCAAGCGCAATCGGATACAGGGGTACCGCGAACAAGCGCCGACCGAGGCTCGTCGGGCCGTCGCGCTGCGCCGACAACGGGTGCGTCATGCGAATCGCCGCCTCCGGCAGGGAGATCGGGACCTCTTCGGCCAGCGACCTATACCACCGATATGCGGTATTCGGCTGTGGGTCGTACTCCCGGGCAAAGTAGGTCTCGGACAAGAGACCGAAGACGTTCACCAGGGTGACATCGGAGGGAAACACCCCGGAACGGCCCGGAGTGAGGGCGGCGAACAGGTTAGCCGTTCGCTCGTCGAGGTCTGACGCGTCAAGGTTGTCCCAGTCGACACCGGCGGCGGACCCATGGTCGGATAGGACGAGGATGACCGGAGGCGCCGACTCCGCGGCGAGCACCTGGTCGATAGCAGCGAGCGCGAGCGCGTCGACGTGAGCAAGCTGGCCGGCGTATCGGCCAGCGCCCGCTCCCTTGGCCCCGCTCGATGGAGGAACGTGTCGTCGAAGAAGTTAGCGAGGTCGGACATCGGGACAGCCGAGCCGTCGGCAGCAAAGACGATCGGTGCGTGAGGGCTCGGGACGTGGGCGATGACGAGCCGCGGCCGAGCGTGCGGCTCCCGCGACAGCTCAGCCGTGGCGTCGAACACTGCGGTGACGCGGGCCCGCTGCTGCGCCGCGAACCAGTCAGGATCGACGAGCTGGATGGCGGGCGCGACGACGGTGTTCCCCAGCACGCGTGTCTCCAGCTCATTGATCTGGCCCGTGTCGATGAACCGGTCCGCGCCGCGCAGCGCGACCTCCTCGAACCCCGAGGCGATGGCGACTACCTCATAGCCGAGCGAGCGGTACATTCGAAATACGCGGGAGTCGCTGGCGAGCGGCCGAACCTGGATCGTGTAGGCGAGCGCCGAAGCGGCCGCCGTTTTTCGGTCGACGAGATCCGCGACGCGGGCCATGTTCAGCAACGAGGGCAGACTCTGTGACGTGAGAAGGTAGTTGGACCGGCTGGCCGCGGCGACCTCGAATCCGCGCTTGCGAAGCGCCTCGAGGAACTGGGCCGCGTCGTAGCCGAAGATCGCGTCGAGCTTGTCGGCCCGGGCGTGGCCGTCGAGGATGATGAGGAATACGTCGGGCGCGCCGACGGCAGCCTCGCCGACGGGCGCTTTGTCGCGAACTGCGGTGGGGCCCTCGCTCCGGATCGCGCCGAGGTACGCGCCGAGCGAGCCGTCTCCGGCCGACCGGAGCAGAACGGCGACGAGGAGCACGACTGAAGCGGTATTCGCGACCCGACCCGCAAGCGTCCACTGGACCCGCAACGGCCGGCGCAGGGCCGCGAGCCGCTCGCCGACGATCAGGCCGATGGCGAAGAGGATCAGGATCGCGACTCGCCAGTCGATGCCCTTGAACACGAAGACCACGACCAGGCCCGCCACGATCCCAGCCCGATCCCTGTCGCCGAGCAGCATCCGGGCGGCAATGGACACGAGCAGCGCACCGATCGCAAAGCCGGTGAGCAGGCGAAGGCCAGCGTACGGGCTCCCGCCGGTCGGCAGCACGATCGACAGGACGAAGGCGATCGCGAGCAAGCACGGGATAGAGCGGCAACCCTCCCCTGCCGCGCCTTGCGCTGTCGCTCGTTGCGCTGTCGCTCATCACAGGGCGGAGTCCACGGCACGAGGCCGACGCCAGGCATCCCGAAGTAGACCGTGTCCGGCTGCTCCGGAAGGTCCACATCCAGATAGGCGCCAAAGAGGAGCGGCAGCACGTTGACGAGGGTGATGTCGTCCGGGAACAGGTCCGAATGACCAGGGGTCCTCGCCGCGAACAGGTTCGCGAGACGATCGTGGATCGCGTCCGGCTGGGGATCGGACCGTTCCAAGCGGGTCTCCGGGCCGTGGTCGGACAACACGATCACGGCAGTGTCCGGGCCGGCTCCCGCCAGGATGCCGTCGACCATTTCGATCGCGAGCCTCTCCACGCAGCCGACCTGCCCTGCCGTCAGTCGGATCTCCTCTGCCATCCGGCTGGCCGACTTGCGCGGAATGCCATCCGCGCCGAGGACGAAGAGTGACTCACCGCCGCGAATGGGCGCGCAGTCCGAACCGAACACGAACGGTGGGTGGGGCAGCGGGAAAGTGGACGAAGACGAAGCGAGGGCGATTGGACGGCTCGGCTGCGAGGCTCCGGACCGCGGGAACCATCGCCATCGCGCGGGCCCGGATGGTGCTGGCTCTTGAGATCGCCGGTCAGGGCGTCCATCAAAGGTTCGAGGATCGTCGATTCGGCGAGCCCGACCTCGAGCTCGTTGAGCTGGCCGGTATCGACAAATCGGTTCGCGGATCGAAGCGCCACCAGCTCGTAGCCCGATGAGAAGGCGATGGTCTCGTAGCCGCGATCGGCCAGGATCTGAAACGCTCGGTTCGCCTCGAGCGTGGGGTGAATGTTTCGTGGCTCGAGCTGGGCCGGATCGACGATCCCCAGGGCCGAAAGCGGCACGGCATTGAGCATGCTTGTCAGCGCGAGCCCTGTCGTGGGGTAGTTCGATCGACTGTGGGCCGCGATGTCGAAGCCCCTTGTCTCGAGGTCGGCAACGAACGGGCTTGCGTCGTGGCCGTACGTCGCGAGGACGTCAGGGCGGCCGAATCCGTCGAGCAGGATCACGAAGATGTCGGGCCTGGCGGGCGTCTCCGGCCGAGGACTGCGGGCTGCGGTCCGATGGGCCAAGGCCGTGGGACTGCCGAAGACGCGGCAGCGTGACCAGTACGAGCAGGATGACGCCCACCGCGCTCAACCCGCTCCGGATCGCCGACCACGGAACCGCCCTGCCGCCGGTTCTGCGCCGCACGCAGGTCGATCAGAGCACAAACGCGATTGCTCCGGCCGCAAGGAGCCACACCGGCTCGTCGCCGGCGAGGAGAACGAAGAACGCGGCCAGTCCCAGAAGGTGCCTCGATCAGCCTGCCGGGTCAGTCGTCGCCCGGCGACGGCGAGCGCGACTGTTACGAGGACGGCAACGATCAGCGCACGGATTCCGCCAGGATGGCGATCCCGTCGTCCGCGATCTGGTTGAGGACGACGGCCACGCCGAAGGAAACCGGATACCAATTCCGCGAGGAGCCCCGCCAACCGAGCGGCGATTCCTCGGACGCTTGCGCCCCTCACCGCTGCAACGCCTTGAGATCGATCGGAACGGCGTCGAGAATGGAGCCTCCCCGGTCGCCACGTCCAGGTAGTGTCCTGCTGAATTGGAAGGGACGTCCCGAGATACGCGTTAAGCAGCCGTGGGAGCACGTTGATCGGGGTCGTGCCATCAGGAAAGAGTCCGGATCGCCCTGGCGTGCGGCTGGCAAAGACGTTGCTGGACCGTTCGTTGAGATCCGACCCGACCGGGTCGCGCGCATCAAAGGCAGTGTCGCTTCCGTGATCGGATAGGATGATGATCACCCCGGCCGGGTCTCGCTCTACCAGCCGATCCACCAATGACAACGTCCGCTCGTTGACGTACTCCACGTAGCTGAAGGTTCGTTGAATCCTGTCGGCTCGCCCGGCCGGACCCGACACGGGTTCCTGCCACGTCAGGCCGGGCATGTCATTTACGGGATTGCCGTTTCGGTCGAAGACCCACGGGGCGTGCGGCGCCATGACGTGGACCCATTCGAACATGGGCCGTTCGCTCATTGGCGTCGCAGCGGCAGCGGCATCGAATGCGGCGAGGACATTGGACCGCCGCATGTCGCAGAACCTGCTCGTTGAGGAACCGTTCCAGGAGCGCACCGACAGCTGGAGGCCCGCAACAGCACGCCCTCTAGTTCGTTGACGCCCGGCGCGTCGATGACCCGGTCGACTCGACGAAGTCCCAGATGGCTGACATCGGATGCGATCGTCAGGGTCTCGTATCCGGCGTCCGCAAGGGCTCGGAGAACCGGACCGTCATCCCCGAAGCGACGAAGTCTCCTGCTGTCATCCGCGAGGCTCTTGTAGGGCGACTGCAGCGAACTCGGCGTCCCGGATGTGCGTGGCCCCAAACATGGTGGCGAGAGTGAGGCGCGTCGGAGGTAGTTCGAGCGGGAGTGACGCTGGACGTTGAATCCTCGCGCCGCGAGGGCCGTAGGTAACGCCTCCGCTATCGAAGGTCGGGTCGAGGCTTGCGGCATCGTCGCCGGGATAACCGTCGAGAAGAACGACGTAGATATTCGGCGCGGCGGGATCGAACGCGTCGGCCCTTCGCGGCATTGAGAAGTCGTCCGCAACGTCCGCGACGGCTTCCTGGAAGCTCCCAACCTGGACGGTGGTCAGGATCGTAACGACGATAAGGCACGCGCCGCTGATGGTCAGCCAGCGCGTGATGAGAGGCCCGCGGCCCCACGGCCGTCCCAGATTGATCATGCCTTCTGCCGACTACGAACCAGGCCGATCAACAGGAGAACAGCCTAAGGCGAAGGTCGTTCGCCAGCACAGGCGACCACGACGGCGAACGCCGCGAGAGCCCCTCGATCGCGGTCCCGGAGGAGCGCGGAAAGCGCAAGCGTGAGCAGGAGGACGAGGACAGTCGTGACGACCAGCGGACGCATCAACCAGCGCGGGTGGATCTCGGTGGCCGACCACACGATCAAGATGAATGCGACGGGAACGACCATCGGATACCAGGCGATCCGCCACCAGCGTGGTCGGTGCTGTATGCTCGCGGCCTCTGGAATTCTCGCGGCTGTCGGCCTCTGGCGTGGCGGCGGACTGGGTCACCGCGCGAGTTCCGGATTCCTGGGATCGACCGCGAGCGTGTCGAGCCGCGAATCGCGCCAGGCGAATGTCGTGTCGGCCTGCTCGGGAATGGTCGTGCCCAGGTAGGCATTGAAGACGCGCGGAAGGATGTTGACGGGTGTCGTCGGTGACGCGAAGAGGCCGGCGTGGCCGGGACTGTAGACGGCGAGGATGTTGCTCGATCGCTCGACGAGGTCCGATTCGAGCGGCTTGCTCGGGTCGAATTCGGTGCCCGGTCCGTGGTCGCTGAAGACGATGATGACGGGCGGCGAATTGGCACTGGCGAGGATCTGGTCGACCGCTGCGACGGTCAGGTTCGCCGTGTACGTCGCCTGGTCGAGATGGCGACGAATCGCCTCTGCCCGGTCGATCCCGCGGTCTCGCGCTCCGTCCTGGTAGAACGTCCGCAACTGATCCGGGCGTGTCGTTGCCCGCGGCGTCGAAGACCCACGGCGGATGCGGGCGCCGCGACGTGGGCGAGGACGAATTTCGGGCGCTCCGATGGTCGCGCAGCCTCCGCGGCAAGGGAC
Source organism: uncultured Chloroflexia bacterium (assembly GCA_963832105.1). GTDB lineage: Bacteria > Chloroflexota > Limnocylindria > Limnocylindrales > CSP1-4 > CF-46. Next base: position 878,863 of record CAWHSS010000003.1, on the reverse strand, counting down.
TCGAAGCTGGAGCGAACCCGGCCGCGCTGCAGTGCCGCGGCGAAGTCCGGCGCCAGGAACGTGAGGACGTCGGCCGCGCCGGTCCCGCGCAGCAGCCCGACTTCGAACTCGTTCAGCCCGATTGGCTCGATGTACCGATCGACCCGGCGCAGCTCCGCCTCCGCCCAGCCGGACGCAATCGCCGTCAGCTCGTAACCACGCTGATGAAGCGTCGACAGGCCCGACGCCTCGTTGAGCGCCCGCCGCAGGCGAAATCCGTCCAGCGGAACGGGGCCCCACGGAGGGTCGAGCGCCGGGATGTCGGCGAGGTGGCGCATGTCGAGCACGGACGTGACCGTCTGCGGCGTCTGGAGGTAGTTCGAATGTGTCCCCGCCGCCATGTCGAAGCCGCGCTTCCGGAGCGCCTCCCCGAATGCTGCGGCGTCCCACGCCGGGTCGAGCGCGGCAGCGGCCGTGCCCGGGTAGGCGTCGAGCAGCACGAGGTAGATGTCCGGATCCTCCGGCCGAGGCGCCGCCGACGGCCCGAGACCCGCCAGGTCGAGCTGGACGTCGGAGACGGCCTGGGCCAGCGAACCCGCCTGGAAAGCCTGCAAGCCGACCGCGATCGCGGCGATCGCGGCGACGATCGTCATCCCGCGGGTGATCTGCTCACCGATGGGCCAGGGCGCCCCTCGCCGCGCCAGCCCGATCGCGACGAGCACGACGATCGCGGGAGCCAGGACGAGTCCGATCGACGGATACGCGACCGCCGCGATGAGCCAGAGCACAACCGCGGTCGTCGCGAGGGCGCCGAGATCCCGGCTCCGGGAGAGCGCCGTCAGTGCCGCGGCAAGGAGGATCGTGGCCACGAGCACGATCAGAAGTGGGCGAATCATCGAAGCCGGATGGATCCCCGTTCCGACCCAGATGTGGACGACCATCGCCGTGGGAAAGACGAGCGCGTAGCCGGCGATGGGCAACCGTCGTCGAGCTGCGCGGGCGCCCCCGTCGCTCATGGGATGGGTCAGCCGCGCCGCGACATCCGGAGGAGCACCCGGGCCGTTCCGGTGACCGGCGCCTCCTCCTCGATGTCGAAGAGCGTCCCGAATGCGGTGCGAAAACCATCGAGCGTGTAGTCCGCGAACACGTCCTCGCGCGTCGCGAGGAGCTTGCGGACCATCGGGTCTTCCTTGGGCACGAACTCGATCACGAGGCCGGGCGCAAGCCGCGCGAAGTAGCCCGCGACCCGCTCGAGCGGCACGTTCCGGCCGATGGCGAGATGGTGGATGAGGGCAAGGGCGAGGACGACATCGGCGTTCGAGCGATCCTCGAGCGTCCGCCGCTCCTCGCCGCCCCAGCCCAGGCCCGGGCTCGGATTGGCGAGGTCCAGGACGAGCGGCACGATCGACTCCGTGCCGTCCCGCCGGATCAGCCGGTAGTGGCGCTCGGTGGCCGCGGGATCGACGTCCCAGGCGACGACGCGGCGCCCCAGATCCGCGGCGATGCGGCTGAAGCGCCCCGTGTTCGCCCCGATGTCCCAGACGACGTCGCCACCGGCCGCGTCGAGGAACCGTCGGACCAGATCGTCCTTCACGACCGTCGCGTCGTCACCGTACGAGGTGTTCTCGGCGTAGTCGGCCCATTCCGTGCCTTCGGGCGTCCAGTCGAGCTTGCCGATCGTTCGCTGGAGGCTGTCGATGAGCGCCCGCTGCTTCAGCGGGCTGACGGATGTTCGCCTCGTGGCCGCGGCCGCCTCGTCCCCCTGGTCGGCGAAGCGAGCCTGGGCCCGGGCGTGGGCGTGGATGTGCGGTCCGAGACCCAGGTTCCAGCGGGTCCGGCCGGGAAGCAGCCGCGCGGCGAGGTCGAGCGGAATGCCGTCGATGAAGTCGCGGAGCATCAGCCCCAACCGGACGTCGCGGTTCGCCATCAGCGCCAGCGGGGCGAGGAAGTGCTCACAGAACTGGCGATACGCGATCCAGGGCGCTCCCTCCTCCGCCCGCTCGAACGAGAGCGTGTCGATGAGGATCGGCCGGCCGCGCCGAAACTGGACGTTGTAGGCGGTGGCGTCGCGGAGCGTGAATCCGCGCTCGAACGCGAGCGCCTGGGCCTCGAGCGTCAGGAGCGCGGCGTCCCGGAGCATTCCGAACGACCACTCATAGGGGTACGAGATGAAATCGATGCGCTCGGGCCGGATGACCGCATGGGCCATCTCCGGGGCCGCCGCGAGATCGGTCGTCGCCACGTCATGGGGAACGAGGAGCCCGCGCTCCTGGAGGGTCGTCAGGAGGCCGCTCGCGACGAGGTCGTCCCAGTCGGCGGCGAAGGATGCGTTGATCTGGCGGAGGAGGACACCGTCACGGGAGAACACGAACCCGGACGGGTCGCGGAATGAGCCCGGGTCCCGTCGGGCGCGGTCGCTCTCGGCTGTCGCCGGCACCAGCTGCGCTGAGGAGGCTGGACTCAGGAAGGCCGGTCGGTCGGCGGTGTCGCGGGGCTCGAGTCGCTCTCGCCGCGGCGGACGGTGCGAAGCAGTCGCCCGATCTGCTGGCGGAAGAAGAACGGGATCGCGACGACGCTCGCGATGACCGCCTGGATGATGAGGCTCCCGGAGCCCGGATCGATGTAAGCGAGGAAGTCCATGAGTGCACGTACCCCAGATGATTGATTGACCCCGAGCCACCCTCCGGGAACCCGAGGTGCGAGCGTAGCCTGACGCCGACCGCGCGGATGCGCAAGACGTCCCCTAACCCTACGGAAACGTTGCCTCTTGCCGAATGGCCCGGAAGTACCAACGTGGACGTGGTCCGTATCGAGGGTTACCAACTGCACCGCCGAGGGCTACAGTGGGTTCGCCCGCTCCGTCAGCGGGCTGAGTCATTTTCTGGCCGGGTCGTTTCGGCCGCTCGCATCTCGGGGAGGAACCCTCATCGTGCCCAGCGCTTCCAGCCGCTCGTCTCGCGCGCGAATCTTCTCGGTAGCTGCCGCGCTCGTGATGCTCGCCGGCCTCTTCCCCGCAGCCGTCGGAGCCGTCGCTCCGTCCGGCGCGCCGACCCTCCTCAATCCAGACACAGGCGACACGGTCTCGTCCAACCCGGTGTTCTCCTGGAGCGCCGTCACCGGCGCAGCGAAGTATCGCGTCCAGATTTCAACCGAATCTGACATGACCCCGCTCGTCTACAACGTGGACACCGTCAACCGGAAGGCCACCCCGCCGGCCGACTTGCCGCTGGGCCTCCTCTACTGGCGTGTCGCCGGGACGGACGGCAGCTCCGGAATCGGACCGTTCTCGCCGGTGGGCTCATTCACCAAGGAGTGGGGCACCGCGCCTGTCATCGATGCGCCAGCCGACGGGGACACCTTCAACTTCCCGACCGAGCCCGTCCTCTTCGACTGGCAGCCGCTCGCCGGCGCCAAGAGCTACACGCTGGAAATCGATAGCGACGACCAGTTCATCCTCCCGACGACCTTCACGACGAACAACACGAACTTCACCCTGACGGAACCGCCGACGATCAATCAGTCGTTCTGGTGGCGACTCCGGGCCACGTCCTCGACGGGTGGCGTCGTCAGCGAGTGGACGACCCCGCGCCAGTACACCTACGCCTGGCCAACGCGTACCCACGCTCCTCACGCCGGCGGACGATGTCGGCACGCCGATCCGCGACATCACGTTCAGCTGGTCGCCGGTCGTCGGCGCGAAGACGTACCAGATCCAGGTCAGCCCGAATGGCGACTGGGACAACAACGTTGTCGTTGATCTCGACGTCAAGAGCACGAAATATCAACAAGCCGGTCAACCTCGACAACGGCTCGTATTTCTGGCGCGTCCGCGCCAAGGACGCCAAGAGCCCGGCCAACAACGGCGGCTGGTCGACCGAGTGGCAGTTCACCCGCAACTGGCCCCAGCACCCAGACGAGATCGCCCCGTTCTACAACGGCGGCGCTACGCCCTTCGTCGGGGTGCCAACGCTCGAGTGGACCCCCGTCCCGCTCGCCTCGCACTACGAGGTGTGGATCGGTGACGACCAGTTCTTCTCGCCCGGCTCCTACGACACCTGTTTGACGAACCGCACGAAGCTGACGCCGTATGCGCGTTCGCAGGTGGCACCGGCGGGGAACCGGGCAGCTGCAACTGGGGACCCCCGACCCACGGCGCGACGTACTTCTGGAAGGTCCGCGCGATCGATGACTTCGGGCGACATCGTCGGCATCTGGTCCGAGCTCGAGCCCCTCGATACATGGCGATTCATCTACATCGGCGATTTGCCGACGCTCCTGACGCCAGCGAACAACGCGACTGTCCAGACCCCGACGTTCACCTGGACGGCTGTCGACAACGTCCGAGCAGTACCGCGATCACGATCAAGGACTCCGGTGGGGCGACCGTCCACACAGCCGTCACGTACGCAACCTCGTACACGCCGCCGGCCCTCCTCGACGAGGCAGACGAGCCGTTCCAGTGGTACGTCACGACCATCGACGGCCTCGGCAACCCGAGCGTCACGCCGGCGAGCGGCGGCTGGTTCCACTTCTCGCTTGATCCCGTCACGACCGACACGAGCTTCGACATCACGAGCCCGGCCGACGGCGCCTCGAGCGTCCGGATGCCGAAGATGACGTGGGATCCATACACGGGCGCGGCCTACTACAAGGTCATCTATGGCCCGTCAGGCGGCCTTCTACTTCGTGGCGCCGCTGAGCGGCAGCACGGAGCTCGAGTACGCCGGGTTCACATACAGTGCCCTGCCACTGGCTGGCGGCACGTACAAGTACAAGGTCGAGGCGTTCGATGCGGGCGACCTCTTGTTGGCCACGAGCGCGGAGCAGACATTCACGGTGAGCGGCACCGCTCCAACTCGGGTCGACTGACTACTCGTCGCCCGCCACGCTGCACGCTCATCGCGACGTGCACGACCCTCGCCGACACGCCCACGATCGAGTGGGAGCCCATCGCCGGTGCAGGCGCGTACGAAGTCACGCTCGCCAACGACGCCGAGTTCACCAACGAGATCAAGCGCTACAAGACGATCTTCACGACCATCACGCCGCGGGAGTCCTTCCTCGACCAGCAGGCCGGTCAGGCGATCTACTGGTTTGTCAGGCCGTGCGTCGACTACAACCTGTCGCGCTGCGGCCCGAGCGCCCAGACGAACGCGAACGACAACGCCTCGGCGTTCCGCAAGAATTCGGCGGCAGTCGAGCTCCTGACCCCGACCGTGGGTCAGACGTTCCCCGATCAGATCACGTTCAACTGGACGCCATACCTGACGACCAACCAGGCACTCAACCCGGCCGTCGATCAGGAGGCCCGGTCCTACAAGATCGAGGTCTCGACGGTCTCCGACTTCGTGTCGATCTTCGACACCGCCACCGTCGACCAGACGACCTACACGCCGTTCAGCAAGACCTACCCTGAAGGTCCGCTCTACTGGCGGGTCCAGGCGATCGACGGCAGCGGCAACACGCTGACGAAGAGTCCGTCGCGGCTCGTCAACAAGGCCTCGCCCGCGCTGTCGCTGACGTTCCCCGGTAACGGGAGCACTCAGGCCGGCGTGCCGTACTTCCAGTGGACTCCGCAGGCGTTCGCGGCGACCTACCTCATCGAGGTCTACAAGAACGGCGACCTGCTGTTCTCGCCGGCCAACAAGGTCCTCAGCACGACCACGAAGTTCTCCGCATGGGCGCCGACGACCTCACTGGCCGTCCGGCGACTACGCCTGGCGCGTCCGACGCAATGACGCCGACAACAGGCCCGGTCCCTGGTCGGCCGGTCGGACGTTCACCCTTCAGTCGGCCAAGCCGACGCTCACGGCGCCGGCGAACGGTGCCACGGTCGCCGCGAACACGCTCCTCTTCACGTGGGGCGGCGTCGCGGGAGCGGTCCAGTACAGGATCGAGGTCGCGTCGTCCTGCACGTTCGCGACGATCCTCTACAACCAGACGACGGTCATGACGTCGTGGGCACCGATCACGGCCTATGCCGACGGCACCTACTGCTGGCGGATCAAGGCCCTCGATGCGGCCGGCAACGTCCTCAATACCTCCAACTACACGCACGTTCAATATCGGCACGGCGCCACCGCCACCGCCGACCGCGACCACGTTCGTCCCGATCGATCCGGTCCGGCTCCTCGACACCCGGTTCGACATCGGGCTGAACAACCAGTTCACCGCGAACATCGCCCGATCGGTGACGATCGCCGGCCGCCTTGGCATCCCGAACGACGCGGTGGCGATCACCGCCAACCTGACCGTCGTCGGCCAGCAGCAGGCGGGCTACCTGTCGGTCACGCCCGATCCAGACAACAACCCGTCCACCTCGGCCCTCAACTTCCCCCTCGGGGACGTCCGGGCGAACAACATCACGAGCACGCTCGCCGATGACGGCAAGCTGAGCATCGTGTACCGGGCGGGCGCCGGGAAGAAGACGCACGTCCTCCTCGATGTCACCGGCTACTTCCTGGAGAACAACACCGGCGCGACGTTCGAAGCGATCACGCCAGCGCGCCTGCTCGACACCCGGTTCGCCAACGGGCTCAGCGGCAAGTTCACCTCCCACGTTGTCCGCGACTTCGACGTCGCCGGCCGTGGCGGCGTCCCCGCCAACGCGACGGCGGTCACCGGCAACCTCACGGTCGTCGGTCAGAACGGCGGCGGCTACGTGACCCTGGGGCCGGACCTCGCCGACAACCCTGAGACCTCCACGATCAACTTCCCGCTTGCCGACACGAGGGCGAACGGGATCACCGTCCGACTCAACTCCACCAACGACGTCGGTCACCTCGATGCGATCTACATCGCGGCACCCGGCAAGACCACCCACCTGCTCTTCGACGTGACGGGCTACTACGTCCAGAATCTGACGGGCTCGAAGTTCTACCCGCTTGCGCCGGGCCGCGTACTCGACTCGCGCTTCGGCACGGGCCTGAGCGGCACGTTCAAGACGGACATCGCGCGAGCCCTCCAGATCGAGGGCCACGTCGGCGTCCCGACGGCCGCCGACGGCATCACCGGCAACCTCACGGTCGTCGGCCAGACCGACGACGGCTACGTCTCGATGACGCAAGGCGTTGGACAACACCCCTGACACCTCGACCCTGAACTTCCCCGTCGGGGATGTCCGGGCGAACGGCGTCACCGGTCCGCTCACCGCGGGCGGCAGCGTTGGGCTCGTCTACAAGGCCTCGTCCGGCAAGACGACCCACCTCATCCTCGACATCACCGGTTACTTCGCACCCTGACGCTTCGCGGGCAGGAAATGAGCGCCGGTGGCCATTGCGGCCACCGGCGCTTTCCGTTTCGGGGCTACGGCGCTCCGGCTGTCGCTCGTGCGGCCGCTCGCGACGACGCCCGCCAATCCCAAGCCCAACGGCGAGCCACATCCCCGGGATCCACGCGATCGAGAGCGTCGCCACGACGGCCGCGGCGGCGATCAGCGCGTCGTCCGCTGAGCTGCCGCGCTCCCCCGTGCCCGGACGACCGCCGCGATGGCGAACGGGATGAGCGCCGTCGGGTAGTGGTACCAGGTGACCGGCAGGAGCACGAGCGACGCGATCGCCGCAATGGCGATCCCCGCCAGCCGGTCCCTGACCGCCCAGCCGGCCCACAGCGACGCCAGGAGCGCCGCCAGGGCCACCGGCACGTGGAGGGCCCGTACGAGCCCTTCGTCGCCGCCGAGGAGCATCGCGAGCTGCGCGGCCGGACCGGCGTTGCGCGGATCGAGGAGGCGGGCATTGCTCGCCGCCCCCGCGACGGGCACATAGTCGCGCCACAGGTCTGCGCCGCCGGCCAGCAGGCTGAGGACGAGGACGGCACCGCCAGTCGCAACGGCCGCGAGGATCAGCCGCAACGAGGCCGCCGCCTGGCCCTCCTGACGATCGCGCACGAGGCGGCCCACGAACCACGGCCCGAGGCCCGCCGGGTGGACCTTCGCCACCGTTGCCAAACCCAGGGCGATGCCGCCGGCGACGCTCGACCGAGGCGACGGGACGACGGCCGCCACGAGCACGAGCGCATAAGCCAACGGAAAGAGCGCGTCGAGATTGCCGAAGAGCAGGGCGATCCCGAATGGCAGGAAGAGCGGCGCGACGGCCAGCGTCGGAACGACGATCGCGGCGACTCGGCCGCCCCGGATCGAGGTTGCGGCTCACGATGGCGGCGCGCGACCGCGAGGCCGGCGATGGCGAGGATCCAGAGCGCGGCGAACATCGCGGCCGACGGCACCGCCGCGAACAGGCTGAACGCCTGGGCGACCGGCGGCGGGTAGGAGTAGAAGAGGTCGGCCGCGCCGGGGACGCCGCCGGCGACCATCGCCGGGTCGTACGGCGACCGCCCCGCAGCGACGTCGCGTCCGGCCTGGAGCAGCAGCTCGAGATCGAACGCCGCGCTCCGCGGCGTCGTCGAGTACATCTGCACCGCCAACCAGGCCAGCCCGGCCCAGCCGACGATCCCCAGCCCGAGCCAGACGGGGTTCGGTCGCCGCCTCGCGGGTCGCTCGCTCATCTCGCTCACGAAGCCCGCTCCCCGGACGGAGCCTCGGATCGTGGCTCTCGGAGCGCGGCCACGAGCGTCGAGAGCTGGTAGATCAGCAGCCGCGGCGTCGCCAGGACGGACAGCGCCACCGCCGCCACCCAGCCGTAGCGCGTCGGGGCCAGGCGCCAGGCCACGATGATGCCCGCCACGACCGCCACGGCCCACGCGATCGGCGAATACGCATAGAGCGACCGATTCTCGACGTTGCCGACCTGCTCCAGCCCGAGCGTCGCCGGAAACGCCAGCGTCCCAGCCGGCTCGAGGACGAGCTGCAGGAGGCCGATCCCAGCCAGCCAGGCGACGAACAGCCCGAACGAGCGGACGTCGCGCCGGCCGAGCCACCAGATCGCGGCGAGCGCCGGAAAGATCTTGAGATGCGCGGCGAGCGCGATGGCCCACGGCGCGCCCGAGGGCCATGAGCAGCGTGACGACGACCTGCGCCTGGCCGATCGCGAGGCTCCACAAGATCGGCAGGGCGAGCATCCCGAGGACGATCCATGTCCGGCGATTCAGCGCCGAGCCGGACGATCGTGAGCGCGAGGCAGGCGACGAGGAACGCCTCCCAGATCGCGGCCGCGACCTCGAACGGAAGCAGGGCAAGTGGCCGGAACGCGATCGCGAGCAGCGGTGGGTAGCGATAGAACTCGTTGTCGTTGGTCGTCGCCGGCTGGTCGTAGAGCGGCAAGCCGGCGTTCAGCCTGGCCCCGGCGTCGTAGTAGGCGTGGACGTCGGCGAGGGGATCGGTCGACAGGTGGAGGACGAGCGTCTGGATGCCGAGTGCGAGCCCGAGGACGGCCGCGCCGGCGAGGACGCGGCGGACGTTCGGAGTATCGAACGCGGCAAGCCTGCCGGCAGATGCCATGGCGACCATCCTAGCGACCGGAAGGGCGGCTCACGCCCTCCCGGCGGGTGCCATCGAATAGCCGATTCGTACCGGTCGGAACGGGCGGGGGGCGGTGCTACGCTGCACCGACCGTGCGAACCCCGATCGCCCTGTACGTGCTCGCCCTCGCGGTCCGGCTGGTACTGATTGCCCTCTTCCCCGACCCTGCGTATCCCGACTCGTACTACTACGTCGATGTCGCCCGATCGGTGGCCGGCGGACAGGGCTTCCAGGTCGACTTCATCTGGATCTTCGCCGAGGTCGGCGGGACGATCCCGGCCGACCCGACGCTCCCGATTCCGAGCAACGCCCACTGGATGCCGCTCGCTTCGCTCGTCCAGGTCCCGTTCATCTGGCTGCTCGGGCCGACGCCCGTCGCGTCGGCGCTGCCGTTCGCCATCATCGGGGCGCTCGCCGCGCCGCTCGCGTGGGCGATCGGGCGGGACGCCGGGTTGCGCCCGCTCGTGTCGTGTCGGGGCCGGCGTCCTGACGGCGATCCCGGCGTTGTCGCTCGTCTACATGACCCAGCCCGACAACTTCTCCCTCTATCAGCCGCTCGTCGCCGGGGCCCTCTGGATGGCCGCTCGCGGGCTGCGCGGGCACGCTCGGGCGTTCGCGCTGGGCGGGCTGCTGGTCGGCCTGGCGACGCTGTCGCGGAACGACGGCCTGCTCGTCGGCGGGACCCTGGGTCTCGCCTTCCTCTATGACCGGTGGCGGGCGTGGCGGTCAGGTGGCGCCCGGCGACCGGCGATCCCGGTCTGGGCGGCCGCCGCGTGCTTCGGGCTGTTCCTCGCGGTCATGGTGCCGTGGTGGATCCGCCAGCTCGAGGTCTTCGGCCAGCTCTCGCCGTCGACGGCATCGGGCAAGGTCCTCTACATCCGCTCGATCGAGGAGTGGAACTCGATCACGACGCCGGCGACGCTCAGCCACCTGCTCGGCCAGGGCATCGGTCCGCTGCTCCTGAGCCGCGTGGGCGGCTTCGTGGCCGCTGTCGGCATCTTCACGACGCTCGTTGCGCGGCGGGATCCTGCTGCCGTTCATGCTGATCGGCGGGTGGGCTCGGCGACGGTCGGTGGACTTCGGACCGTTCCTGACCTACGCCGCCATCCTGTTCGCGTTCTCGGCGCTCGTGTCGGCCGTCCACGTCCCGGGCGGCACCTTCATCCATTCGGCCGTCGCCCTGGCGCCACACGCGTATCTGCTGGCCCTCGAGGGGATCGTCGTCGCTGTCGCCTGGATCGCGGCGCGGCGGCGGGCCTGGGATCGGGAGGCCGCGACGAAGCTCTTCGTGACCGCGGCCGTCGGATTCGCGGTCGTTGCGGCCATCCCGACCGCCCTGCTGGTCCAGGGGCGCTGGGATCGCGAACGGACGGAACGGCGGGCCGTGGCGGCGGCACTGGACCTTGCCGGCGCGGCGCCTGATGCCCGCCTCATGACGATCGACGCCGCGGGCTACCGCTACCACACGGGTCACGGCGGGGTCGTGACGCCGAACGATCCGCTCGACACGATCGAAGAGGTCGCCGATGCCTATCGGATCGAGTGGCTGGTCATCGAGAGCGACGATTCGGTGGCGGCGCTGGAACCTGTGTTCACAGGCGCGGCCAGGCCACGGTGGATCGGCCCGCGGCTCATCGGGATCCCCGGACCGGGCGGCGACACGAGTGCCGCGATCTACCCGGTCTGCGTCAGCGCCGCTGACCCGCGCTGCGCCGTGACGGCGGCCGGAGCGACACCGTGAGACGCCGCGAGATCTTCCTGTCGGCCGCCCTCGTGTTCGTGATCGCGCTGGCGATCCGCGATCGTGGCCGCGTCGCTGGTCGTGTTCCCCCAGCCCGAGGACACCGCCTACTACGTCGGCGTGGCTCGCAACCTCCTCGAGGGCCAGGGCCTGACGAGCGACGCGCTGTGGAGCTACGGCACCCCGCCGTTGTCCTTCCCCCGGCCCGCCTTCGAGGTCTGGCTGCCGTTGCCGACGTTCCTCGCCGCGATCCCGATGGCGCTGTTCGGCTCGACGTTCCAGTCGGCGCAGCTGAGCTCGGTGGTGGTCGGCGCGATCGTCCCGGTCCTGGCCTGGCGCCTCGGCGCCGACGCCGCCACGGAACGGCGACTGTCGCTCAGCCGCACGCGCGTCCTGGCGCTCGGGGCGGGCCTGACGAGCGCGGTCTACCTGCCGCTCGTCCTCCACTCCGCCCTGCCCGACTCGACGATGCCCTTCGCGGCGCTGGCCCTCGCCGCGTGCATCCTGATGCCGCGCATCCTTCGCGACGCCGGGCGGGTGAGCCTTGCCAACCCGAAGGTCGTCACACTCGGCGTCCTGATCGGCCTCGCGGCCCTGACCCGCAACGAGGCGGCGTTCATCGGCCTCGCCTGGGTCGTCGCCGTCTGGCGCACGCCTGTCCTCGAGCGGAGCCGGAAGCTCGCCCTCATCGCGATGCCGGCGGCCGTCGCCCTCGCGATCTTCGTCCCGTGGATGGTCCGGGACTGGCTCGTGTTCGGGAACCCGCTGCCGGGCCAGGCCCTGTCCAACGCCCTGTCGGTGACCGGTTTCGACATCTTCGCCTGGAACGACCCGCCGACGGTCGCGCGCTATCTCGCCGAGGGTCCCCAGCGCCTCCTGCTGATGCGCGCCGAGGGCCTCTACCACAACCTCTTCACGGTCCTGCTGCTGCCGGGCATCCCGGCCGCGTTCCTCGGGCTGATCGCGCTGCCGTTCTTCATCCGCCTCCGGGCGATCCTGCCGCTGGCGGTCCTGTCCATCACGACGTTCCTCGTCACGAGCCTCCTGTTCCCGGTGTCGACGACGTGGGGGACCTACCTCCATGCCGCCGGGCCGGCCCACGTCCTGCTGATCGTCTGTGCGCTGCTGGCGCTCGACGCCGCGATCGAGCGCGTCGGGCAGATGCGGGGCTGGACGCGACCCGTCGCGTGGCTTGGCGGGGCGCTGACGATCTTCGGCTCGCTGCTCTTCATGGCCGCGCTGATGCCATCGTTCGGTGGGCTGTCGGTCGGCCTGGCGCAGCGCTACGAGGCGCTCGCCGCGCAGATGGATGCCGCCGGCCTGCCGCTCGAGGACCAGGGCCCGATCATCACGAACTTCCCGATCTGGCTGTCCGAATCGACCGGGGCCAGGGCGCTGGCACTGCCCGCCGAGAGTCCCGCGGACGTCATCGATCTCGCGAGCCACTTCAAGGGAACGTCGCTCCTGATCCTGCACGGCGACGATCACGGCGACTGGCCGGAGATCCTCGATACGGACGCCCCGAGCGCCGATTGCTTCGACGAGATCGATATCGGGACTCCGGCCGATCCAAAACTCGCCCGCGCGCTCGAGAACACCCGTGTGTACAGGCTGGATTGCCCATGAGTGGCGACCCCTATACTCGGAAGCCGATGGACGCAGCACGCACGGATGCCGATACCCGCAACGAGGACGCGCCCCCGGCGCACGATCCACGCGCGACTCGGGACCCGCGCGACCTGCGCGAGGTCAGCGCAGCGTCGATCGACGCGCTGCACGCCGAGGCAAGCGCGGCGGTCAGCCAGAGCGCCGACGCGCTCCGGAGCATCCGCGAGCGGTACCGCGCCGCGTACAACGATGAACTGACGCGCTGGCAGGCACTCACGGACGAGCTCGACGCACTCGAGCGGCGAGCCACGGACAGCCGGCCCCGGCTCGTGAGGGCCGCGGACGGCGAATCCGGGGGCAGCGCCGACGCGCACGCCGCAGACACCGCCGAACCCGCCCGCTCCGGCGCCGAGGACGATCGCGTCCGCGCCCTGCGGTCGGACGTCACGAACCTCGGCCACGAGCTCGGCAGCCATCAGACCGAGCTCGCCAAGCTGGACGTCGCGCTCCGCAATCTCGAGAGCACCGGGACGTTCCTGCAGCGCGGCGACTCAGGCCGCCTGAACCGGGGCGAGAACCTGCCAACCGAGATCCAGATGCGGATCGTCGAGGCCCAGGAGTCGGAGCGATCCCGACTGGCCCAGGAGATCCACGATGGGCCGGCCCAGGTCCTGTCGAACGCGATCTTCCAGGTCGAGTACATCGAGCGGGTGATCGACCACGACGATCGGCTGGCCCGGACGGAGCTGCGGTTCCTCCGGGAGCTGCTCCGGCGCGAGCTCGGGTCGGTCAGGACGTTCATCAGCCAGCTCCGGCCGCCCGTTCTCGATGAGCTGGGCCTGGACGGCGCCGTGGCCGACGCGGTCGGCCGGACGACCGCCCTGACGGGCCTGGCGATCACGACCGAGCTGACAGCTCCGTCGGACCGCCTGACTGAGGCCCAGCAGACGGTTGTGCTGCGGGTCGTCCAGGAAGCCCTTCAGAATGTGCGCAAGCACGGAGGGGCGTCATCTGTCATCGTCGCGAGCGTCATTGACGGTGAGGAATGGGTCCTCACGGTTCGCGACGACGGCAGAGGGTTCGATGTCGGAGCGGTGGCGGCTCGTGGCCGCCGCAACTTCGGGCTTCAATTCATGCAAGAGCGCGCAGAGCTGATCGGGGCCCATTTCGAGGTGCACTCGCAACCGGACAGTGGAACGACCGTCCGGCTGGCGATCCCGATGGGAACATAGGAGACCGCCTGATGAACTATTCGGGACCTGAACGCCGCCGTGGCGGACCGGACCGTCGCGCGGAGGGCGAGCAGACGAAGATCCTCATCGTCGACGGCCACGCCCTGTTCCGCGTCGGGATCGCCAACATCCTCGGCCACGAATCCGACTTCCTCGTGGTTGCGGAGGCCGACGACAGCCGATCGGCGGTCGATCGGGCGATCGAGACGTCGCCGGACATCATCCTCATGGACCTCTCGCTCAGCTCGCCGGGCGGCATCGAGACCACCCAGCGGATCAAGCGCGAGCTGCCCTCGACCGGGATCATCGTCCTGGCCGCCAACGAGGACGAGGACGCCCTGTTCGACGCGATCAAGGCCGGCGCGGCCGCCTTCATCCTCAAGGACGTCGGCCCGGATGACCTCGTCACGATCATCCGGCGCGTCGTGAACGGCGAGTACCTGATCAACGACAAGGTGTTCGCCAAGCCGGCCGTCGCGTCTCGCGTCCTCAAGGAGTTCCGTGAGCTCGCGGTCTACGGCCAGGAGGCCGCCCCGATCTTCGCGCCGCTCTCGCCCCGCGAGGTCGAGATCCTCGACAACATCGCCCAGGGCATGACGAACAAGCAGGTCGCCTACGCCCTCTCGATCAGCGAGCAGACCGTCAAGAACCACATGAGCTCGATCCTCCGCAAGCTGTCCGTCAACGACCGGACGCAGGCCGTCGTCTACGCGATGCGCCAGGGCTGGATCCGGATGCCGGAGGATTGATCGCACGGCCGTGTCCTCGGTAGAACCTCGCGCGACACCGGATTCCCTCGGGGAGCTGACGGCGCGCGTCGGCCGCGACCTCGCGACCCTCGACGGTGAGCTCGCCGAGATCGACATGCTCGTCACGCAGGCCCGGACGGAGGCGGAGCGGCACGAGCTCAAACGGACCCAGGCGACCGACAAGCTCGCCAGCCTGCCCGAGGCAACCCCGTCCGAGGATGTCATCGCGCTCAATGCCCAGCTCGTCAACCTGACCCGCCGCGCCGCCGTCATGGAGGCACAGGTCGAGGTCCTCGACGGCAAGCGCAAGATCCTCGCCCGATTCCGCGAATCGCTGGGCGAGATGGCTGCCAGCCTCGGCGTCGCGGTCAGAAGAAGGCGCGGAGCTTCCGGCGGCCGACAGCGGAGCCAAGCGTGCCGCCGACGACGGCGCCCCCGGAATGTCGCGGATCGTCCTGACGGCCCAGGAAGACCTCCGCCGGGAGATCGCCCGGGCGATGCACGACGGCCCGGCCCAGAGCCTCACGAACATCGTCCTCCAGGCCCAGATCGTCGAGCGGCTCGTGCGCACGGGACCCGGAGATGGCCCGGGGCGAGGTTCGCCAGCTCGTCGCGATGGTCCAGCAGACGCTCGACGCGACGAAGTCCTTCATCTTCGACGTCCGGCCGATGGTCCTCGACGATCTCGGCCTCGTGCCGACGCTCCGCCGCTCGGTCCGCGAGCGAGGCCAGCGAGCCGGCGTGACGGTCGAGTTCGAATCGATGGGTACGGACCGGCGCCTGCCGATGGAGCTCGAGAGCGGCCTGTTCCGGATCCTCGACGAGGCGCTGGACGGCTACGTCGCCGCGTCGCCGGATCACGTCTCGCTGCGCCTCGACTGGACGGACGAGCGAATCGAGGGACGCGTCTCCGCGACCCGCGACCGGACGAGTGCCGTGGAAGAGGCCGAGCGCGAGGCCGCCGCCCAGGCAGCCACGCCGGCCGGAGGCAAGGACCTGCCGCCGGCCCTCGCGGCGATGATCGAGGATCGCCGCGAGCAGGCCGAGGCCGCGGCCGAGAGCGCCCGCAACGCGGCGATCGTGGCGCTTCCCGCCACCGCCTGGCGGGAGATCCAGCAGCGGGCGGCGACGGTCGGGATCTCGGCGGAGCTGCTCGCCGGCGGCGCGGAGCTCGTGATCGGCGTCGACCTGCCCTCCGAAGAGCACGCCTGACCGGGCCGATGGGCCATGAGGGGCGCAACGTGGCCAGGGTCTCGTCGAGTACGGCCTGATCCTCGCCCTGTCGGCCGTCGTCGCCACCGTCGTGCTCGTGTTCTTCGGCGGGACGCTGTCGGCCGTCCTTGAGGCAATCGGCCAGGCGATCGAGGCTGCGTCGTGAGCGCGGCGGCAGCCGAGGGGCCTATGAGTTCGGTACGAATTGCCTAGTGGTCATCCCGGAGAGGCCGCTGCATAGTGGCGAAGCCCTCATCTGGGGGTGAGTACTCATCCAGGAGAAACATCACATGGCACTCGTTCACCAGTTCCTCGCCTCGCTTCGCCGCGACGAGGAAGGCCAGGGACTCGCGGAGTACGCGCTGATCCTCGCCCTCATCGCGATCATCGCGATCGTCGCCCTCATCTTCCTGGGCGGACAGGTCTCGAGCATCCTCAGCAACGTCGGTAACTCGATCTAACCGAGTCGCTTGACAAAGAACCGCCGGAGCCTTCGGGCCCCGGCGGTTTTTCGATTCTTAGGGTTTCAACGCGGCGTTCAAAGCCGCGTTGCCGAGGACGCACCGCATAGGTAAGTCGTCACCTTGACACCCATGAAGCATGCCCCGTACGGTAACGAGCCCCCGGTATTCCGGGAGACTTCCGGAAAGGAGGTGATCCAAGACATGTCAGTTCTTCACGCTCTTATCTCGTCCTTCCGCCGCGAGGAGAAGGGTCAGGGTCTCGCCGAGTACGCGCTGATCCTCGCCCTGATCGCGATCATCGCGATCGTTGCCCTCATCTTCCTGGGCGGCCAGGTCTCGAGCATCCTCAGCAACGTCGGTAACTCGATCTAGAGTTCTCCGATCATATCGACCTACAGGGGGCCGCACCCGCCCACGGCGGCTGCGGCCCTTCTCATATCCTTCCGGTGCGCTGGCGCGACGCCCCTACCGTTCGGGCTATTGACAGCCCAACCCGGGGTCCTACCTTGGACGCACCGGCCTTTATGCCCGGCGAATCGCAAAGAGTCCATCCTCGGGGGTCGGGGATCCTCTCGGAAAGGAGGTGAAGCGGATGTCGTTGCTACGGCAGCTCTCCGCTCTCGTGAACCGCGTCCGCCGCGCGGACGACGGCCAGGGACTGGCCGAATATGCACTCATTCTTGCGCTCATCGCCATCGTTGCTATCGTGGGCCTCATCTTCCTGGGCAGCCAGGTAAGCGACAAGCTCAGCGTTATCGGTAGCCAGCTGCAGTCAGTCCAGAACTGATCCCTCGTACCGCGCAAACGGCCCGTCCGACGAGGACGGGCCGTTCCTTTTGTCAACGGTCTGGGGGCCGCCGGGCAACCTTGCGAATCACCTTTCTTCACGCTTGGTTTCCTGCCTAATCCTCCTAATGGTCCTAGCCCTTTGGTATAGTCGCGCCGCTCTTGAGCGGTGCTACAGTGGTGCCACCTGTCACAAGTCTCGGGAGATCCAACTTGAAGCGTTCCAATCGGCTCGTGCTGCTCATCGGCGTGTTCCTGGCGATCGTCGCGTTCGTCGGAATCGTCATCGTTCTGAGCAATGACCGGACCCAGGCCCACGGCCCGCCGGCATCCGCCGCCGCCCCCGTCACGACCGTCGTCGCGGCCCAGGACATCCCCCTGGGCGCGACGCTGCACGACGGAATGCTGACGACCGCAGCACGTCAAGCCGGCCGACCGCAAGCCGGGCGCCTTCGGCGACGCCGAGCCAGATCGTCGGCCAGAAGGTTCGACAGCCCATCACGAACGGCGCCCAGCTCAGCCGCGCGGACTTCCTGGAAACCGATCGACAACATCGTCGTCCCCGAGGGCAAGCGCGCGATCTCCCTCCAGGTCAACCAGGTCAACGGCGTCGGCACGCTCATCAAGACGGGCGACTACGTCGACCTCGTCCTCGGCATCACCGGCGACAAGTTCCCGGTCGTGACCCTCAACCCCGAGGACGAGTCGATCACCGTCGTCCAGGGCCTGAACAGCACGAGCGTCAAGCTCCTCATCGAAGGCATGCAGGTCATCGGCACGATCCGACCGCCGACCACCGCGACCAACCGGACCAACGCAGCGCCGTCCGGCAGCGCCGCCCAGGCGCCGACGACGACGCTCAGCGATGAGGGCCAGGAGCTCGTCATCCTTGCCGTCACCGCCCAGCAGGCGGAGCTCATCAAGTACTCCCAGATCGACGGCGACATCTCCCTCCTCCTCCGCAACTCGAGGGACTTCCTCGACGCGCAGGGCAACCCCGTCGTCAGCCTGCCGGCCGGAACGACCGGCGTGATCCTCAAGACCCTCGTCGACGGTGGCTATGGCGTCCTCCGACCGGAGCTCGTCGAGGCCATCATCCCGGCTCAGTAAGGCGCACATCGAGATAGCTCGGTCGCACCCGCGACCGCGATCCCGGCGGTGCGACGGGCGCGAAGGACCCCACCGGTCCCGCGCCCGTTCGCCTCTCCGGGCCCAATGACCCAGGCAACCACAGAAAGCGGAAAACGAACCACCAGATGGCCGATCAGATCCGAGTCCTCATCGTGGACGACATCCCGGAGACCCGCGATCACCTGACGAAGCTCCTCAGCTTTGAGAGCGACATCGAGGTGGTTGGGGCCGCCGCGTCCGGCGCACAGGCGCTGGAGCTGGCGGCTCAGCTCCTGCCGGGCGTCGTGCTGATGGACATCAACATGCCGGACATGGACGGCATCGCGGCCACCGAGCGAATGAGCTCCGAAGTCCCCGACGCCGCGGTCGTGATGATGTCGGTCCAGGGCGAGGCGGACTACCTGCGCCGCTCGATGCTCGCCGGGGCCCGCGAATTCCTCGTCAAGCCCTTCAGCAGCGACGAACTGACGGCCTCGATCCGACAGGTCTACGCCCGGGAGCTCGAGAAGGCCAACCGCCGAGCCGCCGCTCCCGTCATGGCCCCGGGCGGACCGGCCGGCGCTGCCAGCGGCGGAGGCGGCGACCGCGACGGCCAGATCGTCGCGATCTTCAGCCCGAAGGGCGGGGTCGGCCGGACGACGATCGCGGTGAACATGGCGATCGCGGCGGCCACCGAGCTCGGCCAGACCGTGGTCCTCGTCGACGCATCGTTCCAGTTCGGCGACGTCGGCGTCCTGCTCAACCTGAACCCGAAGAACAAGTCGATCGCAGACCTGGTCCCGGAGCTCGAAGCCGGTGAGCCCGAGTCGCTCGACACGTTCGTCATCAACCACTCGGCCGGCGTGCGGGTGCTCCTCGCCCCGCCGTCGCCGGAGATGGCCGAGCTCATCACGCCGACTGTCGTGAAGCGCGTGCTCGAGGCCCTCCGCCGCGAGCACGACCTCGTCATCGTCGACTGCACCTCGTGGTTCAACGAGACGACGCTGGCTATCCTCGACGTCGCCGACACCGTTCTGACGGTGCTCAGCCTCGAGATCACGAGCATCAAGAACATGCGCCTCTTCCTCGAGGTCGCCGAGCAGCTCGGCTACGAGCAGAACAAGGTCAAGCTCGTCCTCAACCGGGCGGATTCGAGCCTCGGTATCCGGGTGACGGATGTGGAGAACTCGATCGGCCGGAAGGTCGACCATACGATCGTCAGCGACGGCCGAAGTGTCGTCTACGCCCTCAATCGAGGGGTACCCTTCTTTCTCTCAAACCGGGAGGCCCAGGTCTCCCAGGACATTCTCCGGCTCGCCACCGCGGTGACGGGCGAGCGGGCCGCCGTTTCGGCGGAGGAACCGCGCAAGGCAGTCCAGAAGAAGTCGTTGTTCTCATTCCGATGATCATGTCGGTGGTAGCGTGCCCTTCGGGGCGAAAAGGGGTTTGATGCGATGTCACTCCTGAAGAGGATCGAGAGCGCTCGGCCGGGGGCCGGTCCCGCTCCGGCGCCCGGTGTTCCCGCGGTTCCAGGCGGAGGCCCCGGCGCGCCCGGTGGCATGCCGCCGACGCCGTCGCAGCGCCTGATGACGCAGGCTCCCGTCCGGGAGTCGTTCCGCGACGTCAAGTTCCGGATCCAGAGCCGCGTCATCCAGGATCTCGACCCGAAGCTCGACCTGTCCAACCAGGTCGAGGTCCGGCGCCAGATCGAGGAGATCTTCGGCAAGGTCATCGACGAGGAAGGCCTCGCCCTGACCCGTGCCGAGCGCGTCCGGATGCTCGAGCAGATCACCGACGAGATCATCGGCCTCGGCCCGCTCGAGCCGCTCCTCCGCGACGAGTCGATCTCGGAGGTCATGGTCAACGGCCCCCGCCAGGTCTACATCGAGCGGTCGGGCAAGCTCGAGCTGACGAACGTCGTCTTCCAGAACGACGACCACGTGATGCGGATCATCGATCGGATCATCGCCCCGATCGGTCGCCGCGTCGACGAGTCGAGCCCGATGGTCGACGCTCGCCTGACCGACGGCTCCCGCGTCAACGCCATCATCCCGCCCCTGTCGCTCGTCGGGCCCGTGATCACGATCCGGAAGTTCTCCGCGTCGCCGTTCACGACCGAGGACCTGATCCGGTTCGGCACCGCGACCTCCGACATGTTCGACTTCCTCCGCGCCTGCGTCGAGGCTCGCCTGAACCTCTTCGTCTCGGGCGGCACCGGCTCCGGCAAGACGACGACGCTCAACGTCCTGTCGTCGTTCATCCCGAACGACGAGCGGATCGTGACGATCGAGGACGCGGCCGAGCTCCAGCTCCGCCAGGAGCACGTCGTGACCCTCGAGTCGCGCCCGCCGAACATCGAAGGCAAGGGCGCGATCCCGATCCGCGAGCTCGTCCGCAACTCCCTCCGGATGCGGCCCGACCGCATCATCGTCGGGGAGTGCCGGTCAGGCGAGGCGCTCGACATGCTCCAGGCCATGAACACGGGCCACGACGGCTCGATGTCCACCGGCCACGCCAACAGCCCCCGCGACATGCTGTCGCGCCTCGAGACGATGGTCCTCATGGCCGGCGTGGACCTGCCGGTCCGGGCCATCCGCGAGCAGGTCGCCTCCGCGGTCGACCTGATCGTCCAGCAGAGCCGCCTCAAGGACGGCTCCCGCCGGATCGTCAACATCACCGAGGTCCAGGGGATGGAAGGCGACGTCATCGTCATGCAGGACGTGTTCGTCTTCGAGCAGACCGGCATCGTCGAAGGCAAGATCCAGGGTCGGCTCAAGCCGACCGGCATCCGTCCAAAATTCGTCGAGAAGTTCGAGGTGATGGGAATCAACCTGCCACCCGGCGTCTTCGGCTTCAGCTACTGAGCGGGGAGGAGGCAGACCTGTGGAACTCCGATGACGCTGATTGTCGCCGGGATTGCGGCCGCGGCGATCTTCCTGATCGCCATCGGCATTGCGACGTCCGGCAGCGGCTCCGCGGTCAGCAACCGCCTCGAGCGTTACGCGTCCGGCAAGGATCCGACGGCCAATGTCGCCGGCGGCGGCATCGCCGAGATGATCTCGCAGAGCGTGGCGCTCGCCTCGCTCAACCGGGTCGTCGAGCAGCGCGACTTCGGGGCGAACCTCGCCCGCGACATCGCCCGCGCCGACCTCAAGCTCAAGCCAAGCGAGTTCCTCGCGATCTGGGCGCGCCTCGATCATCGGCGTCCCGCTCCTCTTCATCGTCTTCTCGCTCGGCCTGCCGGCGCTGCGGACACCGATCGCCTTGCTCGTCGCGGTCATGCTCGGCTTCTTCCTGCCGCGGATGTGGCTCGGACGCCGCAAGAGCGGCCGCCTCAAGTCCTTCAACAAGCAGCTTCCGGACACGATCACCCTGCTCGCCAACGCACTCCGCGCCGGCTCGTCGTTCCTCCAGGCGATCGAGCTCGTCGTCCGCGAGTCGCGACCCCCGATCTCGATCGAGTTCGGGCGGGTCATCCGCGAGGTCAACCTCGGCCTGCCGTTCGAGCAGGCGCTCGAGAACATGGTTCGCCGCGTGCGGTCGGACGACCTCGAGCTGATGGCAACCGCCATCTCGATCCAGCACACGGTCGGCGGCAACCTCGCCGAGATCCTCGACTCGATCGCCTACACGATTCGCGAGCGCGTCCGGATCAAGGGCGAGATCCAGACCCTGACCGCGCAGCAGCGACTGTCGGGCTATGTCGTCGGCTTCCTGCCGATCGGCCTGGCCGGCTTCCTGTTCATCGCCGCCCCCAACTTCATGGACGCCATGTTCCTCAACCCGCCGGCGGTTCTCGGCCTGCCGGCCGGCGTCGTCCTCCTCCTCGTCGGCGGTTTCATGATGTTCATCGGCTTCATGCTCATCCGAAAAATCGTCGACATCGAGGTCTGAGCTGATGCCCGCCACCCTCCTTCCGATCATCGTCGCCGCCGTCGCGGCGGGCGCCATCCTGCTGATCTTCCTGGGCCTGTCCGGCAAGTCGCCGGTCGATCCGGTCCAGGCTCGACTCACCCAGCTCGGGGCGATGCAGGCGAAGAACCTCGAAGAGCTCGAGCTTCAGCAGCCGTTCCTCGAGCGCACCCTGCGGCCGCTCGCCGCCGCGCTCTCTGGCCGCGTCTCGCGCATGGCCAGCAGCTCCTTCCAGGAGAAGGCCGAGAAGCGCTTGGCGCTCGCCGGCAACCCGGGCAACCTGCGGGTCGCCGACTGGCTCGGCGTCAAGGCTGTCGCGGCCGTCATCGGCGCGATCATCTTCATCCTCCTGTTCGTCATCGTCGGCGTCATGAAGCTGCCGATCCCGCTCAACTTCGGGATGGGCGTCGTCGGGCTCCTGCTCGGTTACACGATCCCCGAGTTCTGGCTCGGCGGCCGGGTTCGCAAGCGCCAGCACGCGATCCTGCTGCAGATCCCGGACGCCCTCGACCTGCTGACGATCTCCGTCCGGGCCGGTCTCGGCTTCGATGCCGCGCTCGGCAAGGTCGTGGAGAAGCTCCAGGGCCCGCTGACGGAAGAGTTCCGCCGGGCGCTGGCCGAGGTCCGCGTCGGCAAGGCGCGCCGCGAGGCGCTGCGCGACATCGTCCCGCGAACCGAAGTCGGCCCGCTGACGAACTTCATCGGCGCGATCATCCAGGCCGAACAGCTCGGCGTGTCGATCTCGAAGGTGCTCCAGGTCCAGTCCGAGCAGCTCCGCATCGAGCGCCGCCAGCGCGCCGAGGAGCAGGCCGCGAAGGCGCCGATCAAGATGCTCTTCCCGCTCGTCGGGTGCATCTTCCCGTCGCTCTTCATCGTCATCCTCGGGCCGGCCATCATCCTGATCATCCTGAACCTGTCGCCGGCGTCCGGCGGCCAGTAGCCCGAGTCGCTCCGCTCGCGGACGACGCGGCATGGCTGCGCGCAACCTGACGCAGTCGACCGTCCTTGCCTCGAGCGTCGAGGCGGCGAGCGGCCTGTGGGGCAAGTTCATGGGGCTGATGGGCCGGCCGACGCTGCCTGACGGCGCCGCACTGTGGCTGCCGGACAGCAACGGGATCCACATGATGTTCATGCGGTTCCCGATCGATGCCGTCTTCCTCGGTCGGCCGGACGCGGACGGCACGCGACCCGTCGTGTCCGTCCACGAGCGACTCCCCGCGTGGCGCGGTCTCGTGCCGCTCGTGCGGGGCGCCGACGGGGTGCTGGAGCTGCCCGCCGGGACGATCGCTGCGACCGGGACGGCCGTCGGGGATCGCATCGCCATCGATTGACGGCGGCGGGCGAGCTCCTGCGGCTCAGCGTTCCCTCGCGACCGTTACCGCCGACACGCCGATCGCACCTGCGTCGATCAGCGGCTCTGCGCATGCGCCGAGCGTGGCTCCGGTCGTGACGACGTCGTCGACGAGGATGATCCAGCGGCCCGTGAGCGGGCGTGGATCCAGCTGGCCACCACGCGTCTCCCTTGGCCGAAGCCGGAACGCGCCCTCGACGTTCGTCGCGCGCGCCGTTCGGTCGAGGTCGAACTGGGCGATCGTGGCGCGCGCGCGTTCGAGGATCGCGGCGCACGGAAGCCCCAGCTCCCGAGCGGCCGCGCGCGCGATCAGCTCCGCCTGGTCATAGCCGCGCGACCGCGCCCGATCGGCATGGACGGGAACCGGCACCAGCAGGTCGCCGCCGGCACCCGCCCGGCGCCAGCGTTTGGCGATCGCCGCCCCGAGCGGAACCGCCAACCGCTTCTCACCGGCGTACTTGAGCTCGTGCAGCGCGTTCCTGATCAACCCCGTGAACGGCGCGCACCACTCAAGCTGGAGCAACGGCGGTGGAACGTCGGACGGCAGCCCGATGGCGATCCCCGCCGGTACATCCAGTCGGGCGTCGAGCGAGGGCAGGCAGGCAGCACAGATCGGCGGGCCCTCCGTCCCGCAGCCAGGGCACCGAGCGGGCAGCGCGAGGTCCAGCATGCGCGTCCCGAACGCAGCGAGGCCGCTCATCGCCCGATCCTGACAGGGCCCGCTTCAGCTGCCACCAAACGGGGCGGAGTGGAAGCCGCAGTAGACCACTCGATGAGTCTCAGTCGAGTGGCCGCTGGCACCATCTGGTCGATGGATGATCGAAGGATTGGTCGGATCATGCGCGCCGTTCGGCAGCGGCGCGGACTCCGCCAGTCCGACATCGCCGCGACGATCGGCGTGAGCCAGAGTGTGGTTTCTCGGCTCGAGCGGGGCCGGCTCGAATCGGTCGGCTTGGGGGCGCTCCGACGTGTCGCCAGCGAGCTCGATGTGTCGATCACGATCTCGGCCAACTGGCATGGCGGACAGGGCGACAGACTGCTCGATCGGGCGCATGCCGCGATCGTCGATCACGTGATCCAGACGCTGAAGGAGCTGGACTGGGACGTGGTGGCGGAGTTCAGCTTCAATCACTTCGGCGACCGCGGATCCGTCGATGTGCTCGCCTGGCACCCCGGCCGTCGGATCTTGTTGATCATCGAGGTCAAGGCCACCCTGACGGATCTGCAGGACTTACTCAGCTCGCTATCACGGAAGCTCCGCGTCGTTCCGGACATCGTCAGGAAGAGCCTCGGCTGGGACGCGGATCACGTCGCAAGGATCGTGGTCGTCGCCGGCACCGCGGCAAATCGATCCGTCGTCGCCCGACATGCCGCCACGTTTGATGCCTCCTTTCCAGCTCGCTCGCGAGAGGTGAATGCCTGGTTGCGCCGACCGGTTGGTGCGCTCGCCGGGGTCTGGTTCGTCTCTACCAGTTCCCTGGGGACTGGTATGTCGGTCGCGCGGACTCGAATCCGTCGCACATCGCGTGCTCGTGCGTGACACTTGTGCGTTGTAGTCGCCCACGGCATCAAACGAACGCCGCACCCGTTTCGAGGGCGTTTAACAGTCGCTCGGTGACTCGTACGAGCCAAGGCGACAGGTGGGGTCGCGCGCCGGGGCGGGTGTAGACTCGGGTGGCGGCGGGTCGTCCTGCCGATCCGCCTCAGCCGACCCAATCCCCCGCGTCGAGCAGAGACGCGCGTCACCGGGGAGGTGAGCGTGAGGACGATCGTCAAGGGCAAGAACATCGAGGTTTCCGATCGCGTTCGGGCCTACGCGGAGCGCAAGCTCAAGCGCCTCGAGCGGATGCTCGACGATCGTTCGGACGCCCTCGTGGAGCTATCGGTCGAGCAGCACCGCAGCGCCGCCGATTCCCACATCGTCGAGGTGACGCTCGTCATCGACGGTCAGCCGCTCCGGACGCACGCAGCAGCGGTCAGTCACCGCGCCGGCGTCGACGAGGTGGTCGACAAGCTCGAGCGCCGTGCCGTCGACCACCGCGAAAAGCCGCGGGTGCGCGCCCGGCCGGAGCAGGAGAAGCAGATCCTGCGCCGGATCGCCGACGGGACATCGACCGCGGAACGCGAGCACAAGATCGTCAAGACGAAGCGGTTCGGGATCGAGCCGATGTTCGAGGAGGACGCCGCAGCTCGGATGGAGGAGCTCGGCCACCAGTTCTTCATCTTCGTCAACGCGGAGAACGAGCGGATCAACGTCCTCTACCGGCGCGGCGACGGCGACCTCGGCTTGATCGAACCGATGGTCGGCGGCGAGTACACGACCTACCCGGCCGACGGATCGAAGGCGAGACGCCGGTCGAACGGCCAGCACTGAGCCCGACGATCACCGACCCCGCGGCGGCTCCGTGCCGTCACCCTCGTTTGTTTGCCGCGGGCGGCGAGGTGGCTGGACCGTCGGCCATGGATCGGGCCGAATCGTCCCTTCGGCCATCGGCGCCACCCGCCGGTAGATGCCGGAATCGCGTGTCATGAGCCCGCCGTCGACGAGGTAGCGGCGCAGAGCGGCGACGTCCCGATGGAGGAGCGCCAACCGCTGGTTCACCTCCCGCTCCTCGTAGTCGCGGTCCTCCGGGAACGCCAAGTCGAGGAGATACGGCAGAAGCAGCTCGCGCTTCTTCGGCTTGGCCGGGATCGACGTTAGCCGGCCGTCGCGAACGAACGCCCGGATCACGCGCTCCTGGTCCGTCAGCCGGCGCAGCTCGTCCGCCATGGTCGGGAAACCGTAGCACCAGACCCGGACGAGGGACTTCGGTCCGAGCCGGGCACCGTCGGCTACGATGGCGGCCATGCTCCCTGACGGCCGTCGACTCGGCGCCCACCTGCCGCTCGGCGCCGGAATGGTCCGGGCCGTCGACCGAGCAAAGGAGATCGGCGCATCCGCGCTCCAGATCTTCGGCGACAACCCGACCGCCTGGCGACGACGGGCGGATCCGCCCCGGGAACAGGCCGCGTTCCGGGAGCGCCTCCGCGAGCACGACATCGGCCCCGTGGCGATTCATGGGGCATATCTCGTCAACCTGGCCGGACCCGAGGAGGATTTCTTCGAGCGCTCGATCGGCGTGCTGACGAACGACCTGCTCAGCGCACCGGGCTTTGCCGCGAGATTTGTCAATGTCCATACCGGGTCGCACCGGGGCACCGGCATCGCAGCCGGGACGCAGCGCATCGCGGACGGCGTCGCCCGGGTGATCGCCGACACGAATGACAGCTCGGACGCGGCCGTGCTGGTGCTGGAGAATTCCGCGGGCGGCGGATTCGGGATCGGGACGACCGTCGAGGAGCTGGCCGACATCGCCGAGGCCATCGCCGCGCGCGGCGTCCCCGACGAGCGTGTCGGCTTCTGCCTGGATACCGCGCACGCCTGGGGTGCGGGCTACCGGCTGTCGGACCCGGACGCGATCGACGAGCTCCTGACGCGGTTCGATGCCCTGATCGGAATCGGCCGGCTGCCGATGGTCCATCTCAACGACTCCAAGTCGGAGCTGGGCTCGCATATGGATCGGCACGAACATGTCGGCGCGGGACAGATCGGCGAAGTGGGCATGGCCCATCTCCTGCGGCACCCGCTGCTCGCCAAGGCCACCTACTACCTCGAGACGCCCGGGATGGACGAAGGCTATGACGCGATCAACGTCGCCAGAGCCCTCGCCCTGGCCGCGGGGCGTCCGCTCGAGCCGCTGCCGCCTGGGGCGATGACGGTCCGCGGCAGCCGGGCCCGGTCCGCCCCCGCGCCGGACCCGGAGCTCGAGCTCGACCCGGCACGGGCCTGAGCCCGCGGTGCTCGCTCGCCTTCGCGGATCGATCTCCGAGCGGAACCTCGACTGGCTCGTCCTCGCGGGCCTGTTGCTGCTGGCCGCGGCGCTTCGGTTCGTCGACCTGGCGACTCGCGGGACGTGGGACGCGGACCAGGGCCACGACATGCTCGTTCTGCGGGCGCTCGTCACCGGGGGCGAGCTGCCGCTTCTCGGCCCACCGACGTCGATCGGCGACTTTCACCACGGCGTCCTCTACTACTACCTTCTGGCGCCCGCGGCCGCGCTGACCGGCGCGGATCCACTCGGCGTGGTCGGGGCGATCGCGCTCGCGGGCGTCGCCGCCGTCGGGGTCACGTGGTGGCTCGCCCGGGCGATCGGCGGGCCCGTCGCCGGCGCGGTTGCGGGACTCCTCATGGCCGTATCCGCGAGCGCTGTCGACGAGTCGACGTTCATCTGGAACCCGAACCTCATCGCGCTCTCGAGCTCGATCGCTCTCGCAGCAGCGTGGCGGGCGTGGACGGGTGGCCGAGCCGCCTGGTGGATCGTGGCCGGTGTCGGCGTCATCGTCACGATGCACTGCCACGTGCTCGGCAGCGTTCTCCTTCCTCCGGTCGCCGCCCTGTGGATCGCAGACGTGCGGAGGCGGTTCCCAGGGCCCGAACGATCGGCTCGGATCCGGGCAGGGCTGGTGGCGTTGGCACTGCTGGCCCTCAGCTACGTTCCGCTGGCGGTTCACGAGCTCGGCAACGACTTCTCCGAGGTTCGAGCGGCGCTGGACTTCATCGACGGGCGGCGGGGAGCCCTCGGCGATGGCGCTACCCTTCCGACTCCTGGTAGTGGCGCTGCGGGTGCTCGCGTGGCCGCTCACGGGACTCGTGACGGACGCCCCCATCGCCGCGCTTCTCGCGGCGACCCTCGTGGTCGGACTCCTGGCCTGGCGCGCGTTTGCCGCGGTCGGGCCCGAGCGGACGGCGGCCCGATGGTTCGCGGCGACGCTGGCCTGGTCGATCCTCGCCCTGACCGTCGCCGCGAGCGGCCTCGCCACCGTCATTCCTGGCCTGCCGAACGACCACTACCACGCCTTCGCCGACCCGATCGTGTTCGCCGCCGTGGGCCTCGGCGCCGCGGCGCTGGCGCGCTGGCGGCCGGCGAAGGTCTCAATTCCCGTGGGAACCGCCGTTGCGGCCGGACTCGTGGCGGTGCTCGTCGTCTTCAACCTGTCGCGTCAGCCCCCGGCTGTCGTCGCCGACGGCGGCTGGCCGGCCGCGCGCGCAGCGGCCGCCCGCGTCATGTCGATCGCTCCCTCACCGATCTCCCTAGCCAGCCTGCCCAACTTCAAGTCGGCCGACGCGATGCGCTTCCCGCTAGTCGCGGCCGGGGCCGATGTGCTCCCAGGGACCGCCGAGCCGGCCACGCAGCCCGCAACCCGAGTCGTCCTATGCGATTCCCTGTTCGAAACCGCGATCGGTGCAGCCTGTGGTGGCCCAGCCGAGGACGCCCTGGTGGGCAAGATCGAACTGGTGGACCGATTCGAAGCCGCCCCAGGCCGCTGGGTGTCGGTTTACCTCGCGCCCTAAGACGTTACTGCGTTCGTCGCGCAGGGGCGGCGCGGGCAAGGCGGAGCCGAGCACCGGAGCGAGCGCACTTCAAGGCGCGTGAGCGAGGAGCGCAGGCTCCAACGCAGCCCATCGTCGTCCAGGCGCGACAGCCGTCAACTGCAAGCAAGCAACAAGACGAAGGCCGGCGCCCCAGACGCCGGCCTTCGCTGTCCCCGAGACCCGGACGTGGAGGGCGATCCGGGTCGAGCCCTGAGGTGTAGTCGGTAGTGGGCCCTTACGGACGACCCTGGCGGCCCATGGGCCGGCCGACGGGTCGGGAGCCGGAGAGACCGGAGGTCGTCTGTCCGACGCCGGCGACGACGGGTCCGCCGATCGAGGGCTGCGATCGAGCGACAGGTCGCTCTGGCGGCCGATTCGAGGAAGTCTCGGTTGGCTGGAAGGCGCGACCGAAGCGGCGCATCCGGACGGCCAGGTAGTACTCCATGATCTGGCGCACCTGCGGCTCGCTGAGCATCTCGTCCGCTCGGAGGGCGTACTCGACGCGGGCCGTCGGGTTCATCGCGCCTGCGGTCACGAGGCCCAGGTACTGCGCGGTGTCGGCATCCTCGCGCAGCTCGCGCAGACCACGGGCGAGCTTGGTCGCCGTGCCGAGCGAGGGCATGCGGTCGCCCCGGATCAACCGGGAGATCGTCGAGTGATCGACACCGGACTGCTGGGCGAGTTGCCGCTGCGACATCTTCTTGGCCTTGAGCTGAGCTCGAAGCCATTCGTTGAATGCGCGGCCGTTCTGGCTGGTCATTGTGTGGTTCGGCGCTCCGTGCGTCGCGCGCGCGGGGTATGCCGCGCTCACCGCACTATCCCGTCTGGGCATACCCGGGCTGTATCACCCGTTCGTACCCCCGCGGTGCCGCTGCGAGCCGAGGGATCGGTCGGCTCCGGTGCGGTCTGCCACGGTGCAGGCGAGAGAGAGTTGGGAGCGGCGAACCAAGAATGCTGAAGGACCACGCAGGAAGACTCGACTACTGAGGCGGCGACGCTGACCGTAGGTCGGGTCGGCCGCGGGCCCTCCTGGGTCGGCCGCGGGGCCGTCCGTCATCACCACCGACTCGCTCGTCACGCCATTCCCGGGGGCGGGCAGGTGGGTCAGTGCGGTACGGGCGTAACTCTACACAACGTAGCTTGCAGCCTGACTTGCAGGGGTCGTCAGCCGGCGGGTTCTGGCTCCGGGCTGTGCCCCGGACCCTCGAGTCCTTCACCGCGTCGCTTGCCGGAGACCCAATAGGCGATCGAGCCGAACAGCATGATCGAGAGGACGCTGATCACCCGGTCGACGAGGGTGATCGCGATCGCCTCCGTCGGCGGGATCCCGTAGACAGCCGTGAGCACGAAAACGACCCCGGCCTCGACGACGCCGATCCCCGCCGGCGTGAACGGCACGGCGGTAAGCAGCGATCCCGTCAGCGCCACGAAGAAGGCGCCGCTGATGCCGAGATGGACGTCGGGGAAGCCGAGCGCCTCGACCACGAGGAAGAGGCGCATCGCCTCGGTCGTCCAGACGAGCCCGGTCAGGAGAATCAGGCGAGGCAGCGCCCGCATCCCGACGGCCGAGAAGACCCCCTCCTCGAACCGGTCGTAGAACTCGATGATCTTTTGCGGCAGCGGCAGGGCGAGGATGACGCGCCGTCCGAAGTTCCGCATCGACAGGAGCCCGGCGGCAAGGACGATGACGACGATGACGCCGATCAGGAACACCAGCTGGACCTGGTCCGGCAACTTCCCGCGGAAACTCCAGTAGCCGGAGGCCAGGCCCAATACGACGATCGCGAAGAGGTCGAGCACCCGCTCGATGAACACCGTCCCGAACGTCCGGCTCAGCGAGACCGTGCTGTTGATCTTCAGGAGGTACGCCCGGTAGAGATCGCCGAGCTTCGCCGGAACGAGGCAGTTCACGAGCCACGAGATGAAGATGATCTCGGTGGCATCGCGGAGGCGGAGCGGGTAGCCAGTGCCGCGAATGAGCAGTGCCCAGCGCAGCCCACGCAGCGGGAACCCGAGATAGAACACGGCGAAGGCCGCGAGGAGCAGCAGCGGATTCGCCTCGAGGATGAGGCCGGGGACCGCGTCGAGCTTGAAGCCGGGGAGGGCCCTGGCGAAGAAGAACAGCAGGATGATCGGCAGGATCAGCGAGATGATCGTCTTCGGTTGGCGCAGCCGGCGGCCGAGCGACAGCGAGTCGGCGCTGACCCGATCGTCGCTGCGACGCTCCTCCGTGAGGCGCCGATCGGCGCCCGATCGCCGATCCGGCGCACGGACGCCTCGCCGGTCGCGACGGCGCTGGCCACGGCGGCGGTCGAATCCGGACCGACGCTCGTCGGCGGGGACACCGGAATCTTCGACCGGGGAGCCCTCGGGCGGCGTCGATGCCGGATCGGCTGGCGGACGCTCGCTCATCGGGCGCTCAGCTGGCGGCCGTTGCCGCGCGCGGCCTGGATCAGCTTCGCGATTGGCGTGAGAGCGCGGACGAAGTAGGTCGCCCGCCCCGAGACGAGCTCGGCTGTGCGGAGCGCCGCCAGCAGTCCCGCTGCCGATGACGGATCGCCCTCGAGGGCCACGTAGGCAACGCCGATCTCCATCGCCGAGTGGGCGTCGGAGACGGCCACGCCCGGCAGGTCGTGGGCGAGGGCGAATGTCGCGGCGTGCTCATTGCCTTTGCCGACCATGATCCGAGCATTGTGCGACTCGACCCAATCGACGAGCGGCGCGACGGACTCGAGCACCTCGTCGTCGAGGAGCGAGCCCCGGAAGCGGTCGAACGGATGGGCAATCCCCACGAGGCCGCCCTGGGCGCGAATTTCGGCGATCGCCTCGGCCGGGGGCAGGTCGCTCGGAACGTCCTCCTCGAGGAAGGCGCCGATCAGGTCGCCGTCGCGGGTCCGCACTTCCTGGCCGACGATGACCGTCAACTCCGGAGCCGCTGTCCGGGCGATCTCGCGGGCGGCCAGGGCGCCGTCGATCCGGTCGTGATCGGTGATGGCGACGTGGGTCAGCCCGCGCATCGACGCGGCCCGGACGACGGACTCGGGCGAGGCGATCGAGTCGAACGAGGCCGACGTATGCACGTGAAGGTCGACGAATGCACGGTTAGGGCGAGGGCCGGCCATCTGGGGAGGGTCCCAGCCCTAAACCTGCGAGACGAGAGACTTCTTGAAGAAGTCGAAGTGCTCGAGCGCGAGTCCCGTACCGATGGCGACGCAATTGAGCGAGTTCTCGGCCACGTGGCACGGGACGCCCGTCACCTGGGTGAGCAGCTTGTCGATGTTCCGCAGGAGCGAGCCGCCGCCGGACATCACCATGCCCTTGTCGATGATGTCGGAGCTGAGCTCGGGCGGCGTCTGCTCGAGGACCAGGCGTACCGCTGCGACGAGCTGCTGGAGCGGCGCCTCGATCGCCTCCATCACCTCGGAGCTCGTGATCGGGATCGTGCGCGGCAGGCCGGCGATCAGGTCGCGGCCCCGGACCTCCATCGTCAGCTCGCGCTCGAGCGGGAGCGCCGTCCCGATCTGGATCTTGACCTCCTCGGCCGTCCGCTCGCCGATCATGAGGTTGTACTTCTTGCGGATGTACGTCGCGATGCTCTCGTCGAACTTGTTGCCGCCGACCCGCAGCGACGTGGAGACGACGATGCCGCCGAGGGCGATGACCGCGATCTCGCTCGTTCCACCGCCGATGTCGATGACCATGTTCCCGGACGGTCCGCTGATCGGGACGTTGGCCCCGATCGCCGCCGCGAGCGGCTCCTCGATCAGGTAGGCCTCCTTCGCGCCGGCCTTGAGCGCGGCGTCGCGGACGGCCCGCTTCTCGACGGACGTCACGCCGGCGGGAACGCTGATCATCACCTCCGGCCGGGTGAAGCCGATCCGGCCCTTCGTCGCCTTGGCGATGAAGAAGCGGAGCATCGCCTCGGTGATGACGTAGTCGGCGATGACGCCGTCCTTCATCGGGCGGATGGCCTGGATGTTGCCGGGCGTCCGGCCGATCATCTCGCGGGCCTCTTCGCCGACGGCCACGATCCGGTTGTCGTCGGAGACCGCCACGACGGACGGTTCCGTGATCACGACGCCCTTGCCCTTGACGTAGACGAGGACGTTGGCGGTGCCGAGGTCGATGCCGATCTTCATGAGTTGGTCGAATCGTTCCCTTCTGCGAGGCGCTCAATCCTGGCCCCGAGGTCCAGGAACTTGCGCTCGATGTTCTCATACCCCCGGTGCACGTGGTGTGCGCCGTGAATCGTTGTTGCGCCCTCGGCGGCGAGGGCGGCGAGGATGAGCGATGCCCCCGCCCGGAGGTCGCCGATCTCGACCTCGGCGCCGTGGAGCGGCGTGGGCCGCGCGATCGTGGCGTGTTGTCCGTCCCGGATCTGCGCCTTTGCGCCCATCCGGTTGAGCTCCGACAGCCACTCCAGTCGGTCCTCGAAGATCGCCTCGTGGACGTTCGAGACGCCGTGGGCCTGGGTCAGCAGGACCGAGGTCGGCGGCTGGAGGTCCGTGGCCAGGCCCGGATACGGAGCGGTCTCGATGTCGACGGCGCGGAAGCCGTCGCCACGGATCGCGCTCCCGTCGACCTCGATCGTGTCGCGGCCGCAGTTGAGCGAGACCCCGGCTCGACCAACGGTCTCGATGAACGCACCGAGGTGGTCGCAGGGAGCGCCGGTCAGCGTGATGCTGCCGCCCGTGACGGCTCCGGCAATCACGAACGTACCGGCCTCGATCCGGTCCGGCATCGACGTGGTGCTCGGCGCCGCGCAGGCGCTTCTTGCCGTGGATCTCGATCGTGTCCGGGTAGGTCCGCTGGACATCGGCGCCCATCTTCTGGAGGAACGCGATGAGGTCGTCGATCTCGGGCTCCTGGGCGGCCGGCCTGATGACCGTCTCGCCGTCGGCGAGGGTCGCGGCGAGCATCGCGTTCTCCGTGCCCATGACCGACACGAACGGAAACCGGACCTCCGTGCCGCGGAGCCGGCCCGGCGCGGTCGCGAAGAAGTAGCCGTTGCGGTAGTCGATCTGCGCACCGAGCGAGCGCATCGCGTCGACGTGGAGATCGACCGGCCGCCGCCCGATCCGGTCGCCGCCGGGGTTGCTGATGATGACCCGGCCGAACCGCGCCAGGAGCGGGCCGAGGAGGATGAAGCTGGCCCGCATCTTGGCCGCGGCCTCGAGGGGCACGAACAGCCATTCGACGTCGCCCGAGGCGACCTCGTAGGTGTTGGCCGTCGGATGGTCGACGACGACGCCGAGATCGCGCAGGGTCTCGGCCATGACGCGGACGTCCTCGATCTCCGGGACGTTCGTGAACCGGCAGCGTTCGCCGGTCAGCGTCGCCGCGGCGAACAGCTTGAGCGCGGCGTTCTTCGAGCCGCTGATCGGAACGGTCCCGCGCAGCGGCCGGCCGCCCTCGATCCGGAACACTTCCCGGGTGACCGGCTCCGGGGTGACTTCCCATTGAAACGGCCGTGCGTCAGCCATGAGTGCCACCCTCAGCGGGGACGACGACCCTCGCGGTGACGGCGCTCGGCGACCCGGATCCGAAGGAGTGCCTGCTGGAGCGCGGCGCGCGCCGCCGACAGGTCGGCGCCCTCGTGGTAGCCCTCCTGCGAGCGCGCGTTCGGCCTCGGCGCGCGCCTGCTGGGCCTTGTCGAGATCGATCTCGGACGCCATGTCGGCCGTCTCGGCCATCACGACGACCTTGTCCGGCAGGACCTGCAGGAACCCGCCGACGATCGCGAACGATTCCTCGACGCCGCCCTTCCGGATCCGCAGCTCGCCGATGCCCAGCGTCGACACGAGCGGAGCGTGATGGGGCAGCACGCCGAGCTCGCCCTCGGTCCCGGGCAGGACGACCGAGTCGACCGTGTCGGCGTAGGCCTGCCTCTCGGGCGTCACGATCTCCAGCTGAAGGGGCATGACCCTAGCTCGCCAGCTTCTCGGCGTTGGCGCGAACGTCCTCGATCGTGCCGGCGAGGAAGAACGCCTGCTCGGGCAGCGTGTCGGTCTTGCCCTCGAGGATCTCCTTGAACGAGGCGACCGTGTCCTTGATCGAGACGTAGGCGCCCGACCGGCCGGTGAAGACCTCGGCCACGAAGAACGGCTGGCTGGCGAAGCGCTGGAGGCGGCGCGCCCGGGCGACGGTCGCCTTGTCCTCCTCCGACAGCTCGTCGATCCCGAGGATCGCGATGATGTCCTGGAGGTCGCGGTAGCGCTGCAGGACGCGCTGCGTCTCGCGGGCGACGTCGTAGTGCTCCTGGCCGACGACGTTCGGGTCGAGGACGCGCGACGTCGAGGTCAGCGGATCGACCGCCGGGTAGATGCCGAGCTCGGCGATCGAGCGCTCGAGGCGGATCGTCGAGTCGAGGTGGGCGAACGTCGTCGCTGGCGCCGGGTCCGTGTAGTCGTCGGCCGGCACGAAGACCGCCTGGAGCGAGGTGATCGAGCCGTTCTTCGTCGAGGTGATGCGCTCCTGGAGCGCGGCCATCTCCGTCGCGAGGTTCGGCTGGTAGCCGACGGCCGACGGCATCCGGCCGAGCAGCGCGGAGACCTCGGAGCCGGCCTGCGTGAAGCGGAAGATGTTGTCGATGAAGAGGAGGACGTCGCGGTTCTCCTCGTCGCGGAAGTACTCGGCCATCGTCAGGCCGCTCAGTCCGACGCGCTGGCGGGCGCCGGGCGGCTCGTTCATCTGGCCGAAGACGAAGGCCGTCTTCTCGATGACGCCCGATTCGGTCATCTCGCGGATGAGGTCGTTGCCCTCGCGCGAGCGCTCGCCCACGCCCGCGAACACCGACACGCCGGCGTGCTCCTGGGCGACGTTCCGGATCAGCTCCTGGATGATGACCGTCTTGCCGACGCCGGCGCCGCCGAAGATGCCGACCTTGCCGCCCTTCTTGAACGGGCAGATGAGGTCGATGATCTTGAGGCCCGTCTCGAAGACCTCGACCTCGGTCGTCTGCTGGTCGAACGGGGGCGCCGCGCGGTGAATCGGGAGTGTCTTCGAGCGGTCGACGTCACCCTTGCCGTCGATCGCGTTGCCGAGCACGTCGAAGACCCGGCCGAGCGTTACCTCGCCGACCGGCACGGAGATCGGGCCGCCGGTGTCGCGAACCGCGATCCCGCGAGCCAGGCCGTCGGTCGTCGTCATCGCGACCGATCGGACCCAGTTGTTGCCGAGATGCTGCTGGACCTCGCACACGAGGTCGGCCTGACCCTTGCGCTCGATCGCCACGGCGTTGTAGATCGCCGGCAGCTCGCCGGCGGGGAACTCGATGTCGACGACGGGTCCGGTGATCTGGATGACCCGCCCGGTTGCGGTCGATGTGGCGGTCGGCATGGTGTGTCGTGTGCCTCCTGGGGTTCGGCTTCGCGGCTAGCGCGCTTGCGCGCCCGACGCGATCTCGATCATCTCGCGGGTGATGTTCGCCTGGCGGACCTTGTTGTAGGACAGGGTCAGGTCCTCGACGAGCTCGTCGGCATTCTCGGTCGCGTTCTTCATCGCGACCATCCGGCTCGACTCCTCGCTGGCCTTGCTCTCGAGCACGGCCTGGAAGAGGCGGGTCGCGACGTAACGGGGGAGCAGCTGGGTGAGGACCGTCGCGGGATCCGGTTCGAAGATGAACTGGTTGCCCGGGATTCCCTCCGTGTCCTCGCTCGGCTCGATCGGCAGGAGCGTGTCGAGGGCCGGCCGCTGGGTGAGCGTCGAGACGAACTGGCTGTAGATGATGTCGACGCTCGAGTACTTGTCGGCCATGTAGTCGTCGGTGATGAGCCGCGCGAGGGGCAGGACGTCGGCGAACGTCGGCCGGTCGCCGTAGCCCTCGAAATGGGCCTCGAGCGGCACGCGGGCGCGGCGCATCGCGTCGCGCCCCTTGCGGCCGACCGTGACCACGGCGAGATCCGCGGCCTTGCCGGTGATCTCCTGGGCGGCGAACCGGATCGTGTTCGTGTTGAGCGGCCCGGCGAGGCCCCGGTCGGTCGTGATCAGCACGATCAGCCGCTTGCCGCCCTCGCGCTTGGCCAGTAGCGGGTGCTCCTCGCCGCTGAGAACGACCGCGAGGTCGGCCAGGACCTCGTCGATCTTCTGGCTGTACGGGCGCGAGGCGAGGGTCGCGTCCTGGGCGCGCTTCAGCTTCGACGCGGCCACGAACTGCATCGCCCGAGTGATCTGCTTGATGTTCTTGACAGCGCCGATCCGCCGGCGAATGTCTCGCTGGCTCGCCATCTAGGGGGCTCGGCCTCGGGCCGTTCGGGCGCCGATCAAGCGAGGAAGCTCTGGCGGAAGGCGTCGAGGGCTTCGTCGAGGGCCGCCGCGAGCTCGTCGGACAGGTTCTTCGTGCCGCCGAGCTCCTCGAGGATGTTCGGGCGCTCCGTCTCCAGGAAGCGGTAGAACGTCGTCTCGAACTCCTTGACTCGCGGCGTCGGGACGTCGTCCAGCTTGCCGGTCGTCGCCGCGTAGAGGATCGCGACCTGCTTCTCGACCGGGAGCGGCTGGTACTGCGGCTGCTTCACGACCTCGCTCAGCTTCTCGCCGCGCGTCAGCTGGTCGCGGGTGGCCTTGTCGAGGTCGGACGCGAACTGGGCGAACGCCGCGAGGGAGCGGTACTGGGCCAGGTCGAGCTTCAGTGGCGCCGCGACCTTCTTCATCGCCTTGGTCTGGGCGGCGGAACCGACGCGCGACACCGAGATGCCGATGTTCAGCGCGGGCCGCTGGCCGGCGTTGAAGAGGTCCGTCTCGAGGAAGATCTGGCCGTCCGTGATCGAGATCACGTTCGTCGGGATGTAGGCCGAGACGTCGCCGGCCTGTGTCTCGATGATCGGCAGAGCCGTCAGCGATCCGCCGCCGTTTTCCTCATTCAGGCGGGCCGCTCGCTCGAGCAGGCGGCTGTGGAGGTAGAAGACGTCGCCCGGGTACGCCTCGCGGCCCGGCGGTCGGCGGAGGAGGAGCGCCATCTCGCGATAGGCCCAGGCGTGCTTGCTGAGGTCGTCGTAGACGCACAGCGCGTCCTTGACGAGGCCCTGGCCGGCGACCTCGACGCCGTTCTCCATGATCTCCTCGCCCATCGCGACGCCCGAGTACGGGGCGAGGTACTGGAGCGGGGCCGGATCCTCGGCGCCGGCGACGACGACGATCGTGTGGTCCATCGCACCGTTCTGCTCGAGGACCGCGACGGTATTGGCGACGGTCGAGAGCTTCTGGCCGATCGCCACGTAGATGCAGACGAGGCCCTTGCCCTTCTGGTTGATGATCGTGTCGATCGCGATGGCCGTCTTGCCCGTCTGGCGGTCGCCGATGATGAGCTCGCGCTGGCCGCGGCCGATCGGGATGAGCGCATCGATCGCCTTGATGCCGGTCTGAACAGGCGTGTCGACGCCCTGGCGGACGATGACGCCCGGGGCGATCCGCTCCGCCGGCCGGGTGGCCTTCGCGGCGATCGGGCCCTTGTCGTCGATGGGGCGGCCCAGCGGGTCGACGACGCGGCCGAGGAGCGCCTGACCGACGGGCACCTCGACGACGCGACCGGTCGTCTTGACCGTGTCGCCTTCCTTGATCGCGCTCGCGTCGCCGAGGATGACGGCACCGACCGTCTCTTCCTCGAGGTTGAGGGCCATGCCCATCACGCCGCCCGGAAACTCGAGCATCTCCTGGGCGAGAGCGCCGTCCAGCCCGAAGATCTGGGCAATTCCGTCGCCGACCTCGACGACCGTGCCGACGCTGCGCGTCTCGAGCCCGGCGTCGAACGATTCGATCGACGCCTTGATGATGCTGGTGATCTCGTCGGAGCGAATGGCCATTGGTGGGGTCTCCTACAGGGCGCCCGAGGCGAGTTGGTTCCGCAGCCGTTCGAGGCGGCCCCGGACGCTCCCGTCGATGAGGCGGTCGCCGACACGCACGACGACGCCGCCGAGCAGGTCCGGATCGACCGACGTCTCGAGGTCGACGCTGCTCCCCGTCAGTTCCTCGAGGCGGGCCGCAATGGCCTTGACCTCGTCGGCTTGAAGAGGGGCGGCGCTCGTGACAGTGGCGTGGACGATGTTGTTGCGCTTGTCGTCGAGCCGGCGGAATTCCG
The DNA here is from genome assembly GCA_963832105.1 of uncultured Chloroflexia bacterium. Classification (GTDB taxonomy): domain Bacteria; phylum Chloroflexota; class Limnocylindria; order Limnocylindrales; family CSP1-4; genus CF-46. Next base: position 839,819 of record CAWHSS010000003.1, on the reverse strand, counting down.
CGGCGACGCGCGGCAGCTGCTCGATCCGGCCGCGCTTGAGCAGCAGCAGCACGAGGTTCAGCACGGGCTTGCTGAGCGAGGTGAACACCTTTCGAGCGACGTCGATCCGCTCGTCGAGCGGGATGGCGGGGTTGGCGAGCACGCGTTGAAGCTCCTCGATTGGCGGCCAGCTCGGCCGCGCCGTCGAGCTCCTTCCGCCACGTCTCGACGTTGCCGTCGCGAAGCGCGATCTCGAAGGCCGCGTCGGCGAACCGCCGAGGTGCGCTGTCTCGTCGGGCCATCAGCCGCTCGAGCTGCCGGTCGGTTCGGCGTCGATCTCGGTCAGGAACTCCTCGACGAGGCGGCGCTCGCGTTCGGTGTTCAGGCTCTCGCCGACAACCTTGCTCGCGGCCCGCAGCGCCAGGTCCGCGACCTCGTTGCGGAGGTCGGCGATGGCGCGTTGCTTCTCCGACTCGATCTCCGCTGCCGCCCGCTCCCGAATGCGCTCGAGCTCGGCCTTGGTGGCGGCAATGTCGGCGTCACGCGCCTCCTGGGAGACCTTCTGGGCCCGAACGAGGATCTCGTTCGCCTCCCGGCGGGCTTCCTGCAGCGCGGCCACGCGCTCCTTCTCGGCGCTCTCGCGGTCGCGACGCGCCTGCTCGGCGTCCTTGAGTCCCTGCTCGATCCGCGACCGGCGCGATTCGAGCAGCTCACTGATCGGCTTGAAGGCGAATCGTGAGATCAGGAACAGGAACAGCAGGAAGTTCAGCGAGCTGACGATGATCCAGAACAGGTTGATCTGGAGACCCGCGCCCCCGCCTTCCTCGGCCAGCGCGGGCACGCCAAGGTCGGCCGCACCGGCAGCAAGCGACAGCAGGATGTCCACGACGATCGTCTGCTCCTGCGCCTAGGGCGTCGCTACGCCGACGAACGGATTGGCGAAGATGACCAGCAGGCCGACGACGACTGCGAGCACGCCGAGGCCTTCGGCGAACGCCGCGCCCAGGATGAACTGCAGGCGCATCTGGCCGGCCGCATCAGGATTACGACCGATGGCGGCGTTCGTCATTCCGGTCAGGATGCCGATCCCGATGCCGGGGCCGATGACGCCGAGGGCCGCCAGGCCCGCTCCGATCAGATCCATATGAACCCTTCCTCCTTGGCCTCGATCGAACGTCGAGGTGTTTGACCAGTCCTGTCGCTCAGGTCGCCGGCGAGCCGTGCGGCTCAGCCGACCTGGGCGGTCCAATGTTGCCTTCCGGGATCTCCTCGAGCGGATGCTCGGTGGCGTGATCCTCCGTGTGACCCTCGATGGCGATGAGCGTAAACATGAGGGTCAGGGTTGAGAAGATGAGGGCCTGGACGAAGTTCAGCAGGAACTCCAGGCCGACGAGGGCGATCGGGAAGACCGAGATCAGCAGCGCCGTCACGACGCCCAGCGCGACCTCCCCGCCGTAGATGTTGCCAAAGAGTCGCATTGCCAGTGTGACGGGCTTGACGAACTCGAGCAGGAACTCGAGCGTCCCGACGAACAGGCCCAGCACGCCCGGCACCGATTCCCTTGCGGAACTCGCCGAGCGGGAAGAACTTCGCGAGGTAGCCGCGCAGGCCGAGGCTGCGGACGCCTTCGACGTGGAAGGTGACGAAGCTGACGAGCGCCAGGCCGATCGTGATGTTGAGATCGCTCGTCGGCGCGCGCAGCAGCTCGACCTTCCCGACGAGCGGGAGCAGGCCGCTCCAGTTCGAGAACAGGATGAACAGGAAGAGCGCCGCGAACAGGGGCACGTAGCGTCGCGCCTGGTCGCCCCCGATCGAGTACGCGAAGTTCGAGAGGCTCTCGTAGATGAACTCGATGAAGTTGTGGCCGCGGCGCGGGATGTCCTGCAGGCCACGGGTAAACACGAAGGCGAAGATCAGGATGAAGGCCATGACGATCCATGACGTCAGGATCGTCGAGGTGATCGTCGGCTCGAAGAAGACGAGCGCTCCGGGAACGGGCTCGTCGCCGTGGATCGGGTCGTAGATGACGTGCGGCGGCACGAGCTCGAGGTTCGCGGCAATCCCGTCCGTCGGGTACTTCCCGGCGCCGCTTTCGCCCGGCGGTGGCGGGACGAGGATGAACGCCAGGATGTCGATGATGACGACGGCGGCGATGACCGCCAGGATCGGCAGTCGCGAGCTCTTGCGGGGGGCGTCGGCCGGGGCCTCCGACGGCTCACCCGTCGGCTCCTCCTCCGCCCGCGTCTCGTCGATCGTCACGCTGACTCCCGTGCTCCTCCGCGCCGAACTGGCGCGCAGGGAAGATCCTTCTCGAACGGTCCGCGTCGCCGGTCAGTCGTACCGAGACAGGAACCGTGTCATGAGCCGGTACGAGCCGACGAAACCGGCCGTCAGACCGAGCCCGAGGCCCACCAGGAGGAAGATCGGTCCGGTCCTCAGTTGCGAGTCTACCCAGACACCGGCGAGGACTCCCGCCAGGATCGTGATGAGGAGGACGAGGCCTACCTCGGAGAGGATCGCAATGTATGCGCCGACCGGTCCGAGCCCGTTCATAGGCCCCCTAGCGAACCGCCGGGAGTATAGCAGCTGCGCCTTCGCGGTCGCTGTGGCCGGGACTGCGCTGGGAACGGGTCAGAGAGGCGGCGTTGGGGGCGGCGTTGGGGGTCGGCGTTGGGGTGGGCGTGGGCGTGGGTGGCGGCGTCGGCGGCGGCGACGGTGTCGGAGTTCGCAGCGGCGTGGGTGTCGGCGTCGGCGCAGGCGGCGGTGGTGGCGTCGGCGCAGGGGTTGGCGGCTTGGCGGTGGGCTTGGCCGTACGGGCTGGCGTCGGCGTCGGTCGTCGCGTCGCGGCCGGCGTCGGAGCCGCTGCCGCGGGGGTCGGCGCAGGCAGGCTCGTGAAGCCGAGAGCGCTCGGCGAGGCGAGATCCGGCGAGGTGGACGGGTCGGAGCGCTGCTGGGTTCCTCGCTCGATGGGCTCGCTAAGAGGTTGGGATCGGGGGTCGACGGCAGCCCCGTCGCCGACAGGACGCCGCCCTCGATCCCGCGCGGCACGAACACGAACCCGAGGAAGGCGATCGTCACGGCGAACGCCGCAACAGCGCCGGCGATGCGACGCTGGAGCCCGAGCGAGCTGGCGGGATGCGCCTGCAGGCGTCGCTGGGGCACTGCGGCTGCAGCTCGCTGGGGACCTGGCCGTGGACGGGGGTCGTGGGCGGCAGACCCAGGATTGCGGGCGGATGGGCCTGCAACGCTCCCCTGGAGACGACCAGGCGGGTGGGGATCGTCGGGGCGGGCGCTTCGGCCGCGCCGATCCGGTAGGCGATCTCCTCCGCGCTTGGCTCGGGGAATGGCTCAGGCCCCGCGAGCGTGGCTGCCCCGGCTGCGCTGCGGGCGCTTCTTCGAGGGCGCCGGCGGAGAACGGCGCGGATCGCGGCCACGCCGATGGACTCGTCGATGACCCGTGGAAGGCGCCTCGCCCCGTGCTCGTCGCGCGGGAGGAACCGGACGGTGATCGCGACGAGGCCAACCGCGACGAACGCGAAAACGATGTACTCGGTCAGCGCCAAACCTCACAAGGTGGTCGCGGCCGTGGACCCGACCTCCCCTTGGATGCTAGCACCGGCTCGTGCCCGAGCAAACCGGCCTAGACCGGTCCGAACTAACCCCACCGGACGGACCCTACCGCCGGGGCGACGCCTCGGTCATCGGCGATTCGGCCTCGATTCCCCCGTTCCGGCCACCAAGATCGATGCGGGCGAGGCCGAAGAGCGCAAGACCGATGAGGACGAACACGCCGAGGAACGCGTAGACCTGGCCGGCGCCCGACAGGAGCGAGCGACAGCGCCCCGAGGCCGATGCAGATCCCGTAGATCAGCAGCACCGTCTGGCGGTGCGACAGGCCGACGTCGAGCAGCCGGTGGTGGAGGTGGCCGCGGTCGGGCGAGAACGGCGAACGGCGCTGGGAGATCCGGCGGACGATGATCCAGAACGCGTCGATGATCGGCACGCCCAGGACGAGCAGTGCGACCGCCACCTTCGCCGAGCCGAGGATCGACAGGACGGCGAGCGTGTAGCCGATGAACATCACCCCGCTGGTCCCGACGAACACCGTGGCCGGATGGAAGTTCCAGCGCAGGAACCCGAGCAGGGCCCCGGCCAGGGCGAAGCACAGCACCGCGATGAACGGCTGGTTGACCTGCGCGGTCAGGCTGATCATCCCGAGCGTCGCCGCGGCGATCAGCGCGACCCCGGACGACAGTCCGTCGAGGCCGTCGATGAAGTTGATGCTGTTGATCATGCCCGCGATCCAGACGACCGTGAACCCGAGCGGCGAACGGGCCGTCGAGCCGGATCACGCCCGGACCGAACGGGTTGTTGACGAGCTCGACGAGGATGCCCATGCCGACCGCGAACAGCGCGAGTCCGAGCTGACCGGCGAACTGCCACCGCGCCCGCAGGTCGAAGTAGTCGTCGAGGACGCCGAACGCGGCCGCGAGTGCCCCGCCGAGCAGCAGGGCGACGACGCTGGCCGGATCGACGGCGCGCGGGACGGGCAGGAAGTGCGAGTCGCCGTTCGCGAGGCCGACGGCCGTGGCCGACGAGGATGAAGGCGATCGCGACCGCGACGCCGCCGCCGCGCGGGATCGGGACGACGTTGACGCGTCGGTGGTCCGGATGGTCGACGGCGTCGACGCGCAGGGCGATCCGCCGGACGAGCGGCGTGAGGACGAACGCGAGAACCGCCGCCGCGACGAAGGCGCGCCAGAATGTACGGCAGCGCCTGACCGGCGAAGGGGCTGAGCCTCACGCCGCCGGCAGCCCCGTCGGGATCGGCGGGCCGGCCAGGCCCGGAACCGGGAATCGGGCGCAGATCTCGCGCGACGCGATCGGCCAGGCGGGCCTGCTCGGCCGCGTCGTCGCGGCGCTCGATCGCCTCGATGATCAGGCGGCCGATCTCGCGCATCTCGTCGGTGCCCATGCCCCGCGACGTGACGGCCGGCGTCCCGACGCGGATCCCCGACGAGGTGTTCGCCGGCTGGCCGTCGAACGGGATCTGGTTCTTGTTGACGGTGATCCCGATCTCGTCGAGGAGATGCTCGGCCTCCTTGCCGGTCACGCCGAGCGACATCACGTCGACGAGCATCAGGTGGTTGTCCGTGCCGCCCGAGACGAGCCGGGCGCCGCGCGCCGCTGAGCGTCTCGGCGAGGATCGCGGCGTTCTCGACGGTCCGCCGCTGGTCGCGCCGGAACTCCTCGCCGAGGGCGAGCTTGAAGGCGACCGCCTTGCCGGCGATCACGTGCATGAGCGGGCCGCCCTGGACGCCCGGGAAGACGGTCTTGTCGACCGCCGCCGCCGAGCGTGCCCTTGACCGTCGGGAATCGCGCCGCGTCGACCGCCGCCGGCAGGTCGGTGCGGCTGAAGATCAGGCCGCCGCGCGGCCCGCGGAGGGTCTTGTGGGTCGTGGTCGTGACGATGTCGGCGTGGGGGAACGGCGACGGGTGGACGCCGGCCGCGACGAGCCCGGCGATGTGGGCCATGTCGACGAACAGCAGCGCGCCGACGCCGTGGGCGATCGCCGCCATCCGCTCGAAGTCGATGATCCGCGGATACGCCGAGGCCCCGGCGACGATGAGCTTCGGGCGGACCTCGGCGGCCTGGGCGGCCAGGGCGTCGTAGTCGATCCGCTCCGTGTCCTCGCGGACGCCGTAGGCGTGGACGTCGTACAGCTTGCCGCTGAAGTTGAGCTTCATGCCGTGGGTCAGGTGGCCGCCCTGGTCGAGCTTCATCCCGAGGATCGGGTCGCCGGGCTCGAGGACGCTGAAGTAGGCGGCCATGTTCGCCTGGGCGCCGGAGTGCGGCTGGACGTTGACGTGCTCGGCGCCCGGGAACAGCGCCAGCGCTCGCTCCTGGGCCAGCGTCTCGGCGATGTCGACGTACTCGCAGCCGCCGTAGTAGCGCTTGCCGGGCAGTCCCTCGGCGTACTTGTTCGTCAGCCAGCTGCCCTGGGCCTCCATCACGGCGGCGGACGTGTAGTTCTCGCTCGCGATCAGCTCGATCTTGTCGTGCTGGCGGCGCGCTCGCCCAGCATCGCCTCCCAGAGCTCCGGGTCGACCGCCGAGATCGGCGCGCTGCCGAGGCCCGCGCGCTCGGAGATGCGTCATCGCTCGCCTCCTCGTCTGGACGCCCTCTCGTCGGCCGCTATCTTCCCACGAACGCGGGCGCCGACGGGCCGGCGAGCCGGTATCGGCTCCCGGCTCGGGTCGCCGGCGAGGCCCGCTGCGCGAGGGTGGCGCCGGATCGCGTCCGCCACGATCGCGCCGTCGCGCAGGATCCGCGGCGTGGGCCCGGAGCAGTCGACGACGGTCGAAGGCGGCCCGCCCCGGGCACGGTCCCCCATCGAGGATCAGATCGACCGCATCGCCGAGCTGGTCGCGGATCTCGACGGCGTCGGACGCCTCGGGCAGCCCGGACACGTTGGCGGAGGTGACGGGCAGCGGGCCGAGTGACGCCGCCAGCGCGCGCGGCGACGGCGTGGTCCGGAAGCCGAAGCCCGACGGTCGGAACGACCACCGGTGAGCTCCGGCGGCAGCGCGGCATCCGGGCGCTGGGCGACGACGATCGTCAGGCCACCCGGCCAGAACGCCGCCGACAGGGCGGCCGCGGACGGCGTCCACAGGACGAGTCCGCCGGCCTGTTCGGCGTCGGCCAGCAGCAGCATGACGGCCCGGTCGGTCGGCCGCCGCTTGGCGGCGAAGAGTCGTTCGATTCCGCCGGGCGCGGCGAGGTCCACCGCGAGGCCGTAGACGGTGTCGGTCGGCAGGGCAACGATCCCGCCCGCCTTCAGGACCTGGATCGCCTCGGCCCGGCCGGCGTCGTCGTCCGGGACGATTCGCGGCGGCGCGGTCACGCGGTCGCGGCGAGGTCGGCCGCAGCTCGTGCCTCGGCTGCCAGGCGCGCCGAGGAACGCGCCGCGACATCCGGTCCGGCCAGGACGAGACGCTCGATGAGCTCGGCGACACCCTCGTCGGCGAGCGGCGGAGCGATGTAGCGCGCCGCCGCGCGAACCGGCAGTGGCGCGTGGGGCATGGCCGCGCCGTGACCCGCGGCCGCGATCATCTCGAGGTCGTTGAACTGGTCGCCGATCGCCAGCACGTTCGCCAGCGGCACTCCCGCCCGCCGGGCAAGCCAGCGGACTGCCGCGCCCTTCGAGACGCCGGGCCGGAGGAACTCGAGGAAGCGCGGATGGCTGATCGTGACCTCGGCCCGCCCGGCGAAGCGCTCGCGCGCGACGTCGAGGACCGCGTGGTCCATCGGCTCCTCGGCGACGGCGATGACCTTCGAGACCGGCCGGTCGACCCAGGCGATGAGATCGTCGACGACGACCGCCCGGCCGCCGAGGAACGACGAGTAGTCCTCGGCGCGCGGGTCGTCGGCGCGGATGACGAACCGCTCGAGGTGATTGACGTGCGGGTCGAGGCCGATCGAGCGGGTCCACTCGATCGCTTCGCGCGTCGCCGCCGCGGCGAGCGGCCGATGGAGCAGCAGGCGACCGAGGCGATCGTCGCCGGGCTCCGGGATCGCCCGGATCAGCGCGCCCTGGTAGCCGACGATCGGGTCGCGGATGCCGAGCTCCCGGGCAAAGCGCAGGGCGCTCGTCGCCATCCGGCCCGTGACGATCGACACCGCGACCCCGCGCTCGATCGCGCCTCCGGATCGCCGCCTTCGTCCGCTCACGAAGCAGGAGATCGTCGCCGACGAGCGTTCCGTCGAGGTCGAGCGCGATGAGCCCGATCGGAAACGCCGGGCCCGCGTCCCCGGGCGGCGGCGTGCGCGCGCGCCGGGCCGTCATCGACCGGGCGGTCATCGGCGTCCCCGCGCGTCACGCGCAGGACCCGCGGGAGCCCCGCCAGGTCGGGTTCGATCGAGCCGTCCACCCGGGCAAGATCTCCTCGACGGCCGCCGGAGCTGCCGAACCCTGGTCCGCCCCGATCTCGAGCAACGCGACACCGTCGTCGGCGAGGGCGCGCCGGCAGCAGGCCGAGGAGGCGCCGCGCGACATCGAGGCCGTCCGGGCCGCCGTCGAGCGCGATCACGGGTTCGAACGAGGCGGCGACGGGCAACCCGCCAATCGCGTCGCTCCTGACGTACGGCAGGTTCGCAAGGACGACGTCGATGGGGCCGCCATGATCGGGCGCCGGCGGCAGCAGGTCGGCCTCGACGAACTCGATGACGTCGGCGACGGCGTGGCCGACGGCATTCTCACGGGCGAGCCCGAGCGCGTCCGACGAGGCGTCGGTCGCCACGAGCGTCACGTCCGTCGCGAGGTCGACCTTCCGGCGCCGCAGCTCCACGGCGAGCGCGACGATGATCGCGCCGCTGCCAGTGCCCACGTCGACGATGCGAACCGGCGCCGGGTCGCGGCCGCGTCCGGGCGCGCCGAGCCGGGTCATCACCGTACTCCGGCCCGCCTCGACGAGGCGCTCCGTCTCCGGACGCGGAATGAGGGCCCGGCTATCGGCCGCAAACGCGAGCCCGAAGAACTCCTTGATCCCGCGGATGTACGCAACCGGCTCACCAGCCGACCGCCGAGCCAGGGCGTCCTCGAAGCGCGCCGCAGCCTCGTCCCCGACGGGGAGCTCCGGGTGGGCGAGGAGGATCGTCCGCTCCGCCCCGATCGCGTGGGCCAGCAGGACCTCGGCGTCGAGCCGCGGCGGACTCGGACCCGGCCTCGCGGAGGCGCGCGACCGCGGCCGACAAGAGCTCCCCGACGGTCGCCACGGCCAGGCTCAGAGCCTGATCGTCACGGACAGGTCGCCGACCTTGCGCAGGACCTCGGCGCTCGTCGTTCCGCGCCAACGATGGAAGAGGAGGTCGACCGACGCCTCGCCGATCCGGAGGTTCGTGACGGTCACCTTGCCGAGCCAGTCCGGGCAGGTTCGGTCGCAGAAGCTCGAGCTCGTTCGTCTCGGCGTGCCCGCGCAGCCCGAGCATCGTCTGGAGGAACATGAACGCGGCGCCCGCGGACCATGCCTGCGGCGAGCACGCGACCGGATACGGCACCGGCATCGGGGCCTTCTCGCGATCGAACCCGCAGAACAGCTCCGGCAGCCGGAACTCGCCGAAATGCTGGGCCGCCTCGAACACCTGGCCGACGAGCCGGTTCGCCTCGTCCTGGAAGCCGTAGCGCTTCAGCCCGGCGGCTGCAAGCGACGTGTCGTGGGGCCAGACCGTGCCCGTGTGATAGCCGAACGGGTTGAACCCCGGCTGGCCCTGGGCGTAGGTCCGGATCCCCCAGCCGGAGAACATCGCCGGGCTGAGCAGCCTGTCGGCGACGTCGCGAGCGCGGCCGGCGAGACGATCCCGCTCCACAGGCACTGGCCGGCATTCGACCCGATGGCGTCGGCCTGGTTCTTGTCGGCGTCGAGGGCCATCGCGTAGAACCGCTGGTCCTCGACCCAGAATGCTTCCTCGAACCGGGCCCGCAGGGTCTCGGCGTCCTCGACCGAGCCGGTCGGCGAGGTCGGTTTCGCCCCGCATCCGGGCGAGCGCCGCCATCCGCGTCTTGGCGTCGAAGACGTAGCCCTGGACCTCGGCCAGGGCGATCGGGGCCTTCGCCTCGCGGCCGGTCCGGTCGCGGATCGCGTCGCCGGAGTCCTTCCAGCCCTGGTTGAGCAGGCCCCGCGGCGACCGTCGCTCGTACTCGACGAAGCCGTCGCCGTCGCGATCGCCCCATTCGTCGATCCAGCGCAGCGCCGCCAGCGCGTTCGGCCAGAGCCGGTCGACCATCGCCCGGTCGCCGGTCCACTCGTAGGTCGCGCCCAGGAGGACGAGCCAGAGCGGTGTCGAGTCGATGCTGCCGTAGTACGGCGAGTGGGGCAGCTCGCCCGCCCGTGCCGTCTCACCGACCCGCAGCTCGTGGAGGATCTTGCCGGGTTCGGCGTCGCGCCAGTCGTCCACCTCGGTCGCCTGGAGGGAGGCGAGCACCTCGAGGGTCTCGACAGCCAGCTGCGGCCGGAACGCGAGCGTCTGGAGTGCCGTGATGATCGAGTCTCGCCCGAAGAGCGTCGTGAACCACGGCACGCCGGCCGAAACGTAGCGCTGGCCCTCGCCCGGCCCGTCGTTCACGAGAAGCCGCAGGTCGGCGACGCTCCGGCCGATCGTGAGATTGAACAGCTCGTGATCGGTCGCGACCGCGGTCGTGCTCCGCGCCCAGGCGTGGTAGGCCGCCGCGCCCTCGTCGGTCGCGATCCGGGGCGGGTCCGGGAAGAGATCGCGAAGCTCCGCCGCGGACACGGCCGGCGACGGCGAGGCAGTCGGCGGAGCCGCGGGCGTCGGGACCTCCGACGACCAGACGACCCACGACAGCTCGTGCTCGGCGCCGGCGGCCAGCTCCCACGACCAGCGGTACCTGACGCTCCCGCCCAGGACGGGTATGTCACTCGGCTTGACCGTCTCGACGGCGCCCGCCGCCTCCGAGAACGCGAGATGGGTCCGGCGCCGGCGGCCGTCGAGCCCGTCGTAGCGGAACGCGACCTGCGACGGCGTGGCGACGATCGGCAGGAGCGTTCCGCGGTCCCGCGGGAAGCCCCGGACCTCGAAGATGTCGGCCGCGTCGTCGGCCAGCTCGATGAAGATCTCGACCTCTTCGTCGTGCTCGGCGAAGTTGACGATGTGGACCCGCTCCTCGAGCGCGTCGCCGTTGATCAGGCGCTCCCGGGTGATGCCCAGCTTCCGGCCCAGCAGGCTCTTGCCCGGCCGGATCTTGTCGTTCGGGTTGCGATCGAGGGTCGGGTTCGTCAGCTGGATGACGCCGCGGTAATTCGCCCCGGTCGAGCCCTGGAGGACGACCGGCCGCTCGCCCCCGACGCGCAGCACGGAACAGGACAGGAGCCGCGTGTCGTCGCGGTAGAGCCCCAGCCCGCGCGAGTCGGAGTGGATGTCGCCGAACTGGTCCGTGAGCAGGAACAGGTTGCCGTGCTTGAGGACCTGGACGCTGCCGAGGTCGGTCGCCTTGACGATCGGGATGAGGCGCGGCTCGATGATCAGCACACCGTCGGCGCTCGCGACCGCACCGGCCTTCCCGACCTTTCCGGCGCCGTTCACGCCGTCGTCCGTCGCCGCTCGCGCCGCTTTGCTGGCGGCCCGTGCCGCCTTCGTCTCATGCGTCATCGTCGCCTCCGGTCAGCGTCGCCAGCCGCTCGGCCTGGTCGGCCATGATGAGCGCGTCGATCAGCCGATCGATCTCGCCGTCCATGACCCTGGGCAGGGCCGACAGGTCCATCCCGATCCGGTGGTCGGTGAGCCGGTCCTGGGGGAAGTTGTAGGTCCGGATCTTGTCGGATCGGTCGCCGGCGCCGACCATCGAGCGCCGGGCGACGGAATCGGCCTCCCGCTGCTGCGCCTGCTGGCGGTCGTACAGCCGTGACCGCAGCACGGCCATCGCCTTGGCCTTGTTCTTGTGCTGGCTCTTCTCGTCCTGGATCTCGACGACCAGGCCCGTCGGCAGGTGGGTGATGCGAACCGCCGAGTCGGTCGTGTTGACCGACTGGCCGCCTGGCCCCGAGGAGCGCTTGACGTCGATCCGGAGGTCCTTGTCCTCGTCGATCTCGATCTCGACCTCGTCGACCTGGGGCATGACGACGACGGTCACCGTCGAGGTGTGGATCCGGCCGGAGGACTCCGTCGCCGGGATTCGCTGGACGCGGTGGACGCCGCCCTCGAACTTGAAGCGGCTGTACGCCCCGTCGCCGTGGATCTGGAGGATCGCCTCCTTGACCCCGCCGATGCCCGTCTCGTTGAGGCTCAGCAATTCCGGCTTGTACTTGTGCCGCTCGGCGTAGCGGACGTACATCCGGTAGAGCTCCGCGGCGAACAGGGCGGCCTCGTCGCCGCCGGCGCCGGCCCGGATCTCCATGATCACGTCGCGGTCGTCGTTCGGGTCGCGCGGCAGGAGGAGGAACTTCAGCTCATCGATGAGCCGCGCCTCGTCCGAGCCCAGGCGGGTCATCTCGTCCTCGGCCATCGACCGCAGCTCGGCGTCGCCGTCGCTGCTGTCGCGCAGCTCGCGGGCACCGGCCAGCTCCGCCCGGGTCGCCTCGAGGCGACGGAACGCGGCGACGACCGGCTCGAGGCGAGCCATCTCCTTGCCGAGCCGCTTGATCGAGTCCGGGTCGGAGCTGTTCTCGGGGAGGGCCAGTTCCGTCTGGAGGTCGTCGTACTGGCGGGCGACGTCGGCGAGCCGATTGTCGAGGTCTGTCGCGGCCATCGCGACGCTCACACCCCGGGGAGCGGCGGGTCGATCGTGACGGGGGCGACCGTCTCCGCTTCCTGGCCTGTCAAGGTCCCCGCGCCGGCGCCTGCTCCTGCGCCGGCTGCGCCGGGCGGCGGCAACGGGTACCGCTCGAGCGTGCCGCTCCCGTCGGGCAGCGGCTCGCCGTCGGCTTCGAGGGCCTGCTCCATCGACACGATCGCCACTTCGATCATGTCGTCGGTCGGCTGGCGGGTCGTGATCATCTGGACGAGAATCCCCGGCCACATGATCGCCCGAACGATCGGGTTGCCGCGGTGGCGGGCACCCCAGCGGAGGATCTCGTAGCCGATCGCCGCGATCACCGGGATCAGGAGAATCCGGCTGCCGATCATCACCAGCGGCTCCTGCCGCCCGACGAGGCTGAAGGCGATGATCGACAGGGCGATGACGACGACGATGAACTCCGTCCCGCAGCGGGGATGGGCCGTCGGGTACTTGCGGATCGCCGATGGCGTGAGCGGATCGCCGGCCTCGAGGGCGTGGATCGTCATGTGCTCGGCGCCGTGGTACTGGAAGACCCGCCGGATGTCGGACGACTGGCCGATCAGCACGAGGTAGCCGAGGAAGATCGCGACCCGGATGAGGCCCTCGACGAGGTGCTGCACGACGCCGTTCTCGACGTTTGCCGTGGTGACGCTTGCGATGAAGAGCGGCAGCAGGAAGAAGATCCCGATGCCCGCGAACAGCGTGATCAGGAGCATGAGCGCGATCGAACCCTTGCCGAGCTCGACGCCGTCCTCCTCCGCCTGGACGCTGGCGCTGCGGACGAGCCAGCGGGTACCGACGATCAGCGTCTCGTACAGCACGACCAATCCGCGCAGGAACGGCAGCTTGGAGCCGCGCGTTCCGTGGACGCCGGAATCGAGGCGCTCCGTGGCGTAGAGGATTCGTCCGTCGGGGTGTCGCAGGGCCACCGCGATCGCGTCGCGGCCACGCATCAGGACGCCTTCGATCAGCGCCTGGCCGCCATAGTTGAAGCGAGGCATGGCGGGAAGTCTACCGGCTGTCACCGATCCCGCCCCGTACGGCCGTCGCGTCAGCCCGCCGCGGCCACCTTCGCCGAAGCGACGTCGATCCGCCGCCGGGCGGCATCCACGTAGCCTTCGTCGATCTCGATTCCGACAAAGCGGCGGCCGAGCTCGACCGCCGCGACCCCCGTCGATCCGACGCCCATGAACGGGTCGAGGACGAGGTCACCGGGCGCGGACGCCAGCTCGATGAGGCGGCGCAGCACGCGGAGCGGCTTCTGGGTCGGGTGGACCGGATCCTTCACCCGCTCGTTGCCGCTGCAGATCGGCGCCTCGATGAAGTTGTGCATGTCGCGCTGGCGGGTGAAGTTCCAGGTGTGGCCCTTGTCCCAGCAGCAGACGATCAGCTCGCAGCTGTTCAGGAAGCCGACGCGCCGAAGCTTCGGCGGCGGGTTCGTCTTGTGCCAGACGATGAACTGGAAGGTGTCGAACGCGGGATCGAACACCTCGTGCCAGCGTCCGAGCATGTTGTAGCTCGTGAACGCGAAGATCGTGCCGGTCGGCTTCAGGACGCGGCGGAACTCCGCGAGCCACTCTGACGGCTCGAAGGCGATCTGGTCCCAGGCGGCGACGTCGTTGTTGAAGTCGGACCGCCAGGCCATCTTGATGTTGCCGGTCGAGTAGCCACCGAGGTTGTACGGCGGGTCGGTGCAGATGAGGTCGACGCTGTGGTCCGGGATGCGGGCGAGCAGCTCGCGGCTGTCGCCCTGCCAGGTCGTGACGTCATCGAGCACGCTCGAATCGTAGGCGCTTGCTGCCGCAGTGTCGGCCTCGCCGATCAGTTCCACGGTACTGGCAGCCCACCCGAGGCTCCGAGCCGTCTCGTGCACGAGCGTTCTTCGTACCAGTCTCCTGACGACTGGTGATCGCTTCGGAAGCCTGGTCAGACCGATTAGTAGTCGCCACGGGACTGGTAGGTAGCACGGCGGCGGTCTGGCGACGTGAATCAACGGCGGGCCCTTCGGACCCGCCTGCGTGGTTCTGCCCAGGGGCGACCTAGGCCTTGGCCGTGCGCTCCAGGCGCTTCTGGAACCGCTCGACCTGGCCGGCGGTGTCGATGATGTTCTGCGTCCCCGTGAAGAACGGGTGGCAGCTGGCGCAGACATCGACGCGCAGCTCCGGTCGGGTCGAGCCGACCGTCCACTCGGTGCCGCACGAGCCGCAATGGACCTTGGCTTCGTAATACTTGGGATGGATCTCGGGCTTCACTGTTGCTTCTCCTCCGACGCCGTCCGTGCAGGGCCATCGCCCCGCCGGTGGTCGCCGGCTGTCGTGGTTCTAGGCTTCGGCCGCCTGGGCCGATTCGGCTGCGGGCTTTGTGGCTGCGGGCTTCGCGGCTGCGGGCTTCGCGGTGGAGCGCTTCGGCGCAGATGCTGACGACTTGGCGCGCTCGGCCTTGCCGGCCTTCTTCGCCGTCGACGCTGATTCGACGGCCGCAGCGCGGGCGGCAGCGGCGGCGATCTCGTCGGCCGAAATCACGCGGATCCGCTTCTTGTCTTTCCTGGCGTTCTCGAACCTGACGCGGCCGGTCACGGTCGCAAACACCGTGTAATCCCGCCCGAGGCCGGTTCCCGTTCCCGACAGGAACGTCATGCCGCGCTGGCGGACGATGATCGAGCCGGCCGGGACGAGCTGGCCGTCGCCGGCCTTCACGCCGAGCCGCTGGCCGACGCTGTCGCGGCCGTTCTTGACGCTGCCGCCTGCCTTCTTGTGGGCCATCTCGGTTACTCGTCCTTCTTCGCGCGGGTGGTCTTCTTGGGCGCATCGGCCTTCGACGCGGGCTTCTTGGCCTTGTCGTCGGCGGCCGACGCCTTGGCAGCCGGCTTCTTGGCGGCCGACTTGGTCTCGGTCTTGGCGGCCGACTTGGGCGCGGCCTTCGCCGAAGCCTTGGTCGACTTCTCTTCCGCGGCGCTGCTCTTGGCGAGCTTGGCGGCGAGCGCGGCGTCCGCAGCGGCCTGCTTGGCGGCGGCCTCCTCGAGGCGCTGGCGCTCGGTCTTGGCTTCGGCCTCGGCCTTGCGGACGGCCTCGGCGGCGCTCTTCTTCCCGAGCCGCACGTCCGTGATCCGGAGGACCGTCAGCTCCTGGCGATGGCCCTTCTTGACTCGGCTTCGCGCCTTCGGGCGGTACTTGAATGAGATGAGCTTCTCGCCGCGGGTCTGGCGGAGAACCTCCGCGCTGACGGCGGCGTCGGCGACGAGCGGGCGGCCGATCGACGACTCGTCGCCGTCGGCGACGAGCAGCACGCGGTCGAGCGTGATCGCCTGACCGGGCTCGACGTCGAGCAGCTCCACTTCGAGTTCTGTTCCGACCTCGACGCGGTACTGCTTTCCGCCGGTCTCGATGACTGCGTACATGGATCCTCAGGAGTTACGTGGCGTTCGCATGCGGCGAGCGCGACAGCGGACAGGGAGAGGCGCTCGGCAGGCCCGAGACGCGAATGCGGAGTGTATGTCGAACCCGCGCTGAGCGTCAATCGTGCGGCAGCCGGTCGACATATGCACCGACCACGGACCAGGCAAAGAGCCCCAGGCTCAGGGCCAGGATCGCGAAGAGGACGAGCGTTGCGACCGTCGCCGAACCGCGCCTGCCCGGGCCCCTGAATGCCACCACTCGCAGGACGATCGCGGCAATGGCGATGGCGATCAGGATGCTCCTGAGCACGATCGGGTCCGGCATGGGACATCAACCCTCGAGATCGTCGGCGAGGACGAGCCGTTCGCGCACGGTCTCGAGCGGCTCGAGCACGGAGGCGCACGCATCGGCGAGCGCGGCGACCACCTCCTCAGGCCGGCCAGAACCCAGTTCTGGGTGGATCCGGGTCCGCACCCGGACGACGACCCGTTCGTCTTCGACGGCCGTATCGATTGAGATGAGCAGCGGTCGCAGGTCGTACGACTTCACCCCGCCGCCCTTCGCTCGCTCGCGCGGGAGCCGGTCGGCCGCGAGCAGCCGGCCTGCCGCAGCCGCAATCGCGGGTTCGTCCACTGACCCTTCGAGAGCCACGACGTAATCGGCTGCGGCGACGCGCCCGGCCAGCGCCGGGGCGCCCGGCCAGATGTCCTCGAGCGCCACGAGCGCGTGCCCTGCCGGCAGGACGCCTTCGAGTCCCTCCCGGACCCGCCAGGCCGGGCTGCGTTCTGTCAGCCAAAGGTCGGCCAGTTCCGCGCTGCCCGAGGTTCGCGCAGGCAGCGGCGCCGCGAGGGCGAAGCGATACCGACCCGCGTCGTTCGTCGCGACCGGCAGGCCCGACTCCGCAAGCGCCGCCTCCCATAGAGAGATGTAGTCGCGGCCGCTCGGCGTCTCCCCCTCCCCCGCCGGGCGCCGGCTGAACGTCAGCCGCCAGCGCTGCCGCGCCTCGGGCGGTGGCGGCGGGGCGGATTCGGGTGCGGCGCGAGGCTCGGTCGGCGGGTCCACGTCTGGTAGTCTGCGGCAACGATGGACGAGCCCGTCGGGCCCGACCCGGCACCGTCACCCGCTGAGCCGGTTCGGCCCCAGGCCGAGGCCTCGAAACCCCCACCGGAGCCCCCGGTCGAGCGCGCCGTCGAGCCCACGACGAGGCCGTCCGAACCGACCCCGCCGCCCATCGCCACCGTCGCCGCCCCGGCGCTCCGGCGCCGCGCGCATCGGGCCGCCGACCCCCCGCGTGGGCCTCGTGATCGCCGGCGCGATCGTCCTGTTCGCGATCCTCTATCTCGGGCGCTCGGCGCTCGGTCCGTTTGTCGTCGGTCTCGTCCTCGCCTATCTCCTCGACCTCCCGGTCGAGCGGATGGCCCGGCTCGGCCTGCCACGCTGGGTGTCGGTCCTGATCGTGTACGCCGTCGTGGTCGTGGTCACGGCCCAGGCCCTGTCGATCGTGCTGCGCCCGCTCGGCACGGAGCTCGCGACGTTCATCCGCGAGTTCCCGTCGTTCACGGCCCAGGTCGCCGACATGTATGCCCACCTCGACCTGCCGCCGGCGCTCCGCCAGGCGATCGACGGCTGGCTCCTCGACCTCGGGCAGGGCGTCGGTGGGATCGATCCCTCGGCCCTTCTTCCCGTGGTTACCGGGATCGCCGGGATCGTCGGCTCGATCGTCGGCTACATCATCATTCCGGTCTGGATCTTCTACCTGATCAAGGATCGGCCGGCGCTCGCCGCCGCCGCCGAGCGGTCGATGCCGGCCGAATGGTGGCCGGACGTGAGGGCGGTCAGCGGCCTCGTCCTGCGCGTATTCGCCCAGTGGCTTCGCGGCCAGCTGTTCCTTGGCATCACGGTCGGCGTTGCGACGTTCGCTGGACTGCTGCTGCTGAGCGGCACGATCGATCCAGTGTTCGGACGGTTTGCGTTGCTCCTTTCGATCATCGCCGGGGTCCTCGAGCTCCTGCCGATCATCGGCCCGATCATCGCCGCGATTCCGGCCGTGCTCCTCGCGCTGACCGGCGGGATCGACGCGGCCGTCGCCGCGGTCGTGCTCTACACCGTCATCCAGCAGCTCGAGAACAACCTCCTCGTGCCGAAGATCCAGGGTGACGCCGTGGAGCTCCACCCGAGCGCCGTGATGCTCGCCCTCGTCATCGGCGGCGCGATCGCGGGCCTGCTCGGGGCGATCCTGGCGCTGCCGGTCGCGGCCGCCGGACGCGACGTCTTCCGATATCTCTTCCATCGGCTCGACGAGCCGCCGGCGACGCCCGACGAGGCGATCGCGATCATCCGGGCTCGCCCGATGGTCGTCTCGAGCGGGCCGGCCGAGCCCGCCGACGTCGCCGCCGCGGGGGCGTGAGGACGGTGGCGGACGCACCCGATCCGTACAAGATCCTGCAGGTCGATCCGGAGGCGGAGGATGAGGTCATCCAGGCCGCCTACCGCCGGCTTGCCCAGAAATACCATCCCGACCGATCGACCGGGCAGGAGGCGATCAACCGGATGGTAGCGATCAACGCGGCCTGGGAGACGATCGGCGACCCGAAGCGGCGGGCGAGCTTCGATCAGGCTCGCCGTGCGGCAGCGGCCGACCTCGCCCAGACGGGCGCCACAGCCCGAGGCGCCGCGGCCTGGCGGAGCGCGGCCCGCCTCGCCGCCGGCGGGTGCTCCACCGGGAGCTACCGGCGCTGGTGCTCCGCCGCCGGTTCAGGCGCGGCCTCCCGGGCCGCGACCGCCCGACGTGGTGTCGCGGGACTGGACGCCGGGCCGCTCGACCGATCGGCGGTGGCTACGACGCCAAGACGATGCGCGCGCCGGAGGGCTTCGGGGCCGCCGGCCCGGCGCCGGGCAACCCGTCGGGCAGCGTCCTGAACTTCGGCCGCTACGCCGGCTGGTCGCTCGGAGAGGTCGGGCGGGCCGATCTCGAGTACATCGAGTGGCTGGATCGGATGCCGATCGGGCGGCCGTATCGCGACGAGATCGACGGGATCCTGCGCCGCGCCGGACGCCGGACTTCAGCTTCGGCAGATGCCACGAAACAACGAGGCCTGTTCAGGCGGCGCTGAAGGAGTCGCTGGCCGGCCACGGACTCGGTGAAATCGCCCGTTCAATGGGCGCGCGTCACCACTCCGCCCGGGTTTGCCTGATGTTCACGCTCTGAAGGATGCCGAGGCCGACGGCGAGGCTGATGAGCGAGGCTCCGCCGTGCGAGATGAACGGCAGCGGGATGCCCGTGATCGGCATGATCCCGATGACCATGCCGAGGTTCACGACAAGCTGGAACAGGATCATCGAGGCGAGTCCGCTGGCGAACATCATCCCGAAGGGATCGCGCGACCGCCATCCGGACACGAGGATCCGCCAGAGGAGCGCTCCGAACAGGACGATCAGCAGCATCGCCCCGAGGAATCCGAGTTCCTCCAGGTAGATCGCGGCGACGAAGTCGCTCTCCTGGACCGGCAGGAAGTTCAGCTGGTTCTGCGTGCCGTTCGTCAGCCCCTTGCCGAACCAGCCACCCGACCCGACCGCGATCTGCGACTGGAAGAGCTGGTAGCCCGCGCCCTGCATGTCCGACGCCGGATCGAGGAAGCTGACGATCCGTTGCTTCTGGTAGTCGCGCAGGATGTAGGTCCAGACGAACGGGAACGAGGCGAGGGCCGTGCCGACGAGCACGCCGAGCCAGCGCAGGCTCGCACCTGACATGAAGAGCATCCCGCCGAGGACGGCCAGGAGCACGAGCGACGTACCGAGGTCAGGCTGGATCATCACGAGGATCCATGGCGGAACGACGAGGATGCAGGCGCCGAGGATCGACGCGAGCGAGCTCAGCCGGCCCTGTCGGGCCGACGAGGTAGTTCGCGAGGACGACGATCATCAGGATCTTCGCCAGCTCGCTGAACTGGAAGTCGAACGGGCCGATCGAGACCCAGCGGGCGGATCCACCGACGCCGTGGCCGATCGCCAGGGTCGTGACCAGCAGGCCGAGCTGAAGTGCGTACAGCGGCCAGGCGAACGTCTTGAGCCACTTGTAATCGAAGGCGGTCGCGACGACGTAGACGATGAGCGCGATCCCGGTCCACATCAGGCCGCGCACGAACGTCGTTCCACCCTCGAGGACCGAACGGCCCTGCTCCGCGCTGTTGCTGTAGGCCATCACCAGCCCGATCGCGACGAGCAACGCGGCGTACGCGGCCATCTGCAGGTCGAAGGCGCGCCACGCCGCGCCGATCGAGCGGGCCGCCCAATCGGTCACGCGCGCGGGCTCGGCCCGGATCACGCCCAATTCATTTCCTGCCTTGCCGTCATGTCCACGCTCAGTTCGACTGGTAGAAGTTGCCGCGCTCCAGGAGATCGAAGTTCCTGTAGTCCTTCTTGATCCCGTAGTGGAGCTGCATGTAGTACTTGACGATCTCGGTCGCCATGTTGCCCTTCGTCCGCGAGTCGTAGGCGAACGCGAGCACGACGAGCTCCGAGTCGCCCTTTGCCAGGGCCTTCAGGCCGTTGGGATCGCTCGGCTTCTTCGTCGGGTCTTTCGGGGTGAAGCCGACGAACCAGGAGTGGAACGGCAGCCGGCCCTTGCTGTCGCGCGTGCCGAACTCGGCGGTTCCGGACTTGCCCGCGATGACGATCGGCAGATCCACGAGGTTGTAGGTGTGACGGATCGTCACGGTCGATCGGGCGGCCTCGCGCATCTCCTTCAGAACGCTGGGCTTCACGTCGAGCTCGCGAATGAGCGTCGGCTCGAATGCCTTGACGACCTGGCCGTCGGGACCGAGCACATCGTGGACGAGGCGCGGCTCATAGAGCTTGCCGCCGTTGGCAAGGGCCGCGTAGGCGTTGATCAGCTGGAGCGGGGTCACGGCGTCGTAGCCCTGCCCGATCCCGGCCTGGTAGACCTCGCCCGGGAAGATCTCGTCGCCGAGGGCCTGGAGCTTCCACTCGTTCGTCGGCACGATCCCGGACACCTCACCGGGGAGATCGATCCCCGTTGGCGCCCCGAAGCCGTACTCCTTGGCCCAGTACCCGAGCCGATCGATCCCGAGCATGCCCGAGAGCTGGAAGAAGTACGTGTCACTCGAGTGACCGAACCCGCAGTCGAGGTCGCAACCGCCCCAGCCGCGGTGATTCCATTCCCAGAACTTCGTCGTCCCGAGCGTGAGGTAGGGCTTCGTCTGAACTCGCGTGAAGGGCGTGATCTTCTTGTCGGCGAGGGCGCCGGTCCCCGCCACGAGCTTGTACGTCGAGCCGGGCGGGTAGTGGGCGCTGACCGCGTGATTGAGGAGCGGCTTGTCCGGGTTCGCCAGGAGCGCGGCGAAGTCCGTGCCGCTGATGCCACGCGCAAACGAGTTGTTGTCGTATGTCGGCAGGCTCACCATCGCCAGGACCTCGCCGGTCTGCGGGTTCATGACGATGACGACGCCCCGCTTGAGGCCGACCGTCTTCATGCCCCACTGGAGCGCCTGCTGGGCGAGCTTCTGTTCCTTCGTGTCGATCGTCAGCCGAAGCGAGTTGCCGGCCTTGCGCCTCGGCAACGGTGTCGAGGACCTGGAGCTTGCGCCCCGCGGCGTCGCGTTCGACGGTCTCCTCGCCGTAGGTCCCTCTGAGGTCATCCTCGTAATACGCCTCGAGCCCGGTCTTCCCGAGCAGGTCGTCCGGCAGGTAGCCCGCGGTCTTCAGCTCTTCGAGTTGCTCCGCCGAGACCGGACCTGTGTAGCCGAGGATCTGCGACAGCAGTGGGCCTTCGGCGTACTGGCGTCGGGCCTCGATCACGACCTCGACGCCCGGCAGGTCGAAGCCTGCCTCGGCGATCAGGTTGGCCGTCCCCTTCGGAACGTCCTGAGCGACCCGCACGAGATCGAACCGAGAGCCCGGATTGCCGTCGATCGCCGCGTTGATGTCGGGGACGGGCGTGCCGATGAGGGCCGACAGGCGGGTCACGACCTCGTCCCGGCGATCCTCGGGGAGGTCTGCCGGCCGAATCTTCACCGCGAACGTCGGGACGTTGATGACCAGGGCCTGCCCCGATCGGTCGTAGATCAGGCCGCGTGAGGACGGGATTGCCTGGACGACGGTCCGGTTCCCGTCTGCCAGCGTCGAGAACTGAGCGCCGTTCATGACCTGGAGGTAGAACAGCCGAGCCGTGAGCGCGCTCAGGCCGATGATCACCGCCAATCCGAAGATCAAGAACCGCGACAGCGGTCGCGTGTATTCGTGGCGGCGGTCCAGGTAGGAGGTGCTCACCAGTCGGCCCGCTCCTCGTCCCCGTACCGGTCGTGGATGGCAACCGCGAGCGGACCGATGATCACGGCGACCACGGCGTCATAGACCACGCCCGGCGCCAGCGCGGCGATGGGGTCTTTGATGGCGACTGAGGAGCCCAGGGCTCCGAGGAGAACAAACAAGGTCATTGAGTACACGAGGCTAAGAACGGCGACAGCCGGAACGACCACGAGCGGCCGGATCCGAACGAATGGACGAGCGAACGAGGCGGCGATGCCAACCACGACGATGAGTGCGAACGAGGACACGCCGAGCGGCCGTTGCGCCAACACGTCGAGGGCAAGACCGCCGACGAAGGCCCAGACGAGCCCGCTTTCGAGCCCGACAGCGACGGTGCAGACGATCGCCAATATGAAGACAAGGTGCGGCTGGGCATTGCCCACCGACAGGTATGGACTGATGGTGAGTTCGAAGATCGCGGTCACCGTCGCTCCGATCGCGGCGACGAACAGGGACATGGCGGTCGATCCTCGGCGTCTGGCCAGGGTCGCGCCCGCCGTGTTTGCTCGCGTGCGTGACGCTCGTTGCGGCGGCGACGTCGGGCGCAGTATCCCACGGGCATTGCAATGGGGCAACGCCCCGTTGCGCTGATCGAGGACAGGGTACCCGGCGACGTTTCACGTGAAACAGCTCTAGGACAACGTGGCAAGGCCGGCCGCGGAGAGCGGCAGTAAGAGGCCCTTGCCATCGCTTAGGCCTGCGTTTCCGCGTGGGCGGCCAAGCACGCTCCGCCGAATGAGTGAGAGGCCCTCAGATGGTAGAATTCATGATCGTGAGCCCAATGCGACAGGTGTCCTGAGTGGGTCAGACGATCGCCTGTGCAAACCAGAAGGGCGGCGTCGGCAAGACCACGACCGTGGTCAACGTGGGGACCTATCTGGCGCTCGCGGGCCAACGCGTTCTCATCGTCGACGTCGATCCGCAGGGCAATGCGACGAGCGGCCTCGGGGTTGATCGGTCGAGTCTTGATCTGACCCTCTACGAGGCCATGACGGGCTCCGCCGAGCTTCGCGACGCGATCGTCGACACCAGGATTGCCAATCTATCGATCGTTCCGTCCTCCGTGGGCCTCGCGGGGGCGGAGATGGAGCTCGCGCCTACCGATCAGCGTGAACGCCGCCTCGGACGCCTGCTGGCATCGGTTGCCGCGGACTACGACTACCTGTTCCTGGACTGCCCGCCGTCGGTCGGTCTCCTGACCGTCAATGCACTCACCGCCGCGGACTCCGTGCTCATCCCCATCCAATGCGAGTACTACGCGCTTGAAGGACTCACCCAGCTGATTGCCACCGTGAATCTCGTTCGCGACAACCTCAACCCGGATCTCGAAATCAAGGGGGTCGTCCTCACGATGTTCGACGCGCGGACGAACCTTTCGGCCGATGTTGCAGCGGAAGTCCGCCGGCATCTCGGGGCCGCCGTGTTCGACACGATCGTCCCGCGGAGCGTTCGACTGTCCGAGGCGCCGAGCTTCGGCCTACCGATCGCTCTGCACCGGCCCGATTCGAGGGGCGCGGAGGCGTATGCGGCCCTCGCCGCCGAGCTCCTGGGCCGCAACCCGCCAACGCGACGGTCCCAGGCGTCGCCGGCGCCCGCCTCCGTCGCGCAGGAGCCGCAAGTGTCGTCCGAGCCCATCCCGGTGGGGAGCACCCGAACATGACAGTCCGACCCGATCGCCAGCAGGGTCTCGGGCGCGGCCTCGCCGCGCTCATCCCGCAGCGCGCCCACGCTACGGGAAGCACGGAGATCCCGATCTCGCGCGTTCGCCCGAATCCTCGCCAGCCACGCCAGCGAATGGACCAGGCCGAGTTGGAGGCTCTCGCGGCGAGCATCCGCG
Organism: uncultured Chloroflexia bacterium; assembly: GCA_963832105.1. Taxonomy (GTDB): domain Bacteria; phylum Chloroflexota; class Limnocylindria; order Limnocylindrales; family CSP1-4; genus CF-46. Next base: position 815,988 of record CAWHSS010000003.1, on the reverse strand, counting down.
AACACGGCGTGCTCCAGCCCATCCTCGTGACCGAAACGCTCGACGGCTATCAGCTCGTGGCCGGCGAGCGGCGGTTCCGGGCCAGCCAGATGGCCGGCCTCGAACGAATCCCCGCGCTCATCCGCCAACTCGCCGATCGCGAGCAGCTCGAGCTCGCCCTCGTCGAGAACCTCCAGCGCCAGGATCTCGGTCCGATGGAGGAGGCCCACGCCTTCCGCTCGCTCGTCGACGACTTCGGCATGTCCCAGGACGACATCGCGACGCGCGTCGGGCGCGCTCGATCGACCGTCGCGAACACGCTTCGCCTGCTCGACCTCGATTCCGCGGTCCAATCGGCCGTTGCCGAGAGCACGATCACGGAGGGGCACGCAAGGGCCATCGGCGGGCTGCCCGTCGAGCAGCAGGCTCGCGTCGTCGGCACAGTCGCGGAACAGCAATTCTCGGTTCGTCAGACCGAGGAGCTCGTCCGCCGGCTTCGAACCCCGCGGCCGGCACCCGCGACAGCGGCCCCAGCCCGGCCGGACCCAGATCTCGAGCGCGTCGAGGAGGAACTGCGTCGCTCCCTGGGCACGAAGGTGACGGTCGCTCGATCGAGGAGAGGTGGTCGAATCATCATCGAGTACTACAGCGACGAGGAGCTTGGACAGCTCTACGACCGCCTGATCGGAGGAACCGCGTGACCGAGGAAGCGACCCGGACGAGACCGGCTGGAGGGAACGGCACGCGTGCCCGGAAGTCGAAGAGCGGCGGGTCCGACTACACCGCGGCCAGCATCCAGGTCCTCGAAGGGCTCGAGGCCGTACGTCGTCGCCCGGGCATGTACATCGGCTCGACCGACGAGCGCGGCCTCCATCACCTCGTGTGGGAAGTCGTCGACAACTCGATCGACGAGGCGATGGCGGGCCACGCCAAGAAGATCTTCGTCACGATCCAAGCGGACGGGACGGTCATCGTCCAGGACGACGGGCGGGGTGTGCCCGTCGGCAAGCACTCGACGGGCAAGGATGCGCTCGAGGTCGTTCACACGGTGCTCCATGCCGGCGGCAAGTTCGGTGGCGATGCCGCCGGATACAAGGTGTCCGGCGGACTCCACGGCGTCGGCGTCAGCGTCGTCAACGCGCTGTCGGAATGGATGCGGGTGGAATCGTCCCGCGACGGCTTCATCTACGCCCAGGAGTACGCCCTCGGCAAGCCGACCACGCCGGTCAAGAAGATCGGGCCCGCCGGCGATCGGCGCGGAACGACGACCCGGTTCAGAGCGGATCGCGACATGTTCGAGTCGACGGAGTTCTCGTTCGACCTGATCTCACAGCGCCTGCGCGAATCGGCCTACCTGACGAAGGGCGTCTGGATCACGCTTCGGGACGAGCGGATCGACCGCGAGCGCTCCTTCTACTTCGAGGGCGGCGTCGTCTCGTTCGTCCGGCATCTCAACCGGAACAAGGAGGCGCTCCACCAGCGGCCGATCTACTGCGAGAAGCGGGACGGGACGACCGTCGTCGAAGCCGCCCTCCAGTACAACGACACGTACACGGAAAACGTCCTCGCCTTCGCCAACAACATCAACACCGTCGACGGCGGCAGCCATGTGACCGGGTTCCGGGCCGCCCTGACGAGCTCGCTGAACGACTGGGCCCGGCGCTCGGCCATCCTCAAGGACTCGGATCCCAATCTGAGCGGCGACGATGTTCGCGAGGGTCTGACGGCCGTCATCAGCGTGAAGCTGACCGAACCGCAGTTCGAAGGCCAGACGAAGGCGAAGCTCGGAAACGCGGAAGTCAAAGGCCAGGTCCAGACGGCGGTCGTCGAAAGCCTGTCGCAGTACCTCGACGAGAACCCCAGCGACGGGCGACGGATCATCGAGAAGTGCCTGACGTCGGCGCGTGCCCGCGAGGCCGCCCGCAAGGCACGAGACCTGGTCATCCGCAAGGGTGCGCTCGATGGCCTCTCGCTTCCGGGCAAGCTCGCCGACTGCCAGGAGCGCGATCCAGCCCGCAGTGAGCTCTATATCGTCGAGGGCGATTCGGCGGGCGGCTCGGCCAAGCAGGGTCGAGATCGCCGTTTCCAGGCAATCCTGCCGCTGCGCGGCAAGCTCCTGAACGTGGAGAAGGCCCGCCTGGACAAGATCGTGGCGAGCGAGAACGTGCGGCCCCTGATCATCGCCCTCGGAGCAGGGATCGAGGGGATCGGCGACAGCTTCGACATCGCGAAGCTGCGGTACCACCGGATCATCATCATGACCGACGCGGACGTGGACGGGGCCCACATCCGGACCCTGCTCCTGACCTTCTTCTATCGGCACATGCCGCAGGTCATCGACATGGGCTACCTCTACATCGCCCAGCCGCCGCTCTATCGCGTCAGCACGGGCAAGGTCACGAAGTACGCCCAGAGCGAGAAGGAGCGCGACCGGATCGTCAAGGAATTCAACGTGAAGAACCTGTCGGTCCAGCGGTTCAAGGGCCTCGGCGAGATGAACGCCGATCAGCTCTGGGATACGACGATGAATCCCGAGACACGGACGCTCCTCCGAGTCAACGGCGAGAACGCCGCCCTCGCGGACGAGATGTTCACGACGTTGATGGGCGAGAAGGTCGCGCCGCGCAAGGAATTCATCAAGACCGAAGCCCGCAAGGTCCAGAACCTTGACGTCTGAGGTCAGGGCGGTGGCGCGCGACGCGACCTCGCGAACGCCCCAGCGCGTGGACGATCGGTTCGCGTTCGAGCCTCACAACTGCTTCGCCTGCGGCGCCCTGAATACCCACGGCCTCCACCTCGAGCTCCACGTCGACGGCGAGCGGTGCTGGACCGACATCTCGATCCCCGATCGCTTCCAGGGCTGGGACGAGATCGCCCACGGTGGGATCGTCGCCACGATCCTCGACGAGGTCATGGCCTGGTCGCTCTACGACCACGACAACTGGGGCCTGACGGCGCGGATGAGCGTCGACTTCAAGCGGCCCGTTCCGCTCGGCAGGAGCATCCATGCGGAGGGCTGGGTGACGGAGGTCCGCCGGCGCCTCATCACGACCGAGGGCCGGATCGTCGACCCTGAGACCGGCCAGGTCCTTGCGACCGGCGAGGCGACGTACGTTGCCGCGCCCGAGGAACGCAAGCGGGAACTGAAGGAGCGATACGGCTTCCGATCGCGCGACGGGGAGGAACTGGCTTGAGCCCGACCTCGACGGCGGCGCGGCCGGTCAGCCCGATCACGGAGCGTGCCGTCGCGTTTGTAGCCGAGCACAAGCCCGACGCCGAGGCGCTCGGACGCCGACTGGCCGAGGAGCTCGACGACCCGGACGCGTTCGCCGCGGCGCTGGCGAAGGGGTTCGCGGCGCTCGCCGACCCCGTCTATCACGAGGGCCAGCGAACGGTCGTGCCGGGCCTCGGGCGGACACACGGCGTGCGCTGGCCCTTGATCATGGCCGTGAACCGCGGCTTCCGCGAGGCGACGCGGCGCGAGCGCACGTCGCAGTGGCTCTTCATCGCCGATCGGCTGTTCCGTGAGTCGGAGCTCGAAGCGCGCTGGTTCGCGTTCGGCCTCCTCGACCGCCTCGTGCTCGACGAGCCCGAGCGGAGCTGGCAGCTCCTCCGGCGAGCCGCCCGTGAGGCCGCCGACTGGGCAACCGTAGACGCCCTGGCCCACCCGATCGGCCGGGGCGTCCTGTTCGAGCCGTATCGCTGGGCGGAGCTCGAGCAACTTGTGTTCTCGCCGTCCCGCTGGGAACGCCGGCTCGTCGGCAGTACCGTCGCCACCATCCCGTTCGTCGACCATCAGCGCGGCCGGCAGCCCGAGGTCGCGGAGCATGGCCTTGCGCTGATCGGCCAGCTCATCGGCGACGACGAGCCGGACGTCCAGAAGGCCCTGTCGTGGGCCCTTCGCAGCCTCGTCATGGTCGACGCAGACGCCGTGACGGCGTTCTGCGAGTCGGAGGCCGTCCGCGCCGCCGGGTCGAACGACGGCCACCGCGCCTGGGTCATCCGGGACGTCCTGCCAAAGCTCGACGACGACCAGCGGCCGCGGCATCCGATCGACGCTCGAAGGGATCCGCCGCCGGCCCGGCTCGCCGTCCACCTCCACAGCAGCCGAAGCGGCCGAGCGATTCGGGCAAGGCATGCTGGGCGCCCCGCAACCGGAACCGCCGCTTACGTGACCAAACGAACGTTCGTTAGGAGAGCCTGACCCGTGACCGACGACCTGGGCGACATCAGATCCATCCGCATCGAAGACGAGATGCGGGTGAGCTACCTCGATTACGCGATGAGCGTGATCGTGGCCCGCGCCCTGCCGGATGTCCGCGACGGCCTCAAGCCCGTCCACCGCCGGATCCTCTACACGATGGGCGAGATGGGCCTGTCGGCGACGAGCTCGTTCCGGAAGTGCGCCGCGATCGTCGGCGAGGTCATGGGCAAGTACCACCCGCACGGCGACGTCGCCCTGTACGACGCCCTCGTCCGGCTCGCCCAGGACTTCTCGATGCGCTACCCGCTCGTCGACGGCCAGGGCAACTTCGGCAGCGTCGACGGCGACAGCGCGGCCGCCATGCGCTACACGGAGGCCCGGCTGACCGCCATCGCCGCGGAGATGCTGGCCGACATCGACAAGGAAACGGTCGATTTCGTCGACAACTACGACGGCACCCAGAAGGAGCCGTCGGTCCTGCCGGCCAAGCTGCCGAACCTCCTGATCAACGGCAGTTCCGGGATCGCCGTCGGGATGGCGACGAACATCCCGCCGCACCATCTCGGTGAGATCTGCGACGCGACGATCGCGCTGATCGACGATCCGGACATCACCTCCGACGGACTCTGCGAGCACGTCAAGGGCCCGGACTTCCCGACCGGCGGCACGATCTACCGCTTCGAGGTGCAGCGCAACGTCATCTCGGGCGAGTGGGAAACCGTCGACGCGATCCGCCAGATGTACGCCCACGGCCGCGGCCGCGTGGTGATGCGCGCCCAGGTGGCCTTCGAGGAGGTCCACGGCGAGAAGATGGCGATCATCGTCAGCGAGCTGCCGTACCAGGTGAACAAGGCGTCGCTGCTCGAGAAGATCGCCGAACTGGTCAAGGACAAGCGGATCGACGGCATCAGCGACCTGCGCGACGAGTCCGACCGCGACGGGATGCGGATCTACATCGAGATCAAGCGCGACGCGAACCCCCACAAGGTGCTGAACAACCTGTTCAAGCACACCCCGATGCAGCTCGCGTTCAACATGAACATGCTCGCGCTGGTCGACGGCCAGCCGCAGACGCTGCCGCTCAAGTCGGTCCTCGTCCACTACGTCGACCACCGTCGCGACATCGTCCGCCGCCGGACCGAATTCGACCTCGGCAAGGCCCGCGCCCGGGCCCACATCCTCGAGGGCCTCAAGATCGCCCTCGACAACCTCGACGCGGTCATCAAGACGATCCGCGAATCGCTCGACGTCGAGAAGGCCAAGTCGAACCTGATGGCGGGCTTCAACCTGTCCGAGCTCCAGGCTCAGGCAATCCTCGACATGCGGCTCGCCCGGCTCGCGGCCCTCGAGCGCAAGAAGATCGAGGACGAGTACCTCAGCGTCATCCAGCTGATCGCCGAGCTCGAGGACATCCTCGCCAACCCGCAGCGCGTCCTGTCGATCATCAAGGACGAGCTCGAGGAGCTGAAGAAGAAGTACGCCGGCGAGCGCCGGACGCGCGTCGCCGACGACTCGAGCCGCGAGATGACCGACGAGGACCTCATCGCCGACGAGGACGTCGTCGTGACGATCTCCGGTCGCGGCTACATCAAGCGCCAGCCGGTCGCGACGTACCGCCGCCAGCATCGCGGCGGGAAGGGGATCATCGGCCACGTCACTCGCGAGGAGGACGCGGTCGAGCACCTGATCGTCGCCAACACCCACGACTGGGCGCTGTTCTTCACGAATCGCGGCCGCGTCTTCAGCGCCAAGGTCCACTCGATCGTCGACGCCAGTCGCCAGGCGAAGGGCACCCCGATCATCAACCTGCCGGGCGTCCAGGTCGAGGCCGGCGAGGTCCCGGTGGCGACGATCGTCCTGCCCAACTTCGAGCCCGGCCACTTCCTCGTGATGGCCACCCGACGGGGCCACATCAAGAAGACGCCGCTCGAGCAGTTCGAGCGAGTCCGCTCCACGGGGATCCGGGCAATCACGATCAACGACAACGACGAACTTGCCTGGGTCGACGTCTCGAGCGGCGAGGACGACATCATCATCGCGACGGCCCAGGGGATGCTCGCCCGGTTCGCCGAAGGCGAGGTCCGGCCGATGGGCCGCGACGCAGCGGGCGTCATCGGCATCCGGCTGCTCAAGCGCGAGGGCGACAACGTCGTCGCGATGCGGGTCGTCGAGCCGGAGGCGGATCTCCTCGTCCTGAGCGAGACCGGCTACGGGAAGCGCGTCGCGCTCGCCGAGTTCCGGCGCAAGCACCGCGGCGGCCAGGGCGTCCGGCTGATGGCGCTCGAAGGTGCCAAGACCGGCCTCGTGGCCGCCGTCCAGCAGGTCACCGAGTCGGACGACGAACTGTTCCTGATCTCCGCCGGCGGCCAGGTCATCCGGACCGAGACGAACTCGATCAATCGCTATTCGTCGGGCGCCCGCGGCGTCATCGTCATGCGCCTCGCCGAGGGCGATCGGGTCGTAGCAATCGCGGCGTTCCGGGCAGGGCTGGCGGAGCAGGGTGGCATCGGTGACAATGACGACCCCGAGCCGGGTGGGGTCGACCCAGGCGCGGGCAGCGGCGCGTGACGGCGTCGTGGTGAGCCTCGGTCGGGAGGGCGGCGTGTACGCAGACCAGTTCGAGATCTACCACGGAAACTCGAACCCGGATCTCGCCCGCAAGATCTGCCGTTACCTCGGCGTCGAGCCGGGCAAGGCCGAGGTCTTCCAGTTCGCCAACGAGAACATCTTCGTCAAGATCCTCGACAACGTCCGCGAGAAGGACGTCTTCCTCGTCCAGCCGACCTGCCACCCGGTCAACCAGTCGATCATGGAGCTCCTGATCATGATCGACGCCTTCAAGCGGGCGAGCGCGGGCCGGATCACCGCGGTGGTGCCGTTCTACGCGTACGGCCGATCGGACAAGAAGGACCAGCCGCGCGTCCCGATCACGGCCCGCCTCATCGCCGACATGATCACCGTCGCCGGCGCCGACCGGGTCCTGGCCATGGACCTCCACCAGGGCCAGATCCAGGGCTTCTTCAACATCCCGGTCGACGAGCTGACGGCCGTCCACATGCTCTCGAACTACTTCGTCCACAAGCATCTCGAGGACATCGTCGTCGTCACCGACCTCGGCTTCGCCAAGCGGGCCCGGACGTTCGCCGAGCTCCTCGACGCGCCCCTCGCGGTCATCGAGAAGCGGCGGATCGGGAACCTCGATCGGGCCGAGCTGATGAACGTCATCGGCGACGTCCGCGGCAAGCGGGCGATCATCGTCGACGACGAGATCGATACGGCCGGCACGCTCACCGAAATCGTGCGGGCGCTGGAGCGCGAGAACGTCTCGGAGATCTACGCCTGCGCCACGCACGGCGTGTTGAGTGGACCGGCCGTCGAGAAGCTCCGCGACTCGAGCATCATGGAGGTCGTCCTGACGGACTCCGTGCCGCTGCCGGCGATCAAGCGCCTGCCGAAGATCACGACACTGTCCGTCGCGCCGCTCATCGGCGAGGCCATCAAGCGGATCCACCGGGGCGAGTCCGTCGGAGCCCTGTTCAGCAGCGAGGTCTCGTTCACCCAGGAGATGCTCCTCTGGGAGGACGGCCAGCCGCGGCGCTTCGATACTCGCAACGAGCCCGGGCACGAGTCCGGCGATGCTGACGGCGACGCCGACGACGCGGAGCCTCCAGCCCCGACCGAGCTCGCCTCGGCAGTCCAACCGGCTGAGCGATGAGCCTCCAGCTTCACCAGCCCGACGGCAAGGGCGGCATCGAGCGACGGCCGGTCCGCCCGCCGGACTGGCGCCGCCAGCTCATCTCTCAGCGCTGGGGCTCCGCCCGGAAGGGCGGCCAGCTGCCGGACCTCCCGAACCGCGAGATGAACCCGACGTCGACGGCGATGGCCGTCCTGTTCTGGCTGGGTCTCGGGTTCGTGACGTTCGTGCTGCTGGTCGTAGGCTACGGAACGGGATTTGGGATAGACCCGCGTCTGCTTCCGGCCCAGCGCAACTGGCCAAATATTCGTGGGGAGACTGTTGGGCCTGAAACGGCCACCGATTCGGCTTGCCAGTCGACATCAGTTAGCCGGTTTCGGCTAATTCCGGCCGACTCGATCGGGGTTTGACGGGCTGAACCTGGCTTAAGAGTCATCGGGTGAATATCTGGCCAAGTCGGCACGCGGGGCGTCCCACCGCGTTCTCCGGCCCTGCGGGGATCCCCGCCTATACTTCACCGGCTATGCGATTTCTTTCCCGTTTCGTCGACTCCAATGACCGCGAAGTTCGACGCATCCAGCCAATCATCGACGAGGCGAACCACCTCGAGGCCGAGATCGAGGCCCTATCCGACGAGGAGATCCGCGAGCGGTTCGCCGAGATCCGCGAGGAGATCCGCGAGATCGCGGAGCCCGACGAGCCCTCCGAGGACGAGCTTCATCACCCGGATCTCGAGCGCCGGCGCGAACTGACCAAGGAGCGCCGCAAGAAGGAGAACGCCGCGATCCAGGCGGCGCTCGACGACGTTGCCGCGGACGTCTTCGCCATGACCCGCGAAGCGATGAAGCGGACGCTCGGGATGCGTCACTTCGACGTCCAGCTCATGGGCGCGGCGGTCCTTCACCAGGGCCGGATCGCGGAGATGAAGACCGGCGAGGGCAAGACGCTCGTGGCGCCGATGGCCGCGATCCTCAACTCGCTGACCGGTCGGGGCGTCCACATCGTCACTCCGAACGACTACCTCGCCCGACGCGACCCCCAATGGATGGGTCCCGTCTTCCACTTCCTCGGGGTGAGCCTCGGGATGGTGACCCACGACGAGTCGTTCGTCTTCGAGCCGGGCTACCCGACGACTGACGAGCGCCTCATCAACCTCCGCCCGGTCAGCCGCCGCGAGGCCTACGCGGCCGACGTCACCTACGGCACGAACAACGAGTTCGGATTCGACTATCTCCGCGACAACATGGTCATCGAGCTGGATCAGCGGGTTCAGCGGGAGCGCAGCTTCGCGATCGTCGACGAGGTCGACAACATCCTCATCGACGAGGCGCGGACGCCGCTGATCATCAGCGGCCAGGCGGAGGAGTCGGGCGATCTCTACTACCAGTTCGCCCGGCTGGTGCCCAAGCTCACCGGACGCGTCGAGGGCGACGAGGAGGGCGGCGACTTCTTCGTCGACCTGAAGGACCGGGCGGTCTCACCGACCGAAGAGGGCGTCGACAAGATGGAGGGGCTCCTCGGCGTACCGAACCTCTACGACGCCGATCCGCGCCTCGCCCGCCACTTCGAGCAGGCCCTCCGGGCTCACGCCCTCTACAAGCGCGACAAGGACTACATCGTCAAGGACGGCGAGATCGTCATCGTCGACGAGTTCACCGGCCGTCAGATGCCGGGCCGGCGCTGGTCGGAAGGACTCCACCAGGCGATCGAGGCGAAGGAAGGCCTGCGGGTCCAGCGCGAGAGCGTGACCTACGCCACGGTCACGTTCCAGAACTACTTCCGCCTCTACGACAAGCTGGCCGGCATGACCGGCACGGCGATGACCGAGGCCGAGGAGTTCCACAAGATCTACCAGCTCGAGGTCGTGTCGGTCCCGACCCACCGCGACATGATCCGGGAAGACGACTCGGACCTCGTCTTCCGGAACGAGATGTCGAAGTTCAACGCCCTCATCGACGAGATCGTCGAGATGCAGGAAGCGGGTCGGCCGGTCCTCGTCGGCACCGTGACGGTCGAGAAATCCGAAGTCCTCTCGACGATGCTGAAGCGGCGCGGGATCAAGCACGAGACCCTCAACGCGAAGTTCCACGAGAAGGAGTCGGGGATCATCGCCCAGGCCGGGCGAACCGGCGCCGTCACGATCGCCACGAACATGGCCGGCCGCGGCACGGACATCCTGCTCGGTGGCAACCCGGCGGGGCTGGCGTCCGAGATCCTCCACAAGCGCGGCCTGAACCCGGCCGAGGTCGACAAGGCGACCTACGACGCTGCCCTCGCCGAGGCGAAGCAGGTCACCGACGAGGACCACGAGCGCGTCGTCGCGGTCGGCGGTCTCCACATCATCGGCACGGAGCGGCACGACAGCCGCCGCATCGACAACCAGCTCCGTGGTCGAGCCGGCCGTCAGGGCGACCCGGGCTCGTCCCGGTTCTACCTGTCGCTCGAAGACGACCTGATGAAGCGCTTCGCGTCGGACCGCGTCGCGGGCCTCATGGAGCGGCTCGGCCTCGAGGACGACGTCGCGATCGAGTCGCGCATCGTCAGCAAGACGATCGAGAGCGCCCAGAGCCGGGTCGAGGGCTTCAACTTCGACATGCGCAAGCGCGTCGTCGAGTTCGACGACGTGATCAACCGCCAGCGCGAGACGATCTACGCCGAGCGCGACAAGGTCCTCCGCAACGAGGACCTCGGCGAGACGGTCCGAGGCTTCGTCGAGGACGAGATCCACGCGATCGTCGACAGCCACCTGACCGGCGAGAACGTCGACGACTGGGGGATGGAGGGGCTCGCGGCGGCGCTCGGGGCGATGGGCCTGAGCGGTCCCGGCACGACCGAGGACGAGCTCTGGGAGATGGGCAGCCGCGACGTCATCCTCGATCACCTCCTCGAGCTCGCCGACGAGCGACTCGACGCACGCGCCAAGGAGGTCGGCGAGGCCGACTGGGCGACCGTCGAGCGGCTGGTCCTCGTCCGGACGATCGACTCGCTGTGGGTCGAGCACCTCACCGAGATCGAGGACATGCGGCGGGGCATCGGCCTTCGCGGCTACGCCCAGCAGGATCCGCTCAACGAGTTCCGGCGCGAGGCGTTCCAGCTCTACCAGGAGCTGCGGGCGCTGATCCGGCACCAGCTCGCTACGACGATCTTTCGGGTCAGCCTGACGCGCCACGAACACGCCGCCCAGCCGGTCGGTGTCGCCGCTGGCGCGGCGAGCGGCGGCGACGGCGCGAGCGGCACTCTGTGTCGTCCGGCTCCTCGACCGCGACCGCGACTCGCCCGGCGGGAGCGGCGCCACTAGGATCGCCGATCGCCGGCGGTTTGCCGCCGGACCCGATGGCTCGAGCGCTACGCGCGTCGGGCAGCGGTTCGCCCGCGTCGGGCGAAGCGAAGCCGGGCTTCACCCCGACCGGCGCGCGCATCGGCCGAAACGATGCCTGCTGGTGCGGATCCGGCAAGAAGTACAAGAAGTGCCACGGCGCCTGATCGAGAACGCCGGGAGACGGCGTTGACCGTCAACGTGACGAAACTCCTGCTGGCCGCGGCCGCCGGGACGCTCCTCGTCGCGGGCTACATGACATTCAGGATCTGGGAGCAGGGGCTTCGCGACGACAGCCGTCCGGCCGACGCGATCGTCGTCCTCGGGGCCGCCCAGTACAACGGAACGCCGTCGCCGCTGTTCCGAGCACGGCTGGACCACGCGATCGAGCTGTACGACGAAGGAATCGCCCCGATCCTCGTCGTGACCGGCGGCAAGGGCCGAGAGGGCGACATCACGACGGAGGCGGAGGCGGCGATGGCCTACGCCGTCGCCCGCGACGTGCCCGCGGCGGCGATCCTCGTCGAAACCCGTGGCCGCAATACCCTCGAATCGATCCGTACGGTCGGGGCGATGCTCCGCGAGAAGCAGCTCCACGCGGCCGTGTTCGTCTCCGACCGCAGCCACATGCTCCGCGTCCTGCGCATGGCTCGGGACCAGGGCATCGACGCCTACGGCTCACCGACGACCACGAGCCCGTCCGAATCGAGCCTGTCCGAGCAGGCCAAGGACACGATCCACGAGATCGGCGGGCTCGCTCTTTACTTCCTCACAGGGACCGGACTCTGACGCGATTTTCTCCCTCTTGGCTGTCGGACTTTCGCAACGTATACTGCCGAAAACTCCCCGGAGCCGGGATCGGTCAGGATCCGCCGGCAGGCCATCCCGCACACGCCCCAAGCCCAGCCAGTCCTTGCCCGGAACTGAAATGAGGGACATGTGAAGCAGGCCGAGGAAGAGTCCTTCGTCGATCTGATTGCCTGCGAGCGGGATTGCCGCTCCTGCAGTTACGCCGCGGCGCTCGACTGTGACGGCAATTGCGGCGTCTGCCCCCACAATGGCTACTGTCCCTGCGTGAACCCCGTCGTCGCCCGGAGCAAGTCGGCCCTCCGACTCATCGAGCTCCGTCCGATCCTTCTCCAGGATCTCCAGGCCCGCAACTGAGTGGACGCATCCACCATTCGAGACCTGGCGGAGCGGATCCGGTCGACCTCGGGGCATCTTTGACCTCGGGACGAAGGAAGCGCGTGCCTCGAAGCTAGAGGCGCTGACAACCGAGCCCGGGTTCTGGGACGACCAGCGGGCTGCCCAGAAGGTCCTCCGCGAGGCGAGCGGGCTGCGCGCCGAGATCGAGCTGTGGCGCGGCCTCGAAGCCCGTGCTGACGACCTCCTCGCAATCCTCGAGCTCGTCGAGGAGTCCGGCGATTCCGAACTGACAGCCGAGTTGGACCAGAAGGCGTCCGCCCTCGAGGCCGACTTCCGGCGCGAGCGAACGGCGCTGCTCTTCTCTGGTGAGCACGATCACCGCGGCGCGATCCTCTCGATCAGCGCGGGCGCCGGCGGCACCGAGGCGACCGACTGGGCGGAGATGCTCCTCCGGATGTACCTCCGCTGGGCAGCCAACCACAAGTTCCACACCGAGATCGTCGACCAGCAGGAGGGCGAGCAGGCCGGCCTCAAGAGCGTGACTGTCGAGATCAACGGCCGCTCCGCCTATGGCTGGCTGCGCGTCGAACGCGGCGTCCATCGCCTCGTCCGGATCAGCCCCTTCGACTCCCAGAACCGGCGCCAGACGACATTCGCGCTCGTCGAGGTCCTGCCGGAGGCCGACGACGACATCGAGATCGAGCTCGATTGGGACGAGATCCGCGTCGACACGTTCCGGGCCCAGGGCGCCGGCGGGCAGCACGTCAACAAGACCGATTCGGCGGTCCGGCTCACCCACATCCCGACCGGGATCGTCGCCCAGAGCCAGAACGAGCGGTCCCAGACGCAGAACAAGGAGACCGCGATCAAGGTCCTCAAGTCGCGGATGCTCGAACGTGCGCTCGAGGAGAAGGAAGCGGAGCTGCGGAAGCTACGCGGCGAGCACGTCGAGGCGGGCTGGGGCAACCAGATCAGGAGCTACGTCCTGCACCCCTACCAGATGGTCAAGGACCTGCGGACGAACCACGAGACCGGCAACACCGCGGCGGTCCTCGACGGCGACCTCGACGCGTTCATGCAGGCCGAACTCGAGCGGCTCGCCACCGGTGGCCAGAGCGCGCGGGGCGACGATTCGGGTGGCGCCGATCCCGGAGCGGCCGACGCCGGCGACGACGAGGTCGCCTGAGGTGGCCGTCGGCCCGCGGTCGGACGCCGCGGTCGGCGCGTCCACGTTCCGTCCCGCGACGAACGAGGACCTCGCGGCGTGCGCCGCGATCTGGCGAACATCGATCAACGACTACACGAACCGGCTCAACCTGCCGGAGATCCCCGATGACCTCGCGGCGGTGCTCCGGCTCTACGGCCACCTCCGATCGACGGACCCCGACGGCTTCGTCGTCGCCGAGCAGGTCGACGGGATGGGCGACGCGCGGATCGTCGCGTTCGTCTCGTCGTTGCGCCGCGGCCCGCTCTGGTTCCTGTCGATGCTGTTCGTCCTGCCGGAGGTGCAGGGCAAGGGCCTCGGGCGGGCGCTACTCGAGCGGGTGATGCCGCCGGCCGGGAGCGCGTCGCTCGCGACCTGCACGGACAGCGTCCAGCCGATCTCGAATGCGCTGTACGCGTCGCTCGGAATGGTTCCGCGCATGCCGCTCCTGCGGCTCGTCGGCCTGCCCGAGCGACGTGGCGAGCTGGCGCCGCTCCCGGCAGGCATCAGGGCGGTTCCGTTCGAGGAGATCCGGGACGGAGCGGCTGACGGGCTGAGGGCGAGCGCCCTCGACGACGAGCTGGACGCCCTCGATCGGGAGGTCGTCGGCTTCGCCCATCGCCAGGATCACGACATGGTCCGGCGCGAGGGCCGGATCGGGTTTCTGTTCGTCGGGGCGGGCGGCACCCCGATCGGCTACGGCTACGCCTCGCAGGCCGGGCGCGTCGGCCCGGTCGCCGTTCGCGACGCGGATCTCCTCGATCCGATCCTGGGCCACATCGTCACGACGGTGGCGCCACGAGGCGCATTCGGCATCTGGCTGCCGGGAGCGGCCGTGACCGCGACGACCACGCTGCTGCGGGCGGGCTTTCGGGTCGACGGTTTCCCCGTGCTCCTGTGCTGGGACAAGCCCCTGACCGACTTCAGCCGCTATGTGCCGATTTCGCCCGGGCTGCTGTGAGCGTGGTAGCCTCACGCTCGACGTGGCTCCTCCTGTCGTGCCCTCGGACGAAGCCTCGGTGATGCGAGCCGGCGGCCCAAGCCGCCGTCGACGAACACGGAGCCAATCTTGACCCTCACCCCCACGCCGGCGGCCCCTGCGCGCTCAATCCGGCGCCGGCTGCTCCGCCGCGGGCGCGACCAGGCGGCTGCCGACCGGGCGGTCCTCGTGCTCCACGACGTGACGAAGATCTACCCGAACGGGAAGACCGCCCTCGAGGACGTCGATCTCGTCATTCCCGAGGGTGACTTCGTGTTCCTCGTCGGCCCGTCGGGAGCGGGCAAGTCGACCCTGATCAAGCTCCTGATCCGCGACGAGGTGGCGACGCACGGCGCCGTGATCCTCGACGGCCAGGATCTCGCCCGGCTGCCGCGCCGGCACGTCTCGAAGGTCCGCCGCAAGATCGGGATCGTGTTCCAGGACTTCAAGCTCCTGCCGACGAAGTCGGTCTGGGAGAACGTCGCATTCGCGCTCGAGGTCACCGGAACCCCGCGGCGGCGCATCAGGCCGGCCGTCGACCGCGTTCTCGCTCTCGTCGGGCTGACCGCCCAGCAGGCCCAGCTGCCCGCCCAGTTGTCGGGCGGCGAGCAGCAGCGAACGGCGATCGCCCGGGCACTCGTTCACGACCCCCGCCTCGTCATCGCCGACGAGCCGACCGGCAACCTCGATCCGCTCATCAGCTGGGAGATCATCCAGCTGCTGCTCCGGATCAACGACCTCGGCGTGACGGTGATGATGGCGACCCACAACGCAGACGTCGTGACCGCCCTCCGCAAGCGCGTCGTCGCGCTCGAGGAGGGCCGGATCATCCGCGACGAGGTCGGCGGCATCTACCACCGCGTGGACTGAGGCGCGCCGAGTCGACATGCTGACGTTCATCGTGTTCAGCCTCAAGCGCGCCTGGCAGGGCTTCTGGCGGAACGCCCTGATGAGCATCGCGGCCACGGCCACGATGGTCCTGATGCTGATGCTCCTCGCCGGCTTCTGGATCCTGCGGACGGGCCTCCAGGCGGGTCTCGACTACACCGAATCGAAGGTCGAGGTCGTGGCCGACCTCAAGGACAAGACGAAGCTCGACGAGGTGGAGGCGATCACGGGCCGCCTCCTCCAGATGTCGGAGGTCGACTCCGTCCACTACGTCAGCAAAGAGGAGGCCCTCGCCAACTATCGAGCCTCGCTCGAGGAACAGGGCGAGGAAGATTTCACGAAGTACCTCGATGACAATCCGCTGCCCGCCAGCCTCGAGGTGAAGCTCGTCGATACGAGCATCTTCGGCAACGTCGTCGAGCTCCTCCGGGCGGAGCCGGCGGTCGACCAGGTCAAGGAGCAACAGACGACCGTCGACAGCCTCATGACGGTCACCAACGTCCTCAGCACGGCGGGGACCGTCGTCCTGTTCGTCATCGCGTTCATCGTCCTGTTCATCATCGTCAACACGATCCGGCTGGCTGTCGTCGCGCGGGCCGAGGAGATCGAGATCATGCGCCTCGTCGGGGCGTCGGACGCCTTCATCCGCTGGCCGTTCGTGTTCGAAGGGGCGATGGTGGGCATCCTCGGGGCGGCGCTGACCCTGGGCTTGCTCTACATCGCCGCGGAGCCGATCGGCGCGGTTCATGATCGGGTTCTTCGCCGTGCTCCCGCTGACGTTCGGGACGCTGACGCGCGACCTCGTCGTCCTCGTCGCCGGCGCGGGCCTCGGGCTGGGCATTCTCGGGTCGTGGTTGTCCGTCCGGACATACCTCATCAAGTGACCTCGCATCCGCTGCTGGAGCGCCGCGCGTAGCATCGGTGGGGGCGGTGTACCCTTACCGACCCGTCGCACCCGAACCGGAGACCCCACGCGCCGATGCTCCCCCCGGACCCCGCGCCGACCGAGCCAACGCCCGGCCTGACCTACGAGCAGCCGACGGTTCCCCTGGTCCCGAGGGACACCGGCGCCCGGCGCGGTGCGCCAGTCCTCGCCCTCGCCATCGGCCTCGTTGCGATCCTCGCCGGCGGAGCCCTCTTCATGTCGGGCTTCCTCGTCGGCCAGCGCTTCTCCGACCAGCCGGGCACACCCGGCGGACGCGCCGACATCTTCCAGCCGTTCTGGGACACGTTCACCGACGATCGAGAGCCGGTACGCGGGCGGCGAGATCGACGACCAGCTCGCTCGTCCGCGGTGCGATCCGCGGCATGGTCGAGGCATTGGGCGACCCGTACTCGGCGTACCTCACCCCCGAGGAATACCAGACCGGCCTCCAGGACCTGTCGGGGCAGTTCGAGGGCATCGGGGCGGAGATCGGCACGAAGAGCGCGAGCGGCGAGACGAGCGACTGCTCGACGCTCGGCCCCGAGTGCATCCTCATCGTCGTGGCCCCGATCGACGGCTCGCCCGCCCAGAAGGCGGGCCTCCTGGCGGGTGACGCGATTCTCGCGGTCGACGGCGCGGGGCTCGACGGCCTGACCGTCGACGGGGCGCGAGACAAGGTCCGGGGCAAGAAGGGCACCGAGGTCGTCCTCACGATCAAGCGCGGCGAAGACGCCGCCTTCGACGTCGCGATCGTCCGCGACACGATCGTCCAGCGGGAAGTGGTTGACGAGGACCTCGCCGGCGGCACGATCGGCCACATCTGGGTCACCGGCTTCTCGGATAACGCGGCGAGCCAGTTCCACAACGCCCTCGAGGCCGACATCGAGGCCGGGCGGACGAAGATCATCCTCGACCTCCGCGGCAATCCCGGTGGCTACGTCACGGCCGCCCGGCGGATCGCCTCGGAGTTCATCGATTCCGGCCCGATCTTCTGGGAGGAGACGGCCGACGGGAAGCAGGAGGCGACCGACGCCTCGTCGGAAGGCCTGGCGACCGGCAGCGGCATCCAGCTCATCGTCCTCGTCGACCGCGGCAGCGCATCGGCGAGCGAGATCGTCGCGGGCGCGCTCCAGGATCGGAAGCGGGCGACGATCGTCGGCGAAACCACGTTCGGCAAGGGCACGGTCCAGCAGTGGATCGAGCTGCCGAACACCGGTGCCCTCAAGCTCACGATCGCCCGCTGGCTGACGCCCGACAAGCGCTGGATCCACCAGAAGGGCATCGTCCCCGACGTCTCGGTCACGCCACCCACTGAGCCGGTGCCGGACGAGGATCCCGCGCTCGACAAGGCGGTCGAGATCCTGGGCAAGACGGGGGCCGTCGGCCGAGCGGCCTGACGCGCGCGCCTCTCTTGCACGGGACGCAACGTTCGGGTACGGTTGCGGAGAACGAAAGGAGGTGATGTGCAGTGATCGACAGTACGCGTAGCTGCACCACCTCGCAGGAGATGCCCGTCTAAGCGGACACCCTGTGGGTGGTAAGCTTTCGAACGCCGGTCCGATATGGACCGGCGTTCGTGCTGCTCTGGGCTGTCGCGCCTGGACGGCCCTGGCTGCGTTGAGCGCCTGCGCTCCTCGCTCACGCACCTTCGGGTCCGCTCGCTCCGGTGCTCGGCGCCGCCTTGCCAGGGCACGCCCAATCGCGACGATCGCAGACGGCGTCGCTCGCGGTAGGATGACCTTGTGGAAGAGCACACGATTGCCCTTAATCGGCGGGCGCGGCATGAATTCAGCATCGAGGACACGTTCGAGGCCGGGATTGTCCTGACCGGAACGGAGATCAAGTCGATTCGGGCGGGCAAGGTCAACCTCGCCGATGCGTATGCGCGCATCGAGCGCGACGAGGCGTGGCTCATCGGCGCGCACATCGCGCCATTCGAGCAGGCGAACCGCTACAACCACGAGCCGAAGCGGACCCGCAAGCTGCTGCTCCATCGCGGCGAGATCGACGAGCTCCTCGGCAAGACGAAGTCGAAGGGCCTGACGATCGTGCCGCTCCGCCTCTACCTGACCGGCAAGGGCCGGGCGAAGCTCGAGCTGGGTCTCGCCCGCGGCAAGCAGCTCCACGACCGGCGCCGCGACATCGCCGACCGCGAATCTCGCCGCGACATCGCCCGCGAGATGGCCGATGCCCAACGTGGCCGATAGGGGCGCTGCCCCGCTACCCGCCAGGCTCGGCCGCGCGATCCGGGCGGTCGACCTCCACGCCGCCGGCGAACCGGGCCGGGTGATCCTCGGCGGGATCGACGGCATTCCCGAAGGCACGATGTTCGAGGCGATGACCTGGCTCCAGGCGAACCGCGACGACATCCGGCTGCGGATGCTCCGCGAACCGCGCGGCTACCCGGCCGCCAACTGCAATCTCGTGCTGCCGACGTCGAATCCCGAGGCGCAGGCCGGCTACGTGATCATGGAGCAGGTCGAGTACCCGGGCATGTCCGGCACGAACACGATGTGCGTCGTAACGGCCCTCCTCGAGACTGGCGTCCTTCCGATGACCGAGCCAGTGACGGAGCTCACGCTCGAAGCGCCGGCCGGCCTCATCCGCGTCCAGGCCACCTGCGCCGACGGCAAGGTGACCGGCGTGACGTTCCGCAACGTGCCCGCCTTCGCGACCCATCTCGCGACCCCGGTCGAGGTCCCCCAGCTCGGCACCGTCACCGTCGACGTCGCGTACGGCGGGATGTTCTACGTCATCGCATCGGCCGAGGCGTTCGGGCTGCGGCTCACCCCGGACGAGGGCGGCGACATCGTCCGGATCACGGAGATGATCAAGGCCGCCGCGAACGAGCAGCTCCCCGTCGTTCATCCGGAGCAGCCGGGTTTCGCGGGGATCACGATCGGCCAGCTGAGCGGACCGGCCCACGATCCGGCGAACTCGATGCGGAACGCCGTGACGGTGTCCACCGGGACGCTCGACTGGGACAACCCGTCGACGTGGACGGGCGCGATCGACCGATCGCCCTGCGGCACCGGGACGTCGGCCCGGATGGCGGTCCTCCACGCCACGGGACGGCTCGGGATCGGCGAGGACTTCCGGCACGAGGGGATTCTCGGGACGGTGTTCACCGGCCGGCTCCTCGAAGAGACGACCATCGGCGATAAGCCGGCCGTCGTTCCCCAGATCACCGGCAGCGCGTGGATCACCGGCATCGCCGACTACGTCGTCGACCCGACCGACCCGTTCCCGGAGGGCTTCACGGTCGGGGACATCTGGTGAAGTTCGGGATCATCATCACGATGGGCGATCCCCGGACCGTCGCGGATCTGGCGGCCGAGGCTGAGGCCGCGGGCTGGGACGGCGTCTTCTACTGGGATGGCGTCGCGATCGGCGAAACCGACATGTACGACCCGTGGGTCGTCATGGCCGCGATGGCGATGCGGACCGAGCGGGTGATTCTCGGCGCAATCGTGACGCCGCCGTCGCGACGACGGCCGTGGAAGCTGGCCCGCGAGACGATGACGCTCGACCGACTCTCGAACGGGCGGTTGGTGCTCCCCGTCGGGCTTGGGGCGCTCGACGACGCGGCGTTCGGCAACGTCGGCGAGCCGACCGAAGCGAAGGTCCGGGCCGAGCTCCTCGACGAGACGCTCGAGATCCTCGAAGGCCTCTGGAGCGGCGAGCCCTTTGCTTACGCCGGCGAGCACTACCGGTTCAAGCCGATGACGTTCCGGCCGACGCCGGTCCAGCGGCCGCGGATCCCGATCTGGGTCGTCGGGGCGTGGCCGAGCGACAAGTCGATGCGCCGGACGCTGCGCTATGACGGCGTGCTTGCTCAGGTCGGGGATGCCGAGGGGATCGCGGCGATCGCGGACTACGTCGCCCGGGAACGGCCGGCGAACACCAGCGGCCCGCCATTCGAGATCGTCGCCCAGGGCTCGACCCCGCCCGACCCTGGTCGCGCCACCGAGATCGTCCGGCCATTCGCCGCAGCGGGCGCGACGTGGTGGATCGACGGCGACTGGGAGGCCGCGTCGATCGAGTCGCTTCGCGCGCGGATCCAGGCGGGCCCACCGTCGGTCTGACCCTTGGCCAATTCGGGGTATTCGGCTAGAATTGATCGGAACGTCGAACGGACGTTCGGTCCTGTGGGGATGTGTGGATTCGACAGGGCCCGGCTATCGGAGAACGCGAGCCGAGGATGCTGCTCAGGCCTCGTTAATCAGGCAGCAAAACGAAGTACCTGGCAACCGCCAGTCGACTCTCGCCCTCGCTGCGTAAGCAGCTAGTGTGAGCGTGGAAGCCACCTCGGTCCCGCGGGTGGTGGAAGCGTCATTCAGCGGGGCTGCAAACCGGGTGAGTGTTGCGTAGCCCGGTGCCAAGCCCGATCTAGGGACACGTGACTGGACCGTCCGGCAGGGTGCCGATGTTCGTCCGGGCGGTCGACGACAAACCATCGGACACGCTCGTAGTGGGTTCCGGTTAAGGGTTCTGGACGGGGAGTTCGACTCTCCCCCATCTCCACCAAATGCCTTGTCCGCCGCTGCCTCGTCGTCAGCCCTCGATAACGGGCAGGATCAGCAGGTAGCCCGGCGGCACGCCGAGGTCCACCCGGGTGCTGTCGCGCAGGACGAACTGCTTGGCGAGGGTCGCCGGCGACACGAGGCTGTTCGGCTTGGCGCTCGGGCCCCACACGGAGCTCCCGTGGGGGTAGAGCGGGTCGAGGACGCGGATGCCCGTGACCTCGAATTCGTCGAAGCGGCGCGGATCGGCGGTCGCTTCGAAGCCGCTCATGACCCAGGCGTGCCGGCCCCGCCACATGACGAGCCCAACGGGCCGCCGCGTCGCTCGAAGTGCCTCGGCTGCGACGTTCACCGCCTCGTCGAACGTGGGCAGCGAAACGAGCCTGTACGGCCCGATACCGAGATCGTTGAGCGACGCCGTCCAGCCGCGCGGGTTCGCCCCGCCGAACGGGCTGAAGCTGCTATCGCGGGCCATCTCCCAGAGAAGCTGCTGGTCTGCTCGGCTCGTCCGCGAGTCGTCGGTCGCCATGTTGAGCGCCATCTGGAGGCTCGCGCCGACGCACCACTCGAACGTGTACTGGGCCACGAAGTCGCCCTTGCGGTAGAGGTTCATCTCGAATGGCTCGGGGTCGACGGCGACGCCAGTCGGTGTCGGGCTTGAAACCGGTGCCCTGGTCGGGACGGGTTCGAGGGATTCGCCGGGCTGCGGTTCCCCGGCCGTGACGCCGTCGTCGGACGGCCCAGGATCCGCGGTTTGGACAACGCCTTTGGGCGTCGGCGCAGGTGTCGCCGCCCCGGAGGTCGGCAGGCAGCCGCTTGCGACGACGGCCACGAGCGCGAACGCCAGGAGCGTGCGCAAGAGTTGGGACGAGTAACGCTGGGACATGACTGTCGCCCCAGTATGCCGCCAATCCCTGAATTACCCGGCGAGAGCGCCTGGGCGTCGGGTTAGGGACTCGGCGAGAGCGTCGTGCCCGCCACCACCGACCCCGGCTCGGGCGATGAGCCAGAGGCGGCCCGGGTCACACAGCAGGCCCGGCTCCTCGAGCGGATCGCCGTCCACCGCAAGCAGGTCGGCGACCTTGCCGACTTCGAGAGTCCCGCGGTCCGCCAACCCGAGCGCGCGAGCCGAACCGGAAGTGGCCGCGACGATCGCCTCGGCCGCGGTCAGCCCGCCATCGACCATCCGCATCAGCTCGAGCACGTTCGTACCGGGCGGGCCGCTGTCGAAGCCCATCGCGAGGATGACGCCCGCATCGTGCGCCGCCGTCAACGTCGAGTACGCCTCGTCGCGCTGCCGCTCCGCCTGGGCCACGAGCGCCGGCGCGAACTCCGAGGCGAACCGTTCGGCCAGATCATGGAAGGTCGTGAGCGTCGGGACGAGGACGATGCCCTCCGCCGCCATCCGATCGAGCAGCTCCGGCGCCCGATGGAGGCTGAGCCCGTGCTCGATCGTGTCGACGCCGGCCTCGATGGCCATCCGCGCGCCTTCCAGCCCCTCGGCGTGGGCAGCGACGCGGAGCCCCATGCGATGCGCCTCGTCGACGACGGCGTCGAGCTCCTCGCGAGTCATCTGGGCGGGTTCGGGATCCTCGCGTTCGACCGACCGAGCACCGGTCGCCATGACCTTGATGTAGTCGGCGCCGCGCCGGATCTGCTCGCGGACCGCCCGCCGCATCTCCCACGGCCCGTCGGCCTCCTGGTACATCGTCCCGAACAGCCGCGCCCCGGGGGCACTCGCCGAGAGGATCCGACCGCACGACAGGATCCGCGGGCCGTCGAGCAATCCGAGCCTGATCGCCTCGCGCAGGACGATGGCCTCGTCGTCGTAGCTTCCGACGTCCCGGATCGTCGTCAGCCCGGCTCGCAGGAACTCGCGGGCGGACTTGGCGAGGACGAACCAGCGCAGCTCGTTCGGGCGCGGCTCTTCGCCGTGGAGCGGCGGCCGCGGACCGAAACCGGGGCTGCGCTCGAGGTCGCTCATGACATGGACGTGGGCATCGATGAGGCCGGGCATGACCGTGCGTCCGGCAACGTCGAGCGCCCCGTCCGGCGGCGTCGAGCTGGCTGCCGTCCGTGATCGACGCGATCACGCCGCCGCGAATCTCGATCGTGACCCGTTCGCGCACCGGCGCGCCGGTTCCATCGAGGAATCGGGCGTTCCAGAGCACCAGATCTCCGCTGATCGTCACGACCCCGATCGTATCGGGTCCCCGCAGCGCAAGTCTGTCGTCAGCGTTGCGGCAACGCCTATATCGTCACCGTTCCTCGTCGGCGTGCTCCCAGAGCCACTCGCGGGAGCTCAGGCCGGACGCGTGGATCGCGGCGGCGCGATCACGACCGAAATAGCGGTAGTGCCACGACTCGGGCTTGTAGCAGGTCAGAGCCGGACTGGCGTCCCTGGGATAGCTGAGGACGAACCCGAACCGCCAGGCGTTGTCGGTCAGCCACTTGTCGTTGCCGGCGAAGTCGAGCGTCGTGCCGAGCTGGTGCTCCGAGTGCCCAGGTCGGGCGGCCGATTCGAGCGCGAACGCCCGGCCGTAGGCCTCGACCAGGCTGTCGAACGTCCGGCCCTGGGCGTCGTAGCTTCGGTAGGCGGACTCGACGGATAGCTCGACGCCGGCCTTTCGAGCGGCGTATCCCAGCGCCTCGAGGTCGAGGACGACGAGGGCTCGGATGCTGCCATCGCCGTGGACGCCGGCCTCGCTGACTGCCACGAGGTCCGTCGGCGCATAGTCGCGGCCCAGGGCGTATTCCGTGTCCAGGAGGGTCCGGTCCCAGTCATCGAGGGTCGCATGTGGCGCGAGTCGGTCGCCGATCGTGCATTCAGGCACGGGTCCCTGGAACGCATCGCGACCGAGAACCTGGTCGATCGCGCCGGCTGTGGCCTGGGCGATGCCACCCGGGCCGACCGCGACGACCGCCAGCGAGACGAGGGCGATAGCTGTCGCAGGCCACCATCGGCGACGACGCGGTGCTGCGCGGTGGCGCGGAGTGGCCTCTCGGTGCATGACCCGATCGTCGTCGCCGATCGGTGGCGGGAACAGGCCCGACGTCCCGCCGAACTATTGCGGGTTCTCCCGGTAGCCCAGGGTTTCCTCAGGCGACCTCGCCGCGCCCGGCTGCCCCATCCATCGGTCCGGCCAGCACCGCGCGGACCCTATCGAGCAGTTCGTTCGGAGCGAACGGCTTCGGCAGCAGTTCGACGTCCGGCGAAATGATCCCGCGCTCCCCAAGACTGTCGTTGGTGAACCCACTCATGAACAGGACGCGCTGATCCGGCCGCCACTCGCGGAGGGCCGCCGCAAGCTCGGGGCCATTGAGGCGGGGCATCATCACGTCAGTCAGGAGCAGGTCGATCCGGGGCAGGTTGCCGGCAAGATCGAGGGCTTCTCGACCGTCGACGGCGGCGATGACTGTGAACCCAGCCGTCCGGAGGACGTGCTCGACGAGCGCCCGAACCGCGGCCTCGTCCTCGGCGACGAGGATCGTGGGCGCGCCAGGGACTTCGGCCGGGACGAGCTCAGCGCGGGCGGAGCTGGTCGGCCGGGCGGAGCTCGGTCGGCCGGGCGGAACCGGTCGCCCAGCCCGACGCGAGATCGGAATCGGGAAGACGTCGGAGGATCGCCGAGGTGACCGTTTCCGTCGAGTGTTCGGCCGGGACCCGCTCGCCGGCCGACGCGGCCGCGAGTGTGATGGTGAACGCGGCGCCGGCGCCGGGCTCGCTGACGACGCGAATCGATCCGCCGGATTGGCTGACGATCCCGTACGCCGTCGAGAGGCCGAGCCCCGTCCCCTTGCCCTGTGCCTTCGTGGTGAAGAACGGCTCGAAAATCCGGATACGGGTTGCCTCGTCCATGCCGATGCCGGTATCGCTCACGACGATGGCGACACGACTTGGCGGGGCGCCGGGCCGGTCCCGATCCGTCCGGACGGCTCGCGTCGCGATCGTCAGGCGACCGCCATCGGGCATCGCGTCGCGGGCGTTGACCGCCAGGTTGAGGATCACCTGCTCGAGCTGGCCGGGATCGGCGAGGACGAACGGAATCACGGGGTCAAGCTCGAAGTGGACGGCGATCTCGTCACCGATCACGCGATGCAGCATGTTCCGCATCTCGTTGATGACCACGTTGGGCGAGACGAACTCCGGCTTGAGGACGGAGCGCCTCCCGACCGCCAGGAGCTGGCCGGTCAGATCCGTGGCCCGCTTTGCGGCCCGCCGGATCTCCTCCGCGTCGTGGCGCTGCTCCCCGTCGGGCAGGCCCGACACAAGAAGGTCGGAATAGCCGGTGATCGCCGTGAGGAGATTGTTGAAGTCGTGGGCGACGCCGCCCGCAAGGCGGCCGATGCTCTCCATGCGGGTCGAGCGCTCGAGGCGCGCTTCGAGCTCCATTTGGTCGGTCAGGTCGAGCCCGACGCCGATCGCGCCGACGACCCGTCGATCGACCGTGAGGGGCTCGACGTGGACCTGGAACGTCCGGCCCCCGATCATGGCTCGATAGGAGCCGCCGCCCGTGCCGTCGAGGGCGCTGCGGTGGGCGGCCGAGTATGCGTCCGCCTCGACGTTGTCCTCGAACAGGTCGTCGAGCGGTCGCCCGACGAGCGATGCCTCGTCAATTCCGAGGCGGGTGAGTCCGTCGCCGGTCAGCGATGTGAGCGAAAGATGCTCGTCGGTCGTCCACACGATCGCCGGGAGGTGTTCGAAGAGGAGTCGCAGGCGGGCCTCGTTCGACCGCAGGGCCTCTGCCGCCGCGAGGTCCGTCGCACGCAGCCGGGCCACCATGAAACGGCCCAAGGCGGCCGATATGATCACGAGAAGGGCGACGATGATGACCTTGAGGGCGAGCAGCAGCTCCTGGACCCATCGCGCGCCCGCTCCGAGGGTCTGCGAGAACTCGACTTCGAGGCCGGTCAGCCGGACGTTGGCCGCCTCGAGCTCCGTCGACAGCGCCGATGTGGCCGCGACATCGCCCGCCAGCACGGCGGTCCGGATCCGGTCGGCGATTTGCCTGAGCTCGTCGATTTCGGCGTCGGCAGCGGTCCAGACCGTGATCGCCCGGTCGATGTAGCCGATGTGACGGAAGTTCCTGAAGACGAGGGCCATGGCCGCGACGTCCTCGGGGGCATTTCGACCGGCGACCAGGCCTTCCGTCACGACCGCCATGTCGGCGTCGGGTCGCTCAAGTTCGAGTCGTGCGCGTGAGTCGCCGAGAATGACGTCGATCTCGCGGAGGTAGCCGTCCCAGTTCGCCTCGGAACCCGTCTCCATGTACCGAGCAAGGTGGAGGGTCGCGTCCTTCTGGGCCTTCGACCAGAGCCCCTCGCCGCCGACATACGCCCGGACACCGGACTGGACCGTCGAACCGACGGCTGCCAGCACGAGGACGCTGGCCATCAGCAGTACCAGGAGGAAGGCCAGCCCGAATAGCCAGCGCCGGCTGACGTTCGGCGACCGCTGAGAGCGGGCTAGTGGAGAACTGGACGGCAAGACTCACCTGAACGGGAGGATGGCTCCCGAGTGTGGTCGATCGGGTGACCTTCGGGCCATCGGCCCGATGGGTGACCCCCGTCTAGTTCATATGAGCTAGATCGTTTCGTGTGCGCCGACTACCGCGTCCTCAGCGATCGAGCTCCACGGGAACGACGTCGACCTGGACCATCGCCCCGTCGCGCTCCAGGCCAACCGGCACCCGGCGACCCACCATCTCGCCGACCATGACCCGCTGAAGGTCGCCGACGCCCTCGATCGGGCGCCCGTCGAGCTCGACGATGACATCGCCGGCGCGGACACCCGCGGCTGACGCCGGGCTTCCTTCGAGCAATTGCACGACCTCCAGCCCGCGCCGGCGGCCGAGGCGTTCCGCGAGGATCGGCCGCAGCGGCCTGGTCCCGCCGACGACTCCGAGAAACGCCCGGCGGACCCGACCGTCGTGCATGAGGGCGCCGACGATGGCGCGGGTCGCGGCGTTGATCGGCACGGCCAGCCCGAGCCCGATCCCGGCGACGGCCGTGTTGATCCCGACGACCCGGCCGCGCCCGTCGGCGAGCGCGCCGCCGGAGTTGCCCGGGTTGAGCGATGCGTCGGTCTGGATGACGTTCTCGACGAGGCGACTCGCTCGACCGTCGCGTGCGGCAAGGGACCGCCCGAGCGCGCTCACGACCCCGGCCGTCACGCTGCCGGCGAACCCGAGCGGGTTGCCGATTGCCACGACGAGCTGGCCGACGCGGAGCCGATCCGCGTCCCCGAGCGGGGCCGCCGTCAGGCCGCCGCCGGTCGCCCGGACGACGGCGAGGTCAGACAGTGGGTCGCGGCCGACCACGTCGAAGCCAAGTTCGGTTCCGTCGACGAACGTCGCGCGTGCCGCCCGGCGCCGACGCGACGACGTGGGCCGACGTCAGGAGGTATCCGTCCGGCGTGAAGACGACCGCCGAGCCGGCGCCGCCGCCCCAGCCGCCGTTCGATCGCACGCGGAGGCTGGCGACCGACGGGATGAGCCGCTCGGCGGCCGTGCTGACCGCGAGCGAGTAGGCGTCGAGCGCCGCGTCGTCCTCGGCGTCGGCGTTGACCGCCGCTGCGCCGATGGCCTCTGGTTCGGCGACCATCGCTGCTACGCCTCCCCCGCTGCGTCCGCCCCGCCACCGACCGAGACGGTCCGCTCGTCGGTGCCGCGCACGACCTTGATCTCGAACGGCATGGGGCTCGAGGCGAGGATCTCCTGGAGCTGGTCCGCCTCCGTCACCGCCTGGCCGGCGATCTCGACGATGAGGTCGCCGTCGCGGATCCCGGCGCGGGCGGCGGGGCTGTCATCCTCGACGCCGCGGACGAGAACACCGTCGCGCTCCGGCAGCCCGACCGACTCGCGCAGGCGTCGTGACGACACGAGCGGGCGCGACGGCGATACCAAGACGCGGCCGAGCCACGGACTCACCGCGGCCCAGCGCCTCGACCCGGGCGCGCAGGGCCGCGTCCGCCGGCAGGGCCAGGTAGAAGCCCTCACCGAGCCGGTTGGTGTTGAGCCCGAGCAGCCGCCCCTCCGCGTCGAGGAGCGGGCCGCCGGACGAACCCGGCGCGAGCGGCGCGGTGTGCTCGAGGCTGCCCCCGATCTTCCGGCCACCCGGGCCGCGGAAGGACCGCTCGACCGCGCTGATGGACCCGAACGTCACCCGGGCGCCGCCGCCGGGCGTGGCAGCGCCGGCAAAGACGATCGCCCCGGCGGAGGGTCCGTCGCCGTCGGCCCACGCGATGGCCTTCGCGCCGGCGGTGTCGACGGCGATGACCGCGAGGTCCCCGTCGACGTCGATCCCGGCGAGGCGACCGGCCGTCGATCGGCCGTCGGCGAACGTCACGGTGACCTCGTCGCCGCGAACGTTGTGAGCATTGGTGAGGACCTGGCCATCGGCGACGACGACGCCGGAGCCGCGCAGGCGGGACCCGATGCCGACGATCGACGGCGTGACCGAGCCGGTGATGCGTGGTCAGGGACTGGGAGAGTTCGTCGAGTGCGGACATGACCTGTGGGACTCCTCGCGGCCGGAATTGGTCGCCGTGGTAGGGTGAGTTGTCAGTTGCGACTTGCAACATACTACGGTGATGCATGCGGATGCAAGTGCCCGGTTCGCCTACCATTCAGCGCCGTGAGTGAGACCAGCCCGGCCTACCCACCGCCGGCCACGAGAAGCCCGCTCGAGGCCGCCCTCGAGCGCGTCGGGGACCGCTGGAGCCTGCTGCTGGTCGATGCCCTGCTTGGCCGGGGGGCGACGCTTCGGGGAGCTTCGGGAGGGGCTGCCGGGCCTGGCTCCGAACATCTTGACCGAACGCCTCCGGCGGCTCGAGCGGGAGGGGATCGTCGTCGCCACGCCATATTCGACGCGACCGCCGCGGATGGAGTATTCGCTGACGGGCGATGGCCGCGATCTGGCGTCGGCGCTCAGGCTCCTCGCCGACTGGGGCTCGCGACGCGACGAGCACGGCGAACCGCTCCGCCACGACCGGTGCGGAACCGCCCTCGAAGCACGCTGGTATTGCCCGACGTGCGCGTCAGCGGTAAGCGATCGGGAGACCGACGGGCGCGAGACCCGTCAACTCTGATCGGCGCGGGCTAGCGCCCGACGAGCGTCACGCCCGTGATTCGCGAGTAGTGCGAGTAGTACGTCTTCTGGTGAATGACCTTGCCGCCCTGATAGACGGTGACCGTTCGCCAGACGTCCTTGCCGTCCACGGGGAACTCGATGCGCTTTCGCGCTCCCGGCGCCAGCGACGACGTGTACTGGACCGTGTCGGTCGCCCGTCGGACGTTCTTGATCGTCGGGTTCGAGATCACGACCTTTCGGCCGTTCGGGACGCTGTAGATGTCGTACCGGACGTAGCCCTTGCTGCCGCTCTTGATCTTGTAGCCGCGGATCAGGACCGGGTAGGCGGTGTCGTTCGTCCAGGACATCGTCTGGACCGAGCCTGAGCCGCTCTTGAAGACCGTGGCATCGAGCCCGGCCGGATAACGGTCGATGAAGTAGTAGTGGTTGCGCCGCGCGCCCATCTCGAAGCCGGCGCGAAGGACCGCGTTGAAGAGCGTCGTCGAGTTCGAGCAGATACCGCCCGCCAGCGCGCCCTGCGGTTCGGTCTTGCCGTTGATGATCGCGCCGCCGTCGCCGTAGCCGCGGGCGCGGCTGATCGGTCCGACGGCATTCCAGAAGTCGAACTTCTCGCCCGGGGCAACGACCGTGCCGTCGATATCCATCGCCGGGATCCAGATGTTGGCCCCGAAGTGGTTGCGCTCGCTGATCGGGAAGTAGGTCGTCCAGCTCGAGATCTTCGTCATCTTGGGGATGACCGCCTGGGCCTCCTCGGTCGTGAGCGAGGGCGGCGTAACGCTGAGCTTGGGGGCGACCTGGGCGACGACGGTGCCGGCGGCACGGGCGGTCAGGAGCTCGGTGACTCGGGCGGACGTCAGCGGGATGTCCAGCGATCGACCGTTGCGCGACGCGATGACGCCGGTGATCTTCGCACCCGAGAGCTTGAACGACGCGTTCTGCGCCTTGTGGTCGATCTCCTTGGCCAGCGCGCCGAGGTGCGCCTCGAGCTTGGCCGGGTCGACGGTCGGTCCGTAGTCGCCGTCGCGGCTCTTGCTGAACGTGACCCAGGACCTGACCGTTGCCGCGGGAATCGTCCACGATCTCCTTGCCTTCGACGATCGCGACGTCGAGTGCGACCAGATCGGCCGCGGCGCGTGCGGCCGTGGCCTCGGCGGTCGTGACTTCCGGCTCGATCGGCGTCAGCTCCAGCGCGACGCGGATGTTGCTTGGTGCGTCGACGCGGGCCAGCTCGGCGGCCAGCGCTTCCGTCGCGGCGGCGTGGCCCGCGGTCTTGCCCGCGACTCCGTCGGCGATGACGAAGCCCTGCTTCGTCAGGCTGACCGATGCCGATTGCGGACTGACGTTGAACCGAGCCGAGAGCGCCTGGACGTGGCGAGCCAGGCGCGCCTTGTCGAACAGGACGCGGGGGGCGATGTCCACGCCCCGAACCGCGGTTCGGGCGTCGAGAATGATCCGTTCGACCGTGTTGCCGGAACGACCG
The DNA here is from genome assembly GCA_963832105.1 of uncultured Chloroflexia bacterium. Lineage (GTDB taxonomy): Bacteria > Chloroflexota > Limnocylindria > Limnocylindrales > CSP1-4 > CF-46. Next base: position 785,559 of record CAWHSS010000003.1, on the reverse strand, counting down.
ACCGCCATCGCCTCGGTCACGAGGCCCTCGATGTCCGGGCGGCGGTTGACGTCGGAGTACTCGATCACCATCTCGACGTCGCCGCTCGTCAGGACCGCGCGACCTTCGCGCATCGAGGCGAACGACGACTCGAGCCGCGCGGTCGCTTCGTCAGGCGTCAGACCGGCGAGCTCGATCCCACCGACGGTGACGCCGGGCAGGACCCGCCCCGTGTAGGTGCGATCGAACGCGTAGAGCGCCCCGACACCGACGATCAGGCCCACAAACACGCTCAGGAGGAACGCGACGAAGAAGCGCGTCCGCGCGTTGGCCGTGCGCAGCGTCGTAGGCGCCAGGGCGACGTCTTGGGCGGCGGACAGCGTCGTATCAGTCATGAGGGAGCGACATCCTAGCAGTTACGTTGCTTGCGACCGTGCGGATCTGCCGACGATCGGAAGCGCAGCGGCGTGACGAAACGGCGCCGATTGAACCGGCGCCGCGGTTCAGCCGCCTCGCAGGATGATGACGATCCGACGGTTCGGCTCTTCGCCGATCGACTGCGTGGCGACGTCGGGATGATCGCGCAGCGCCAGGTGGATCCAGCGTCGCTCGAGGGCCGGCATCGGCTCGAGCTGGAGCATCTTGCCGGTCTCCTGGACGCGCGCTGCCGCGCGATTTGCGATGTCGCGGAGCTGCCGTTCGCGCCGGCCGCGGTAATCCTCGACGTCCACGAGGACGCGGGTCCATTCGCCCATCCGCCTCGACAGCATCAGGTTGACGAGATGCTGCAGCGCGGAGAGGCGCTCGCCCTTGCGGCCGATCAGCGCGCCGAGCGCCTCGTGGGAGTCGGCATTGCCGACCACGTTGAGGCGGCTCGTGTCGCCGGAGTCGACCTCGATTCGCACGTCGAACCCGAGGTGGCGCATCAACTCCTCGAGGATCTCGCGGCCTGCCGCGAGCGCTTCGGGCGATGCCTCGGCTGCTTCGAGGTCGGCCCGCTCAGCGGCAACGGACCCGCGCGCGGCCGCGACCTCGGCGGCCTCATCGGCGTTCAGGTCTGACGGAGCCTGGGCCCGATCGTCGCGGCGTGGGCCGCGATCCGGGCGCGGCGGCCGGCCGCGATCGGGCCGATCGTCGCGGCGTGGGCCGCGATCGGCGTATCCCGTGCTTCGGGGTCCTGCATCCGCCACCGCGGCCTGACCGCCATCCGGTCGGTCGTCACGCGGCGTCTCGTCGGCGGGCCGGGCCTCTCGGGGGCGGTCGTCGCGCCGTGGCCCGCGATCGTCGCGGCGGGGTCCTCGATCGTCACGTGGCCGGTCGTCGCGGCGTGGCCCGCGATCGCCCCGATCCGGCCGCGGGCCGCGGTCGTCCCGGGGACCCCGGTCCTCGCGAGGCGGCGATGGCGGAAGCGGGCTGGAGGCGGCGGCCTCGCGCTTGGGTGCGGCCCCGCCGAGGGCCGACAGCGGGGCGGCGACGATCCGGGCGGGTTCGGCGCCCATGCCGAGGACGCCGCGGCTCCCGGGCGTGAGGATCTCGAAGTCGAGCTCGGCGAGATCGACGCCGAACTCTTCGCGCGCCCCGCGCAGGGCCTCCTCGACGGACTTTCCGGTGAACTCCTTGTAGGCACTCATCAGCGTCGTCTCCCTCGGCGGCTCGAGCGGCCGCGTTCCTTGTGGCGAATGGTCTTGTCGGCGGCTGCCGCCCGCTTCTCAGCTGCCCCGCCGAGCGCCGACTTCGGCGGTCGAGTCGCGGGATCGACCGGCGGCGGCAGGACCACCGGGAACCGTGGTGTGTGGTCCTGGGCGAACCCAGGAGTCCATCCGAACAACGGGAACATGCCTCCCCAACCGATGATGAGGTACTGCTGGACGATCGAGAACAGGGTCGACACGATCCAGTAGAGGAACAGGCCGGCCGGCAGGATGCTGCCGTACGTCAGCGAGATGAAGGGGAACAGGAACGCCATCTGGCGCTGGATCCGGACGTTGGGGTCGTCGGCCATCGCCTGTGTCGCCACCGGCAGGGCCATCCGGGACGTGATCAGCTGGAGGAGCGCCGAGATGATCGCAAGGAAGCTGAGGCCGGAGAAGAGCGATCCGGCCGTACCGAGGAAGACCTCGGGGACGCCCCAGTTGACGCCAAAGGCAATCGGGTTGAGGCAGGGGTTGATCACGTGGCCGAGCTCGTTGAAGAGCGGCGCCGGGTCGCAGCCCAGGTCGATCAGGCGGAAGCCGAAGACATCGAGCATCGCCTGGGGGTTGTAGTTCTGAAGGCCCTGGCTGAACACCGAGTACATCGGGATCAGCAGCAGGATCTGGAGGAGGGCCGGCAGGCAGCCCGCCAGTGGGTTGATCCCGCGCTCTGCGTAGAGCTGCTTCTGGGCCTCCTGGGCCTTGAGCCGGTCGCCCTTGTACCGCTTCTGGATCTCCTTGACCTCGGGGGCGAGGAGCTGGGTCCGCTTCGTCGAGACGGTCTGGCGCCGGAAGATCGGGATCAGGACGATCCGCAGCAGGAGCGTCATGAGGACGATGGCGATCGCGATGTTGCCGGTCACCTTGTCGAGCACGACCAGGACGATGAAGAACGCCTGGAAGAGCGGCGTGAAGAGCCAGGAGATCAGGCCGAACGGGTTGTCGGGCGCCGCCGGCTGGAGCGGGATGGCCGCCGGATTCGTCGGGGTCGCCGCCGGGCCGCCGCTCGCGCCGGGTGAGCCCGTGGGCCCGGCGGCGCACGCCACCGCGATGAACAGCGCGACGGTAATGAGGATGAGCGGGCCGATCCAGGCTCGCCCGGGGCGCGGGAGTGTCACTCGTTCCTCAGCTAGCGAACCGGGTCGTATCCGCCGGGATGACCCGGGTGGCATCGGCCGATGCGCCGGATGCCCATCCATGACCCCTTGAGCAGTCCGTACCGATCGATCGCCTCTTCCGTATAGCGCGAGCAGGTTGGTTCGTACCGACAGCTCGCCGGCATCCACGCGAACAGAATCCGGTAGAGCCGGATGAACCCGATCCCGATCCGTTTCACGTGGCCGTTGGCCCTCCGAGCACTCCTCCTCGCTGGAGGAGCCGGCGCAGCGCCCCGACCAACGTTTCGTGGTCGGTGTCGAGTATCGCTGGCCGAGCGATGATGAGGACGTCCCAGCCCGGCTGGAACGAGGGCGCCATCGCCCTGAGCACCTCGCGAAGCCGGCGCCGGACACGGTTCCGGACGACTGCGCCGCCGAGCTTTCGCCCGGTCGACAACCCGAACCGGGTCGTCTCGAGGTCGGTCCGCAGGAACCTGGCGGAGAAGAGCGGGTGGGACCGAATGGTCCCGGCGCCCTGGAGCGCCGCGAAATCCTGCGGTCGGGAGAGCATCACGAGTCGCGGCGGATTGTTGCCGCGGCCGTTCGTCAGGCCGTCAGCCGCTTCCGACCGCGAGCCCGTCGGGCTGCGATCACGCGTCGGCCGCCGGCGGTTCGCATCCGGGCGCGAAATCCGTGCTCCTTCGCGCGATGGCGCTTTTTGGGCTGGTAGGTCTGCTTCGTCATCGGGGCTGTACGAGATCCTCTCCGTTCCGCCTCGGGTCGACGATCCGACCCCTAGAGGAACCACAAACGCGCCTGGCGCCCGTGAGCGCGTAGGCGCGTTCGTCGTCCGGCGGATGATATGACGCTCGGATCGTGAGTGTCAAACGATCCGACGCGTCCGGGGACGGTCGGCGCGGCCTGCACCGGCCGCCCTTGCTGGGCCCAGATGAGCCTCGCGGCGCGATTGCCTCCGATACTCCAGGGGGAGTATCGCAGAATTGCCTTGCGGCGGCCGTTCGGGCGGTGCTATCCTCTCCGAGCCCTCGGCGCCGGGACGCTCGCGGGTAAGCCCCTCGGAACCTCGTCACCGGGGGACCGGGAGCGACGTCCCACGATGCCGAGTGGCGTCCGAGATGTCCCTGCCCCCGGGTCCCCATCGCCGGCTCATTGTTCGTCGTTACCCATCAACGTTATCCGCCCAACAGGGATCCACCTCAGCCATATGGATGCCAAGCAGGTCTGGCGCGCCGCCCTCGGAGAGCTGCAGGTCTCGCTGTCGCCAGCGAATTTCGAGACATGGCTGCGGGACACGCAGCTGGTCGACGTCGATGACCAGCGCTTCCGAATCTCGGTCCCGAATGGCTTCGCCAAGGACTGGCTCGAGACACGCTATCGATCGCTGATCAGCCAGACCCTTGCCCGGATCGTCGGGTACAGCGTCCAGGTGGAGTTCGCCGTCCAGGGCACCGACGGCGTCCCGGCCGCGGCCCCCGAGACGAATGGCGCGGCCGCCGGCCCGCAACCCGCTGCCGCGCCCGTCCGGCTCGAGCCGACTCGCGTCGGCGGCGAAGGCGGGACGACGAACATCAACCCGCGCTACACGTTCACGAACTTCATCGTCGGTTCGGCCAACCGACTCGCCCACGCGGCCAGCCTGTCGGTCGCCGAACGCCCGGGCCACGCCTACAACCCGCTCTTCCTGTACGGCGGGGTCGGCCTCGGCAAGACCCACCTGATGCACGCCATCGGCAACCAGGTCATTGCGAAGTTCCCGCGCAAGCGCGTCGTCTACGCCACCAGCGAGAAGTTCACGAACGAGTTCATCACGTCGATCCAGCAGGGCAAGATCGACGACTTCCGCGCCCGCTACCGGCGAATCGACCTCCTCCTCATCGACGACATCCAGTTCATCGCCGACAAGGAACGGACCCAGGAGGAGTTCTTCCACACGTTCAACGCGATCCACGAGGACGGCAAGCAGATCGTCCTGTCGTCCGATCGACCGCCGAAGGCCATCCTCACCCTCGAGGAGCGGCTCCGCAGCCGGTTCGAGTGGGGCCTGATCGCCGACCTGACCGCTCCGGACCTCGAGACCAGGATCGCGATCCTCCGGGCGAAGTCGGAGGAGGGCGCCGTCCCGATCACGTCCGATGTCATCGAGTTCATCGCCCGCAAGGTCGTCAGCAACATCCGGGAGCTCGAAGGCGCGCTGAACCGGATCGTTGCCTACGCCTCGATGGGGGCGATGCCGATCAGCATCGAGCTCGCCCAGGCCGTCCTCTCGAACGTCCTCTACAACCCCAAGAAGCGCCAGGTGACGCCCGAGCGCATCGCGGTTGCGGTCGCCGACTACTACGGCGTTCAGCTCGAGGCGCTCAAGGGCCAGAAGCGGGACAAGGCGATCGTCACGCCCCGCCAGGTCGCGATGTTCCTGATGCGCCAGGAGACCGACGTCTCGCTGCTGCGAATCGGCGCCGAGCTGGGTGGCCGCGACCACTCCACCGTCCTCCACGCGTGCGACAAGATCACCCGCGAGGCGGCCGTCAACGACGAGCTGCGCCGGGAGATCGCCGCGGTCCGCGAGCTGATCTACGCCGACTGAGAGGTCCCTCTGGCCGAGGGCGTGCAGCAGGCGACTCCGCGGCCGGGGAATCGCCCATTCGTGTGGATAAAGGGGCCGATTCGGTGGACAACCGTGGGCCGTTGTGGACATCTCCGACGTCCGACGGGGAGTTCGGCCGCTCGGCGGTGGAAGATCGCTCGCGACCTACCGGGCCGTCGAGCGATCGCGGCCCGACGATCCACCTTCCGTCCACCGCGGCCCACCGACTGGGCGGGTCTGCGTCCACCGCGATCGATCCGTCGTCCACCGGCCGGTCCCGCACGGCCACGAGGCGCCATCAACGCCGTCCACACCATGATGATGGTGATGACGGAGTGAGAAGATAGAGTGACTTACACACGACTAGCGGCTCAATGCGCCGAGGGCGCCGCGACCTACCTGGAGTAAGCCCAACGTGAAGCTATCTGTCATGCAGGAGAACCTCGCTCGCGGCCTTTCGGTCGTCAGCAGGGCCGTCTCGAACCGATCGCTGCCCGTCCTGACGAACGTCCTGCTGAAGACCGAGGACGCCGGGCTGAAGCTGACCGCGACGAATCTCGAGATCGGGATCACCTACTGGGTACCGGGAAAGATCGAGACGGACGGCGCGACCTCGGTGCCGGCCAGGCTCCTGACCGATCTCGTCAACTCTCTGCCGGGCGGTGAGCCGATCATCCTCGAGCTCGGCGAGGGCGAGACCCTCCACATCCGGAGCGGCCGGTTCGAATCGAACATCAAGGGCATCTCCGCGGACGACTTCCCGACGGTCCAGACGGCGGGCGAGCGGCCGATCACCCGGATCCCCCAGAAGGTCCTCCGCCAGGCGCTCGAGGAGACGGCCTTCGCCGCTGCCAGCGACGAGGCCCGGCCGATCCTGACCGGCGTCCTGGCCCGATTCGAGGGCGACCAGCTCACGCTCGCGGCGGCCGACAACTACCGGATCGCCGTCAAGACGATCTCGATCCTCGACCCGGTCGACGAAACGAGCGTCGTCATCCCCGCCCGCGCGCTCCACGAGCTGAGCCGCGTGCTCGCGGACGTCGACGATCCGGTCTCGATCGTCCTCGCCCACGCCCGGAACCAGGTCCTTTTCCACCTCGAGGGGGTCGACCTCGTCAGCCGGCTCATCGACGGGCAGTACCCGAACTACCAGTCGGTGCTGCCGGCGAGCCACACGACCCGGGCGGTCCTGGATCGGGAGGAGCTCCTCCGCGCCGTCCGCCCGGCGGCCCTCATCGCCCACGAGTCGGCGAACATCGTCAAGCTCGGGGTCGGCCTCGAGGGCGATGCCGGCATCACCGTCAGCGCGAACGCCGAGGTCGGCGATCACATCGGCCGGATCGAGGCGGAGGTCGAGGGCGACGGCACGACGATCGCGTTCAACGCCCGCTTCCTGGCCGACGTCCTGACGAACGTCGACGCCGAGCAGTTCGCCCTCGAGCTCAACGGGCCGCTCTCGCCGGGCGTCTTCAAGCCTGTCGGCGACGATCGCTACGTCCACGTCGTCATGCCCCTCCGCACGACGTCCTGAGGACTTCGGGCCGCGCACGGCGCCGGGCCTGATCACGACCGGTGCTCGACTCCATCACGATCCGGGACTTGCGGGGGTACGCCGCGCTCGACGCGGCATTCGGGCCCGGGCCGCATCTGATCGCCGGGCCCAATGCGGCCGGCAAGACGAGCCTGATCGAGGCGATCGTGCTGCTGGCGTGGGGCCGCTCGCACCGGACGAGCAGCGAGGGCGAGATCGTCCGCTGGGGCGCCGACCTCGCCCGGATCGAGGGTCACGCCGGCGACGAGACCATCGAGGTCGCCCTCGTCCGGTCCGGCGCGGAGCAGGAGCCGGGGATGGGTTCGTCGAACGGGGCAGGGTCGGCGTCCGCGACGAAGGCCGGGAGCGGGGCCCGCAAGCGGATCCGCGTCAACGGCGTGCCCCGCCGAGCGGCCGGTCTGATCGGGCTTCTCCGGGCCGTCGTCTTCGCGCCCGAGGAGATGCTCCTCGTCGTCGGGTCGCCGGGATTGCGACGCGCGGCGATCGATCAGCTCGCGGCGCAGCGATCGTCCGCCTACCTCCGCGATCTCGCGACCTACAGCCGGACGCTGCAGCAGCGGAACAGCCTGCTTCGGGCGATTCGAGAGGAGCAGGCCGACCGGAGCGAGCTGCGGTTCTGGGACGGCACGTTTCTCGACGCCGGCAGCGCGATCGTCGAGGCGCGGTTGCGCCTCCTCGACGACCTGGCCCTCCCGCTCGCCCGGGCCCATGCTGAGATCGCCCCGGACGAAGCCGCGGCCAGCCGACTCGCGATCCGCTACGCGACGAACGCCCCGGCACTCCCCGGCGAGTCGCCGCGGGATGCCTTGGCCAGGCGCCTCCAGGAGACGGCCGAGAAGGAAGTCTGGAACGGGTCGACGCTCGTCGGCCCCCACCGCGACGATCTCGTGTTCGAGCTCAACGGGCGCGACCTGTCCGGGTTCGCGTCGCGCGGCCAGCAACGCACGGCGATCCTCGCCTTCAAGCTCGCCGAGCTCGACCTGCTGACCGAGCAGGACGGCCGCCCGCCGCTCCTCCTGCTCGACGACGTCTTCTCGGAGCTCGACCCGGACCGCCGGGCGCACCTCGTCCGGCGGATCGCCGAGCTGCCGCAGGCATTCGTCACGACGACCACCCTGGACGACCTGGACCAGGCCCTCGTCGCCGCGGCCACGACCTGGGACGTGACGCCCGACGAGGGCGAAGGCGCCCGGCTCGCACCGGCCCGGACGACGGTCGGATGACCGGTCGTCGCCGGCCGATGACTCGGATCGGCGATCTGCTGCCGGATGCGGCGCGCGGCCTCGGGCTGGAGGACGAGCTGCGGTTGTCCCGAGCGATGGCGACGTTCGAGGCGATCGTCGCCGAGCGCGTCCCGGCCGCGGCCGGCGGCTGCCGCGTCCTGCGGCTCGACGGATTCGACCTCGTCGTCGAGGCCGATGCGCCGATCGTCGCCCAGGAGCTGCGCCTGCGCACCTCGGAGCTTCTCGCGGCGTTCGCGGCCTCGCCGGCGGGCACCGGCGCCCGGGAGCTCCGCATCCACGTCCGGCGCGGAGGCGCCCGCGTATAATCCCGCACACCTGCCAGCCACACGGCTGCGCGGGCGGAGATCTCGATCAGCCCGGGATCCACCACCCGCCGTCCCGCGCCGCCTATCGATCACCGGCGTCTGCCGATCACGAGAGAGCTGCATGGCCGTCCGTCTCCAAATGAAGCTCGGCGTCATTGCCGAGCCAGATCGCGTAACCGACTCGCCCGACACGGTCGTCGTCGTCGAGCCGAGCGTCGGATCCGTCGCGCGATCGAAGGGCAACCTGTACCTCATCGTCACCTCGACGGTCGCGAGCCAGCGCGCCCAGGAGGCGACCCAGCTCGCCGCGGAGACGATCCGGAGCGAGTACTACTACGACGAATCGGCGGGGATCCGGGTCTGCCTCGAGAAGGCGGTCGCGTCGGCCAACAAGCGCCTCGCCCACCAGCGCGATCGCCTCAACCTCCACGGCGACGGCGTGAACGGGCCGATCGGGATCGGCGTGGCCGTCGTCCGCGGCAACGAGCTGTACGTCGCGACGATCGGACCCGCGGAGGCGTACCTCATCCGCCAGGCGCGCCTCTCGACGCTGCCCGACCCGCATCGCGAGCGGGGCCTGCCGACCAAGGACCTCGAGCCCGACGTGTGGCGCGGCGAGATCTCGGTCGGCGATTCGCTCGTGCTCATCTCCCCGAACGTGATGAGCCGTCTCGGCCCGGACGAGCTCAAGGACGCGATGGTGACGCTTCATCCGCAGCCCGCGATGGAGCATCTCCACCACCGCTTCGTGGCGGCCGACGGGGCGGCCAGCGACGGGATGATCGCCATCGAGGCCACCGAGGTCGCCTCGACCCACAAGTCGCGGGCGCTCGTCCCGGTTCGTCCGGCAGAGCCCCTCGCCGGGGCGCCGGATCGCTCGCCGATCCCGCTGGCCGACAACGTGACCGACGGCGTCGCCGCCGTCCAGGCGTCGGCGTTCCGCGCCCGCGCCGCGGCCGGCGGAGCGATGGAGCGGCTGGTCGCGCGGATGCAGGACCTCCTGCCGCGGCGCCGGACGGCGTACCGGCGGGTCACGCCCGCCGCCGCCAAACGGGAGATGCAGCGCCGGGCGGCGGTCGCGATCCTCGCCCTCGTCGTCGTGTCGGGCGGCCTGTTCACGGTCGTCTGGGCGATGGGCGGCCAGAGTCCGGCAGGGAACCTCGCCTCACTCACCGTCGGTGAGGCGGCCCTCCGGACTGCTCGCGACAACATCGGCAAGGTGTTCGCGCCGGGCGTCGATCTCGTCGACGGCGATCCGTCGCGAGCCCTCGACCTCCTCACCGCGGCCTACACCGCCCTCGACACGGCCGCCAAGAACGAAGTCCCCGCGTCGACGATCAACCCGCTCAAGAAGCAGGCCCAGGCCGGCCTGGATCGGCTGTACGGCGTCGTTCCCGTCGCCCCGGCGACGATCATCTCGTTCACCGACAGCGAGGTCCCGTTCGACATCGGCGACATGATCCTGGGCCCGGGCGGCGTCCCGTACGTCCTGGACCGAGCCACGAAATCGATCTATCGGGTCGATCTCGGGACGAGGACCGCCTCGCTCATCTACCGCGACGGGACGAAGGCGTCGGGGACGACCGAAGGCGCGCCGAAGCTCATGGCGCTCGGCGCCACCCGCGACCTGCTCGTGGTCGACTCGAAGAACGTGCTCTGGCGCTGGCGGCCGGCCGACGAGGCGGGCAAGGGCACGATCATCAAGGTCACGGTGTCGGACGGGGCGAGCTGGGGCGACGACATCCGGGCGATCGGGACGTTCCTGCGGATCGCGAGCACCGGGCTCTACAACCTGTACGTCGTCGATCCGTCCGAGGAGCAGCTCGTCTACTACTTCCCGGCGTCGGACGGCAGCGGCTTCCCGGCGGCGCCCGTCGATCGGCTGGCCGTCGCCCGGAACATGGACAAGGTCGACGACCTGTACATCGACGGCGACATCTTCATCGCCGACGGCGGCAAGATCGTCCGGTTCGTCGACGGCCGGGCCGAGGGCTGGGAAGCCGATGCGCCTGCCCGACACGCTCCTCCGCGAAGGCGCCGACCTACCGGATCATCGCCTCGGCGACGGAGAAGCGGAAGGGCGTCCTCTACGCCTATGACCCGACGAGCGCCCGCGTGGTTGCCATCGACAAGGCCAAGGGGACGTACCTGGGCCAGTTCCGGCTGGCCGGCGGGGCGCGGGGCTGGGAGGATCTTCGGGGGATGTACGTCGTCCTGGCCGGGGAGGAGGAGGCTCCACCGACCCTCATCTGGGCGACGAAGGACGGCGTCTACTCGTCGATCCTCGACGAAGTCCCGGACACCGCCCCCTCGCCGTCCGGATCCGGCGGCCCCGCGACATCCGGCGCCCCATCCGGGAGCCCGGGAGGTAGTGCGCCGGCGTCGACCGCGCCGTGATCCCGCTTCGGGACGCGAATCCCGTCCGGCGGACCCCGATCGTGACGATCGCCCTGATCGTCGCGTGCGTCGTCGCCTTCGCCTACCGCCTCGGCGCCGAATCGAATGCCGGCGAGGCCGGAGTCGAGGAGCTGTTCTTCACGTTCGGCGTCGTCCCCGCCGAGCTGCTCGCGGACCTGGAGCAGGGCCGCTTCTTCGGTGCGGAGACCCTCGCCGTCTTCACGAGCATGTTCCTGCACGTGAACCTGATCCACCTCGTCGGCAACCTCATCTACCTGTGGATCTTCGGCAACAACATCGAGGATCGCCTCGGGCGGTTCGGATTCATCCTCTTCTATCTCGCCGGCGGGGTCGCGGCGGCGATCGCCCAGATCGCGATCGACCCGACCTCGCGCGTCCCGATGGTCGGGGCGTCCGGCGCGATCTCGGCCGTCCTCGGGGCGTACCTCGTGCTGTTTCCGGGCGCCCGGATCCTGTCGCTCGTGTTCCTCGGCTTCTTCTACCAGCTGATCGAGGTACCTGCCCTCATCGTCCTCGGCTTCTGGTTCGTCCTCCAGCTGATCGATGGAATCGGCTCGCTCGGGCTGGCCGGCGCCGAGGGCGGCGTCGCCTTCTTCGCCCACATCGGCGGGTTCGTCTTCGGCCTGGTCATCGGCATCCTCGTGCGCGGGGTCGGGGGAGCCCGCGGGCGACGGGCGGAGGGGCCGCTGCCGGGGGCCGGCGTGGGATAATCAGGCCATGGCCAGCGAGGAGCCGCTTCCGGGGACGAAGCTCGTCGAGATGGTGGTCGAGAGCGTCCGGGTCCACATGCTGTCCAGCCGCCACGTCGTGATCCTCAAGGAGACCGAGCGGGATCGCTACCTGCCGATCTGGATCGGGCCGTGGGAGGCGAGCGCGATCGCGATGAAGCTCCAGGGCCTGGCCCCTGACCGGCCGCTCACCCACGACCTGTTCGCCGCCGCGCTCGAGGGCCTCGGGGCGCGCGTGGATCGGGTGATCATCTCGTCCCTGGCCGAAGAGACGTTCCACGCCCGGCTGCTCCTCGAGCACGATGGGCGGACCGTCGAGGTCGACGCCCGGCCATCCGACTCGCTCGCCCTGGCGGTCAGGGCCGGCGGCCGGATCTTCGTCGTCGAATCAGTCCTCGACCAGGCGGCCCTCGGTGCCGACGGCGGCGTCGGCGACGAGGAGGGCGAAGGGACAGCCGGGATCGCCCTCGAATCGACCGGCGAGCAGATCGTCGACCCGCGTCTCGACGTGTTCCGGGACTTCGTGAACTCGCTCGACATCGACCCGGGCACCGGCGAGCCGCGAGCCTCCGGCAGCTAGCGCGGAGCTATCCGGCGGCCTGGTCGGTCAGGACCGGCGTTCCGCGCCGGAGGGCTCGGGCGCGATTCGCCCACATCCGCAGCGCGGAGCCGCCAGAAGTCGCGAACGGCGCGGAACACGACACGTGGATTCGCGCCGGTCGCCGAGCCGGCCGTCCGGGGATGGTGCGGAATGCCGACCTCGACGATCGTCCGGCCGGCGGCCCGGAGCTTGATGAGGAGCTCCGCCGAGAAGAACGCCCCGCCCGACTCGACCGCGATGCCCTCGAGCGCAGCCCGCCGGAAGAGCTTGCAGGCGCAGTCGACGTCCCGGACCCGGAGCCCGAACCAGACGAGGTTCGCGAACCGGTAGACCCGCGCGTAGAGGGTCCGCACGAGCGGGTCCGCCCGCTTGATCCGGTAGCCGACGACGACGTCCGGCCGATCCGCAGCGGCGAGGCGCTCCGTCAGCCGGCCGAGGTCCGCGACGCGGAACTGGCGGTCGCCGTCGGTGAAGGCGACGAGATCGTGTCGGGCGGCTCGGAACCCCGACAGGAGCGCGGCGCCGTAGCCGAGGTTCGTCGGGTGGTGGACGGCCCGGACGACGCCGGGATGTGCCGCAGCGAGCTCGTCCGCGATCGTTCCCGTCGCGTCCCGCGAGCCGTCGTCGACGATGACGATCTCGAACGCCTCCGCGAGGCCGGGAAGTGCGTCCAGCGCCTCGTCGACGAGGCCGCGCAGATTGGCCTCTTCGTTGTGGGCCGGGAAGAAATACGACAGCCGCTCGACCCGCTCCGTCACGGACCGACGTCCACGAGGCTCCGCGACGTCACCCGGAAGACGTTCGGGGCGAACGGCGACTCGAGTGGCGTGAGCCTGAACAGGGCCTGAAGCTGCCCGAGCTCCCGGGTGTCGATGCGGATCGCATAGACGGGTCGTCCGATGGCGAGGTTGCCGCTGATCACGTCGATGACTTCTCCCAGGCCCATGTCGATGCGGGTTCGATCGTCGGCGACGAAGATGTCCGTCCGCCGGCCCTCGATCACCTGTGCGTACCATAGCGGCGTCGAGTAACTCCACCAGCTGACGACGATCGCCCCTGGCGCCACCTCGTCGAGGACGGCCGAGAGCCAGAGCTCCGCGCTCCGATCTGAGCTTCGGTCGACGAACGTGGCGCGGTCCGGGAAAGCCGCGATCGTCGGTGCCAGGAGCACGATGGCCGCGAGGACGGCCGGAACGAGCCCGACCGGGTCGAGATGGCGCCCGAACCCGTCGGCCGGGCGGGGCGGGCTCCTGCGTCGCCTGCGGGGCGCTCGGACGGGTCAGCGCGTGGTCCTTCCGCCCTCGCCCCGGGAAGTGCGCCGCGGAACGCCTCGGCGACTGCCGCCGCGAGGATCGCCAGCCAGACCCAGGCGATGAGCGCCGGCCCGAGGTAATAGCGCTGGATCTCGGCGTTTTCATAGGCCGCGTTGAAGAAGCAGGTGATCACGAGCGCGCTGCCGGTCAGCAGGGCGAAGGTGCGGTGGCGGATCGCGGTGACGCAGGAATCCGGCGAGGACGAGGCCGGCAAGCGGTCCGAGCTGGCGCACCGCGAGCAACGCCAGGTCGTTGAGCTTGCGCGGCCAGTCGCCGAACGGGTCGTAGAGGCCGCCGCGGAACTGCTCCCCGGTGACGATATAGGCGAAGCCCTCCAGGGTGTCGGGCCGGCCGTAGACCAGCGGCGCCTCGAGGATGTTGATCAGCCCGCCACGGATCGGCAGCTCGAGATAGACGAGGATCGTCGGGATCGCGAATGCCGCCAGGCACCGCGCGACGAGCCGGACGTTCCGGAGGATTCTCGGATCGACGGCGAGGACGAAGAGGCCGATCGACAGCATCAACAGGAGGGTCAGCGAGTGGTTGCCGGCCGACAGGCCGGTGACGACCGCGGCACCGATCAGCCAGCGGTCGGCACGCGACGGGTCCTCGATGCGGGCGACCTCCCAGCGGACGAGCAGCCAGAGGATCGCCGGCGAACAGCGCGAGGTGGAGCGCGTGGGGGTCGGCGTGGGTGCCGATGAACCACACGATCGGCGTGGCCGCGAGGCCGAGCCCGGCGGCCACCCCGACGATCCTCGAGCGGGTCAGCAGGCGGACCAGATCGACGGTGATCCCCGCGGCGACGCCGATGAGGATCGCCGACAGGAGGTTCATCCGGAACGCGGGCTCGCCGAACGGCGCCAGGACGATCGAGGCGAGCCAGCCAAGGATGATGTACGTCGGGTAGCCGGTCGGATGGGCCGTCCCGAGGATCGGCGGGATCGTCTGGAACTCCGCGGTGTCCCAGAAGCCGACGCCGGGCATGAGGCGCCAGGCGGCGAGCGCGGTTGCGATGACCCCCACGCCGACCGGCGCCAGGAGCGCGAGACCCGCCCGCCTCACCATCCCAGCAGGTTGCCCCAGACGACGCCCCACCAGTTGACGGCGATCGAGAGGCCACGAGGACCACCGCAATCGCGACGCCGGCCCCCGACCGGATCCGCTCCATTCCGAGCGCGACGAGCAAGAGCGCCCACGGCACGAAGTCGAGGCTGAACCGGTAGCCGAACTGGACCCAGCCCTGGCTGAAGTGCATGAGGTTGACGACCGCGATGATCAGCACCGCGAGGGCGGCGCCGGTCACCGCCCTGCTCCGGCCGTAACGTCGGAGGGCGGGAAGCGCGAACAGGAACGCCGGGCTCGTCAGGATCACGCTCATCCCGGTGTCGAGCGGCAGCGCGATCGGGCAGTCGGGTTCGAACAGTCCCCGGATCATGGCGGGATCGGTGCACAGGGCCCGTCCGCCGCCGAGGCCCGCCGGATAGATGGTCGGCTCGATGGCCGGCGTGTTGAACAGCATGATCCCGAGATTCTGGGGGATGTAGCGGGGGTCCTCGATGCCCCACGAGAGGTTGTAGCCGAGCGTCGTGTAGAACCCGGCCTCCTGTTCGTAGAGGAACTGATAGCCCGGATGGAAGAAGTGGCCCGTCGAGGCGAAGTTGTAGAGGAGCAGCGCGCCGACCGGGATCGCCGCTCCCAGCCCGGCCGAGAAGCCCCGCCGCAGCCACGTCCCGCCGCCGCCGACGAGCACGAAGAACGGCGCGGCGAAGAGGATCGAGAGACGCGAGGTACAGGCCAGGCCGAACAGCAGCCCGGCGAGGAATTGGCGGCCGTCGATGCCCGACCGAAGCGCGCGAACGACGCGTGCCACTGCCCGCGGGGCCGTGGCCGGCCTCCGACGCCCGCTGGGACGCCGGCTCCGGTTCGGGGAGATCGTCCTCGTCGGCCGCGGCGTCCGGATCGGCCCGGAGTGCGATCCCCACGGCGAGGAGCGCCAGGCCGACGGCCAGGACGTGGGCCTGGTACCAAGTCGTGCCGATCTGGGCGGAGTACCAGAGCACGGTCCCGAAGGCGAAGAAGACGGTCGTGGCGAGACGGACCCAGCGCCTGATCGGTAGCCCCCCGAGCGCCCACCAGGCGATGCCCACGTCGATCGCCGCGACGACGGCGAAGATGAACTGGCCGTCGGCGCGGTGGCCCCACGCGGCGACGAACGGCAGCAGGAGGACGGCCGGCAGCGGCGGAAACGGGATGTCGCCGCGCGGCACGCCGTCGTTCGACGGCACCTGGCGGACGTCGTTGAAGAAGGCATTGCCGGGCGAGTCGTCCGTGGCCTCGACCGGATAGCGGATCGCGGTCTGGCCCTCGAGGAAGGCCTCCGCCTGCCACTCGAAGTGGTCGTAGAAGCGGAACGGCTTGTTGTGCGAGTAGACGACCAGGGCGATCGCGACGAGGACGAGCCCGATGGCCGCCGACGTCAGCACGGTCCTCGATCCGGGCCCCTGCGATCGACCCTGTGCTACCCTGCGATCCACCTCAGATTGCTCGTGCAGGAGGCTCTCTCCGTTGACAGCCCGCGCACCTGGCGGGTCGAGCCGGGGCGCGGACGCACCGACGCGGATGACCTGGACGCGGGATGGCGTCGGCGCGATCCTCATCGTGCTCGCGGCCGCGCTCGCCTTCCGGCTCATCATCGCATACAGCTACCCCGGGACCGGTCTGGACTTCGATCTCGCGTCCTTCCGGGGATGGGCCAGCGACCTCGCCCAGAACGGCCTGCGCGGCTTCTACGAACGGCCCGGCTTCCACGACTACACCCCCGGGTACCTGTTCGTGCTCTACATCGTCGGCCTGGTTGGCCAGGCGACGGGCGGCATCGGGGACCTGATCAAGCTACCCGCGATCTTCGCCGACGTCGCGATCGGCTGGCTGGTCTGGTCGATGGCGATCGAGCTCGGGGCCAGCCGTCGAGCGGCGATCCTGGCAGCGGTGATCGCGGTCGCCAACCCGGTGAGCTGGTTCGACTCGGTGGTGTGGGGCCAGGTCGACTCGTTCGGCGTCGTCTTCCTCCTGCTGGGCGTCCGCGAGCTGTGGCGGGACCACCCGGAGCGGGCGGCGATCTGGACCGTGATCGCCGCGCTCATCAAGCCGCAGCTCGGGATCCTCATCCCGATCGTCGCCGTCGTGACGATCCGCCGCGCACTCTGGCCGGCCGGCGGCCACGGACAGTCCGACGAACTGGCCGCCGAGGGGTCCAGCGGGCCGCGCCGCGGCTCCGAGGCGGGCGACGGCGGCCTGATCGGCCGGTTCCGGGCCTGGGAGCGCCGAACCGACCGGCCCATCCGGATCGTCACGACCGGCCTCGTCGGGTTGCTCACCGCGTTCGTGCTGTGCGCCCCGTTCGGCCTATCGGTGATCGAGCTGCGCGACGGCGGCCTGCGGTCCGGCCTGGTCGAGCAGATCTTCAAGACGGCCGGCGGCTATCCGTATGTCAGCGTGAACGCCTACAACCCGTGGGCCCTCGTCGAGCTCGACGGGACCGGCATGGCCGCGAACGGCGGTTGGATCTGCGACGCGGTCATCCCGAATCCGGTCGAGGGCGGGCCCGTTTGCGACACCGCCTTCCAGGTCGGTCCGATTCCGGCGATCCTGATCGGGACGGTCCTCCTGCTGGCTGCGTTCTCCGTTGTCTGTGCCGTCGTCGCCAGGCGACCTGACCGCCTGACGATCCTCGTCGGCGTGACGCTGCTGGCGATCGCCTTCTTCGTCCTGCCGACCCGCGTCCACGAGCGCTACCTTTTCCCGTTCTTCGCGCTGGGAGCGATCCTCGCGGCAATCTCAGCGCGGTGGCTGCTCGCGTACATCGTCCTGTCGGTCGCGACGTTCCTCAACATGTACGTCGTCCTGACGACGATCTACCCGGGCAACCCGGCAATCAGCGACTGGCTCGGCATCGGGTCGTGGATCCGGAGCACGACCGGCGTCGTCCTAGTGGCCCTGGCCAATCTCGTCGCCGCGATCTGGGCATTCCTCCAGATCCGTCCGGCCGGCCTGGCGACGCTCGAGGCCGAGATCGCCGATTGGGACGACGAATTCGAGGAGGACGAGCCAGTGGAGGTCGAGCCTCGCGACAGGCAGGCGATGCCGTCTGGAGCCGCCTTCGCGGCGGCAGCCGCCCCCGGCCCCGACCGCCTGACCTCCACCGAGGTCGCCGCTCCCCACCTGGTCCGAGAGCCCGAGCTTCGCCGAGGTGGGAGTCGTCGGCTGGCTGAAGTCGCGGCTCAACGACCGGCCGCTCCGGGCGGATCGCTCGGGAGCCCTCCACGACGAGCCGACGGGACGCCTCGACCGACTCGACCTGTGGTTCCTCATCGTCGTCATCGTCGCCAGCCTCGGCCTGCGGGTGTTCCGGCTCGCCGAGCCGTACCAGATGCACTTCGACGAGGTCTACCACGCGCGCACGGCCACGGAGTTCCTCCAGTACTGGCGCTACGGGATCTCACACGACATCTACGAATGGACGCACCCCCACCTGGCCAAGTACGCGATGGCCGGCGGCATCGTTGCCTGGGGAGACGACCGGGTCAGCGCCACGAGCGATCTCGGCGTGCCGGTGCGGGATGCCCTCATCGAACCCCGGCGTGACGACCCGGCCCTTCCCGGCGGGCGCGCCGGCGACCGCGTCCACGTCGTCACCGGCTCGGAGCTCCGCTCGTACGATCTCCTGACCCGCGCGCCCGTCTACGCCGCTTCCGTGCCGGGGGCGGCCGCCCTGGCGATCGACCCGGTCCTCGAGCGGCTGTTCATCGGCACGACCGACGGCCAGATCCTCACGTTCGACCTGTACTCGCTCGACGGCGTCACCAGCACCGAGACCGCGGGGCTCGTCGGCGGGCCGCAGGCGTTCGGGCAGGTCGACGGTTCGATCCGCCAGATGTACGCGACGGACGACGGCCAGTCGCTGCTCGTGGCGACGGACGACGACCGGCTCATGACGCTCGACGCGGACTCCGCCGAACCGATCGGCACGATCGACGTGGCCGGCATCGCCGGGTTTGCGCCCGGCGGGACCGGGCCCGTCGTGTCGGCCCCGGCCGGCGCGGTCGAAGACCCCGCGGCCGCGGCCCGCGTCCTCGCCGACCTGCTCGGCGGCGACGCCGCCACGTACGAGACTCGCCTGCGGTCCACCGCCGAGTCGACGATCGTGGCCGGGGTCGGCGGCGTCGACCAGAAGGCCAACGTCGACAAGGCGATCGCCGACGGCCGGCTCGCCGGCATGACGATCGAGACGCTTCCGCGGGTCGCGATCGCGACCGCGGATGGCGTGACGTTCGTCGCGGCGGCAACCGGCGACGTGGTGACGTCGATCGACATCGACGGCGGCGCCCACGGCCTCGGCTACGTCCACATCGACGACCCGAAGCTCTACGTCACGACCGATGGGACCCCGGACGGCGAGCCAGGAGGGATCGCGATCATCGCGGTGGGCGGCGATCCGGCCAAGAATGGCCCCGCCCTCCAGCGGACGCTCCCCTTCCCGGTCGTCGGAACCCGTGTCGCCTGGGACGAGGCCTCGCGGATGGTCCACGTCCTCGGGCCGACGCCCGACGGCACCGGCTGGACGATCTACGTGATCGATACTGCCGGCGACCCGAACGCGGTGTTCGCCGATGCCCGCCTGCCGTTCGAGCCCTCGGCCTGGGCGGTCGACGTCGCCCAGGCGTACCCGAGCTCCGATCGGCAGCAGATCCTGACGTTCGCCGATGACGGATCGGCCGCGAGCGTCGAGATCGGCAAGCACGCGTTCTCCTGGCGCCTGCCCGGCGTCATCGCCGGGGCGCTGATGGCGGGCCTGGTCTATCTCCTCGCGCGGATCCTGTTCCGGAGACGCGAGGTCGGGGTGCTCGTCGGCATCTTCGCGATCGCCGACGGCATGCTGTTCGTCCAGTCGCGGATCGGGATGAACGACGCGTACGTGGGGCTGGGGATCGTGGCGGCCTACGCCCTGTTCGCCGCGATCTGGACCGGCGCGTGGCGCTGGCGGGGCGCGTTCTGGGTCGCGATGCCGGTGATCGGCGTCTTCCTCGGGCTCGCCCTGGCCTCGAAATGGGTGGCGCTGTACGCGATCGGCGGGCTGGGCATCCTCGTGCTCGTCCGGAGCGCCCTCGGCCGGCTGGTCCTCATCGCGGCGCTCATCGCGATGACCGCGGTCCTCGGCCATCTCGCGCTCGCCGTCCCGGCGAACTCGGGGCTCGGCAACCTCCCGTTCGTCGCGATCATGGTCGGCCTGACGTCGATCGCGGTCGTCGTCAACATCCTCCACCCGATCGCCTGGTCCGACGATGAGATGCGCTTCGCCGTCGGCGCGCCGGCGGCCCTCGGTGGGATCATCGCCCTCGCCGCGATCGGCCTTGGGCAGGCCGGAGCGCCGCTCACGAACGTCCCGCTGCCCCAGATCGCCAGCGAGTTCTCGCTGGTCCTGACGCCGCTCCACGTGGCGGTTGCGTTCGTCGTTCTATCGCTCGTCATGTACGTGGCGTTCGTGCTCGCCGGCCGAGCCGGCTTCGGCCCGCTCGCCCCGCCGCCGGACCCCACCGACCCGGCGGCGCTGCTGCCACCTCCAGCCCCGCCGCACGCGCGCGGACTGGCTCCGCCCCGGCGCGCTGCTCGGGCTGCCGATCGCCTGGATGGCCTTCTGCCTGCTCCTGATCCCGATCGGGTTGTACGTCGCGTCGTACATCCCGTGGGCGTTCGTCGACGGCCACCGCCTCACCGCGTCGTGGCCGCCGGGTCACGAGGGCCAGACGCTGATCGACCTGACGCGGCAGATGTACGACTACCACAACAACCTGACCGATGGTCACGCGGCCTCGTCGCCGTGGTGGGCCTGGCCGTTCGATCTCAAGCCGGTCTGGTTCTACCAGGAGGGGTTTGCCGGCTCGACCACCGCGGCGATCTACGACTCGGGCAATCTCGTCATCTGGTGGCTCGGCGTGCCGGCGCTCGCGTTCGTCGCCTGGCAGGCCTACGCCCGCCGGAGCCTGGCCCTGGCGCTGATCGTCATCGCGTTCGCCTGCCAGTGGATCTCCTGGGTTCGGATCGACCGGCCCGCGTTCCAGTACCACTACTACACGAGCCTGCCGTTCGTGATCCTGTCACTCGCCTATTTCGCTGCGGAGCTCTGGCACGGCACCTCGAGACGGATCTGGCTCCTGGCGCGCGTGTCCGCTGGCGTCGCCGTGATGGGGCCGGCGCTGCTGTGGCTCTTCGATCGCCCGCTGTGCGCGTTCGTCGGCGTGGAACGAGCCGTTCCGAACTCGCAGGTCTGCCCGCCGCTCATCCCGGAGTTCGTCCTGACGGCCCAGACGCTCGTCCTGGGCGTCGTCGTCTGCGTCGCGATCCTCGTGTTCCTGCGCCAGCTGTCGTCGCTCGACATCGGCCGCGGGGGTGACGGCTCGGTCGGGCAGCTCCTCCCGCTCGGCGTCACCGCCGGCGTCGCGCTGCTCGGCCTCGTGCTCGTCCGGCTCGTGCCCGTGACGCCGCTCGTGACGTTGACGTCGATCCCGGTCGAGCCGGTGGCGATCATCTTCGGGCTGCCGCTCCTCCTGCTCGCCCTGTTCGTGGCGACGGCCCGCGACGCGCGGCGGTTCGTGATCGGGCTCGTGACGGCCGTCGTCGAGCTGGTTCCTCGTCTTCTACCCGAACATCTCCGCGCTGCCGCTTCCCGGGGTCGTCGCCAACGCCTACCAGGGGATCCTGCCGACCTGGGTCTACGCGTTCCAGTTCCCGAAACTCCGCGAGAGCGTGGCGACGGGGGTCAAGCTCATCGACACGATCCCGGCGATCCTCGCGGTGGCGCTCACGCTGCTGTGCATCGTCCTGGCCTACTCGGCCTGGGTCTGGCGGATCACGCTGGCCGAGCGGGAGGCCGATCGAGGTCGACGCGAAGGCCGGGCTGTCGTCGGAGGGTCCGGCGACCAGCCGCCCGATTGGACCGGGCGCCTAGGGGACGGACTCGACCGGGCCTTCCAGCCCGTCGCCGGCGACGCTCATCACCGGGACGCTCCCGGCCGTCACCCGCGGCGAGGGCGGGATCGGCGCGGAGAAGCCTGCCGGCAGGTCACCGTGCGCGGCGAGGCGGCGGATGACGACCCCGTAGTAATCGTCGACCTTGCGGGTCACTCGCTCCCAGCTGAACTCCTGGGCCCGGGCGAGGCCGGCCCGCCCCATTTCGGCCCGAAGCTCGTCGTCGCGGAGGAGCCGCCCGACCGCCGCGGCGATCTCCTTGGGCTCGCGGGGCGGGACGAGGAGCGCTTCTCGCCCACGCCGGACGACGCCCTTGTAGCCGTGGATGTCCGACGCGACGATCGGCGTCCCGGCCGCCATGGCCTCGAGGAGGACGATCCCGAATGACTCCCCGCCGGTCGCGGGCGAGACGTAGACGTCGGCCGTCCGGAAGAGCTGGGCCTTCTCCGCGTCGCTGATCCGGCCGAGGAACTCGACGCCCTGGAGCCGCCGCGTGGCGACGTAGCGCCGGGCCTCGCGCCCGAGCGGCCCCGTGCCGACGACGAGGAGCCGGCAGTCGCAGCCCGTCTTGCGCAGGATGCGGTAGGCCTTGAGCAGCTCGAGGAGGCCCTTCCGCGGCTCGTGGCGGCCGACGAACAGGAGATTGCGCGTCCCGTCCTGCCAGCGCGCGATCGGCACGGCCCGCTGGAACCGGTCGACGTCGACACCGTTCGGGATCACCTTGTACTCGCCCGGAAAGTAGCGGTCGATGAAGTGCTTGGCCGCGCCGCTCACCGCGATCCGGCCGTGGAGCCGGGCGGCCTCGCCCTTCATCACCTTGCTGCCGAATTCGTAGGACGGCGAGAACCCGCCGTACGCGTGGAAGGTGGCGATGTTCACGCTCGTCGAGAGCCGCAGGAGGATCGTCGACAGGAAGGGCACGAACGGCTCGTGGAAGTGCAACAGGTCGAACTGCTCGCGCTCGAGCGTCGCCCGGACCTGCGACACGAACCGCGGCGACAGGGTGATCGTCCCGACGGATCCGTTGACCGGCAGCGAGAAGCCCTTGCCGATCCGGATGATGTCGCCCTCCGACGCCCGCTGGAGGCCGTGGCTGCTCGTCAGGATCCGGACGTCATGGCCGCGCAGCCGGAGATTCTCGTAGAGATACCGGACGTGCTGGGTCACGCCGCCGGGCAACGGGTAGACGTACGGCGAGACGAGCCCGATCTTCACGATCGGCGCTCCTCGCGGGCCTGGAGGGCCGCCCACTCCTCCTCGAACCGCGGCGGCCGGTGGCGGCCGCCGGGATAGCCGAGGTCGCGCCCGGAGCCATCGCGGCGAACCTGGGCCCGGACGACGGCCTCAACGTCGCGGCCGTACTTCCGGAGCTGGCGGCCGAACGTCCTGACCTGGCCCGTGCCGAGGAAGCTGCCGTGGTGATGTGAGGAGCGCTCGAGAATCGCGGCCCGCACGTCGTCGGCGGTCCGGCCCGGGAACGTCGTCCAGCCGACGCCGATCGCGGCGGCCTCGTGGGCGTCGCTGTTGCCGACGGTCGCGAGTCCGTGCTCGGCGGCGAAGTTGACGACCCGCGAGTGCCACGGCCGGCCGAGGGTCGTCGGGTTGAACGCCTCGATCGCGTCCGGCCGGGCCCGCGGATCGCGGTCGTTGATGAGCCGCCGCAGCAGCCAGCCCTGGGCACAGAGCGGGTATGGAACGAGCGGGTGGGCCGGGATCGCGAGCCCGCCCTGCTCGTGGATCTCGGCGATCGTCGTGCGCATCGAGCGGAGCGGCCTCACCCGCTCCTCGAGGAACAGCCCGAGCAGGTGGCCGCCGAGCGTCGAGACCTCCTCGCCGACGATGACCTCCGCCCGAAGCCCGCGGTCGCGGGCCATGACCCGAGCCGCGAGCGCGGCGTCGATGCGTTCGTGGTCGGTGATCGCGATGACGTCGAGGTCCGTTGCGCGCTCGACGTGATCGAGGATCTCGACGATCCCCGACGTGCCGTCGGAGGCGAGGGTGTGGATGTGGAGGTCCGCCCGGCCCAGTCGCGCCGTCATCGGCCGTCGCCTCGCGCGGCGTCGTCGGCACTGAGCTGCGCCTCGAGGTCCGGCCAGATCGGGAAGAAGATCGCCATCCACTGCTCGGGGGCGTTCGCGATGACCTTCTCGAATGCCGCGCGCCTCCGCGGCAAGCGTGCCGCCGATCCGGTCGCGTCGGGCGCCCTCGCGGGTCACGGGGATCTCGTCCAGCCGGCCGCGGTAGCCGCGCTTCCCGACGCGCCAGACAGACGCGAGGTAGAGCGGCACGTCCGGTCTCGGTGGCGAGAAACGCCGGACCGACGGGCAGCGGCGCCGGCGCCCCGAAGAACGGCACCTCCATCCCGCCGCCGGTGATGTCGCGATCCGCGACCAGGCCGACCGACTCGCCGTTCCTCAAGCTCCTTGAGCAACTCGCGGCGGGCCTCGCGAAGCCCGACGATCCGGACCCCGAACGTCGCTCGCGTCCGTTCGAACCAGCGCTGGAGCGCCGGATCGCCGAGCGTCTCCATCGGCGCGGTGATCCGGCGGCCCGAGTGCTGAGCGAGGTAGAGCCCCGGCAGCTCGATCGGTCCGAGGTGGCCGGAGATGAAGACGGCCCGCTTGTCGCCGGCCAGCGCCGCGTCGACGACGTCGAGGTTCTCCACGGCGAGGCGCTCGTCGAAGATCCGGCCGTCGAGCCCGGGAGCGCGAAGGATCTCGAGGTAGTAGCGGGCGCGGTGGCGGAACGCCGCCCGGACGAGCCGCTCCAGCGCCCGCGGGTCCGCAGCGGCGGCGCGGATGCGATCGGTTGCCAGGTCCGACGCCGCGAGATATTCGATGACTCGGCGGAGGTTGGCCCGGACGCGCGCCGTTCGCGCGGGTGACGCCCGGTACGCGACGCGCCCGACGAGCTCGGCCAGAGCGATCTGGGGACCCTCCGGCAGCCGGCAGGCCGCCCATGAGATCGCCGACAGGGCGCTCGCCCGGATTCGCTGGACGATCGTCCCGGGATCCGTTGCGGGTCTCTCGATCGCGGCCCGGGCCGTCCGGCGCGCCGAGTCGAGTCCGGGCCGCGGCAGTGGCGGTTCGTCGGCTCGTTCGCTCGGCGACCGCGCGGTGTCGAGCTCGGTGTCGGTCACGCCTTCGAGGACTCCGGCAGCAGGGCGGCCGCCGGCACGACCTCCTCGGCGGGCACCGCCGCGTAGTCAATCGGGTCGTCGGGGCGGGCACGCCCGCCCCGCGGCCGATCGTCCGCGAGCATCGCCGCCGCGCGCTGCTCGAGCTCGGCGGCCTCCTCGGGCGTCGATGGCCACATCGGCTTGAAGCTGTACCACTGCTCGGGCGCCGCGCCGACCGTCCCGGCCAGCGCGTCGGCCACGGCCTGGGTCGCCCGCTGGAGGTCGGCCGGCGCCGCCGATTCGACCTCGATCACCGGCGCGTACGTGACGTGGAAGAGGCCGTCCGGCGTCCGCCGGATGCTGAGCGGCAGGATGCGCGAGTTGGTCTTGGCGGCGAGCGTCGCCGGTCCGGCCGGCAGCGTCGTCCATGCCCCGAAGAGGCGGACCGGGATGCCGTCGGAGCGGTAGCCCCAGTCGATGAGGAGCGCGAGCATCTCGCGCCGTCGGAGGACCGCGTAGATCTCGCGCAGGTTCCGCCACGGAATGACGTGGACGCCCCAGGCCTCGCGCAGGCGCGTGAAGCGCTCGAACATCTCGGGAAACGACGAATCGTCGGCGACGACGTTGACCGGCCAGCCACGCCCCGCGACCGCCGCCGCGACCGCCTCGTTGTTGCCGACGTGGCCGAGGGCGAAGATCAGCCCGCCCTTCGAGTCGCGCCAGGACTCCTCGATGTGGTCGAGGTCGGCCTGGACGACCTTCGAGCCGGCCTCCTCGACCGACTGCGTCTCGAGGTGCATGACCTCGACGAGGTAGCGGGCGTATTCGCGGTAGGCCCCGAGGGCCATGCGCCGGACGCGCGGGTCGTCCGGCGGCAGCCCCGCGACGTGGCCGAAGTTCGCGTTCGACCAGTCGCGCTTCGTCGGCCACAACAGGTAGCCGGCCTGGGAGCCCGTCCCGATCACCCAGCGCGACAGGCGCGACGGGACGTGGGCGACGACCCACGTCGTCGCGGCGTAGGCGTTGACCGCGATCTCGACGTCGCCCAGGAGCCGGCAGGAACCGCCGAAGCCCGAGGCGACCGCGAAGCCCTGACGTGCCATTCGGCCTGTGGCTTACCGCGCGCGGCGCGCCGGTGGGGCGCCTCCAGTCCCCGCTGCTCGCCGTCACCGGGTCGCGGCCGCCGCCTTGTGCCTTGGCGGGAGCGGCGCTCGCCAGCTTCTTCAGCGCGGTCTTCGACAGGTTCTCCGTGCCGACGAGCGTCTCGTTGTCCTCGCCCCGGATGAAGGCCTCGACTCGGCTGATGGGCGATGTCGTCGTGGATCTGGACCGGCGGGCGACTTCATGAAGTAGCTCGACGGACGCGACGAGCGTGCCCTTCAGCCCGCGATCCAGGCCCAGCTTCAGGCAGCGGATCGCGTCGGTGATGACGCCGGCGCTGTTGGGGCTGTCCCAGACCTCGAGCTTGAGCTCGGCGTTGAGCGGCACGTCACCGAAGGTCGTGCCCTCCATCCGGATGTAGCACCACTTGCGGTCCTCGAGCCACGGCACGTGGTCGCTCGGGCCGACGTGGACGTTGTCGGGGTCCATCTCGTAGTCGAGCATCGACGTGACGGCGTTGGTCTTCGAGATCTTCTTCGACTCCAGCCGCTCGCGCTCGAGCATGTTCAGGAAGTCGGTGTTGCCGCCGAAGTTCAGCTGGTAGGTCCGGTCGAGGCGGACGCCGCGATCCATGAACAGGCGGGTCAGGACGCGGTGGCTGATCGTCGCGCCGACCTGGCTCTTGATGTCGTCGCCGATGACCGGCAGGCCCTCCTCGGCGAAGCGGCGCTGCCAGTACGGCTCGCGGCCGATGAAGACCGGGATCGCGTTGATGAAGCCGACGCCGGCCTTGAGCGCCTGCTCGACGTACCACTTCGTCGCCTGCTCGGAACCGACCGGCAGGTACGAGACCATGACGTCGACCTTGCGCTCCTTGAGGATGCCGACGATGTCGGCCGTCGGGCCGGGCGCCTTCTCGATGATCTGGCTGAGGTACTTGCCGAGGCCGTCGTGGGTCATGCCCCGCTCGACCGGGACGTCGAGCTTCGGGACCTGCTGGAAGACGAACGTGTTGTTCGGCTTCGTGTAGATCGCTTCCGACAGGTCCTTGCCGACCTTGTTCTTGTCGATGTCGAAGGCGGCGACGAACTCGATGTCGCTGACGTGATAGCCGCCGAGGTCGACGTGCATGAGGCCGGGCACGAAGTCGGTCGGCTTGGCGTTCTCGTAGTAGTAGCGGCCCTGGACGAGGCTGCTCGCGCAGTTCCCGACGCCGACGATCGCGACGCGGATCTTCTTGCCGGGCTTGTGCCCGTTCTTGCCGTTCGTTGTGGTCACCTGGTGCTCCATCTGCTGTTGCCTACTCCTGGGGGGATTGGCGGATGACGTGGACGATGCGCTGGATCGCGGTGATGGTCGCGAGGATCGTGATGAGGCCGAGGGAGCCGGCGAGGACCGGTCGGCCGTCGCCGCCGACCGGGTCGGCGCAGAGGATGACGTCCGCAGCCGAAGCTCTGGATGCCGCCCAGCGCTCCGGCGCCGAGCAGACCGATCGTCAGGATGACGATCCTGACCTCACGCGGGGCAAGCCCGACGGCGGCCATTCCCGAGCCGGGCGTGAAGCCGAGGCTCTCCGATTTGGCTCGGACGTAGCAGACCATGAAGGCCGCGGCCATGGCGGCCGCCGCGAGGATCGCGCCCAGGTTGAAGCCGGCCGCGACGCAACCGGCGGCGATCCCGACGTACACGACGCCCTCGCCGGCTCGATCGAAGACCGAGTCCATGAAGGCGCCGATCTTCGAGGCCTTGCCGGTGGCGCGGGCGAGCGCGCCATCGAAGAGGTCGAAGACGCCGCCGACGATCAGGAGGAAACCCGCCGCGAGCCACGACTGCATGCCCGCCGCCACGGCCGCAACGATCGCGATCCCGAAGCCGATCAGCGTCAGGTGGTTCGGGGTGAGCCCGAGGCGGCCGAAGCCGACGGCGATCGGGGTGGCGAGGCCGCGGACCCGTTGCCGGAGTTCCGGACTGACGATCGACCCGATCAAGAGGCGGCGCTCCGCGGCGCACCTGTCTCCGGAGCCGCGCGAGGCCGAGGATCGTCCGCTCGCGGGCGACGAATGCCTCGAAGGCCTCGCGGACGGAGGCTGCAGTCGTCTCGCGGCCGTTCCGGCGCGTCTCGACGAGCCCGGCGGCGCGCAGCCGGCCGACATGCCAGCTCACGAGCGGCTGTGACAGGCCGACTTCCTCGATCAGATCGGTGACCGACGCGTCGCCGTACGCCAGGCGCTGGACGATGCGGAGCCGATTGACGTCGGCGAGAGCCTTGTGGACGATCCGCAGCTCGCGGAGCTCGTCGGGCTGGTCGACGACCGAAGCGATGGTCGAACGGATCCGGGCGGGTGAGGGGGACAGGGGACAGACTCCGTGGTTGGCGAACACGTCGCATCAACGACGGTTTATATCAACGGAAGTTGATGCTATTCCTTTCGACCGCCGCGTGTCAACAGCCGTGCTGGTGGGCTTGCTCAAGCGTCCGCGATGGCACACGATCGAGGCGTGAGCACGAGACCGGAGACTTCGAGAAGGCCTCGCCTTCGCCGCGTTCACTTTCTGATCCTCCTCTTGGCCGTCCTGGCTGTCGTCGTTGCTGCCCTCTCGATCGAGCGGGCCATCGGCCGGCCGCAGCGAACCACCGCTGTGTACGACCCGCCGGTCCTCGCCGGGCAGCAGCTCTGGGGCGCCTGCGCCGGCGGGTTCTATGCGCGCCTCGACGATACGATCGTCCTGACGTCGACGGGCCACTGCACGAACGAGGGCACCACGGCCTATGACGACGACGGCATCACGGTTCGCGGCGTCTTCGGGCCGGCCGCCCGGGATGCGACGTGCCCGTACGAGGGCCACACCTGCGCCTCGTCGGACATCAACTACCTCGTGGTTGCCCAGGACCGCATTCCGTGGGGACACCTCAACGTCGTGGACTTCGGGACGGCCGGCTACCGGGTCATCCCGCCCGATACGCGGCCGCTCGGCTGCGACGACATCGCGATCGGCGACCTGGCCGAGATCGACGGGCGCAACACCTTCCGGAGCGGCAAGGTGACCGAGAAGGGCCGCTATCTCCACGCGGAGGACGGGGCCTTCTTCCCGTGCATGGTCGGTGCGCGGATCAAGGTCGGGGTCGGCGATTCTGGCGGCGCCGTCCTCGTGCGGGGGATCCCGGCCGGCGTCTCGAGCCGCAGCTTCGGAGGCTGGCTCGGGTTCACGCCGCTAGCCGAGGGGCTGGCTCAGCTGGGCCTGGAACTCTGCACGACGCCCGACTGCGACCTCGTAGCGCCCGCCGCCGGGTCATAGCCGGAAGACGCTCTCCTCCTTGAGCTGACCGAGGCGGTCGATCTCCGCCACGTAGCCGTCGGTCATCCGCTGCAGCAGGGCCGTCTCGCGGCGGACGTCGTCCGAGCCGACGAGCTTCTTCGGATCCCGTGCCCGGAGCGCGGCGAGCGCCTCGTGCCGCACCGCCCGGATCTCGACCCGGGCCTGGTCCATCCGCTTGTGGACGAGGCCGACGAGCTCGCGGCGGCGCTCCTCGGACAACGCCGGGACGTAGAGTCGAATGGTCGATCCGTCGATCGTCGGCGTGAGCCCGATCCGGCTCTGGCTGATCGCCGTTCCGATCGATCGAAGGCTCTTCGGGTCCCACGGCCGGATCACGATCTGGCGCGGATCCGGGATCGTGACGGTCGCCAGCTCGATGAGTCGGGCGCGCTGACCCAGGTGGTCGACCTGGATCGCATCGATCAACGATGCGGACGCGCCACCGGTCCGAACCCGCTGGAAGTCCCGCTCCATCGCCTCGAGCGTTCGCTTCATCTTCTCTTCGGTTGACGCCAGGACCTCGGCGCTCATACCGCTAATGATGGACCCAGGCGATGCTCGGCCACGGAGCGGGAGCCCGTGTACACTTCGCCGATGACCCGGGGCTCTGCATACGCGCTGCTGGCCGTCCTCAGCGCCGGTGTCTTCCTGGCCGGCCTCGAGCTGATGATCACGGCCGTCGCCCTGCCGACGATCATCAACGATCTCGTCGTCGCCAACCCCGATCGGCCCGGCCAGACCGCCTTCTCCGAGCTCCGCCGCGCCTCGTGGATCGTCAACGGCTACCTGCTCGCATACGTCGTCGCGATGCCGCTCGCGGGCCGCCTGGCCGACGTCTGGGGCGCCCGACGCCTGTTCCTGGGCGGGCTCGTGGTCTTCATCGTCGGGTCGCTCGTCGCTGGGCGCGGCCAGAACGCTCGACGAGCTCATCGTCGGGCGGGTCATCCAGGGCATCGGCGGCGGAATCCTCGTCCCGGTCGGGACGGCCGCCGCGTCGCACCTGTTCTCGGGGCACGCGCGGCCTCGCGCGCTCGGGGTCATCGGCGCGCTGACGTTCCTCGGGCATGGCGGCCGGGCCGTTCGCTGGGGCGGCGATCCTCGGCGGCCTCGACATCGACGGGGCCCTGACGACCGCGCGCGTCGCGTCCGACGACCCGATCCGCGACGTGCTCGCCCCGGCCTGGCGCTGGGTCTTCTACCTCAACGTCCCGATCGGCCTGGCCGCGCTCCTCGTCGCCTGGGCGGCGTCGTCGCGGCTGGGAGACGCCTCGCCGGAGCGGCGGGATCGACGTCCTCGGGGCGGCCGTCTGGAGCGTCGCGCTGGGCGGCGGGCTGGGCGCCGTCACGCTGATCGGCAGCCGCGACCTCGGCGGGCCGGACCCGGTCCTCGTCGGCGCGCTGCTCGGCGTCTGTCGCCGTCGTTGGGACGCTGGTGACGATCGTCCGCGGGCCTCCGCCTCGCCGGATCCGTTCCTCGACCCGCGGCTGTTCCGCAGCCTGACGTTCTCGTCGGCCGCGCTCGTCTCGCTGCTCACCGGCTACGCCTTCGCGACGGCGATCATCGGCGGGGCGGTGTTCGTCGACCGGGTCCTCTACGGCGGCCCCGACCAGCAGCGCTTCGCCCTCGGGGCGCTGGCTGCGTCGACGGCCGTCGGGGCGCTCGTGTCCGGGTTCGCGGTCCGGTTCCTGTCGCTCCGGCTCGTGACCCTCGTCGGCCTGGTGCTGAGCGCCGGCTCCCTGGTCTGGATGGCCCGCTGGACCCCGCAGGTCGATCTCGGCGAGGTCGCGCTCGCCCTCGGCATCTTCGGGCTGGGTTTCGGCCTGACGGTCACGCCCCGCTCGACCGCCGCGGTCGAGGTCGCCGGCCGAGCGTCGTTCGGCATGGCGTCGGCGACCGTCACCGTCGCCCGGATGATCGGCATGGCGATCGGCGTGGCGGTGCTGACGGCCTATGGCTCGACGACGATCGACCGCCTCTACGACGAGCTGTTCGCCGTGCCGGACGGCTGGAAGCAGGTCATCCCGGCCGAGCTTCGCGATCGGCCGCTCCGGGACGGCCTCGTCGTCGAGGCGCTCGAGCGCTGGGCCGCGACCGAGGCGTCATCGATCCTCGTCGGGCTGTTCGTCGCCGCCGGCGTCGTCACGCTCGTCGCGATCCCGCCGGGCCTCGCCCTCGGCATCGCGCGGGTATGCTGGCGACCGACCGCGCCGCCCGTGGCTCGGCGATCGCCGGAGGGCCGGATCCGGATGGAAGCGACGAGCGGCGACCCACGACCGCCCTCTGACGCGACCCGACGTCAGGATCATCGCCTGGCGCCCGTCCGGCACGACCGAGACCGTCGATCTCGCGGCGCTGCCCGGCGATCCTCGCCGACCCCGACACGCGGATCTGGGTCGACGCCATCGATCCGTCCGCCGAGCATCGTCCGGCCGATCGCCGCGGCCCTCGGCCTCCACCCGCTGATCGCCGAGGACATCGTCGAGCGCAACCAGCGGGCGAAGGTCGAGACCTTCGACGACATCGTCCACATCGTCCTGTTCGAGCTCAGCTATCGCGGCGATGTCCAGACTGCCGAGATCGACTTCGTCCTCGGGCCGCGGTTCCTCCTGAGCGTCCACGGCCCGGAATGCGATCTGCGATCGATCGGGCCGATGCGGGCCGGCGTCGAGCCGATCCTGAAGAAGGGCACCGACTTCCTGCTCTACGTCCTGGCCGATCACGTCGTCGACGGCTACTTCCCGGTCCTCGATCGGCTGGCCGAGGAGATCGACGAGCTCCAGGACCGGGTCCTCGAATCGCCGTCCGACTGGACGCTCCAGCGCCTGTTCGTGCTGAAGCGCGAGCTCCTGGCGATCCGCCGCGCCACGTCGCCGGCGCGGGAGATCTTCAACCAGCTGACGAACCGCGAGGTCGCCGCGGTCGACGGAGTCGCACGTCGTCTACTTCCGCGACGTCTACGACCACCTGATCCGGGTCACCGACGAGCTGGACAACTACCGGGAGCTCGTCGGCGGCACGCTCGACATCTACCTCTCGACGATCAACAACAACCTGTCGCGGATCATGAAGCGCCTGACCGGTGTCACGGTCATCCTGGCCGGGATCGGGGCCGTCGGCGGGCATCTTCGGGATGAGCGAGGCGACGCCCGCCCTCGCCGGCCAGGAAGGCTTCGGCTTCTGGTTCGTCACGGCGGCATCGGTCGTCCTGCGCCGGCGTCGTCGCCGATCGTCCTCCGCCGGATCGACTGGATCTGACGCGGGCCGAGGACCCGCGGCGCTAGCCGCAGTTGACGGGCTTCGGGACCGGGTTGGCGGCGGCGTGGTCGGCGGGCAGCGGCAGACCGATCGGGATCGCCTTGAGCTGCGTCTTGCCGGGCGTGCCCTTCGGCCCCTCCGAGGTCTGGAGCCACATCTCCTCGGTCGTCGCGTCGATCGCGTCGTTCAGGTTCAGCTGGTGGAGGCGGACCTCGGTGATCTGGTACGAGAAGACCAGGTCGTCGCTCGTGTAGACCTCGACCAGCATCCCCTTCATCGAGTCGCCGCCGCTTCTTCACGATCGCCAGCTCGTAGATCGGCCCGAACATCCCGTCGCGGGCGTGGGCGTAGAGGTACGTCGCCCCGCCCTGGCCGGGCTGATGGAGCGGTTCCTGGATGTACATCGCGACGTTGCACTGGGGGTAGGCGTCGGGCCGCCGGCCGGCTTGATGACCGGCAGGTCGATCCGCAGGGCCGGGACCACGACCCGGGTCGCGACCCGGTCGACGACCGGCGTCGGCGACGCGCTCGGCGGCGGCGCGGCGGATCGGGCGGGAACGTCGGCAGGGCGAACGTCGGCGTCGGGGCGACGGCGACGATCGTCGGCGACGGCCGAGGGCAGATCGAGCCTCGGCGGCGCCCGTGTACGTCAACAGGCCGCCGGCGATGAGTGACACGCCGGTCGCGGTCAGGATCGCCGGCAGGAGGCGGCTGCGAAGCGAGCTGGAGAGCCTTCCCACGGGATCGGCATCCTAGCAGCGCGTCCGCCGATCCGCCCCTGGCCCGCTCGTACTGGTACCCTCCCGGGCATGGGATCCCGGCTCTCGATCGTCGCCGGCCTCGTAGCCGGCGTCGTCGTCGCGTTCGTGCTGCTGGTCGCCTTCATCTTCGTCGGGCCCGATCCGGGTCGGCCCGCGCGCCTCCGCCGCAGCCTCCGCCTCGCCCGAGGTCGCCGCGACGCGCCTCGCCCGGCCGCGACCGCCGTCGCGTCGGGCGGCTCGGCGTCGCCGGGCGCCAGTCGGCGGCTCCGGCGAGATCGCCGAACTTCCATATCGGCGAGCCCGCGCCGGCGCTCGTCGTGCCCCAGGTCGGCGGCGGGACGATCGACCTGGCGTCGCTCAAGGGCAAGGCCGTCTGGATCAACTTCATGCAGACGACCTGCGAGCCGTGCATCGACGAGTTCCCGCTGATGAACGGGTTCGCGGCCCGCTACGCCGACGCAGGACCTCGTGGTCATCGCCATCGACATCCGCGAGGACGAAGGGACGGTCGCGGCGTTCGCCCAGAGCCTGAACGCGACGTTCCCGCTCGGCCTCGACACGGACGGCGCGGCGCAGCGGGCGTGGGGCGCGTTCGCCCTGCCGATCCACTACTGGATCGACAAGGACGGCGTCGTCCAGGACGGCGCGCTCGGCGGGATCGGGCCGGACATCATGGCCCGCGGCGCTCGGCAAGATCCTGCCCGGCGTCGAGGTCACGCCCTAGGTCGCGCGTTGCTCCCAGGGCGCCCGGTTGACGCCCCCGAGCCGCCCGCGCCCCTACCCGCCGACGGCTGCCGCGGCCTGGCCGATGATGCCGAGGATCAGCCCCGGGAAGAACCCGAACAGGATCGTCAGCGAGGTCGTCACGGCGAGGCCGCCCCACAGCAGCCGGCCGTGGCGGAGCGGCGGCGCCTGGCTCGCCGGCTCGCGCATGAACATGTAGACGACGACCCGGAGGTAGTAGAACGCGGCCACCGCGGCGTTCAGCATCGTGATGACCGCCAGGAACGCGACCCAGCCGCCGGCCTGGACCGCGGCGAGGATCACGATGGCCTTGGCGAAGAAGCCGGCCGTCGGCGGGATGCCCGTCAGCGACAGCAGGAACAGCGTCATGAGGATGCCGAGGAGCGGCTCGCGCCGCCCGAGCCCGGCGAACGTGTCGAGGCTGGACGTCACGCCCGGCCCGCTTCTGGAGCGCGGCGACGACGGCGAACGCGCCGAGGTTCATGAACGTGTACGCGGCGCCGTAGAAGAGCAGCCCCTCGAGGCCCAGCTGCTGGCCGCCGGCGAACGCCGCCAGCCCGACGAGCATGTAGCCGGTGTGGGCGATCGAGCTGTAGGCGAGCATCCGCTTGACGTTGTCCTGGGTCAGGGCGACGAGGTTGCCGAGCGTCATCGTCAGCGCCGCGAGGACGATGACGACCGGCAGCCAGTCGGCCTTGAGCGGCCCGAGCGCCTCGACGAACAGCCGCAGGATCAGCGCGAACGCGCCGATCTTCGGGCCGACCGAGAGGTAGCCGGTCACCGGCGTCGGCGAGCCCTGGTAGGCGTCCGGCGTCCAGTAGTGGAACGGCACCGCGGCGATCTTGAACGCGACGCCGGTCGTCATGAACGCGAGGCCCATCGCCAGGCCCGGCGAGAACGGCGCAGCGTCCCGGCCGCCACGCCGAGGAGCGCGTCCGCGACGCCGGCGACGCGCGTCGTCCCGGTCAGGCCCCAGACGAACGCCAGCCCGAACAGGAAGATCGCCGAGCTGAACGACCCGAGCAGGAAGTACTTGATCGCGCCCTCGGTCGAGTAGCCGTCGGTCTTGTGGTAGCCGGCGAGCATGTAGCCCGGCAGGACCATGAGCTCGAGGCCGAGGAAGAGCAGCAGCAGGTCGGTCGAGGCCGCGAGGAGCATCGCCCCGGTCATCGCGAAGACGAGGACGACGGCGAACTCGGCGACCGGCAGGCCGCGCGGCTCGAGGTAGTCCGGGCGCGAAGACGATCGTCAGGCGCGACGATCGAGACGAACAGCAGGTCGAGGAACGTCGTCAGGGCGTCGACCCGGTAGGCGCCGTCGAACGCGTCGCCGGGGTCTGCCGTTCGCGAGGAGCGTCGCCGCGGCGACGATCGCCGAGGCCGCCGAGGGCGACGGCGACCGCGGCGTCCGGCCGGCCGGGCAGGATCGAGGTCGACGAGGAGGACGGCGATCGCGACGCCGATCGCGGCGACGAGCGGCGCGATGATCGCGAGGTCGTTGCCGGTCATCGGGCCGCCCCGCCGGCTTCGAGCGGCTCGCGCGTGCCGGCGTAGCCGACGTAGATCGATCCGGACGACCACGTAGGCGATCGGGATCGCGATGGCGACGAGCGCCGACCTCGCGGCGCGATCGGGATCGGAGCGCCGCGGCCGACGTCGTCGAGGACGTTCGCGACCGAGCCCTGGACGAGGTCGAGGAGCAGGCCCGGAACGACGCCGAAGACGACGACGAGGGCGCCGAGCGGCGCCAGGGTCAGGATCTCGATCGGCGTCATGTCGGTCAGGTGGTGGCCGAGGCCCGCGCAGGAAGTCGGACAGCTCGCCGAACGACGACCCGCTGGTACATCCACAGCAGGTAGGCCGCGGCGAGGATCATGCAGAACGTGGCGATCGCGGCGACCGCACGGGCTGAACGCGAACGCCCCGACGAGCGACGAGGAACTCGCCGACGAAGCCCGACAGGCCCGGGCAGCCCGGCCGAGGCGAAGACGAAGAATCCGAACGCCGCGGCGTAGACCGGCATCGACGCCGGCGACGCCGCCCATCTTCGCGATCGTCCGGTCGTGGGTCCGCTCGTAGATGACGCCGACGAGCAGGAACAGGGCGCCGGTGATGAGGCCGTGGTTGACCATCTGGAGGATCGCGCCCTGCATCCCCTGCTCGTTGAAGACGAAGATTCCGAGCGTGACGAAGCCCATGTGGCTGACCGAGCTGTAGGCGACGAGCTTCTTGAGGTCGGGCTGGACGAGGGCGACGATCGCGCCGTAGATGATCGCGATCAGGCTCAGCACGATGATCGCCGGGGCGAACGTGTGGGCGGCGTCCGGGAAGAGCGGCAGCGCGAACCGGATGAAGCCGTAGGCGCCGAGCTTGAGCAGGATCGCGGCGAGGATCACCGAGCCCGCCGTCGGCGCCTCGACGTGGGCGTCCGGCAGCCAGGTGTGGAACGGGAACATCGGGACCTTGATCGCGAACGCGAGGAAGAACGCGAGGAACGCGGCGAGCTGGAGGCCGCTCGCGAAGCCCGTCGTCGCCGCGAACTCGCGGAGCTGCTCGAAGTCGAACGCGCCCGCCCACGAGCCGGCGTGGGCCGCCTGGTAGGCGAACGCCGTGGCGAGGATCGCCACGAGCATCAGCAGCGACCCGACGAGCGTGTAGAGGACGAACTTGATCGTCGCGTAGATCCGGTTCGCGCCGCCCCAGATCCCGATGATCAGGTACATCGGGACGAGGACGATCTCCCAGAAGATGTAGAAGAGGAACAGTGTCCAGCGCGACGAAGACGCCGATCATCCCGACCTCGAGGATCGAGGAACGAGACCATGTACTCCTTGATCCGCTCCTTGATCGGGCTGAACGAGGCGAGGATCGAGATCCACGACAGGGTC
Organism: uncultured Chloroflexia bacterium; assembly: GCA_963832105.1. Classification (GTDB taxonomy): domain Bacteria; phylum Chloroflexota; class Limnocylindria; order Limnocylindrales; family CSP1-4; genus CF-46. The sequence goes on along the minus strand of CAWHSS010000003.1, from coordinate 748,813 downwards.
GTCGTCAGGACGACGAGGACGAGCGACAGGCCGTCGACGCCGAGCTTGAACTGGATGCCGAAGAGCGGGATCCAGTCGGCCTCGACGACGTACTGGAACAGGCCGCTGCGCGGTCGGCGTCGCCGAGAAGCCGACGACGAGCAGGAGCGAGAACGACCCAGGTCAGCAGCGCCGCGCCGAGCGCGAGCGGCCGCGCGTAGCGGGCCGGCGCCGCGGCGACGAGCGATCGCGCCGACGAGCGGCAGGAACGTGACGATCGTCAGGATCGGGATCGCGTCGATGTCCATGTCAGCGGCCCGCCAGCACGAGGAACGAGCCGGCCATGACGATCAGCCCGAGGGCGATCCCGAGCGCGTAGTTCTGGACCCGCCCCGTCTGGACGCGCTGCAGGCCGCCGCCCGGCGCCGATCGTCGTCCGGGCCGAGGTCGTTGACCGAGCCGTCGACGACGTTCCGGTCGAACCACCACAGGAAGCTCGCGATCCGGCCGCCGATCACGATGAACAGCAGGTGGTAGAGCTCGTCGAACCACCACTTGTTGAGCGAGGCGCGGTAGAGGAACGGCGCGCGGGCGGCCGAGCTCCCGGACCGCGCTCCGGCTGCGGCGGCAGCCTGATCGAGCCGATCTCGACGCCGAACAGGCGCCACGCGACGGCGATGCCGATCGCGGCCACGGCGACGCTGGCGCCGATCAGCGCGCCGTCGATGCCGAACAGCTGGTACTCGGCCTCGGCGTGGTGGAGCACCTCGACCGACTCGTGGAAGACGGGCTCGAGCCAGCTGGTGGATCAGCGCTCGCCCCGAACGGCAGCCCGAGGACGCAGCCCGAGCAGCGCCGACGGGATCGCCAGCAGGATGAGCGGCGTCGTCATCACCGCGCGGCGACTCGTGGATCCGGTCCCGATCTCGCGCGGTCCGCGGAACTCGCCCCAGAACGTCAGGCCCATGAGCCGGAACATGTAGAACGCGGTCAGCAGGGCGACGAACAGGCCGATCGCCCAGACCCACGGGAAGCCGAGCTTGAACGCCTCGCCCAGGATCTCGTCCTTCGAGAAGAAGCCGGCCAGCGGCGGGATCCCGGAGATCGCCAGCGAGCCGACGAGCATCGTCGCGTAGGTGATCGGGATCTTCTTCGCCAGCCCGCCCATCCGGCGCATGTCCTGCTCCTCGTGGACGGCGTGGATGACCGAGCCCGAGCCGAGGAACAGCAGGCCCTTGAAGAAGCCGTGGGTCATGAGGTGGAAGATCGCCGCCGTGAACGCGCCGACGCCGAGCGCCGCGAACATGTAGCCGAGCTGGCTGAGCGTCGAGTAGGCGAGGACCCGCTTGATGTCGGTCTGGGTCATCGCGATCGAGCGCCGCGAGGATCGCGGTGAAGATGCCGATCGCGGCGACGACGACGAGCGCCTCCTGGGCGTGGGCGAAGATCGGGTTCGTCCGGGCGACGAGGTAGACGCCGGCGTTGACCATCGTCGCGGCGTGGATGAGGGCCGACACCGGCGTCGGGCCCTCCATCGCGTCCGGCAGCCAGACGTGGAGCGGGAACTGGGCGCTCTTGCCCATCGCCCCGGCGAAGATCAGCAGCGAGATCGCGAGGATCGGCGCCGTGGTCGAGCTCGCCGATCCGCTCGATGACCTCGCGGATGTTGAGCGTGCCGAGGCTGACGAAGATCAGCATGATCCCGAGCGCGAACCCGACGTCGCCGACGCGGTTGACGATGAACGCCTTCTTCGCCGCGAGCGCCGCGGACCGCTTCGTGCTTCCAGAAGCCGATCAGCAGGTAGCTCGACAGCCCGACCAGCTCCCAGGCGACGAAGACGACGAGGAAGTTGTCGGCGAGGACGAGGAGCAGCATCGAGAACATGAACAGGTTCAGGTAGGCGAAGAACCGCCAGTAGCCCGGGTCGTGGCCCATGTAGCCGATCGAGTAGACGTGGACGAGCAGCCCGATCGTCGTCACGACGATCAGCAGGCAGGCGGTCAGGGCGTCGACGAAGAAGCCGGCCTCGACGTCGAAGCTCGCCGGCCGGGATCCAGGTGTAGAGGTGGACCCGTGGCCGTAGCCCGCCGCCTCCTCGTCGAACGGCGCGCCGTGGGTCAGCGGCGAGAACGCGACGACCATGCTCGATCGCCCAGGCGACGACGACGACCGCCGACCGGGATCGAGGTGGGCCTGCTTGTCGAGCCGCCGGCCGACGACGGCCGTGATCGACGAAGCCGGCCAGCGGCAGGATCGCGATCAGCGGGATGAAGCAGGTCGATCATCGGCGCCGCGGTCACCGGCTCATCGCGTCGTACTCGTCGACGAGCGGCGTCTTCTTGTTGCGGTAGATCGCGATGATGATCGCGAGGCCGACGGTCGCCTCCGCGGCGGCGACCGCCATGACCATCAGCGCGATCACGGAGCCCGAGACCGCCGAGGCCGGGCACGAACGCGCCGAACGCGACGATCGAGAGGTTGACCGCGTTCAGCATCAGCTCGATCGACATCAGCATGCTGATCGCGTTCCGCCGGGCGAGGAACCCGAACATCCCGATCGCGAACAGGATCGCCGCGAGGACCAGGTAGGCGTCGAGCGAGTCGGCGCCGCCGGCCGCCAGGGCGATCAGCCCGAGCGCGATCACGAACACCGACGCGAGGAACGTGCCGACGAAGACCCGGATCATCGCGGCTCGTCGCCGGTCCGCTCGCGCTTGGCGAGGAAGACGCCACCGATGACGGCCGCCAGCAGCAGCACGCCGACGACCTCGAACGGCAGGACCCAGTCGGCGAAGAGGACCGTCGCGAGCTCGTCGGTCGCGGTGTGGATCCGCTCGCCGACCTCGCCCCAGTCGGTCGCGATGATCGCGAGGACCGTCACGACGGCGAGCAGCACCGCGGCGACCGCCGCCGGCACGGCCTGGGTCTGGAAGACGAGCCGCGACGGCGCGGACTTCGTCTCGGTCAGCATGATCGCGAACAGGACCAGGACGCTGATCGCGCCGATGTAGACGAGCACCTGGGCGGCCGCGACGAGCGGCGCGCCGACGATCACGTAGATCCCGGCCAGCGCGCCGAAGCAGACGATCATCGCGAGGCCGCAGCGGATGATGTCGCGCATCGTCACGACGAGGAGCCCGGAGAGGAGCATCGTCCCGGCGAAGACGACGAACAGGGCGTCGCCCCAGGGGATCGCGGTGAACGGGATCGTCTCGCCGATCGCCACGCAGCGCTGCCGCTCAGCCGTGGCCGGCGTGGCCGCCGGTCGCTGCAGCGTCTGCGCGCCGTGGCCGTCGCCGTGATCGTGGCCGTGGCCGTTCCCGTGGCCGTGGCCGTTGCCGCCGTCCGACGCGCCGCCGCGCGATCGACGCCGGCAGCATCGGCAGCAGCCGGTCCGGGCTCGACGATCCGGCCCTCCGCCGCCGCCCGCGCCGCCCAGTCGCGCTCCCGCCGGATGTAGGTGACCTCCGTCTCGCGGTCGACGGCCGCGATCGCCATGCAGGTCGATCATCGGCTCCTCGCGCGAGGTGTGCGAGAGCTCGAAGTCGGCGCCGTCGCGCAGCGCGTCGTACGGGCAGGCGTCGACGCAGATGCCGCACAGGATGCAGCGGCTCTCGTCGACCTCGTACTTCTCGAGGACCCGCGGCTTCGGCATCAGCGCGCCGGTCGGGCAGGTCTCCGCGCAGCGGCCGCACGAGACGCACGGCGTGTCGTTGAGGCTCATGTCGAGCGGCGTCGTGACGAGCGTGTCGAAGCCGATCCGCATGAAGTCGTAGCAGGCCGCCCCGACGACCTCGGCGCAGACGTTGGCGCAGCGGCCGCAGTCGATGCAGCGCGACGGCTCGCGCAGGATGAAGGCGTGCGAGTCGTCGCGGATGTAGTCGTGGTTGACGCCGGTGAACCGGTTCTCGGTCACGCTCCGGTAGCCGGCGCCCTGGTGGTGCTGCGGCTCGAGCGTCGGCAGCGTCGTCCCGTACTCGATCCCGAGGCGCCGCAGGTCGCAGAACCCGATCGCCTCGCAGGTGCACTGGAGGCAGCGGGTCGACTCGGCGACCGCCTCCTCGCGGGTGTACGGGATCTCGTACTCGATGTAGCTCCTGTTCCGGATCTCGGCTCCATCGCCTTGAGGCGGTAGCGCGGCTCCTTCTGCTCGCTCGTGAACGGCACGATCGAGAGGAACTCCGGCTGCGGCTCGGCGAGCTGTCTGGCGGGTCCTGATCGCCGACAGGTCGAGGCCCTTGAGGTAGGCGTCGACCGCGTAGGCGGCGCGCCGACCCTCGGCGATCGCCTGGACGACCGTCGCCGCGCCGATCCGGACGTCGCCCGTGCCGAAGACGCCGGGCCGGCTCGGTCTCGAACGTCACCGCGTCCGCCTTGAGCCGCTTGTTCTTCGTCGCCTCGATCCGGTCGGAGCCGGGTCCGATCCAGTCAGGTCGGGACCCTGGCCGATCGCCAGCAGCACCCGGTCGCAGGGGATCGTGAACTCCGTGCCCGGCCGCCGGCTCCGGCCGGCGCCGGCCGGACGCGTCGGGCTCGCCGGGCCGCATCCGGATGAACTCGACGCCGGTGACGTTGCCCTTCTTGTCGGTGATGACGCGCGTCGGGCCGGCCTGGAAGATCGCGGTGACGCCCTCCTCGATCGCCTCGTGGACCTCGTTCGCCGCCGGCATGTCCTTCATGTCGCGGCGGTAGACGAGCGTCACCTCGGCGGCGCCCTGGCGGATCGACGTCCGCGAGCAGTCCATCGAGGTGAAGCCGCCGCCGATGACGACGACCCGCTTGCCGGCGTGGCCGGGATACGGCAGGCCGAGCGTCGCGGTCCGGAGGTACTCGAGGCCGTCGAGGACCTCGGCGGCGTCCTCGCCGGGCACGCCCGAGCTTGTTCGTCTCGTAGCAGCCGATCGCGACCATGACCGCGTCGAAGCCCTGGTTCTGGAGGTCGTCGAGCGTGAAGTCGCGCCCGAGGCCCTGGTCGCAGACGATCCTGCCGCCGAGCCGGCTGACCGACTCGTACTCGGCCTCGAGGACCTCGATCTTCGGCAGGCGGTACTGCGGGATCCCGTAGCGGAGCATCCCGCCCGGCGCCGGGTCGCGCTCGAAGACCGTCACGTCGTGGCCGGCGATCAGCAGGTAGTAGGCGGCCGCCATCCCGGCCGGCCCGGACCCGATGACCGCGGCGCGGCGGCCGGTCTTCGGCTGGAGCTCGAACGGGATCGGCGGGTCGATGCCCTCGTCGAGCATCGACTTGATGACCTGGTCGCCGGCGTAGCGATGCGTGTCCCGGATCGCGATCGCCTCGTCGACCTCGTCGCGCCGGCAGTGCTCCTCGCACGGCGCCGGGCAGACCCGCCCGAGGACGGACGGGAACGGGATCGTCCGCTTGAAGATCCGGGTCGACTCGCGCCAGTTCGCCTCGGCGTTCGCCTTGAGGAAGCCCGGGATGTCGATGTGGCTCGGGCACTTGTTCTGGCAGGGCGGCAGGCAGTAGGCGTTGTGGTCGCGAGAAGATCAGCTCGAGGTTCGTCGCCCGCAGCCGGCGGACCTCCTCGGTCTGGGTCTGGACGACCATCTCGGCCTCGGCGCGCTGGGAGCAGCTGATCGGCGGGTACTCGGAGCCCTCGACCTCGACGACGCACATCCGGCAGGCCCCGAAGCCCGGCAGCTTCGGCTCGTAGCAGAGCGTCGGGATCTCGATGCCGTTGTCGCGGCAGACCTCGAGGATCGTCTGGCCCTCGAAGCCCTCGACGACCCGCCCGTCGACCTCGATCCGGATCCGCGGCGTCGACTGCGGCCGCTGCGGCGACTGGGTCGTGAGCAGGCGCTCGGCGACCGTGTCGGCGATGCGGCTCGAGGTCGGCGCGGGTGTCCGGGCGGGTGATCAGGTCAGCCATCTCGTCTCAGTGGGCGGCGCCCGCCGCCACCGCGATCGGGCGACAGACACCGGCAGGGCAGGTGCTGCGGAGGATGTGCTCGTCGAGCTCGGATCGGAAGTATCGCATCCCGCTGGCGTACGGAAGCGTCGCCAGCCGCTCGTGGTCGCACAGGGCGGAGGCGACGACGTCGGCCGACAGGTCGGCCAGGAGCTCGAGGTCCGTCGGCCGCGGCAGGCCGGTCGCGATCCGATCGCCGATCTCGCTGATCCGGCGCGTCCCGATCCGGCACGGGATCGTCTTGCCGCACGCCTCGTCGGCGCAGAAGCGGGTCAGGAGCCGGGCGAGGTCGACGACGCAGGCCCGCTCGTCGGCGACGACGACCGAGCCCGAGCCGACGTGGGCGCCGACGGCGCGGAGGGCGTCGAACTCGTACGGCGTGTCGAGCAGGTCGGGCGGCAGCATGCCCGCCCGACGGCCCGCCGACGAGGACGGCCTTGAGGCCCTTCGCCTCGCCCGGCGAGGGCGACGATCTCGCGGAGCGGCGTCCCGAGCGGCACCTCCGCGACGCCGTCGCCGGCCGGCCGCGGACCCCGACGAGGATCGTGCCCGGGCTCGCCTTCGAGCCGATCGCGGCGAACTGTCTCGGCGCCGTTGACGAGGATCCAGGCGACCGCGGCGAGGGTCTGGACGTTCTGGACGACGGTCGGCATGTCGAACAGGCCGCGTTCCGCCGGGTGCGGCGGCCGCTGCTCCGGCTGGCCGCGCTTGCCCTCGAGCGCCTTGAGGAGGACCGTCTCCTCGCCGAGCATGTAGGCGCCCTGGACGGTCCGGACGGGGATCGTCGGGCCGCGGCCGGCGCCGAGCATGCCCGGGCCGATGAAGCCCGCGTCCTCGGCCGCCCCGATCGCGGCCTCGAGCCGGCGGATCGACTCCGTGGCCTCGGCCCGGACGGCGATGAACGCCTCGTCGGCGCCGATCGCGAACGCGGCGATCGCGACCCCCTCGATGACGGCGAACGGGTCCGCCTCGATCAGCGCCCGGTCGGTCTGCGCCGACGGATCGGCGCCGTAGCCGTTGGCGACGACGTAGCGGCGCGGCGCGTCGGTCTCGGCGCAGAGCCGCCACTTCTCGGCGGTCGGGAACCCGGCGCCGCCCCGGCCGCGCAGGCCCGACGCGGCGATCTCGGCGATCGTGCCCGTCGGCCCGAGGTCGTGGACCGCGCGCCTGAGGCCGTCGAACGCGCCGGCGGCGACCGCCGCGTCGAGCGCGGCCGCGGGATCGGCGGCCGCCATCGCAGCGCGCGCGCCGCCCGGCAGGCTCCGCCCTCGCGAGCAGGATCGACGGCCAGCTCTTCGGCGTCCTGAGGATCGTCGTCATCGGCTCAGGCCTGCGCCCGGTCGCCGCCGGCGCGACCGGTTCCGCCGCCGCGCCGCCCGGACCGGCCCTTGCCGGAACCGCCGCCGAGTGACGCGTCGAGGCCGGCGAGGTACGTCCCCTCGGTCGGCCGCCGATCGGCGATCTCGGACGCCTGGGTCGCGTCGTCGGGGGCTCGAACCGGAGGTGGCGGTAGTACGACGCGGTCCCGTAGATCATCGCGTACCAGGCGCCGGTCTTCTGGCTGATCAGCTTGAGCGCCGCGACCGGCAGGTGGCCGTAGGCGGCCTGGGTCGCCTCGAGGATCTGGAGCATCTCCTTCGGATCGTAGTCGAACTCCTCGAGGATCTCGTCGACGGCGGTCGGATCGATCCCCTCGAAGTGGGCGTACGCCGGGTCCGGGACGGTCCGGCCGGATCGCCGCAGGGCCGACTCCTCGCGCCGCTCGCCGTACGTCTCGGGCGGGCCCCAGTGGACGTGGTAGCGGCCCTTCGTGTCGATGCCGCCCATGTCGATGCACTCGATCGGGCAGGCCTGGGCGCACTGGAAGCAGGTCTCGCACTTGAGCGTGCCCCACTCGTCGTAGAGGAGCTGGAGGCGGCCGCGGAACTTGTGCGGGACGTCGGCCTTGACCTCGGGGTACTTGATCGTCGCCTTCGGCTCGAAGAAGCGGCGCAGCGTCAGGGCCATGCCCTTGACGATGCCGAGGCCGGGAAGGTTGATCACGCCGCGGCCCTCACGGCTGGTTCACGACGAGGATCGCCGCGGCGGTGACGAACAGGTTGAGCAGCGACGCGGGCAGCAGCCACTTCCAGGCGAAGCCCATGAGCTGGTCGATCCGGACCCGCGGCAGCGTTCCGCGCATCCAGACGAACGTGAAGACGAACACGTACGTCTTGCCGAGGAACCAGAGCAGCCCGGCGACCCAGTCGAAGCCGACGTAGGCGATGCCGACGATCGCGGCCACGGCGACGAGGTTGAACAGCACGAAGCCGATGACCAGCGCCTGCCAGGCCGGCATCGAGCTCCGGGCGAGGAAGAACGGCGCGGCGAGGAGCAGCGTGCCGATCGACCGGCACGATCGCGATCAGGATCAGCAGCCCGATCCCGAGCGAGCCCGGATCGAGGCTGAGGTCGATCGGCCAGGGCCACGGGAACGGCGCGTTCCAGCCGCCGAAGAAGAGCGTCACGAGCAGCGCCGAGATGACGAACACGTTGACGTACTCGGCGAAGAAGAAGAACCCGAACCGCATGCCCGAGTACTCGGTCGCGAAGCCGGCGACGATCTCGGAGTCCGCCTCCGTCAGGTCGAACGGCGTCCGGTTCGCCTCGGCGGTCGCGGCGATGAAGAAGATCAGGGCGCCGAGCGGCTGCTGGAAGACGTACCAGTCGGTGAACCAGCCGGCCTGGTTGAGCGCGAGCTGGTTGAGGCTCATCGTCCCGGCCAGCATCAGCAGGCCGACGACCGACAGCGTCAGCGGGATCTCGTAGCTGATGATCTGGGCCGCCGAGCGCAGCCCGCCGAGCAGCGAGTACTTGTTGAAGCTCGACCAGCCGGCCATCAGCAGGCCGACGACGGTCAGGCCGCCGACGGCGAAGAAGTAGAGCAGCCCGATGTTCATGTCCTGGCCGAACAGGCCCGGTGCGAACGGGATGACGAGCAGGCCCATGACCGTCGCCATGAAGACGACGACCGGGGCGAGGGTGAAGACGAGCCGATCCGCCCCGGTCGGGCTGAAGTCCTCCTTCGCCAGCACCTTGAGCCCGTGGCCGACCGACAGGAGCGACCCGAACGGCCCGACCCGGTCCGGCCCGATCCGGAGGTTCATCAGGGCGATGATCTTCATCTCCATGTAGATGATCAGGAAGGCGGTCGGGATGCTCATCAGCAGCACGGCCGTCGCCGCGACGACGAACCGGACGAGCCAGCAGGTTCGTCGCCAGGAAGTCGAGGATCCCCTTGCCGAAGAGCACGACGACGAGGAGCAGCCCGATCCAGCACGAGCAGGATCGGGACGAGCGTGAAGATGATCTTGCCCGCGAGCGTCAGCCGGCCCCAGGTCCGCGCGACGGCGGTCATTTATCGACCCCGCCCATGATCGGGTCGAGGCACGCCATGACCGCCATCGTGTCGGCGATCAGGTTGCCGGCGTCAGCAGCCCGACCGACTGGAGGTGGATGAACGACGGGTCGTGGATCCGCATCCGGAACGGCTGGTCGGTGCCGTCGCTGATCGACGTAGGCGGCGTACTGGCCGCGCGGCCCCTCGACGGCCGCGTAGGCCCGCCCGGGCCGCGGGCGGAGGAGGCGCGGCAGCTTGGCCATGACCGGCCCGTCGGGCATCTGGTGGAGGCACTGGTCGATGATCCGGATGCTCTGGCGGATCTCGTCGATCCGGAGCAGGTAGCGGGCGAGGCAGTCGCCCTCGTCGCGCGTCGGGATGTCGAAGTCGAGCTCCGGGTAGACCGAGTACGGGTGCGCCCGGCGGACGTCGAACGGCACGCCCGTCGCCCGCAGGTTCGGGCCGGTCATGCACATCCGGAGCGCCGTCGCGCGTGTCGATCCGTGCCCGAGCCCGCGCATCCGGCGGACGAAGATCTCGTTCTCGTTGAGCAGCCCGAGGTTCGCCTCGATCTGGTTCGTCGCCCGGCTCATCCAGTCGCCGAGGCGGCTCATGAACTCGTGGTTCAGGTCGCCGTTGACGCCGCCGATCCGGAAGTAGTTGAAGAGCATCCGCTGGCCGGTCAGGCTGGCCAGCATCTCGACGATCTCGTCGCGCTCGATGAAGCTCCACAGGATCGGCGTCAGGCCGCCGAGGTCGAGGGCCATCCAGCCCATGAACAGGGCGTGGCTCGCGATGCGGTTCAGCTCCGCCGAGAGGACCCGGATGTACTCGGCGCGGCGCGGCACCTCGACGTCGAGCAGCTTCTCGAAGGCCATGACCGGCGGCCACTCGCAGAAGAGCGAGGCAGACGTACTCGAGCGGGTCGACCTGGCTGATGACCTGGTGGTAGTCGGCGTTCTCGCACAGCTTCTCGACGCCGCGGTGGAGGTAGCCGAGGACCGGATCGAGGTCGACGACCTTCTCGCCGTCGAGCTTGAGGACGACCCGCAGCACGCCGTGGGTCGACGGATGCTGCGGCCCCATGTTGATGAACATCTCGCCGTCGCGGAGCGTGTAGAACTCGGCCTCGCGCTCCGTCCGCGGCGGGTACGGCGGGATCGGCTCGAAGACGCCGACCTGCTCGTCGAGCATGACCCGCGGGTCGTCGGCGGAGGCGTGGCGCGGCGTCGTCGTCGTCATGACGATCCCTCCGGATCGTGGCCGCGGGCGTCGCGTTGCGCGGCGCGTGGGTCTGCTCCATGTGGCGGACGCCGGCGCCGGGCGAGCGGGCCGCATCGTCGGCCAGGTAGAAGTCCTTGCGGAGCGGGAAGCTCTGGTAGTCGGGCGGCATGTAGATCCGGCGCAGGTCGCGATTGCCCTCGAACGTGATCCCGAACATGTCGTAGGCCTCGCGCTCCATCCACTCGGCGCCCTTCCACAGGAAGGTGACCGACGGGACGCGCGGGTCCTCGCGCGACAGGCCGTCGGCGATGACCCGGAGCCAGTCCGGCGTCGTCTCGCTCCAGAGGTGGTAGACGACCTGCATCTCGGTCCCGGTGTCGACGCCGGCGAGGTCGGCGAGGAACTCGAAGCCGAACTCCGGCTCGTCGTGGAGCGCCCGCATCGTGTCCGCGACGTCGCCCGGCCCGATCCGGATCTCGGTCTCGTCGTGGCGCTGGCGGACGGGGCCGGTCAGGCGCTCGCCGAAGCGCGCCTCGAGGCGCCGCCGGAGGACGGGATCCACGATCAGACGCCGTCCGGGACCGTCGGGCCGATCGCCCGCTCGGGCCAATGCCCGCGGCGATCCTTGATGAGCTGCTGGAGCTTCATCATCCCGTAGATGAGGCCCTCCGGGCGCGGCGGGCAGCCCGGGACGTAGACGTCGACCGGCATGACCCGGTCGATCCCCTCGACCGTCGAGTAGCTCCGCTTGTAGCGGCCGCCCGAGCAGGTGCAGTCGCCCATCGCGACGCACCACTTCGGCTCCGGCATCTGCTCCCAGAGGCGGACGAGCGGCCCGGCCATCTTCGTCGTCAGCGTGCCGGCGACGATCAGGACGTCGGCCTGGCGGGGGCTCGCCCGGAACGGGAACATGCCCCAGCGGTCCATGTCGTTCTTCGACGTCGCCGCCGACATCATCTCGATCGCGCAGCAGGCCAGGCCGGACAGCAGCGGCCAGAGGCTGTTCGCCCGGATCAGGTCGAGGACGTAGTCGGCCTTGGTCGGGATGACCTCGAGCGGGCCGCTCCAGCGGGCGTTGTCGCGGCGGAACGCCGGGTCCGGTCTCGTGGGCCGCGAGGTGGGTGATGTCCGATTCGATGCCCGCCGCCGTAGGCGGTCGGGTCGGCCGACTGCCAGAGGGTGTTCGGGACGACGATCGGCTCGATCAGCGCCGATTCGTCGCGGACGGCGAGGGCCGCCGGAGCGTTGCCGGTCTGGTCGGAGGGCATCGCGGTCGCGTCGTCCGGCCCGGTCCCGAGGCCGCGGGTCTTCCTGCTCATTTCCAGCTCAGGACGCCCTTGCGCCAGGCGTAGGCGAGGCCGAGGAGCAGGATGCCGACGAAGACGAGCATCGTCACGAAGCCGCCGATCAGGAGGTCGCGGAAGACGATCGCCCAGAGGTAGATGAAGATCACCTCGATGTCGAAGGCGACGAACAGCAGCGCGTAGATGTAGAACGACAGGCCGAACCGGCCGTGGGTGTCGCCGTACGTGTCGATGCCGCTCTCGTAGGGCAGGCCCTTGTGGGCGTCGCCCCGGTTTCGATGGGTGAGCAGCCACGCGGCGCCGAACGTCAGGAAGACGAACGACACGCCGGCGAAGGCGAACCCCACGATGTACCAGATCCCGGTCAACCGACGTTCACTCCGAGCAGTCGCGGGTAGATCCGATGTCGTGCGCCCGAGCGCCGTTGGAAGGGCTCCCCTGGGGCGGAGCACGGGCGGACACGCGGGTCGCCACGCTCAGTCCATTCTAGCAGGGGAGGTCGTGCCGGGCAGTGCTCGCGCGCAGGGTCCGGCGCGGTCGCCGAACGCTGGGATCGAGTGGACGGAAGGGTCGGGGAGCGGATCGCGCCGAGCGCGCGTGCCAGTTCGCGATCCGCTCCCCGGCGGTGCGGCGGTCGCGGCGGTGTCGCCGCTGACCTGCGGGCCAGTCTGCCCGCTCCGCGATGAGCGAGTCGATAGGTAGTTCGCCGTAGTTCGGTGCGAGGTTCGCGGCTCGAGTCAGTCGAATCCGCGCAGCGTCGTGCTCGTCGGGAGGCCGCGCCCGAACGCCATGACCCGGAAGCCGCCCATCGCCGCCGGGTCGATCATCCGGACGAGCGCCGAGCGCGCCTCGAGGTAGGCCTGGAGGCTCGCCGTCGGGCCCGGACTGGAGCTCGACGAGCAGCTCGCCCGCGCCGAGAGCGTCGAGGAACGCGCCCTGGGTCGTCGTCCCGAGGTGGACCAGCCCGGCGCCGTCGGCGGCGCGCTCGACGGCCGTGACGTCGACGTGGGCCGTCAGGTCCTGCCGCCCGATGGCGCGGTACGGGTCGTCGTGGACCTGCTGGCGAAGTAGGCCGCGAGCGTCCCGCCGGCCGGCGGGCCGCGTCGTAGAGCTCTGCGGCCGGGTGGCCGTAGTCGATGAGCAGCAGGAGCCCGCGCTCCAGGCCGGCCGCGGCGCCGGCGACCCAGCCGTCGACCGCGAGGCAGATCTCCGCGCGCTGGCCGTCGGCGAGCTCGACCCCCTCCGGTCGCGAGGCGTTGCGGCGAGGGCCGGCGTCGACGGCTCGCCCTCGACGTCGACGAAGCGCGCCGTCGCGCCACCCGACGAAGATCTCCCGCAGGCGCGCCGCCGCGCCCGACGACGCGGTGCGTCGGCAGCGCGTCGAGGACCTCGTTGGCGATGACGAGCCCGACGATCGGCGCGCCGTCGTCGGCCTCGAGCCGATCGGCGACACCGGCGGCCGCGAGCCGATCGCGCAGCTCGTCGAGCCGCCGCGGCTCGACCTCGACCGGCCGGTAGCGGACGACGGCGGCGAGGTCGGACGCCATCGGCCGCCAGGCCCGACGAGGATCGCCGCCGCCAGCGCGCCGCTCGCCCGCGCCGAGCTCCCGGATCGTGAAGCCGTCCGGCCGCCCGAGCGCTCGCCACACGTCCTCGACGTGGCGGGCGAGCGCCCGACCGAAGATCGGGTGGGCCTCCGGCGCGGTCAGGAAGTCGCCGCCGCGTCCGGGCCGGGCCGCCGCCGCCCGGTAGTAGCCGGGACCGGGTCGTAGAGCGCGAGCTCCATGAACCGGGCGAACGTCATCGGGCCCGCTCGCGTCGATCTCGGCGCGGATCGCGGCCGACGAGCGCCGGGTCGCTCTCGACGGCGTCGAGGTCCGGGCCGGGATGCGCCGCAGGTGCGGGCCGGCGTCCACGGCTACGCCACGCCCGCGGCCGGAGCGCGAGCCGGAGCCCGGGTCCGACGAGCGTGTGACCGCCGAGGACGATCGGGATCGGCGCCTCCGCGGCGGACCGCGTCAGCTCCCGGAGCCACGGATCGGCGATCCGCTCGTGGAGCAGGAGGTCCGAGGCGAAGCGGTCCTCGGCGCGCGGCCATGCGGCCTCGTCCGCGCCGAGACGATGGGCGAGGAGGACGCGGCTGTCGACGAGGGCCGCCTCGCCCAGCTCCGCGAGCAGCCTGCCGAGCGACTGCCGGGCCGTCGCGATCGAGCAGCGCACCGAGGACGGAGCGCGGCGGCCGCTGGCCGGCCGACCGCCGTCCGCAAGCCGCGCTCCTCGACGAGCGCCCGCGTCCGCGCGGCGATCCGCCGCTCGAGCCAGGCGAGCCCCGAGCCGACGTCCGGCCGGCGACGACGAGCTCGGCGCGCGGGTCGGCCGCGACCGCTCGCACGGCGGCCAGGCGCTCGGTCGACCCGGTCGACGATCCCGGCCGGCGGCGCGGCCGGACCCGCCGTGCTCCCGAGCAGGACGAGATCGAGCGGCCCGTCGATGTCGACGCCGAGCCGCCAGCGCCGCGCAGGTCCGCCACCTCGTAGCCGGCGACCTCCGCGAGCCAGCGCGGCAGGGCGTTGTCGGTTGGCAGGTCGGGCAAGCCGCGAGCGCTGCCGGCGCGGGACACGGCGACGACGTCGGCGGAGAAGCGGTTGTTCGCGAGGCGCGACCGGTCGCCCGCGTCGCCGCGGCCGCGACGAACGCCCGCCGGTCCGCCGACGTCGCCAGCGGGATCGCTCCGGAGCCGAGCACGACGAGCGCCGCCCGGCCGGTCGCGCTCGCACGAACGCCCGGAGCGCGCGCCCCGAACGGCGTGCCGTCGGGCGGCCCGCCCGATCACGGCACGTCGGTCGCACCGGCGGCCAGGAAGCCGCGCGGTGGCGCTCGGCCAGTCGCCGCGCGGGCATCCGCGACCCAGCGCTCGAGGTCGCCCGCGCGCGGCCCCGGCTCCGGGTGGAGGATGAGCACGGCGACGTCGGACATCCAGCGGAGTCTACCGATCGGGAGGCGGGCACTGACCAGGCGCGTTCGGGCGTACATCGGGCTCGGGGCGAACGTCGGCGATCCGGCCGCGACGATCGCCGCCGGGGTCCAGCGCGCTCGCGGCGCTGCCGGGCGCCAGGCTCCGCGGCGTCTCGCGGCTGTACGCGACCGCGCCGGTCGGCGTCGTCGACCAGCCGGAGTTCCGCAACGCCGTCGTCGCGATCGACGTCCCGCTCGGCCCCGATCCCGCGACCGGCGCGCTGGCGCTGCTCGTCGCGCTCAAGCAGCTCGAGCGCGCGTTCGGGCGGCGCGATCGCGAGCGCTGGGGTCCACGCGAGCTCGATCTCGACCTGCTCGTCTTCGGCCGCCACCGGATCGCCGTCGAGCGCCCGCCGGAGGCCCGCTCGGCGGATCCGTCGAAGCCGACCGACCTCGTCGTTCCGCATCGGCTCGCCGGGGAGCGGCTGTTCGTCCTCGCGCCGCTCGCCGATCTCGCCCCGCGCCTCGTCCCGCCGGGCTGGCCCGAGACGGTGGAGACGGCTCGCCGGCGGCGAGAGGCCGATCGAGGGCCGCGGACGCCGTTCGGCCGATCGCGCCGCTGGGCCGGTGGCGCCTGGGCAGCCCTCCCGGGCGCCGGTCAGCCCCCGGAGCTGGCGTCAGCCGAGGTGCGAGCCTGCGTCTCGCGCGCCACGCCGTCGACGGCCTCGACGCGGTATGCGGCCGCCTCCGGCCGCGAGGCGACGACCTCGCGCAGCTCCGTCCCCTCGAAGACGAGCGCCGCGCCGTCGTCGGCCGCATAGCCGGCCGGCAGCAGACCCTCCGCGACCAGGCGGTGGATACGTCGGCCGCCGCTGCGGCTCGCCGTCGTAGTGCGGGCAGTGGCTGCCCGGCAGGAAGCCGAGGCCGTCGTCGAGGGTCGGAGGTCCGGCCCGAACGAGTCCGTCGTCCCAGCCTCGAACCAGCAGATCGACCCGGCCGACAGGCCGGCCAGGACGACGCCGGCCTCCCACGCCGTCCGCAGGATCCGATCAACGCCGTGGAGCCGCCAGATCGCGAGCATGTTGGCGGTGTTGCCGCCGCCGACGTAGATGACGTCCTGGTCGAGCAGGCAGCGCCTCGGTCCATGTACCGTCCGGACGAAGAGGCGCGAGATGGCTCGCCTCGGCGCGGTCGGCGAAGGCCGCGTAGAAGTCGACGAGGTAGCCGTCCGCGTCGCCGCTCGCGGTCGGCAGGAAGCAGACCCGCGGCCGCTCGGGCCGGACCGCGCCCGAGCGACGAGGATGAAGTCGTCGAGCAGCGGGTTGTCCGGCTCCATCGAGAAGCCGCCGCCGCCCATCGCGACGATCGTCCGCGGCCGTGCCATCGGGAAGCGCGCCTACAGCCGAACGGACGGCGGCCGGTCCCGGTCGAACATGTGGACCGTGTCGATGAAGCGGATCTGCTTCGACTGGTAGGCCATGATCAGCGAGTGGGTCCGGGCGCCGCCGCCGAAGAAGCGGACGCCCTGGAGGAGGTCGCCGGTCGTCACGCCGGTCGCGGCGAAGACGAGGTTTTCGCCCGACGCGAGGTCCTCGGTCGTGTAGACGCGCTCCTCGTCGCCGTGGCCCATCGCCGCGCCGCGGGCTCGCTCGTCGTCGCTCCGGTAGCGGAAGCGCGCCTGGATCTCGCCGCCGAGGCAGCGCAGCGCGGCGGCCGTGAGGACGCCCTCCGGCGCCCCGCCGATGCCCATGACGGCATGGACGCCGGTGCCCTGGACCGCGCAGCTGATCGCGGCCGACAGGTCGCCGTCGCGTGATGAGCTTGATCCGCGCGCCGGCCGCGCCGGACCTCGTCGATCAGCGCGTCGTGGCGCGGCCGCTCGAGGATGACGACCGTGATGTCGTTGACGCCGCGGCCCAGCGCGGCCGCGATCCGGCTGAGGTTCTCGGTCGGCGACAGCCGGATGTCGACCTTGCCGGCGACGCCCGGCCCGACGCACAGCTTCTCGAGGTAGGTGTCCGGGGCGTGGACGAGGCCGCCCTCCTCCGACGCGGCGAGGACCGTGATCGCGCCGGCCTGGCCGTGGGCGACGAGGTTCGTGCCCTCGAGCGGGTCGACCGCGATGTCGATCCGCTGCGGCGGCTCGTCGATCGTCCGGCTCGTGCCGGCCGACCTCCTCGCCGATGTACAGCATCGGCGCCTCGTCGCGCTCGCCCTCGCCGATGACGATCCGCCCGGCGAACTCGATCTCGTCCATCGTCCGGCGCATCGCCTCGACCGCGGCGCGGTCGGCCTCGTCCTTCTCGCCGCGGCCCATGAACCGCGCCGAAGCAAGCGCCGCCGCCTCGGTGACGCGGACCATCTCGAGCGCGAGGAGCTGTTCCATCAGACCGCTTGTCAGCGTGGAGTCGTCAGTGGCGGAAGTGGCGTCGCCCGGTGAACACCATCGCCATGTGATGCCGGTCGGCGACCTCGATCGCCATCTCGTCGCGGATCGAGCCGCCCGGCTGGACGATCGCCGTGACGCCGGCCTGGGCCGCCATCTGGATCCCGTCCGGGAACGGGAAGTAGGCGTCGCTCGCCATGACCGCGGTCTTGGCCCGGTCGCCGGCCCGCCGGAGCGCGATCTCGACCGACACCTGGCGGCTGGCCTGGGCCGCCCCGATGCCGACCGTCGCGCCGTTCCGGGCAAGGACGATCGCGTTCGAGCGGACGTGGCGGACGGCCCGCCAGGCGAACAGGAGGTCGTTCAGCTCGTCGAGCGTCGGCCGGCGGTTCGTGACGACCTGGAGCCGGCCGCGATCGAGGCCCAGCTCGTCGAGGCTCTCGACGAGGAGCCCGCCGGCGACCCGCTTGAAGTCGAGGTTGGCGATGCCGTAGTCGCGCATCCCCTCGGTCGGATCGGGCGGGACGGCGAGGATCTCGAGCCCGGCCTTCGCCTTGAGGATCCCGATGGCCGCCTGGCTGTAGCCCGGCGCGACGACCGCCTCGTAGGAGTTCGCCGCGATCTCGCGGGCGGTCGGCCCGTCGAGCTCGCGGTTGACCCCGACGATCCCGCCGAACGAGGCGACCGCATCGGTCTCGAGGGCGTGCCGGTAGGCCTCGACCAGCTCGTCGGCCGAGGCGAGCCCGACCGGGATCGGTGTGCTTGACGATCGCGACGGTCGGGGCGGTGTAGTCGGACGCGATCCGGTAGGCCGCGTCGAGGTCCATGCAGGTTGTTGAACGACGGCCGCTCGCCGCGGATCTGGGTCGCGTCGGCGAGCGTCCCGCTGCGGTGCGTCGTCTCGCGGTAGAACGCCGCGGGCTGGTGCGGGTTCTCGCCGTAGCGCAGGTCGTCGACCTTCTCGAGGACGAGCGCGAGGCGGGCCGGGAACATGTTCCCCGAGATCTGGTTGAGGTAGGCCGCGATCTCCGCGTAGTAGGCGGCGATCGTGCCGAACGCCTCGGCCGCGAGCTGCGCGCGGAGCTCCGGCGAGACGAGGCCGTGCTCGCGCAGCTCGGCGACGAGGCGGGGGTAGTGGTCGGGGCTCGCGACCGCGGCGACGCCGGCGGCGTTCCTGGCCGCCGCGCCGAGGAGCGCCGCCCCGCCGACGTCGATCATCTCGATCGCCTCGTCGATGCCGACGAGCCGGGCACCGACCGCCGGGCGCGAACGGCGTGACGTTGACGACGACGATGTCGATCAGCCCGATCGCCGTTCGCCTCGAGCTCGCTCGAGCTGCTCCGGGACGTCGCGCCGGGCGAGGATCCCGGCGTAGACCGCGGGGTGGAAGGTCTTGACCTGGCCGCCGACCAGCGGCGGGACGCTCGTCAGCTCCGAGACGGAGCCGACCTCGACGCCGTCCCCGGCGAGATGCTCCCGGGTGCCGTCGGTTGCGAAGATCTCGACGCCGAGCGCCGAGCAGGTCACGGGCCAGCCCCGAGATCCCGTCGCGGTTGGCGACCGACAGCAGGGCTCGCACCCGGGCCTCCTCCCATCCCCACGCAGCCACGCACTCGACGTTTGCGGCCGAGTATAACCGGCGGCGTGGCATACTCCGACCGGATCGGCGGCCGCCTGCGACGAATGGCGGCCCGAGCTCCCGGTCGGGCGTGACGGCCCGCCGACACCATCGGATCACGCAACGAGGTCGATCGTGCTGCTCCCACCCTGGGATTACCTGTTCCTGCCGTTCAACCCGCACACGTTTCCCGACCTCTTCACGCCGACCTGGGTCGTCTCGCTCGTCCTGCTGGCCGCGCTCGGTCATCCTCTACAACGTCCGGACCAAGCGGCTCCACCGCCACGCCCCGTACCTCGACCTGTACGAGTGGCTGCTGTGGACGGGATCAGCCGCGTTCGGGCTCCTCCTGACGGCCGCGCTCTTCTCGTTCGACCTGATCCTGGTCCTCGTCATCGCGGTCGTCGGCCTGGGGGTGCTCGTCTGGGTCCGCTTCGTCCGGTTCCCGCCGATCCTCGACGCGTACGAGCACCAGCTCGCCAAGCAGCGCTACTACACGAAGACGAAGTTCGCCCGGCCCGAGGCGACGATCCGGCCGAAGACCGCTCGCCGGGCGCGCCGGCGGCGCTGACGCCGCGATGCCGATCGAGGTCCGCCGATTCGGCGTCGGCCATCGCCGGCCGGACGGGCCGCCCGGCAGCGAGGGGCTGACCGGCCAGGTCATCCACAGCGACGGCCGGGGCACCGTCGCGGAGCTGGCGTTCAGCCGCGGTGGCCGGATCGAGCCGCACTCGAACCCGAACACGACCTACTTCATCGTGATCGAGGGCGGCGGCTGGACGCTCGTCGGCGACGAGCGGATCCGGGTCGCGGCGGGCGAGGCCATCGTCTGGCCGGCCGAACGTCGTCCACGGCGCCTGGACCGACTACTCGCACATGCGGGCGATCGTCGTCGAGTTCGCCGGCGCGGACGACGCCGCGTCATCGGGATCCTCGAAGGCGCGGCCCTGGAGCTGCCGCCGGGCACGACGCCCGTCTCGCCGGGTGAGGGCCACTCGTCGCCGCAGAACCGGCCCGCCGCCCCACGACCGCTCCGAGGGCGAGCCCGTCTAGCGACGTGGGTCGCCGGCCGGCGCCGCTCCTCCACGGCCGCCGGCCGACGACGGGGGAAAGTCAGCGTTCGAGTCGGCGGCCGCCTCGAGGAGCTCCAGGAAGTCGTGGACCTCCTGGGTCTGGGGCAGGTCGTCGGAGACCTGGTCCGCGACCTCGGCGACCTGGCGAGGTCGTAGGTCTCGCCCCAGCGGCTGCCGCGGAAGCGCTCGGCGGTTGCCGCGACGATCGCGTCGAGCTTGAAGGTCGGAGTCGGCCGATCGGAAGTGCGCGCCAGGTCGGAGAGCCGGATGTCGCGTCCGAGCTCGTCGGCTCGCGTCGCGCGCGGATCGGTCCAGCGCAGGCTCACCGTCCCGATCCGATCCTCGTCGCCGCCCTCGCCGGACAGGCGCAGCGCGTAGAGCGCCGTGACCTCGTGGCCGGCGCCGATCGCGCCGGCGTCGACGCGGTCGTCGCGGAAGTCGTTGTCGTCGATCGCCCGGTTCTCGAAACCGATCAGCCGGTAGGCCTCGACGGCGTCGGGCGCGAACTCGACCTGGACGCGGGCATCGAGGGCGACCGACTGGAGCGTCCCGGTCAGGTCGTCGACGAAGAGGCGCCGCGCCTCGTCGAGGTCGTCGACGTAGGCGTAGAAGCCGTCGCCGTCGTCGGCGAGCTTCTCGAGCAGGGCGTCGTTGAAGTTGCCCATCCCGAACCCGACCGAGACGAGCTGGATGCCCGCCTCGGCGTCGTCGCGGATCCGGCGGAGGATGGTTTCGGCGTCCGTCGCGCCGACGTTCGCGACGCCGTCCGAGGCGAGGACGACCCGGTTGATGCCCTCGTCGCGGAGCTGCTCGCGGGCCATCTCGTAGCCCAGGCGCAGGCCGGCCTCGGCGTTCGTCGAGCCCTCCGGCTGGAGCGAGTCGATCGCGTCGAGGATCGTGCCGGCGTCGCGGGCCGAGGTCGGTTCGGAGGACGACGCGTGCCTCCGTCCCGTAGACGACGATCCCGATCGTGTCGTCGCGCCGCAGGCCCTCGACGAGGAGCCGCGAGCGACTGCTTGACCAGCTCGAGCCGGTCCTCGCGGGCCATCGAGCCGGAGACGTCGATGACGAACGTGAGCGAGGCATCGGGACGGGACCGCTCGGACGACCTCGCGCGCCTTGAGCCCGATCCGCAGCAGCATCTCGTCCTGGGCGAGGAACGGGCTCGGGCCGCCGTCGACGTGGATCGCGAACGCGTCGTCCTCGGGCGCGGCGTAGCCCTGGTCGAAGTAGTTGACGAATTCCTCGACCCGGACGCTCGCCGGGTCGGGCAGGTTGCCGTCGCTGATGTAGCGCCGGGCGACGGTGTAGGAGGCGGTGTCGACGTCGAGAGCGAACGTCGATTCCCGGTCCTCGTTGGGATCGACGAACGGGTTGACCCCCGGATCCTCGAAGGTGACGCCGTCGTACGGCGTCGCCGGCGGCTGTTCCGCCGGTGGCAGCGTTGGTTGGTGGTGCTGCGGCGGTGGCACGGCGTACGGGTTGTACGTCGGAGCTTGGCTGACCCGCAGGCGCCCGCGAACAGGGCGACCAGACCGAGGGACAGGAGTGGCTTGCGCATGGCGCAACCTCCCTGGGGAGCCGAGGTGAGCCTGGCTCCCGGCCACAAGGCGGAACCGGCGGTCCCGCAGGTCCCGGGGAGACGCCACGAGTGCGTCGCCGGGCCGCCGCGGAGACGCCTTCAGCCGGGCCGAGGTTGCGTGAAGATTCCTACACCCGCGGGTCCGCCGAGGACCGCGCCGAGCTGGCCGAGGATGCGGGCTGTCGCGCCCCACACGTGGAGGCCGTCGATCCGGTAACCGCCGTAGCGGAGCGGCCAGTCGCGGATGACGCGCTCGACCATCTCGACCGGCGCGTCCGGCAGGAACGCCGACACGGGCGGCTCGAGGATGCGGGCAACCTCGGCCGGGTTCGGGGTCAGGAGCGGCGGCCGAGCGGCAACGGCGACGACGGGCGTGATCCGGAAGTCGCTCACGGGGATGAACACCTCGTCGAGCGTCCCGACGATCTTCACGCCGGCGGCCTGGGCGTCGAGGCCGACCTCCTCTTCAGCCTCGCGGAGTGCCGTCGCCGCCGGTCCGTCATCGGCCGGCTCGGCCTTGCCGCCGGGCAGGCTCACCTCGCCGCTGTGATGCCCGTCGTACGACAGCCGCTCGGTCAGGACGATCCGGGCAAGTCCCGCCGTCATCGGCGAAGAGCAGGGCGAGTACCGCCGCCGAGCGGGCGGTCTCGCTGGGCGGCGGAAAGCGCGGCCGGAGCCGCTCATCGGTGAAGACCGGCATCAGCGCCGGCGGTGCCTCGGGCAGGCGGCTCGGCCAGGAAACCAGCCGATTCGCCGCCTCCTCGAACCGCATCGATCAGTTGACGAGCTCGCCGGAATCCCGCTTCGATTCGTCGACGTCGGGCAGGTCCAGGACGCTCTTCGTGGTTCGCGGCCGCCCGTCACCCGCCCTCGCGTCACGTCGCCGGCCTGCCTCCGTCACGACGGTCGACCGCTCCGTCGAGAAGACGAGGGTCCCGCTGACCGGGTCGGCGTCGCCGACGATGCGATCGCCGGGCTGGAAGTCGCCCTTCAGCAAGCCCCGCGCGAGCGGGTTCTCGACGAGCCGCTGGATCGTCCGCTTGAGCGGTCGAGCACCGTAGGCGGGATCGGTGCCCTCGCGGACGATCAGCGTCTTCGCGGCCGGCGTGAGCTCGAGGACGAGATCCTGCTCGTCGAGCCGCTTCTGGACGCCGTCGAGCAGCAGGTCGACGATCCTCGTCAGGTGCTCGTCGGTCAGGGCGTGGAAGACGATGATCTCGTCGATCCGATTGAGGAACTCCGGCCGGAACTGGCCGCGGAGCGCCTCCATGACCGACAGCTTCATCGCCTCGTAGGCGACCTTGTCCTCGCGCCCGCCGGAGACGGCCGATGATCAGGTGGCTGCCGACGTTGCTGGTCATGATGATGACGGTGTTCTTGAAGTCGACCGTCCGTCCCTGGCCGTCGGTCAGGCGCCCGTCGTCGAGCACCTGCAACAGGATGTTGAAGACGTCCGGGTGGGCCTTCTCGATCTCGTCGAGCAGGATCACCTGGTACGGCCGCCGGCGAACGGCCTCCGTGAGCTGGCCGCCCTCCTCGTAGCCGACATAGCCGGGTGGGGCGCCGATGAGCCGTGACACGGAGAACTTCTCCATGTACTCGCTCATGTCGATCCGGGTCAGGGCGTGCTCGTCGTCGAAGAGAAACTCCGCGAGGGCCCTGGCGAGCTCGGTCTTGCCGACGCCGGTCGGGCCGAGGAAGAGGAACGAGCCGAGCGGGCGACGCGGGTCGCCGAGGCCGGCGCGGGCGCGGCGGACGGCGTCGGAGACGGCTTCGATCGCCTCGTCCTGGCCGACGACGCGCTGGTGCAGCCGCTCCTCCATCTTGACGAGCTTCTCGAGCTCGCCCTCCATGAGCTTGGTCACGGGAATGCCGGTCCAGGCGGCCACGATCTCGGCGATGTTGTCGGCCGTGACCTCCTCGCGCAGGAGCGAACCGGGGCCCTGGAGCTTGGCGAGGGTCTCCTCCTGCTCCTTGAGCTGCGCCTGGAGCTGCGGCAGCGTCTCGTACTGGAGCTTGGCCGCGGTTTCGTAATCCGTTTCGCGCTGTGCCTGCTCGATCCGGACCTGGAGCTGTTCGAGCTCGGTCTTGGTCTGGCGGATCGCGGCGATCGCCGACTTCTCCGCCTCCCAGCGCTGCTTCAGCGCGCCGGTCTGCTCCTCCAGGTCGGCGAGCTCCTTCTCGAGGGCCGCCAGGCGGGCCTTCGACGCGTCGTCGGTCTCCTTGCGGAGCGCCTCCCGCTCGATTTCGAGCTGCATCCGGCGGCGCTCCGCCTCGTCGAGCTCGACGGGCATCGAGTCGATCTCCATCCGGAGCCGCGACGCCGCCTCGTCGACGAGATCGATCGCCTTGTCGGGCAGGAACCGGTCGCTGATGTAGCGATGGCTGAGCGTCGCCGCCGCCACGAGCGCCGAGTCGGTGATCCGGACGCCGTGGTGCACCTCGTACCGCTCGCGCAGGCCGCGCAGGATCGAGATCGTGTCCTCGACCGACGGCTCGTCGACCAGGACCGGCTGGAAGCGCCGCTCGAGGGCCGCGTCCTTCTCGATGTGCTTGCGGTACTCGTCGAGGGTCGTCGCCCCGATCGTGTGCAGCTCGCCCCGGGCGAGCATCGGCTTGAGGAGGTTCGAGGCGTCCATGGCGCCCTCGGCCGCCCCGGCGCCGACGACCGTGTGCAGCTCGTCGATGAACAGGATGACCTGGCCGTCGGCGTCCTTGACCTCCTTGAGGACGGCCTTGAGGCGCTCCTCGAACTCGCCCCGGAACTTCGCCCCGGCGATCAGCGCGCCGAGATCGAGCGAGACGACGCGCTTGTCCTTGAGCGTCTCGGGGACGTCGCCGCGGACGATCCGCTGGGCGAGGCCCTCGGCGATGGCGGTCTTGCCGACGCCCGGCTCGCCGATCAGGACCGGGTTGTTCTTCGTCCGGCGGCTGAGGACCTGGATGACGCGCCGGATCTCGTCGTCCCGGCCGATGACCGGGTCGAGTTTGCCCGCCCGGGCTTCGGTCGTGAGGTCGCGGCCGTACTTCTCCAGGGCCGCGTATGTTCCCTCGGGATTCGGGGACGTGACCCGCTGGCCGCCGCGGACGCTCTGGAGCGCGTTGAGGATCGCCTCGCGCGTCGCCCCGTGGCGATCGAGCAGCTGGCGCGCTTCGCCGCCGACCTCGGCGACGGCCAGGAGGAGGTGCTCGGTCGAGACGTATTCATCGCCGAGTCGTTTCGCTTCCTCCTCCGCCAGCTCCATGGCCCGCTTGGCGCGCGGATCGAGTGACAGCGAGCCGCCCTGGATCTTGGCTCGCCGGCTGAGGATCCCCGCGAGCTCGTCGCGGAACGCCTTGAGATCGACCCCGATTCGCCGGAGGGTCTCGGCGGGCACGCCATCGTCGGGCTCGACGAGGGCATCGAGGAGGTGTTCGGCGTCGAGGACGGGGCTCTGCAGCTCCTCGGCGAGGCGCTGGGCGGCGATGATCGCCTCCTGGGCCTTTTCGGTATAGCGGTCGAGTTTCATCGGGTTCTCCGGGTTTCAGTCGGCGGTTCGGGGGTCTGGCTGGTCGACGAGCTCGAGGAAGGTTCGGGCCGCCTGCTCGGCGTCAGCGTCCAAGCCTGGACGGCAACACGACTCGGACCTTCACCTTGGCGTCGCCCACGCCCGCGCCGCGGAGATGGGGCATGCCCTGGCCGGTCAGCTTGAAGACTACGGCCGTTCTGCGTGCCCGGCGGGATCTTCAGCAACACCCGGCCCTTGAGCGTCTTTACCGGGACTTCGCCGCCGAGCAGCGCTTCCTGCAGGGTGATCGGGAGCTCGCGTTCGAGGTCGGCGCCGCGCCGGGTGAAGATGGCGTGGGGCCGGACGCGGACGACGACGACGACGTCGCCACCACCTGCGGCCCTGGCCGGTCAGCTTGATCCGGGTTCCGTTGTCGGCACCGGGCGGGATCGTCATCTCGAGACGCTTGCCGTCGATGTCGATCCGCCGGGTCGTGCCGCGGAAGGCCTCCTCGAGGCTGATCTCGGCGGTCGCTTCGGCGACGACCGGGGAAGCGGCCTGCCGCCGTCCGGCGGCGCCGTTGGTCTGGGCCGCCTCGTTCAGGCCCATCTGGCCGAGGATCTCCTCGAATGTGGGGCCGGCCTGGCGGCTCCGGCCGGCGCTCGCCGCACCGGGTTCGTCACCCGCGAAGAACGTCCGGAAGAAGTCGGAGAAGCCACCGCCCGCGCCGCCGGACGTCCTGAACTCGTAGCGAACATTGCCCGCCTGGCCGCCGGCCCCGCGCCCGAAGCCGGCGAAGGGATTCGCCCCGGCCGACGCGCCGCCGGCACCGGCCTGACTGTACGACTCCCAGTTCGCGCCCAGCAGGTCGTACTTGCGTCGTTTCTCGGGATCAGAGAGGACCGCGTTGGCCTCGTTGATCTCCTTGAACCGGCGTTCAGCCGCGGTGTCGCCCGGTCGCTTGTCGGGATGGTGCTCTCGGGCGAGCTTCCGGAAGGCCTTCTTGATCTCGGGCTGGCTCGCGTTCCGAGTCAGCCCGAGGGTCTGGTAGTAGTCCTGGTAATCCATCTGGCCGAATCAGCAAGCCCGCGTCGTGAGCGTCTCGCGCGCGGGCCCGCTGCCTGCTTCCTGCCTAGCCGCCGCGGACGCGCCCCGCGCCCGAAGCCGGCGAAAGGATTCGCCCCGCCCGACGGGCCACCGGCACCGGCCTGGCTGTACGATTCCCAGTTCGCGCCCAGCAGATCGTACTTGCGGCGTTTCTCGGGATCGGAGAGGACCGCGTTGGCCTCGTTGATCTCCTTGAACCGGCGTTCAGCCGCGGTGTCGCCCGGCCGCTTGTCCGGGTGATGCTCTCGGGCGAGCTTCCGGAAGGCCTTCTTGATCTCGGGCTGGCTCGCATTCCGAGTCAGCCCGAGGGTCTGGTAGTAGTCCTGGTAATCCATCAGAGAAGCGACCTGCCGCTCCGAGTCCGGTCTCGCCGTCCGGAGGCTGTCAGGCCAAGGCGCCCGGGAGCACGCTCGCGCGCGCGCAGCGCGTGTGTCCCAAGACACGCGCACTTGAACGTGCGTGAGCGAGCGCGCGGACCGGGCAACGCGGGCATGTCGGCCTCCCGGCGGCGACCATCGAATCAGCCACGTTCGACAACGACCGGTGGTTGCTCCGCCGGGGGGAACGTCGTCCGGCGGACGCGATCCTCGCGCTCCGGCTCCTTGTCGAGCGGCTTGTCGCCGGTGACGACCTTGGCCGGCTCGGTGACGAGCGCCTTCGGCTTGCGCCGAAGGGCCGCCTCCAGGACCTGGTCCATCGAGTCGACGAGGATGAGCTTGATCTGCTTCCGGATCTCATCCGGGATGTCGACCAAGTCCTTCTCGTTCTTGCGCGGCAGGATGACGATCCGGGCGCCCGCGAGGTGGGCGGCGAGGATCTTGCTCTTCAGGCCCCCGATCGGGAGAACCCGGCCGCGGAGCGTGATCTCCCCGGTCATCGCCACGTCCTTCCGGACGGGGATGCCGGCGAGGGCGCTGACGATGGCCGTTGCCATCGTGATCCCGGCCGACGGGCCGTCCTTGGGGATGCCTCCAGCCGGAACGTGGATGTGGAGCGTGTTCTTCTCGAAGATCTCGCGTGAGATGCCGAGCTCGGACGCATGCGCCCGCGTCCACGACAGGCCGGCTCGGGCCGACTCCCGCATCACCTCGCCGAGTTGGCCGGTGAGGATGAAGTCTTCCTTGCCCTCCATCTTCGTGACCTCGATGGCGATGACATCACCGCCGACTTCGGTCACGACGAGGCCTGTTGCCGAGCCCGTCTGGTCCTCGGCCTCCAGCTCGCCGTACTCGTACCGCTGCGGTCCGAGGAACGCGACGAGGCGCTTGACGTCTACGACGGTCTTGCGCGTGCGGCCTTCGGCCACGGACCGGGCGACCTTCCGCATGATGT
Source organism: uncultured Chloroflexia bacterium (assembly GCA_963832105.1). Classification (GTDB taxonomy): domain Bacteria; phylum Chloroflexota; class Limnocylindria; order Limnocylindrales; family CSP1-4; genus CF-46. Next base: position 721,455 of record CAWHSS010000003.1, on the reverse strand, counting down.
TGGCGATCTCGCGCTCGAGGTTCCGGACGCCTGCTTCCTTGGTGTAGGACCGGACGAGCTCGGTCATCGCCTCAGGCGTGATCTCGATCCGCTTCTCGGTGAGGCCGTGGTTCTTCATCTGCTTGGGGATGAGGAACCGCTTGCCGATCTCGATCTTCTCCTGCTCCGTGTAGCCGGGCAGATGGATGATCTCCATCCGGTCGCGGAGAGCGGCCGGGATCGGGTCGAGCAGGTTCGCCGTCGCGACGAAGAGGACCTTGCTCAGGTCGAACGGCACCTCGAGGTAATTGTCCTGGAAGGTGTTGTTCTGCTCGGGGTCGAGGACCTCCAGCAGGGCCGACGAGGGGTCGCCCCGGAAGTCCATCCCGATCTTGTCGACCTCGTCGAGCATGAACACGGGGTTGTTGGATCCCGCGGTCTTGATGCTCTGGATGATTCGGCCGGGCAGGGCGCCGATGTACGTCCGGCGGTGGCCGCGGATCTCGGCCTCGTCGTGGATGCCGCCAAGGCTCATCCGGACGAACTTGCGGCCCATCGCCCGGGCAATGCTCTTGCCGAGTGACGTCTTGCCGACGCCGGGCGGGCCGACGAAGGCGAGGATGGGACTGCGGATCTCATCGGCGAGCGTGCGCACCGCGAGATATTCGAGGATCCGCTCCTTGATCTTCTCGAGGCCGTAGTGGTCCTCGTCGAGGATCTTGGCGGCTTCCTTGATGTCGAGGAGGTCGCTCGTTGCGACGTTCCAGGGCAGACCGATCAGCCAGTCGACGTAGGTCCGGATAACACCGACCTCGGGCGAGGCCGACGGGATCCGCGCCATCCGGTCGATTTCCTTGATCGCCCGGGCCTTGATCTCTTCGGGCATGCCCGCCTGCTCGACCTTGTCGCGCAGCTCATTGATCTCGGCTTGCTGGGGGTCGTCCTCGCCGAGCTCGCGCTGGATTGCCTTGAGCTGCTCGCGGAGGATGTACTCGCGCTGGGTCTTGTCCATCTCGGACTTGACCTCGGACTGGATCCGACCCTTCAGCTCGAGGATCTCGATCTGGCGAGCGAGGAAGTTCGAGACGAGCTTGAGCCGCTCGACGACGTCGATCGTCTCGAGCATCTCCTGGCGCTGCTCGGTCGTCATGTCCGGGCTGTACGCGACCATGTCGGCCAGGAGGCCGGGCTCCGTGATGTTGCGCGCCGCGACCGCGGCCTCCGGCGGGACCGGAGCGCCGTTTGCGACGTACTGCTCGATCTGGGCCTGGACCGTGCGCATGAGCGCCTGGACCTCGAGCCCGGCCGGCGTGTCGTCCGAGACTTCCTCGACGACGCCGCGGAGGTACGGCTCGGTGGCGGAAAAGCTATGGAGCTTGAGCCGCGACTGGCCCTGGACGATGGCCCGGACGGTTCCGTCCTGGAGCTGCACGACCTGGGCGATCTTGGCGAGCGTGCCGACCTCGTAGAGCTCGGAGGTGTCGTTGATGTCCTCCTGCTCGGCGTGGCGCTGGGTTACGAGGGCGATCGGCCCACCGTCGGCGACCGCGGCGTTCAGCGCGTTGACGCTCTTCTCGCGACCGACCTGGAGAGGCACGATCATCTCGGGAAAAATGACGGTTTCGCGAAGCGCGACGAGCGGCAGCTCGATCGTCTTCGGCCCCTTCGGCAGTGGGGATTTCGTCCGAGGTGGGCGGACGCTTCGGCATCAGGTGTCTCCTGTCGAGGTGAAGGTGAATGATGGCTGGCTGGCGGCCCGCCGTGAAGTAGGTGATTCCATTAGGTGTTGCTTACGCGGTGCCTGTTTCCGGTTCGGGTTCGGCGGCGGCCGACGCATCGGCGGCCCGCCGGTTGCGCATCCCCTCGTCGTACAGGGCCTCGAGGATCCGTTTCCCGAGGCGTTCCTCGAGCTCGAACAGGATCTTGATGCCGGCGAGATTGACTCCCCGATCCCGGGTCAGATGCCTGATCCACTGGATTCGGCGAATGTCCTCATCGCTGTACAGCCGGATGTTGGTTGGAGTCCGGGCCGGACACAGCAGCCCCTCGTCCTCGTAGATCCGCAGTGTTCGCGGATGGACGGAGACAATTCCTGCGGCGACGCTGATTACGTATACCGGTCGCCGCGGGTCGCGATCCGCCTGGCCAAAACCCATGTGTCAACCCTGGTTCTGATGATTGTCGGGCCCGACTTTCCGGGCACGATCGGATCATAGAACCATGACAATGGCGTTGTCAAGGTTGTTGCGCGAGCAGGGCGCTCGTGCGGGAATCGGCGAGGCCGGGTCGCCGCCGAGGGTCAGCCGGCGGGAGCACCCTCGACGTCGCCGATCAGCTGCTCGTGGAGGAGCGCCTCGCACTCAGTCCGGCCGATGGCGATGACCTTGTCGCCCTCCTCGAGGACCATGTCCGGCCGAAGCGGGGTCGCAATGCCGTTGCGGATCACCGCGAACAGTGAACAGCCGTCGGGGATCGTGAGGTCCTGGGTCGCCTTGCCGATCGCGGGCGAGCCTGGCTGGAGGTGGGCTTCGATGAGCTCGAGCTCGCCCTCGCCCAGCGCCGCCAGGTGGAGGAGCTCGTGGACCGGGATGTCCTGCTCGATCGAGCCGAGGATCATCCGCGTCGGGCTGATGATCTCGTCGACGCCGAGATGCTTGAACAGCATCTCGTTCTTGGGATTGTTGACCCGGGCGATCGTCCGGGGCACGTCGAAGTGGTGCTTGGCCATCTGGCAGATGACGAGGTTGTCCTCGTCGTCGCCCGTGACAGCGGCCACGATGTCCGCCCGGTTGCAGCCGGCCTCGCCGAGGTACTTGCCCTCGCAGCCGTCATGGGGGATCACGACCGAGCCGATTTCGTCGGCGATCTGGTCGGACCTCGCCCGGTCCTTCTCCATGAGGACCACCTCGTGGCCCGACTCGATGAGCTCCTTGGTCAGGTAGTAGCCGACCTTGCCGCCGCCGACGACCAGAACGAACATCGTCAGGCCTCCTGCGCCGATCCGATCGGCGAGCCCGTCGCGGCGCGCCTCGTCCGGGATCGGTTCGTGATGATCTTCTCCGCCGGGATGGCTTCCCGTCGGGGCGAGGATTCCGCTTCGGCCGCTGACCGGGCAGGCCGAGGAACGCGGCGACCGCGTCGGCCATCATCGTCGTCCGGCAGAGCGTCGCGATGCCGAGGTCCGCGTACGCCTCGGCCCGAACGGGGTCGTTGATCTTGGCGATCACGCGCTTCGCCCCGAGCGCCTCGAGGGCGACCTGCGCGGCCATCACGTTGCGGTTGTCGCCTTCGGTCATCGCCATGAAGATGTCGGCGTCCTCGGCGCCGGCTCGGCGGAGCGTGTCCTCGTCGGTGCCGTCGCCGCGGAGGGCGTTGCCACCGAACGTCGACGGCAGCCGATCGAAGGCCCGGGTCGAGGGATCGATGACGATCACCTCGTGACCGGCCCGGTCGAATGAGTCGGCGAGGACCGCGCCGACGCGGCCACAACCGACGATCACTGTTTTCACGTTGTCTCCTCGGGGATCGGCTCGCGCACGACCCAGACTGCACAGGGGGCGTTCTTCAGGACGTACGGGATCGTTCGTCCGATGGCGAAGTCGCCCCCGAATCGCTTGCGATAGGGGAGGCCGGCCACGAGGAGGTCCGCTCCCCGTTCGCTCGCCTCGTCGACGAGCGCCGCCCCGACGTCGCGTGCCTGCAGGAGCACCGGCTCGAGCTTCGCCTTGGCCGCTTCGGCCACGGATTCCGCCTGGTCGAGGACTCGCTGGGCCTCCTCGGACTGGCCGGCCACGTCGGCATCGAGCGGCAGCGTCCAGTCGATCTCGACGACGTGGACCGCGATCAGTTCGACGTTGCCGCCCTTGGCACTGGCGAGGGCGGACACGAGCTTGACGATCCGGGCGTCGCTCGAACCGCCGCTCAAGGCGATCACCACGCGGGTGAACGGGGGAGTTTGGGCCTCGGGCACGGCCGGAACGATACCACCGAGCGGTCATCGGCTCGTGGGCATCGTCCCCGGATCCACCCGATCCTCGTCCGTCGGGTCCTCCCGTCGGTACGGCACGTTGACGACGACGGTGTGCGGCCGCCCGAGCAGCGAGCTCCGAAGGCGCTTGACCGACTGGTTGTAGAGGATCCGCTCCCACCACCGGCGGGCGACATATTCCGGCAGCACGACGAACGTGACCGGGGCCTCCTTGTCCGGCGGCCAGGCAGCGTCGAGAACGTCGAGGTACGCCTCGAGGGGTCCCGACGAGCGCTCGGTACGGCGACTCGACGACGACGAGCGGCACCCCCGGCATCTGGCGCTCCCATTGTTTCCGAAGGACTTCGGCGTCGTCGGGCTCGTCGGTGATGAAGACGGCCCGGACGTCATCGGCGATCGAGCGGGCGACGTTGACAGCCTGGACGACGGCCCGGTTCATGCCCGGGATCGGGACGACGACGCGTTCCTCGCGGTGGGGCGCCTCGAAGACGATGTCGTCGCGGACCCGCAGCTCGCGCCGTGAGGCGCTGTACTGGCGGTTGATGAAGAACATGATCGAGACGAGGATCGGGATCAGGAGGATCACGAGCTATGCGCCGTCGCGGAACTTCACCGAGGTGACGACGATCGCCACGATCCCCGTCAGCACGGCGCCGACGGCGTTGATCATGATCCGGTAGCGCCAGCCGCGGACCTTGTGGCGCAACCAGTGGCGGACCATCCCGGACTGGCTGATCGTGAAGTCGATGAACACGCCGACCGCGTACAGCGGGATCAGCGCGTGGGTATGGCCGCCGAAGACGAAGACCAGGCTCATCGCGATCAGGGCGAGGATGATGATCCCGGCCGAGAACGCGAGCCGGTCGCCGCGGTAGGAGAACTGGCGCGGCATGAATCCGTCCGTGGCCAGGACGGCGGCCAGTCGCGGGAAGGCAGCGAAGCTCGTGTTCGCCGCGAGGAACAGCAGCAGGGCGGTGAACGCCTGGAAGGCATAGAACCCGATCGAGTCGCCGCCGTAGACGATGCCGGCGACCTGGGCGACGACGGTCTTCTTCACCGGCTCGTCGACCGGGAAGACCGCGAAATTGGTCGCCAGGAACGTGATTCCGATGAACAGGACCGCGAGGATCCCGGCCATTGCCATCAGCGTCGTCGCCGCGTTCTTCGATTCGGGCGGCTTGAAGGCGGGAACGCCGGTCGCGATCGCTTCGGTGCCGGTCAGCGCGACGGCGCCCGACGCGAACGCGCGCAGGAGGATGAGGATTCCGACGGCCTGGGTCGTGTTGTCCAGCGCCTGGATCTCCTCGGGCGACGGCGCCCGATGCTCGCCGAGGACGACGATCCGGAACGTCCCGATGCCGATCATCAGCAGGGCGCTGCCGAGGAACAGGTACGTCGGAATCGCGAAGATGTTGCCGGACTCGCGGAGGCCTCGGAGGTTCCCGATCATGATCAGGAAGATGGCCCCGATCCCGACGTACACGGAGTAGGGGCCGACCGCCGGCACGGCCGAGGAGATCTGCTCGACGGCCGAGGACGTCGACACCGCCACCGTGAGGCTGTAGTCGATCATGAGGGCGGACGCCGCGACGAGCGAGGCGATCTTGCCGAAGTTCGCCTTCGACACCGAGTACGAGCCGCCGCCCGTCGGATAGGCGATGCAGATCTGGCGGTAGCTGAAGGCGACCACGGCGAGGAGGCCCGGCGATCGCGATGCTGATCGGCAGCGAGAAGGTGAGCGCTGCGGTCCCGATGCCGACGAGCATGAACGCGCGGATGATCTCCTCGGTGGCGTAGGCCGACGAGCTGATCGCGTCGGAGCTGAAGATCGCGAGGGCCTGCTTCTTGGAGAGCCGTTCGCCGATCTCCTCGTCGGACGCCAGTGGCCTTCCGAGGGCGAAGGACTTGACCGAGGCAAGGGCACGGCCAACGCGCGTCTTCGGGCTGGCTCGCCGCCGGCTTGGCGACGAGCTGGTTCGGCCCGGTGTAGCGGAAGTAGGGCGAATGCGGCCGCTCGACCCGGACGCGGCGATCGGCGAGCTTCCGGCCCTGGAGCGGACGGCGGCCGCCGATCATGCGAACTGCCTCACAGGCCGTATGCGAGGCGATCCACGAGGCGCGCGGGCAGGCCGTCCGCTCGCATCGCGGCCTGGACGGCCCCGATGTCGTACGGCGTCCGGCGCCACGTGCAGTGACCCGCCTCAGTGTCCAGGACGAGATAGCTGGCGGTGACGATGCCGTCACGCGGCTGGCCGACGCTGCCCGGATTGATCAGCGCCCGGCCGCCACCCAGCGCGAAGCTCGAACCGTCGGCGGGCTCGATCTGCTCGACACCGCCGTCGCGCTCGGCGTAGACCATCGGCAGGTGGGTGTGGCCGTACAGCCCGAAGTCGGTCGTCATGGCCGCCAGATTGGCCCGGGCCACCGGCACCGAGACGATGTACTCCCAGAGCGGCTCGCGCGGGCTGCCGTGGACGAGGCCGAACTTCCCATCGGCGTGGCGCGGCGGCAGTGCCGTCAGCCAGGCCCGCGTCGCGTCGGCGATCCGGCGGCGGGTCCATTCCATCGCGGCCCGAGCGTCGGGGTTGAACCACTCGATCTCGTCGCCGCCAACCGCTGCCGCGTCGTGGTTGCCGCGGACGCCCACCGCGCCGATGCCGGCCAGGCGCTCCACGACGCCATCGGGTTCGGGGCCATAGCCGACGACATCGCCGAGGTGCCAGACCGCATCGACCGAACCGAAGGATGCGATCACCGCGTCGAGGGCCACGAGGTTGGCATGGATATCCGAAAGGACGGCGACGCGCACGAGTTCAGCCTAGCAGGGGCGATGAGCCGATGAGCCTCACCACGGCCGCCGGCGCCGAGCCGCCGGATCCCGCGGGTAGCCGTCGGCCGTGCGGCCGCGCTTCGTGACGACGACCAGGCGATGGCCTGCCAGGCCGTCAACGGCGACAGGGAGCGCCTCGACGCGGCCGCCGCCCATGGCGGCGACCGCGCGGAGTGCTGCCGCGGTCTCGTCGACGATGTCGCCGCCCTTCCAGGCGACGAGCAAGCCGCCCGGGACGAGCAGCGGGAACGCGAGCTCGACGAGCTCGTCGAGGCCGCCGACCGCCCGAACCGTCACGGCCGGCCACCGCTCGCGATGGAGCGGGTCGCGGGCGAGCTCCTCCGACCGCGCGGTCGCCACGCTGACCCGCGGCGCGAGGCCGGTCGCCTCGACGGCGGTTGCCAGGAACGCGGCCTTCTTGCCGACCGACTCGACGAGCGTGGCTCGCGCTGTGGGCATCACCGCGGCCAGCGGGATTCCCGGAAAGCCGCCGCCGCTGCCGAGGTCGAGGAACGCGTCGATCTTCGCCCCGTCGACGCGCCGGGCCAGGACGAGCGGCACAGCCGCCAGGCTGTCGACCACGTGGCGGATCGCAATCGACGCCGGGTCGCGAACCGACGTCAGGTTGATCGAGGCGTTCCAGGCGAGCAGCAGGCGGACGTGGTCGCCGATGACGCGGCGCGCCTCCGGGAGCCAGGTCGAGTCCGAGCTCGCGCAGGCCGGGATCCAGGGCATCGTCGAACGCGCTCGGAAGGGGCGGAAGGTCCTCAACGCGCGTCGGGAGCGGTTCCCGCGGACGGTCCAGGCACCTCTCCTGTTGGTCGTGCCTCTCGGGGCCGCCCGGGAGCCGCTCCCGGCGTCGTCGTTTGTCGCACCGGCGGTCGGGCCTCAGTCTTCTGCGACATGTCCGGTTCGCGGCCGGGTTTCCCCGTGCCCCTCGCAGGTCTCAGTACCCGAGTGACCGTAGTGCGGATGCCGGAGACTACCGGCCATGGCTGGCCCGAGTCAACGGGGTTATCCACCAAAACCGGGGAGCCAGGCGAGGTTGTGGATAACGCGCGACCGGATGGATCGTCGCCGGCGGTCTGCGCCGGCCCGTGTTTGGCCTATCGACGCCCCGTCGGAACGGGGCGCTGCGCGACCGGCGACGGCCATCGCCCGCAGCACGGCCCGCTCCTCGAGCCCGACCTCTTCGGCTGCGAGCGCCCGTGCGAGGGCCGCCTTCACGAGCATCGAGTCGATGGCCGCGGGGCCCGGAAGGGCAAGGACGAAGGCAGATCCCGATCCCGGGACGGAGGCGACCTCGAGGTCGCCGTCCATGCGCCGGGCCAGGTCGCGAGCGATCGGCAGGCCGAGGCCCGTCCCGGTGATCCGCTCGTGGGCCTCCAGCCTGTGGAATCGCTCGAAGATCCGGCCCCGATCCTCGGCGATGATGCCCGTTCCGTCGTCGAGGACGGCGATGATCGCGACGGGGCCGTCGAAACGCGCCGTGAGCTCGATGCTGCCGCCGGGTGCCGTGAATTTCAGCGCATTCGCCACGAGGTTCGTCAGGATCTGTTCGACGCGCCGCCGGTCGCCGGTCGCCGACTGGAGGCGCGGCGGCAGCGAGGTTCGGAGGCGGATGTCGCACTCGAGCGCGATCGGCAGGAGTCCGCCGACGACCCGTGCCGCGGCCTCCGCGACCGAGAACTGTTCGATGTCGAGCTCGAGGGTGCCGGACTCGAGACGCGAGAGCTCGAGGAGGTCCCCGACGAGGTCCGACATCGACCCGACGATGCCCAGGCTTCGCTCGAGGAAGTCGCGCTCGACCTCCGGCTCGGCGACCTTGCCGCCGAGGATGAGCTCGAGATAGCCGCGCAGACCGGTCAGCGGGGTGCGCAGCTCATGGGCGACGGTCGAGACGAACCGTGTCCGCTCGGCCTCAGCGGCGCGGAGCGACGACAGCTCGCGCTCCGTCGCGAGCTGCTCCGTGACGAGCGCCAGGGCGACGGCCGCGTGGCGGGCGAGCTGAGGCGGGAGTCGCTCGGCGAGGCGATCGGCGCGGCCGGGTCCATCGAACTCGAACCCGAGGACGACCTGGCCGGCGCTCGGGATCGGCAGCATCGAGTACCACGGGGCGCTTGCGACGTCGGGTTCGGGCGAGCGGCGCTCGAGCCGGGCTGGCTCCGGCGACCCGACGGGCCGATCCTCGGGCGGTCGGCTCGACGCCGTCCGGCTGTTGCGTGCGGGTGGCGCGCGGAGTTGCTCGTCGTTCCTCGGCGCCGACGATCAGAGAAATCGGCGCGACGCCGGAGGCCGCCCGTTCGGCCCGGGAGCGTGTCGCCCGGGCGTCGAGCCAGGTCGCGAGTGCCTCGGCAGCGGCGGGATCCTCACCCGGCACGACCGACACAGCACAGCGCCGTTCGATTCCATCGGCCAGCACGGCCGCCCGGCGCGCGCCGGCGGTTCGAGCAAGCAATCGGAGGAGTCCCGCGAGCCGCGCCTCGGCGCTCGTGTCGGCCGCCATCACATCAAGCGCGCGTGCGAGGAGGACCTTCTCCTGGTGCGCCTCGCGGTCTTCGGCGCGTCGAAACGACGCACGCCGCTCGGTCAGCGGCGGCGGAGGCGAGACGGAAGGCGGCTGGGCTGGCAGCCGCGGCAGGCGCGAATCGAGCATCTGACCCCTGTGGTCGCTCCGTCGTGTCGGAGCGGTGGCGACCGATCGGTCGATCCAATCGTCCGCATCGTGGTGCGTGCGGGAAATCCCCCGTCCGGTCCCCGGTCCCGTCCGGAAGTACCGGTCAGGCCGAGCGGCCGCTCCCCCGCACGGGCCGGCCGAGCGTCCGCCGGACGACGTCAATCACTTCGTCCACGTACTTATCCGCCTCGCCGCGTTCTGCGGCGGTGCGGACGCAGCCCTGGACATGATCCTCGAGGACGAGGACCGATACGGCGTCGACGGCGGCCCGGAGGGCGGCCGTCTGCTGGAGGATATCGACGCAGTACTCCTCGCGCTCGATCATCCGGGCGATCCCGCGGACCTGGCCCTCCATCCGCGACAGGCGCCGGACGAGGCCGGCCTTGTCCTTGGAGTAGGAGTGGCGGAAGTGTTCGGGCGTTGGTGCGGCCCCCGTGCGGCCGTTGGGCTGTGGCACGTGTGGCCTCCCTGCTTGGCGCGCCGCCCGGTCGGGGGCGTCGTTCGATGATACCCCCTGGGGGTATCCGGCCGCAATCCGGCCCAGGCGAGGCGCTTCCCACGACGAGGCAGTAGACTGACGGCCGATGGACCCGCGCGATCGCCTCCCTCCGTTCGCGAACGGCGTCGACTGCGGCGTCTGCGGCGTCCTCGTCCCCTTCGAGCGGGTCCGCGTTCTCGCCAGCCGCGACGATTTGATGTTCGTCGAGCTGGACTGCGCCGGGTGCAAGAGCGAATCCCTCGGAATCATCGTCGAGTCGGGCGCCGACGAGGCCGGCTCCGATGCCCGCTACGGGGAGTTCCTGCCGGCCGATGACGCCCGGTTCCGCGAGGCGCTGCCGATCGGGACGGACGACATCCGAACAGTCCGCGAACTCCTGGAACGTGGCGACCTGGCCGCGTTCGTCGGGCCATCGCGGGACGCACGGGGCGGCGGGTCGCGAACGTGACGGCGACCTCCGCGGCGGGATCGGGATCCGGCCGCCGGGCTCGTCGGGCAGCGGCAGTGGCGTCCCGGCTCGGGTCCGAGATCGACCCCAAGAAGCCGCGCCAGGGCGCGGAACCGCCGCGACCGGACGCGCTCCGGGAGCCGGTTTCCGGCGACGAACTCCCGCCGCCGGCCACTCCAGCGTTCGCCCACGCGAGCGAGGCCGAGATGGCGCGGATCCTCGACTTCTACCAGGTTCGCTGGGAGTACGAACCGCACACGTTCCCGATTCTCTGGAACCTTGACGGGATGGTCGTCGAGAGCTTCTCGCCCGACTTCTGGCTGCCCGACCTGGACCTGTACCTCGAGATGACGACGCTCCGCCAGAAGCTCGTCCGAAAGAAGAACCGCAAGCTCCGCCGCGTCCTCGCGCTCTACCCGGACCTGCGGGTGAAGCTGTTCTACGCGCGGGACTTCCGGGCGCTCATGCTGAAGTTCGGCAAGCTCGCCCTCATCGACGAGATGTCGGGAACGCCCGGTCAGGTCATCCCGGACCGGCTCACGCTCGCCGTCACAGGTGACGCCGAGGATGCCACGGGCCTGACTGAGACGGCCGGCCGGCCGGCCGCCGAACCGACGATCGAGCCGTGACCCGACCAATCGACCTGGTCGCCGACGTCGGCGAAGTGCTCGTCACCGAGGACGCGATCCAGGCCAAGATCGCCGAGCTTGGCCGCCGCATCGGGGCGGACTATGCCGATCGGCCGCTGACGCTCGTGTCGGTGCTCAAGGGTTCCCTGCCGTTCATGGCCGACCTGATGCGGGCGATCCCGGTCCCGGTCCGCATCGATCTCATGGAGGTCTCGTCGTACGGCGGCACCGGCACCGAATCGTCGGGTCTCGTCCGGATCCTCAAGGACCTGTCGGCCAGCATCGAGGGCGAGGACGTCCTGATCGTCGAGGACATCATCGACACCGGGCTGACGCTCAACTACCTCCTCCGCTACCTGCGCGGCAAGAACCCCCGCTCGCTCCGGATCTGCACCCTCCTCGATAAGCCGGCCCGACGCCTCGTCGACATCCCGGTCGACTACATCGGGTTCACGATCCCGGATCAGTTCGTGGTCGGTTACGGGCTCGACTACGGCGAGTACTACCGCAATCTCCGCTTCGTGGGCGTGCTCCGCCCCGAGGTCTACACGGGCGACTGAGATGCATCGACGCCCTCTCGGTCGTGGTCGCCGGCTGGCCGCCCTCGCGGCGGCGGTGATCCTCGTCGGCTGCGTCCTGCCGTGGTGGCAGGTCGGCGGCGGCAGCGGGTTGCCGGCGACGTCGGAGAACGCGTTCACCGGGAGCGGAATCCTCGTGATCTTTGCCGCGCTCGGGACGATCGCGCTCGTCACGTCTGCCCTACGCGAGTGACCGTCCTGTGGCGATCGATCGCACCCTCGCCTACGTCGCCCTGCTCATCATCGGCTGGTTGGGACTCATCCTCCGGCTCGTCAGCCTCGCGGCGGTCAACGTCCAGGCGGTCTTCCCGGATCGAGGTCCGGGCCTCTGGATCGCGGCGCTGGGGCTCGTCATCCTCGGCCGGGCGGTCTACGAGATCGCCCGGGAGCCGGCCTACCGCTGAGGCACGATCAGCGGCTCGCCGCCGGGCCGCGCCAGACCGTCGGGATGTAGTTGTCGGGCGCCCCGAAACTGCCGACCGCGACGAGGTCCTCCGGGCCTTCTGTGACCGCCAGCATCTCGCCCTGCTCGAGCGCCGGGTAGCCGGGTGCCCGCTGCCAGCTGAGCCCATCCCTCGACAGCCAGCTGGTCGCTGTCCCGTACTGCAGGCCGACGTAGTTCCCGACCGCGAGGAAGCCGCCGCTCGCGAGGGAGGTGACGTCCGTCATCCGGATCTTGGCCCCGTGATAGAGCCTCGATTCCTCGGCAGGTGCCAGCTCCCACGACGTCCCGTCGGCCGACCGCCAGGCGAGGGCCTCGCGCTCATCGAGGTCTGAGCCGACCGCGACGAGGGAGCCGTCCGGGGCCGCAGCGAGCGCTACGGCCAGCCCCGACGCGAGGGCGGGGCTGTCGATGCGCTGCCACTGAACGCCGTCTGGGGAGACCCAGGCGACGGACCCGGTTCCCCGCTGACCCGTCCCGAGCCGGCCGAGCGCGACGTACCCGCCGTCGCGGGCGACGATCGAGACGACCTCGGCGCCGTCGAAGGCCGGAGCGTCCGGCACGGCCGACCACGTGATCCCGTCCGCCGACCGCCAGAACCGGGCATGCCGGTCGCCCAGCTCCGGTCCAGCCGAGCCGCCGGCCAGGAAGCCCGCGTCCGTCGCGAGCACCGTGACGATTCGTTCCCACTCGGCGCCGTCGCTGAGCGTCGGGATCGTCCGGCGGGTCCACGCGCGGCCGTCGACCGAATCCCAGGTGACCGGCGACCCGCCCGATCGACCTCCCGCGACGATCCGACCGGCTGCGCCGGGGCCAACGGCGATTGTCACCGCAAACGATGCCGGTGACGGATCGACGGTCGCGAGGTCCCAGCGGTCCCCGTCATCCGACGTCCAGGCGAGCGCGGTCCACACGCCGCGCACGCCGACGTACCCGACGGCGACCAGCCTGTCGCCGGCCCGGGCGACGTCGTCGACGATCGCCTGCCCGGCGAAGTGACCCGGATGGCCGGCGGTGCCCGGTCCGCTCGGTGCGGTGGGGGCGGCCGAGGCCTCGGCGAAGGCGTCCTCGGGACGCTCCGCGCCGGTCGCCTGGACCCAGCTCAGGCCGGCGATGGCGGGGGTTGCCGAGGCCCCCGAAACGGCAGGCCCGGACGCTGGCGAGGACGTCGGCGCGGTCTTCGGCGCGGGTCGTCCGGATGGGGATCCCTGCGGCGCGCTGAAGCAGGCCGTGACGAGGACCGACAGGGCAACGGTGGCGACGGCAATCGCGGGCCAGCGGTGGACGGCTCGGTGGGACACGAGAACAGTGTCGGCGAGCCCCGCCGCGGCCCGCAAGCGCGGCCGCGGGCGAGCTTGGCGAGCTACGGCGTCGTGGCCGGTCCCCCGTCCGTGGTCCCGCTGACCTGGATGCCGAACCAGCGCGAGGCGCCGGCCCCGGCTCCGCCCTCCTCGTAGCGGAAGACGACGAGGCCGTTCGGCCAGCTCGTCGTCGACCCGAGCTCGGCCGGCGGCCCGAACAACGCTCCGTAGGGCGAGATGCCGGATCTCGGCGTGATCTGCCGCAACTGCAGCCGTTCGACGGCCTCGCCCTCGACCCACCAGGCCTGGATTGTCGCGGGTCCAAGCGGTTGTTCCGGCCCGCTCGTCGGCGCGCAGTAGCCGATCGCGGGGATCGACGAGCCGACCGCCGGCACGATCGGGATCGATGGGTCGAGCGGCCGGCTGGCGGGGGCCGGATCGATCGCCCGCCACACGCGGACGGTCCGGTCGTTCCACGTCTCGACGGTCGCCGTCCGCCACGAGCCGGGCTCAAGGCACATCTCCGAGATGGCGTCGTCGGTCGGCGTCCGCGCGGCCAGCCCGCTGGGGCCGGGTTCGCCCGGCACGGCCGGCGCCACCTGATTCGGGTCGTTGGCGACGCTGCGATGCGCCTCGGGCGAGCCCGCGGCCCAGGGCTTGAGGATCGCGAGCGCGACGAACGCGGCGACGAGCGTTGCGACCATGAACGGGGATCGGTCGTCGGCGGCGAGGCGCGCCTCGAACCGTCGGGCGTCTGCCGCCCGGATCGGTTCGATGTTCTCGGTCATCGCGGTCCTCGCCGGGCGTCGTCCGGTCGCCGCGTGGGCGACGCCTCAGGTCCTAATGTTCGCCCAGATACGCCTTGCGGACCATCTCGTTGCGGATGAGATCGCTGGCCGGGCCGGTCAGCACGACCTCGCCGGTCTGCAGGACGTAGCCCCGGTGGGCGATCGACAACGCCTGCAGCGCGTTCTGCTCGACGAGCAGGATCGTCGTGCCCTGCTGGTTGATCTCGCGGATCTTCTCGAAGACCTGCTGGACGAGGATCGGGGCGAGCCCGAGCGAGGGTTCGTCGAGGAGCAGGAGCCGCGGCTCGGACATCAGTGCGCGCCCGATCGCGAGCATCTGCTGCTCGCCGCCGGACAGCGTGCCGCCCAGCTGATGCGTTCGTTCTCGCAGTCGTGGGAAGAGCTCGAACACACGCTCGATGTCGGGACCGATCTCAGCCAGATTGCGGGTGAAGGCACCCATCTGGAGGTTCTCGATGACCGTGAGGCGCGAGAAGATCCGGCGACCCTCGGGCGACTGGCCGATCCCGGCCCTGACCAGCTCGTGGGCCGCGGTCTTGGAGATGTCCTTCCCCTCGAACGACACGCTGCCCTGCCGCGGGTGAAGCAGGCCGCTGATCGTCTTGAGGGTCGTGGTCTTGCCCGCGCCATTGGCGCCGATCAGCGTCACGATCTCGCCCTGGTTCACGTTCAGCGAGATGCCGCGCAGGGCGTGGATATGGCCGTAGTAGGTGTTGACGTCGTCGAGCGCGAGCATCGGCGTGCCGCCGTTCACGGCGCTCATGATTCGGATGCCGCTGGAGGTGGAGCCGAAGGCGCCGCAGGTGGCGCGGCCGCCGGTGGCGCGGCCTCGGCCTCGGCCGGCGGCGTCCCGAGATAGGCCTCGATGACCTTCGGGTTGCGCCGGACCTCGTCCGGGGTCCCCTCGGCGATTCGCTCGCCGTGATCGAGGACCGTCACACGGTCGCTGATCTCCATGACGACCCGCATGTCGTGCTCGATGAGGAGGATCGTCAGCCCCAGGTCCGACCGAAGCCGGCTGATGAGGCTGGTCAGCTGCAGCGTCTCGCGCGGGTTCATGCCGGCTGTCGGCTCGTCGAGGAGCAGGAGCCTCGGGTTCGAGCCGAGCGCCCGGGCGATCTCGAGGCGTCGCTGGTCGCCGTACGGGAGGTTCTTGGCAAGCTGCTCATCGCGGCCCTTGAGGCCGACCAGGGCGAGCAGCTCACGCGCCCGGACCCGCGCCGTCTGCTCCTCGCGGCGGTCCCGCGGGGTCGACAGCAGCGCGTCGATCCAGGTCGTGCTCAGCTTGGTGTGCATGCCGACGAGCACGTTCTCCATCGCGCTCATGTTCGCGAAGAGGCGGATGTTCTGGAAGGTCCGGCCAAGGCCCTCGACGACCATGTCGTTCGGTCGAGCGCTCTTGAAGATGCCGAGCCTCGCTGAGCAGCCGCTGGTAGATCGGCGGGCGCGCCACCCCGATCAGGAGCGCCACCATGAGCGCGATGATCGTCAGCAGGAGCCCGACGATGATCGAGGCTTCGCTCCGCGACTCGGAACCGAGAATGAGCGTGACGAGGGCGACGAGCGCCGCCGGCAGGACCCAGACGACCGGTTCGAGCCATGCCCGCCTGGACCGGGCGATGACCTTCCGCTCGTGGAACTCGATCTCGCCGGCGGTCGGGTCGTAGATGCCGGCGATGATGTTGAAGAACGTGGTCTTGCCCGCCCCGTTCGGGCCGATGAGGCTCACGATCGCCTTCTCGGGAATCGAGAAGTCGATGTTGTTGACCGCGACGAGGCCGCCGAAGCGCTTGGTGACGCCGCTGGCCTTGAGGATGTCGCTCATGCCTTGGCCCCGAGTTCTTCATCAGCCCCGGGCGTCGCGCCGAGGGAGCCGGTGACCTCGCCGTCTTCGCCGTCGAGATCCTCGTCGACGTGCAGCTCCAGCCGCCGCCGCTGGTTCGGGAAGAGGCCCTCGGGTCTCAGCAACATCATCAGGACCAGCGCGACGCCGTACAGGAGGAACTGGTACTCGACGAACGGCACCTCCGCGAGGTTCACGTGGATCGGCCCGAGATCGAAGGCCGGGATGCCGATCGTCTCGATGACCCCGTTGATCCGCTTGAGGACGACCGCCTGGATGTTGTAGACGACGAAGGCGCCCACCGCGACGCCCCAGATGTTGCCCATCCCACCGAGGATGACCATCGCCAGGACCGTGAACGAAACCGTGAACAGGAACTGGTCCGGCGACACGATCGTGAGCTTCGAGGCATTGAAGACGCCGGCAAGGCCGGACGTCGTCGCCCCGAGTGAGAAGGCGAGGAGCTTCGTCGTGACCGTGTTGATGCCGTTGGCGGCCGCCGCCAGCTCGTCCTCCCGGATCGCGTTCCACGCCCGCCCGATCCGCGAATCCTGCAGCCGATACATGAGGATCATCGTGATCGTGACGATCGACCGCCATGACGAGGAAGTAGTTGAACGGCGAGATGGCGCTGAACGGCCCAAGCAACGGCAGCGCCTCGGGCCGGTAGATCCCGCCGATCCCGTTCGTGCCCTGGGTGAACCTGTCGAGATTCAGGAAGACGATGGGCACGATCTCGCCGAAGCCGAGCGTCATGATCGCCAGGTAGTCGCCGCGCAGCCGGAGCGTCGGGGCGCCGAGCAGGATGCCGAAGATCGCCGCGACGGCCGCGCCGACGAACAGCATCGGGAAGAACGGGAAGTCCGTTCCGGCAAACGGCGAGTTGCTGTAGGCGTAGGTGTAGGCGCCGATCGCGAAGAACGCGGCGTACCCGAGGTCGAGGAGCCCTGCCATCCCGATCGACGACGTTCAGGCCCATCGCGAGCAGGACGAACACGCCGGCATTGGCGAAGGAGTCGTACCAGGGGCCGGGCGGCTGGACCACGGACAGCGGCGGGACGAGCGGCAGGAAGTACATCAGGACGGTCGTCAGGGCCATCGCGAACACGATCGTGAGCGACCGGTGGGTGTCGGAGCTGTCCCGCAGTCGGGCCAGGGCAGACCGTGAGCCGGTCGGGCGGCTCGGGCTGGCGTTTCTCGTCGTTGCCGTCATGCCCGGTCCGCCGTCCTCTGGCCGAACAGGCCGGAGGGCTTGAAGATGAGGACGAAGGTCAGGACCATGAACACGAGGAACTGCGACCAGCGCGAGTAGCCGAGCGCTGATGCGAAGTTCTCGATGAACCCGATGATGAAGCCGCCGATGGCCGCTCCGGTGATGTTTCCGATCCCTCCCAGGACCGCCGAGGTGAACGCCTTCAGGCCGGCGTTGAAGCCAAGGTCCTGGCGGACGTAGCCGAAGTTCAGGCCCCACACGACTCCGGCCGCCCCAGCGAGCATTCCGCCGAGGAGGAACGTCAGGGCGATCGTCTGGTTGAGGTCGACGCCCATCAGCGACGCGGCCTCCTGGTCCTGGGCCGTCGCTCGCATCGCTCGCCCGAGACGCGTCCTGGTGATGAACCCCTGGAGCGCGATCATCAGGATGAGGGCAAGGGCGAAGATGAAGATCGACAGGAGGGCGATCGAGGCGCCGCCGAACTGGACCTGCCAGAACAGCGGGAAGACCTGCGGGGCTGCCCGGTCACCCGATCCGGCGATGACGAGCGCGGCGTTCTGGAGGATGAACGAGACGCCGATCGCGGTGATCAGCGGCGCGAGCCTGGGCGCGTTCCGCAGCGGCCGGTAGAAGAGCCGCTCGATCGAGACGTTCAGCAGGCCGATCAGCGGCATCGTGAAGACGAGCGCGCCGAGGATCAGGATGATCAGGAACGGGACGTTATCCACGGCGCCCGTCTGACCCATGATCCCGCCGATGAAGATGACCGAGACGAACGCCCCGACCATGAAGATGTCGCCGTGGGCGAAATTGATGAGCTCGATGATCCCGTAGACCATCGTGTAGCCGAGGGCGATGAGTGCGTAGATCGAGCCGATCGAGAGCGCGTTGAACGTCTGCTGGATGGCCACTGAGAGGCGCCGGGCCCGATGGCAACCCCGTCCACAGCTGAAGGAAGATCCAGAGGACGGCCGTATAGCCGACGATGACCGCGGCGGCGATGGCGACGAAGATGAGGCCGCGACGGACGGGTCGCGCGGCGGACGCGGGGCTTGCGAGCGAGGTCACGTGGCGAGCCCTCGAAAGCGGTGGTCGAGGCCCCGGCGGGCCGGATGCTCAGGAGCCGGGGATCAGTTCGATCCCCGGCTCCCGGTCAGCTTGTCGACTACTTGCGCGTACTCGACCTGGGTCTCGAACTTCCAGTCGCCCTTGCCGTTTGCAGCGGCAGTGTCGACCGAGTAGATCGAGACGATCTTCTGGCTGGTATCGCCGTCCGCGTTGAACGTGATATCGCCGAGGATCGTCGTGTACGTGACGTCGGTCGACGGTGCCGGCGACGCGCACGGCCTCGCGAAGGGCGGTCATGTCGGCCGGGCTGGTCTCACCGGCACGCTTGAGGGCGTCGATCGACGACCTGGGCGCAGGCATAAGCCGATGCCGGCGTAGCCGGTCGCGTCGATGCCGTACTCGGCCTTGTAGTCCGTGTCGAACTGGGCCTTGCCCGGGAAGTCGCCGATGCCGGCGAGCGTGCTGTAGGAGTTCTTCGCAGCGGCCGCGGCGAGGTTGAGGAACGAGTCCTTCGTCTCACCGGAGCCGTCGTTGATCCCGTCGGGACCGACGTACGGGACGTCGCCGAGGCCGGCCTGCTGGGCCGCGAGAAGGATGCGGGCGCCGCCCGTCGCCGTCACGCCGCCGAAGTAGATCGACTCGGGGTTGAGGGCCTTGGCGGCCGTCATGATCGAGACGTAGTCCTGCGTGGTCTTGGGGGCCGCGTCGTGCTTGACGACGGTGCCACCGCGCTTGACGAACTCGGCGTCGAACGCGTCCGCGACGCCCTTGCCGAATGTCTCGGTGTCGTCGATGACGTAGACCGACTTCTTCTTGAGCACATCGATGATGTACTGCGCGGCCGCGGGACCCTGGACGTCGTCAGTCGTGACGACGCGGATGTAGTTGTTCGGCTTGGTCCGGAGCTGGGCCGCGGGAGCGCCCTTGGTCAGGTCCGGGTTGGTGTTGGCCGGCGAGCAGTGGAACAGGCCGCCCTCGTTGGAGATCGGGATCTGCGCCTTGGCGACGCTCGAGTTGAGCGGGCCAATGACCGCGACGGTGTCAGCGTCGGCGACGATCTGGCTCATGTTGTTAGCGCCGGTCTGCGGGTCGTGCGCGCCGTTGAGCGCATCGTCGAAGATCGAACCCTGCGGGATGTCGATCTTGTAGCCGCCGGCGCCGCCGCCGGCCTGCTTCACGGCAAGCTTGATGCCGTTGATGATCGGGTCCGAAGCCGCCTTCTCACTGCCCTGCTGCGGCAGCTCGATGGCGAACTTGACGGTGCCCTTGGACGTGTCCGCGCTCGGGGCGGCACTGCTTGGCGCGCCGGCACTCGGTGCGGCCGAGCCGCCCGATGTAGCGGCCGGTGGTGTGGTGCTGCACGCGGCAAACACCAGCATCGTCGCGCCCGCGAGCGCGCTCAGCTTCCGAAACTTCATTCAATCTCCTCCTCGTACTGATCGACCGGGCGACTCCCGATCGATCTCGGTCGGTGCATCCTCCCGCCCCGGCCCGTTCCCTGGTCCAGGCCTGTCATCCGGTGCCCGATGCCGTTCCGAGGGGTCAGCCACCTCGGGTTTCGAGGTGAGTGATGGAAGTCCCTGGCTCGGGCGGCGGTGCATGACGGAGGACGGCGCAGGATCCCGGCTCGGGCGGCGCGCAGGATGCCGCCGAAGCGATGCCGTATCATATGCATCGGCGGACCGATTGCAACACCGACCAGCGCGACCCGGGCGTGGCTGCCGAGCCTACCGCTCGCCACCCCGCGAGGCCCCGCTGGAAGCGGTGTGAAATCCGATCGGACCGCGATGTGACAGATCGCGACCGCCGGCCCTACGAGGTGGCATCAAGCCCGCGTGGAATACCTGGTTCGAACCGCTCGCATTACCGACATCGATCGACTCGTCGCATTGAGCGACGCCGTCATCAGGTCGTCGGACACTGCAGGCGCGCTCGCTCCGGCGGACCTGCTCCGACAGCTGGTCTACCTCCCGCAGGCGAGCATCTTCGTCGCCGAGATTCGGCGCGAGGTGGTCGGTGGGGCGGTCCTCGCCCTCCGGCCGTCGGTTCGCGCCGGCGGATTCGTCGGGACGGTCGACATTCTCGTGGTGGATCCCGACCACGATGCCGAGCGCGTGACGGATGCCCTCATCGAGGAAGTCATACGGTCAGCACAGAACAAGGGCTGCAGCGTCGTGGAAGCGCCGCTGTCGGAGGACCCGGCGGAGCGGACCCGCTGGGAACGTCACGGTTTCGTCGAAGCTGGTCCGCGCACGGAACGGCAGGTGGCCGCGGTCGGAGCCGCCGGACGCCGGACCCGATGATCCCGCCCGCCGAGCTGCGTCACCGCGCCGGCGCCGCGGGTAAGGAATAACCAAGGAGCAATTTGTGGGAAAGAACGTCGCCGTCTTCGTGGACGTGGCGAACATCTTCTACGCGGCCAAGGCGGCCGGCGTGGATATCGATTACGTCACGCTGCTGAAGTCGGCCACGGCAGGCCGGGACTTCGTCCGCGCCTATGCCTATACCGGGCTTGACCCGGACAACGAGAACCAGCGCAATTTTCATTCCTTCCTGGCCCGGAACCAGTACAAGGTGGTCAGCAAGGACATTCGCAAGTACGGCGACGGCAAGGTCAAGGCCAACCTCGACATCGAGCTCGTCGTCGACCTGATGAAGACCGCGCGCAACCTCGACGTCGCGATCGTCGTGTCGGGCGACGGCGACTTCGCCCCGGCGATCCGGGCGGTCCAGGAGATGGGCGTCCGGGTCGAGGTCATCAGCTTCCGCGGCAACACGTCGTCGGACCTGATCGAGGTCGCCGACATCTTCACGGACATCACTCAGCTCGCGCGCGTCGAGAAGGGCTCGTCACGGTCCGGCCGGCGGGTCGCGGGCGACGACGAGGACCTCTCGATGACCGAGGTCCCGGACAAGCAGACCGAAGGCACCGGGGCCGGTCGCGGGCGTGGCGGACGGGGACGCGGTCGCGGACGGCCCGGCGAGGCCGAGCCGCTCGCCGCGCGCGGACGAGCCGCGACGAACGGAACCCACGACGCCGCCGCCGGAACGGGCTTGACGGCGCTGCCTGGGGAGAAGCTCTCGAAGGTCGCCCCGGTCGCGGGCCCGGTCGGCGTGCCGGCCGAGGAGGGCGCCGCGGCACCCATCGATGCTGAAGACGATTCGGGCCTGGACGCTGATGGCCGCCGCCGGCGTCGACGCCGTGGGGGCCGGGGTCGTGGCCGCGGCCGCGGCCGCGAGCTGGAGCCGGGCGTCGAGCCGGCTGCAGGCGCCGTGCCACCGGCCTCGCTGCCCGATGCGATCGATGGCGAAGCCGACGAGGAAGAGGACGAGGTCGAGATCGCCGCCGCGCCCCGCGCTCCGCGGACGACGCCGTTCGGCTCCGTCTGGGATTCCCAACTCGGCGTGCCGAGCGCCAAGCCGACGTCGATCCGGCCCGCGGCCGACGACGAGGACTTCGATGAGCCGGAGATCCCGGAATACCTGATCGCCGAGCAGCGTCGCGGCCAGGGGGGACGTGGCGGCGGCGGCCAGCCGGGTCGCGGCGGACCGCGCGGCGGCCGGGCCGGGTATAACGCCGCCGTCGATCGCGAACGCTATGGACGCGGCGGCGGTGGCGGCATCAACCGCTATCCGGACGTCAGCGGCAGGGAGCCATCCGGCGGTGGTTCGCGCGGCCGACCGAGCGGCTCGGGTCCCGGTCGCCAGGATCGACCGCCACGGCAGGACCGGTTCGACCGGCCCGACCGTGGTGAGCGACCGGCCGGCCCGCGTTCGAGCGAGCCGTGGAGCGAGGTTCCGGAGGAGCTCGAGGCGATGCTCCGGGCGCAGCTCGCCCAGTCGCCAAAGGCTGCGCCGCCCGCCGCGAGCCGGCGCGAGGCAGCGCCGAGCGACGCGCCAACCTCGACCGCGTCGACCGAGGCGCGGTCGAGCGCACAGCCTGCGACGAAGGGCCGGACGACGAGGCGGAAGTCCGCTGACGTCCGTCCCGGCAGCCGACGGGTCCGGCTCGTCCGAGGCCGCGGAGGCCGCCCCGAAGCGCAGGGCGGCGCCACGCCGCAAGGCAGAGTCCGCGGCCACAGGCGACGCCGCAGACGCGACCGCCGCGCCGAAGCGCCGGACGACCCGAGCCAAGGCTCCGGCCGCCGGTGCCGCGGAGGCAAGCGATTCCGCCGCGACCGATGGTGCCGAGGCTGGGGCCGACGCCCCCGCCCCGAAGCGCCGCACGACGCGCAAGAAGGCCGAGACCGCCTGACCGATCGATGTCGCGTCTCCTGACCCGCGGCCACGACGCGGCCGCGGCAGCGATCCGGTCGATGATCGCCGGTTCGCCGCCGCACGCCATCGTCATCACCGGCCCCGCCGGGGTCGGCAAGACGACGCTCGCCCTCGACCTGGCCGCGGGGCTGCTGTGCGATGCGCCGGACCCTGCCGATCGGCCGTGCCGGGAGTGCCGTGGCTGCCGCCTCGTCGAGCGCGGCAGTCACGCCGACCTGCACCGCCTCGCGCCGGCCGGTGCCGGCAACCAGATCCGGATCGGGGCGCGCGATGAGCCCGAGCCCGGGACCGTCCGCCGCCTGATCTCGGACCTCGCCCTGCTGCCCGTCGAGGGCGGCGCCCGGGTTGCGCTCATCGAGAAGGCCGATCGCCTGAACGAGGACGCCCAGTCGGCGCTCCTCAAGACGCTCGAGGAGCCCCCGGCCGGGGTGACGATCATCCTGTGCGCCGACCAGGAGGATCAGCTCCTGCCGACCGTCCGATCCCGGTGCGTCCGGCTGCGACTCGGTCCGGTGGCGATCCGCGAGATCGAGACGATCCTCGCCGAGGCAGGCGTAGCCGATCCACCGACGGCCGCTCGGCTGGCTCGCCTGTCGGGCGGGCGCCCGGGCGTCGCCCGGATCTGGGCGCTCGCTCCCGAGGCCGTCACCGCTCGAGCCGAGATCGCGCGCTCATTGCTGGACCTCGCCGGTGACGGGGCCGCGCGACGCCTGTCGGTCGGGCGCGAGCTGCTCGCTCGGGCTGGGGAGCTGGTGCGGATCCTCGATCGGGCGGCGCAACCGCCGGCGGATCCGGCCCCGGCGAAGCGTTCCCGCAAGACGGGGCGGCCGGCCGTCACGCCGGACGTGGAGACCGCATCCGTGACGTCCGCGGATGCGACCGGCAATGGCGCTGCCGACCCGGACTCCGAGGCCGACGCGGATGAGGCTGCCGTCCGCGAGACCCGCGCTCCGGCCGCAGAACGTCGCCGCGCCGCCGCCCTCACCGTCGAGATCTGGCGCGACCTCACCCGCGACCTCGTGCTCGTCGGGCTGGGTGAGGAGCGCCGCCTGCGTGACCCGGCGCTGCTCGATGACCTGCGGGAGTCGACCGACCTGACCGCGGCCCGACTCGGGCCATTTCTCGCCCGCCTCGACCGGACCGCCGAGCTGATCGACGCGAACGTGAGCCCGGAGCTAGCGCTCGACGTCCTCCTTCTCGCCTGGCCGCGGCATGGGGCGGCCGCCTGAGTGGACGAACTCATCCGCCTCGAGGCCGTCGTCCGAGGCCGCGTCCAGGGTGTCGGGTTCCGCTACTACGTCGTCCGCGAGGCGCGCCGGCTCGGGCTGGGCGGCTGGGTCGCGAATGACCGGGATGGCTCCGTCCGAGCCGTCGCGGAGGGGTCCGGCGCCGGAACTCGACCGGATCGAGCACCTGCTGCGGACCGGGCCGCCGGGCGCGATCGTCGAGGGCGTATCCATCGTCCGGATGCCCGGCACGGGCACGTTCGACGGCTTCGTCGTGCGCTCCGGCGACCACGGCGGCGATTAGCGAGCCGCCGCGGAGGTGGACCATCGGCCGCGACGGGCCGAACGAGATCGCTATTCCAAAGGGTCAATTCCGGGTGCACCGTGGATCGTGATGGAAACTAGGGGTTCCCCAGCCCACGGAGCGGATTCGGCAGAGCCTGCCTCGACGCCCGCCAACGATCTGCCCGGTCTCTACCGCGACATCCTCGATCGCGTCGCCGCCCTGGAGCAGATCGGCGAACGAACGCAGGCTGGCAGGATTCGCATGGCCGCAACGCAGGCGTATTCGGCTGCCTGGGACGAGACCGGCCGGGGCCGTCTCCTTGGGCTGATCGGCCGCGCCGACCGAACGATCGCCGGCCACGATCGGCCGCGCGGCTGGACGCTCCGGCGGAAGTCGGCGCCCGCGCGCTAGTCTTCGGGCGTGCCGCCCGTCGAGTCGAATCCCGTCATCCCGGAAACGATCGGTGCCGCGATCGACGGCGCCCTCGAAACGCTCGATGCCCTCGCGACACTCGGCGAGGACATCGAGGACGAGTGGCAATACGTCCAGGACCTTGCGGGCGCGTGGCGGGAGCGCCTCGAGGATGTGGCCGCGGGACGGAGCGGCGAATCGCTGACCCCTGACCGAGCGGCGGCCGTCGTCCGCGTGTCCGTCGAGGCTGGGCTGATCGAGGACCCGCATCGCGCAATCGACTGGCTGTCGACGTTCCCGCAGGTCGTCCTCGCGGCCATCGGCGAGCGACCTTGAACGCCCGGGCTGTGCAGTCGTGAGGTTCCAGGACGCGTCTCCGGACGCCCGGGCGATCGTCTACGCCGGGATCCAGGCCGACCCGCTGGTCGCCCGCGCCGCCGCCCTCCTGGCGGATGCGACCTACGAGGAGCGACTCCTCGCCCGCGCCGTCATGAACGGCGAGTCGACCGACGCGGACGCCTGGCGGGTGATGTTCCCGGCCCTGTTCGCGACCGGTCAACCGACCGAACGATCCGAGGCGATCCTCGCCGCCTCGCTCGCGGTCGCCGAGCGCGGCGAGCAGGTCCGCAGCCAGTACCGCGGCGCGATCGTCGAGGCTCTCACCGAGCTGCTCCTGCGACGCGGCCATCCGACCGCCCCGCCGGCGGCGATCCGGCGCGAGCGGCGGATCCTCTTCGACGGCGTCCGGGCCGAGATCCACCCGTACGACGTCACGGTCGAGATCGAGGGTGCCGCGGTCGCGGTCGACTGCAAGTGGGGCGCCCGCGGCATCTCCGCGGACGTCCTCCATCAACTCGACGACGCGCGGACGCACGCGGCGGACGACGACGAACGCCTCCGCGCGGTTCTCGTCATCTTCGACTCGCTGCGCTCCTGCACGGCCCGGCTCGAGCGCCAGACCGCGCCCCGGGCCGGAACCGAGATCGTGGGCGCTCGAGACCCTCGACCAGCTGGCCGGAGCGGCGTCGTGACCGGGGAGCCGCTCACCGAGTCCGCGGCCGAGGTCCTGCTCCACGAGGCGAACTACCGCGTCCGGTTCGACGAGGCCGGCCCCGACGGCCTGCTCCGCACGTCCGGCCTGCTGCGGTACGCCCAGGACGTCGCGTGGCTCCACTCGACAGCTCGCGGCTTCGATCGCGACTGGTACAGCCAGCGCGAGCTGACGTGGCTCGTCCGGGCCGCCGAGCTGGAGGTCCTCGCCCCCGTCCCGCTGGGAACGACGCTCCTGTCGCGGACGGCGGTCGTCGGCCAGCGACGCGTCTGGGCAAGGCGGCGGGGCGAGTTCATCCTGCCCGACGGCAGCCTCGCGGGCTGGGTCCACACGGACTGGGTCATGATCGACGGCCGCGGCGGGCTCACCCGGATCCCGGCGATCTTCGCCGAGGAGTTCAAGATCCCCGAGTCGACCGCGCCGATGGCACGGGTCCCGTTGCCGCCAACCCCGGCCGGGACGCCGACACGGCGGTTCGCCGTTCGGCCCCACGAGCTCGATCCGATGGATCACGCCAACAACGCCGTCTACCTCGACTGGCTGGAGGAGGCGATCCTGGCCGCGGGTGGCAACCGGGCGGAGCTGGCCGCGTTGCCCCGCCGCTATGCCCTCGAATACGCAGCGGCCGCTGACGCGGGCGCGGTCCTCGACGACGCCGCCTGGCGGGCCGGCGACGGTGAGACGTGGTCGTACCGGCTGTCCGGGAGCGAGGGAACGGACCTGTTCCGGGCGACGTTGACGACCGGAGGCGACCGATGACGCGAACGGTGTTCAAGGGCGGCCAGCTGTTCGACGGCACGGGCGCCGCACCCGCCGCTGGCGACGTCGCCGTCGAGGACGGCCGGATCGTCGGTGTCGGCACCGGACTGGACGGCGACGATGCGGTCGACCTCGAAGGCCGGACGATCCTGCCGGGACTGTTCGATTGCCACGTTCACGTCACAGTGAGCAATGTCGACCTCTGGGCTGCCGTGCAGCAGCCGTTCTCACGTCAGTTCTACGAGGCCGGTCGGAACCTCGAGGCGACGCTCCGGGCCGGGTATCACCAGCGTCCGCGACGCCGGCGGCGCCGACCTCGGGATCAAGGAGGCGGTGGACGACGGGTTGCTCCTGGGTCCACGAATGCAGATCTCGTTGATCATGCTGACCCAGACGGGCGGCCACGGCGACGACTGGTATCCGTCCGGAGCGGACGTCCCGTTCATGATCAGCCACCCGGGCCGGCCGTCCGGCCTCATCGACGGGCCCGACGAGGCCCGCCGCAAGGTGCGTGAGCTCGTTCGGATGGGCGCCGACGTGATCAAGGTCGCGACGAGCGGCGGCGTCCTCTCGCCGCGCGACGATCCGCGCCACGCCCACTTCCGTCCGATCGAGCTCGAGACGATCGTCGAGGAGGCGACCGCGGCGGGGATCTTCGTCATGGCCCACGCCCAGGGCGCCGACGGGATCAAGAATGCCGTGCGGGCCGGCATCCGCTCGATCGACCATGGCATCTACCTCGACGACGAGGCGATCGAGCTGATGAAGGAGCGCGGGACGTGGTTTGTCCCGACGCTCGTCGCGCCACAGGGCGTCATCGACGCGGCGGACGCCGGTGTGCCACTGCCGCCGTTCGTCGTCGAGAAGGCCCGGGCCGTCATCGAGATCCACCGGGCGGCGTTCCGCCACGCTGTAGAGGCCGGGGTCCGGATCGCGATGGGCACCGACTCGGGCGTGACGCCGCACGGCCGGAACCTGCGCGAGCTGAGCCTAATGGTCGACGGCGGGATGACGCCAGGCGCGGCGCTCGAGGCGACGACGCGGAGCGCCGCCCAGCTGCTCGGCGTGGACGCCGACCTCGGGACGATCGAGGAGGGCAAGCTCGCCGACTTCGTCGTCGTGACCGGCGATCCGTACGACGTGAAGACGCTGCCCGACCGAATCGAAAGCGTCTGGAAGGCCGGCACCAGGGTCGCTTGAGGGTCGATCCGCGGGCCGTCTCGACCTTCGCGCGCGCTCCGATGAAATAGGCTATTGACAATAGCCATGAAGGCTATGTACATTAGCCATGTCAACCGACACCCGAACTCAAAGGAGCCCCGACATGACCGCTTCAGTCGCAACTACGACCATCGACTCCCAGGCGCGCCGCTGGCTGCGGCTCGAGGGCCTGGCCGTCCTCGTCGCCGCAGGCGTGGCCTTCGGCAAGCTCGGTGGCGAGTTCCTCTGGTTCCTGCCTCTGCTCCTCGTTCCCGATCTCGCGATCGCCGGCTATCTCGGTGGCCCGCGCATCGGTGCGTTCGTCTACAACCTCGTGCACAACTGGGGGTTCGGACTCGCCGTCGCGGGTGCGGGCCTGGCGCTCGGCATCGCGCCGATCGCGCTCGCCGGAACGATCCTCATCGCCCACACGGGCATGGACCGAGCCGCGGGCTACGGCGTGAAGCTCGCATCGGCGTTCGGCGACACCCACCTCGGCCGGATCGGCAAGTCGGCACGGGCCGGCGAGGCATCCGCCGTCCAGGGCCGCGAGCCGGCCGCCAGCACAGCGGCCGGGTGAGCCCCGCCCGCGCCCGGACCTCTGCCGACGCGATCGTCGGCGCCGGACGAGCCCTCCTCGAGCGAGGAGGGCTCGAGGCCGTCACGATGCAGGCGGTGGCCGATGCCGTCGGTGTCCGGGCCCCGTCGCTCTACAAGCGGTTCGCGGGCCGGCCGGCCCTGATCCGGGCGATCGCCGACGACGTCGCAACCGAGCTCGGTGCGGTCGTCGCCCCCGCCCTCGAGGTCGAGGATCCGGCCGAGGCCGTCCGCGTCCTTGCTGACCGCTACCGCGCATTCGCCCATCGGTCGCCGGGCGCCTATCAGCTCCTGTTCACGAACCTCCTGCCGGAGGCGAACCCGAGCGCCGAAGCGAATGCCGCGGCCGCCGCCGGACTCCTGCTGCTGACGGAGCGGTTCGTCGGCCGGGAGCACGCGCTGGAGGCGGCCCGACTCCTGACGGCCTTCGCCCATGGCTTCGTCAGCATGGAGCTGGCCGGCGCGTTCCGGCTCGGCGGCGACGTCGACGAGGCCTACCGGTTCGCGATCGACTCGATCGTCGCGGGCCTCGGTGTCACGCGCGGCGCAGCGCTGAGGGCAGCCGTTCCCGCCCGCTGCCCGTTGAGCTCGTCGCGCCAGGCCAGCCACGTCCGCCCACCGTCCACGTTCCAGGTCGGCCCGTTGAAGCCGAGCGTGAACTGGGTGAATCCCATCTCGACGTAGGCCGGACCGTCCTCGACCATGAAGCGTTCGAGGTCCTCGGGTTCGACACCGACGCCCCACTCGATGTCGGCCGGGTCGCGTCCCAGTTCGGCGCACCAGCGGCGGAGGGCCGCCACTTTCGGTTCGAGCTCGGCCGGCGTGTCGGGGAAGCCGGCGTGCCAGCCGTCGGCGTGCTCGGCGACGATCCTGAGCGTTCGCCGCTCGCCCTGCCCGGCGATGAGGATCGGAACGCGCCGAACCGGCGGCGGATTCAGGAGTTCGAGGCGCCGCTCGATCAGCGGCATGGCCGCGGCGAGCGCGGCGATCCGGCTGCCGGCGGTCCCGAACTCGTAGCCGTACTCGTCGTAGTCGCGCTCGAACCAGCCGGCGCCGAGGCCGAGGATGAATCGCCCGCCGCTGATTCGGTCGACTGTTCGGGCCATGTCGGCGATGAGATTCGGGTTGCGATACGAGATGCAGCTCACGAGCGGCCCGATCTCGATCCGCTCGGTGGCCTCCGCCCAGGCCGCGAGGACCGACCAGCACTCCAGGTGCGGGCCGTCGCGGTCGCCGTACAGCGGGAAGAAGTGGTCCCAGTTGTAGACGATGTCGTAGCCGAGCTCCTCGGCCCGGACGGCGGCGTCCCGGAGGGCGCGGTATTCGCCCTGCTGGGGATGGAGCTGGGCAGCGATCCGGATCGGGCGCATGGGTTCCTCCAGGTGATGGCGACCATCCTCAACCTTGACCAAGGGGGAAGGTCAAGGGGTACGCTGCCGGGCATGTTCACCATCGGTCCGTTCGCGCGGCTGGCCGGTGTCTCCGCGAAGGTCCTCCGCTCGTACGATGCGCTGGGATTGTTCCGCCCGGTCTGGGTGGACCCCGCGACCGACTACCGCTACTACTCGCCGGCCCAGCTACCGGAGCTGCGGCGGATCGTGTCGCTCCGCGACATGGGCATCGGCCTGGCCGAGATCGGCCGGCTCACCTCGGGCGGAGGCGACCTCCGATCGGCCCTCGACCGACGGCGCGTGGAGCTCGAACGCGAGCGCCGCGAGATCGACCGCCGGCTGGCCACGCTCGACATCCGGGTTGAGATGAGCGCAGCCGGTTCCGAGCAGCCGGACATCGTCGTCCGGCCGCTCGCCTCCGACACCGTCGCGACGCTGGCGATGGCCGGCCGCGACGATGACGATGTCGGGTCGGCGTTCTACGAGCTGGAGGCGTTCATCCGCGACGCCCGGCGGCGCGCCAACCGGCCGCCCGGCGCGTTGATCGGGCCGGACGGTGTCCTCGAGATTTTCGTCCCGGTCAACGGGCCGCTGGACGCCACGGGTCGCATCGGCGTCAGGCGGCTGCCGGCGTGTCGGGCGGCGACGCTCATCGTTCGCGGTCCGTACGACCTGGTCCGCGCCGGACGAGGTGCCCTCGAGCAGTGGGTCGCGGCGGCGGGCATGCTGCAGTCAGGCCCGCTGCGGATCATCTATCTCCAGTTCGGGGCCGAGCCGGAGCTGCGCCTGCCCCGCGGCTACGTCGTAGAGGACGATGCGGACCTCGTCACCGAGATCCAGCTCCCGGTCGCCTGAACGGCCACCATATGCTTGACTCTCGGTTGCAACGGAGGTCGCAGCATGCCGAAGGCGACGGGCTCGTTCCGGATCACGTCGTTCAACGAGGACACATACGAGGATCGGGGCGACGAGGCGAAGCTGACCCACGCGTGGGGTGATCAGGCGTTCAGCGGCGACATCGAGGGCGATGGCCAGGTCCACTGGCTCATGTCCTATCGGCCGGATGGGACGGCCACGTACGTTGGACTGCAGCGGATCAAGGGCTCGATCGGTGGGCGCAGCGGCTCGTTCGTCATCGATGCATCCGGTGAGTTCGACGGCGCGGCGTCGCGCGGCGACATGGTCGGTCGTCCGTGGGTCCGGAGCGGACGGGCTGAAGGGCATCACCGGCACCGGAACGTTCGATGCGCCGGGCGGCCCGGAAGCCACGTACGAGCTCGACTACGAGCTGGGATGATCGAACGATGACGACCTGGGCCGAGTTCAAGGCCGCTGCTCCGGACATGGCCGCCGAGGGCCGGCGGCTCATGTACCGCGGCGACGGACGGCGGCGGCGAGGCACTGCTCGCCACGGTTCGGGAGGGAGATCCGCCGCGGATCCATCCGATCTCGGTCGGGATCGTCGACGATCGGCTGTACGCCTTCATCAACCCTTCGCCGAAGCGCCGGGACCTCGCGACCGACGGGCGGTACGCGCTGCACACCCACCAGGATCCGGCCGCCCCCAGGGAGTTCTCCGTCCGCGGCCGGGCGGTCCTGATCGACGACCCCGACGTCCGGTCAGCCGTCGCCGCTGAGTGGTCGTTCGAAGCGGATGAGACGTACGACCTGTTCGAATTCTCGATCGAGTCGGCGCTGCTCGGGATCAGGGACGGACCGGACGAGTGGCCGCCTCGCTACACGTCCTGGTCGGCGCCAGCCGACCGCTTCTTGCGCGAGGAGCCGCGAACCGCCTCGTAACCCTCGATGTAGCGGTCGACCGGTGTCCTGGCGATCGTCTCCGCGATGACGTCGAGCGGCAGGTCGTCGAGCTTGCGGAAGCGAACGCAGGACTTGCCCATGTCGAGCTTCTTGCCGGACGCGGCGAACTTCTCGCGAAACCACCGGTTGGTCTCGGGGTCGCCATACACATTGTTGAGATAGAGGGCCATGTAGTTCTTCTGGTTGGCGAGCGCGGCGAGTCCCAGCGGCTGCTTGTTGTAGGTGTTCGGGAAGCGCTCGAGGGGCACGTACCAGCCGATCATCCCGAAGAGCATCCCCTCCTCGTAGCCGGCCGGCAGATTCGCCTGGATCACCTCGCGAACCTTGGCGATCGCCTCGCGCCTGTCGGGCGGCAGGGCCGCGATCATCTCGTCGGGGCTGGTCGCGTCGCTCGTCGCCATGATCTCCTCCGCTCGCTCGGCCGGCGCACCAATGATCCCACCGATGAGTTTCGCGCCGGTCCGCGGTCTAAGTAGGTGGCGCCAGGCGAGTTCGCTCGCCGGCGCCTCCGCGCTTGATCTTCATCGCGGACCAGGAAAGGAGCTCCGCCGTTGGCCGCGCCCGACGAGTCGCCGCCGACACCGTTGCCCGCGGACCCATCAGCTCCCGAGATCGAACTGGGAACGAGCGGTCGGATCGATCGCGCCGACATCCCCGGGCTCTGTGAACGCGCCCAGGTGGTGATGACAAGCCGCCCCGCGGGCCAGCTCGTGTGCGACGTCGGGGCGATCGTCGCGCCGGACGCCGTCACGGTCGATGCCCTGGCCCGACTCCAGCTCACGGCCCGGCGGCTTGGATGCCAGTTGCGCGTCGAGCATGCGTCCGCTGAGCTGCGCGGCCTGCTCGTCTTCATGGGGCTGAGCGGGGTCGTGCCGCTCGACGACGGATCAGGCCTCGAGGCGGGGCGGCAGACCGAAGAGCGGGAACAGATTGGCGGTGTCGAGGAAGAACGTGATTCCGGAGATCCGGCCATCTGAGAGTTCGAGCACCTGGAGCGACCAGGGCTCCAGGCCGCCATCGGGACTCGGCTTGTACTGGCCGAAGGCCGGCGAACCGTTCGCCACGGTCGGGATGAGCCGGGATCCCTGGCAGCCGATGCCGGGCCCCATGCACCACTTCCGGATGTCGAGGTGGGTCTGCAGCCACAGCTCGTACGGCGGCATGTTCCACGTCGCGTCCTCGTGGAGCAGCGACGTCAACGAGTCCATGTCGTAACGCTCGAAGGCATCGACGTAACGGCCCAGGAGCGCTCGCTGCTCGTCATCCATCGCCTCGGGCGCGCTGGCGGCGTCGGCCTCCTTGGCCCCGAGCGTCGCCCGCGCACGCTGGAGCGCGCTGTTGACGGACGCGACGGTCGTCTCGAGAAGCTCCGCGACCTCGGTCGCCTGCCACTGCAGGACCTCGCGGAGGATCAGCACCGCCCGCTGACGCGGGGGGAGATGCTGGAGCGTCGCGACGAACGCGAGGCGGACCGACTCGCGCAGCTCCGCGACTGCTGCCGGATCGCCGCCGACCGGCAGGACGCGGCCGTCCGGGATCGGCTCGATCCAGGTGACCTCCGGCAGCGCCGCACCGAGCGGGTTGTCGGCCGTCAAAGCCGGCCCCAGGTCCATCGGCCGAGCCCGCCGCTCCCGGCCACTGAGCATGTCGAAGCAGACGTTCGTCGCGATGCGGTAGAGCCATGAGCGCAGCGCGGCCCGGCCCTCGAATCGATCGTAGGCCCGCCACGCGCGCACGAACGTGTCCTGGACGGCATCCTCGGCCTCGAACGCCGATCCGAGCATCCGGTAGCAGTACGCGGTCAGCTCGACCCGATGTTGTTCGAGCTTTGCGCCCAGCGCCTCGGTCCCGTCAGTCGTGGTCTCGGCGGCGCGGTCCACGGCCGCAACGTCAGTCATCCCGGGTCGCTCCTCTCCGCCGCTGCCGTCGGCGCGACGATTCCCTGCGCGAAGAGCGATCTTACCCCCGGCCGGCCGGACGGCCCTCGAGGGCGGCCAATCAGAAGCGCCAGCGGGTCTGGCTGTACGGGCCTTTCGCAAAGCCGAAGCCCTTCGTTGCCCGCAGTTCGTAGGCGAGGCCAGGATCTTCGCTGCCCTCGATCCATAACGCGTTATCGCGGACCTGGAACACGAAGAGATCGTCGTACTTCGCGATGTAGGCATCGGCCAGCCGCTGGAGCCTGGCTTCGTCGGTGACGAGGACCGCCTCGCCTTCCAGCACGACATCGAGGCCCTGCAAGGCATTGGACCCCGTCGTGACAACGACCTGCGAATTGTCCTTGAGGTTCTTCGCCTTCCGTTCGGCCCGGCCGGTCGTGAAGTACAGGGCATCGTCCAGCCAGAGAGCTGCGATCGGGGTGACGTGCGGCCGGCCGTCCGGGCGAACGGTCGAGAGCCAGTAGACCTTCGCGTTCTCCAAGGTCGCTCGCGCCTGTGGCCAGGGCGTCGGGGCCGCGCCCGGGTCGCTGAATCGCGCGTCCAGTTCAGCCGCCGGCTCCTTTCGCGTCATCACGAGGCCCGCGGTGGAATGTTCTGGTTGAGCCGGAACAGATTGGTCGGGTCGTAGCGAGCCTTGATCGTCTGCGAGCCGGTCCCAGGTCGAACCCGGGGTACGCGGCGCGGATCCGTTCCTCGCCCTCGTCGACGAGGAAGTTGACGTAGGCGCCGCGGTCGTCCTGCTGGAGCGCCGCTGCGAACTCGTTCGACCCAGGCCGCCCGCAGGTCCTTGTCCTCGGGCCCCTCGTAGAACGAGGCGACGTTGACCATGATTCGCGACCTACGATGGGCGAAGGCCGTGGCGTCGGCGGGCACGCGGGCCATCGCCCCGCCCAGGACCCGAAGCTGTGCGACGCGCATCGCCGCGTCGGACGCCTCGAGATGCTCGACGATCGTCTCGGCTACCGGCAGATCGATCCTGTCGACGAACATCGTCCTGGCGATGGCCAGCGGGATGGTACGAGTCGTCATCCGGCGGATAGATCTCCGGGTAGGGCATCGGCTTGAGCATGTCGGCGATCGGCGGCGCCAGGTCTCGGAAGGGCGCCAGGGCGCGCTCCCCGGCCGCGGTGTCGCCGGCATAGGCCATCAGCGCGAGGATCACGAGCTTGCCGTGCAGCTCCTCGGGCACGAAGGGCATCGGCGGGCAGGGCATGACGTTGGCGATCGTCGACAGCTCCTCCGGCGCGGCCTCGGCCGCGGCGATGAACCCGGCGATGACGTCGGCGGTCGCCGGCAGGATGAGCATCCCACCGACGAACTCGGGCACCTCGTTGAGCCGGTACTGGAACCGGGTCACGACGCCGAAGTTGCCGCCGCCGCCGCGGATCGCCCAGAACAGGTCGGGGTGATTCGTCGGCGTCGACGCGGAGCAGCTCGCCATCGGCCGTGACGATGTCGGCGGCGATGAGGGCGTCGATCGTCAGCCCGAACTTGCGGACGAGGTAGCCGACGCCGCCGCCAAGCGTGATCCCGCCGATTCCGACGGAACCCGTGTCGCCGAATCCGGTGGCGAGCCCGTGGGCCGCTGCGGCGGTCGAGTACTCGGCCGCGGTCAGGCCCGCCTCGGCCCACGCCGTGCGGCCGGGGACGTCGATGTCGAGTGCCTTCATGTCGGACACGTCGAGGACGATCCCGCCCTCGGTCACGCAGTGGCCCGCGCCGCTGTGACCACCGCTGCGGACCGCCAGCTCGAGGCCGGTCTGACGCGCGAGCGCCGATGACCGTCGCGACGTCCTTGGCGTCGGCGACCCGGACGATGACCGCGGGCCGGCGGTCGATCCCGCCGGCGACGACGGTCCGCGCCTTGTCGTACTCGGGATCGTCAGGTCCGATGACCTGGCCGTTGATCGAGGCGCGGATGTCGGGGATCGAAATCGTCGAGGTTTGCACGAGGGTCTCCTTCTGCTGCGTGAAGTCGGGGTCGGTCAGCAGGCTTCAGCTGCCGCGGCTGCCGTCGGTCGCCCCTCGCGAGGTGCGTGCTCGTGCTCCCGGGCGCGGCCATTCTCTCGGGTTTCATCCGCCGCCGATTCCGACGGCTGCCTCGCGGTCGGCGCCCGAGCCGACTTTCGCAGCATCACGACGGCGAGGATCGCGACGCCCGACCGCGATGACCGCGCTGATCGTCGTGACGATCTGCATCCCCTGGACGAATGCGTCACGAGCGCGACCGAGGACCGCCGACGCCGAGCTCGCCGGGCAGCTGGCCGGCCACGGCGACCGCACCGCCGAGCGTGTCGCGGGCTGCCACGGCCGCATCGGCCGGGACGCCGGCGGGCAGGGCATCGCCGAGACGAGCCGCGGTAGAGCGCGACACCGATGCTGCCGAGGACCGAGATCCCGAGCGCGCCGCCAAGCTCCGAGGCCGTCTCCGAGATACCCGACGCGGCGCCGGCCCGCTCGGGCGGTGCCGAGCCGACGATCAGATCGGTCGTCAGCGAGAAGACCGGCGCGAGGCCGAGCGAGATGATGATCGAACCGATGATCACGGCCGCAAGGCCGTTCGACCCGCCGACCTGGGTCAGCACGCCGAGCCCGAGCGCGGACAGGGCGAGGCCCGCGCCGATGACGTAGGCCGCCGGGAAGCGGCGGACGATCCGCGGCGCAGCGTTGGACGCGACGACGAACCCGATGGCCGACGGCAACGACCAGAGCCCGGCCTCGAGCGGCGACAGGCCGAGCACGAGCTGCAGGTACTGGGCGACGAACAGGAAGTAGCCGACGGTCACGAAGATGCTCAGGAAGTTGATCGCCAGTGACGCGCTGAATGCCGGGATCCGGAAGAGCCGGAGGTCGATCATCGGGTCGGCCAGGGTGAACTGGCGGCGAACGAACAGCCCGCCGACGACGAGCCCGACCGACGATCGTGGCGACCGGCAGCCAGCCGACGCCGTCCTGGGCGATCTGCTTGAGCCCGAAGATCACGCCGAGCACGGCGACCAGGGACATGCGCGGCGCTGGCGAGGTCGAGCCGGCCGGCGTTCGCGTCGCGGTACTCCGGGAGCACGATCGGCCCGAGGACGAGCAGCAGCGCCATGACCGGCAGCGCGAGCAGGAACACCGAGCCCCACCAGAAGTTCTCGAGGAGGATCCCGCCGAGGACCGGCCCGATCGCGCTGCCGGCCGAGAACGCGGAGATCCAGACGCCGATGGCGACGGCGCGCTGGCGCGGGTCCTGGAACATGCTGAAGATGAGCGACAGCGTCGACGGCGCGAGCGTCGCCCCGGCGATCCCGAGCAGCGCCCGGCTGAGGATCAGCATCTCGGGGCTCGTCGAGAACGCGGCCAGCAGCGAGACGACGCCGAACGCGGCGGCGCCGATGAGCAGCAGCTTGCGGCGGCCGATCCGGTCGCCGAGCGTGCCCATCGTGATGAGGAAGCCCGCGACCATGAAGCCGTAGATATCGATGATCCAGAGCAGCTGGGCGCTGCTCGGCTTGAGGTCCGCGCTGATCGCCGG
Organism: uncultured Chloroflexia bacterium; assembly: GCA_963832105.1. Taxonomy (GTDB): domain Bacteria; phylum Chloroflexota; class Limnocylindria; order Limnocylindrales; family CSP1-4; genus CF-46. The sequence goes on along the minus strand of CAWHSS010000003.1, from coordinate 684,677 downwards.
CACCGCGAGGTGCAGCACCGTCAGGTCCATCACGTAGAGCAGGCAGGCAGGGCGAGGACGGCTAGTCCGATCCACTCGCGCCGGCCGGCTCGCGGGGTGTCGCTGGTGATCATTGCGGTCGCTCCCTGCTGTCGTTTGTGGGGTCGCTGGTTAGACCGCACTCGCTCGCGAAACTCATCGGTCCGGCCACGTGCTCAGATGGGCGGCGCCTCCCCGACCCGCACCTCGAGGGCGCGGGCGATCGCGTCGAGGAGCGCCTCCGGGTCAGGGTCCCGCTCATCGGAGACCTCGAAGGCGCGGCCCGCTCGCAGGGTCGCGAACCCGTGGACGGCCGACCAGGCGACGATCTCCGCCCCGGGCCGCCGTTCGCTGGGCATCGCGCCGGTCGCCACGAGCTCGTCCAGGGCGGCGGCGAGGACGTGCCACGGGTTCGGGTCTTCGCGCTGGCCGTCGGCCGGCGAGATCGGCAGGAAGGCCGCGACGAGCAGATGTGGTTCCTCCTCCGCGAACCGGATGTAGCCGCGCCCGATTGCCTGGAAGTGCCGGATGGACCTGGCTCGGCGATCGGGCTCGTCGACCAGTTCCACCTCATCGAGCATCCGGCGTGCGAGCGCAAGGCGGGCGGTCGCGGCGACTTCGCCTAGCAGGGCATCGCGATCGGGGAAGTGGCGATAGATCGCTGCCGGCGATACCCCGAGCCGACGAGCAACCTCGCGCAGCGTGACGGCGCCCGGTCCGTCCGAGCGAGCGATCTCGCGAGCCTCGGCCAGGAGCGCCCGGCGGAGGTCGCCATGGTGGTAGGTCGAGCGTGCCATGGTCGGATTGTACCCGCGAATGTTGACATCGTTCACTTAATCGGTCATGCTACCCGATGTAAACACCGTTGACATACCTCGGAGGACCCAATCGATGACCGAACCGACGACGACCTCGACCGATCAGGAGCGATATGCGCGGGCGAAACAGCGTGTCGAGCTCCTGCGCGGCTTCTACGGCCACGCCCTCGTGTTCATCCTCGTCAACGTCGGGCTTGCGGCCTATAACGTGGCGCTGGATCCGGATCGCCTCTGGTTCGTCTTCACGCTTGCCGGCTGGGGCATCGGCCTCGTCGCCCACGGCGCCTACGTCATGGGTTCGGGCCGATTCTTCGGGCCGGCCTGGGAGGAGCACAAGATCCGCGAGATGATGCTTCGCGAGGAGCGTCGCTCGCGGTGAGCCCCTCCGCGCCTCCGCCGCCTTCCAACCGATGAGTTTCCTCGTTCGCGACGGTCTAACCAGGAGCAACGACCAGCCGAAGTAGGGAGCAGATCGAATGTTCAAGGACAGCCACGCTTTCTCGGGGTTCTCGTCGAACGACATCGCGAAGTCCAAGGAGTTCTTCGGCGGAACCCTCGGCGTAGAGGTGACCGAAGAGAACGGCATGCTCACCCTCCACCTTGCCGGAGGCGGCAACGTGCTCATCTACCCGAAGGACAACCACGAGCCGGCGTCGTTCACCGTGCTGAACTTCCCGGTGGACGACATCGACAGTGCCGTCGACAAGCTGACCCAGGCCGGCGTCACGTTCGAGCGCTACGACGGGATGGGTCAGGACCCGCGCGGGATCATGCGCGACAACGGCCCCGCCATCGCCTGGTTCAAGGATCCGGCCGGGAACATCCTCTCGGTGCTGGAGGGCTAGCCCCCCGCCCGGACCCGCCTTTTCAAGAGAGTTCAAGCCCCCGGTCGAGCTCCCGTTTGGGCCTCGCCGGGGGCTCGTGCTGCCAACGCCGCCCCGGGGTTCGAGTGACGCGCCCGTACGAATCGGTCATGGCGGGGGGCCATCGGTCCTTTGTACGGTGCACGTCACCGCATGTCACTTCACCTCCCTCTCCCCGCCCTACTTCGGTCCGCCGCGCGCATGCCACGTCGGCCCGGCCTTCGCACGATCGTCGTCGCCCCTGCCGTCGCCGTGATCGTCGGGATGGCCATCGTCGTCTCGAACAGCGTCGCCGACGAGCTTCGGCGAAGCGCGACCGAGTCGGCCGTCCACAGCGTCGAAGCCATCGTCCGCGGCTATGTCGATCCCGGGCTGCACGAAACGAGCCTCGACCTGGGAGCGGCCAGCGCGACCCGGCAATCGACGGCCAACTCGAGCGGCTGACCCTGTCGGGCGAAATTCGCCGCATCAACATCTGGTCTCGTGACGGCCGAATCGTCTATTCGAGCCTCGCCGAGCTTCGTGGGAGGCGTCTCTCGATCGGCCCGCTGATCGCCAGCGCCTACTCCGGCGAGAGCGTTGCTCGATATGCCGGGGGCAACGTGCCTGCGGCGCCCAGCGACGCTCAACGTCGACGGCCTGACACCGATGTCCGGCCGCTTTCTCGAACTCTTCGTCCCGATCCGCGGTCCAGTCGACGGCAATCCGATCGGCGTCTATGACGTCTACCAGGATGCGCGACTGATCGAGGAGCGCATCGACGCCACGCGATCGGGTGTGTTCATCGTTGCCGTCGTCGCATCGAGCCTGCTCGTCTCACTCATCTGGCTCGCGTTCGGTGGCGCGTCGCGCGTGCTGGCGGCGCCAGAACCGCCGTCTCCAGGAGCAGGCCACGACCGAACGCCTCCTCCTCGTCGACATGCAGCGCAACGAGGAGCGTTTCCGGTCGCTCGTCCAGAACGCGTCCGACGGCGTCGTCGTGCTCGGCGAGGATGGCCTGATCCGCTACGAGAGCCCGGCCGTCGAGCGCATCCTCGGCCGGCGTGCGGACGAACGGGTCGGCCAGCCGATCGGCGACCGACATCCATCCGGACGATCGACCGACCGTGGAACGCGGGTCTGGCCGACGTGGCGGCCGTGAGCGGTTCCGAAGGCGCGGGTCGAATTCCGGGCCCGTCATGCCGACGACTCGTGGCGGACGCTCGAGTCGATCGCCAAGAACCTGCTCGACGATCCGGCCGTCGGCGGTGTCGTCGTCAACTACCGCGACATCACGGAGCGCAAGATCCTCGAGGAGCAGCTCCGGCACCAGGCGTTCCACGACGTGCTGACCGGGCTGGAGAACCGCTTCCTGTTCCTGGACCGCCTCGGTCACGCTCTCGCGCGGGCCGGCCGCGGAGGCCAACCGACGGCGGTCCTCTTTCTCGACCTCGACGACTTCAAGGCCGTGAACGATCGCCTCGGTCACGCCGAGGGCGACCGGTTGCTCGTGGCCGTCGGCGGAGCGGCTCAAGGCCGTGACCCGAGCCGGCGACACCGTCGCGCGGCTCGGCGGCGACGAGTTCGCGATCATCATCGAGGAGACCAAGCCCGCCGAGGCCGATCAGGCCGCACAGCGGATCCTGGAGACGCTCACGCCCGCGTTCCATGCTCGGCGATCGACAGATCGCCGTCCGGGTCAGCATCGGGATCGCCGTCCAGTCGGCCGACGGCGCCGACGCCGACGAGCTGCTGCGCCGCGCCGACATCGCGATGTACGCGGCCAAGGCGGGCGGCGGCAATCGTCACGTCACCTATGAGCCGCAGCTCTACGACGCGACCGTCGCCCGGATGGAGCTCAAGGCGGACCTGCGAGGCGCGCTGGAGCGGGGCGAGCTCCACGTCGCGTACCAGCCGATCGTCGACCTCGAATCCGGCGCGATCACCGGGTCCGAGGCGCTCATGCGCTGGAACCACCCGACGCACGGGGCGGTCGCGCCGATGGACTTCATCCCGCTCGCCGAGGAGACCGGGCTGATCCTCGAGCTCGGTCGCTGGATCCTCGAGACCGCCTGCCGCCAGACGCGGGCGTGGCAGCAGGCCACGGGTCGCGAGGACCTGACGATCAGCGTCAACCTGTCCGGGCAGCCAGATCGCTCGACCCGGACCTCGTCACGCGACGTCGGGCGAGTCCTCGCCGAGTCCGGACTGGCCCCGCGCAGCCTGACCCTCGAGATGACCGAGAGCGTGCTGGTCCAGGACGTGGAGGCGACGGTCGGCACGCTGCAGAGCCCTCAAGGCGCTCGGCGTCCGCCTCGCGATCGACGACTTCGGGACCGGCTACTCGTCGCTGAGCTACCTGCGCCAGTTCCCGATCGACATCCTCAAGATCGACCGGTCGTTCGTCGCGAGCCTCGACGGAAGCGACGGATTCGATGGCGCTCGTCCGCTCGATCCTCAACCTCAGCACGACCCTGAGGCTCGAGACCGTCGCCGAGGGCATCGAGGACGCCGGCCAGCGCGACGTCGCTGCGGGGCCTCGGCGCCCAGCAGGGCCAGGGCTACCTGTTCGCCCGCCCGATGGGTCCCGACGACCTTGGCGAGCTGCTCGCCGGCCGCGCGACGGCGGAACCATCGGACAGCGCGTCCGCCGCGCCGCAAGGCCGCCCCGAGCGCCCGACGACAGGCCGGGCCGATCAACCAGGCAAAAGCCATCCACTGATACATAGCCAACCACGCAACGAGGTCCACCTATGCCCGCATCGATCCGCAGGCGCCGCGAATCGCGCGCCACGCTCGTCTCTCCATCCTGCTGACCCTGGCCGCGATCGCCCTGGTCGGCTTGCCAGGCGGCCGCCGCCGATCCACCCCGAACCATCACCTTTCAGACGCTGAACGACTCCGGCGTCACCGGAACCGTCTCGTTCACCGCCCTCCGGCGACAAGACTGCGGTGGAGATCGTCGGTCAACCCGGGCGGCAACCCGAACATGCCCGTCCACATCCATCCCGGGACGTGCGACAACCTGACGCCGCAGCCGAAGTTCCCACTGGAGAACGTGCAGAACGGCAGCTCGAAGACCGTCGTCCCGGCGTCGATCGACGAGCTGTTCGCGGGCGGCCTGGCCGTCAACATCCACCGTTCGAACGACGACCTGAAGACATATACGGCGTGCGTCGACATCCGCTAGCCGGCGTCCATCGCGACGACTCCTCGGCCTCAGCCTCGCGACGGCGCTGGTTGGCGGCGTGCATCGCCATCGGTCCGGCGGCCACCGCCAGCCCGTCGGGGTCTGTCGACGTGACTGATCACGACGCGCTCCGGCGAGACGACTGGCCTTCGAGCCAGCCGAGACCGTCCGTCCGCGCCACGGGTCCGATCGCGATCACGTTCCGGAATGGCTCGAGCCTGGCCGCACAACCTGGTCTTCACCGCCGGGTTGACGGCCGCGACCGGACGATCGTCGAACCGGGGACCTCGGATCAGCTGCTCCTCCCGCCGCTGCCGCCGGCACGTATCCGTTCGTCTGCACGATCCACGACGGGATGAGGCCGACTGGTCCTCCAGCCCTAAGCGTCGTCGATCCCGCGGCGATCCGTAGCGGGGCGTCCCTCAGTTCGCTTCATGAGTGTTGCGGCTTGGCAACGCGAGTCCCTCCAGCCTCTTCCCCCTGACCGCGATACATCGCTACCATCTGCGCACGAGACAACGGATCCGACCGTGGCCCGGGACGGGTCGAGTCGTCTGGGAGTCGACCCGACCGCCGCAGTCGTACCCAGAGCGCTGGTGTCGCTGACGCGAGCCGGCCAGAGGAGGAACTCATCGGATGAAGCGCCGCACAGCGGTGGCCGTTTCGGCCGCCTTGCTCCTGATCTTCGGGCTGGTCACGATCGTGCCCGCTGCCGCACCCGCGGCGTCGGACATCGATAGCGGATCGGCCATCGTCCAGCTCAGCGGAGCCCCGCTCGCGACGTCACCGAAGACTCGGCCGGCCAAAGCTCGCAAGATCAACTTCGCGAACGCCGCGGTGAAGGCCGAGCGGGCGGCGCTGAAGGCCGTCCGTGACGACTTCCGACGCTGGCTCAAGGTGAATGCCCCCAAGGCGCGCATCACGAGCGAGATGGACATCGCGGTCCATGCCGTCGGTGTGAAGCTGAACGGCACCACGCTCGCGACGCTCCGCACGGCGCCGATGGTTCGCCTCGCCGAGCTGCAAGGGATCTTCCGGTCCGCGGCCCACGACGACCCCGATCTCAGCCTGATCCACGCGAACGAGGCGTGGGCGGCCGTCGGCGGTGAGGCGAACGCGGGCGCCGGCGTCAAGGTCGCCGTCATCGACAGCGGCATCGACGCGACCCACCCCTGCTTCGACGACGCGGGCTACGCCGCCCAGACGCAGCTCGGCGACACCTCCCTGACCAACAACAAGGTCATCGTGGCCAAGGTCTTCAACAACAACGCCAAGAAGTTCGGCTTTGACGCGAGTGCGGTCGATTCGCATGGCACCCACGTGGCCGGCACGATCGCCTGCAACGCCCACACGCCGGCCGTCATCAATGGCGTGGACATCCCGTACGACCCGTCGGGTGTCGCGCCGCGTGCACTGTTGGGCAACTACAACGTCTTCCCGGGCGACACCGGCTCGGCCCGCTCGGAGGACATCCTCGATGCCATGGACGAGGCCTACGAAGACGGCTTCGACGTCGCGAACATGAGCCTGGGCGGCGCCCGCAACGACGGTGGCGGCGCCTTCCTCCTCGACAACGCGATCGACAACCTCGACCGCGCCAACATGGTCGTTGCCGTCGCCGCGGGCAACGAGGGCCCGGGCTACTTCACCGTCCACTACCCCGGTGCCGCGCCGCGGGCCCTCACCGCCGGCGCCAGCACGGTCGGCCACTCGATCATCAATCTCGTCACCGTCGCCGGCACCGACTACGAAGCGGTCGTCGGCGACTTCGGCACGATCACCGCCGACGTCACCGCGCCGCTGGCCGTCGTCCCCGATGCCGACAGCGCCTATCCGCACCACCTGTCGCTCGCCTGCGACGCGCCGTTCGAGGCCCTGCCGGCCGGCACCGACCTGACCGGCAAGATCGCCCTGCTCGGCCGTGGCGACTGCGACTTCACGGTCAAGGTGCGCAACGCCCAGAACGCCGGCGCGGTCGGCGTGATCATGGTCAACCGCGTGCCCGGCGAGGCGCCGTTCGTCATGTCCCACAACGGCCTCGAGCCAAGCCGACGATCCCCGCCGTGATGGTCAGCCTCGAGGACGGCGCCGCTCATCGACGACCACGATGGCGACCTCGGCCACGCATCCATGCGCTCGGCGTGTACGTCACGCAGCCCGAGGACACGAACCTCATGGCCGGCTTCAGCAGCTAGGGCCCGACGCACGGCGACCTGCTGATCAAGCCCGACGTCGTCGCTCCCGGCGCCGACATCGTCAGCTCGTTCCCGCAGCACCACTGCGATCCGCTCGCCGCCCGAGGGCTGCTGGAGCTTCCTCGGCGGCACGTCGATGGCCACGCCGCATCTCGCCGGCACCGCCGCCGTCGTGCGTGGCGCCCACCCGAGCTGGACGGCCGCACAGGTCCGCTCCGCCGTCGTCAACACCGCCCAGCAGGGCCTGCTCCGCCATCCGGAGACCGGCGCCGTCACCGACGACGCCCAGATCGTCGGAGCGGGGCTGGTCGACGTCGAGGCCGCCGTTGCCGCTGTCGCGGCGCTCGATCCGGTCAGCACGTCGTTCGGCAACCTCTCGAGCGGATCGGGCGGCACGCCGCTCGTCCTCGGTCGTGATCACGAACATCAGCGGCGCCACCAGGACGTTCACGGTGAGCGTGACCGACACGTCCAACGACGGCGTGCAGTTCGGCACGACCGGCGGGACCGTCACCCTGGCCGCCGGGGCCTCGGCGACGTTCAAGGTCTCGGCCGTCGCGACCAAGCGCGCCGCGGACGGCCACAAGCAGGCCACGCTGCGCGTGTCCGTCGGCGGCGACCGAGGTCGCCCACGCGATGCTCTACATCCTCGTCGGCGAGGGCGAGCGCGCCCCCGGCCGGCACATGCTTCCGCCACCGAAGGCGTAAGCACCCAACGCAGCAGAGCGAGGCCGGCGGAGCAATCCGCCGGCCTCCTCATTTTGCCCCGCTTGACAGGCAAGTAGCTACTTGCCTATGCTGTCGGCCTGGACGTGTTCAAGGCCCTTGCCGATCCCACCAGGCGGACCATCCTCGATGAGCTGACCGAGCGCGACGGTCAGACCTTGTTCGAGCTCTGTAGTCGCCTCGTGATGAAGCACGGGATCATTCGACGCGCCAGGCGATCTCACAACACCTCGACGTGCTCGAGGCGGCCGGCCTGGTTCGCGTCAAACGCGAAGGCCGGTACAAGTTTCACTACCTCGACAGCACCCCGCTCAAGCAGATCACGGAACGGTGGCCGATTCGAGACTGAAAGGAGCATTCGAATGCGGATCTACGTCACGAGCGTCTTCGTTGACGACCAGAGGAAGGCCCTCGACTTCTACACCAACACCCTCGGCTTCGAGAAGAAGACCGACATCGACCTCGGGGGTGCGTCGTGGCTGACGGTCGTGTCGCCGGAACACCTGACGGCACCGAGCTCCTGCTCGAGCCATCCGGCCATCCAGCCGTCCCGCCGTACAAGAACGCCCTGGTCGAGGACGGGATCCCGGCCACGTCATTCGCGGTCGACGACGTCCAGGCGGAGTTCGATCGGCTCCAATCGAATGGCGTGAGTTCACCCAGGAGCCGACCGAGATGGGCGGTGTTACCACCGCCGTTTTCGACGACACCTGCGGCAACCTTATCCAGATCGTGCAGCTGGCGTAGGCGCTGTCGACTCCTGTGATCACGCCGCCCACGGCGTGATCACCGCCCACGGTCGACCAAACGGACGAGGTCGACTACATTCACACGCCGGTCGTGTTAGCACAGATCCATGATGGGCTCATGAGTCAGTTTCGCCGCGGAAGCCTCGACGACCCCGCCGCAAGTCGCCCGCTCTCTCGAGGCGCCGGCTCAATGGTTCGAGTTGGCCCGCTTGCGATCGGGCGAGCAACGTTCGAGCCTGGGTGGCGGTGGTCAAGCGACGTCAAGCCGATCGTTCGAACCGCGTGGTGCCAGTCGCACCACCTGCACGTGCTCCTTGCCGGGAGGCTGGGCGTCGAGATGGAGGACGGGAACGGGCGGAGTTTGCCGCCGGTGACGTGTTCGAGATCCCGCCCGGGCACGACGCCTGGGTCGTTGGCGATGACCCCGCCACCCTCTTGGACATATCGGGCACCGCCGCGGATTTCGCGCTCCCCAGCTCGTTCTCGCGGGTCGTCGCAACAATGCTCATGACGGACATCGTCGGGTCGACGGCGACGGCGGCTCGCCTCGGCGACGCGGCCTGGCGCCAGGTGCTCGAGCGCCACAACCGCCTCGTTCGAGGGGAGCTGGGCCGTTTCCGGGGCCGCGAAGTCGATACGACCGGCGACGGATTTCTCGCGCTGTTCGATAGTGCTGCTGCGGCACTGCAGTGCGCCGTCGCCATCCGCGACGGCCTGAAGGACCAGGCGATCGATGTCCGAATTGGCATTCACACGGGTGAGGTCGAGACCGTTGATGGTGATGTCCGCGGGATCGCGGTCCACGCCGCGGCACGGATCATGGCTGCGGCTGGTCCGTCCGAGATCCTGACCTCCGGCGTCACCCGTGCCATCACCGAAGGTGGCGGGTTCGAGTTCGAGAGCCGGGGTCGACAGGAACTTAAAGGCCTGCCTGCGGCGGTGGAGCTGTTCGCGCTGCAGTAGGCCACGTTTGCGGCCGACGGGAAATCTGGATTGGCGCGCCCGACAGGATTCGAACCTGCGACCTTCGGCTCCGGAGGCCGACGCTCTATCCACTGAGCTACAGGCGCGCGGCCGCGAATGATACCCGCTGAGCGTGGCTAGACCTTCGGCTTCTGGTTTTGCGCTCTACGAATGGGCCGGTCGGACGCTTGGCTCGTCGTCACAACGGCGCGTAGAGCGTAAAACCCGTCCACTCCTAGGCCGGGAGCCCGCAGAAGGCGATCTCGTCGGCATCGAGTTCGGTCCCGCAAGCGTTGTCGAGTCGACCTCGCTTCTCGCGAGATGGAACGATTGCATCGTCCGCGGACTCATGATGGCTGAGTGCGGCCACCCGGCCGCGGCCAACGCGGGTGTCCGATGCAGCGAGACCTCGTCATTCGCGCCAGGAGCGGCGATCATGACGCCTTCTCGACCCTTGCTGCGGGCGCCGTTGATCGGCTCCATCGCACCGCCTGGCTGATCCTCCGCAGCGACGACGATGCGGCTGATGCGGTCCAGGAGTCGCTCCTTGCGGCATGGCTGCACATCGCCGCCGTCCGTGACCCGGACCGGTTCGACGCGTGGCTCAATCGCCTGCTGGTCCACGCCTGCTATCGGCTGGCGAAGCGGACGACTCGCCGCAAGGTCCTGGAGATCCCCATGGCCGTTCCCGATGCCCCAGGTCCCCGAGACGTCCAGGAAGCCCTGGCGACGCGCGACCAGCTTGAGCGAGCGTTTCGGCGGCTGACGCCGGAGCAGCGCGCCGTCCTCGTCGTCCACCACTTCCTCGGGTTGCCGGATGCCGAGGCGGCGAGCGTCCTCGAGATCGCGGTCGGGACATTCAAGTCGCGCCTGCACCGCGCGTCCGTCGCCATGCGCGCGGCGGTCGAGGCCGACGATCGCGTCTCGACCGCCGTCAAGGAGTCGATCGCATGAGCCAGCACGACGATTTCGATCGATCGCTCGCTCGGTGGTTCGACGCCGAGGCGCGGCCCGCCGCCACGGCGGACGTGCTCGATCGTGCCCTGCGCGCCACCCGCCGACGTCGACCACGTCCACGGTTGTTCGCCGCGCTCGGCAGCCATTGGGTCGGCGACAGCGTTGGCCCGACCTCAGGTGTAGCGACGCTCGGGCGAACCGGCGTGCGAACGTCGATGGCGCTGCTCCTGCTGCTGCTCGTCCTCGCGCTCGTGGCGGGAGCGGTCCTGGTCGGGGCGCGTCTGCTCCAGCCAGCGCCGCACCGTCTTCCGGCCGGCCAGCTTGTCTTCACCTCCAGACGTGGAGTGCGGGCTCGGACCCCGCACTTCGTCGAAGTGGCCGTCTATGCTGATGGACGTGTGATCTGGGGACCAGACGAGCGGGGCTGGCTACGTCGAGCAGCGGCTCACCCCTGAGGGCCTCGAACGGCTCCGGTCGAGGGCGCTATCGACGGGGCTGTTCGAGCGGCGACCTCTCGCCATCGGGACCGATGTCGTCGGCTCCGGCTATATCAAGGTTCTCCGCGGAGACCGGCCGGTGATCGTGGCCTGGGGCAGGACCCGGTGAATGTGTCAGGCCTCGGCCGGACGGATCCGCTTCGTCCGTGCCTCGTCCGCGCAGGCGGCCGAGGTCACCGAGCTCGAGGCGTTCCTCCGTGATCCGACGACCTGGGGGCTCCCCGACGACATGTACGTGCAACGTGAGATCACGCCATTCGTCCCGTCCCACCTCTGGGTTTCGTACGACCGGAGCAGGCCCGACTGGTCGCACTGCCATCTCCGGCCCGGGAGGTCGTGACGAGGATCCTCGGGCCGGGGTTCATGGACAGGTGTCCGAACATCTCGCTCGATCAAGCACGGGAGATCGCGCAGGTCCTGGCGCAAGCGGGGATCCGCACCTGACTACGACGTCCGGTTTGGCCTTGCATTCGCCGTGCCATCCTCGTTCGTCCACGCCCACCCGGCCCTACCCCACGATATAGGCACCGTTTGTGGGGACGTGTGATGGCGCGGTGCAGGGCGGTCGCCGCCCGCGCCGTTGTGGCGATGGCTCTCGTCGCATCGATCGTCACCAGCATCCTCGCCGCGTGCATCGGCGCGGGCGCAACCGTTCCGCCGGCCTCGGTCGAGCCTTCGGCGACCAGCGTTGCGTCCGCAGCCCCGACGAGCGGGCCACGCTATTCCCGAGTCCGGCTGCCGCCTTCCCGACCGCGGCGTTCGCCGGCATCAGCCTGGAACTGCTCCGCAGTGAGCGAGTTGCGACGTTCGACTCGCTCCTGAACGACATCGCCGGGGAGGCGGCATCGACCGCCACGGTGATGACTGCCGAAGGCACGTGGAGCGGGGCCGCGGGCAAGGCGGATGGTGTTCATGCCGTCCGTCGACAGCCAGTTCGGCATCGGCAGCGTCACCAAGTCGGTCATCGCCGCACAGGTGATGCAGCTTGTCGAAGCGGGCGAGCTCTCGCTCGACGACCCGGCGACCGACCACCTGCCCGCCGACTTCGCCTTCGACACCAACGGAGCGACGATCCGCCAGCTCCTCGATATGCGCTCCGGCATCCCGAATTGGTACGGCGAGGCGATGGAAGCGGAGGTCGCGACGAACCGGACCCGTGTATGGAAACCAGCGGACGTGCTGGCGCTGGTTGACCCGGCTCGTCGTCCGGCCGGCGGCGCGTTCGAGTACGCGGACACGAACTACAACCTGCTCGGGCTCGTGATCGAGCACGTTCGCCAGCGACCGCTGGTCGACGTGCTGCGCGAAGGCGTCCTCCGCGTCGAAGGGACCGAGCGGCTTATCTACCAGCCGGACGAGGCCCCGTCCGACCCCATGGCCATGCCGCTGGGCGAGTCACGGGACGCGCTCGAGAAGGGCGGTGGCTACCTCCCGTCGCTCTCCGATGCGAGCTCCGCTGGTCCGGCGGGCAGCATCGCGTCCGACTCGATCTCCCTCGCCCGCTGGTGGCGGGCGTTCTGCGCCGGCGAGATCGTTTCGGTCGCCTCGCTGACCGAGATGTCGACGTTCGTTGGCGGGCCCGACGGCTATGGACTGGGGTTGTTCAACGTCGCGTGATCCGTGGGGCATTCGGCTCGGGCACACCGGCGGGAACTTCGGATACTCGTCGTGGGCCGGGTGCATGCCCGGGGATCACTCGTTCGTCGTCGTCGTCCTGACGAATTTCTGGGTCGACGACCTCGGTGGGCTGCCCAGACCGCTGGTGATGGCCGCGCTTTCGGGCTGACCCGTCCGCCCCTGATCCGTATGCCGGCCGGTAGCTCATCGGTGTGTTCGCAAACGTACTTATGAACCCGAAGGCCCCGGCCCGCGCGCGTAGAGCGTAAGACTCTGCCCGTTTCGCTCGTGGTCCCACTCGGGTGGCCACTACGCTCCGGCGGACAGGCTCCGGAGGCCGACGCTCTATCCACTGAGCTACAGGCGCGCGACGCCGATCATACCGGTCGTGCCTGGATGGAGCCCTGAGACCCGGGCAGTCGCCCTGTTTGTCGCTCTGTTTGCCAAAATCGCGCGGCACGGTCGCAAATTGCTGTCAGCGGATGTCAGGTTCGTCGATCGACGATCGCGCCGATGTGTGGGGGCGTTCATGTGCCGATAACATCGCCCCGATACCCTGCCCGCCACCGTCCACGGGGTTGCCCAGCGGTTTGCCCAACCTGACCCTGCACCGGGAGTCCTGATGTCGCATCCACCTGCTGCCGTCGATGCCGGCCACAACTGGAATCTGAGCAACCGCCAGCGCCTGGAGATCCTCCTGGCGATCCTGCTGGCGCTGTTCCTGTTCGCGCTCGACCAGACCGTCGTCGGGACGGCGCTGCCGGTGATCATCACCGACCTGTCCGGCGAACAGCTGTACACGTGGTCGGTCACGATCTACCTGCTGACGGCCACGATCAGCGGGCCGATCTACGGCAAGCTGTCCGACCTCTTCGGACGGCGGCCGATCTTCATCTGGGCCATCGGCCTGTTCGTCGCCTCGTCCGTGTTCGCCGGCCTCAGCCAGGAGATGTGGCAGTTCGTGCTCGCGCGGGGTCTGCAGGGCCTCGGCGGCGGCGCGGTGTTCCCGATCGCGCTCGCGGTCATCGCGGACCTCTACCCGCCCGAGGAGCGGGCCAAGTACGGCGCGCTCTTCGGCGCGGTATTCGGGCTGTCGTCGGTGCTGGGGCCGCTCATCGGCGGCGGGATCACCGACGCCTTCGGCTGGCCGTGGATCTTCTTCGTCAACGTGCCGCTCGGCCTGATCTCGCTGTTCGTCTGCTGGCGACTCCTGCCGCCCATCAAGCACCCCGAGACCGGCCGGAACATCGACTATGTCGGCGCGGCGCTGTTCGCCGCCGCCATCGGCCCGTTCCTGGTCGGCCTGACGAACAAGCAGACGGCCGCTGGACCGACCCGTGGGTCGGCGGGCTGATGCTCGCTGGGCTGGTCATCGGTGTCGTGTTCGTGTGGTGGGAGACGCGGGCCGCGGACCCGATCGTCCACCTCGAGCTGTTCCGCAATCGGTCGTTCACGATCTCGGTCGCGTCGATGTTCCTCGCCGCGTTCGGCTTCTTCGGCGCGGTGATCTTCCTGCCGCGCTGGTTCCAGGCGATCGCCGACACGAGCTGCCACCGAATCCGGGCTGGCGTTGCTCCCGCTCGTGGTCTCGCTGATCGTGAGCGCGACCCTCGCCGGGCAGATCGTCGCGCGCACGCAGCGCTTCAAGCTGCTGATCTTCGGCTCGATGGCGCTCCTCGCGTTCGGGCTGTTCCTGTTGACGAACCTGCGCGCGGACACGGACTTCCCGGTGCTCTGGCTGTGGATGATCATCGTCGGGCCTGGGCATCGGACCGTCGTTCGCGGTGTTCACCGTGCTCGTCCAGAACACCGTGGCGCCGCGGATGGTCGGCGTCGCGACGGCGAGCCTGACGTTCTTCCAGCAGATCGGCGGCACGATCGGTCTGACGATCGCCGGCACGGCCCTCGCCGACACGCTCACCCGCGAGCTCCCGGGACGATTGGTGGCCAACGGCATTCCCGCAGCCGATGGTCGATCAGTTCGCCGGCCAAGGGGGCAGGGCGGCAGCGTGCTCGATCTCACCGGGACCGGCGACCTCGGAGCGCAGATCCTCGAGAGCGTCCCGGAACCGTTCCGCCCGCAGGTCGAGCCGATCATCCCGCAGATCGTCCAGGCGATCCACGAAGCGTTCGCGATCGCGATCGCGTCGACGTTCTGGATCAGCATCGCCGCGGCAGCGCTCGCCGCCGTGTTCGTGCTGTTCCTGCGCGAATCCGAGATCCGCGGGACCGCGCTCGCGAGGGGGGCCGACGCGGACGCCTGATGCGTGAGGACTACTCGCTCGGAGCCGACAGCGCCAGGGTCCATGCTCGTCAAGTCTTGGAGGACTGAGCCATGAGTGAGCTTCTTGGTATCGCACGATTCAAGTTTCATGAGGGCAAGCGCGAGGAGTACCTGCGCTTGTCCGATCAGGCCACGGAGATCGTGCGGGCGAAGGAGCCTGGCACGCTTGGATACGACCTCTACCTCAACGGCGATCAATCCGAGTGCATGATCATCGAGCGGTACCGGGACTCCGAGGCGGCGATGGCGCACGCCGCGAATCTCGGCCACTTGTTCGATGCCGTCCTGGCGACGGTCTCAGTGGTTCACGGCGAGCTGCTCGGCGACGCGAGCGCAGAGCTCAGAGCGAAGTTGGCTGGCAGCGACGTGCCGGTTCTCTTCACTCCATACCGGTCCATGTAGACCTGCCCGCTAGCCGGCTCCCGCGTGGATCTCGTCGCCGCCCTTCCAAGGCCTACGCCTCGATGCGCTCGATCTCGAAGTCACCTTCGTCGCCGACGCTCAGCCCGACCGCTTCGAGCATCTTCCGACTGACGCTGAGGGCCAGGCGGCCGCCGCCTGCAGGCATGGTGCTCGAGGTGTAATCGGACCCGCCGAGCATGCCGCGCACCCGCATCTGCTTGAGGCCGCCTAACGCCGTCGCTATGTCCGGCGGAATATCGACGACCGCGAGGCCGGCTGCCTTTTCGGGCCGCCAGTAGCGGATCGTTCCCCTGAATTCGTGTCGATCTGACATCGCGCTTCGCCGATGAGCGTAAGGCTGCCCGGTGCCGCGGAGGCGCGGCACGCAACGCGAGGCTCTGGCGGACACCGGACTTGCGCTAACCTCAGCCGATGACGTCCCCGACCCTCGCCCCGGCCGAGGCCCCGAAGCTCATCCGTCAGGACGGTCGCGACAAGGTCACCGGCACCGGACGCTATGCCGCGGACCTGACGGTGACCGGGATGCTCCATGGCGCGTTCCGAATGTCCGCCGTCTCCCACGCTCGCATTCGGCGGATCGATACGACAGCCGCTCGGGCCCTCCCCGGCGTCCACGCCGTCATCACGGCCGCGGACGTGCCCGAGGTCCGCTACGGCGCGTTCGTGAAGGACCGCTCGCTCTTCGCCCGCGACGTCGTCCGCTGGGAAGGCGAGCTCATCGCGGCAGTCGCGGCCGCCACGCCGGAGATCGCCGCCCGCGCCGCGGCCCTGATCGAGGTCGATCTCGAGCCCCTCCCGACGGTGACGGACCTCGAGGCGGCCATCGGCCCGGACGGTCCGCTCGTCCACGAGGAGTGGGCGTCGTACGAGGTCGATGAGAACGTCGTCCGCGACCGGAACGTCGCGTCGCACTCGACGATCGTCAAGGGCGACGCGGCGGCCGGCATGGCCGAAGCCGACATCGTCGTCAAGGGCCGCTACGTCGCCGACGGCTCCCACGCCGTCCCGATCGAGCCGCGAGCGATCCTCGCCGAGTGGCAGGGCGACCACGTCACGATCTGGTCGTCGACGCAGGTCCCGTTCGGGGCCAGGGCCGGGGTAGCCGAGACGCTCGGCCTGCCGCAGAACCGGATCCGGGTCATCGTCCCCCACCTCGGTGGCGGCTTCGGCGCCAAGTGCGAGGTCGGCTTCGAGCCGCACGTCGCCGCCCTGGCGCGGGCAGCCGGCCGGCCGGTCAAGGTCGTCTTCTCGCGACGCGACGAGTTCGTGCTGCCTGACCATCGCCGCGAGCGGATGATCATGGAGCTGGAGACCGGGGTCATGCGAGACGGGACGATCGTGGCCCGTCGGGGGCACCTGATCATCGACAACGGCGCCTACAGCATGGACGAGCCCTATCTTGGGCCAGATGGCCGGCATGTTCGCTGTCGGGCCGTACCGGGTCCCGAACGTCGACGTCTCGGTCGATGTCGTCTACACCAACACGCAGCCGTCGGGCTCGGTTCGCGCGCCCACCGGGCCGACTACCTGCTGGGCCGTCGAGCAGCACCACGACGTCGTCGCGGAGCAGATCGGCCTCGACCCGGTCGAGTTCCGTCGCCGCAACCTCGTGCGTGAAGGTGACGCCGGGCCGACCGGCCAGGTCTTCGAGCGGATCGGCGCAGTCGAGACGCTGGAGAATGCCGCGGCTGCAATCGGCTGGGGCAAGGACCTCCCGGACGGCGAGGCGATCGGCATTGCCACCGGCTGGTGGCCGTCGTTCCCCGGCCCATCCGGGGCACACCTGCGGATCAATGCGGACGGCACTGGCACGATCGTCACCGGCGCCCAGGAATGCGGCACAGGCGCGGTCATGGCCCTGCCGCTCCTCGCCGCCGAGGTCCTCGGGATGCGGCCGGACGAGTTCAGGATCCTGTACCAGGACACCGACGCCGGGCCGTATGACGGCGGGGCGAGTGGATCCCAGACGACCTTCAACAACGGCCGGGCGGTCATCGCGGCGGCGAACGAGGTTCGCGAGCAGCTCCTCGACCTCGCGGCCGACCTCCTGGAGGCGAACCGGGCCGACCTCGAGCTGGTCGACGGCGCGGCCCGGGTCAAGGGCAGCACCACCTCGTCGGTGTCGATCGCCGACCTCGCATCGCAGGCGGCCGATGCCGGGCTGCTCCTCGGCAAGGGCTCCGGCGAGCCGCCGCCGACGCCGGCAGTCGACAGCGGGAGCTGCGTCGGCCGCCTCGGCGGCGAGTCGTTCGCGGCGCCGACGTTCTTCACCCACGCGATCCGGGTCAAGGTCGACCGCGACACCGGCGTCGTCCGGGTCCTCGAGGTCGCGGCGTCCCACGAATCGGGTGTCGTCATCAACCCGGTCGGCGCGGCCGGCCAGATCCACGGCGGCGTGGCGATGGGCATCGGCCAGGCGCTCACCGAGGGCGTCCAGCTGACCGATGACGGCCGGCAGCGCAACGCCTACCTCCTCGACTACAAGCTCCAGACCGTGGCCGACGTCCCGACGATCCACGTCGACTTCGTCGATGCCCCGTCGCCGACCGGCGGACCGAAGGGCCTGAAGGGCATCGCCGAGCCACCGTGCGTCCCGACCCCGGGCGCCATCGCGAACGCCATCGCCCGCGCGGTCGGTGTTCGGGTGAACGATCTGCCGATGACCCCCGAGCGCGTCTGGAGCGCCCTCGCGACGAAGAACGGCGATTCCTGACGTGGGCGGACGGTTCTCGGCCCCGACGGCGCTGGCCGACGCCCTGACCGCCGCGGCTGACGGCCACCGACCTGTCGCCGGCGGGACCGATCTCGTCGTCGGGACGCGGCAGGGCAAGTGGTCGCTGCCCGAGGACCTGGTCGCGCTCGACCGGATCGCGGAGCTCCGCGGGATCGACCGCACCCCGGACGGGCTCCGGATCGGCGCGACGACGAGCCACGCCGATCTCGCCGCTCACCCCGAAATCCGCGAGCGCTGGACCGCCATTGCCGACGCCGCGTCGATCGTCGGGTCGCCGGCGACGCGGCACCTCGGGACGCTTGGCGGGAACCTGGCGAACGCGTCGCCGGCCGCCGAGACGAGCGGACCGTTGCTCTGTTTCGACGCCCAGGTGGAGCTCCGTTCGACGGCGGGCGAACGTCGAGTCGCGCTCGCCGACCTGTTCACGGGTCCCGGCCGGACCAGCATCGCGCCGAACGAGCTCATCGTCGCCGTCGAGCTGGCGGAGATCGCGGGCGTGGGCAGCTGCTACGTCCGACTCGAGTTCCGCCGGCAGATGGAGATCGCCGTGGTCGGCGCGACCGCGGTCGTGCGCCTCGAGGGCGATGTCGTGCGGGAGGCACGGATCGCCATCACCGCCCTCGCCCCGACGGTCCGTCGGGTGGCCGCAGCCGAGTCGGCCCTGGTGGGCACGGACGGCGGCGCCGCAGCGGCCACCGAGGCCGGCCGCCTGGCAGCCGAGGCGGCGGCGCCGATCTCGGATGTCCGCGCCTCGCTCGACTATCGCCGCGCGATGGCCGCGGTCGTCGTCCGCCGGGCCGTCACCGGTGCGATCGCGCGGGCCCGAGGCGAGACCGTGCCGGTCCCGGCCAGCGCCAGCCTGTTCGGGGTCGAGTGACGGTGCGCCATCCGGCCACGCTCAAGGTCAACGGGACGAGCTTCGCGCTCGAGATCGACGCCGGCCGGACCCTCCTGTCGGTCCTGCGCGGCGAGCTCGGTCTGACCGGCAGCAAGGAAGGCTGCGACGACTCGGAGTGCGGCGCCTGCATGGTCCTCCTCGATGGACGGCCGGTGAACTCGTGCTCGTTCCTGGCGCTCCAGGCTGACGGGCGCGAGGTGACGACCGTCGAGGGGCTGGCCTCCGGTTCGGAGCTTCATCCCCTCCAGCGGGCGTTCCTCGAGCACGGCGGCGTCCAGTGCGGGTTCTGCACGCCGGGCATGCTGATCAGCGCGAGTGCACTCCTGAAGTCCAACCCCGATCCGACCGAGGAAGAGATCCGAGCCGGCCTCTCGGGCAACCTCTGCCGCTGCACTGGCTACGTCGGGATCGTTGCTGCCGTCCAATCCGCCGCCACGGAGCTCGCCAAGGCCGACTGAGTCAGCGGCTGAGCGACCCATCAGGAATTTGTCGCCACTGGAGCAAACCCCGGTGCGCGCCGTCGGCATCTGGATTGTTGCGCCTCGTGGCATCGCGGAGACATCCGCAGTGACGGGCGCGTGTGCAAATGTTGAACCGACGGGGGGCCCTCGAACGCCCTATCTGGGTGAGGGCGGCTATCGACGGCGGCTCCGGGGGCCGAGCGCCCGACCACTACAGGAGGGACGTCATGGCGCGATCCAACCCGCGATCTTCCAGGGGCCGGCGATGGCTTGCCGGCTTCAGCGCACTCGCCCTCGTAGCGATGACGGCGCTGATCCCAGCGGCGTCGGTCTCGGCGGCCGAGCCGACGAACATGGTGCTCGTCTGGAACGAGAACGCCGTCAACGTGCTCGGCGCTCCCCAGGCGCCGCCGGTGACGACGCCGCCCACGGCCCCGGGCCTGGGCCAGGGTCCACCGCTCTCGCCGCTGCACCTGGCGATGGTTCATGGCGCGATCTACGACGCGGTCAACGCCATCGATGGCGGGCACCAGCCGTATCTCGACGGGCTGTCTGCACCCGCGTCCGCGTCGAAGGCCGCGGCGGTCGCCCAGGCGGCTCACGACGTACTGGTCGGCCTGACCCCGGCGACCGCTGCCGGTGGTCAAGACCAGGATCGACGACATGCTCACGGCGTCGCTCGGAATGATCGACCCGGGGCCGGCCAAGACTGCCGGGATCGCGATCGGCGCCCAGGCGGCTGCCGCGATGCTGCTCGAGCGGAGCACCGACGGTCGCTTCGACGTCGAGCCGTTCCCCACCAGCAACGATGTCGGCAAGTGGCGATTGGTGGCACCCGCCAACACAAACGTGTTCGGCCAGTTCGCGACCGTCACGCCGCTAACGATGACGAGGCCCCGCCAGTGGCGCACTGGCAACCTGCCCGCCATCACGAGCCCGGAGTACGCCGCGGAATTCAACGAGGTCAAGGCGTTGGGTTCGCAGTCGGGATCGAGCCGGACTCCGGCCCAGACCCTGCTCGCCGGCTTCGCAACGGCCAATCCGCTGGTGTTCTTCAACCGCGGGCTCCGCGAAATCGCAGGAGCCAAGGGCTTGTCGACGACCGAACAGGCACTCCTGTTCGTCAAGACGAGCATGGCATCAGCCGACGCGCTGATCGGCTGCTTTGCCAACAAGAGGGCCACGCTGACCTGGCGGCCGCAGACGGCGATCCGGGAGGCGCTCATCGATGGCAACCCGCTGACCTCGCCGGATGGGGACTGGCTGTCGCTCTTCGCCACGCCGGGCTACCCGGACATGCCGTCGGGCTACAACTGCTACACGGCCGGGTTCTGGCACAGCGTTAGGCTCTACTTCGGGACGGACAGGATGACCTTCTCGCTCACGAGTCCAGGTGTGCCGGCGAACGCGCTCGTGGGGAACCCGGTAGGCGTGCCAGGGTCGACCCGGAACTACACCCGGTTCACGGGCGTGATCCGGTGACACTGTCGAAGGCCGCATCCTCAATGGCTACCACTTCCGGAGCGCCGACGTCCAGGGCGCCTGGCTCGGGAAGAAGGTCGCGCAGTACCTCAACAAGCACTACTTCCTGCCGGTCGACTGACGTCGAACGGCAGGACAAGCGGATGCGCCGGCGGCCACATGGCCGCCGGCGCGTGAATGTCTGGGTCTGCCGAGGCCCGGGCTCAGCTCGCGAAGAACTCCTTCAGCGCCGGACCGAGGACGTTCGGGTCGACGTTGTGCTCCTGGCCCGCCAGCGTCCGGCGCTCGCCGTTCGGGATAGCCTTCGCCAGCGCATCGGCCGTCTGGCCCATGAACCCGAAGCTCGCTCCGCCATCGATGACGACCGTCGGCACCGTCACCTTTGCGGCCTTCGCTGACGGCAGCGAGTAGTCGCCCATGATCTCGGCGTCGTACGCGAGGGTGTGGGCGAGTCCCTCGGTCCACGCCCACCACGGCTGGGATCGGGCTCCGGCGACGAACTCCGCCGGCATCCCGACGACCTTCGCCATGAAGTACTCGACGGCGCCGCCGCGATCGCCCTTGGCCACGAAGTCCCGGTAGATCGACGCTGTGTCGGCCGGCGGCCGGGCGTTCTCGTCGAGGATGTAGGGCGGCTCCCACAGGGCGAGCTTCGTGATCGGCAGCCCGCTGGCAGCCGCCTCGAACGCGAGCGCCGCGCCCGAGGACGAGCCGTACAGGGAGGCCGCGCCGCCCGCCGCGCCGATGACCGCCTCGATGTCCTCGACTTCACGCTGGACCGCGTAAGGCTGCGTGTCCCCGCTCGGGCCGCGGCCACGGCGGTCGTAGTTGTAGACCGTGAAGTCCTTCGCGAGGACCTCCGCCAGGCCCGCGTTCGACGATCGGTCGACCGAGCCGCCGCTCACGAGGATGACCGGAGGCCCGTCGCCGAGCCGGTCGAATGCGATCGTCGTGCCGTCCTTGGAAGTAACCGTGTCCATCAGGATCTCCTTCTGGCGCCTGCCCTGGGCGCATCTCTATCCGTAGGTCGGAGCTGGCGCGGCGTTCTCGACATCCATCAGCGGGGGCGGCCCTCGCGGAGTGCGTCGATCGACTTGCCGATACGGCGCTGGCGCGTCTCGTCGGTCTTGGCGCCCTCGATCTGGTAGACATGCCAGCCCTTGTTGCTGTTCGACAGGCCGTCGAACGTGCGGCGGGCGGCGGGTTCGGCGTCCAGCGCCTTGGCGAAGTCGGGCGGCAGGGCCACCTCCCGGGGAGCCGTGTCGAGCTCGATGTCGACGTCGACCTCGTCGCCGCCGGCGACGCCGGCACCGGCGCGATTCTCGGCGCTGACACCGACCATGTACTGGCCGCCCATGACCGCGACAGTGCTGCGGTACGTGAAGCCGTTGATCGTCACCGTGATCGGCGGGCGCTTGCCGGCCCCGAGCGCCTCGACCACCTCGTCCGGAATCCGGATGCCGGTGGCGGTCTTGTCGCCCTGCAGGATCGTCGTGTGGAAGCGCATCTCACTCCTCCGTTCGTGATGCGGGACCTGATGATCGCTCAGCCGCGGACTCCGCGAGTTGGCGCGTTGGATCAGCGGCCGTTCACCTACAGGTCGGAGTCGGACCCGCGTTCTCGACATGGACCGGGCTACGATGTCGAAGCCCGCTCCTCCGCTCCGACGTTCCTGCATGAGCGGTACCCATCCGGGAAGCCGAGCAGCAGGAGTGCTCGCCATGAAGTACGTCGTCTTGATCTATAGCAACCCGGCCACTCTGGGACAGCCTTGCCCTCGGCGGAGCGCGATCGGGTGATGGGAATCCACAACAGGCTCATCAAGGAGCTCACCGAGTCGGGCGAGATGCTTCGCGTCGACGGCCTGGCCCGCCCGATCGAACACGAAGACCGTCCGACTCCACGACGGCGTCCCGGTGGTGACGGACGGCCCCTTCAGCGAGGCCAAGGAGCAGCTGGCCGGCGTCTGGGCGCTCGACGTCGAGAGCATCGAGCGGGCGATCGAGGTCAGTGCCCCGGTCGCGGAATACGACACCGTGGAAATCCGGCCGTTGATGGACCTGTCGGGCCTCGAGATGTGACCGTGTGACAGGTCGCCGGGCGTCGAGGGACTGCTGCGCGAACTCGCGCCGCAGGTCCTCGGCGCGCTGACACGGCGCTACGGCCAGTTCGGCGACTGCGAGGACGCGGTCCAGGAGGCGCTCCTGGCCGCCGCCCTCCAGTGGCCCGGGCAGGGCATTCCGGACAACCCGCGGGGCTGGCTGATCACGGTCGCGTCGCGCCGGCTGACCGACGAGATCCGGGGCGATTCGGCGCGGCGCCAGCGCGAGGCGAAGGCGGCCGCTCTCCTCCCGCCCGAGGCGCTCCACGCCCTGTCGCCCGAGGACGACGGGGCGTCGGACGAGGACGACACGCTGACGCTCCTGTTCCTGTGCTGCCACCCGGCGCTGTCTCCGGCCTCGCAGGTCGCGCTAACGCTCCGAGCCGTGGGCGGCCTTTCCACCGCCCAGATCGCCCGTGCGTTTCTCGTGCCGGAGGCGACGATGGCCCAGCGATCAGCCGGGCGAAGCAGAGCATCAAGACGGCCGGCGCCAGGTTCTCGATGCCGCCCGAGGACGAGCGCGCCGAACGGCTGCGGGTGGTCCTGCACGTCCTCTACCTGATCTTCAACGAGGGCTACACGGCCAGCTCCGGCCCGGACCTCCAGCGCACCGACCTGACGACCGAGGCGATCCGTCTCGCCCGCGACCTCCACCGCCTGCTGCCCGAGGACGGCGAGGTCGCGGGGTTGCTCGCGCTGATGCTCCTGACCGACGCTCGCCGCTCGGCCCGGAGCGCGCCTGACGGCAGCCTGATCCCGCTCGCCGAACAGGACCGTGGACTGTGGAACCAGGACTCGATCCACGAGGGCGTGGCGCTCGTCACCGACACGCTGTCGCGGGCACCGCTCGGTCCGTACCAGGTACAGGCCGCGATCGCGGCCATCCATGACGAAGCGGCCCGGGCCGAGGAAACGGACTGGCGCCAGATCGTCGTCCTGTACGAGGTCCTGGCGGAGATCGCGCCGAACCCGATGGTCACGCTGAACCAGGCCGTGGCCGTCGCGATGGTCGACGGCCCCGCGCGCGGGGCTCGACCTTCTCGCGAGCCTCGAGGCCGACGAGCGGATTGCGGGTCACCACCGGCTCGAGGCGGTCCGGGCGCACCTCCTCGAGATGGCCGGTGATTCGGTCGCGGCCCTTGCCAGCTACCGGGCCGCGGCGCGAATGACGACCAGCGTCCCGGAGCAGCGCTACCTCGAGGCTCGGGCCGCGCGGCTGGGCGTCAGGCCAGCCTGAGGACCCGCCGGGTCAGGCCCCGTGGCGTGCTTCTGCAGCGAGCTCGTCGCGGAAGGCGGGATGGGCGATCGAGATGAGCGCCTCCGCTCGCTCGTCGGTGCTCTTGCCGAACAGTTCGGCGACGCCCCATTCGGTGACGACGGTCCGGACGTGAGCCCGGGTCGTGACGATACCCGCGCCCGCCTTCAGCGCTGGCGTGATCCTCGAAACCGTGCCGCCGGCGGCAGTTGAAGGCAGGGCGATGATGGCCCGGCCTTCCGACGCGAGCGCCGCGCCGCGGACGAAGTCCATCTGCCCGCCTACGCCCGAGTACAGCCGATGGCCGATCGAGTCGGCGACGACCTGACCGGTCAGATCGACCTCGATCGCGGAGTTGATCGCCACCATCCGGCTGAACGAGCGGATGACGTGCGTGTCATTCGTGAAGTCGACCGGGCGCATCTCGACCATCGGGTTGTCGTGGACGAAGTCGTACAGGCGCTTCGAGCCCATGACGAAGGCGGTCACGATCTTGCCGCGATTCCGCTCCTTCCGGGCGCCGGTGACCACGCCCGCCTCCACCAGGTCGACGACGGCGTCGGTGAACATCTCCGTGTGGATCCCGAGGTCGCGCTTGTCCCGAAGCGCCAGCGCCGTCGCCGCCGGGATCGCCCCGATCCCGAGCTGGATGGTGGCCTCGTCCGGAACGAGATCCGCGACGAATTCGCCGATCTTCCGCTCGACGTCGCCGATCGCACCGACTGCGTGCTCGTACGGCGGGATGTCGACGTCGACGGCGAGATCGATGTCGTTGACGTGGACGAAGCTGTCGCCGAGCGTCCGCGGCATCGAGGCGTTGAACTGGACGATGACCGTCCTGGCCGACCTGATCGCCGCGTGCATGGCCTCGACGCTGGTCCCGAGAGAACAGAAGCCGTGCCGGTCGGGCGGCGTGGCATTGACGAGGACGGCGTCGAGCGGCAGGGCGCGTGATTCGAAGAGACGGGGCACATCCGACAGGAAGATCGGCACGTAGTCGGCACGTCCCTCGTTCACGGCGGCCCGGGCGTTCGGGCCGATGAACAGCGCTCGGTGACGGAAGTGACCCGCCATCTCCGGGGCGAGGTGCGGTCCCGGACCCTCGATGTGGAGGTGGACGACGCCGACGTCCTCGAGCTCGGCCGCGCGAGCGACGAGGGCATCGAGGAGCACCGAGGGCGCCGCGGCCGCACAGTGGACGTAGACCTGATCGCCCGACCGGATGCCGGCGACCGCCTTCTCCGCGCTGACGATCTGCACGCGCGAAGTCTAGGGCTGCCGATGGGGCTTGATGGCCCCTTCGCCGGTGACGTTCGGCACGTTGGTTCGTTCGACGGCGAAGCCGCAGGCTCAACCCATGGTCAGACAGCGACTGTCGAGTGTGGACTTCCTTATCCGGCCGATCCGACCGGCCGACCGGCTCGAGCTCTCGCGGTTCTACGCCGGGCTTTCCGCCGATAGCCGGCTCGCGCGCTTCCATGCCGTGACCCGTGGCATCGGCGACGAGGCCGCCAGCCTCCTGTGCGGGCCGGACCACGAGCACCGCGAGGGATTTGTCGCGCTGCCGGCGGACGCGCCGCTGGGTGACCGCGGAATCGTCGGCCACCTCTGCCTGGAGCCCGGTGATGCCGGCCTCGAGATGGCGGTCGCCGTTGCGGACGCCTGGCAGGCTCACGGCATTGGACGGGCCCTCCTGCTCGCGGCTGTTGACTGGGCGAAGGATCACGGCGTGACCCTCCTCCAGGCCTCGATGCTGTCCACCAATGCCGCGGTCCTGGGGCTCATCGCCTCGATCGGCCGGCCCGTCCACGAGTCGACGGCCTCGGCTGGCGTCGTCGTCGTCACGATCGACGTGGGCGGCGGTGGCCGAAAGCCGCCTGACTCAGGGCTCTCAGACCGGGCTCGGGATCACGCAGGCATAGGCCGGCGCACCGGCCGCAGCGAGCGAAATCGCGGCCGCGGCATCCTGGACGATGAGCGCGGTGACCATCCCGAACATCCCGTCGGACCCCTCGGCGTGAGGCAGGATGTGACAGTGGAAGGCCCATGCCCCGGGCTCGTCGCAGTCGACCACCACGTCCCATCGCTCGCCCGGATTCACGCCAAGCGTGTCGCACGTGAACGCCGCCGACCCCAGCGGGTAGCCGTCGCGCGCGACGACCCGCATCGGCATCCCGTGGAGATGCCACGGGTGCATCATGATTCCCTCGTTCATGAAGCGGATGACGATCTTCTCGCCCAGCTGGGCAACGATCGGTGCCGTCGCCGGGAAGCCTCGGCCGTTGATCGTGAATCCGCCGAGCGTGTCGTTGCTGATCCAGACGATGTCCTGGGAGGCGCCGTAGAGCTGGTCGTACCGCTCTGCCGCGCGTCGCGGTTGCACGATGAACGCCCCAAGCAGCCCTCGGCCGACCTGGTCGGTCGCGTTGTGGTGCGAGTGGTACATGTGCGAGCCGGGCGTCCGGGCGACGAACTCATAGGTGAACGACGCGCCGGGCTGGATCGGCTCCTGGGTGATGTGGGGCACGCCGTCCATGGCGTTCGGGATCCGCTGGCCGTGGAAGTGGACCCCGGTCGACTCCTGCAGGTTGTTCCTGAAGATCGCCCGGACCTTGTCGCCTTCGTTGACCGTCAGCAGCGGGCCCGGCCAGACGCCGTTGTAGCCCAGCGCCTTGACCGGGTCCTTGACCGCGTCGATGCGATGCTCGATCTCGTCGATCGTCAGCTCGAAGACCTTCGTGTCGCCTTCAATGCGAGGCTGAAGCGGCTGGTTGCCGAGGGGCAGGGTCGCCGCCTCGCCGTCCAGGAACCGCTTGACGACGGCCGACGCGTTCGCGTCGTGATCCATCCCGGGCGACGCGGCGGGCGCAGGCGCGTGCGACGCGTCGTGGCTGGGTGCGGCTGAGGCGGGCGCGGAGGCGCTCGGATTCGCGGCCGCGGGCGCGGGTGGCGGTGGGAAGCTCCAGGCCGGCGCCGCTGCCGGCGCACATGCAGCGAGCGTTGCAGCGGCGATGCCGCCGCCGGCTAGCGCTCCCGCGCGGAGGAAACCCCGGCGCGACAGATTGGAGGTCATGTTGGTGTCGGCGGCGTCGTTGGAGGCAGGCGAGCTCAGGTCCATGCGCGGCATGGTGCGCTCTATCGCGACAGCGGTCACGTGCCGGTCGGCCCGTCGCAGGGGGCTGGAGGTCCCTCGGCGTCAGCGCGCCGTCAGCGTCCCGGCCATCTCGGGATGGACGTCGCAGAGGAATTTGAACGTGCCCGCCGGGATCGACGGGACGTCGTAGGTCCGTGACCCGGGACCGCCGAACACCTCACCGACGAACAGCGGCTGGTCGACGACCTCGTCGTAAATCCTGACGTTGTGGGGCGCCGACTCACGATTCTCGAAGAGCAGCTGGAACGGCCGGCCGGCCGGCACCTCGAGTTGCTGGCGGTCGAAGGCGATGGCCTGGGCGGTGATGACGGCACCGCCCGATGGCGCCGGAGGCGGTGAGCCCCCGGCGCCGGTCGAGCTCGTGCATGCCGCGAGCAGACACGAAACGAGGAGAACGCCGCCCCGGCGCCAGGCGGCCCCGGTCATCGCGGATCCCTGGTGAGCTGCGTGCCGGCCAGCCGTGCCAGCAGGCTGCGCGCCTGCCGGACCACCCCGATCGGGCCACCGTCGGAGCGCCAGAGCTCGAACGCGACCACGCCGATCAACGCGACTTCGATTCCCTTGTCGAGATAGGCGAGCGGGAAGCGCGCCCCGAACAGCACCCAGCCGCCGATCGTCGCGGCCGTGAACCCGATCAGCGCCAGCCGGACGAGCCAGCGGATGCGGCCGACCGGGCCGGGCATGACCATCGCCAGCGCGAGCGTCGTGTACCCGACGGCATTGGCCATGAACAGCAGGCCGCCGAGCGACGCGTGAATCGCCGCGGTCGCCAGCGTCAGCGCGACGATCAGGGAGCGAGTTGCGACGACGCCCAGGCGGGGCTCGACTCGTTTCGCCATATGCAGCGTGGCCATGTCCGACTCCTTCCGGTGCTCTGTAGTTACTGGCTACCTGTGGATAGCACATAACCTACGCCGGAAAGAGGCTACCGTCAAGTAGCACGAAATAACCAGGGCCTTGTGCCAGGGGGAATGTGGCGGACAAAGTTCGAGGCGGCTCCCGAAGGAACCGCCTCGATGCTGTCCCGGTGAAGGTATCCGCCGAAACGGACGCTTCTGCCGCGCGTCAAGGGCATCTATCACGTCGGCTGCACCGACTACCCTGACCCTACCTACCCATGACCTTGTCGCTGGGGCAGCGTGGCTGCGTTAACAGCGCATGCCCCATCCTACCGGGTTGATGCCCAGAATCCAAGAGTTTTGATGCATAACGCGATGTAAATTCCTTAACGTTCCTGACGGGCCGAACGGCTGCCGCCGTGACGCGCCACGCTCAGTCGTCGTGGATTGTCACCCCGGTCATCGCCACGGGATCGTTCGGCAGATCCTTCTCGTTGCGCGGCGCGCCGACGATCTCGTCGACGATCTCCATGCCTTTCGTGACGAGCCCGAACAGCGTGTACTGCTTCGGTAGCTTGCCCGTCAGGTCCTGGTGGACGATGAAGAACTGGCTGCCGTTCGTGTTCGGTCCGGCGTTGGCCATAGCGAGGGAGCCGCGAACGTAGTCGCCCTTGACCGGCTCGTCCTCGAACTTGTAGCCCGGTCCCCCGGTCCCGACGCGACTCTTCTCCAGCGACGCCTTCTTGCCGTACTGGCCATCACCGCCCTGGGCCACGAAGCCCGGGATCACGCGATGGAAGATGACGTCGTCGTAGAACCCCTTCTTCGCGAGGTCGATGAAGTTCTGGGTCGCCTTGGGAGCGTCTGTCGTGAACAGGTCGACCTCGATGTCGCCCTTTTCGGTCGCGATGGTGGCGCGGGTCATTCGGTCCTCCTGGCGCTTGGCCGGCTACGGGGTGCTGACGGTGACCTTGTCCATGGCCACGGGATCGGCTCGGATATTCCTCGCCGGCCGCGGCGGCATAGATTGCGTCGACGTTCTCCATGCCGGTCGTCACCGTTCCGATGATCTGGTAGGTGTTGGCATCCGCGAGGACCTCCCGATCCTTGTCGTCGAGCACGATGAAGAACTGTGAGCCGACCGAATCCCGGTCCTGGGTGCGGGCCATCGCGACGGTGCCGCGGCCGTAGAGAGCCGTTACGGCCTCGTCCTTGATCGTGTAGCCGGGTCCGCCCGTTCCGGTTCCGGTGGGATCGCCGCCCTGGATGACGAACGGCGTGCCGTCGCCGAGCGTCGCGACGCGGTGGAAGACCACTCCGTCGTAATAGCCGCACTCCGAGAGCGCCACGAAGTTGCCGGCCGCGATCGGCGAGAGGTCGGCCTCGATCGTGATCCCGATCTCACCCTTCGCCGTCGCGATCGTGACGAGGCGCTTCTCGCCGGCCGCGAGGGGCGGCGGCTGCTCCGTCGGGCAGTTGCCGGCCGCCGCGGAACCGCCGGCGGACGGCGGCCGCCGATGCGCTGTTGGACGCGGGTGCCGGCGTGCCGCCGACGTTGCAGGCCGCGGCGAGCGTCGCGGCCACGGCGAGGAGCGCGAGCGAGCGGCTGGTTCGGGTCACGGTCATGCGGCGGCCTCCAGGGCTGCGGTGAAGTCGATGGCCCCGGACAGGAGCGCCTGTCCGAGAATGATGCCGGTCACGCCGATATCGCGCAGCCGGCGGATCCCGTCGAGGTCTGACACCCCGCCGGCGACGAGGAAGTCGGCGTCGTGCGTCCTGGCCAGGCCGGCCAGCAGCTCGCCGTCGGGCTCGGTGCCGCCATGGGAGAGGACGAAGCGGCGGACGCCGCGCGAAGCGAGCTCGTCGACGATCTCGGCGAACGTTGGGACGGTCGCTCGTCGCCACGGGAACGCGGCGAATCGCTCCGGTCGCGGGTCCAGGCCGACCGCCAGCCAGTCGCCCGCGACTGCAAGGCAGTCGGCGAGCAGGCCCGGGTCCTCGGCGACGTTCATCGCCAGGACGACCCGCGTCGCGCCGGCGGCGAAGGCCAGGCGGATCTGATCGGGCCCCTCGAGGCCGCCGGCGAGCTGGATCGGGACGGCGATCCGCGACGCCATCGCCCCGACCGCCTCGAGGTTGCCCGGCGCGCCGGTTCGGGCGCCGTCGAAGTCGACGACGTGGACGACCCGCGCGCCGAGCTCGACGAAACGCTCGGCGATCCGGTCGGGCCGATCCGTCGGCGCCCCGACGCCGGACGAAGCGCCTGGCCAGAACACGACCCGCGAGCGGCCGCGGTCGATGTCGATCGAGGGGATGACCTGCACCTGCGGCTTCAGGTCCGGGCGGCTCGCGACGCGCCGGCGCCGCTCGAGGCTTCGGCGGCCCGGATTGTCTCGCGCAGGAGGCGTCGGTGGAAGCTGATCGGCAGGGAGCCGTTGTTGAACAGCGTGTCGTGGAACGCCCGGAGGTCGAACCGCGACCCGAGGCGCTCCTGCTCGTCGGCGCGGAGCTGGAGCAGCAGGACCTTGCCGAGCAGGTACGAAAGCTGGTAGGTCGGGGTGTAGGTGTAGCGATTCACCTCGGCCCGGGCGTTCGCTCCCTCGAAGCTCGTCTGGGCGACGAGGAAATCGGTCGCCTCCTCGACGCTCAGCTCGCCACGATGCATCCGGACGTCGAGGATGATCCGGCACGCCCGCCAGATCGCGTCTGTGTACAGGGCGAGCCGGAAGTTCGGGGCATCGTCGAAGCCCTGCTCCCGCATCATCTGCTCGGAGTACATGCCCCAACCCTCGACGAATTCCGGCGCATCCGCGAGCAGCCGCGTCAGGCTCGGGTGGCGATTCGCGACGGCGAGCTGGAGGTGGTGGCCGGGGTACGCCTCGTGGATGCTCGTGTTGCTGATGGAGCTGAAGTTGTGCTCGCGCATCGCGTTCGGGTCGTTGCCGACCGACGGCGTGATGATGTAGATGCCCTTCGGGTTCGGGTCGAACTTCGGCGGCGAGAAGTACGCCGCAAACGGGATGACGTTGCGGAGATACTCGGGCGTCGGGATGACGTCGATCCGCTCGTCCGGCGGGACCGTGACGATCCCCTTCTCGACGAGGTAGCTGCGGCCGCGGACCATGACGTCGCGATAGGCGTCGAGGGCCTCCTCGAACGTGGCGGGATGGTCGTTCTTGATCCGGTCGATGACGGTCGTCTCGTCGGCGTCCGGATCGATCTCGCGTGCGGCCGCGGCGCGCGCGGCGCGGTTCGACGCCAGTTGCTCCTCGCCGATCGCGAGGATCGTGTCGGCGTCCAGGCCGTCGAACGCCCGGAGCTCGACGAGCTGGTCGTACCGCTCCCGGCCAAGGGCCCATTCGTCGGTTCCGGCATCCAGCGACGCCTTCAGCCAATCGGTGTAGTCGTCGAGGGCCGCCCGGGCAGCCGTGCTCGCGCTCGTCAGCCGCCGCCGGTCGGCGGCGGGAAGGTCGGCCCCGGCCGCGACGATCTCGTCGAGGAACGACGGCAGGTCCGCGGCCGACTCGATCTCGAGTCGCTGCCAGATCCGGACCTGCGGCACGGTTGCCCGGGTCTTCGCCTGGTCGAGAAACGCGGGCGCGGCCTCGAGCCGTCCCGCGATGGAACTGAGGCGGTCGGCCAACGGCGCAAAGTCCTGGGCGAAGATCAGGAACAGCGCATCGCCGACGGTGTCGAGGGCCAGCGATCGGCGCTCCCAGATCCGGACGACCTCGGTGTCGAAGATCGTCCGGCGGACGTTGTGGGCCTCGAGGTCGCGCTCGAACCGGGCCGTGGAGGACAGCCCCGACGCGTCGAGTGCCTCGATGCTCTCGAGGTGGGCCTTCTCGGCGGCGAGCTCCGCGAGCAGTGCGTCTCGCGACCCGTCGCCGAGCCGGTCGTCCTCGGTGTGGATGCCGTAGTAGGTGCCGGCGATCGGGTTGTCGCGGATCACCCGCCGGAAACGGGCCTCGACGAGGTCGTAGAGCTGGCCGTCGAGCGGCCCCGCGTCGGCGGCCGGTTCAGGGCGGGAAAGGACGACGTCCTCCAGGTTGTCGGGCACGGGTTCCTCCTTCGTAGCGCGTCCCCCGCGCGTGCTTTCCGTCAGACGCCCTGGAGGTGCCCAGCAGCGACGGGATCGGTGGCAGATCGCCCGCTGGTCGACTCGAGCGCAGAGCCAACAGCGGAGATCGTCGCATCGACGTCCGATTCGGTGATGCCGTGGTGGGTCACGGCCCGAACCTGTCCATGGGGATATTCGTCCATCAAGACGTTGCCTGCACGGAGGGCATCGAGGAACCCCCGCCGGTCGCGCTCGACGCGGAACAGGACGAAATTCGTCCGAACCCGCTCCGGGTCCAGCGGCCCCTCGCCCGGCTGGGCGATCCCGCCCGCCGCTGACGATGCCGGGCATGGCAGCGATCGCTTCTGCCAGCCGTCTCGCGTTGCGGTGATCCTCGGCGAGCCGATCGATCATGCCGTCCGGACCGTCGGCGAGGGCGACGAGCCCTGCCGCGGCAACGACGCCCGCCTGGCGCATCCCACCGCCCAGCAGCTTCCGCGCCCGACGGGCGCGGGCAATGAACGCACGGTCGCCGACGACGAGGGATCCGACGGGGCAGGCGAGGCCCTTCGAGAGGCAGAACGCGACGGAGTCCGCGGACGCTGCCAGCTCGCGCGGCGACACGCCGAGGGCCACCGACGCGTTGAAGAACCGCGCCCCATCGACGTGGAGCGGCACACCGTGGCGGGCGGCGATCGCGGCGACCGCCGCGAGATACGACGGCGGCAGGGGCTGGTTCATCGAGTGGCTGTGGGCGTTCTCGATGACGATCAGGCCGGTTGGGGGCTCATGGATGTCGCTCGGGTTGCGGAACGCCTCCTCGATCTCGTCGAGGTCGAGGGTCCCGTCCGGGCGGTCGCGGAGCTGGCGAACAGACGCCCCGACGACGACCGCGTGGCCGGCCGCCTCGTCGATGACGAGGTGCGTCTCGGCGCCCGTGATGATCTCCTGGCCACGCGCGAGGTGGGCCATCTGGGCCACGAGATTGGCCATCGTCCCGGAGGCGACGAGGAGGCCGGCCTCCTTGCCGAGCAGCTCCGCCGCCCGTTCCTCCAGGGCGTTGACCGTCGGGTCCTCGCCCCAGACGTCGTCACCGAGCTCGGCGTCGGCCATCGCCCGGCGCATCGCCGCGGTCGGCAGCGTGACGGTGTCGGAGCGGAGATCGATGACGGACATGCCGGCCGAGTATAGAAGCGAGGACCCCAAGTCGGCCGCCGCGGCGATGCTCGGCCGCCGCCGCGGCGCCTCAGCCGTCGCCGCGCGGCGCGCTCCGGCTGCGCGGAACCCGGCAAGCCCGCACGGTGTAGGTTGTCGGCATGGCGGAGACGGGACAGGGGAGCTTCGAGGTCGTCCCGACGCGGATTGGCGGGACCGGCGGCGCGGGCCGGCCGGGCCGCCGCCGTCGCCTGCCGATCGCCCTCGTCATCGCGGTTGCCGTGGCGATTCCGGCGATCGCCTGGATCGGGCCGAGAATGGAGTCGCGGCCGGAGGTCGACCTGTCGTTTCTCCGGCCCACGCCGACGCCGGTTCCGTCGGCGACGCCGCGGGCCCTGTTCCCTGCCTCGTCACCGGGGGCGACGCCCCTTCCGGCCGTCACGATCGCCGAGGGCGAGCACCCGACCGAACCGTTTCCGATCGACATCAACGGCCTTCATCTCGTCGACCCGACGACGGGCGAGCTCGGGCCGGAGATGGGGCTTCGCCTCGATTCGGATGCCGTCTTCACCTCGGCCGACGGCAATGGCTGGTGGTGTGTTTGCTTCCACCGGGACCAGGACGGGATCGGCACCGAGACAGCGTCGGTGGAGATCCGCCGCGTGGACGGTAGCGGGCGGACGACCGCGGAGCAGCCGATCGGAGAGTACGTCTCGAGCGCCACTCCGCCGCAATCGGACTTCTACAACCGGTTCGATCTCGAGCTCGCGCCAGACGAGCGCACGGGCTACCTCGTGAGTGCGACGCGAGTCGCCACCGATTGGACGATTGCCGTCGAGGCCATCGATCTCGCGACCGGCGTCGTCTCCGGACGCGTCGATCTCGGGAGCATGAGCGTCGCGCTGCCGCCCGGTCCGACGCCACCGCCAGATGCGGGCATCTACGAGAGCTACCTGGCCGGCCCGCTGATGCGCCTGTCGCCGGACGGCCGCCGGCTGCTCGTCTGGGCATGGGTCGACGCCTACTCGTGGACCGATCAGCCGGCCAAGTCGACATCGAAGGCGTGGACGATCGGCCTCGACGAACGGAGCGGCAGCGTTGTCGGCCGAGGCGGAGGTCCCGCTCGCCGCGGAGGCGGCCGACCGGCTGCGCCAGTGCGGCTGGGTCGCGTGGACGGCGGCCGACGAGATCGCCGCCGTCTGCTGGCCGCAGTACCAGGCCGAGCAGTCGCTCGATGCGGTGACTCCTTCGTCCGGACGGGTCGGAAGTGCGCCGATCGGGTATCCCAGGGGCGATCAATGGCTGGTTCGCCGAACCAATCGTCGATCTCGCGAACCGGGCGCTCTACGTTTGGCAGCCCAATTCCCATGTCCTCCATCGGCTCGACCTCGATACCGGCCGGACGGACCGCTTGGAGGTCGACCCGCAGTCAACCGCCGGAGTTCCCCGCACGTCCGGCTCGGGTCCGGGCGGGCTGCAACTCGCGGGAGCAACCCGCCTGGACGACTCTTGCTTCGGACATGCGGATCTACAGCACGCCACAACTGATCGCCGAACCCGGCGGCAGCCGGCTGTTCGCGCTGGGCATCATTACCGGCGATCGGGGCTACGGCGGGCCCGAGTATGCGAGCACCGGGGTCTGGGTGTTCGACGCTCGGGAATTCAGCCTCGTCGACCGCTGGACCGCCGTGACGGCGTACGGCAGCATCGGCCTGTCGAGCGACGGCCGATGGTTGCTGGCGGCGGGCCAACCGGGCGCCGACGCCGACGGGAACCCGGCCCAATGGCAGTCCTCGCTCACGGTTCACGACACCGTCGACGGGCGCCCGGCGCTGCTGCTAGGGAGTCTCGGTTCGGACAACCAGATCCTCCAGATACCACGCTGAGCTGGTCCGTCCGCCGGCACGACAACGCCCGGCTCAGGTGCTATCCTCCCGGTCGCTGCAACGGACCCGTGGTGTAGCGGCCCAACATGCCAGCCTGTCACGCTGGAGATCGCCGGTTCGAATCCGGTCGGGTCCGCCATCTCGAATCTCCCTACGCCCCGTCCGCCCGCCCGGACGGGGCGTTCTCGTTACTTGCCTGCGGGGGACGGCTGTCGCGCCTGAACGACGCTGGACTGCGTTGGCCGCTGCGCTCCTCGCTCACGGGGAACCGTCGGGCCGATGGCTAGCAGGGGCGTCGCCTCGGACCTCCGGGGCGGCCCGCTCGCTCCGGTGCTCCCGGCCGCCTTGCCAGCGTCGCCCATCCGCGACGAACGCAGTCGCGCTTCGCGCGGACGGCTGTCGCGCCTATCCGCGGCGACACCGCAGTCGCGGCTTCGCCTGCGGGGCGCTCCGGGTGAGCGGCTGTCACAATCGCGGCCGTGAAGCGACTCCCTCTCGTGACGGTTCTGGCCGTCCTTGCCGTGGCCATCGTCCTGACCGTTGGCGGTGGGCTCGTCGGGTCGCTCAGCCCGTCGCCGACGCCGTCCGGCCCGATCGGCCAGGGCCCAAGCCCGACGCCATCGCCCACGGCCGAGCCATCGGGCGCCGCCCCATTGCCGGAGGCGCCCAGCGAGCCGCCGACCCCGAGCCCCGCGTCCATCGGCGACGTCCCCATCGTGCCGGTAACCCACTTCCGAACCCAGCTCGACCGAACCGGCCGCGACGAGGTGAGTGCCGTCCTCGCGGGGACGAGCAAGACGTACGACGCGCTGGAGCTCGTCGAATCCGAAGCTGACGCGATCCTGGCCGCCGTCGGGGCGAGCGGCCGGCGGACGCGACGCGGCTCGTCCTCGCCCCGGACGCTGCGACGCTGGCCAGTGACCTCGCGGCGAATCGCAAGCGACTCGCGTTCCTCCGGGCCGACGCGGTCGGCCTGTCGGTTCGCACCCTGGATTGGGGCGACCGGCGGCTGTTCGGGGTCGGCGCCGTCAAGACCGTCGAGGAGTGGGGCCTGACGGCGAAGCTGCCGGGCGCCGCGGCAGCCTTCGATCCGGCCGGCTCGTGGACCCTCGTCGCGGGCGGCGACATCATGCTCGACCGCGGCGTGGCCCAGACCGTCAAGATCAACAAGAAGGGCGTCGACTTCCCGTTCGACGGCGGGACCGCTGACATCACGTCGCGCTACTGCTGCTCATCGTTCGGTTGGGAGCTGCCGAGGGTCAAGCGGACCGGCAACGGCGGCGCTGTCCGCGACCTGATCTCGGGCGCCGATCTGGCGATCGCCAACTTCGAGAACCCGGCCCCGAACAGGTTCCGCTACCACACGTCGGGGACATCCTTTTCGGCCGACCCGGCGCTGATCGAGGGCCTGGCCAACGCCGGGATCGACTGGGTCTCGCTCGCCAACAACCACATCGGCGACGCCGGTCGGACGGGCATCCTCGAGACCATCGACAACCTGGCCGAGTTCGGCATCGCGTCGGGCGGCGCCGGCCGAAACGCGCGAGCCGCGAGGCGCCCGACGATTCTCGAGGCCGGCGGCATCAAGATCGGCATCCTCGGGTACGACACGATCGCGCCGGTCTATCGGGCCGGCGCGGAAAAGCCGGGGAGCGCGTCGCTGTCGGCCGAGATCGTCGCCCAGGACGTGCAGAAGGCACGCGATGCCGGTGCCGCGGTCGTCATCGTCTTCCCGCACTGGGGCACCGAATACGACCCGACGCCCTTCAAGGGCCAGCAGGCACTCGCTCATGCGGCGATCGATGGCGGCGCCGACCTCGTCATCGGCAACCATGCCCACTGGGCCGGCGCGATGGAGGTCTACGACGGCAAGCCGATCTGGTACGCGCTCGGCAACCTCGTCTTCGATCAGACGTGGTCGGAGCCGACGATGGAAGGCATCACCCTCGAGCTGACGTTCCGGGGCGCCGACCTCGTCCAGGCCCGCATGCGTCCGCACATCATCCTCGACAAGGCCCAGCCGAACTTCCTCGACCCTGCGGGCGACGGCCGCATCGTGCTGGGTCAGATCTTCAACGCCTCGAAGGGCCTCCTGGACTGGTAGGGCTGTCCGGCCGGAATGCCGATGGCCAGCACGCTCCTCGTCTCGTCGAGGATGTGGCCAAATATTCGCCGGGAGACTGTTAGCGCAACTTGAAGCGCCTCGGCGCGGCTCCGAACGGTCGAAATTAGCCCTATCGGGCTAACGGAGCGCCTCGCGAGGGCCGATTCGGTCGATCTTGTTGGTCTAACAGTCATGGGACGACTATTTGGCCAGGTCGTGGCCCGCGGGGCGGCCGACGAAGAGGCCGGCCGGACAGCCCTCTCAGCGGAAGGGTGGCGCGGTCGATCCTCGGACGACGAGCCGCGGGCTGAGGACGACGTCGTTGACCTCGGAGCGGTCGCGAGCGTTGTCGATCATGTCGAGGAGGACCTCGGTCGCGATCCGGCCCATCTCGACGCCGCTCTGGCTGATCGTCGTCAGCGGCGGGATCGTGTAGGACGCGAAGTCGATGTCGTCGAAGCCGATGATCGACAGGCGGTCCGGCATCGCGATCCCCGCCTGGTAGGCCGCCTGCATCAGGCCCATGGCGATCGTGTCCGACGTCGCGAAGATCGCCGTCGGCGACGTCTCGTGGTCGAAGTCGGCGAAGATCCGCCCGCCGAGCTCGAAGCTGAGGTCGGGCGTCAGCTCCGAAACGTGGACCTGGATCCGGTCGCCGACCCCGTGCTGCCGCATGAACTGCTCGTAGAGGTCGATCCGGAGCCGTCCGTCGAACGTCAGCACGTCCGACACGCAGACGATCGAGCGGTGGCCCAGCTCCCACAGGTGCTCGAGGGCCAGCGTCGTGCCGCTGACGCTGTCGCCGTAGACGCCGGGGATCTGGCGGCGAGCGGTCCGGTCGGTGACGCCGAGGACGTAGCGATGCTGCTCGGCGAACACCTCCAGCGTCGTGTCGGCGCCTTCGATGTCGCCGATGATGATGATCCCGTCCGCGTGCGACCGCTCGAACATCGAGCCGTAGGTCAGCGCGACGTCCGGCCGGTAGTCGACGTGGCCGAGGAACAGCCGGTAGTCGCGGGCCTGGGCTGCCCCGTTGATGCCGCGCAGGATCTGGATGTGGAACGGATCGGAGATGTCGCGGGCGATGACCCCGAGGAGTGAGCTGCGGCTGCCGCGCAGCCCGCGCGCCAGGAGGTTCGGTTTGTAGCCCATCTCCGCTGCGACGGCCAGCACGCGTTGGCGCGTCTCATCGCGGATGGGGACCCCGGATTCGCGGCCGTTGAGGATCCGCGAGACGGTGGTGATCGACACCCCTGAGCCGCGCGCGACATCGCGCAGGGTCACTGACGCCCCGGGCGTTCGGCTTCGATCGAGCGTACTCAGCGGTGGGCTCCGTTCGGCATCTGGACGGGTTGGCTCAGGGGACTGTACTCCCGCGCGGATGCCGCTTCCGGACCTTGCGGAACCGCTTGACTGGCGTCCGTCGCCGAGTATATTCTGCCGAGGCTTATCGTCAAGCGCAATCGTTAAGCGCTAACGATAAGCGACAAACGCAAAGCGGTAGGTCAGGAGGGAGTCAATGACCTTCCCGAGCTTCGACCTCACGGGGCAGACCGCGCTCGTCACCGGCGCCGCACGAGGCATCGGACGGGCCATTTCGCTGGCGCTCGCCATATGCCGGCGCCGACGTCGCGCTCGGGTTGCTCGATCCGATGTCCGCCGAGGACCTCGAGGCGGAGATCCGCGCCATGGGCCGGCGGTCGCTGCGCGTCCCGATGGACGTCCGGCGGCTCGACCAGATCACCGCGGCCGTGGACGCGGTCGCCGCCGAGTTCGGGCGGATCGACATCCTCGTCAACAACGCCGGTCTCGGCCCCGCGAACCTCGCCGAGGACGTCACGGAGGCCGACTTCGACCTCACGTTCGACGTCAACGTCAAGGGCGTCTATTTCGCCAGCCAGGCGGCCGGCCGGGTGATGATCCGCCAAGGGCACGGGCGGATCATTCACCTCAGCTCGCAGGCCGGCTTCATCGCCCTCCCGACCGAATCGGTCTATTGCATCAGCAAGGCCGCGGTCGCCCACCTCGCGCGCTGTCTCGCAGTCGAGTGGGGCAGGTACGGCATCACCGTCAACGCCGTCGCTCCAACGTTCATCCGGACCGACGGCACGGCCCCTGACCTCGCCGACCCGGCCTTCGAGGCGGACGTCAAGGAACGGATCGCCGGCGTCCACCGGATCGGTGAGCCGGTCGACGTCGCCGGGGCGGTCGTCTACCTCGCGTCACCCGCCGCGTCGCTCGTGACCGGGACGACGCTCCTCGTCGACGGCGGCTGGACGGCCCGTTGACCGATGAGTCGCCCGTGACGGACGCCGAGCGCGCCGCAGCAGCGGCGACCGCGCCGGACGAGGACGGCCGCCGCTGGTTCCGGCCGCCGGACGACCTCCCGGCGGCGTTCGTGCGGTTCCTGCGGGGCAACGGAATCCTGATCGCGTTCATCGTCCTGATCGTCGTCGGGGCGCTCCGGTCGGAGCATTTCCTGACCGCCGAGAACTTCGCGAACGTCGCCCGCCAGGCCTCGATCGCCGGGATCCTCGGCATCGGGATGACGTTCGTGATCCTGACCGCCGGCATCGATCTGTCGGTCGGGTCGATCCTCGGCATCGTCGCCATCGTCTACGCCTCGATCCTCGCCGGTGGCGTCCCGTGGCCTCTCGCGATCCTGCTGGCACTGGGCCTCGGCGGGTTCGTGGGGGCCTTGAACGGCCTCGGGATCACGAAGGGCGGGCTCCAGCCGTTCATCATGACCCTGGGGATGCTGGTCATCGCCCGCGGCGTGACCCTGACCTATTCGGACGCCAAGCCAATCCGGGCAGGCGCCGCGGCCGAGAGCATCGCCTGGATCGGCAACGGTTCGGTCGCCGGGATCCCGGTCCCGTTCCTGCTCTTTGTCGGCATCGCGGCCCTCGCCTGGTTCACCCTCAAGCACACGAGCTTCGGGCGGCAGGTCTATGCCGTCGGCGACAACGCCGAGGCCGCCCGCCTGTCGGGCATCCCGACCCAGCGGATCGTCTTCAGCGTCTACGTCATCAGCGGCCTCTGCGCCGCGGTCTCGGCCCTGATCGTCGTCGCCCGGCTGGCCGCCGCGGAAGCGACCCAGGGCGAGGGCCTCGAGCTCGACGCGATCGCGATTGTCGTCATCGGCGGAACGAGCCTCTTCGGCGGTTCGGGCGGCGTCGGCGGGACGCTTGTCGGAGCGGGGATCGTCGCGGCCGTCAACAACCTGCTGAACCTCCTCGGGGTCCCGCCGTTCTCCCAGCGCATCGCCAAGGGCCTGATCATCCTCGGCGCCGTTCTTCTCGAGCGCCGCACGAGGGGCAGGGAGGAAGGCAGGTGAGCCCTTGACGAGGAGGTGGGTCGAGGGCGGATCCCGCCTGTCTGATCAGTCCAGCGGAACACCCAGATCGGGTAGTGGAACCACGCAGGAGGAACGACGCATGGTGCAACAGCGAATGGTCGCGGCGATGGGAGCGATCGTGATGATCGTCGTGCTGCTCGCCGCTTGTAGCTCGACCGGCGCTCCCCAGGCGCCGGCAACGAAGGTCATCGGCTTCTCGCAGGCCAACGGCAGTGACGAGTGGCGCACGAACCAGAACAAGAAGGTCGCCGAGAACTGCAATCCCGTCGCCCAGACGTTCATCTCGGACGCCCTTGGCGACGACGCGGTCCAGTCGACCCATGTCGACGAGTTCGCCTCTCGCCCCGTCAGCGTGCTGCTGCTGACGCCGAACACCGCGGCCGGCCTGACCGAGGCCGCCAAGCGGGCCCTCGCCAAGAAGATCCCCGTCATCACCCTCGACCGCAGCGTCGACGTCGAGGTCACCCAGCACATCGGTGCCGACAACAAGCTCATCGGCAAGACCGCGGCTGAGTACGTCAGCAAGACGATCCTCGGCGGCAACGGCGGCAAGGTCATCGAGATCCAGGGCACGGCCGGGGCCTCGGCGACGACTGACCGCCACGACGAGTTCGTCAAGTGGCTGAGCGAGAACGACCCGAAGGTCGAGATCGTGGACAGCGTGGTCGGCGACTACAAGCGCGAAGTCGCCCTGACAGCGATGAACGACCTGCTCCAGAAGCACGGCAAGGGCGAGGTCGACGTCATCTACACCCACAACGACGCGATGGCGCTCGGCGTCGTCGCCGCCCTCGAGACCGCCGGCCGGGCGGACGAGTTCAAGGTCGTCGGGATCGACGGCCAGAACGAGGCGATTCAGGCGATCAAGGACGGCAAGATCGTCGTGACCTTCACGTACGACAACGCCGGCAAGGAAGCCTGCGAAACGGCCGCCAAGCTCCTCAAGGGCGAGACGGTCGACAAGACCTGGGTCCTCGAGACCAACACGATCGACGCCTCGAACGTCGACGAGTTCCTCGGCAAGGGCTTCTAGTCAATCGGGGCGCGCTCCGCGCGTCCCACCAACTCCGCGAGGGCCCGGCCGTCTCCTCCGCCGGGTCCTCGTGGGAGCAACATCGTGGGAACACCCCTCGTTGGGGACCAGACGAGACCACATGATCGAGAGCCACCCACCGTCCCCGACCGCACCCCCGGCCGCCGTGCTCGAGATGCGCGGCATCGAGAAGGTCTTCCCCGGCGCCCATGCCCTCCGGGCGGTCGATCTCATGGTTCGGCCGGGCGAGGTGCTGGGACTCGTCGGCGAGAACGGGGCCGGCAAGTCGACGCTCATCAAGATCCTGTCCGGCGCGTACCAGCGGGACGCAGGAACCGTCACCCTCGGCGGCGAACCGGTCGAGGCGGCCACGCCGAACGCGATGCTCGAGCGAGGCGTGGCGGTGATCTACCAGGAGCCGTCGCTCGCCCCGCATCTGAGCGTCGCCGAGAACGTGTTCATGGGCCGGCTGCCGACGAACCGGATCGGCGTCGTCGACTGGGCGCGGCTCCGCCAGGACACCGCGGTCGTCGCCCAGCGCCTCGGCCTCGACCTGAATCCGCGCACCCGGGTCGGGGCGCTCAGCGTCGCGCGACGCCAGATGGTCGAGATCGCGAAGGCGCTGTCGCGCGATGCCCGCGTGATCGTCCTCGACGAACCTTCGGCCGTCCTCGGCGACGCCGAGCTGCGCGGCCTCTTCGGGGTCATCCGCCGCCTGGCGGAACGAGGCGTCGCCTTCATCTACATCTCGCATCGGCTGAACGAGGTGTTCGAGATCACCGACCGAGTGACGATCATGAAGGACGGTCGGGTGGTCGCCGACACGCCGACCCGCGACCTGACCCATGAACGGCTCGTCCGGCTGATGGTCGGGCGGGACATCGGCGACATCTACCCGCCCCGGAGCAGCACGCCCCCTGGTCGAGAGGCGCTCGTCGTTCGCGGCCTCCGGCGCGAGGGCATCCTTCGCGATATCGACCTGACCGTCCGGGAGGGCGAGATCCTCGGCATCGCGGGCCTCGCGGGCGCCGGGCGGACCGAGGTCCTCCGAGCGATCCACGGCGCCGATCCGATCGACGGCGGCGAGGTAGAGGTGTTCGGCGAGCGGGTGCAGATCGCGTCGCCGCGGGAGGCAATCGCGCTGGGCATCGGCTTGCTGACCGAGGACCGTAAGTTCGATGGCCTGCTGCTCCAGCAGGCCATCTCGCCGAACGTCACGGTCAGCCGATTCGATGAAGTCGCCAACCACGGCGTCCTGCAACTCGGCCACGAGCGGACGCTCGTTCGGGGCCACATCAAGCGGCTGTCGATCCGAACGTCCGGCCCGGGCGCGAGGGTCCGAAACCTGTCGGGCGGCAATCAGCAGAAGGTGATCCTCGCCAAGTGGCTCCACGCCCAATGCCGCGTGCTGCTGATCGACGAACCGACGCGGGGCGTCGACGTCGGCGCGAAGCGCGAGATCTACCAGCTCCTGCGCGACCTCGCAGGACGC
Source organism: uncultured Chloroflexia bacterium (assembly GCA_963832105.1). Lineage (GTDB taxonomy): Bacteria > Chloroflexota > Limnocylindria > Limnocylindrales > CSP1-4 > CF-46. The sequence continues at coordinate 641,386 of CAWHSS010000003.1, read as the reverse complement.
GGCGTGGCGATCGTCATGGTGTCCTCGGAGCTGCCTGAGATCCTCGGCATGAGTGACCGGATCCTCGTGATGCGCGAGGGACGGGTGAGTGCCGAACTCTCGCGCTCCGAGGCGACCGAAGAGCGGATCATGAATCACGCGACCCGCCATGACGCCTGAGCCGGCCCGTGAGTCGGAGGAGTACCGGCCGCCGGTTGGCGGCCCATCGGCCATGGCCCGCGAGATCCGCGAGGCGCCCGCCCGGGTCGCCGCGCTGCTGACGGACGGACGGGCGGAGATCGCCGACGCGGCCGCGGCAATCTCGGCGGCCGCACCCCGCTTCGCGACGATCGCCGGCCGGGGCACCTCCGACCATGCCGCCACGTTCGGGCGGTACCTGCTCGAGACCCATCTCGGGATGCCGACCGGGCTCGCGGCGCCGTCGGTGACGTCCGTCTATCACGCGCCGCTCGACTGGCACGGCGGCCTCCTGGTCGCGGTCTCGCAATCGGGGGAGAGCCCGGATGTTGTCGCGGTCACCGAGGCCGCGCGAGCCGGTGGCGCGGTGACGGTCGCGGTCACGAATGCCGCGACGTCCCCGCTCGCGGGCGCAGCGGAGTTCGTGATCGACTGCCGGGCGGGCCCCGAGCTGTCCGTCGCGGCTACGAAAACGTACGTCGCGGAGCTCGTCGTACTCGCCGCCCTCGTCGAGCGGCTCCGGCCAGACGCCGACATGGCCACGGGGCTCCAGGCCCTGCCCGACGCGCTGGCGCGGAGCATCGAAGGGGCCGAGCGATGGCTCGCCTCGACCGCTATCGTCGACGAGTTCGCCGCAGCCGACCGAGCCCTTGTCGTGTCGCGCGGCTACAACCTCGCGACCGCCCTGGAGATCGCCCTGAAGCTCAAGGAGACGTGCGGATTGTTCGCCGACGGCTATTCCACCGCTGACCTTCAACACGGACCGGTCGCCCTAGCGGCGCCCGACGTGCCATCCCTCGCGATCCGGCCGCCTGGCGACATGGGAGCGAGGGTCGACGACGTGGTTGCCCGCCTCGCGACGAGTGGCCGCCCGCCGTGGTCGATCGACGCCGGAGCCTCGACCGAGGGTCGCGTCCTCGGTCTGGAGCTGGACCTGCCCGATACGCTGTCTCCCGCGGCGTTCGTGGTGCCCGGTCAGCTCCTCGCCGAAGCCGTCGCTCGGCGGCGAGGCCTGAACCCGGATGTCCCACGCGGCCTGTCCAAGATCACCGTGACGAGTTAATCGATGGCAACCCCAGCCGGAGACTCCGGCCACCAGTTCACGACCGTCTTCGGACGCGGCCTCGTCGGGGAGCTCCCGCTGATCCTGCCGCGGCCCTATCTCGTGGTGACGATGGCTGACCTGTGGCCGCGATTCGAGGCGACGCTGGCGGGCGGCGACATGGCCGGCGTCCACCTCGTCGAGACCCTCGACCTCGTCGAGCTGCAGCGCATCGTCGAGGGGCTCCCCGACTGCCGCTCGATCGTCGGGCTGGGCGGCGGCCAGGCCCTGGACGTCGCGAAGTTCTTTGCGTGGAGCCGCGGCCTGCCGATCTTCCAGGTACCGACGGCAATGACGGTCAACGCGCCGTTCGGTCATCGGTCCGGCATCCGCGACCGGGGCAATGTGCGCTACATGGGCTGGGCGGTCCCCGAGGCTGTCTACGTCGACTTCGACGTGATCCAGAGTGCCCCTGCGCTGATCAACCGGGCCGGCGTCGGCGACATCCTCTGCTACCACACGGCCCACGGCGACTGGCGCCTCACCCGGGACCTCGGCCGGGAAGAGGCACGCTGGCCCTACGATCAGCGACTGGTCGACGAGGCGCGGATCCGCCTCGACGATGTCCTGGCCCACCTCGATGACATCCACGACGTCAACGAAACCGGCATTCGGACGCTCATGCTCGCGCATCGCTGGGGCGGCGCCACGTTCCACAACTCCGGGTGGAACCCGCGGCACATCGAGGGTGTCGAGCACTTCCTCTTCTACAACCTGGAGCGGTTGACCGGCCGCCACTTCATCCACGGCCAGCCGGTCGGGCTCGGGATCTACGCCGGATCGATCCTCCAGGACAACGAGCCCGACGCGATGCTCGCGGCCCTGCACCGGGTCGGAGTCGACATCCGGCCCGAGGCGATGGGCGTGACCTGGGACGACGTCGCCGAAGCGCTGAGGACGCTGCCCGCCTTCGTCCGCCAGGCCGGCCTCTGGTTCTCGGTCGCCGACGCCCGGCCGGTCGGCGAGGACGTCGTCGCTGCCGTCCGCGAAGGGGTGACCGCGGCGTACGGGCCGTGGGAGGGCGGCGCCGGGTGAAGGTCGGGATCACGCTGCCCCAGGGCTGCGACCGCGAATACCTCGGCATGGACGCGGCGCTGGCGTGGCAACGGACCGTCGACGCGGCCCGCCGGGCCGAGGAGCTCGGCTTCGAATCGCTCTGGGTCTACGACCACATGCAGGTCGACCCGCCGCCCGAGGAGGCGCCGATCTTCGAGCCGATCGTCGAGCTCGCGGCAATCGCGGCGGTGACGTCGCGGGCGCGCCTCGGACATCTCGTCCTCGCCGCCGCGTATCGGAACGCCGGGCTGACCGCCAAGGCGATCTCGACGATCGACGTGATCAGCGGCGGGCGGGTGGAGCTCGGGATCGGGGCCGGCTGGAAGGAGGACGAGTGGCTGGCCTACGGCTACGGGTTTCCCGACGCGCCGCAACGCCTGGCGATCCTCGCCGACCACCTCGAGATCATCACTCGCATGCTGGCCCCCGGCCGGGCGACGTACGAGGGGCCTCACGCCCAGGTGATCGACGCCATCCACGAGCCGAAAGGGCTCCAGCAGCCGCGGCTCCCGATCGTCGTCGGCGGGAACGGCCCGAAGGTCACCTGGCGGCTGGCAGCACGCTTCGCCGACGAGCTCAACCTCGACGCGCTCATGCCGGACGAGGTGGAGGCGGCGCTGCCCGTGATCGCGGACCGCTGCCGGGAGGTCGGGCGCGATCCCGCGTCGCTCCGGGTGTCGGTCCACGTCTGGGGCAGCCCGGACGCCGCCCCCGGTCCGGCTCGCCGTCAGCGGCTCCGGGACTACGAGGGCCTGGGCCTGAGCCGGACGATCCTCCAAGGGTTCGCGGCCGTCACCGACGACCGACTCCTCGACGGGATCGCGGACGACGCCGCGGCCGTCGGCCTGCTCAGCTGATCCCGGCGAACAGGTCCGATCTCGGGAACGTCGTCTCGACCCGCGACTCGCGAAGGATGTAGGACTCCTTCCCCCAGAACTTGCGCCAGCCGTCGAGGCCGAACTTCATGAACGGGAAGTCCATGCTGATCTGGGTCACGTGCTTCTGGATGGCCTCCCACTTGAGCTCGAGAACGTCGCCGATGTCGATCCACGTCGTGATCGATTCGTCGGGGACGAGCATCTTCGCCATCCGTTCCTCGAATTCGGCGAGCTGCTCGGGCGTCGCATCCTTCGGCGGCAGCCAGAAGCTCTCCGCCCCCAGCTCCGTCAGCCGGTCGTTCATCGCCTTGCGGACCGAGGCCGCGATCGCCTGCTCGTAGAGCTTCGCCGGCGCCCAGGGCTCGAGGCCCGCCTCCAGCTGCTCCGGGTACCAGCTCGCATCGCCGGCTCGGGGAAACGCCCGTACTGCGACGTCGTGGGTCCGGATGTGGTCCGGGTGGCCGTAGCCGCCAAAGGCGTTGTAGGTCGTGACGACATCCGGGCGGTTCTTCCGGATGAGCCAGGTGAGGCGGCGCGCTGCATCATCGAGGTCGGCCTGCCAGAAGGAGCGAGGATCCTGGTTGCCGGCGTCATCCATCATCCCGGAGTCGCGGTAGCCGAGGTTCTCCCACTCGGTCACGCCGAGCACGCCCATCGCCGACTCGAGCTCGGCCGCGCGCGTCTCGCCGAGGCGCCGGTGGTTGTCGGGCGTGTCCATGTCCGGCACGACGATCTCGCCCAGTTCTCCGCGGGTGCACGTCACGAGCACGACCCGGTGGCCGGCCTGGACCGCCTTGGCCATGGTGCCGCCGGTCCCGATCGTCTCGTCGTCGGGATGGGCATGGACGGTCATCAACGTCAGGGGGCGGGAATCAGGCATGGACGAATCGTAGCCGGGACAGGCCGATGAGGCGCGGGCGCCTAACGCGGTCCCGCTACCATCGGCGAATGTCCAGTCAGCCGGCCGGCCCGCTCGCCGGTCTCCGCGTCGTCGACTGCTCGACGGTTCTCGCCGGGCCCTACTGCACGATGCTGCTGGCCGACCTCGGGGCCGACGTCGTCAAGGTCGAGCCGCCGGAGGGCGACGCGACGCGCGGCTGGGGACCGCCATGGGTCGGCAACGAGGCCGATGGCACGCGAACCGCTGCCTATTACCTCGCCGTCAACCGCAACAAGCGGAGCATCCGGCTCGACCTCAAGCAACCCGATGGCGCGACCGTTCTTCGACGCCTCCTCGCCGGCGCCGACGTGGTCGTCGAGAACTTCCGGGCCGGTGGCTTCGCTCGCCTGGGCTTCGGCGACGAGGAGCTGGCGGCGATCAACCCGGGTCTCGTCCATCTCGCGATCACGGGCTACGGCTCCACCGGACCCGAGTCCGAGCGGCCGGGCTACGACTTCGTCATCCAGGCCGTGTCCGGGCTGATGTCGATCACCGGGGCGAGCCGACGAGGACGGCGGCGGCCCGACGAAGGTCGGCGTCGCGATCGCCGACGTCATCGCCGGGCTCCAGGGCGCGGTCGCGGTCCTCGCGGCGCTCGACGCGCGCGACCGCGGATCCGCGGCCGGCCAGCGAGTGGACGTCTCGCTGCTCGCCTCGACCCTCGCGATCCTCGTCAACCAGGCGCAGAACGCGTTCGTCGGTGGGGCGGCGCCGGGGCGGCTCGGGAACGCCCATCCGAACATCGTTCCGTACGAGACGTTCCCCACCGCCGACGGCGAGATCGCGATCGCGGCCGGGAGCGAGCGCCAGTGGCCGCGACTGTGTCGGGCGCTCGGGCTGCCGGCCCTCGCCGACGATCCGCGGTTCGCGACGAACGGCGAGCGGGTCGCCAATCGGGCCGAACTCGTCGCGACGTTGCGCGAGCGGCTCGCCGAACGCACGTCGTCGGAGTGGCTCGCGGCCCTCGACGCAGCCGAGGTCCCGGCCGGACCGATCAACGACATCGCGGAGGCGTTCGGGTCCGCCTGGGCCGAGGAACGCGGGATGACGATCGAGGTGGATCATCCGGTCCTCGGCCGCAGCCGCCAGGTCGCGCCGCCGTTCGAGCTGTCGTCGACCCCGGCGAGCGTCCGCACCCCGCCGCCGCTCCTCGGCGAGCAGACCGACGAGATCCTCCGCGAGCTCGGCTACGGCACGGCCGACATCGACGCGTTGCGCGAAGCCGGCGTGGTCTAGGGGTGGGCATCGCCCGTCGCGTCCGTCTCGCCGCCGTGATCGGGGCGGTAGCGGCTGTCGCCGGCTGCATGGCGGCCTGCGAGTCAGCGCCGGCCCTGCCGATCCTGACCGACCCGCACGAGGTCGTGACGGCCGCGGCCGCGTCCTCGGCTGCGCTGAGCTCCGTCCACGTGCAGGTCGATCTCGCCGGCCGGAACGTCGAAGACCCCGGACAGGACCTGATTCGCTACGGCCTGGAAGCGGACATCGATGTCCAGGGCCGCAACGTCGCCGGGAGGACGCGGATGTCGAGGGGCGACCCCCCGGCCAACGTCGAGGCAAGCGAATTTGTCGTGTTGAACGGGACGATCTTCTCGCGCGACGGCGCCGCTCCGCTCTGGTCCGTGAACGACGGTGACAAGAACGGCGACCACCTGCCGACGACCGCCGCCTACCTGACGATGATCGAGACGGCGATAGCGAACGGAACTGCGGTGCTCGCGCTGGCCGACGCCGTCCCGTGCGGCGATGCCACCTGCTACCACGTCACGGCGGCGCTCTCGCGCGAAGCCAGTTGGTCGCTGGTCGTGTCACCTCTCGTCGAGCGCCGACGCGGGCGGCGACCTGCCGCGACCGGAGATGGTGCCTGCGCCGGCCGCGCTCGACATCTATGTCGAGCAGAACACCCGCTGCTTGCCGCGGTGAGTGGCACGTTCGCCATCCAGGGCGCCGCGATCACCTTCTCGGTGACGTTCTCGAACCACGATCTACCCATCCGGATCGCAGCGCCGCCGCCACAGCTCCTCGAGAATGCTGATGGCGGGTTCCAGGTCGATCCGCCGGGGGCCGCCCCAGCCGTGTCACCCGCCCCGTAGGTCACGACCGACCCATGCGCGAGTGCACCGAACAACCCGGTTGGCCGGTTTGCCCCTGCTAGACTCGGCCGGCCGCCCACTCCGCGGCGCCAGACTCCATGACAACGAGCCGGAGACACCCATGACCGACGACCGCGAGCGCTGGGCGCTCATCCTTGGCGCCTCGAGCGGGATGGGCGAGGCGACGGCGCTGGCCCTCGCGGCGCGCGGCTACAAGATCGTCGGGATCCACCTCGATTTCCGGGCCGCCCTCGCCCATGTCGACGAGGTCAAGGCCGGGATCGCGGCCGCCGGCAGCGAGGCGCTGTACATCAACATGAACGCTGCCGACGACGAGAAGCGCGGGACCGCCATTGCCTCGATCCAGCGGCGCTTCGAGGAGAGCAGGCAGGCCGGTCGCCACCCGTATCTGCGGGTCGTGATGCACTCGCTCGCGTTCGGCTCGCTCGTCCCGTTCATCGCCGACGATCCGAAGGACGCGGTCGATCGCAAGAAGATGGAGATGACCCAGGACGTCATGGGCAACAGCCTCGTCTACTGGGTCCAGGATCTCTATCACGCCGGATTCCTCGAGCGCGGCTCGAAGATCTACGCGATGACCTCGGAGGGGACGGACCGGGTCGTGCCCTCGTACGGCGTTGTCTCCGGGGCGAAGGCTGCCCTCGAGTCGCATATCCGCCAGCTGGCGATGGAGTTCGCCCGGCGTGACACCGGGATCGCCGTCAACTCGATCCGGGCCGGCGTCACCGACACGCCCGCCCTTCGCAAGATCCCCGAAGCGGCGCGGATGATCGAGGTCACGATGGCCCGCAACCCGCACGGCCGGATGACGACGCCGCAGGACGTTGCGGAGGCGATCGTGAGCCTGTCGGAGACCGACTCGGACTGGATCAGCGGCAACGTCATCGGGGTGGACGGCGGCGAGTTCGTCACCGGTTAGCAACCCGATGAGCTCCCGCGTCATCGTGGTCGGCTCGGTCAACATGGATCTCGTTGCGACGGCCGACCGGCTGCCGGCGCCCGGCGAGACCGTCACCGGGGCCAGGTTCTCGCGCCATCACGGCGGGAAGGGCGGCAATCAGGCCGTTGCCGCTGCACGCCTCGGTGCCGAGACGGCGTTCGTCGGGGCTGTCGGTGACGACGCGTTCGGGGAGGAGGCGCGGGCCGCGCTCGCGGCCGAGGGAATCGACCTGACCGCCGTCCGGACGGTGCCGGGACCGACCGGCGTCGCCCTGATCCTCGTCGACGGTCGCGGCGAGAACCTCATCGCGGTGGCGTCCGGCGCGAACGCGCTCTTGACCGCCGACGACGTCCTCGCGGCGTTCGTCGGCGCTGGCGCCGGCCGCCGGCGACGTCGTCCTCGTCGGCCATGAGATCCCGACGGCAACCGTGAAGGCGACACTCCGCGGCGGCAAGACAGGCCGGCGCGACGACGATCCTCAATCCTGCGCCGGCGGACGGGCTCGATCGGTCGGTCTTCGGCGACGTCGACATCCTCACGCCGAACCGGGGCGAGCTCGCCAGTCTCGTCGGGGAGGACGTCCGCCGGATCGGGCGGGCGGGGCGTGGCCAGCGAGCGGCCGGAGATCGCGGCCGCGACGCTCCTCGATCGCAACTCCGAGGGCGAGGGCGTCCGTCGCGCCGTCATCGTCACGCTCGGCGCGGCCGGTGCCGTCGTCGTCGAACGCGGCCAGGAGCCCCGCGACCTGCCGGCACCGAGCGTGGCCGCGGTCGACAGCGTGGGCGCGGGCGACGCGTTCAACGGAGCGCTCGCCGCGAGCCTGGCTGCGGGACTCGAGCTGGAGGAGGCGGCGAGCCGGGCGATCGCGGCCGCAGCCGCGTCGACGACCCGGCCGGGCGCCCGCGAGGGCATGCCCACGACGGCCGAGCTCGAGGCCCTGACCAACCGCTGACCGTCAGCCCATAACTACGCCGAAAGTACCGGTCCCGGCGGACCTTCGAAGGACGGCGCCTGCCCGTCGCGGTCACCAGACTCGGGATTGCGTGAATGTGGCGCATTTTGCGCTCAACGCTCTGCCGCCGAGGAAGGGCGAGATGACAGTCGAGGTCGCACGGCGACGAACGCGGAAGCCGAAGGTCCCGTCGATGGCCGAGTCGCTCGCGATCGGCGAGATCGATCAGACCGTCTTCGCCTGCCCGGCCTGCGCTCGACCCCTGCCCCTTGGCGCGCGGCATTGCCCCGGCTGCGGAACGCGACTCATCCTCGGCGTTCAGGCCCAGCGGGCTTCCCTGTTCGCCGGCGTCGGCCTCGCGGCGGGCATCGTGTTGTCCGGCGTCCTCGGGGCGGCGGCATCGGCAATCGCTGGCGCGGGGCGCGACGCCGAGATCGCGGCCGCGGCCGCCCTCGACGCCGCGAACGCCCTGCCGTCGATCGCGCCGACCGCGGCGCCGACGGCGAGCCCGGCGCCTTCGGTCGCAACGGGATCGACATCCACCGTCCCGGCGCTGAGCCGCTCGGCCCTCGGCCAGGCCGCGGCCGTCCATGAGCGGCTGGCGACCTCATCGTCCATCCTCGCGGCCGCGCTCGCCGAGGAGACGTTCGAGACGTTCCCGGTCTCGCAGGTCCTCCGCTCGTTGTCGGCCGACGCCGTCGTCGGTCTCCAGCTCACGCCGGTGATCGGCGCATGGTCGGGCGGCGCGGCGTTGAGCGCCGACCTCAGGGCCTTCTATCTCGCGATCCAGGAGACGGCGGCCGAGGGACTCTCGGCGTCGATTCGGAACGACGCGGCCTACCAGGCCGCCGCCGAGGAGATGACCGAGGTGCTTGCCGGCCTGGACGCGATCGACGCCAAGCTTCGCGACGTCGCCGGCCGCGCCGGCGTCACGCTCACCTCGACGCCCTGACCCTACGGCGCCTCGGCATCGGCCGACGCGTAGCCGGTCAGTTCGACATACGCCTCGCCTCCGACCGGCTTGCCGCCGCGCCGGGCCTCAACGAGCTGTGATCCCTCCCAGTAGATGCTCGTCGTCGCCCGCGTGTCGAGCTCCTGGGCCGCGACGGTCGGGGTCAGGGTGATCTCGAGGTCCTCGCCCGGGATCGTGATCCGCCAGCCGGCGGGGTAGTTCGCGCCGGTCCTCGGGCTCAGCCAGTGATCGGTGACCTCGATGTCGAAGGCCTCGCGCGGCAGGTTGCGCGATCGGCCGGCGGCGTCCACGAGCGTCCCGTAGACGATCGAGTACGACCCGTCGATGTCCCGGTTGAGCGACAGCATGATGTCGGTGCCGTCGTCGAGGTTGATCGCGAACCAGTCCCAGCCGCCACCGCCCACGGCGATGAAGTCGCCCCACTGGTGGTCGAACCAGGCGGTTCCGGTCACGTCGAATGTTTCGTCGCCGAGGGTGAGGCTGCCCGTCGCGTCCATCGCGGTCCGTGAGTAGTAGTACGACGACCCGCCGGCCCCGAAGTCGACCCAGCCGTCGCCGTCGTGAAGTGCCGGTGGCTTCGTCGCGTCGAGTTCCAGGTCGAACCCCAGCCCGCCCGGCGAGCCCGCCGCCGTCGCTTCCAGGGGCGTCGTCGTCGCCGTCAGCGTGTCGTGGCCGTCGTTGCCGGACATCTCCCAGTTCGCACCGGCCGCGCCTGCGATGCGGAACGTGAAGACCGGGAGGTCCGCAGCGTCGAGATCGACCTGCGGCCCGAATTCGAACCGCTGGGCGCTGTGGAACGCGTCCCCGCCCTCGTCGGTGACGGCGAGGTGCGACGCCCACGCGACGGGGAACCCGCCGCGCTCCACTCGGAAGACGACGAACTCGAAGCCGTAGCCGCGACCCGTCATCGCCCTTGAGGTGTCCCGTGTAGTACCACCACTCGGTCAGCCGATCGTGCGGCGCGTCGTCCCGCGGCAGCTCCACGGCGATCGGGTCGGCCGGGTGCGAGGGGAGCGGCGTCGACGGCTGCGGTCGTCGGCCGAGGCGCGGGTGGGTTGGCGAGGATCGGGCCGGCAGCGCACGCCGCGAGCAACGGCGTGGCCAGGACGAGCAGCGCGGTCCCGACGACCGGCAGCCGGCGGAGGCGGCCCGGCACCCACCAGTTCCAGCGACCGAGCAGCCGCATCGTCGCCGGAACGAGGAGCGCCCGAACGACGGTCGCGTCGAGCGCGACCGCGAGCGCCATCCCGATCCCCAGCGCCTTGATCAGCACGATGTCGGCGAAGGCGAACGACCCGGCGACGACGACGACGATCAGCGCGGCCGAGGTCACGATCCGTCCGCTTCGTTCGAGGCCGCGGGCGACGGCCTCCTGGTTGTCGCCGGTCCTGTCCCAGACCTCCTTCATCCGCGACAGCAGGAACACCTCGTAGTCCATCGACAGCCCGAACAGCACGCAGAAGAGGATGACCGGCTGCGTCGTCTCGACGAACCCGAGCGGCTGGAAGCCAAGCAGCGCCGAGAGGTTGCCGTCCTGGAAGATCCACACCAGCGCGCCGAAGCTCGCGACGATCGACAGCGTGTTCATGACGAGGGCCTTCGCCGGGAGGACGACCGACCGAAGGAGCATGAACAGCACGAGGTAGGTCGTGACCACGATGAAGATGGCCGTTCGTGGGAAGTCGGCCGCCACGCGGCCAACGACGTCGGTGACGTCCGCCGCGCCGCCGCCGACGAGGAGTTGCATCCCCGCGGGCGGCGCGAGTGGCCCGACCGCCGATCGCAGGTCGGCGACGAGGGCACCGGCCTTCCTCGCGGTTCGGACCGAAGGGCGTGTAGACCGTGAACGCGGTGAGGTCGCCCTTCGTCGTCGACGCGAGCGCCGTCGCGACGAACCGGTCGCGCGGCCCGTTCGGGTCCGAGTAGATGAGCTGGTACTGGTCGAGGCGGATGCGCGGGTCGACGTCGACGAGGCTGTCGACGCGGGTCACCCGCGGATCCGCCGCGAGGCGGCGGGAGTAGTCGAAGAGCGCGGCGAGGTTGTCGGCGCTCGTCGCCGGCCCGTCGGTCCGGATGGCGAGCGTCAGCGGCGCGAACTCGCCTTCGCCGAAGGCACCTGCGAGTCGGTCGAAGGCGGCGCGCGACGGGACGCTCGGCGGCAGGATCGTCGAGTCCGGGGCGTTGAAGCGGACGTGGAGGAACGGCGAGCCGAGCAGGAGCAGGATCGCCAGCGTCGGCAGCAGCACCGCGATCGGGCGGCGCATGACCCAGCGGGCGAGGCGCGCCCAGGGACCGTTCGGATCGTCGACGGGCACGACCCGCCGGATTGCCAGCGCATCGATCCGGGTGCCGACGATCGCGAGGATCGCCGGCAGCAGCGTCATCGCCGAGACCACGGCGAGGAAGACGACGACCGCGCCGGCGATGCCGACGGACCGCAGGATCATGAACTCGAACAGGACGAGCCCGATCAGACCCAGCAGCACGGTCAGGCCGGAGAAGAACACCGCCCGCCCGGCCGTCGCGACGGTCGCCACGACGGCGTTCGCGACCCGGTCGGGTTGGTCCGGCGGCCGGGCCGCGAGCTCCTCGCGGAAGCGGCTCGTCATCAGCAGCGAGTAGTCGACACCGAGGCCAAGCCCCAGGAGCGTCGCGAGGTTGAGGACGAAGATGCTCATCGGCGTCACGCTCGCGATGCCGAAGATCGCGGCGAGCGCGACGATGACCGCCGCCCCGCCGACGACGAGCGGAACGCCGGCCGCCACGACCGAACCGAACACGAGCAGGAGCGCAATCGCCGCCAGCGGCAGCGAGATGATCTCGCTCCGCTGGAGGTCCGCCTCCGACACGTGCTGGACGTCGCCGTAGAACGCCGGCCCGCCGGCGACCTCGACGCTGATCCCGGGCGGGTGGGCGAGGCGCTCGACGATGCCGGGCAGCGCGGCGGGCGAGTCGTCGGGCGCGATCGAGAGGAACACGACGTCGTAGGCCGTGCGGCCATCGGCGGAGACCTGGCGCGGCGCGAACGTGTGCGGGAAGACGCGAACGACGTACGGCGCGTTTGGCACGTCGCGGATCGCCGCGGCGGCCGCCGCCTCGAACTCCGGCGAGCCGGCCGTCAGCGTGTCGCTGTGGTAGACGACGACGATCGCCGAGGGCGGCGCCTCGAGCTCCGCCTGGAGCAGCGCCTTCGCCCGGGCCGATTCGAGGTCGTCGAGGATGAAGCCGCCGGCGCGGAGGGCACCGACGACATTCGGTGCGATCGGGATGGCGACCGCGAGGATCGCGAGCCACGCGGCGACGATCCACCAGCGCCGCCGGACCGCGAATCGGCCGAGGCTCGCGAAGAGACCGTCGGGCGCCGACCCGACCTGGGGCTCAGAGGGGGAGGACATGCGGTCCTCATGCTATACAGCCGCGGCGGATCGGACGGTAGGGGCCTCTGGTAGCATCAGCGCCGACGTCGATCGACCGAATCGAGGGCCCAGGTGCAGCTCTTCACGATCTTCTTCTCGCGCCCGATCGAGTTCGGCCTCGCGACCGCCCTCACGGTGCTGATGCTGGTCATCCTGGCGAAGGCGTTCTTCTCGTCCCAGGGCCCGAGCGGTTTCAGCCGGTTCATGACCCGACCGTCGTCGAAGTTGCTGTTCGGCTTCCTGTTCCTCGCCTGGGCCGTCGTCTTCGGGATCGGCCTTCAGCTCGTTCCGCACGAGGGGGCGAACTCACCGTACGGCGGCATCGGCCTGATCATGATGTTCAGCGGCGTGTTCATCATGTTCGGGTTCCTCTGGGCGGTCATCGGGGAGTACCGTTCGGCGTCCGTAGTCCATTCGAACGCCGGACCAATCACTGCCGCCGCCCGATCCTCCGAATTCGGATTCCGGACCGGATTGGTTGGCGGATGAAGTGACTTCCGCGACGTTCGAATCGGACGATCGCGAATCAGCCCTTCGGCCAGCGCCCCTCGAAGACGGTTTCCTCGCGCGGGAGGCGAGCGCTGCCGGCGGCCGACTTGGGGCGGCGGGCGGCTTCGGTCGGGTGGCCGAGGGCGACGATCGTCCGGATGAAGCGGTCGGCCGGCAGGTCGAACATCTCGCCGACGGCCTCGCGGATGTCCGCTCGGATCCAGGCGATCCCGGCACCGAGGTCGATCATTCCGGCCGCGATCAGCATTCGTTCGGCGGCCCGGCCCTCGTCGAAGGCATAGCTGACCTGCTTGCCCTTTTCGTCCGGCAGGACGATCGCGATCGCGGCCGTCGCGGTCTGCAGCGATCGCGTCGACGGCATGCCCATCGCCGCGAGCTGTCGCAGGACCGCCGGTCTCGCGTGATGACGATGAACCGCCACGGCTGGGTGTTCTCGCTGCTGCCCGACCAGCGGCCGACATCGGCGATGGCGTCGAGCGAGGCCTTGGCGACCGGTTCCTCGGTGAACTCGCGGTACTGCCGCGTCCGACGGAGCGGGCGTAGCTTGTCGGCTGGTGTGCTCACGCGGCGATCCTACAGCGGCCCGGTACGTTCGGGCGCTGGACCCGGCTTTCTGGGGCGCGCTATCATCGCCAGAACATTCAGTCTGCATAGACTTTATGCGCTCACCGGCCGTCGGCGAGCGTGCCGCGCGGAGGTTCGAGTACACGTTGGACGCCCAGGAGATCAAGCAGGCCGTGGCCCATCAGGCCGCGCAGCGTGCCGCCGCCGAGGAGCCCTTCGTCAACCTTCGCGACCCCGCCCAGGCGCTCGGCTCCGATGGCGGGCCCGCGGTCAGCCGGCGCGCGCCGCTCTGGCAGGACGTCCCCGACGAGAAGTGGAACGACTGGCGCTGGCAGCTCAGCAACCGGGTCAACGACCTGACCGAGATCGAGCAGGTCCTCAACCTCACCGACGACGAGCGGGCCGGCCTGTCAGCCCCCGACAAGTTCCGGGTCGATATCACGCCGTACTTCATCTCGCTCATCGACCCGGACGATCCGAACGACCCGATCCGGCGCCAGGTGATCCCGCTCGGGCGTGAGCACCAGGCCTTCACCGCGATGATGGAGGACTCGCTCGCCGAGGACCGCCACTCCCCGGTGCCCGGCCTCGTGCATCGCTACCCGGACCGCGTCCTCATGCTCGTCACGACCCAGTGCGCGAGCTACTGCCGCTACTGCACGCGGTCGCGGATCGTCGGCGACCCGACCCAGAACTTCAACCGCAAGGACCACGAGGCCCAGCTCGACTACCTCCGCCGCACGCCGCAGGTCCGCGACGTGCTCATTTCCGGCGGCGACGGCCTGACCCTCGCCCCGAAGCTCTTCGAGTCGATCCTCCGCGGCCTCCGCGAGATCCCCCACATCGAGATCATCCGGATCGGGTCGCGCGTGCCGGTCTTCCTGCCGCAGCGGATCGACGACGAGCTCTGCGCGATGCTCGAGAAGTACCACCCGCTCTGGATCAACCTCCACTTCAACCACCCGAACGAGATCACCCCGGAGGTCAGCCGGGCGGTCGACAAGCTGACGAAAGCCGGCCTGCCGGTCGGCAACCAGAGCGTCCTCCTCGCCGGCGTCAACGACTGCGTCCACATCCAGCGGGCGCTCGTCCATCGGCTGGTCGAGAACCGGATCCGGCCGTACTACCTCTACCAGTGCGACCTCGTCGAGGGGTCCGGCCACTTCCGGACGCCGGTCGGCAAGGGCCTCGAGATCATGGAGGGCCTGCGCGGCCACACCTCCGGCTACGCGGTTCCCGACGTTCGTGATCGACGCGCCGGGCGGCGGCGGCAAGATCCCGGTCATGCCGAACTACCTCATCAGCTACTCGGATCACAAGGTCGTGCTCCGCAACTACGAGGGCTACATCACGACCTACGAGGAGCCGCCGACGTACGAGCGCCACAACGAGGCGGCCTGCGAGTACTGCCAGCACCAGCGCTCGGAGCCCGGCCAGTCCGGCGTGAGCGGCCTGCTCTCGGGCGAGCGGATGTGGATCGAGCCGAAGGGCTTCAGCGAGCTCCACACCCGCGGCAACACCGAGGCGCATCGGCTCCAGGATCCATCGAAGTGGGTCCCGTTCGGCGTCGGCGCGATCGAGGGCCAGTCGGGGGCACCGCTGCGAGTCCTCGAATCCGGCGCTGAGCAGCCTGTCGCGCCCGCGTCGCCGGACGCTCCGGCCGCATCCGAATACGGTCCCGGCGAAGAGCCCCGGCCGCGCGAGGGCGAGCCGACCGCATCGGCCCACGGGGAGCTCCTCTAGCCACTCCCCGAGCGACGCGGGTGTAACGGTCGGGGTCCAGGATCGTCAAACGAGGGAACGCTCGAGAGGACGACGCGCATGGATCAGGTGCTGGACCGCATCGCGGCCTGGGAGGCCGCCGGGCTCATCGACGCCGCGACCGCCGAGCGGTTGCGCGCGGCCGAGACCGCCCAGGCCCATCGCGAGGCCGGCGAGCGCGCCGCGAGGCAGAGCGACGCCCAGCCGAGCCCCACGCCGGCGGCCACCCACCGCGGGCCCTCGTCGGTCGCTGCGATCTTCGGCCCGGGCATCGCGATCGGCGAGATGTTCGCCTACCTCGGGGGCGCGTTCGTCCTCGGGGCCTTCGAGACGTTCGTCGTCCGCTCTTCGTCCGGTATCGAAGGGCGATCGTTTCTGACCCTCACGATCGGCATGGCCGTCGCGGCGATCGCGCTGACCGCGACCGGCTTGTTCCTGCGAAGGGGCGACGCGCGCAGGCACAGAGCCGCGGGCGTGGTCTTTGCCCTCGCGGTCGTGCACGTCGCGGCCGCCGTCGCGGCTGGTGCGGAAGGTTCGGGCTTCGGATGGCCCGCGGTCGGCGCCATCGGTGCGGGCGTGGCGACGCTCGCCGCATTTGGTTATCGACTGATCCATCCATCGCTGCTGACCCAGGTGGCGCTCCTCGCCAGCGGCACCTCGTTCGCCGGCCTGTTGCTGAGCTGGCTCGAATCCGTGGTCGTTCCCCAAGCGGTCCACGGCGACTTCGGGGACGTGGTCGCGCCGGGCGGACCCGACCAGATCGTTCTCGTCGTCGTCTCCGCGATCTGGTGGCTGGGCCTCGCGGTCATCTTTGGCCTTGTCGGCCTCGCCGAGGCGCGGACAGCCGACGAAGACCCGGCGGCAGGCCGGCGTGCGTCTCTCACCCGGCTGTGGGCGGGACTCGTCGCGGTCCTCGGATTTGCGACCGCGGTCACGCGCCAGGGCCCCATCTCGGCATTCGAAAGCGGCCGGCTCATCGAGCCCTGGATCGCCGACCTGGCGATCCTCGTCCTTGCCGCGGTCCTCGTGGAGCGGGCCTTCCGACGCGACGCGAGCACGTTCGTCTACGCGGCGGCTCTCGCGCTGATCATCGCGCTCACCGACTTCAACTTCACGTACCTGTCGTCGAGCACGGAAGTCGGGCCTGCTGATCGAGGGCGTCATCCTGCTGGGTGCCGGCGTCGGCGCGGACCGATTGCGGCGGCGCATCGGCCGCGACGAGCCCGAGCCGGAGATCGCTGCGCCCGTCGCCCCCGCCTGACGCCGATCGGGCTAGTCGACGGACCAGTGCCGATGAGGCACTATGCGGTGACGCGCTCGTCGCAGGACGCTCAGCCAACCGCTGGCCCGTCACGGCCGAGCGGTTGCAGGCCCGTTGTCTCCCTTCTGGGTAGCGGCGACGCCGCGTGACACCCAGGAGGAACGATGAAACTGCTGCGCAACCTGTCGCGGCGCAAGCTACGGACCGTGCTCACGATCTCCGGCATCACGATCGGGATCTGGGCGCTCGTCGTGTTCGGCTCGATGGCCAACAAGATCAACGCGCTCGTCGACGGCGGGAGCCAGTACTTCGGCGACAAGATCGTCGTGAGCGACGCCTCGGGCGGCACGTTCGGATCCGCGCCGATGGAGTTCACGACGGCGGCGGCCGTGGCCGCGATCGACGGCGTGGACGTTGCCGTCCCGTCGGTCACCGTCCTCTGGGACGACGAGGGCGGCGGCGGGTTCAGCGTGCCGGACCAGATCGTCGGACAGGTCGCCGGCGCCGACAAGGGCCACGAGGACTTCGTCCTCAACTACGCCCAGGGCCGAGCGCTCACCGAGGCCGACGAGGGCAGCAATGTCGTGGTCCTTGGCTCCGACCTCGCCCGCAAGTTCAGCCTCAAGGCAGGCGACACCGTGAAGCTCCGCGACGTCGACTTCGAAGTCGTCGGCGTTCTCGAGCCGACGCTTACGGCGCCCGACTCGACCGCGGTCGTGCCGCTGCTGGCAGCCCAGCAGCTCTACTACGAAACCCTGCCGCCGATCGTCCGCGAGCAACTCGAGCCTGCTGATCTCATCAGCCAGATCACCGTCTATCCGGCAGCCGGGGCGGACATCGAGACCCTCGCCCAGACGATCGAGACGACGGTCCCGAACACCGGCACCCTGACCGGTGCCGAATTCGACAACCAGATCGGGTCGGCCACCGCGATCTTCAACGCGATCATCATCGGCGTCGGGTTGATCAGCCTCGTGGTCGGTGGCCTGTCGGTCATCAACACGATGGCGATGTCGGTCGCCGAGCGAACGCGCGAGATCGGCATCAAGCGGGCGATCGGCGGCACGCGCCGCCGAATCATCCAGGAGCTGGTCCTGGAGGCCGGGCTCATCGGCTTCATCGGCGGCCTGATCGGGCTTGGGCTTGGCGCGATCGTCGTCGCTCTTGCCAATGACGCCGGCCGCGAATCCGGGACCGTGCTCTTCGACCTGACCACGGGCACCGCCGTCACGGCGGTCCTGTTCTCGACGATCCTCGGCATGATCGCCGGCATCATCCCCGCCACGCACGCGGCGCGCCTGGACCCGGTCCAGGCTCTCCGCTACGAATAGGAGCCACCGATGGCACTGCTTGAAGGCCGCAACCTTCGCAAGACCTACCGGCTGAGCCGGCGGAACTCGATCGACGCCCTCCGCGGGGCGGATGTCTCCATCGAGGCGGGCGAGATGGTCGCGATCATGGGACCGTCCGGCTCCGGCAAGTCGACCCTGATGCACATCCTCGGATTGCTCCACGCGCCCGACCGCAACGGCGGAGCGGCACCGACCCTGTCGGTCGCCGGCGTCGAAGCGACGGGCCTGTCGGACCGCGAGCGGACGCGCGTCCGGGCGACCCAGATGGGCTTCGTATTCCAGCAGTTCAACCTCGTCCCGACGCTGACCGCCGAGGAGAACGTGGCCCTGGCCGCGGAGTACGCGGGTGTCAAGGGCGCCAAGGCGAAGGAGATGGCTCGCGAGTCGCTGGCCCTCGTCGGGCTTGAGGACCGCGGGGGCCACCGGCCCTCGGAGCTGTCCGGCGGCGAGCAGCAGCGCGTGGCCCTCGCCCGCGCCCTGGTCAACCGGCCGACGCTCGTCCTGGCCGACGAACCGACCGGCAACCTCGATTCGGGACGCTCGGCGGAGATCCTCGCGCTATTCCGCCAGTTCAACCGGCAGCACGGCCAGACGTTCATCATCGTGACCCACGATGCCGAGGTCGCCGCCGCGTGCGACCGAGTCATCCACATGCGCGACGGCGTCATCGTCGGCGAGGACCCGGTCGTCTCCGACGCGGTCGCCTAGCGCGGAGCCGCTGGCGCGTCACCCGCGCGTGGCCGCCGGACTGGCTACGACGCCTCGGCGACGAGCTCCAACGCCTTCTTGAGCTGCGGATCGGTGATTCGCGCGGCCTGATCGGCGGTCATGGCCCGAACGTCGTCGGGGACGACCGGCGCGACATCGGCCGGGCGCGCGACGACGACATCGGGCGCGATCCCCTCGTGCCAGATGACGCGGCCCTTCGGCGTCAGCCATTCGACCGTCCCGATCCGGAGCGCCGAGCCATCGGAGAGCGCGAACTCGCCGAGCACCGTCCCGGTCCCGAACGTCCGCTCGCCGACGAGCTTGCCCCGCCCGGCGTCCTGGATCGCCCCGGCGACGATCTCCGCCGCGCTCGCGCTGCCCTGGTCGACTAGGACGACGAGCGGCAGGTCGGTCGCGGCGCCGCCCGGCGTGACGGCCGTCGGTTTCTCCTCGCCGGCCGCGTTCCGCTCGATGTAGACGTTGCCCGAGGCGCAGGAACTCGCTGGCGATCGCGACCGCCTCGTTGACGTAGCCACCGGGATTGCCGCGCAGGTCGAAGATCAGCCGATCCGCGCCGGCCGCCTTGAGCTCCTGGATCGCGGTTCGAAGCTTCGGCGACGCGCCGCTCGAGAACTGCTCGAGGCGCAGAAGCGCGGTCTTCGTTCCGGGCACCATCGCCCACGACACCGGTTCGATCTGGACGTCGGCCCGGACGATCCGGACGTCGCGCTCGGGACCGTCTGCACCGCTCCGGACCGTGAGGACGACGGCCGTCCCGGCCTCGCCCCGAACCCTGGCGATGGTGCTGTCGAGATCCTCGCCCGCCGTCGTCTTGCCGTCGACGGCGACGATGACGTCGCCGGTCTTCAGCCCCGCTTCGTCGGCCGGGCTGCCGCGAAAGACGCCGATGATGAGCGGCAGGCCATCGGGTGTCGTGTCGACCTCGACGCCGATCCCGACGTACGACCCGGACAGGGCGGAATTCCGCGTTGCTCGCTCCTCGGGCGTCATGAACGTCGTGTGGCCGGTGTCGCCGACCGCGTCGGTCATGCCGTCGATCGCCCCGTAGGCGAGCTTCTGGTCGTCGAGGGTCTCGGCGTCGACGTAGTTCTTGTGGATCGTGTCCCACGCCTCGCGGATGAGCGCGAACTCGTCACCCGGTGCGACCGACGCTCGCGGGAGCCCCAGATGCGGCTGCGTCGCTCCCGCTCGGCGCGAGGTCGATCCGGCCGACGGCGATTCCCGCCCCGAACACGGCGATGAGGGCAACCGCGAGGATCGCCCCGTTCGCCGCCGGGGGCCGTGTCCGCATCGGAGCGGCTTGAGGAAACGCTTGCGCTTGCACGGTCGCATAGTCGGCGGTCGGCTCGCTTGGCGCGCCGATGTCGTCCTGGTTGAAAGAAGTCATGGCTCCTGGCTCGTGGGCATGGGCAGACCGGGTTCGGTGCGGGCAAGGATGCCCGAGCCGGGTTGTCTTCGGGTATTGCGACGGGTAAAGGTTCGTTCGCCGGGCCCGAGCCCGGCTAGTTGCGCCGGCCCGCGAAAATCCCCATGACCTGCCGCACGTCGCCGGCGTCGTGGCCGTCCGGCCGCTCGTCGAGATAGCGGGCCAGCGCCGTGACCGCTTCGCCGAAGCGGCCCATTCGGCCAAGCAGGAGACCGCGATCGCGGCCGTGGTCGGGGTCGGTCGGCTCCACGACCGCGAGCATCTCGACCGTGCCGAGCGCCGCCGGCCAGTCGCGCGCGGCCAGGTTGGCGGACCGAAGGTTGCGCAGGACCCGGGTCAGGGTTTCGCGCTTGCCCGTCGGCCGGAGCATCCGCGAATGGAACAGGACGCCGTCGCCGACGGCCCGGTGGATCAGCGCCTGGCAATCGTCACGGGTGAGGCGCCGACCGTCGCCCGCGGGATCGATCAGGATGCCGTCGGGTGCGCCGACGATGTAAGTGGCCCGGCAGCCCGATGCCCGTCAGCGGCAGCCCGATCCGCCAGGCGACCTCGAGCTCGATGATCGCGAGGCTGATCGGCAGGCCGATTCGGCGCCACGCGACGAGGTCGAGCAGGCTGTTGCGCGGATCGTGGAACTCGGCCGCGGTCGGCGCGCGGAAGCCGGTTTCGCGATAGAGCACGTCGTGGAGGCGATCGATGATGTGGGTCTGGGCATCGCCGACATCGAGCCGGATCCGGACGCGCTCGGCGAGGGCGTCGAGGATCGCGAGGGTCGGCGCGGCGTCGACCTCCGGCCGGCCATCCGCGGCGATCAGCAGCGCGCCGAGGGCGAGGTCGATCTCGCGCGTCCGGCTGGGCGATCAGCCGGGCGAATCGGGCCCGATTGGCGGCACGCGACGCCTCGTCGTACGGCACCGGGCGATCGTAGCGCGACCGCTCAGCGGCGTCGTCTTTGATGCCCGTGCTATGCTCCGAAATCCCTAGCGATTGACTCGGATATCTCGTCACAGGAGGGTTCGTCACGTGACGGCCACGCGCCCGGCGCCAGGGCTGCTGGAGCTCCGCGACCCACCGCCGGGCCTGCCGGATCCGAACCTCGTGCCACCGACGATCGCCGAATCCGGCGACCCGTTCGCGGCTGCCCGCATCGTCACGTTGATCGCCCGCATCGAGCGCGGCCGGCCGATCCGGATCGCCGACATCGTCGACCGGCTCAACGCGACGTACCTCGACTGGATCTTCTCGCCGGCGGTCGTCGCCGACGTCGTGCTGCAGCTCCAGGTGAACTGGATGGCCGACTATCGGAACAGCTCCGGAATCGTCGTCGACGAGGGCGAGTACGGCCCGACGGTCGAGATCGAGGACACGACGCGGGTCGACCCGTGGATCGTTCGCCAGGCCGAGCGCGAGGTGGTCGCCTGCCGGGAACGGCTCGACGCCTTCAGCCGACTCGACCGCGCAGCAGGGGAGGGATGAACTCCATGAACTCGTGTCCCGAGCGGGCCCGATCCGCCTGATCCGTCCGATCGGTCACCCGCAACCATCGCGCCGCGTTCAGCCACACGACCTTCAAGCCGAGAGGAGCAACCACATGACCGTTTCCGGATACGCCACCGACACCCTCGTTTCCGCCGACTGGGCGAAGGAGCACCTCGACGATCCGAACGTCCGCTTCGTCGAGGTCGACGTCGACACGACCGCCTACGAGCAGAGCCATCTGCCCGGCGCCGTCGGCTGGAACTGGACCAGCCAGCTGGCCGACGGAATCCGCCGCGACATCGCCAGCCGCGAGGACTTCTCGAAGCTCCTCTCGGAGTCCGGCATCGGGCCCGACACGACGATCGTCCTCTACGGCGACAACAACAACTGGTTCGCCGCCTGGGCCTACTGGCAGCTGAAGCTGTTCGGCCACGACGACGTCCGGATCCTCAACGGCGGGCGCAAGTACTGGCTCGACAACGGCCTGCCGCTGACGACCGACGTGCCGTCCGCTACGGCCACCGGCTACGAGCTCCCGGAGCCCGATTTCAGCCTTCGCGCCTTCCGCGACGACATCCTGCCGCGGCTCGGCGACTCGGAGCTCGTCCTCGTCGACGTGCGCAGCCCGGCCGAGTTCAACGGCGAGATCATCGCTCCGCCCGGCATGAGCGAGACCGCCCAGCGGCCCGGCCACATCCCCGGCGCGGCCTCGATCCCGTGGGCCCAGACGGTGAAGGAGGACGGGACGTTCAAGGACCGCGAGGACCTCGCGAACCTGTACGAGGCGAAGGGGATCACGCCCGACAAGGACGTCATCGCCTATTGCCGGATCGGGGAGCGCTCGTCGCATTCGTGGTTCGTCCTCCACGAGCTGCTTGGCTACAAGCGCGTCCGCAACTACGACGGCAGCTGGACGGAGTGGGGCAGCATGGTCGGCGTCCCGATCGAGAAGCCGAGCCTCGTCACCGCCGTGCACGAGCCCGTCGGCGGGCCTCATGGGCGTCAGGCTTCCCCCCAGCCTGGCGCCCGCCTTTGTTCCGAGAACCTACGGCGCTCCCGGATCGACGAACGTCCGAAGCGGATCGACGAGGTCCGGCTCGCTCGCCATGAACGTGTCGCCGTCGACGACACGGAAGCCCGACCTGACCAGCGCACCCAGGGCGGGGCTGGGTCCCGGAATGCAGGCCCCGATCTCGAGGCCCGGGGCCGCCGCGAAGCGCATGGCCGCGAGTGACGCCTCGAGCGGATCTTCGGTCGGTGCGACGCGTAGCCGGTCGATCCAGCGGCCCTCGCCCCGGATCCGTCGCCGCGCCTGGACGATGGCGACCGCCGTTCCGGCCCGCCGCACGACGAACGGCTGCGCTCCGTCCCGGTCGCCCCACATCGCGTGGTCGGCGGAGCGGTCGTCGCCGGTCCACTCACGCTCGATCGTCGCGACCTGCTCGGCGGTCGCCGGCTCGGCGTCAAAGCCGGGCGCGACCTCCGGGAGGCGCCGCTCGTCGGCGGTCACGTACACGTTCGGCCAGAGCGGGGTCATGCCGGCCCGGATGTAGAGCGGCATCGCCCGGGGATCGTCCGAGGCGAAGGTCGTCCTCGGCCATCGGTCGCCGAAGAGTTCCGGCAGCAGCCGGCTGCCTATCCCTCGCCCCAGGAATTCCCGATCCACGAACAGGTCGGCGAGGTGGAGCGCGCGTCCCGTGTCGACCGTGGAACCGAAGCCGACGACCGCTCCCTCGACTTCGGCCACGTGGACCGACCCGCGCCGGAGCGCCTGGCGGATGTGCGCCGCGCGAAGCCCCGGCCGGAGCGGCGGGGCGGCCGACACGGCGTCATGGCCATTCAGCAGGTTGTCGATCGCGGCGACGTCATCGTCGGTCGCGGGCCTGATGGTGGGATCGAGTCGCGTGGTCGCCGGGTTGGTCATGTCTATCGCGGGCCCCGACCGTACTGGGCCATGACCTCGAGGAGGCGATCGTGGGGCAGCGCATAGGCGGTGATGCCATCCCGGCCGGTCATTGTCTGGGCGGCGACGAGCGCATTGAGGATCGCCTCCTCGGTCGCCTCGATGACGCCGTCGAACAGCCCACCGATGACATGATCGTTGACCGTCCGAACGTCGACGGCGATGCGGGGATCGCTCGCGAACGTCGAGTGTGGCAGGCCGCGGTTGCCGGTCGCGAAACAGATGAAGAGATCGCCGCTCGAATGCGAGCCCGTGCCGCCCATCCGGGCGATGCCGAGGCCGGCCCGCTGGGCGAGTCGTTCGCATTGATGCGGGAGGAGGGGCGCATCGGTGGCGACGACGACGATGATCGAGCCGGAGCCCGCCGGCGGCGGCGCGGGGAGGTCTTCGTCCTCGGGGCGATAGGGGCTCGGGACCTCGTCGATCGTGATCGCCTCGCCGACCGGGACGCCGTCGACTCGCAGCCACTCACGCCGGCCGTAGTTCGCCTGCACGAGTACTCCGACCGTCCAGCTACCCGAATGCTTCCTCGGTCACGCGGGACGCCGTCCCGATGCCGCCCTTGAACTCGTGGCAGACCATCCCCGTTCCGCCGCCGACGTTGCCTTCCTCGACGGCCCCGCCCCGTGCTTCCGCCAAGGCCTCGTCGACGTGATCCATCGTGACGTGGAAGCCGTCGATGTCGTTGAGGAGACCGTCCCACGTCTCACCGGCGACGGGCAGCGCCCAGAAGGACGTCCCGAACGGCAGGACCCTGACCGCGGTCCGGATGATCCCGTCGTGGACGACGCCGACGCTGTGGGTGTTCGTGATCCCGATTATCCCGGTCAGGAGGCCCGCCTCGCGGATCCATTCGAGACCGGTCAGCTCGCCGTTCCCGTTCAGTCGGTGGCTGCCGGCGTACACGGGCTCCGTGTAGACGTTGCCGTCGTGCGGAACGACGACGGTCACGCCAGTTCGGACGGGCCCGCGGCCGACGACGAGCGGCCCGTCGCCGCGGACGATCGTCGCGTGGCCGACGCGAACGCCGGGCACATCGGTGATCGCGTTCGCCGGACCCGGCTGCCCACGCCCGATGACGACCCCGAGATCCCTAGCTCGAACCAACTGCGTCCTCCTTCGGCCCCGATTCGGCGCGCCTCGCCCTATGATCGCGCGGTGATCCGCGCCACGAGCGGGCGTTTCGCGCAGGGCAATGCCGGCGCCACGTCCGCATCCTCCATGGCAGCCGTTCGCCTCGAGCTCCTGCCCGAGGTCGCCTCCTCGCGAGCGATCGATGTCGCCGAATGGTTCCGTGACCTGCCTGGCCTGGTCCTCCTCGAAAGCGCCCGGCCGGGCCGCAACGCGCGCTGGACGTACCTGACGGCCGATCCGGTCGCCCTGCTCGATGAACCGGCCGTCGGGGCCGATCCGTTCGCCGACGCCCGGCGGATGCTGGGGCGGCTCGACGGCGGCGCAGGTGGCGACGCCGACGTCTTCGGCGGCTCCGGCCGCGCGGAGAGCGACGCGCCGCCGTTCATCGGTGGGCTCGCCGGGTACCTGGCCTACGACCTCGGCCACGCGCTGGAGCGATTGCCGACGCTGAGCAGCGACGACCAGGGCCTGCCGTTGCTCCGCCTCGCCCTCCACGACTGGGTCATCGCATGGGATCGGCGGACCGGCGCCGCGTGGCTCGGCGGTCGGGCGCTCGACGGCGACGTCGGACGGCTCGATCGGCGGCTGGCGGAGGTCCGCGAGCGGGTCCGCCGGCCGCAGAACGCGCGCAGCACCGGGCGCCGATGAGGAACCGGCCGGGCTGCGGTTCCGCTCGAGCCTCGATCGGCGGGCGTACGAAGTCAGGCGTCGAGGCGATCCGATCCTTCGTCGCTCGCGGCGACATCTACCAGGCGAATCTCACCGCGCCGCCTCGAGACGCCGTTCAGCGGTGATCCGTGGCCGCTCTATCGACGGCTCCGGACCGGCGATCCGTCGCTGTTCTCCGCCTATCTGGACCTTGGTCGGGGGCGGGAGGGTAGCGGCCCGCGGGCCATCCTCTCGGCCTCACCCGAGCCGTTCCTGGCGGTCGATCGCGCCGGCGCCGTCAAGGCCGATCCGATCAAGGGGACTCGGGCTCGCGGGCCGGACACGCGATGAGGATCGGGCGCTCGCCTGCGAGCTCCTCGCGAGCGGCAAGGACCGGGCCGAGAACGTGATGATCGTGGACGTGCTGCGGAACGATCTCGGGCGCGTGTGCCGGCCCGGGAGCGTCCGGGTTCCGCGCCTGTGCCGCCTCGAGCGCACTGCGGCGGTCCAGCATCTCGTCTCGACGGTGACCGGGCACGCTCGCACCTGGCCGCGACGCCTTCGACCTGCTCGCGGCCTCGTTTCCGGGCGGCTCGATCACCGGCGCGCCGAAGATCCGGGCGATGGAGCTCCTCGAGGAGCTCGAGCCGGTCCGTCGCGGGCCGTACACGGGGGCGCTCGGCTGGATCGGGCCGGACGGGGCGATGGCGTCCTCGATCATCATCAGGACGTTCGTCGCGGACGGCGCGCGGCTGAGCCTTCACGTCGGCGGCGGGATCACCTACCAGAGCGACCCGGCGGCGGAGTGGGAGGAGACCGTCGCCAAGGCGCGCGGGCCGCTCGCCGCGATCGGCGGCACCGAGGTCGCGGCCGGGTGACGGCCTCTCGGCCGGGTCACATCTGGCTCGACGGACGGCTGCTGCCGGCGGACGCGGCGCACCTGTCGGCGTTCGATCGGGGCTTCCAGCTCGGTGACGGCGTGTTCGAGACGCTGCGGGCGCGAGCGGGCCGGCCGACGGAGCTGCCGGAGCATGTCGCCCGGCTGCAGCGGTCGGCGGCCGGGCTTGCGATCCCGCTTGCCGGACGACGTCGAGTCGCGTCTTGCCGCCGGAATCACGGACGCTCGTAACGGCCGAAGGCCTCGCCGGGATCGGACGGTGACGCGAGCATCCGGATCACCGTCTCGCGGGGCGTGTACTTCGGTCGCGGGTCTGCTTCCGCCCGACGAGCACCCGGCGCCGACGATCGTCATCCAGGCCTGGCCCGTTCCGCCGACCCCGGCGGACCACCTCGAGCGGGGCCTCCACCTCGTTTCGAGCACGGTCCGCCGGGACCCCGAGAACCCGCTCGCGGCGCTCAAGACGACGTCGCGCGCCGATTACGTCTTTGCGCGAGTCGAGGCGCGGACGGCCGGAGCCGACGACGCGTTGTTCCTGACGACGGACGGCTATCTGTCGGAAGCCACGTCGGCGAATCTGTTCATCGTGCGGGGCGAGGAGCTGGCCACGCCGTCGCTTGGCTGCGCGATCCTGCCGGGCACGACGCGCAGCTGGATCCTGAGGTGGGCGGAGGGAGTCGGGCTCAGCGCCGAGGAGGCGCTCCTGACCACGCGGCACCTCCACGAGGCCGATGAAGCGTTCATCTCCAGCAGCGTCGCGGGGATCCTCCCGATCACCCGCTTCGACGGGGAGCCGATCGCCGACGGGCGGCCGGGCACCTGGACGCTGCGGGCCCGGGCCGATCGTGAGGCCTTCATCAGCGAGGGACGAGCATCAGTTGAGCAACCGGAGGGCCCACGATAAACCGGTCGCGTACGGAGACGCTGGCAGGTGCTGATCGCAGCGAGTGTCGGCGATCATCGTCGTGTCGCTGGCGCCTCCGGACCTGCGACCGATTCGCGATCGTCGTTCTCGTCGTCGTCTACTTCCTCGCGTTCCTCGCTCCGAGGCTACCTCCGCCGCGATGGCCCCGGCGACCGGTCCTCGCGGTAGCCGGCGTGACGCGCGACGAACTCATCTCCAGGACCCGGCAGCTCGTCGTCGAAGGCGATCGGTTGCAGCAGGACCCCTCGCTCCGCGGGCTCCAGACGTGGCTCCAGCTGTCGGACGACCTGCTGGTCGCCGCGTGGGGTTCGATGGACCGCTACCACCTTGCGTGGCTGATGGTCGGCAAGCCGAAGCAGATCGTCCGCGGCCGGCCGATGACGCCCGACGAGGAGGCGGCGTACGTCCGCGAGGTCGCCGACGCGAAGACATCGGCGCTCCGGATGAGCCTCGACGCGGTCGAGCGGCAGGGCATGCCGTTCGTCGGGGAGGAACGCGGCATGGCGCCCGGGCAGGGGATGGGGACGATGCCCGGCGAACGCGAGCCGTGATGGACGGAGGGACCACACTCGCCGCCGGCGGCTCGCGCCGGATCCCGGTCGGCGACGGGATCGCCCGCGACTACCTCCGGCTGGCGCTCCGCCTCGATCAGCACGTCCCGGGCCTCGTCGACGGCTACTTCGGCCCGGCCGATCTGAAGGCGGAGGTCGATGTCGGCCAGCTCCGCCCGCCCGCCCGACTCGCCGCGGACGCAGACGCCTTGATCGCTCGCCTTCCCGACGAGGTGGACGAGGCCCAGCGCCGCGATTGGCTCGCGGCCCAGCTGGTCGCGCTCCGGACGCAGGCCGCCGCGCTGGCCGGCGACGAGTTGCCGTACGTCGAGCACGTGACGCGCTGCTTTGCCTGGACGCCGGTCCGGCGCGAGGACGCCCTGTTCGACGCGGCCGCGGCAGACCTCGAGGCAATACTCCCCGGCCCGGAACCGCTCGCCGACCGGCTCGCCGCCTGGGACGCCCGGTTCGAGATCCCGGTGGATCGCCTGCCGGACGTCATCGAGTGGCTTGTCGGCCGCTTCCGGGCGCGCGCCGACGCCCTGTTCGGCCTGCCTCCGGGCGAGGACCTCAAGGTCAGCCTCGTGACGAACCAGCCGTGGTCCGGCTACAACTGGTATGACGGCGGCCGCCGCTCCAGGGTCGACATCAACACGGACCTCCCCGTCCGGAGCGCAGATCTCGTCCACACAGTCGCTCACGAGACGTTCCCCGGGCACCACCTCGAGCACGCCTGGAAGGAGGCCGACCTGGTCGACCGCCTCGGGCGGCTCGAGGCCAGCATCCTGCTCATCAACACCCCCGAATGCCTGCTGAGCGAGGGCCTCGCCGACCTGGGCTACGGGTTCGCCTCCCCGCCCGACGAGGAGGCGGACCTGCTCCTCGAGCTGTACGAGCGGGCAGCGCTGCCGATCGCGGCCGACGCGCCGGCGGCCCGTGACGCGGCCCTACGGACTGTCGCGATGCGCGGCCCCCGGCGGCGCCTGTCGGCGGTCCTCGTCAACGCAGCGCTGATGCGGCACGCGGACGGCGCGTCGCACGAGGAGACATTCGCCTATCTCGTGGAGACAGGGCGGCAGGCGCCCCATCTCGTCGAGAAGCGCCTGGAGTTCGTCGAGCATCCGCTCTGGCGGACGTACGTGTTCGTCTACGACGAGGGCGAGGAGCTCCTCCGGCGATGGCTGGAGGCAGTCCCCGACGCCGGCCGGGCTGCGCGGTTCGGGCGGCTCCTCCACGAGCAGCTCACGCCGACCGGCATCGCCGCTGAGCTCGCGGCGGCCAGGCCGTCACGCGGGGAATCGCCCGAACAGTGATCGAGGGCTCCGTTGCCGGAACCCTCGATCGGTGATGCGCGGGCGCGGGAGGCGCGTCAGCGCGTCGTGAGTGCGCCGGCCGCGGGAGCCAACTCCTCCTCGGCTCCCGTGGGCGAGCCATCGGCCTTACGGGTCGCGCGGCCGAGCATCGTCATCGCGAAGCCGCTGATCGCCCCCGCGAGGACGGCGATTCCGACGACCGCGAACAGGGGAACGGACTCCGACGCCGGTGCTGCGGCGGTCGGGTTCGCCTTGAGAGCCGTCGACCTCCTTGGTCAGCGTCGCGCGCTCGCTATACAGGTATTCGACCTGTGAATTCAGGTGCGTGATCTGCGATCGAAGCGCATCCGTCTCGGTGAAGAGCTGCGCCTGGTACTCCGTCCGGATCTCGGCCCGGACGCGCTCGATGGCCGCGAGCATCGAGCCCGTGTCCATCGCCGGCAGCGTGCCGTCGGCCGTCGCGACGGCCATCGGCTGCGGCGCGGTCTCGACGATGAGATCCCTGAGCATGACCTGCCACGTCCAGAAGCCGGCAGTCGGGAGCGTGACCGTCGCGACGAAGTGGCCGTCGGCCCCTTCGGCCACAGCCTTGACCTCGATCCGCTCGCCCGTCGCGCTGTTGATCCCGAGGAATGTCGGGGACTCCCAGCCGGCGGGGGTGACGCCGTGCTGGAGAACCGTGAAGCCGAACGTGAACGGCTCACCCGCGTTCGGTTGAGGTGGATTGCCGGTATCGGCCTGGATCGTCGCCCAGCCGCCGGCGCTAGCGGCTCCGGCCGAGAGCGCGATGAGGAGCGTCGCTGCTGCGAGGCCCCTGAGAATCCGTCGCGTCATCTTCCAACTCCCGTGCAGGTGGCATCGATATACCCACTACACCGGCCCGGATGATGAGGTTCCCGACGCCGAAGCCCCGAATCTCAGGGCGCAGCAGCCTTGAGCGGCGCGGTCATCTTGCTGCCGTCGTTGCGATACAGATAGCAGATGATCTTCCGGGTGCCGTCCTTCCAGCCTTCGTCCGTCGGCACGTACCAGGCCAGGCCGATCTCGCTCTCCGTCGACGGGTCGCGACCCGAGTACGACTGATAAACGGCGACGCACTTCTCGTCGACGAACGTCTCGATGTCGGCGTCGCTTGGGTAGGCCGCGCCCTTCTCCGCGGGATGGTCCGTGACGACCATCACCTCGTTGTCATGGGCCTCGGTGCACGGCTGGTGCTGCACGTCCTCGATCGTTTCCGCGGAAGCCGTCGGCTCGTCGAAGCAGTCGCCGACAGCCAGGTCACCGGCATTGCTCGAGAGCCGATCGCGAAGAACGAAGCCACCGATGACGACCGCGGCAATGATCGCGATCCGGATGATCCAGCCTCTCACGTGGGTCTCCCTCCATCCCCCGTCCCCAATCCGGCCGCCATACGGTCGGCCGGGTCCGTCGCCGATGGTAGAGACTGGTCGCTCGTTGTGCGAGCCAATCTTGCGGCTGTGGTGCGTCAGGGCGCCGCGCGGAATGAGCGGCCCAACGGCGACCCGTCGGGCGAGTTGATGAAGCAGGTGACCCGCCGATCGCCCGCGCTCCACCGGTCGGCGGTGGGCACGAGGAACAGGTAGCCGATGTCGAGCCGCTCCGCGACGGGGGTGCCCGTGTAGGCCTCGAAGACGGGGTCGCAGACCGGGTAGATGAGTGCCTCCCAGCCGGGATCGGTCGGATAGGTCCCGCCGCCCGACGCCTCGAAGATGTGGAACACCTCGCCTCCGTGCGGCCCGGCGCACGTCCGGCTCTTGAGGTCCTCGATCCGCTGGGCCGCCGTCGGGACGTCGAAACAGTCGCCGACGACGAGGCTCGCCGGATCCCTGCTGCCGGCACCGCGCCAGACAAGCAGCGCAAGCCCGCCGATGAGTGCGATCCCGATGCCGATCAGGACGCCGCGCGGCAGCCGCCCGGTCATGGCCGTGGACGCGCGCCCTCGAGCGCGCGCTCGAAGACGACGCGATCGTCGCCGGGGAAGTCGTAGTCGGGGTAGGCCCGCGAGCCGTAGAGGTTCTGGCTGCCGGGGCCGTCGACAGCCTGGAAGCCGAGCGCCTGGTGGAAGCCGACCGAGATCCGGTTTCCGGGCCACGTGATCGCCCTGACACGGACGACGCCGCGGCCGCTGACGTCGTCGAAGAAGCGTTGGTAGAGCTCCCGGCCGAGACCGCGTCGCCGCCGGTTCGGGTTCGTCCCGATCATGTGGATGTAGGCCGTCGACGAATCGTCCGGACTGATGAACCCGACGAGGAAGCCCATCGGCTGGCCGCCTTCCGTTTCAGCGAGCCACGACGTGCCGGTGAAGTGCTGGAACCAGAGGCGCGGCAGCAGCGGATGGATGTTCCGGCCGCCCCACCACTCGTCGACGACCGCGACGATCGCGCGGTGGTCGGCCTCGACGGGACGCCGGAAGCGAAGGTCGGGCGTGGCGTCCGGGGCGGTCATCGGACGGTCGCCGCGGCCACGATCGCAGCGACCGCGATCTCGATCGCGACCAGCGGCCCCTGCACCTGGCCGAGGTAGTCGGGGAGACTCAGGACGCCGCCCTCGAACCGCGCGACCAGCCAGATACCGATGAGGCCCAGGGCGATCGACGCGATCGCGAGCCCGACGGCGAGGCCAAGCGACGGCCGGACGATCGAGCCGATGGCCCAGCCGATGACGGCGGCCACGCCGACGAGCCCGACCGTGACCGACAGGGGCCCGCCGAGAACCGTGATGACGGCCGCGCCGACCAACGCCGCCAGGAGGGCCTGGGGCGCACGGCTGGAGACCGGCGTGTCCGTCGACGGTGGAGGCGCGGCCTCCGCGTATCGATCGGAGGGCGGTCGGTCGAGGACGCGACCGCGCTCGCCGGGCTCGGGCGGCGCTGACGGCGCTCGCGATTCGTTGGGTGGCTCCATCGCGGTCAATCGTATCGGCTCGTGGCGCCGCACTTCGTCGCACGCTAGACTCGCGAACGTGAAGCATCCATCGCTGGGCCTGCCGGACCGCGACGAAACGTCCGGGTTCCCGGACGCGGCAGATCGCTTGCGGGCGGCCACGGCGCGGCTCGGCGCGCGGGCACTCGAGATCGCCGTCGAGCGCGATCCCACGTTCCGTGACCGCTACGACGAGCTCGGCCTCCGCCACCTGCTCCGCGACACCGAGGCCTTCATCGATCGGATCGCCCTCTCCGTCGCGACCGACGACCCGTCGCCCATGCGCGAGTTCGCCGACCAGGTCGTGCCGCTCTACCGCCGCCGCCGCGTCCCGATGGACGATCTCGTCCAGCTGTCGGAGGGCCTCCGAGCGGCGATGGCGCCGTTCCTCGATCGGTCCGGAAGCGGAGCCGATGCACGCTGCGATCGACGCCGGCATCGCCCAGATGCGCTGGAACCGGCGGATCGCGGGCGACGCCCGGAAGCGCAACAAGCTCCTCGAGTTCATCTACAAGGGCGCCTGATGACGATCAAGTGGGTCAAGGTCGACCCGCTCGTGATGAACGGCGAGCCGTTCTGCTACGGCACGCGGCTGACCGTCCGCCAGCTGCTCGAGCTGCGTCGCAACGGCTACGGTCTCACGGAGCTGATCAAGGACCACCCGGAACTGCGCCGGCTCGGAATCGCCGCCGCATACGCGTACGCGGCGAACAACCGCGATCGCTACGCGGAGTTCTTCGAGTCGGACGGATCGCTCGCCGGCCCGGGCTATTCGGAAGACGAGGCGGCGGACCTGCCCGCCCAGTACCGGGTGCCCGGGATCGTGGTCAAGGCGAGACCGGCCGCGTAGTCAGCGCGGGTGCCGCGTTTCGGCGCGACTTTTCGGGGCTGAGCGGGCTCGGTGATACGATCGAGGCACGCACCCGGAGCCTCGCATGACCGACACAACCACTGACCCCACCACTGAGACGCCGACCGTTCCCGCCACGGGCGCCGCTGACGCCGCCGACGCCCCGCCGGCCTTCGACGCGGAGCGCCGCGCAACGGAGCTCGCGATCCTCGACGCGCTGCGGGCGGTGGTCGACCCGGAGATCGGGATGAACGTGGTTGAGCTCGCGCTCATCAAGCAGATCATCCTCGGCCCCGATTCGACCGAGGTGAAGATGATCCTCACCACGCCGTTCTGCCCCTACGCCGGCTCGATGATCCAGCAGGTGAAGGAGCAGGCCGAATCCGTCGTCGAGCACGACGTGAAGGTGA
Source organism: uncultured Chloroflexia bacterium (assembly GCA_963832105.1). Classification (GTDB taxonomy): domain Bacteria; phylum Chloroflexota; class Limnocylindria; order Limnocylindrales; family CSP1-4; genus CF-46. The sequence goes on along the minus strand of CAWHSS010000003.1, from coordinate 608,125 downwards.
CCCTCCTCGCCGAGCGCTGGGACCCGCGCGACGCCGGGCTCATGTGGTGACCGACGGGTTCGAATCGGCGGTCGCGACCCGCAAGGGCGACGACGGGACCACGGGCCTCCTGTTCGGCGGCCAGCGGATCGCCAAGGACGACCTCCGCGCGGAGGCGTACGGCACGATCGACGAGGCCGTCGCGGCACTGGGCCTCGCGCGGGCCCAGCTCGGGTTGAAGGACCGCCTCGGTGTCCTGTCGGTCGGGTTCGGCGAGCTGCCCGGCGTCATCCTCCGCCTCCAGCGCGAGCTGTTCGTCGCGGCCGCGGAGCTGGCGACGAACCCCGACGCGTGGGACCGCCTCGAGGACGGCCGGACGCGCGTATCGGCCGGCATGGTCGACGGGATCGAGGGGCTGCTTCGCGAGGTCGAGGCCCACATCGAGATGCCCAAGGAGTTCGTCGTCCCCGGCGAGACCCCCACGAGCGCCGCACTCGAGCTGGCCCGGACGATCATCCGGCGGGCCGAACGGAGAGCGGTGGGGTTGGGTCGCGAGGGATTGATTCCGGGTCCCTATTTGCTACCGTACCTGAACCGGTTGGCCGATCTGCTGTGGGTTCTCGCTAGGGCCGCAGAGCAGGCGGAAGCCCGGACCGCCACACCATCTCGACTGGATCGCCGGCGCCGCGAGGGCGCCACCGCTGAGAGGAGCACACGCTGATGCAGGACCGCGGACTTCCATCGCAGCTCGGGGTTCGCCCGGCGCCCGAGCTTTCGAACACGTTCCTGACCCAGTCGTTCGGCTGGATGTTTGCCGGTCTCCTGCTGACGGCAGGGATCGCGGTCGTCGTCTCGAGCCAGCCGACGCTGATCGAGGCCGTCGCCCGTTCGTGGTGGATCATCCTCATCGCCCAGCTCGGCCTCGGCATCGGCATCCAGGCCCTCATGCCGCGCCTGAATGCGACGCTGGCACTCGGGCTCTTCTTCCTGTTCGCGGCGACGATGGGCGTGACCGTCGGCGTCATCGTCTCGCTCTACAAGGTCGAGTCGGTGATCACCTCGTTCCTCGGCGCGTCGGCGATGTTCGGCGCCGCGGCGATCTACGGCGCGACGACGAAGCGGAACCTGAACTCGCTCGGTGGCTTCCTGTTCATGGGCATGGTCGGCGTCTTCGTCGCCTCCATCGTCAACATCTGGCTGGGAAGCTCGCCCTTCGGCTGGGCGATTGCCCTGATCGGCGTCGTCGTCTTCACCGTCTACACCGCGTACGACGTCCAGAAGATCTCGTACGGCGACTACGCGGCGTCGCTCGGGTCGGTGGAGAAGGCGTCGGTCCTCGGCGCCATCCACCTGTACATCAACTTCGTCAACATCTTCCTGTTCCTGCTTCGCCTCACCGGCGGCCGCCGCTAGGCCTTGACCGGGGCACTCCCGGCAAGGAGCATCGGCTCGAGGTTGGCCGGCGGCGCGGGCCGGGCGTAGAAGAAGCCCTGGCCGCGGTCGCAAGCGAGCGACCGCAGGTGGGCGAGCTGGCCCGCGGTCTCGATGCCCTCGGCCACGACGCTGATGCCGAGGCCGTGAGCCAGCGAGATGACCGCCTGGACGATCGGCAGGTTCGAGTCCTCTGACTCGAGGCCCTGGACGAACGAGCGGTCGATCTTGATCGTGTCGAGCGGCAGGTGCTTCAGGTAGGACAGAGACGAGTAGCCGGTCCCGAAGTCGTCGAGGACGAGCTTCACGCCGAGCTCCCGCAGCGCCCGCAGTGCTCGCGTGCCCGCCTCCGACTGGTCCATCAGGACGCTCTCGGTGATCTCGAGCTCGAGGAGGTGCGCGGGAAGTCCGGTCTCGGCCAGGATCTCGCCGACCTGCTCGACGAGATCGGGCTGGGTGAACTGACGGGCCGACAGGTTGACGCTCATCACGAGCTGCGATTCGGGCAGCGTGTCCATCCAGCTCCGAGCCTGGCGGCAGGCCGTTTCCAGCACCCAGCGCCCGACCGGGATGATCAGCCCGGTCTCCTCGGCGAGCGGAATGAACGACAGCGGCGGCACGAGGCCGCGGGTCGGGTGCTGCCAGCGGAGGAGCGCCTCGAGCCCGACGATCCGGTTGGAAGCGAGGTCCACGATCGGCTGGTAGTGGAGCCGCAGCTCGTCCCGCTCGAGCGCCCGCCGCAGGTCGTTCTCGAGCTCGACGCGCTCCATAGTCGCCGCACTCATCGCCGGCTCGAAGAACGTGTAGTTCATGCCGGGCGCACGCTTCGCCTGGACGAGCGCGATCTCCGCCTCGCGGAAGAGGTCGGCGGGATCGGACCGGCCCGGGCGGGCGATCGCGATGCCCAGGCTCGCGTTGACGAACCACTCGCGATCGCCGAGGGTGAACGGCGCCCGGAGGACCTCGATGATCCGCTCCGCGATCGGGTGGGCCTCCTCGAGTCCGCGGAAACCGTCGAGGATGATCGCCGAACTCGTCGCCACCGAAGCGGGCGACGGTGTCCCCGGGCCGCAGGCACGCGCTGAGCCGCTCCCCGACGGCCGCGAGGAGCTGGTCGCCGAACGCGTGGCCGAGGCTCTCGTTGATCGTCTTGAACCGATCGAGGTCGAGGAGGACCAGGGCGATTGACTCGTCCTCGGCCTCGCGCGCCCAGGACAGGGCATGGGCGATCCGGTCGGACAGCAGCTCTCGGTTGGGCAGGCCCGTGATCGGGTCGTAGAGCGCGCCGCGCTGCGCGGTCTCGAAGAGATTGGCGTTGTCGAGGGCGATGGAGGCGAGCTGGGCGAACCGCGTCAGCGCGGCGATCTCCAGTTCGCCGAACCGCCGCTCCCTGACGCCGGACGCGAGCCCGATGACGCCGATGACCCGCGGACCCGAGGTCAGGGGCACGCCGACGACGGCCCCGAACACGGACGTCGGAAGCGTCTTGGCCCGCCCGGACCAGGTGTCGTAGTTGTCGACCGCGATACCGCGCCGCTCGCGAACGACAAGGCCGCTGACGCCATCGGTGATCGGCATCCGGAACCCGAGGTAGTCCGAGAAGATCCCCATGCCGTGACGGCAGACGAGGCTTTCGCCGTCGGGCTCGACGAGGTAGATGAAGCCGTGCGGCGTGCCGAGGAGGGCGGCCGCCCGGGTCATGATCGTCTCGAGCAGCTCCGTCGGGATCGCGGCGATTCATCAGCGCGATCGCCGTCTGGTCGAGCGCGGCGAGATACGGGTCGTGCCGGCCCGTTTCGGCGCCGTCCGCCTGTGACGACGGCTTCGCCATGTACAGCGACTGGTCGGCGACGGCGACGAGCTCGTCCTTGGTGGCGCCGTCCTCCGGGTGGCACGCGACCCCGACCGAGATCGAAACCCGCGGCCCGGTCCGGTCGGCGATGTCCAGGACGGCCTGCCGAATGCGCTCCGCGGCCTCGTATGCCTCGATCCGATTCGCTCCCGGCAGGATCACGGCGAACTCATCGCCGCCATAGCGGTACGCGCTGTCACCCTCCCGAATCCCGCTTCGCAGCGCCGCGGCGACGCCGGCGAGGAGCGCGTCGCCGGCGGGATGGCCGCAGGCGTCGTTGAACGCCTTGAACGAATCGAGATCCAGCATCAGCAGCGCGAACGGGCCTTCCGCGCCCGCGATCGTTTCCGCGAACTCGCGCTGGAACTGGCCGTGGTTGCGGAGACCCGTCAGCGCGTCGTGCTCGGCCCGGACCTTGATGGCACCGTGGGCCTCGGCGTTCTCCAGGGCGATCGATGCCTGGCCGGCGAACAGCTTCGTCAGCTCGAACTCGTTCTGGGTGAAGTGGGCCTCCGGTCCGCCGACCCGCCCGATGTTCAGCGTCCCGATCACCTCGGCGCCGACCCGCAGCGGCACGACGATCATCGACTCGGGCTCGAACGGCGTGCCGGGGACCTGGACGACCCGCGGGTCGAGGTGGGCGTCGTTGGTGAGCGCCGCCTCGCCGTGCTCGATCACCCAGCCGGTGATGCCGACGCCGATCGGGCCGGCATATTCGAGGATCACGTCGGCGAACCGGTCGCGGGCGATGACCGCCCGCCGCACACCCGCATCCCAGTCGCAGCGGTAGATCGTCAACGCGTCGTACGGCACGATCGTCTTGAGCGAATCGGCGATCAGTTCGAGGACGCCTTGCGGGTCGAGGGTCGACAGCAGGCGTTCATTCACCTCGAGCAGCCGGCGCTGACTGGCGAGCTGGTGCTCGAGCTCGGCCTGCTGGCGGTTCAGCTGGTCGAGGTGCTCGAAGTTGACGATCGCCTGGGCCGCGTAGCCGGCGAAGATCGTCAGCGTCGCCTCGTCGTCGGGCCCGAAGCGATCCCGCCCGTCGGCCGACACGACGATGACGCCGTGGGCGCGGTCCTCGAAGCTCATCGGCACGACGAGCATCGATTCCACGGCCCCGTATTCGTGGACGCGGCGGCCGCGCGGGTCGCTGCCGGCGTCTCCGGTCAGGATCGTCTGGTTGTGCTGAGCGGCCCAGCCCGTGAGCCCGCTGCCGATGGAGGTCCGGAGCTCATCGAAGCTGGGATTCGGATTGCCGCCGAACGTGCCCTTGAACGCGATCGGCTCGCAGACCTTCGCCTCGTGGTCGACGCGGTAGACGCGGATCGTGTCATGGCCGATCAGTCGCTCCGTGCCCTCGACGATGACCGAGGCGATCTCGTCCAGGTCGCGGATCCGGTTCAGCCGCAGGGCGAAGTCGTGGATCGCCCTCAGGCGTGCGGCCAGCGACTGGACCGAGTCGTACAGGCGGGTGTTGCCGATCGCGGCGGCCATCTGGTCGGCGAAGCTGCGGGCGAGATCCTGCTGGGCCGTTGTCCAGTCGCGAATGACGTCGTGGTAGAGAACGAGCAAGCCGAGCGGCTCGCCGCGGAAGACGATCGGGACGAAACAGACGCTGGCGATGCCGTTTCGGAGGTAGACCGGATAGAGCGCAAGCGTCTTGTCGGCGGTAGCGTCACGCAGGACGACAACCGTCTGCGACCGGATCGCCTGCATGCCTGCGGTTCGTGCGTCGGCCTGGAGCAGCTCGACCCAGTCCATCACCTCTTCGGGGACGTCGTGGTGGGCGGCGAGCGTCAACGGGAACGGCCGCGTCGCGTCGTACAGCCACAGGCCAACCCGGCTGACGGCGAACAGGGTCATCGAGTCGGCGATGACATCGTCGAAGAGCGTTGGCAGATCGAGCGGGCCGCTGACCTCGGCGGCGATCCGGCGGAGGGCGTCGCCGCCGGCCAGCTGTTCGCGGATCAGCCGCAGCGGCAGGTGCTCGCCGTCAGGGGTCGGTTGGTCCGTGGGGAGCTGAATCCCCGGGCCATCCGCGGCCGTGCCCGCGTCGGCAAGGCCGGCGATGTGCCGTTCGAGGTCCGAGCGTCGGATCAGCCGCTCCGTGCGCGTCCGGCCGGCAACCGACGGAAGCTCGCCGCGAGCGCACCAGCTGCGGATCGTCCCGCGGCCAACGCCCGCGATCGCGGCCGCCTCGGCCACGGTCAGCAACGCTGGTTTGTCACCTCGCTCGAATGCGACGGCCATCGGGTGCGTGAGTCCTCCATGAGGAGCCTGTCTGCAGCGGGCCGGTCTCGGGGCGTACGGAAGCGGTCGGCACTGGTCATTCGAAGGTACCCGTGCAGGGGGCTTCGTGCGATAGCCCAGACGTACCGGCGCCTCGATCGGGACGCTCGCGCGCACGGTCTGGCCGTCAGGTCTCCAGCAGCTCCGCGATCGACCCGAGGACTACGTCTGCGAGCGGCTCGAGCTCCCCGCGCCCGCCGACGCCCGTGAGCACCCCGATCACCCGGCCGGCTCCGGCCGATCGGCCCATCGCGAGGTCGGCCGGCGTGTCGCCGACGACGGCGATTCGCTCGGGGGCGACCCGCAGGGCCGCGCAGATTGCGAGGACCATGGCCGGGTCCGGCTTCACGCCCACCCCGTCGTCGCCGCAGGCGAGCGCGGACACGTGGTCCCGGATGCCGAGGCCCCGCAGGGTGGCCTCCGTCGGGGCCCGGTCGTCGGTCGTGGCGACCGCGATCAGCCGATCGGATGCCCGGAGCCGGCCGAACAGCGTCACGAGATCGGCGGTCGGGACCGCCGAGGCGACGGGATCCGGCAGGAACCAGGCAGTCTCCACGGCGCGCCGCGCTGCGGCGATGCTCGGGCACCAGCGACGGATGACGGCCGCGATGATCTCGGCGATCTCGCCCATCGTCGCGACCGCGAGTGGTGCACCGGCCCGAACCCGGCCGCTCGCAGGATCGAAGCCGATCGCCGCGAACACGTCGCCGGCGACGGGCCTCCTCGTTGAGCCGTCCAGTCGGCGTCCGAGCTCCAGCGCCCAGCCGCCCCACATCGCGTGGAAGTCGATCAGCGTTCCGTCCTTGTCGAAGACGACGAGGTCGATCCCGTCGAGGAGCGGCGAGAGCGCGGCTTCGGTCACTCTCCCGCGACGACGTCGATCTCGGGGGCCGGACCCGCGCCGATGACGAGGCTCGATTCCGGCGGGAAGGACAGCGTGACGACCTCGTCGATCGCCGGCGGGGTCAGGTTCGGGTCGTTGAAGGTGTCGAGCGACACGGTCGTGTCGGAGTCGCCGAGCCGGACGCGGGTCCGGACGATCGAGCCGAGGAAGCTGACGTCCTCGACCGTGCCCCGGAGACGGTTGCTGCCACCGGCCTCGCCGAGCTCGATGCTCTCCGGCCGGAGCGCGAGGGTCACGATTCCGCCGTCGCGGGCCTCGGTGATCGGCCGCGCAGCGCGCAGCTCCTGGCCTTCGGCCGACAGCCGGCCCGCGGCCGGCGTCGACGACTCGCGCGGCGATGAGGTTGAGCGTCCCGACGAACGACGCCACGAACGGCGTCGCGGGGAAGTTGTAGATCTCCGCCGGCGTCCCGATCTGCTCGATCCGGCCCTCGCTCATGACCACGACCCGGTCCGACAGGGACAGGGCCTCTTCCTGGTCGTGGGTGACGTACACGGTCGTGATCCCGAGCTGGCGCTGGATCGACCGGATCTCCTTGCGCAGGACGATCCGGATCTTCGCGTCGAGCGCCGAGAGCGGCTCGTCGAGGAGGAGCACCTGCGGCTCGATCGCGAGGGCGCGGGCAAGAGCCACCCGCTGCTGCTGCCCGCCGGACAGCTGGTACGGATAGCGATCGCCCTTGTCGGGCAGGTTGATGATCCCGAGCAGCTCGTCGACCTTCGCCCGGATCTGGGCCTTCGGCTTCTTGCGGACCTTCAGGCCGAAGCCGATGTTGTCGGCGACCGACATGTTCGGGAACAGCGCGTACGACTGGAACACCATGCCGACGTTGCGGCGGTTCGGCGGTCGATGGGTGATGTCCGTTCCGTCGACGACGATCGTCCCGTCGGTCGGCTGCTCGAAGCCGGCGATCATCCGGAGCGTCGTCGTCTTGCCGCAGCCGGACGGCCCCAGGAACGAGACGAACTCGCCGCGCTCCGCCGCGAGGTTGAAGTCCTCGACGGCAGCCACGTCGCCGAAGCGCTTCTGGATGTCGGTCAGCTCGAGGAAGGTCATTGGTCCCTCACTGGATCGGCGTCGTCATCGCGCGCCCGCGACCTGGATTCGTCCGCGCGTCCCGCGCCCGAGGAACGCGATCGCGCCCATCGCCAGCCATGTGAGGCCGAAGCTGATGAGCGACACCGCCGCGGGCGTGTACGGCTGGCTGCGCCCGAGCAGCGAGAGGTAGACGCCGAACGCGTCGTTGCGGGCGAGGAACGTCGCGATCGTGTACTCCCCGACGACGATGGCGAGGGTCAGAAACGCCCCGGACAGGAGCGACGTGCGGAGGTTCGGGAAGATCACCCGCCACAGGATCCGGGCCCAGCCCGAGCCCATGCTCTGGGCGGCCTCGGTGAGGGTCCGGACGTCGATCGCGGCGAGGCCCGTGTCGACGGCGCGGTACATGTATGGGAACGACAGCACCACGTATGCGGCCACCAGCAACAGGTCGCTGCCGAAGCTCGATGCCGTCAGCTGGATTGGCCGGCCGGAATAGACCCGGATGAGTCCGAACACGAGGATGACGGGCGGAATCACGAAGGGCATCAACGTCACGAACTCGACGACCGGCCGGAGGCGCGGCACCCGGAGGCGGACCCAGTACGCCGTCGGCACGATGATGAGCAGGCTGACGATGATCGTGATCACGCCAATGGTGAAGGAATAGAGCAGACCGAAGGCGAACTTCTGGTCGGCCAGGACCTGGCGGTAGGCCAGGAAGATGTCCGGCCGCGTCCGGATCGAGTGGACGAACGTCCCGACCAGCGGCAGGAGGAAGTACGCCGCGCCGAGGATGAAGATGATCCAGGCCCAGAGCGAGCCGAAGCTTCGCCGGCGCGGGCGCGCGCTGGTCGCTACCGTCCCGACGGCCCCGTGGCGCGCGGTCGCCGACCGTATCGCTCATGACCGCAGCCACCGTTCGGACCGACGCTGAAGGATCGAGTACAGGCCGATCGAGATCGCCATGATCGCCACCATCCCCATCGCCGCGGCGTAGCCGAGCCCCGGATTGTGGAGGACGTCGCCGCGGATCTGGGAGCTGATCACGAGCGTGATGATGTTGAGCGTCCCGCCGGTCAACTGGAAGGCCGTCGCCTGGGCGCCGAACGAGTTGCCGAAGAGCAGGATCATCGCGCCGAGGAGCGACGGGGTCAGGATCGGCAGCGCGACGTAGCGCCAGTACTGCCTGGGCGTTGCGCCGGAGTTCTCGGCCGCTTCGCGCCACTCGCGCTTCAGGCCGTCGAGGGCCGGCGCGATGATCAGGATCATCAACGGAAACTGGAAGTACAGGTAGACGATTTCGAGGCCCAACTTCGTCGTGAGAAGCCGGGGCGGAAACTCGAATCCCAGCGACCTCAGTTGGACCGTGACGAAGCCCTGGATGCCGAGGGTGAAGATGAATGCGAGGGCGAGCGGTACGCCCGCGAAGTTCGAAGCCACGCCGGAGAACGTCATCAACGCGGTGCGGAGGAACCTCGGCAGCCCGCCCAGGATTACGGCATAGGCGAGCAGGAACCCGAAGATGCCACCGGCGATAGCGGTGACGAGACTGATCTCGATGCTGAGGCCGAACGCCCCGGGGATCACGCCCGTCGACAGATCGGCGTAGTTGCCGAGGGTGGGTGCGCCGTCAAGGCCGATGAAGCTGCCGATGACCAGGTAAGCCACGGGCAGGAACATGAAGGCGATCGAGAAGAGAAAGAACGGGACGAGGCCCAGCCACGCCCATCCGAAGCGGCGACGAGCGGGGCGCGCCGGTGGCGTGCCCCGCTCGCTGAGCGTCGTGGCGTCAGCCACGATTCGAGATCCCGGGGACCGGGACGTCGTTTCCTGCTACTGGACGTTCGCCCCGACGACGGCGTCCCACTGGCCGGTGATGAGCGCCTTTGCCTTGTCGAGCTGCTCGAGGGTCGGGAAGACGGCGCCCGTGACGTCCGGGAGCTTGGCCAGCTGCTCGGCCGGGACCGCGTTGTTCGCAACGAGATCCTCGTACCGGATCGGGTGGCAGTAGCCCTTCAGCCAGAGGTTCTGGCCCTCGTCGGAGTACAGGAACTCCTCCCAGAGCTGGGCGGCCTTCGGATGGGGGGCGTAGGCGCTGATCGCCTGGACGTAGACGCCGGCGAACCGGACGGACTTCGGGACGACGACTTCGATCTTCGGACCACCGCTGGCGGCCGTGCTGTCACGGTTCGCGAGCGCGTTGTAGGTCCAGCGGATGGCGATCGGGGTGTCGCCGGCCGCGATCGTCGCGGACGTCGCGATGATCGGCACGAAGTTGCCGGAGCTGTTCAGCTCCTTGAAGAACTCGAGACCCTTCGTGGCGTCGTCGAGCGAGCCACCGTTGGCGAGAGCCGCCGCGTGGACCGCCTGGATCGCCTGGCTCGAGGTGCGCGGGTCGCCGGCGAGGGCGACCTGGCCCTTGTACTCGGGCTTGAGCAGGTCCGACCAGTCCTGGGGGACGTTGGCAACGACGGCGGTGTTGACCTCGAAGGAGAGGACGCCGTAGTAGTCGCCGAACCAGGCCCCATCGGGGTCCTTGGCCGAGTCGGGGATCGTGTCCCAGGTCGAGACCTTGTACGGGGCGACGAGTCCCTCGGCCTTCGAGCTCGGGCCGAATGCAAGTCCGACGTCGATGACGTCCGGGGCCTGGTCGCCGGGGTTGTCCTTGTTGGCCTTGATCGCCTCGATCTCGTCACCTGAGCCGGCCAGCGGGTCAAGCTCGTTGACCTCGAGGCCGTACTTGGACTTGAAGGTGTCGATGACCTCGCGGTAGTTGCACCAGTCGTCGGGGAGGGCGATCGTCGTGAGCTTGCCCTCGGCTTTTGCAGCGGCCTCGAGGGCTGCCATGTCCATGCCGCTCGCGGCCGGCGATCCCGATGCTTCCTGCGATGCCGGGGCCGAGGCGGCTTGGGATGCTCGGCGCCGATGCGGCGCGTGCTGCCGCCCGGCGACGAGCATGCGGTCAGGATGATGGCGAACGCGGCGAACGGTGCGAGCGTTCGAGACAGCGATCGTTTCGTGATCAATGTGGTTCTCCAGCTGTGTGGGGGTCTCAGGGATGAGCACCGCAGCGGCCAGCCCCTGCTCGATCCGATCTCCTCCTACGGTGATCGCGCAGGTCTCTCTCGGCGGCGCGGGTGACGTTGCCGGATCCGGATCCTCCTCCGGTGAAGGGCATTTGAGCGCCCCGGCGACGGTGCGTCAAGAGTGTGATGGATGTGTCAACGATCCGTGATCGTCTGAATTTCATGAATGTCCTCGGCCGGCGGGCAATCCGCCGGCCGAGGGTTGGTTTCGCGGTGTCAGGCTGAGGCGGCTACTTCGGGAGCCACGCCTTCCACTTGTCCGGGTTGTCGGCGATCCACTTTGCCGCGGCGTCTTCGGCCGTCATCTTGTCGTTCGTGATGTAGTCCGAGACCGCGTTCTGGTCCTCGTTCGTCCACTTGAAGTTCTTGATGAGCTCGAAGGCCTTGCCGCCCTCGGTCGCGAACTTCGTGCTGACGATCTTGTTCAGCGGCGTCTCCGGATAGTCACAGGCCACCTTCTCGAGGTCGTTGTCGCAGCCTTCCGCGAACGGCGGCAGCTTGACCCGTTCGAGCTTGACCTGGGAGTGAAGCCACTGCGGATCCCAGAAGTAGCCGATGAGCGGCTTCTTGTCGGCGACGGCCTGCTGGTAGGCGGTGATCGTGGCGGCCTCGCCGCCGGAGAAGATCACCTTGAAGTTGAGGTCGAGGTTCTTGACGAGCGCCTCGTCGTACTGGACGTACGACGGGTCACTGCCGAGGAACTGGCCAAGGTCGCCCGACTCCGACGTCTTGAACAGGTCGGCGTACTTGTTGAGGTTCTTGTAGTCGAGGATGTCCGGATGCTCCTCCGCCATCCAGCCCGGGACGTACCAGCCGATGATCCCGACGTTGCCGGTGTCACCGACGACCTGGGCGACCTTGTCCTCATCGACGTACTTCTTCTGGAGCTCGGGGTGGCCCCAGTCCTCGATGATGACGTCGACCTCGCCGGTCTCGAAGCCCTGCCAGGAGACGTCCTCCTTGAGGTCCTTCTTGACGACCTTGTAGCCGAGCTCCTTCTCGAGCACGTGGGCGACGACGGCTGCGTCGGCCTCGTACCCGACCCACGGATTGATCGCGATGTTGACCGTGCCCCCGCCGCCCGCTGCCTGCGAGGCTCCCCCCGACCCGCCCGGCGACGAGCACGCCGCAAGGACAAGACTGATGAGCGCCACGCTGATAACGAGGCGCCGAATCGCGTTGGTCATGTGCTCCGCTCCTCCTCTATGCCGTCCCATCATGGACCCATCCGGCCCGATCTGCGTGCTCCTCATGGCTTCATCGGGGTAACGGCGACGACCGTGCCCGGCCGTCCGTCTGGCCGGGCATTGCCCGTCCGCGCGCCGGCCCGCGGCCGCGATCCTGCCCCCTGGGTGATCCGGTCCAGCATGATACCCAGCAGGACGATCGCGATTCCTGCGGCGAGACCCTCCCCGAAGAAGTCGCGCCGAGCGAATCCTGCGACGACGTCGTAGCCAAGGCCCCCCGCGCCGACGAGTCCCCCGACGACGACCATCGCGAGGACGAGGACGATCCCCTGGTTGGCCGCGAGCAGGAGCGCCGGCCGGGCCATCGGCAGCTGCACCTTCCAGAGGAGCTGGCGCTGCGTCGAGCCGGCCGCCGTCGCGGCCTCGACGACCGTCACGGGCACGGTCCGGATCCCGGCTTCGACGAGCCTGATGACCGGTGGCACGGCATAGATCAGGGCGGCCACGATGCCCGTGAAGCGGGTTGGGCCGAAGAGCGCGACGGCAGGGATGAGATAGACGAACGCCGGCATCGTCTGGGCCGCGTCGAGCAGCGGCCGAAGGGCCGCGGAGAACCGCTTGCTGCGCGCCGACGCGATGCCGAGTGCGAGGCCGACCGCAAGCGTCAGCGCCGTTGCCACGATCACGGACGTCAGGGTCTCCATGCTGTGCTCCCACAGCTGGAGCCCGATGATCGCGGCGAGACAGATGCCGGCGGCGAGCGCGGGACGGGGCCCGCTGATGAACGCGGCCGTACCGACGATCGCGGCAGCCACCAGCCACCACGGCGCCGATGTCAGGACACCCTGGAGCGGGTTGATGACGCCGAACGTGATGCCGTCTCGCAACCCCGACGTGATCCCGGTTGCGTTCGCCCGGAGCCAGGTCACGACGGCGTTGACGGCGCCCTCGAACGAGAACGCGATGCCCTTGGGGAAGTCGGGGTTGTCGAGGACGATCCGCCCAACGAGGATGCCGGCCGCCGCGATGCCGATCGCCAGGAGGATGACCCCCCGGGTCCGTCCGCCACCGCCGGCCAGGGCGCGAGCTCGCGGATCGGCTCGCTCGCCGGCCGCGGTCGTGAAGCGATCGAGGATGACCGCGATGATGACGATTGCCAGGCCCGCGTCGAACGCCGTCCCGACGTCGACCTGCTGGAGCGCTCGGATGATGTTCTTGCCGAGCCCCGGCGCGTCGACGAGGACCGTGATCACGACCATCGAGAGGGCCATCATCATCGTCTGGTTGACGCCGAGGATGATCGTCCGCAGGGCCATCGGGACCTGGACCTTGCCGAGCAGTTGCAGCCTGGTCGAGCCCATCGCCGTCGCCGCCTCGACGGTCGTCGGGCGAGACGCCGCGAATGCCGAGGGCCGTGATTCGGATCGCCGGCGGGATCGCGTAGATCATCGTCGCGATCGCCGCGGTCGCCGGGCCGATGAGGAACAGCAGGGCCAGCGGCGCGAGGTACGCGAACGTCGGCATGATCTGCATGATGTCGAGGACCGGCGTCACGATGCGCAGGAACCGGTCGTTCCGGCCGGCGAGGATGCCAAGCGGCAGGCCGATCGCAAGCGACAGCACGACCGCCGCGAGCGTCAGGCCCAGCGTGTCGACGCTCGGCTCCCACAGGCCCAGCACGCCGAACGAGATGAACCCGGTCGCGCCGAGGAGCGCCAGCCGCCAGCCACCGATGGCCAGGCCGATCGCAGCCCCCACGGCGACGAGGCCGGGCCAGGACAGCGCGTGCAATCCGCCGATGAAGACGTCGACGAGCCCGCCGACGCCCTGCCGGATCGGAGTGATCAACGGGATCGAGTGGCGGTTGTCCTCGACGGACTCGCGAAGCGCATTGAGCGACCGGAAGAGGTCTGCATCGTTGTTGTGGGGGAGCGTCCCCTGGCCGCGGAAGACGAGATAGAGCAGAACCGCGGCAACGGCGCCGAGCAGCGCCCACGCGTACCGCGGAATCCCCGGGACCAGGCGGCCGGCCGCGACACCGACGGCGGTCATCTTTCTATTCGCCCTCTGCGCCCGCGATCGCGGTCAGGATGTCGGCGCGATCGACGACGCCCAGGAGACGGCCGCCGTCGACGACCCGAATCGGCTTGTCGGTCGAGGTGGCGGCGTGGACGGCGGTCCGGATGACCGCGGTCGGCGGGAACTCCGGGCCGTCGAGCGGATCGTCCGGGCGCGGCTCGCGCATGACCCAGCGCAGCGTGAGGACGTGCGATTTCACGACGTCCTGGACGAAGTCGCGGACGTAGTCGTCGACCGGTGCGCCGACCACGTCCTCCGGCCGCCCCGCCTGGATGATCTTGCCGTCGCGCATGATCACGACGTGGTCGCCGAGCTTCAGCGCCTCGGCGAGGTCGTGGGTGATGAAGATCATCGTCTTGCCGACTTCCTGGTGGAGCCGGATCACCTCGTTCTGCATGTCGCGGCGGATGAGCGGGTCGAGGGCACTGAACGGCTCGTCGAAGAACATGACCTCGGGATCGACGGCCAAGGCCCGCGCGAGGCCGACTCGTTGCTGCATTCCGCCCGAGAGCTGATCGGGGTAGCTGTTGGCGTGGCCCTCAAGGCCCACGAGCGAGAGGATCTCCTCGGCCCGGGCATGGCGCGGCGCGCGCCCCTCCCCGCGGATCTCCAGGCCGTAGGCGACGTTGTCGAGGACGCGCCGATGGGGGAGCAGCCCGAAGTGCTGGAACACCATCGAGAACTTCCGCCGGCGGAGCTCGCGCAGCCGCCCCGCGTCCGCCTTCCGGATGTCCTCACCGTCGAGCAGGATCTCACCGGCGGTGGGCTCGATGAGCCGGGTGAGGCAGCGAATCAGGGTGGACTTGCCGCTGCCCGACAGGCCCATGACGACGAAGATCTCGCCCGGCCGGACGTCGAACGACACGTCGCGCACGGCAACGGTCGAGCCGTGCTTCCGGCGGAGGTCCGCCGTGGAGAGGTCGGCATCCGGCGTGCCGATGAGCTTGTGCTCGATCGGCCCGAACACCTTCCAGAGTCCCTTGACGGAGATCGTCGCGGTCCGGGCGGCCGGAGATCCCGGCGGGCTGGTGACGGGCGGGTCGGTGACGGTGGTCACTCCACGGCTCCCTGCTCGGCAATGACGCGTGCGCTGGAAGGTACACCACGACGCCCGGTGCCGGTAGCCCGGACGCCGGCGCCACCGGAAGGTCATGACGGATGCGACCGTTGCGAGCGATACTCTCGCCCTGCCGTCACCGGACTGACACGCCATCGATGATCGGCCTGCCTGGCGGGCCCGGAGGATTCTTCGCGCATGAGTGTGCTTCCCGACAAGGCCCGCGCCGTGATCATCGGCGCCGGGATCGTCGGCAACAGCATGGCCTACCACCTGGCCCGTCTCGGGTGGCGGGACATCGTCCTGCTCGAGAAGGGGATGCTGCCGAACCCGGGCGGCTCGACCGGCCACGCCTCGAACTTCATCTTCCTGACCGACCACGGCAAGGAGATGGCCGCGTTCACGATCGAGAGCGCCCGCCAGTATCGAGAGCTCGGCGTGTACGACGAGACCGGCGGGATCGAAGTCGCCCGGACCCCCGAGCGGATGGAAGAGCTGAAGCGGCGGATGGCGTCGTCGACCTCGTGGGGCGTCGAGGGCAGCCGGCTGCTCACCCCGGCCGAGGTCAAGGAGATGGTCCCGTTCATCGAGGAGTCCGTCATCCTCGGCGGCTTCTACACGCCGGGCGTCGGGATCGTCGACTCGCTCCAGGCCGGAACGCTGATGCGCCAGAAGGCCCAGGAGATGGGCGCGCTGACGGTCGCCGCCAGCGTCGAGGTCACCGGCATTGATGTCGAGGCCGGCCGCGTCCGCCGCGTCCACACCGATGCCGGGACGGTCGAGATCGGACGTCGTCGTCATCGCCTGCGGGGTCTGGAGCCCGCGGATCGCCCGGATGGCCGGCGCGTCGATCCCGCTCACGCCGGCGGTTCACCAGATGATCGACATCGGCCCCGTCCCGATGTTCGCGAACGCCACCAAGGAAGTCGGCTATCCGATCGTCCGCGACATGGACACGAACATGTACGAGCGGCAGCACGGCAACGGCTTCGAGATCGGCTCGTACGCCCATCGGGCGATCCTCATGGACGCCGACGATATCCCGTCGATCGCGGCGTCGGCCCTCTCGCCGACGATGCTGCCGTTCACGCAGGAGGACTTCGACCCGCAGCTCGAGGACGCCCTCGAGCTGTTTCCCGAGATCGTCGGCGATGAATCGGTCGGAGTGAAGCTGGCGATCAACGGCCTGCTGTCGCTGACCCCGGACGGCAACCCGATCATCGGCGAGACGCCCGAGGTCAAGGGCCTCTGGTCGGTGGCGGCGGTCTGGATCAAGGAGGCGCCCGGGATCGCCAAGACCGTCGCCGAGTGGATGACGAACGGCGAGCCGGAGATCGATCCGCACGGCTCGGACATCGCCCGCTTCTACGAGCATCACAAGACCGACCAGCACATCGCGGCCCGGACGATCGAGGGCTACAACAAGACCTACGGCATCGTCCACCCGAACGAGCAATGGGAATCGAACCGGCCCGTTCGCCTCTCGCCGTTCTACGCCCGCGAGAAGGATCTCGGGGCGGTGTTCTTCGAGGCGGCCGGCTGGGAGCGGCCGTACTGGTACGAGGCCAACAAGTCGCTCCTCGACGAGTTCGGCGACCGGGTCATGCCCCGCGACGCCGAGTGGGAGTCGCGCTGGTGGTCGCCGATCATCAACGCCGAGCATCTCGCGATGCGCGACCGGGTCGGGATCGTCGATCTCTCCGCGTTCGTGATCTTCGACGTCACCGGGCCGGGCGCCTGCGAGTACCTCGAGCGGCTGGCGGTCAACAAGGTCGACGTCGCGCCTGGGCGGACCGTCTACACGCCGCTCCTCAACGCCGCCGGCGGCATCCTCGCCGACCTCACGATCATGCGCCTCGCGCCACGACCACTTCCGGGTCGTGACCGGCGGCGGGATGGGCATGCGCGACAAGAAGATCTTCACGGATCAGCTGCCCGCGGACGGATCCGCCCAGCTCCACGACGCCACCAACCAGTGGACGACGATCGGGGTCTGGGGGCCGCGGGCCCGCGACGTTGTTGCGGCCACGACCTCCGCCGACATGAGCCACGCGGCCTTCCCGTTCCTGACCTCGAAGCCGGTCGACATCAACGGCGTCCGGACCCTGGCGTCGCGGATCAGCTACGTCGGCGAGCTCGGCTGGGAGATCTACGTCCCGATCGAGCAGGGCCTCCGCGTCTGGGACGCCCTGTGGGAGGCCGGCAAGCCGCACGGCATGGCGGCCGTCGGGATCGGGACGTACGCCGTGACCGCCCGCCTCGAGAAGGGCTACCGCGCCCACGGCAACGAGCTCGAGCTCGACTTCAACCTCGTCGAGGCCGGCATGGCCCGGCCGACGGTCAAGGACCGCGACTTCATCGGCCGCGAGGCGTACCTCCGCGCAGCGATCGAAGCCGCCTGTGGCGATCCTCTCGACGCTCACCCTCGACGATCCGACGTCGTCGTCCGGAGTCAAGCGCTACATGCTCGGCCGCGAGCCGATCCTCACCCCGGACGGGCAGCCGCTCGTCGACGCGAAGGGCCGCCGCTCGTATGTCACGAGCGCCGGATCCGGGCCGTCGGTCGGCAAGCACCTCCTGATGTCGTACCTGCCGCCGGAGTACGCGAAGGAGGGGACGAAGCTCGCCGTCGAGTACTTCGGTGAGCGCTACCCGGTGACCGTTGCCGTGGCCGGCAGCAGCCCGCTGTTCGACCCGGAGAACGCCCGGATCCGGAGCTGAGGGCCACCAGCGGATGAACATCCTCGTCTGCGTCAAGCGGGTCCCGGCGACGGGCGGCCGGATCACGCTCACGGCCGATGGCCGGGACATCGACACGCGCTACCTGGGCTTCACGGTGAGCCCCCACGAGGAATGCGCGGTCGAGGAGGCCGTCCGGATCGTGGAGAAGCAGGGCGGCAGCTCGACGGTCCTGACCCTCGGTCCGGAGGTCGCGGGCGAGCAGCTCCGCGACGCGATGGCGATCGGGATCGAGCGGGCGGTCCTGCTCGAGACCGACGGCAGCGACTGGGATCCGATGGCCACGGCGGGCGCGATCGTCGACGCGATCCGGGCCCTCGAGGCCGAGGGCGAGACGTTCGACCTGCTCCTGTTCGGGAACGAGGCGGCCGACACCGGCGACTTCCAGGTCGGGATCCGGGTGGCGACCGCCCTCGGCCGGCCCGCCGTAACCGGCATCAAGGCCATCGAGGTGGCCGACGGGCGTGTCATCGCCCGACGTGAGGCCGCCGGGGGCTGGGAGGTGTTCGAGCTGCCGATGCCGGCCGTGCTCGCGGTCAAGGAGGGCCTGAACCTGCCGCGCTATCCGTCGGTTCCGGGGCGGCTCCGGGCGAAGAAGAAGGAGATCGTCCGGATGACGCCGCAGCCGCGGCGCCGGCGGCCCGACGAAGGAGCGATTGCGGCTGCCGGAGGGCAACGAGAGCACGGTCGAGGTGATCGGCCAGGGCGCGGGTGCGGCGCCGGCGGTCGTCGAGTTGCTGACCCGCCTCGGGGTGCTCGGCCGATGATCCTCGCGCTCGTCGAGCACGCGGACGGCCGGCCGGAGCGCCTGTCGCTCGAGATGCTGAGCCTCGCCGGCCGCCTGGCCGGCGCATCGGGCGAGCCCGTTCACGCCGTCCTGCTCGGCGCGGGTGCACGGGACGCCGCCGGCCAGCTCGCCGGACGCGGCGTCGCGCGTCGCCCATGTGGTCGAGGACGAGCGCCTCGCGGCGTTCGCGCCGGTCGCCTGGGCCGCGTCGATCGGCCAGCTCGTGTCGGCCAACACCGCGTCGGCCGTCCTCGCGGCGGGCAGCGACCGCGGCAACGAGGTGATGGCCCACCTCGCCGCGCGGACGGAGCTGCCGCTCGCCGCCAACGTCACGGACATCGCGCCGGGCGAACCGTTCCGGCTCACGCGCCAGCGCTGGGCCGGGAGCCTCCTCGAGGATGCCGTCCTCGATGCCCCGACCAAGCTCCTGACGGTCGCGCCCCACGCCGTCGCCATCGAGGAGCCGGCGGCCGGCGGCGCGCCCCCACGATCCGAGCCCTTCGCCCCGACGCTGACCGACGACGACCTCCGCGTCGCCGTCGCCCGCCGGCTCGAGCCGGATCGCTCCGGGATCTCGCTGACCGACGCCCGGGTCGTGGTCGGTGGCGGGCGCGGCGTCGGCAGCCCGGAGGCGTTCAGCGAGCTCGAGGAGCTGGCCGCCCTGCTCGGGGCGGCCGTCGGCGTGTCGCGCGTCGTGACGAGCTCCGGCTGGCGGCCGCACTCGCAGCAGATCGGCCAGACCGGGCTTCGCATCGCCCCCGACCTGTACATCGCCTGCGGGATCAGCGGCGCGATCCAGCACATCGTCGGGGCGAAGGCGGCGAAGCGGATCCTGGCCATCAACACGGACCCGGACGCGCCGATCATGTCCGTCGCCGACTACGCGGTCATCGGCGACCTCCACCAGGTCGTCCCGGCGATCAGCGCCGAGATCCGGCGGGTTACCGGGCGCTGACGCGGCGAACCGGCCGAGTGACGATGGTCACCCGGCCGGCCAGCGATCCGACGATCGCCGTGCGATCAGTTGCAGAAGTCGAGCTCAGCTTTGACGGTCTCAGAGCCGCAAATGGCGGCCAGCTGCTTGCTCAACCGCGACGCCAGGTGGTATTCGCCGTCGGCCTTGGCGGCCGCGATGCTTGCCTCCAGGCGCTCGTGCTCCATGAAGACGGAACCGATCATCTGGGCCGTGAGCATCCCACTCAGGCGGCTGGCGAGCCCGTACCGCATGGAGTAGTCATGACCCATTTCCGCGGACTTGAGGTCGGCTACGAGGTTGCGATACGTCGCCATCGCCGTCGGCGCCTGTGCCCGAGTAGCGGCGGCGTTGGCGCGGGCGGCTGACGTGACCGGCGCAGTCGTGACGGCCGTTTGCGCCGTCGTGCGCACAGACAGCGTGGCGGTGGCGGCGACGCCGATCGCGACGCCGAGAATCAGCGCCATGGCCGTCGCGGCCACGGGAAGTTTCGGCATGGCAGCGCGTGGCTGGGCGGCAACTCGAAGTGCAGACATTGAATGCTCCTCGTCCTGGCCGGTCATTCCCCCTGGAAGTCCGCCCAATCGGCGTGTTGCCGGTTCGTCGCGGAGGGAGGTCTTCGGCTTGGACGCGAGATTGGCGAACATCCGAGGCGCCGCCATCGGGCGAACTCTTTAGGTTCGGCGGCCGGTTGCCTCATTCCTCAGCCGCCTCGCTGGCCGACGGCCTTACGGCCCTCGCCGCGACCCAGGTTCCAGCCGCCGGTCAGTGCGGGCCCTTCTCCAGGCGATCGAGGATCCGCGTCTCCAGGTCGATGATCTTGTGCTCCAGGCGATCGATGTGCTCGAGGATCTCGCGGTTTCCGCGGAGGAGCTGCTCGTTCTGGACCTCCTCGAAGTCGGCCTCCTCCGCCGCGTGCTCGAGCGTCATCCGATCGCGGATCGCGGCCCGATTTCCGGCGAGGAGGATCAGCGGCGCCGCGTAGGCGGCCTGGGTCGAGAAGGCGAGGTTGAGGAGGATGAACGGGTACGGGTCGAAGTGGAACAGCAGGTAGACGTTGCCGACGATCCAGATCAGGACGATGACCGACTGGATGATGATGAACCGCCAGCTGCCGAGAAAGCCCGTGACCCGGTCGGCGATCCGCTCGCCGACGGTCGCCTCATCGAGGAGCTTCCGGTTGACGGGATGGAGGTACGTGTCCGGCCTTGGTGTCGAAGTGGCTTCCCGCATCGTTCTCGGCGCCTCCCAGTGGGCCGGTCTCGACACGGCCGGTTGCTCGCATCCTAGAGCGGCGGTCGCCGCCCAGGCTGCAAGCTCAGCCGCGAAGGTGAGCCAGGACCGCCAGGACTCGGCGGTGATCGTCCGGCGCGGGCAGCAGCTCGAGCTTCGAGAAGATGTTGGCGATGTGGGCCTCGACCGTCTTCGGGGCGAGGAAGAGCCTGTCGCAGATCGCCTGGTTCGAGCGGCCCTCGGCCATGAGCGCGAGGACTTCGCGCTCGCGTTCGGTCAGGTCGTCGAGCGGGCACCTTCGCCCGTCGCCGGCCGACGAGCTGAGCCACGACCTCGGGTCGATCACGGAGCCGCCCTTGGCGATCCGGCGGATCGCATCGGCGAAGTCGTCGAGGTCCTCGACGCGGTCCTTGAGCAGATAGCCGACGCCGCCCGCCCCGTCGGCGACGAGTCGCAGCGCGAACGTCGTCTCGACGTACTGCGACAGGACGAGGATGCCGACATCCGTCCCGTGTTCGGCGCGGATCGCCTCCGCCGCCTTGCAGGCCCTCGTCGGTGTGGGTCGGCGGCATCCGGATGTCCACGATCGCGACGTCGGGTCGATGTTCGCGGACGGCGGCCAGCAGCTCGTCGGCCGTCCCGGCCTGGGCCACGATGTCGAAACCGGCCTCGGTCAGGAGGCGGGCGATTCCCTCGCGGAGGAGGAGCGAGTCGTCGGCGAGGACGAGCCGCAGCGTCACGAGGCCTGCGCCAACGCCCGGATCGCGGCGCCGGACAGCTCGTCCTTCGGGATGAAGCCAAGCGCGCCGCTCGTCGTCAGCCGCGGCCCGAATGCGCTGGCCTCGCGGCTCGAGGTCAGCACGACCAACGGCGGCGGACCGTCGATCGCGAGTTCGCGGGCGACGTCGAACCCCTCGACATCGGGCAGGCCGATGTCGAGCAGGACGAGGTCGGGCTTGAGTGCGCGCGCCGCGGTAAGGCCCGACGCGCCATCGATTGCCTCGCCGATCACGACAAAGCCCTCCGCCTCGAGCAGGGCGCGAGCCTGGACGCGGAAGCCGGCGTGGTCATCAACGATAAGAATCGTGCTCATGTCCCCGATCGTGCCATGCGATCGCGAACTGTTCCACAGGGTTAACCCGGGATCGCGGCCGGAGTCCCGGTCGGAATGTGAGCGAGGAGTCGAGTCCCTCCGCCGGTCGGGCTGACGATCTCGAGGCGGCCGTCGATCGCCGACAGCCGGTCGGCGAGGCCACGCAGGCCGCCCACCGGACCCGGGCTCGGCGCCGCCGATCGCCGTCATCGGCGATCTCAATGGTCAGCTCGTCGTTCTGCCACTCGGTCCGGACGAGCGCGCGGCTTGCGCCCGGCGTACTTCGCGACGTTCGCGAGCGCTTCCGAGACGACGAAATACGCAGCGCGCCTCGACCGCGGGCGAGAAGCGCCGGTCCGTGCCGATGGTCAACCGCGACCTCAACGGGCGACCGATCGGCGAGCGACTCGATGGCCGAGCCGAGACCGGCCTCAGTCAGGATCTGGGGATGGATCCCGCGGGCCAGCTCGCGCAGCTCGGCGAGGGCCGAACGCGCCTCGTCGGACGCCTGGTCGAGGCTCTGCCGAAGCTCCGGGTCGCCATCGTCACCGAGCTTGAGCTTGGCGAGCCGCAGGGCGAGAGTCAGCGAGACCAGCCGCTGCTGGGCGCCGTCGTGGAGGTCCCGCTCGACCCGCTTTCGCTCCGCGTCGCCCGGCGGCCACGATGCGCGCCCGCGACTCACGTACCTCGCCCAGCTGAGCCTCGACCTCGGCCTGGAGCCGCTCGTTCTCGACCGACAGACGCATCGCGCTCGCGACGGACGCCACGAGACCCGGGTCCTCGAGCAGCGCCGGGTCGTGCAGGATCGCGGCAATCGGCTCACCGTCGCGCTCGAGGAACGTCACCGCCCGGCTGGACCCCTCCAATGGCAGCTCGGCCGGCGCGCCGTCCGCCGCGAGGTAGACCCCGTCGGCCGGCGACCAGTAAGCGACCGTCAGACCCGGGTCGCCGAGGGCGTTCGCGAGCGCGTCACGAAGTCGCGCCGGGGCAGGCGTCTCGCCCAGCTCCACGACGAGATCGGCGATCGCCGAGCGAGCCATTCGAGTCCTCAAGAGCCCCACGAGAAATCCCACCGGAATGAAGGCTCGGGCGATGGCCTGGGTGACGCCTGCGACGAGGCTGAGGTCGTCCGGGACCGGGAATGCGCTCAGGATCGTCGAGACCATGATGGCTACCACGAGCACGGTCGACGGGATGAGCACCGGCGAGTATGTACGCCTCGCGAGCCCCGAAGCGCGTGCCCAGCGCGCGGCGAAGATCGCCAGGAATCCGATCAGCACGACGATGCTCGTCAGCCTCGATGCCGACACCGCGACCTCAGCGAGGGCCGGGTCGCGGATCAGGAGGTATGGATTGTCGTAATCGCCGCCGAAGGCCCGAGGGTCAAAGCCCGCGAGTGCTGCGAGATTCGCCGATAGCAGCGCGATCGCGCTTACCGCGAGGAACACGCGATCGACATTTGATCGCAACGTCCCCCACGGGAACGCCAGGATGAGGTAGCCGAGCAGGATGTCGGACAGGGTCGTCGCAACCAGACCGACCGGAGTGAGAGAGGGGATCGCTCCGTCCTGCAGCGGGTCGAGAACCAGCAGGAGGCCCGTCGCGACCATGACGCGGCCCGTCCGGTTTGCCGGCCGGCGCGCCCAGGCGAGTATCCCCGTCGCGATGAACGTCCCGCATACGATCCCGTTGATCGCGATGCGGAGGGGCGACGCCTCATTGATCGCCAAATAAGCGAGGCTCGCCAAGAGCAGGAGCGGGGCGGCCACTATCGTCAGGTGGCGGAGGTTGCGATCGGTCGTGCTGGTCACGTTCTTGGCCACACGCCTGTGACGGTCAGGCAGCGCACCCAGCCATCCTGCCACGCCCTCGGCCGGTGAGCACGAAAACCGCTCGTGCACGTGCCGAGCCGGGTGGCTTGCTCCGGGCAGACCCTGAAGCCTGCGCGCGGGTCTGCCCTCCAGCGATCGGGGGACCTCCCCGATGATCCCGACACCGTCCGAGCCCACGCTCCAGCAATCGAACCGACCGCCTCCACGGTGGCCGAGAAGGGAGCAGGAGCCATGAACGTACCGGACACCACGATCACCGAAACACTGCCGTCACGGCGAGCCTGCCTCGTCGACGGGTGCTCCTGCAAGGATGCCCGGATCATCTCCCACCGCCGCGTCGCCTACTTCGCCAGCCAGGCGATCGCGAACGGCGAGACCGCCAACAGGATCGTCCCGGTCGACGCCGACTGGCGCCTGCCGGCTGACATCGACCTCGATATCGAATCCTCGAAGGGAGCCTCACGATGAACCTCAGCCACCTCCTCGTCGACGGCATCCAGGCCCACCGCGAGACCGAGATCGCCGCTCGCCGCGACGCGACGGAGCTGAATTCCGCCAAGTCGGAGACCGCACTCCGGACCGCCCGATCCGCCAACAAACTTCGCCGCCTCCTCCTCGCGATCTGACACTCGCCGGCCGAGACGGCCGGCCCGCCCTCCTCTCCCCAGTCGAAGCGACGCCCTCCCGGCGTCGCTTCTGCATGTCCGGGCCGAAGCGTTGCGGAGGCAGCTAGGGGCAGACCCTGCAGGGCGCTTCGGGATCGCCCCGATGTCCCGCCACCGCGCCGATCTCAGTCTTTGACCAATCGCACCAGCGAGCACCCACCTCCCGCAGGAGTCATCAAATGTCCAACGCCATCTCGATGGTCGGCCTGACGAAACACTACAAAGGCGTTCAGGCCCTGACCGATCTCACCCTCGACGTGCCCGACGGCACGGTCTTCGGCTTCCTCGGCCCGAACGGGGCCGGCAAGACGACGGCGCTCAAGATCCTCGCCGGTCTCGCCCGCCCCACGGCCGGCGCCGCCAGCATCAACGGCGTACAGGTATCGGCTGCCGGCGAGCATCGCCGCGAGCTGGGCTACCTCGCCCAGGATCCCCGCTTCTACGGCTGGATGACCGGCCGCGAGACGCTCGAGTACGTCGCCCGTTTCCACGGTTCGGATCCGAACCGAGACCGCTGGATCGGCCAGCTCCTCGAGCGCGTCGGCATCGCCGAAGCCGCGGATCGACGAACCTCCACCTACTCAGGCGGCATGCGCCAGCGCCTCGGCATTGCCCAGGCTCTCGTCGGCCGGCCCGCCGTCATCCTCCTTGACGAGCCAGTGTCGGCCCTCGACCCGATCGGCCGGAAGGATGTCCTCGACCTGATGCGCGAGCTCAAGGGCGAGACCACGGTCTTCTACTCCACCCACATTCTTGACGACGTCCAGCGGGTCAGCGATCACGTCGCGATCCTCGACCACGGCCGCCTCATCAAAGCCGCTCCGACGCAGGTCCTGCTCGGATCGTTCACCAAGGACACCCTCAGGGTCGTCCTCGGTGGTGCAGACCAGGACACGGTCATCGGCCTCCGCCAGCTCCCGGGCGTCGCCTCCGTCGCGATCGCCTCGCGAGACGGTGCGAATACGACGTTCGACGTCTCGACCCTCGCCGGGGCTTCCGCCGACGCACAGCGCTCCATCACCGGCTTCGCCGTCGCGGCAGGCCTGACCCTCATCAGCAACTCCGAGGAAACGCTCGATCTCGAGACCGTCTTCCTGAAGCTTATCGACCAGAAAGAAGTGGCAGCATGAACGCCCAGTCCCTGGCCCTCGGGCCCAGCACCGCCCGGGCGTCCACCCGGGGCGGGATGTTCCTCGGATTTGGAACGGTCCTCCGGAAGGAAATCCGCGAGTGGCTTCGCGGCCGGCGCGCCCTCGTCGTCGGTGCGGTCGCGCTGGCCTCAGCGATCTTCACGACCGTCATCCCCTACATCGTCGGCGCATCCGGCGAAACGGGCGGCCCTCCACTTTCGATGGATCCAACTGTCAACGTCCTGCTCGGCTGGGGCGGCGCGACCGTCGCGGTCATGGCCCTGCTTGCCTCGATGAGCCTTATCTCCGGAGAGCGGGATCGCGGCACACTGGCCTGGGGCCTGACCATGCCGGTCTCCCCGACGAGCATCCTCGCGGCCAAGTGGGTGGCGGCCGTCGTCATCTTCTCCATCGTGGCCATCTTCATCCCCCTCGCCATCTCGAGCGGCATCTCGACGGTCGTCTACGGCGGCCTTCCGGATCTCGCGAAAATCGGCACCTTCGCCGCCCTGTACGTCACCCTTCCGGCGTTCTATGTCGCCCTAGCCCTTGCGCTCGGGACGATCGTCAAGAGCACCGGTGGCATCGCCGGTATCGGCTTCGTCGTGATGTTCCTGCCGTCGGTGATCGGCGCAGTTCTGCCGATCGCTGCCGAAGCCTCACCGACCGCAATCGGCGGTTGGGCGATGGCAGTCGCGACCGGGGCTCCGGCCTCGACGCTCACCCTCGTGGGCTTCCTTGCTTCGATGGTCATCCTGGCCATCGGCGCGAAGGTGATCTTCGATCGCCAGGAGGTCTAGACCGACCCCTCTCGCCTCCCAGCCGGACGGCAGCCTTCGGGCTCCGTCCGGCTTTCGATTTCCCGCCGCCGGCGCATCGGCTACGGGCCGGCGCGGTAGCATCGTCGGCCATGGCAGAGAGGCCCTGGGACTTCATCATCGTCGGCGGCGGCTCGGCCGGCTGCGCGCTCGCAAATCGCCTGAGCGCCGATCCCTCGAACCGCGTCCTCGTCCTGGAGGCCGGCCGGCCCGACTACCGATTCGATGTCTTCATCCAGATGCCGGCCGCGCTCGCCTATCCGATCGGCAGCCGGTTCTACGACTGGAAGTACGAGTCGGAGCCTGAACCGTTCATGAACGGCCGGCGGATCTACCACGCCCGCGGCAAGGTCCTCGGCGGCAGCAGCAGCATCAACGGGATGATTTTCCAGCGCGGCAATCCGCTCGACTACGAGCGCTGGGGCGCCGATCCGGGCATGGATACGTGGGACTACGCCCATTGCCTGCCCTACTTCAAGCGGATGGAGGACTGCCTCGCGGCCGAACGTGGCGGACCCGTTCCGCGGCCACGGCGGTCCACTGGGCCTCGAGCGCGGGCCGGCGACGAACCCGCTCTTCACCGCGTTCTTCGAGGCGACGGAGCAGGCGGGCTACCCGCCGACTGACGACGTGAACGGCTACCGCCAGGAGGGCTTCGCGAAGTTCGACCGGAACATCCGCCGCGGCCGGCGGTTGAGCGCGGCGAGGGCGTACCTCCATCCAGTGATGGGGCGGAAGAACCTCGAGGTCCAGACACGGCGCTTCGTGACCCGGGTGCTGATCCAGGACAGGAAGGCGATCGGCGTCGACGTCGCCTTCGGTCGCGACGGTCGGTACCCGCAGCGCATCCTCGGCAAGGAGGTGATCCTCGCGGGCGGCGCGATCAACTCACCCCAGCTGCTCCAGCTGAGCGGCGTCGGCAACGCGGCGGAGTTGGGCTCGCTCGGCGTACTGGTCGCCCACGATCTACCCGGCGTCGGCGAGCACCTCCAGGACCACCTCGAGGTCTACATCCAGCACAAGAGCACGAAGCCCGTCTCGATGCAGCCGGCCCTCGCCGACTGGCGCAAGCCGTGGATCGGGTTCCAGTGGCTCTTCTTCCGGCGCGGCCCCGGCGCGACGAACCACTTCGAGGGCGGCGGATTCGTCCGCAGCAACGACGAGGTCGCCTACCCGAACCTCATGTTCCACTTCCTGCCGCTGTCGATCCGCTACGACGGAACAGGCCCGAAGGGCGGCCACGGCTACCAGGTCCACGTCGGGCCGATGTATTCGGACGCGCGTGGCTCGGTGAAGATCACCTCGACGGACCCGACCGTCCATCCGGCGCTTCGCTTCAACTACCTCTCGACCGACCAGGACCGGCGCGAATGGATCGAGGCGGTCCGCGTCGCCCGGCGGATCCTCGGCCAGCCGGCCCTCGCCGAGTTCGACGGCGGCGAGACCTCCCCAGGCGCCGGCGTCGAAACCGACCAGGAGATCCTCGAGTGGGTTGCACGTGACGCGGAGACTGCGCTCCACCCGTCGTGCACGGCCCGGATGGGCACGGACGCCATGTCCGTCACGGATCCGCTGACGATGCGCGTCCACGGCCTCGATGGGCTGCGGGTCGTCGATGCGAGCGCCATGCCGTACGTCACGAACGGCAACATCTACGCGCCGGTGATGATGCTTGCCGAGAAGGCGGCCGACCTGATCCTCGGCAATACCCCGCTGCCGGCGGAGCAGATCGAGTTCTACCGGCACCGGCCGTAGGCGGTCACCGCGCTACGCTGAGGCGATGACCGACGAGTTCCCGCCCGGTCCGCCCGATGCGCCCCATTCGCCGGATCCCGGCCGGCTGCCGTCGGTCGTCGCGGCGGTCCTGGCGTTCATCCCCTCGGCTGTCACGCTGCTCGTCGAGGTCGTGGCGATCCGGCTGCTCGCGCCCCGGATCGGAGCGTCGATCGAGACGTACACCGCCGCCATCGGGGTCGTCTTAGCCGGGCTGGCGATCGGAGCCTACGTCGGCGGACGCGCGGCAGACGCGTTCGGTCCGCGCCGGCTCGTCTCGCCGGTCCTCCTCGTCGCCGCGGCTCTCGTCGCGTTCGTCGCGCCAGCCATCGACGTGGCGGCCGCGGTCCTGGAGCCGCCGCCGGGTCCGGTCGGGGCAACGATCCTCGCGGTCGCCGGCCTCCTCCTGCCCTCGATCGTCCTCGGCGCGGCCACGCCGCTGGCTGCCCGCGGCAGCATGATCTCGACGGCCGATTCGGGGAGCGTCGTCGGTCGGATCTCCGCGATTGCCACGATCGGGGCGTTGGTTGGGACGTTCCTGACCGGGTTCGTCCTACTGGCCGTCGCTCCGGTCCGGCTGATCCTGCTCGGGGCGGCTGTCGTGCTTGCGGCTACCGGGATCGCGATGCACCTCTTGCTCGGGAGGTCGTCAGGGGTCGTCGTCACGCTTCTCGGCGTCGCCGTTCTCGGTGCGCTGACGGTGGGCGCGACGGCGACGCCGACGTGCGACCCGGAATCGGCCTACTACTGCATCCGAATCGGACGCTCAGCGAGCCAGCCCGCGGTTCGCGACCTTCTCCTCGACGACCTCTTTCATGGGTCGATCGATCTCGACGACCCTGCGAATCTCCGCTTCCGCTATCTCCGGACCATGGATGTCGTGGTCGCGGGGGCGACCCCGGCGCCGCAGGCTCTGACCGCGCTCCACATCGGTGGCGGCGCCTTCGCAATGCCCCGCCATTTCACCGCGGAGCGGCCCGGCACCACGAATCGGGTCCTCGAGATCGACCCCGCCATCGTCAGAATCAACCGCGAGATCCTTGGCCTGACGCTCGAGGAGCCCGAGCTGTCCATCCGGGTCGGTGACGCCCGGGTGAGCCTCGGCGACGAGCCCGCCGGCCGCTACGACGTGGTCGTATCGGATGTGTTCGCAGCGCGCGCAGTCCCTTGGCACCTCGTCACGCTCGAGGCCCTCCGCGAGGTCCATCGGACGATGGCGCCGGACGGCATCTACGTGGCCAACGTCATCGACGGCGAGGAGCTGCGACTCCTTGGAGCGTACGTCGCGACCCTGCGCGAGGTCTTCGACGACGTTGCGATCGCCTACATCGTGACCGACGACGGTGTCTCGGGCAACGTCATCGTCGTGGCCGGCGACGGGCTGCCTCTCGACGCGATCGCAGCCTCGCTCGAACGCGATCTGTCCGAGCCTGCGCGCCTGGCAACCGATGAGGAGCTCGCCGCCATCGTGGACGCCGCGCCACTGTTGACCGACGACTTCGCCCCGACCGACGCGCTGATCTCGCGCTAGACGCCGCGCAACCGCCCGGAGACGCTCTGCGCCGCCGCGACGACGAGGGCGGCGACGTCCGCGTCGCTCCCCGGTGCCGGGAATCGGTAGGACGGCCCGTGCAGGTGAACGGCCGCCACGATCTCGCCGTCCTCGCCGGCCACAGGAGCAGCCACGCTGTTGAGGCCTTCCGAGAACTCCTCTCGGGCCCACGCGCAGCCCTCGAGCTGGACGGTGCGGAGACGCTCGCGAAGCGCGCCCGAGTCGGTGATCGTCCGGGCGGTGAACGCGACGCGCGGCATCGCGAGGTGGCGCTCGACAGCGACCGAGCTCATGTGGGCGAGGAAGACCTGGCCCGACGAGACCGCGTGCATGGGGAGGCGCGAACCGGTCCAGTCGCGGATCTGGACCTGGTGGGTCGTCTCGACCTGGTCGATGTAGTGGACGGATGCGCCGTCGGGGACGGACAGGCCGGCCGCCTCGCCCGCAGCCGATGCCAGCTCGACGAGGATCGGCCGGGCGATCGCCACGAGGCTTCGTGCCGGCAGCACGCCCGCGGCCAACGAGACGATTCGGCCTCCCAGCCGGTAGCGCGTGTCACCGGGAACCTGTTCGACCACGCCTTCTCGGGTGAGCGAGGCGAGCATTCGGGCCGCGGTCGACTTCGGGAGCGCGACTCGTTCGGCAACCTCGGTCACGCCGATTGGGCCATCGGCAAGCACCGACAGCACGGCAAAGGCGCGCTCGATGGACTGGACTCTGGACACGAGGCTCCCGTTCGGCTAGATTCGGCCTGCGTTCCATCATACGGCACCGTTCCGCATCGTGGAACCCCCGAACATCACGAAGCGCGCCTGTCAGGAGCACCTACGTGGCGGACGACTACGAGGAGATCGACCTCAAGTCGCTCTCGGACGACGAGCTCGTCGAGCAGATGCATAACGACCTGTACGACGGCATGAAGGATGAGATCGTCGAAGGGACGAACATCCTGCTCGAGCGCGGCTTCAGCGCGACCAAGGTGCTCGACGACGCACTCGTCGCGGGAATGAAGATCGTCGGGATCGACTTCCGCGACGGGATCCTGTTCGTGCCCGAAGTCCTCCTCGCTGCGAACGCGATGAAGGCCGGCATGGAGATCCTTCGCCCGCTGCTCGCCGAAACCGGCGCCGAGCCAGTCGGCAAGGTCGTGATCGGGACCGTCAAGGGCGACATCCACGACATCGGCAAGAACCTTGTCGGGATGATGCTGGAGGGCGCAGGCTTCGAGGTCGTCGACCTGGGCATCAACACGGACGCCGAGAAGTTCATCGCCGCTCTCGAGCTCCACAAGCCGGACATCCTCGGCATGTCGGCGCTGCTGACCACGACCATGCCCTACATGAAGGTCGTCATCCAGACGCTCAAGGACCGCGGCATGCGCGACGATTACATCGTCCTCGTCGGCGGGGCGCCGCTCAACGAGGAGTTCGGGATGGCCGTCGGCGCCGATGCCTACTGCCGCGACGCGGGTGTCGCCGCGGAAACCGCGCGCCGACTCATCGACGAGCGTCGTGCCGCGGCCTGACGCAGGCCCCGCGCGTCCTGGTCGTTGGCTGCGGGGCGCTCGCGCGTGAACTGGTCGAGCTGACTCGGCCGCTGCCGAACGTCGACGTCGCGTGCCTGCCGCCCGAGCTTCACAACCGGCCCGGCGGCATCCCGGCCCGCGTCCGGACGCGGATTCGCCAGGGCCGGCGGGAGGGCTACGAGCGGATCTTCGTCGCGTATGCCGACTGCGGCACCGGCGGACTCCTCGACCCGGTCCTCGCCGAGGAGGGCGTCGAGCGGCTGCCCGGCGCCCATTGCTACGAGTTCTTCGCCGGCCGCACCGATTTCGCCCGCCTTGCCGACGAGGAGCCGGCGACCTTCTGGCTGACGGACTTCCTCGCCCGCAACTTCGAACGGTTAGTGGTCCGCGGCCTCGGGATCGACCGGCACCCGGAGCTCGAGCCGATGTACTTCGGGAACTACAAGCGGCTCGTCTACCTCTCCCAGACCGACGATCCGGACCTGCTTGCAATGGCCCGCCGCGCGGCCGACCGGCTCGGGCTGGCGTTCGAGCACCGCCACACCGGCTACGGCGAGCTGGCGGACTCGATTCGCGCCTTGCAGGTCATCGACGGTGGAGCGGCCTGACGATGGCGACGCTGACGGTCATCTGGTGGCGTGACATCCCGGCCCAGGTCGTGGCGCGCGACGGCCGCCGATCGAGCAAGGAAGTGCTCCACCCGCGCTTCCAGGTCGCGATCGACAAGGCCGCAAGTCGCGCCGGCAAACGAGCCTACGGCGACTACATCGAGGAGTGGCGCAAGGTCGCCCGCGGCTGTGGTGACGACATCGAGGCCGAGGTCAACGCCGAAGTCGAGCGACTCGAGACGACGTATGACAAGCACCACCTCGCCGAGCTGATCCAGTCCGGCGGCATCGAGGGCGGACCGGCGTTCCCGCCGGCGCAGGACGAGACCCCGGGCAAGCAGGCGCAGGGATGACCCACACCGTCGTCAGTTCGGCCACCCGGGAAGTCGTCATCGGTGACGATCGGCCGTTCGTCATCATCGGCGAGCGCATCAACCCGACCGGCCGGAAGGCCCTCGCGGAGGAGATGAAGGCCGGCGATTTCAGCCGAGTCGAGCGCGACACGATCGCCCAGGTCGAGGCCGGCGCGCACATGCTCGACGTCAATGCCGGCATCCCGCTGGCGGACGAGCCGGCGATCCTCGCCAAGACGATCATGCTCGTCCAGTCCCTGACCGACCTCCCCCTGTCGATCGATTCGTCGATCGTCGAGGCGCTCGAGGCCGGCCTCGCGGTGTACAAGGGCAAGCCGCTCGTCAACTCCGTGACCGGCGAGGACGCGCAGCTCGAGCGCGTCATGCCGCTCGTGAAGAAGTACGGCGCGGCGGTCGTCGCGATCAGCAACGACGAGACCGGGATCAGCGAGGACCCGGACGTCCGGTTCGCGGTCGCCAAGCGCATCGTCGAGCGAGCCCGCGATTTCGGCGTCCCGTACGAAGACATCCTCGTCGACCCGCTGCTCATGCCGATCGGGGCGATGCAGACCGCGGGCCGGCAGGTCTTCCGGATCCTCGGCCGGCTGCGCGATGAGCTCCACGTCAACTCGACCTGTGGCGCAAGCAACGTCAGCTTCGGCCTGCCGAACCGCGAAGGGATCAACGGCGCCTACCTGGCGATGGCGATGGCGAGCGGGCTCACGTCGGCGATCACGAACCCAATCGCCGAGGGCGTCCGGCACGCGGTCATGGCGGGCGACGTCCTGCTCGGCAACGACCCCGACGCCAACCGCTGGATCCGGGCCTTCCGCGTGGCGCCGGCCGAAGGGGAGCGCGGCGTCCGCGTCAACCGCCGCCGCGCCGGGTCGCCCGTCGCGGGCTGACGCGTTGACTCCCGCGTTGAGCCCGAAGCCCGCCCGGTGACCTCGCCGGCCGAGCCGCTCGTCATCTTCACCCCGTCCGGCCGGCGCGGCCGGTTCGCCGAGGGGACGACCGTGCTGGACGCGGCCCGAGCCCTCGGCGTCGACATCGACTCCGTCTGCGGCGGACGCGGGATCTGCGGCAGGTGCCAGGTCGAGCAGAGCGTCGGCAGCTTCGCGAAGCACGGGATCGAGTCCCGGCCGGAGCACCTGTCGCCGTTCGACGCCGTCGAGACCCAATACCGCGAGGAGCGCGGGCTGGCCGCGGGCCGACGACTCTCGTGCACCGCCCACGTCCTCGGCGACGCCGTCATCGACGTCCCGCCCGAGAGCCAGGTCTACCGCCAGGTCGTCCGCAAAGCGCTCGATGTCCGCGATTTCCACATCGATCCGGTCGTTCGGCTCCACTACGTCGAGGTCGTCCCGCCCGAGCTCGCTTCGCCGTCCGGCGACCTGGTGCGGCTCTTCGAGGCGCTCGAGCGCGAGTGGGGACTGACCGACCTCGAAGCCGACCTCACCGTCATCCGCGACCTCCAGCCGGCGCTCGAGAAGGGATCGTTCGCCGTGACCGTCGCGGTCCACGACGGCACGATCGTGACGGGGATCTGGCCCGGCCTGCACGACAAGGCGTACGGCGTCGCGATCGACGTCGGCTCGACGACGATCGCCGGCCACGTCGCCGACCTTTCGGACGGATCGGTCCTCGCGAGTCACGGGGTGATGAACCCGCAGATCAGGTTCGGCGAGGATCTCATGAGCCGCGTGTCCTACGCGATGATGCATCCCGAAGGTGCCGGCGAGATGACCCTCGCCGTTCGCAAGGCGCTGAACGGGCTCGTCGCGCAGCTGGCGATGAGCGCGGGCATCAAGCGCGACGAGATCCTCGAGCTGGCGATCGTCGGCAACCCGATCATGCATCACCTCCTGCTCGGGATCGATCCGATCCCGCTCGGTTCAGCGCCGTTCGCGCTTGGCCACGGATCGAGCGGTTCGCGTCCGGGCCTCCGAGCTCGAGCTCAGGACGCATTCCGGCGCCCGCGTCTACGTCCTGCCCTGCATCGCGGGCCACGTCGGGGCCGACACGGCGGGGGTCATCCTCGCGGAGGCACCCCACCGGAGCGAGGTCGTCGAGCTGGTCGTCGACGTCGGGACGAACGCCGAAATCGTCCTCGGCAACCGCGAATTCCTGCTCGCTGCCTCGAGCCCGACCGGGCCTGCCTTCGAGGGTGCCCAGATCAGCGGCGGCCAGCGGGCCGCACCTGGCGCGATCGAACGCGTGCGGATCGACCGGGAGACGCTCGAGCCACGCTTCCGCGTCATCGGCTCGGAGCTCTGGTCGGACGAGCCGGGCTTCGACGAGGCGACCGCCGATACCGGTGTCACGGGCATCTGCGGGTCGGGCATCGTCGAGGTCATCGCCGAGCTCTACCTCGCCGGGGTCATCACCCCGGATGGGATCGTCGACGGCTCGCTGGCCGCCCGATCGCCGCGGGTCGAGCCCGACGGTCGGACCTTCTCGTACGTCCTCTACGACGGCTCGGGCGCGGGCCGGCCGCGGATCGCGATCACCCAGAACGACGTCCGGGCGATCCAGCTGGCGAAGGCGGCCCTCTACGCCGGCGTTCGGCTGCTCATGGATCACGCCGGGATCGAGACGCTCGACGAGATCCGGCTGGCCGGGGCCTTCGGCAGCCAGATCGACACGTTCCACGCCATGGTGCTGGGGCTCGTCCCCGACGCCGACCTGGCCCACGTGAAGTCGGCCGGGAACGCGGCGGGCACCGGCGCGCTCATCGCGCTGCTAAGTGGCGCCGCCCGCGACGAGATCGAGCGGGTCGTGCGGACCGTCGAGAAGATCGAGACCGCGGTCGAGCCGCGCTTCCAGCAGCACTTCGTCGACGCGATGGCGTTTCCGCACCGCACGGCCGCCTATCCCCACCTCGAAAAGGTCACCGACCTACCGAAACGACCAGGCGATGGCGCCCGTGGCACGAGCGGAAGCACGGAGCCCCGGCGGAGGCGACGCACGCCCGTTGCTGCGACGACGGAGGAGGAGCGATGACCACCGACGAAAGCCCTCGCCAGCGGACCGGCGGGCGAGCCGGCCGGACGGCGGCCCGACTTCGGACCCATGTCGAGCGCGTCCCGTTCCTGACCCGCACCCTCAAGCCGTTCGAGGTCCTCGACGAGGAAGGCCTCGCCACGATCGAGGAGAACGCCGACACGATCCTCGAACAGGTCGGGCTCGAGTTCCGTGGCGACCCGGACGCCCTGCGCCTGTTCCGCGAGGCCGGCGCCGACGTCCAGGGCGAACGGGTCCGGTTCCCGCGCGGCATGTGCCGCCAGATCGTCCAGGCGACGGCCCCGCGCGAGTTCACCCAGTTCGCCCGAAACCCCGCCAACAGCGTCCAGATCGGCGGCACCGCAACCGTCCTCGCCCCGAACTACGGCTCGCCGTTCGTCCGCGACCTCGACAACGGCCGGCGCTACGGCACGATCGAGGACTTCCGCAACTTCGTGAAGCTCGCCTACATGAGCCCGCACCTCCACCACAGCGGCGGGACCGTCTGCGAGCCGGTCGACGTGCCGGTGAACAAGCGCCACCTCGACATGGTCTATTCGCACATCCGCTACAGCGACAAGCCGTTCATGGGCTCCGTCACCGCGCCGGAGCGGGCCCGCGACACCGTCGAGATGGCGAGGCTCACGTTCGGGGCCGACTATCTCGAGGACCACGCGGTGATCCTCAGCCTGATCAATGCGAACTCGCCGCTCGTCTGGGACGGGACGATGCTCGGCGCGGCGCGGGCCTACGCCGAGGCGAACCAGGCGACGCTTCTCACGCCGTTCATCCTGGCCGGAGCGATGGCGCCTGTGACGGCCGCAGCGGTCTGTGCCCAGACGCTCGCCGAAGCGCTCGGCGGGATGACGTTCGTCCAGCTGATCCGGCCCGGTGCCCCGGTGGTCCTGGGCAGCTTCGCGAGCTCGATGTCGATGCAGTCGGGCGCCCCGACGTTCGGCACGCCCGGAGCCTGCCCTCGTGCTCTACGCGATGGCGGCCCTCGCCCGGCGGCTCGGCGTACCGTTCCGCTCCGGCGGCAACCTCTGCGCGTCGAAGATCGCCGACGCCCAGGCCGCCTACGAATCGTCGGCCACGTTCATCCCGACGATCCTCGCCGGGGTCAACTTCGTGCTCCACGCCGCGGGCTGGCTCGAGGGCGGCCTCGCCGTCGGCTACGAGAAGTTCATCCTCGACGCCGACCAGTGCGGGATGGCTGCGGTGTTCGTGAAGGGCATCGACATGTCGGAGAACGGCCAGGCTGTCGAGGCGATCGTCGACAACGGGCCGGGCCAGCACTTCCTCGGGACGGCTCACACGCTCGCCAACTTCGAGACGGCGTTCTATCGCGCCGAGACCGCCGACAACAACAGCTTCGAGCAGTGGCAGGAGGACGGCGCGCTCGATGCCGCCCAGCGGGCGAACGGCATCTGGAAGCGGATGCTCCGCGAATACGAGGCGCCGCCGCTGGACGAGGGCATCGACGAGGCGCTCCAGGAGTTCATCGCGAAGCGCAAGGCCGCCCAGCCGGACTCGGAAGTCTAGGTCGGGCGCGTGCTTTTTCGACGACGTACTTCGCTTGCTCCGCCGGCCCGCGAGGCCCTCGCCCGCGTCCTCCGCGCGCCGACGTTCGAGCTCGTCCCGCTGAAGAACGCCCTGCAGCAGGCCGCGTTCCTGCCCGCCGGCGCGACGGTGTCGGTGACGGCGTCGCCGGCCAAGGGCGTCGAGGCCACCGTCGCTCTCTGCGAGCAGCTCCAGGCGCGCGGCTTCCGGGCCGTGCCGCACCTGTCGGCGCGGATGGTCCGGGACCGAAGCCATCTGCGCGACCTCATCGCCTGGCTCGAGGGTGCCGGCGTCGATCGGGCGTTCGTCGTCGGGGGCGACGCGAAGGAGCCGGGCGACTATCCCGACGGCCTGGCGCTCCTGCGGGAGATGGCGGAGATCGGCCATCCGCTCGCGGAGATCGGAATCCCGTGCTACCCGCAGGGCCACCCGTTCATCGCCGATGGGCCGCTCCTCGAGGCGCTGCGAGCGAAGGCAGCCTTCGCCAGCTACATGACGACGCAGCTCTGCTTCGATCCCGGCGCGATCGCGACGTGGATCGCGGCCCGGCGTGCGGAGGGCGTCGCGCTGCCGATCCACGTCGGCGTGCCCGGCGTCGCCGAGCCGCACAAGCTGCTCGCGATCAGCGCCCGCATCGGTGTCGCCGACACCCACCGCTTCCTGACGAAGAACCTGCGATTCGTGGCGAAGCTCGTCAGGTCCGGCGGCTTCTACCGCCCCGACGCGCTACTCGAGGGGCTTGCCCCGCACCTCGCCGACCCCGCGGCCGGTATCGTCGACCTCCACATGTACACGTTCAACGCGGTCGACACGTTCGAGGTCTGGCGGCGGGCCTACCTGGCGAAGCTGGGAGCGGCGGTCGCCGCTGCCTGAGCCGGTGGAGCCGTTCGTTGCCGTTGCGAGCCTGGCCATTGACGCGGCGCCGGATGGGACGTTCTCCATCGGCCGCGACTCGTTTCCGCAGTTCGCTCACATGCACGCCCTTGGCATCCACGTCCAGTCGGACCAGGTTCGCATCGCCCAGCCGGAGCCTGGCCTATGTCGAGACCGCCCTGACGGCGCTGCGCGAGGCGTGCGTGGAGCTGGCGGTCCCGGAGGCGTACGTCGCGTTCGTCGATTCGGTCGTGCCGCCGCCGGCGATCGGCCTTCGATACGGCTTCAAGGGCGCCTACACGACCGACATCCCGAACGTGATCTGGATCTTCGCCAACTGGACCGGCATCGACGAACTGCGAGCGATCGTTCGGCACGAGGCCGCTCACCTTGCGTTCGCTCGGACGCACACGCCGGAGGAGTCCGAGGGCCACTCCGGGCCGTCGGAGGACTTCGCGAACGCCTTCGAATTGGGTTAGTCGGCGAATGCCTACTCCAAGCGGTAGCGCTGCCGGTCACGTAACCGCGGGATCGCGGGTCAACGACATGACTCGCCAAACGGTAGGGACGTGACCGATGAATGACCAGGACTGGCTTGCCGAACGCTTCGAGGCAAACCGCTCCCACCTGCGCGGCGTCGCGTTTCGGATGCTCGGCTCCGTGACCGAGGCGGACGACGCCGTCCAGGACGCCTGGATACGCCTCAGTCGGGCCGACACGAGCGATGTCGAAAACCTCAGGGCGTGGTTGACGACGGTCGTCGGCCGGGTCTGCCTCAACATGCTGCGATCGCGCAGGACGCGGGGCGAGGCATCGCTGGAGACGCACCTCCCGGATCCGATCGTGAGTCCGGAGGCCGGGATGGATCCCGAGCAGGAGGCCCTGTTGGGCGATTCGGTCGGGCTCGCGATGCTCGTTGTCCTCGACTCCCTGACGCCCGCCGAACGGGTGGCGTTCGTGTTGCATGACGTGTTCGCCGTGCCGTTCGACGAGATCGCACCGATCGTCGGCCGAACGCCGACCGCGGCGAGGCAGCTCGCGAGCCGCGCCCGTCGCCGCGTCCAGGGTGCGCCGGTGCCCGACGTCGATCTCGATGGTCAATGGGCCGTGGTCGACGCATTCCTCGCGGCGGCGCGTGACGGTGACTTCGAACGCCTCCTCGGCGTCCTCGATCCGGACGTCGTCCTGCGCTCCGACGGCGGGGCTGCGCGTCCGGAGCTGATCTCGCTCCTGAGGGGCGCGCAGGCCGTCGCACAGGGCGCGATGACCTTCCGTCGGTTTGCCGAAACGGCGACCCGGATCCTGGTGAACGGGATCCCGGGTGGCGTTGCCTGGGCGCCCGACGGGAGCCCATTCGCCGTCGTCGCGCTGACGGTCCGGAGCGGGAAGATCGTCGCGATCGACATCCTTGCGGATCCTGACCGGCTCGGCCAGCTGGATCTCACCGAGGTCGCTGGCTGAGGGTTCGAGTCCGACGGCGGCGGTCACGTTCGCGCCTTCTTGCGGGTCCCCTGTATGGAACCCCAAACGTTAAGCAAGAAGGAGCGAGACAATGAACGAGCAGATTGCCGCCGCCCGCGTCCCATGGGTGGTCCCGTTGTTCAACCCGATCGCCAAGCGGCTGTTGGCCGCCGGCGTTCCGCTTGGCTTCAACGGGCTCATCACCATCCGCGGCCGGAAGAGCGGCCTGCCGCGCACCACGGCCGTGGCGATCATCTCGGTCGGGGGCAGGCGCTGGGTCTGGTGCCCCTGGGGCGACGTCCATTGGGTGCGCAATCTGCGCGCCGCCGGCCACGCGACGATCACGGTGCGAGGCCGGAAAGAAGAGGTCCGGGCCACCGAGCTGGACCCGGCGCAGCGGGTCGAGTTCTTTCGCGACACCCTCCTTCCGCTTGCACGGGGCATCCCGTTCGGTGTCCGGTTCATCAGGATCCTCGATGGGGTCGATCTCACCCATCCCGTGGAAGCCGCCGAGGGTCGACCTGTCTTCGAACTCGAGGCTGACGAAACGACGGCGTAGGCATCACCTACACCGTCAACCGACGAGCGGACTCCTCGACGATCCGCCGGGCATCTCTGGACGCCCGGCGATGCCCTCGACGCCTGCCTGGCTCCAGCATGCGGGAGTGACGAACGCTAACAAGGTTCTAACACTCCATGGGTGGTTTCAACGGCTGCGACACGTCAGCATTCCTCCCGTGCCACGCTCTGCAGCGCCTCGAACCTGACGTGCCGTGAACCTCGTCGACAGCCGCACCGAATCGCTGAACGCGATTCGCGACCGCTACGAACAGCTCCGGGCTGAGGTGCAGGCCAGGCGCCGCAGGCATTCGACCCTCGGGAGTGGCGCGCAATCGTGGCGGCGTTCCGGGGCGACGGGGTCACGCACAACTCTGGCGCCACCAGGCAACGGGATCTTCGTGCAGGCCGTTTCAGCCATCCGCTGAACCGTCCGGAGGTGCCGCGCAGGCCACGACGACGAGCGCGACCGCCGCGATCGCAGCGCCGCGGATCATTCGGCCGGCCCGATGGCAATTCCGCGGTTCATCACCCGACAAGGTATACGCCGGGTTGCCTCATACTCGCTGCCTGATGACGACCGAAGCCGCGCCCGACCACGCCACCCTTCTCGCGGACGCTCGCGCGCTCCTGCCGGACGTTGTCGAGATCCGCCGCCGGATCCACCGCCACCCGGAAATCGGGACCAATCTCCCGATCACCCAGGCAGTCATCGTCGACGAGCTCGAACGACTGGGCCTCGAGCCGGTGCTCGGGCGAGGGCTGACTTCCGTAACCGCACTGATCGACGGCGCCAAACCGGGCCCCACGATCATCCTCCGCGCCGACATGGATGCCCTGCCGCTGACCGAGGACACTGGGCTCGAGTTCGCATCCGAGATCGGTGGGGCGATGCACGCCTGCGGCCACGACACGCATGTGGCCATGCTGCTGGGCGCGGCGCGGCTGCTCGTCGATCGACGCGAGGAGCTACCGGGTCGGGTGCTGCTCATGTTCCAGCCCGGCGAGGAGGGCTACGGCGGCGCCAAGGACATGCTCGACGAAGGGCTTCTCGACGTCCCGACAGGCCGCACCCACGGCCCGATCGACGCGGCGTTCGCGATCCACATCGGCGCGCGCTACCCGACCGGCGCGATCCGCCTCCGCGCCGGGCGCGCAGATGGCGTCGTCGGACGTGCTCCGGATCACCGTCGAGGGCAAGGGTGGCCACGCGTCCGCGCCGCACCTCGCCGTCGACCCGATCACGGTCGCCGCGGAGATCATCCTGGCCCTCCAGGTCGCGGTCACCCGCGGCGTCGACCCGTTCGATCCGGCCGTGATCACGATCGCGAAGGTCTCCGCCGGCACGACCAACAACATCATTCCCGAAACCGCGGAGCTGCTCGGCACCATCCGGACGGTCTCGGAGGAGACGCGCGCCGCCGTGAAGGAGCGTGTCGCAGCGCTGGTCCAGGGAATCTGCGATGCCCACGGCGCAATCGGCAGGCTCGACATCCAGGCTGGCTACCCGGTCACCGCCAACGACGACGCCTTCGCCGCGTTCGTCCTCGATGTCGCCCGCGATCTCGTCGGCGGCGACGCGGTCGAGCCCCTCAAGGCGCCGATCATGGGCGCCGAGGACTTCTCCTACGTCCTCCAGAAGGTCCCCGGAGCGATGGCGTTCCTCGGCGCGGTGCCGAAGGAGCTCGACCCGGAGACGGTGCCGCAGAACCACTCGAACCTGGTCGTCTTCGACGAGGAGGCGATGCCGGTCGGAGTCGCGCTCTACGCGGCGGTCGCTCTCCGCCACCTCGGCGGCGCGTGAGCGACGACGAGACGCGCGCCGACCTTCGCCGCCGGCTGGCTGAACTGCCCCAGCGACTGGCCGTCGCCACCCGCGCCGCGGCGGAGGTGCCCGTGCCGGCCGGCGATTGGACGCCGGCCGAAGTCGTCCGCCACCTGATCGCTGTCGAGGAGGAGGTCTGGCACGGCCGGCTGCGCCAGCTCGCGACCGAAGAGCGACCGCGCTGGCCCTGGACCGAACCGGATCGCTGGCTGGGCGCCCCCGACGCCTCGCTCGAGGACTTGCTCCTCGTCTACGCCGACCGACGCGGGACGACGATCATGATGCTCGACGCGCTCGACGAAGACGGTTGGCGCCGGACCGGCGAGCACGCGACCTTCGGCGTCCTCGACGTGGCCGCGTTGATGACCCGCGCGATCGACCACGACGACGAGCACATCGCCAGCTTCGGCGATCAGGCCGACGCGCCCGAGTAGCGACGAAGGCCGAACCGCCAGAACCAGCGGGTGAAGACGAAGATGCACGGCGGCGAACACGGCGGCGAGAAGGAGCGTCTCGGGCGTCAGTCGCGACGTCAGCGCCTCGGCCGGGACGGTCACCGCGAACGCGATCGGGACGAGGAACGTCAGCGAGTAGCGCAGCCAGCCCGGGTAGATCGTGACCGGCCAGCGGCCGGACTGGTAGATGCCCTCGAACATCTCGACGATCTGATCCATTCGGACGATCCAGAACGCCCCGATCGTCAGGATCAGCCAGAAGCAGTAGATCATCAGCCCGCCGAGGACCAGGGTCAGGGCGAAGGCGAGCGCCTGGACGAGGCCGAGGCCAACCTGCAACTGGCCGACCGCGACAGCCAGCACCACGATCCCGACGATCGCATCGACCGTTTGCCAGATGCGGAACTCGCGAACGCTGACGAGGACCTGGGAGTCCTCCGGCTTG
Source organism: uncultured Chloroflexia bacterium (assembly GCA_963832105.1). GTDB lineage: Bacteria > Chloroflexota > Limnocylindria > Limnocylindrales > CSP1-4 > CF-46. The sequence continues at coordinate 565,956 of CAWHSS010000003.1, read as the reverse complement.
GTCAGGACGAAGTCGAGCGTGCCCTGGCGAACGTCCTCCATCAGCCGGATCATGTTCGGCTGGATGACCGTGCCGATGATGCCGCCCATCAGGATGTGCACGCCGAACACCGCCAGCAGCTCCGGCTGCGACCAGCCGTTGAGCTCGGTGGTCTGGCTGAAGACGAGCCCGATGACGGCCAGTCCGGTGCCGAGCGCGATCGCCGACTGGAAGATCTGGATCGCGAAGTTCGCCCGGTACTGGAGCTCGTTCAGGGCGCCGACGCGGAAGAACAACCCGAACAGCCGCAGCGGCCGAAGGGGATCGCGGTTCGGCACGGCCATCAGTTGCCCACCGCGGAGTAGCGCCGAATGGCGAACCGCCAGACGACGATCACGCCGATCGAACCGATCGCGATCCAGAGCGCCTGCATCGCCAGCCCACCGAGGAGCTCGGCCTCCGGCAACCGCCCGACGAGCGCCTCGATCGGGAAGCCGAACGTCCACTTGAACGGCAGGACGTCGGCCAGCTGCTGCGCCCACTCCGGCATGAGCGAGAGCGGCACGAGCCGGCCGGACAGCAGCAGCTCGGCGGTGAAGACCAGCTCGAAGATCGGTCCGACGCGGGTCGTCCAGAACGTCACCATCCCGAGGATCCAGTAGTTCACCGAGCGGATGAGGTAGGCGCCCCAGATCGCGACGGCGAAGACGGCGACGTCGATCGGGCGCGGGTCGAGCTCCGGCGAGAACAGGAGGGTCAGCACCGCCGCGATCGGCAGCCACAGGACGATCACGACGAACTTCCAGCCGGCGAAGTAGCCGAGATCGAAGTGGATCGGGTGGATCGGCCGGAGGAGCATCCCCGACAGCTCGCCCTGGCGGATCCGCTGCTCCCAGCCGTACGGGGTAAAGATGATGTTCATGTTCCGGACGAGCGTCCAGACGATGTAGTAGGCGGCGAACTGGCCGGGCGTGAAGCCGCCGACCTCGCCGCCCTGCTGCCGGGCGATCGTCGACCAGACGACCAGATAGATGATCGGCTCCGCGACCATCCCGATCATGTAGAAGTAGTTCGCGACGCGGTACTGGAACTGGTCGGCGATGGCGAGCCGGATCGAGGCCAGGTAGAAGTCGACCAACCCGCGGGCACGCCCGACGGCGGCGACGGGCGGTGGCGGCGGTGTCGCCGGGGCCAGGCTCGTCATCGGCGCCCGAAGGCTCATCCGGCGGCCACCTCGGACGCGCGGGGCGGCCTCCGATGCCGCGTCGGCGAAGACGAGCTCGATGACGTCCTCGATCGGCGGGTCCTCGATCGTGATGTCCGCGACAGGCAGGTCGCGCAGCAGCCGCGTCGTGACTTCCGGCGCGTCGGCCCGCGAGACGCGCAGCGTGACCTTCTCGTCGTCGGACGCGATGACCTCGCCGTAGGCCGACAGGTCGGCCGTGCCTTCTTTGAGCATCACCCCGATCGTCTTCGTCGCATTGAACCGGGCAGCGAGCTCGGCGAGGCCGCCGTCGAACAGGATCCGGCCGTGGTGGATGACGATGACCCGGCGGCAGAGGGCCTGGACGTCGGCCATGTAGTGGCTCGTCAGCAGGACCGTCGCCCCGAACCGCTGGTTGTATTCGGCGACGAACGACCGGATCCGCTTCTGCATCGTGACGTCGAGCCCGATCGTCGGCTCGTCGAGGAAGAGGACCTGCGGCCGGTGGAGCAGCGCCCCGGCGATCTCGACCTTCATCCGCTCGCCGAGCGACAGGTTGCGGACCGGCTTGCGGACGAGGTCACCGAGGTCGAGCAGCTCGATGAACTCGTCGCGGGTCTTCGCGAAATCGGCCTGGGGCAGCCGGTAGATCGCCCGGATCAGCTCGTACGAGTCGAGGGCCGGCAGGTCCCACTGGAGCTGGTTGCGGTTGCCCATGACCATCGTGATCCGGCGCAGGAACGCGGCCTCGCGCCTCGACGGGACGTGCCCGAGGACGAGGGCCTCGCCGCTCGTCGGGTAGAGGAGCCCGCTCAGCATCTTCAGGCTGGTCGTCTTGCCGGCGCCGTTCGGCCCCAGGAAGCCGACGACCTCGCCGTGCTCGATCTCGAACCCGATGTCGTCGACCGCCCGGACCTCGTTCGTCTCGCGTCGGACGAGGCTCTTGATCGCGGCCCGAAGCCCGGCCTCGCGGACGGGCACCTTGAACGTCTTGCGAAGGCTGGCGACATGGATTGCGGGCGCAGGCTGGGCCATCGCGAAAGTATGCGGCGCGGCCCCCGGTCCCGGGCCGTAACTACGAAGCTCCGGCCGACCCGAGGGGCCAGCCGGAGCTCGATGGAACTACTTCTGCGAGGAACTTAGCGCCGTCGGGTCGGCCGCCTCACAGCTTCAGTGCGGAGCCGCATCGACCAGGCCACGAACAGGGCGCTCAGGCCGAGCATGATCGCCACGGGCAGCGCAGCGTTGCCGCTGCTGCTCGCGGGGGTTGGTTTCGCGACGTCGGTTGCGGGCGGGGTCACCGTCACGCCGGCGACGCTTCCAGCCGGGAGCTCGTTGCCCGTCGGAGTTGGGCCTTCGGACTCCGCCGGCAGCTCGCTGCCGGTCGGGGTCGGGGTGGCCTCGGGGGTCGGAGTGACCTCGGGTGTCGGGGTCACCTCCGGCGTCGGAGTGACCTCCGGCGTGGGCGTCGGGGTTACCTCGGGTGTCGGCGTGGGCGTCGCCTCCTCGCAGACGACATCGATCGCCTGCTGGTCGAAGCTTCGATCCCGTTCGATCTCGTCGTCCCACGTGACGGTGTACGAGCCTTCCGGAAGGTCGAAGACACCGCTCGCCGGTGCACGGCTGTCGCCCGAGGTCGTGTCGAAGAGTCCGTCCTCGACGATCGGTCCGTCCTCGTCTCCCTCGTGAATATCGAATGCTCCGGTGATCGCCGTGTCGGCCAGGAAGTGCAGGTGGAACGTGCACGCCGTCGGTGGATCGCCCGGGGCGACGGATTCGGTGTTGCCGTCGTGGACCACGACGTCCACGCCGCTCGCGGGTCCCGCGAGGGCTGCCGTCGCCGAGAAGCCGAGTAGGCCCAGGGCAAGGAGTGACGCCGTTGCGACTCCTGCCAAGCGTTTAGGTGGTCGTTTCGATCTCGCCGTGTCCATCCAGAGCCTCCAGGTTGAGCGCAATAAGTGCGCCAAAGACTGGACCACAGTACCTTCGCCGAGGCCCGCTGGGAAGATAGTCATCTCACGACTGCGTATCAGTTACCCCAGGTCCAACGAATTTCAGTTGCTCCGTGTCAACTACGGAATCCAACCTAGGCCGATATGGCCCGTTTGCGTAGTGGGCGCAGTCCCTTCGGAGCCCTAAGGTCACGTCATGGAGAACGGGGCTCCACCGAGCGAGATCTCGGCCGGGTCGGTCGGAGCGTTGCTTCCGGCGGGCACGGCTGATGTTTCCGCGCGCGCGATGGGCCGAGTCGCCGCTGCGCGCGAGTCGCTGCGACGGCGCTGGCTCGCAACGTGGAGGCGCGCTCAGGACTCCCGCTCCCACCGGCTCGCGACGATCCTCCACGGCGGGCTGCCGCTGGTTGCCCTTGTCGCGAGCGCGAGCCTGATCGTGATCGGCCACGAAAGCGCGACCGAGCACGGCCTTGTCGACCTCGCTGGCCTTCTCCGTGATCATCCTGGCGGGCATCCGCCAAACCTTCCTCGTCCACGAGCGTGGCCGGCTGCTGCGCGACTCGGCTCGCGCCCGCGCCGACCTCGAGGAGGCCCTCATCCAGCGAACCGAGGCCGACTCGCGCTACCGGGTCCTCGTCGAGCGCGTGCCGGCTGCCGTCTACATCGACGTCGCCGATCCGACGGTGTCCGACGGCGGCCGGCTTGCCTACATGAGTCCCCAGATCGAGGCGATCGTCGGTTACCCACCGGAGGCGTTCCTCGCCGATCACGAGTTGTGGCCAGGGTCGATCCACCCGGACGACCGCGAGTCCGCCCTCATGTCGTATGCGGACCATTGGGCCACCGACCAGCCACTGCGCGCCGATTACCGGATGATCGCCAAAGACGGCTCGATCGTCTGGATCCACGACGAGGCGTACGCGATGACGGAGGGGGGACCCGGCGGCCGACGCCTGTCGCAGGGCCTGCTCGTGAACACGACCGATCAGAAGAGGATCGAGGCGCAACTCCTTCACGACGCACTCCACGACCCACTGACTGGACTCGCCAACCGCGTCCTGTTCGCCGACCACGTAGAGCGCGCGCTGGCGAGCCGTCGCAGGGGCCGAACGAAGGTCTCGCTGCTGTTCCTCGACCTCGACGACTTCAAGGCGGTCAACGACACGCTCGGCCACCGCGCCGGCGACCGGCTGCTGATCGAGGTCGCCCGCCGCCTGACCGAAACGATCCGTGCCGGCGATGTCGTCGCGCGGCAGGGCGGCGATGAGTTCACGGTCCTGCTCGACCGGGTCCACGGCGTGGAGGAGGCTGTGGCCTCCGCTGAGCGCCTCGCAACAGCGCTGCGACGGCCTGTCGAGCTCGAGGGGCTGACGATCGTCATTCGGGTGAGCATCGGGATCGTGTTGGCCAGCGACGAGACCGGCGCCGACGATCTGCTTGCCCACGCCGACGCGGCCATGTACTCCGCCAAGGCCCAGGGCAAGGCGCGCCATGCCGTCTTCGAACCGTCAATGAAGCTTCGAGGCTGGAACCGGCTCGACGGAGACGCGGAGGCAGACCCGGCCGTCGGCGAGTGAGTCGGCCCTCGCGCTAGTCGACCCGGCGAGACGGACCGCTGGCGCCATTTACCGTGAGCGGGTAGCGGCCCCGAGTTCGTCGCGGTCGAACAGAAGCGCGACGCGCTCGCCGCGCGACATCCTTGCGAGCCGTGCGGCTTCGCGTAGGAGCTCTTCTGCGGTGGGCGGGATCTCATCGATTGCCAGTAACGTCAGCCAGCGGACTCTCTTGGTCACGCCGGCGCCCTGCAGCAAGCCGTCGGGATCTTCCATGAGCACACCGTGCTGGAACCCGAGGTGGACGTGCTCGGGTTCCGGCCAGACGAACGCAAAGAGGCGCGCCCCGCGACCGACCGGAACGTCGTAGCCGATCACTCCCCAACCCGTCCTGACGCCTTCAATGGCCTCAGGAACTGCGCGCTTGACCAGGCTCCGAAGCGCGTTCGCGAGCTTCCTGTGACTGGGCGGGTAGGGCGCAAGCAAGGCTTCGGGCGGTATCTGCTCCATCGGCGCCCATGATGCTTCGTCCCGTGACACCCGGCTCAGAATATTCCGGGCAGGCATATCCGGGCGGGATTTGGCGCTGTTCCTGGCACTGGGACCGATATGACCCCGGCGCATGATTTGGCGCCGAATGGTCGCGCCGAGCACGACTCCTCCGCTCTCTTAGTCCTCCCAGGCATATTCCAGCGCCGGTTCCGGCGCGGGCGGCCACGGCCCGTCGTTGACGCTCCTCGGCGCCTCGCCGTACAATCCCGACGAAATCACTCGGGATTGAGGACCGTTCCCTGACCCACACGACAACCCGCCCGGCATTCCACGGCAGCGGCGCCGTCTCGTTCTCGACCAAGGGCGAGTACGGCGTCCGGCTGATGGTCCAGCTCGGGCGGCATTTCGGCCAGGGGCCCGCCTCGCTCGCGGAGATCGCGGCGGAGGAGGACCTCCCCCGGGCGTACCTCGAGCAGCTCGTCATGAGCCTCCGCGACGCCGGCCTCGTCATCTCGACGCGGGGCGCCCACGGCGGCTACGAGCTCGCCCGCGACCCCGCTGAGATCCGGATGGGCGAGATCCTCCGCGCCCTCGAAGGGCCGATCGCGCCGATGATGTGCGCCTCCGACGATCCCGAGCACGCAACGCTGTGCGACCGCTCGTCCCGCTGCTCGGTCAACGTCCTGTGGGTCCGCGTCCGCGACGCGGTCACGGGCGCCCTCGACGGGATGACCCTCGCCGACCTCGTCCCGCTGCCCGTCGCCCCCACCGACCTTCCGACCACCACCCTGACTGGAGCCCTGACCCCCTCGTGACCGATCACACCGCCGACTCCGACACCCTCGTCATCCGCGGCCTCCGGGTCGCCCCGATCGCCAGCCCCGAGACCGAGATCCTCCAGGGGATCGACCTCGAGGTCGGCAAGGGCGAGGTCCACGCGATCATGGGCCCGAACGGATCGGGCAAGACGACCCTCGCCTACGCCCTCATGGGCCACCCGTCGTACGTCGTGACCGGCGGCGAGATCGTATGGAAGGGCCGCAACATCCTCAAGCTCAGCCCGGACAAGCGTTCGCGGCTCGGGATGTTCCTCGCGTTCCAGTACCCGACCGCGATCCCGGGGCTCAGCGTCGCCTCGTTCATCCGGTCCGCCCTCAACGCGAAGCTCCAGGGCGTCGACAAGACGAGTGACGTCGACCCGACCGACCCGATGAAGGGCGGCATCAGCATGCGCGACTTCCGCAACAAGATGCGCGAGAAGATGTCCCTCCTCCAGGTCGACGAGGGCTTCGCCAGCCGCTACGTCAACGAGGGCTTCTCGGGTGGCGAGAAGAAGCGCCTCGAGATGCTCCAGATGGCGGTCCTCGAGCCGGAGATGGCGATCCTCGACGAGACCGACTCGGGGCTCGACATCGACGCGCTGCGGATCGTCGCCGAGGGCGTCAACGCGATGCTCAACCCGAACCTCGGCGTGCTCCTCATCACCCACTACCAGCGCCTGCTGAACTACATCACCCCCGACCAGGTCCACGTCCTCGCCCAGGGCCGGATCGTCAAGAGCGGCGGCAAGGACCTCGCGCTGCGGCTCGAGGACGAGGGCTACGGCCCGATCCTCCGCGAGGCCGGCCTCGCCCCGGACGTCCCCGACGAGGCGCTCCTCGTCCCGCAGGCTCCCGCCGGCGCCGAGCACGAGCCCGTGGAGGCCGCCCGCTAGCCGGGCGAGACCAACATGGCCATCGAGGCAGACGCGCCCGCATCGGCCGCCTTCGACCCCCACGTCGTCCGGCGGGACTTCCCGATCCTCGACCAGGTCATCAACGGCCACAAGCTGGTCTACCTCGACTCGGCGTCGTCGTCGCAGAAGCCGCGCGCCGTCATCGAGGCCGTCGACACCTACTACCGCGAGTACAACGCCAACGTCCATCGCGGGATCTACACGATCGGCGAGAAGGCGACGGCGGAGTACGAGAAGGCTCGTGCCCGCGTCGGCCGGTTCATCAACGCGCCGGATTCGCACGAGGTCGTCTTCACCCGGAACGCGACCGAGGCGATCAACCTCGTCGCGTATTCGTGGGGCCGGCGGAACATCAATCGCGGCGACGCCATCGTGCTGACCGAGATGGAGCACCACGCCAACCTCGTCCCGTGGCAGCTCCTCGTCCAGGAGCGCGACGGCGATCTCGAGTTCATCCCGATCACCGACGACGGGGTGTTGCGGCTCGACGTCTTCGAGGTGCTGCTCCGCCTGAAGCCGAAGCTCGTCGCGTTCACCCACGTCTCGAACACGCTCGGGACGATCAATCCGGTCCGCGAGATGACGGAGATGGCCCACGCGGCCGGCGCGCTCGTGCTGATCGACGGCGCCCAGGCCGTGCCGCACGTGCCGGTCGACGTCCAGGAGCTCGGCGCGGACTTCTACGCGTTCTCGCGGCCACAAGATGCTCGCCCCGATGGGCTCCGGCGCGCTCTGGGCGCGGCGCGAGCTGCTCGAGGCGATGCCGCCGTTCCTCGCCGGTGGCGAGATGATCCGCGAGGTCCATCTCCGCCGGTCGGAGTTCAACGACATTCCCTGGAAGTTCGAGGCGGGGACGCCCGCGGTCGCCGATGCGATCGGGCTGGGCGTCGCGGCGGACTACCTGACGGGATCTCGGGATGGACGCGGTTCGCGCCCACGAGCGGGAGCTCGTCGCGTACGCGCTGGACGTCCTGCCGCGGTCCGTGCCGGGGATCCAGCTCTACGGGCCGATGGACCCGGACCTGCGCGGCGGCGTCGTGCCGTTCAACCTGCCGGGCATCCACCCGCACGACGTTGCCCAGGTTCTCGACCGATCCGGGATCGCGGTCCGCGCCGGCCACCACTGCACGATGCCGCTCCACGAGCGGCTCGACCTGGCGGCGACGGCCCGGGCGTGTTCAACGTCTACTCGACCCGCGAGGACATCGACGCGCTCGTCGCCGGCCTGCTCGACGTCCAGCGCGTCTTCGGAACGGGCGAGTAGGAGACGCTTCGCCTCGATTGACGCCGAACAGCAGGCGACATAGATTCAATCCCGACGAAAAAGCTCGGGATTGACCGGGCGGCGCGCACAACCCCAGGACCCAATGGACGATCTGTACCGCGACTACATCCTCGAGCACTATCGGCGGCCCCATAACTTCGGGGTCATCGAGGATCCGACCGCGTCGATCGAGGGCTCGAATCCGCTCTGCGGCGACCGGATCACGCTCCAGCTGGCGGTCCGCGACGGTGTCGTCGAGCGGGTCGGGTTCACCGGCCGCGGCTGCGCGATCAGCCAGGCGAGCGCGAGCCTCCTGACCGACGAGATCAAGGGCAAGCCGGTGGCCGACGTGACCGCCTTCCGGGCCGACGACCTGCTCGACCTGCTCGGGATCGACATCAGCCCCGCCCGCCTGAAGTGCGCGATGCTCAGCCACGAGACGCTCCAGAAGGCGCTGGCCGAGTCCGAGGAAGGCGCCCAGAAGGCCGCCCAACCCCAGGAGTCGAACGCATGACGATCGACCGCGGGCGCTGCTGCATGTGTCGCCGGCCGGCCTAGCCGGCTGCACACCAACCGACCCCTTCCACCGCCCTGCCGCGGAACCCGCGGCAGCCCGTCGAGACATCGGAGCCACCCCACCCATGCCCAAAACCTATGCCGACCTCCTCAAAGAGGCGCGCGCGCAGATCCGGGAGGTAACTCCCCAGGATGTCGATGCGCTCGCCCCGGGCTCCGCGACGGTCATCGACGTCCGCGAGGCGTCCGAATGGGAGCAGGGCCACCTGCCCAACGCCGTCCACATCAGCAAGAGCTACGTCGAGCAGCAGGTCGAGGCGGCCGCGCCCGACCGCGACGCCGAGGTGATCCTCTACTGCGCCGGTGGCGTCCGGTCGCTGTTCGCGGCCCAGACGCTCGAGCAGCTCGGCTACACGAACGTCGCCTCGATGTCGGGCGGGTTCCAGGCCTGGAAGTCGGCCGGGCTGCCGTGGGAGGCGCCGGTCATCCTCAGCCCCGAGCAGAAGCAGCGCTACAGCCGCCACCTGCTCATTCCCGAGGTCGGCGCGGCGGGCCAGACTCGACTCCTCGAGTCGAAGGCGCTGCTCATCGGCGCCGGCGGTCTCGGGTCCCCGGCGGCTCTCTATCTCGCGGCCGCCGGCGTCGGCACGATCGGCATCGTCGACTTCGACGTCGTCGACCTGTCGAACCTCCAGCGCCAGATCCTCCACACGAACGAGCGGATCGGCGAGCGCAAGGTCGAATCGGCCCGCAAGACGATCGAGGCACTCAACCCCGACGTCAACGTCGTGACCCACGAGGAGATGCTCGTCGCCGACAACGTCGACCGGATCATCACCGGCTACGACGTGATCATCGACGGCACCGACACGTTCGAGACGCGCTACCTGCTCAACGACGCGGCGGTCGCGAAGGGCATCACGGTCATCCATGCCTCGGTCTTCCGCTTCGAGGGCCAGCTGACGACCTTCATCCCGTACGAGGGACCGTGCTACCGCTGCCTCTATCCGACCCCGCCGCCGCCGGAGCTCGCGCCCGGCTGCTCCGTGGCCGGGGTGCTCGGCGTCGTGCCCGGGATCATGGGCATGCTCCAGGCGAACGAGGCGCTCAAGGTGCTGCTCGGCATCGGCGACACGCTGGCCGGCCGGCTGCTCCTGTTCGACGCCCTCGACTCGACCTTCACCGAGCTCAAGCTCCGGCGCGATCCGGCCTGCCCTGTCTGCTCGACCGAGGCGACCGCCGCCCGGGCCGCCGGCCACCCGCTCCCGATCCCGTCATTCGCGGCGGGCGCGTCGAGCGAGCCGTTCGTCCTCGGGGGCCAGGCGTGAGCATCGTCCGGATCCCCCAGGTCCTGCGAGCCGCCGCCGGCGGCAACAAGCAGCTCGAGCTGGACGGGCGCGTCGGTCGGCGACCTCGTCCAGAGCCTCGTCGACCGAGTACCCGTCGCTGCGCGGCCAGCTCCTGACCGACGACGGCGAGCTCAATCGGTTCGTCAACGTCTACGTCAACGGCCAGGACGTCCGCTACCTCGACGGGCTCGCGACGCCGGTCGGGGAGCGTGACGAGGTGCGGCTGCTCCCGGCGATGGCGGGCGGCTGATCGTGGGTGCCCTTCGGGCGCGAGAGCTGCGCGGATTGCGGGCGGGAACCACGGAGCAGATCGACGCGGATCACGTGCACGTCCACGCCCACGAGGACCTCGCGCCGCACGGCGGCCGATACGACGACATCCTCGGCGCGATCGGCCACACGCCGCTCGTCGAGATCCCGCGGATGTCGCCGAATCCGGCCGTCCGGATCCTCGCCAAGCTCGAGTTCATGAACCCGACGGGTTCGGTGAAGGACCGCGTCGCGAAGTACCTAGTCGAGGACCTGGAGGCGCGCGGGCTGCTCGGGCCGGAGTCGATCATCCTCGAGCCGACGTCGGGCAACACCGGCATCGCCCTGGCGATGATCGGCCGGCGGCGGGGGTATCGCGTCGCGCTCGTCATGCCCGACAACGTCACGAATGAGCGGCGCCAGATGGCGGCGCTCTTCGGCGCGGAGGTCATCGACTCGCCCGGCGCCCTCGGTTCGAACGGGGCGATTGCGCTCGCCAAGCACCTCGTCGCCAAGGATCCCCGCTTCGTGATGCCCTACCAGTACGGCAACGAGGCGAACCCGCGGGCCCACTACGAGACGACCGGCCCCGAGATCCTCGCCGACTGCCCGGAGATCGACGTCTTCGTCGCCGGGCTGGGGACGAGCGGCACGCTCATGGGCGTCGTCGCGGTTCATGCGCGAGCAGAAGCCCGGCGTCCGGATCGTTGCCGCGGAGCCACTCCCCGGGGAGCTGGTCCAGGGCCTGCGATCGCTCGACGAGGGCTTCGTCCCCGAGATCCTCGACCCGACCTTCCTCGACGCGAAGTACCTCGTCTCCAATCGCGACGCCGTTGCGGCGCTCCGCGACCTCGTCTTCCGCGAGGGGATCTTCGGCGGTCCCTCGTGCGGTGCGGTGCTCGTCGCCGCCGCCCGCGAGGCCCGCGAGATGACCTCGGGGACGATCGTCGCGCTCCTGCCCGACGGTGGCTGGAAATACCTTTCGGCCGGCACGTTCGCCCGCGACCTCGACGAGATGGCAGAGGATCTCGAAGGCGGCGTCAACTGGTGGTGAGGCCCGGGAGTGCCTGATGCCGTGCGCTCCGCCGGCGCACTCCCGGCCCAGGCGCGTCCGGTCGAGCTCCCCGGCACGACATGGTCCAGGCCCTGGTCGATCACGCCCGCGGCCGAATATCCGAACGAGATGTGCGGCCTCATCGTCGGCGACCGGCCGGCGGCGGCCGGCGGCGTGCCACTCCGCTGGGAGCCGACCCCCAACCGCGCCGCCAGCCCGCTCCGATACGAGATTCACCCGGATGACCTGCTCCGGCTGACGATCGCGACCGAGGAGGCCGGCGAGGAGTTCTGGGCGATCGCCCACAGCCACACCCACTCGGCGCCGCGCCCGAGCCTCACCGACCTCGGGCTCGCGTTCTACCCCGACGCGATCTACCTGCTCGTGTCGCTGGCAGAGGACGAGCCGGCCCTCGGTGCGTGGCGGATCGTGGACGGCGAGATCTACCCGGTCGAGCTCACTCGTCGGGCACTGAACGCGGCGCGATGGACCCGAAACGGATCGTCGCCGAGGGCTACGACGCGATCTCCGAGCGCTACCTCGCCTGGAGCGGTCTCCGACCTTCCGAAACGCGCCTCCGCTACCTCGCCCTCGCGCTGGAGCTGATCCCCGCCGGCAGCGACGTCCTCGAGCTGGGATGCGGCGCCGGGATCCCGATGACCGCGGCCCTTGCCGAGGGCCGGACCGTGACCGGGGTCGACATCTCGGCGACGCAGATGGAGGCCGCACGCCGGAACGTCCCGGGTGCCACGTTCATCCAGGCCGACATGACGGCGCTCGACTTCGAGCCGGCGAGCTTCGACGCCGTCGTGGCGTACTACTCCCTGACCCACGTCCCGCGGGACGAGCAGCCGGACCTGCTCGCAGGGATCCGGCGCTGGCTCCGGCCCGGTGGCCTGTTCCTCGCATCGATGGGCGCCGACGACGAGCCGGGCGACGTCGAGGCCGACTGGCTCGGGGTCGACATGTACTTCAGCCACTTCGGGGCGAAGGCGAATCGGCGGCTCGTCGAGAAGGCGGGGTTCGTCATCGAGCAGCGCGGAGGTCGCCGTCGAGCCGGAGGACCGCCACGACGCCCGGTTCCTGTGGATCGTCGCGCGGGCGCCAGCGGTGGGCTGACGATGCGCCTCAACATCGGCGGTGCTGGCTGCCGGCGTCGCCGCGGTTCTCGCCGCGACGCTCCTCGGCGGGGCCGGTCCGCTACTCGACGCCGTCGTCTCACCGCCGATCGTCATCCGGGCGGCGCTCGTCGGCGCTTCCGCGGTCGTCGCCCTGTGGCTCCTCGGCCGCGCCCTCGCGGCCCTCGCCGGCGGCAGGCCCGGCGACGGTCCGGAGCGCGACATGGCCACGATGATCCGCGGCGTTCGCCTCGCGTTCCTGGCGGTCGCGGCAATCGCCGCGTCGGCCGGCTGGTTCGTCGGCCATCCGCTGCTCCTCGTCGTTGCCCTCGTCATCGCCGGTGTCGACGTCGTCGAAACGACGTTCCTGCTCATCGTTGCCCGGAGGCACCGGATCGACGAATCCGAGGGCTGATGGGCGGGCCAGCGGGTTGACGCCGCGCCGAGCGAGTCGCAGCATCCGCGAGCCCGGCACAGCCGCGGCCAATCGGGAGGACCGAGCTCATGCCTCGCTCGTCACGCCGCTTCGCCGCCCTCGTGTCGGCTGTCGCCGTCGTAGCCCTGGTGGCAGGCGTCGCTCTCGTCTACGGCCCGCTGCGCCCCGTCGCCGAGACCGACGCAGGCCGGGGCGGCCCCAAGGCCGACGATGGTGGGGCCGAAGAGGCCGCCGAGCAGCAGGAGAAGACCGAGAAGCGCAACGAGGCCTTCGAAGAGGCACGCCGCGACGGCAAGGCCGGCCAGGTGCGATTGGCAGCGGCCCCGGCCGACCGCCGGCTGGGCCGGCGAGATCCCGATGGACACCACCTGGGACGACTGGGAGCCGGCGATCGCCGCCGACCCGAAAGCGTCCTACGTCTACGTGCTGGCGACCCGCTACGGCGCCCCGAAGCCGTGCGCCGGCAACTGTCCGACGCCCTGGATCGCGCTCGAGATCAGCACCGACAACGGCCTGACGTGGTCCGAGGGCAAGCCGCTCTGCGCCTGCAAGGGCTCCGGCCAATTCGACCCGATCATCGAGGTCGTTCCGTCGAACGGGCACGTCTACGCGCTCTACATGAACGGCTTCAACGTCCTCTTCACGAAATCGACCGATCACGGCAAGACGTGGTCCGCGCCGGCTGCCGACGTGGGGCAACGTCAGCTGGAACGACAAGCCGGTGATCGCGATGAGCGATGACGGCAAAGACGTCTACGTTTCGTTCAACGGGCCGACCGGCGGCGACCCGTGGGCGGTCCAGTCGCACGACGCCGGCACTACGTGGAGCCAGGTCAAGCTCGTCGACAGCGACCGCTACTTCTTCGCGTTCGACGCTGACGTCGCTCCCGATGGCACGGTCTACTTCGCCGAGTCGAGCCTCCTCTACGGCGGTGGTGGCAACAAGGGCACGCTGCCGACCGGCACGATCGACCACCACGTGTTCATCTCACGAGACAAGGGGGCGACGTGGGAGAACCGAACCGTGGCCTCCGTCCAGCCGGGCGTCGCCTGCGACGCGGCCGGATGCACGCCCGACTTCTACCTCGGCCACGCGGTCCTGTCGGTCGACGGCAGCGGCGACATCGCCTTCCTCTACGACGGCGCGGCGACAGCCGGCGGGCTCCAGACGATCTCTGCCAGGAAGTCGACCGACAAGGGTGTCACGTGGAGTTCGGCGGTCGCCGTGTCGAAGGCCGGCGAGAACGCCACGGCGCCGGCCGTCGAGTCACGCGGCAACGGTGACGTCCGGGCGTTCTACTACGAGACCTCGGGCGGCGGCAACGACGACGCCTGGAACATCTGGTATCGAAGCTCCACCGACGGCGGCACGACCTGGACCGCGCCGGTCAAGATCTCGGATTCGCCGGGCGGCGCGGCCTACAAGACGCCGACAGGCTTCCTCGAGGTGTACGGCGACTACGGTGAGATCGCGATCACCCAGCGGGGCAAGACGATCGGGGCGTGGGGCGAGGGCCTGAGTTACACGGGGCCGGGCGGCGTCTGGATCAACCGGCAGCAATAGCCCGGCGGGCTCAAGGGCCCGGCAGCAGGACCACCACGAAGAACGCGACCGTGGCGATCACCGCGCATGATCGCCCAGTTCCGGATGCTCGGCTCGACGACGCCCTTGACGTGGGCCGCGACGCGCATGCCGCCCGTTCGGTCGCGGAGTTCCGTCTCGGCCTGGCGGTACTCGTCGAGGGTGCGAACGGCGAGCGGCGGGCCTGATTGCGCCTCCCACTCGGCGAGGAGTGCGCGATGCTCGCGCAGGGCGTCGTCGACGCTCGACCAGACAGGGCGGACGAGCAGGTCGGGGTGATCGATCGGCTCGCCGACGTGAACCGGCGTCTCCAGGAAGCGGCCGCTGCCGGCCCGCGAGAGAAAGATCGCGATCGCATTCGGCGCGGTACCGACCTCGACCCATGTCGTCGCCGGTCCCGCGCTATCGGTGAGGACCCACGTCCGGATCGGCGCGTCGCTGCCGAGCGAGGTGTCCGTTGCGCCGACCGTGGCGAAGCCGAGCCCTCGAAGCTTGCCGATCAGCTCGGCGACGTCCTGGCGCGGTGCCTCGATCAGGCCAGTTGGGACCACGGACTCCGATGCGCGGATCTCCGCGATCTTCGCGAGGAGGGTCGTCCGGCGCCAGACCATCAACAGGACCATCACGATGGCGATCGAAGCCGCGGTGACGACGAGTGGGAAGAAGGTGCCGATCGTCTCAGGCTGAGCCACGACGCCGACGACGGCGGCGATGGCGCCCAGGGCGTATGCGACAACGATCATCGGCCGGTTGCCTCCGTCGCGAGCGCGCTGACCAGGGCCGCCTCGGTCGGCGTCGCTTCGCCGAGCCCGAGTCGCGCGCCGACCCGGGCCGCGAGCGGCGGCTCCAGGTAGGTCGAGGCCAGCGTCGGCCACGACTCCTTCGCGAACACGACCGTCGGCGGCCCGTCGAGGACGATCCGACCGGCCCGCATGACGACGACGCGCTCGAACGACTCCGCGACGAAGCGCATGTCGTGGCTGATCCCGACGATGGTCCGGCCCGCGGCCGACAGGTCGGCGACGATCTGCTGCACCCGGCTGATTCCTCTCGCGTCCTGGCCGGTCGTCGGCTCGTCGAGGATAACGATCGGCGTCTCCATCGCGAGGATCGAGGCGAGGGCGAGCAGCTTACGGCGGGAGAAGCCGAGGTCGTACGGGTTCGTGCCTTCGTCGCCGGTCAGCCCGACGATCGCCAGGGCCCGCTCGACACCGGCGTCGAGCTCCGCGCCGCGCCGGCCGAGGTTGCGCGGCCCGAACGCCACCTCCGCCCGGACCTTGCCGGCGAAGATCTGGCGGTCGGGGTTCTGGAACGCGAGCCCGACCTCGCGGGCCAGCTCGGCGACGTGGCGCCGGCCCACCGGTCGACCGTTGATCGCGACCGACCCGACCGTCGGCCGAAGCAGGCCGTTGAAGTGGCGGACGAGCGTCGACTTGCCGGAGCCGTTCTGGCCGACGATCGCGACCCGCTCGCCCGGATTCGATGCGCAGGTCGACGCCGTCGAGGGCACGGGGCCCGCGGGGATACTCGAAGGCGACGCCCTCGAGCAGGATCGCCGCGTCGCTCATCGGCTGCCCGCGAGGCTGTCGGCGGCGACGGGTTCCGACTCCAGCGCCGCAGGTCGATGCCGGCGAGTCGATCCGCGTGGCCGGCGGCGGCCAGCGCCGTGGCAATCCTCGCGCTCGGCGGCGGATCGACGCCGAGCTCGCCAAGCCGCGGATCCGCGAGGACGGTCGCGGCCGGCCCGACGGACTCCACGCGCCCACCGACGAGCAGCACGACCTCGTCGGCGACCCGCTCGACGAGCCCCGTCTTGTGCTCCACGAGGAGCACCGCCGTGCCGCCCTCGGCGAGCCGGGCGAGCGCGTCGCCGACGAGGCGGGTGCCGGCCGGATCGAGCTGGCTCGTCGGTTCGTCGAGGACGAACATCGTCGGCCGGAGGGCGACGACCGACGCGAGGGCGACGAGCTGGGCCTGCCCGCCCGACAGCCGATGCGGGTCGCGCTCGGCGAGGTCGCGGATCTGCAGCGTCGCCATCGCCGCTTCCACCCGCTCCACGACTTCGTCGACCGGCAACCCCAGGTTGCGCGGGCCCGAACGCGAGCTCCTCCCAGACCGTGGCGCTCGTGCCCGACAGCTGCGTCGCCGGGTTCTGGAACAGGATCCCGCAGCGCTGGGCCGCCTCGTGCGGCTTGAGCGTCGCCGTCTCCGCTCCGCCGAGGACGACCGAGCCGCTCAGGCGGCCACCGATCGCCGCGGGCGCCAGGCCCGCGGCGACGAGGCAGAGCGTCGACTTGCCGGACTCGTTCGGTCCGACGATCGCGACGAGCCGGCCGGGCTCGACCTCGAGGTCGATGCCCTCGAGGACGGGCTTGCTGGTCCCGGCATAGGCGTAGCTCGCGCCGCGCATCGTCAGCGACATCGGGACCTCAGGGCAGCGGCAGGTAGCCGGCCAGGGACGCCGCGACGATGGCGATCGCCCCCAGGCCCGCGATCCAGCGAACGATCCGCTGACCGGGCGAGTCGGGCAGCGGCCGGAGCGTGGTCCGTCGGCCCGGCGCGGAGAACGCCCGCGCCTCGAGGGCCATCGTCCGCTCCTCGACCTCGGACAGGGCGCTGATGATCAGCGGCCCGGCAAGCGGCACCACTCCCCGCACCCGGCGCACCGGCGAGCCCTCCGTGTCGAGCCCGCGGGCCCGCTGCGAATCGGTGATCTCCGCCGCCCGTTCGGCCATCCGGGGAATCATCCCGATCGCGGCTCCGATCACGAAGATGCCCCGCCGGCCGAGGCCGCGCCGCTCGAGATCGGCCAGGAGGTCGTCGGTCGGCGTGGTCAGGGCGAAGACGGCCACGCTCAGGGCGAACGCGGCGACCCGCAGCGTCGCCTGGAGGGCGGCTTCGAGGCCGGTCCACGTCGGGCTGAGCGGGCCGATCCGGACGATGACGTCCGTGGCGCCCGGGAACAGGAACGTGTTGATCAGCAGGATCGAGGCGACGAGCGGGATGACGGCGAGCGCGAACGGCACCATCGACCGGCCGATCCGGGCGACCGCCGCCGTCGCGATGACCATGGCCAGCACGACGAGCGGACCGGTCCAGCCGCGCACCCCGAACGCGATGGCGGCCTGGGCGAAGGCGATGACGAGCTTGGTGCCCGGATTGAGGCTGTGGTAGGGGCCGGTCGGCGGTCGGAGGACGAAATCCGGGACCGCCGCCGGCAGATGGACGCTTGTCAGGACGGTCTCGCCACGTTCAGGTGGCCGTCTCGGTGCCGACGAGGCGTTCGCCGTTCGGGAAGCGCGCCAGGAGCCGCGGCGAAAGGCTGACGATGATGATGAAGACGACGAAGCTGGTGATGGTCTTGTCGATCGGGTCGCTGAACAAACCCTGGCCCAGCGAGGCGCTGAGCACGTCGGCACCGCCCTGGCGCAGGGCCGCGACGAGCACGTCGACGCCGGACCCGGTGACGCCCCCGAAGACATACGCCGCGATCGGGGCCGAAACGAGCGCGGCGACGATCCCCGTCACGGCGCCGGCGCCAGCCACATACAGGCCGGCAAGGTCACGCCGCGCAAGCACGAATGCCGCCGACGGCGAGCGCAGCGACCACGCCGATGACGATGATCGCGGTGAAGACCCATGACGGGTAACCGCCGATGTTCGGGTCGGTGTAGGCCGGGTTGTTCACGATCGGGAGCACGAGGAGGATGACGATCGCCGCGCCGATCGAACGCGGCGAGGATCAGCTGATTGCCGCTGGCCGGGCGCGACTTGTAGACGCCGAGCTGGCCCCACAGGCCGGCGAGCACGCCGATCACGCCCGCGACGATCGCGAACGGGCCGATCGTCCCGCCGCCGATTCCCGGGGCGTACTGCCAGATGAGGTTCGACAGGATGCCGGTCAGCGCGCCGGCGATCGGTCCGGCCAGCACGCCGACGAGGATCGTGCCGATCGAATCGAGGTAGATCGGCAGCTTCAGGACCTGCTGGACGGTGACGCCGAGCACGATGTTGATCGCGATCGCGACCGGCATGAGCGTGATGACGCGCGTGCTGAACTGGCCGTTCATCCATCCCTCCACATTGGGTGCCGGCGGCCTCCGGTCCGTCGGCCCGATGACTACCCTCCGCGCAGAGTGTGCACTGCGGGAAGCTCGGCCGCCAGCCGTCCGACGCGTTCCACGAATCGCTCGAGGAACGTCTCGGCGTCGGCTTCGACCGCGACGTCGATGTTCGGCGGCCGTCCCCAGACGCGGCGCCAGTCGGTCACGGTCTCGCCGGTCGTCAGCGTCCCGCCGAGCTCGACGTCGACGGGCAGCGCCTCCGTCCGGATGAGCGTCGGGTCGAGGGCTGCCGCAACGGCCAGTGGGTCGTGGATGAACGCCCCGTAGAAGCCGTCGTAGCGCGAGTGGAACTCCATGTAGAACCGCAGCGCGTCGGCGACGAAGCGGACGATCGGGTTCGAGGCCACCGAGCGCGTCGCCTGCATCGGGTCTTCGCCGCCGGCGAGCAGCAGCGAGTCGTCGGGCGTGCTGCCGGCGCGGCGGGCGAGCGCGACGACATGGTCGGGGACGATCTTGGCTCGTTCGGTGACGTCGAGGCCCAGCGCGACCGGCCGGGGATCGACGGATCGGTCTCGCGGGCGGCGGTCCAGGCGCTGAAGACGACCTTCGCCGCGTCCGGATCGACGTTGATGTTCCACTCGGTCGTCGGGGCCGTGTTGCCGGGCGATCGGTAGGCGCCGCCCATCAGGACGTAGTTGCGGTAGAGGCGCGGCAGCTCGGGCTCGCGCAGAACGGCGACGGCGAGGTTCGTCAGCGGACCGAGGGTGACGAGGGTCAGCTCACCCGGCCGGCGCTTCGCCTCGTCGATCAGCAGGTCCACGGCGTGGCGTTCCGACAGCGCGGCGGCGGCCGGCGGCAGCTCCGCGTAGCCCAGGCCGCGCGGGCCGTGCGTCTCGGGCGTCGTCTTGAGCGGCCGGACGAGCGGCACCTCGCGCCCGAGCGCAACCTCCACGTCCCCTCGGCCGGCCAGCTCCAGGACCGCGAGCGTGTTCTCGGCGACCTGCTTCGCGTCGACGTTGCCGGCGACGCACGTGACCGCGACCAGTTCGGCGTCATCCGAGGCGGCGGCATAGAGGAGAGCGAGCGAATCGTCGATGCCGGTATCGACGTCGAGGATCAGAGGAGTGCGGGAGGGCACGCGCTGATCAGACGGCCAGGACTTGGAATCTGGAAATCGCGGGTGACCTCGTATGGCAGCACGAGGACGTACTTGCCGGACAGCGACGCCATGATCTCCGAGCCGACGCCGCCGCCGCCGGGCATCGATCCCTGCCGGCGAGGGACGAACTGGCGGCCGACGGCCTTCGGACTCAGCGCTTCGCGCGGCTTCGGGCTGGGGCCCCAGACGGTCGATCCGTGCGGATACAGCGGGTCCATCACGATCGCGGCCGTGACCTCGAAGACGTCCGTCGTGAGCGGATCGGCGGTCGAGCGGAATCCGCTCATCACCCAGGCATGACGCCCGCGCCAGACGAGGAGCCCGACCGGTTTGCCGGTGTGGCGGATCGCCTTCGCCGCGAGGTACAGGGCGTCCTCGAGGTTCGTGGTGCCGACGAGCTTGTATGGCCCGGCGTCGAGCTGGTTGAGCCCGCCGGCCCAGCCGCGGACGCTCGCTCCGCTGCGTTGTCGCCCATCTCCTCGCCGGCCGCTCAGCGCGCGGGCCAGCGTCTGGAGCTCGAGCTGCGTCGCCGAGGACCGGTCGTTCCGGTCGCCCATGATGTTGAGCATCATCTGCATGCTCGCGCCGACGCACTGGACGAAGTTCTTCTGGGCGACGAAATCGCCCTTGCCGGCGAGGTCGATGGCGAAGCCCTTATCGGCGGCGGCCGCCGGGAGAGGCGCGACGATGAGGCCCTGGAGGGCGATGAGAGCCCCGACCAGGAGGCGCGCCGCGGACCGAGGGAGCAGCCTGACCATCGCCCGGGCATTCTACCCAGCCCTTCCCAGATCGTCATTCGGCTCGTTCGGGTCGTTCCGGCGCAGGACGATACGACCACGCCGGCCTCGCCCGACCGACCCCGAGGCGCCGGGCCCAGCTCGAACGTGTCGCCGCCACGTCGGCCTCCGTGGCGGGGCAGAGCGAAACAAGGTCGAGGCCGTGGTTGGCCCAACGATCGGCGAGTTCGTGCGGCGGCGCCAGGCTCGTCCATCGACGGCAGCCCGAGGCCGTCGCGAGCCGTGATCGAAACGAGGGCGCTCAGACCGGCACCCGGCTTCAGCAGCGCCGCGATTCCGCGGGCAGCCGCGTCGTCGCATAGCGAGTGCACCGCGGAGCAGCGAGCCCCAGGGGAAGTTGATCGTGACCTCGTCCGCGATCCCGAGGAGCTCGATCGGCGGTCGCTCTGCGGCCGCGACCACGAACAGCGCATTGGCGACGCCGCCACGCGCGGCCGGTCGCGCCGCCCGCCGCGAGGCCTCGGCCATTGCCGCTGCGCTCGCGTCGATTCCAATGACGAAGGCAGCGGGCTCGGCCCGTGCCCGCGCCATGACCGCCCGGCCGTCGCCGGTGCCGAGGTCGATGACGACCCGGTCCGATCGGGCGATCCGTTGAGCGAGTTAGCCGACGTCCACCTCGGTGAAGCGGCGGCCGGTCACCGTACGCATCCGCGGAATCTACACTTCGTCGATGAAGAAGGCTGATCTGTGAGCGAACCTACCGCGTCGCGGGTGGGAATCGTGGTCGGTAGCCGGTCCGACATTGCGGCTGCCGAGAAGGCGTCGGCGGTCCTCGAGGAACTCGGCGTACCTTCGGACGTGCGGGTCATCTCGGCCCATCGCGCGCCCGACCTCCTCGCCCAGTTCGTCGCGACCGCGGAAGAGCGCGGGATCCGCGTCTTCATCGCGATCGCCGGGCTTGCGGCGCACCTGCCGGGCGTCATTGCTTCCCAGACGACCGCTCCCGGTGATCGGCGTCCCGATGCCAGGCGGCGTCGCCGACGGCCTCGACGCGCTCCTTGCCATCGTCCAGATGCCGAAGGGCGTCCCGGTGGCGACGGTCGGCGTCGGCAACGGCGAGAACGCGGGACTCCTCGCCGCAGCGATGCTCGCCCTCTCGGATCCGGCGCTGCGGGCGCGGCTCGAGGATCGCCGGCGCACGCAGGCGACGGCGATTGCCGAGGACCCGGCGAACGAGGGCCTCTGACCGGGACTCGACGGATGAGCCCCGTCACGTGCGCCGTATCACGAGAACGCGTAGCTACGGCCAGTGTGTCGATCCCAAGCGCTACGGCCGGCCTTCCAACCAACGCATATCGCCTGAACGAGTAAATGCGCCTCGAAGCCAGGTGGGAGTGAGGCAAGGGCGACGGTTTCGCCATCGATACGCGTTCTTGCGATATCCGCGGGTCTGCTCGCGGAGGGCCAACCGCCAATGGTTCGACGGACCGGCCGCGTAAACTCGACCTCATGGACGACGAACGCTGGGAGCCCGGGATGCGCGTGCTGGATCGACAGCCCGCTTCCACCCTCCCGCCGAGTCTCCAGGGCCTCCCGCCACGCTCCGTCCCGGAGACCGCCCCGACGCCGCTCCAGAAGCACTACGTCCTGCTGTCGGTGCCGGTCCTGATCCTCGGAGCGATCGCGATCACGGCCCTCGAGCTGGGCGCCCCGCTCGGCAGCCCGCTCGTGAAGCTGTGCGTGGTCATCGCCGCTCCGCTCCTGGTGATCACGACCGCCGATGCGGCGGTGCGGATCTGGCGATCGGCCTGGGCGTGGATGCCCGTCGACCGCGGCAAGGGACTCTTCAGGCTCGCCTGGGTCGCCGTCACGTTGATCGGTCTTGCCGCGCTCGTCGCCGCGGCGGCGCTCGTCGTCCTGGCATGACCGACGCCTTCGAGCGCGGGCCCGACGCGCGATCGACCGACATCCCGTCGGGCGGCGGCGTGCCGTCGTGGCTCGCCTCCTCGCTGAACTTCTGCACCCGCTGCGGCGCCGGGCTCGAGTTCGGAGCCGTCGAGGGCGAGGACCGTGACCGGCTCGCGTGTACGTCGTGCGGCTACGTCGCCTACGTCAACCCGCGCCTCGTCGTGACGACGATCCCGGTCAACGACGCAGGGGAAGTCGTCCTGCTCCGGCGCGGCATCGAGCCCGGCCGGGGTTCGTGGGCTCAGCCCGGCGGGTTCCTCGAGGTCGACGAGACCGTCACCGAGGCGGCAATCCGCGAGACGCTCGAGGAAACCGGCCTGATCGTGACCCCGGGCGAGATCGTCGGGCTGTACTCGCGGCTGGAGGCCGCCGTCGTCGTCATCGCGTTCGAGGCCCGGGTCGTCGGCGGGCGAGTATCGGCTCAACCCGGAGGCCCTCGACATCCAGGCATTCACCCCGGACGCCATCCCGTGGCACGGCATCGCCTTCAAGACGACCCACTGGGCGCTCCGCGACTGGGTCCGCCGCCGCCACCCGGACATCCACGTCGCGCAGCGCGGCGGTGACTGGGAGGGATGAGCGGCGGCGCTGACCCGCACTACGCGCCGGTGTCGGACACTGCCTTCGGACGCCGCGTCGTGGTCACCGGCATGGCCGGGGCGGGCAAGAGCACGTTTTCGCGAGCTCTCGCGGCGAAGACCGGCCTTCCTGCGATCCATCTCGACGTCCACTTCTGGAAACCGGGTTGGGTGGAGCCGCCCGAGGACGAGTGGCGCAAGACGCAGCGCGGCCTGCTGGCCGGCGACGAGTGGATTGTCGATGGCAACTACGAAGCCACGCTCGACCTTCGGCTCGAGCGCGCAGACACGGTTGTGTTCCTCGACACACCGTGGTGGATCTGCGCATGGCGCGCCTTCGTGCGCGGAATTCGCAGGCCTCCGATTGGCTTCGAGCTGCCCGACGGCTGCGATTACTCCGCCTGGCGACGGCTGCGCGAGGAATGGTGGCTGGTTTGGCGCATCTGGCGAGGCCGCAGCTCCGAGCGCGAACGAGAGCTCGGAATCATTGCGCGGCATCGGATGCATGTGGCGCTGTACATGCTCCGCTCCAAGCGCGAGGTCCGTGAGTTTCTGGCTAGCTGATGTCGATGAAGACGTTCTTCGTCTCGGTGTAGAGCTCGATCGCCGACATCCCGAGCTCGCGCCCGATGCCCGACATCTTGTAGCCGCCGAACGGCGCCTCGGTGTGGACTGAGCTGTTCGAGTTGACGCTGATCACGCCGGCCTGGAGGCCCTTGGCCGCCCGCAGCGCCTTGCCGATGTCGCGGCTCCAGATCGAGCCCGACAGGCCGTACGGCGTCGCGTTCGCGATGCGGAGCGCCTCCTCCTCCGAGTCGAACGGGATGATCGAGACGACCGGCCCGAAGATCTCCTCCCGGGCGATCCGCATGTCGTTGTCGACGCCGTCGAAGACCGTCGGCAGGAGGTAGGCGCCGTCGGCCAGCGCCGGGTCGTCCGGAGCCGTACCGCCGACGACCAGCGTCGCGCCCTCGCCGAGGCCGATCTCGATGTAGTCCTTGACCCGGTCGCGCTGCTTCGCGCTGACGAGCGTCCCGACCTCCGTCGCGTCGTCCAGCGGGTCGCCGACCTTGACGTTGCGGGTCGCCTCGGCGAACAGCTCCACGACCCGATCGTGGGCGGACCGCTCCACGAGGATCCGACTTCGCGCGCAGCAGTCCTGGCCGCAGTTGTCGAAGACGCTGTACGGCGATTCCTTGGCGAACTTCTCGAGGTCGGCGTCGGCGAAGACGATGTTCGGGCTCTTGCCGCCCAGCTCGAGCGAGATCTTCTTCACGTTGGCCGACGCCAGCCGCATGATCTCCTGGCCCGTCGTCGTCTCGCCGGTGAACGCGACCTTGCCGATGCCCGGATGGGCGGCGATCGAGGCGCCGGCCGTTCCGCCCGGCCCGGTGACGACGTTGACGATGCCGGCCGGGATGCCCGCCTCGAGCGCGAGCTCGCCGAGCCGGATCGCCGTCAGCGGCGAGTAACTCGCGGGCTTCAGGATGCAGGCGTTGCCGGCGGCCAGGGCAGGCCCGAGCTTCCACGAGGCCATGAGGATCGGGAAGTTCCACGGCACGATCAGCCCGACGACGCCGATCGGCTCGCGCAGCGTCAGGTCGATGCCCGGCTTCGAGACCGGGATCGTCTGGCCGAAGACCTTGTTCGCGGCTCCGGCGTAGTAGTCGAAGACGAGGCTCGCCCCGACGACCTCGCCGCGCGACGACGTGATCGGCTTGCCGACATTCGCCGTCTCGAGCTGAGCCAGCTCCTCGCTGTTCTGCTTGACGAGCGACGCGAACTTCGCGAGGGTCCGGCCGCGCTTGCCCGCGGCCCAGTTCGCCCAGCCCTTGCGGTCGTCGAAGGCCTTCTGGGCCGCGGCAACGGCGCGATCGACGTCCTCGCGGCCACCGAGCGGCGCCTTGGCGATGACCTTGCCGGTCGCGGGGTTGACGACGTCGAACGTCTGGCCGTCGGCGGCGTCGACCTCCTCGCCGCCGATGACCATCCGCACGGAGGTCGGCGCCGCGGTCGTGCCGGGTGGCGTTTGGGGTGGACTGCTCGGTCGTCATCGGAAGGACCTCACCGTGAGCGGCTTGCGCCGCGGGGCGATCGATGGAAGTGGTCCGATGATACGCCCGCTCGGCGGATGAGCCGCGTCAGCTGCGAGACGTGCGCTCGATCGCGGCCATCGCCGCGCCGACGATTCCCGCGTCGTTGCGGAGCTTGGCGGGGACGACCCGCGGCCGGATCGTGAGCCTGGGGATGAACTTCTCCGGCTGCTTGCTCACCCCGCCGCCGAGGATGATCAGGTTCGGCGAGAACAGCTTGTCGATCGCCGCGAGGTGCTCGTCGAGGTCCTGCGCCCACGCCTTCCAGGACAGCCCCCGCCGGGTCCGCGCCGCCGCCGCCGAGCGCCGCTCCGCGTCCCGGCCACGGATCTCCATGTGACCCAGCTCGGTGTTCGGAACGAGGACGCCGTCGTTGAACAGGCCCGATCCGACGCCTGTCCCCAGCGTCAGGACGAAGACGACGCCCGTCTCGCCGGCCCCCGCCCCGAAGCGCATCTCCGCCAGTCCCGCGGCGTCGGCGTCGTTGAGGACCGTCACCGGCCGCTTGAGGGCCGCCTCGAGCGCGCGGCCCGCATCGAAGTCGATCCAGCCCGGGTCGATGTTCGCCGCCGACCTCGTGACGCCGTTGATCACGACCGACGGCACGCCCACCCCGACGGGCACGCTCGACGGCACGCCCCCCGCGGCCTTCGCCGCCCGCGACACGGTCCGGGCGATCGACGTCACGATCTTGGCCGGCGTCGACGGCGTCGGCGTCGCGACTCGCAACCGCGGCGAGATCAATTCGCCTTTCGCGACGTCCACCACGCCGACCTTGATCCCGCTGCCGCCGACGTCGACGCCGATCGCCACGGTCGGGCCGTCGTCGGTCCGGATATCGGTCGTCATCGAGGGCGCACCCTAGAAGTAGTTGACGCTGATGCCGCCGTCGACGACGAGCGTCGCGCCGTTCGTCCAGCGCGACTCGTCGGACGCGAGATAGAGCGCCATGTTGACGATCTCCTCGGGCTTGCCGAACCGGCCGCTCGGGTTGCGGGCCAGCCTGATCCGCTTCGCCTCCTCGTCCTTCACGAGCCAGTCCATGAGGAGCGGCGTCTCGACGGGACCCGGGCAGATCGCGTTTGTCCTGATGCCCTTCGGCCCGAACTGGACCGCGAGACTGCGGGTCAGGCTCAGGAGCGCACCCTTCGACGCGGTGTAGGCGTCCTGCGGAACCGAGCAGCCGAGGAGCGCGACGAACGAGGCGATGTTGATGATCGAGCCCGAGCCCTGGTCGGCCATGCGCGGGATCGCGTACTTGCAGCCGAGGAAGACGCCGCGGACGTTGACGGCCATGACCTTGTCCCAGATCTCGACATCGGTGTCGACGACCGAGTGGTCCGCCTCGGGCATGATGCCGGCGTTGTTGTACAGGACGTCGACGCGGCCGTAGATCTCGGTCGCGTGCTTGACCATCCGCGCGGCCGATGCCTCGTCGGACACGTCGGTCTTGACGAAGCTCGCCTTGCCGCCCGCCTCCCGGACGAGTCGAACGGTCTCCTCGCCGGCTTCCTCGTCGAATTCGGCGACGACGATCTTGGCGCCCTCGGCGGCGAACCGCTCTGATGCGACGCGGCCCATGCCGCCGCCAGCGCCGGTGATGATCGCGACCTTGTCCTCGAGTCGCACGCGTCCGCCCTCCTCCGATCCTCAGGTTCGCGAATGGTACTCGCGCCGGGAGGCAGTCGAGACCCCGTTGCTCCGTTTCGCGAGCGGCGCCGTCCGCACGGAACGATACTTGGCGGAGCGCGCGATCGACCACCAATCGAGGAGAGACCATGGCCGACGTGGAGGAGCTTGCGGAGGCGGTCCGGGTCGGCGACGTTGGTACCGTAGATCGCCTCCTTGCCGCGGATCCCCAGCTCGCCCGCGGCCGCGACCGGGACGGGCTCACTCCGGTGATCCTCGCCCGGTACTGGTCGCAGCAGGATGCGTTCAGCCGCCTGCTCGCGGTCCGAGGCGACGATCTCGACGTGTTCGAGGCCACCCTGGCCGGGCGGGCCGACCTCGTCCGGGCACACGTCGCTCGCGAGCCCGAGCTCGCGGCGTCCTGGACGCAGGATGGGTACACGGCACTCCACTACGCGGCGTTCTTCGGCGGGGCCGACGTCGCGGAAGCGTTGATCGACGCGGGATCAGATCTCGAGGCGGTCTCGCGGAATGCGATGGCGGTACGGCCGCTCAACAGCGCCGCTGCCGGTGGTCACGGCGACGTGTCGCGGCTGCTCGTCGAGCGCGGCGCCGACGTGAACGCCAAACAGGCGCAGGGATTCACGCCGCTCCACGCGGCCGCCCAGAATGGCGACGCGGATCTGGTCGCGGTTCTCCTCGCGGCCGGCGCGGACAAGGATGCCCGCGCCGACGATGGCCGGACCGCTGCGGACGTTGCACTCGAGGCCGGCCATGAGACGCTCGCCGAGCGCCTCGGCGGGCCATCGCTGGGCGCCTGAGACTCGCGACAGCCCGGCGCATCTACGCCTCGGTGCGAGACCGGTACCCACCCCAGCGCACCGCCACAGAGCACATCTCAAATTGGTACTTCCGTACCGGGGAATGGTACGTCCGCCTGCGCAAACATTCGGACGAGGCGGGCAAGACCCGTCCGGGGACCGAAGGGAACCAATGCCCGCAGCCATGGTGGAGGCGCATTCGGCGCGTGGATCCGGATCGGGGCGAGCGATCAAGCGTCGCGTCGCGATCGTCTTCTTCGCGCTGTACTTCTCAGTTTCCGCGGTCCTGTTCGCCCATGGATTGGAGATCCTGAGCCACTACGGGGCCGGGGTCATCGCCGCGATCGCGGGGCTGTGGGCGATCGTCGGGGTCGCGCTGATGATGGTGTACCGCGTCATCGGCCGTCACATCCGCGTCCTCGAGCGGGAGCGCGTCGGGCTCCAGCAGGCCTTCGACCGGGCGCGCCTCGATTCGCTGCGCGACGGGCTGACGGGCCTCGGAAACCACCGGGCGTTCCAGGAGGAGCTCGACGACCAGGTCCTCGAGGCCAAGGAGCAGAACACGTCGCTGGCCCTGCTGATGATCGACGTCGACGACCTCAAGAAGACGAACGATCGGCGCGGACACGCCGCCGGCGACGAGATGCTCCGCTCGATCAGCCAGATCATCCGCGCGAACCTCCGCCGCACCGACCGTGGCTATCGGATCGGCGGCGACGAGTTCGCCCTCCTGCTGCCGGGCTGCTCGCCGACCGACGCCGAGGTCATCGGCCGCCACATCCTGGCC
Source organism: uncultured Chloroflexia bacterium (assembly GCA_963832105.1). Lineage (GTDB taxonomy): Bacteria > Chloroflexota > Limnocylindria > Limnocylindrales > CSP1-4 > CF-46. Next base: position 537,637 of record CAWHSS010000003.1, on the reverse strand, counting down.
GGGGCGCTCAGTGGCCATCACGGCCGGGGCGGCGCGTTCTCGGTCACGATCGGCATCTCCGGCCTGCCGGATCTGAGCACGGACCGCAACCAGCTCATCCATCATGCCGACGCCGCGCTGTACTCCGGCAAACGCCATGGCCGTACGGACGTCAAGGTCTTCGATCCGAGCAGTCACGGCATGGCCGACGATGCGCGGGCGATCCCCGAGCTCGCGGCCGCCGTCGCTCGCGTCGCCGAGGGCGGCATGCTCACCGCGGTCTACCAGCCGATCTACTCGCTCAAGTCCGGCACGGTGATCGGCTACGAGAGCCTCGTCCGCCTGAAGGAAGACGCCGACTTCCCGAGCACGACGAGCCTCTTCGTCGCGGCCGAGGCGACGCAGCGGACCGTCGAGATCGACGTCGCCAGCGCCCGCACCTGCCTCGCCGGGGCACGCAACCTGCCGGCCGGCGCTTACCTCTCGCTCAACCTTTCGCCGCGGACCCTCGAGTCCGACGCGTTCAGCCCGCTCGAGCTGCTCGTCCTGACGAAGCGGAGCGGGATCGATCCAGTCGCAGCTCGTCGTGGAGCTCACCGAGCGCGAGGCCGTCGAGGATCTGGACCGCCTTCGGGCGAGCCTGGCGATCCTGAAGCGGCACGGCGTTCGGATTGCCGCCGACGATGTCGGGGCGGGCAACGCCGGGCTGCGCCTGCTGAGCGAGGTCGACTTCGACATCATCAAGATCGACCTGTCGCTCGTCCGGGCCGGCGCCCGCCACGAGCCGTCCGAAGCGGTGCTCCGCGCCCTCCAGGAGATGGCTCGCCAGCGCAACCAGACGGTCGTCGCGGAAGGCGTCGAAACGCCGGAGCTCCTCGAGTCGGTTCTCGAGCTGGGCTTCGAATACGGCCAGGGCTACCTGCTCGGGCGGCCCGGACCTGCTCTCGACTCGCCGACCCTGGTGCTCATCGATCTCATGACCGCGGCCGTGCCGCCCTCGACCGAGTCAGCCGCCTGAACCTCGTGTAGGCCGCGGCCGCGACACCTCGTCGAGCCGCCGGCTCAGCGTTCGGACCGCGAGGTCAAGCCCGGCCGGCAATCGCAAGGGGGGTCGGTCGGCCACCCCCGGGATCCCGTCATTGGCCGGCGGATGCTCGCCACCGAACGCGATGAGCAGGCTCGGCTGGCTCGCGAGCAGGGCGGTCGCGACATCTCGCGCCCCGTCCCGATCGGCAGGCGTCACCGCTCCGATCACAGCTGCCCTCGCCCTAACCCGTTCAGCGGTCAGGACCCAGTCGTCGACCGGCAGGTCCTGGCCAAGGTAGAGGATCGGCAGTCCGGCCCTCCTGGCTGCGACGGCAAACGCGAGCGCACCGAGCTCATGGCGTGAGCCGGGCGGCAGCCCAACGAGGATCGCGCCCGATTCCGTGACGGGGTTGCCCGGCGGCCTGATACGCGGCCCCGAGCCGCCGCAGCACGGCGTGGCTCGCGAGATGCTCGGCCGCGACGTCGATCCGACCGTCGGCCCACGCGTCCCCGAGGGCGACGACGGCGGGCATCAGGTGCTCATCGGCCACACGTTCGAACGAGCCCCGCGCAAACATGTCGTCGAGGAGCACCTCGAGCCGGTCCGAGTCGAGGTTGCCGGCTGCGTCCACGAACGACCGGTCGAGATCCGAGTTCGCCGGCCGGTCAGCCGGCGCGACCGCATCGCCGGGAGAGCTGGGGTCCGCGATATCGGCCGGGGCCGTTCCTGACTTGATCGCCGCGGCCGCCGCGCTCGGCGACCAACCGGCCTGCACGAGGCGACGCATTGCCGCGAGTCGGGCGATCGCCCCCTCGTCGTAGATCCGGTAGCCGGCCGGGCTGCGGCGGGGCTCGACGATCCCATATCGGCGCTCCCACGCCCGCAGAACGGGCACGGTCAGTCCCGTTCGCGCGGCGGCTTGGCTGATGTTGTACATGGTCTGTACAGCATACACGCGCACGAACGCTTGACAAGCCCTCACATGCCGGCTAAAGTCTGTACAGACCTTAGACAACCGGCACTCGCCGGTGAACGGTCGAACGCAAAGGAGACTCGCGTGCGCTACCTCAAGGCCCTGTTCCTGCTCCTCGTCATCGTCGGCGGCGTCAACTGGCTGCTCGTTGGGCTCGCCAAGATCGACCTGGTCGCGGCCCTCACGGGCGCCGAGTTCGGCCAGACGAACATGATCTCGAGTGTCATCTACGTGCTCGTCGGCGTGTCCGCCATCGCCCTCGTGCCGACGCTCATCCGCTGGCTGTCGGCCGGCGATGAGGTTGTCGCCTGACTGCCCCAGTTCCCACCCGGACCATCGAATCCTTCCAAGGAGCACCCATCGTGAATCGTCTAGTCCGCCTCACCCTCGCCGCGGGGCTCATCCTCGCGATCGGGGCGGCCCCGGTCGCCGCCCGGGCCTCGAGTCCCAGCATCGTCAATACCGCAATCGCGGTTAACGCAGCGACCGGCGAATTCGATCACCTCATCGAAGCCGTCGTACGAGCGGACCTCGTCGCGACCCTCGACGGCAAGCGCAAGTTCACCGTGTTCGCGCCAACCGATGCGGCGTTCGAGGAGCTTTTCGCCGTGCTCGGCGTCAACGGCGTCGCGGAGATCCCCGTCGGGACCCTACGCGCCGTCCTCCTCTATCACGTCGCCCCGGGCGAGCGTTCCAGCGGCGACGTCCTGTCCGCCTCGAGGGTCAGGACCGTCAGCAAGGGTTTCCTTCGGCCATCGATCGTGAATGGGGTTCCGTTCGTGAACAACGCCCGGATCCTCGCCACCGACATCGGCGCGTCGAACGGCGTCATTCACGTCATCGACGCGGTTCTTCTCCCCTAGCCAACCCCAGCCACCGGCCGGCGTCGCCGCGAACCTCTCCGCGGCGGCGCCGGCACCTTCACGCTCAGCTGCGCTCCAGGTAGCGCTCCCGATCCCAGTCGTGGACGATCGAGTCGTACAGCTCCTGCTCGACCCGAGCCGCGTTCAGGTAATGGGCGACCACGTCGTCGCCGAAGATCTCGACCGCGGCCTTCGATTTCTCCAGCTCGGTGATTGCCTCGTAGAGCGCTCGAGGCATCCGCGGAACGCCCGTCGCGATGTAGCCGTTGCCCTTGAACTCGTCGGGCGGCTCGAGCTTGTGCTCGATGCCCCACAGCCCGGCACCGACCGCCGCGGCGTACGTCAGGTAGGCGTTCATGTCGCCGCCCGGGAAAGCGATCCTCGACGTGCAGGTTCGAGCCGTTGCCGACGACCCGGAAGCCGGTCGTCCGATTGTCCCGGCCCCACACGACGTTGACCGGGGCCCATGACAGCGACGCGTAGCGCTTGTAGGAGTTGATGTTCGGGGCGATGAAGATCGCCAGCTCGCGGGAGAGCGCCATCATCCCGGCCATGAACCAGGCCATCGTGTCCGACATGCCGTACGGCCGATCGGACGATCTTGTCGTGGGTCAGGCTCTTCGAGCCGTCCTTGTTCCAGACGCTCATGTGCAGGTGGCCGGACGATCCGGTCCAGGTGTGATCGGGCTTGGCCATGAAGGTGATGCCCCAGCCGTTGAGGTAGGCGATCTCCTTCGCGCCGTGCTTGAAGAGCACGCTTCGATCGGCCGATTCGAGGACGTGGTCGTACTTGATGTTGACCTCGTGCTGGCCGGGGGCGGCCTCGCCCTTGCTGAACTCGATCGGGATCCGGGCCTCCGTCATCTGGTTCCGCAGCAGCCGGTGCAGCGGCTCCGCCTTCGTCGCCTGGAGCAGGTGGTAGTCCTCGTTGTAGTTGCCGAATCGCTCGGGCGGACCCCAGCCCTTGCGGGCCGACTCGTCCCACGACTCCTTGAGCACGTAGTACTCGAATTCCGAACCGGCCTTGACGGTCAGCCCCATCTCCGCGGCCCGCGCGACCTGGCGCTTGAGGATCGTCCGCGGCGAGACCGGGATCTCCTCCTCGTGGTGCTCATCGGTGTACGTGTCGCTCAGGACGATGGCTGTCTTCTCCAGCCACGGCAGGATGCGCATCGTGTCCCAGACCGGGATTGGCGATCCAATCGCCGTAGCCGGTCTCCCAGTTCATGAGGGCGAAGCCCTCGGGCGTGTTCATCTCCATGTCGGTGCCGAGGAGGTACGTGCAGAAATGGGCGCCGTGGTCGATGACGCCGTCGAGGAACGCCTGGGCCTGGACGCGCTTGCCCATCAGCCGGCCCTGCATGTCGGTGATCGCGACGATGATCGTGTCGATCTGACCGTCGCGAACGAGGCCCTGGAGTTCTGCCAGGCGGGGATGGGTCTTGCCGTCGCTCATCGTGCCCCTCGCGATCGATGGGTTCGGGGCCGGCACGGCGGCCGGCCCCGATTGAACTGCTACGAACGGGTCAGGGCGTTCCGAGCCCCTTGGCAGCTTCCTGGAACTCGCGCTCGATCTCGGTCAGCTCGCCTTCGGCGCCCTGCACCTTCGGGCCCTGGAAATGCGAACGGGCGTACCCGAAGTAGTAGACGACGAGCAGAAGCACCGTCACGATCATGAACGGGAATGAGATGTTGCCCGACGTCGGCCACGAGAACAGGACCATCAGGATGACGACCCAGGCGACGGCCAGCCAGGCGACCGGCCGAGACCACCGTCCAAGGCTCCAGACGCGCTCCTTGAGCCACTCCTGCGTCGTCGCCCCGAGGTAGATGACGACGCCGTAGGCGGCGTACAGGAAGATCGTGCTGATCGCGGTGATGATCACGATCGCCGTGCCGGTGCCGACGATGAAGGCGGCAACGCTGAACAGCCAGGAGATCGCGACGATCGCGATCAGCGAATTCGCCGGCGTCCGATAGCGATGGGAGACCTTCTTCAGCCAGCCGGCGCCCGGCAGCCCGTCGTCGCGGCTGAACGCGAACAGCATCCGCCCGGCCGACGCGACCGAGGACAGCCCGCAGAAGGCCATCGCGATGGCGATGCCGGCCGACAGGACGTCACCGAGCTGGCCGAGGTTGTACTTCAGGATCTCGATGACGGCGACGCCGCCACCGAAGTAGTACTGACTCGCCGTCCCCATGTCGTCGAGGGTTGCCGGGAACAGCTTGTCGAGGCTCGGCAGGTGCGTCGTGAGGGCGAACAGGAACACGAAGCCAACGACGGCCGAAACGGCAACCGACAGGAAGATGCCCCAGGCGCTCGCGACGCGCGCACCGAGCGTCTCCTCGGCGACGTGTGCGGACGCGTCGTAACCCGTGTACGTCCAGTTGGCCTGGAGCAGCGAGAAGAAGAAGGCGAGGACGATGGGGTACGAGACCGCCGGGCCGTATGTCAAGTGAACGACGCCGAGGTTGTTGTCCCAGCCGCCCACGGTATCAAGGGGCTGGATCGCGAACAGCGTCAACCCCGACTGGTCGGGCTTGCCGGTCAGGAAGATCAGGATCACGACCGCGGCGACGATGACGATGTGCCACCAGACGCTGACCTGGTTCAGGAGTGATACGAGGCTGATGCCCATGATGTTCATCGCGAGCTGGATGAGCATCAGGATGCCCATCGTCACGAGCTGGCCGTTGATTGGACCGAACAGAGCCGTGTTGAACGTCGTGTTCAGGACCCGGTCGACGATCGTCGCGTTGATGAAGCCGGCCGCCGCGTAGTTGATGCCGGCGACGATTGCGAACTGGCCGATGAGGTTGAGCCAGGCGGTCCACCAGCCCCAGTTCTTGTTCTTCATCCGCGACGCCCAGTAGTAGAGGCCGCCAGCGGTCGGGTACGCGGAGGCGATCTCTCCCATCGAGGCTGCGATGAGGACCACGAAGATCGTGACGAGCGGCCAGCCGATGAGCACCGCGGCGGTGCCGGCCCAGGCCAGGCCGTAGTCGTAGAGGATGACCGCGCCGGTCAGGATCGAGATGATCGAGAAGCTGATCGCGAAGTTGCTGAAACCGCCCATCGAGCGGTACAGCTCCTGCGCGTATCCCAGCTTGTGTAGGTCCTCGCGGTCCCTCTCCAGGACCTCTTCGCGGGTACGAGCCTGAGTCATCGATACCTCCCTCAGTCGACCTGCTCGACGGAGTCCCTCCTCGCCGAGCCGCCGGGTCCTCCCTCAGGCCCGGCCGAAACGGAGATCCGGCGCAGGGCGGCGCCGGGCGGATGACGCGGGGATCGAGTGCCCGCGGCCGCGATCGCGGCCGCTCGCCGGTGCAGTGCAGGCCATGCGCCCGCGGCGTCCGGCTGGGCGATCGTCGGGTTGCCCTCCTTTCCGAACGGCCCGCGCGGTCCGTGAGGTCCGCTGCCGGGGACGTTGCCGCGGACTATACGCGCCGCGTCCGCGGTGCGGAAGTGCCTCGACCGCTGTGCGGAAGTGGCCCGACCTAGAACAGCATCGTCGTGTCGGACGGGAACTCGAACGCGAACGCGGCCGGCGGGATCGGTGCGTCCGGGGAGTACTCGACCGCCACGGCCCGGCGGGTGACCTCGCCGCCGATCGACTCCTCGAGTCGGAGGATCGCGCCGTCGGCTCGGTCCACGGCGATCTGGACGTGGAAGTCCGGCCGGTCCGCGGCAACCTCGGTCGTCCGCGGGTGGTCGCAGTCGACGACGATCGCGGGACGCCCGCTGACCGTCTCTGTCCCGGAGATCCAGCAGCGACCCGTGGCGAGCACGTTCTGGCAGTAGCCCGCCGGGTGGACGAACGTGTCGGGCAGCGTCTCCATCGGCAGGGGAGTGAGCGGCTCGTAGACCAACGACGTGCCCGGGAAGTCCCTGGCGTTCTTCGGGTCGAGCCCACGGATCGTGTGCCGGACGGGTCGATTGGTGCCGAGCTTGTGCGGCGCGGAATAGGTCCGGACCATCTCGCCGTCGGACAGCCATAGCTCGTAGTTGCCGGCGGTCCCGCGATCAGGCTCGGTGGTTGTGACCCGCGCATCGCCGGGATGACGGAGCAGCAGATCCATCTCCACGAGGTGAGGCCCGCGGGCCGTCTGGGTCCATTCCTGGATCCGCAGCCGAAGGGTTTCGAACCGCAACTCCGCGTCCCGCATGAACGTGAACAGCTCCGCGAGTTCGGGGGTGCCCGTCGGCGGCAGGGCGACCAGTTCGGGCCGCCGGCGATCGCCCGCGCGCGCCGGCACCGCTGCCGCCCGATCCCACAGACGCGTTTCTGTCATCGCGCCGGATTGTAGCCGAGGGGAGTCGCCCGGACGGGCCCCGCCAGCGTGCCCCTTGACAATCGCGCGCCAGGGTGTATATATCGCATGACGATATACCGGACTGCGATGTATCGCGCACCGAACTACGAGGGATACCGCCATGTCAGCCCGTCGACCAGTCATCGCCGCCACGGCCGGCCTCGCGCTCCTCGCCATGCTGACGGCAGGCGCCGCGGCAGGCGGCGCGTCCCGGGCAGGCGGAACCTTCGTCGATGCCAGCGGCCAGTCAATCGGCTGGGTCCGCCTCGTCGAAGACGGCACCGGCAGGATCCACGTCAACGTCCACGTCGCGGGCATGACGCCCGGCCTGCATGGAATTCACATCCACGCGATCGGTGCCTGCAGCCCGACATTCGCCGCGGCCGGACCCCACTACAACCCGCTGGGCCACCAGCACGGGCTCGCAAATCCCAGTGGCGCCCACGCAGGCGACCTGCCCAACCTCATCGTCAATACCGAGGGCGTCGGCCATCTCGACGCGACCACGGACGGTGTCACGATCTCGTCCGGCCCGACGACGCTCTTCGACTCGACTCCGGGGGCGGTCGGCAGCGCGTTCATCATCCACGCCATGGAAGACGACCAGCTGACCGACGCGACGAATGGCAACAGCGGCGCCCGGGTGGCGTGCGCGGTGATCGAGGCCGACTGACGTGAGTGGCCGGCGGCTCGGGCGCTTCGGCGAAACGGCGATGTGGATCCTGGTCGCGCTTCGCGACGGACCCAGCGGCATCGTCCGGCTCCTCGATGACGTCCGGGCGCTGGACGGCCGGGTCGGGCCGGGGACGCTCTACGGCGCCGTCGCGCGCCTGGAGCGGCTGGCTCTCATCGAGACGACACGAATGGCAACGGTCGGCGGGCGTATCGTCTGACCGAACACGGAGCGGCGGCGGCCCTTGCCGCCGCTCGAGGAGGCGTCCCCTCATGAGCAGGCTCGTCCGACTCTATCCGAAGGCGTGGCGCGATCGATACGAGGAGGAGTTCCTCACGCTGCTCGCGGAGCGGCCTCCCACGTTCGTCGACCTGCTCGACACGGTTCGCGGCGCGATCGACGCCCACCTGAATCCACAGGCGCGAGGCCGAACCGTTCGCCGTTGGACGCATCGGATTCCTGGCCTGCTCGGCTTGATCGCCGGGGCGATGTGGTCGACCGTCGTTCGTCGGTTCTTGTCCTGGCAGGACGAGGCTCCTGGACCCTGGCGGCCTGGTTCCGCGTGTCGTTGTTCCTGATGTTCCTCAGCCTTCCCGGCGACTACATGGCGGCCTACGGCCGGCGAATTGCGGATCGCACTCGGCGTGCTCGGTGCGTGCATCGTCATCGCCAACCTGCCCTACTCGTGGCTCACTGCGATCGCCGGCATCGGCGGCTACCTCATTGCCCTTGGCGGGATGCTCACGCTGGCTGCCATCAGGGCCGGAGATCGGACCGACAGGCCGCTGGACGTTGCTGGTTCTGGCGGTCGTCCTCCCCGCAGCAATCGGCTTTCCGGTCGCCATTGGCCTGGGCAACATCTCGGCGGACGAGTCGTGGATCCTGGGCTTGCTCCTGCCCGTATGGCGCTGGCCTGGATCCTTGTCGGCCTGCGGATGGCGATCCGCGGATCCGCCACGTTGGTCGATCTGCCAGCGAGCCCGACCGAGCCGGAGGTCCGTGCGGCATGAACCAGCCATTCGGGGAGCTCGGGCGATTCGCCGAGCCATCGCTCTACATCCTGGTGTCGCTGTCAGGCGGCCCGAAGCACGGCTACGCGATCATGACCGACGTCGAGGAGATCTCCGGCAGCCCGATGGGGCCCGGGACGCTCTACGGCGCCCTCGCCCGACTCGAGCGCCGCGGGCTGATCGAGGCCCTCGAGCCCGAGGATCGGCGGCGGCCCTACCGGCTGACCGGCCTGGGCGCGACCACCCTCCAGGCGCAGCTCGACAGCCTCAACGGCTTCGTCCGAACCGGCCTGGCGCGGCTGGAGGGCAAGGCGCGATGAGCGGGCTCGTCCAGTCGTTCGCGGCACCGCCATCGACCTCGAGCCGGGTGCTCGGCCTGATCGGGATCGTGGGAGGCGTTGTCCTGCTGGCGGCCTTCATCGTCGAGGTTCCGAGCGGTTTCAACGCCGTCAGGATCTCGCTCGTCCTGGTGGGAGCCATGGCGACGATCGCTGGCGTTTATCAGATTCAGGCGGCAGCGGCCCCGTCATTGGCGGCCGTGGCTGCCGTCGCAGCATTCGTCGCCAATGCCGCCTACCTGGCGCTGACCCTGCTGACGATCGGTGACAGGAATCCGTTCGGCGGCGACCTGGGGCTCGCCTACCTCGGCGCCGGGATCGCCTTGTGGCTGGCGGATGCCGCATTCGGTCTCGTTACGCTGCGACTCGGGTTCCTGACGCGCGCGGGCGCGCTTGCGTTAGCCGTCGGGTCGGTCCTGGCGGTCACGGGAATCGACAGGATCGGCCTCACAAGTTCAGCCAATCCGACGATCTTCGGGCCGCTCGCGCTCGCTGGTGTCGCCCTCACCGGGTTCGGCTGGATCCTCCTCGGACTCGACGTGGCGACGAAGAGTCGCGCGACCGTGGAGGGCAAGGCGCCATGATCTCCTGCCGGCGCGCGACCGGGCCGAGCGGGCGATGACATGGCCGACCTCATCGGACCCCGGGCCGACCCCGTACTGCCCAGCGCCGTTGTCCGTCGCGCTCGCGAGGCAGGGCGGAGCCGCGGCCTCTCGCGTCGCCAGCTCCTGCGGCGCTCGATCGGCGCGGCGATCGGCGTCTGGGTTGCGGAGCTCGCGGGCGGCTCGATCGGGTTCTGGTGGAGTGCGGCCACGGCCGGCGGATCCAAGGTCCGGATCGGGACGCTCGAGGACCTGATCGCGTCGAGCGCCGGAATGCCCGTGGCCGATGGGTTCCCCGGCTACGTGCCGGAGGCACGGGCGTTCATCATGACGATCGACCCGGACCGTGGCGCGTGGTTCCCTGGCTCAGACCCGACCGGCGAGGGCACGGCCCTGAACGTGCGAGCGCTGTCGCAGGTGTGTCCGCATCTCGGCTGCCGGCCCAACCCGTGCGTCGAGGACTTCTGGTTCCACTGCCCGTGTCACCAGTCGCGCTACGACCGGCTCGGCATCAAGGCCGAGGGCACGCGATTCGGGCCCGCCGCCCGCTCGATGGACCGTTTCGCCATCGAGGTCGACGCTGAGGGCGTCCTGACGGTCGACACCTCGCACGTGGTCCTCGGGCCGCTGCCGGTCGCCCTCGGCCAGCCTGGGCTGATCGCGCCCCTCGTCGCCCGAGGTTGCGGCGGGTGACGGGTCGCCCGCGACCGGCGGGCGCTGGTCTGCTGCGGCTCTACCCGGGCGCCTGGCGCGAACGATACGAGGCGGAGGTCCTGGCGCTCCTCGAGCAGGCACGGCTTGGGCGGCGGGCTCGCCTCGACCTCGTCCGTGGCGCCCTCGACGCGCGACTCCACACACCGTCGCGCTTGCCCGCAGTGGCGGCTCTCATGAGCGGCGCGATGTGGACTATTGCCGGCGTGGTCGTCGTCGGGCAGCCCGCTCCGCCCGACTGGCCGGGCTACTTCATCGATGTCCTGCCGCTGACGATCGTGGCCGTCATCGCCGGCCTCGTGGCGATCATCGGGTGCTGGGCGCGACGGAGCGACGGCGGCGGCCGGCTCGGGGCGGTCGGCGCCGTGATCGCTCTTGCCGGCCACGTGGGTTGGGCGCTGGCACTCATCGCGACCCTGGCCCAGGCGGGGTCGAGCCTCCTGATCGTTGCCTGCCAGGCGGCTGCGCTGACCGGCTGCGTCCTGGTCGGTCTCCTGCTCGTCCGGAGCGAGGACCTGCCGATCGGCGCGGCCATCCTTCTGGCGTCAGCGATCATGTTCTTCGGCTGGCCCGCTGCGTGGCTGGGCTTCGGTCTTGCCTGGACGATCGTCGGCGTGCTGCTCCTGGCTCGACCCGAACCGAGCGCCCCGCCGTCGCCGGGTTTTGCCTGACGGGAGTCGGCCGTCAGCCGCCGGGCGGTCCGCCGCCGAGGCCAGGCTCGGTCATTGCAGCCGGATCGAGCAGCTCGTCGAGTCGATCCGGGGCGATTCCCCGCTCCGTGGCGAGCTCCCGGATTGTCCGGCCCGTCTTGAAGGCCTCCTTGGCCAGCGCCGCGGCCGCGTCATAGCCGATCTCCGGCGCGAGCGCGGTCGCGAGCATCAGCCCCTGCTCGACGAGCGCCGGCCCGCGCTCCGTGGCGGTGATTCCCGCGACGCTGCGGTCGGCGAAGTTGCGCGCCGACGCCGCCAACAGCGCGATTGATTCCAGCAGCGCGGCCGCGGTCACGGGCATCATCACGTTCAATTCGAGCAACGAACCGGTCTGACCGAAGGCGATCGTGGCGTCGTTACCGATGACCCGGGCGACGACCATCGTCAGGCTCTCGACGATGACCGGGTTCACCTTGCCGGGCATGATCGAGGAGCCCGGCTGGGTCTCCGGCAGGGCAATCTCGGCGATGCCGGCCCGCGGGCCCATGCCCATGAGCCGGACGTCCGAGCGCGATCTTCCAGAGGCTGAGGGCAATCGTCCGGAGCCCGCCGTGGGCGGCGATGACGGCATCGAGCGTCGCTTGGGCGTGGAAGTGGTTCTCGGACTCGCGGACGTCGAGCCCCGTCAGGCCAACGAGCCGGGCGGCCATCTTGGCGGCGAACTCGGGGTGGGCATTGATCCCGGTCCCGACGGCGGTTCCGCCGAGGGGGATCGACAGCAACTCTGCCTGGGCGGCGCGCGCCCGTCGGATCGACTCCTCCAGCTGGCCGGCATAACCGCGGAACTCCTGGCCCAGCCGGATCGGGGTGGCGTCCTGGAGATGGGTCCGGCCGGTCTTGACGATCGGCCAGAGCTCGTCGGCCTTGGCGTCGAGCGCCGTGCGGAGCGTCTCGAGGGCCGGCAGGAGGTCTTCCTCGATCGCCATCGCCGCCGCGAGCTGCATCGCGGTCGGGATCGTGTCGTTCGAGGACTGGCAGCGGTTGACGTCGTCGTTCGGGTGAACCCGCCTGTCGCCGCCGAGCCTGTCGGAAGCCAGCCGGGCGACGACCTCGTTCATGTTCGTGTTCGTCGACGTCCCGGAGCCCGTCTGGAAGATGTCGATCGGGAACTGGGCGTCGTGCGCCCCTTCCGCGACCTCCGCCGCCGCCGCCCCGATCGCCTCGGCGACGTCAGTTTCGAGCAGCCCGAGCTCCTCGTTCGTGTCGGCCGCCGCTTCCTTGATGAGCGCGAGCGCCCGGATGAAGCGGCGCGGAAAGCGCTGCCCTGAGATCGGGAAGTTGAGCACGGCCCGCTGAGTCGACGCCCCGTAGAGCGCGTCGGCCGGCACCTCCACCTCGCCCATGGAGTCGCGCTCGATCCGCGTTGCGCCGCCGGTCGATGGATCGGTCATGCACCGGATTGTAGGCGGAGCGGCGTGGCCCTCAGCCGGGCGATGGCGACGGGCAGTCCGCCGGGAACTTCGCGGCCGGTCCCATCGGGCGAGCCGGATCCTCGACGAACACGATCAACTCGCCGTCGCTGCCGATGGCCGTCTCGGAGATGAAGCCGATCGGCGGCGCCTTCAGGACCTTCTCGCTGTACCCGGTGTTCGCGCCCGTCGAATACACGAAGCGCCACGACAGCCGATAGCCGAAGGACTGAAGCGCCGCCTCGGCCTCCCGCGGGCTGAGCTGCAGGATCCCGCTGCAACGGAGCGGCCCGCCGGGCAGGAACGGGTCGGTCTCGAGGGCGATGCCGCCTCCGGGCGGCTCGACGAACGACGGCTGCGGCGCGACCGCGAGCACGGCGCCGTCGATGCGGAGGCGGACGGGACCCGCCCTGCCCGCGCCGAGCAAGTCGATGTCGCCGCTGAACGGATGGCCGAGGAGCGTTCGGAAGTGCGGTCCCCGAGGGAACGACGCCCAGTCCGGGTTCGGGTCCACGTTGTCGTAGACCTGGAGTCCCTCGATCCACCAGCTCGTTCGGTCGGCGTTGAAGTAGAAATTCAGCCGCTGTTCGAGATCCGCCTCGAACCATGTCACCTCGAGCGACCAGGCTGTGAGGCTCCCAGGATCGGAGTGGACCTTCATGTTCGGCGTCTCGGCGTGGAGCGACTTCCCATTGGCGTCGATCGTCACCGAATCGGCGGCGAGCCGGACCACCTCGGTCTCCCAGACGATCCGCTTGCCTTCGATTGCGGCGTTCGCGTCCAGCTGGGAGAGAGGGTCGTCGCGCTGGGTCAGAACCGCGCCGACGCCCAGCGTCGCGCCGACCAGCGCGGCCGCGAGCAGCCCGACCGCGGCGATCGTCGCCAGGTTCCAGGTGCCACTCCCCACGTCGCCGGCAATCGCCGCCGCCCGGATTCGCATGCGAACGTCGTCGCGTGGTGCCGCGACTTCAAGCCGCGCAACGAGCGCGAGATCGGACCGCAGCGCCGCGGCCTCTCGCGAACACGACTCACACGACGCGAGGTGAGCGTCGAGGTCGGTCGCGTCGGCTGCGCTCGGCGAGAAGGTCGGGCGCAGCGCCGCCAGCTCCAGCCAGCGCCGGTGATCGGTCACTTCTCGACTCCTTCGGAGAGCTGCTCGCGCAGCTTGATTCGCGCGCGATAGAGGGCGGTTCGGGTCGCTGTCTCGCTCTTCCCGAGGGCGGTCGCGATCTCGTGGCCGGTGCTGCCGCGGGCGGCCATGACAAGAGCGACCCGGCCGTCGGTCGGCAGCGCCGCGAGGGCGGCGAGCAGGTCCGACCGGACCTCCGACCTCGCGAGGCTCGACTCCGGCGACTCCTGGACCCGCCGATCGACGAGGCGCGACAGGAAGCGTTGGGCGGTCCTGAGGCGTCGCCCGCGCGAGACGACGAGGTTCGCCACGACGCGGTAGAGCCAGCCGCGTGTCTCGGCGGGCGCTCGACCGGCCCGGACCTCGTTGATCAGCCGCAGGAAGGCGTCCGCGACGAGGTCCTCCGCGGCCTCCGGGTCGCGCACGAGGGCGCGGGCGAAGGCGAGCAGGTCCCGGTTATGGGCGTCATACGCGCTCATTACGACGAGCTCGATGTCGCCGGCCGTGGTCGACGCGCCACCGCGGCCCAGCGGCTGGGGTCGAACGACGAGGGATTCCGAGGCGGCCGGTCGGTCGAGCGGTTCGGTCACGCGCCTACGACGTCCGAGCTCCGGGATCTGTCGCACCCAGGGAGCGCGGGGTATTCGCGAGCCTCGCCTCCGGAGCCATCGCCCGAGCATACGCGGCCGCTTAGGCGCCCCTCGGCGGACCGCGGCTAGACTCACGCCCATGCCCGAGCCCACCGCCACCGAGATCGCCCCGGACGCTTTCCGCCGGGTGATGGGCCACTTCGTGACCGGCATCACCGTCGTCACCACCCTCGCCGACGGCCGGCCGCAGGGGATCACCGTCAACGCGCTGTCGTCGGTCAGCCTCCAGCCGCCGCTCATCATGGTCGCGCTGGATCGTCGGCGATTCATCACCCCGTCGGTGAGGGAGGCCGCCCGGTTCGCCGTCAACGTCCTGTCGGAGGACCAGCAGGCCCTCTCCGATTGCTTCGCCGGCGCTCCCGTCGACCCGGGCAGGGACCTCTTCTGCGGCGCAGCCTGGACGCCCGGCTCGACCGGCCTCCCGCTGATCGATGGGGCGATCGCGACGATCGAATGCACGGTCGTGGAGCGCTTTCAGGCGGGCGATCACGAGCTGTTCATCGGCCAGGTGGATGCGATGGCCAATGCCGAGCCGCACCCGATGCCGCTCCTCTACTACCGCCGCCAGTACCTCCGGATCCAGCGCGCCGAGGCGACGCCGCTCGAAGGCGTACCCGAACATTCGGAGCCGTAGCCGCGATGCCGACGATCCGGGCAAACGATCTCGACATCGCCTACGAGGTCCATGGGGCCGGGCCGCCGCTCGTCATGCTCCACGGCGCGACGTCGATCGGGCGCGAGGACTTCGCGGCCCAGATCCCGTTGTTCGCCAAGGCATTCCAGGTCGTACTGCCGGACGCGCGCGGCCATGGCCTGACGGCCTGGGACGCGGCCAACGGGTTCCGCTATGACTGGCTCGTCGAGGACCTGGCCGCGTTCGTCGACGAGCTCGGGCTCGAGACGTTCCACCTGCTCGGGTTCTCGATGGGGGCGATGACGGCCCTCCAGTACGCCGTTCGCTTCAACGATCGGTTGCGGACGCTGGCGATCGTCGGGATCACGACGCAGCGCGAGCCTCGCGCCTCGGTCGCCCGCCGGCTGATGGACCCGCGGCGGGCAGACGTCGACGACCCGGCCTGGGGCGTCGTGCTCGCGCGCCGCCACGACGAGGGCCAGGGCGCCGGGGCATGGCGACGCCTCCTGCCGGCGATCGCCGCGGACGTGGCCTCGCAGCCGCTGCTCACGCCGCGCGACCTTCGCGCGATCGAGGCTCCGGCGCTCGTCGTCTGCGGCGATCGCGACCCGTTCGTGCCGGTCGATCACGCCTGGGGCATCCAGCGCCAGCTGCCCGATGGCCGGCTGCTAGTCGTCCCGGACTGCGGCCACGAGGTGATGGTCCGCCGGCCGGGCCTGTTCAACGAAGCGCTGACCGGCTTCTACCGATCGACCGAGGCAGCGGCCACGGCGCGCGCTCGCCCCGCCGATCGCGAGTCCGAACCCGCGACGAGCCTGTGACTGAGGAGGATCGATGACGACATTGCTCGTGCTCTACCGCCGACCCGACGGCGGCCCCGAAGCCCTCGAGACGTTCGAGCGACGCTACGCAGCGGAGCACCTCCCGCTCGTGGCGCAGACGCCGGGCTTGCGGGCGACGCGGGTTCAGCGGGTGAGCGAGGCCCTCGGCGGGGAGACGGACATCGTGATCGTCACGGCGATGGACTTCGACGATCGAGCCGCGCTCGACGCGGGCCTGGCATCCGATCCAATGCGCGCCGCCGGCCGGAACCTCCGCGAGATCGCTCCGGGCCTCGCGACATTCCTCGTAATGGAGGACGCACCCGACCTGGCGTGAACGGCGCTCCTGAGTGGCGGTGCGTCCGCGCAACGCATTTGTTCCTCCGGCATGGATACTGTCAGCGCACACGGAGGATCGAGTGACCGATACCGCGCCGGCCGAGACGGTGTCCACGAGCGAGCGCCAGCTCGTCGGCTCCGAGTTCCCGGCGGTCGGTCCGGGCGGCCCCATCGAGCACGTCGCCCTGGTCACGATCGATCGCCGCGAGGCGCTCAACGCGCTGAGCTTCGACCTCCTCGACGAGCTTGCCGCCACGCTCGAGCGACTCGATCGCGATCCGGATTGCCGGGCGATCGTCGTGACGGGGGCCGGAACGCGGGCGTTTGCCGCGGGCGCCGACATCCGCGAGCTCGCCGCCCAGACGTCGGTCAGCCTGACCGTCGAAGGCCGCTTCGCGAGCTGGGGCCGGATCGCCGCGATCGGGACGCCGCTCATCGCCGCCGTCCGCGGATTCGCGCTCGGCGGCGGCTGCGAGCTGGCGATGATCTGCGACATGATCGTGGCCGCCGAGGATGCCCAGTTCGGGCAGCCGGAGATCAAGCTCGGCGTGATGCCGGGCGCGGGCGGCACGCAACGGCTGACCCGGGCCATCGGCAAGGCCAAAGCGATGGAACTGATCCTCACCGGCCGGCCGATGACCGCGGCCGAAGCCGAGGCCCGCGGCCTCGTGACGAGCGTTGTCCCGGCCGAAGCGACGCTCGACGCGGCGCTCGAACTGGCCGCCCGCGTCGCCGCGCAGCCACCGCTCGCGGTCCGGGCAGCCAAGCAGGCCATCCTGCGGGCGCACGAGCTCTCGCTCTCGGCTGGGCTCGAATTCGAGCAACGCGCATTCTTCATGCTCTTCGCGAGCGAGGACCAGACCGAGGGCATGGCAGCTTTCACCGACAAACGACCGGCGCACTGGACAGGGCGCTGACACAGGCTCAACGGAGGGCGAGGGATGGAGAGAGACCCGCAGGGCGGTTCGGACTACGGACTCGATCTACGGCGTGACATGGGCGACGAGCCGCCTGGATCCATGCGCGACACGGCGCCCGATGTCCTCGCTCCGATCGACGCCTCCGCGCCCGTCAGCGGCCACGTGCCCGCAACCGAGCCGCACAGCTCCCTCGCCGAAACGCCTGAGCACGATTGGACGGCCGCCTCCGCCGTCATCTACCCGGCCCTCCGTCCCGTCGGCACCCACGGCCTCAATGTCAGCGAGATCGACGCCGAGGCCCTCGCAGCCGAGGCCAATCGCAGCCACTCCCAGCCCCTCGTCGACGAGGGGCCCTGCGACATCCCCGTCGTCTACGCCCTCAACGCCGGCGCCTTCGATGTCATCGTCAACGGCGATCACCTGCTCTCGTGGGGCGTCGGGCCCGAAACCATCCAGGACGCGGCGATGAGCAACCTCGCGAAGTGGTCGGCCGGCGCAGCCTGGACCGATGAGGTCTCGGGCGAGCGACGCCTCCTGTCGTCCGACACCGGCGACGGCTGGGACGCCGTCCGGATTCTCCTGCCGGAGGTCATCGACAAGCTCACCACCGAGCTCGGCCCGGTCGGGCGGGTCCTCGTCGGGGTCCCGGAACGCCACCTGCTCGTCGCCGGCACCCTCCGCCCGGGCGACGACGAGTTCGCCGCGCTCTTCGCCGACTTCGTCGTCGAGCACTCAGGTGGCGCCGACGAGCCGATCGACCGGCGGGTCTTCGAGCTGGTCGACGGCCGCCTGGTCGAGTTCGCGGACACCCCAACGCCGGCCTGATGCCCGACCTTCGCGTCGATGTCGACGACGCGATCGCCACGTTCACGCTCGACCGGCCGGACGCCCTCAACTCGCTGACCGTCCCGCTCAAGGAAGAGCTCATCAAGGCCTTCCGCGGCGTCGCGAAGGACCCGGCCGTCCGGGTCGTGATCCTGACCGGCGCGGGCCGTGCGTTCTGCGCGGGTCAGGACCTGCGCGAGCGCCTCGAGCCCGACGCAGCTCCACTGGCCACCGAAATCCGGGAGCGCTTCAATCCGCTCATCGGCGCGATGCGGGGGCTGGAGAAGCCGATCATCGGGGCGATCAACGGCATCGCCGCCGGAGCGGGAGCGTCGATCGCGTTCGCCTGCGACATCCGGATCGCCGCGGAGAACGCGAGCTTCCTCCTGGCGTTCGCCAGGGTCGGGCTGATCCCGGACAGCGGCGCGACGTGGTTCCTGCCGCGGCTCGTCGGCCCGGCGAAGGCAATGGAACTGGCGATGACCGGCGACCCACTCTCGGCCGCCGACGCCGAGCGGTTCGGGCTCGTGGCGAAGGTCGTCCCGGCGGAGGCGCTCCTCGACGAGGCCCGCGAATTGGCCGGTCGGCTGGCGGCCGGTGCGCCCCTGGCGCTCGGCCTGACGAAACGAGCGCTAGCGCACGCCGACGAGGCGACGCTCGACGAGACCCTCGAATACGAGGCTTGGCTCCAGGGCATCGCCGGCGCGACCGCCGATCACGCGGAGGGAATCGCCGCCTTCGTCGAGAAGCGCCCGCCGCGGTTCACCGGCAAGTAGTCCCGGCGCCCGCTCATCGGCGGCGGTCTGGAAGACGATGCTGTCCGGGTCGTACCAGCCGACGGGTGCCTGCGACGCGGATTGCTCGGGCCCGGCTGGGGCCGCGGGTTGTGCCGTGAGCATCGTCGCCTCCATGACGTGTCGCCTCCTTGACAACCCTACCCCCGTTTCGGCGACGCAGGCCATGACGTTGGTGTTAAGACCGGGTTGCATTTGGTACTCGGTCGGCGCCCGCGGGCGGCCGCGATGCCGCGGCTTCCTAGCCGACGAGCCGCTCGTAGAGGTGATCGAGCTCCGCCGCCGGGTCGTCGCTGAGGCCGGTGTGGACCTCGGACGCCTGGATGACCGTGCTCGACGGCGAGACGAGCCAGTGGAATCGCTCGCCCTGGCCGAGGCGGGCCATCGGTCCGGCAGACTCGTCGCCGGCCGCGATCCGCTCGATGGCCGCGAGGTGGGGCAGGATCGTGGCGGGATCGGCGTCGGGCGAAATTGCCCGCAGCTTCCCCTCGTCGAGCCCGACGCGGGCCGCCAGGAAGCGCCGCGGGCGGCAGAGCAGGATCACGCCGGCGTTGAGGCACTCACCGCGCTCGACGTCGGGGACGACCCGGACGATCGAGTACTGGAACTGGCTAGGCTGCGGCTCTGGCACGATCCGCCTCCTCCACAAAGGCCCGGCGGGCGTCGAGTCGCGTCAGCAGGTAGTCGATGTACGCCCGCCGCTGGGCCACCGCATCGCCGACTGCCGAGTCCGGGGTGAGCCAGTCGTCCGGGATCGCGTCGGTCAGGTCCACGAGCAGGTCGCTAGTCACGAGCGGCGCGAGGCGCTCATCGGCCGCGGCGATCGAGCCCGCCGATGGCAACAGGACGTGGTCCCCGATCCGGTCGAACGGCCGCCGGGCATGCTCCGCCGGGTCGCGCCAGGTGTGGTGGATGTAGAGCGCGGCGCCGTGGTCGATCAGCCACGTCCGGCCATGCCAGACGAGCATGTTCGGGTTCCGCGGCGACCGGTCGGGATTGGTGACGAGGGCGTCGAACCAGACCACGTCGGCCGCCCAATTCGCATCGGGAACCGCGTCGGCGGCGGGATTGAAGGTCAGCGATCCCGGCAGGAAGTCGAGGCCGATGTTCCGGCCGACACTCGCGACGAGCAGGTCGTGGATCTCCTCGTGCGGCTCCGAGTCGGCGATCTCGGCGGCCAGGTCGACCGCGACGAGGTCGGGCACGAGGAGCCCGAGTGCGCGGCCGATCTCGCCGGCCAGCCACTCCGCGACGAGCGCGCGGGGGCCCTGGCCGGCGCCGCGGAACTTCACGACGTACAGCCCGTCGTCGTCGGCCTCGACGAGGCCGGGCAGCGAGCCGCCCTCGCGGAACGCGGTCACGTAGCGCGTCGCCCGGACCGTCCGGAGGCGCGGCTCGGTCGCCGTCGCGGTCATCGCCGCGATGCCGTCCCCGCCTTGCTGGCGACAGCCGCGATCGCATCGGCCGCCCGGGTGACGCCGTCGCGTGCCCGGATCTCCCGCGAGACGTCGGCGAGGCGGCCGCGGATGGGGCTCGCGAGAAGCCGCTCGATCGCGCCGGCGAGCTCGTCGTCGGCGAAGTCGTACGTCCGGAGCCTGACGCCGAAGCCCGTCTCGTCGACGCGCTGGGCATTGTCGTACTGGTCCCAGAACAGGGGCAGAACGATCATCGGCTTCCCGAAGTGGAGCGCCTCGGTCGTCGTGTTGTTACCGCCGTGGGTGATGACGAGGTCGACGAGCGGGATGAGCTTCGTCTGGGGCAGGAACTCCGCGCCCCACATGTTGTCGGCGAGCTCGTACTCGGCGTGCTGCGGCCCCTTCGAGACGATGTAGCGGTGGGGCGTTCGCGACAACAGCTCGACGAGGCGCCGCATCAGGCCGACGTCGGCGCTGCCGAGCGATCCCAGCGACAGGTAGATGAGCGCGCTGCCCTCCGGGCGATCCGTGATGAGTGCCGGCAGCTCGGGGTCGCCGTCGGTGCCGCGGACGCTCGAATCGAGCCGCTGCCAGGTCGCATCGAGCGGCCGTCGTTCGACGTAGTCGACGATCTCGGGATAGACGTAGAGGTTCAGGACGTCCGAGGTGTGGATGAACTCGAGGAACGGGCAGCCCCGGCGCGCCCTGCTCGCGGACCCACGCGTCGAATGCTTCCCATGTCGGCCGGTGGGTCCGGTCGTATTCCTCGCGGAAGGCGTCCCATTCGGATCGATCGTCCGACGGCAACCCGGAATAGGGCGGCGGGATGTCGGGCCCGCGAACCTCGAGCGGATTGCACGAGACGATGCGGACGAATGGCCTGCCCCGCGGTCACGAGCGCCGGGAAGCCGACGACGTTGTCCTCGACGATGACGTCCGGTTGCTGCCGATCGATGATCTCGCGGAGCTGGGGCTCGCAGAAGCGGGCGCCGTCGATGAGGGCCTGCCAGGTCGGCTGCATGAAGGTCGCGAGCTGCTCGATGGTCGGCTTGCGGAATTCGGGCGACGTGTCGCGGATGAAGTCCTTCCAGAACTGGCCCGGATCCTGGTCTCCGGCACCGCCGGGATCGTCCGGGGGCGGGGCGAGGTCGACGAGATCCTCGACGAACCCGAGCGCCTCGAGCTTGCCGGCCCACGACCGCTCCGCGGCGAACACGACCCGATGGCCGCGGCGCCGCAGGACGTCGCCGATGCCGATGCAGTTGTTCGTCGGTCCGTACGCCGACTCGGGCATGAACAGAATCGTCTGGGGCTCGTGCGCCATCATGGTCCTCGGAGGTGGCGGACTGAACGGTTCAACCAGGGCAGCGACGATGGGTGTCCGTACGCATCGTACGCGGCGAGGCAGGCCGCGGAGGGGCATGAGTCCGTCGCTCCTCGCCGAGCTGGGACGTGATTGGCCGCCGGCCGAGACGCCCGCCGAGGCGGGCTACGTCCCGATCCCGTTCGCCGGCCTGCGGCTGCTCGACGCGTGCGAGCTGCCGGGCGGCGGCGAGGGCCGTCGACTCGTGGTGGCGATCGCCGCCGATGTCGCCGATCGGCTCGTGCTCGTCCCGCTCGTCGGGACGGATCGACGGTGGCGCCAGGCGCGTGCCGGCGACGGGGTCTCCGCGGCGCTGGTCGACGCGCTCGCCGGCAAGACGAAGCTGGGCGGCCGCTTCGGGCTTCTGCGGCTGGCCGACGCCCCGCGGCCCCACGAGCCCGCTGAACGGGCGATCGGCGTCGACCAGACGAACGCGTCGGTCGTCGTCGGCGACGCGGTCGTCGTCAAGTGGCTGCAGCTGCCCGAACCCGGAGAGCAGCGGGCCGCGACGTTGCTCGCCCATCTCGCCGCAGTCGGCTTCGACGCCGTCCCCCGCCCCTTCGGCTCTCTCTCGTGGACCGCGCCGGATGGCCAGGAGTCGACGATCGCCCTCGTCGACGCCTACCTGCCCGACGCCCGGGACGGCTGGGAGTGGTGCGTCGCGCGGCTCGAGGCGCACCTCGAGCACGAGGACGGCCCGTGCCCGCCGGAGTGCGACGCGTGGATCGGCGCGCCGCTGGGCCGCCTGGTCGCGGGCCTCCACGTCGCCATGGCCCTGCCGTCGGACGTCATCCCGGAGCCGATCGCCCACGCCAGCCCCGAGCTCGTCGACCGCTGGCGGGCGGCGGCGCTCGCGACGTTCGACGAGGCGATCAAGGCCCAGGACCAGGAGCGCGGCGGGGAGCTCGGCGCACTTGCGAGCCCGATCAGGAACGTCCTCGCGACGCTGGCGACCGAAACCGGCACGCCCGTCCAGCCGATCCATGGCGATCTCCATGTCGGCCAGGTCCTCGAATGGCGCGACGGCCTCGCGATCATCGACTTCGACGGCAACCCGACGCTGGGAGCCAAGGTCAATGCCGCTCTGCAGCCGGCAGCCCGCGACGTGGCCCAGATGACGACGAGCCTCGACCACGTCGGTCGGGTGGTGGCCGAACGCGTCGAGGGCGCGCTCGTTGCCCGCGTCGGAAGCTGGATCGCCGAAACGACCGCCGCGTTCGTCGCGGCGTACGCGGCCGGTCTCGAGTCAGTCGGTCGGCGCGATCTGTTCGACGAGGCACTCGTCGCGCCGTTCGAGGTCGAGCAGGAGTGCCGGGAGCTCGTCTACGCCGCCCGCTTCCTGCCGCGCTGGCGCTATGCCCCGATGGCCGCCCTTCGAGCGAGGTTCCGCGGCCGCTGAGCGCCCGTGGCGCGGTGGCGGTTAGGCCCCCTGCATCCTCGGCACGCCCGACTCGGGCGAGCTTCTCCTCGAAGCGCTTCGCGGCGATGTCGAGCTTCTCGAGATGGTCCGCGAGCCGGCGCCGCGCATCTTCGGCCGCAGCATCCAGGCCGGTCAGCTCGAAGATCTTCCAGTGATTGAGGATCGGCAGGAGGACCTCGTCGCGGTGGACCCGGAGGTCGTAGATGCCGGCCTTCGCGATCTGCGCGGCCTTCCGCAGGAACCCGGGAATGCCGGCGCCGGGCATCTGGAACGCGAGGACCTCATCGACGATCGCCCGGACGGCCGCCGACGGCTGGAGGTCCAGCGCAACCGACAGGATGTCGCGATAGAACACCATGTGGAGGTTCTCGTCGGCGGCGATCCGGATCATGATCTTGTCCGCGACCGGGTCGTCCGAGTACCGGCCGGTATTCCGGTGGGAGATCCGGGTGGCGAGCTCCTGGAAGGCGACGTAAGCCAGACCGTGAAGCGTGTCGGGCGCATCGTGGTCGTAGCCCTGCTGGAGCTGCGTCATCCGGCCGCGCTCGAGCGCGATCGGGTCGATGTTTCGGGTGACGGTCAGGTAGTCGCGCAGGACGATCGCGTGCCGGCCCTCTTCCGCCGTCCAGCGCCCGACCCAGTTGATCCATGCGCCGTCGCCGTCGCCGAACATCCCGTGGATCAGGCGGTGGTACGAGGGCAGGTTGTCCTCGGTCAGGAGGCCGATCTCGAAGGCCGTCTGGGCGACCCCGGTCAGCCGCGGCTGGTCGGGCGTCCAGGGCTCCTTGTCGAAGTCGCGCCCCAGGCGGTAGGGGATGTAGTCGTGGGGGAACCACTCCTGGGCGACCTTGGCGTGGCGGTCGTACAGGCGGCCCGCCTCGGGCTCGAGTTCGTGGAGGAGCGCGCGCTCGTCGTAATCGGTCGCCGTCGGGGCGGTCGGCGGGAGTTCGATGGACATCTCGGGAACCTCGGTCCTTGGCGGGCCGAGGGCGCCCACACTGGGCAGCCGCTCACCGACCTGTCAGGCGCGCAAGCCTAGCCCGGATCGGGGATCTCCGAGCGTGCGACCGGTGCGCGTCTGCACCCACTCGGCGTGACAGGCGAGCGCGCGTCAGGCTCCGGAGGCCTCCTCGCCTCGCGTCGCCTTGCGCTCGGGCTTGCTTGGGCCTCGAACTCGCTTTCCTCGCGCCGGTACGGAACGTTGACGACGACGGTGTGCGGCCGGCCGAGGAGGGCCCGTCGAAGGGATTTGGCCGACTGGTTATAGAGCAGTCGCTCCCACCAGCTGCTGGCGACGTACTCGGGGATGACGATGAACGTGATCGGTTCCAGCTTGTCGGGCGGCCAGGCCGCGTCGAGGACATCGAGGTAGGCGAGCAGTGGACCGGCGAGGGCCCGGTAGGGCGAGTCGACGACGACGAGCGGAACGCCCGGGATCTGGCGCTCGAACGTCGCGCGCACTCTCGCGGCCTCTGCTGGATCGCTCGTGATGTGGACCGCCCGAACGTCGTCGTCGATCGAGCGACCGACGTTCACCGCCTGGATCGTCGACCGGTCGACGCCGTGGATCGGGACGACGATCCGCTCCTCGCGCTTCGGGGAGGTGACGACGAGCGCCGGATCCACGGCCAGCTGGCGTGCCGAGCGGCCGTACTGGCGGTTGATGAACAGCATCATTCCGACGAGCGTCGGCACCAGGATCACGACGAGATACGCGCCCGCCTCGAACTTCTCGAAGACGACGATGCCGAGGACGACGGCCGTCAGGACGCCGCCCGTGGCGTTGACTCCCAGGCGCCAGCGCCAGCCCGATTCCCGGCCGTTAAACCAGTGCTTCACCATGCCGAGCTGGCTGAGCGTGAAGCACAGGAACACGCCCACGGAGTAGAGCGGGATCAGCGCGTGGGTGTCGCCGCCGAACGCGGCGAGGAGAATGAACGCGATCGCCGCGAGGAGGACGATCCCCCACGAGTAGGCGAGCCGGTCGCCGCGGAACGAGAACTGGCGCGGCATGTAGCCGTCTTCGGCGAGGATCGCGGCCAGGCGCGGAAAGGCGTTGAAGCTCGTGTTCGCCGCGAGGAACAGGATCAGCGCCGTGCTCGCGGCGAACGTGTAGAACAGGGGCGATCCCTCACCGAACGCGGTTCTCGCGGCCATCGCGACGATGGACGGCCCGCCCTCCTCGGTCGGGATGAGGCCGAAGGCGACGGTGAACACGGTCAGGCCGACGAAGAGGATCGCCAGCAGGACGGCCATGATCGTCATCGTGTCGGCCGCGTTCTTCGACTCCGGGGGCTTGAATGCCGGCACGCCGTTGGCGATGGCCTCGACGCCGGTGAGGGCGACAGAGCCGCCGGCGAACGCCTTGAGGAGCAGCAGCACGCCGAGCGTCTCCGTGCCGAAATGCACGGCGTCGGGCTCCGGCGGCACCGGCACGACGGTGCCGCTGACGATCCGCACGAGTCCGATCGCCACGATCGCCAGGGCAAGGCCGACGAACAGGTAGGTCGGCACCGCGAAGATGTTCCCCGACTCCCGGAGCCCGCGGAGATTGGCGACCGTGATGAGGGCGATCGAGATGAACGCGATCTCGATCCGGATGTCGTAGGCCCTCGGGATGACCGACTGGATCTGGGCGATCGCGGCCGCGGTCGAGACCGCGACCGTCATGACGTAGTCGATCAGCAGCGGCGGCCGCGGCAATCAGCCCGAAGATCGGGGCGAGGTTGGTCCGGGCGACGACGTACGCGCCGCCACCGTTCGGGTATGCCCGACAGACCTGGCGATACGACACCGAGACGACCGCCAGCAGGACTGCGATCGCGATCGCCACCTGGATGGATACGAGCAACGCCCCCGCCCCGGCCACGACGAGGACGCGCAGGATCTCCTCGGTCGCGTACGCGGACGAGCTGATCGCGTCCGAGCTGAAGATCGCCAGGGCCTTCTTCTTCGTCAGCCGCTCTTCGATTTCCTCCTCGTTCGCGAGCGGCCTGCCGAACACCAGCTGCCGAAGCCGGGCCAGTGCGCGGCCACGAGTCGTCCTCGGGACGGACGCCGCCTCGCGGGCAACGAGCTGTCCGGGGCCGGCGTAGCGGAAGTACGGGGCGTAGGGCCGCTCGACGCGAACGCGGCGGTCGCCTGCCTTTCGGCCCTGGAGCGGTCGCCGTCCACCGATCACGACGCCGCCCCCAGCAGGCTCGCGTCCGCGTCCTCAGTCATCGATCGGGGGTCCGATCACGAGGCTCACGGGCAGCCCCGGTTCCGTGCCTCGCTCGAGGCCGAACTGCACGCCGGCCTCCTGGGCGTGGGCGAGCCCCACGCCCGCAGCTCGCTCGGCGCCGATCAGCCCGTAGAGCCGAACTCGGCGCGCCTGGCCGCGCTGGACGAGGGCGATCGCAACGTCGATCTCACCGAGGGCGATCTCGACGGGATCGCGCTCCGAGGCAGGCGGACGCTGCGGCCAGATATGGCTCATGCCTCCAACGTATTCGCGGGCCCAAGAGGGGAGGGCCTGCGAGCGCGGTCCGCGCGCTCAACAGGCGCTCAACACTCTTGTGATCAGGCTTGTGATCAGGCGTCCCTGACCCGATACCCGACGCCCGGCTCGGACGTGATCAGGTCCCGAAACTCGCCGCTTGGGTCGGCCGCCGCGATCTTGCGTCGCAGCCGGCTGACGTAGACATGGAGATAGTGATCTTCGCCGCCATACTGCCGGCCCCACACGGCGCGGAGCAGCCGGCCGTGGGTCACGAGCCGGCCGGACCAGCTGAGCAGCATCTTGAGCAGCTCGTACTCCCGCGGCGTGAGGTCGAGGCGCGCGTCGCCGATCCGAACCTCCCGCCGCGCGACGTCGAGCGTGAGGGAACCGTGACTGAGCGATCCGGAGACATCCGCCGCGGGCCCGGCCGCGCGCCGAAGCAGCGCCGCGATCCGGGCCTGCAGCTCCGCCATACCGAAGGGCTTCGTCACGTAGTCGTCGGCGCCTAGCTCGAGCGCCGCCACCTTGTCGCGTTCCTCGCCGCGTGCCGAGAGGATGAGGATCGGCGTCGTCGCCGTCGCGCCGGAGGCGCCGGATGACCGAGGTCCCGTCGGCGTCCGGCAGTCCCAGATCGAGGACGACGAGATCGGGCCGCTGCGCGTCCCAGGCCCGCAGCGCGTCGCCGGCCGTGCCTGCCTCGGCGACCCGGTACCCGTGGGCGTCCAGGTTCGAGCCGATCAGGGCCCGCGTCGCCTCGTCGTCCTCCACGACCAGCAGCCGCGGTCCGCCGCGCGGTCATTGGCTGCGGTTCGCCCGGTGGCTCTGGGGCGGCCCGGAGGAACACGTCGATCGCCAGGCCGCCCAGCTCGCTCCGCCCCGCCACCGCCTCGCCGCCCATTGCCTCGGCAAGACCTCGGACAACGCCGAGGCCGATCCCTAAACCGCGCCGCGACCCCTCGCCGGAGCGAGGCACGCGATAGAACTTCTCGAACAGTCGGGCTTCGGTCTCCGGCGGCACACCGTGCCCGCCGTCCTCGACCCGGATTCGCACCCGACCGTCCGGGCATGACGTGGCCCCGACGCGGACCGGGGCGTCGGGCGCGTACTTGGCCGCGTTGTCGAGGAGGTTGGTGAGCACCTCGTCGAAGTGGACCGCGTCGGCGCGGACGGGCGGAAGATCCGGCGCGAACGCGAGCTCGACCTCACGGCCGTGGAAGGTCGGAGCGAGCCGTGTGACGGTCGGCCGGACCAGATCCTCGACATCGAGAACCTCGAGGCTCGGCCGGAGGGCGCCGCCCTCGATCCGGCTCATGTCGAGCAGGTTGCGAACGAGCCCGTTGAGCCGATCGGCCTCGAGATCGATCGTCCGCGCCGTCGCGCGGCGCTGCGCGTCGGTCCAATCGACCGCCGGGTCCATCAGGCTGCCCGCGGCGGCGCGGATCGCGGCGAGGGGCGTGCGGAGGTCGTGGGACACGGAGTCCAGGAGCGCGTCCTTGAGCGCCTCGCTCTGCCGCGCGATCTCGACCGCGTTGGCCGTCTCGGCCAGCTTCTCGCGCTTGAAGGCGAGCCCGATCTGGTCGGCCGCAAGGCTGAGCAGCCGCGTCTCCTCGGGATCGGGCAACCCGTCCCGCCGCGCCCGCGTCGCCCAGATCGAGCCCGAGCGTCTCCTCGTCGGCCGCGATCTTCACCCGGAACAGCTCCGTTTCCGGATCCGCCGTTCGGTCCGCCCGGCGGTCCTGGGGCTGGTGCGCCCGGACCCAGCGCGCCGGCATGTCCCCCGGCGTTCGGGTGAGGAGGGCGTGGATCCGGGGAGCGGGTGGCGGATCCGATCCCGTATCGGCGACGACCACCTCGCGGCCGGCGACCTGGCGGCCGAACCAGATCCGGCTCAACCGCGTCTCCCCGGCCAGCCCCTGCAGGATCGCGGGCAGCGCGTCGGCGACGTTCGGGGCTGTCGCCAGTGTCCGGCTGATCCGGAACAGCGCCTGCGACTCGCGCGCCCGGCGGGCGGCGTCCTCGGCCCGGTCCGATTGGAGCGCAGCCAGCCTGCCGATCACGATCGCCACGAACAGCAGCAGGAGGAGGTTGAGCCATTCCTCGGGATCCTCGACGGCGAGCGTGAAGCGAGGCTCGACGAACAGCGAGTCGTAGAGAAGGAACGAGACGAACGCCGCCAGCACCGCCGCCCCCGTGCCGAGCAGCACGGCGACGCCGACGACGGCGACGAGGTAGATGGGCGACGCGTCCGGAATGGCCAGCGGGGGACCCTCGACGAGGGCAATCGCGAGG
Organism: uncultured Chloroflexia bacterium; assembly: GCA_963832105.1. GTDB lineage: Bacteria > Chloroflexota > Limnocylindria > Limnocylindrales > CSP1-4 > CF-46. The sequence goes on along the minus strand of CAWHSS010000003.1, from coordinate 508,948 downwards.
GTCGCAATCGGGAAGAGCGCGATGGCCCCGGCAACAGCGCGGACGCTCACCGCCTGGCGGCGACGTTCGCTCCACCGGGCTCGCAGGCGGGACGGGACTGCGGCCAACTCCACCAGCCGATGCTACCAGCGCTTGACATCGTCGGCCGCGACTGGCTATCGTCCCCTAACGAACGTTAGGTAGGAGGTCCGGTGGCGATCGAGACGGGCGGCCGGCGGCGCGAGATCGATTCCGTGGCCGGCGAACTGTTCCACGCGAACGGCTATGCCGCCACCAGCGTCCGGGACATCGCCCGGGCACTCGACATGCAGGGCGCCAGCCTCTACGCCCACGTGACGTCCAAGGAGGACCTCCTCTGGTCGATCGTCGACCGGGCGGCGTCGGCGTTCGAGGCGGCCGCGGACGCGGCGCTTGCAGAGAGCGCAACCGGCGACGCCGTTGATCGCCTCGCGGCATTCGTCGAGGCCCACGTCGAGGTCGTGACCGACGACCCAGAACGGGCGAGCGTCTTCGTCACCGAATGGCGCCACCTGTCCCCGGACCGCCGCGAGGCGATCTCCACCCGCCGCGACGCCTACGAAGTTCGCCTGCGGGAGCTGATCGTCGACGGGATCTCCCTCGGAGCGTTCGGGGCGACGGATCCGGCGCTCGCCGCCACTTTCATACTTACGGCTCTGAACGGAATCGCCGCCTGGTATCGGCCGGATGGGCGGCTCAGCGCGGACCGCATCGCCGACCATTACGTCGACCTGGCGCTACGCTCCCTGTCGGAGGACCACCGATGACCGACCCGCTCGCCCTCGACCCGATCCTGGCGCCCGGCGATCGAGCGAGGCTGCCGTTCAACGAGGACCTGCCGCAGGACGAGCGGTTCCGCCACTTCGAAGAGCACGTCCTCGCCGGCGGCAAGGTCGAGGCGACCGACTGGATGCCCGACGAATACCGCCAGGGCGTCCTCCGATTCGTCGAGATGCACGCCAACAGCGAGCTGATGGGCGTGCTCCCGGAGCGGGAATGGATCATGCGGGCGCCGACGCTGCGGCGGAAGCTCGCCCTGACGGCCAAGGTCCAGGACGAGGTCGGCCACGCGCAGCTCCTCTACCGCGTTGCGGAGGATCTTGGCAAGCCGCGCGAGGCGATGTTCGAGGACCTGCTCGCTGGCAAGACGAAGTTCCACAACGTCTTCCATTACCCGACGGAATCGTGGGCGGACATCGGCGTCATCGCCTGGCTCGTCGACGCTGCCGCGATCGTCGCCCAGCAGGCGCTCCGCGACTCCTCTACGCACCGTATGCCCGGACGATGCGCAAGATCTGCTGGGAGGAGTCCGTTCACATCATGCACGGCCGCGACGTCGTCGTGACGATGGTGACCGGTACGGCTGGTCAGCGGGCCACGCTCCAGGACGCACTCGATCGCTGGTGGGGGCCGCTCATGCAGATGCACGGCCCGCGCAGCGAGCGCGAGAAGGACCGCGACATCCACTGGCGGATCAAGGCGAAGACCTCCGAGGAGCTGCGCCAGGAATTCCTGTCGATCTACGTCCCGCGGGTCCGGGAGCTGGGCCTGACCCTGCCCGATCCGGAGCTGCGACTCGACGAGGCGACTGGGCGGTGGGTGTACACGGAGCCGGACTGGCAGGAGTTGCGGACCGTCGTCACGAACCACGGCCCGAAGTCCGAGGAGCGGCTCGCCTTCCGACGGCTCAACTACGACCGGACGCAATGGGTCCGAGACGCGATTCTCTCGGCGCCGACGGCCACGGCGGTTGCCTGAGATGACTGACCAGCTGCCAGCGGACCGCGATCGCGCTGCCGATGCCGCGCCGCCGCTCGAAGCCTGGGAGGTGTTCCGGCAGGAGAAGGAAGGCGACCCGATGCGTCATGGCGGGTCGGTGATGGCGCCCGATGCCGTCCTCGCCGTCCACTACGCCCGCGAGATGTACGGCCGCCGCCAGGAGAGCGTCCGGCTGTGGGTCGTCCGACGCGCCGACGTTCACGACCTGTCCGATCAGGACCTGCTCCAGCCGCCGCTCGACCGCTCGTTCAAGAAGCCCGGTGGCTACGTGATGCGCGACAAGCTGGCCGCGGCGCGCAAGCAGGAAGGCACCACGAAGCCGAAGGCCCGGTCGAAATGACGACGATCCGCACGTCCCTCGCGGTCGGCGTACCGCCGGAAGTGAGGGCCCCTCTCGACGAGCTGCTGCTGTCGATGGCGGACGACGAGTTCGTCATCGGGTTCTCCGACTCCGAGTGGACCGGCATCGCGCCGCTGCTCGAGGAGGACGTGGCGATGAGCTCGCTCGCCCAGGACGAGCTGGGCCACGCGGCCGCGCTCTACACGCTCCTCGCCGAGGTCCGGGCCGACGGCCGCGACGCCGATGCGATCGCCTACGATCGGCAGCCCGACGAGTATCGCCACGCCCGGTTGCTCGACCATGGCCGCGGCGACTGGGCGATGACGATCGCCCGGCGATACCTCTACGACACCGCGGATGGCGCGCGGCTGGAGGGCCTCGCCAGCTCAACGTTCGCGCCGCTGCGCGAGCTCGTCGACAAGATCCGCCGAGAAGAGCGCTACCACGTCATGCACGCGACGGCGTGGCTGGAGCGACTCGCCGCCCGCGAGGGAGAGCCCCGCGACCGGCTGCTCGCCGCGCTGGAGGAGCTCGCTCCGGATGCCTCGACCGTGTTCTCGCCCCTCGCCGGCGAGTCGGCCCTCGTGGATTCCGGCGTGCTGTCGGAGCCGATGGCGGGCCTCGAGGCCCGCTGGCGGGCAACGATCACCCCGGTGTTCGTGCACCTCGGGCTGCCGATGCCTCCGGTGGCGGAGCATCCCGGCCGAGGTCGGACGGACCATCGCGAGCCATTCCGCTGGCTCTGGACCGAGTTCACCTCGGTTCGCCGTTCGGACCCGGTGGCGACTTGGTGATGTCGCTCGCCCCGAACCTGGCTCCGAGCCCGCGCGCGTCGCGTGAGGCCGTGATGGCCGCCCTCGGCGAGGTCGCCGATCCCGAGATTCCGGCCATCTCCATCGTCGACCTGGGGATCGTCCACCGCGCGGACGTCGCCCCGGACGGGCGAATCGAGGTCGAGCTCCTCCCGACGTTCGTCGGTTGCCCGGCGATCGACGCGATCCGCCGTGCCGTGAGTGAGCGCCTCGCGACCTTCGGCCTGCCCGTCGACGTGAGGATCACGTTCGAAGTCCCATGGACATCCGAGCGGATCACGCCCGCCGGCCGGGCGCACCTCCGCGACTCCGGGTTCGCACCGCCGGCGGAGCCACAGGACGTCCGCTGCCCGTATTGCGACTCCCCCAACGTGGCGATGGACAGCGCGTTCGGGCCGACCCTCTGCCGCTCGCTGTTCTACTGCCGAGCCTGCCGCCAGCCGTTCGAGTCGTTCAAGCCGATATGAGGGCTGTCGCGCCTGGACCCCGCCGGGTGCGTTGCACCCTGTGCTGCTCGCTCACGCACGTTCGAGTGCGCGCGTGTAAACACGCACGCGCGTTGCGCGCTCTCCGCTCTTCGGGTGCGCCTTCCCGGCGACGCCCAGCCGCGACGAACGCAGTCGCGTGCCAATGAGCGAGATCATCGGGGTCGTCGGGGCCGGGACCATGGGCGCTGGGATTGCCCAGCTCGCCCTGGAGCACGGCCACGAAGTCGTGCTGTACGACGTCGACGAGGAGGCAATCGAGCGCGGGCGTCATCGGGTTCGCGACGGACTTACACGTCGCGCCGCGAAGCTCGATCTCGACGCCGACACGATCGATGAGTGGGTCGATGGCCGGCTTGCAGGCCTCCGCCAGGCCGAGGCCCTCGTCTCGCTCGCCGCTCAGACCGACGTGGTGATCGAGGCGGCGCTCGAGCATCTGCCCCTCAAGCAGGACATCTTCCGGGCCCTCGACGGGGAGGCCGACCCCGACGCGATCCTGGCGACGAACACCTCGGCCCTGCGAATCGCCGACGTCGCGGCGTTGGCGACGCACCGGAGCCGGATTCTGGGGCTTCACTTCTTCAACCCGGCGCCGCTGATGCTGCTCGTCGAGGTCGTCGTCACAGCCGACACGGATACGGCGGTGGTCGAGCGCGCGGAGCGGCTCGTCCGCTCGTGGGACAAGACCCCGGTCCGGTCGGCCGACCAGCCGGGCTTCATCGTCAACCGGGTGAACCGGCCCTTCACGCTCGAGGCGCTCCGGCTCCTCGAAGCCGGCGAGGCGTCGGTCGAGGCGGTCGATGGCGCCATCCGCGAGGCGGGCTTTCCGATGGGACCGTTCGAACTGATGGACCTCGTCGGGATCGACGTGAATCTCGCGGCGGCTCGCGGGATCTGGGACGGATTGGGCAAACCAGACCGGCTCCGGCCGTCCGCAATCCAGGAGCGGCTCGTCGATGAGGACCGCCTCGGGCGCAAGACTGGTGGCGGCTTCTACGATTACGAAGACGGTCGACGTGGCCCGGTCGCCCTCGACTTCGCCGCGGCGCCGACGACCCTCGCCACCTCGGCAATTGCGGAGCGAATCCTGCATGGCGGTCGTCGATGAGGCGTCGCGCGCGCTCGAGGACGGCGTCGCCAGCAAGACCGACATCGACCTCGCGCTCCGCCTCGGAGCCGCCCATCCGATCGGCCCATTCGAGCGCATCGAGCGCCTGGGCGGGGCGCCCAGCGCTACCATCGACGCATGACGCGCGATCTCCAGCGACCGCTGCGCGAGGCGTGGATCGTCGAGGCGGTCCGGACACCGATCGGGCGCTACGGCGGTGCCCTGGCCTCCGTTCGACCGGACGACCTGGCGGCGGCCGCCATCCGTGCCGTCGTCGATCGGTCAGGGATTGATGCGGCCCTCATCGAGGACGTCATCCTTGGTTGCGCGAACCAGGCCGGCGAGGACAACCGCGATGTTGCCCGAATGGCGCTGCTGCTGGCGGGCCTCCCGGTCGAAGTCGGTGGGCTGACGGTCAATCGGTTGTGCGGCAGCGGCCTGCAGGCCATCAACTCCGCGGCGCACGCGATTGCCGTCGGCGATGGGGACGTGTTCATCGGCGGCGGCGTCGAGTCGATGACGCGGGCACCGTACGTCATGGCCAAGCCCGAAGCCGCCTGGGATCGCGGCGAGCGGGAGCTCCACGACACGACGCTCGGCTGGCGGTTCACGAATCCGAAGCTCGCGGAGAAGCATTACCCGTACTCGATGGGCGAGACCGCGGAGAACGTCGCGGAGCGCTGGGAGGTCGGGCGCGACCTGCAGGACGCCTTCGCCCTTGCGTCGCAGCAGAAGGCGGTCGCGGCGATCGACGCGGGTCGGTTCGACAGCCAGATCGTCCCGATCACGGTGCCCCAGCGGAAGGGCGACCCGATCGTGGTGTCGCGCGACGAGCACCCGCGAGCCGACACGTCGAGCGAGGCACTCGCGAAACTACGTCCCGCGTTTCGTGACGGCGGCACGGTCACGGCCGGCAACAGCTCCGGCATCAACGACGGCGCGTCGGCGGTGCTGCTCGTCGAGGCGGCCCGCGCGCGCGAGCTGCGACTGGAGCCGCTGGCCCGGATCGTGTCGACGGCAGTGGCAGGCGTCGATCCGGCGGTGATGGGGATCGGGCCCGTGCCGGCCACGAGAAAGGCCCTCGAACGGGCGGGCATCGAAGTGAAAGACCTCGACCTCGTCGAGCTCAACGAGGCCTTCGCGTCCCAGTCGATCGTCTGCATCAACGAACTCGGCCTGGACCCCGCGAAGGTCAACGTCAACGGCGGCGCCATCGCGCTCGGGCATCCGCTCGGAATGAGCGGCGGGCGACTCATCACGATGCTCGTCCACGAGCTCCGCCGAACGGGCGGGCGCTACGGGCTCGCGACGATGTGTATCGGCGTCGGCCAGGGGATAGCGACGGTCGTCGAGCGGATCGAGGACTGACGCCGCCCAGCGAGCCGTCCGCGAGCTCGTCTACCCGAGATCCAGCCAGCCCTCTCGGATCGCGCGCGTGGCGAGTTCGGTGCGCGACTGAACGCCGGTCCGTTCGAAGAGTCGACCAAGGTGCGCTTCCACGGTCTTGCTCGTGACTCCCATCGCAACGCCGACCTCCTCATTAGTCCGCCCGTCCGCTACCAGTCGCACGACCTCCGCCTCGCGCGCTGTCAGCGCCGGCGGCGGCGTGTCGTGCCGACGCGCGAAGACGAGCCGGCCGCCGGCGGCCGCCCGGACGGCGTCGATCAACTCGCGGGTATCTACGCGTTTCGGAACGAAGCCGGCTGCACCGGCGCGCAAGGCGACGTGGTGATACTGGGGATAGTCGAAGGCGGTGAACACGATCACCGCCGTGCGGCCGTGGTCACCGAGCAGCGTCAGGCCGTTGTCGTTCCCTAACCGGACATCGAGGATCAGCACGTCGGGCGCGTCATCGGCGTCGAGGATTGATCGTGCGTCCGCTACGGAGCCGCCCGTGGCGATGACTTCCATATCCGCTTCGCGCCCGAGCAGCGCCGCAGTCCCGTCGCGAAAGACCGGATGGTCGTCGACAACGGCGACACGAATCATGTCGTGGCCGACCACTCGACCCCAACGTGCATCCCTCGGTCGGGGCGCTGCAGGAGCTCGAGGCGGGCGCCGATCTGCTCCGCCCGTTGCACCATGTTCAGGAGGCCGTAACTCCCGGGCCGGGCGGCCGAAGCGCCGGGGAAGCCTCTGCCGGCATCGTCGACCGACAGCGACAGCCGCTCGCCGGTCGTCCGGTAGGAGACAACAATCGGCGCCTCGCCGTGGCGGATCGCATTGGCCAGCGCTTCCTGTGCGATCCGGAACGCTGCGAGTTCAACTTCGGGAGGCGGCCGGCGCAGGCCTTCGTACTCCACACTGACCGCCATACCGCTCATCCGTTGGGCGCGATCGGCCAGCCAGTCGAGGGCGGGGCCGACACCAAGGTCGTCGAGCAGCGGCAGGCGGAGTTCGCCCGCCACATCACGCAGTTCGAGAGCGATGGTCCGGGCGGTCGCGGCCGCCTCGGCGCGTCCCTCCCCTTCGAGCTGGCGACCGAGCAGCAGTATCGACTGGAGCGGGCCATCGTGGATGTCCGCCGCCAGTCGACGGCGTTCGGCCTCGACCGCGGCGACGGTGAGATCCCGCTGGGCGGTCGCCTGCCGCGCCGCCCGAGCGAGCGGACGAAGGGTCGCCCGATTTACCACTGTTATGGCGAACAGACCGGCCGTCACCACGATGAGCACCGCTATGGGCGGCACCAACACGACCGCCCCGGCGAGTGGCCCGAGTCCCATGAGCACCCATCCGGTCTGGATGGCGCCCCGTCCGAGGTTCCGCCGGGCGGACACCAGCGCCGGCGCGAGCGCGATGCCCGTGAGCGCGGCCAGGTGGATTGTGGCCAGCGCGACACTCCATTCGCCCTCGACGTAGCCCGCGATGCCGAGGACGACTGCGATCACCGTCAGGCTGGACGCGAGGAGCCAGGTTGCGTCACGACGGCTGGGCGATCCGCCAAGCCAGATGCCGAGCGGCAGGATCGACAGGGGCCACAGGGCGGCGAGCAATGCCGCGGCGGCCGGACCACCCGCGTGGAGCGGCAGCAGGGCCAGGGGCGCAGCCAGCGCCAGTGCCAGCCATGGTCCGGTTTCGTCGGTGGTGATCCGGAACATGTCGGGCCGGGCCAGCCCGAGCGCGAGGACCCCCGTTGCGCCCCACAGGGCGAGGAGGACCGCTGTGGTCGGGACTGCGGAATCGGCAACGGGCTCGGTGCGCAGCCAGGCAAGCGCGCCGATCCCGATGTACGCCACGCCAAGAACGAGCGCCAGCCAGCGGGTGCGAGTGGCCATCTTGGTGGCAAGGTAGCAGCCGTCCCGGCTTGACGGCATAGGGGAATCCCGGGGGTCGATGCCCGAGACCTTCCGGCTGCCAGCATCCGCCGACAGGCTCGACGATGCGCCCCATGGACAGCGCCGTCTCGACTCAACGCTGGTCGCCATCCGCAGCGCTCCGAGCCCAAGGGCTTACCAAGCGCTATGGGCGAGGCCGGCGAGCGGCCCTCGACGGCATCGACCTGGACATTACGACCGGCGGGATCACGGCCCTTGTCGGGCCCAACGGCGCCGGCAAGTCGACGCTGATCCGATGCTTCATGGGCTTCGAGCGACCGACGCGCGGCTTCGTCACGGTCGACGGCATAGATCCGGCCCGAGACCGGCCCGGCGCGCTCGCCCGGATCGGCTATGTCGGTCAGGAGGCCGGGCTCTACGGGCGCTTGACCGGTGACGAGCATCTCGAACTTGCCGCCGGCCTCCGGGCCGGGTTCGATCGGGCCGAGTGCAGCCGACCATCTCGACGGGGTCGGTGTCCCGCGCAGCGCACGAACGGCGGAACTATCGGGCGGACAACAGGCGCAGATCGCGTTGGCGATGGCGCTCGGGACGCGAGCCCCGGTCCTGCTCCTCGATGAGCCGGTCGCTCGTCTGGATCCGCTCGCCCGGAACGGCTTCCTGACCACTCTCCGCGGCGGCGTTCGGGCCCGCGGGACGACCGTGCTTCTGGCTTCCCACATCATCGGCGACCTCGAGGGTGTGTGCGACGACGTCATCGTCCTCGCTCCGGCCGCGGTCATGTTCCACGGCTCCCTCAACGCCGCGCGGACCGGCCACGCGATCGTCCCGGCCACGGACGACGTGGCGCCTGACGACCTGGTGGCGAGTTTCACGGGGCTGACCGGGCGGCGCGTGTCGCTCGTTCGGCGGCCCGGCACCGGCGACGCCTCGCTTGATGACGTGGTCCTCGGCTACCTCGCCGCCGCCAATGCGATTCGGGGCGCCGGGTGATGCTGTCGCGCTTCAGGCTCGCCCTCCGGATCCAGCGCTTCGAAGTCTGGTCTTGCGTGCTGCTGGTCGCCGTGGTCGGCATCACCGCCCTGATCGTGCGCGCCCGCCTCGAGGGCGTCCGTGCCCCGGTCGAGTGCCTGACGCCGTGGATCTTCCCGGACGTCGCCTACGATGCGACGCGTTGCCTTCCCCTCATGGCCGCGTTCTTCCAGATCAGGGACGAGGAGGCCGCGCTGGTGATGACCGCGATGGACGTTCTTCCGCTCCTGGTCGGTCTGTTGTTGGGCGTCGGCCTGGTGGGCGGCGAGATCGAGGGCGGCACCGCTCCCACCGTTTGGGCCCTTGCCGGCTCCCGGCGGCGCTGGCTCTTGGGGCGCCTTGTCCCGATCCTCTTGATCCTCGTGGCCTTGCTGGTTTTCGCGGCGATCACGAGCGACATGCTCGCCGCGGCCAAGGTGCCGTGGCAATTCGGGCCGACCATCGTTCGACGATGCCGGACGTCACGGTGCGGGCGTGGTCGCTCGCGGCTTGGCCGCATTCGGGGTTGCGCTCGCCGTCGGGGCGTGGTCCGGTCGCATGCTCCCGACCATCCTGCTCAGTGCCCTCCTGGCCGTATGCCTGACCATCGGTGGGTACCTGCTCCTCGAGACGTGGGTCGACGTCAACGCGCACGAGGTCGACGTTCCGTTTCAGTTCAACGGCGAATATGACGGCGGCCGCTTCATCGGCCAGCGCTATCACCTCCCGGATGGCCGCATCGTCGACCAGTCGTTCAACCTCGGGGCGCTTGCTCCGCCGGGCGTCGATCCTGACGCCTGGGTCGGCGAGCCTCAAGGTCGTTGCGATCGGTGTCCATTCGCCGGACTACCCGGCGTGGCTCCTGACCGAGGTTGCGGCCTTCGGGACATTCGGGCTCGTCTGGCTCGCCGCGACCTTCGCGATCGTCGAGCGGCGACGTCCGTTCTAGGTACTGCCGCCGACGGCCACCTGCGAGGTCATCGACACTGGCGGACTCAACGCCGGTTATTCGGCGGGGCGCAACTACCCTCACGCACGCTGGCACCTTTTCGGCACAACGCTTGTCTGAATCTGTTGCGCAGCGTACGATCGGGCCATCGACCGATCCAATCGAGTCCGACAGACTTCCAAGAACAACGCCCACCCTCCCGAGGAGGATCGCAGCCAATGTTGGAAATCCAGCCGACCGTCGTCAGCCTGACGGATGCGGCCGCGTCGAAGCTCCGTGAGCTCACCGCCGAGGAGACGAATCCGCAGATCGGTCTGCGCGTGTACGTCTACAGCGGCGGCTGCTCGGGCTTCCGCTACGGAATGATGCTCGAGGACGCCCCGACCGCCGAGGACAAGATCCTCGAAGCGAACGGCGTCAAGGTCTACGTCGACGGCAGCAGCGTCGACCTGCTCAAGGGCGCGCAGATCGACTACGTCGACACGCTCATGGGCGCGGGCTTCACCGTGAACAACCCCAACGCCGTCGCGGCCTGCGGCTGCGGCTCCAGCTTCCGGACAGCCGACGACACCGGCTCGCCGAAGGGCTGCTCGCACTAAGATCGGGCGTTTTTCGACAACAAGGCTGACGCCGCCGGGCAACCGGCGGCGTTTTCGATTCCCCCTAGACTGACGCCAATCCCGCCTCCTTCCGTATCTCGCTGGAATTCCGCCATCAAGCTCCCGCTCTTTCCCCTCCACGCCGTTCTCTGCCCGGGCATCGCCCTTCCGCTCCACATCTTCGAGGAGCGCTACCGCGAGCTCGTTCGATACTGCATCGACGGCGCGATGCCGTTCGGCATCGTCCTGATCCGCGATGGCCGCGAGGTCGGCGAGGGGACGATCTCCTTCTCGGCGATCGGCACTCTCGCCGAGATTCGCCAGGCGGGCCGCTACCCCGACGGACGCTATGACCTGCTCGTGGTCGGGACTGGCCGCTTCGCGATCGAGGAGGTGAGCGTCGGCGAGGAGCTGTACCTCGTCGCGGAGGCGACGGTCCTCGACGATGAGCTGGGCGACGCCGATGAGGCGCGCCAGCTCGCGAACCGGGCGACCCGCCGCTTCGTCCGCTACCTCGAACTGCTCCAGCCACGGGACGGTGAGACGGCCGAGGAGCTCGACATCCGGGTCGAGGTCGAGACCGAGGACGCGATGCCGGCGGTGGAGCCGGGCGAGGAGGACGTCCGAGCGACGATCGGGGACCCGGCGTCGGAGCGTCGGGTGATCATCCCGGACGATCCAACGGTGCTGTCGTACCTGCTCGCGGGCATCATCCAGGTCGAGCTGCCGCGTCGCCAGGAGCTCCTCGAAGCCGACACGACCGAGGATCGCCTGCGCGAGCTCCTGGCCCTCATCGACCGCGAGACGTTCTTCCTCCGACGCCGCCTCCGGGCGTTCACGCCGCTACCCGACGGGCTCGGTCCCCGCCGCAGCTGAGGCCGGTCGGAACGAATACCGCCTCGTCGGTGTACTTGGACCGATGAGCCGACGCGCGATCGCCTTGTGGGTGGCCGTTGCCGCGGTCGTAGCGACGTGCTCGCCAGTGGCCACGCCGTCGGGGTCGGCTGGACCGTCCGGATCGGCCCGACCCTCGGGGTCGGCCGCGCCGTCGGCCATCGAGCTGCCTTCGCCCGACCCGGCGCCGATCGGGGGCTCGGCCATCGCCTTCCATGCCGACCCGGACGGCAACGATGACTTCTACCTCATCGGCGCCGACGGAAGCGGGCTCCGGCCGCTGACGAAGATGGCGGAGACGGTCGCATTTCCGTACTGGTCGCCCGATGGCTCGAGGATCGCGTATCTCTGCTGCACGGGCCACGATTCGAGTCTCTGGGTGATGAATGCCGACGGGTCGGAGGCTCGGCGTCTCACCGAGGCACTGGCCGAGGTGGTCTGACGAGGGCCGCTGCGTGTTTGACGGGATGATGAGAGACGTTATCCTTCGGTTCGGCGTTATATCGGCGCACGTAATAGAGGCTGACCGACGGCGTGATGCGGCAGCATCGATGGCGACTGGGTCTGACGGCGGCTCTCGTGGCGGTTGGCTGCACCACGGTGCGCCCAAGCCCCCCGACATCGGTGGACTCGCGATCGGAACTCCGCTCCCTCATCGGCGACGTAACCTCGGCCACGGCCCACCGATACCGCGTATCCGATGATCACGGACGCTGGATGGACACCCTCAAGGTCACACCGATCGTGGAGACATCGGCCTTTGCGGCCGTGTACCACTCCTGGAGCGACGAGGATCAGTCGTTCCACGTCCACCTAGCGACGTCGACGGACCTGCTGGCGTGGACCTGGCAGACGGAGCTGGGGGTGAAGGCCTCGCAGCCGACTATCGCGGCCGCCTCAGACGGAGGATATGTCGTCGCGTGGGAGCAGGAACCCGATCCCATTCACATCGTCATCGCTCTCTACCCGACGTGGAACGATCTCCTGGGGGCGGCGCCACGCCGTCGCCTCGATGTTCCCGTGACGATGCCGGCGTGTGGCGAGGGCACGCCGTCGATCCAAGCCGCGAGCAGCGAACGCGTTGAGCTCGGCTTCCATTACCACGCCTCCTGCGAGCGGGACCTCCAGGCGTCAGGCTCGACCGACTGGACGACATGGCAGGCTAGGCAGGAACGGGGACGAGATCGCGCCCTGATCGACCTCGGCGTGGCCGGCCATATCGGTGACCGCGACCGCATTCGATTCGGCGGCCGCGATCTACTGCTCATCGAGGGCCAGCGGGTTCTGGGCGATCCCGCGACATGGCGCACGTTCCTCTTCGATGAGGCAACCGGCAGCGCGGAGGAGCTGGTCTTCCGGTCTCATGCCGGGAGCGAAGCCTTCGCGAACCCAACTATCAGCGAGGTCGCGATCGAGGGCCGGGGTGCGATTATCGTCACCCTTTACCTGCCCGCGGAGGCGGCCCATGGAGAGGAGGACGGACCACTCCTCTTCTATCGGACCCTTACTCGCTGAAGCGCTCTTCTTTCCAGGGATCGGCGTCGTTGTTGTAGCCGTAGCGCTCCCAGAAGCCCAGCTGGTCGTGGTCGAGGAACTCGAGGCCGCGGATCCACTTGGCGCTCTTCCAGAAATACCGCTTCGGGACGAGCAGCCGGAGCGGGTAGCCGTGCTCGAGTTCCAGGGGCTCGCCGCCGTACGTGTCGGCCAGCATCACGTCGTCATCGTCGAGGACCGACAGCGGCAGGTTCGCGGTGTAGCCCTGCTCCGAGTGGGCGACGACGTGAGTCGCGCTCGGGCGGACCTGGGCAAGGCGGAGGATCTCCTGGATCGGGACACCCTCCCAGTCCGTGTCGAGCTTCGTCCAGCGGGTGACGCAGTGGATGTCCGTATGGACGGTCTTGCGGGGCAGCGCCTTGAACGCCGACCAGTCGAGCGTGAACGGCGCATCGACCTCGCCCCAGACCCGGAAATCCCACGTCGCGAGGTCCGTCTTCGGGACCGAGCCGTAATGGAGGACCGGGAACTTGTCGGTCTTGTACTGGCCCGGCGGGATGCGCTCCGCGATCGCGGGATCCGTGGCGGTCGTTCCGAAGAGGCGTTCGAACATCAGTCTGCTCCGTGTGTCTGTGCAGGCTGATCGTGCCACATCGGCGACGGCGGACGATGTCGACTCGATGACGAGCGCGCGTGCGCTACCCTCTCCGCGTGGTTTCGTCCGATCAAGCGCCCGACACGGGCGTCGAGCCCTCGCGCCCCAGGGTGATCGTCGTCATGCCCGCCTACAACGCGGCGAGGACGCTGGAGCGAACGTACGCCGACATCCCGCACGGTCGGGTCGACCAGATCATCCTCGTCGACGACGTCTCCCACGATGAGACCGTCGAGATCGCCAAGAGCCTCGGCCTGGACGTGATCATTCACCGCCAGAACCTCGGCTACGGCGGCAACCAGAAGACCTGCTACGACGCGGCCCTCGCCGCGGGCGCGGACGTCGTGGTCATGCTCCACCCCGACTACCAATACGACGCGACCAGGATTCCCGCGCTCATCGAACCGATCCTCCGCGGCGACGCGGACCTCATGCTCGGCAGCCGCTTCCTGGGCGACCCGCTGGCCGGTGGGATGCCGCGCTGGAAGTTCGTCAGCAACCGCTTTCTGACGATCCTCGAGAACCTCGCGTTCGGTCTCCACCTGTCCGAATACCACACGGGCCTGCGGGCGTACTCGCGGCGGCTCCTCGAGGCGATCCCGTACCGGCTCAACAGCGACGACTTCGTCTTCGACCAGGAGCTCGTCGCCCAGGTCGTCGCCGCGGGCGGGATGCGGATCTCCGAGATCGCCGTCCCGACGCGCTATTTCGAGGAGGCGAGCTCCGTCAACTTCCGGAGGAGCGTCGTCTACGGCCTCTCGACGCTCCGGGTCGTGCTCCGCTACCTGCTCCACCGGGCGGGCGTGCGCCGCTCGGCCAAGCTGACGGCACGGGCGTCCGACCAGATCCCGCCCGCGACCTGACCGGGTGAGGTATCGGTCAGGCCTGATCCGCGCCGTCGTCGGCGCGGCGATCTCCGTCGCGGCGATCTGGCTCCTGCTCCGGTCCGTCGACGTGGGCCGTGCGGTGGAGGTGCTGCGGACCGCCGACCGCGGCTGGATCGCCCTGATGGCGGCGTTCATCATGACGGACCTCGCGGTCCGGGCTCTCCGTTGGCAGCGCCTCGTCGCCCCGATCGGTCATGTCCGCTACCCGGCGATGCTGGCCTACCTGCTCGTCGGCTACATGGCGAACAACGTCCTGCCGGCCCGGATCGGTGAGCTCGTCCGGAGCCACTACCTCGGCGACCGCGAGGGCCTGTCGCGGACGACGACGCTGGGCACGGTGGTCGTGGAGCGCGTCGTCGACTTCGTCGTCGTCGTCGGCATAGCGTCCGCGGCGATCATCGTCCTGAGCGTCCGCGGCTTCGTCGCGAGCGCCGTCCTCGTCGGGATCGCCCTGGCCGGGCTGCTGGCCGCCGGCGTCGCGATCGGGATCGCCGCCCATCGCCTGCCCGGCGCCGAGCGGATCGCGGCCGTCGCTGAGCGCTGGCCGAAGGTGCGCGAACTGGCGAGCAATCTCCGCGGCGGACTGGCCGTCGCCGGGCGACCGCGGACGCTCGCCGAAGCGCTCTTCCTGAGCCTGATCGCCTGGGGCGTGACCGTCCTGGCCTTCGCCGCCGCCGGGCAGGCCATCGGGATCCAGCTGACGATCGGTCAGGCCGCCCTTCTCGCCTCGGGCGTCGCGCTGGCGACGGCGATCCCGGCCGGTCCCGCCAATCTCGGCACGTTCGAGCTTGCCGCGGTCCAGATCGGCAAGGCGGTCGGCGTGCCCGACCACACGGCGTTCGCCCTCGCGCTGCTGGCCCACGCCGGGATCCTCGCCATCACCTCGGCGGGCGGGCTGGTCGCGCTTGCGCGGCTCGGCTGGAAGCGAGAGGAGCCGGAACCCGGCCGCTGAGGCGACAGCCCGCGGGCGGCCGTGGACGATCAGGAAGACGCGGGGCTGAATCCCAGGCTGGCCGGCCGCGGGCTGGGCACGGGCCCGGCGTGCGGCGAAGTGTCGTAGGGCTCGAACTCGAGGTTCGTCGCCCCGACGGCCTTTCGAACCCTCAGGAACTCGAGGGTGTACGCCTCGTACGTGTCGGCGATGAGGGTCACCGCCTTTCTGATGGGCCGGCCGAGCGGACGCCTCGCGGGCTTCGGCCCGGCTGTTCCACATGCAGAACGAGAGGCAGCTTCGGTCGGGCGCCTGCGGGCCCTTGTAGTAATGAATGAAGCCCTTGGCGCCCGACGGCCTCCTCGTGTGCCCAGTCGTCGTACTGGCGCAGGCGCTCCTGGTCGGCGTCGGCCCGGACGATCGATCGGAAGGCGACCATGTACCACTCACCAGGTTCGATGAGGCTGGCGACCGGCGCCCAGTTGAAGGCCTCGCCGACGGGCAGGACGGCGTAGTTGTCAGCCACCGGAGCGAGGTCTGCGAAGACGTCCATGCGGCGCTGACTCTAGATCGCATGGGCCAGATGTCAATAGGTGAGATGTATCAATGCCACTATGCGATAGGTGTAGTTGGGTGTGGTGCCTCATCTTCGAGGCTCGCCATGATCGTCCGGGCCGCCTCGGGCAGCAGATGCATCACCCGCGAGCGCCAGGCGAGCCCGCAGCGGCCCTTGGGGCCGATGACGCCCACGGCGCCGACGATTCCGGCGTCGCGGAAAATGGGAGCGGCGATTCCCACAGAGCCGGAAATGAGCTCACCCTCGCTGCTGGCGATCCCCGTCTCGCGAATCTCGGCGAGGGTCGCCCGCAGGACCGCCTCGTCGGGCGTGCTCGGCGTGACGCGCTCGAGTCCGCCCGCGATCACCTCGTCGATGATCTCGGGCAGCGCATAAGCGAGGAGCACCCGACCGACGGCCCCGGCGTGGAGCGGCGACATCGACCCGGGCTGGAGCGACACCCGAAGCGGCTGACTCGTTTCGACCTGGTGGAGGCAGACGGCCGACAGCCCGATCCGGCGCGTGACGACCGCGGTCTCGCCCGTCTCGCCGACGAGGTAATGGAGCACCGGGTCGGCGACCCTGATCAGCTGCTCGCTCGTGACGTTCGTGCCGCTGCCGATCACGAGACGCGGTCCAAGGAGATACCGGCCGTCGCGCCGGTCGACGAATCCGAACTCGGTCAACGTTCGGAGGTAGCGATAGACGGTGGAGGTCGGCGTGTCGAGCAGGACCGCCAGCTCCTCCGCCCGCACCTCGCCGCGGTCGGCGACGGTCAGCAGGATCCTGAGGCCGCGGGCGAACGACGTGTCCTCGCCGGCTTCCTCGGGCGGGCGGTCCCGGGCCGTCGACGCCCGGCTCATCGAGCGAGCCCCACGGCCCCGGCCCCGGCCCGGCGAAGGCGCCCTCTCGGACGCGCGCGACCAGCGGTTCCACGTCAGCGACCGAGTCGCCCGTGTCGAGGAACGGGACGACCTGCCGCACGACCGCCACCGCCGCCTCGGTCCCGCTGCCCCGTCGCAGGCCACGCAGGTCGGTCGCCTGGGCGGCAACGGCCAGCTCGATGGCGACGATTCGCTCCCCGAGCCCGACCATTTCCGCGACACGTCGCGCGGCGAGCGGCGCCATCGTCGTCCGGTCCTCGATCCCCTCGGCATGGGCGGTCGAGGTCAGCTCGAACGAAACAGGCTGGGCCAGGAGGCGGGCTTCCACGGCAAGACTCTGGGCGGCCAGGCTGAGGTAGGTCAAGCCCGCTTCGGTCGTTCCCGGCAGCGGCGTCAGCCCCGTCGGCAGCCCGGTCCAGGGCGCGCCGAGCAACTTGACCGTCCGCTCGGACGAGCTCGTCAGGGCGGTGGCGAGGATGAGTCGGAGATAGTCGAGGGCGGCCGCGAGGGGCAGGATCTCGAAGTTCGCGACGGAGATGACCCGCTCCTCCGCGACGACGACGATCGGGTTGCCCTGGGACGCATTGAGCTCGATCGCGAGTTGCGCCTCCACGTGGTCGAGGACGTCGCGGCAGGCGCCCTGGATCTGGGGCAGGTTCCGGAACGACAGCGGATCCTGGAGGTGGCGGGCCGTTCCCGGATCCCAGATCGCGCTCCCGCTGAGCAGCTCTCCGTAACCGGTCGAGCGTCCGCCGCAGCCCGGGATACGGCCGAACCTCGCCGATCGCGGCGTGGAGCATCGTCGGGTTCGCCCCGAGGCCCTCGAGGCTCAGCGCGCCGGCCACGTCCATCGAGTCGAGGAGCGCGATCGCGTCGGTGACGGCGAGGGCCGCCCAGCCGGTCGAGAACGCGTTGTTGTCGAGCAGCGCCGTGCCCTCGCCGGCCTCGAGCGCCAGCCCGTCGAACAGGGCGGCGGCGAGGTCTGCGAGCGGTGCGAGATCGGCCTGGCCGATCGAGCCGATCGTCCGGAGGCGCGGTGTCTCGCCGCCGTTCAGCGCGGCAATCACGCGGTCCGCCAGCTCCGGCCGAACACCGGCCGAGCCCTCGGCGAAGTGGTTCGCGAGGCGGAGCATCGTCGCGCGGACGACGTCCTCGGCAGCGTCCGGGCCCTGGCCGACGATGTGGTGCCGGTTCATCGAACCGGCGTAGCCGTCCGTCGTCGTCGGCCGTGATGCCGACGCGCTTGAGGACGCCGACGGCGGTATTCGATCCGTAGATCGCATCGCCTCGGTCGAGCGCCGCCTTCACGATGCGGCGCGATTCGATCATCCGCGCCCGGGCATCCGCGCCGAGCTCGACGGGCTCGCGGCCGCGCGCGACGCGGACGAGCTGCTGTCGGTCGAGATCCCGACCGGTGAGAACGACGGTCACAGTGTCATCACTTCATGCAGACGCAACGAGGCCCGCCGGTCGTCCCAGCGGGCCTTGAAGCGAAGCGGGTCCGAGGACCTACTTGATCAGACCCAGCCTGGGTCAGCCACTCCTTGGCGACATCCTCGATGTCCTTCTGGTCGACGGCGACGAGGACACCCAGTCGGGTCAGCTCCTCGGTCGTCATCTTGGCCGATGCAGCGTCGAGCAACGCGGCGAAGGCTGTCGCGTCGATCTTGGCGAGGTAGTCGTCCCGAACGATCGGGGCGATGTTCTCGGCTGGCTGCGTGTCGAGGTCATCCTCGAGCGACACGAAGCCGAACTGCGAGATCGCCGGCTGCGTCGAGCAGAGCTCTGCGACGTCGATCGCCTTGCCCTCGAGGGCCTGGGCCATCGGCACGTCGCAGGCACCGAGTGCCGAGCGCTGCTTCGGGGGATACGTGATGCCGTACTCCTCGAGCGCACCGGCGCACAAGGGGTTCGTGTCGCAGTCCGCCGGGAGGCCCCACTTGAGCGCATCCTGGTGGTCCTTGAGCTGGCTCATCTTCGTGAGGCCCAGCGTGTCCGACGTGTCCTTGCGGACGACGAACGCGTTGGTGTCCTCGCCGGGCGTGATCCCGAGGACCGTGATGCCCTTCGGCTTCAGGACCTCCTGGAGCGCCGTGGCGTTCGCCTGGCCATCGCCGGTGATCTTCGTCTTGTCGTAGAAGCCGAGACCGGAGCCGACGTACTCGGCCACCATGTCGACCTGGCCCGCATCCATCGTCGGAATGCGCTCCTGGCGCGACCCGAGCTTGTACTTGCGCTCGACGGTGTAGCCGTCAGCCTCGAGGACCTGGGCGTAGATCTCGCCCATGAGCTCGGACTCGTAGAAGTTGTCGGACCCGATCCGGATCGGGGCCTTGACAGCGGCCGACGACGGCTCACTGCTCGCGGGTGCACTGCTCCCGGGCGCGGAGGGCGCTGCTGCCGATGGGGTGGCGCCTCCTCCAGTCGAACAGGCGCTCACAAGCACCAAAATCGACGCACCAAGAGCCAGCACGCGGGATGTCCGCATGGTGGTGTTCCTCCTCATTCCTGCCGCTGGGAGCGACATCGCCCGCGTACCTTACCAGCGGCGTGGCGCTTCGTCCGCAAACGAAGGTTTCAAATCGGTCCCGGCATGCCCCCGGCCTGCGGGACTTCCGACGTCTGGGTGAAGCCGCGGCTGGGCGTTCCGCGTGCCTTGCGCAGGGCAACCGGTGTGAGGCGCCGCTGGACGAGGGCCAGGGCGAGATCGACCGCGACTGCCAGGACCGTGACGAGAATCGCCCCGGCGTAGATCGACGCGCGACCGGCGAGGCCCTGGTTCAGGCCGTCGAAGATGAACCGGCCGAGCCCGCCGCCCGACAGGATCGCCCCGATCGTCGCGGTCGCGATCACCGACAGCGTCGCCGTCCGGAAGCCGCCGATGATCACCGGCGACGCGAGCGGCAGCTCCGTGTTGCGAAGGATCTGCTGCTCCCGCATCCCCATCCCGCGGGCCGCCTCGATCAGCTCGCGGTCAACGGAGCGGAGCCCGGCGTAGGCGTTGACGAGGATCGGCGGGATCGCCAGAAGCGTCATCGCGATGAGGATCGGCAGCGGGTTGAGCCCGAGTGACGGCGAGTAGCCCAGGACCGGTGCCAGCCCGAGGGTGACGGGCAGGACCATGACGAGGATTGCGTACGACGGGACGGCCCGGCCGATGTTCGCGAGATTGATCGCGAGGTTCGCCCCACGCCCGGTATGACCGATGTAGAGCCCGAGCGGCAGTCCCACGATCGTCGCGACGAGGATCGCGATCCCCGAGATCAGAAGGTGCTCGAACAGGCGATTCGGGATGCCGGTCTGGCCGGCCCAGTTCGCCGGATTCAGGAAGAAGTCGATGATCTCGCCCATCAGCGGGCACCGGCCCGGGCGTGCGCCCAGGGCGTCACGAGGCGTTCAAACCGGACGAACAGGAAGTCGGCGGCGAATGCGAGGACGACGGAGAGCACCGCTCCGAGCAGGTACTTCGTCGGGAAGAAGGTCTGGAGGCCCTCGGTGATCAGCGCCCCCAGACCGCCGAACGCGTCGCCGAGGACCGACACCACTGTCGCCAGGCCGATGGTCGTGACGCTCGCGAGGCGGAGGCCCGCGAGCATCAGCGGGATTGCCAGTGGAAGCTCGACCCTTACGAGCCGCTGGCCGCGGGTGTAGCCCATCCCCTCGGCCGCCTCGAGAACGTCGCTCGGCACGGCGTTGAAGCCCGCGACGATGTTGCGGACGAAGATGAGCAGCGTGTATGTGGTCAGCGGGATGATCGCCGTCAGCAGCGACAGCCCGGTGATCGGTCGGAGGAGGGCAAACGCCGCCAGGCTCGGGATCGTGTAGAGGATCCCGGTTACGGCGGTGACGGGCCCGTAGGCCCGCGGTTGGCGGACGGCCCAGATCGCGAGAACGAGCGAGATGACGAAGCCGAGCGCGAGCGGAATGATCGTCAGCTGGAGATGCTGGAGGATCCGCTCGCCGATGTCGTCCAGGTGCTCGACGATCCAGACCCAGTCGATGAGCGGCTTGCCGGGCTGCACGGCGTCAGGCCCTGACTTCTTCTTCGGCCTTCTCGGCCTCGATCGGGCCCGGCTCCTCCGGTTCGAGTCGGCTCGAGCGGCTGGGCGAAGGCCGGTGCGTGGTCGCCGGCCCGCATCTTCTCGGCGATCGCGTCGACGGTCAGCAGTCCCTGAACGGCGCCGTCGCGATCGACAACGATCCCGGTCTGGACGTCGGCGTCGAGCATCATCGACAGGGCGTCCTTGAGCGTCGTCCGCTTGTTGACGGTCGGCGAGACGGGATTGGCCATGGCGTCGGTCAGCTCGCCTTCCGACGGGATGTCGTCGTAGGCGATCCAGCCGAGCGGCCGGTTCGACTGGTCGATCAGCAGCAGGTAGCGCTGCGGGTCGTCGAGCGCCCGTCGCCGCCCATCCGCGGCGCTGTCGCCGGGCCGGGCGGTCGTCGCCTTGCGCAGTCGCGATGTCCGAGACGCGGAGCAGCGACAGCCGCTTGAGCCCGCGGTCCTGGCCGACGAATCGCGCCACGAACTCCGACGCGGGCGCCGCCAGGATGTCGAGGGGAGTGCCGAACTGGGCGAGGACGCCGCCGGTCTGGAAGACGGCGACGAGGTCGCCCATCTTGATCGCCTCGTCGATGTCGTGGGTCACGAACAGGATCGTCTTCGCGATCGACTCCTGGAGGCGGAGGAACTCGTTCTGGAGCCGGTCGCGGACGATCGGGTCGACGGCGCCGAACGGCTCGTCCATGAGCATGATCGGGGGGTCGGCGGCCAGGGCCCTGGCGACGCCGACGCGCTGCCGCTCCCCGCCCGACAGCTGGCTCGGGAACCGGTCGCGGTACTTGGCGGGCTCCAGCCCGACGAGGGCGAGCAGTTCCTCGGACCGCTCGCGGAGGCGCGGCTTCTCCCAGCCGAGCAGGCGCGGGACCGTGGCGACGTTCTCGCCGATCGTCTGGTGCGGGAACAGGCCGACCTGCTGGATGACGTAGCCGATCCCACGCCGCAGCGCGGTGACTTCCTGGGTCGTCACGTCGACGCCGTCGATCGTGATCTTGCCCGAGGTCGGCTCGATCAGCCGGTTGACCATCTTGAGCGAGGTCGTCTTGCCGCAACCCGACGGGCCGACGAGGATGCAGATCTTGCCCGCGGGGACCTTCAGGGAGAGGTCGTTGACGGCGCCCGGAATCCGCCCGTCCTTTGACGCCGCAGGGTCGTACGACTTCGAGACGTGATCGAACTCGACGACGGCACCGTGGGTGGTCTGGCCGGTCATCGGTCGCGACTCCTCAGGGTGATTTGACGGTACGGGAAACCGTACCCCAGCGGGATGCCGCTCGTCACGTCCCTTTGAACGTTCGGCGATACTGGCGCCGTGTTCCCGTCACCCGGTTGGACCCTGGCGTGAAGATCACCGCCATCCGGCTCGATCGCCTCGTCGAGCCGCTCGATCCGCCGTTCGATGCCGCCTGGGATCCCGTTCCGCGGAGCACGTTCGCGGCGACGGTCGTGCGTGTCGAGACCGACGAGGGCGTTCGTGGGCATCGGATCGGGCGACACGATGGACGGCTTCGAGGCGTTCGAGCACCTCTTCGTCGGCGAGGATCCGCTGGCGATCGCCCGTCACGTCCGGGTCCTCGAGACGATCGACTTCCACGCCGGACGGTACTGGCCGCTCGAGGTCGCGCTGTGGGACATCGCCGGTCAGGTCGAGGGCGTGCCGGTGGCGACGATGTTCGGCGGAGCGTCGGACGGCATACCGGCCTATGCCTCGTGCGGCTCGCTGCTGCCTCCCGCGGCTCGGGCCGAGTCCGCGCTGCGTCTTCGCGAGGAGGGATTCCGGGCCCTCAAGATCCGGGTGGATCCGCGCCGGCTGGAGGACGGCCTCGCCGCGGTGACCGCGACCCGTCACGCGGTCGAGGACACGATGGACGATCATGGTCGACCTGAATCAGGGCTGGCGGATGGCCGGCGACACGACGCTCGCGATCGACTGGGAGACCGCGCGCTCGATCGCCTCGCAGCTGGCCGAGCTCGATGTGCTCTGGCTCGAGGAGCCGCTCGACGGCTCTGACATTGGCGGGACTTGCCGCGCTGCGGAAGGCAGTCCCGGGCATCAAGATCGCCGGCGGTGAGATGACACGGACGTTCCGCGAGATCGCTGCGGCGATCGACGCCGACGCGTTCGACGTCCACCAGCCGGACGTCGTCCTCGCCGCCGGAATGGCGAACGGCCGACGGGTCGCGGAGCTGGCCCTGGCGAAGGGCCGCTGGTACTCGCCGCACACGTGGACGAACGGTATTGGGCTCCTCGCGAATCTGCACGTCGCGGCGGGCGTCGGCGGCGGACCGTTCATCGAGTTTCCGTACGACCCGCCCGGCTGGACCCCCGAGCGGCGCGACTTCATGCTCGCCGAGCCGCTTCGGCCCGACGCCGACGGCATCCTGCGCGTCCCGCAGCGTCCGGGGATCGGTGCGGTTCTCGACGAAGTTGCCCTGCGGCGGTTCGCGGCGTGACGGATCTCGACGCGGAGGCCGAGGCGCCGATGCCGCCGACCGTCCCGGACGCCGACGCCGTGGCACCCGCCGGCGAGCGACGTCGGCGCAGCGGCGGCCGCGCAACCGGCGAGCGGAGCCGCCTGCCCCAGCAACGACCCTGGGCCCAGCCGCGGATGCGCTACAAGCCGACCGAGGTGGTCTCGGCCGACGAGCTCGAGTCGATCCACGACGCATCGCTCCAGGTCCTCGAGGAGATCGGCATGGACTTCCTCGACGAGGAGGCCCGGGATCTGCTCGTGGCTGCCGGAGCGCGCGTCGAGCCGGGGACGGAACGGGTCCGCTTCGACCGGGCGATGGTCGAGGAGCGGATCAAGACCGCGCCGGCGTCGTTCACGCTCCACGCCCGGAACCCCGAACACGACCTCGAGATCGGTGGGGACTGGGTGGCGTTCGGGTCGGTGGCGAGCGCGCCCAACGTGTCGGACCTGGACAACGGGCGGCGAGTCGGCAACCACGCCGACTACCAGAACCTCATCCGGCTCGGCCAGATGCTCAACTGCGTCCACTTCTTCGCCGGCTACCCCGTCGAGCCGATCGACCTGCATGCCTCGGTCCGCCACCTCGATGCTCTCTTCGACCTGTTCACGCTGGCCGACAAGCCGATCCACGCCTATTCGCTGGGGCGGCAACGGATCACGGACGCGATCGAGATGGCGCGGATCGCCCGCGGGATCGATGGCGAGACGCTCGACCGACGAGCCGTCGCTGTTCACCGTCATCAACTCGTCGTCCCCGCTCCGGCTCGACACGCCGATGCTCCACGGCATCCTCGAGATGTCGGCCCGCAACCAGGTCATCGTCATGACCCCGTTCACGCTGGCCGGGGCGATGGCCCCGGTGACACTCGCAGGTGCCCTCGCCGAGCAGAACGCCGAGGCGCTGGCCGGGATGGTCCTCACCCAGGTCGTCCGGCCGGGTGCGCCGGTCGTCTACGGCGGCTTCACCTCGAATGTCGACATGCAGTCGGGCGCGCCGGCGTTCGGGACGCCCGAATACATGCGGACCGCGATGGTCGGTGGCCAGCTCGCCCGTCGCTACAACGTGCCCTATCGGTCGTCCAACGTCTCCGCCGCGAACGCCGTCGACGCCCAGGCGGCGTACGAGTCAGTCTTCTCGCTGTGGGGCGCGATCATGGGCGGGGTGAACCTGCTGATGCACGGCGCCGGCTGGATGGAGGGCGGCCTCCACGCGGGCTACGAAAAGATGATCCTCGACGCCGAGCTGCTCCAGATGGTCGCCGCGTTCCTCGATCCGGTCGTAGTCGACGACGACACGCTCGCGCTCGACGCGATGCGGGAGGTCGGGCCGGGCGGGCACTTCTTCGGGGCGCAGCACACCCAGGAGCGCTACCGGACCGCGTTCCACAAGCCGATGATCAGCGATTGGCGGAACTTCGAAACCTGGGAGGAGGCGGGCTCGCCGCAGGCCCCCGCAAAAGCCAACTCGATCTGGAAAGAGCTGCTCAACGCCTACGAGCCGCCGCCGATCGACCCAGCGGTCGCGGAGGAGCTAGCCGCGTTCGTAGCCCGCCGCAAATCCGAGGGCGGCGTCCCGACGGACTTTTAGCGACTCCGATCCTCGCGTAGGCTTCTCTCGGTCCGAAAGCCGTGGAGGGTTGCGTGAAGTCGTCTGCTCAGGTCGTCGTCATCGGTGGTGGGGTTGTTGGCGCGAGCGTGCTCTATCACCTGACGAAGGCCGGCTGGACCGACGCGACTCCTCCTCGAGCGGCGCGAGCTGACCGCCGGGCTCCACCTGGCACGCGGCCGGCGGGATGCACACGCTCAACGGCGACCCGAACGTGGCGCGGCTCCAGCAGTACACGATCCAGCTGTACGAGCAGATCGAGAAGGAGTCCGGCCAGGACTGCTCGATCCACCTGCCCGGCGGGCTGATGCTCGCCAGCGACGAGACGCGGATGGACTTCCTCCGGATGGCCGTCGCCCGTGGCCGCTACCTCGGGATGCAGCTCGAGATGATCAGCGCCAAAGAAGCCCGGGACCTCTTTCCGCTGCTCGACCCGCAGTATTTCGTCGGCGCGCTGTACGACCACGTCGAGGGCCACGTCGACCCGACCGGCGTCACGCGCGCCTACGTCAAGTGCGCCCAGATGGCCGGCGCGGAGGTCCGCCAGCACACGCCCGTGACGGGGCTGACCCAGCGGAACGGACGGCACCTGGGACGTCCACATCGAGAACGGCGACCCGATCCACGCCGAGCACGTCGTCAACGCCGGCGGGCTGTGGGCGCGCGAGGTCGGCCGGTTCGTCGGGATCGAGCTGCCGGTGCTCGCGATGGAGCACCACTACCTGCTGACCGAGAACATGCCCGAGGTCGCCGACTACGTCGCGAAGACCGGCCACGAGATGCCGATGGCGCTCGACTTCGCCGGCGAGATCTACATCCGCCAGGAAGGCGGGGCGATGCTCCTCGGCACGTACGAGCAGGACTGCCGGCCGTGGTCGCCGAAGGAGACGCCCTGGGACTTCGGGTCGCAGCTCCTGAAGCCGGACCTCGAGCGGATCGCGCCTGAGCTCCAGGTCGCGTTCAAGCACTACCCGGCGATGGGCACGATCGGGATCAAGCGCGTCGTCAACGGCCCGTTCACGTTCGCGCCCGACGGCAACCCGCTCGTCGGTCCGGTGCGCGGCCTTCGCGGCTACTGGGTCGCCTGCGGCGTGATGGCCGGCCTGTCCCAGGGCGGCGGCGTCGGCCTGGCGCTCGCCACGTGGATGACGAGCGGCGATGCCGGCGATTCCGGGATGGATATCTGGGCGATGGACGTCGCCCGATACGGTGACTACGCCAACCTCGCCTACACGAACGCGAAGGTCCAGGAGAACTACCGCCGCCGGTTCCGAATCACCTTTCCCGAACGAGGAGCTTCCCGCGGCTCGACCCCTCCTGACGACGCCGATCCACGACCGGCTCACGGCGGCGAATGCGGTCTGGGGCGCGACGTTCGGGCTGGAGCACGCGCTGTGGTTCCAGGAGGCCGGCAAGGAGCCGGTCGAGGAGGTGACGTTCCACCGATCGAACGCCTGGAATTGCGTCGCCGGCGAGGTTGCCGCGGTCCGCGAGCGGGTCGGGATGACCGAGATCTCGAACTACGCGAAGTACCGCGTGACCGGCGAGGGCGCCGGCGAGTGGTTGTCGTCGCTGCTGACGGCCCGGATGCCGGCGACGGGCCGGATCACGCTCACCGCGATGCTCAACGACGCGGGCCGGATCGTCGGCGAGTTCACGGTCGCCCGACCGACCGACGCGGAGGAGTTCTACCTGTTCGGGTCGCTGCCGGCGGAGGTCCACCACTCGCGCTGGTTCCGGCACCACCTCCCACGGGACGGGTCGGTCCGATTCGAGGTTCTTGGACTGGGCCTGACGGGGCTGTCCGTCGCCGGACCGCGCTCGCGCGACGTGCTGTCGGCCGATCGCGCCGGACCTCGATCTTTCGACCGAGGCGTTCCCGTTCATGACGTTCCGAAAGGTCGACCTCGGCATGACGCCGGTCCACCTCGGCCGGATCAACTACGCGGGCGACCTGGGCTACGAGCTGTGGGTCGCGCCGGAGTACCAGCGCGAGCTCTTCGACAACATCATGGCCGCCGGCGAGCCGCACGGCCTGCGGCTGTTCGGGATGCGGGCCCTGATGTCGCTCCGCCTCGAGAAGAGCTACGGGACGTGGTTCCGCGAATACCGGCCGATCTACACGCCGGCCGAGGGCGGCATCACCCGCTACATCCGGCTCGACCACGAGTTCATCGGCCGGGCGGCGCACGAGGCCGAGATGGCCGACGGCGGACCGAAACGGCGGCTCGTCGCGATGGTCGTCGAGCCCGACCCGGACGCCCCGCCGACGTCATCGGCGACGAGCCGATCTGGCACGACGGCGAGGTCGTCGGCTGGGTGACGTCGGGCGGGTATGGCCATTACGTCAAGGAGTCGATCGCGCTTGGCTACGTTCCGGCGGAGTTGGCGACATCCGACGGACCGGGTGCGAGCGGCCTCGAGATCGAGATCATCGGCCGCCGCACGGCCCGCCCGCCTCCAGCCGGAGCCGCTGTTCGACCCGCAGGGCCTCCGGATGCGCCAGTGACGACGATCGCGCCGATGACGATGCCTGCCCGTGGCTGACCCGCAACACATCGTCGTCGACGCCCACCCGGTCGAATTCCGGCCCGACGACTCGGTCGCGGTCGCGATCCTGCGGGCCGGCGAGTCACCAGCCCAGGGCGGGACGCTGTGCCTCGCCGGCGATTGCGGCAACTGCCTCGTCGAGGTCGACGGGGTCGCCTACGTCCGGAGCTGCCAGGTCCGGGCTCGACCTGGGCTGACCGTCCGGCGCCACCCTGCCGACGAGATGCCGCCACTTCCCGCCGTCTCCGATCCGGACGTGACCAGGGCACCGGCCGTGCGAGAGGCGGCCGTCGAGCGAGCCGACGTGGACCTCGTGGTCGTCGGTGGCGGCACGAGCGGCAAGCGGGCGAAGGTCGCGGCCGAGAAGGCGGGACGGGACGTGCTCCTCCTCGACGCCGCCGCGGGCCAGGAGGTCGTCGCGATCTACGCGGGGCCGACGGTCGTCGCCCGGACGCCGACCGGAATGCTCCACGTCCGAGCCCGCGAGGTCGTCGTCGCGACCGGCGCCGCCGAGATCCACCCCGTCTGTCCCGGCAACCAGCTCGCGGGACTCCTGACCTCGCACGCGGCGGAGCGCCTCCACGCGGCCGGCGTCGATCTCGGCGCGACGGTCGCGATCGGGACACCCCCGGCCGGCGTGCCGTGCACGGCCGTCGAGGGGCGCCTCGTCCGCTTCGAGGGCGAGGGGCGCGTCAGTGCCGTCGTCACCGCTGACGAAGCGGGCGCGGAAACGACGACCCCGTGCGACACGGTCGTCCTGGGCCTCGGCCGAGCGCCGCGCGACCTGCTCGCCCGGATGGCGGGCGACGCGGCGGTACGCAAGATCGGCGCCGCGGCCAAGGAGCACGACCTGCCGCCGCCGCCCACCGACGGCGTCGTCTGTCCCTGTTCCGGCACGACCGTCGAGGATCTTCAGGGCGCCTGGGATCGCGGCTTCGGCGAGCTCGAGCTCCTCAAGCGGGCGAGCCTCGCCGGCGTCGGGACGTGCCAGGGCGGCGCCTGCCTCCCCCACATCCGGTCGTGGATCGCCGCCCGGACGGAGTCCATCCCCGCGCCGTTCACGGCCCGGCCGGCGTCGCGCCAGATCACCCTGGCGGAGGCGTCGGCCGACACCTACATCGATGCCTTCCGGCGGACGCCCCTCCACGACGAGCACCTCGCGCTGGGTGGGCGCATGGATCGGTTCGGCGGCTGGTGGCGGCCGTGGCACTACGGCGACCACGTCGCCGAGTACTGGGCGGTCCGCGAGGCGGTCTCGCTCGGCGACGTCAGCACGCTCGGCAAGTTGGTCGTTTCGGGCCCCGACGTCGTCGAGTTCCTCGAGCGGCTCTATCCGTGCAACGTCGCGGACATCAAGGTCGGCCGGTCGCGGTACGCGCTGCTGCTCAACGAGCGCGGCCACGTCATCGACGACGGGATGATCCTGCGCGACGGCGAGACGCGGTTCGTCCTGAGCTTCACGTCGGGCGGCGCGGCGAACGCCGAGATGTGGGTCCGCGACTGGATCGAGACGTGGGGCCTCCGCGTCCACGTCCTCGACCAGACGATGTCCCTCGCCGCGATCAACGTCACGGGGCCGCTGGCCAGGGAGCTGCTGCAGCGCGCCGGCCTGGCCGATCCGCCGAAGTTCCTCGGCCACGTCCACGCCGACGTGGCAGGCGTTCCGTGCCACGTCATGCGCCTCAGCTTCACCGGCGAGGCCGCGTTCGAGCTCCACCACCCGATCGATCGCTCGGTCGAGCTGTGGCGCGGGCTCATGGAGCTCGGGCGCGGACCTCGGGATCCGGCCGCACGGCCTCAAGGCGCTGTTCGGGCTCCGCCTCGAGAAGGGTCACGTCATCGTCGGGATGGACTCCGAGATGGACTCGACGCCGCGGCGGCTCGGGATGGACTGGGCGGTCCGGATGGAGAAGCCGTTCTTCATCGGCAAGCCGTCGCTCGCGCGGACCGCTCCGCTGCCGGATCACCGTCGGCTCACCGGCTTCACGATGGCGGGCGAGGCGCCGACGGAGGGCAGCCCGATCTGGTCGGGTGGCGACATCGTCGGCCACGTGACGGGGAGCTGGACCTCCCCGGTCCTCGGCCACGCCGTGATGCTCGGCTGGCTGAAGCGGACGCCGTTCCCGGAGCGCGTCGAGATCGACGGTCGCGAGGCAGTCGTCGCGCCGACCCCGTTCTACGACCCGGAGGGCCATCGTGCCCGCGCTTGAGCCGATGCCCGGGCTGCGGGTCGTCGCCGACCCCGAGGCGCTCGATCGAGCGTCGTGGTGGGGCGATCGCGACGTCACGGTGCTGCGTCTCGCCCCGGACGACGCGCTGGCGGTCGGGGCGCGCAGGGTCGAGATCGACGACCCGCACGCGATCGTCGAGGAGGAGGCCGGGTTCGTCGGGGCGTGGCTGACCGCGGAGGAGTTCGAGGCGTGGGTCCTGCCGCGCATCGAATGGCCACTCCCCGAGGACCGGCCCACGGTCGCCCAGGGGTCGATCGCCGGCGTGCCCGTCGAAGCTCTGGCTGCGGGTGACGGGCGGCGCATTGCTCCTCGCCCCGACGGCCTACGCCGATGAGCTGTCAGGACGCCTCGGATGAGCGACGTAAGCGAGCTCGTCGACACACTCCAGCCGCTGCGCTGGGACGAGCCGAAGTCGGCCTACGACGTCGTGATCGTCGGAGGCGGCGGCCATGGCCTCGCGACGGCCTACTACCTCGCGACCCGCCACGGGATGACGAACGTCGCGGTGATCGAGGCCGACTACATCGCGTCAGGCAACACCGGCCGGAACACGACGATCATCCGGGCCAACTACGGGATCCCCGAGGCGATCCGCTTCTACGAGCACAGCCTCGAGATGTACGCGGCGCTCGAGGACGAGACCGGCGCCGCGATCCTCCACCAGACGAAGGGCCTCATCTGGCTGGCGCACACCGAGATGGCCCTCCGCGCCGAACGCGCACGCTGCCTCCTGAACACGGCGTGCGGCGCCGAGACGGTCATGGTCACGCCGGCCGAGATCAAGGGGATGGTTCCCCAGATCGACCTGACCGGCGGCGGTCGCTACCCGGTCCTCGGTGCGTCGCACCATCTCAAGGCCGCGACCGCGCGTCACGATCGAGTCGCCTGGGCGTTCGCCAGCGGGGCGATGGCGAAGGGCGTCCACGTCATCCAGCACACGCCGGTCACCGGCCTGCTCCGCGACGGAGACCGCGTCGTCGGCGTGGAGACGTCGCGCGGCAAGATCGCCGCGGGCATCGTCCTGAGCGCGACGGGCGGACGCGTGACGGCGCTGGCGGCGCAGGCGGGGGTTCGCCTCCCGATCCGGACGCACCCGCTCCACGCGTTCGTCACCAACAACTACGCCCAGGGGTTCGAGAAGATCGTCAGCGACACCGAGCTGTTCTGCTACGTCTCCCAGACCGAGCGCGGCCAGATGCTGATCGGGGCGGAGTTCGACGCCCAGCCCTCGTACTCGCGCCAGTCCTCGTTCGCCGCCCTGCGCAGCTACTCGTACAAGGTCAGCCACCTGCTGCCGTTCCTGCGAAACATGCGAATCCTTCGCCAATGGGCCGGCAGCTGCGACATCTCGGCCGACTTCTCGCCGATCCTGGGCTTCACCGGCGTCGACGGCTTCGTCGTCACCACCGGCTGGGGAACCTGGGGCTTCAAGGCGATCCCGGCCGGCGGCGAGGCGATGGCGGAGCTGATCGCGACGGGTCGGACGCCCGAGCTCATCGCGCCGTTCGCGCTCGATCGGTTCGCCCGCGACCACGTCCTCGCCGACCAGGGCTCGACGGGGACGCGCTGATGCTCTGGCTTACCTGCCCCCGCTGCGGCCCACACCCGATCGACGAGTTCGCGTTCGGCGGCGAGCGGCGCCCGGTCCCCGACTGGATCGAAGGCGACGACGCCCGCAACCTCGACGAGGTCTGGATGTTCGAGAACCCCGAAGGCGTGACGACCGAACGCTGGTTCCACGCGGCCGGCTGCCGGCGCTGGCTGACCATTCGCCGCGACACGTCGACCGATACGGTAGTGGCCTGATGGACCTGGCCGACCGCACCCTCGACCTGATTCTGCGCGACCGGATCCGGTTCGGCGCCGGGGCCGTGTCCCAGTTGCCGGACCTCGTCCGGGAGGCCGGTGGGCGTCGGGCGTTCGTCGTGACCGACCGCGGCGTGGTCCTCGGCCGGCGTCATCGATGCCGTGCGCCGGTCCCTCGAAGCGGGCGGGATCGCGATGGGCGTCTTCGCCGAGGTCGAGCGAACCCAGGGACCGAGTCGGTCGTGCGGGGGAGTACGGCGCTCGCCGCGTTCGGGACCCACGGCACGGTCGTCGTTCCCGTCGGCGGCGGCTCGTCGATGGACACGGCCAAGGCCGTGTCGCTCCACGTCCGAAACGAGGGCGACGTCCTGACGCTCGGCTACCACGACCCGCGGCTTCTCCACGGTTTGCCGCTCGTCGCCGTGCCGACGACCGCCGGGACGGGCGCCGAAACCAACACCTACGGCGTGATCACCGACGAGGCCGCAGGTCGGAAGGCGTACGTCGGCCATCCGAGCGTCCTACCCGTCGCCTCCGTCCTGGATCCGGAATTGACGCTGGGCCTGCCGCCCGAGCCGACCGCCGCGACGGGCATCGACGCGCTGACGCACTCGCTCGAGTCCCTCCTGTCGCGCAACCCCAACCCGTTCGCCGAGGCCATCGCCCTGCAGGTGATCCGGACCGTGTCGGAATGGCTGCCCGTCGCGTTCGACGACGGCGCGAACCTCGAGGCGCGGAGCCAATTGCTGGTGGCCGCCCATCTCGCCGGCCTCGGCCAGGCGAGCGGCACGGGCGTCGGGGCGGTCCACGCGATCGGACACGCCCTCGGGACGCGCGGCAAGCTGCCGCATGGCACGGCCCTCGCGACGGTCCTCCCCGAGGTCCTCGCGACGTACACGAGCGTCCGGGAGCGCGAGCTGGCCCTCGTGGGGGTGGCGATGTCGGTGGCGAGCGCGCGGGACAAGCCGTCCGAGGCAGCGACGGCGGCCATTGCAGGTATCGAATTGCTACTCGATCGGCTCGGCCAGCGACGGACGCTGCTGCAGCTCGGGATCGACAAGGCGCTCGAGGCGTCGATCGTCGCCGACGCGCTTGACGACGCCGCGATCAACAACAGCCCGCGGCTCCCGTCGGCAAACGAGATTGCGGCGATTCTGGCGGCGGTTCGAGGCTGACCTCAGCGCCGCATGAATCCCGGCAGGTCGGGCTCCTTGCCGTGCCAGCGCTCGTACTCCTCGGTCTGGAAGAGGGCGAACCGGTTGATGAAGTGGGCGCCGTGCTCGCGGAAGATCTCGACGGCGCGCTTGGTCTGCGCCGCGCCTCGAGCCCGGACCGAAATGACGAACCGTCCCTCGCGGGCCGCCGCCTCGTAGTACGCGAAGTCCGGCATCTGGTCCATCAGCGTGAACTGCACCGTTCGCAGCAGCCGCGCGGCCGGGCCGTTGCTCTCGCCGCGGCCGTCGAACGCCTTCGCCCCATCCTCGCCGCTGAAGATCTCGATCGCCTCCGCGGCAATCCCCGCTTCCTTCAGCGTCGGCGACGATCGCGTCGAGCGACGCCTTTGTGTCGACGACGGCCAGGAGACGTCCGCGCGCGCTGCCGAGGAAGCGCGCCACGTCAGCTCGTTCCGGCTTCGACCAGCGGCTTGACCTGGCCGATGAGGCGTTCGAGCGTCTCGGTGTCGTACGGCGCCGGCTGCTCGGAGATCGCGGTGTGGAAGCCCATCTCGAAGTACGGCCCGAGCTTCTCGGCGAGCTGCTCCGGGGTGCCGTTCCAGAACGTGACGTCGTCCTCGACGCGGGACATCGGCGTCCGGTTGTGCTCCATCGCGGCCTTCCAGACCCGATCGGCCTCCTCGGCCGAGTCGCGGATCGTCGCCTTGATGCCGAGCGTGAACTCGATCTCGGCCGGGTCGCGCCCGACATCCTCGCAATGCTGGCGGAGTACCTCGATCTTGTGGCGCATGAGATCGACCGGACCCATCGCGTTCCACATGTCGGCGTAGCGGGCGACGGTGCGGAGGGTCTTCTTCTCGCCCGACCCGCCGATCATGATCGGCAACC
This sequence comes from uncultured Chloroflexia bacterium, assembly GCA_963832105.1. Lineage (GTDB taxonomy): Bacteria > Chloroflexota > Limnocylindria > Limnocylindrales > CSP1-4 > CF-46. The sequence continues at coordinate 475,481 of CAWHSS010000003.1, read as the reverse complement.
GCGCCTGGAGCGGGAGGGGCTGGTGGCGCAGGTGGTCGAAGGCGTAGCGGCCGCCGGGCTGCGAGGTGACCTCCTCGCCGCCGAGCAGGGCGCGCATGGCCGCAACGGATTCATCGAACCAGTCCAGGCGCTGGCCGAATCCCGACCCGAACTCGATGCCGTGGGCCTGGTGCTCGAGCTCCATCCACGCCCCGCCGATGCCGAGAATCGCCCGCCCGTCGCTGACGTGATCGAGGGTCGCGGCGAGCTTGGCAACAACCCCCGGATTGCGGAACGTATTGGCGCCGACGAGCAGCCCGAGCCTCGTCCGCTCCGTCTCGCGAGCCCATGCATGGAGCAACGCCCAGCCCTCGAAGATCGGCTGGTACGGGTCACCGAAGATCGCGTAGAGGTGATCCCACGTCCAGAGATGCTCGTAGCCGAGTCGGTCGACCTTCTTTGCGGCGTCGAGCATCTCCGGCCAGGTGGCTCCCTGGCTCCAGAGCAGGATCCCGAGATTGAGCGTCGACATGGGCTGCGTGGGCCTCCGAGGGTGTGCGTGGACCCAAGTCTAGGCGCGGCGGCGCGGCTCAGTCTTCGGTCGGCGATGACGGCGCGGCTAGGGCAGCGTCGCGATGTCCTGTTCGAGGACCTGGCGGTCCTCAGCGTCGCCGATCTTCGCCAGCTCTGCGACCGCTCGCGCCTTCCACTCGTCGCTCGCCGCGCGGTCGCCGGCGACCGCGGACGCCCGGGCCATCGCCTCGTACGCCGAGCCGAGGTCCCAGTCCTCGCGGCCGTCGGCGTTCGCCTCGTTGATCTCGACGCAGCGCCGGGCGTGGTACAGGGCGGGCTCGCCGCGACCCAGGACCGAGTAGACCCGCGACACCTGCCACTCGCCGCGGGCGAGGTTGACGGCCTCGCCGACCTCGCCCCAGTGGTAGCGGGAGGCGTGGGCGGCGTGGAGCATCTCGTCGTCCTGCTCCTTCGAGCGGTTCGGGTTCTCGAGCAGCGTCCACGTGTAGTTGAACAGCCCGACGGCCAGGGCGCGGCGGGTGGCCTGGTCGAGCTCGGGGGCGACGGGTGGACGGGACACGATGGGTTCTCCCTTCGACAGCTGAGTCACGTGGTGGAGGACGCGCTGGAGGCGGTATGTCCGCGCCTCGATGCGTGCGCGGTGGGCGGCGAGGCGGCGGGCGCGCTCGGCGGGATCGTCGATCGCGAGGACCTCGCGGATCTCGTCGAGCGGCAGCTCGAGCTCCCGGAGCCGCGCGATGGCCCGGGCGGTCTCGAGTTGCTCCCGCCGATAGCGGCGATAGCCGGTGAATCGATCGACGTCGGCCGGCCGGAGCAGGTCGAGCTCGTCGTAGTGCCGGAGCGCCCCGACACTCAGCCCGGCGAGCCGCGCGAACCGCCCGATCGACAGCAGGTCGTCATCCACGTCCGCATCGTGGACCCTCGGGTAGGTCGAGAGTCAAGCCCTGGCTGGGCCGCGCAGGTGCGAGCTACGCGTTATCCAGCTCGCGGTCGATGGCGCGGAGGATGAACCGGGCCGCCTCGGCGCTCTTGCCGCCGAGCTTCTGGCCCTCGTCCTGCTCGAGAGCGTTCATGAGGTCCGCCAGGAAGAGATCGAGGGTCGGGGTCACGAACGAGCGCGCCCGACGCGAACGCCGCCTCGAGCCCGGCCACCGCCGCACGGGCGTTGTCGACCGCGTGGCCCTTCGCCTCCATGCAGCTCCCGGAACTCCGCCCGTGCCGCGTCGGCGGCCGCTCCGGTAGAGCTCATCGCCGCCGGCCGAAGATCCCCGCGGCCGGGGCCTGCGCGGCTCCACCGGCCTTCCTCCTCCGCAGCGGTCGGCGCGTCGGCGGATGCGTCGGCGGACGCGTCGGCCGCGCCTCGCAGCGCCGCCCAGTCGGAGTGGAGGACGCTCATCGACACCTCGTCCCACCACTGGCCGTCCCGCCAGATCGCCTCGCGCGCCCGGCCCTCGACGACGAACCCACACGAGCGGTACGAGCGGATCGCACGTTCGTTGAACGAGAAGACCGACAGCGCGATCCGGTGGAGGTTCAGCGTCCCGAAGGCGTGGTCGAGCATGAGCCGGGTCGCCTCGGTGCCGTAGCCGCGGCCCCACATGTCCTTCTCGCCGATCGTGATGTGGTACAGCGCCGAGCCGTTGTCGCTGTCGAGCTGCGACAGCGCGCACGTCCCGATGAGCCGGTTCGTCTCGCGGATGTGGACCGCCAGCGACAGCGACTCCGGGCCGAGCGCCCGGGCGGTGAAGAACCGTTCGATCTCCTCCGGTCGCATCGGGCCGTCCTGGTAGCGCGTCAGGCGGGCGACCTCCGCGTCGGAGTACCAGCGCAGGAACTGGGCGAGGTTCGCGGGCACGTGGCGCCGCAGGACGATGCTCGTCCCGACCAGTGCCTCCGGGAACCAGCTGCGGTGAGCCATTTCGAAGTGACGGTATACCATCCCGGCCATGCGTCGCTGGAGCGAGCTGGCCGAGCGCGTCGCAGCCACGACCCGCACCTCCGAGAAGACGGCCCTCCTCGCTGACTACCTCGCCGACCTGAGCCCCGACGAGCTGCCGATTGCGGCCGTCTTCCTGACCGGCCGCCCGTTCGCCGAGGCGGACCAGCGGGCCGCCGGGCTCGGCTGGTCGGCGATCGTGTCGACCGTGACCCAGCTGGCCGGGGTGCCGAGGTCGGCCCTCGGCGAGGCGTACGACCGCTCGTCGGATCTGGGGATGGCGGTCGCCGACGTCCTGTCGGCCGCCGGCCATGCGCCGGACCCGGACGTCTCGCCGACGTTGCCGGAGGTCGCCCAGGCCTACGCCGCGATCGAGGCGGCCTCCGGGGCGGCGGCCAAGGGAGCCATCCTCCGCGACCTCTTCGCCCGCTCCGACCCCCTCACGGCCAAGTACATCGTCAAGGTCCTCGCCGGCGAGCTCCGCATCGGCCTGCGAGAAGGGCTCGTGGAAGCGGCGATCGCCCGCGCCTACGACCGGCCGCTCGACGAGGTGAAGTGGGCCGGAATGCTGACCGGCGACGTCGGCAAGCTGGCCGCGCTCGCTCGCGAGAACCGGCTCGGCGACGCGAGCCTCGCGGTCTTCCACCCGATCAAGTTCATGCTCGCCTCGCCCGCGGAGGACGCTGCAGAGATCCTCGGCCGGCTCGGCCCGGAGGTCTGGGTCGAGGACAAGTACGACGGCATCCGGGCCCAGCTCCACAAGCAGGGCCGCGACGTTCGGCTCTACAGCCGGGACCTCCACGACGTCAGCGGCCAGTTCCCGGAGGTCGTCGAGGCGGCCGTGACGCTCAGCTGGGATGGGATCCTCGACGGCGAGCTGCTCGCCTACCGCGACGGCGCCGTCCTGCCGTTCCAGTCCCTCCAGTCGCGCCTCGGGCGCAAGTCGCCGTCGGCCGAGATCCGGGCCGAGGTTCCGGTGATCTTCGTGGCGTTCGACCTCCTCGGCGTCGGCGACCCGAGCAACGGCCGGATCGAGGCGCTCCTCAGGGCGCCGCTCGAGGAGCGTCGAACGCGCCTCGACGCGATCGATCTGCCGTCGGCCGACGACGGCGGCGGGTTCGCCCGGTCCCACCTGATCCGGGTCGACTCGGTCGACGACCTGGAGACGGCCTTCACCGCGGCCCGCGCCCGGCGCAACGAAGGGCTGATGGTCAAGGACCCGGCGAGCGGCTACTCGCCCGGCCGGCGCGGTCTCGGTTGGCTGAAGATGAAGAAGGCCCTCGCGACCATCGATTGCGTCGTCGTCGGCGTCGAGGTCGGCCACGGCAAGCGCCACGGCGTGCTGAGCGACTACACGTTCGCGGTCCGCGACACGGAGAAGGACCGGCTCGTGACGATCGGCAAGGCGTACAGCGGCCTGACCGACGCCGAAATCGCCGAGATGACCCGCTGGTTCGAGGCCCACACGATCGGCCATTTCGGCAGGTACCGGCAGGTCGAACCGACCGTCGTCGTCGAGGTTGCGTTCGACGTCATCGTCCGCTCGACCCGCCACCAGTCGGGCTTCTCGCTGCGGTTCCCGAGGATCGCGTCACTCCGCCCGGACAAGCCGGCCGACGAGATCGACACGCTCGAGACCGTTCGCGCTCTGTACGAGGACCTCCAGCACGGCAGCGAGCACCTGGTGACCGCCGGCGCCAGGAAGTAGTACCGACGGGCGACGACGCGCCGCGCGCGCGTCGTATCCTTGGCCCATGTTCGATCCACTGGTGGGCGGCGAGCCGTCGCAGGTTGCCCTCACGCTCTACACCGACGCATTCGTCGTGCGCGGAACGATCCGGACCAGGCAGCGCCGGCTGACCGACATCCTCAACGAGGCCGACGAGCCGTTCCTCGTGGTCTCGACGGCGACGATCGACGAGTACGGTGCTCACAACATCGCGGTCCGGAGCGACTTCGCCCAGGTCAACCTCGGATCGGTCCTGTTCGCCGTCTCCGAAACGGCGATCGAGCCTCGGCCCGACCTGCGGACGCCGAAGGTCCCGGAGATGGCCCTCATCTCGATCCCGCCGTTCAAGATCACCGGCCGGATCCATCTCATGCCCGAGCGCGACCTCCACGAGGCGCTGTCGGAGCTGACCGGCATGTTCATCCCCGTGACCGACGCGACGTACTGGTCCGACACGGTCGGCGAGGCGCGCCTCACCGCCCCGATGGTTGCCTTCAACCACAACCGAGCCCAGATCCTCGCCCCCCACCAGGCCGTCGACCCATGGACAGGCCTCGACCGAACCGGCGAAGCGAGCTCGGCGAACTGACCGCGGGGCCGGGTCGAATGGCCGAGCGGACAAGCGCCGCCGACTGGCCCCGTCGCCGGTCCGCTAGCCGGACCAAGCCGCCGACGTGGCCCGTTCGTCCGTGGTCCGCCAACCGGACCAGCGACGCGACGTGGGCCCGTTCGTCCGTTGGTCCGCCAGCCGGACCAAGCGCGATGGCGCCGTTCGTCCGTTGGTCCGCCAGCCGGACCAAGCGCGCGACGTGGCCATGGGCAGCGACGGCCGCGAGGCGCGACAGCTACCGATCGACCGGCAGGTCGAGCCGATTCCCCCATTCGGACCAGCCGCCGTCGTAAACGGCGACGTCGTCGTGGCCCAGGAGCGTGAGCGCGAACGCTAGCTTCGCCGCCGCGACGCCTGATCCGTCGTAGCAGACCATCCGGCGGCCGCGCGCCACGTTCGCCTTCAGGAACATGTCCCGGAGCTCGCTGCCGCTCCTCAGGTGCTGGCTGCCCGGCCGTTTCATCGCCCCGACGGGCACGTTGGTGGCTCCCGGAATGTGCCCGAGTCGCCGCGTGTTGCCCTCGAAGCCGCGGTATTCGGCGGGCGCCCGGGCATCGATGAGAGAGACGTCGGGTGAGCCCAGGAGCGCCCGCACATCGGCCGTCGTCAGGCGCATCCGGGGCTGGGCCCGCGGGGTGAAGCGACCCATTGCCGGGGGAATCACCGCATTCGAGATCGGGCGCCCCTCCTCGACCCAGGCGGGATAGCCGCCGTCGAGGATCCGCACAGATTCGAAGCCATAGACCCGCAGGCTCCACCACGCCCGGGCCGCGAACAGGCCGATCGTGTCGTCGTAGATGACGACGGTCGTGCCGTCGGTGATGCCGGCCTGGGCCAGCGCATTGGCGACCTGCTCGGGACCCGCGAGGAGCAGCGCATCGCCGGTCTCGGACGGGTCGATGAGCTCCGCCCGCCAGTCGAGGTGGACCGCGCCCGGGATGTGGCCGACTGCGTGGGCCGCCCGCCCGCTGCCGTCGGGCCGCCAGCGCACGTCGAGGACCCGGACCTCGGGCCGCCCGAGCTGGTCGGCGAGCCATTCGGTCGAGGCCAGCAGCTCCGGTCGGGCGAGACCGCTCATCGTGCCGGCTCGCTCCGAGCGCTCGTCTGCTGACTGGGGCGGCATCGTCGGTATCATACGGCGGTGGTCGCCCCGTTCATGCCCGATGCGGAGAAGCTCGCGGCTGTGCGGGAGGCGCTGCCGGCTCTCGGCGCGGGGATCTACCTGAACACCGGCTCCGCCGGGCCGATCCCGGTGGAGTCCGCGGCGGCGTCCGACGAGGTTTCCGGCTGGGAGCTCCGGACCGGCCGCGCCCACCCCGACTACTTCGAGATCTTCCTCGAGCGAATGGCCGAGGCACGTGCGGGCATCGCCGCGATCATCGGCGCGGACATCGGACTCGATCGCCATCACCCACGCCACGACGGACGGGATGAACCTCGCGACGTGGGCCATCGACTGGCGGCCAGGCGATCGCGCCGTCACGACCAGCCAGGAGCATGCCGGCGGCCTCGGGCCGCTCGTCGCGATCCGCGACCGATTCGGCGTCGAGCTGGGCTTCGCCGACGTCGGCGACGGTGGCGACGACGAGCGAACGGTTGCGGCCTTCGACGCCGCGATCCTGCCCGGGACGAGGCTTGTATTGCTTTCGCACGTGCTGTGGACGACCGGCGCTCGCTTGCCGGTCGATCGCATTGCCGCCATCGCCCACGAGCGAGGCGCGCTCGTCGCGATCGACGGGGCCCAGGCAGTCGGGGCGATCCCGGTCGCGATCGAGGAGACGGGCGCCGACTTCTATTCCGTCGCGGGCGAGAAGTGGCTGTTCGGGCCCGGAGGGAACGGGCGCCCTGTGGGTCGCACCGGCGGCCCTGGAGCGGGCGGCGATCAGCACCGCCGGCTACTTCAGCTTCGAGTCGATCGGCCTCGACGGCGTCGCCAAGCTCCACCCGAATGCCCGACGGTTCGAGGCCTCCAACCATCACCGACCGTCGATCGTCGGGCTCGCGAGGAGCTGCGGCTGGCTGTCGATGTACGTCGGGCTGCCCTGGATCCATGCCCGGGGGACGGCGCTCGCCCGCGCCGCGGCCGAGCGGCTCGCCGGGATCACGGGTGTCGAGGTCATCACCCCGCGCGAGCGGATGGCGACCCTCGTCACGTTCCGCATCAACGGCTGGAGCGCCGACGCCGCGCTCGCCGAGCTCGGCTCGCGCGTGTTCGCGATCGCCCGGACCGTCCCGTCCCTGGACGCGATCCGGATCAGTGTCGGCTTCTTCAACACCGAGGCCGAGATCGACCGGTTCGCCGATGCCGTCGAGCTGCTGGCAGCGCACACGCCCGATTCGCTGCCGCCCAGGCCGCGCCTCGCGATCCTCGGCCAGGACGACGGATGACGCCGCCGCGGCCACCCGTCCGCCATCGCTCGTGGGCCGAGGTCCGCTGGCGCCAGTTCCGCCATGCGCCGCGACCCGTCGTTCGGGCCGTGCTGAGCAGCCTGGTCGTCGCCGTCGGGCTCGGGGCGGCGTACCTCGCCTACGACGTGGCGATCAGCCGCGGAGCGAGCCTGCCGGGCGGCGACCTGCGAGTTGCTGCCGTCGCGCTGTACGTCGCGGTCGTCCTCGTCAGCGGGAGCTTCGTGACATACCTCGTCGTCCCGCAGCCGACGGGTTCCGGCGATCGGGTCGTGACGGACGCCGTGGAGCGCGGCGCTTGGATTCTTCGCCGCAGTTCCGATCTGCTACCTCGTCCTCGTCGTGGCCGTCCAGATTATGAAACCGCTATTAGTTTGAGACGATCCGGGGCCAATCCAGAAGCGATTCGAAGGCGAATAGCGGCGACCTTGTGTCCGGAGGCACCACTTCCGTGTGTTGCCACCGTTCGCGGTATAGCCCGTTCGTACCATTCCACGGTACCCTCGGCCCGATATGATCACCACGGTCGGGTATCCGGCCTGGAACCTCTCGAGGACTTGAGTGGCAATCGACGAGCAGCACGTCGCGCTCCCCATGCTCTACGGCGCTCCCGCGTACGCGCGCCCGGTCATCGAGGTCCAGGAGGCTCCCCGGCCGTTCGATCCGGACGACCTGCCGATCGAGGCCGTCATGACGCCCGAGGAGCGTGACCTCGTCGCGTCGCTTCCCGCCCGTTCCTACCTTCCCGGTGGCAGCCACCTGACCGGTCAGCAGGCTGCTCATCCGGCGACCCCCGCCGACAGGATGCCCTCCCTCCACCCGAGGCCGCTGAGCCTCAAGGCGCTCGCCGGCCGCATACTCGGTGGCGGCGAGTCCTGAGGGACATCCCGCCCGCTCTCTGGAGCAGGGACGCGCGGCGGTGTAGCATCGAGCGACGGGGGAGTAGCTCAATCGGTTAGAGCGGCGGGCTTATATCCCGCTGGTTCCAGGTTCGAGTCCTGGCTCCCCTACCAACAGGCCATGTCGGTGTCCGTGTGCGCGCGCGCCTTGAGATCGCCAATGACGGCGAGCGACGAAGTTGCGGCCCCATGCGATGATCTCGCCCCAGCCGGCCGCCGCCGGAGCGTTCCTGAACGAGCCCTCATGACGACCTCGCCTCGCCGGTCCCGCCGCCCGACCCGCGCCGTCGCCCTCGCCGGCTTGCTGTGCGTTGCCGTCGTCAGCCTGTCCGCGTGCACCGGCTCGACGGAAGCCGGTGGCGTGGCCGGTGTCACCGGCCGGCCGTCCGTCGCTGACCCGGCCGCCTCGGCCGCCATTCGAGCGACCGCCCGACGCCGACGCCGACGCCGACGCCGACACCCACGCCAACCCCGACCCCGTCGCCAACGCCCAGCGCGACGCCGGCGCCGACGCCCACCCCGACGCCCGAAGCCCGTCCTGGCGATGAACCTCTACCGGAAGGGCGACTTCGTCAGCCAGGCGACCAAGGACCAGTGCGTCAGCGCGGCGATGCAGATCATGCTCAACATCACCGGCGCGATCGACGATCGGTCCGCCAAGACGCAGTCGCGGATCGCGGCCCTCGCGGAGTCCCTGTCCAAGGCGCGCGTCGGGACGACCGAACCGCTCGGCTGGGCACGCGGCCTGGAGAAGCTCGGCGGAGGCAAGTACGCAGTCGTCGTCGCACCGACGCGGGGCAAGGCCATCGAGCGCGCGGTGCGGGCGATCCGGGCGACGGGTCGACCGGCGGGCCTCCTCGTCTGGCGGGGCGCCCATTCGTGGGTCCTGCACGGCTACGAGTCGACGGCCGACCCGGCAGGGCCCGGCGAGATGACCGTCACCCACCTGTATGTCAGCGATCCCTGGTATCCCCGGATCAGCAGCATCTGGGGTCCGTCGCGCGGCCCGAACGCCCGGATCACGCCGAAGCAGCTCGAGGAGGACTTCCTCCAGTGGCGGCGGCCGACGGGACGCTATCCGGGCATGGACGGCCAGTACGTGCTCATCCTGCCAGTCGCCGGCTGAGACAGCGAAGCGGCCGGGCGGCCGGGAGCCTAGGCGATCGAGCGGATCCGATCGATGATGTCGGCCTGTCGGTCGGCGTTGAGGGAGCGCTGCGGCGGCAGCGACGCGAGCCAGGCCGGGATCTGATCCGCGGCGATGGCCGCGCAGGCGGATGTTCGGGCGATGGGCTCGTTCCCGACGACGACCGCCGAATAGACCTTGACGAGGAAGTCGCGATCGTCGGCGGCGAGCCAACTGCGGATGCGGTCGGCGTCGCGGGTTGCGTGCTCGAGCGGGCTCTCGAGGGGCGCCCAGCGGCCGTCGAAGCGGCGAATCTCCCAGGCGGTGCCGCGGCGCCGAAGGTTCTTCGGGCTCGGCAGCTCGCCGACGATCGCGACGCCGAACGGCCCGACGACGAGATTGCGGATGAGCCTGCCGTCGGGCAGCCGAACGGACGGTGCCACGACGTACTCGTCGCCGAGCGCGTCGGCGACGCTGCCGACCGGGCCGGTCTTCGGGCGGCGGAGAACCGTCGCCGCCACCACCGACAGGCGGATCGTCCCGACGATGGCGAGAATCGGTGGCACGACGAGCGAGAGACCCCAGACCACGCCGCCGACGATCATCTGGTCGGGCGTGGGCCGGACGACGCTCGGGGTGAGTCCGCGGACGATCGGAGTCGCGAACGCCAGCCACGCGAGCCCGAGGCCGCCGACCAGCAGGACACTGCCGACGATGGTGCCCAGGAGGAGTGGCCCGCGAGCCGGCCGCAACACGTGCGTCGACTGGATCAGCTGCATGCGTTCATCGTGGCGGCCGGATGGCCTCGGGCCAATGACTCCATCGGGTCAGGTCGGTCCGGCCGACTGGGCCACGGACCACACCGTACTCCACCGTACTAATCAGCGCAACGGTGTCCCCCGGCACCGATTTGCCGCCCGTCTCGGCGCGTTAGGGCCTGGCGAGTGGGAAACCCGTACCATAGCGACCCCCCGCTCAGCCCGGCATGGTTTGGCCAGCACTGGGTGTTCATGCCCGGAGCGGAGGCCTTATCTCTTGTCGTTCATTCGTGTTCAACCGGCATCGCGAGGCGCCCGGGCGATGCTCCGCGCGGTCGCAGCGGCCGCCGTGCTTCTCCTGGCGATTGCCTTGCCCGCAGGCGCCGGCGAGGGGCCGACGAAGCTCCTGGACGCCGCCGCCGGGCCGCGAACCGGGACGACGAAGACGACGATCACCTTCAGCGTCATCTACCGGAACCGCGAGGGCTCTGCGCCCGCCTACGTTCGGGTCCTGATCGACGGGTCCGCCCACGCGATGGCCGGCGACGGCGGAACCGACTGGAAGCACGGCGTCGAGCATCACTTCGCAACGAAGCTGCCGGAGGGCGTCCACGAGATCGCGTTCGAGGCTGCCGACACGCGGCGGTTCACCGCCGCGGCCGACGGCGGAACGGTCACGATCGAGGATCCGCCGCCTCCGCCGCCTCCCACCCCCGCTCCGACACCAGTCCCAACACCCGTCCCCACGCCGGCGCCGACGCCGCCCCCGACGCCCAGGCCAACGCCCGAAGCCACGCAGCCGCCCGGCCCAACCGCGACGCCGGCCCACTGACCCGCAGCCGACATCGACCCCGGCTGCCAACGGCGTTCCCACGCCGGGGAGCAGCGCCGACCCGGGCCCGGACGGCGGCACGATCGGCGGCGGTGGCTCACCAGGCGGCGGTTCGCCCGGCGACGGTGATCCGGTCGGCGGCTCCGGCACGGGCAGCCGTCCCGGCGGTCCCCCGCCAAACGATCCCGACTGGCACCCGGGCGACTCGCCCGGCGAAGGAAGCACGATCGCGGGCGGCCCGGGCACGGCCGCCGGCTCCGGCTCCGGCACCGACTCAGGCGGTTCCGCAGGCGGCGCGGGCGGCGCGGTCGGCACCGGCGGGACCGGCGGCAACGCCGGCGACTCCGCGACCGACGCCGGATCCGGATCCGGGGACTCCGGCTGGGGCGCCCTGGCGGCTGCGATGCAAACCCTCGGACTCAGTCCGAGCTCGCCGTATCTCTCCCTCACGGCGACCCTCGTCGGCACGAGCGGTGCGGTCGCGATGGCGATGGCCTTTGCGATCTTCGGCAAGAAGCGCCGCGACGAGGAGCCCCCGGCCCCCGACGAGGTCCTCCACGCGAACGCCGCCCGAGGCAGCGCAGTGGCCGCCTCCGGCGAGCTCGTTCGCGGCGTCGTCAGGAACCCCGGACTGCCCGCGCTACCGGACGTCGAGGCGAGCATGCCGCGCTGGCGCCGGCCGTCCCTTCTCGAAGCCCGCAAGGCGGACCCCGCCCGCAACCCGCTCACGCCGCATCGGATGAGCTTCGAGGACGGCAGGGTCAACGCCGCCGAAGGCTACGAGCGCCGCACGATCCGCTACCGCGTCGTCCGACTGCTCGATGCGCCCGATGAGCTGCGATCCGCCGACATCGGCCAGCTCGACCAGGGCGACGAGGTCCAGCTAATCGAGAAGTCCGGCGCGTACTGGCTGGTCCTCTGCCCGGACGGCCGCCAGGGCTGGATTCACAAGATGACCCTCGGCGACGTCGTCAATCAGGACTCGTCGGCGACCGCCGCGGACGCCTGGGGCAGCCCGGACATCGACGGCGACGTCCTCTCTGCATTTCTCGAGGCCCGCGCCCGCGCCTGACGCTCGCTCCCGGCCCGTACGGCGCGATCCGTCCGTCTGTTCGTGCGACGCCTAGAATGCCGCTCATGCCCGCCGGTTTCACGAGCGCGCGGTTCGTGGGGCGCGAGTCGGCGTTCACGAGGCTCGCCCCTGCTCTTGAGGCCGCCACGGCGGGTGTCTCGACGACCGTTCTGATCGAGGGCACCGGCGGCGTCGGCGTCAGCCGATTCCTCACCGAGGCGACCAGCCGGCTGACCGCCCTCGCCGAGCCGTTCACGGTCCTCCGCGGTCGCTCCGTGCCGGCCGGCACCGACGAACCGTACGCGCCGATCCTCCAGGCGCTGCGCCCGACGCTCGCCGCGCTGTCGGACGAGGAGCTGGTCCCGCTGCTCGGCCCGGGTGTCGAGGACCACCTCCGGCTCATGCCGGAGCTCCACGTCAGGCTGTCGCGGGCCGGCGCGATTCCTCCGCAGCCGAGCGTCACATCCGCCGAGCGGCGCCAGGCGCGGCTGCTCGAGGGGGTTCTCGGCGTCCTCGGCAGGCTGGGCGAGCGGCAGCCGGTCATGCTCGTCCTCGAGGATCTCCACCACGCCGACGCGGGGACGCGGGCACTGGCCACGTTCCTCGCCCAGGTCCAGCGGCCGCACCGCGTCTGCTTCGTCGCCTCCTACCAGCCCGACGAGGTGACGCGCTCCCACCCGCTGTCGGCGGACGTCGTCGCCATGACCACTGCCCGCCGCCCCGCCGAGCGCGTCCGCATCGAGCCGCTGGGGCGCAACGAGCTCGCAGACCTCATCGAGGGGATCGAGGGCGAACGGCCCACCGGATCGGCCCTCGTTCTCGCTGCCGAGCGGAGCGGCGGCATCCCGCTCATCGTCGAGGAGCTCGTCGCGGCCCGGCGCGAGCTGTCGGGGGCGCTGCTCACCGGCCGGTTCGAAGACCTCGTGATCGCCCGCCTGGCGCTCCGATCGCCGGAGTGCCGGCGCGTCCTCCGCCTGCTCGCACCGGCGGGCCGGCCGCTGACGATCCCGGAGCTCGCCGATGTCGCCGCAGCCTACGAGCTGACGGCCGAGGGCCGCCTGCCGCCGCGCTCGTCGAGCCTGCCGCGGCGCGGCGAGGGCCCGATCGATGCCGACCTGACGGCCGGGCTGGCCGAGGGGGTCGAGCACGGGCTGATCGAGGTCGACGAGATGGGCGTCGACTTCCGCCACGAGCTCGTGGGCCGGGCGGTCGTGGAGGATCTCCTGCCCGGGCAGCGGCATCGTCATCACCTGGCCCTTGCCGCCGGCCTCGTCGCGCATCCGACGGCCGCTGCCTGGCACTGGCACGAGGCCCACGCGACGGCCGAGGTCCACGACGCGGCGGTCGCGGCCGCGGGCCGAGCCGAGGCGGTCCATGCGCCGGGCGATGCGCTCAACGCGCTGGAGCTCGCCCTGTCGTCGGTCGGTCCGAACGGGCTCGGGTCGGCCCAGGCGGGCGCCGCCACGCAAGCGAACGGCGACGCGGAGTCGGATCCCGTGCCCCTCCAGATCCGGGCCGCCGAGGCCGCCTTCGCGGCCGGTCGACCGGCCAGGGCAACGGCGTACGTCGAGACAGTGATGAGCACGCTCGACGAACGTCGCGATCGGACGGCCCTCGGATTACTCCATGAGCGGCTCGGGCGCTACCGGCGGGCGGCCGGCGACAGCGACGGAGCGGTCAGCTGCGCTCGAGCGAGCCGTCGCCCTCGTCCCGGACGAGCCAACCGTGGAGCGGGCGACGGTCCTCGCCGCGCTGGCCCAGGTCAAGATGCTCGAGGGCACCTTCTCCGAGGCGGAACGACTGGCGCGCGAGGCGATCACGGTCGCGGAGGCGTGCGGGGCGGACGGTCGAGCCCAGCTGGCCCATGCGACGACGACCCTCGGCGTGTCGCTCGGCTGGGGTGACGACCCGGAAGCCGGCGTCGCCCTGCTGCTCGAGGCGCGGGCGCTGGCCGAGGAGGCCGCCGACCACGACGAGCTGTTCCGGGTCTACGCCAACCTCACGACCGTCCTCGACCTGGTCGGCCGGCGCGAGGAGGCAGTGAAGGTCGCGTACGAGGGGATCGAGGCCACCCGCCGGGCCGGGCTCGAGGCCGTCTACGGCAACTTCCTGCGGGGCAACGCCGCGGACTCGCTGTTCCTGCTCGGTCGCTGGGCGGAGTCGCGGGCGCTGAGCGCCACGGCCCTCGAGTGGAGCCCGGCCGGCGTCGCGTTCGTCAACTCGGTCGACAGCCTGGCGATCGTCGAGATCGAGACGCGGGCCGGCGAATACGCCGGCCGCCTCCTCGGCCAGCTCCTGCTCGAGCTCGAGACCGTCCGCGATTCGCAGCACGGCGTGCCGGTCTATCGGGCGGCGGCATCGTTCGCCCTCTGGCGCAACGACCACGCCGATGCGCGGCGCGCGGCCGAACGGGGCTGGCAGCTCGTCGAGGGGTCGGAGGACTGGAGCCTCGTGGCCAAGATGGCGGCGACGGTCGCAGAAGTCGATGCCGCCGCCGGCGCCGATGCCCGCGCGCGGCGCGATCTCGCGGCCCTCGCCAACGCCAGATCGCGAGCAGCCCAGGTCGTGACCGAGGCGGAGGCGTCCGCGAAGGCATCCGGGGTATCGAGCGCGATCGGCTCGCGCCGCGAGGCCGATGCGTACCTCGCCACGGCGGCCGCCCATCGCGGCCGGCTGGAGGGCCGCGACAACCCGGCCGACTGGGCGGCCGTCGCCGATTGCTGGCAGCAGCTCGGCAATCCGTACGAGGTCGCCCGCGCCCGCTGGCGCGAGGCGGAAGCCATGCTCGCGCACCGGCGAGGGGCGCGCGTCGCGGGCCCGGGCCAAGGCGCCGCTCCAGGCCGCCGCGACGATCGCCCTCGAGCCTGGCGGCGCGGCCGATGTTGCGCGAGCTGCGGGAGCTGGCGGGGCGAGCCATGATCCGCCTGCCCGAGGGGATCGACGAGCTCCTCGCCGAGGACGGCCTCGCGCCTGCGACGCCCGTAGCCGGGCGGCGCGACCCCCTCAGCCCTCGTCCGTGGCGTCGTCGGCGAGGCGCCCGCTCCTCGCTCCGACACGTTCGGCCTGTCGCGCCGCGAGCACGAGGTGCTCGCCCTCATCTCCGAGGGCCGGACGAACCGCGAGATCGGCGAGCGGCTCTTCATCAGCCAGAAGACCGTCGGCGTCCATGTCGGCAACATCCTCGCGAAGCTCGGCGTGTCGGGCCGGGTGGAGGCCGCCGCGGTCGCGATCCGGCTCGGGCTGGCCGGGGATCGCTGAGCGCGACAGGATCGGCTCGCGGCGGGTAGATTCGATCCGACATCCCAGCGCCGTCCGCGCACCACAGTGAGGTTGCCCGATCATGCCCCGCCTGCCGCTCGCTGCCCTCGCCCTCGTCGCCATCGCGGCTTTCGCCGTCGCTGCATGTTCCACGGCCTCGGCGCCCGGCTGGACCTATGCCCCGGCCGCCTCCGTGACGCCGGCGCCGTCGGGCTCCGGCTCGCCATCAGCCGCGCCGTCGGGGTCGGCGGCACCCAGCGCCGCACCGACGCCCGCGCCCAGCGCTTCGACGTCCGTCCCGGCGTCCGGGGGCGCCGGCGGCACGACGCTGACGGTCACCGCTCCGGACGGCGCCGCGACGTCCGGCTTCGACCCGAACAAGCTCGAAGGTCCCGCGAACGCGCCGTTCGTCGTCGTCTTCGACAACGCGGACACCACGACCGGCCCCCACAACTGGCTCCTCAAGGATTCGGCCGGCACCAAGGTCGACATCGGCGACACGTCGTTCTTCACCGGGCCGGCCAAGAAGGAGTACCAGATTCCGGCGCTCGCTCCGGGCGACTACCCGTTCCTGTGCGAGGTTCATCCCGCGTCGATGACCGGGACGCTGACGATCAAGTAGCGCTCGGTTCGTGGATCCCGCCGGCCAGCTCTGCTATTCGGACGCCTACGCCCGCACGGTCGAGGCCCGGGTCGTGGCGCTCGACGGCCCCGACGACGCGCCGCTCGTCGTCCTCGACCGGACGGTGTTCTACCCGGGCGGCGGCGGCCAGCCGTCTGACCGGGGACTGATCCTCCGGACGGTCGACGGCCGGTCGTGGACCGTCCGCGGCGCGAAGAAGGCCGGGGGCGACATCGTCCACGAGCTCGAGCCCGGCGGCGACGGCCCGCCCGAGGTCGGCGACCTGGTATCGGTCGATCTCGACTGGGCCCGTCGCTTCGCGTTGATGCGGACCCACACCGCCCTTCACGCCCTGTGCGGTGTCGTCTGGCGCGACTACGGTGCGCTCGTCACCGGCGGCAACATGGAACCGGGCGGCGGCCGGATGGACTTCGAGTTCGAGCGGATGAGCGGTGAGCTCGTCGACGAGATCGAGGCGAAGGTGAACGAGGAGCTGGCTGCGGCACGCGAGGTCCGCGTCGATGTCCTGCCCCGCGAACAGGCATTCGCGATCCCGGATCTCATCCGGACCAAGATCAACCTCCTGCCCGAGGGCATCGAGGAGATCCGGACGATCGAGATCGTCGGGCTCGATCTCCAGGCCGACGGCGGGACCCACGTCGCCAACACCCGCGAGGTCGGCGGGATCCACGTCACGGGCTACGAATCCAAGGGCCGGATCAACAAGCGGATCCGGATCGAGCTGGTCGACTGACCGCGGCCCGATCGGGGATCGCGGATTCGTAACGAGTCTCCAAGGTTTCGCGAGGCGGCCGAAAGGTCGACGCTCCGGGGCGCCCGGTACGGTCGTGTCATCTCGCAACAGGAGGGCTGGACATGCCCAAGCTGATCAGGAAGTGCTCGCAATGCGGCACCCTCGACAGGCGTGCCTCGTGGTCTTCGCCGGCAGACGCCGCGAAGGACGATGCCTTCACGCGTCCGTGGGCGTGCGGATCGTGTGCCTGGACGGAGTTCGAGCTCGTGGAGAGCGAGCCGGAGCCGGCCAACTCCGAGGCGACGGCCGGGAGCCGCTGACGCACAGGCGAAGGCGCCGGCGGTGGGCTGGCCACTGCCGGCGCCTCGAGCGCCCCTACTTGAAGTCGAACGACTCGATGATGGGCATCGACTCGGCGACGAGCGTGTCGAACGTCGCCGGGTCTTCGACGTCGACCGTGATCGCGACGGTGGTCCCGGCCGGGAGGTCGACGAGGATGACCCGAATCCGGTCACCCTTCGCGAGCGCCCAGTGGTAGTCGCCGATGAGCACCGGTGCGGCGACGAATGGGTTGGCGGTGTCGCACGTCTCGGTCCAATCGTCGGCCACCGCCAGGTCGAGCACAGTCGCCTGCAGCCCGTCGATCGAGATTGCCGGACGCTCCGTGACGCGAGAGCCCAGGATGGGCGAGGATCCACGCGGTGAGCGCCGCTCGGTCCGTGCCGACGCCGGCCTCTGGCTTCTCGGCGCAGGCATCGAGGCTCGCGGCTGACGGTCGGGCGAGCAGCGTGATCGTGTCCGGCGTGACGACGCCCTCATTGACGCCGCCGGCTGAGTACGACGACCCCCGCATGATCGCGTACATCGATGGCCAATCGTCCGAGTTCGCCCAACCGGCCGGCACCGTATAGACGAGGGCACCGAAGTCGGCCCGCATCGTCGCGCCGCGCGCATCGCAGGGACGAAGTACTGCGATGAGTAGGTACCCGCCTCGACGATGCCGAGGCATGCATTGTTTGGATTCAAGCACTGGGTGCGCTGCCAGGTCCCGGGCAGCGCCGCCCCGCGCGGCGCGCAGTCGTCCGTGCCGGCCTCGATCGTGAGGAGCGATTCGCCGGGCGACAATGAGAAGGGATAGCGGCCCTCATCGCCCTCCTCGCAGCCAGTGCTCGCGGCTCCCGAGCGGATCACGATCTCGTTCCCATTCGACGCCGGCGGTGGACCACATGTACTCGTTGAGCCCGTTGTGATAGCTGAAGCTCCTGAGCCTGAAGCGAATGTGGGACACGTCGTTTTGCGGCACCCCTTCCACGGTTCGGAGCGGACCGAAGTAGCGCATGTCGGAGGCTCGCGGGAAGCTCCGATCCGGGCAACGACGGATTTTGCGATTGAGCGGCCATTGAAGGCGATGGCGAGGTCGCTGGGCCGGGATCCGGTTCGCGTCCGAGGGCGAAGAACCCGATACCGACCACGAGGACCGCGGCGGCGCCCGCCGCGAGCAATCGTGCGGTGGTTGTCATGTCGGCGAACCTCAGTTGGAGTCGCGCGAGGCGCCGCTGGGGTACGCGATCGACCTGGTCGAGGACGGCCTCGAAGAGGCGTTCGGGCATCTCCAACGGGCCGTCGAGGAACCAGGCCTCGAGGACGCCGTCGATGTCGCCGGGACGCTTCATGCGAGCTGTCCTCCGATTGCAGTCGTTCGCGCATCCGCTTCGAGGGCGGCGCGCATCGCGCGGTGGGCATGGTGAAGACGGGACCGGGCCGTGCCGGCCGGAATGCCGAGCATCTCGGCGATCTCGGCCGGCTCGAACCCGGCGAAGTGACGCAGCACGAGAATCACGCGCTGCTGTGGATCCAATCGACGGAACCCGCGCTCGAGCTGATCGCGGTCGGCCACGGACAGAATCTCGTCCGGGCCGGCCGGGAAATCGGCCGGAAGCACGTGAAGGTTGGCGACGAGACGGCGCTGACGCATCGCCTCGTGAATACAGGCGCGGACGACGAGGCGATGGAGCCACGCGTCGAACCGATCCGGATCGCGGAGTCCGGGCAAGTCACGCCAGGCGATCACCAGCGCTTCCTGTACGGCATCCTCGGTTCGGTCGACGTCGCGGAGGACCCGCTGGGCGATAGCGAAGAGCCGATCCCCGCGCGAACGGATCAGGTCGGCGTAGGCCTCCCTGTCGCCGCGTTGGGCCGCCTCGACGAGATCGCGATCCACGGTCTCCGTCCCTCGTTGACGCCCAGCGGGGGCGTCGTCCGATCACCTATGGGACTTCTCGCGTGTCGTCCGTTCAATCTATCCCGTGCGGTGATCGCGCCAACGGCCGCCGAGGGACGGGGAGTGCGTCGGCTCAGCGACAGCCGGGCCCGACGATCGTCTCGCGGTGGAGCTCGTAGTCCTCGACCCGGAACTGGGAGGTCGTAACGCAGCTCGCCGAACTCGCCGGCGGCATGGGTGTGGCTGACGCTGAACGCGCTCGCCCGGCCGTCCTCTGCGAAGAACGTGCGATCCATCGAGATCGTCTGGGCCTCACCGATCTGGGCGCCATCGGCGGCGAACGACGTCACGACGGCGCGGTAGGCGATCCGGCCGCTCTCGCGACCGTCCGGGGTGACGCTGACCATGAGTGCCGCGTGGGCGACCGTGCAGTCGTAGGTCGAGCCGTAGTCGAAGCACCACTCGTCGTCGTAGCCGGGCCGATCGGAGGAGACGCCGCCACCGTCGTCTTCGTTCGGCGAGCTGGCCAGGGCGACCGACGCACCGCCGAACACGAGGGCTCCGATGGCCGCAGTCAGGGCGATGGCGCGGATGAGCGTACGCACGTGGCGAGGAACTCCTGGTGAGGCGACGCAAGGGTGGACCGGCGAGACCGAGTCTCGCCTTTGCGAGGTTCGTCGGACATTGACGGACATCGGTCGATGGGCATCGTCGAATGTCCATGACGAACGGATAAACACAGAAGCCGACCGGCCAGGTGTCAGTCGGGTGACAACGCGCTCAATGATCCACCCGGTATGACGCCCACGCCGACCAGCTCCGTGACGCCATAGACTGGCGACCTGACCCACCGACCGAGAACCGGAGGTCGCCCACCGATGCTGCCCATGGAGCTGGGGGAGCAGCTCGACATCTCGTTCAGGCTGCTCGTCGCGTCAGTCCTCGGGGCGGCGATCGGGCTCGAGCGCGAGCTCCACGCCCACCCGGCCGGGATGCGGACGCACCTGCTGGTCTCCCTCGGGTCTGCGGCGTTCACGGTGCTGTCGATCTTCTTCTTCGAGACGCCCGCCGCGCCGAACGGCTCGATCCCGACGGATCCGTCGCGGATCGCCGCCCAGATCGTGTCGGGCATCGGCTTCCTGGGTGCGGGCGCGATCCTCAAGTACGGGACGTCGGTGCGCGGCCTGACGACGGCGGCGAGCCTCTGGGCAACGGCTGGTGTCGGCATGGCAGCCGGTGCCGGCGCATGGTTCGTCGCCGTCGTGACGACCGTGCTCATCGTCTTCTCGCTGGGGCCGCTCAACTGGGTCATCAGCCGCCTCCGGCTCCGCGGCCAGGACCTGTTCCGGCTCCGGGTCCTGGCCGGCCGGCTCGAGGCGCTGGGCGAGATCTCCAGGACGCTCACCCAGCACAAGATCGAGATCGCCGGGGTCAACAGCCAGCGACTGGGCAAGGGCCGTTACGAGATCGAGCTGGAGCTGCGGCCACCGCCCGGCACGAAGCACGAGGCGATCATCGCCGCGGTGTCCCGTCTCGGTGGCCGACGTGGAGATCCTGGAGTCGGGCGCCGCGGCGGAGTGACGGCGGGCCGGCAGAGGCCGCTCAGACCGCCTTGACCGCCGCGACGAGCGCGGCGAGGCCTTCCTTCGCGTCGGCGAAGAGCATTCCGGTTTTCTCGTTCGTGTACAGCTCGTTGTCGATGCCGGCGTAGCCGCGCCCCATCGAGCGCTTGATGACGACGATCGACTTCGCCTTGTCGACATCGAGAATCGGCATGCCGGAAACGGGTGAGCCGGGCCGCCGGGCCGCCGGGTTCGTAACGTCGTTCGCGCCGACGACGAGCGCCACGTCGGCCCGCTCGAACTCGGGGTTGATCTCCTCCATCTCCTTGAGCTGGGGATAGGGGACGTTCGCCTCGGCGAGAAGGACGTTCATGTGGCCCGGCATCCGGCCCGCGACCGGGTGGATGGCGTACTTGACGTCGACGCCCCGCTCCTCGAGCAGCTCGGCCAGTTCGCGGACCGCGTGCTGGGCCTGGGCGACGGCGAGTCCGTAGCCGGGCACGACGATGACGTGCTGGGCATAGGCTAGCTGGATCGCGACGTCGTCGGCGCCGATCGAGCGGACCGACCCGCCGCCGGCCACCGCGCCGCCCTCGCCACCTTCTCCGCCGCCGAATCCGCCGATCATGATGTTCATCACTGATCGGTTCATCGCGTCGGCCATCAGCTTCGTGAGGATCGCGCCGGACGCACCGACGAGCGCGCCGGCGATGATCAGGACGTCATTGCCCAGCACGAACCCGGCCATCGCCACCGCGGTCCCGGTGAACGAGTTGAGAAGGCTGATGACGACGGGCATGTCGGCCCCGCCGATCGGCAGGACCATCGTGACGCCGAAGATCAGCGACGCGGCGAGGATGATCAGCATCACCGGGACGCTGAGGTTGCCCGTCCAGAGGAAGACCGCGCCGATCACGGTGATGGCCGCGAGCGCAGCCGTGACGATCCGCCCACCGGGGATGAGGATCGGCTT
This sequence comes from uncultured Chloroflexia bacterium, assembly GCA_963832105.1. GTDB lineage: Bacteria > Chloroflexota > Limnocylindria > Limnocylindrales > CSP1-4 > CF-46. Next base: position 454,210 of record CAWHSS010000003.1, on the reverse strand, counting down.
GCCCGGGATCAAGCCCTGGAGCTTGCCCGATGCGATCAGCGAACCGGTGAACGTGATGCTGCCGATGACGATGTCGAGGACCGTCGCGACGTTGATCTGCGGGGGAGGCGCGGATGTGAGCCCCAGGTAGTCGTCGATCGCGATCAGCGCCGCCGCGCCGCCGCCGACCGCGTTGAACAGCGAGACCAGCTGCGGCATCGCCGTCATCTTCACGGTCCGCGCGCTGTACAGGCCGGCGCCTCCACCGATGACGATGCCGATGACGATGATCGCCCAGCCGAGGCCGTTGAACGTTCCGCCGCCGTCATCTGCCGGCCGGGCGAGGAGGAAGATCGCCGTCGCGACGATTGCCAGCACCATCCCGCCCGCCGAGAGCAGGTTGCCGTTGCGGGCCGTCGCCGGCGAGTTCATCCGCATGAGACCGAGGACGAACGCCGACGCGGCGGCCAGCCACGCGAGGCGGACGAGGATCGAGACCGTTTCGAAGTCCATCGTCAGCCTTCCGCCGCCTCGGTCGGCTTCGGTGCGACGGGCTTCTTCCGGAACATCTGGAGCATCCGGTCGGTGACGACGTAGCCGCCGACGACGTTCATCGTCGCGAAGGCCACGGCGATCAGTGACAGGAGCTGGCTCGCCGCGTCGTGGGCCTCGACCGCGATGAACATCGAGCCGACGAGAACGATCCCGTGGATCGAGTTGGCGCCCGACATCAGCGGCGTGTGGAGGGTCGCGGGGACCTTGCTGATGACCGCGAACCCGACGAGGATCGCCAGGACGAAGACCGTCAGCGCGGACAGGAGTTCGGGGCTCACGCGGTACCTCCGGCGGGCGGCTGCGCCGGCAGGCGCGGCGGGTTCGAGCAGCTTCTTCGTCGCTTCCTGGACGACCTCGCCGCCGTGGGTGATGACCGTGGACTTCGTCACCTCGTCCTCGAAGTCGAGATCGAGTGCGCCGTCCTTGACCATCCCGAGCAGGAGGGCCGAGATGTTCCGGGCGTAGAACGCGGACGACCCGCTCGGCATCGTCGCCGGCAGGTTGTCGGGCGCGATGATCGTCACCCCGTTGTCGGTCACGATCGTCTCGCCGGCCTTGCTCAGCTCGACGTTGCCACCCAGCGCCGAGGCCGCCATGTCGACGATGACGGAGCCGGGCTTCATGCCCTTCACCGCGTCTGCCGTCACGAGGAGCGGCGGGCGGCGGCCCGGGACCTGGGCCGTCGTGATGACGACGTCCATCGTCGCGATGTGGCCGTTCAGCTCTGCCTGCTGGGCAGCCTGCTCCTCGGGGGTGAGCTGGCGGGCGTAGCCGCCCTCGCCGGAGGCGTCGACCGCGGTCTTGAGGACGAGGAACTGGGCGCCGAGGCTCTGGGCCTGCTCCTTCGTCTCGGCCCGCACGTCGTATGCCTTGACGACCGCGCCGAGTCGCTTCGCGGTGCCGATCGCCTGGAGCCCCGCGACGCCGATCCCGAGGATCAGGACGTTGGCCGGTTTCGCGGTTCCCGCGGCGGTCGTCAGCAGCGGGAAATAGCGACCGAACGCGTTTGCGGCAATCAGGACGGCCTTGTAGCCGCCGACGTTTGCCTGCGAGCTGAGCGCGTCCATCGACTGCGCCCGGCTGAGCGTCCGCGGGATCGCGTCGAGGCTGATCGCCGTGACGCCCTGCTTGGCGAGCGCCGCGGCAGTCTTCGGGTCGATGAGCGGGCTCAGGAACCCGATCACCGCCTGGCCCGAGCGCATCGCCTTGATCTCCGATTCGCTCGGCTTCTGGACGCGCAGGATGACGTCCGACTGGGCCGTTGAGGTCGAGCGCCGATACGATCTTCGCGCCGGCTTCCGCGTAGGCCTCGTCCGGGATGAGCGCGCCCGCGCCCGCACCCTTCTCGACGAGGATCTCGAGCCCGGCTGCTGTCAACTTGCCGAGCGCTTCGGGTACCAGGGCGACACGCCGCTCGCCGGGCGCTGTCTCCTTGGCGACGCCGACCTTCATGGGCACCACCTGACTTGGGATGTGGGCATCGTGTTGGATCGGCCGAAAGGATAGCGGGCGGGACGCTGCCGCGTGGCTGGCTGAAGGTTGCAGTTGGGTGTCCCGGCCGGCCGCTCGCCGGCCGGGACGTCGTTCCTTCAGCTCGCTTCCCGAGGATCAGTCACCCACAGCCGGGTTCACGGCAGGATTGACGGCGGCCGGGGAAAGACCCGCCGGAACGAGACCGGCACCACTGAGCGGGACGGTCATCGCCGTCATCGATGCCTGGTTCAGGTAGGGGATCTCCGCGTTCACGAAGTTGAGCTGGGCCTGCATCCGATAGGTGTGCGTTCCGGCGGTGGCCGGAACGACGACCGCTATCGACAGCGACTGACCGTCGTAGTCATCGCGCACCCGATAGAAGGATCCGTTGATCGGCGTGAGCTGCGTGTCGGAGTCGGCGTCCCATATCCCGATCCCGATGTTGCAGAACGCCACGGAGGTGCATGCGTCGGCCCGAAGGTCGTTGATGAAGATCGATGCTTGCGCTGCGAGTGATACGTATTGGGCGCCAGCTGGCACCGTGATCGAGACCGTTGTGATGACTTCACCGTCGGTCAACCTGGGGTAGCCGAGAACTGTCGACGACGCGATGCGCGGCTTGCTCGCATGATCTGGCCCTTCGTGTAGTAGCGGTCGTCGTGCCTGTGATCGTCGTAGTAGCCGACGATGTCGACGAGCACGTCCGTGGTGCCTGGGGCCGTGTTGGCCTGATACCAGATCTGAATCTTGCCGGCGTTGCCGCCGGCGGTCGGTAGACCGATGGATACCTCGTTCGGAATGGTGACGCCGGCAGCGAAGTTCAGGTTCGAGGTAGTTGGCGATCCGGTTGCGTCGCCCGGGCGAACCGACAGGTATCCGGCTTTCGACGGATTGACGACCGTGACGTTCAGCACGACCCCGGTCGCGCCCGCAGGCACGACGGTCGCGGTTCCTGATGGCGCGACAGGTACGTTCCCGGTGATCTTGAGGAGCCTCGGAACGCCAGTCGAGAACTTGCCACTCAGGCCGACGTTGAAGCGCGTGTCCAGGACACGCTTCGGGCTGACGGCGACGAAGACAGGCTTGTTGCCGGACGTGACGTCCGCTTGGGCGATTGGCATGCCCAAGACCCCGACCGTGAGAGCGATCACTGCACCTAGCGCAACCCACCGCCGTCGACGTCGCCATTGCTCGGCAAGGTCGCCGCTCGCGGTCCGCGCGTTCCCAAGGTAGCCGTTCATCGGCGCCCTCCTTGACCCCCGACGGGCCAGTCCGAGGGCATATGCCAACTCGTGGGCGGCCCGGGAGAGCGTTCATCGTACGCGTCTCATCAAGGCGCCCCAGCCCTTGGTGGACGGTTGAGCGGGGCGCTGAAGGGCTGACGCTCAGCGATCCCGGCGGAGCGTGACGAGCAGCATCGATCCCTCCTCGTCGCCGATCACCTCGGCGTCGTGGGGCACGGTGCCGTCCCACCGGACGTAGTCGCCCGGCCCCGCCTCGATGACGTGGTCGCCCTGCGTCATCCGGAAATGTGCCGCTCAGGACGATGTGGTGCTCGTCGCCGGCATGGGCGTGGGCGCCGGTACGCGACCCGGGCGGGGCGGCGACCTCGACGATCGAGATGTCTCGCGACGTCCCGCCGTCCACTCGCTCGATTCGGCCGAGCTCGATCTGCCGGACGGTGCGCTCCGCCTTGCGGACGACCTGCGGCGCGGGTGCCTCGTCGATGAAGAACCAGGCGATCGGGCACCTCGAGGGCGTCGGCCAGCGTGGCGAGGCACGTCAGCGACGGCTGGGCCTTGTCGTTCTCGATCTGCGACAGGTAGCCGATGTTCAGTCCGGTCCGCTCGGCGACCCCGGCGAGGGTCAGGCCTCGCTCGGCCCGCCAGCGGCGGACCTGCGTGCCGACTTCCGGCTTTCGGCGCTCTTCGATCGTCATTCATTTTGCCTCGGGAAAACAGGTATTGACAACAGCCAACTGCCGGGTCTATGTTGTGCCTGCACCAAAGTCTGATTGACGAGAGCCAACTCGTCAAGACCCAATTCGGAGGATCCAACATGAGAATCGCGATCATCGGTGCCGGCAACGTCGGCAAGGCGCTCGGAAGCTCGCTCGTGCGCGCCGGCCACAACGTCACCTTCTCCGCCGCCAATCCGGAGCACGCGGCCGCGGCCGCCAGCGATCTCCGGGCTCGCGCCGCGGGATCGAACAACGAGGCCGTCAACGCCTCGGACCTCGTCATCCTCGCCGTCCCGGCCACCGCCCTGAGCGCCGTCGCGAAGGAGATCGGCGAGTCGGCGGCCGGCAAGGTCGTCGTCGACGTCTCGAACCGCCCGACCCCGGATCCCGCCGGTCCCTCCACGTCGCTCGCCGAGGAGCTCCAGGTGCAGCTCCCTGGCAGCACGGTCGTCAAGGCGTTCAACACCGCGTTCGCCTCCCGCCAGGCCGAGCCATACCTGGCGGGCGTCGCCGCCGACGGCTTCGTCGCCGCTGATGACGCGACCGCCAAGCAGACCGTCCTGGACATCGTCGAGTCGATCGGCTTCCGGCCGGTGGATGCCGGCTCTCTCGCCGCCGCTCGAACGCTCGAGGGCATGGCGTGGCTGAACATCAACCGCGCGCTGGCGAGCGGCTCCTGGCAGAGACGCCTGGGTCCTCGTCGGCCCGGACGCAGCCCGCGATTCCTCGCGAAACTGACCCGACGAGTCACACTGATCCCCATGAGCATCCCTGTCGCCCGCCTGAACCACGCCGTCCTCTTCGTCCGCGACGCCACCAAGGCCGCCGAGTTCTACGGCCGCGTCTTCGGCTTCGTCGTTGCGGGCAGCGAGTTCGGCGGGCAGGCAGTCTTCATGCGGTCACCGCTCGAGGACAACCACCATGACCTGGGGTTGTTCTCGGTCGGTCCGGACGCGCCCCGGCCAGTACGCGGCTCGGTCGGCCTGTATCACCTCGCGTGGGAGGTGCCGACGATCGAGGACCTCGCCAACGCCTCGCGGATTCTGCAGGAGGCCGGCGCGCTCGGCGGCGCGAGCGACCACGGCGTGTCCAAGTCGCTCTACGGCCAGGATCCGGACGGCAACGAGTTCGAGATCATGTGGCGCGTCCCCCGCGAGGCCTGGGGCGAGTACGAGACGAAGGGCGCCGTGATGCCCCTCGACATCGACGCCGAGGTCGCCCGGTTCGGCTCGAAGGCCTGAGGCCCTGTCTATCAGAGTTTCGCGCTCGATTGGACACGATCGGGCCGGTAGGGGAGTTGGTCCGGGCGTGGCGGAGGACTTGGCTACCATCCACGCTACTCGGCGCGGCTTGGCCTGTCGTCTGCGGGAAGCGCGTTGTCCAGATCGAGGTCCCCAGCGGCCATCAGCAACCTGTAGGAGTCGATCTCCCGGTCGCCGTCGATGGCGAGCAAATCCAGCAGCGCTCGATACGTCCCGCGGACCCGCCAGTTCTCACGGAGAGCCTCGTAAGCCCAGGCGGCTGCGGCCGTGCGCTGTCGCGTTGTGAACGCGGCCACGACCTGATCGACCTCCTCGAAAGGCAAGCCGGCAATCCGCGCAAGGTTCTCGTCGCCGGGGTCGCGGTCCATCGATGGCCTCTCCGTTTCAGGCATTCCACCGTTATCGCAGGAGCAGATCTTACGACCACGACTTGGCACGCTCGCTCGCCGTTTCCGTGCGCGTTCGTGGGTCCTCGACGGCACCCGGCCTTCGTTGCCATTCGGTCATCCGGTGAAAACTGGACGTTGTCCAATCCAAGCTCGGCGGCGTTCCCACGCACGCTTACCTGACCTCGAGGTCGATCCTGTTTGCCAAATCTGTGACGTGTAGACGGATTGGCAGACGCGACGCTGTTCCGTTCTCACCCGGTGACGAATTGGCATAGAGAGGGCGGCCGCTGACCGCGGCGGCCGCGGGCCAGCGATACTTCCCGCATGGCGCACTCTGGTCGCGCTGTCGTTCCCGCTCCTGGCCGCAGCCTCGCCCGCCGACCTGCTGGCCGCCCGGAGCCAGATGGCGCTGACCCTCGGGTTCCACATCGTTCTCGCCTGCCTCGGCGTGGCCCTGCCGGCGATGATGCTGATCGCCGAGGCCCGCGGCCATCCGCCGCGGCGACGCGGATGCGCTGCTGCTCGCCCGCCGCTGGTCGAGCGTCGTCGCGGTGACCTTCGCGGTCGGGGCCGTGTCGGGGACGGTCCTGTCGTTCGAGCTCGGGCTCCTCTGGCCGGGCCTGATGGGGCAGTACGGGGCGGCCTTCGGGATCCCGTTCGCGGTCGAGGGGCATCTTCTTCTTCCTCGAGGCGATCTTCGTCGCGATCTACATCTACGGCTGGGACCGCCTGTCGCCGCGGGTCCACTTCCTGAGCGGCATCCCGATCGCGATCGCGGGTCTCGGCGGCACGTTCTCGGTCGTGTCGGCCAACGCCTGGATGAACCAGCCGGCCGGGTTCACGATCGGGCGCCGACGGCAAGATCAGCGAGGTCCGGCCGCTCGAGGTGATCTTCAACGGGGCGACCTGGTACGAGGTGCCGCACATGCTCCTGGCCGCGTACATGGTGACCGGGTTCCTGCTCGCGTCGGTCTACGCGGTCGGGATGCTCCGCGGCCGGCGCGACGCGTACATGCGGCTCGGGTTCACGATCCCGTTCGTCGTGGCCGCGATCGCCGACCCCGATCCAGATCGGGGTCGGCGACGTGGCGGCGCGCGAGGTCGTCAAGCAGCAGCCGGCCAAGTTCGCCGCGATGGAGCTCATCACCGAGACCGGCCCGCAGCGGCCGGTCGTGATCGGCGGCATCCTCGTCGACGGCGAGGTCCGCTACGGGCTCGAGATCCCCGGGCTCGCCTCGTACCTCGCCGGCCTTCGACGCCGAACACCGTCGTCATCGGGCTTCGACCAGATCCCGCGTCGACGAGCAACCGCCGGCCAATGTCGTCCACCTCGCCTGGGACGCGATGCTCGCCTGCGGGTTCGCGCTCCTCGGGCTCGGCGCGTGGTTCGGCCTCCTTCGCGCTCCGCCGCCGCGACCCGACCGAGAGCGCGCTGGTTCCTGCGCGGCGCATCGATCGGCCGGGATCCTCGCGATCGTCGCCCTGGAGGCCGGCTGGATCGTGACCGAGGTCGGGCGCCAGCCGTGGATCGTCTGGGGCCGGCTGCGGACCGCGGACGCGGTCACCGCGGCCGGTGGCGCTCGAGGTTTCGCTCGTCGCCGTCACGATCCTCTACGCTCGCCCTGGGCATCGCGACGATCGTCGTCCTTCGGGCGCTGAGCCGGCGCTGGAACGAGCGAGACGATCTCCGACGAGCGACCTGCCGTACGGGCCGACCGGACCAATGACGCCGGCCGACGTCGATCGCCGTCGGTTCTCTGGCTCGGGCACGATGATCTACGCGATCTTCGGCGGCGCCGACTTCGGGGCGGGCCTCTGGGACCTCCTGGCCGGCACGAGCAGGCGCGGCGCCGCCCAGCGCGAGCTGATCGACCGAGCCGTCGGACCGGTCTGGGAGGCCAACCACACCTGGCTGATCTTCGACCTTGTGATCCTCTGGTCGGCGTTTCCGGGTGCCTTCGCCGCGATCACCTCGACGCTCTACCTGCCGCTCGCGCTCGCGGCGGTCGGCATCGTCCTTCGCGGCTCCGGCTTCGCGTTCCGGAAGGTGAGCCACCGGTTGACGGGTCGTCGCGCCTTCGGGCTGACGTTCGCCCTCTCGTCGGTCGTCACGCCGTTCTTCCTCGGGACCGTGCTCGGTGGCGATCGCGTCGGGCCGGGTGCCGCCCGGAGGGCGGCGGCGATCCGATCGGCAGCTGGCTCAACCCGACCTCGCTCGTCGTCGGCCTCCTGGCGGTCGCGGCCGGTGCCTACATCGCCGCGGCGTTCCTGACGGCCGACGCCCGGCGGAGCGCCCCGACCCTCGTGGACGCGTTCCGCCGGCGGACGCTCGCCGCGGGCATCGTCGCCGGCGGCCTCGCGATCGCGGGCCTGTTCGTGCTGCGCGTCGATGCGCCGCGCCTGTTCGACGACCTGGCCGGACCCGGCCTGCCGTTCGTCGCCGCCTCCGTCGTCGCGGGTTCGGCGAGCCTCGTGCTCTGCGTCGTCGCCGACGCCCGCTGGACGCGTGCCCTCGCGGTCGTCGGCGGTGGCGACGGTCGTTCTCGGCTGGGGCGTCGCCCAGTACCCGCTCCTCCTCCCGCCCGACCTGACGATCGCCGCGGCCGCCGCGCCTGACGGCACGCTCCAGGCGCTGACCGTCATCACCGTCGTGGCGGCCGCTCGTCATCGGGCCGTCCCTCGGTCTGTTGTTCTGGCTCCACCAGCAGAGCCGCCTCGAGGTCACGCCCGAAGCCGGCCCGCGCCTCAGCCCGGGGACGCGGCGGCCGCCGCCATGACGAGCGTCACGATGTACGTGTGGGCGATCGCGCCCCAGACGATCGAACCCGTCCGCCAGGCGAGCCAGCCGTAGGCCATTCCGCCGGCGAGCGTCGAGAACAATTCCAGCTCCGGCTTCGTCAGGTGGCTGAACACGAACGGCAGCGTCGCGACGAGGACGCCGACGGGCCCGATCGCCCGGACCAGCGCGAACATCAGGAATCCGCGGAAGAGGAACTCGGCGGACGCCAGGTCCATCGCGTTCGTCAGGACCACGTCCGGCAGCGTCGACCAGCTCGGGGCGTACCACGCGCGGGCGTCCGGCAGGGTCGGCGAACCAGAGCACGATCGGCGTCATCACCGCGCAGCCGGCCAGGGTCAGCGCCAGACCCCACCGCCAGTCGCCGAGCCGGAGGCCGTAGCGAGCCGGCCGGTCGCGGAACCCGAACGACGATGACCGCCAGCGGCACCAGCGCGTAGAGCACGAGCCGATCGATCGCCTGGAGGCGCTGCATCAGCGGGTTCCGGTCGTAGCTGATCAGCTCGTCCGGGATGAACGTCCGGCTGAAGTCGAAGATGACGGCGAACACCACGACGGTGATGGCGACGGTCGCCAGGACGGGGAGTCGAAGCCCGGCCAGGGCGAAGGTTCGGAGATCGATCGGGTCGGGCGGGTAGGAGGGAGCCGCGATGAGCCGGGCGAGGAACGTTCGCATCGGTCGGCGGCGGTAGGTCGGCCGCTCGCGGCGCTAGGCCGTGGAGAGCGCGCCGAGTCGCTCCGTCAGCCGGAGGTTCTCCCGGTAGTCGATCGGGACCTCCACGAGTGCGGGGCCGTCGACGTCGAGCGCCCGGCGGAGCGTCGGCAGGAGATCGGCCGCGCTCGCCGGCCGGAACCCGGCGATCCCGAACGATTCCGCGTACGCGACGAAGTCCGGATTGCCGAACTCCACCCCGAACGGCCGTCCGAACTCGTTGCGCTGCTTCCAGTCGATCAGCCCGTAGCCGTCGTCTCGCCAGACCACGACCGTGACGTTCGCCCCGACCCGCTTGGCGGTCTCGAGCTCCTGGCTGTTCATGAGGAACCCGCCGTCGCCGCATAGGGCGACGACCTTGCGGTCGGGGTGGACGAGCTTGGCGGCGATCGCGCCGGGGAGCGAGATGCCCATCGCGGCGAAGCCGTTGGAGATGATCACGGTGTTCGGCTCGTAGGCCTGGTAGAGGCGGGCGACCCAGACCTTGTGGGCACCGACATCGGACACGACGATGTCGTCCGGACCGAGCGCTTCGCGGAGGTCGGCGATCGCCCGCTGCGGCGTGATCGGGAAGGCGTCGCCCGCGGCGCCGGCCTCGAGATCGGCGAGGAGCGCGTTGCGCAGGTCCGCGTGGACCAGCGTCTCGCGGGCCTCGTGCCGCTCCCCGGCGTCGCGGCCGCTGATCCCACGGGGCAGGACAGCGCGGCGAGCAGCCGGCTCAGCGATCCGTCGATGTCGCCGATCAGCTCGACCTCCGGCCGGTACTGGCGCGTCGACCTCGGCGGGCTGGGTGTCGATATGGACGATCCGCTTGCGGCCGTCGGGGTTCCAGCCGGCCGGCGCGTATTCGACGAGGTCGTAGCCGACGCAGATGACGAGGTCGGCCCGGTCGAAGCCAGACATGACGTGGTCGCGGGCCTGGAGCCCGACGGCCATGAGCGAGAGGTGCGAGCGATCGTCGATCGCGCCCTTGCCCATGAACGTGACGGCGACCGGGACGTGGAGCCCGCGGGCGAACGCCCGCAGCTCCGCCGAAGCGCGGCGGCGCAGGACGCCGTTGCCGGCGAGGACGAGCGGCCGCTCGGAGGCGGCGATGAGGTCGGCTGCGTGGGCGATCGCCTCGTCGGTCGGCTCGGGGAAATAGGTCTGGCCGGGCGTCAACGGCGCGGCGTCGGGCTCGACCGCCATCGCCGCCAGGTTCTCGGACAGCTCGATGTGGGTCGGGCCGGGCTTCTCCAGGACGGCGGTGCGGAACGCCTTCCGGACGATCTCGGGGATCGCCCCGAGCCGCTGGACGCTCGTGTTCCACTTGGTGACCGGCTCGAGCATCCCGACGATGTCGACGACCTGGTGGGCTTCCTTGTGGAGCTTTTCGGAGCTCGCCTGGCCGGTGATCGCGACCATCGGCGCCCGATCGAGGAAGGCGTCGGCGATGCCGGTGATGAGGTTCGTCGCCCCCGGCCCGAGCGTCGCCATCGCGACCGCCGCCCGGCCGGTCAGGCGGCCGTAGACGTCGGCCATGAACGCGGCGCCCTGCTCGTGGCGGGTCGTGATGTGGCGCACGGAGCCGTGGTCGCTGAGGGCATCGAGGATGTCCATCGTCTCCTCGCCGGGCACGGAGAAGACGTATTCGCAGCCCTCGGCCGCGAGGCAATCGACGAGCAGATGCGCGGCGGTTCGCCGCTCGGTCGTGGCCATGGCGGCCAAGCCTAGCAGGGGCACGCTGTCCCCCGGCGAGGGCTGCGGAGCCGGCCGGCGATGCCCTAGGCTGCTCGCGTGCCACGCTTCACCGGCCGCGTCGCCCTCGTCACCGGCGCCGGCAGCCCGAACGGGATCGGTTTCGCGGTCGCGCGGGCGCTGGGTCGCGACGGCGCCCGTGTCGCGATCGCGTCAACGACCGACCGGATCCACGAGCGGGTCGCGGAGCTCGCTGCGGAGGGCATCACGGCCACGGGTCTCGTTGGCGACCTGATGGAGCCCGACGTTCCAGCCCGCCTCGTCGCCGAGGCCCGCGCTGCTCACGGCGACCGACTGGACATCCTCGTCAACAACGCCGGCATGGTGGCTGTCGGGGCAGCCGAGGAATCGAGCGCGGTCCTCGACATGGATCCGGCCGAGTGGGACCGCGGCATCGCCCGAAACCTGCGGACGGCGTTCGCGGTCACCCAGGCTGCGCTGCCATCGCTCGTCGCCAGCGGCCACGGCCGGATCGTGTTCGTGTCGTCCGTCACGGGTCCGCTCGTCAGCAACCCGGGTTCAGCGGTGTACGGCGCGGCCAAGGCAGGAATCCTCGGGTTGATGCGCGGCCTGGCGATCGAGGTCGGCCGGCAGGGAGTGACGGTCAACGCCGTGATGCCCGGCTGGATCGCCACCGGCTCGCAGCTCCCGGAGGAGGCGATCGGCGGCGAGAACACGCCGCTCGGACGATCGGGCCGGCCCGACGAGGTCGCCGAGGTGGTCGCCTTCCTCGCATCCGATGCTGCCAGTTACGTGACGGGCCAGGGGATCATCGTCGACGGCGGCAACACGATCCAAGAGTTCAAGGGACCGCCGGAGGCGTGGTACTGATGCCCGACGACAGGGTCGCGCTCATCACCGGCGGCGCCAGCGGGATCGGGGCGGCGACGGCCGAGAGGCTTGGCCGCGACGGGGTGCGCCTAGTCCTCGCCGACATCGACGCGGAGGGCCTGGAAGCGGCGGCCGCTCGCCTCGGCGGATCGGATCGCGCCATTGGCGTCACCACCGACGTCCGCTCGTTCGCGGAATGCGAGCGTGCCGTCGCCGCCGCCGTCGACCGGTTCGGCCGGCTCGACATCCTCGTCAACTGCGCCGGCGTCTGGGTCGAGGGCCCGACCGACACGATGACGGAGGCCGACTGGGACCGGGTGATCGACGTCAACCTGAAGGGCACGTTCGGGATGTGCCGCCACGCGATCCCGGCGCTCGAAGCAACGGGTGGCTGCATCGTCAATATCTCGTCGGACGCCGGGTTGTGGGGCAACAAGGGTGCGGCGATCTACTGCGCGAGCAAGGGCGGCGTGACGGTCCTCACCAAAGCCCTCGCGGTCGAGCTGGCGGAGCGAGGGATCCGCGTCAATGCCGTGTGTCCCGGCGACGTCGACTCGCCGATGATCCACTACCAGGCCGAGACGTTCGGTGGCGGCGATCCCGACAAGTACCTGGCCAACCTGCTGGCCGCCTACCCGCAGAAGCCGCCGCGCTTCATCCGCCCCGACGAGGTCGCCGAGCTCGTCGCCTACCTCTGCTCCGATCGAGCCGCCCCGATCACCGGCGCGGCGATCTCGATCGACTTCGGCCTGACGGCCGGGTACTGAGTTCGCGTTACTGACTTCGCGTCACACTGCGGATTGGCGCGCCCGGAGGGATTCGAACCCCCGACCTACTGATCCGAAGTCAGTCGCTCTATCCACTGAGCTACGGGCGCCTGGGCAGTTCCGGATGCTACATCAGCGCCCGAACCGTTGCGCCCGGAGGCGCGGTCTGGTACATATCCTCGGTGCCCCGATTCCGTCACCTGCGTCTCGGTATTTTTGCGCTCTCGATCGCCCTGATCATGCTTCTTGGCGCCGCGCTGCCGAGCCATCCGACGCAGCCGCTCGGGGAAGTCCTGGGGGTCGTCGCCGCCCGGCAGGTGCACCAACTCGCGCCGCCGTTCCACGACCCTCGCGTCGTCCACGCCCGTGCCACTGGTCGCCTCTTCCCACCCGCCAGCCTCGAGCGAGTCGCGCCGCCTCCGGAAGAACTGACGGGCTATGTCTGGCCCCTCGGCCGCGGCCGGCTGACGCTGCCGTTCAAGGCGATCCCCGGCGGGAGCAGGATCAAGGACGGCAAGCTCTTCCACGACGGAATCGACGTCGCGTCGTTCTGCGGCGACACCGTGCGAGCCGCCCACGACGGCGTCGTCCTGGCCGCCGGCCGCCAGTTCGATGACGTCGTCGGCTGGGTCGGCGACCTGCGCCCCTACTACCGGATCCTCGACAAGAAGAAGCTCTGGGACGACCTGCCGATCGTCGTGGTCATCGACGACGGCAACGGCTATCGGAGCGTCTACGCCCACTTCAGCAAGGTCACGGTCGCGGTCGGCGACCGCGTCAAGGCGGGCCAGAAGATCGGCCTCGAGGGCATGACCGGTCACGCGTCGGGCTGTCACGTCCATTACGGGCTGTTCAGCCCGTTCGAGACCGACACGTTCGGCGTCCGCGCGGACATCCTCAGGAACCTCAGGCTGCCGGTGGCCGAGATCGCCCGGATCGACCCGCTCATCGTCATGCCGCACGGCGCCGAGGTCCTCAAGACGCGGCGAATCCCGGGCCCGAACGCTCGACCGGCACTGACGCCGGCGACCGAATCGCAGGCGCCGCGCTACTAGCTCGGCCGGCTCGACCGATCCGCCCGCCGGTAGCGGCGGCCGATGAGCGCGTAGGCCGGCAGCCGGCCGAGCGACCGCGCCAGCGAGAGCGACGAGCCATCGCGCGCTTCGACGGCCAGCAGCGAATCCGTCGCCGTTGCATCGGCGGGCCGCGCGTCGACGACGGCCAGATCGATCGCGCACCCGTCCCGGCTCTTCCGCTGCCGAGCGACGCGATCGCCTCGGTCGGCTGATCGTTCGCCTCGTACTCGACCCGGATCTCGGTCTCGGCCCGCCACCGCGGCTGGCGCAGCAGGATCGAGCGCCACGCCTCCGCGACCGCCGGCTGTCACCTGCCCGTCGCCGTCGGCCGGTGCCTCGGCGACGCGATTCGCCGCGGGCCCAGCGGGCCGCCTGGTGGAGGAGCGCGTACTCGTCGAGATCGGCGTAGGCGGACAGCCGCTCGACCGGTGAGCCGTCGCCGAAGATCGCCCGGATCGACGGCCCGAAGACCTCGCCGAGGTGGAGGTCGATCGCCCGGACCGTTCGGTGGAAATAGACCTGCTGGTACATGAACAGCCGAGCCGTGAGGAACATCTCGAGCGCGCCGAGGCCCGGCTCGTACAGCGTCAGCCCGCGCGGCCCGATGAACGTGTAGCGCCGGAGCCGTTCGACGTCGACGTCGACCGCGACGCCGGTCATGTAGGCGTCGCGCCGGACGTAGTCGAGGTTGTCGACGGTGAAGACGCCCGACAGGAGCGGCTGGAGCCAGCGCACCCAGCGCGGCATCGCCTCGTCGGTGAGGGCCGGCTTCGACACGAGGAACGACACCCAGCGCGGGTCGATCGTCTCGCCGTCGGCGAATGAGTCCCGCTCCGGCACGCTGCCCGGCGCCCGCCGCAGCGCCCCGATCAGCGGCCCCAGCTCGCGCTCGACGATGACCTGCGAGAGGTCCTCGTGCGAGAGCTGCTTGCCGTCCGCCCGCCGCGCATCCGCCGGCGCCTGGAAGCGGGACAGCACGTGGTCGTCGAAGAAGTGGGCGAACGGGCCGTGGCCGACATCGTGGAGCAGGCCGGCCACCCGCAGCGTCTCGACGACGAGCCCCTCCGACGGGACCGTCATCGCCGGCGGCCATGAGCGACGAGCGGAGCGACGGGTAGAGCGAGCGGCCCCAGGCGCCGGCCTCGTGCATGACCCCGAGACCGTGGGTGAACCGCGAATGCTCGGCGGTCGGGAAGACCCAGCGGGCACTCTGGAGCTGGCTGATCCGCCGCAGCCGCTGGACCCAGGCGGTGTCGAGGAGGTCCTCCTCGGCGGCCTCCTCGGCTCGCAGCCCCGCGGCGGCGGCCTCGGCCGGACCCAGCCGCTTCGTCAGCTCGACGTAGCCGTGGATCGGGTCGCTGATCAGGTTGACGGCCGAGAACGGGTGGCGGGCCATCAGGCCTTCTTCCCTGCCGCGACGGCGCCGTCGCCGTGTCGCTCGAGGGCCCGGCGGTACGTTGCGACGACGTCGTCGCGGAGCGAGGCCGGGCGCGATCACCTCCACGTCGTCACCCCATTGCAGCGCCCAGAGCCGGACCTCGATCGTGCCGGCGACCGTTGCTCGCCACACGAGCGAACCGTCGCTCTCGATCGCGACCCGCTGCGATGGATGCCAGCGGGCCTCCTGGACGCGGGCGGCAACGGTCGGCGAGAAGCGCAGGACGACCTCGACCGGCTCCTGGTCGGCGATGATGTCCCAGGCCCGGTCGAACATGCCCTCGACCAGCCCGTCCTCGGGCGGCTCGAACGTCTCGGGCGTGAGCGAGATGTCCCGGATCCGCTCGACCTTGAAGGTCCGGATCGCCTGGCGGGTCTCGTCGAAGCCGATCAGGTACAGCGCGTGGGTCTGGAGCGACGGCTCGATGAGGTACGGCCTGACCCGCGCCGTCCGCGGCGCCGAATCCGGCCCGTACCGCGCCGGCTCGTAGTCGAGCGAGACGATCCGGCGCTCCGCCCAGGCCTTCGTGAGCAGGTTGACGTGGCGGCTGAACCGCTCGTCGCGAGGGTGCCGCGACAGGACGTCGAGCGTCCGGGCGACATGCTCGCCGAGCGCCGGCGGCAGCACCTCGCCGAGCTTCTCGAAGGCCGACGCGAGATCCGGGTCGTACTTGTCGGCGTAGCGCACCATCAGCCGCGCCGACAGCACGACGGCCATCGCCTCGTCCTGGGTCAGCTTGAGCGGCGGCAGGAACTCGTCCGCGGCCAGGCCCCAGCGCCCGCCCTCCGACCAGACGCCGATCCCGATCTCGCCCTCGATCGCGTTGAGATCGCGGTAGACGGTCCGGACCGAGACGTCGATCCGCTTCGCCATGTCCTTGATCGCCATTCCGTCGGGATGGGCCCGCAGCAGCGAAACGACACGAGTGATCCGGGCGAGCCGGTCCCGTTTGCCCGATCGCGCGTCGTCGTCCACGCGTCATGACTCTGATTGTGTCAGCGCGTGGGCGGGTCGATGCGGAAGGCCGCGCCGCGGTCGGTCGCGGTGAGGTCCACCCTGATCGTCGCCTGGAGGGCGCCCTCGCGGATCGCGCCGGCGTCGCCGTTGACGCTGCCGACGACCCGCCCGAGCTCGCCGTCGATGAAGATCCAGTAGTCGAGCTCGCCGCGCCAGATCGTCATGTCGGCGTCACCGATCAGCCAGTCGACCATCGGAAAGGCATGCCGGAACGTCGGGCCGTCGATGGCGATCCGGCAGTGCCGGGCCCGCGCGCCCTCGATGACGTCCACCCCGTGGAGCTCGGCGGCCGCGCGCGTTCCCATTGTCAGGGCCGATTCGAGCGCCTGCGTGTCGATGCGCCGCATCGGCGACCTCCGCGAGTTCCGCCCGCCGCCAGCCCCCGAACGGCTCGCGGATCCAGGCGTCCTCGCCGATGCGCGCCGCTCCGTGCAGTCCCAGCTCGCTCGACGTCGCCGCGTAGGCGAGCCAGCGAAAGTCGCCGCCAGATCGGTCACCGGCGAGGTCGATGCTGCCGATGGAGCGGCCGTCGAGGTCGCCCTTCAGGTGGAGCTCGATCCGGGCGGTGGCGCCGGCCGTGAGCGGACGAGTCGCACGGCGGTGGCTCCCGTTCCGTGTCGGTCGGGCCGAATCGCGACGACGTCGTCGGCCGATCGCGGAGGGCAAGCTCATTCGCCATCGCGATCGCGGTGAAGGTGGCACCCGCGCCGATGGCCAGGACTGTCGCGACGCCGATCCCGCGGAGGAGGCGCCGTCGCTTCATGGCCGTGGCGCCGAGCAACCGTCGGGCGATCCCGAAGCCGGCGAACAGGCTCGTCCCGAGCGAGCGCGAGCGCCCACGGATAGGCCGCCTCGACCGACGGCAGGAGGGTCTGGGCGCCGCGCTGCACGAGCTGGGCGGACACATCGAGCGATCGAGGGCACGAGGAGGAGGAGCGAACCGAGTCCCAGCCAGACCATTGCAGCGAACGCGCCCTGCCCGTGCGTGGCAGGCGGCCAGGCGAGCCCGGCTAGGGCGATTCCGATCGGCAGGGCGGCCGCGATTCCCACCACGAGATCGACCGGGCCGCCCGGCCGATAGCCCAGCAACACGACGCCCGCCGTAAGCGTCCAACACGCAGTCAGGGCTAACGCGATCAGGCGAAGCTCAAGAGTCCGAACTCGCACGTCGGGGAGTCTAACCGGGCAGCGTCACCCGAACGGATGACGAAGCAGCCGCAAGTACCTAGTGGCATGGGACCGATGGGTCATCGTTCCGGTGCCGGAGCAGGTCGAACATCCGACCACAAGCCAAGCAATCGAAGCCATCGAAGTCAGGGCAATCGCCCGCAGCGAAAATCGGCAGATAGGACGGCACGGTGCACCATGGCAGGCCAGCCTCGTCGAGGTACTCGGGGTCAGGGACGATCGTCTCGCGGCGACTCGTCCTGGCCAGCGGTCGCGGTGGCCTCCGGGGTCGCGTCTGGGTCGGCCACCGACACCCTGATCTCTCCGGCCAGCCGGGAGACGCCGGAGGCCCTGCGCACGCGGGCGACCTACCGAACGCTTCTGCTGAAGGGCATGGCGCCTGACGAGGCGGCCAACCTGACGGCCTACATGGCGGGCATTCCGATCGGCGAATCGCATTGGACGCTCAGCCAGGTCAACCAGCTTCTCTTCCTCCGCCAGATGCAGCGAACCGGTCGCTTCGATAGCGGCACAGAAACAACGGCTCTCTAACAACCGAGGCCTTCTCGGCCTCCGACAACCGAATACTCCCCGCGGCGGCGTTCTCCCTCCTCCCGCCGACGCGGAACCACTCCGAAGCGGCGCCGAGCCTCCTCCCGGCGCCGCTTCGGATTCTCCGGTCGCCGCATGGCGGCTCCATGCGGGCGTTGCCGGCTGCGCTCCTCGCTCACGCACCTCTGGGTGCGCTCGCTCCGGTGCTCCCCGCCGCCTTCGCCTGGAACGGCCCTGCGGCGACCTTGGCTGAGGGCGGCTCGGAGTGCTGGCACTCGGATACCATCGCCGGCGTGGCTGGGCCGTTCATTTCGTTGCTTACTGACTTTGGGGCGCGCGATCCTTCGGCGGCGATTCTTCATGGCGTGATCCTGTCGATCGCGCCCGACGCTCGGATCGTTGACATCAGCCATGAGGTTCGCAAGTTCGCGATCCGCGATGGGGCGCTGCTGCTCTGGTGCGCGCTGCCGTATCTGCCCGTGGGGAGCCACGTCGCGGTCGTCGATCCCGGCGTCGGGACGGAGCGCCGGCCGATTGCGTCTGCGGGTCGCTCGCGGCGATGTCCTGATCGGTCCGGACAACGGCCTGCTGCTCGGCCGGCGCCGAGCGCCTCGGCGGGGTCGTCGAGGCCCGGCTGCTGGAGTCCGCTGAGTACCGTCTGCCGCAGGTCAGCACGAGCTTCCACGGCCGGGACATCTTCGCCCCCGCCGCGGCGCACCTGGCGGCCGGGGCCGCCTTCGATGCGCTGGGACCGGCGCTCGATCCAGCGACTCTCGTGCCGTCGCCGATCGCCGATCCAATCGTTGAGCCGGGACGCCTCCGCAGCTCGGTCGTCTACGTCGATACCTTCGGCAACGTCAAGCTGGCGGGCCTGCGGGGCGACCTCGAGGAAGCCATCGGCCTCGTCCGGTCGGGAGACAGCCTCGAGCTGGCACTCGCGGCCGATGCGAGCGAGGGGCCACGGGTGGAGATCGTCAACTGGCGCGGCACCTTCGGCGATGCAGAGCCGGGCGAGACGCTGCTGTACGAGGACTCCTACGGGCGGATCTGCCTGGCCCAGAACCAGGGTGACGCGGCGACCCACCTGGGCGTCGTCGAGGACCGCGAGGTCACGATCCGCCGGGCGTGATCTCCGAGCGGATCACTCGGGTTTTTCGGGTACACTCCGCCGGCACATCGACGGACGAGAGGAGATTCCAGCATGCGCAGCGCGCTCACGTCATCGGTTGTCCTGCTCGTAGCGCTCGCCGTCGCGGGCTGCTCGACCGCCGGAGCCAGCCCGTCCGCAAGCACGGCCGCATCGGCTGCGGCACCGTCCGCCAGCGCGCCCTCGTCGGCCCCGAGCCCGTCCGCCGACGCCTGCGCCAAGGACAGCCTGACCACGATGGCTGCGGGAAAGCTCACCGTCGGTACCGACAACCCGGCCTACCCGCCGTACTTCCAGATCCCGGAAGGCACGGCGACGGCGCCGTGGGAGCTCGGTGACCCGACGAACGGAGAGGGCTTCGAGAGCGCGTTTGCGTATGCCCTCGCCGACCAGCTGGGCTTTGCCGAGGCCGATGTCGCATGGGTCGTCGTCCCCTTCGACAACTCGTTCGCCCCGGGCGCCAAGACGTTCGACATCGACGTCAACCAGGTTTCGTTCAAGCCTGAGCGAGCCGAGGCGGTCGACCTGTCCGATGGCTACTACACGCTCAACCAGTCGATCGTCGCCCTCAAGGACAACGGCGTCGCGACCGCCAAGACCGTCGCCGATCTCAAGGCGTTCAAGTTCGGGGCCCAGACAGGCACGACGAGCCTCGACACGATCAACAACGTCATCGCTCCGACGGCCGCGGCCCAGATCTACAACTCCAACGACGACGCCATCGCCGGCCTCAAGGCCAAGCAGATCGACGGCCTGGTCGTCGACCTGCCGACCGCGTTCTACGTGACCGCGGCCCAGGTCGAGAACTCGGTCATCGTCGGCCAGTTCGCCCCGCCGACCGGCGCCGACGCCGAGCACTTCAGCGTCGTCCTGGCGAAGGACAGCGCCCTGACCGACTGCGTCAACACCGCGATCGCGGCGATGAAGAGCGACGGGACGCTCGACGCGATCACCAAGGAATGGCTGTCCGACAAGGCAAGCGCTCCGGTCATCCAGCCCTAGCCGGCGCCGGCCGCGCCGCGGCCTGAGCCATGTCGCTCACCGGAGGCCCGCTCGATACCGGCGACCTGATCGGTCTCGCCGGCCGGGGCGGGCCTCGCCGTTCCAGGCCGCGGGTCCCTCCCGGCGAGGCCCTCCGCTCGAGCCTGATCGCGTTCATCAGCACGGTCGTCGTGTTCGGCGTGATCGTCATTGCCGTGACGAGCGCCCCGAACTGGCCGGCGGTCCAGAAGGCGTTCTTCGACGGCGCGATCTTCGCGCGGTCATGGCCGAAGGTCCTCGAGGCGTTCGGCACGAACGTGGCCCTGTTCATGATCGCGGAGGTCCTGACGCTGGTTCTCGGGCTGATCATCGCGATCCTCCGAGGCCTGCCCGGCCCGGTCTTCTTCCCGGTGCGACTCCTGGCCACGGCATATGTCGACCTGTTCCGGGCCGTTCCGGGCCTCCTCGTCATCTATCTCCTTGGCTTCGGGATTCCCGGTCTCGGTATCGCCGGCGTCCCGAACGACGTGTTCCTCTACGGCGTCATCGCCCTGACGCTCGTCTACTCGGCCTACGTCTCCGAGGTCTATCGAGCGGGCATCGAGTCGGTCCACTGGAGCCAGGAGGCGGCGGCGCGCTCCCTCGGGCTCAATCGGTTCCAGGCCCTTCGCTACGTCATCGTCCCGCAGGCCGTCCGGCGGGTGATCCCGCCCCTCCTCAACGACTTCATCGGCCTCCAGAAGGACACGGTCCTCGTCTCGGTCCTGGGCGTCGTCGAGATCTTCCGCGAGGCGCAGATCCTGAAGTCCGCGGCCTTCAATTTCACCCCGTTTCTCGACGTCGCCCTCATCTTCATCATCGTGACGATCCCGCTGGCCCGGCTGACCGACTGGCTCGTCGGCCGGGACCGCGGACGTCAGGCCGCGGGCGCCCGATGAGGGACTCGCTGCCGACCCAGCCCCGCGACCCTGCCAGCGGGCCGCGACCCGCGCTCCACGTCGAGGGCCTGCACAAGTCGTTCGGTGCGCTGGAGGTCCTTCGCGGGATCGACCTCGAGGTTGCCGAGCACGAAGTCGTCTGCCTCATCGGCTCGTCGGGGAGCGGCAAGTCGACGCTCCTGCGCTGCATCAACCTCCTCGAGCCGATCGACGCCGGGCCGGATCTTCGTCGAAGGCGACGAGATCACTGCCCGCGGCGTCGACGTCAACCGGATCCGACGGCGAATCGGGATCGTCTTCCAGGCGTTCAACCTGTTCCCGCACATGTCAGTCCTGGACAACGTCACGCTCGGGCCGCGGAAGGCGCTCGGCCGGAAGCGCGACGACGCTGAAGGCGCGGCCACCGCCCTGCTCGAGCGGTTCGGCCTCGCCGACAAGCGGCGCGAATTTCCGGATCGGCTGTCGGGCGGCCAGCAGCAGCGGGTCGCGATCGTCCGAGCCCTGGCGATGCAGCCCGACATCCTGCTTCTCGACGAGGTCACGAGCGCCCTCGATCCCGAGCTCGTCGCCGAGGTCCTCGATGTCATCCGCGAGCTGGCCGCCGGCGGCATGACGATGGTCATCGCGACCCACGAGATGGGCTTCGCCCGGGACATCGCCAACCGCATCTGCTTCCTCGACGCGGGCCGGATCCTCGAGCAGGGGAAGCCCGCGGAGATCTTCAGCGCGCCGCGCGAGGCTCGGACGCGGCAGTTCCTGCAGCGAGTGATCGACGCCGGGCGTCTCTGACGGCCCGGCCCGCGGCGGCATCGACGAACGCCGACCACAGGCGCTCGAACGCGGGCGGGCTGAATTCGGTTCGCTCGGGGTGGCATTGGACGCCGACGACGAACCGATCGCCCGGCAGCTCCAGCGCCTCGACGATGTCCCCGGCGGCGCTCGCTCGCCCAGGCGGTCGCTCGGAGGCCCGGCGCGAGGTCGGCGGCCGTGACGCCCTGGTGGTGGTAGGTGTTCACGTTCTCCGTGCCGTTCGCCTAGGGCACGTGGCAAGGACTCCGCGAGGCTCGATCCGGATCGGGTGCATCCGGGCGGGCCCGGTGCCCCAGCCCGGCCCCGCGTGGCCCGGGACGTCCTGGATGAGCGTGCCGCCGGCGAAGACGTTGATTGCCTGGAAGCCGCGGCAGATCCCGAAGACGGGCAACGCACGGTCCCAGGCAACGGCCCACGCGTCTGCCTCGAGCGCGTCCCGATCGGGTTCGACGTCGACGCTGCCGGTGTTGGGTCGGCCGTAGCGGGCAGGATCGATGTCCGTGCCGCCGGTCAGCAGCAGACCGTCCATCGTAGCGAAGGCTTCGGAGCGCTCGCGCGCGGTCGCTGTCCCGTCGAGGAGGAGTGGCCTGCCACCGTGGCGGACGACGGCCTGCGCGTAGAGGTCGTTCTTGCGGGCCGGCGAGCTCGGGGTCGTTGTAACGGCGGGTATCGGCGACCGTCAGGACGATGAGCGGAGCAACGGGATCGGGCATGGACGAAGCCTACTGGAGAAGCAGCTCCGTCAGCGTCACCGGCTCGAGCCCCTTCGCCCGAAGCCCCTCGATGATCGCGGGCAGTGCGTCGAGCGTGTTCCAGCCACCGAGATGCATGAGGACGATCGAACCGCCGGTCACTCGCGACAGGACCTTGGCCTCGATGTCGCGGGCCGTCGGCCCGCCGTCGACGGTCGGGCGCCAGTCGATCGTGTCGATGTCCCACATCACGAGGTACGCCCAGCCCGCTGCCCCGACCGCCTTGCGCACGTCCTCGTTCCAGGCCCCGAATGGCGGCCGGAACCAGGGCTTGGTCGTCATCCCCGAGACACCGCCGATCGCGGTCTCCGTCCGGCTCAGCTGATCCGCGATCCCGGCCGCGTCGAGGTCGGTGAACGCCGGGTGATCCCACGAGTGGTTAGCGAGCTCGAAGAGGTCCGGTCGGGCCGCGGCCTGCCGGACGGCCTCGTGCCCGATCGCGGTCTCGGTGGCGGACTTGCCGGTCGGGAAGATCGTGGCGTGGACGCCGTGGTCGGTGAGCCAACCCATGATGTCGAGTGCGGGATCGAGTCGACCGCCCATGTCGAATGTCAGCGCGACCTTGTTGCTATCGCGCGAGCCGTGGCTGACGACGATGGCTCCGGCGCCGGGCACCGGGGTGACCGGTGGCGTCCCGCCCGGCGCGGTGGTCGGTCCCGGCATGCGGCGACGCGGGGAGCGGGGTCTGATCGGGCAGGGTCTGGGGATCGACGACGACACCCGGGATGATCGCAAGGCTCCACCCGATCTCGATCCGGTTCGGCGAGTACGCCTCCGACTCTGGATCGAGGCTCGGGTACGTCGCCCGGTTCCAGTAGGCAATGCTTCGGGCGGTCGTGTCGAAGGTACGGGCGATCGAGGTGAGGTTGTCGCGCCGGACGACGACGTATGTCCGGAACGTCGGCATCGGCGTGGGGGTCGGCGGCACGAAGGACGGCTCGGGCGTCGGGCCGCTGGGTACGGGGCGGCCGGTCGGCGCCGGCGTCTGTGAGCCAGGGGAACCGCTCGGGCCGATGGCGTTGGGCAGGCACGCCGTCGCGACGATCGCGAGGAGCAGGTAGAGGGCGAAGGGCAGGCGGCGTCGAACGGTCATGTGCCCCACTGTGACGATGTCGCCCCGACCGCGGTTACGGCCCGGTAACGGACCGGTCTCAGTCGCCCAACGGGATGGTCGGCGGATCGACGGGGGTCGGCTGCTGGAGCGAGAACTCGCTCGCGAGCGCGAGGCCTTCGTCGGCAGTGGCGATCAGGCCGTGGCCGCTCCGCTTGGCGACGAAGCAGGCACGGTCGGCGGCCAGCAGGATCGATTCCGGCGACAGGCCGTCCCGCGGGAACGTCGCGAGGCCGATCGAGACGCTGATCTCGATTTCCTGCTCGGCCCATCGCGATCCAGGACCGCCGACCGCGTTGACGGCGCCTCGGACTCGCTCGGCGACCGCGACCGCGGAGCTCGCGTCGGTGCCCGGCAGGATCAGCGCGAACTCATCGCCGCCGTAGCGGAACACGTGGTCGGAGTCGCGGCCGGCGGCCACGATCGCCTTGGCGATATCGGCAAGGAGCCGGTCGCCGGCCTGGTGGCCGAGCGCGTCGTTGACGGCCTTGAACTCATCGAGGTCGAGCATGATCAGGCTGAACGGCTCGCGGCCCTCGACGCTCTTGTTCAGCCAGTCCTGGAACGTGCCGTGATTGAGCAGGCCCGTCATGTCGTCCGTCTGGGCCCGGATCTCGACGGCGCGGTGGACCTCGGCGTTCTGGAGCGCGATCGAGACCTGCGCGGCGAAGAGCTTGACGAGTTCGAACTCGTCCTCCGAGTAGCGCGCCTCCTCGCCGAGTCGCTCGAGCGTCAGGACGCCGGTGGCCCCATCGCGACCGCGAAGAGGGACACAGATCAGGCTGCCGCCGAGGGTGACATCCCGGAAGTGGTTGATCCGCTCATCGGTTCGCTCGTCGAGGACGAGGGCAGGCTCGTTGTGACCGACGACCCAGGTCGCGAGTCCCTGTTCGCCGGGGGCCCACGGCTCCATGTACTGGGCGGCGTGGATGCCGCGAGCGGTGAGCGGGCGAAGGAGTCCGGTTGTCAGGTCGACGGTCTCGATCGCGATGTTGTCGTAGCCGACGAGCTCGGAAAGGCGGTCCGCGACCTGATCGAGGATCGCGTGCGGGATTGAGCGTGGTCAGGATCGACTCGGTGACCTGGAGGAGGCCGCGCTGGTTGACGAGCTGGCGCTCGAGCGCCTCGGACTGGGCGCGGAGGCGGGCGGTCGCGTCGGCGGTGATGAACGCCTGCGCGGCGAAGCTCGCGTAGATGACGAGGAGGCGCAGATCGTCGTCGCTGAACTGATGCAGTCCGAGCTTCGAGAGCACGAGCACGCCGAGGACCTGGTCCTCGAACGTCATCGGGGCGAGGAGCATGGACTCGTCGAGGTCTTCCTCGGTGCCCGCGATCGTGTTGGCCCGCGGGTCGATCGCCGCGTTCGGCAGGTTCTGGGCGACACGATGCTCAGCGACCCAGCCGGTGATGCCCTGGCCGAACTTGACCATCAGCTGCTCGGGGGTCTCGTCGACGTACTCGCCGACCTGACCCTGCATGGCGACCGGGATCAGGTCCTGGCCCTCGAGCCGGTAGACCCGGACGTTGTGGTAGTCGATCAGCTGCCGAAGCTCGGTCGCGATCGCGAGGCCGATCTCGCGGACGCTCGTCAGCCGCGACAGGCGGACGCCGAGCTGCTGGATCGACTGGAGCTGGGCTGCCCAGGTCGCCATCTTCTGGAAGTTCTGGGCGTTCTTGATCGCCACCGACGCCTGGGTCGCGAGCGCGGCCATCGTGTCGAGCTCGTCGTCGGTCCAGTCGTGGGGCGCGTCGTGGTAGACGTTGAGTAGGCCGAGCAGCTCGGGGCCGTCGAACAGCGGCGCCGTGCAGAGCGTGTCGAAGCCCTCCTGGACGACGGCGGCTCGAACGTCCAGGCCGCGCGGGTCGTCCCGGTAGCGGCCGGCGAACAGCGGCCGGCGCGCGGCGACGGCCATCGACGGGAGCGATCGGCTGGGGAATTCGCGGACCGACTGGAGGTAGGCCTGGGACAGACCCCGGGTTACCTCGGCGATCGCATTGCCGTTCGGGTGCCGGAGGAACACGGCCCCGCGATCGCCCTCGAAGAGGACCATCGCGTGGTCGACGAGCCCGGACAGGATCTGGTCGAGGTCGAGCCGGCTGCCGATATCACCGGCGACGCGCCGGAGGGCGTCCGCCCGATGGAGATGATGGGCGACCTCGTCGGCGGATCGGCCGGCACTGACGATCGACCCGACTGAGCGGGCGATGGCTCCGAGGAGGTCGGGGTCGACGGCGGCAGGATCGGCGCCATGCTCGTCGGCGATCAGCAGCACGCCCCAGGCGCGCGTCGCGACCCGGGATGGTGATCGCGACTTCTGCCAGACCGCCGCCGACGACGGCCCCGGCCTCGTTCGCCACGACGGGCGACGGATCTGCGGCAGGGCGCTGGAGTGCGGCACCCAGGACGCCGAAGTCACGAGGGAGCTCGATCAGCTGGAGGTCGGCGCCGGCCATGGCCCGCGGGACGAGTCGGTCGCCTCGGAGCTCGAACAGCGCGACCGCGAGATGCTGCCCGTGGTTCCGGATGGTGCGAGCCGCATCGGTCAGCACGGCATCGGTCCTGGTGGCTGAAGCCCCGACTCGGCCCAGCTCGACGAGAAGTGTCCATGTCGGCGCGGTGACGTTCCCGGTCGGAATCGGTCAGCGGCTCGAGTTCGCTTGCGTTGTGATCCGGCGTCGTGAGGAGCTCGAGCGTCGGGCGCTCGGAGAGGCGGCGGTGCGAGAATCCGGCCTGCACCTGTTCGCTTGCGCCGCTCTGGGCCGCCGCGAGGAATCGCTGCAGATCGCCCATCCGGTAGCGACGGTCGCCGCGCGGGTTGATCCGGTAGTAGCGAAGCCGGCCGGCGTCGCTCCAGGCCCTGATCGTATTGGGATGGACGCCGAGAAGCCGTGCAGCCTTTGTCACCGACAAGGTCGCATCGATCGGGCGGGATGGAAGTGCGGTTGGCAACGCTCACTCGTGGAAGAAATGTCAAGTCGTCGGCCGGAGCCTACCAAGCTCACAGTTCTTGCCAATAGCACGATAGTCCTCAGCGCGCCTGCGCGACGTTCATGAGGGTGATCGTCAGGAGTGTCGGGCTCGAGGCACCGCGATTGGTTCGGCACCCCCGCGACGATGACCAGGGCGAGGAGTGCGCCGCGGGCTGCTCAGATCCTCGTAGAGGTCGCCGCAGCCTCACCGGCCGGCAGCTTTCTTGAACGATCGGAAGCGGCGCCTCGTCATGTACTGTCAAGCGGGCCGCCAGGCCCGGCAGTCAGGCGGAATGAGCTTGCAGCGCGATCTCGTCGAAGCAGCACGGCGTGGTGACCACGAAGCCTTCGAGGTTCTCGCGACGGCCGCCGCCGATCGGCTCTACGCCGTCGCGCGGATCCTGCTTCATGACACGCACCAGGCGGAGGATGCCGTCCAGGATGCCCTGGTCAACGCCTGGCGGAGCCTGCCGGTCTTGCGTGACCCGGACAGCTGGGACGCCTGGCTCTACCGGCTCATCGTGAACGCCTGCACAGATCACGGGCGCCGCAGGCAGCGGCGGTCCGTGGAGGTCCAGATGGTGCGGATCGAGCCGGCGACCGGTGATCTCGCCAGCTCGATTGATGACCTCGATCAGCTTGATCGAGGCTTCCGAGCGCCTGAAGCCGCACCAGCGTGCTGCCGTGGTCCTCCATTTCTACC
Source organism: uncultured Chloroflexia bacterium (assembly GCA_963832105.1). Lineage (GTDB taxonomy): Bacteria > Chloroflexota > Limnocylindria > Limnocylindrales > CSP1-4 > CF-46. The sequence continues at coordinate 427,086 of CAWHSS010000003.1, read as the reverse complement.
TTGGCCTGACGGTGCCCGAGGTCGCCGATGCGCTCGGCGTGCCCGTAGGGACCGCGAAGTCCAGGATCCACTACGCGATGGAAGTCTTGCGTGCTGCCCTCGAAGCGGACGAACGAACACCCATCGCCACAACGAGCGGACTCATACGATGAACACCGAGCAACACGTCGAGGCACGAGTCCGGCACTGGCTGCAGGCGAGGGCACCCGGGCGCCTCCCAGATCGCGTCCTGGCCGACACCTTCGCCCGAACGCGGCCGATGGCCCAGGTATCGCGGGTCCGGCCATTGCGGTTCCTCACCCTTAGCCTTCGTCCGAACCTCTTCGCGACCGGCGTCGTCGCGATCGCCCTCATCGGTGCCGCCGTTGGGCTTGGCAGGACCGAGCCCGCCCATGAGGCGCCTCCGCTGACCGCGACCGTCAGTCAGGCCTGGATCACCAACAGCGATGTGGCGGTCACGATCCAGCGCAATCCGACCGACGACCGCGCCTACTACTGGCGAGCCGTGGCATTCGACCAGATCGACCTGCATGGCCTGCGATCGAGCGACCCGCGAACCACCGATCGCGCACCGGGCGCGCGCGTGTTCGAGGGCATGGCCGACGACGTCGAAGCGACGGGCCTCCATGACTTCACGTTCACCGTGCTGCCCGCCAACTTCGCCCTTCCGACGGTGTTGTCTCCTGCAACGCCAATCCAGGTCGATCGTCCCGTCCGGCTCGCGACTGTCGGCCAGGGCGGCTACTTCGCGTCGCTCAATCGCGACGGAGGCGACTCCTACACGGTCACCGCCCTGGTCGCCGACCCGGCCACGCTCAACGCCGCCGCGCTTCGCGCCGCCGGGACCGACTATCCGCGCGAGGTCGTCCTCCTGTACACCGCCGAGGTCGCCGGCATGTTCGGACCGAACCTGGCATCGCTCAGGGATCAGATCGTCAGGACTGCGAGCTCGACCGCACCGATCGACGTGGCGGAGCGGCTGGTCCAGGTGCTCCGCGCGGAATCGTTCACGTACGACGTCGACGTGCGCGACATCGACTGCGGCGTGATGTCTACGCCCGAATGCTTCGCCACGTTCAGGCGCGGTTACTGCGAGCATTACGCCATGACGATGGCCGTTATCCTGCGCAACCTCGGTATCCCGGCTCGAGTCGTCCAGGGGTTCCTGCCCGGCGAGCGCAGCCCGGGCTCGGCCATCGAGGTGATTCGCAACAGCGCCGCACATGTCTGGGTTGAGGTGTACTTCCCCGGTCACGGCTGGGTCGCCTTCGACCCGACCGGCACGAGCCCGCCGCAGCAAGTGCCCGGCGCGCTGCCCTAGGGGACCGCCACGACAAGCAGCGCGTCTGCGCGTCCGCGGCCCGCGAGTCGGCCTAAGACCGCTTTCCCGGTTTCGTGTCGGTGACCCGGACGTAAAGCGTTGTCAGCACCACGGCGAGGACGGCAATACCCGCGACGACCACCAGAGCGAGCAGTGGTTCGCCGACGAGGCCCGGCCCTTCGCCGCTGCTGCGCGGATCGCCACCCGTGCCGGGCGACGGGGAGGCGGCTCGGGCGATCGGAACGACGGCGCTCATGACCGTGCCGAGGCCTGCCCACGCGAGACCGACGATGAGGAGCGCTGTCCCGGCGAGAAAGCAGGCAGCGACGACCCGCGGCCGGGTGCTGCCTCCGGCGAGGATCCGCATGGCCTCGTCCGGCTCCAGAGTCGAGAGAACGAGCGGCTTCCCAAGCCCAGACGTCAGCTGTGCCGCGCCGCCCTCGCCAGTGGTCGCAACCGGGACGCCCAGGACGATCGCGTGTTCGACCGATGAGATCTGTTCGATGACCGCCCGGACCGGCGTCGCCGGATCGAGCGCGGATGGGGCGCGGTCGGTGATGTCGGCGGCGACGCCGACCGAATGGCGTGGCACGACGACGAGCCCCACGTCGAGGGTCGCGGCGTCGACGCGGATCCCGTCGAGGCCTTCCCTGATCTCGAACTCGACGGCCTCGCGTGAATCCTCAAACGCCGACCACCGCGCCGGTGCCCCGGAACGGGCCTCGAACCGCGTCCGGCGGAAGACGAGCGGCCGATGGTCCGCGTCCTCGAATTCCTCCTCCGCGTCGATCCGGCCGTCGACCCGGACGTAGCGAGGCGGGCCGTCGCGGGCGATGGCGATGGCGTCCGCGACGGTGACCCGGGGCGTGGTCGCGAGCAGGCGTGCGACCCGATAGCGGGGCCCGAACGACCGCAGGGTGATCACGCCGGCGCCGAGGGCAACCAGGCTCGCGACGACGAGGAGGAGGGGAGTCACCGCGGGATGATAGCGGCGTCTGGCCTCGCGCCTGCGGCGGGCATGGAAAGGCCCGAAGGAACCTACTCGCGGCGTGGGCGTTGATGCGATCGCTGCCGTTAGCCTGCGCTCGGCCCCTCCGGGCTGACCGCAACGCTACGTCCCCCGACCCGACGGGTCAAGCCGTCTTGTCCACGAGTTTCAGACAGGTCTCGCGCGGTTATCCACGCTTTCCACGGGTCATCCCCAGAATCAGCTCGTCGGGCGGCCCGTCGCCGGGATCGATGGCCGTGACCGCACCCGCGAAGCTGGTCAGGACCAGCCGGCCGCCGACGAGTTCCGCTTCCGTCACGACGTCGCTATGGGCGATCCGCCAGGCAGCCGTTCCGTCGGGCTCGAGGGCGAATGTCTCGATCTCCGACTGGACGACGAGATGGGGGAGGCGAGGGGAGCCGAAGAGCGCAAGGAGGGGCGTCGCCGATCGGTGCGACCAGCGCAGCTCGCCCGACCGACTGGCGAACGCGTACGTGTGGAACCCGTACTTGACGACGAACAGGCCGTGGTCATCCCAGACGAGTCCGGCCGGCTCGTCGTAGATCGTCGATGCGAACCTCGCCGTCCACGGCGCCGCCCGGGCCGTCGATCCGGAGCTCGGCGCGGCAGAGCGCCTCGTAGTCGGCCGACACCAACGGACCGTGATCGGCCAGCGTCCCGCCGGCCTCCGACAGGGCGAACACCGCAGCTCCCTGGCCGCTGCCGCCCCAGCGCCACCTCGCCCGCAGACCGCCGGGATAGGCGATCGTCGCGTCGCGCGGCTGGGCGCCCGTGACGGGCGAGCTCACACCCCGGCGTTCTGCGCTCGGGCCCGACCGTCTCCGACGAAGCCTCCGACACCGGAGCCGGGCTCGCGCTCCGCCTCGATGTCGGCGAGCCGGCGCTCCTCCGTGATCGGGGCGACGGTGGCGTTGGCGAGCGTTCGCAGCGTCGCCGGCGGAACGGGGAAGACCGCGGTCGGCGTTCCGGCCGCTGCCCAGACCGTCTGGAACCGCCCGAGGTCGGGATCCATGATCACGCGGATCGGCCCGATATGACCGATCGGCGGAATGCCGCCGATCGTGAACCCGGTCAGCTCGTTGGCCTCGCGGGCGGTTGCCCGCCGAACGTCCCGTTGGCCGGTGACCGCTGCCAGGCGGGCGAGGTCGACGCGATTGTGGCCGGCGACCAGGCAGAGGATCGGCTCCGGCCCGTCGTCGCCCGGGGCGACGAACACGAGCGACTTGACGATCTGCCCGAGCTCCGCACCGACGGCCGCGGCGGCCTCTTCGGCGGTGTGCGTCGATTGATCGAAAATGGTGATGTCGAGGGTGACGCCCTTGCGCTCGGCGGCGTCGCGGACCCGTTGGATCGCAACGTGGTCGGTGGTCTGGGGCACGATCCGAGTTTAGCATCGGACGAGCTCCGGGCGGCGGCGGTAGCATCGGCCGACGATGCAGGCAATCCTCTTCGACTGGGACGGGACGCTTGGTCGATTCGCTCGGCGCCTTCCACCGCGCCAATGCGACCGTGATGGCGTCCTTCGGGCTGCCCTTCGACGAGGTCCTCTACCGCCGCCATTACGTGCCGGACTGGCGCCTGATGTACCTCCGGCTCGGCGTGCCGGGCGATCGGCTCGACGAGGCGAACGAGCTCTGGCACGCGACATTCGCCACGGGCGGTGACGACGTCGTCGCGTTCGACGGCGTGGCAGGTGCGCTGGGGCGGCTGCGGGACGCCGGCAAGGAGCTCGGCATCGTGACCGCGGGCCACAGGGCGGTCGTGGTCCCCCAGCTCGAGCGCACGGGCCTTGGCGGAATTGCTCACGACCCGCGTCTTCGGCGATGACCTCGCCGTCCACAAACCGGACCCGGCGCCGCTCCGGATGGCCCTCGATCTGCTCGACCTTGCCGATCGGCCCGCCGAGGTCGCCTACGTCGGCGACGCGCCAACGGACATGGAGATGGCACGGGCCGTCGGCGTTCGCGCGGTCGGCATCATGTCGGTGATCGGCGACCCGGCGGAGCTGCGGGCGGCCGGGGCGGTGGAGGTCGCGCCGTCGGTCGTCTCCTGGGTTGACGAGTACCTGCTCGCCGCGCCGCCGGCCGGCGCATGAGCGACTCGGACGATCCCGGCGATGGAGCCGCGGGCGCGCGTCGCGCGATCGTCCTCGCCGACGGCGACGTGGCGGAGCGCGCGGCGCTCGACGCGGCCTGGCCGGGCTGGTCCGATGGCGTGGCGATCGTCGTCGCGGCCGACGGCGGCGCCCGGCACGCGGACCCTCTCGGCCTGCCGATCCACCGCTGGGTCGGCGACGGCGACTCGATCGATGCGGCGGACCTCGCTGACCTTCGCGCCCGCGGCGTCCCAGTCGACCTCGTCGAGGCCGACAAGGACGAGTCGGACACCGAGCTCGCGATGAGCGCCGCGATCGCCGCCGGCGCCGACGAGATCGTGGTGCTCGGGGCGTTCGGCGGCCGACGGCTCGATCACTCGATCGCCAACCTGACGCTCCTTGCGCATCCAGCCCTGGGCTCCCGCCCGGCGGTGCTCCTCGACGCGTCGGCCCGGGTCAGGCTGGTCCGCGCTCCGGGGCCGGACGGCGGCCCGGTCGTGACCGCGTTGCCCGGCCGGCTCGGGGACCTCGTCTCGCTCATCCCGTTCGGCGCCGATGCGCTCCGGATCCGGACCGACGGACTCCACTACCCGCTGCGGGACGAGACGCTGCTCCTGGGTTCGGCGCGGGGCCTCTCGAACGTCCGACGCGCCGCGGATGCCTCGTTCGTTCTCGGGCACGGCGCGGTCCTCGTCATCGAGACCCCTGCTACGCTTTCGGCATGAGCATTCCCGCCGTCGGCGACCAGGCCCCGGAGGTCGCACTCGCAGATGAATCCGGCGCGGTTCACCGGCTCTCGGACCAGGCCGGCCGATGGACGATCCTCTACTTCTACCCCAAGGACGACACGCCCGGTTGCACGGTCGAGGCGTGCGAGTTCCGCGACGCCAACGAGACGATCGTCGAGCGCGGCGCGGACGTCTGGGGCGTGAGCCCGCAGGCCGGCGCGAGCAAGCGGGCGTTTCGCGAGAAGTTCAACCTGCCGTTCACGCTCCTCGCCGACGTCGACCACGAGGTCGCCGACGCGTATGGCTCGTGGGTCGAGAAGCAGAACTACGGCAAGACCTACTGGGGCACGGCGCGGACGACGTTCCTCGTCGACCCGGACGGCAAGATCGCCCGGACGTGGCCGAAGGTGAAGCCCGAGGGGCACGCGGCGGAGGTCCTCGCAGCCCTGACCGAGGAGCAGCAGGCGCGCGCCGGGTGACCGCTCCCGGCGAACCCGGCGGACATGAAAAGAGACTTCGCTCGTGGGGGGAGACGAGCGAAGCCTCGGCGCACATCATAGCCCTGATGCTTGTCTGCGCAACCGAGATTCCTGCATATTCGGGTACGTTCCGGTGAGTGAGACGCCGCACGACTGGCGGCCGGCGCGATTCATGGTGATCGTCGCCCACCCCGACGACGCGGACTTCGGGCCTGCCGCGACCGCGTCACGCTGGATCGACGCGGGATCGGTTGGCTGGCTCGTGTGCTGCACGAGCGGCGACGCCGGTGGTGAGGATCCGGATCTCGACCCGATGGAGCTCGCCGCGCTGCGCGAAGCGGAGCAGCGGGTCGCCGCCGACGTCGTCGGTTATGCGGGGCTGTCGTTCCTGCATCAACCCGACGGCGCCCTCGACAACGACCTCGCCCTGCGGGAGCTCCTGGTTCGGGAGATCCGGACGTTCCGGCCGGACGCGGTCCTCGCCACGGATCCCGAGGTCGTGTTCTACCGCGACGGAGGCGTCAACCACGCTGATCATCGGGCCGCCGGCATGGCCGCGGTCGACGCCGTCTACCCGGCGGCCCGCAACCCGATGGCGTTTCCGTGGCTCGCAAAGGCCGGCCTGGCCTCGCACGTCGTTCGGCGGCTTTACCTCTTCTGGCCGAACGATCCGAACGTCCGGGTCGACGTGACCGCCACGCTCGATCGCAAGATCGACGCCCTGCGCGCGCACGCGACCCAGATCAAGGAGCCGGAGCAGCTGGAGAAACGGATCCGCGAGTGGGCGACGGAGGTCGGCGAGCCGATCGGCGTCGAGGCGGGCGAGGCCTTCCGGCTGGTGGTCATCGACGACGACGAAGACGAGGGCCCGACCGGCGAGTCCGTCGAGGCTCCGGAGACGGTCCTCGCGGACGTAGCAAGCCCGCGACCGTTTCCACGCCGGTCCGCGCCCGTTTCTTTGCCAATTCTTCGCACGGTGAGAGTCGGACGGCTCTGTTGACTGCCAAATTCTCACCTACGGCAAATTTGGCAATCGCCCCTGCAACCGAGGACGGCAGGTCGTGCGTGGCGCGGCCCCGCCGCGGCCCACGGGTGCCGTCCTACGTTCACCACGGGAAAAATCGGCAGAGAGGGAGGCTCCTCAGTCGGCCGCCAGCAGCAATGGCCGCACCAGTCCCCACTCGTTCCAGAGCTCGGTGAGGGCGTCGGCGCGGCGGCCGAGCAGCGAGACCAGCTCGCCGAGCGTCAGCGTGCCCGCCGCCTCCCAGATGTATTCGTCGGCGGCGACCGTGACATCGCGCAGGAGATTGACCATGTCGGCCTCCGACGGCCAGTGCCTGATCCGCATCGGGTCGAGGCCGGCGTACCCGACCGCAAGCGACAGGTCCCGCTGGCTCGGCATTCGGTCATCGGCCCACGCCCCGAAACCGTCGTGCTTGTAGCCGAGCGACGACAGCGCCGCGGCAATGTCGCGGCACTGCGACCGGGTGAACGGTCCCCAGAACGGATGCTCGGTCGGGAAGTCGAAGGCCGAAGCTTCGATCGACCGCGCGATCACGGCCTCCAGCGAGTCCGCCGATTGCCAACTGCCACCGGCGCCGTTCGTCGGGGTCGTCGCCGGCGAGTCGAGCGACCAGGCGACCGAGCGCCTCGCGATCGCCGCGGAGCAGCTTGATGATCACGGCGTCCTGGCCGGCGCGCGAGCCCATCGAGCCATCGGTGTCGTCGTCGGCCCCGTCCTGCGGCTCGGCGTCAGCAGGTCCCGACGTGGGGACCGGCGAGCTTCGGCGGCCGCCCGCGGCGAGGACCGCGGCGGCTTCCTGACACGCGGCGACGGCCTCGCGCGCGGCCACGCAGGCTTCCTCGGCCATCTCGGCCGAGATCCGAGCGGCGTCGGCTTCGACCGACAGGCGCTCGAGGTTCGCGGCGAGCTCGACCGCCGCCAGCCGATGGCGCTCGGCGAGGGCGCTTGACTCGCGGGTCGCGAGGTTGATCCGGTTGATCTCGGTCAGCCAGTCCCGCGCGGCCGTTTCGATGTCATCGCGCGTCCGGCCCGCCTCGCGCGCCACGCGGAAGGCCTGCTGAGCGGCCTCCTTCGCGGTTCGAACAGCCCGCGGATCGGAGGTCGCGGCCTGGGCTTCGGCCTTGGTGACGTGGTCGTCATAGGCACGCTGGGCGGAGCGCAGGTTTTCGAGAGCCGTGCCGGCGCCTTCCCGGGCCCGAGTCGCCACCTGGCAGCGCTCATCGGCGATCCGGCGTGGTTCGTCGCACGCTCCCGCGATCGCATCGGCTTGGCTTGCGGCGGCTGCCTCCGACGTGCCCGTCTGGCCGCCGTCGGCGCTCGACGCTTCCGGACGCGGCATCGTGGCGACGCCGACGGCCTGCCGCGGCGGCGTCTCGGCGGACGACTTCTCGGCGGACGCCGATGACGCCACCACCGTCGACGACTCGATGCCCGAGGGCATCAGCACCCCGGCGCCCGCGGCTCCCTTCGCCCGCAGCGCGGTCATCATCGGGTCGGGCTCGTGCGAGATCGAAATGCCGACCGAGTCCCGGCCTCCGGCCGCCTGGCGCGCGGCAGGTCCCGCAGGAACAGGCGTTCCATTGCCGGTGCCGTTTCGCAGGTGCGGGGCGGCCGCAAGACGGCTGCCAGCGACGACCTCGAAGGCAGGTTCGGGATGGTCCTCAACGCGTCGGTCGCCAGGACCGCCGCGGGCCGGTCCGGCCGGCGGCGCATAGGCATCGACGTCGGCCAGGGTGGCGGCTCGGCGGCGCGCAATCGAGTTCGGTGCGACCGTGACGCGGACCTCCCGTTTCGACGGTGGCCGTGCCCGGAGGACCTCGATGAGCGCGGCGCCTGCCGCGACGCCGAGCAACAGCCCGAACGCCAGGAAGGCGAACTCGCTCCCGGTCACTGTCGATGCCCTCCTCGGCCTCGCGAACGTCCGGCCTTCGACGGGACAGCCCTCCGGCAGGGTAGCTGCGGTTCAGGCGAGCGTCAAATCGGCCGCCGCCCGTTCGCCGTGCTTTGCGCCGCTCAGGACGCGGATGGTAGATTCGACGGGCCGGTTTCGACCGGCCTCCTTCGTGCCCGGAAACCCCAGGGAACCCAGCGCACAGAAAGGCACGCCTCGACCTTGGCGATCGATCCCAACCAGGAATTCCTCGTTCAGCCCGTCGATGCGTCCTGGCTCCAGTGCAACATCGAGTGCCAGGAAGCCTGCCCCGTCGGGACGAACTGTCGCGGTTACCTGAACCTCGCGGCCGAGGGCCGGTTCGAAGAGGGCTACATCCTCTCGCGCGAGCCCAATCCCGTCGCCGCGATGTGCTCGTACGTCTGCTCCGCCCCCTGCGAGCGAGCCTGCCGCCGCGGCGACATCGACCGGCCGCTGGCCATCCGGGCGATGAAGCGGTTCCTCGTCGAGTGGCACGAGGCATCCGGCATCCCCGACGTCATGCCCCAGATCACGCCGCGCGACGAGCGCGTCGCGATCGTCGGCGCCGGGCCGGCCGGGATCGCCGTCGCCCGCGAGCTGGCGATGAAGGGCTTCAAGTGCACCGTGTTCGACTCGCTGCCGTACGGCGGCGGGACGATGCTCATCGGCGTCCCCGCGTTCCGCCTGCCGCGCGAGGCGATCGAGATGGACGTCCGTCTCGTCGAGCGCCTCGGGGTGACGTTCGTCTTCAACACGACGATCGGCAAGGACATCACGTTCGACCAGCTGCAGCGCGACTTCGACGGGATCGCGATCACCGCCGGCGCGATGGACGCGGTCGCGCTCGACATCCCCGGGGCCGACCTCGATGGCGTCGACTACGGCGTCGACTTCATGAAGAAGGCGAACCTCGGCCAGGAGCTCTACGTCGGCAAGGACGTCGTCGTCATCGGCGGTGGCTACACCGCGATGGACTGCTCGCGGACGAGCCTCCGCCACGGCGCGGAGCACGTCGCGATCGTCTATCGCCGAACCCGAAGCGAGCTGGTCGTCGACGAGGAGGAGCTCGGCGAGACCGAGCGCGAGGGCGTCCGGATGGAGTTCCTCGCCAGTCCGGTCGAGGTCCTCGGCGAGGACGGCCACGTGACCGGGGTCAAGTTCATCCGCAACCGCCTCGGCGAGCCGGACGCCTCCGGTCGCCGGTCGCCGATCCCCATCGAGGGCTCGGAGTTCGTCATCAAGGCCGACGTCGTCATCCCGGCGGTGTCGCAGGCGGCCGACCTGACGTTCCTGCCGGTCGAGGCGAACTTCGAGATCGGTCGTGGCCGCGTCCGGGTCGATCCCGCGACGTACGCCACGAACGTCCGCGGCGTCTTCGCCTGCGGCGACTTCGTCACCGGACCGACGACGCTCATCGAGGCCGCCGGTCACGGCAAGAAGTGCGCCTACGCGATCGACCGCTACCTCTCGGGTCGGACCGACGTGACCGTCACCCCGAACGTGAAGATCACGTCCTCGTGGCGGCACGACATGCCCGAGTTCTACGACGTGCTGCCCCGCCAGCACATCCCGATGGCGCCGGTCGCGATGCGGATGCCGTCGACCGACCCCGAGGTCAACTTCACGACCCCGGTCGAGCTCGGCTACGACGCCACCGCCGCGGTCGCCGAGTCGACGCGCTGCCTCATGTGCAACTTCAACATCTGGTTCGACCCGTTCCGGTGCGTCCTGTGCGGAGCCTGCGCCGACGTCTGTCCCGAGGGCGTCATCCACATGGTCGACGTCAACCAGCTCAAGACCGAAGGGCTGCTGCCGGAGATCGAGGAGGCCTACGGCTGGGAGCAGGGCGGGGCGATGATCCTCGACGAGGAGCGCTGCATCCGCTGCGCCCTGTGCGTCAAGCGATGCCCGTTCGACGCCATTACGATGGAGCGGTTCGAGCTGCAGGAGATCTCGACCGACGGTCGGCTCTACAAGGAGTCGTACCGGGACGCGCAACTGGCCGGGACACCCGGCGTCGCAGGAGGAGCCCGGTGAGTTTCCTCGAGCGGATGGACAACAGCATCCGCCGAAGCCCCGTCTGGCGCTCGATCTTCCGCCAGCCGTACCCCAACGACGAGCGGTCGCGGGCGTACGCGGTGATGAACAACGTCTTCCTGCACATCCACCCGGTCCGCGTCCGCCAGCACGCCGTGAAGTTCGCCTACACGTTCTGTCTCGGCGGCCTGTCGTTCTTCCTGTTCCTCGTCCTGACCATCACCGGCGTCTACCTGATGTTCTTCTACGTCCCCTCGTCGGTGCTGGCGTACTCGAACATCCTCGACATCCAGAGCGAGGTCACGTTCGGGCTGCTGACGCGGAACATCCATCGGTGGGGCGCCCACCTGATGGTGTTCTTCGTGTTCCTCCACATGATGCGGGTCTTCTATCACGGGGCCTACAAGCCGCCGCGCGAGTTCAACTGGGTCGTCGGGGTCGTCCTGCTCTTCCTGACGATCATGCTCAGCTTCACGGGCTACCTGCTGCCGTGGGACCAGATCGCCTACTGGGCGATCACGATCGGCACGAACATGGGCGGCTACGCGCCGCTCCTTAACACGCCGATCAACCGGCTCCTCCTCGGCGGACTCGAGGTCGGCCAGAACACGCTTCTCCGCTTCTACGTTCTGCACATCATGTTCTTCCCGTTAGTGGCGGCGATCTTCCTCGCGGTCCACTTCTGGCGGATCCGCAAGGACGGAGGCATTAGTGGACCTCTGTAGCTTCCGAACTGGCACCTCAGTGCTCGAGCCGCCTTTCGCTCACCGAAGTCCAAGGCGGAGCTCCGCGACGCCTATTGGCCTGAGGTTTCCGCTATGACCGACGACCCCAAGAAGCCCACGGAGACCAAGGAGCCGACCGAGAGTCGGGTCGTCCTGCCCGTCGACCCGACGCGGCGGACGGAGATCGACAAGCAGCGGGTGCCGATGTCGGCCCGGCCGTATCGGTTGCTCGCGCTCGTCAAGCAGGATGCGGTCGTCCGGGTCCAGAAGGAGCCCGACGACACGGTCATGACCTGGCCGCACCTCCTGTCGATCGAGTTCCTCGCGGCCGGAATGATGAGCATCTTCCTGCTGCTCATGGGCCTGTTCATCAACGCCCCGCTCGAGGAGCTGGCGAACGGCAACGTCACGCCGGCGGTCGCCAAGGCGCCGTGGTACTTCCTCGGGCTGCAGGAGCTCCTCGCCTACTTCCACCCGACGGTCGCCGGCGTCCTCACGCCGCTGCTCGTGCTCGTCGGGGCGGCGCTGATCCCGTACGTCGACCGCGGCGCGCTGACGGTCACGCGTCCGTCGGAGCGCAAGACCGCCGTCGTCCTGTTCACGCTGTTCTGCGCCCTCGGCCTGATCCTGACGTTCGTCGGGATCTTCTTCCGGGGCCCGGGCTACAGCTTCGTCATCCCGTACCTGCCGTTCTTCGAGAACAGCAGCAACGGGCTCCACTTCGCCCTCTGAGCACCGCGAAGGACACCATCAGCGGATGAGCAACTACCACGTCGAACCAGCCGACAGGCCCCAGGCGCTGTCGTCCGAGGCGATCAAGTCGCTCCGGACGCACCAGGTCAAGGGCATCTCGCGGCGCCAGCTGCTGCGCTACTCGATCGGTGGCGGGATGGCCGTCTGGAGCCTCGAGCTGCTGGCCGGGACGATCGGGTTCATCTGGCCGAACCTGTCCGGTGGCTTCGGCGGCAAGGTGACGATCGGGACGCTCGAGGATCTGAAACTCGCCAACTCGGCGCTGCCGATCGCGGAGGGATTCCCCGCCTACGTCCCGGAGGCGCGGGCGTTCATCGTGCTGATGGATCCGGGTCGCCAGCAGTTCGTGCCCGGCGAGGACACGAGCGGCGACGGGACGGCGTTGAACGTGCGGGCCCTCTACCAGCGCTGCCCGCATCTCGGCTGCAAGCCGAACCCGTGCATCAAGAACTTCTGGCTCGAGTGTCCGTGCCACGGGTCCCGCTACGACCGCCTCGGCATCAAGGCGGCCGGCACCCAGTACGGCCCGGCGGCCCGAAGCATGGACCGATTCTCGGCGGCGGTGGACGGGGCCGGCATCCTGACGCTCGACACGGGCAAGATCACGCTCGGGCCGCTTCCGGTGGCCCTTGGCCAGCCCGGCATCATCCCGCCACGGACGCCGACCGGCTGCATCTGATGACGCAGTTCCACCAACCGAGGCCTCGAGGAACCCGATGACGGACGCGCCCGAGCCGCCGCCCGAGCAGCGCCTCCCGGCACCCCGCCCGCCCGATCGCGTATCGGCGGAGCGGTTCACGGCCGCCCCGTCGCTCAAGGCCATCGACGGCCTGACGCCGGAGCGCAGCGCCGGCATCGTCCGCCAGTCGTCGAGCGCCCGATGGGTCGGCTTCCTGACCGTCGTCTTCGTGACCCTGTTCATCGTCGGCTACTGGTTCTACGAGCTGGGCGCGCCACTCGGCATTCAGCACCCCTCGGCTCGTCGAGGAGATCGAGCACCAGCAGGTCACCGCGGTCGAGCGGGGCTACAACGTCTACCAGGCGAACTGCGCCCGGTGCCACGGTCCGAACGGCCTCGGCCCCAATGAGCCCGACGCGGCCGAAGTCGGCTACATCGGGCCGCAGCTGAACTCCCAGGAGAAGCTGTTCAACCACCTCAACGAGAACTACCTGCGCAACGTGCTGCTGGTCGGCGGCCGCTATGTCTGCGGCAATCCCAAGTCGGCGATGCCGGTCTGGTCGGACCAGGCCAATCCGCCGGGCCCGCTCAACTACCGCCAGATCGACGAGCTCGTCGCGTACCTGCGGGCGACGAACGACCACGTCTACGTCGTCAAGGACGCGTCGCTGAATGAGCCGGTCATCGATCCCGACACCGGTGAAGAGAAGACGTTCACCGGTTGGCGCGACCCGAACTACAAGCCGGACCCGGGCGCGACGCCCTACCCCGACTGCTACCTCCAGGCGCTCGGCGGCGGTGGCGGCGCGAGCGGTGCGCCACCCGCGTCGATCGATCCGAACGCCCCTGTCGTGACTGTCGCGGCGCCGACTGGCGCGGCGAGCACCGGGTTCGATCCCGACACGCTCGAAGTCGCCGCGGACACCGCGTTCACCCTCGAGTTCGACAACCAGGACGCGACCGCGCCCCACAACCTCGTCCTCAAGGACCCGAGCGGGGCGAACGTCGCAATCGGCGACACGGCGCTGTTCACGGGGCCGGCGAAGAAGGCATTTGCGGTGCCGGCCCTCGACGCCGGCGACTACAGCTTCGTGTGCGAAGTGCACCCGAACACGATGACCGGAACCCTGACGGCCAAGTAGGAGATCGCCGGCGGCCAGTGGCCGAAGGCTGAGTGGAGGACGATGGCGCAACAGGCGCTCCAATCGGGCAGGACGCAGACTCGCGGCCGGGCGTTCTTCGGCCTGCTCGACGCCAACGGCTGGGGCTGGGCGTCGCTCAAGGCGACGTTCTGGTTCATCGTCATGATCTTCGTGCTCGGCTACATCCCGGATCGGGCGTACTACTTCACGGTCAACAAGACGCTCGATCTCGGCATCCTCGCCTGGAGCCCGATCAACTTCTGTCCGCCCGAGAACAAGAGCCTGCCGTGCCCGCCGCCGGTCGGGGCGGTGATCCCGTGGGAGGTCGCCCCGCAGGAGCTCTCGCTGCCCGGCCCGCGGGTCGATGCGGCGATCGCCCAGATCGGGACCAAGATCCTGTACATCGGCGGCAGCGACGGGTCGGCCGCAACCGACACCACGTTCGTGGCGATCACCTCCGGCGTCGGCAACTTCGACAAATGGGCCGAGGGACCGAAGCTGCCCGAGGCCCGCGCCAATTCCGCCGTCGGTTTTTCAGCCGGGAGCATCTTCGTTGTCGGCGGGACCGGACCGGACGGCAAGCCGACCAACTCGGTGTTCGTTCTGACGCCTGACTCCCAGACCGGCGAGCTGGGCGAGTGGCAAACCGCAGAGGCCGCCGAGCTCGACCTCGCTCTGCCCGAGCCTCGCTCAGGCGCCAGCCTCGTCCCCGCGGCCGACGGGCTGTTCCTCATCGGCGGAACGGCCGATGGGACGACGCCGGTCAAGACTGTCTGGAAGTCGACGTTCGACAAGCAGGGCGTTCTCCAGCCGTGGCAACCCCAGGCGGAGCTCTACCAGGAGGCGACCGACGCGACCGCGGCGATCTCGGGCGACTATCTGTGGGTCTACGGCGGGACGTCCGCGGCCGGCCCGACGAAGACTGTTCAGCGCGGCGAGTTCCAGGCTGACAACGCGGACACCCGCGAGGACGAGTCGACGAACCTCAAGCAGTTCGGGGTCGCCGGCGGCCCGGTGGACCTGCCTGAGCCGCGGACGAACGCCGCCGGCTTTGCCGCCAGCGGCGCGCTGTATCTCGTCGGCGGCAGCGACGCGACCGGCCCGCGGAGCGAACTCTACTGGGCGGTCCCGGACGCGCTCGGCAACATCCCCGAGTGGAAGCACCTGACCGAGAGCGACCTGCCGGCGGGCGGGCTGTCCGGGTCGGCGTCGGTGGTCATCGGCCCGAACGTCGTCCTCGTCGGCGGCGAAACGAGCGACGGCCCGATCGCCGGTGCGGCCCGGGCGAACGTCGCGCCACAGGCACCGTTCTTCCAGGTCGGCCTCGTCGGCGCGACGGTGCCGGCCCTGAAGATCGACGGCGAGATCGGCCAGCAGCTCGGCTATCTCAACGCCAACACCGTCGGGATCATCAACTTCGTGATCCTGCTCATCGTCGGCTGGGCGTTCGCCCACAAGGAGCAGGTACGCGCCCTGCGGCAGAGGCTGATGGCCCGTCGGAGAGGGCGCTAGCCCTCGGGGAGATCGCCCTCGCCCGGTGCCGGTTCGCCGCGGCGGACTGGCAGGCCCTGGCGCTGCCAGGCAGTGATGCCGCCGTCGACGTTCACGACGTCCGTCCAGCCGCTCCGCAGCAGGAAACCGGTCGCGGCCGCGGATCGCGTGCCGCCCGCGCACATCACCAGCAGCGGCCGATCCTTCGGCAGCTCCGCGTGGCGCTCGGCGAACGAGGACATCGGGATGAGCGCCGCGCCCTCGACCCGGACGTCGCGGAATTCGTCGACCTCACGGACGTCGACGAGGAGCGGCCTGGGGGCGTCGGCGCGGTTCAACCGGTCGGCGGCCTCGGCTGCATTGACGGCGGGGATCGCGCCCGGGGGCTGGCTCATGGGGTCGTCCTCCTGAGGCTGGGCGGGTCGATCGGGGAAGCGTCGGGGACGGCGAGGCGGGCGAGCCGATCGTCGATTTCCGTAAGCAGAGCGGCCGCGTCGAGACCGGCGGTCATCCCGGCCGCCTGAGCGGCCGCGAGACGCTCCCTTGCGCCTTCGAGATTCCTCGCGATTCCACGTGGGTTGCCGCGAACGCTGTGGACGAATGCCGCCGCGAGCTTGATCAGGCCCTGGTAGAGCTCGCGTTCCGGCAGATCGTCGGTGCCCATCCAGGCCGGTTCGAGCAGCTCGTGGGTGAGAAAGAAGTCGCCCCGCTCGTATGCCTCGAGCGCGGCCGCGAACGCCTCCCGCCGATCGGCCTCGGGCAGCGGCCGGTATGCCTTCGCCCGCCCGCCCTGCATGACCGTTTGGGCTCCGGGCTTGGCCATCAGACGAGATCGATGAGGGCGCGCCGTCCGCCGAAGCCCTCGGCCAGTTCGTGCCAGAACGCAATGTCGCCTTCGCCGAGCCGCCAGCAGAGCCAGACCTGCCGACCGCTGACGAGGGCGGGGAAGTCGATCAGGCCGGTCTCGATCTCGCGGAGGGTGACGCCGAGCTCGTCGATCCGCGCGACGCCCGCCTGCATCTGGTCGATGACGCCCTGCATCCGGAGGCGGAGCCGCCGCGGGCCTTCCCCGCCGCCCGACGCGTCGTCGGCGGGTGGGTCGGCCGGGACGGGGCCCGTCGCCGCGGTCTCGAGCGCGGCCTCGCGAGCAAACTCGTCGCGGAGCTCGATGAGCTGCGCGCGCTCGTCGCGGAGCGTCTCGAGGATCGTCCGCAGCTCGGGAAGAGCGGCGTTCGCGGCGTCGAGGTCGAAGAACTTGGCCATCCGACTGATTCTAGCCCGGACGGCGAGATATCCTCGATGGCGATGCGCACGATCCTTCTCTGGATGGCCGGCAACCGCTGGCTCCGCGATCGGGTGCCGAGGCTGTGGTTCGCCCGCCGCGCCGTGCGCCGATTCATGCCGGGCGAGGACGCGGAATCGGCGCTCGCGGCCGCGCAGCAGTTCCGCGACCAGGGGATCGCGACGATGTTCACACGTCTCGGTGAGAACGTGACTCGCCCTGACGAAGCCGATGCCGTCGCGGAGCACTACCTCGGCCTCCTCGACACGATCGCCGCAAGCGGCCTCGACGGGGAGATTTCGGTCAAGCTCACCCAGCTCGGCTTCGATCTCGACGTGGATCGGACGCTCCAGCACGTCGAGCGGCTGGCGGAACGCGCCGCCCAGACCGGCCGAACCGTCTGGGTCGACATGGAGGGCAGCTCCTACGCCGAGGGCACGATCGCCCTGTACGAGCGCCTGAAGGCGAACCACCCGAACACGGGCCTCTGCCTCCAGTCGTACCTTCGGCGGACGGCTGCCGACATCCAGCGGCTCCTCCCGCTCGATCCCGCCATTCGGCTCGTGAAGGGCGCCTACGCGGAGCCGGAATCGATCGCGTACCAGAGCCGGCACGACGTCGATGCGAATTACGTTGCCCTGGCCGTTTCGATGCTGGAGGCGATCCGGGCCGGGCGGGCCGTCCGGATCGGTCTCGGTACCCACGACGTCGCGCTCATCGAGCAGATCGCCGAGCACGCCGTCGCGCTGGGCCTCGACAAGACCGCGGTCGAGGTCCAGATGCTGTACGGCATCAGGGCGTCGGAGCAGCGCCGCCTCGCCCGCGAGGGCTACCGCGTCCGCGACCTCATCGCGTACGGCGAGGCGTGGTATCCGTGGTACATGCGACGGCTCGCCGAACGGCCGGCCAACGTCCTGTTCGCGCTTCGTCAGCTTCTGCCGTGAGCACGGCCTCGGGGCCAATTCGTCCGATTTCGCACGCCGCGCCAAGTCAAATGTCCCCATCCCGGTCCTCCGATTCCGGATTCCGATTTCGGAGCAAGGGAGGACCGGCCGGTGATTTCCAGCGACGTTCGAAATCGGAGCAAATTTCGCCGCGGTGGCACGATTCGGGAGCCGCGCGCCGCGATAAGCTAGCGACCGCCGTGCGGCCAGCTGCCGACGGCCTGAGGAGGTTCGCCGTGCGCCTGGCGTCCCGGATGAGCACCATCGGCACCGAATCCGCCTTCGAGGTCACGGCCCGAGCCCGCGCTCTCGAGGCGACCGGCCGAAGCATCGTCTACCTCCAGATCGGGGAGCCTGATTTCGACACGCCCGCCAATGTCCGCGAAGCCGCGAAGCGGGCCCTCGACGAGGGCGCGACCCACTACGCGCCGTTCGCCGGCATTCCCGCGCTGCGCGAGGCGATCGCCGACGACGCCACTGCCCGCAAGGGCTTCGACGTGACGCCGGAGCAGGTTTTCGTGACCGTCGGCGGTAAGGGCGTGATGTTCTACGCGATCATGGGCCTGGTCGATCCGGGCGACGAGGTGATCGTCCCGGACCCCGGCTACCCGATCTATGAATCGCTCGCCCGCTTCGTCGGTGGCACGCCGATCCCGATCCCCATCCGCATGGAGACACGAGTTCCGGCTCGACGTCGACGAGCTCGCCTCGTTGATCACGCCGCGGACGCGGATGATCGTCATCAACTCGCCCGCAAACCCGACCGGCGGCGTCCTGACCCGCGGCGACCTGGAGGCGATCGCCGAGCTGGCGACCCGCAACGACCTCATCGTCCTCGCCGATGAGATCTACGGCCGGATCGTGTATGACGGCACAGAGCACGTGTCGATCGCGTCGCTGCCGGGCATGGCCGAGCGGACGATCGTCCTCGACGGCTTCAGCAAGACGTTCGCGATGACCGGCTGGCGGCTGGGCTACGCGATCGTGCCGCCGTCGCTCGTCTCGATGTACGGCCAGCTCATCATCAACACGATCAGCTGCGCACCGACGTTTGCCCAGATCGGGGCCGTGGAGGCGCTGCGCGGCCAGCAGGACGACGTCGACGCGATGGTCGTCGAGTTTCACGCCCGGCGCGACCTCATCGTCGATGGCCTGAACGCGATCCCCGGCATCCGCTGCCTGCGACCGACCGGCGCGTTCTACGCCTTCCCCGACATTTCGGGAACGGGCCTGACCGGCGCTGAGTTGGCCGAAACGCTGCTGCAGGAGGCCGGCGTCTGCGTCCTCGCCGGGACGGGCTTCGGCAGCGTCGGGAGGAACCACATCCGGATCTCGTACGCGAACTCGCGGGAGAACCTGACGCTCGCCCTGGACCGGATCCGGGGCGTGGTGGAGCCGCTCGTCGCCGCGGGGGCCGCGCGCTGATGGCGCGCCAGAAGGTCTTTGTCGCGCGCCTCATTCCGGACGACGGGATCGACCCGATCGTCGCGGCCACCGACGCGGTCGTCTGGCAGGACGAGTTGCCGCCGCCTCGGGACGAGCTTCTTCGCGCGGTGGCCGGTTGCGAGGGAGTCGTGACGCTGCTGACCGATCGGGTCGACGACGAGTTCCTCGACGCCGCGGGCCCCCAGCTCAAGGTTGTTTCGAACTATGCCGTCGGCTTCGACAATGTCGACGTCCCGGCGTGCACCCGACGCGGAATCCCGGTCGGCAACACGCCCGGCGTCTTGACCGAAACCACCGCCGACCTGGCCTGGGCGCTGCTGATGGCCGCCGCCCGACGGCTGCCCGAGGGCGATCGATATGTCCGAGCGGCAAAGTGGAAGACGTGGGGGCCGATGCTGCTGCTGGGGCCGGACGTCCACGGCTCGACGCTCGGCGTCGTCGGCTTCGGGCGGATCGGGCAGGCCGTCGCGCGACGGGCTGCCGGGTTCGGGATGACGATCGTTTACCACGACGTCCAGCGGGCCGATCCGGCCGTCGAGGCCGAGCATTCGGCGACGTTCCTGCCCCTGGAGAAGCTCCTCGCGCAATCCGATTTCGTTTCGCTCCACGTCAACCTGACGCCCGAGACGCGCGGTCTCATCAACGCCGAGAAGCTCGGCTGGATGAAGCCGACGGCGGTCCTCGTCAACACGTCACGCGGCCCGGTCGTCGACCCGCGGGCACTCGCCGAGGCGCTCCGCACGGGCACGATCTTCGCCGCCGCGCTCGACGTCACGGACCCCGAGCCGATCCCGACCGACGATCCGCTCCTATCGCTCGACAACTGCCTCGTCGTACCGCATATCGCCTCCGCGTCCCGTGCCACGCGGAGCAAGATGGCCGAGATGGCGGCGGCGAACCTGCTCGCCGGCCTCCGCGGCGAGCGTCTGCCGACGCCGGTGAACCCGGAGGTTTACGAGGACGGCGCCCGGCGCGGCTGACGGAACGTCGTGCGGGCGAGCGCACGACTCGGGTTGCAAAGCCGTTGCAGAGTCCACGATTCGGTGGCTCCGAGCACCCATGCCCTGCGATACTCCCGGCTCATCAAGGAGTTACCCAGCATGGCCTTGCAGGCCCGACGCTCACGAAGCGCGCCCGAGCTCGAGACAGTCGCCGAGTCCGACAACCAGCTGATCAGCATCTTCGACGCGGCTCGGAACATGATCGACCTGCCGCGGCGGACCGTGAGCGCGGCGCGCAACGGTCTGCGCTACCGGGAGTTCCTCGACGCACTCGGTGTCGCGGTCTACACGACTGACGCCGACGGCCGGATCACCTTCTACAACGAGGCCGCCGCGACGTTCTGGGGCCGCCGGCCGGAGCTCGGCGAGGAATGGTGCGGATCGCTCCGCCTCTTCTGGTCAGATGGGCGGCCGATGCGTCACGACGAGTGCCCGATGGCGATCGCCCTCCACGAGAACCGCGAGGTTCGCGGATACGAAGCGCTCGCCGAGCGGCCGGATGGGAGCCGCATCGCGTTCGTGCCCTACCCGACCCCCTTGCGGGATGACGATGGCAAGCTGATCGGTGCGGTCAACGTCCTGATCGACGTCACGGACCGGCGCAAGGCCGAGGACGCGCTCATCGCCAATGCCGAGGCGCTGCGCGGATCGAACGCGGTGAAGGACGAGTTCCTCGGCCTCGTGTCGCACGAGCTCCGGACGCCTGTCACGACGATCTTCGGCAACGCCCAGGTCCTCCGCGACAAGGCGGACACCCTCGGCGAAGACGACCGACGGTCGATGGTCTCGGACATCGCAGAGGATTCGGAGCGGTTGCTCGGGATCATCGAGAACCTGTTGCTGCTGACTCGCCTCGGCTCCGGCACGAAGCCCGATGTCGAGCCGCAGGTCCTCAACCACGTCGTCCGCAAGTCGATCGACGCGTTCGGGCGCCGGCACGAGGGACGGCGGGTCACGTTCCTCGGGGTCGCGCGATTGCTCATCGTTGACGCCGACCGAACGAACATCGAGCTGCTGATCGATAACCTCCTCACCAACGCCGACAAGTACAGCCCCGCGTTGACCGACATCGACGTCGTCCTCCAGGTCCAGGGCCGCGAGGCGCAGGTCCTCGTGCTGGATCGCGGGATCGGGCTGAATGAGGAAGACGCCGACGCGCTGTTTGCCCCGTTCTATCGGGCCGTCACGGCCAAGAAGCAGGCGAACGGGATCGGCGTGGGGCTGGCCGTCTGCAAGCGCGTCATCGAGAGCCACGGCGGCCGGATCTGGGCCAAGCCGCGCGACGGCGGAGGCTCCGAATTCGGGTTCGCCCTGCCGATCGGCCAGGCGCTCGTAGACGTCGAGTAGCCTCGTTTCGGAGCCCCACCTTGTCGACCGTCGACGACGCCACCGCCACGATGATCTCGAACTTCCCGGCGCGGACCGGCCGCCCGCTCGACGAGTGGGTCGCGCTCGTCAGGTCGAGCGGCAAGACCCGGCACGGCGAGATCATGACGCTGCTCAAGACCGAACACGGGATGAGCCACGGTTTCGCCAATTTCGTCGCTCTCACCGCGCTCAAGCCGGACGATGCGGCGTCGGGTGACGACCTCGTCGACGCGATCTACGCTGGACCGAAAGCGCCCCTCCGGTCACTCCACGACGCGGCCGTCGAGGCCGCCACGGGGTTCGGCCCGGACGTCGAGCTCGCGCCGAAGAAGTCCTACGTCAGCCTCCGGCGATCGAAACAGTTCGCGACGATCGGGCCGGGACCGGGCGGCCGGCTCGAGATCGGGCTCAACCTGCGGGACGTCGAGCCGCAAGGGCGCCTCGAAGCGACAACCGGGATGTGCACCCACCGCGTCCGCATCGCGACGCGCGAAGAGCTGGACCCCGAGGTGCTCGGCTGGCTCCGCCAGGCCTACGACGGAGCCTGACGCGCGGCCCATCCCGGCTCGGGTAGGCTTCGACCACGGGCCGGTAGCTCAGCGGTAGAGCAGGGGACTTTTAATCCCTGTGTCGTGGGTTCGATCCCCACCCGGCTCGCCAGTAACCATGTCGTCGGTCGGCTCAGGAAGACGTTCGGGTCGATTCGATCGTGAAGAAGCGGCCGTCTTCGCGCGCCAGGTCCCATGCCTCGATCGCCGGCGGTTCGATGCCGAGATTCGTGAGCGCCGTGCAGACCTGGCTGCGGTGATCGGTGCCGTGGTACAGGGCCTGGGCGAGGCGGATCCCGAGCGGCGCGTGGGTCTCGTAGCCGCTGTCCTCGTACTCGACGACGACGCTGTCGGGGTCGAGATCGCCGGCGACGATTCCCTGCCAGACCGGATCGCTCGACTCCATCACGGCGCGTAGCGTCGGAATGTCGCTCCCAGCCACGTCGAACGGTTCGGGCTCGCCGCCGCGCAGGACGTTCAGGTAGAACACGTCGCCATCGACCAGGTGGCGAAGCGTGTTGATGATCGATCCGTA
Source organism: uncultured Chloroflexia bacterium (assembly GCA_963832105.1). Lineage (GTDB taxonomy): Bacteria > Chloroflexota > Limnocylindria > Limnocylindrales > CSP1-4 > CF-46. Next base: position 404,567 of record CAWHSS010000003.1, on the reverse strand, counting down.
TGTCCCGGGCACGCCCGTCGCCAGCTGAGCCTGGTCGAGATCCGCACACGTATCCAGGAGCCGAATCGTGGCCCAGACGTGATGACGGAACGCATCAGCGAGGAGAGACGGAGGCATGGTCTTCACTGTATCGCGGTCATGACGTTCGGCCCGTCCGGGCCCGTCGCTTCGGCCCTACCGCCGGCAACCGGCCGCGGGCACGCTAGCCGTGTGTCAGAACACCGCGTCTCAGTCATCGCCCTTAAGTCGGTCCACACGCTGATCTTCGCCGGCGAACTGACCGCGATCATGTGGCTCCTCGTTTCAGGTCTGATCGGGAGACGGGACCGGAGCGTCGGGATCGCGGCAGCGGCCGTTGCCGTCGAAGCGTCATCTTCGTCGGCAACGATGGGGTCTGCCCGATCACGCCCATGACGGAGCGCCTCGGTGCGGCGCATGGCTCCGTGTCGGACATCTTCCTTCCGCCAGCTGTTGCCAGAACCATCCCGGCGTGGTCGACCGCGCTTCTTGTGGTTGCGGGGCTGCTACATGCTCGGGCGCTTCCCTGCCGGCGGACCCAGTAAGCCCAAGACGCTTCGTAGACGGCCGCTCGATATGGTGCGCCGCGTCACCGGGGGCACGCCGTCCGCGCGACGCGCAGCGAGGAGGGGTCATGAAACTCGTCGTCGGGTCTGCTGGGGCAGTCGGTCAGGAGGTCGTTCGCGAGCTGGCTGCGAGGGGTGTCGAAGTCCGCGCCATGGTCCGCGAGTTCCCCGGTGTCGAGGATGCGCCGTTGCGCGGCGTGACATACGTCGAAGGCGACCTGCGGAAGCCGGACACGCTCGACAAGGCACTCGAGGGTGTCGATGCCGCGTTCCTCGTGACGAAGGAGATGCCCGGCGCCGTCGAGCGCGAGAAGGCATTCATCGATGCCGCGAAACGCGCGGGCAACGTGCGGATCGTCAAGCAGGCGCGGCTGTTCGCCGCCCCGGATGCATCCTCGATCCTCCACCGCCAGCAGTGGGAGATCGTCGAGCACCTCAAGGCATCGGGCGTGCCGTACACGCTTGTTCGCCCACAGGCCTTCATGCAGAACGTGTTCATGGATGCCCCGACGATCCAGTCGCAGGACGTCATCTACAACGTCATGGGCGGCGCCCGCCTGGCGATGATCGACCGACGCGATGATGCAGCGGTCATCGCCACGACCCTCATCGAGGACGGCCACGAGGGCCACGACTACGCCATCAGCGGACCGGCGCTCGTCAACTACCAGGAGCTCACCGGCCAGCTGTCAGAGGCGATCGGCCGGCCGGTAGCCTGCGTCGACGTCCCGGTCGAGGGGATGCATCAGGCACTCATCGGGATGGGCCTGCCGGAGTGGACGGCCGATGCCTTCACCGGCGTCGTCCGATTTGCCCAGGAAGGCCCGCCCCAGATCCGAACGACCGCGGTCGAGGAGATCCTGGGTCGTCCGCCGACCCCGTTCTCGAAGTTCGCCGCTGAGCACAAGGCGGCGTTCATGCCGGTGGCGATGGCGTCCGCCTGAGCCCGCGTCCGCCTGAGCCCGCGAACCGCCGCGCCTGCCCAGCGGGCGCGGCGAGTTAAACGCCGCGCCCTCAGCTCACGCGCCGATGCTCTTGAGATCCTCGAAGTCTTCGACGATCGTCTCGTAGTGCTCGACGCTCGCCTCCTCGAGCAGCGGATCGAGGGTGGGCAGGAACCGGGGCGCTGCCAGTCGTCGGTCATGACCTCGATCATCGCGTCGATATCGGCCCAGACCGTGATTGCGACCAGCTCATTGCCGGTCGTCGCCATTCGCCGGCTGATGAACATCGCCTCGAGTCCCTGCGGCCTGTCCGACCCGCTTGAGGCTTCGCGCAGGATCTGGAAGGCAGCGGCTTCGCTGTTCGGCTTGATGCGTGCGCGGCTGATCCGAACAATCACGGCGGACCCCTCCACGACTGTTGCCGGGGGGCCATCCTAGCAGGGCGGTCGCGAGTCGCCGATCGCCACTTTCTCGTGTAGCGAGGCCCCCAGCCGGAGATACCGCCGGGGGGACGATGTCGCGGTCGGGGGCCTCACAAGGGCCAACGAACGGATTGGCCCGGCGTTAGGCCCGCGAACGCCTCGGCGAGGACCAAGTTGAGGCCCGGTCGCCGGCGCTCATCGACCATCGGCGTGCCCGACCCGCATCCGTCTCGCCACCGATTCGCATCCCTTCCGACCCCGCTTGGCGGGCTTCCTCCGTGACCCTCGGGCCCTAGCCTCCGCCCAATGGCAACACGCCCAATGCACGGAGGAGGACTATGCGTCGAACGTTGAGCTTCGGATGTATCGCGGCGGTGCTCGCGCTTGCGGCCCTACCCGGCATGGCGCTGGGCGCCGAAGGGGACCCGGTCGCGGACAGCGGCGACACCGCGTGGATGCTGGCGGCGACCGCCCTGGTCATGATCATGCTCCCCGGCCTCGCCCTCTTCTACGGCGGGCTCGTCCGCCGCAAGAACGTCCTCTCGACGATCATGCACAGCTTCTTCGGGCTCGCGATCGTCAGCGTCGTCTGGGTCCTCATCGGGTTCAGCCTGGCCTTCGGCCCGGACGTCAACGGCATGGGCCTGATCGGCAACCTCGACTTCGTCGGGTTCTTCAACGTCGGCCTCGCCCCGAGCACCGTCTACGCAGTGACGATCCCGTTCGTCCTGTTCGCCGCATTCCAGCTCATGTTCGCCGCGATCACGCCCGCGCTCATCACCGGCGCCTTCGCCGAGCGGAAACGCTTCGCGTCGTTCGTCCTCTTCACCGTTCTGTGGTCGATCGTCGTGTACTCGCCGATCGCGCACTGGGTCTGGGCGACCGACGGCTGGCTGTTCAAGCTCGGCGCGCTCGACTTCGCCGGCGGCACGGTGGTCCACGCCTCGTCCGGCGTGTCGGCCCTGATCGTGGCGCTTCTCATCGGGCGGCGCGTCGTCAACGGCGACCGGATGGAGCCGCATGACATCCCGATGACCGTCCTCGGCGCGGGTCTGCTGTGGTTCGGCTGGTTCGGGTTCAACGCCGGCTCGGCGGTGGCCGCCAACGGGCTCGCGGCCAGCGCGTTCCTCGTCACCAACACCGCCGCTGCCGCGGCAACCCTGACCTGGGTCGGCGCGAGCTACCTCCACAAGGGCAAGGTCAGCGTCGTCGGCGCTGCCTGCGGCGCCGTCGCGGGTCTCGTCGCCATCACCCCGGCATCCGGGTTCGTGACGCCGGGCGGCGCGATCCTCATCGGCCTCGTCGCCGGCGGCCTCTGCTACAGCGCGACCCTCCTTCGCGAGCGGATCAAGGTCGACGACGCGCTCGACGTCTTCGCCGTCCACGGTGTCGGCGGCACCTTCGGCGCAGTCGCCACCGGCGTTCTCGCGACCAGCGCCATCCAGGCGAACTACAAGGGCCTGATCGACGGCAACGCCGGCCAGGTCCTCACCCAGGTGGTCGCGATCGGCGCGACGATCGCCTACGCGGTCATCGCGACCTTCGTGATCGTCAAGCTCGTCGACGTCATCCTCGGGATCCGGATCTCGGCCCGGGACGAGGAGCTCGGCATCGATCTTGCCACGCACGGCGAGGCCGCCTACCAGGCATAGCAACACGTCCGGGGACTCCCGCCCGGACCCCAGTCGATCCGACCGCCCGGGTCACCTCCCGGGCGGTCGTTTCGCCTCAACGGAGACGAGGATGCCTCCACACCGACGCCCACCGGCCGCTCCCCTCTACGACCCGCGGTTCGAGCACGATGCGTGCGGGATCGGGTTCGTGGCGGACGCCGGTGGCCGGAATCTCAACCGGGTGCTGCCGCTCGCGCTGGGCGGCCTGGCCGCGCTCGGTCACCGAGGCGCGTTCGGGGCCGACGGCGAGTCGAGCGACGGGGCAGGGGTCGCGCTGCCGCTGGAGGCGTCGGTCGTCGACGCCATCGCTCCTGGCGCTGGGGTTCGCCGCCCCGGTGTCGCGGTCCTCTTCCTGCCCCGCGGCCGCGCGAGGGCGGCGCGAGCCCGGGCGATCGTTGCGGATGCCTTCGCGGGCGAGGGGCTGAGGATCGCCACGTGGCGGCGCGTGCCGCTGGACCCGGGCGCGCTTGGCGCCGCGGCCGCCGAGACCCGACCGGACGTCGTCCACGCGATCGTCGACCGACCCGTCGACCTCGCCTCCGGCCGTCCGATCTCGGACGCCGACTTCGAACGACGGCTCGTCATCGCCCGACGGCGCCTCGAGACGGCGGCCCGCATCGGCGCGGCTGGACGACCTGTCCGTGCCATCGGCCTCGTGTCGCACGATCGTCTACAAGGGCCTCGTCGCCGGCGGCCGGCTGGCCGAGCTGTATCCGGACCTCGCCCGGCCGATCCCTGTCTCCTACGCCCTCTTCCACCAGCGCTACGCCACCAACACGCAGCCGACCTGGCGCCTCGCCCAGCCGTTCCGCTCGATCGCCCACAACGGCGAGATCGACACGGTTCGCGGCAACCGGGAGCAGGTCCGCGGCAGGGCCGACGACGCGATCGGCGGCGCGGCGGGCGCGACGGGCACCGCCCGAGCTGCGGCGCGGCGGCTGGTCGACGCGGGACCGCTCCTCTCCCCGGAAGGCTCCGACTCGCAATCGCTCGACGAGATGCTGGAGCTGCTCGTCGCGACGGGCTGGGACCTCGGATCGGCGCTGCTCGCCGCGCTGCCGGAGGCGTCGTCGCTCCGCCGCTCGCCGCACCCCCACGTTGCAACGCTTCGGCGCGGGACCGCCGGGCTGCTGGCGCCGTGGGACGGTCCAGCCGCGATCGTCTTCTCCGACGGCCGCCGGGTCGGGGCGATCATGGACCGCAACGGCCTGCGACCGGCGGCCTTCGCCGTGACCCGGGACCGGCTCGTGGCCGTCGCGTCGGAAGCCGGGGCGATCCCTCTTGCTCCTGCCGACACGGTCCGCCGCGGGCGGCTGGGCCCGGGGGAGATGCTCCTCGTCGACCCGCGGCGCCACGCGGTCCTCGAGGACGCCGATGCCAAGGCACACCTCCTCCGCCGCCTGCCGATCCACGACGCGCCGCGCCCGGCCCACGTCGACGCGACGCCCGCGGCCACCGAGCGCACGCCGTCGTCGCTCCGCTATCTCGCGGGCCTCGACTCCGAGAAGGCGCGGCTCGACATCAAGACGATGGTCCTCGAGGCTCACGAGCCGCTCTGGTCGATGGGCGACGACACGCCGACACCGGGTCTCGCCCGGGTCGATCGGCCGGCCGCGGATCACCTCCGCCAGTCGTTCGCGCAGGTCACGAACCCGCCGATCGACCCGGAGCGCGAGCGCGCGGTCATGGACATGCGGGTCGACCTCGGACGGCGGCCGGCGCTGCTCGGCGGACCGCCGCGGGCGACTCGCCGGGCGCGGACGCTGCGCCTCGACCGACCGGTCGTCGCCGATCTCGACGCGTCTGCTTCGCCGCGTTCCCGGGCCGCGTCGTCCGGCTCGACGCGACCTGGAATCCGGTGGCCGGACCCGGCGGACTGGAACTCGCCCTCGCCCGTCTGGCCGATGCCGCCGTCCAGGCAGCCCGCGGCCGAACGGAGCTGCTGGTCCTCTCGGATCGCTCGTTCTCAGCCGACCGACTGCCGATTCCATCGGTCCTCGCCGTCGGCGCCGTCAACACGGCACTCACCGACGCGGGCCTTCGCGGCCGGTCCGACATCCTCGTCGACGCGGCCGACATCCTCGACGTCCACTCGCTCGCAATGGCCCTCGCCGCGGGCGCGACGGCCGCGGTGCCGTGGCTCGCAGTCGAGCTCGCGATCGAGACCGCGGGCTCGCGCGGTGCCGAGGAGCTGACCGCCGACGACGCGGTCGCGAACCTGCTCGCGGCGTTCGAGACCGGTCTTCGCAAGACGCTCGCCCGGATGGGCATCTCCACGATCGCCTCGTACATCGGCGGGCTCCTGTTCGAGACGCTCGAGCTCGACGCGGACCTGCTTCGGCGCTGCTTCCCGGGTGCCCCGGCGTGGCGCGGGACGGTCGGGCTGCGCGAGATCGGGGAGCGCGGGATCCGGCGGGCCGCCGCCGCGGCCTCGATCGCCGCCGACGCCCCGTCGAACCGGCTGCCGGACCCGGGATTCGCCCGGTTCAAGGCCGATGGCGAGGCGCACCTCTTCTCCCCGAAGATCGCGGGCGAGATCACGGTCCTGGGCGCGGAACGCGACCCGGCCGACATCGACGCCGTCCTCGCGCGCTACCGCGACGCCCTCGCGCCCGCCAGCGCGGGCGCGGTCGTCCGCGACGGCCTTCGAATTCGCCAAGGCTCCCGCATCGGCCGCCCCCGTCCCCCTCGCCGACGTCGAGCCGGCCCGAGACATCATCCGCCGCTTCGTCGTGTCGGCCATGTCGGTCGGCGCCCTCTCGCCGGAGGCCCACCAGGCGCTGACGATCGGCATCCAGCGCGCCGGCGGCGCTGCGAACACCGGCGAAGGCGGCGAGGACCCCGCCTGGTACGCCCCGACGGCGAACGGCGAGCGCCACGACGCGAGGATCAAGCAGGTCGCGTCCGCACGGTTCGGCGTCACCGCCGCATACCTCGCCCGCGCCGACCAGCTCGAGATCAAGATCGCCCAGGGCTCGAAGCCGGGCGAAGGTGGCCAGCTCCCCGCTCGGAAGGCGACGGCGTACATCGCGACCCTGCGCCGCGGCCAGCCGGGGATGACATACATCAGCCCGCCGCCCCACCACGACATCTACTCGATCGAGGACCTCGCCCAGCTCATCGCCGACCTGCGGGCGATCAATCCGGCGGCGCGGGTCGGCGTCAAGCTCGTCGCGTCGCGCGGCGTCGGGACGATTGCCGCGGGCGTCGTCAAGGCCGGCGCGAACTACGTCCAGCTGTCGGGACACGCGGGCGGAACGGGTGCATCGCCGCTGTCCTCGATCAAGCACGTCGGCGCGCCGTGGGAGCTGGGCCTCGCCGAGGTCCACCAGACGCTGCTCCGGAACGGCCTCCGCGATCGGGTCGCGCTCCGCACCGACGGCGGCCTGCGGACCGGCCGCGACCTGCTGATCGCCGCGCTCCTCGGCGCCGAGGAGTTCGCGTTCGGGACGTCGATGCTCGTGGCGCTCGGCTGCGACATGGCCCGCCAGTGCCACCTCGACACGTGCCCGACGGGCATCGCGACGCAGCGCGAGGACCTCCGGGCGAAGTTCACGGGCACGCCGGAGCAGGTCGAGCGGTTCGCCGAAGCCCTCGCCGAGGACCTCCGGCGCGAGCTCGCGGCCGTGGGCGCCACGTCGGTCGGCGAGGTCGTCGGAGAGGGGAGCCGGCTGCTCGCGCCGGCGCGCGGTCGACGCGCGGGAACGCTCGATCTGGCCCCTGTCGTGGGCGCGCCGCGCTGGGAGGCGTCGGCCGGCACGCCGCTCGAATCCCGCCGCCGCCGGTCGCGACGTCCATCGCCAGCCCGCGTCGCCACTCGAGGCCAACCTCGCCGCCGCGCTCCGCGGCCAGGGCGGCTTCTCGGCCGGCGGGCTCAAGCTCTCGACGGCCGATCGGTCGTTCGGGGCCGCCCTGTCGGGCGCGCTTGGAGCGCGGCCAGCTGCGCGGCCCGATCCGGCTCGAGCTCCGCGGCGCCGCCGGCCAGTCGTTCGGGGCGTTTGCGGGGCCAGGACTTGACCTCCGGCTCGTCGGCCAGGCCAACGACTACGTCGGCAAGGGCCTGTCGGGCGGGCGGCTCGTCGTCGCCCCGGAGTCGGACCTCGCGGCCGACGCGAGCCGCCAGGCGATCGCCGGTAACACCTGCCTCTACGGCGCGACCGGCGGGCGGCTCCACCTCGTCGGGCGGGCCGGGATGCGGTTCGCGGTTCGGAATTCCGGCGCGCAGGCCGTCGTCGAGGGTCTCGGCCAGCACGGCTGCGAGTACATGACCGGCGGCGTCGTCGTCGTCCTCGGCCCGATCGGGGCGAACTTCGGGGCAGGGATGACCGGCGGCCGCGCCTACCTGCTCGATCCCGACGGACGCCACGTCGCGGCGCTGGATTCGCGGAGCGTCACGGCCTCGCGGCTATCGACCGCGGCGCGCGACCGCGAGGACGGCTCGGCCCTCGTCGCCGAGTTCCGCGGCCTCGTCGAGGCCCACCGCGACGCGGGCTCCGAGTTGGCGGCGCGGCTCCTGGCCGAACGCCACGAGCTCGAGTCGGACATCTGGCTCGTCGAGCCGATCGCGGCGGTGGTCGCGCAGCCGCAGGAGCCGGTCAGCGAGGCGCCAGTGCCGGCCGCATGCGTCCCCGTCGATTCGCCGAGCGGCCGCCGTCTGACGCGACTTCGCGAGCGGCGCATCATGGCCCGATGGATCGCGACTCGGACCAGATCGACGCCGCCGACAGGAACTTCATCGGCTCGTACCGGAAGCTCGTCGAGCACATTCCGGGGAGCGAGGCCCGCGAGTTCGGCGGGATCTTCGCCTTTGCGACCGGCCTGCCGATCGGGATGTTCAACGGCTGCATCGTGGTCGCCCCGGCGGCGACCGAAGATGTGACGCGCCGCACTCGACTGGATCGCGGGGCGCGATGTGCCGTTCCGGCTCTGGATCCACGAGGAACTGGCCGCTCAGCTCGCGTCGACGGCTCGGCAGCGCGGAATGGAGCAGGACGCCTGGCTCGTTCCGCAGATGATCCTCCGGCCCTCGCCTGAGCAGCCGACGCCGGCGGCCGGAGTAAGGGTCAGATCGGTCTCCGATGGGCCATCACTCGCACGCGTTTCGCCAGATCTATGTCGAGGACTGGCACATCCGAGGACGTCGCTCGGCGCTTGTTCTCGGACTCGTTCGCCGCCGACCCGGATGTCGAGCTGGTGATCGCATTTTCGGAAGAGCGGGTGGCCGGGACATCGCTCGCGCTCCGGACCGGCGGCGTTGCCGGCGTATACGCGGTCGAGACGTTGCCTGAGGCGCGGCGCCGGGGGGTCGGCACGGCCGCGACATGGGCCGCGGTCGCGGCCGGTCGGGCCTGGGGCTGCGACACGATCGTTCTCCAGGCGAGCGAAATGGGCTTTCCCATGTATCAGGCGATGGGCTTCCGCACCGTCGTTCGCTACGCCGTCTTCGGGCCCGCTCGCTGAGCCGTCACCGCCCGCGGTGACGGCCTCGTGGAGGTCGCCGCGCCGCGGCCCGCGCCTCTCAGGCGGCCCGCGACCGCCCCAGTTCAGCCACCGCGGCGCGGATCTTCTCGTCGATCGAACGGTCGAGGGCCGCGAGTGCCGCCTCGAGGTTCGACACCTCGCCCGCCTGCCAGCGGTTGGCGAGCTCGTCGAGCATCTCCAGGTACTCCGAGCCGATCTGCGTCATCGGGGCCGTCGCGGAGCGCTCGTGGGCGAAGATGTCGAGGAACACCCCGAAGCGGTCGTCCTGGACGAGGGCCGGCGATCGGAGCGAAGCCCAGGTGGAAGGCACGTTTCGGAGCCCGTTCGACAGCTTGGCAAGGGCCGCCTCGTCGGTGGCGAGGTATTTGACGAGCGTCCAGGCGGCCTCGCGGTGGCGGGCATTGAGCGGAATGCCGATCACGCTACCGTTGATGAAACCGGAGCCGTACAGCTCCGGCCGGCTGTCGTCGACAGGCAGCGGCGCCGTTCCGTAGTCGAGCTCGTCAGCCTCGACCGCGATGAACGCAACCCGCCATTCGCCATCGAGACACATCGCCAGGCTCCCCGCCTGGAACGCGTTGCCGGGCGAGAACTCGTCGCCCGCCTGCTCGTGGAACGCGGCGAGGTCGTCGTGGCCGTACCAGTCGACGAGCTCCTTCTGCCAGCGCAACAGCTTCGCCCAGGCGGGATCGGTCGACAGGCTGGAATGGCCGTCCGTCCGCCAGCGGGCGCCGAAGAGGTGGCCGAGGGTCGCCGCGGCGTTCTCGTAGAAGCCCATCGTCGGGTCGAACCCGACGACCCGGAGCGACCCGTCGGGATTGCGGACTGTCAGGCGTTTGGCCAGGTCTGTGAGCTCGCTGATGGTCCGCGGCGGCCCGCTCACGCCGGCCTTCGCGAATAGCGCCCGGTTGAACAGCAGGCCGAACGTGTCGGCTAGGACCGGCAGGGCCCAGCGGCCGCGGCCGTCGCCCGTGTAGCCCAGCGTCGCCTCGATGAAATCGCTCTCGGCGATACCGTCGCGGGCCATGAGCGGGCCGAGATCGACGAGCTTCGAGACGGACCGCGCGCCGCTCAGTGCATCGGACTCGAACGAGCTGACGACCGTCGGCGGATCGTCGGTCTCGAGCGCGGCCTGGATGCGTTCGTTGGTCGCGCCACCAACGACGTCGACCTTGAGCCCGGGATTCAACCGCTCGAAGTCGCCGACGACCGACCGGATGATGTTGAGCTCGGGCCCGACGTGGCCGACCCACAGGCTGAGGATCGACCGGCCGACGACGTACTCGGTTGCCTCGCGGGCGTCCATCGGGCGGGCGAAGTGGAAGCCCTGGGCGCGGTCGCAGCCCATCCGGATCAGGCGCTTGACCTGGGCCTCCGTCTCCACGCCCTCCGCGACCGCCGTCGTCTTGAGGCTGTGGGCGAGCTGGATGATGCCGCGGGTGAGGGCCTGGGCCGCAACGTCGTCGGAGATCTCGTCGATGAAGCTCTTGTCGATCTTTACGACCTCGATCGGGAATCGACGGAGATAGCTCAGCGACGAGTAGCCCGTTCCGAAGTCATCGATCGCGAGGGCGACGCCGAGGCCCTTGAGCTGGCGCAACCGGCGGGCCGTTGCTTCGGTCTCGCGGGCCACGACGCTCTCGGTGATCTCGAGCGTCAGGAGCTCCGGCGGCAGGTTGCTGTCCTCGAGTGCGAGGCTGACGGCCGCGACGAGGCCGGGATGCTGGAGCTGGACGCCAGACAGGTTGACGTTGACGCTGACCGGCGTCTGGGCGCCGCGCGCCAGCTGCCAGGCCCGGGCCTGGCGACAGGCCTCTTGCACGACGAACTCGCCGATCGGGACCATCAGGCCGGTCTTCTCGGCGATCGGGATGAACTCGCCTGGCGAGATGAGGCCGCGCTCGGGGTGGATCCACCGGACGAGCGCCTCCATCGCGACGACGTTCCCGTCGGGCAGGGCGACGATCGGCTGGTAATGGAGGATGAACTCGCCTCGCTCGACCGCGCCGCGCATGTCCACCCCCAGCGACAGCCGCTCGATCGAGGCGTCCTGCATCGAGGCGTCGAACAGCCGGTACTGGTTCTTGCCGGATTCCTTCGCGTGGTACATCGCGACGTCGGCCGCCCGGAGCATGTCGGTCGAGCGGGTGAGGCCGGCCGAGCTGTGGGCGATGCCGATGCTGCCGCCCAGCCGGATCGCTCGCTCCGGCAGGACGAAGGGCTCTTCGAGGGCCGACAGGACACGCGCGGCGACGACCGAGGCGTCCTCCTCATCGACGTCGTCGAGAAGGATCGCGAACTCGTCGCCGCCGAGTCGGCCGGCCGTATCCTCGGGGCGGACCGACGCGAGCAGGCGCTCCGCGACCATCGCCAGGACCGCGTCGGCCTCGACATGGCCGAGCGCGTCGTTGACCGTCTTGAAGTCGTCGAGGTCGACGAACAGGACTGCCGTGCCCCGGGCATGCCGCCGTCGGCGGCCGAGCGAGTGCTCCAGGCGATCGATGAACAGGGCCCGGTTCGGCAGCCGTGTCAGCGAATCGTGAAAGGCCAGCTGGGTCAACGAGTCCTCGAGGGTCCGCCAGCGGGTCATGTCGTGGATTGAGACGACCAGCCCCAGGACGGACGGATCCGAGGCCAGGTTCGCCACCTCAAGCTCGACCGGGAGCCACGTCCCGTCGGCCATGCGCAGCCGGCAGTCGAGTTTGGCCACGAAACCAGCCGGGCCATCGGCCAGTTCGAGGATCGCCGTGGAGTCGGCCTGGGTGACGAGCTCGCGGAGGCTCGTGCTCGCAAGGGCGGCCGCGCCGTACCCGAGGAGATCCGCCGCCATCTTGTTCGCGAAACGCAGCCGGCCGTCAGGGGCGAGGACCAGCGTTGGTGGAGCGGTGTCGCGGGCCGCGGAGACGGCCGCGGCGTTGAGGCGACCCGTCCCGGGGCGGGACCTCATCCGCCGACGGGTGACGAGCCCTCCAGCGAGGATCGCCGCGGCGATACCGGCTGCCACGGACGCGATCGTGTGCTCGCCCTTGCTGACGGCGGCCAGCATGATCGAGGCGAGCAGCAGGAGCAGACCGGCCGCAATCGGGTGAGCGTACGCGGATCGCGCGCGACCGAAACGGAACGGTCCGAGGGTGAACTTGGTCGGCAGCTTGGACGTGGCTGGATCCCCAGGGACGAGATGGCCCGGCCATCGTCGCCGCTGCAGCGCTCCCGGTCATCCTCCGGGAGGTACGTTCGGGGGTGGTTAATGGTACTGGGGTCGGGGCCGCGAATACGTATGGGGGCTTGGTTGGCGCAACCGGATCGCAACCCGGCCGGTCCCGCGCCGGCGCCGACCGAGCCGGCCCTCGCCACCTAGAGTCTCGATACAACGGGGGCGAGTCTCCTCCCCCCTCGCCCCCGATCCCTCCTGATCCGAAAGTCGAGACCCCAGATGATCCACCCCCCTGAGCCAGAGGTCCGTCACCTCGTCGCCGTTCGCGACGGACGAGCCGCGCCTGTCACATGCGCCGAGTGTGGCTGCCGTCTGCAGGCGGTGGGTCATCCGGGCGCCGAGGCGTGGTTCCACTTCAATCCGCTCGCCGGCCGGGATGCCCGCGGCTGCCGCGTCGGGTGCGCCGACCAGGCCCACGATGCCGCCGGTCGGGCGGCAGTCGCGGTCGCCTGACGGTCGCTCAGGCCGAGTCCGCGTCGATTCGGTAGCCGACGCCGCGGACGGCGACGATCCGCGGCCCGCCCGATCCCTCGACCTTCGCCCGCAGCCGCGCGAGGTGCGGCTTCAGCCACAACAGATCCGGATCCGTTTCGGCCGGCCAGCCGGCGCGGGCCAGGAGGTGGTGCGGGACGATGTCGCCGCCCGCGCGGACGAGCGCCTCAAGGAGCCGGAACTCCGTCGGCGTGAGGATGAGTCCGACGTCGCCGACCCGCGCCTCGTGGCGCGCCGGCTCCAGGACGAGATCGCCCGCCGACAGCGGCCCGGACGATGCCGCGCCGGCCGCCCGATCGACCCGCCGCATGACTGCCGCGATCCGGGCGAGGAGCTCCGCCTTGCCGAACGGCTTCACGAGGTAATCGTCGGCGCCGATGCCGAGCGCCTTGACCTTGGCCGCTTCCGCGCTCTCGCCCGAGACGACGAGGATGGGCGCCGAACCGGATGCCCGGATCTGGCCCGCGACCGTGAACCCGTCGGGTCCGGGCATCGCGAGGTCGAGCAGCACGAGGTCGGGCGACTCCTCGCGGAATCGCTTGACCGCGGTCAGCCCGTCGTACGCGGTGATGACCTGATGCCCCTCGGTGCCGACGAGCGCCGTGATCGCCCCGACCATGGCCGGGTCGTCGTCGACGACGAGGATGCGAAGGGGTCGCGTGGAGAGGCTCATCATCAGACGTTACACCGCCGCAGCTGCCGGGAGGGAGACGACGAACCGCGCGCCGGTCGGTATCGCCGGTTCGCACCAGAGGCGGGCGCCCATGGACTCGCCCAGCCGCTTCGCGGCGTAGAGCCCGATCCCCGAGCCGCGGGCCGTGTGGGTATCGCGCCGGGCGTACGGCTCGAAGATGCGTTCGCGCCATTCCTCGGGGACGCCTGGCCCTTCGTCGGTCACGCCGATGCGGACGGAACCCTCGACGAGGGAGCGATCGATCCTGATCGTCGTGTCGGGCGGCGCGTACTTGACCGCATTCTCGATCAGGTGCTCGAGGATCTGGCGAAGTCGGGGTGGATCGGCCAGGGCGTGGAGTCGGACGCCGGGCATGACGTCGAGGCGGTGCTGGCGGAGGATCGGCTCGATCGACAGGGCGACCTCCCCGATCGTCTCCTCGACGTCGGTTGGAACGACGGCGGCCGGCGCGTCCGGCACGACCCGAACGGACGCAAGAATCGAGTCCACGAGGCGATCGAGCCGCTCAACCTGCTCGAGGGCGGCATCGTGCCAGGCGGCGCGCTGGGCTCGCCGGACCGGGTCGCGCGATTCGCGGTCCTCGAGGGGCGGGTCGTCCGCGAGGAGCTCCGTGTAGGCCCGGACGACGGCGAGCGGCGTCCGCAGCTCGTGCGTGACGAGGGCGATCAGCTCGCTCCGCGCCTCGTCGATCTCGCGGAGTGCCTTGACTCGAGCCTCGGCCTCGATCTGCTGGCGGCCCTTTTCGACGATCCCGGCGAGGAGGTCCGCGATCGCGCCGAGCTGGGCGACGTCGTCGTGGCTGAAGACCCGGTGCTGCTCCGTCTGGACGTTGAGGACGCCGACGACCTGGTCGTGCCACGACAGCGGCACGGACAGCATCGACGCGACGTAGCGGCGCTGGTCGAGGCCGCGGACCCACAGGAAGCGCGGCTCGGCGCCGACGTCGGGGATGACGAGCGGCTCGCGCGTCGCGGCTACGTGGCCGGTGACGCCCTCGCCGTACGGCACCCGCGCCCGGCCGATCTGGAACCGATCGAGGCCGGTCGTCGCGGCGAGCGTCAGGTACGCTCCATCGCGGTCGAGCAGGTAGAGGGAGGAGACGTCCGCGTGGAGCGCATCGCGGGTGCCGTCGACGACGGTCTCGAGCAGCTCGTCCCACGTCCGCGCGGTCGTCGCGAGGCGCGCGACCTCGTGCAGGAAGCGGAGCTGCGCGAGCTGATCCGACTGCTTCAGGCGCGTGCGCGGGTCGAGGTTCGGGGCCGCCATGTCGATCACGATACAAGCGTAGAGAAGGAACGGCCGGTGGAAGGTTGCGGCGGCGTGCTGGGCGTGGTGCGGAACGGTGCCGGGGCGCGGGTGCACGCATGAGCCCTCGCGCGCGATCGAGGGCCGTCGGCCCGGCTGGTCTGCCCGACGCGAATGTCGCCGTCCGGGCCGAACCGGCGACGATCGGGACCGCCCGGGCGCGGGACCAGCTCGCGCTCGAGGTCAACCTGCTCGGTTCGCTGCTCGGCCAGGTCATCGCCGAGCAGGCAGGTCGCGATCTCCTCGATCTCGTCGAGCGCGTTCGCAAGACGACGATCCGGCTGCGGCGCGAGGACGACACGGCGGAGCGGGAAGCGCTCGCGGCCACGCTCGCCGGGCTGGACGTCGAGCGGGCCGAGGTAGTGATTCGCGCCTTCAGCCTCTATTTCCGCCTCGTCAACCTCGCCGAGGAGCGCGATGGCGTCAGGTCCGTCCGGCGGCGCGACCGGTCGGTCCGGGGCCGGCCGGCCGACAACTCGATCGCGGCGATCGTGGCGGCGATGCGTGATGGCGCGTTTCGGGGGATGTCCCGCGAGACCGGTGCCGAGGAGCTCATCGGGCGCCTTCGGATCACGCCTGTGCTGACAGCTCATCCGACGGAAGCCCGCCGCCGCACGCTCCTGCTCGCCCTCCGGCGCGTCGACCGGCTGCTCGCCCAACTCGATGATCGCGACCTCCCGGCCGCCGACGATCGGGACCTCCGTCGACGCCTTCGGGAGGAGATCACGCTCCTGTGGCGGACCGCCGACCTGCGATCCGTGGCTCCGAGCCCGCTGGACGAGGTCCGGACGGCCCTCGCGTTCTTCGACGAGACGCTCTTCGGGGCCGTGCCGCGCCTGCTGCGTGCCGTCGATGCGGCGCTCGATGATCCGGCCGCCGGGGGATCGGGGGAGGCGGGCGATGCCGGCGGGACAGGGACGCGACCGCCGCGGGTTCCGGCCTTCCTTCGCTGGGGCTCATGGATCGGAAGCGACCGGGACGGCAATCCGGCCGTCACCGCCGAAGTCACCGAACGGACCCTCCGGATCCACGCCGACCACGTCCTTCGCGGCTACGAGGCGGTGGCGACGCGGCTATCCCAGACGGTCGCTGCATCCGAGACCTCCGACGCGCCCGATCGGCCGCTCGCGCTCCGCCTTGCCCGCGACGCCGACCTCCTGCCGGAGCTCGATCGCCAGCTCCGCCGCCGATTCCCCGGCGAGCCATACCGCCAGCGGTTCGGCTTCATCGCCGAGCGCCTGCGCCGGACGCGCGCGTTCCTGACCGGCCAGCAGGCGCCACTCACGGGCCGCTACGACTCCGCGGGCGAGCTCGACACGGAACTCGGGGAGATCCAGGAAGCGCTCATCGCCGACGGTCTCGGCCGGGTGGCGTGGGGCGACGTCCAGGACTTCCGCTGGCAGCTCCAGACGTTCGGGTTCCACCTCGCGGCGCTGGAGATCCGGCAGCACAGCGCGGTGCACGCCCGGGCCCTTGCGGCCTTGCGGCGCGGCGCCACCGCTGAGGAGGCTGCTCCGGGCGTGAGCGCCGGCGAGGTCGAGGAGACGTTCCGGGCGGCGGTCGCACTGCAGGGGCGCTACGGCGACGCTGCCGTCGAGCGCTACGTGGTGAGCTTCACGGCCGGCGCCGGGGACGTCGGCGCGGTCTTCGACCTGGCTTCGCTCGCGGGCGTTGCCGGCGCGGACGGCGGTTTGCCGTTCGATGTCGTGCCACTCTTCGAGGACGCGGCCACGCTCACGGCGGCGGGCACGGTCCTCGACGCGATCCTCTCCGACCCTGCGTACCGCGAGCATCTCCGTCGCCGGGGCGACCGGCAGGAAGTCATGCTCGGCTATTCGGACTCGAACAAGGAGTCCGGCTTTCTCGCGGCGAACTGGCTCATCCACGGAGCCCAGTCCGCGCTGGCGGAGGCAGCGAAGGCGCATGACGTCGAGCTCACGCTGTTCCACGGCCGGGGCGGCGGGATCGGGCGCGGCGGTGGGCCGGCGAGCCGAGCCATCCTCGGGCTCGCGCCCGGCGCGCTCGACGGCCGGCTGAAGCTGACCGAGCAGGGCGAGGTGATCGCGGGCAACTACGCGGATCCGGGCATCGCGCTCCGCCACCTCGAGGGCCTGACCGCCGCAGTGCTCGTCGCATCGACCGACGAGCATGCGGCACGCGTCGGGTCAGCCGAGCAATCCGGCGGGCCGATCCTCGAGGAGCTCGCGACGACCTCCCGGGACGTCTACCGGACGCTCGTCGTCGACGATCCCGGGTTCGTCTCGTTCTTCCGGCTCGTCACCCCGATCGATGAGATCGCCACGCTGCGGCTTGGGTCCCGGCCGGCGGCCCGTGGCCGCGGTGGCGGGCGGACTGCGCACGAGGACGCCGGACCGACGATCGCCGACCTTCGGGCGATCCCGTGGGTGTTCGCGTGGTCGCAGGCCCGGATCGACCTGCCGGGCTGGTTCGGGCTCGGTTCGGCGCTGGACGCGTACGGCGCGAAGCACGGTGAGCGCGGCGTCCGGGAGCTCGAGCGGCTCTATCGGTCGTGGCCGTTCCTCGCGAGCATCCTCGACAACGCCGAGCTGTCACTCGCCCGGGCCGACATCGGCGTCGCCCGCCAGTACGCCGCCCTCGCGCCGGGCGACGATCACGCGCGGCGCTGGGCGCGGATCGAGACCGAGCATCGCCTCACCGTGAGCTGGCTTGCCCGGATCACCGGCCGCGAGCACCTCCTCGCCGACGACCCGGAGCTCCGCCGGCGGATCGTGCTCCGCGATCCGTACGTCGACTCGCTGTCGGCGCTCCAGGTGATGCTCCTCGCCCGGTTGCGAGCCTGCAAGCCGGACGACCCGGAGCGCGATCGACTGCTCCGGCTGGTTCAGCTCACGGTCAACGGAATCGCGGCGGGCTTCAGGCAACGGGCTGAGGCGCGTCGCGCCGCCTAGCTCGGGAGGTCGATCCGCTCTGAGTCCCGCGCGACGACCGGAACCGACGACCCCGGTGAGAACCAGTACGCCGCGCCCTCCCCGGCCACACGCCACGTGCCGTTGTCGGAGATGACGCCGGTCCGCTCGTCGAGCCCGAGGTAGCCGAAGCCTCGGGGCGCGAGGCCGTCGAGCCGGTCCTGCCACTCCATGCGCCGGATCTCGTCGTAGTGGGGGATCACGATCAGACCGGGCGCGAACCCGAGACCGGGGATCCCACCCTGGGCCGTCCACGACCAGGCGGCGAGGGCCATCGCCCCCGCGCTCGCCCCCGCGACGATCGCACCCCGCCGGTGAGCGGCCGCGAGCGCCCGTCCGGCCGCCGTCGCGCCGAGCAGCCCGGGCACGATGTCCGGATCGCCGCCGGGAATGTAGATGAGATCGGCCCCGGCGATCACCTTCGCCACGTCATCGTCCGCCGCCGAAGCCGCGTCGACGACCCGTGCGACGTCGACTCGGATCGGGTGGCCACGAGCCCGGGCCCGCTCCCGAAATGTCTCGACCGCGAAGGCAGCAGAACGATCGGGCAGCCCGCGGCTCGCGGCGGTCGGCAGGATCGCGACGCGGATCCCGCCGTCTTTAGCGGCGTGGCCGTCGGCTGCCCGGGTCGTGACGTCGAGCAACTCGTCGAGGAAGCGCTCGTCGCCGGGCAGGAATTCACCGCCCCCATGGAGTGCGATGGGGCCCATCAGCGGCGTCTGTCGACGAGCGATCGGGGCACCGCGCGATGATACGACGCGCGCGTCCGGATGCCGTCGCGCCGTACCATGGCCGCCCCATGACGCCGCCCAGCCGCCTGCCCACGCCACTCGCCACCTGGATGGACCGCTGGTCGGACATCCTGCCGCTCCTCCTCGCCGAGTTCGTCGTCTGGCTGGGCTTCGGGGCGCTGCTGCCGGTCATGCCGCTCTACTTCCGCGAGCACGGCGTCGATCTCGCGACGCTCGGCGTCGTCATCGCCGCGTGGCCCGCCGCACGCCTCGTCGGCGAACCGATCTTCGGCTGGCTCGCGGACCGGGTACCGCGGGTGCCGCTGATGGTCGCGGGCAACGTCGGCGCCGGGATCTTCCAGTTCCTGCCGCTCATCTTCGTCGGCCCCGTGCCGTTCCTCGTCCTTCGCGGGCTCCAGGGGCTCTCGACCGCGGTCTACGATCCGGCGGCCCGCGGCTACATCACCGACGCGACGCCGCCCGAGCGGCGCGGCGAGGCGTTCGGGCTGTACGGCGCGGCCCAGATGGGCGGGCTCGTCTTCGGTCCCGCGATCGGTGGGCTCGGGTCGGCGTGGTTCGGGGGGATCGGCTTCGTCTTCGTGTTCGGCGCGATCAGCTCGTTCGTCGCGGCACTCGCGATCGGGTTGCGCGTGCGCGAGTCACCCGACCTGGGCCGGCATCGGGCTGGCGCCTCGTTCGACGCGACGGAGTTTCCCGGGTCGGCCGACGCTGGTCCACGGGGCCGACGGCGCCGGCGACCCCGCAGAACCCGCCCCCGGCGTCGCCGGCCCGACGCGCATGGGCCTGCTGAACCGGCTGCTCGTCGCAGCGATCATCATCAACATCGGCGGGAACTTCGCGGCGGGCACGTACGACGTCGTCTGGAGCATCTTCCTCGAGGGGCTCGGCGCCGGGCTGGAGCTGATCGGCTTCACGTTTGCGATGTTCGGGCTGCCGATCCTCTTCCTGTCGCCGTTCTTCGGCCGGCGCATCGATCGCGGCGGACTCGTCTGGTTCGTCCTCATCGGCGGCCTCGCCCCGGCGGTGACCGGGCTGCTCTACCCGCAGATCGGCGACCCGGCGCTGGCGGTGCCGCTCATCCTCGTCGAGGCGACCGGGTTCGCGATGCTCAACCCCGCGCTCTACGCGATCGTCGCGGCCGGCAGTCCGCCGGGGCGATCGTCGACGGCCCAGGGCATCTACGGCGCGGCCGGGACGATGGGCTTCGTCGTCGCCTCGCTGATCGCCGGCCTTCTCGCCGACGCCGACATCCGCCTCCCGTTCTACGTGTTCGCCGGGGTGATGTTCGTGAGCCTCGCCGGCGGCCTGGCGGTCGGCGGAGGAGCGCTGCGCCGAGTCGGCAAAGCGTCACCAACGCCGCACGACCCGCCTGCCCTCGCAGAAACCGCATGACGGCGGGCAACCGGCTGCAACCGAGGCTGGTGTTGCTGTGCGGCTTGCCTGCATCGGGCAAGACGACGCTCGCTCGCCAACTTGCAGAGTCCTACGGCGCGGTCCGGCTCAATCCCGATGAGTGGGAGTCCGCGTTGGACGTTGATCCGTTCGACGAGGGCTTCCAAGGCAGGCTCGAAGCGCAATTCTGGGAACTTGCGCAGCGGCTCCTCGTGCTGGGAACCTCGGTCGTCCTCGAATGGGGTTTCTGGGCTCGTTCGGAGCGCGACGAGAAACGCGAGGCCGCACGATCGCTCGGCGTAGCGGTCGAACTCCGTTTCCTCGATGCGCCCTACGAGGAGTTGGTGAGGCGGGTCGTGGCTCGTCACGCCGCCGGCGGCATCGCCATCACCGAGAGTCACATGGAGCGGTATCGAGGCACCTTCCAGCCGCCGACAGACGATGAGCTGGCCCTGTATGACCCGCCTCCGCCAGGATCCCCTGAAACGCTACCCGGCCCTCCGGAACGTTTGACCGAATGGGTTCGCGAGGGTAACGTTGTAAGTCGCGGGGTGGAGCAGCGGCAGCTCGTCGGGCTCATAACCCGAAGGTCAGAGGTTCGAATCCTCTCCCCGCAACCAAGCCGCATACACCTGAACCCCGGCCCCGACCAGCCGGGGTTCTCCTTTTCCCGGCCCTACTCCCAGCGGAACGTCGCGATCGCGAGCCCCACGCTCGCCACGCCCCAGCCGGCCAGGAGCGCGAGCGAGCCCGCGGCGTCGCCCGAGCCGCCGAGCGCCACCCGCAAGGCGTCGCTCAGCGCCGCGGCCGGCAAGGCGCCCGCGACCGCCGCGAGTGGCCCGGGCAGATGCGAGATCGGCAGGACGACGCCGCCGAGGACCAGGCTCGCGACGAACAGGATGTTGGCGACCGCGAGCATCGTCTCGGCCCTGAGCGTGCCCGCGAGGAGCAGCCCGACTCCCGCGAAGGCGAGCGTCCCCAGCAAGACTGCGACGACGAGGAGACCGACCGATGCGCCCGCCGGCGCGTTCCAGCCCAGGAGCAGCGACGCCGCGCCGACGAGCGCGACGACCTGGACGGCCTCGACGACGAGCACCGCGAGGATCTTCGCGGCGATCAGCTCCGCCGCGAGACAGGGGCGAACCGCCGAGCCGCTTGAGGACGCCGTAGAACCGGTCGTATGCAGTGGTGATCCCGAGACTCACGAGGCTCGTGGCGATGATCGCGAAGGCAATCGACCCTGGCAGCAGGAAGTCGACCGGCCGGCCGGAGTCGACCGGCAGGATCGACACCGAGCTGAAGAAGACGAGCACGACGACCGGCAGGACGGCAGTCGCGACGAGGGTCTCGCCGCGGCGCAGTGCGAGCCGAAGCTCCATCCCGGTCATCGCCAGCACCGCCTGCCAGGCGGGCGCGGCGGCCCGATCGGTCGTCGTCGAGCCCGTCACGCGTCCGCCTCCGACGCGCCGCCAGTCAGCTCGAGGTACCGCTCCTCGAGCGATCCGCCGACCCTGAGTTCGACGATGAGCGCGCCGCGCGCCTCGCACCATCGAGCCAGACCCGCCAACAGCGCCGGCGTGGCGAGGCCTCCGTCGAGCCGATAGCGCGCCCCGTCCTCGACGACAACGCGGCCCAACTCGCGCCGACACGTCCGCGAGATCGGACGGCCGACAAAGCGAGCGTCGAGCCGAAACGTCACCGACTTCGACGAGCCCGCCAGCTCGGCCGGGCGTGCCGAGAGCGACGAGCCGGCCGCGATCGAGGATCGCGATCCGGTCGGCGACCTTCTCGACATCCCCCAGATCGTGGCTCGTCAGCAGCACCGTGACCCCTTCGTCCCGGAGTTGGCCGATCAGCCCACGCGTCGCCGCCCGCGCCTCGACGTCCATCCCGGCCGTCGGCTCGTCGAGCGCGACCACAGCCGGCCTCCCGACGAGCGCGAGCGCGAGACCGAGCCGCTGCCGCTCGCCGCCCGACAGCCGGCGGAAGCGCGTCCGCGCGGCGGCGCCCGCGAGTCCCACCAGCGAGAGCAACTCGTCGGCGTCGCGCGGCGCGGCGTGGAACCGGCCGTGGAGCCGGAGCACCTCCCGCGGCGGTCATCCGCGGATCGACCCCGCCGCCGCCCTGGAGCATCAGCCCGACCCGCGCCCGGTGATCCCGCCCGGCCCGCGCCGGATCCACGCCCAGGACGCGAACGCTGCCGCCATCGGGTCGCCGGTAGCCCTCGATGATCTCGACCGTCGTCGTCTTGCCCGCCCCGTTCGGGCCGAGCAGCGCGAACGTCTCGCCGCGGGCGACCTGGAACGACACGTCGCGCACGACGGCTCGGCCGCCGTACGACTTCGTGAGCCCATCGACCTCGATCGCCGCCACGCTCCGGTCGGCGACCGCGCTCACGACCCGCCCGAGATCAGGCCGTACTGGCGCTCGAAGTCGGCGTCGCGGACCTCGCCGATCTGGATCGAGCGGAGGATCCCCTCGCGATCGATGAAGTAGGTCTGGGGCCGGGCCGCCACGCGGTAGGCCGCCTTGATCGCCCCGTCGGGATCGTCGACCGTCTGCCAGGTCGCGCCCTGCTCCGTGATGAACGTCCGGGCGAGGTCGGGTGGATCGGCCATGAGGACACCGACAACGACGAGGCCGTCGGCGGCGTGGTCGGTCAGCTTCGACTTGAGCAGCGGGAACTCGTCCCGGCACGGGATGCATGTCGGCCCCCAGAAGTTGACGACGACGGGCCGCCCGCGGAGGTCCGCGAGGCGGAGCGCCGTGCCGTCGAGGGTCGTGCCGGCGATGTCCGGGGCCGGTCTTGCCGATCAGCGATCCGCCCGGCCGGGTCAGCGCGACAACGCCGACGACCGCTAGCGTCGCGGCCGCGGCCAGGACGAGGGCAAGGATGATCGGCCGCCGCCGCGGCGAGGGACGTAGCGAGGGAGCCGCCACCCTAACCGCCGACGGTCAACTCGCCCGTCATCAAGGCCGGGTGAATCGAGCAGATGAACTTGTAGGCGCCGGCGGCGAGGGCCGGGACGTCGTAGTCGCGAACCGCGGGGCCGGGGAAGTCGGGGCCGTCGAAGACCTTGGCGCCCGAGCCGTCGAGGATGTCGACATCGTGCGGCGTGCCCGCGTCGCGGTTGTCGAACTTGATCTTGAAGGGCTTGTCGGCCGGAGCCGTGAGGCTCGTCTTGTCGAACTTCACCTGTTCCGCGACGAGCGAGATCTCGCCGGGGCCGGCGGGCGGCGGCCCCGACGGAGCGGGCGACGGCCCGCCCTCGCCGGCTCCGCTCGCGGACTTCGGCGGGAACCAGCCGAGGTTGAGCGCGACCGATGCGACGACCAGGACGGCCATGACCGACAGCATCACCTTTGGCCAGCCCGGCGCCGGCTCGTTGACGATGTGGCCGGTCCGGTCGGCGTCGACGACGTGGTGGTATTCCTTGCGCGCGTCGCTCAGCCAGCCGAGCAGCGTCAGGATCGTCACCAGCACGCCGACGCCGAGCAGCCACCCGCCGAAGACGAGGCCGGCAAACAGGATCGTCACCGCGATCGAGGCGAGGAGCGGCCGGAACGACGGGCCGGGAATGTGGACGCCGGGCGGCGGCTCCCCGTGGATCACCGCCGGCAGCTGCGGGTGCGCCCCGGCGACGTGGTCGAACTCGGTCAGGGCCTCGCGACCCCAGTAGAGGAGGGTCAGCAGGAGGGCGATGAGCCCGAGGATGATCGACGGCCCGCCGAAGACGAGCCCGAAGAACAGAAGGAACGTCCCGACCGCGGCGAAGATCGGGGCGAACGACGGCCCGGGCATGTGGACGCCGGCGGGCGGCACCGGATCGAGCCTCGCCGGCCGCATCCGCTTCGGGCCGGCCGTCGCCCAGGCGACGGCGAGCCGGACGAAGAAGGCGATGACGATGACCGCCATGAACACGGGGAGCAGCGAGATGATCGAGCCCCAGTCCGGGATGACGAACTGCGAGGTGAACTCGAGGATCGCGTTCCAGATCTGGTCCATGGGTTGGTTGTGGCTCGCGGCTCAGTCGGTGGAGCCGGCGATGAGGACGTAGAACATGATCGCCATCGCGATCCCGAGGATGCCGAGCATCGTCACGCCGGCGTAGTCGAGGTGCCAGCCGCCGAAGTACGGGAGCGCCCAGTAGATCGCTCCGATCGCGACGAAGACCAGACCGACGAAGATCGCGTTCCGCGGATGCTTGATGGGATGCATCGGAGCTCCCGGCTACAGGATGTAGAGCGTGGAGAAGAGGGCGATCCAGACGACGTCGACGAAGTGCCAGTAGAGCGACGTGCCCTCGACCGCGTCATGGTGGGCTGACGAGAACTGCCCGGCGAGCCCCCGGTAGAGGATGACCGAGAGCATCACGACGCCGCCGAAGACGTGCGCGCCGTGGAAGCCCGTCAGCGTGTAGAACGTCGTCCCGAAGACGCCGTCGGACAGGCCGAAGCCCAGCGTGGCGTAGTCGTAGCCCTGGCCGATGAGGAAGACGATCCCGAGGATCAGGGTGACGGCGGTGTTGCGGATGTAGCCGGTTCGGTCATCCCGCCGGATCGCCCAGACGGCGAACTGGCAGGTGAACGACGAGAGCACGAGGATCACGGTCAGGATCGAACGCGAACCACGGCTCGGCGTGGAGATTGAAGTGCTCGGCCATGGCCGGGTCCTGGGTGGGCGGCGGCCATGTCGCGGACGGTGGCTCGGACGCTGAAGTAGGCGGCGAACAGCCCGGAGAAGAACATGATCTCCGAGCAGATGAACAGGATCATCCCGAGGATCGGGTTGCTGATCCCGCCGCGATGGTCGTGGGCGAGTCCGGCTACCGGGTTGTGCTCGCTCACGGAGTGGCCGGGGTCGCCGGTCGTGAGGACGGTCGAAGGTGAGGTCACGTTCGTCGTCCTCGTCAGTGCGTTGCTTCCGGGGCCGGACCCGAATCGGGCGCGACGATCACGCCCCGCGTCTTCCCGTGGCGGAGGTCGAACAGCGGGCGCTCGGAGCGGATCTCCGGGAGGCGATCGAAGTTGTACGGCGGCGGGGGAGAGCTCGTCGCCCACTCGAGCGTGTTGGCCTCCCACGGGTCGTCGCCGGCGATCTCACCACCGCGGAGCGAGACGAGGACGTTCCACAGGAACGGGATCATGCTCGACGCGATCATGAAGCCGCCGATCGTCGCCGCGAGGTTGAGATCGTTCCAGCCGACGTCCGACGCGTAGTCGGCGATTCGCCGGGGCATGCCGGCGAGGCCGAGCTGGTGCATCGGGAAGAACGTCAGGTTGAAGCCGACGAAGATCAGGACGAACTGGAGCTTGCCGAGGCCCTCGTTGAGCATCCGGCCGGTCATCTTCGGGAACCAGTAGTAGAGCCCGGCGAACACGCCGAAGACCGAGCCGCCGAACAGGACGTAATGGAGGTGGGCGACCACCCAGTACGTGTCCTGGAGGGCGAAGTCAACCGGCACCGCGGCACTGAACGCGCCGTTGATGCCGCCGATGAGGAACATCGAGAGGAACCCGAGCGCGAACAGCAGCGGGGTCGAGAGGACCAACTGGCCGCGCCACAGCGTGAAGACCCAGTTGAACATCTTGACCCCGGTCGGGACCGCGATGAGGAACGTCATGAAGCTGAAGAACGGCAGGAAGACCTGGCCGGTCGTGAACATGTGGTGGGCCCAGACCGAGAAGCCGAGCGCCCCGATACCGGCCGTCGCGAAGACGAACGCCTTGTAGCCGAACAGCGGCTTGCGGCTGAAGACCGGCAGGATCTCGCTGATCATGCCCATCGCCGGCAGGACCATGATGTAGACCGCGGGATGTGAGTAGAACCAGAAGATGTTCTGCCACAGGATCGCGTTGCCGCCGAACTGCGGGTCGAAGAAGTGGCCGCCGCCGAAGTTGCGGTCGATGAACAGCATGATCAGGGCGCTCGTCAGGACCGGCGTCGCCAGGACCTGGAGGATGCTCGTCACGAGGACGGTCCAGACGAGGATCGGCAGGCGGAACATCGTCAGCCCGGGGGCGCGCATCTTGAAGATCGTCACGAGGAAGTTGATGCCGCCCAGGATCGAACTCGTCCCGATGAGGGTCAGGCCCATGATCCACAGGTCCTGGCCGGGCCCGGTCGAGGCCAGCGCCCGGTCCTCCGAGAGCGGCGCGTAGCTCGTCCAGCCGGCGGCCGCTGCGCCGCCCGTCACGAACCCCAGGAACAGCAGGATGCCGCCGAGCGGCAGCATCCAGAACGAGAGGGCGTTGATCCGGGGGAACGCCATGTCCGGCGCGCCGATCTGGAGCGGCACGACGTAGTTTCCGAAGCCGACCAGCATCGGGATGATGAACAGGAAGATCATCACCGACCCGTGCATCGTGAAGATCTGGTTGTAGACGTGCTCGTCGGCGAGGAACTGGATGCCCGGCTGAGCCAGCTCGGTCCGAACGAACAGGGCGAGGATTCCGCCGAGGAAGAAGAAGATGAACGAGTTGACGAGGTACAGGATCCCGATCTTCTTGTGATCGGTCGTCGTGAGCCATTCGTACAGGCCGCTCCGGTAGGCGGAGGCGGCGGGCGTCAGCGCGGTGGTCGCCATCGGAGCTCCTTACTGGACCTTGAGCGTGCCGAACATGAGCGTCGGGTGGATCGAGCACTCGAACTTGTATTCCCCGGCGGGGAGCGGCGAGACGCCGTAGTCACGAGCGCCCGGACCGGGGAAGTCCTGCCCGTCGAACACCTTCTTGCCTGAGCCATCGAGGATGTCGACGTCGTGCGGGGTGCCCGCGTCCTGGTTGTCGAAGTGGATCGTGAACGGCGCGTCGGGCGTGGCCGTGATTTCGGTCTTGTCGAACTTCACGGCCTTCGCGACGATGTCGACGACGGGACCGCCGCCGCCGCTCGGGACCGGAGTCGGAGTTGCGCTCGCGGCCGCGAGCTTGCCTTCGTACCAGGCCTGGAACTTCGCGGGATCCATGGCATGGACCTCGAACACCATGATCCGGTGGCCGATGCCGCACAGCTCGGCGCACTGGCCGCGGAACGTCTGATTCGCAAACTCAGCTTCGATCGTGAGGTCGAACTCGTTGACGATGCCCGGCACGACGTCGCGCTTGAACAGGAACTGCGGGACGTAGAACGCGTGGATCACGTCGGGGCTCGAGAGGTAGAGGTGGGTCGTCTTGCCCGCCGGCAGGACGAGGCCCCCTTCCGCACCGGTAGGGGCGGTGACGGTGAAGAGCGGCTTGCTATTGGCGTCACCGTCCGCGGGCAGGTAGTCGAAGCTCCACTGGAACTGCCCGGCGACGGCTTTCACCTTGAGGTCCGGCTGGGGCACGGTCGCCTCGACGGTATTCAGCGTCTGCCACGAGATGAAGAACAGGTAGATCACGATGATCGTCGGGACGACGGTCCAGACGATCTCGGCGAGGTTGTGGCCGTGGGTCTGGGGCGGCAGTTCCGTGTCGCCGGGCCGGCGCCGGTAGCGGATCACGCTCCAGACGATCAGGGCCTCGACCAGGAAGAAGATCGCCGCGGCGATGACGAAGACGATCGTGTACAGGTCGTTGATGTGCTTGCCCTGGGTCGTGACCGGGTCAGGCGGGAAGAAGCTCCGGACGATCTCGGGTCCGAAGCGCACCAGCAGGTAGACGACCCCGACGAGGGCGAGAACGGCGACGAGTCCGGCGAGGATCGATCCGGGTGACGGCCTCGTGCCGGGGCTGCTCGACATGAACTGTCCTCGAAATCAAACGACGGCGGCTGGCGTCCGTTCGGACGCTGCGGCGGGAGGTCTGTCTCGGCCAAGCGGCCACGGTCCGGACTGGGTTCCGGGACCGCGGCCCATGATACCCGGAGCGCCGAACGCGGGCGCAACGCGGCCGCGCGTGATGCCGCGATCCCGGAACGGCTGTGGAACGGCCGCGAAACGCCGGACCGTGCGACGATGCGGGGCGTGTCTGATCGGCTGATCGCGGGTGATCGGTGGGCTCCTCGGCGCCTCGCTCGGGCTGGGGCTCTGGCTCGCGGCGGCGGCCGGTCCGGCGCTGGCCCACGGCCCCGTCCCGGCAGAGGCGCCGACGCTGGCGAGCCTCGCCTTCGGGTGGTCGTTCGATCCGGCGGTCGTGCTGCCGCTTGCCCTCGTGGCTTTCGGCTGGGTCGTCGGCGTGCGGCGGGTGGACGCCGCGCATCCCATCGAACCCGGTGCCTCGCAGCCGGACGGTCGCGTTCTTCGGCGGGCTCGCGGCGATTGCCGTCGCGCTCCAGTCCGGCATCGAGCGCTACGACACGTCGCTCTTCTCGGTCCACATGGTCCAGCACATCCTCCTCACGCTCGTCGCCGCGCCGCTCATTGCCCTGGGGGCGCCGGTGACGCTGGCACTCCGCGTTGCGTCGCCGCGGGTCCGCCGGCAGTGGCTCCTCCCGATCCTCCATTCGCGGCTGCTGCGGGTCTTGGCCCACCCTGTCGTCGCGTGGCTGATCTTCGCCGGGGTCATGTGGGCGACCCACTTCTCACCGCTCTTCGACCTCGCCCTCGAGAACCGGCTGGTCCATTACGTGGAGCACGCCCTATTCCTTGGCGCGGCGCTCCTGTTCTGGTGGCCGGCCGTTGGCCTCGACCCGGCACCGTGGCGGCTCTCCCATCCCGCGCGGCTCCTCTACGTGTTCCTGCAGATGCCCCAGAACACGTTCCTCGCGGTGATCATCCTCAACGCGTCGGCGGTGCTCTACCCGCACTACGCGACGCTCGAGCGGCCGTGGGGCCCGTCGGCCCTTCTCGATCAGAAGATCGCCGGCGGGATCATGTGGCTCGCCGGGGACCTGCTGTTCATCGCGGCGCTCGCGGCGATCCTCGTCGGCTGGATGCGCCACGACGAGCGTGACACGGCACGCTCCGAGCGACAGGCCGATGTCGAGCGGGCCGCGATCCGGACGCGGGAGTCGCGCCTGGCCGAGCGGCTCGCCGAGGAGCGCGACCGGACCTGAGGGTCAGCCTCGGAGCGGGACCGGCGCGGCGAGGTACTCGAGATAGCGCTCCGGGTCGACGTTGCCGCCCGACACGACCGCGACGACCGACCGACCACCGAGCGCGTCGAGCCCGATCTCGCCGGCGTGGAACGCGAGGGCGGCGACCGACAGGGCGCCCGACGGCTCGACCACGAGGCGGCTCTCCTCGGCAGCGAGGCGGACGCCGGCCGCGATCTCCGCCTCCGAGACCGTGATGATCGAGTCGAGCAGGCGCGAGAGGTGGGCGAACGTGCGGCGGCCGAGGGCCCGCGTCCGCGTACCGTCGGCGATCGTCCGCGAGACGTCGGCCGCCGACCACGTGACGATTCGGCCGGCCGCGAGGGACTCGCGCGCGTCGGCGCTGAGCTCCGGCTCGACGCCGATGACGCGCGCGTCCGGGATCAGCGCCCGGATCGCGACGGCGATGCCGCTCGCCAGCCCGCCGCCACCGATCGGCACCAGCACCGCCGCGACGTCCGGCAGCGATTCGGCGATCTCGAGGCCGACCGTCCCCTGGCCGGCGATCACCCGGTCGTCGTCGAACGGCGGGATGATCGCGAGGCCGCGCTCGGCGGCGATCCGTTCCGCGACGGCCTGGCGCTCGTCGCTGGCCGTGCCGACGACGACGATCTCGGCGCCGTCGGCGGCGACCCGTGCCCGCTTGATCTCGGGCGCGTCGGAGGGCATCACGACGACCGCCGGCGCGCCGAGAAGCAGAGCGGCGCGTGCCACGCCCTGGGCGTGGTTGCCCGATGAGTACGTGATGACGCCGCGGGCGCGCTCGTCGGCGCTGAGGGAGGCCACGGCGACGTACGCGCCGCGGATCTTGAACGCGCCGATCGGCTGGAGGCTCTCGGCCTTGAGGAAGCGGCGATGCTCCGGCGGACCGAACGGGACGAGCGGCGTGCGGACCGCGACCCCTTTGAGCGTCGCCGCCGCCTCGATGACTCGGTGGAGCCCGACCAGCGGCGCGTCCTCGGACGTGGCCGTTTCGGCCGTCGCGGCGGTGTCGGCCGTCTCGGTCATCCGCCGCGCCCGACGATCCGCTGGCAGTCGATGCAATGGGCCGCCCAGGGCAGTGCCTCGAGCCGTTCGGCGGCGACCGGGCGCCCGCATCGGACGCAGGCCCCGAACGTCCCCTCGTCGAGCCGCCGCAGTGCCGCCTCGACCTGGTCGAGGTGGTCCTGGTTGCGGTCGCGCAGGGCAAGGTCGCGTTGCTGCTCGAAGACCTGGCTCGCCGCGGCGGCCTGCGAGCCGTAGGTCATCGCGTCGGGGGCGACGATTCCGGTCGCCACCTCCGCCCGAAGGCGGTCGCGCTCGGCGAGGAGGGTGGCCCGCGGGTCGGGCGCCTGGGGCTGCGTCATCGCGAGATCGTACGCCGGACGCGGCGGATGGCCCTCTACGGCGGCCGCCGCGGCGGCGCGGCTATCCTCCCTCGGAATATGGAAGGAGGAATCGACAATGGCGATCGCAATCGATCCCGTCTGCGGGATGGAGGTCGAAACGGACACGACCGACCTCAAGCTCGAGCACGAGGGCAAGACCTACTGGTTCTGCGGCAAGGGCTGCCTGCTCGAGTTCCGCGACGACCCGGCCACTTACCTCGACCCGAACTACAAGCCTTCGATGTAGGTCGATCGCCCGTGCGCCGTTGGCTCGTGGTGAAGTCAGTGTTTAGTCGCAGCTAAGCGCTCTGGGCGAGACTGTCGCCGGCGGGTCGAGACCGGGCACTCCTCGATGGGGTCAACCGCCGAATGGCGGGCATCCGGGAGCCCGGCCGGAGGACAGCTCGATGGCCAAGTACGCACGTCTCATTCGCAACGCCCTGATGATTGCCGCCACGGCGGCGCTGGCCCTGGGTCTCGACGCGGGCAAGCGCTGGATCCCGTAACGGCGGTCAGGTCCGGCCGGTCGGACCCGTATCGCGGGTCAGGCGGCTCGCGACGTAGACCGGGACGACCGAGAGGAGGATCGCAACGAGGCCGGCGACGTTCACCAGCGCCACTTGGTTGGCGAGACGGAAGCTCTGGAAGATCCAGATCGGGAGCGTCTGAACCCCGCCAGCCAGGAAAATCGTCACGATCACCTCGTCGAACGACAGCGCGAACGCGAGGAGCGCGCCCGCCAGCATCGCCGACCGGATCCCGGGCAGGGTGATGTGCCGGAACGTCTGCCAGGTATCGGCGCCGAGGTCTGCTGACGCCTCCTCGAGAGACGCCGACGTCCTGCGCAGCCGCGCGATGGCGTTGTTGTAGACGAGGACGATGCAGAACGTCGCATGGCCGACGATGATCGCGAACAGCCCGAGCGGCACGCCGGTCGTCGCGAACGTCGTGCTCAGCGCCATGCCCGTCACGATGCCGGGCAGCGCGATCGGGAAAGATGACGACGAACGAGATGATCTCGCGGCCGAAGAAGCGATGTCGCGCCACGGCTATGGCCGCGAGCGTGCCGAGGATGAGGGCGATGACCGTCGCTCCTAAGGCGGCCGCCAGCGACGTGATGAAGGCCTGGCGCAAGCCCGAGTTCGCAAGCGCGGCGTCCACCCAGCGGAGCGACAGTCCAGACGGCGGCCACGCAGATGTCCCGCTCTCATTGAACGCATAGGCGACGATCAGAGCGAGCGGGAAGTACATGAAGAGGAGCACCGCGACCGTCGCGACGCGGAGCGCGACTCGGCCGAGCCGGCCGCCCATCAGAGCGCCTCGAAGGCGCCGAGGCGGCGCGCGATCAGCAGGTAGACGACCATGATCGCGAGCGGCACGAGCGACAGCGCTGCGGCCAGCGGCAGGTCGGGCACGCCGAAGCGGGACAGGATCAGCGTGCCGATGAATTGCGTCGTCGTGACCAGGCCCGGTGCGATGTAGTCGCCGAGGGTCAGCGAGAACGTGAAGATCGAGCCGGCGACGAGGGCCGGGACGACGAGGGGGAAGATCACTCGCCGGAACGTCGTGACGCCGCGCCCCCCGAGGTCCGCCGACGCCTCGAGGAGCGAGTTGGGGATCCGCTCGAGACCCGCGTAGATCGGCAGGATCATGTATGGCAGCCAGAGGTACGTGAACACCATCCAGAGCCCGATCATCCCCTCCCCGAGGCCGGGCCCGCGGAGCCCCAGCGGCGCAAGGAACCAGTTGAGGACGCCGTCCTCGGACAGGATTAGTCGCCACGAGTAGGCCTTGACGAGGTAGCTCGCCCAGAGCGGCATGACGATCGCTACGACCATGAGGCCGCGGACCCGGGGCGAGGCGACGCGAGCCATGTAATACGCGATCGGGAACGCAAGGACCATGCACGTCAACGTCACGGCGATTGCCATCCCCACCGTTCGCAGCGTCACCGTCCGGTAGAGCGAGTTCGTCGCCACCTCGACGAAGTTGTCGATCGTCGGCTGGCGGATGACGAGTCCGGTGAATGGGTCGCGTGTCCAGAACGCGTTCAGGAAGAGGATCGCGAGCGACCCGAGATAGGCGACGATGAGCCAGCCGACCGGCCCGGCGAGGAGCAGTCCAAGGCGGACCCGTGGCCGCCGATGGAGGGCGGCCGCCAGGCGGCGAGGGGCGGATGCCGGCGGCCGCTGTTCGCTGGTGCTCACGGCGGAAACGATAGGCGGCCCGGATCCCCTCCGGGAGTCCGGGCCGCCATCGATCGTCGAGCAGGGGCTGAGTTCAGCCCTTGATCTCGGTCCAGGCCTTCACCCAGGCGTCGAAGTCCTTGCACGTAACGTCCGTGCGGCCATCGACGCACTTGGCCTCGGGCGTCTGCCAATACCAGACGTCCTTCCAGAACGCGTCGTCATCGGCGTGGAAGATGTCGCAGTGCTCGGGCGTGACCGCGAGCGCGCATGCCTTGGAGTTGCCCGGCGCCTCGCCGAACCATTCGGCGATCTGGATGTTCGTCTCCGGCGAAACGATGTGGTCGATGAACTTGTAGGCGCAATTCCGGTGCTTCGTCTTGGAGTTGATCATCCAGGTGTCGGACCAGCCGGTGGCGCCCTCCTCGGGCTTGACGACGTCGACCTTGACGGCCGGGTCCTCGCCCTGCAGCAGGTTGGTGATCACCTGCCACGTGGTCCCCACGGTCGCGTCGCCGTTGCGGAACGCGTCCATCTGCTTCGTGTAGTCGACCCAGTACTGGGAGATCATCGGCTTCTGCTGCTTGAGCAGATCGACGGCCGCCTGGAACTGCTTGTCGTCCAGGGCGTACGGGTTCTTGATCCCGAGATCCGGCTTCGTCGTCATGAGGACGACGGCGGCGTCGGCGATGTAGATCGGGGCATCGTAGACCGACACCTTGCCGGCGAACGCTGACGTCGGATCGAACATCTGGGCCCATTTCGTCGGAGCCGGCGTGACATCGTCGGTCCGCCACATGAGCAGGTTCGACCCGCGGCCGTGGGGGACCCCGTAATGGACACCGTCAACCGTGTTGTACGGCTTGTCCTTGAGAGCGGGGAAGATGTCGGCGTAGTTCTTGACGAGGTCGACGTTGACCGCCTCGACGTAGCCGGCCCGAACGAGCCGCAGGCTGGCGTCGCCCGATGCCGAGATGACGTCGAACTTCTCGGGGTTCGTCGTGAACAGGCTGAAGGCCTCGTCCGACGTCCCGAAGACCTGGACGGTGACCTTGCAGCCCGACGCGTCCTCGAACGGCTTGACCCAGTTGACCGCTTCGTCCGTCGACCCGTTTTCGACGTAGCCCGGCCAGGCCAGGACGGACACCTCGCCCTCGCCCTCGCCGACGGCGGTCGGGAGGCTCGGCTTGGCCGAGGCGCCCGGCCCGCTGCTACACGCAGCCAGGACGATGGATATGACCCCGATCGCCCCTGCGATCCTTCGCTTGTTCATGCTCCTCCTCCAACCGCCCGGGTTTGACCGCGCGGCGCTATCGTCCCCGTCGCTCCCGACGGGGAAATTGTGCTGTCGCTTCCAGATCAGGCGGACAGCCTTGCCTTCGAGGGCGAGTGCCTCCATCGAGGAGGTCGCCAGGTTCTGCTGGGTGACGACGAGGTCGGCTCCGGCGTCGAGCGCGACGACGAACCGCGTGTCGGGCCCGAGGTAGACCACCTTCCGGATCGTGCCGAGCGCGGAGATCTCGTCGGGGCCGACTGCTGGCGTCCGGCTCGGACAGCCGGATCTTCTCCGGCCGGACGGTGAACGTGCCCGCTTCGCCGACGATCTGGCGGGCGACGTCGCCGGTGAGCAGGTTCGACGTCCCGACGAAGCCGGCGACGAACCGGGTCGCGGGACGCTCGTACACCTCGGCGGGCGCGCCGACCTGTTCGATCAGGCCATTGTTGAACACGGCCATCCGGTCGCTCATCGTGAGCGCCTCTTCCTGGTCGTGGGTCACGTAGATGAACGTGATCCCGACCTCCTGCTGGATCGCCTTGAGCTCGATCTGCATCTCCTCGCGAAGCTTGAGATCCAGGGCGCCGAGCGGCTCGTCGAGGAGCAGCACCCGCGGCCGATTTACCAGCGCTCTCGCCAGGGCGACCCGCTGGCGTTGACCGCCCGATAGCTGGCCGGGCTTGCGCCGATCGAAGCCCTCGAGCCGGACCATCCGGAGCGCGTCGGCGACGCGCCGTGTCCGTTCGTCGGTCGGGACCTTCTTGACGACGAGCCCGTACGCGACGTTCTGCCCGACGGTCATGTGCGGGAACAGGGCGTAGTCCTGGAAGACCGTGTTGACATCGCGCTCGAACGGCGCCCGGCGGCTGACGTCCTCACCGTGGAGCAGGATCCGGCCGGCAGTCGGCAGCTCGAAGCCGGCGATCATTCGAAGGGTCGTCGTCTTGCCGGAGCCGGACGGACCGAGCATCGAGAAGAACTCGCCGTCACGGACGTCCAGATCCACGCCACCGACCGCGACGACGTCGCCGAACTGCTTTCGCACGCCTTCGAGCCGCACGGCGGGGATCGCGCCGGCAGCCGCTGCGACCTGCGCCGACGCGCTGGCCGGGCTCCGTGAAGGATCGACGGCTTGAGTGTTGAGCGCCAAACGGAACCTCGGAGTCAAATCGGGGGCCGGAGGGCCGGATCGCGGTGACGGTCACGTGGCCGCGCCCTGCAGGCGGCGCGCACGCCTCAGCTTTCGAGGTGGCCGCAGATTGCGGCTCGCCGTGCGCGCGTGTCAAGCCACCGGGGGCCGTGTCGCGCGGAGCGCCATAGACTCCGGCCGTGACCACCTCGCGGGCCGCTCGCCTCGCCGACGCTGGCCCTTGTCCTCGTCGCCGCGTGCGAGGCCGGCCCGCCACCCGCCACGCCGCCCGATATCGGCCGGTAATTCATCGGCCCCGCGCGAGGTGAACATCATCGCCAAGGACTGGCAGTTCCTGCCCGATCCGGTCGACCTGGTTCCGGGCGAAACCGTCCTCTTCCACTTCGTCAACGGCGGCCTCGAGATCCACGAGGTCGTGATCGGGGACGCGGCGGTCCAGGATGCGTGGGAGACGGCCGAGGCCGCGACGGTCGGTCATCCGCCGGGCCCGACGCCTGCGGTCAGCGTCCCGCCTGAGTTGGCGGGCCTGCGCGTCGTGGTCGCGTCCGGCCAACGGGTGGACGTCGTGTGGACGGTGCCGCTCATCGGGGCGGGCGACGCGGCGGTGGTGATCGGCTGCCACATCCCCGGCCACTGGGCGAAAGGGATGGTCGTTCCGGTCCGATTCGTGCAGCCGTCACCGGTCCCTTGAGCGTGCCGGTGGTACGCTTCGAGTCCGCGCCGGGGTCGGGTCCGGCTTGGTCGAGGAGAAGAGTCGAATGACCTATGTGATCGCCGAGCCGTGCATCGATGTGCTCGATATCTCGTGCGTGTCGGTCTGCCCGGTGGATTGCATCCATTACGAGGAAGGCGTCGACCGCAAGCTCTTCATCGACCCGAACGAATGCATCGACTGCGGCGCCTGCGAACCCGAGTGCCCGGTGAACGCCATCTTCCCTGAGGAATTGGTGCCGGCCGAGTGGGCCCAGTACACGGCGATCGACGCCACGTGGTACACCGACAAGGCCGCGGCCCGCGCGGCAGTCGACGCAGAGAAACCACCGGGCTGAGGGTCGCGGCTCGCGCGTCTCAGCGTCGCGCCCCGTGTGATCCCACAGTGAGAATTGTTTCCCTTCTTCCTTCGGCTACCGAGATCGTCGCTGCCCTCGGGCTGGCCGACGAGCTTGTCGGGATCACGCATGAGTGCGACTGGCCGCCGGAGATTGCCGGGACGCCGGTCATGACATCGAGCGTGTTCGACCTCTCGACGACCAGCAGCTCGGACATCCATCGGCTCGTCAGCGATTCGGTTCACGGCGGGTCATCGCTCTATGCGCTCGACGAGGAGGCGCTCGAGGCGGCCCGGCCCGACCTGATCCTGACCCAGGAGCTCTGCCAGGTCTGCGCCGTCAGCTACCGGGAGGTGAATGACGTCGCCCGCGCGATCGATGCCGACATCACCGTCGTCTCGCTCGAGCCGACCTCGCTCGAGGGCATCTTCAACACGATCTCGACGGTCGGCGCCATGACCGACGCGGAGGACGAGGCCGTCGAGCTGGTCGAGAGCCTCCGGACGCGCCTCGGAATCGTGGAGACCCGGGTCCACGAGCGGCGCAAGGAGGGCCATGAAGGCCCGCGCGTCGTCGGGCTCGAATGGCTGGAGCCGCCGTTCGCGGTTGGCCACTGGGTTCCCGAGCAGATCCGGCGGGCCGGCGGCTGGGACCTGCTCGGCCAGGACGGGGAGGCCTCCCGCCAGACCGACTGGCTGTCCGTCGTCGACGTCGACCCCGAGATGATCCTGCTCATGCCGTGCGGCTTCCACCTTGCCGAGACCGTCGCCGAATGGGAGCGAACGCCGAAGCCCATCGACTGGAAGGAGATCGAGGCCGTCCGCAGCGGCAATGTCTTCGCGCTCGACGGGTCGGCCTACTTCTCGCGGCCCGGCCCGCGGGTCCTCGACGGCATCGAGACGCTGGCCGAGATCTTCGATCCGGACACTTTCATCGAGACATCGCCGCCGGGCAGCTGGACCCCGCTGGAGTGACGCAGGTGCCCGGATCCGTCGGGGGTCCGCCGGCGACGTTCGATTGCCTGTGGTGCGGGACGAAGTGGACGACGCGCTCGCCCGATGACCTGGAGGGCTGGGCGCGGCTCTGCCCGGACTGCCTCGGCCGGGCAGGCGACAACCCGTTCCTCCGGTTCCGGCTGCGCGATGCGCTGACGGCCCGGGCGGCCGCGGGCGGCGCCCAGCCTGAGGTCGCGCCGCCGCCACTCAGCGAGCCCGGCCCGCCGGCCGGCGCCCCCGCCGCGGACGTCGACGTCGACGCGGAGATGATCGCCTACTACGAGGCCCGGGCCGGCGAATACGACGATTGGTACCTGCGCCGCGGCCGCTACGCCCGCGGGCCGATCCACGACGCGGCCTGGGACGCGGAGCTCGACGGTGCAGGAACGTGGCTCGATGGCCTGCCTATCCGCGGCGAGATCGTCGAGCTCGCCGGAGGAACTGGTTGGTGGTCGCCGCTCCTCGCGTCGAAGGGCGAGCTGTCGATCTACGACGCGGCCGCCGCTCCACTCGAACGCGCGCGCGAGCGCCTCGTCGCCCACCGACTTCGCGCCCACCTCCATGTCCGCGACGCGTGGGCCGAGCCGGACCGCCAGGTCGACGCGCTGTTCTTCGGCTTCTGGCTGAGCCACGTGCCGCGCGACCGAACCGGTGCCTTCCTGGCCCTCGCCCGCCGCTGGCTCAAGCCGGACGGGATCCTCGCGTTCATGGACTCGCTCCCCGACCCCCAGTCCGGCGCCGCCGACCACGACCCGCCCGACGCCGACCTGGCGGTCCGCCGCCTCGCCGACGGTCGTGAATTCACGATCGTCAAGGTCTACCGCGAGCCGGCCGAATTGGAAGAGGCGCTCCGGAGACGCCGGGCTTCCGAGGCGCGCGCGTCACGACGACCGGCCGGTTCTTCCTGCTGGGCGAAGCGCGCGCCTGACGCGACCCCGCAGCGCGGCCACCGCACCGTGCGATACTCCCACGATGGTCCCCCTGGCGAACCGAACGATCGCCACCGTCGGCTCAGGCGTCATGGCCGAGGCGATGATCGCCGGCCTGCTCCGGGGCGAGCTCGTCGAGGCCAGCCAGGTCGTCGCCAGTCACCCCCGCGCCGAACGCCGCGACCATCTCGAGCGCGAGTACGGAATCCGCGTCGTCTCGGACAACGTCGCCGCGATCGATGGCGCCGATGTCGTGCTCTTTGCCATCAAGCCCCAGATGCTCGGCCGGGTCGGGCGCGAGATCGGTCCGCACCTCCGCCGCGGGCAGCTCGTCCTGTCGGTCATCGCGGGTGCCACGACGGCGGCCCTGACCGGGACGCTGGGCCACGACCAGGTCATCCGGGCGATGCCGAACACGCCAGCCCGGCTCGGCAAGGGCATGACCGTCTGGTATCCCACGCCGGAGACGACGCCGGAGCAGCGCGAGCAGGCCGCGACCCTGCTTGGTGCTCTCGGCAAGGAGCTCGAGGTCGACGACGAGAAGTTCGTCGCGATGGCGACCGCGGTCAGCGGCACCGGCCCGACGTACGTCTTCCTCGTGATGGAGGCGCTCATCGATGCCGCCGTCCACCTCGGCTTCCCGCGTCACGTCGCGCACGATCTCGTGATCGAGACCCTCGAGGGGAGCACGCTCTTCGCGAAGCAGTCGGGGATGCACCCGGCCGAGCTTCGAAACATGGTCACGTCGCCGGGCGGCACGAGCGCGGCCGCGCTCCACGAGCTGGAGTCGGGTCGCCTGCGGACCGTCCTGTCGGAGGCGGTCTGGGCAGCCTTCCGGCGCACGGTCGAGCTCGGCGATCAGCTCGAGGCGAGCGTCGTTGAACCGACCGAGGGTCGGAGCGGGGAGCGCATCGTCGCCCGATGAGCGAGGCAACACGGGGGCCGAGGGGGCGATGACGGGCAGCGTTGCGACCGCGACCGGCCCTGCCGCTGGTCTCGACCTGCGCCGGGCGCCACTCGCCGACATCCAGGCAATCGACTTCCGGGTGGCAACGCGCGACTTCTGGGCCGACGAGGCCGCGCTCTGGGATCGGCTCAGGGCGTCGTGGGCCGGGCTCGACGACGCCGCGTGGCGGCTGCCGGGTGCCGCCCCCTCGGACGCGGGCGGCCCGGACTGGTCCCTGCTCGACCACGTCGGGCACGTGCTGGACTGGTACGAGCTCGCCGCCGCCTACATCGAGGAAGCGCTCGACACGGGCCGATGGCCGACCGACGACGACTACGACGGCGGCGACTTCGACACCTTCAACGAGCGGCGGCGGTCCCTCTACGCGGACCTTTCGCCTGCCGCGCTGCGGTCGCGGCTCGACACGGCGCACGCCGCCCTCGTCGCCGTCGGCGGGCGCCTCTCGCTCGCCTCGATCTACAGCGACGCGGCGTGGGGCTGGGTCTACAACGTCCTCCACGGCCACGCGATCGATCACCTCCGGGTCCTCGAGCCGTGGGCCGGCCGGCTCCGAGCGCGACAGGAGGAAAACGATCCATTCGGCCGGGACCCGCGGCCGGTGCCCACGAACCTCCCTGCCGCGAAGGAGATGTTCTGGGCCGACGAGGCAGAGCCTCGTGGCCCAGTTCGATTCGATCATCCGCGCCGCTGCCGATCGAGGCCTGGACCGCGGGCGAGGTGACGCCCGGCTGGACCGTCGCCGACCACGTCGGCCACATCGCCGCGTGGTTCAACGAGGCCGCCGCGGCGCTCGAGGAACATCGCCGGTCGGGCACCTGGCGCGAGGTGCCCCCGGAGGGGATCGACGCGTGGAACGACACGCAGGTCCGGGCGGCCCGCGGGACGCCGGTGGCGGAGCTGCTTCGCCGCTACGAGACGGGCCTCGCGCCGCCTGCGCGCCGCGGTTGCCGCGATGTCGGACGCCGAATGGCTCGATCCGGACGGGTTCAGCTGGGCCTACGAGGATCTCCATGGCCATATTCGGACGCATCTCGCGAGCATCGGTCCGTTCGCCGCCGACGATCGGCTGGCCGCGACCGTGACTGGCCGACGCGCGGCTCCGGATCCGCCGCGCCGGCAGGGGCGAGGATCGGCCGGCGGCCTGACGGTCGAGCAGATCGTCGCGATGGAGTCGCCGCGCGAATTCCGGCTCCAGCCGCGGGATCGCCTCGTCGCCTACACGTCGGACGCGGCCGGCGCGCGGCAGCTGTTCGTCCTCCCGCTGCGAGGCGGCTACCCCGTCCAGCTGACCGCGTCCGAGAAGAATGTCGCCGACCCGCAGTGGTCGCCCGACGGACGCCGGCTGGCGTACGTTCGTGACAACGAGATCCGGGTCATCGAGGCGGACGGGTCGCGCGACGTCGGGGTCACGGGCCATCCCGCCGGGGTATCGGCGCCGCGCTGGTCGCCGGATGGCCGGCGCCTCGCGTTCATCTCCCGCCGGCGCGGCTGGTCGCAGGTCTGGGTGGTCGATGCGCCGGTGCCGCGGCGCGGCAGGCCGGCCCGCGATCCCCGACCGCCGGAGCCGCGCCAGCTGTCGGCAACCGGCATCGACGTCGAGGACCTCAGCTGGTCGGCCGACGGACGAACGATCGCCGTCAGCGCCCAGCGCGGGCCAGACCACTCGGTCGGTGAGATCCATCTCATCGACGTCGAGACGGCCGACGAGCGGCGGATCGCCGGCGGCGGCGACGAGTGGGCGAGCGGCGCCCGACCGATGCCCGACGGCGGCTGGCTCTACGGCTCCGACTCGAGCGGCTGGTTCCAGACCGTCCGCGCTGTCGGCCGATGGGCGGGAGCGCCTGGTCCTGACGACCGGGGACGCGAGAGCACGGTGAGCCGTCCGGCAGCCCGGGCTACGCTGCGCTGCCGTCGCCCGACGGCGGCCGCTTCGTCCACATCGACGTCCATGACGGGCTGATCGATCTCGTCGTCGCACCGGCGGGCGGTGGGGCGCCGGCCAAGCGTGGGCGCGGCCGGCCGCCGAAGAACCCGCCGGCCGTCGTTGCCGCGTCCGCGGGGCACAGAATCAACCCTTGGCCGGGCGTCTGGCGGGCCGTCGGCTGGCTGTCCGACGGCGCGTGGATCGCCGCGGTCGGCGAGAGCGAGACCGCTCCGCAGGACCTGTGGCTGCTGCCGGTGCCGGGCGTCGCGCCGGCCGGCGCTCGACCGCGCCAGGTCACGAACTCGATGCCGGCGGTCGTCGCGGCCGCCCTCGCCGCCGATCGCTCAACTGCCGAGCGGGTCACGCTCGACCGCCCGCGACGGGCTCGCCGTCGAGGGCACGCTCTGGCGCCCGGCCGGCGCGACCGGCCGCCGCGGTTCGAAGAAGGTGCCGGTCGTCCTCTACCCGCATGGCGGGCCGACCTGGCAGGCCTACCGCGGCTTCGCGCCGTTCAAGCTGCTGCTCGTCCGCGAGGGCTTCGCCGTTCTCGACGTCGACTTCCGCGGCTCGACCGGCTACGGCCGCGCGTTCCGGCTCGCGAACCACGACGAATGGGGCCACGCCGACGCCCACGACATGATCGATGCGGCGCACTGGGCGGCGGAGCAGCCCTGGTCCGACGGGCGGCTGGCGATCTACGGCGGTTCGTACGGCGGCTACCTCGTCCTGTCGGCGCTCGTCGAGGAGCCGGGCATGTGGCGGGCCGGGGTCGACCTGTACGGCGATTCCGAGATCGCCGAAAGCTTCCGCCACGGCGACCGGCCCGGGAGGCTCGATCTCGCCCGGCAGATGGGCTCGCCGGATGACCCGGCGCGAGCGGATCTGTTCCGCCGCGGCTCGCCTGTCTATCGCGCGGAACGGATCGAGGCCCCGCTGCTGATCCTCCACGGTCGGAAGGACAAGCGAGTCGTCCCGCTCATGACGGAGCGGATGGTCGAGGCCCTCGAGATCGAAGGCAAGCATCACGAGGTCCACTGGTACGACGATGAAGGCCATGGCTGGGAGAAGCGCGAGAACCGGCGCGACGCGTTCGGCCGAATCCTCGCCTTCCTGAAGAAGCACGTCCTCGACGAGACCGAGCCGGAGGCGGACCGCTAGACTCGGCGATGTGGCGAGCTGGGCGTCGTCGCGCGATCGAGATCGATGGCCCGTACCGCGATCATCTACCTGCGGATTCCTCGTGCGTCGCTGAGCCTCGTCAGGCGAAGCGGCAGCTCGGGCAGTTCACGCTCGTCGAATCGCCCTCGTTTGCTCGGCGCGAACGCGCTTCAGCCGGCGACGACCGGCCCCGACCAGTCGATCACCGGCGGCGTGTCATCCTCGAGCACATCTTCCGGACCCTCAATCGCCTGGTCGCGAGGCTCGAGTGCGTATGTCCATGCGTCGAGCAGCGTCCTCGAGCGGCAGACGATGCCACCGGACGCGTCGTGTTCTCGCCGACCATCGCGTTCTGGACCGCATGGCGATCGACGAGGAGGACGATCGAGGTCGAGCTCGAGAGCTGGCCCGATCTCGCGCTGCCGGCGAAGCGAGGGTCGCCGAGGAGGACGGCTCGATCAGCATCGCTGCCCGGATGGCGACGTCGACGCAGGCTCGATCGCGACGTCCGGGATCTCCATGCGCAGCGACGCTACTGACAGGTCCTCGCGGAATCGAAGAGCCGTCCGATGGGCCTCGGACGGCTCGACGATTTCGTTGGCGGACAATGCCGCCGGATCATTCCGGAGTTCTTAGAGCCAGCGCTTACCGGCTTCGAGAACCAGGGCGGAGCTTGCAAGTGCGGAAAGTGCAAGTGCAGCCCGGAAGGCGTGCGACTTCAGAATCTTCATCGATGTCCCTCTCAACCGACCCCCTTGAGGGCGGTGCCCTCTCAGGTGGGGGACAGTACCGCTCCGGGACACCGGACTGGAATGGCCCATCAGTACTGGTACCCCGGGCTCAGTCGTACGAGTTGTCGGACTGCAACGGCGCCGCGAGGGCGGCGCCTACCGGGCGCTCGGTCAGCGGGCGAGGATCTCCTCGAGCTGTCGGACATGCTCGTCCAGGTGGCCGACGATGAACCGCTCGGCCATCGCCGTCG
Organism: uncultured Chloroflexia bacterium; assembly: GCA_963832105.1. Taxonomy (GTDB): domain Bacteria; phylum Chloroflexota; class Limnocylindria; order Limnocylindrales; family CSP1-4; genus CF-46. Next base: position 361,670 of record CAWHSS010000003.1, on the reverse strand, counting down.
ACGGTCATCTCGCCGAGCCGCGGGTGCGTCCCTCGTCGAGCCTTCGACGCGGCGTCGAGCCGCCTGAGCAGCGTGGCTGCGTCCGCCAGGCTCCGATCGATCCGATCGAACAGCTCGCCCGCGGCGAGCGCCCGGTCACGCCCGATCCGGTCGATCCGCTCGGGGTCCGTCGCGACCCGGCCGAACGGCACGCCGTCCGACGGCGCGGCCAGCACGGCGTCGATCTGGGCCATCCAGTACGGCACCATCTCCGCGACGTGGGCCAGGACCTCCTTGGGCCCCCAGTCCGATTCCGGTTCCGCGCCGTACGCCTGGCTCAGCGGCCACGGCTCGCGCGCCTCGACGGCCGCCCGCAGCCCGGCCATCGCTGCGCGGCTCGCCTCGAGACGGTCTTCGTTCACCTCGGCCATGGGAGTCAGTGTCGCATGCGAGGCGTAGCATGGGACGCCACAGATCCACGGCGGTACGCCGTTCGTGGAACCGCCTCGCACGGAGGTCGAAGAAACACATGACGGACACCGTCGCCCGCGGCGCGGCCAACCAGGCCGGCGCCCGGCTGAACAAGGACGCCTACGCCGAGGCGCAGGACTTCCTGCCGCTCAAGGGCATCGACTACGTGGAGTTCTGGGTCGGCAACGCCCGCCAGGCGTCGGCGTACTACCGCGCCCTGTGGGGCTTCACCCCGGTTGCGTTCGCCGGCCTCGAGACCGGGATCCGCGATCGGGCCAGCTACGTGATGCGGCGCAACGACATCACCTTCGTCTTCACGGCCCCGCTCACGCCGGATGGCGAGATCGCCGACCACGTCCGCCGCCACGGCGACGGCGTGCACGACATCGCCTTCGCGGTCGACGACGTCCGCAGCGCCTGGCAGGAGACCACGTCCCGAGGGGCGCGCTCGTACCTCGAATACGCGGAAGCCGGATCCGACGAGGACGGCACGCTGCGGCGGAGCGCGGTCCACACGTACGGCGAGGTCATCCACTCGTTCGTCGATCGGAGCGACTACCACGGCGTCTTCGCGCCGGGCTACCGCAAGATCAAGAAGCCGGCTCGGGCCGCCGAAGGCCTGAGCCTGCTCGAGGTCGACCACTGCGTCGGCAACGTCGGCCTGGGCCAGATGGACGAGTTCGTCGCCTACTACCGCGACGTCTTCGGCTTCAGCCAGCTCATCCACTACGACGACAAGGTCATCCACACCGACTACAGCGCGCTGATGTCGAAGGTGATGACGAACGGCAACGGCCGGATCAAGTTCCCGATCAACGAGCCGGCGACCGGCAAGAAGAAGAGCCAGATCCAGGAGTTCCTCGACTGGTACCTCGACCCGGGCACGCAGCACGTCGCGCTGCGGACCGAGGACATCGTCGGAACGGTCCGCCAGCTGCGCGAGAACGGCGTCGAGTTCCTCGGCCTGCCGCACGAGTACTACGCGACGCTCGCGGACCGGGTCGGCGACGTCGGCGTCCCGATCGACACGCTCGAGGAGCTCGGCATCGAGGCCGATCGCGACGAGGAGGGCTACCTCCTCCAGATCTTCACCCGACCCGTCCAGGATCGGCCGACGTTCTTCTTCGAGATCATCGAGCGGCACGGGTCGCGGGGCTTCGGCGTCGGCAACTTCAAGGCGCTGTTCGAGGCGATCGAGCGGGAGCAGGCGAAGCGCGGGAACCTCTAGGGAAGCGGGTCCCGCGGCGTCGGGACGACGCCGCGGAACCACCGGTCACGTTGCTCGGGGCCTCGGCTGGATGCCGAGCCGCCGCACTGACTCCGTTACTGCGCGAGATCGAACTCGAAGCTCTCGACGATTGGCATCATTTCGGCGAGGAATGCCTCGAAATCGGCGGACTGCAACGACCCAACGAGGATCACGAGCACGCCGCGACCGGGGACGTCGAGCAGGATTCCACGCGAGCGCATTTCCCCGAGTACGAAACCCGGCGGGTCGCCGGGACAGGGCTCCGTCCAGGCGGGATCGAGCCGGACGTCGACCTGCTTGCCGGTCAGGCCGCCGATCTCGACGTCGGTCACCCCGGTCGTCGCAAGGGCTTCGTTCGCCGCCATTGCGGTGACGATTTCGGCTGCCGTCGCGCCGCTGTTGTCCTCGAACGAATTGCAGGCGAAGTAGGGGCTCTGATTGAAGCCAATGATCATGGAATTGGCGAAGCCGCCGGAGCTCGCGAACTCGGCCTGGTTGGCGGGCGTGTCCGGCAATAGCTGGAAGTAGTCGCGGGAATCGCCGGGGTTAACCCAGCCCTCGGGCACGCTGAAGGTGAATGCCGGCACGAAGGCCCGGGTTGCGTGGCTGCCGGCGGCCAGGATCCCGGCACCACCGCCGCACCCGTCGGTCTTCCACGCGGGACACGCGGCACCCTGAGACGGGGCCACGGATGGCGAGGCAGATGGAACCGGCGTGGCGCTCGGCTGTTGTGTGGGCGTCGGACTCTGCGGGCCGCCGATGCCCGGCTGGCCAGGCAAGAGCTGCCATCCGACCAGAGCGACGAGGACGACCGCGGCGAGACCCGCGGCGAGCTTGAAGGGAGTGCTCATGGGGTTCCTCCAGGGGAGGCGCCACGAGCGCCGCTGCCGCTGACGGCTGATCCGCCCCTCGACGGTGTCGAGGACGTAGTCGGGCGCAGTCAGGCCGTCATCCGCGAAGTAGTCACGGAGCACGCGCTCGACGTCGGGGGTTCGATTCATGCAGACGACCCTCCGGCGGCGGCGGCGCGCGCGTCTGCATCGATTGCGGCGCGCATGGCGCGATGGGCGTGATGAAGGCGGGAGCGGACCGTGCCGCCCGAGACGCCGAGGGCGTCGGCGATGGCGGCCGGCTCGTACCCGACGTAGTAGCGCAGGACGAGGATCGCCCGTTCTTGCGGCGTCAACCGCCGGAACGCGCGATCCACGACATCGCGGTCGACCACGCCCGCGAGTTCATCGCGCGCGGCGTGGTCGGCGAGGTCGAGGACTTCGAGCTTGGAGTACCGGCGGCGGTCCCGACGAGCGTGCTCGATGCACATGTTCGCGAGCACGCGATGATCCAGAAGTCGAACCGGTCCGGATCGCGGAGGTCCCGCAGGTCACGCCAGGCGATCACCAGCGCATCCTGCAGGGCATCCTCGGCCCGGTCGACGTCGTGGAGGATCCGTCGGGCGATCGCAAACAGGTGATCGAGACGCGCACGGACTAGGTCCATGAAGGCGACCTGATCGCCATGTTGCGCCGCGAGCACGAGCTCTCGATCCACCGTCATCACTCTGATGGACGCCCATCGGGGACGCCGTCCACTGACTCAGGCGGGCCCGGCGACGTCAGCGTTGAAAGAATGGTCGAATCAGAGAACCGCCATCGTTCCTGTGCGCGGCGTTATGCTCGCCGTCGGCGTGGCGGCGCAGCCGGCCGCCACCAATCGCAGGAGAGGGTGCGATGGAGTGGTATCCGTGGGTTGTGTTCGTCCACGTGGCGGCCGCGTTCCTGTTCGTCATGGGCCACGGCGCGTCGATGTGGGCCTCCGACCAGATCCGCCGCGAACGCGACCCGGTGCGGATCAGGGCGCTGCTCGAACTGTCGAGTCGGAGCCTGGGGCTCGTCTACGGCGCGCTGCTGACGCTGCTCATCGCCGGGATCGTCGCCGGGATCATGGGCGGCCACTTCGGCCGAGGCTGGATCTGGGCGGCGATCGTCGTCCTCGTCGCGATCATGGTCCTGATGTACATCCTCGCGTCGCGCTACTACGGCCGCGTCCGCGAGGCGGTCGGGCTGCGTGGTTACGAGACCCCGAAGGACGCCCCCGACCCGACGCCGGTGTCGGCCGATGAGCTTGCCACCCTCGTCGACTCGCGGCGGGCGGACGTCATCGGCCTTGTCGGGATCATCGGGTTGCTGATCCTGCTCTGGCTGATGATGTTCAAGCCGTTCTGACGAGCGGCCGCACTACTCGCCCGAGACGAGCCTCAGCTTCGTTGCCGCCCGGCGCCGTGCGGTCCGGGCCGCGTCGGAGGTCGGTCGGTGCCTGGACGCGGCGCGTCGCGTCGGCCGCCAGGAACGCCTCGGTCGCGTCGACGCCCATCGGTCGTGAGAACAGGTAGCCCTGGCCCAGCGGGCAGCCGAGGCTGATGAGCCACTCGGCCTGGTCGGGCTGCTCGATGCCCTCCGCGACGACCTTGAGCCCGAGCGTCCGCCCGAGATCGACGATCGCCCGGGCGATCGCGGGCCGCTCACCCGCGGCGGTGACGCCGGCGATGAACGAGCGGTCGATCTTCAGGATGTCGACCGGGAAGCGCTCGAGGTAGCTCAGCGAGGAGTAGCCGGTCCCGAAGTCGTCGATGGCGAGATCGATGCCGAGCGAGCGCAGCTCGGCGAGCCGCCCGATCGTACCCGCGGTGCGCTGCATGAGGCTGCTCTCGGTGATCTCGAGGGTGAGCGTCGAGGCCGGCAGCCCCGTCTCCTGGAGGATCGCCCGGACCGACTCGACGAGGTCCTGTTCCTGGAACTGGCGGGCGGACAGGTTGACGCTGACCTCGAGGTGCGGCAGTTCGAGTCGGAGCTGCCATTCGCGCGTCTGGCGGCACGCTTCGCGAAGGATCCATCGGCCCATCGGCACGATGTCGCCGGTCTCCTCGGCAAGGTCGATGAACTGCATCGGCATGAGCAGCGGGCGATCCGGCAGCTGCCAGCGGACGAGTGCCTCGAGACCGACGACGGCCCCGGTCGCGAGCTCGACGATCGGCTGGTAGTCGAGGCGCAGCTCGCCGCGCTGGTCGACGCCGCGGAGGAGGGCCGCAAGGTCGCTTCGAGCGGCTGCCTCCGCCCGGAGCGCAGAGCGGAAGAGCTCGGCCCGGCCACGTGACGACGACTTCGCCGCGTACATCGCGACGTCGGCGTTGCGCAGCAGGTCGTCGGCCGTTTCGCCGTCCGTGCCGCTGAGGGCGACGCCGATGCTCGCGGCGATCACCGGCGAGGCGTCGCCGAGGTCGAGCGGCTCGCGCAGCGCGTCGGCCAGCCGGATGGCGATCGACAGGGCCCGCTCCTCGTTCCCGACGTCGTCGAGGAGGACCGCGAACTCGTCGCCGCCGAGGCGCGCCGCCGTGTCGGCCGGTCGGAGCGAGGCCGCAACCCGCGCCGCGGCCGCGACGAGGACGTCGTCGCCGCGGGCGTGGCCGAGCGTGTCATTGAGAACCTTGAAGTCGTCGAGGTCGATGAACAGGATCCCGAATGGCCGGCCGTCGCGGCCGCGGCTGCGCTCGAGGGCCTGGATGACGCGGTCGCGGAAGAGAACCCGGTTCGCCAGTCCGGTCAGGCCGTCGTGCAGGGCCTGGTGCCGGATCTCGTCGTACAGGCGGGCATTCTCGAGCGCCATCGCCGCCTCGCCCGCGAGCATCGTCGCGACATCGACGTGCCGGGCATCGAAGGCGCCGCTCTTCGCGGACGTCAGTTCGAGCGTCCCGATCGTCGTGCCGGCCGCGATGAGCGGGATGATCGCCATGCTTCGCTGGTCGATCGACTTGAGGTAGGCGACTTCCTTGGGGTCCGCGTTCGGGTCGATCGTGTCGACGATCACCGGGCGGGCGAGCTCGAGGACCCGCCGCGTCTCCGGGTAGTCCGCCAGCGAATACGACGGCTGCAGCGTGCCGCGCCGCTCCGGCGGGAAGTAACCCAGGGTGACCAGCCGATCGCCGGCATGGTCCCAGTAGCTGAGGGCGCAGTCCGTCGTGCCGACGGCCAGCGCGATGTGGCGAGCGATACGGTCGCCGACGAGCTGCGGGTCCATCGTCCGCGAGACGTCGTTCGACATCGCGACGACGCTGCGCAGGTCGTCGGCCGTGGTCTTCATGCGACGGCTGACTTCCCAGAGGAAGACGAGCAGGAAGCCGTACACCAGGACGAGCGTGAGCGACGCGACGGCGCCGCTGAGTTCCGGCGGCAGGCGATCGCCACGCGGCAGGAGCTCGCCGGCGAGGACCGACCCGAGTCCGACGATGCCGCCGACGACGAGGATTCGGCCGATGGCCCGGCTGCCGAGGAACGGGAGGACGAGGACGATCGGGAGGAGCGAGGCGATCGCCATCGCGAAGGCGATGGCGGGCTCGAGGATGGCCGCCATCGCGACGAGGATGAGGGTGACGGCGGCGACTCGGCCGATCGTCTCGGCCTGGCGCAGGTCATCGAACCGCATCGAGACGCTCGCCAGCCAGCCCGCGTAGGCGACGGCGCTCAGCCCGAGGACGACCGCCCGCGCCTCGCCGAAGGCCAATCCGAGCAGGGCTTCGAGGCCGCCGACCATGGCCCCGGCGATGGCAACGGCACGGATGAGCAGGGCAAGCTGACGCGCTCTCGCGTCGGCCTGGGGCCCAACGAGATCGCCGTCGCCGGAGATGGTGCGGTCGGCGTTAGTTGTGAGGGGCATGTGTGATCACAGCGTGGGGCGCGCGGGCAGGCGGCTGCATCCCCCAATTTGCGGCTGGCGAGCGTACCTTCGGCCGGTGGATGCGGTGGTGAGAATTGCGCAGGTCCCGACGCCGCGCGGGCACCGATACACTCCGGCTCGATGAAGATCGCCCATGTTCGCGAGCTCCATGCGCCGGCCGGCGCGCCGTGGCGGCTGGCCGCCGGTCTCGACGGCCACCGGCATCGGTATCCACTGGGCGGACCTCGAGCTGGCTCGCCGTCGGGCCGTCGCCAGCGATCCGAATCTCGCCCACGACAGCGCCCTCCATCGGCAGCCCGTGACGACCCTCGACGACCATCTCGCTCGCGGCCTCCGCGTCGAGTCGCTCGCTGAGCTGGTCGAGTCGTTTGTCGCCGCGGGGCGGACCGGACGAAGACGACGCCGTGCTTGAAGCCGCCGAGCTCAGCTTCGGCCCGCCGATCCTCAGGCCGCCGTCGCTCCGCGACTTCTACGCGTTCGAGGGCCACGTCAAGACGATGTGGGAACGGCGCGGCGGCGAGGTGCCCGAGGCCTGGTATCGCCTGCCGATCTTCTACTTCAGCAACGTCTCGGAGATCCGAGGGCCGGACCAGCCGGTCTGGGCGCCGGCGGGATCCAGCGAGCTCGACTATGAGCTCGAGGTCGCGGCCCTCGTCGACACGCCGGCGCGCGACCTCTCCCCGGCACGGGCCGAGGAGGCGATCGGCGGCTACACGATCTTCAATGACTGGTCCGCACGGGACCTCCAGCGAGAGGAGACGACGGTTCGTCTGGGGCCGGCGAAGGGCAAGGACTTCGCCTCGACGTTCGGGCCGTGGCTCGTGACCCCGGACGAGCTGGCCGATGCGCGCAAGGACGGCGCGACGGGGCCGGACCTGACGCTGACGGCGGAGGTGAACGGCACGGAGACGTCGCGAGGCCGCTGGTCCGACGCCCAGTTCAGCTTCGGCGAGATGCTCGCGCGCGCGTCGGCCGACGTCCGGCTTCGACCCGGCGACCTGATCGGATCGGGCACGGTCGGGACGGGCTGCCTGCTCGAGGTGCGCGACGACACGCTCGGCCGCTACCTGCAGCCGGGCGACGAGGTCACGTTGCGGGTCGAGCGGCTCGGCGAGCTGCGGACCCCGATCGTCGAGCGGCCGCGATGAGCGAAGCACCCGCGCGCCAGGTCGACGAGCTGACCTTTCCGACGTTGCCGGCCGGCCTCGACACGCCCCAGGTCGTCGTCGACCTCGATCGGGTGGAGCGCGAACATCGCCCGTCTGCAGGACGAGATGGACCGCGCGCGGGATCGCGCTCCGGCCGCACGCCAAGACGCACAAGAGCGTCGGGATCGCGCGCCTGCAGCTCGACGGGGGCGCTGCCGGAATCACGGTCGGGACCATCGGCGAGGCCGAGATGTTCGTCGCGGCCGGGATCCAGGACATCTTCCTCGCGTATCCGGTCTGGGCGGACGGCCCGAAGGGTGCGCGGATCCGTGCCCTCCACGACGCGGCGCCGGGGCTCCGGATCGGGGTCGACTCGGTCGCGGGCGCCCGTCATCTCGCGGCGGCGATCGACGCCACGACGTCGCCGCTGGTCGTGCTCGTCGAGGTCGACCCGGGCCTGCATCGGACCGGGCTGGCGTCGCCGGAGGCCGTCGTCGAGGTCGCCCGAGCCGCCCGCGACGCGGGCCTCGTGGTTACGGGCGTGTTCAGCCACGGCGGGCACGGCTACGGTCCCGGTCGGGCCGAGGGCGCGGGCGCGGACGAGATCCGGACTCTCGGCGAGGCCGCGGCCGCCCTGCGGCGCGATGGCTTCACGATCGATACGGTCAGCGCCGGCTCCACGCCGACGATGCTCACGGCGGCCGCGGGCGGGTCAACGAAATGCGAGCCGGGACATACGTCTACGGCGATCGCCAGCAATGGTTGATGGGCGCGATCCCCGCCGACGGCTGCGCGCTCGTCGTCGCCTCGACGGTCGTCTCGGTCCACGCCGACCAGGATCGTGCTCGATGCCGGCGCCAAGGCGCTGACGAAGGATCGGGCGGACTGGCTCACTGGCTACGGCGCGATCGTCGGCTTACCCGGACCTCGTGATCGAGCGGCGTCAACGACTATCACGGCATCGTCAGTGCGCCCGCCGGGGTCGACCGCCCGCGACTCGGGGAGATCGTCGCCATCGTCCCGAACCACGTCTGCCCGGTGGTCGATCTCTTCGACACGTTCGTCACCGTCAAGGGTGGCTCGGTCGTCGGCCGGTGGCCCGTCGACGCCCGCGGACGAAGCGGCTAGATGGACGAGCTGGGCGCGCCGCCGATCCGGATCGAACCGATGACGCCCGCCGACGGCCCCGCCGTCCTCGAGATCTACATCCAGGGGATCGCCACCGGCAACGCGACCCTCGAGACGTCGGCGCCCGATTGGGCCCGGTTTCATGCGAGCCACCGGCGCGACTGCCGGCTGGTCGCTCGGCTCGGGAATCGTGTCGTCGGTTGGACGGCGCTGGGTCGCTACTCCACGCGGGAGGTCTACGCCGGCGTCGCCTGGGAGAGCGTCTACGTCGACGAGGCGGCGCGCGGTCGCGGTGTCGGGCGGGCGCTCCTCGACGCGCTCGTGCCTGCCTCGGAGGCGGCCGGCGTCTGGACCCTCCTGGCCGGGGTCCTTGCCGAGAACGCGGCCAGCCTCGCCCTCCATGAGCGCGCCGGGCTTCCGCCGGATCGGCGTCCAGGAGCGGATCGGGCGCGACATCGCGGGCAACTGGCGCAACGTCGTCTTCCTCGAACGCCGCAGCGACCGGGTGGGCATCTAGCGGCTCGACTGAACGTTCACGCGTGACCTTCCCCATAGTGGATGAGCCGCTTGGCCAAGAGCGATTGGAGGAATCCGATGTCCATGCGATGCGCCGCGATCGCCTTGACCGCCATCCTCCTCGCGGCCTGCTCGTCCGCTACGCCCATCGCAGAACCGACGGTACCGACGCCTTCGCCGGTCGCTGCCGCGTCGCCTAGGCCAACAGCTCGCCCGTCACCCACCCCGCCGCCGGCGCTCGTCGGAGACTGGCTCGGGTTCCACAACTGCCAGCGGATCGTCGACATCATGACCTCGGCCGGCATGCCTGAGCAGGCCCTCCTGAACGTCGCGGACAGCGGCACGATCCCTGGGGTCAGCACCGTGGAGGCGATCCCCGACCCGGAGAACCCGTGCGTCGGGGCGGTCGACGTGGAGCACTCCCACTTCTTCACGGCGAGCGGTCTCTTTGGATCGCGCGACTCGAACGGGGGCCAGGTCGACGACGGCCATTGGAAGATCGTCGATGCCGACACGCTCGAGATCAACGGCACCCGCTTCGGATTCCAGGTCGACGGGGACGAGCTGCGGCTGGAAGCCGTTGACGTCGGCACGTGCCCGGTCAACGGCCAGTGGTGCCCGGAGGCGTGGAAGCTCATGGTCGCGATGCCCGGGATGGCCTGGACGCGCGGCTGAGCGCGGAGCAGGACAACACCATACCCAGAATTGGGCGCCGGACGGCGACTCGACTGAACGTTCTGGCGATCACCTCCCGTCATAGTGGGTAGTCCGCGGCCATCACGGCTGCGGCCCACCGGAGGTCGAGGGGTGGATCGAGACCTCGTCGAGCAGGCCCGTCGGGGCGACCGAGAGGCGTTCACCGTCCTGGTGCACCAGGTCAGCGACGTTCTCTACGCGGTCGCCTTCCGGATCCTGCGCGACCCTGGCCTCGCCGAGGACGCGCTGCAGAACGCCCTCGTCCTTGCCTGGCGCCGGCTCCCGCATCTTCGGGACGCGGACCGGTTCGAGGCGTGGATCCATCGCATCCTCGTCCACGCCTGCTACGACGAATCGCAGCGGGCTCGCCGCTGGACGGCGAACGTCCGGATCATGCCCATGAATGGGCCATCGACCCCGGACGGCAGCGACGCCGTCGCCGACCGCGACGAACTGGAGCGGGCGTTCCGCCGGCTCCCGATCGATCAGCGGGCGGTCTTCGTCCTGCACCACTACCTCGGGCTGCCGCTCGTGGAGATCGCCGAGCATGCTCGAGATCCCCGCGGGCACGGCCCGATCGCGCCTGCACTACGCCATCGCGCGGGCTCCGCGACGCCCTGACGGCCGAGCCGGAGCCCACTGTCCACGGAGGACGTCTCGCATGACCGACGATCGCTCGCTCGAACGCGCCGCTCGGTCGTGGCTCGAGATCGGCCCGACCGAGGCGCCTGACCGCGCCGTCGAGGCCGCCCTCCTCCGGATCCAGACGACACCACAAGAGCGGGATCTCCGGATCCCGTGGAGGTTCCCAACGATGACCACTCCAGCCCGCGTCGCCACGGCCGCCGTCATCGGCGTGCTCGTGGTCGGCGGCGCCCTCTTCATCCTAGGAAGACCTGGTCAGTCCGACATCGGCGGGCCCGGCCCGACGGCGACATCGACTCCGTCCACATCGCCGACTCCCGTCCCCGTCGGCCAGCGCGAGCCCGTCGCCAGGCCCGATCGGAGCAGGTCCGCTAGAGCCGGGTCAACAGATGGCGCAGCCGTTCGCACCGCCTCTAGGGAATGGCGTCTGCCACGACCCGCCTCAGCCGGGATGCACCGATACCGCCCGGGACGACACGATTCGCTTCACGTTCACCGTTCCCGACGGATGGGCCTCGAACGATTCGGGAGCCGCGATCAAGCAAACCGGCCACAGGTCTCGTGGCGCCCAGCGGGATGGGTCTCCTCTTCGACCGTGGCGGCTGGCTGTACAGCGATCCCTGCATCAAGGTCGGACCCTGGACCTGCCGGACATCCCGGTCGGACCGACCGTCGACGACTTCGCCAACGCGCTTGCCGACCATCCTCTCATCGGACGCCACGACTCCCACGAGCGTCTCGCTCGGTGGATACAGTCGGGAAGTACGTCGACCTCCAGCTCCCGTCGGACATCCCGATCTCCGAGAAATTCCGGGCGGAGATCCCGAAGCACCCTGCACCTTCGGCTACTACCCCTGGGCGCCCTCGATGCCCGCGCATGGGACCAAGCCACAGATGGCATCTCTGGATCCTGATGTCGAAGGCATCCGCGTCGTGGTGCAAACCGCGGACTTCGCGGGTACCACAGCCTCAGACCGTGGCCGAGCTCCAGGCGATCGTGGACTCGATCCAGATCCGAACCCTGACACGGCTCTAGACTGGCCTCCTCGAGCCCGAGGAGGCCAGTCGCTTCATGTACTACGTCCAGCGCGGCAGCGTCCCGCGCCAGCGCCACACCCAGCACCGCGCGCCCGACGGCAGCCTCTACGCCGAGGAGCTGTTCGGCGTCGAGGGCTTCACCGGCCGCTCGTCGATCCTCTACCACCTCGTCCCGCCGACCCGGACCCACAAGATCGAGCCCGTCCGCCGCGTCGAGCTCGAGGCGGCCGACGACGACCTCCACCGCCACCGCCTGACGAAGACCGGCGGCGTCGAGCCGAAGGGCGACGCGATCAGCGGCCGGATCCCGCTGTACTTCAACAACGACGTGATCTTCGGCGTCGTCCGGCCGGCCGAGCCGATGCCCGAAGGCCGGTTCTACCGCAACGGCGTCGCCGACGAGATGCTCTTCGTCCACGAGGGGACGGGCGTCTGCGACACCGTGTTCGGGCCGCTCCGCTACGGGCCCGGCGACTACCTCGTCCTGCCGATCGGGACGACGTGGCGGCTCGAGCCGGACGCGGGCTCGGAGCAGCGGATGCTCTACCTCGAGGCGCCGTCCGAGATCGAGCCGCCGAAGCGCTACCGGAACGACTACGGCCAGCTCCTCGAGCACTCGCCGTACTCGCAGCGCGACCTCCACGCGCCCGACGAGGTCGCGCCCGCGCGACGAGGCGGGCGACTTCGTCATCGACGTCCGATCGGCCGACCGGATCACGGCCTACCACTACCGCCACCACCCGTTCGACGTCGTCGGCTGGGACGGCTACCTCTGGCCGTTCCGCTTCAACATCGGCGACTTCCAGCCGATCACCGGCCGCGTCCACCAGCCGCCGCCGGTCCACCAGACGTTCCAGGCCCGGAACTTCGTCGTCTGCTCGTTCGTGCCGCGCAAGTTCGACTACCACCCGCTCGCGATCCCGGCGCCCTACAACCACTCGAACATCAACAGCGACGAGGTCATCTACTACGTCGCCGGCAACTTCATGAGCCGCCGCGGCGTGGAGATCGCGTCGTTCACGCTCCACCCGGCGGGCATCCCGCACGGGCCGCACCCGGGCACGGTCGAGGCGTCGATCGGCAAGGAGGCGACCGAGGAGCTGGCGGTCATGGTCGACACGTTCCATCCGCTGAAGGTCACGAAGGCGGCGATGGACCTCGACGACGACCGCTACCCGTACTCGTGGCTCCCGTCCGAGGACCACGCAAAGGAAGCCTCCGAGCTCGCGGAGCGAGGCCCGGAGGCGTTCCCCGACTGACGCTGATCGCTCAGTTGTCAGGACGGTGGGCGCTCGATCCCGCGGGGGCGCGAAGGACCATCGTTGACAGGAAGGATCTCGACGAGCCGCCGCGCACCGCCATAAGGCATCACGGACGGGTCGGACTCGTCCCGCCACGCGATTACGACGTACATCCGGTCGCCGTTCAGGACGAAGACCGGGTGATCGAAGTCCGGCTTCGTGATAAGCAGGCCGGAATGGTCTTCGATGGAGACCGGAACTGCCCCGTCCAGGTAGCCGCTGCAATCCTGGTCAGGCGAGGCGACCGCCTCGCAGTAGGACTGGATCCATGCCTCGGCCGAGGTGCCGGGTTCGACGGCCACCGACCAGGCGCTCACGCGAAGATCACCGGGCGCGGAGATGAAGTTCTCTTGGCCTGGGCTCAGCCAATCGGCGGCGTCCGTCGCGAAGGCCCAGTTGCGTTCAGCGGGACGCTCCGTCCAGTCGGCGGGGTAGCCGATGCTGAAGCCGTAGCGGTCGGAGGTGTACGTGGTCCACCTCGCGGTATCGAGCGGGTCGGCGCGTCGGTGACGCGGTCGGCGGCGCCGGGATGGAGCCGGCGGTGACGACGGCGTCGGTCCGCCCGACCTCCCGGCCCGCTCGGCCCGCGGTTGAATAGGATCAGGGACCCGATAGCGACGGCTCCCGACGGCCGCCGCCGTGAGCCCGAAGCGAAGCGGTGTTGTCATTCCTGGAACCCTCCACGGCACGCGCCAGGCGCGCCGCTGCTTGATCGATGGGAAGGCGGCGAGGACGACGTCGAGCGCCTGGTCGGGCGCCGTGTATGGGTCGTCCTCGAGCCAGTCGGCGATGCGAGGTTCGAAGAGCGGCTCGTCCGATCGGGTCATGCGGGTCGCTCCTCGGGGTTGGCCGCGGGCACGCCGCCCGCGCCAAGCACGGTCCGCAGCTGACGGACCGCGTAATGGAGGCGGGACCGCGCGGTCCCTACGGGAATGCCCAGGGTCTCCGCGATCTCCGTCAGCGGATACCCGAGGTGGTGATGGAGGACGACCACGGCGCGGTGCTCCGGTGACAACCGGCCGAAGGCGTTCTCGAGGGCTTCGCGATCGGCGACGGAGCTCGCCGGATCGGGAGTCGTGTCAGCGACGGTAAGGACTCGGAGTGCGGTATTCCAGCGCTGCGTGCCGCGCGACTCCGCGTAGCAGGCGTTGACGACGAGGCGGTGCAGCCAGGCGTCGAATCGTTCGGGATCGCGGAGCGTCGGAAGGTCCCGCCATGCGCCAAGCAGCGCCTGCTGGCAGGCATCCTGGGCGCGGTGCTGGTCGCGCAGGATGCGATAGGCGAGGGCGTAGCAGCGATCGATGTGGCTCGTGGCCAGCGTCGCGAACGCGTCGCGGTCACCTGCCCCTGCCCGAACCACGAGATCCTGCTGCTGCATCCGTCCCGGCCCCTCGGGTAGCGGCCGCCTGGCCGCTTCACTGAGTATGGAGCCGGCCGTCCGCGGAACGTTCAAGGCAGCTGCAACGCGGTCTCGGCTTCGCTTCTCGCGCAAGTTTCGCCACCCGGCGGAGGCTTGTCTCACCCAGGAGGAATGCCGCCATGGCTGAATTGACCGAGAAGAAGCGCGACTCCCTGAAGGAGTCCCAGTTCGGGCTGCCGGACGAGAAGAAGTACCCGATGCCCGACAAGTCCCACGCGCGCAATGCCAAGGCTCGCGCGTCGCAGCAGAAGAAGAAGGGCAATCTCACGGCGAGCGAGAAGGCCAAGATCGACCGCAAGGCCGACCGCATCCTCGACAAGTAGCCCCGCCGCTGCGCAGGCCGCTCACCGCGGAGGGATACTGGCCTCCCGACGTTCTCATGCCCAGGGAGGCGCCAGAATGCCCGCCGAGTCGACCGATCAATTTCGCCGCCGCGTGCTCGGCGGCGAAACGCTGTTCGGGCTGTTCCTCGACCTCTCGTCGCCGGCTTCCGCGGAGCTGTGCGGCAGGGCCGGCTATGACTGGCTGCTCATCGACCTGGAGCACGGCGCAGGGCACGGAGGCCGACCTCCCGCCGATGCTGATGGCCGTCGAGTCGACCGGCACCGCCGCGATGGTCCGAGTCCAGTCCGGTGAGCGGATACGAATCGGGCGAGCGCTCGACCAGGGCGCGACCGGCGTCATGATCCCGCGCATGCAGTCGGCGGCGGAGGTGGCCGAGGCCGTGACGTTCCTGCGCTACCCGCCGGCCGGCGTCCGCGGAGTCGCGCTCCGGACTCGAGGGGCGGGCCAGGGCACCGTCGCCCACGCCGATGTCGGTCAGATCAACGACCGGATCGTCGGCATCGTCCAGATCGAATCGGCAGGCGCGGTCGACGAGGTCGACGAGATCGCGGCGACCGATGGCGTCGACGTGCTGTTCGTCGGGCCGGCGGACCTGTCGCACTCCCTGGGTGTACCCGGCCAGTTCGAAAGCAAGCCGTACGTGGCCGCGATCGAGCGGGTCCTCAACGCGTGCCGTGCGCACGGCAAGTCGGCCGGCATCCTCGTTTACGACACCGCAGCGGTGCCGACGCTGGTGGAACAGGGCTTCCGATTCGTCGGCATCGGCGCCGACGGAGCCCTGGTCGCGGCCGGAGCCCACGCGGCGATCTCGGCCGTCCGGGGCTGACCGCGGCCGGGAGATATCACGGCGGTTGCCGATGCAACGGCCCTGCAGCGCAATCCGGTACCGGTGTGACGTCCGCGAGCGCGGCGGTCGACGATCGTCGGGTGCATCCCCCATCCGCCCCCCACGAGGACCAACCGTCATGATCGACTCTCCACGCCGCGAAGCGATCCCCCAGATCGCTGGACTTCTCAACAAGATCGACATCTGCCTCTTTGCCACGCGCTCCGACAGCGGCGAGCTCCACGCCCGGCCCATGTCGAACAACGGCGAGGTCGAGTGGGATGGCCGATCCTGGTTCTTTGCGCCAGCGGACGGTCGGCTCGTCGCCGAGCTCAAGTCCGACCCTGCGGCCGTTGCCTCCTATCGGGCGGAGGAGGGGTTCACCTTCGTCTCGGTCAGCGGTCGGGCCACGATCGAGACCGATCCGGAGCTCAAGAAGGAGTACTGGCTGCCCGAGCTCGAGCGCTGGTTCCCGAACGGCCCGGTGGATCCGAACGTCGCGCTAATTCGCCTCGACGCGGAGTACGCCCAGTGGTGGGCCGAGGACGGCGACGGAACGGCCGATCTCCGGTAGGGCCGATCTTCCTCGCAATCAGTCGGGCAGGACCGCGACCGCCTCGATTTCGACCAGGAATGCCCGGCCAGCTTGGCGCCGACAGACGATCGGGCTGGCCGCGGCTCCGGGAAGTAGGTCCGGTACACGGCGTCGTAGCCCGCGAAGAGCGACATGTCCGTGAGGAACGCGGTCACCTTCACGACGTCGGCCAGCGACGCGCCCGCGGCCTCGAGCACGCCCTTCAGGTTCTCGATCACCTGCGTCGTCTGGGCTTCGATCGATTCGCCGGCCAGCTCGCCGGTGGCCGGGTCGACTCCTACCTGGCCGGCCGTGAACACCAGATTCCCCGCCTTGATGCCCTGCGAATAGCTGCCGCCCGGCTTCGGCGCCTTGTCGGTTCGGATCTCCGTTTTTGCCATCGCTGCGGACTCCTTCTTCGCTATTCGTCGGCCATGCGGACGCCGGGCCGGATCGAGCTGAACGTCTCCGGTGGAGCTTGAGCGATCAGCACGCCAACGATGATGAACGCCCCGCCGAGGAGCTGCGTGGGGCCGAGCGTCTGGCCGAACAGCAGTGCCGCGAGGGCGATCGTCCAGATCGGCTCGATCGTGCTGACGAGCGCGGCCTGGGCGGCCCCGATCCGCCGCGCACCGGCGTAGAACGTCTGGATCGCGATGAACGTCGCGATGACGCCGACGCCGACCAACCCCGGCCACGCGGCCGGCGGGATCCGGTCCGGGCCAGACCGGCGCTCCGAACACGACCGCGCCGAGCCAGTACGTCCCGGCCGTCGCGGTCATCATCAGCGCGGTCGCTGCCGCCGCGTCCGCGCCATCGCCGGCGTCGCGCCCGAGGCTCTCCTTGCGCTCCCCGGCGAGTCGCGCCGACAGCACGATCCAGACCGAGTAGATGATCGGCGAGGCAACGATCAGGGCGAGCGCCCCGAGCGGCGGCCGCGTCCCCTCCGGGATGCCGCCGACGGCGAGGACCACGCCGACGAGCGCGAGCGCCAGCGCGAACCACGGACGCCGGCCTTCAAGCCGCCGCCCAACTCGCAGGGCGATGACCGCGACGATCGCGGGGTAGATGTAGACGATCAGCGACGCCAGCGAGACCGGGACGTCCTCGAGGCCCGCGTAGTACGTCCCGGAGTTGGCCGTGTACAGGACGCCGAGCGCGACGGCGACGAGCGGCGTCCGCCGATCGAGCAGCCGCAAGCCCGCGCCGCGCGTCCGGCCAGGCGAGCACCCACAGCCACGCCAGCAGCGCGCCGAATCCGAACCGCCACGCCGACAGGACGTGCCAGCCGACGCCCTGCTCGTAGACGGGCTGGGCGAAGAGCCCGCCGGAGCCGAAGCTGCACGCGGAAATGAGGATGAGGGCGATCCCGATGGTATGGCGGCGATCCACCGCCGGAGGCTAGCAGGCAGGGGACCGACTACACTTGCCGCGTGAGTGAACTCACCGAACGCGCCGTGACTGCGCGTGCGCCGTCCGTTGCGGACGAGCGCCTCAAGGTCCTCAGCCGACGTGAACCCGTTACCGTCCAGCCCGGCACCAGTCTCGCCGACTGCATCGCCGCGATCCGGCGGACGGGGACGGGCGATTCGGTGTTCGTCGCCAACCCCGACGGCACGCTCGCCGGCGTCCTGACCGAGCGCGACATCTTCGGCCGCATCGTCGGCGGCGACGTCGACCTCGCCCAGCCCGTCGAGACGATGATGACGACGAAGCCGCACCACCTCCACCTCGAGGAGACGGTCCGCGACGCGATCGAGCTGATGCAGACCGGTCGCTATCGGAACGTCCCGCTCCTCGACGACGAGGACCACCTGATCGGCGTCGTCCGGCCGCAGGACATCCTGAAGTACCTCGCCGAAGCGTTCCCGGAGGAGCTCCTGAACCTGCCGCCCCGACCCCACCAGCGCATGCGCAAGGCAGAGGGCGGATGACGATCGACACGAAGCCGCTCGATCCGGAGCTCCAGGAGCTCGATCGCGTCACGATCCGTTTCGCCGGCGATTCCGGCGACGGGATGCAGCTCACCGGGACCCAGTTCACCCGCACCGCCGCGGTCTACGGCAACGACATCAGCACGCTGCCGGACTTCCCCGCGGAGATCCGCGCCCCGGCCGGCAGCCTGCCCGGCGTCTCGGGCTTCCAGATCAGCTTCAGCTCGAGCGACATCCACACGCCCGGCGATCAGCCCGACGTCCTCGTCGCGATGAACCCCGCCGCGCTCAAGACGAACGTCGGCGACCTGCCGGCCGGCGGCGCGCTGATCGTCAACAGCGACGCGTTCACCCAGGCAGAACCTCAACAAGGCCGGCTACGCGGCGAACCCGCTGACGGACGGCTCGCTCAAGCAGTACGCGCTCTTCGAGATCCCGATCTCGACCCTCAACGAGCGCTCGCTCGACGGGCTCGACATGACGAGCAAGCAGAAGGACCTGACGAAGAACTTCTTCGCCCTCGGGATCATGTTCTGGCTCTACGGCCGGGACTCCGCGGGGACGATCCGCTGGATCGAGGAGAAGTTCGGGAAGCGGCCGGTCGTCGCGGAGGCGAACACGCGGGCGCTCAAGGCCGGCTACGCGTTCGGCGAGACGACCGAGATCTTCCACACCCACTACCGCGTCGCGCCGGCCCACCTGCCGCCCGGCACGTATCGCAACATCACCGGCAACGAGGCGACGGCCCTCGGCATGCTGGCCGCCTCGAAGCTGGCAGGCCGGCCGCTGTTCTACGGCTCGTACCCGATCACGCCGGCGTCGGACATCCTCCACCAGCTGTCGGGCTACAAGAACTTCGGGGTCAAGACGTTCCAGGCCGAGGACGAGATCGCGGCGATCGGTGCGGCGATCGGGGCGAGCTACGGCGGGGCGATGGGGATGACCGCATCGTCCGGGTCCCGGCATCGCCCTCAAGTCCGAGGCGCTCGGGCTCGCGATCATGGTCGAGCTGCCGCTCGTCGTCATCGACGTCCAGCGCGCCGGCCCCTCGACGGGGATGCCGACGAAGACCGAGCAGGCCGACCTGCTCCAGGTCATGTTCGGGCGCAACAGCGACTCGCCGCTGCCGGTCGTCGCGCCGGCCACCCCCGGGGAGTGCTTCGATCTCGCGATCGAGTCGTGGCGGCTCGCCCTCAAGTACGTGACCCCGGTCGTCTACCTGTCGGACGCGTTCCTCGCCACCGGCGCCGAGCCGTGGCAGATCCCCGTCGGTCGGCGACCTGCCCGACATCTCCGTCGAGAACTGGACGGAGAAGGAGACGTTCCACCCGTACGACCGCGACCCCGTCACGCTGGCCCGGAAGTGGGCGATCCCCGGGACGCCGGGTCTGGAGCACCGGATCGGTGGCCTCGAGAAGGCCGACATCAGCGGCAACGTGAGCTACGACCCGGACAACCACCACCGGATGCAGCTCCTCCGCCAGGCGAAGGTCGCCCGGATCGCCGACGACATCCCGCCGCTCGACGTCTTCGGGCCGGACCGCGGCGACCTGCTGATCCTCGGCTGGGGCTCGACCTACGGCGCGATCCGGAGCGCCGTCGAGCGCCTCCAGGCGCAGGGCCGGAGCGTCGCCCACGCCCACCTGCGCCACCTGAACCCGTTCCCCGCCAACACCGAGAAGGTCCTCCGGAGCTACCGCAAGGTGCTCCTCCCGGAGGTCAACCTCGGCCAGCTGCTCCTGCTCATCCGCGGCCAGTTCCTCATCGACGTCGAGGGCTACAACCGGGTCCGCGGCAAGCCGTTCACGATCGCGGAGATCCACGCTCAGGCCGAGAAGATGCTCGGCGTCGACGCGAATGACTGAACAAGACGTGACCGAACCACCGGCGCGACGCGCCGCCGCCGCCGCCGCTCTCCGCCGAGAACGCGGCCGTCATCCAGCTCACCCGCAAGGACTTCGTGTCCGACCAGGAGGTCCGCTGGTGTCCCGGCTGCGGCGACTACTCGATCCTCGCCCAGACCCAGAAGCAGATGCCCGAGTTCGGCGTGCCGAAGGAGAAGATCGTCTTCATCTCCGGGATCGGCTGTTCCGGGCGCCTGCCGTACTACATGAACACGTACGGCTTCCACACGATCCACGGCCGCGCGCCGACGCTCGCCACCGGCCTCAAGGCCGCCCGCCCGGACCTCATGGTCTGGGTCATCACCGGCGACGGCGACGCGCTCTCGATCGGCGGCAACCACGTCATCCACTCGATGCGGCGCAACGTCGACATCACGATGGTGATGTTCAACAACCGGATCTACGGCCTGACGAAGGGCCAGGCGAGCCCGACGTCGGAGTTCGGCAAGCGGACGAAGTCGACGCCGGCCGGGACCGTCGATACGCCGATCCAGCCGCTGACGATCGCCCTCGCCGCCGAGGCCTCGTTCGTCGCTCGATCGGTCGACACCCACACCGAGCACCTCCAGAAGACGCTCGAGCGGGCCGGGCGCCACAAGGGCTCGACGTTCGTCGAGGTCCTCCAGAACTGCAACATCTTCAACGACGGGGCGTGGCGCGACTTCACCGATCGCGAGGTCCGCGAGGACCGGATGCTCGTCCTCGAGCACGGCCAGCCGATGATCTTCGGCAAGGACCGCGACAAGGGCATCCGCCTCAACGGCCTCCACCCGGAGGTCGTGACGATCGGCGAGAACGGCGTAACCGAAGCCGACTTGCTCGTCCACGACGAACAGGCCGAGGAGCCGTACCTCGCGCTGATGCTGTCGCGGATGTTCTGGCCTGACTACCCGGTCCCGGTCGGCGTCCTGCGCGCGGTTCCGCGCCCGACCCACGACCAGCTCGTCGACGGCCAGATCGCGGCCGCGGTCGCAGCCCAGGGCCACGGCGACCTGGCGGATGTTCTTGCGAGCGGGGAGACCTGGACGGTCGACTGACCAACCACCTGGGGGCGGAGGGACTGATGCGCTGCCCGCAATGCGGCTTCGAAAACCTGATCGGCTCGGACATCTGCGACAACTGCGGCGCCGACCTCGCCGGTCATGACACGCCCCAGGCGGCGACGACGTACCGCGGCCCGGTCCTCGGCGTCCACCTCGATACGCTCGAGGCCGGCGAGCCCGAGATCATCGACGTGACCGCCGATGCCGACGAAGCCGTGCGGCGAATGCACGACAACGGCACCGACTGCGTCCTCGTCGTCGACGGCGGGCGCCTCGTCGGCATCTTCACCGACCGGGACGCCGTGCTCAAGGTTGCCGGCCGCGAGCTCAAGGCCCGCCCGATCGCCGATCTCATGACCCGCGACCCTGTCGTCGTCCGCCACGACGACACCGTGGCGGTGGCGATCAACAAGATGGCCGTCGGCGGCTTTCGCCACATCCCGATCGTCGAGGGTGGCCGGCCGACCGGCGTCGTCACGGCGCGCGACGTCTTCCGCCACCTCGCGAGGACGCTCGGCTGACGCCGAGCATTCGAGCGTGCGCGTCCTCGTCCTCGCCGACGACCTGATCTGGTCGACCCGCCTCATCGCCCAGGTCCAGGCGGCCGGCGCCGACGCGGCCCCCGTCCGGACCCTCGCCGCGCTCAACCAGGCGCTGCCGGCGGCCGACGCGGTGATCGTCGACCTCACGGCCCGCGCCTACGACGGAATCGTGGCCGTCCGGAAGGCCGCCGACGCCGGCCGCAGGGTTCTCGCCGTCGGCCAGCACGACGACGCGGAGCTGCGCCGACGCGCACTCGCCGCGGGCGCCGAGCGGGTCCACCCCTACCGGAAGCTGTTCGAGGACGGCGAGAAGACGCTCGCGGCGTGGCTCGGGCGCCGATCCGGAGCGCACGGAGGTCCGCCGATGACCGTCGCCACGCGACCGACGATCCCGCCGGCCCGCTACCGCGAGCGCCTCGATCGCGCCGCCCGGGCAACGGCGGACGCGGGCTTCGACGCGCTCCTCGTGGGAGTCGGGCCCGACCTCCGCTACCTGACCGGGTACGAGGCATTGCCGCTCGAGCGGCTCACGATGCTCGTCATCGCGCCGGGCGACGACCCGATCCGGCTCGTCGTTCCGCGGCTGGAGGAACCCGCGGCGCGCGCCGGGCTGCCGCACGGACGTCCCGATCGTGACCTGGGAGGAGACGGACAATCCGCACGCCCTCGTCGCCTCGATCATCCACGACCGGGCCGGCGCCGGAGCGTTGCGCCTCGGCGTCTCGGATCGGCTGTGGGCGTATCACCTCCTCCAGCTCCAGCGGGCGCTGCCGGGCGCGGGCTTCGACTCGGCGACCAGCGCGCTGCGATCGCTCCGGATGACGAAGGACCCCGACGAGATTGCCCTGCTGCGGCTGGCGGCCCAGGCCGCCGATCGGGTCGTTGCCCAGATCGCCGCTGGCCGGCTCATCGGCCGGACGGAGGCGGACGTCGCCCGCGAGGTTCGCGAGCGGCTCATCGCCGAGGGCCACGAGGAGGCGCTCTTCGCGATCGTCGGCTCAGGACCCAACTCCGCCTCGCCCCACCACGAAGCGTCGGAGCGGGTCATCGCGGCCGGCGAACCGATCGTCCTCGACATCGGTGGCACGCTCGGCGGGTACGGCAGCGACATCACTCGGACGTTGTGGGTCACCGGCGGCGACGCGGCGAAGGGCCCGGACGAGGAGTTTCGACATCTCTTCGGCGTGCTTCACGCAGCCCAGGAGAAGGCGACGCGAGCCGTCCGACCGCGGCGTCGCCTGCGAGTCGATCGACGCGGCGGCACGCGACCTCATCGCCGCCGAGGGCTACGGTGAGGCGTTCTTCCACCGGACCGGCCACGGGATCGGGCTGGAGGGGCATGAAGACCCGTACCTCGTCGCCGGGAACCGGGAGCAACTGGGCGAAGGCATGGCGTTCAGCGTCGAGCCGGGCATCTACCTGACGGGTCGCTACGGCGCCCGAATCGAGGACATCGTCGTGTGCGGGCCGGACGGCCCGATCGTGCTCAACGAGGCGCCGCGCGAGCTCTACGTCGTCGACGGCTGACCGGCTGGAGTATCATCCCCGGAACGGCGAGCCGGACCGGTTCACCGATTCGACACCGGATCACGATGCATTCACTTCTGACGCGGCGCTTCCTCGCCGCTCCGACGCAACCGGGCGCCCGACCCGGTTGGCCCGGCCGATGAGCCGGCGCCACCACGGCGGACGTCCACATCGTCCGAACGGCCACGCCCGCAATCCGCTTGGCCCGATGGCGGCCGCGCCCGCCGACTCGCAACGCCCGCGACCCGAGCCGTTCATCCCCAGCCGGATCGAAGGGCCCGCCTCCGAGCCGAGGCCCCGGTCAACGAGCAAACGAGCCAGCCCGCGCCGGCCGATGCCATGCCCGACTTGCCGGTGACGCATCCGTCCACCCCGCCAGCCGCCCCGATCACCCCAACCGCTCCGATCGCCTATGCCCCGCGCCCGGCCGAATCGCGCGGCCCCGGCTCCGGGCCGGATGGCGGGGGCTTCACGGCATCGGCCGGCTGCACCGCGCCCCAGCTCCGCCGATTCATCAAGAGCCGACCCTACGTGCCGATGCACGAGCTGCGCCGCCGGTTCGGGATCAACGGCCAGGAGGACGACGTCACGCCGGTCGACCTCGCGGACGGCCGGATCTTCGTCGGGCTGCCGTCCCGCGAGGGCGGGCTCCTCGGTGAACTGCTGCGCGGCGGCGAGGTCGGGTACGAGCTGTCGCTCGATCCCCGCTCCCCGATCGTCGTCGGGCTCTACCCGATGCGACCCGTTCCCCGCTCCTGAAACACGCATCCGCCGCCCCGTCGCTCGACCGCCTGGCGCTCCAGGCCACCGTTCATTGCCTCACGGGCTGCGGAATCGGCGAGATCCTCGGGCTTC
The DNA here is from genome assembly GCA_963832105.1 of uncultured Chloroflexia bacterium. Taxonomy (GTDB): domain Bacteria; phylum Chloroflexota; class Limnocylindria; order Limnocylindrales; family CSP1-4; genus CF-46. Next base: position 337,801 of record CAWHSS010000003.1, on the reverse strand, counting down.
TCATCGCGACGCAGCTCGGGTGGCATGACCTCCCGTCGATCGTGCTGGCCGTCGTGTTGGCCTTCGTCTTCGGCTATGCCCTGACCCTGCGGCCGCTCCTCGGGTCCGGCATGGCGATCCGTGCGGCGATGGGCCTCGCCCTCGCCGCCGACACCGTGTCGATCACGGTCATGGAGATCGTCGACAACGCCATCATCCTGGCCATCCCCGGGGCGATGGACGCAGCGATCACCGACGCGCTTTTCTGGGCGAGCCTGGCGGTGGCGCTCCTCGTCGCGGGGATCGCGGCGTACCCCGTGAATCGCTGGCTTATCGCCCGCGGCCGCGGCCACGCGGTCGTCCACGACCACCACTGAGGCCGCGGCTGGCCTCGGCCCCACGCCAGGTAGTCCGATATCGCACGCCGGGCAAACTCATTTCCGTTCCCTCACCTACTCCGAATTGGGAGTCCGGAATCGGAGGATTGGGCGGGACGGAACTGATTTCCAGCGGCGTTCGATTTCGGACATTTCGGAGCCGGAGCCGGAGTCGAGCCTGGAGCCACCGCGCTGAGGGCGCCGGTCACGCGCGGGGCACGGGGATGTCGATCCCTTCGCGCGCCAGCAGCTCCGACTTCAGCTCCAGGTGGCGCTGCCGCGACCCGAACCAGTCGCCGCCGTAGCCGCCCAGCGAGCCATCCCCGGCGATGACCCGGTGGCAGGGGATGATGAGCCCGATCGGGCAGCGACCAACCGCCCCACCGACGGCCCGTGCAGCCCCGGCCTTGTCGATCTGCCTCGCCAGCCGGCCGTAGCTGGTCACCTCGCCCCACGGGATTTCCTGGATCGCGGCGAAGACCGTCCGGTCCCAGGCCGGCCGATCCGCGAGATCGAGCGGCAGGTCGAAGGCCAGGCGGCGGCCGTCGAGGAACTCCTCGACCTGGGCGACCGCCGAATCCAGGATGGGATTCGGTGCGCTGCTCACCTCGCGCCGAAGTCGCCGCTCGAGGCGGTCGACAAAGGCTTCGCGCGGGGCGAGGATCTCGAGGGCAACGACGCCGGTCGAGGTCGCCGCGAGGTGGAGTGGACCCCACGGCGCGGCGACCGCGGCGACGGCGAAATTGGCGGCTGGCATCAGGGGTAGTGTCCTCCCTGTTATACTCCCCAGGGAGTATGACGACACCGCCGCCGTCTGCCGCTGCGCCCGCCATCGAGGTCACCCTTCCCGGTCGAGGGCATGACCTGCGCGAGCTGCGTCAACCGCATCGAGCGGTTCCTCAAGAAGACGCCCGGCGTCGCGGATGCCGCGGTGAACCTCGCGACGGAGGCGGCCACGATCCGCTACCTGCCCGAGGTCGCGGGCCGGGCGGAGCTGGAAGCCGCGATCGAGGCCGCGGGTTACTCGCTCAAACCGGCCCCGGACGCGGAATCGGCGGCGACGCGGACGCTCCGCGAGGCCTCCGACGCCGACGCCGCCGACCGCGCCGCTCACGCCCGCCAGATCCTCCGCGAGGCGGTCGTCTCGATCGGCGTCGCGCTCGCGATCATGGTCGCGATGTTCTGGCCCCAGACCGTGGTACCGATGGAGGACATCAACCGGGTCGTGCTCATCCCGGCAACGATCATCCAGTTCTGGGCTGGCCGGCGGTTCTACGCGGCGGCCTGGCGAGCGGCCCGCCACGGCGGGACGACGATGGACACGCTCGTTGCCGTCGGGACGACGGCGGCCTGGGGCTACAGCGTCTTCGTGACGCTCTTCCCGGACGTCATCCACGAGGCCGGTCTCCATCCTGAGACCTACTTCGACAGCTCGACGATCATCATCGGGCTCATCCTCCTCGGCCGATGGCTCGAGGCCCGGGCCAAGACCCAGGCCACCGGCGCGATCCGCCGGCTCATCGGGCTCCAGGCGACGTCGGCGCGACTGGTCCGCGGCGACGAGGAAATCGGTCGTGGGCCTCGAGGAGGTCCAGCCCGGCGACCTGCTCCGGGTCCGGCCGGGCGACAAGGTGCCGGTCGACGGCGTCGTTGTCGAGGGAACGTCGGCCGTCGACGAGTCGATGCTCACCGGTGAGGCGATGCCGGTTGCCAAGGCGGCCGGTGACGAGGTCATCGGGGCCACGCTCAACGGAACCGGGTCGTTCATCTTCCGCGCGACGCGCGTCGGCGCCGACACGGCACTCGCCCGGATCGTCGCGCTCGTCGAGCATGCCCAGGGCTCGAAGGCGCCGATCCAGCGCCTGGCCGACCGGGTCAGCGAGGTGTTCGTGCCGGCGGTCCTCGTCGTCGCGGTCCTCACGTTCGTCGCCTGGTTCGTCTTCGGAACGGAGCCCCGGCTCACGCTCGCCCTGACCGCGTTCATCGGCGTCGTCATCGTCGCGTGTCCGTGCGCGATGGGCCTCGCCACGCCGACGGCGATCATGGCCGGCACGGGGCGCGGCGCCGAGGCGGGCATCCTCTTCCGTGGCGGCGAGTCGCTCGAGTCCGCCCATCGCGTGTCGACGGTCGTGTTCGACAAGACGGGCACCCTGACCGCCGGCCGGCCGGAGGTCGTCGCGATCGACGCGGCGCCGGGTGTCGATCCAGCGGAGATGCTCGACTTCGCGGCCTCGCTCGAGCGCGGCAGCGAGCACCCGCTCGGTGCGGCGATCGTGACCCGGGCTCGCCTCGACGAGCTCGGCTTCCGCCCGGCCGACGCGTTCGAGGCCGTGCCCGGTCATGGCGTCGTCGGGACGGTCGACGGTCGACAGGTCGCCGTCGGCAGTGCGCGTCTCATCACCGATCGGGGAATCTCGATCGATGCCCTCGCGGGAGCCGCGGCCGCGGCCGCCGACGTCGGGCGCACGCTTGCCTTCGTCGCCATCGATGGGAGCGCGGCCGGGCTCCTCGCGATCGCCGATCCGATCAAGGCGGAGGCCGCCGCAGCCGTCCGCCAGCTGTCCGATTCCGGGATCGACGTCTGGCTCGTGACGGGCGATGCCCGCGCGACCGCCGAGGCCGTGGCGTCGCGAGTCGGCATCGTTCCGGAGCGCGTCCGCGCCGAGGTCCTGCCCGGCGACAAGGCCGCGATCGTCGAGGAGCTCCAGGCCGGCGGCCACGTGGTCGCGATGGTCGGCGACGGGATCAACGACGCCCCGGCCCTTGCCCGCGCGGACGTCGGCATCGCCCTCGGGACCGGCGCCGACGTCGCCATCGAGGCCGCCGGTGTCACGCTCGTCGGCGGCGACCCGCGCGGAGTCGCGAGCGCGATCGACCTTTCCCGCGCGACGATGGCGATCGTCCGCGAGAACCTCTTCTGGGCGTTCGCCTACAACGTCCTGCTTATCCCGGTCGCGATGGGCGCGCTCGTCCCGATCGGGTTGACGCTCAACCCGGCGCTTGCCGCCGGGGCGATGGCGCTGTCGTCGGTCGCCGTCGTGACGAACTCCCTCCGGCTGCGCCGCTTCGACGCCCGGCCCGATGCCGTTCGTGCGCGTCAGCGGCGTGGGCCGCTCGGGGTGCTCCGCCGCGGCTGGTACCTGATCGGCGTTGCGATCGCCTCACTCGCGATCGCGGGTGGGGTCATGGCCGCCGATCGGGCGATCGATGCGGGCGCCACGCAGGTCGAGGTCGTCGCCAGGAACGTGGCCTTCGAACCAGCCGATGTTCGCGTTCGCGTCGGGCGAGTTCGTCGTCGTCAGCTTCACGAACGCCGATCCGGTGTTCCACGACTGGGAGGTCGAGGGCGTCGCGAACATCGACGCTGGCGCCCGACCCGGCCAGACGCAGCGAATCCGGTTCCTCGCCCCCGCCGCCGGGTACGTACCGGGTCATTTGCACCGTGCCAGGTCACGCAGAAGCGGGCATGACCGGCACGCTCGTCGTGGACTGAGCCGGCCCGAACCTCGGTCGGTCGGTCAGGCCTTGACGGCTCGCAACACGGTGACCGCGTTCTGCCCGCCGAATCCGAAGCCGTGGACCGCGACCGTCTCGACCTTTGCCTTCCGGGCGGTCAGCGGGACGTAGTCGAGGTCGCACTCCGGATCTGGGGTGTGGAGGTTCGCTGTCGGCGGGATGATCTGGTCGCGAATCGCACCGACCCCTGCGAGGACGCTGGCGATCCCCGCGGCCCCGACGAGATGGCCGATCATCGACTTCGGCGAGCTGATCGCGACGCGCCGGGCGTGCTCGCCGTAGGCCGTCTTGATCGCCCGCGTCTCGGTCTGGTCGTTGAGTGGCGTCGCGGTCCCGTGGGCGACGATGTAGTCGATCTCGTCGGGCGCGACCTCGGCGTTCTTGAGGGCGAGTGTCATCGCCCGGGCCTGGCCGCGGCCGCTCGGTTCGGGGGCGCTGATGTGGAACGCATCGGCGGTCAGCGCGCCACCGATGACCTCGGCGATCGGCGTGGCACCGCGCGTCAGCGCGTGCTCGAGGGACTCGACGACGACGACGCCGCCGCCCTCGCCGAGCACGAACCCGTCGCGAGTCAGATCGAACGGTCGCGACGCCGTCTCGGGCGAATCGTTGCGCTGCGACAGGGCCGTCATGTTGCCCAGGGCCGCGACGCCCATCGGCACGACCGGCGCCTCCGAGCCGCCCGTCAGGACGACGTCGCACTCGCCGGATCGGATGAGCCGGAGCGCGTCGTGAAAGGCGATGACCGACGTCGCGCAGGCGGCGACCTGGGTCATGACCGGGCCGGTCAGCCCGTACTCGATCGACAGCAGGGCGGCGCCCATCGAGCCCGACAGCGCCGGAACCGCGAACGGGCTGACGAAGCGGGGACCCTTGCTGTCGTGGACGTGGGTCCCGTCGATGATCGCCTCGATCCCGCCGCCGCCGGTGTTGACGACGACGCCGACGCGGTCGCGCTGCTCCGGCGTCATCGCCGCGAAGTCGATCCCCGAATCGGCGACGGCTTCCTTGCCGGCGGCCATCGCGAAGTGGATGAACCGCGTCATCCGGCGGGCCATCTTCGGATCCATCGCGGCCGCCGGATCGAAGTTGAGGACCTCCGCGGCGATCTGGACCTCGAACCCGGTCGCGTCGAAGCCCTGGATTCGGCGAGTCCCGGTCACCCCGGCGACGAGGTTCGACCAATACGTCGGAAAGTCATTGCCAATCGGCATGACTGCGCCCAGACCGGTGATGACGGCGCGCCGGGACGGATCGGTTTCAGGCAAGGATGGCTACCTCGGGATTCGGGCTGCGCCGAATTGTACTGACGAGTCTGCGATCGTCAGTCGCCGTCATACCTTTTGAATATGACGGCGCCGTTGTGGCCGCCCAGCCCGATGTTGTTCGACAACGCGTACCGGATCTCTCGCGGCGTCGCCTCGGTGACGACCTGGAGGTCGCATTCCGGGTCGGCGTCCCTGTAGTTGATCGTCGGCGGGATGCACTGCTCGGCGACCGCCTTGACCGTCGCGAACGCCTCGAATGCTCCGGCCGCGCCCATCATGTGACCGGTCATCGACTTCGTGGCGCTGATCGCGATGTTCGGCGTGTGGTCCCCGAAGACCGCCCAGATCGCCTCTGCCTCGCGCTTGTCCCCGAGCGGCGTCGACGTTCCGTGGGGGTTGATCATGTCGACCTCGTCGGCCGGTACGCCGCGCCGCTCCAGCGCCATCTTCATCGCCCTCGACGAGCCGACACCCTTGTCGATCGGCTGGACCATGTCCCAGCCATCCGCCGCCGAGCCGTAGCCGACGACTTCCGCGTAGATCCGCGCGCCGCGCGCCTTGGCCAGCTCGAGATCCTCGAGGAACAGCGATCCGGCACCTTCGCCGAGGACGAAGCCGTCCCGCGTCGCGTCGAACGGCCGCGAGACCGTCTGGAGCGGCTCGCCGGGCCGCGGCAGGCCCATCCCGCGCATGTTCGTGAACCCGGCGTGGGCCGTCTCGAGGAGCGGCGCCTCGGTCGAGCCGGAGATCACCGCGATGCAGTCGCCGCGGCGGATCGCCTCGGCGCCCTCCGCGACGTTGTGGGTGCCCGGTGGCGCAGGCCGACACGATGCAGACGTTGTGGCCGATCGCGCCGGTCTCGATCGCGATCATCCCCGAGGCGGAGTCGACGAGCGCATTGGCGATGAACGTCGGCGGGACGCTCCGGGGCCCCTTCTCGTGGAGCGCGATCCACGCATCGATCATCAGCTGCTGGCCGCCGGCCCCCGAGCCGAAGACGACGCCGACGTCCTCCCGATTGGCGTCGGTGATCTCGAACCCCGAATCGATCAGCGCCTGCTTGGCGGCCGACACGCCGAAATGCATGCTCGTCTCGCTGCGGCGAACGGCCTTCGGGTCCATCCACTCCGCGGCGCTGAAGTTGCGGACCTCGCCGGCGGCCTTCGCCTCGTACCGCGAGACGTCGAACTTCGTGATCTCGACGAGGCCGGAATTGCCGCGCATCAGGTTGTCCCACGCCGTCTGCACGTCGTTGCCCACCGGGCTGACGACACCGAGACCGGTGACTGCTACGCGGCGGTCGTAATCGGGTTTGCGCACGTTCGGTGATCCCTCTCAGAAGCTCAGGCTGGAGTCGGTGATGCGAAGGGGACGGTCAGCCGATCGGCTGCGCCCGGATCGTCCAGGGCGATCGCCTCGGCATCGGGTGCGATGCGTTTGATGAGGCCGGTCAGGACACGACCGGGGCCGACCTCGATGAACGTCGTGACGCCGGCTTCCGCCATCCGTTCGACGGCGGCGACCCAGTCGACGCCCGCGGTCAGGTGATCGACCAGCTCCGACCGACCGGCTTCGGCGTTCGTGATGGGCGTCGCATCGGCATTGGCCAGGAGCGGCGTCGTCGGGTCGGCGAAGTCGATCGTCGCGAGGACGTCGCGCATCGCGGTCGCGGCCTCGGCCATGAGCGGGGAGTGCGCGGCCACGGACACCGGCAGGATGATCGCCTTGCGCGCGCCGAGCTCCTTCGCGATGTCGGCCGCGGCCTCGATCGCGGCGCGCTCGCCGGAGACGACGACCTGGCCCGGAGCGTTGCGGTTGGCGACGCCGAACGTGCCGTGGGCGCCGGCCGCTTGCGACGAGCTCCGGCAGTCGGGCCTCGTCGAGGCCGATGATCGCGGCCATCGCCCCGTCCCGCCCCGAGCCCGAGGCCTGCATGAGGCGGCCGCGCTCGCGGACGAGCCGGAGCCCGTCGGCGAGCGAGATCACGTCCGCCGCGACGAGCGCCGAATACTGGCCCATCGAGTGGCCGGCCGCGAAGGCCGGCTGGGCGACCTTGACGTCGAGATCGGCCCACCGCTCGCGAACTGCGGCGAGATAGGCGAGCGAGGTCGCGAGGAGTGCCGGCTGGGCGTTCTCGGTCCGGTCGAGCTCGTCGGCCGGGCCCTCCCACGCCAGGCGGCTGATCGGTTGGCCGAGGACCGAATCGGCCTCGTCGAAGATCGCGGCGGCGGCGGGCGAGCGCTCGGCGAGAGCCTGACCCATGCCGACCGACTGCGAGCCCTGGCCCGGGAACACGAAGGCATACGTCTGCATCGTTCGGAGCGTAGCGCGCCGACGGCCCTCGCGGAGAGGGGCCTGTGCGCGATTGCACGCACCTCCCGTTCAGCCGTATGCTCGCGCGAGCATGGCCGCCGAACCCCGCAGCGCCGCTCGCCGCCTCTCCGCGCCGCCGCCGAGGCGGACGATCGCGCGCCGTTTCGAAGCGGACCTGTCGGCGCCGGTCCTCGCCGCGGGCAGCCGGATCCAGAACGTCCGCCAGATCTCCGAGCGCGTCGCGATGGGCCGGGCCCTGTGGCGGGAGCTCGTCATCGGGTTTGCGTCGCAGCTCGGCGAGATGCGGCTCGGCTTCACCCAGCTGGCGGCGCTCTACGTCCTCGCCGACTCCGGGACGATGACGATCGGCGACCTCGCCGAAGTGATCAACCGCTCGCCGTCAGCGACGAGCCGGCTCGTCGACGGGCTGGTCCGCCGGCGACTCGTCGAGCGCCGGACGGAGCCGGAAGACCGCCGCCAGCGCTCACTCCAGCTGACCCAGCGCGGCCAGGCCCTCCTCCGCGTCGTGGACCGCGCCCGGGCCGATCAGTTCCTCTCCGCGGTCCGCCCGATGCCGACCGCCGAACGAGCCCTCATCGCAATGGGCGTCGCCGCCCTCGCCACCCATGCCATCTCGCGGCGCGGCCGGCTGATCAAAGCGAGTCGCGAACCGGCTTGAGGCGCGCGATCCCGGGTGTGAGAATGGCAACCGTAGCCCGCCCCAAGGAGACTCATGGACGCCCAGTCGCGGATGCTCGCAATGGCGTATCGCATCGACCACCGGCACTCCGACGGCAGTTGGGGTGAGATGGTCGAGGACAGGACACCTCACAGTCCGGCGGAAACCGACCCAGAGCGCGGCTGGGCCAACCATCGGATCTTCCGCTGCACGAGCTGCGACAGCTCGGTCACCCTCATCGATGAGGAAGGCGCGCAGCCCGTCTAATGACCGAGGCGATCGGTCCGGAGGTTGTCAGTTCGCCTCCGGCGAGCCTTCGAGCATCACGATCATCGGCGAGGAGGGTCGCTCGAGGAGGCTGATCGCGTGCTCGATGATCGCCTCGATCGAGATGACGCTCGTCGTGTCGTCGGTGCCCAGCGTTTCGTATGAGTTGCGAAGATTGCACAGGCGCTCGAAGTAGGTGCGCCTAGCCTGCCGGTCCATCGAGGATCTCCCTTCCAATCGGTGGCTACCCAGCTGCCACCATTGGAGCGATCCTCGCCTCGTGGCCCGCCGCCTGCCATCGGGCCCTAGCCGTACGGCGATAAGGGAGAGCGTCGTATTCCTGGGAGCGTCCGACGGCGGGGACCTTATCGATCGGTCCGGACGGCCTCAGTCGCCGCCTTAGCCGCAGAAGCGGCGCACGACGTCGTACAGGACGGGCAGCCCCCAGCGCAGCGCGTCGATGCCCACCCGCTCGTCGACCCCGTGAAAGCGCTCGAGGAAGCGCTCGTCGGGGTGGAGCCGGAGCGGCGAGAACCCGTAGGTCGGGATGCCGAGGGTCGCGGTGTGCTTCGCGTCGGTCGCGAACGGGACCATGAACGGCAGCGGGATCCCGTCCGGATCGTGGTCGCGGACGGTCGCGGCGAGGACGTCGTAAAGAGGTCCGGAGGCCGGCGCGTCGACTGGCGGCCCGAAGATGACGAGGTCGATGTCGCACGCGGCCGCCAGCTCCGGCCCGATGCGCGCGACGACCGCGTCGTGCATCGCCTCCTCGCTCGTTCCGGGCAGGACCCGGCAGTCGATCTCGACGGTCGCCTCGCCGGGAATGACGTTGTACTTCACGCCGGCGTGGATGATGTTCGGGCTGATCGTGTCGCGGAGGAGGGCGCGGATTGCACGCGCCGACATCGGCTCGCACAGCGCGTCGAGCGCGGCCTCGGCGAGTCGGGGATCCTCGCTGGCGAGCGCCCGGAGGACCCGGGCCGCCTCCCCGTCGAGGCTGTCGGCCGCGCCGCGGAAGAACTCCGCCATCGTCGCGGTGAGTCGCGGCGGCCCCTGGACGTTGAGCCGCGCCACGATCTGGGCGGCGAGAACGGCGGCGTTGTCGTCGCGCGGCATCGAGCCGTGGCCCCACGTGCCGCGGACGCTGATCCGGTAGACGGCATAGCCCTTCTCCGCCACGCCGATCGGATAGAAGCGGCGGCCCCCGAACGTCGTGGCGACCGCGCCGGATTCGTTGATCGCGCCGGCGGCCTGGAGCAGCTCCGGTCGCTCCTGGACGAGGACCGCGATGCCGTTGAGGCCGCCGGCCTCCTCGTCGGCGGTCGACGCGAACAGGATGTCGCGGGTCAGCCCGGGCACCGGATCGGACGACGGGTCGCGTCCGGCCTCGCGGGCCTCCGCCGCGAGTCGTCGCACGACGCGACAGCTCCATCGCCACGAGGTTCTTCATGTCGACGGCGCCGCGGCCCCAGACGTAGCCGTCCGCGACGTCGCCGGCGAACGGATCGTGGGTCCAGCGCTCCGGCGGCGCGGGCACGACGTCGAGATGGCCGAGGAGCAGCAACGGGTCGCCGCCCGTCCCGTCGCCGCGCAGCCGCGCGGTCACCGAGCCACGACCCGGGACGGGTTCGTGGACTTCCGGTTCGAGGCCTGCGTCGGCAAGGTACGCCGCGATCCAGTTCGCGACGCGCAGCTCGCCGTCGCTCGCGTCGGCCGGCGGCGGGTTGATCGAGGGGATGCGGATGAGCTCCCGGAGCGTCTCGACCAGCTCATCCCCCGCGCGTTCCCAGTCGGCGGCGTCGATCGCCGCGGAAGGCAACCGTTCGGAGGTCATCTCGCGCCCAGCGCGCCGATGATGTTGGCGATGATCCCGAGCACGAACCCGCTCGCCACGATCACCCCGACCATGATGAGCAGCAGCCGGCCATAGAAGCGTTCCTCGCGCCTGCCGGCGTCCGGCTCCGGATCGCGACCACCGGCGATGTAGGGAGCGGCGAGGCCGCGGGCGCGCGCCTGGGCATTTCGCTCGGAGTCGTAGGCCTCGGGGTCCGGCGGCAAGTCGGCCGGCCGCGGGGGCGCCGGCAGGAGTGCCGCCATCTCCTCCGCGATCGCTCTGCGCGCTCACCCGAGGGCCTCGCGGATCGGATCGGCGACCTCGCGGGCGACCGCGGTGAGCCCGTCCGGCCCGAGTCGCGCCGGCATGCCGAGGACGAGGTGGGTCGCCCCGGCGCGGGCGAATGCGAGGGCGCCGTCGACGGCCGCGCGCCGTCGTTTCGGACGTCGTCCCGGTCGCGACCTGGGCCGCGAAGGCGAACCCTGCCGGGTCGCGGCCGGCATCGGCCATCGCGGCGAGGATCCCATCGCGCTTCTCGCTGAAGTAGGGGATGTCGGGGTCGGGGATCGCGGGCAGCATCCAGCCGTTGCCGTGGCGGGCGACGAGCGCCAGGCCGCGTCGCTTCTGGCCGCCGAGCCAGATCGGCGGCCCGCCGGGCGTCAGCGTTGGTGGCAGGTTCGTCGCCCCGTCGAGCGGGTAGAACGGGTCGGGCCGCGAGACGCCGGCGTCGGTGGCGGCGGCGTCGCTGAACAGCGCCTTGATCGTGTGGAAGGCCGACTCGAACCGATCGAATCGCTCAGGCATCGGCGGCAACGGGATACCGAACGGCACGTGCTCACCCTCGTGCCAGCCCGCGCCGAGCCCGACGATGAAGCGGCCGCCGGTCGCATGGTCGAGGAACGTGGCGGCCTTGGCCAGGATCACCGGGTGGCGGAACGTGTTCGACAGGACGCCGTGCCCCACGGTCATGCCTGGCACGTGGTGGACGAGGGCGGTCATCGCGCTGAGCGCCTCCCAGCTCGAGCCGCCGCGTTCGAGGTTGGGATCGGTGATGTGGTCGTTCATCCAGCCCGAGTCGAACACCCCGAGCTCGCCCGCGCGTGCCCACGTCGCGTCGAGCGTCGGCCAGTCGACGCCCTGCGGCGAGGTCTTGAAGCCGATCGAGACTCGAGTCGCGCCGCCGGGTTCCGTCATCAGTGGCGGGCCAGCAACGACGCCAGCCGCGAGCCGGTCGTCACCGCACCCTCCGACGCGGTGCTCACGAGCGCGGCGTACTTCGCGAGGACGCCGCCGGTGTATTGCGGCGGCCGCGGCTTCCAGCTAGCGCGCCGCTCCGCCAGGGTCGCGTCCGGGACGTTGAGATCGAGCGCCTTGCGGTCGACGTCGATCACGATCTCGTCGCCGTCCTCGATGAGCCCGATCGGGCCGCCGAGCGCGGCCTCCGGCGCGATGTGGCCGATCATCAGCCCGTGGGTCCCGCCCGAGAACCGGCCGTCGGTGATGAGCGCGACCGAGTCACCCAGGCCCTCACCGACGAGTGCGCCGGTGACGGCGAGCATCTCCTGCATCCCGGGTCCGCCGACCGGACCCTCGTAGCGGATCACGACGACGTCGCCGGGCTTGATCCGCTGGGCACGCACGGCCTCGTAGCAGGCCGTCTCCGAGTCGAAGACGCGAGCCGGGCCGCGGTGCTCCCGCCGCTCGTGGCCGGCGAGCTTCACGACACAGCCGTCCGGCGCGAGGGAGCCGCGGAGGATGGCCAGGCCGCCGGTCGGCTTGAGCGGCCGATCGATCGGGACCACGACTTCCTGGCCGGGGGTCTCGACGGCGGCCGCGGCGATCTCGGCGATGGTTCGGCCGTCGACCGTCACCTCGTCGCCGTGGAGCAGGCCCTTCTTGAGGAGCTCGCGCATGACGAGGGCGACGCCGCCGGCGTCGTACATCTCCGATGCGGAGAACCGACCGCCCGGCTTCATGTCGGCGACGACCGGCGTCCGGTCCGCGACGACCCCGAACTGGTCGATGTCGAGGGCGATCCCGAATTCGTGGGCGATCGCCAGGAGATGCAGCACGCCGTTGGTCGAGCCGCCCGTCGCGGCGACCGACGCGATGCCGTTTTCGAGTGCCGCCTGGGTGACGATCGACGACGGCCGAGTGTCAGCGCGCACGAGATCCATCACGAGCTCACCGGTTCGGTGCGCCGCCTCGTCCTTCTTCGGGTCCTCGGCCGGGATGCCGTTGAGGCCAGCCGGCGAGAGACCGATGAACTCGAGGACCATGCTCATCGTGTTGGCCGTGTACTGCCCGCCACAGGCTCCCGCGCCCGGACAGGCGGCATTTTCGATCCCGGTGAGCTCGTCGAGCGTGATCTTCCCGGCCCGATACGCGCCGATCGCCTCGTACACGCTGACGACGTCGATGTTGCGGCCCTTGTAGACGCCGGGGTAGATCGTCCCGTTGTAGAGGGCGAGGCCGGGAACGTCGAGGCGGGCGAGGGCCATCGCTGCGCCGGGCATCGTCTTGTCGCAACCGACGAGGCACACGACGCCGTCGAGCAGATGGCCGCGGACGACGAGCTCGATCGAGTCGGCGATGACCTCCCGGCTGATGAGTGACGCCTTCATCCCCTCGGTGCCCATCGTCACGCCGTCGCTGACCGAGACCGTGTTGAACTCCATCGGCGTCCCGCCGGCCGCGCGGATGCCTTCCTTGACGTGCTCCGCGAGCCGCCGCTGGTTGAGGTTGCACGGCATCGTCTCGATCCATGTCGTCGCCACCCCGACGAGCGGCTTGGCGAGGTCTTCGTCGGTGAAGCCGACCGCCTTGAGCATCGCCCGCGCGCCGGCCCGGTCTGGGCCGTCGGTCAGGGCGGCGGAATGGCGCTTGGCGGGATCGGATGGAGTGCTGTTCGGAAGATCGGGCATGGAAGGGCACCCTCTGGCGTATACCTCGCGAGTGACAAGTTATGCGGCACGCTGCTCACCACGCGGCCGCGAACCCGGCCTCTTGGAACGCCCCACGTTCACATGGGACGCGTTCCGCTGCTCTCGGAGCCCGTCCAGGCCGATTCGGTCGGGTCCTGCACGTGGGGCGTGCCAAACCGTGCATTACCGGCCCTCCTCGTCGGCTATCTGGTCTCATGTGAACGCCCCACGTTCCACCGCGACGCGGCCATGGACGGCCAATGCGGCGACCGGTCAGTGGATGCAGGCTCCGAGCTTGACGTTGCTCGTCTTCCCGAGGGCAGGCTCGATCGCGTCGCGGACCGAGGACGGTGTCAGCGCGTAGCCCACCTGCTCGTCGGTGCGGGCCTCGGCGAACACCACGCCGCCGACCGTGCCGTTGGCGAGGACGAGGGGCCCGCCGCTGTCGCCCTGGTCGATCTCCGCCCTGATCTCCAGGATCGACCTTGTGACCCGCCTCTTGCTGTAGATGTCTCGCCCGGTCGCCTCGTACGCGCTGGCGACCGCGGCAGGCTGGACGTCGAGGGCGCCGCCGCCGGGAAATCCGAACGTCGCGCCGATGTCGCCGCGCTCGGGGTCGGTCAGGGACAGAGGCAGTGCCGGCGCCCTCAGCTGGGACGAGTAGAGGAGCGCGACGTCGACCTCCGAGTCGAACAGCACGGGGATCATGTCGAAGAGCTCATCCTCGATCGAGACCCGGATCGCTCCGCGCCCCGGCGACGACGTGGGCGTTCGTCACGACGTAGCCGCGCTCGACGACGAACCCAGTGCCGAGGGACACCGCATCGCACGTCGACGCGGTCACCTTGACGACGCTCGGGAGGGCTTCGCGCGCGAGTTGCCTGACGAGCGGATCGTCGGGTAGCTCGACGGGCGCGGCCGGGATCGGCTCGAGGCCGATGAAGAGATCCGGGAGAGCGGTGTTATTGAGGAGCCGGGCGAGCTCACCGGCCATCTCCGTCGGCGCCGGCAGGAGGCCCGTGAGCCCGCGGAGCACGAACGACTTCTGGGCCTGGGCGGCGAGTGTCGGGCTCGGTCCCGCCGCGAGAAGGCCGCCGGTGAGCCAGATGATGAGGAGGGCCTGGGCCGCCCCGACGAACGCGCCAAGAACCCGATCGGCCTTGCCGTAGATGCCTTCGCCGAGTCGACGCGCGACCGATCGCCCGATAGCCGATCCGATCGCCTCGCCAACCCCCACGCTGAACAGGATTCCGACCAGCACGACGAACGCTCGGATCGACGGCTCCATCAGCGCGAGGGTGTCTTCGAGGGCTGGCAGCGCGATGACGGCGACGCCGCCGAAGGCGACCGCGCCGAGGAGCCCGACCATTTGCGGCACTGCCCCGGAGCGGAACCCGACCACCAGCGCGACGATCAGGATGACGACCACCACGAGGTCGAACAGGTTCACCTCGGCAAGTATGGACGAGCCGGCTCCGAACGTCGGAGCCGGCTCTTTGCGGCTAGGTATGGCGTCGCGGCGCAGGCCCGCGGCGGCCGGCCCCTGACGGCCTCAGCTGACGGTGACGGTGACCGGAGTCGCGTCGCCACCGGGCGAGCTGATCGTGTAGGTGCCGGGCTCGAGCTCGCCGAGGTCGACGATCGTCGCCTTCTGCATCGCGATCTCGATGCAGATCGCGTTCGGGTCGCCGGTTCCTTCGATCAGGGTGATCGCGAAGGCGGTACCCGACCGTTCGACCTTGACCGAATCGAGGACGTTGCAGGGCTCGATCCCGCTCCACCACGTTGCCTTGACGAGGACCCGCCGGCCGTCGACCGTCGCCTCGAGCGTGGCCGCCGGAAGCGGTCGCGGGTTGAGCTGCCCGGGTTTCGGTATGACGAGCTGGGCCTGGCCGGTGCCCGGATCGACGGGTGCCGGATCGACCGGGCCACCGATGCCCGTCCCCGGATCGCCGGACGAGCCGCCGCCGCCCGGGAGGTCGGTCGGGGCTGATGGCGACGGACTGGCGGACGGCGGTGAGGAGGGTGGCGATGAAGCGGCAGGTGCCGCGGCGCCGGCGCAGGCACCGATCGTGAGGATGGCGGCAAGCGCCGACAGGACGAGAGGCCGGGAGAGGCCGGGGGTTGTGTTCATGGCGCGGAGACGACGGGTTCGCCCGGGTGGTTCCGCTCCGGCGGTCCGCGGCGCTGGTCGAGCGGGCTCGCGGCGCCGGCGCGCGGTGTCCACGCGCGCGGGATGCTCCGCGTTCCACGCATCGATCTCGGCCGTCTTGCCGAGGAGATAGCCCAATTCGTCGGTGCCGGCCAGCAGCATCATCCGGGCGAACGGGTCGACGTCGAACGGCAGGTCCTCGTCGCCCGGCAGGTGGACGACCTGGGCCTCCAGATCGACGGTCAGCTCGGTGTCCGGGTCGGTCGCGACCATCTCGAACAGCTGGCGGTGCTTCTCGGCCTCGACCACGATCGGCAGGAGACCGTTCTTCAGGCAATTGCTGCGGAAGATGTCGGCAAAGGACGTCGACAGGATCGCCCGGATGCCCCACGCAGTCAGCGCCCACGGCGCGTGCTCGCGCGATGAGCCCGCCCCGAAGTTGTCGCCGACGAGGAGGATCTTCCGGCCGAACATGTCGGGCCGGTCCAGGACGAAGCGCGGCACCTTGAGCGAGCCGTCCTCGTCGTACCGCCAGTCGCGGAAGAGTGCCTCCGCGAGCCCGTCCTTGTCGGTCACCTTGAGATAGCGGGCCGGGACGATCTGGTCGGTGTCGACGTTCTCCGCCGGGAGTGGCACGACGCGGCTCGTGAACGTCTCGAACGGCTCGGACACGTCAGCGGCCACCAACCGGGGCAATGGATTCGATCCCCGGCAGCCGGCGAGGATCCGCGACAACGCCGGCGATCGCGGACGCCGCCGCGGTCAGCGGTGAGGCCAGGAACGTCCGGCCGCCCTTCCCCTGGCGCCCCTCGAAGTTGCGGTTCGAGGTGGAGATCGCGTACTGGCCGGGTGACAGCTGGTCGCCGTTCATCGCGATGCACATCGAGCAGCCCGCCTCGCGCCAGTCGGCGCCGGCGGCGCGGAAGATCTCGTGGAGACCCTCGCGCTCGGCCTCGCGCTTCACCTCGTCGGAGCCCGGGACGATCATCACCCGGACGCCGTCCGCGACGTGGCGATCCTTGAGGACGGAGGCAGCGAGGCGGAGGTCGCTGATCCGGCCGTTCGTGCACGACCCGACGAAGACCACGTCGACCTTCTGGCCGAGGATCTCCTGGCCGGGCGTGAGGTCCATGTACTCGAGGGCGCGCTCGAGGGCGCGCCGCGCGGCAGGGTCGGCCTGGGACTCGGGGTCCGGCACGCGCGAGGTGATCGGGATCCCCATGCCGGGGTTCGTGCCGTAGGTCACCATCGGCTCGAGGGTGCCGGCGTCGATCGTGATCGTCTTGTCGTAGGTGGCGCCTGCGTCGGTCGGGAGCGTGCGCCAGTGGGCGAGGGCAGCGTCCCAGTCGGCGCCCTGCGGCGCGTGGGTCCGCCCCTCGACATACTCGAACGTGGTGTCGTCCGGCGCGATCAGCCCGGCCCGCGCGCCGCCCTCGATGCTCATGTTGCAGATCGTCATCCGCTGCTCCATCGTCAGGGCCCGGATGGCATCGCCGGTGTACTCGAACACGTGGCCGGTGCCACCGCCGATGCCGATCCGGGCGATGAGCGCGAGGATGATGTCCTTGGCCGACACGCCGTGATCGAGCCGGCCGTCGACGCGCACCTCGTAGGTCTTCGGGTCGCGCTGGAGGAGCGTCTGGGTGGCGAGGACCATCTCGACCTCGCTCGTCCCGATCCCGAACGCGAGCGCGCCGAACGCTCCGTGGGTCGCCGTGTGCGAGTCGCCGCAGACGATCGTCATCCCCGGCTGGGTCAGCCCGAGCTGCGGTCCGATGACGTGGACGATGCCCTGGCCGGGGTCGCCCAGGCCGTGCAGCGGGATCCCGAACTCGGCGCAGTTGCGGGTCAACTGATCGACCTGCGCCGCGGCCATCGGGTCGGCCATCGGCAGGCTCCGCGGATGGGTGGGGATCGAGTGGTCCGCCGTCGCAACGGTCCGCTCCGGGTTGCGGACCGTCAGGCCACGGGACCGAAGCCCGGAGAATGCCTGCGGCGAGGTGACCTCGTGGACGAGGTGCAGATCGACCGCGAGGACCGCAGGCGCGCCCGGGTCCTGGCTGACGACGTGGTCGTCCCAGATCTTCTCGACGATCGTGCGGGGTCGGGTCATGGCGTGACGGCTCGTTCGTGGGGGCTGGTGGAGAGGAGAGGGTAGCAGAGGCCCCTCGGAACGGAGGTCCGCGCCTCGAGGGCCGGTGGTACTACCCCAATAGGTACTTTTGGCGGGCGCCGCGCGGTCGCTCCACGCTGTAGAACTACCAACAACCGCACATCTCCGCCACGAGAGACGCCTGCCGGCGATGCCCACCCTCGCCCCAACTCCGCAGTCAACCAGCCCCGGCACCGAGCCCGTCCCGTCACGATGGCGTCGGTTCGTCGTGGGGCTCGGCGCCCGACAGGTCCGGCCATCGGCGGCCCGGGTCTGGCTCTTCACGGTCGCCCTCGGCTGCCTGGCGCTGCTCATCTACGTCGACGACGTCCAGTTCCTCCGGCCGGTGGCGAGCCCGTTCACCGTTCCGTGGCCGTTGCTGGCCGTCGCCTTCCTGGCCGTCGAGACCAAGGTGATCCTCGTCCACTTCCGGCGGGAGACCCACTCGTTCTCGCTGAGCGAGATCCCGGCCGTGCTCGGGCTCTTCTTCGTGACGCCGGACGAGTACCTGCTGGCCGTGCTCGTCGGCTCTGCCGTCGCCCTGCTCGTGACCGCGCGCCAGTCGGTCGTGAAGGTCGCGTTCAACCTCGCCAACTTCGCGTTCATCTCGACGGTGACCCTCGTCGTCTTCCACAGCCTCGGTTCGTTCAGCGGCCGGCCCGGCGCGGCGGACTGGGTCGCGGCGTTCGCGGCGATGCTCGTCGCCTGCCTGCTGGGAGCCCTGACGATCGCGACCGCGATCTCGCTGTCCGGTGGCGCGCCGCAGTTCCAGAAGCTGCCCGAGATGCTCAAGTTCGGGGGCATGGTCGCCCTCGCCAACACGAGCCTGGCGCTGCTCGCGATCTCCGTGATGTGGATCGACCCGCTGGCCGTCTGGCTGCTGATCGTGCCGCTGGCGACGCTCTTCCTCGCCTACCGCGCCTACATCTCCGAGCGCGAGAAGCACGACCGCCTCGAGCTGCTCTACCAATCGAGCCGGATCATGCAGCACTCGCCGGAGCTCGATTCGGCGCTCATCGCGCTGCTCGACCACGCCCGCGCGATGTTCCGGGCGGAGATCGCCGAGGTCACCCTCTACGCTCGCGGCGAGGGCGGCGAGTCGCTTCGGACGACGTCGATCCAGGACGAGGTCCCGACGGCGATGGTGCCGATGAAGATCGCCGCGGACGACCCGATCCATGCCCGCGTCGCCGCCGAGCGCAAGGGGTTCTTCAGCGCCGTCGCCGCTGAGCGAACGCGCACGGGTCCGCCCATCCGCCAGGCGATGGTCAGCCCGCTGATCACCGAGTCCGGGCTGATCGGCTCGATGACGGTGGCCAACCGGCTGACCGAAGGCACGAGCTTCGACGAGGACGATCTCCGCCTCCTCGAGACCCTCGCCAACCAGGCGGCGGTCGCCCTCGAGAACGGCCAGCTCGAGCAGTCGCTCGCCGAGCTGTCGCGGCTCAAGGAGGAGCTCCGGCACCAGGCCTATCACGACCCGCTCACCGGGTTGGCCAACCGCGCCCTCTTCGCCGAGCGCGTCGAGGAGCAGCTCATCGCCCCGCGGGAGGGGCTCTGCACGGTCGTGCTCTTCCTCGACCTCGACGACTTCAAGATCGTCAACGACACGCTCGGCCACGCGGCCGGCGACCGGCTCCTCGCCGCGGTCGCGGACCGGATCCGCGGCTGCGTCCGATCGGACGACCTGGCGGCCCGGCTCGGCGGCGACGAGTTCGCTGTCCTCCTGACGGACGAGGTCGAGCTGGAGCGTGCCCTCGCCGTCGCGAAGCGCATGATCGACGCGCTGCAGGTCTCGTTCCCGATCCAGGGCCAGGAGATCTCGATCGGGGGCAGCATCGGCATCGCCGTTGCCCGCGGGCATCGGCGAGCATGCCGACGAGCTGCTCCGGAACGCCGACGTCGCGATGTACACCGCCAAGGCAGCCGGCAAGCGCCGGGCCGCCGTCTTCGAACCGACGATGCACGCGGCGATCGTCGCCCGCCACGCCCTGTCGGCCGAACTGAAGCGGAGCATGGGCCGCGGGGAGCTCGCGGTGTTCTACCAGCCGATCGTGGAGCTCGATACGGGCAGGATCGCGGGCGCCGAGGCCCTCGTCCGCTGGCGTCACCCGACCCGTGGCCTCGTGTCGCCCGACGAATTCATCCCCCTGGCCGAGGAGAACGGGCTGATCCTGACCCTCGGTCGGTGGGTCATGGCCGAGGCCTGCGAGCAGGTCGCCGCCTGGGAGCGCGGCCCCGGCCTTGCGCCCGACTTCTTCCTCAGCGTCAACCTCTCGCCGGTCCAGCTGCAGCAGGCCGAGTTCATCGCCGAGATCGAGTCGATCCTCAAGGCGACCGGGCTAGCCCCGGAGCGGCTCGTCGTCGAGCTGACCGAGACCGCGATGTTCCAGGACACCGAGACGACGATCGCCAAGCTGGCGTCGCTCAAGCGGCTCGGCGTCCGGATCGCCCTCGATGACTTCGGGACCGGCTACTCATCGCTGGGATACCTGCGCCGCTTCCCGGTCGACATCCTGAAGATCGCCCGCGAGTTCGTCGTGCCGTCGGATCGGGACGCGGACGAATGGGCGTTCGCCCACGCGATCGTCGCTCTCGGCCACACGCTGGGGTTGCGGATCATCGCCGAGGGCATCGAGGAGGCGGCCCAGGCCGACCGGCTGCGCGGTCTCGGCTGTGAGCTTGGCCAGGGCTTCTACTTCGCTCGCGCCGTCGAAGCGAGCGCCATCGAGGCCGCGATGGCCCTCGAACGGCCGGCGGCGCCGGCCATCCGGTTCGGTATCGATGCGGCCCAACCCGCCGAGGTCGGCGCCTGATGTTCCTGTTCTACGCGCTGCCGATCGGGCTCCTGCTGGGTTTCCTGCTCGGTGGGCGGCCGTCCGGTCTGGCCAATCTCAAGTTCCGCTGGGGGATGCTGGCGGTCGCCGGGTTCGCGCTGCAGGTCGTCCTGTTCTCGGGGCCGGTCAGCGAGCGGATCGGCGACGCCGGGCCGCCGCTCTACGTCGCCTCGACCGCCCTCGTCCTCGTCGCCGTCCTGGCAAACCTCCGGATCCCGGGCATGGCCGCTCGTCGCGATCGGCGCGGCATCCAACCTGGCCGCGATCATCGCCAACGGCGGCTACATGCCGGCGAGCCATTCCGCCGCGGCAGTCGGGCCGGACGGGATCGTCGTCTACTCGAACACGCGCGTCATCGCGTCGCCGGCTCTCGAGTTCCTGACCGACGTCATCGTGCTGCCCGCCTGGCTGCCGTTCACCAACATCGCGAGCATCGGCGACCTGCTGATCGGGGCCGGGATCGCGATCGTGATCGCCGCCTCGATGCGCTCCGCCCGGCGGCCATCCGCGGCAGACCCGGATGCGTCCAGCGCGCCGGTGCTCGAGGTCAACTCCCCCCTCTGACGGGGTGGGGGCAGTACCAATTTCTCATGGTCCCCGGACCGATGGCAGCGTAGCTTCGCAACGTGGGCCAAAGGCCTACCGCTCAATGGCCGTCCAGGGCAAATCCATCGCGAGGTGGAGACGCAAAGCCAGGGATCTTGGGTCGTCAGACGCAAGACCGCCCGGCCGCCGGACCAGGTGCGCATACCGCACATGAAGGAGTCATCGTGAAGGCGAACCTGGCGCGCTTCACTACGGCACTTATGCTCCTGGCGACGATGGCCATGAGCCTCGGTGCAGGAATGCGGTGGTGGTTCGAGTGACCAACACCGCGACGACCGAACCAACAGCCGGCCCGCTCGCAGGCCACCGCTGGTTCTGAGCTGATCCGGGCCGCTCGGCCCGACACACCTGACGACGACGACCGCCGATCTCGGCGGTCGTTGTTGATTCCCGGTCGACACGCACCGGGCCGATGTGCCCTCCGGTGGGGTCCTGCAGGTTGCGCGATCGTGCGAGGGCCCGTAGACTGCGCGGACACAGCCGGTTTTGAGCGGCTGTCGGGCGTTTACCACGGAGTCCCCATTGGGTCTGTTTGATCGTCAGGACCGACGCCGAGTCGCCATCGCCGTGCGAGGCGACGGCCGCCGCGTCCAGATGCCCCTGAACGACCCCATGTTCGACGACGTATCGCTCCTCGGAATTCTTCGCTCGCTCCTCCTTGGGCTGGACGGCCTTCTCGGCCTTATTACCGGCTCCCGGCGGGAGAACGGAGGACCTCGGAGGGACGGGCGCTGAGCGCCGCACCACTGAAGACCAACGGGACCCTCGCCGGGAAGGCGAGGGTTTTTTATTGCACGCAGGACGGATCGGGAGACGAGCGATGACACTGACCCGAGGGAAATCGGCCAAGCCGCCGAGTCCCGACGCGCGTCGGACGCACGTGCCGGGCGACGGGACGACCCACGCCGCGGCCGTCGAGCGGGCGCGCAAGGCGATGCTCGACGACACCCGGCCACGGCGACGGACCCGGATCGGGGCCGACGTCGTCTGCGAGGCGCTCATGCGCCAGGGCGTCGACGTCTTCTTCAGCTACCCGGGCGGCGTGATCCTGCCGCTCTACGACGTCCTCGGCGACTACCCCGAGATCCGCCACATCCTCGTCCGTCACGAGCAGGGCGGCGCCCACGCCGCCGATGGCTACGCCCGGGTCACGGGCCGCGTCGGCGTGTGCATGGGCACGTCGGGGCCCGGGCGCCACGAACCTCGTCACGGGCATCGGCACCGCCCTCCTCGATTCCGTCCCGATGGTCGCGATCACCGGCAACGTGCCCGGGGTCCTCATCGGCAAGGACGCGTTCCAGGAGATCGACATCAACGGCATCACCCTGCCGATGACGAAGCACAACTACCTCGTCCGCAATGCCGACGACCTGCCGCGGGTCTTCGCCGAGGCGTTCCACATCGCCCGCACCGGCCGCCCCGGCCCCGTCCACATCGACATCACGAAGGACGCCCTCCAGCAGGAGACGAGCGCCCAGCACCCGACCGACGAGGAGGTCGTCGCCGGCCTCCCCGGCTTCCGGCCGAACCTCGAGGCGAACGGCCGCCAGCTCAAGCTCGCCGCCCAGGAGCTCGCGAAGGCGAAGCGGCCCGTGATCCTCGCCGGCCACGGCGTCCTCCATGCCGAGGCCTGGGACGACCTCCGCGCCTTCGCCGAGAAGACCCAGATCCCGATCGCCCACACGCTCCTCGGGGTCGGGGCGATCTCGGAGGACCATCCGCTCAGCTACGGCTTCATGGGCATGCACGGCTGGAAGCACGTCAACCGGGCGATCCAGTCGGCCGATCTCCTGTTCGCGATCGGGATGCGCTTCGACGACCGGGTCACGGGCAACGTCCGGACCTATGCGCCGTACGCCCGGATCATCCATGTCGACATCGACCCCGCCGAGATCGGCAAGAACGTCGCCGTCGAGGTCCCGATCGTCGGCGATGCGGGGCGCGTCCTCCGCGCCCTCCTGCCGATGGTCGACGAGGTGAAGCCAGAGGCGCGGGCGAGCTACTTCGCGGAGCTCGCCGAGTGGCGTCGCGAATCCGAGGCGAGCTCGTGGCACGGCTCGGGGGCCTGGCGCGACGGGCTCCTGTCGGCCGACTACGTCGTCAGCCGGATCGGCGAGCTGACCGACCACGCGGCGACCTACGTCGCCGACGTCGGCCAGAACCAGATGTGGCTCGCCCGCTACGCCGGGTTCCGCCAGCCGAATTCGCACGTCTCGTCCGGCGGCCTCGGGACGATGGGCTTCAGCGTGCCGGCGGCGATGGGCGCGGCGCTCGGCCGGCCCGACCGCGAGACCTGGGCGATCACCGGCGACGGCGGCTTCCAGATGACGTCGCAGGAGCTGATGACCCTCGTCCAGGACAAGATCCCGGTGAAGATCGCGCTCTTCGACAACAAGAAGCTCGGGATGATCCGCCAGTGGCAGGAGATCATCTACGCCGGCAACTACCACTCGGCGCACCTCCAGGGCCCCGACTACGAGAAGCTCGCCGACGCCTACGGCATCCCGGCGTTCCGGGCCCAGACCCCGGACGAGGTCGACGACGCGATCCGCGCGGCCCAGGCGGTCGACGGGCCGGCGCTCATCTGGTTCGAGATGGCCGAGGAGCAGAACGTCTTCCCGATGATGCCGGCCGGCAAGGGCCTGTCCGACCTCATCGAGAAGTGGGACGGGGCCGACGAGTGACGTCCGACCCGAGCGCGAACGGGAAGGTGCCGGCCTCGGACGCGGCGGCCGGCGCTTCGCCCGCCCATGCCCACACGCCCCCGCCGGCGCGGTCACTCCCCGGCGGCGGCGAGACCCGTCGCCACACGCTCATCGCGATCGTCCTCGACAAACCCGGTGTTCTCAACCGGGTTTCGTCATTGATGCGGGCGCGCAACTTCAACATCGACTCGCTGGCGGTCAGCCACACCGACCAGCCCGATGTCAGCCGGATGACGATCACGCTTCACGGCGACGACGTCGCGGTCGAGCAGGCGGCCAAGCAGCTCTACCGGCTGATCGACGTGCTCAAGGTCCAGGACGTCACGTCGGAGCCGACGGTCGGGCACGAGCTGGCGCTCGTGAAGATCCGGGCGACCGACTCGAACCGGGCGGAGATCCTGCAGCTCGTCGAGCTGTCGAAGGGACGGGTCGTCGACCTGGCGCCGGAGGCGGTCATCGTCGAGGTCACCGGGCCCGAGGCGGACATCGACGCGTTCGTCGCGCTCGTCCGGACTTACGGCATCAAGGAGCTGGTTCGGACCGGAGCCGTCGTCATGTCGAAGGGCTCCGCGTCAATTGAGGAGGCGATCAAGCGATGACGGCGCAACACAGCCTCGCGCGAACGTCGCCACGCCCATCCGCCCCTGGTCCGGCTGGCGGACCAACGAGCGGTTGGGAGGGTCGAATCGGGCTGGTTTCCACGCTTCCTTCGTCGCCTGGTCCGGCTAGCGGACCATCAGACGGTGGAACGGGTCGATTTGGCCCTGTTTCGGGGGCCTCGTTCGTCCGTTGGTCCGGCTGGCGGACCGAGAGTCGAACGCCAGTGAACGTTGAGACCGCCACTTCGGAGGGACCACAGCAGTGACCGCTCGCATGTACTACGACAACGACGCGGATCCGTCGGCGCTCAGCGGGCAGACCGTCGCGATCATCGGCTACGGATCGCAGGGGCACGCCCATGCGCTGAACCTGCATGAGTCCGGGGTCGACGTGATCGTCGGGCTGGCGCCGGGATCGAAGAGCCGGCCGCTCGCCGAGGAGGCGGGTCTTCGGGTCGCCGACGTGGCCGACGCCGTCAAGGCCGCCGACGCCATCATGATCCTCGTCCCCGACACCGGCCAGAAAGCCGTCTATGACGCCGACATCGCGCCGAACCTCCGGCCCGGCCAGCTCGTCATGTTCGCCCACGGCTTCAACATCCATTTCGGGCGGATCGACCCGCCCGGCGACGTCGACGTCGGGATGGTCGCGCCGAAGGGTCCCGGCCACCTCCTCCGCAGCGTCTACCAGGCCGGCGGCGGCGTTCCGGCGCTGTTCGCGGTTCATCGCGACGCCTCCGGGACCGCTCGCCAGCGAACCCTCGCCTACGCCCGCGCGCTCGGCAGCACCCGCGCCGGCGTCCTCGAGACGACGTTCGCCGAGGAGACCGAGACCGACCTGTTCGGCGAGCAGTCCGTCCTGTGCGGCGGGACCGCGTCCCTCGTCAAGATGGCGTTCGAGACGCTCGTCGAGGCCGGCTATCAGCCCGAGCTCGCCTACTTCGAGACGATGCACGAGCTCAAGCTGATCGTCGACCTCCTCTATCGCGGCGGCCTCAACTTCATGCGGTTCAGCGTCAGCGACACCGCCGAGTACGGCGACTACGTCAGCGGCCCGCGAATCATCGACGAGCGAGTCCGCGAGACGATGCGGGCGGTCCTCGGCGACATCCAGGACGGGTCGTTCGCAGCCCGGTGGATTGCCGAAAACGAATCCGGCCGCCACGAGTTCGAGCGGATGCGGGCCGCGGATCGCGACCACCAGATCGAGCAGGTCGGGGCGGAGCTGCGGAGCCAGATGGCGTTCCTCAATCCCGTCGTCGTACGGGCGGGAGAGGCGCAGGCGACGGCCGGCACCGGGGCGAAGCGATGAGCCCGGGGGTAGCGGCCGGCACCGTTCGGATCTTCGACACGACGCTGCGCGACGGCGAGCAGGCGCCCGGCGCCGGGCTCACCGCGGCCGAGAAGCTCGAGGTCGCCCGCCAGCTCGCGCGCCTCAAGGTCGACGTGATCGAGGCCGGCTTCCCCGCCGCTTCGCCCGGCGACTTCGAAGCGGTCCAGAGAATTGCCCGCGAGACGAAGGGCGGTGTGGCTGTCGCCGCCCTCGCCCGTTGCCGCGACGGCGATCCGCAGCGAGCCGTCGAGGCGATCCGCGTCGCCGAGCGGCCGCACCTTCACGTGTTCATCGCGACGAGCGACATCCACCTCAAGCACAAGCTCCGCCTGTCGCGCGAGGAAGCCCTCGCCGAGGCCGTCCGCTGGGTCCGCTACGGCCGCGAGGCCCTCGGCGCCGACGCCGAAATCGAGTTCTCGGCGGAGGACGCGTCGCGGACGGACGTCGATTACCTCCTCCAGATGTACGAAGCGGTCGTCGACGCCGGGGCGACGACGGTCAACATCCCCGACACCGTCGGCTACGCGATCCCGGCTGAGTTCGGTGCGCTCGTCGGCCGCGTCGTCGACCTCGTCGGCAGCGACGCGACCGTCAGCGTCCACTGCCACAACGACCTCGGGCTCGCCACGGCCAACACGCTGGCCGCGGTCCAGGCCGGGGCGCGCCAGGTCGAGGTCACGATCAACGGCCTCGGCGAGCGCGCCGGCAACGCGTCACTCGAAGAGGTCGTCATGGCCCTCCGGACGCGCCCGACGCAGTTCCCGAAGCTCGGCTCCAACGTCCAGACCGAGCAGATCACCGCGGCCTCGCGCCTGGTCAGCTACCTGACCGGCTTCGCGGTCCAGCCGAACAAGGCGATCGTCGGCGGCAACGCCTTCGCCCACGAGAGCGGGATCCACCAGGACGGCGTCATCAAGAACCCGCTGACGTACGAGATCATGACGCCCCAGTCGGTCGGGCTGTCGGGCAGCCAGCTGACGATCGGCAAGCTGTCCGGCCGGCGCGGCCTCCAGGGCAAGCTGCGCGAGCTCGGCCACGACGTCGAGGGCGATGCGCTCGACGTCCTCTACCGCCAGGCGATCGCGCTGGCCGACGCCAAGAAGGAAGTCACCGACGCGGACCTGCTCGCCCTCGTCGAGCAGCGCGCCTCGGAGGTCCCGGCGTCGGTCGAGATCGTCGGCTGGAGCGTCACCTCGTCGCACGGCGGCAACGCGACGGGCAGCGTCTCGCTCACCGTTCGCGGCGAGGACCGGACGGCCGATGCGACCGGCAACGGGCCGGTCGACGCGCTCTACTCGGCGGTCGACAAGGCACTCCTGCCGGTGCTTGGCTGGCGGCCGGTGCTGACGGAATACGAGATCAAGGCCGTCTCCAGCGACGCGGACGCCCAGGGCCAGGTCCTCGTCCGCTGCCGCCGCTCGTCCGACGAGGGGCCGGGAGCGCTCATCGTGTCCGGCCACGGCTTATCCACGAACATCATCGAGGCGTCGCTCGAGGCGTACGTCGTCGGCGTCAACAAGCTCCACGGCGCCGAGATCAACGGGGTCTCGGTCGCGTTCGTGGCGCCGCGCGTCGTTGAGGAGCCTTCGTGACGTCGACGTATCGCATCGCCGCCATCCCCGGCGACGGCGTCGGGCCAGAGGTCGCGTCGGCCGCGCGGGCGGTTCTCGACGCGGCCGGGGCGGCGTCTTCGGCTTTGCCATCGAGTGGAGCGAGCTCCTCGCCGGCGGCGCGGCGATCGACGCCTACGGCACCGCGATTCGCGACGAGGACGTCAGAGCGGCCGGCGAGGCCGATGCGATCCTGCTCGGCGCGGTCGGCGGACCGAAATGGGACGACCCGAAGGCGACGGTCCGGCCCGAACAGTCGCTCTTCGCGCTCCGCGGCGGGCTCGGGCTGTTCGGCAACCTCCGGCCGGTCACCGTCCATCCGGCGCTCGTGGCGTCGTCGCCGCTCCGCCCGGACCTCCTCGAGGGCGTCGACCTGCTGATCGTCCGCGAGCTGACCGGTGGTCTCTACTTCGGTGGCCGGACAGAGGCGGTCGGCGAGGCGGGCAAGCGGATCGCGAGCGACACGCTGCCGTACTCGGAGCCGGAGATCCGGCGCGTCGTCACGCTGGCGTTCGAGCTCGCCCGCGGCCGGCGCCACCGCCTGACGAGCGTCGACAAGGCCAACGTGCTCGCGACGTCGCGGCTGTGGCGAACGGTCGTCGAGGACCTCCGGGCGGAGTATCCGGACGTCGAGGTCAGCCACCAGCTCGTCGACTCGTGCGCGATGCAGCTCGTCAAGAAGCCCGCTTCGTTCGACGTGCTCGTGACCGAGAACCTCTTCGGCGACATCCTGTCGGACGAGGCGAGCGTCCTCGCCGGCTCGCTCGGGATGCTGCCGTCGGCGTCGCTCGGGGAGCGGCGGACCGCCCACGGCACGTTCGGCCTGTACGAGCCGATCCACGGCTCGGCGCCGCACATGACCGGCCAGGATCGGGCGAACCCGATCGGAACGATCCTCTCGGCGGCGATGCTGGCCCGCTGGTCGCTGGGTCGCGAGGACGTCGCGACGGCGATCGAGTCGGCGGTCGGGCAAGCCCTCGACGACGGCATCCGCACCCCGGACCTCGGTGGAGGCGGGGAGGGAGGCTCGCCGGTAGGAACGAAGGCAATGACCGAGGCGATCATCGGCCGGATCGCGATTACCGGGGCCGCGCGGGCGACCGCAGCGGCCCAGGCATAGCGACCGGACACCGACGACCACGACGGAGCCTCGACCACGATGACCGACAAACCGGTAGTTCTCTACGACACGACACTCAGGGAC
The DNA here is from genome assembly GCA_963832105.1 of uncultured Chloroflexia bacterium. Taxonomy (GTDB): domain Bacteria; phylum Chloroflexota; class Limnocylindria; order Limnocylindrales; family CSP1-4; genus CF-46. Next base: position 309,446 of record CAWHSS010000003.1, on the reverse strand, counting down.
GGCACCCAGGGCGAGAACATCACGCTCTCCCTCGCCGACAAGCTGCGCGTCGCCCGGATGCTCGACGAATACGGCATGCCCTACGTCGAGGGCGGCTGGCCGGGATCCAACCCGAAGGACGTCGAGTTCTTCAAGGCGGCCCGGACGATGACCTGGCAGACCGCGAAGCTGGCCGCCTTCGGGTCGACGCGCCACCGGTCGAACAAGGCCGAGGACGATCCGAACCTGCGCGAGCTGGTCGCGGCCGAGACGCCCGTCGTGACGATCTTCGGCAAGAGCTGGCTGCTCCACGTCACGGAGGTCCTCGGGGCGACGCCCGACGAGAACCTCGACATGATCGCGGACTCCGTTCGGTTCGTCGTCGATCGCGGCCGCGAGAGCGTTTACGACGCGGAGCACTTCTTCGACGGCTACAAGGCCGATCGCGACTACGCCCTCGCGACGCTCCGCGCGGCACGCCAGGCCGGCAGCCGGACGCTCGTCCTGTGCGACACGAACGGCGGCACCCTGACCGATGAGCTCCTCGCGATCGTCGGCGACGTTCGTGGCGCGCTCGACGGCGACGCGGACGCGCCCGATGTCACCTGGGGCATCCACACCCACAACGACGCCGAGCTCGCCGTCGCGAACTCCATGGCCGCGGTCTCAGCCGGGATCCGCCACGTCCAGGCGACGATCAACGGCTATGGCGAGCGCTGCGGCAACGCGAACATGGTCTCGATCCTCGCCAATCTCGCCCTGAAGACCCCGCACGAGCTCGTACCCGTCGGCGGCGGCTCGATCGAGAACCTGACGGAACTGGCCCGGTCGGTCGCCGAGATCGCCAACCAGAAGCCCGACGACTACCAGCCGTACGTCGGCCGGTCGGCCTTCGCCCACAAGGGCGGCGTCCACGGCGCGGCCGTCGCCAAGGTCGAGCGGAGCTACCAGCACGTCGACCCGACGACCGTCGGCAACGTCGGCCGGCTCGTCGTCTCGGAGCTGGGCGGCAAGGCCAACACCCGGATCCGCGCCGAGCAGCTCGGCCACCAGCTCGACGGGGTGATCGATCCCAAGGTCCTCTCGAACCTCATCAAGCAGCTCGAGTCGGAGGGCCAGGCCTTCGAGGGCGCCGAGGCGAGCTTCGAGCTCCTCATCCGCCGCCACCAGGAGGGCTACCTCCCGCCGTTCCGGATCGTCGACTACACGTGCCTCGTCGAGCAGCGATCCGGCCAGGAGCTCCTCGCCGAGGCGACCGTCAAGGTCGAGGTCGACAGCGAGATCCTCCACACGGCCGCCGACGGCAACGGCCCGGTGAACGCCCTCGACGCCGCCCTTCGCAAGGCGCTCCGGGCGTTCTACCCCCACATCGACTCGGTCCACCTCATCGACTACAAGGTCCGGATCCTCGACGGCGACGCGGCGACGGCCGCCAAGACGCGAGTGATCATCGACTCGAGCGACGGGGCCCGGGAGTGGTCGACGATGGGCAGCGACACGAACATCATCGCGGCGTCCGCGACCGCGCTCGCCGACTCCCTCGAATACGCAATCTGGAAATCCGGCGCCGAGCTCCGACGCCGCGACGAGCGGCACTTCACGACGGCCCCGGCCGGGAGGTAACGAATGTCAGCCACGACCAAGACGACGGGCGAACGCTCCGCCGAGGCGCCGACGCTCCACCTGGCGCGCTGGACGGTGACCTCGGGTTCGAACGTCAACAGCCGCGGCGCCGTCGTGATCGCGTCGGGTGATCACCAGTGGGAGGCGTCCGCCGAGGGCAACGGCGCCATCGACGCGCTGTTCCGGGCAGTGGACGGGGCGCTCGCCGGCGTCCTCACGGGCCATCCCCGGCTCCACGGCTACGCGGTCAGGGCGCTCGGCGACGCGCCGGACGCCGAGGGCCGGGTCACGGTGACGATCGCGCCGCCGTCGGCGGCCGGCGGTGCCCGGGGCGAGGGCCGCTACACGGGCCAGTCGACGAGCACGAACATCATCGCGGCATCGATCGAGGCGTACATCTCGGCGATCAACCTGCTCCTCGCCGAGGAGCACTGGGCCGGCGCGACCGAGGAAGCCGGTAACCGCAAGCGCGCCCGGGTCGAGCCGAAGGAAGCCAAGGCCCGCCGGGCGGAACTCGATCCGGACGAAGCGAACCACGACACCACGGCGTGGTTCGAGCGCTGACCGTCGCCTTCCAGGGCGAACCCGGCGCGTTCAGCGAGGAAGCGGTCCACGCGTTCTTCGGCGATCAGCCGGAAACGCGGGCCGTCCCGTCGTGGCGGTCGGTGTTCGAGGCGGTCCGCGACGGCGAGGCGACGGCCGGGGTCGTCGCCATCGAGAGCTCCCTCGCCGGCTCGATCCGCGAGACCTACGACCTCCTCTCGGAGTTCTACGACGACGGGATCAGGATCGTCGGCGAGACGAGCGTTCCGGTGCGACTCGCCCTCGTGGCCCTGCCCGGCCAGTCGATCGACGAGATCGAGCGCGTCTACAGCCACGCCCAGGCGCTGGCCCAGGCCGACGAGTTCCTGCGCGCCCGGGACTGGCAGGTGATGACGACCTACAACACGGCCGGCGCGGCCCGGATGATCGCGGAGAACGGCGAGCGGGGCGCCGCCGCGATCGCCTCGCCGCGCGTCGCCGAGCTCTACGGCCTCGAGATCCTGGCGGACAACATCCAGACCGGCGACGAGAACCGGACGCGGTTCGCGATCCTCGCCCGCGAGGGCGACATCGCTCGACGTGCCCTCGGCCACGGCGGCGGACGGTCCGCGCCAGACGACCCTGGTCTTCGCGGTCCGAAACGTGCCCGGGTCGCTCCACCGCTGTCTCGGGGACGTTCGCTGCGCGCGGGGTCAATCTCTCGCGCCTCGAGTCCCGCCCGACGCGGAGCACGCGATGGGAGTACTTGTTCTGGGTGGACGTCGACGCGGATGCGGCCGATCCTGATTGCGCGGCGGCCATCGAGGCCCTCCGCGGTGAGACGCAGATGGTCAGGATTCTCGGCTCGTATCCGCGGGCGCAAGAACCCTGAGGTTCGGCGGCTTCCTCGTTTCGCGGGTTGTGCCGTCCGTTATCCTCGACTTGGCCGGGGTGGATGACTTCCGGCGGAGGAGACCTAGTCAGGGGGCCCCATGCACCGCCGAACGGCCGCCACGCGCCTCGTCACGCTCATCACGCTGGGGGCGCTCGCCGCGACCCTCGTGGGCACGGTCACCGTCCAGGCTCGCGAGAGCCGATCCACGGATCGTCAGCTCAGGATCAAGGCCGATCCCGCGCGCGAGACCGCAGGGCTGCGGACGTTCCGGAAGGTCGACGTCGCCAACCTCCCGGCGGCGACCGGCAAGGGCTCCGGCTACGACCCCGTGCTGAAGCGGCCCGACGTCAACCGATCACCCGCCGCGCCCCAGGGCGCCGTCCCCGCGTTCCCAGAACAGGCGACGTCGAACGGCGATCCGGCAATCACCCAGGCGACCGCCTTCCCGGGATTGGCGTTCGCAGCTAAGGGCGCGACCGCCGGCGAGCCGCCGGATCCGTGGGTGGCCGCAGGTCCGGAGCACGTCGTCCAGGCCGTCAACAGGGCGTTCCGCATCAGCGATCGCTCGGGCAACACGATTGAGACCGTCGACATGTTCGACTTCTTCGGACTCGACGAGTTCTACAACCCGGGCGAGGTCGAGTTCTTCGATCCGCGGGTGATCTACGACAGCCTCCATGCCCGATGGTTCGCGATCGAGGCGAGCTTCGACTGCTTCGCCACGCCGCAGAACACGATCGGGACGGGTTACATCGACTTCGCCATCTCCGACGGCCCGGATCCGACGGCCGGCTGGAGCATCCTGTCGGTCCACTACCCCGATGAGCTCCCTGACTATCCCGGCCTCGGGACCTCGACCGACAAGGTCGTCATGAGCGCGAACCGCTTCGCACTCACGGGCTCGACGGGTACGGGGAATTGCGACGCCGACGGCGCCTACGTCGGAACCGAACTGGATGTTCTCGCCTGGTCCCAGCTGACGGCCAGCAGCGGGGACATCAACCTCGACTTCTTCCAATCGGGCACCGCGTTCTTCACCTGGCGTCCGGCGCTCCAGACGCCGGCGACGTCCGCCACGGTCTTCGCGATCGCCGAGGATGCCGGCGGAGACGTCGAGTACGCGCGCATCACCGGGACGCCCGTGAACGGCAGCACGGCCGTTACCAACAGCAGTCTCTCGAGCATCATCGTGCCGTTCATGCAGCCGCCCGACCCCATCCAGCCAGGGGCGCGACACGATCGACGACGCCGTCGACGAGCGGCCAACCGACGCGGTCTGGAAGGACAACAAGCTCGCATTCGTCTCGACCTTCCCGTGCGATCCACCCGGTGGCGATCGTCGAGAACCGCGACTGCGTCCGCGTCAGCGAGCTGTCGACGGCGACCCCGGCATCGCCAACGGTCATCCAGGACTTCCTGATCTCACAGAACGACCACGACCTCTACATGGGTGGCGTGGGGTACGCGCTGAACGACGACCTGCACGTCGTCTGGACGCGCTCGGGCGTGGCTGCGGGCCATTACCCGACCAGTTACGGTGCCTATCAGGACGCCGCCGCGGCCAACAACACGATCAGTGCCCGGGCCCTCCTGTCGGCCGGCACCGGGGTCTATGCGGGCGAGTCGCTGGGGCGACTACGTCGGCGTCGCCCAGGACCCGCAGGTCCCGAATGCCGTCTGGCAGGGCAACCAATTCGCCAAGGCCGGGAGCTTGGGCGCCCCGAACTGGGGAACCGAGATCACCCAGCTCCAGACGGGCGGCACGACGTTCGTCCCGATCACGCCCGTCCGCGTCCTCGACACGCGACCGCTTCGGCGTGGGCCTGTCGGGCCCTTTGCGGCGAACATGCCGCGAGTCTTCGCACGTAGCCGGCGAGCTCGGCATCCCGGCCGACGCGCTCGCCGTCACCGGCAACGTGACGGTCACCAACCAGACAGCCGGCGGCTACCTGTCGGTCACCCCGACCGCCGTTGCCAACCCGCTCAGCTCGACGATCAACTTCCCGGTCGGCGACAACCGGGCGAACAACGTGACGGTCCCGCTATCGGCCGACGGCAAGCTGGCCGCGGTCTACAAGGCCCCGTCGGGCAAGACGACCCACCTGATCTTCGACGTCACCGGCTACTTCGTCGCCGGGCAGGCCGAAGCTCGAGTACAAGCGATCGACGCCCGTTCGCGCCCTCGACAGCCGGTCCGGCATCGGGATCGGGCTGAGCGGGCCGTTCCAGAAGGACGTCCCGCGGGAGCTGGTCGATCGGTACCGCTCACGTCCCAGCCGCGGCCGTGGCGATCACGGGCAACCTGACGGTCGTCGGCCAGACCGGGCGCGGGCTTCCTGTCGATCACCCCGGTCTCGACTCCGACCCCGCGCGACCTCGAACCTCAACTTCCCGCTCGGCGACACCCGGGCGAACGGGTTCGTCCGCGCCACTCGATCTCCCAGGACGATCTGTGGATCGTCTACAAGACGACGGCTCCCGGTGCCCGCTCGGCGCACGTCATCCTCGACGTCACCGGCTACTTACATCGATGACCCCACGGGCCTGCTCTTCTACCCGCTGACCCCGGGCCGGGTCATGGATACCCGGAACGTCCCGTTGTCGGGTCTGTCCGGACCGTTCACCTCCAGCACGCCGCGGCGGCTCGACGTGGCCGGCCACTGGGGTGCTCCGCTCAGCGCCGAAGCCGTCACCGGCAACCTGACGGTCGTCGGCCAGACGGCTGCCGGGTATGTCTCCGCGACGCTCAGCCTCGGAGCCGAACCCGACCACGTCGGTCCTCAACTTCCCGCTCGGCGACACCCGGGCCAACGGCGTCACCCTGCCGCTCAACTCGGGCGGTCGGTCGTGGTTCGTCTACAAGGCGTCTCCGGGCAAGACGACCCACCTCATCCTCGACCTCTCCGGCTACTTCGACTAGCCGTCGAGGCAGAGAGGCAACCCCTCGCAACGACAACGGCCCGCCGTCCCGGCGGGCCGTTTGAATTCGCCCCCTCCTCGCCGCACCGATTCTCGCGGGGCGAGCACATGCGACGTCTTGCGGCACGTTTGCCTGCAGGTGTTGCTCGCCGGGCGAGAAAACTGTGCAGATCTAGCCCGATTCCGGGCCATGGAACCTGTTAAGTCGGTCCAACTCGTCGCATGTGCTCGTGGGGCGAGAATCCGGGCCTGGGGCGCGCGGCCCGGCGGCCGGCGCGAAGCCGGCGAGCCGCGAGCCGCGGTCAGTGGGCGACGACGGACTCCATCGACTTCGCCTCTTCGATCCACTTCGCGACCGTCGCCTCTGACGGGATCTGGCGAATCCAGTTCGGCCGCGCGGCGTCGAGCTCCTGGAACGTCTGGGCGAGGTTCGCCGCGTTCCGCTGCGCCAGCTCGGCGCACGAGTCGACGCCGGCGGCTTCGAGCAGGTCGGCGTACTCCGAGGCCGACCCCGTTGATCCGCATCAGGTCGGCGTGGTTGACCCACTCGAGCAGCTGCGTCTCGGTGAGGCCGCTCGCCGACGCAAGGCTCGCCCGGCCGGCCTTGGTGCCGCCGCGATCGAGCAGATCATCGGTCGTGTTGACGCCGGCCGCCTGGAGCTTCTGGGCGAATGTCGGCCCGATCCCCTCGACATCTTCGATCTTCATGACGTGCTCCCCTGAATCCCGAACCACCCTCTCACCGAGCCGATGGTACGCTCCGATCTTCCCGACGCGCCACCCGATCAGGAGCCCTGATTCGATGGACAAGTCCTTCCGCGACGAGATGACCGCGGGCTATGCCCTCGACGAGCCCTCCATCGTCATCGGCAGCCCGATGCTCGAGGGCGAGCTCTACAACGAAGCCCGGGTCCAGGTCGCGCTCTCGATGATGAACCGCCACGGGTTGATCGCCGGCGCGACCGGCACCGGCAAGACGAAGACCCTCCAGCTGCTCGCCGGCGAGCTGTCGAAGGCCGGGGTGCCCGTCTTCATCTCGGACATCAAGGGCGACGTCTCGGGCATGGCGGCGCCGGGCGATGCGGCGAACCCGAAGGTCCAGGAGCGGGTCGCGTCGCTCGGCTGGACGTTCGAGCCGTCCGGCCATCCGGTCGAGCTGCTCTCGCTGTCGGGACTGCTCGGCGCGCAGGTCCGGGCGACCGTGTCGTCGTTCGGGCCGCTGCTGCTCGGCAAGGTCCTCGACCTCAACGAGACGCAGACCTCGATCCTGTCGCTGATCTTCAAGTACTGCGACGACAACCACCTGCCGCTGCTCGACCTCGCGGACCTCGCGACGACCCTCAAGTACCTCGCGTCGGACGAGGGCAAGCCGATCCTCGACGAGTACGGCGGGATGTCGAGCGCGTCGGTCGGCGTCCTCCTGCGCTCGATCATCGTCCTCGAGCAGGAGGGCGTCGACGCGTTCTTCGGGGAGCCGGAGTTCCAGGTCTCCGACCTGCTCCGGACGACGCCCGACGGCCAGGGCGTCGTCAACATCCTCGAGCTGTCGGACGTCATGGACCAGCCCCGGATGTTCTCGACGTTCATGCTCTGGATGCTCGCCCAGCTGTACGAGCACCTGCCCGAGGCCGGCGACCTGCCGAAGCCGAAGCTCGTCTTCTTCTTCGACGAGGCCCATCTCCTCTTCGACGATGCGTCCGAGGCGCTCATGGACCAGATCGAGCGGACGGCCCGGCTCATCCGCTCGAAGGGCGTCGGCGTCTACTTCGTCACCCAGGCCCCGACCGACGTCCCGTCGTCCGTCCTGGCCCAGCTCGGCAACCGGATCCAGCACGCGCTCCGGGCGTTCACGCCCGACGACGCCGACGCGCTGCGCAAGACCGCCCGGACGTTCCCGATGACCGAGCGCTACGACGTCGAGAAGACGCTCACGTCGCTCGGCATCGGCGAGGCGCTCGTCACGGTCCTGTCGCCACGAGGCGTGCCGACGCCGCTCGCCGCGACGCGCGTCCTGCCGCCCGACTCGCTCATGGCGCCGCTCCCGCCGGCCGACATGCAGGCCCGCATCGCCGCGAGTCTTCTGGCGACGAAGTACGCGACGGCCGTCGATCGCGAGAGCGCCCACGAGATGATCTCGGCGCGCATCGCCGCGGCCCGGGCTGCGGCCGTCGACGTGGCCGCCCAGGATGCCGTTCGCGACCGGGTCAGCCCGACCTCGGCCGGCGGCCTCAACACGATGACGCCCGCCCAGCAGCAGCGCGAGATCGCCCGCCAGGCGCGGGCGATGGCCGCCGCCGAAAAGGCCGCCGAGCGCCAGCGGGCAGCTGAAGCGCGACGGCAGGCATCCCTCGAACGCGTCCGCCAGGCGGAGGCGCGGCGGCGGGACAAGCAGGTCCAGACGGCGATCCGGACCGGCGGCAAGGTCCTCACCTCGAAGGCCGGCCAGGACATCATCCGGGGCGTCTTCGGAACGCTGTTCGGCAAGAAGGGCTGACCGCCCTCCGAGGGTCCCGAGGCTCCGCGCCAAGTCGCAACCATCCCGGTGGTGCCACCCGGCACCGTTTGGCTGGACTCCGCCGGATGCGGGAGTAGGATCGAAATTGGACGCCGTTCGGCTGGTGCCGCACGGCTGACCGGGGGCAGCCGAGCGCGCGGGCGAGGAGCCGAATGCGGACCATCGCGATGATCAACCGCAAGGGGGGCTGCGGCAAGACGGCAACGACCGTCAGCCTCGCCGGCGCGCTCGGCGAATCCGCACGGCGCACCCTTGTCATCGATCTCGATCCCCAGGGATCGGCCTCGTCGTGGATCGGACCCGGTCCAACGGACGGGCGCGAGCTCTTCGAGACGTTCCTCGGTACGCAGAGCCTCATCGACCTCGTCCAGCCATCGCGGGCAGCGGGCGTCGACATCGTCCCGGCCTCGTCGTGGCTCGTCACGGCTGAGCGCACGCTCCAGGTCGATCTCGCGCTCGGTGCGATCCGAGCCCTCGAGCGTCTGCCAGCGGCGTGGGACTTCGTGCTCATCGATTGCCCGCCGACGCTCGGCTACCTGGCCAGCGCGGCGCTGTGCGGCTCGCCGCGAGGTGTTGCTGCCGCTCCAGCCGCACGGCCTGGACGCATCGGGCGTCGAGCCGGTCCTCGAAGAGATGGCCCGGATCCGGCAGCAACTCAACCCGGGGCTCATCCTGACCGGCATCGTCGCCGGACGAGTCAGCCGGACGAATCACGCCCGAGACGTAATGGCGGGGCTCCGGGAGACGTACGACGGGGACCTGTTCCAGGCGACGATCCGCGACAGCATCCGCGTTCCCGAAGCGGCCGCGGCCGGGGTCCCGGTGACCGCGTACGTGCCGGATGCCAATGTCGCCGCCGACGTCCGCGCCGTCGCCGAGGAGCTGGTCGCGCGAGACCCCGACCGCAAGGATTCCATCGAGATCGCGGCCGACCAGCAGGCTGGCTGGCGGGGCCTGGTCGGCCGGCTGGTCGGCTCGCGATCCTGAGGCTGACTGGGCGCCCCCGAGCCCGTTCGGGCCCGGGTCAGTCGATCACTACGCCGGTGAGGTCCTCGGTCGGTTCCGGGTAGCGCGGGTCGAGGTCGTCGAGCGTGTCGGCCAGGATGTCGCTGACGGCGAGGTTGCGGAACCACTTCTTGTTCGATGGGATCACGTACCACGGCGCCTTGTCCGTCGAGCAGCGCGACAGCGCGTCCTCGTAGGCGGCGATGTAGTCGTTCCAGAGGCGCCGCTCCTCGAGATCGCCGAGGCGGAACTTCCAGCGCTTCGTGGGATCGTCCAGTCGGGCCTGGAAGCGTTCGCGCTGCTCATCGCGGTCGATGTAGAGGAAGAACTTGACGATCGTGGTGCCCTCGTCGGCGAGCAACTCCTCGAAGGCGTTGATCTGGTCGTAGCGGCGGGACCAGACGGCCTTCGGGACGATCTCGTGGACGCGGACGACGAGGACATCCTCGTAGTGGGAGCGGTTGAACACGCCGATCTCGCCCTTGCCGGGGACGCGCCGATGGACGCGCCAGAGGTAGTCGTGAGCCAGCTCCTCGGCCGACGGGACCTTGAACGCGGTCACCGGGCAGCCCTGCGGGTTGAACGCACCCATGACGTGGCGGAGCGTGCCGTCCTTGCCGGCCGCGTCGATTCCCTGGAGGACGACGAGGACCTTGTGCTTGCCCTCGGCCCAGAGGCGGTCCTGGAGATCGGTCAATCGCTCGAGCCCGGTCTCGAGCTCCGCGGCCGCGGCCTCTTTCGTCCAGCCGTGCGTCGCCGCGGGATCGAGCTTCGCGAGGTTGAGGCGCTTGCCCGGACGAACGCGGAGGGCAGCGCGCAGGTCGGCTGGGGCGGCGGGCGATCGGGCCATCGGCTGTAGGATGACACGGAGGCCACACCGAATGGAGTTCTTCCGATGACGACCACCGCCGGCACGAAGCCGCACCCGATCTTCCTCGCCGGCCGCTGGGTCGAGTCGGACGATCCGCTGGTCGTCACGAACCCTGCCAATCCGGACGAGCCGGCGGGCGCGACGTTCAACGCGAGCGAGGCCCAGTACGAGGAAGCGGTCGAGGCGGCCGTCGCGGCCTTCGAGGTGACCCGGACGCTACCCGCCTACGAGCGTGGCGCGATCCTGCGCAACATCAGCGCCGGGATCAAGGCCCGCCGCGAGGAGCTCGGCAAGATCATGGCCCGCGAGGCCGGCAAGCCGATCCGCGACGCGCTCATCGAGGTCGATCGGGCGGTCATCACGTTCCGGCTCGGCGCCGAGGAGGCGGAGCGGATGGTCGGCGAGACGATCCCGCTCGATCTCATGCCGGCGTCGAAGGGCCGGGTCGGCATCACCCGCCGGTTCCCGATCGGTCCGATCGCCGGGATCAGCCCGTTCAACTTCCCGTTGAACCTCGCCGCCCACAAGGTGTCGCCGGCGATCGCGTCGGGCAACACGATCGTGCTCAAGCCGCCGTCGAAGGACCCGCTCACGATGCTGACGGTCGCCGAGATCATCGAGGAGGCGGGCCCGCCGGCCGGTTCGGTCAGCATCCTGCCGATGACCCGCGAGCTCGGCGACAAGATGGTCGCCGACGAGCGCTTCAAGCTGCTGACGTTCACCGGCAGCCCGTCGGTCGGCTGGCGGATGAAGGAGCGAGCCGGCAAGAAGAAGGTCGTCCTGGAGCTCGGCGGCAACGCCGGCGTCATCATCGATAAGTCGGCCGACCTCGATTGGGCCGTCCGCCGGCTGCTCGTCGGCGCGTTCACGTATGCCGGCCAGGTCTGCATCAGCGTCCAGCGGATGTTCGTCCACGACGACATCTGGGACGAGCTCATGAAGCGCTTCGTCGAGGGCGCGAAGTCGATCAAGATCGGTGACCCGCTCGATCCGGAGACGGAGCTCGGGCCGATGGTCGACGGCGCCGCCGCCGAGCGGACCCAGCGCTGGGTCGACGAGGCGGTCGCGATGGGCGGCAAGATCCTGCTCGGCGGCAAGGCCGACGGCAACTTCTTCCCGCCGACGATCCTCACCGACGTCCCGCCACAGGCCCAGGTCTGCTCGAACGAGGCCTTTGCCCCGCTCGCCGTCGCGTTTCGTTTCAAGGACTTCGGCGACGCGATCAAGCAGGTCAACGACTCGATGTTCGGGCTCCAGACGGGCGTCTTCACGAACGATCTGGCGAATTCGTGGCGGGCGTTCAACGAGCTCGAGGTCGGCGGGGTGATCGTCAACGACGTGCCGACCTACCGGATCGACCACATGCCGTACGGCGGGGTCAAGGATTCGGGGCTCGGGCGCGAGGGGCTGCGCTGGGCGATCGAGGACATGACCGAGGTTCGGATCATGGTCCTGGCCCAGCCAGGGTAGGAGAGGGGAACGCGCTTGTGGCAGACATCGGGGTCGTAGCGCTGCTCTTTCTTGTGAACATCGGGCTCTTGGTCGCCGTTGTGGCCGCTGTCGTCGTCGGCGTTCGCTGGCTGATCCGGAACACGAATGAGGGCCAGCGCTCCGGGCCGCCGGATGACGCGGCGATGGCGACGCTCCGGGAGCGGTTCGCCCGAGGCGAGATCGACGCGGACGAGTTCGAGCAGCGCCGGCGCGCACTCGGCGGCTGAGTCTTCGCTCCGCCCCGCCACTTGTTCACCCGCTGAACACATGGAGCGAGCTGGGCTCCGCGCCAGTCGCTCCGTATTCACACGTTGAGCAGTTCGTCACGTCTCGTTCAAGGCATGAACACTTCGGTCGTTCTGGTGCAGCCGGTGAACCGAACCTGCGTCGATCGCGGTCTCAATCGTTCGATGTGTTCACCCGGTGAACAGTGGACTCGGGCACACATGACGAACCCGCCGGTGCCCCGGCGGGTTCGACGTGTGACGAGCTAAGGAAAGGCTACGAACGTTGCATCACGAAGAACGCGTCGATGGCGAACCATGGCCTGCCCGACGTCGCGAGAACGCGGACCGTGACCGTATGGCTGGCGTCGGACGTGAAGATCGTCTGGAGGACGCGTCTCGCCCGGAAGCTCGATGAATAGGTATCGATGGTGATCAACAGCTTGCCGTCCAGGTAGACCTCGGCCTTGCCACGGGTCGGACCCGTGGGCCCGACGAGTCCGACACTCGGCCCGTCGAACGTGAACGTGACCTGCGAGCCCTTCGTCTCCGAGGCGCGCGCCTTACCGCCGAGGTAGTCCGGGTGGCCGGCAGTGACCCACGTGCCCGTGTAGCCGGCAGCCGATTCCTGGGCGACGCTCGTCGTGACGGTCGGTCCCGTGAGCCAGGCGGACGCTCTACCCAGTTTGTCGAACGCCCTGGACCGGTAGCGGTAGTCGCGCCCCGGCACCACAGCCACGATCGCGGATGTGGACGTGGCCGACTTGAGGGCGACGTTGGCCCAGGACCCGCCGTTGACCGACTGCTGGAGCTGGTACTGCTTCAGGGTCGCGGCATCGCCGGTCAGTTTCCACGACGTGTAGAGCGGCACCGTCCCGGCCGCGAACGACAATCCGCCCGGAAGTCGGGTGGACGGTTCGCTCGTTCCGACCGTGGCCGTCCCCGAAACCGGAGTCGGAATCGGCGTTGGGGGTGGATTGGGAGTGGGGGCAGGTGTCGGCGGTGGCGTCGGATCCGTGCCGCCGGTCGCAGCGGGGCCGTAGATCCAGTCGGTGAACCCGAAGCTCTTGCCGAATCGGACAGGTGGCGCCAGCTTGTAGCTCGTGCCGTAGCGGGCGTCGAGCAGCCACGTCTGCCACTCGTCGTCGTCGTTCGCCGGCCACTTCGCGCGGTTGTAGAGGAATCGGACAGCGCGCAGCAGCGCCTTGTTCTCCCAGTTCCAGCTGTCATAGCCGGCGACTCGGAGGAGCTCCGCCTGGAGGAGCGCGCCCTGCAAGCCTTCCCACGGATATTCCGTGCCCGACGGCGGCCAGCGGAACGAACCGCCGCGCCTCATGTCGTCCGGGATCACGCCGTCGATGTTGACGCCGTTCTTCTTGCATCCGGCGGGGTTGATGCCGACCGGCTTCGCGGGATCGCATTGCCAGGTCAGATCGTCGCCGTACTTGAATCCCGCGTATGTTGCGCGCGATCCGAGATAGCCCCTGAAGACTTTCGCCGCCCGCGCCAATTGCGCGGTATCGCCGAGGTACGCGGCGATCGCGACCCGCGACGCGCCGGCATGGGTGCCCCAGTTGTTGGGGCGCTTCTCGTGGGTGTCGATGAGCGACCGACCCCCCAGGACTTTCGTGAGCAAGGAACGAAGCCACGCCCTGAATACGGCGTCGAATGCCGGGTCAGCCGTCTTCAGCGAGATCAGGTCGGCGGCGATCACGAGGCCCGACAGATTGCGGCCGAGCGCGAGCGTCTCCCCGCCGTTTTCGGTGCCTTTGGCTGCCTTCAACGCCGCGATGACGGCCGTTCGGTAGCTGGCCGTCCCGGTCCGCGCATAGACCAGCCCTTTCGCCAGGACGATGATGTCCGAGTTCTCGTCCATGTCGGACAGCGTGAGGGTGCCGACGGCCTGATCGGCGACGGCCTTCAGGCCTCGCCAGGCCGCGCCCGACATCGGCTTCGTCTTGAGCGTGGCTGCCGAGACGAGCACGGGCCGCGTTGCGGCCTCAGCGCTTCCCTGTCCCGGGTCGACGAACAGCTGCGAGAAGATCAGCGCGGTCACGATCATGATCTGGCCGACCACGATGATGCTGCGGTGACGGTTTCTGCGAGGTAGACCGAGGGTGACTAGCCCGGCCGTTTGACGTGACGCCCGCTGGGCGCCGTTGTGCGGAATCCCCGACATCCTGCTCCCTTCTACCAGAGCGACCGCGCTGGGGCGCAGCCGAACGAAGTTATGGCCCGGCCGCTCGGAGGGCGGGGCAATTGACGGTAGAGCGGGCGCTGCGCGTGACCTCGCGCCTGGGGGTCGCCCGTCCTGAGAGTAGTTTGCACCGTACGTCAAATCCCGGTCCTGGGCTGAACGCAGGCCTAGGCGCTGCGTGCGGCCGCGTCCCGTCGCCCGGGACGCGCGGAACGAGTGCGCGGGTGGCGCATCATGCTCCGGCGATGGACCTGACGCTCGATCCCGGGCAGCTGGAGCTCCAGGCGCGCGCTCGTGCGTTCGTCACCGACGTCCTCCAGCCGTTCGAGGAGGAGTTCGAGCGGGCGAATGGGCGCCTCTCCCGAAAGCAGGGCAGCGACCTGCGGGCGGCCGCCATCGAGGCCCGCCTCCACGGCGGCGCGCTGCCGCGGGAGGTCGGTGGCCAGGGCTGGACGGTCCTTGAGCAGGTCATCGTCCACGAGCAGCTTGGCCAGGTGACGGGCGGCCTGTGGTCGTACATCCCGGGCGCCTACAACGCGCTCGTCCACGCGACGCCGGAGCAGCGCGAGCGCTACCTCGACCCGTCGCTCCGAGGCGAGCGGTCCGGCAGCTACGCCGTCACCGAGGAGGCCGCCGGCTCCGACGCCCGCACGCTCGCGGCGACGGCGGTCCGCGACACGGCCACCGGCGACTACGTCCTCAACGGCGAGAAGTGGTTCGTCACCGGCCCCGACGACACCGACTTCATGATCTTCCATTGCGTCGTGGTCGACGGCGACCAGCGGCTGCCGACCCTCTTCCTTGTCGACTACGACACGCCCGGCGTGACGCTGAAGCACGACCCCGACTACATGCACACGTTCGCCGACCGCCATCCGCAGTTCGTGCTCGAGGACGTCCGGGTTCCCGCGACCGCGGTGCTGGGTGGTGTCGGGGAGGCCGACGCGCTGACGAACGAGTGGTTCGTCGAGGAGCGGATCCACATCGGGGCGCGCTGCAGCGGGGCGATGGAGCGGCTGCTGTCGCTGGCCGTCGAGTGGGCGACCGGCCGGCGACAGTTCGGCGAGCGGATCTACGACTTCCAGGGCGTCTCGTTCCCGCTCGCCGACTCGGCCGCCGACGCGTCCGCGGCGCGGCTCCTCACCCGCGAGGCGGCCTGGCTCGCCGACACCGGCGCCGACCCGAAGGTCGTCCACGCCAAGGCGTCGCTCGCCAAGCTGTTCGCGTCGGAGGCCGCGTTTCGGTGCGCCGACCGCGTCGTCCAGGTCTTCGGCGGCCGCGGCTACATGCGCGAATTCCCCGCCGAGCGCTTCTTCCGGGAGTTGCGGGTCGACCGGATCTGGGAAGGCACCTCGGAGATCCAGCGAGTGATCGTCGCCCGGGCGATGGAGAAGCGGGGCGTGTCGAGGGTCGTCGGGTGAGCACCGGTGCAGGCGCGGAGGCGGAGGCGGAGGCCGCGACGGCCGCGACGACAACGCTGACCACGCCGCGGACGATCGACCTGCGTCCCCTCTTCGCCCCTCGCTCCATCGCCGTCGTCGGCGCGTCGCCGCGGAGCGGCATCGCCAAGATCGTCCAGCACAACCTGACCGTCATGAAGAGCGCGACCCGCTGCCACTTCGTCAACCCGCGCTACGACGAGCTGTACGACCAGCCGTGCTACCCGTCGCTCGACGCGTTGCCCGAGATCCCGGACACGGTCCTCGTCGCGCTCAACCCGCTCCGGGCCGCCGCCGTCACCGAGGAGGCCGCCAAAGCCGGCGTCCCGAGCGTGATCATCCCCGGCGGCGGGGTCGTGGAAGGTGGCGAGGCGGCGGCCCAGATGCAGCGGGACGTCCGCGAGATCGCGATCCGCCACGGGATCGCCCTCCTCGGACCGAACTGCATGGGCATGATCGACCTGACGACGAATGCGGCGACGTACATCGGCGACGTCAATCCGTGGCTGCCGCGCGGCGGCGTCGCGGGCATCGCCCAGTCGGGTTCGGTGACGGACGCCTTCATCCACTCGGGGTCGCGGATCGGTTTCTCGCGCGTCATCGGCTGCGGCAGCGAGGTCGTCCTCGACGCCTGCGACTTCCTCGCCTACTGCCTCGACGACCCGGAGACGCACTCGGTCATCCTGTTCATGGAGGGCTTCAAGCGGCCGGAGCGGTTCCTCGCCCTCGCCGATCACGCGCTCGAGCTCGGCAAGCCGATCATGGTCGTCAAGGTCGGTCGCAGTCCGCAGGCGCAGGCGGCCGCCGTCGCCCACTCCGGCTCGCTCGCCGGCGAGGACCGGGCGACCGATGCCGCCCTCCGGGCGGCGGGCGTCATCCGCTGCGACGATCTCGACGAGCTGCTCGAGACCGCCGAGCTGGTGGCGGGTTGCCGGCGGCTCGGGCGAAGCGTGGGTCGCGGTCGGACGGGTGTCGTCACCGTGTCGACCGGGGAGGCCTCGCTCATCGCCGACCTTGCGCCGCGAACCGGTGTCGACCTGCCGCCCGTCCCGGCCGAGACCCGCGCCCGGCTCCTGCGCGACCTGCCGACGCTCGGCTACGTCGGCAATCCGCTGGACCCGTGGGGCGCCACCGACCCGATCACGGCCTATGCCGCCGCCTTCAACGCCTTCGCCGATTCGGGCGCGTACGACGTCCTCGCGATCGTCCACGACTTCCCGTACCGATCGCTCCCCGGTGAGGTCGAGACGGCCCACGACGTGACGGACCAGCTGATCAGCGCGACGGCGGATCGCCCCGAGCTCATGCCGGTCTACATCTCGCTGACCTCGGGCGAGCCGCCGCCGGAGACGAAGCACCATCTCGACGAGGCGGGCGGCGTGCCGATCCTGCGGGGGACGCGTCGAGGCGTTCACGGCGATCGCGTCGCTGACCGCCTGGGAAGCCGCCCGCTCCCGACGGCTCGACGGGGGCCCGATCCGGGCCGGCTGGCCGGCGCTGGCCGCCGACCGGACGCCGTGGGGGTATGACACCGAACCCCGGCCCCGCGGATGGTGACGCCCGTGCGCTGTCCGAACGCGAAAGCCTGGCCCTCCTCGCCGCCGCCGGCATCCCCGTCGTGGCGGCGCGCGCCGCGGCCGACGCGGATGCCGCCGTCGCAGCCGCGGCCGCGATCGGTGGCAGCGTCGCCCTGAAGCTCGACGCGGAGGGGCTCGCCCACAAGAGCGACGTCGGCGCGGTGAGGCTGAACCTGGCGGGCGACGCCGCCGTCCGCGAGGCAGCCGACGAGCTGCTCGCGCTCGGCGCGAGGCTGGCGGCCGACGGATCGGCAACGGTCCACGGCCTGCTCGTCGAGCCGATGGCGCCGCCCGGTCTCGAGCTCATCGCCGGGATCAACCGCGACCCGCAGTTCGGTCCGATCGTCCTCGTCGGCATCGGCGGTGTCCTCGCGGAGGTCCTCGACGACGTCTCCCTCCGCCTCGCGCCCGTGTCCGCGAGCGAGGCACTCGCGATGCTGGCGGAGCTCCGCGGTTCAAGGCTGCTGGACATGACGAGGGGCCGGCCGGCGATCGATCGCGAGGCCGTCGCCTCGATCCTCGTTGCGCTCGGCGCCCTCGCCATCGCCCGCCCGGACATCCGGGCGATCGATCTCAATCCCGTCATCGCCGGCCCCGACGGCGCGATCGCCGTCGACGCACTCGTCGTCCTGGAGGCGGAGCCGGGATGAGCGACGACGACCTCGTCCTGCGCGAACCGACGTCGTGGGGCGTCCGGCTCACCCTCAACCGGCCCGCCAAGCTCAACGCGATCAGCCGGGAGCTGCGCGAGGCGCTCACCGCCGCGATCGAGGAGGCGACCAACGACGACGCGGTCCGCGTCATCGCCCTCGCCGGAGCCGGCCGCGCGTTCTGCGCCGGCTACGACCTGTCCGAGGGCCAGCCCGCGACTGCCTGGGAGTGGCGAGCGGTCCTCGGCGAGGACGTCGCGGCGACCCTCGCGGTCTGGCGCTGCCCGAAGCCGGTGATCGCCCAGGTCCACGGCTACGCCCTGGCGGGGGGCCTCGAGCTGGCGATGGCGTGCGACCTCATCGTCGCGTCGGACGACGCCCAGCTCGGCGAGCCGGAGATCCGGTTCGGTTCGGCGCCGGTGACGCTATTGATGCCGTTCCTCATCGGCCAGAAGAAGACCCGCGAGCTGCTGATGACCGGTGACCTGATCGATGCTCGCGAGGCGGAGCGGATCGGCCTCGTCAATCGCGTCGTGCCCGCCGCGGAGCTCGTCGCCGAGGTCGATGCCCTGGCGGATCGGCTCGCCCGCGTCCCGCCCGACGTCATGGCGCCGACGAAGCTCATGCTCAACCGGGCGATGGAGGTCGCCGGCTTCGCCGAGGCGGTCGAGCTCGGACTCGACATCCAGTCGTTCGTCAACATGTCGGAGACGTCCCGCGCGTTCGACGAGATCGTCCGGCGGGATGGCCTCAAGGCGGCCCTCGCCTGGCGCGACGAGCGCTACGACGAGCGCCTTCGCGACGCCGGGAAGAGGCCGGACACCACCGCCTGACGCGCGCTACCGCCAGGCGTCCGGCCGTTGCTCCGGTGCGCCGCGTCGACCGGGGCACGGACCGACGACCCCTCCCGTCCCATCCGGACCGAACCCGACATGACGAAGGTACTGCCATTCGTGGTCCCCTCGTCCTGTATCTGTCTACGTAGTTTGAGCCTGAGTATCGGGTTGAACGGCGTCACCCGTTCGGGCATCGCAGATATCCCTTCGCCCGCGCCCGACGTCCGATCGACATTGAACTGGTTCTCGGCATATGCCGAGCCCGTCACCGACGAAGGGGAATGCCCGAAATGGATCAACTCGTTATCGAGCGCCAGGTCGAGCGCCGCCGCAAGCGGCGCCGCGGTATCGCAGCGCTTCTCGCCGCGCTCTCGGCGCTCACGATCGGCGCCGGCTCCGTCTCGCTCGCGCTGTTCACCGATCAGGACAGCTCCACGTGGTCGTTCACGACCGGCACGATCGACATCGAGTCGAACCCGGCGGTCATGGCCGCGATCACGGCGATGATGCCCGGCGATACCGTCGCCGACAGCCTGACGATCTCGAATGCCGGGACCGCCGACTTCCGCTACGCGATGGCGACCGTCGCCACGAACGCGCTCGGCGACGAGCTCGACGTCGCGGTCCGCGGCGAAGACCTCGACGGCGCCTGCGATGACTTCGACGGCGCAGTTGTCGTTGCCGCGGGCACGGCGCTCGACGGCGCCGGCTTCGGCAGCGCCGCCCAGGGCGCCAACCTGGGCGACCGCGTCCTCACCGGTGGCTCAAGCGAGGTGCTGTGCTTCCGGGTGAGCCTGCCGCTCGCCACGGACAACACCTTCCAGGGCGCCACGTCCCTCGCCACGTTCAACTTCCTCGCCGAACAGACCGCGAACAACCCGTAACTCGCACGTCGGCTGCGCTGCGCTGCGACCTGCCATTCGGCGGGTCGCAGCCCAGTTCCCGGCCGGCGATCACGCGATCAACCAACCGGAGGCAGCGATGAGGATCCTCGCGTCGGCGACCGCCGGCCTGCGGCGATTCCTCGACCTCCTGCTCATCGGGCTCGTCGTCATCGTCCTGGTGGGCATCCTCCTCGCCAAGCTCGTACCGCTGACCGGCCGCCAGACGATCATCGTCGGCGGCTCGTCCATGGAACCCGCAATCGGGCTGGGTGCCGCGATCGTCATCCGGCCGGTCCCCGCCGAGGCGCTCGCTGTCGGTGACGTCGTCACGCTGCACGCCGGCGAGAAGAGCGCCATCTACACGCACCGGATCATCGAGGTCGTCGACCGCCCGGACGGCCGCTGGATCCGGACGAAGGGCGACGCCAACGCGACTCCCGACCCGACGCTCATCCACTCGTCGGCGGTCGTGGGGCGGACCGAGCTCGCCATCCCCTTGGTCGGCTACCTGCTCGCGCTGCTGTCGATCCCGGCCGGCGTCCTGTTCCTCGTCGGGATGGCAGCGACGCTGCTTGCGTCGGCCTGGTTGCTCGAGTCGCTCGAGCTGGACCGGGCGACCAAGGTCACGGTGACGCTCGTGCCGGGATCCGACCGCAGCCAGGGCGAACCCATCGCCGCCCGACCGGCTCGACGCGACCTCGCGACCGATGGCGGCTTCCTGGCGGGCGCCAAGCTGAGCCGGACCGAACAGCTCGCCTTCATGCGAGCGTCGCGGCAGCATCGGACAACGCCGATGCAGAGTACGTCGAGGCCGACGACTCGCCGGTCCGGCTGACGGGCAACACGTGCGCAAACGACTCGTCCTGTCGGCCCTGCTCGTCGCCGTCGTCTTCATGGGAGCGACCGGCCAGGGGACGCTTGCCCGCCTGACCGACCAGGACACCTCGACCGTGTCCTTCTCGACCGACACCCTCGCGCCGCCGACGAACCTCTCCGCGACCCCGGTCGGCCTGACGGCGAGCCTCACGTGGACCCCCAGCGTCGACGCGTACACCGCGGGCTACGAGATCTGGCGGAGCACGACGAGCGGCAGCGGCTACGCGCTGGTCGGGACGTGCGACGCCGGGGACTGCCTCGAGCGCGACTGACGCGGCGGGCGTTGGGCTGTTCTACTACGTCCTCCGCTCGTACTTCCAGAACTGGCGCAGCGTCAACAGCAACCAGACGAGCGTCACGATCTCCGTGGGCCCGGTCAGCACGGGGCCGAAGGCCTGCGGCTCGAGCGCGGCCGACACCGGCGGCGACGGCAACGGCTACGAGACCGCGACGGCCAGCGCCTGCGCCGACGACAGCGTGATGGCGACCGACGTCAACACCGGCACGGCGGCTCGCTCGACGGCGTGCGTGAACGCCGCGAACGACCGCCACCGCTTCCGCGACTTCTCGCTCGGCCTGCCCGGCAGCGTCACCCTCGTCAGCGGTATCCAGGTCCGGGCCGACGTCGGGCATGAACAACAACGGTGGCACGTCCCGCCTGTGCGTCGAGCTGTCGGGCGACGGCGGGGCGACCTGGACGGCCGCCAAGGTCGTCACGCTGACGGGCTCCGCGGAGGCGACCTACCTGTTCGGCGGCGCGGCCGACACCTGGGGCAAGGTCTGGGCTGCCAGCGAGTTCAGCAACGCCAACTTCCGGGTCCGGTTCACCGACGCGACGAACCAGCCGAACAAGGACTACCTGCTCGACTTCGTCTCGGTGAACGTCACCTACACGCCCTAGGGACGCTTCGAAGGCCTCGATCGCCGTCCGATACGGCGCCGGAATTGGCGTGGGGCGGCGCTCGGCGACCTCGATCAGGACGAGCGTCTGGGTGGCCGTGCACATGAGCTGGTCGTCGGCGACCCGGTAGGCGGCGCACTCGACGGTCGCGCTGGACCGGCCGATGCGCGAGGTTCGGACGAAGACCTCCAGCAGGTCGTCGAAGACGGCCGGCGCCTCGTACTCGACGCTCATCGCCCGCATGACGAACTCCTGCTCGCCCTGCCACAGCGCTCGGAGCCCGAGATGGCGGTGGTATTCGAGCCGGGCGTGGTCGAAGTAGGGCAGGTATCGGCCGTAGTAGACGACGCCCTGGGCGTCCGTGTCGGAGAACCAGACCCGGGCATGGGCCGAGAAGCGGAATGGCGGCTTGCGGTCGGTCGGACCGGCGTCGTAGATGTCGCGATCGGTCATCTACACGATCGTACGCGAGTCGCCAGCAGCCAATTTCCTGGTCAGGTCGGGCCGCTGGCCGCAATGGGTGGTGCGTCCTGCGCGACGGCCGGGGCGACGTACGTACCGCACCCTAGCGCACCCTCCGTATCAAGACCCCCAACCAACACGCCAGCGGCCGACGGACCAAGGTCGGGCTTGGCCCGGCGCAGATCGTCGGGCAAGGTAGGGGAGTCACATTCCTCTGACCCTCAGCCCTGGAATGCACGACCAAAGGCACACCCGTCGCGAGGCGGGGTCGCAAAGCTTCGGACCTGGTGACAGGTGGCCGGGCTGCCGTCTCTGGATCGCCGCGACGTCACAGCGGCCATCGGTAGTTCTCGCCTCCTGCCCGCACGGGCCCGCCGGTAGGAGTCGCCCCCATGCGAAACATTCGTGTCGCCGATCCTCGAGATCGCGTGCTCATCGTCCCCACGCCACCGATCTCGACCCGGCGCTCTCGCGGCACGCGCGCTCGCGACGCCATCCTCACGCTCCCGATCGCGCTCCTGCTTCCCGCGATCCTCCTCATGTCCGCGCCCGCGGCCGCCAGCGGGCCGACCCTCTCAGCCGCCCGCACGACGGTCGCGGCCGGGACGAAGCTCGCCCTCCGCGCCGAGAGCTTTCCTGCCGCCAGTCGCGGCATGATCGTCCTCGACGGCACCAAGGAGCTCGCCCCGTATCTCGTGAACGGCAAGGGCAAGTTCCGCCTGGCGGTTGTCATGCCCGGCGCGGTCGCGGCCGGGAAGCACACCGTTCGGGCGCTGGCCGGCTCCGTGACGGTTGCCGAGCTCGTGGTCACGGTGACCTCCGCCGATGCGGATCCGACGCCGGTGCCGACGCCAAACCCGACGCCGGTTGTCACGCCTCCGCCGACGCCGGTCCCGACGCCGGCACCCACGGTCGCTCCGACGCCGGCACCCACAGCTGCTCCGACGCCGACTGGAACGCCCAACGCGACGCCCGCCCCGACCGCGACCCCCATGCCCACCGCGACGCCGGCGCCAGTGCCGACCGCCACGCCCGCCCCCCAGCCGACCGCCACCCCCGTACCCGTCCCCGCGCCGACAACAGGTCCGGCCCCGGCGAGCGGCACGATCCTCATCGACAGGGCAACGCTCATGGCGCTCCCGATGAGCGGCACGGCCTGGGTCGCGCTGAAAGCCCGCGCCGATCTCCCGGTCGGTTCCCCGAACCTCTCCAACCAGGACGACCCGAATGACGTCACGGCCCTCGCCAAGGCGCTCGTCTACGCGCGAACCGGCATCGTCAAATACCGCACCGACACGATCACGATGCTCAAGGCCGCCGTCGGGACCGAGTATCCGGGCGATGCCCTCGGCATCGCACGAGGCGTCACGCCACTCGTTCTCGCCGCAGACCTCATCGGCTGGCGCGATCCGGCCTGGATGAGCTGGCTGAGCAAGCTCCGCACCTGGGCCAATCCCGACCGTGGCTACACGCTCGTCAGCATGCACGAGAAGCGCCCGAACAACTGGGGCACCCACTCCGGCGCCGGCCGCATCGCCGCCGATCTCTATCTCGGCGACATGACCGACCTGGCCCGGGCGGCGAAGGTCTTCAAGGGCTACCTCGGTGACCGGACCTCGTACGCCTCGTTCACCTACGGCGACGACCTCACCTGGCAGGCGAACCGGCTTTCACCGGTCGGGATCAACGCGATGGGCACCTCGGTCGGCCGGCGTCACGCTGGACGGGATCATGCCTGACGACATGCGCCGCGGCGGCTCGAGCCCGGTCGTAGGCGACCTCGGTCAGAGCTACACCTGGGAGGCGCTCCAGGGCACCGTGCTCCAGGCCGAGCTCCTCTCGCGCAACGGCTATCCCGCGTGGGATTGGCAGAACCGCGCGATCCTGCGCGCGTTCACCCGGATCCACGTCCTCGGCTACCCGGCAGCCGGAGACGACCGATGGCAGCCGTGGCTCGTCAACCGTCGCTACGGCACGTCGTTCCCCGCTTCGACCAGCACGACCGCCGGCAAGAGCTTCGGTTACGCCGACTGGCTCTTCGCCACGGTAGACGATCGCCGCGGGTCTTTCCCGCGGGACTCAACCCCTCAACGAGGCTCCGTTGCCAGTCGGCAACGGAGCCTTACCTTTGTAATGCCCGGATGCCGCCGTCCTGGGCTACCATCGACTCCCCAGTACTGATCCTCCAGCGCTTCTTTTGGGGTTCCCGCAACATGCCGACGACACGCCGCGCCTCCGCACGCGTCCACGCCAGCCGGATCTCCGGGCTGCTGGCCGTCATCATCCTGGCCTCGCTGGCTTCCTCCCTGGTCGGAAGCGTTGCGGCCGCGGTCCCGGTGACCGCCGGCTATCGCGACGACATCCAGTACGGCGATCCGGCCGCGCCCGGCGGCGACGACGTCACGGCCAACCGCAGCCAGAGCAAGCTCTGGACGAACGACGGCTTCTGGTTCGGGGTCAGGTTCGATCCGATCTCGACGCCGGCCGCCAAGTTCCGTATCTGGCGCTTCAACATGGCGACGCAGAACTGGACGAACACCACCGTCGCCGTCGACGATCGCAACCGCTCGCACGGCGACGTGCTCGCCGACGGCAACGTCATTTACGTCGCCTCGGCTCGGGCTGAGGGTGCGGCGGGGACCGACGGGCCGCGACCTCCGGATCTACAAGTACACGTACAACACGACGTCGAACACGTACGCGCCGGTCGCCGGCTTCCCGAAGCTCATCGCCGGGACGGCTGCCGGGACCGGCTTCTCGACGATCGCCAAGGACGGAAACGGCCGCCTGTGGGTCGCGTTCACCCAGGCGAACCGGGTCCGGATCACGAGCTCGGCCGATAACGGCGTCAACTGGAGCGCGCCGATCGACCTGCCCAACATGGGCAACAACATCACCTCCAACGACACCGTCGGCAATCGCCACCATGAATGGCGGCGTCGGCGTCCTCTGGTCCAACCAGACCGTCGGGGATGACGCGTTCTACTTCGTCGCCCATGCCAACGCCGACCCGGTCGGCACCTGGCAGGCCCGCGAGGACGCGTTCAAGACCGTCGAACACCTACGACGCCGACGGCCACATCAGCCTGAAGACCGATGCGTCCGGCAATCTGCTGGCGGCCGTCAAGACGAACCGCAACGACGACCCTGCCCCGAACGGGGGAGATCCGCTCATCACGGTTCTGAAGCGGACCGGCTCGGCCGGGGCGGCCGGCGCATGGGCCTCTCACCCGGTCACGTCCGTCACGGTCGGTGGCACCCGGCCGATCCTCGTTCTCGACGATGTGGCGAACGAGGCCAACGTCTTCCTGACGAGTCCGGAGCAGGCGCAGCCCGGGCCGCAGGCGATCTACCGGCGCACGGCCCCGCTCTCGACGCTGAACTTCGGGGCGGCCTCGATCGGGAACGCTCTTCATCAAGCAGCGCGACCGAAGTCGGCGATCAACGACGCCACCTCGACCAAGCAGCGGGCGACCGCCGCGACGGGGATCATCGTCGAGGCGACGAACATCCCGACTCGCCACTACCTCCACAACTGCGTCGGCGGGCCCTGCCCCGTACGTGCCCGTTGCGAACTTCACCGGGACCCCGACGAGCGGCCTCAAGCCGCTCACGGTCCAGTTCACCGACACCTCGACGAACGCGCCGACGAGCTGGGCCTGGGACGTTCGACAACAACGGCGCGTGGACTCGACCGCGAAGAACCCCAGCCACGTCTATGCCGACGCCGGGTCGTACACGGTCAAGCTGACGGCGACGAACGCAGCGGCAGCGACATCGAGACGAAGACGAACTACATCGTCGTCTCGAACCCGCCGCCACCCGTTGCCAACTTCACGGGGACCCCGACAAGCGGCACAGCGCCACTGACGGTCCAGTTCACCGACACCTCGACGAACGCGCCGACCAGCTGGGCCTGGGACTTCGACAACAACGGCACGCTCGACTCGACCGCCAAGAACCCGAGCTGGGTCTACGCCAACCCGGGGACGTACTCCGTCAAGCTGACGGCGACGAACGGTGGCGGTAGCGACGTCGAGATCAAGACCGGCTACATCACCGTCCAGCAGCCGCCCGAGACGATCTACAAGTCGTTGACGCCCCCGTTCGCGTCCTCGACACGCGGCCGGGGATCAACAAGGGCCTGGCCGGCGCCTTCCACGGCGAACGTGCCGCGGACCCTCAACATCGCCGGCGCCAATGGCATCCCGGCAAACACGATCGCGATCACCGGCAATCTGACGGTGGTCGGCCAGACCCGCGGCGGATACCTGTCGATCACGAAGACGTCGACGGCGAACCCGGCTTCGTCGGTCCTGAACTTCCCGGCCGGCGACACCCGGGCGAACGGTGTGACCGTCCCGCTCAACGGCACCGGCGACCTCTGGATCGTCTACAAGGCACCCGGCGGCTCGACCGCCCACGTCCTGCTCGACGTGACCGGCTACTTCCGGGTGGCCGCCGACGGCACGACGTTCTACGAGAAGGCGCCGGTCCGCGTCCTCGACAGCCGCTTCGGGATCGGGCTGTCGGGTGCGTTCCAGCCCAACGTCCCGAAGACGCTCAGCATCGCCGGGGCGAACGGCATCCCCGGCGGCCGCCGAGGCGATCACCGGCAACCTGACGGTCGTCGGCCAGACGCGAGCCGGATACGTGTCGATCACGCCGAACCCAGCACCGAACCCGACGACGTCGACGATCAACTTCCCCCTCGGCGACACGCGGGCGAACGGCGTGACGGTTCCGCTCAACGGCGAACGGAGACCTCTCGATCGTCTACAAGGCCTCCGGCGGCTCGACCCACGTCCTCCTCGACGTGACGGGCTACTTCCTCGATGGCACGGCTGGCATGACGTTCGTCCCGGTCGACGGGTCGCGGATCCTCGATACGCGCTTCGGCGTCGGCCTTTCGAACCAGTTCTCGGCGAACACGCCGCGGACGTGGGCCGTGACGAACCGGGGCGGTGTCGGCAGTGACGCCCAGGCGATCATCGGCAACGTCACGGTCGTCGGCCAGACGAAGGCCGGCTACGTCTCGCTGACGCCGACGCCGCAGGCCAACCCGACGACGTCGACGATCAACTTCCCGCTCGGCGACACCCGGGCCAACAACTTCACGATCGAGCTATCCGGGACGGGCTCGCTCAGCGGGGTCTACAAGGCCTCGAACGGCAGCAAGACCCATCTCATCGTGGACGTCTTCGGCTACTACAAGTAGTCGTCAGCCGATCAGCCCGCGGCGGCTCCCTTCGGGGGAGTCGCCGCGTTCTCTTTGTCCTCCGCCGTCGCCTGGAGGATCACGCTGGCCGCGACCCCGCCGAGAGCGAGGACGAGCCAGAAGTAGCGGGCGTAGGAGAGGTGCAGGAACAGGCCGCTCGCGAGATAGGCGACGAGCGCCAGCATGAACCCGGCGGCCATCGCGGCCAGGTCCGGCCGTGAAGCGAGCGCCCGTGCCCGGGCCCGGGCGAGCTGGTACAGCGTGACGGCGACCGCGCCGAGGAAGGCCGTCAGGCCGAGGATGCCGGTCTCCGCCGCGATCCCGAGGTAGAGGTTGTGCGCCTGGCGGTCGGCCGCCCGGACGCTCACCCCGATCTCGTCCGCGTAGTCGCGGTAGTAGTCCGGAAACTGGCCGGGCCCGACGCCCAGGATCGGGTGGTCGGCGAAGACGCGCAGGGCCGTAAGGTTCTCGGTCGCCCGGCTCAGCAGGGAGTTGTCCGTCGTCGAGCCGGCCGGTTCGTCCGACAGGAGCGCTCCGAGATCCGCCAGGCTCGTCAGGCGCGCGCCGTAGGCCGGGACCGCGACGAGGACCAGCGCGATGAGGGCCGCGGCCGCCAGGAGATGGCTGACGCGGATGTAGCGGAGTGCGACCATCGCGATAACGATGATCCCGGCGGCGAGCGCCGCGCCGCGCGAGAAGGTCAGGGCGACGGCGATCGCCGCCAGCGCGGCGCAGCCGAGAGCGGCGATTTTCAGCCAGCGGCTGCGCTCTGCGCTGATCTGGAGGACGGCGAGCGGGATCAGCATCAGCATGATCTGGGCGTAGCGGTTCTTCTCGCCGATCGGCCCGGCCAACCGGGCGATGCCTGTCTCGGTGACGCCGGTCAAAGCGGCCTCGGTCTGGGCGAAGCCGAAGTAGGAGCTGTTGTAGGTCTCGGTGATCTGCTGAAAGAACGACAGCCCGCCGAGGAAGGCGCCCACCAGCAGGAGGACCCACACGACGGCCCGCAGGACCTCGGTCGAGCGGATCGTGTTCGTGATCAGCAGGTAGAGCCCGATCCCCTCGCCGAGGAACGTGCTGAGCGATGAGACGGCGTCGGTCGTGTTCCGCGCGGTGATCGTCGACACGATCTGGATGACGAGGAACGCCGCGATCCACGGCATGGCCGGCGTCAGGACGATCTTCTGGCGGCGGACGAGGATGTCGTACGCGAGCGGTGCCGCGAGGATGAGCGGCACCGATGCGGCGAGCGCGATCGGGACGTCGTGGAACTGGCTCAGGACGACCGGCGCGTTGCTGTAGATCAGGCCGACGACGATGAGCACGGCCACCTCGGGCCGGATCGCCACGGCCGTCGCCCCGAGCAGCACGATGACGCCCGCCACGGCGATGACCGGTTGCTGGGCGGCGGCGGCCCCGATCGCGAGGCTGGCGGCGATTGAGAGGGCGATCCCGACGATCGGCAGGAGCGGTCGGGACCGGCGGGTGGGGACGCTCTCGATCTTCGGGGCAACGGCAGTCAACCGACTGCCTCCGACTCGGACGCGGGCGCGGGGCGCCTCCTCCGGGCTGCGCGGCGGCGCCGGCTTCAGCTGCCAGGGTTCTGTGCGGGCCGGCTCCCAGCGCTCGATCCGTTTCCCGCGCAGGACGTTGATCGCGGCATGGAGCGAGGCGATGTTGACCATCACGAAGAAGCTGCCAAGGGCAATCGGGCGGGAACGCCCGATCCGCGACGTCGGCGCCAGCAACCCGATGATCGCCGCCCCATAGCCGCCGACCTGGAGCGCCGCAAGAAGTCGATGCATCCGGCTCTCGCCGGCGAGCAGCAGGCTCATCGCCCCCATCACGAGGACCGGCGCCGCCATCAGCCGTCGGAGCAACTTGTGCCAGCCGAGCTGGATTGCATAGAAGCCGGTCCGGCGAGGGTCGAGCAGCGCCCGCCTGGCGGCGACGCCGCGAAATCCCCTGCTGATGATCCGGACCTTGCGACCGTATTCGCGGCCGCTCGACGACGCCGGCGGCTCGTAGGCGATCGCGTCGGGTGCGAAGACGAGGCGGAATCCCCGCTCGATCACCGCGGTCGACGTGTAGAAGTCGTCGGTCACGCCGGCCACGATCGTCGGGACGAGGTCGCGGCGCAACCCGTAGATCGCTCCGGTCGCGGAGACCGTGCTGCCGGCCGCGCTTTCGGCCCGTTTCATCAGCCGGTCGAAGTCCCAGTAGCTGCGCTCGCCGGCCTCGGCCGCGGATCGCCGCTCCGACGCGTAGACCTGGTTGCCGGCGACGCCGCCGACCGTCGGATCGGCGAACGGGCGGACCAGCGCCCGCAGCGCGTCGGGCGCGAACGACGTGTTCGCGTCGGTGAACACGACGACGTCGCCGTCGGCGAGAGCCACCGCCGCGTTGAGCGCATCGGCCTTGCCCACCCGCTCGAGGTCGAGGACCGTCAACCGGCCGATCGACGCCTCCCTGGCGATCGCGACCGTGTCGTCCTCGGACCCGTCCGAGGCGACGATGACCTGGAGCCTGTCGGGCGGGTAGTCGACGGCCGCCAGGTTGGCGAGCCGCTCGCCGATCGAGGCGGCCTCGTTCCGGGCGGCGATGACGACCGTGATGGACGGTTCGATCGGGGCCGACCGGACAGGCCGCGGCCTGATCGCCGCCCGGGCGAGGATGAGCAGCGGTGCCCCAACGTACGTGAATCCGACCAGCAGGGCCGACGCCCAGAAGAGGAACCGCCGGATCACGACGCCATCGCTCCTTCGAACAGGCCGATCAGCCGCCGCGCGTTCCGGTCGAGGTCGAACTCGGCTTCGACGCGAGCCCGGCCGGCGCAGGCGAGGCGATCCCGAAGTGCCGGGTCCGCAGCCAACCGCTCGATCGCATCGGCCAGGGCCGTCGCGTCGCCGGGCGGCACGGTCAGGCCGGTCACCTCGTTCTCGACGAGTTCCGGGATCCCCGAGAGGTGGCTGGCGACCACCGGCACGCCGGCCGCCATGGCCTCGATGAGGACGACCGGCAGCCCCTCACGCTTGCCGCCGGCGGTCGGGACGCTGGGGGCCACGAGAAGATCCGCGTTGGCAAGGAGCGCAACGACCTCCGCCCGCTTCCGCAGGCCGAGGAACTCGACGCGCTCCGCCAGTCCGAGCTCCGCAGCCCGGCTCTCGAGGGCGGGCCGATCCGGCCCGTCGCCGACGAATCGCAGGCCGACGTCGACGCCCCGCCGCACGAGCTCCCCGGCGGCCTCGATGAGGTAGCGCTGGCCCTTCACCTCGTGGAGCGTGCCGACACAGATCACGTTCAGGCGATCCGTTGCCGGTCGCTCGGTCGGGCTGAACACGCTCCCGTCGATCCCGCAATGGATGACGGTGAGGTTGTCGATCGGGCCGCCGCAGTGAGCCTCGAACACGGCCGCATTGGATCGCGAGATCGTCACGACGAACGCCGCTTCCGCGGCCTTGCGGCAGAGCATCGTCCGGTCGACGTGGAGGTCGGAGCCGTGGGCCGTGAAGCTGTAGGAGATACCCGTCAGCCTCTGGATCAGGAAGCCGGCGAGAGCCGGGTGAGTGGCGAAGTGACAGTGGACGTGGCGTACGCCCAAAGCCGACATCATGCCGCTGGCGTGGACGACCTTCGGAAAGATCCCGATCCCTCCGAGCAGGAAGTTCACGCTGCCCGCCGTTCCGCGGAGCATCGCCGCCAGCGTCCCGAGGTAGCGGCGCGGATGGCGAACGAGGTAGGAGACGTTCGAGCGGAGGATCGCGAGCGACAGGAACGGCAGGTAGTGGGCACGCCGGACCCAGGGCTCGGCCTCGGGATGGACCGGGCCGCCGCGTTCGCGGAGGAGCGGGAAGAGCTCCACCCGCAGGCCCTGCCGGTCGACCGCCACGAGCTCATCGAGGATGAACGTCTCGGTCAGTTTCGGGAACCGCGACATCATGTAGGCGACGGGCGGGAGCGAGGCGCCCGGCCGATCGGCTGACGCCGAGGGCGGCGCTTCGGTCGCGTGCTCAGCCATCGGCCGCCCGCTCGTCACGATCTGCCGCCGCCTCCGAATAGCCGTCCGGATGGCCCTTGTGCCAGCGAACCGCGGACTCGACGATCTCCGTCAGGCCGTGCTGCGCCTTCCAGCCGAGGACTCTCCTCGGCCTTTCGCCGGGTCCGCCCAGACGGCTGCCGGGTCGCCCGCCCGACGGGGCGCCTCGACCACGTCGATCGGCTGGTCGGTGGCCCGCTCGACCGCGGCGATGACCTCGCGGACCGACGACCCGATGCCCGTCCCCAGGTTGAGCGTCGTCCCGCCGTTTCCCCCGGCCAGGTGCTCGAGAGCGCGGAGATGGGCGTCGGCGAGGTCCGCGACATGGACGTAGTCGCGGATGGCCGTCCCGTCCGGCGTCGGGTAGTCGGTCCCGAAGACCCGGAGGGGCCCGCCGAGACGGAGCGAGGACTTGATCGCCACGGGCACGAGGTTCGGCGCATGCCGCCAGTCCTCGCCGTGCTTCCCGTCGGCCTCCGCACCGGCGGCATTGAAGTAGCGGAGACTGACCGACTGGATGCCGCGCCCCTCGTACCACGGCAGGGCCCGCTCGACGAGCAGCTTGCTCTCGCCGTACGGGTTCTCCGGGCGGGTTTCCGCGCCTTCCGCGATCGGGACGGCTCGCGGTTCGCCGTACACGGCGCAGGTCGACGAGAACACGAACCAGGGCACGGCCGCCGCCTCCATCGCGGCAAGGAGCGCGAAGCTCCCGCCGACATTCGCGGAGAAGTAGCGCCCGGGCTCCCGGACGGACTCCTCGGCGGCCTTGAGCGCGGCGAAGTGCAGGACCGCCTCGATCCGCCGCTCGACGAGCAGGCGATGGACCAGCGGACCGTCCGCAATGGAACCGACTACGAGCTCGACGCCGGGGATGGCCTCGCGATGACCGTTATCGAGCGTGTCGAGGACGATCGGCTCGTGGCCCGCCGACTTGAGGAGTCGGGTCGTCTGGGAGCCGACGTAGCCGGCGCCGCCCGTGACCAGGACGCGCACGTGCCGGGTCAGCGCGCGGGAAAACTGTCGCCGTCGTCCGGCTCGAGCGGCTGGATGGACCGGGTCGCGCCCGTCGACGGACGCGGCCGCCCTCGACGCTCCGAGCGCTCGCCCGCCGCACCCGCGGACCGCAGGGACGTGGTCTTGCGGCCGGCGGGGACGACGGTTGGCCGGGTCACCGTCGTCTGCCGCGTCACCGTCGGGTAGCTGACCCCGACGGCCCGCCCGGAGCCCGTGGGTTCGGCCGTGACACTGCGGCGGAGGCGACGCAGTCCACCGCGCTCCGTCAGGATCACGCCGGCGACCGGCGCGCCGATCAGGCGGAGCGACTCACCGGCGAAAGCAACGTCCTCGCGCCGGGAACGATCTCGACGCGCGACGAGGATGACGGAGTCGGCGCCTCGAGCCAGGGCCAGCGTCACGGCTGATGCCTGGATGGGCGCGCCGACGATCACGACGAGACCATCGTCGCCGGCGAGCTGTTTGATGACCTCGCGCAGACGCTCCGGGTCCGCTCCCTCGAGCCGGGCGCGACCCGCCGGCAAGATCGAGACAGTGTCGCCGCCACCCGCCGGACGCATCGGGTCGAGGCCCTCCGTGAGAAGCTCGGACAGCCCCGCCCGGTCCTGCATGCCGAAGAGGCGGGTGAGCGTGCCGGATGACCCGGACCCGTCGATCAGCACCACGTGGCGGCCCGACCGGCTGAGGGCTGCCGCGAGGTTTGCGCCGACGATGGCCGCCTGTCCTTCCGAGTCGACATCGGTGACGAGGATCGAGTGAAGATCCTCTCGTTCCGGACCGAGGGAAATCTTCGCCGAGATCAGGCGATACGGAGCTGCCGCCCGTGAGCCGGGCGCGGACTGGACCACGAGATCCTGGGCCACCGGCGGATCCGCGCTGGGAGCAGGGACCGACCCGAGCAACGGCGCTCCGGCGAGCGCCGCGAGCTCCTGCCCCGTCCTGATCGTGTTGCCGAAGTACTCGAGCAGGAGAACCAGGACGATGGCCACGACCACCCCGGCGAGGGCGGCGAGAATGACGAGGAGCGAGACCTGCGGGGCGACCGGTATCGTCTCGGGGCGGGCGAATTCGATGATCTGGATCAGGCCCTCCTGCCGGCTCAGGCCACCGGAGGTCAGCTGTTCGAGCTCGGTCGCCAGCGTGTTGGCGAGGTCGGCCGCCTGCTTCGGGTCGCCGGCCTGTACCCGGATCGTCAGGATCCTCGTCACGTCGTTGGCCGACGCACGAGTCGCCGCCGCGAACTCGTCCGGCGTCATCGACAGGCCCAGCTCCTGGATCGTGGACGCGAGAACCTCGCGGGTCGTCACGTACTGGGCGTAGGTCTGGACGAGGAGTCCGCTGGAGCGCAGCACCTCGGTGGGAGCGTTGAGGGGCCCGACGAGGACCTTGACCTGCGACTCGTACGTGGGCGGGATCGTGGACGCCACCAGGTAGCCGGTGAGGCCCGCAATCCAGGCCGACACGATCAGCGTCCACCACCAACGCCTGGCAACCGCGATATACCCGGACAGCTCCACGTTCGTTCCTCAGAAACCGCGTTTGACCGGCTGGATGCGGACGCCGCATCGTCGTCCGATCGGTGCGCCCAGCCTACCATCGACGTTCGAGATGGCCGGTCTGGGACTTCCGACGGGGACGCCGCCGCGCACCAGATCGCTCACCGGAGCGCCTGCGCCCGGATCAGCGAGCCCGGGGTCTGGACCGAGACGTTGATCCGGCGAAGCGCGAGCCAGCTCGCGGTTCGCAGGTCGTTCACGCCGCGCGCCGTCGTGAAGGCAATTCGCAGACCCGCCGCCGCGACTGCCTCGGCAACGCCCGGTGAGCTTGCGCCGGACGGATAGGCGAAGACCGGCACGTCCGAACCTGTCATCCGGGTGAGGTCCTCGCGGGAACCCCCGATTTCCGCGTCCAGTGCCGCTGGGTCGACGCGGGGCAGCAGCGGATGGGTCCGCGTGTGCGGCCCCAGCGCAACCCCCTGGGCGAGCAGCTCGCGCAATGTCGCCCAGCCGAGGACGAGCTGGTCCGGCGGCGTTCCGCCGAGCTCAGCGACGATCCGATCGACGGTCTCGAGCAGCCGCTCGTGGGGCATGGCCTTCAACGCCCCGCGCAGGGCGCGGTACGCATCGACGCGGCTCTGGGGCGTGGCAAGGGACAGCTGGCCCGTCGGCGCGTTCACCGAGGCACGCGAGGACGTCGATACCGCCCGAAAGAGGCGATCCCACCAGAACGTGCGGTCCGGGGCGTCCGGGTACGCGGTGGGCACGAACAGGATGGCCGGCAATCCCCGTTCCCGGAGGGCGGGCCAGGCGTGTTCGGCGAAGTCGATGTACGCGTCGTCGAAGGTGAGCAACACGGCCCGGCGCGGGAGCGCCGGTCCGCCATCGGCCCGCCGGAGGAGATCGCCGATGGAGATCACCTGATGGTGTCTCGTCAGGGAATCGAGCAGCTCCCCGAAGCCGGATGGGGTTGCACTAAGCAGCCCGGGCGCGACGTCCGGCCCGGGCCGGGTGACGCGGTGGAACGTCAGGGCGGCCAGCGAGTCCGGGCGGCCGGGGACGAGCCGCTCGAGGAGCTCCACGGCCGCTCCGGCCGGCCGGCCGGCGGCGAGCGTCCGGAGCACGCGGGGAAGGGCCATGCTCAGCGCGCCCCGTGGGCCGCGTCTCGCCCGGAGTCGGCGGCGGCCGGGGGCGGCGGCGGCCGGCCTCGGCCCGCGTCCCGCCGAGCACCGCCGCGGCCAGCCGGCGGCGGGCGGCCCCGAACACCGCTCCGCTGGTGTGGACGATATCGGCGACGAACGGGAGCGGATCGCGGCGGGCGAAGACGGCCTCGATCTTCGGGCCCCTCACGGACCTCAACCATCCGCCGGCGGACAGCTCGCCGCGCCGCGCCCGAACGAGCGCGGCCTGGAGATCGTGGCGCCAGTAGATCCACTTCACGCCGCGAAACGTCTGCTCGAGCTCGGTGGGGAGAGGTTCACCCAGCGCGTCGCGGTAGGCCGACATCAGGAGCTCGACGCCGCCCATCTCGGCGATCGCCGAGCGGCCCGTCGGTCGGCCGATGTTCGGCTCGATGATCAGGAGGCGGCCGGTTCGCTCGTCGGCCTTGGCCTCGACATAACCTAGACCGCGGTACGGAACGCTCCCGAAGAGGTCCCTGGCGATCGTCTCGGCCTCCGGGCTCCGCACCTCCTCGCCCAGGCAGCTCGTGCCGGTGTCGAGCGGCCACTGGCGAAGCTTGCGGGCGACGAACGAGACGCGCTGGGTCGAGGTCCGGTCGTAGTACGTGTTGACCGAGTAGAGCGAGTCCTCGGGACCCGGGACCCACGACTGGGCGATCAGGACGTCCGCCCAATCGCGGATCTCGTCGAAGCGGGCGAGCAGCTCGTCCGCTGTCTCGACCCGGATCGCCTTGGATTTCGTCGCGGCGAGCCAGGCCGCGCCCTTGAGCCCCGGCTTCAGGACGGCGGGAAACGCGAGCGACGCGGCTGCGGCCTCGGCGTCGGCACGAGAGCGGATGACGGCCGTCGGCGGGATCGCCAGGCCGGCCGCGATCGCGTGCTCGGCGAAGCCGACCTTGTCCATGAGCCGCTCGACGTCGGCGTGTTCCGGCAGTACGAACCGGTAGGCCTCGGCCAATCGGTCGCGGCCCGCCGAGATCGCCAGGACCGCAGCGTCCGTGCAGGGGACGAGGACGCCCGGCCGATCGAGGCGCTCGCCGAGCGCAACGAGGGCGTCGATCAGCGGCTCGCCACGGAGCGGCGCGCGGACGATCGCGACCGGCAGGCGCGTCCGCGCGCAGAAATGGTGTGGATCAGCGGCGACCCCGACGACCGGGATGCCTCGAGCCGAAAAGATCCGGGTCGATTGGAGGCCGGTGATGCAGTCGAGACCGACGACGATCGCGGGCGAGCGGTCGGTGGCGATCCTGCCGGTTGCCCGGATCAACCCGGACCGACCTCGTCCTCGAGCGCGATCGCCTCTTTGGTGCCGACGAGATCGAAGATGTGATTGACGGGGACGATGTCGTCTTCCACGTCGGAGGCGCGCCCGTCGACGGCGAGCTTGGCCAGGGTCGCCTCGATCGCCCCGACGGCGGCCCGCATCGGCTGGTTGGCGAGAATCACGAGGTTGAAGCCACGCTCGTAGAGCTGGGCCGATGAGAACGTCGGAAACAGCGTCGGGACGGCGACGAGGGGGATCTTGCCGAAGCCGCTCCACGCGGCCAGGAAGCCGTCGATCTCCGACAGCGTCTTGTCACGTGAGTGGATGAGGATCGCGTCGACGCCGGCATCGACGTAGGCGTCGGCTCGTTCACAGGCGTCCTCGACGCCGTGACCGGCGATGAGGCTCTCGACCCGGGCGATGAGGACGAAGTCGTCGGTCACCTGGGCGCGCTTCGCCGCTCGCAGCCGGCGAGCCTGTTCGGCGGCCGGGATCAGTTCGCGCTTCGTGTCGGCACCCAGGAGGCTGTTCCGCTTCGGGAACAGGTTGTCCTCGATGCTGATCGCCGAGATGCCGGCTCGCTCGTACTCGATGAGCGTCCGGACGACGTTACCGAGACCACCGAATCCGTTGTCGCAGTCGGCGATGACCGGGAGCTCCGTGGCGCTGTCGATCCGCTGGGCAGCCGCGAGCGCCTCGGACATCGTCGTGAGGTTCAGGTCCGGCAGGGCGTGGGCCATCGTCGCCACGCCCAGGCCGCTCACCCAGACGGCGTCGAATGGGTGGTCCCCGATGAGCTTCGCGGTCAGCGCGTCGTGGGCGCCGACGGCGACGACCGCCCGACCCCCGCTGAGGCCGTCCTTGAGCCGGCGGCGCTTGGCATCGGCTCTGTTCACGGCTTCTCGGGGCCTCGATGGGCAAGGGACATGGCTGCCTCCGCGGTTGATGGATCGAAACGATCGATGATTGCGACGATCTCGCGCCCGATCTCTTCCTGGGCGTCGATGGTCTGGGCTCCGATGTGCGGCGTCAGGACGACATTCGGCAGGTCGGCCAGCGGCGATCGCTTGCCCTCGCCTTCGGCGACGTGGACGTCGAGCGCGGCTCCCCGCAGCCGGCCGCCGGGCTGAAGCGCCTCGTAGAGCGCCGCCTCGTCGACGACGCCACCGCGGGCGATGTTCACGAGGAACGCCCCGGGCTTGACCTTCGCCAGCTCACTCGCGCCGATCATCCCCCGTGTCTGGCCGTCGAGCGGTACGTGGAGCGAGATGAAGTCACCCTCGGCGAGCACCTGGTCCACGTCGGCGAGCTCGATTCCCTGCTCGGCGAAGGCGCGCGACCGGTCGTCGCTGGGATGCGCGACAGCGCCAATCGGGCTCATGCCCCAGGCACTGCCGAGCGCCGCCACACGAGATCCGATCGAGCCGAGCCCGACGATCCCGAGCCGCTTGCCGCGCAGGTTGTAACCGACCAGTTCGCTCTTCGCCCAATGCGCGTCCCGCAGGTGGCGATCGGCGAGGACGATGCTCCGAGCGAGGGCGATCATCAGCCCGAACGTCAGCTCGGCGACCGCCTGGGCGCCGGGCCCCGGGATGCGGATGAGCTCGATTCCGCGCTCCCGAACGGTCGCGAGATCCAGGTTGTCGAGCCCCGAACCGGCGCGGACGAGCAACCTGCAGGTCGGGTGCTGCGAGCACGCCGGGTCCCATGCTCACGCCGCTCCGAAAGACGATCGCCTCGCGATCCGCTGCAGCAGCGGCAAGGTCATCTTCCGACGCGCCGATCGCCGTCCGGACATCGTGCGTTGCCTGAAGCGCGGCCAGTGCCGCGGGAGCGATCTGGCTCGCGACGAGGATTTGCATCAGGTACCCACCGCGGATGTGCTGTCGACGATCGGCGGTTGCGCGATCGCGGCCGCCAGCTCGACGTCCGGTGCCGCGAGCGGCGTTGGCTCGGCCGAGCCCAGCGCTTCGGCCGGCTTCGGCGTGGCCGTTCGTGCCGGCGTCGGAGGGGTCACCCGCGACGAAGGCGACGATGCGTCCGACGACGTCGTCGACGACCTCGCCCACGGGCCGGTTCGCGTCGACGATCTGGAACGCCGGCATCACTCCCTGGAGATCGAGGTACTCGAGGCGGCGGATGGCCACTCGCTCGACGGGTTCGCCGGCTTTGCGCGCGACGAGGACTTCCGGTGGCGCGTCGAGGAACAGGGTCAGGTCCGGCCGCGGGTACCAGCGCCTGAGGACGTAGCCATGGAGCCGCGCGTCGAAGCGCTCGCGGGCGTCGCCCCGGCGCGATGGTAGTGGCGTAGTAGTCGCAGAAGAAGTGGCGATCGAAGACGACGACGGCCGGCCGTCGCTGGATCCGTCGCGCCAGCAATGCGCGGTAGCCCTCCTCGGCCAGCCAGTTCGTGATCCGGATGAATCGCCGAAATGAGGCGATCGGGCCTGTGCCCCGCGAGCCCGGTTCGCCGTGCCCGACGGTCATGTCGGACCGGCCGCCGCGACGCCGTTTGATCGCCAGCGCGGCGCGGGTCGTTGGCAGCATCACGGGACTCGCTTCGAGGTTGACGCCCATGTAGAGATAGCTGGCATCGAACGGGAGACGTGAGACGACTTCGTGGGCGACGGTCGATTTGCCGGCCCCATCGATGCCGATGAGCGCAACTGTTCGGCCGATCCTCGCCGACGGCGTGGTTGACGCCGTGTCGGCAGCGTCGGACTTGCTCATCAGTGGTCAGGACCCCCAGCGGACGCACCGGCGCCGCCGCCGGAATCACGAACGGGAGTGTAGGCCAAATTGCTCAGGCTGCGTGGGTCGTTGGTGTCTCCACGCACCGGAACGGAATGCATCCGGGCCGGAATGCGTTGTTGGCCCGCACCTCACGCCGGTACCGGGCCGCCGGCCGCGATCGCGCCCTCGATCAGCCCGTGGAGTGCCGGGATGTCGGGCGGGTACGGATGCCGCACGACGACGCAGGTCCTCGTTCCGAGCGCCCCGATCAGCGCCTCCTCCAGGACCGCGGGAAGCGTCTCGATCAGCTGGTTGCGACGGTCCGGGAAGGCGTACCGGTACGTGAGGTAGAGGGCGCGTGATGTCGAGCAGCTCGTGGACGACTGTCGCGGCCGTCCGGCGGGCGAGGATCGTTCCGTCGATTGGTTCGGCCGCGGCGATGGGATCCGTCGAGCTCTCGATCAGGACGACCGAGTCGAGTGGCACGAGGTCGACGGAGACCCGACCGTCGAAGACGCGTTCCGGCGGGATCTGGAGCGATCGCTGGTTCTCCATGATCGCCCCGAGCCGGCGGGCCATGTCGCCGGGAGCCGACGAGCGGATGACCGGCACGCGGGCCATGCCGGCGAGCAGCCGCGACATCGACGCGGCGGTTCCCGAGCCGGGCACGCCGGCCGAGGCCGATCCGGCCACGAAGCCGCGGCACCATCGCCAGCTGCCAGTCCCACAGCCGCATCGGCTCCGGCAGCCCGGCCATCGTTGCGCCGTCGGCGGTCACGAAGACCCACTCGTCGCCGACATAGGTCGCGCCGCGGTCCGCGAACGCGAGCAGCGCTTCAGACTTGCCGCCCTTCGCCCAGCCCGTCACGAGCGTCCCGCGGCCACCGGCAACGAACGCGCTGGCGTGGATCGGGACGGTTCCCTTCGAGAGGAGCGTCAGCATGACGATCGGCAGGAGATACGGGACGGCGGAGAGGCCGCGTTCGGCGACGATCTCGAGCGGCGTCGTCCCGATGTCGGCGACCGGGATCTTGACCCGGACGGTCGTCTTCCGGCGCCCGCGCAGGACGAAAAACTCGTCGTCCCCGGCCGCCGCCTCGCGGCCGAGCAGTCGAAGGGGACCCTGAACATCGACGCGATCGACGAAACGGATCGTGATGTCCGGTTCCCGGCCGGCCCCAGTGACGCGCGGCAGCGGCCCGAGCTGGCGAGCGATTGCCTTGACATCCGATGGGCCGGCGTCCGCCAGCGCGATCGTCAGCAGGCCGTGGAGGTCGAGCACGGTCGTGGCGCGGTCAGACGCCACGGCGTTCGACCTCGACGTCCGGCCGGCCGATCAGTTGGCGAAGGATCGGGACCTTCAGCAGCTCCGGGAAGTAGCGCCCGATCTGGAGCGAGTTGCGGCTGATCCCAAGGAGGCCGACGGAGACCGCCGCGGCGATCACCAGCCCGAGCAGTAGCGGCATGTCGGTGACCGCCTGGACGATAAGCAGCGCCGCGAGGGCCACCGCGATCGTGGCGAACGTCACGACGTGGCGCGCGCTCGGCAAGCCGATGGCCGATCGGACGAGGCCGGCCTGGTAGAGCAGGTTCTGGAAGATGAGGGTTGAGGCGGTCGCGATTCCGGCCCCGAGCGCGCCATACGCCCGGATCAGCAGGACACTGGCGACGACGCTGACGACGGCCGACAGGACGTCGACCGCGACGATGAACCGGACGGATCCCTGGACCCGAAGCGTCAGCGCGTTGAAGCCGAGCGCGGCGTTGACGTAATGGCCGACAGCGAGGACCGCCAGGACCGCCCCCGCGTCGGCGTAGGCCTGCCCGAACAGGAGCACGGTCAGCGGGCCCGCGAGCGCCACGGTCAGCGCGAGTGCCGGGAAGGTCGCTACGGCGATCCAGGCCGACGTCTGCCAGTACATGTTGCGCAGCCGGTCGTGCTCGCCACGGGCGAACAGGCGGGCCGCGACCGGGACGAACAGGAAGCCGAAGCTCTGGTAGATCACGAGGTTCTGGCGTGCGAGCGGAAGCACGGCCCCGTACGCGGCCACCTCGTTCGACGTGGTCAGGTACTGGAGCAGGACGATCACCGCGGATGTCCGCAGCAGAAAGACGACGTCGGAGGACAGCAACGGCAGGCTGAAGCCGAAGATCGCCCGCGTCGGGATGGTGAAGTCGCGGCGAATGATCCGGCCCGCGATGCCCTTCTGGCGCAACAGCCGGGCGAGGGCGACGAAGTACGCGCCGATTCCGAGGATCCCGGCGAGGACGTAGCCGATGGCCAGGACTTCGGCCGGCTGGTCGGCGAGGATCACGATCGCGACGACGATCAATTGCAGCCCCGGCGCAAGGACGTTCCGTCGCAGGACGATCGAGCGGGCGCTCCCGAAGATCGCAAAACAGGCCGTCGCCAGGCTGTCGAAGGCACGAACGGGCGCGAGCAGGAAGAGGATGAGCATCAAGTGCCGCGCCAGCTCGTTCTCGACGATGTCATCGCCGAACTGGGTCTGAATGCCGATCAGGACGAGGAGCATCGCCGCGCAGACGCCCGCGACGACGCCGAAGGCGAGGACCAGCGAGCCCGGTCAGCCGCCGATCGTCTCCGTGCTCCTCGTACAGGGGCACGAACCGCGAGATCGTCTTGTCGAGCCCGAGCAGGGCGACCGTCGCCGCCAGCGACGCCACGGACAGGGCGAAGGCGAATGCCCCGAACTCCGTCCGCGACAGCGCCCTGACGATGAGGATCTGCGTGGAGAGGTCGAGGATCAGCCCGATGAACTTGCCGAAGACGAGCAGCGTCGAGCCGCGGAAGTGGCCCGTTTCCTCGTGAAGCGTCCCGTCTTCGCCGCTCGCGACTCGCTCTTCGGGCTCCATCAGGGTCGATGTAGCGGGTTGGGCGTGGCTGGTAGTCTCGAATAAGTGGATGCGCTCGAGACGATCCTCGCCGAACTCCGCCCGCGAGTTCGCGAGTGGTATCCGGACGCGGATCCAGCTGCCGACCTGGAGGTCCTCGAGGTCGATTCGCGCGTCTTCGCGCATGTGATCCGAGTCCGGGTTGCTCGGACTGGCGGCGCCGTCGACGACGCTCATCGTCAAGGCCGGCACCGGAAGACCAGGGCCGTGACCCCTCAGATCGGCCGCGCCTCGTCCCCATGACCGAATCGTCGGAGCGTCGACGGCTGGAGCTCGACGCGCTGCGGACCGTGGAGGCCAGGCTGGCGGAGGTCGGCGACCCTGGCTTCCAGGCGGTCCGAGCGCTCGGCATCCTGCCCGAGTCGACGGCTCTCGTCATGGAGGCGTTCGATGGCGAGCCGCTCCATCGATTCCTCGTGCGCAGGCCCTTCCGCTCCCACTCCGCGCTCCGTCCCTCTGTCCTCGCCCGTGCGGCAGGGCAGTGGCTCCGGATCCTGCACGACACCCCGACTTCGGGCCAGGTCGTGCGCCAGGGGACGAGACAGGAGGTCGCCGACGCCTTCCGGGAGTTCGGGACGTACCTCGCCGCGGAGACGGATGCGAGCGACCTCGAGACCGTCATCGAGGCTGGGGTCGAGGCCGCGCACCGGCTCCCCGATCCGCTCCCGACGGTCATCACCCACGGCGACTTCGCGCCCCGCAACATCCTCGTCGACGGATCCGGCCGCCTGGCCGTCATCGACCTCCTCGCGCGCTGGCAGGCGCCTCGGTTCGAGGACCTCGCCGGCTTCCTCGTCGCGCTGCAGACGAGCCGGGCCAACGCGGCGACGCGGGGCCTGGTCTTCGGGCGGACGATCGCCAAGCTGGAGCCCGCGTTCCTCGCTGGGTACTACGGATCGGAGCCGGTGCCGCGACACGCGATCCGGGTCTACGAGCTGCTACTCGTCCTCGACAAGTGGGCCGCCCGGGCGAACCGAAACAGGACGCTCCGGGGCGTCGGACGCATCCGCGAACGGCTGATCGAGGGCCATTTCGACGCCCGGTCACGGTTACTGGCCCGTCGCCTCCGGCAGGGAGTCTGACTTCCGCATGAACAGGATCCCGTAGCGACACAGGCGCCAGGCGCTTGGGACGCGGCGGAGGATGACGCCGTCGATCCGCCGCAGAATCGGGATCTTGTGGCCGAAATCCGAGAGCCCGCTCGACCATGCTCAGGAGCTGGATCGGGCGGAGCCGGAACTCCGCGAATGGCGCTCGCCACGCGGCGATATCCTTGATCGTCAGCGGCCTGATCGGCGCCTCGCTCGTGCTTCCCCGGATAGGGCAGATGGGCCCTCGCGAGGACGACGAGCGGATTCGTCCCGAGCGGCTCGGAGAACGTGGCCCGGCCACCCGGCGCGAGGACCCGCGCCAGCTCG
This sequence comes from uncultured Chloroflexia bacterium, assembly GCA_963832105.1. Classification (GTDB taxonomy): domain Bacteria; phylum Chloroflexota; class Limnocylindria; order Limnocylindrales; family CSP1-4; genus CF-46. Next base: position 266,307 of record CAWHSS010000003.1, on the reverse strand, counting down.
CGCGCGCCGACGTCGGGATCGAGGTGATGGAGGATCGCCTTGCCGATCGCAAGGTCGAAACTCCCCGTCTCGAACGGCAGGGCCTCGCCGCCGGAGACGTGGAACTCGATCCGGTCGGCGACGCCGTTGAGCTCGGCCCGCTTCCGGGCGACCTCGATGCTCGCCTCCGACAGGTCGAACGTTGTGACGAGCGCTCCGCTCCGGGCCAGCACGACCGATAGCTGGCCGAGGCCGCAGCCGTACTCGAGGATCCGGCGATCCTTCAAGTCGCCGAGGAACTCCGCCATCCCGGACATCGAGAGGTGATCCGCGGCGTAGCCCTCGAACGTCGTGTCCGGCGGAAGGATGTCCTCGGGGCCCAGTTCGCGCGTGGCGCCGGTGTGATGGGCGTGCGCGTCCCACTTCGCGCGCTCGACCTCGTAACGGGTCCCCTGGTCCACGGGCGCCTCCAGATTTCGGTATAAGCGTTTCGGCCGGAATGGAGGCTACAATACCCGCCCTTCGCCCGACGCCCACGAGGAGCCATGGCAACCGAGCCCGACGAAGGACAACCGGCTGCCGCACGTCAACGCTCCGGGGGGCGTCGCGGACCCGCCGCCACCCGATCCGGCTGACCGACCGACGGACGCGGCTGTGCCGCGCCGCACTGATCCGCGGCGACTGGTCCTCCTGCTGACCCCGGTCGTCGCCGTCATCGTCGGGATCGTGGTCGCCCTCGCGAACCTGCCCGCCGGGCGGCCGGTCACGACCGGCGACGATTCCCCGTCGCCGTCGACACCGGTCATGGCGGTCGTGCCGGGCTACCTCATCAGCGCCGACGAGCTGCGTCGGCGCGGCGAGATGGCGGCCACCGGCCAGGAGCCCTACGCATCGGCCGTCGTCAACCTCATGGAATGGGCGGACGGCGCGGTCGACGACGTTGCGCGGCCCACCCAGCCGCTGTTGATCGTGGGGACCGACAACGAGTTCGTCGACGACGCCCGCCGGGCGTACGGCCTCGGCCTGGCCTACGGCCTGACCGGCGACGAGCGCTACGCGCAGGCGGCCCGTCGGACGATCCGCAGCTGGATGGACCTGACGACGACGACGACCGACACGTGCCCCGACAGCGGCGGCTGCCACACGTCACTGATCATCGGCCGCGCCGGGGCGGGTTTCGCCTTCGGGGCTGACCTCATCGAGGGTTCTGCATACTGGACGTCCGAAGACCGCGGCGACCTCCAGGCGTGGATGCGGAACGTCCTCCTGCCCGCGGTGTCCCACCGGCCCAACAACTGGGGCGACGCGGGAACGTTCCTGCGAGTCGTCGCTGCCGACTACGCGGGGGACCAGCGCGAGTTCGACCTGGCAATCGACAAGTGGCGATCGCTCATCGACCTGATCGAGCCGGACGGCCGGATCCCCGAAGAGGTCCGGCGCGGAGCGGCGGGCATCTCGTACACCCAGGAAGCGCTTCAGTACAAGGTGGCGGTCGCCCGAATCGCCGAGCGCCGGGGCATCGATCTATGGGATTACGTCGGGACGAAGGGCGGCTCGCTGCGCAAGGCGATCGATCGCCTCGCCTACTACTGGCACCGACCCGGCGAATGGCCCGACCACGACCAGCCGACGGTCCCCAGCACCGGACCGCTGTGGGAGATCGCATACGCCCACTGGCCGGAGCCACGCTGGCTGGACATCCTGCTTGACGGTCGGCCCTATGGCGACCGCGGCCACTCGGCGGTTCGCTGGACGACGCTCACGAACGGCATCCCCGTCGGGCCGCTCGTGGCCGGCGCGCCATCGGGCAGCCCCGGTCCGACGCCGAGTCCATCCTCGACGCCGGCGCCCAGTGCTTCGCCGGTCGCGGCCCCGCCGATCGGCGGACTGACCGTCACGCTCAAGTCCTTCTTCGGAAATCCGCTGCCGGTCGCGATCACCTGGGAGGCGCCGGACGCCCTCGTCGAACTGGAACGGTCCATCGAAGGTGGCGATTGGTCGGCGATGAAGATCGCGTCGAACGGCCACTCGGCGAGTGACTCGTTGCGGCTGGGCGTGGTCACGGCATATCGCGTCCGCGCGATCGTCGGGCGGCGTCGCGGGTCAGTGGACGACGCTCGATGACGTCTCGGTCGAGCGGATCGAGGCGACCAGCCGGACCGTCGATCTGAGCGGGTCCTGGGCCCGGGTCGGGTTTGACGGCTACTCGGCCGGGTCGGCGCTCTCGACCGATGCGGGCGGGTCGAAGCTGGTCTGGCGCGGCACGACGCGGTCGATCGCGATCGTCGGGCCGACCGGTCCGACGCGCGGCCGGATGATCGTCAACGTCGACGGCGCCCGGGAGGACGACGTCGATCTGCGCTCGACTCGCTTCCGGCCGCGCGTCGTCCTGTTCGCGATGTCCTGGGACGACGCGGCCGTCCACGAGGTGGAGATCGAGGCCCGACCGTCGAGCGGCCGCCGGACGGTCGCCGTCGATGACATCGTCGTCCTGTCGTCGGCCGTCAGCGCTCCATGAAGTCCTTGATCATGAGCAGGATCAGCCCGCACGTGACGGCCACGATGACCCAGGGCAGGGCAAAGGTTTCGAGTTCGTCCGGCACGAAGTCCATCGGCCAGCGCCCCGACGATCAACGTCCCGATGAGGCCCGGCACCAGGCCGATGAGCGCCCGCGTGCCCCGACCCTGCTGGCCCGGTGCGACTCGCTGGAGGAGCGCGATCAGGCCCGCCATCGACAGGATCACCACGGCCGCGATACCGACATTCGCCACGGGTCGATGATACGAATGCTGGGGATCTTCGCTTGGCGGGTCCGACACGGCGGCGCACGTCAGCGCGCCAACCCCGAGGCTCCGTGACTGATACCGGCCGGCGCATTGCGATCGTCCTCGTCGCCTTGACGGCGATTCTTGGCGTCGCCGTGGCCGTCTCCATGGCTGGGCCTACGCCGGCACCCCTCCCGACGGACAGCTCCGCGCCGCGCACCGCGATCCCGGCCGAGGAACTGAACGCGCTGACGAGCCAGGCGTTCAAGGACTACACCGTTCTCCCGGGCGAGCCCACGGAGCCGGCCGGTCGGGAGTTGCAGTCCCGCCTCTGGACGATCGACGGGCGGTGGTGGGCCGCGATGGTCGAGCCGGTCTCGCGCGAGACGCGGATCTACGAACTGAGCCTCGACGGCTCGACCTGGGCGGATTCCGGTGTCCGCCTCGACGAGCGACCCGGCGCCATGGCCGACGTGCTCTGGTCTGACGACCACCTCTACGTCGTGAGTGCCGTGCCCGGGCGGGCGACGTCGAACGGCGTGCGCGTCAGCCGGTTCAGCCGCCAGCCCGAACGGGAGATTCCTGCTCGACCCCAACTTCCCGGTCGGGCTGACGGAACGCGGGGTGTCGGCGACGTCGATCGCGCGCGACGAAACGGGTCGCCTGTGGGCCGCCTTCGTCCAGGACGGGCGCGTCCTCGTCGCCCATTCCACGGTGGACGACGCGGTCTGGGACGCGCCCAAGCCGGTTCCGGCCGATGCGGCACCCGTCGGTGAGGGCGACGTTGCCACCCTCATCGACGATGGCAAGCGGCGGGCTCGGCCTGATCTGGAGCAACACCGGCGACCAATCCATCCGGTTCGCCGAGCGGGCGGCCACCGACCCACCGGAGCAATGGTCCGCAGCGGAGGTGGCGCTCGAGGGGCTGCCGCTCGCCGACGAGCCGATCAGCGCCACGGCCGATGGCGACGGCACGATCTTCGTGGCCGTCGAGACGGCTGTGGCCGATCAACCCGACGCCGGCCGGAGCGACCCCGGCAGCGTGTTGCTGGTGCGCGGCACAGACGGAACGTGGAGATCGGCGCTGATCAGTCGAGTCGAGGACCACCTCGGCCATCCGATCGCGCTCGTCGATGCCGCCGCGGCGGAGGTCTACGTGTTCGGCACGTCGCCGCGCCACGGCGGGTCGATCCACCTCATGCGCGCCGGCATCGACCGGCTCCAGTTCCCCGTCGGCCTCGGGGAGACCGTCATCGCGGATCCGGGCAACCCCGAGATCGCCTACCTGACCTCGGCGAAGGGAGCGATCGACCTGGAAAGCGGCCTCGTCGTGCTCGGCTTCGACGACCAGTCGGGGTTCTACTGGCATGCCCTGATCCGTCCGGCACGAGGGACATCTCCGTCCGCGACGCCGCCGGCCTCGAGCCTCGCAAGCCCAAGCATCGCGCCGCCGCCGGTCATCGGTCCGTCCGCGCTCTTCACCGACAACTTCGACCCGTTGCCGGTGGACGCTCCGATCGGCGGCTGGGGGCTCGAGCCGGCCGGCGTCGCCGGGTCGCTCACCGCCGCCCAGGACGCCTCGGGTTCCGGGAACAACGCCCGACTCCTGCCCGAAGGCCCTGCCACGGTGCGTGCCTGCAAGACCTTCACGCCGGTGGTCGCCGGCACGCTCCAGGCCGAGGTCCGCGTCCTGCTCGAGGGGATCGGCGCGGCGGACGCCGTCATCACCAGCCTCCGCGATCAGGCGGGCGAGTCGGTGTCGGTCCGGTTCGGTCAGAACGGAAGGTTCGCGTACTACTCGGGGCAGGCCAAGGTCCGCTCGGCCGTTCCGATCGCCCTGAACACCTGGTACAGGTCGGCGGTGACGGTCCACCTCGAGTCCCAGACCTACGATTGGCGGCTGAGCCGGGACGACGGCTCGCGGGTCCTCGAGGTGAAGGCCATACCGTTCCGGGAGTCGGCGGCGAACCAGGTATCGGAGATCTGCGTGCAGACCTCGGTGGGCGCGACGAAGGCCGGTCTCCGGTTCGACGACGTGCGCCTCAGCCGCTAGCCTTCCGCGACTGCGAATACTCATCACCGGCGTCGCGGGCTTTGTCGGGTCGCACCTCGCGGAGGCGCTGATCGAGCGGGGCGATGAGGTCGTCGGTGTCGACGCCTTCATCGACTACTACCCGCGCCGGATCAAGGAGGCGAATCTCGCCGGCCTGATCGAGCGCCCGGGTTTCGAGTTCCATGAGCTCGACCTCCGGACGGCAGCGATCCGGCCCCTGCTCGACAGCGCGACGTCGATCGTCCATCTCGCGGCTATGCCCGGCCTCGCCCGGAGCTGGACTGACGTCGAGCTCTACACGACGTGCAACCTGCTGGCGACCCAGCGCCTGGTGGAGGCCGCACTCGACGCCGGCGCGCCGAAGCTCGTCCATGCGTCGACCTCGTCCGTCTACGGCTCGGATGCGGTCGGCGACGAGACGACCCCGACGCAGCCGATCTCGCCCTACGGCGTGACCAAGCTGGCGGCCGAGCACCTCATCCTCGCCCACGTCCGCATGGGCGGCCTGCCGGCCGCGATCCTCCGCTACTTCTCGATGTTCGGACCGCGCCAGCGGCCGGATATGGCGTACCACATCTTCATCGAGGCCCTCATCGACGGGCGGCCGATCACGGTCTTCGGGGACGGCGAGCAATCACGCTCGAATACGTTCATCGCCGACTGCGTGCGCGGGACGATCGCCGCGATCGAGGGCGCAGAGGTCGGCGAGATCTACAACATCGCGGGCGGCGAGGAGATCACGCTCAACGAGGCGATCGCGACGATCGCCCGGGCGATCGGCGTGGAGCCGGTCATCAACCACGAGCCGGCCCGACCGGGCGACCAGCGGAGGACGTTCGCCGATACGGCGAAGGCGCGGGCTGCGTTCGGATTCGCGCCTGTCGTCGGCGCCACGGAAGGCCTCGAGGCCCAGGTCGCCTGGCAGCTGGCCCGCCGAGCGGGCAGCACCACCGGCTGATCGCGCGCGCTTCCTGCGGGCGTCAGCCCGGCGACTTGCGGACGACGACGTTGTCGAACCAGACGGTCGCGTTTGACCGGCCGAGATCGAGCGAGAGCTGGACGTTCGGATCGGCGGCGAGGTGCGTGAAGTCGAAGGAGACGACGGTCCAGGTCGTCCCAACCTGCAGCACGCGAGACGCGGTGATCTGGCCGTTGGCGGCGATCAGCCGGACGCTGACTTCGCGGTCGGCTGCCGCCTTCACCGACAGGTCGACGATGTAGGTCTGACCCTGGCCGAGCGTGAAGGGCCGCGACAGGAGCGAGATCCCTGACCGCGCCGGGCTGCCGATGGCGATGTCGACGCGGGCCGCCCCCGAACCATCGGGGCCGCCGGCCGGCTCGTGGGCCAGGTTGGCCTGGGCGCCGTCGGTCAGCTGGAGCTGCCAGCCGTTGACGCCGTCCTCGAACCCCGGATTGAAGACCAGGCTCGCCGGCGCGCCGGACGGCGGCGGGGATGCCGGCGAGATCGACGGCGAGGGGGTGGGAGTGGCGGGCGGCGGTGTCGGCGGGACCGGTGTCGGCGGCAGGCTGGGAGGCGGGGTCAGCACCGCGGAGGGACTCGGGCTTGACGCGACGCCCGAACGCCCCGCGAGAGCGTCGGTGATCCGATCGTTGAGCGTGGCGATCGGAGCCAGCAGCTCGATCACGGCCCGCGCGCCTACGACGTACGCGTCCACGTTTCGAATCGAATTGCCGAGCGTTTCGGTGCTCTTGGCCATCACCCCGTCGTAGAAGGCGCTCAGGTCCGCTCCCAGGACTGCGGTCGCGTCGCCCAGCCGGAGTCGATCGGCGGCCTCCTTCCCGGCGGTCAGGTCCGCGTTGATCGAGCGGAGGTGATCGGCGATGTCGGGGGCGACGGGCGGCGTCACTCCTATCGTTGCCTCGAGCGCGGCAGCCCGGGTTGCCAGGCTCTGGTTGACGATCAGCGCCGTCGCCAGGGCACGCCGGATCTCAGGATCCATCGTCGGCGCCACGCTCGGGGCGACGGAGGGGCCGGCGGATTCGAGCGGTGTGGTTGGGGCACCGATGCCGCCGGCCATGGCTTGCGTCGCGATCAGGACCACGGCGAGCAATCCGACGAGGGCCGAGGCGATCGATTCCGGGGAGCCGAGATCGCGGATGCGCCGGCGATTCACGTGGTCGCGGCCCTCCGCCTTGTGCGCACCAGGAGCTGCTGCTCGAGGTCGACACCGGGCTCGGCCGACCACGCTGGAGAAGGCGAGCGACACCTCGGAGCCCGCCCGGCCGGTGATCAGCAGCCGGTCCGAGAGGACCGCCACCTCGACGTCCGCGAGGGTGACGCGCGCCGCAACGGCAGACGGGCTGACATGGATCGGGCCAAGCAGGTGCAGCTTGGTGCCCACCCGGGCCAGGAGATAGCGGCTGCCGATCTGAAGTGCAGCGTTGCCGCCCATGAAGATCGCGCTGCCCAGGATCGCGACTGTCGAAATGGATCGGGCGGCCGGCAGTTCCGCCGGAGGGATGGGCCTGCGCCCGAGCGCGGTCGCGGATCGGTGGCCCGGCTCGGTCGGGGTTGGAAGCGGAGTGATGTGTCGGATGACGCCGGGCGGCTCAGGCGCAGGCGAGGCGATCGTCGTCGGCGCACTGATGACGTCGACCTCCGACCCCGCCTGTCCGCTCCGAAACTCGAAACCGCATCCCTCGCACTGGCGCGGCCAGCCTCGCGTTCGGGTTCCGCAGGACGGGCAACGGCCGGGTGGCGCAGCCAGCAACAGTCCGACGGCGATCGGGCCGAGGGCGACGCCGAAGGCGAACCAGGCCGCCCAGGAGCGTCCGCGCTGAACCGCGAGCCAGCTGGCCATCGGGGCGAAGATGATTCCTGAAACGACGAGCGCGAGGACGGGCAGTGGCAATACGACTCCTTCGCGCAGCCCTACTGCGCGCGCCAATGGTAGGCGGCACCGGCCCCACGCGCAGCCAGAGAAACGGGTCCCAAACGGTGCATCCCGTCAACGACAATCGACGCGACGTAGCCTTGTAAGCACGGGTTTGCAAGCAATTCGTTATTGAGCCGTTCACCGCGAAGCTAATACAGTGAGTACTACGAGCGCGCAGGACATAAGTACTTCGGTCTCATTCGGTCTTCTTTCTTTCTGGGGACCTGCAACTCGTCCCGGCGGCGGGGCACGCCGCGGTCCTTGGTTAGCCGCGACCCGTGGGGCAATGGGCGCGGTGGGGGAGAACACGCTTGAAGGTCACCGTTGTCGGTCAAGGCTACGTTGGTCTCGTAACCGCGGCTGGGGCAGCCGCGTGGGGCCACGAAGTCGTCGGAGTTGAGCGGGGGGAGGACCGCCTCCGCGCGCTGATATCCGGACACGTGCCATTCCACGAGCCGTCTCTTGGCGAGCTGGTGGAGAGCCACCTCGCGGACGGCCGCCTGCAATTCACTGCTGATGCACAGGGCCCGGTCGTCCGCTTCGGGTCTCACCTTCGTGGCGGTCGGCACCGTCAACGCGGACCAGGAATGGGAGACAAAGACGATTCGGGCCTGCCTGGCCGAGGTCGTGCCGCACATCCCGGACGATGGGGCCCTGGTGGTCCGCTCCACCTGCCCGCCGGACTTCATCGCGCAGCTTCCCGCGTACGTCAACGCGCTCCGGAGTGACGCCGGTCGCGGACCGATCGCGGTGATGCTCAATCCCGAGTTCACCAAGGAAGGTACCGCGGTCCAGGACTTCCTCATGCCGGATCGCGTCGTCATCGGGGTTGCATCGGACCCGCAGGGACACGGCGTGGCCCTGCTCCGCGAGTTCTACGCGCAGGTCGAGGCACCGGTCCTGGTGCTGTCTGCGATGGATGCGATCCTGGCCAAGCTGGGTGCCAACCTGTTCCTCGCGACCAAGATCTCGTTCGCCAACGAGCTGGCCGCGCTCTGCGACCTGTACGGCTCGCAGATCGAGCGCGTCATCGAGGGCATGGCTCACGACCCGCGAATCGGCGGCTCGTTCCTGCGAGCCGGCATCGGGTTCGGCGGCTCCTGCCTGCCGCACCAGGTGACGATGACGGTCCGAGAAGCGGCGGCGCGGGGCCACGACACGCCGCTGTTCGCAGCGGTCGATGAGATCAACCTCCGCCAGCGCCTGACATTCGTCGATCGCATCGACGCCCTGCTTGATGGCGTTGCGGGCCGGCGAGTCGCGCTCCTCGGCCTGACGTTCAAGCCACACACGGACGACCTGCGAGCGGCGCCGTCGCTGGACATCGCCAGCATGCTGATCGATCGGGGCGCGACGGTCGTCGCCTTCGATCCGATGGAGACGGCACGCCGCAACGCCAAGGCCCAGATCCGCAGGCTGACCGTGGTCAGCAGCGCCCTGGAAGCCGTCGTCGATGCGGACGTGATCGCCCTCGTCACCGAGTGGCCCGAGTTCGCGACACTGCCGTGGGCCCAGATCGCGAGCGTCGTCCGGCAGCGGATCGTCATCGACGGGCGCAACGCGCTCGATCCCGACGTGCTCCTTGAGGCCGGCTTCGTCTACTCATCCTTCGGACGGGGTCACCGGATCCCGGCCGAGCTCGAGGCCCCGGCCGCTCGGGCCGCGGCCCACGAAGCCACGCGGCTTGGTATACCGGTCGGCGCCGAGCTCGCCGTCGGCGACCTCTAGCCGTGGTGGGGCACAACGGCGGCGATCGGCCATGATCCCCTGGATCACCGCGCTCTTCGCCGCCCTGATCGGATTGATCGTCGGGCTGCTGTTCGGTCCGCTGCCCGGGGTGGTGTTCGGGCTGGGACTGCTGGTTGGCGCCGTGGGCTCGGTCGTGGTCGTCCCGGCGTTGCGGGCCGTTCCGGCCGGCATCAAGGGCGCCGCCATCGACGACGTGGCCACAGGCTGGGTCGAATTCCACCGTGAGCTGGCGCGGGCAAGGCGATTCGATCGCCCGTTCGCCATCGTCCGCTTTTCAATCGGTCGCTCGCCCGACCTGGGCGTCCTGGTGGGCCTCCGCAACGAGATCGCGCTGATCTCTCGCCGCATCGACCGGCTATGGATCGACGAGGACCACATCCTGCTTCTCCTCCCCGAGACCACCGAGGCAGCAGCCAAAGCCGCTCTCTCGAGGATCCATGTCCGGGTCGCAGCAGCCGTTGCCTTCCAGCCTGGGCTCGCGCTGTATCCCGAGCATGGAATCACGAGCGGGGCGTTGATCGCCGCGGTTTACGGCAGCGGGCACGCGGACGTCCCGACGCCCATCGCCGCGGCGCGCCCGGAACTGTGGCTGCAATCGGCCGCGGGAATGGTCGGCCAGGCGGAAGGCCCTGCCGGCACATCCGACGAAGTGGCGAGTCAGAGTGGCTGATCCCCGTGCGCTCAGCTACCGTCGGTTCAGCCGCACGAAGCGGGCCATGGATCTCATCATCTGCATCGCGGCGATGCCCCTGCTCGTACCGGTTCTGCTGATCTGTGCGCTCGCGGTCCGGCTGGAGTCACCCGGCCCAATTCTGTTCCGCCAACAGCGAACGGGGCGCCATGGCGTCCGCTTCGGCATGTACAAGTTCCGGACGATGGTCGCCAACGCCGAGGAGCTGAAGGCATCGCTCGCCCACCTGAACATCCTGCCGCCGCCGGACTTCAAGATCATCGATGACCCGCGGATCACGCGGGTCGGCCGGATTCTTCGAACGACCAGCCTCGATGAGCTGCCGCAGATCCTCAACGTCATGCGCGGCGAGATGTCGCTCGTCGGCCCGCGGCCGACGTCGTTTGCGGCGAGCACCTACCAGCTGTGGCATGCTGAGCGTCTCGAAGTGGTGCCCGGGATCACCGGCTTTTGGCAGATCCGCGGTAGAAACGCGTCCACGTTCGACGAGCGGCTCAGGCTCGATGTCGAGTACATCCAGCAGATGTCGCCGTGGCTCGATCTCAAGATCCTCTTTTGGACAATCGGATCGGTAGTGAAGCGGTCCGGAGCGTAGTGCGGGGGAGTACCGTCATGACGTCGCGTCGAGCGACGTGGCTCGAGCGCCGACAGCGCCGGTCGCGATTGGTGGCCATCCTTGGCCTCCTGGTAATCATTGGGTCGGCTCTGCCGATGGCAGCCCTCGCCGCGCCCGGCGATATCGGCCACGAGGGCCCGTCATTCGACGGCGCCAGCGGAACGGCCACCGGGTCGAAGCCCGAGAGCAAGCTCTGGTGGAACGACGGCATCTGGTGGGGGAGCCTGTGGGACACCACCAGCCTGTCCTACCACATTCAACGGCTTGACCTGGCCACGAACAGCTGGGTCGACACCGGGGTTCAGCTGGACAACAGGCCGGGGACCCGGGCCGACACGCTGTGGGACGGGACGAAGCTCTACGTCGCATCGCATCGGTATTCGTCGTCTCCGGCAGCCGGCTACGCGGCCCGGCTCTATCGATTCAGCTACAACGCGGCAGCCAAGACGCTACACGCTCGACTCGGGCTTTCCGGCGACGATCCACAACTACCGGGTCGAGACGATGGTGATCGACAAGGACACGACGGGGATGCTCTGGGCGACCTGGATCCAGAACAGCCAGGTCTACGTCAGCCACACGAACGGCTCCGACAGCAGCTGGGTCACGCCGTACGTCCTGCCCGGGCCGGGCACGACCGTGAACATCGACGACATCTCGTCCGTGATCCAGCTTCCAGCCGTCCGGCCAGACCGGTCGGATCGGCGTCATGTGGAGCAATCAGAACGACTCGAAGGTCTACTTCGCGATTCACGTCGATGGCGCTGCGGATACGGTCTGGGACAGCAGCAAGACCGCGCTGCAGGGCCCGGGCGACGCGGACGACCACATCAACCTCAAGTCGGTCCAGTCGGACGGCAGCGGCAAGGTCTACGCGGCGATCAAGACGAGCCACACGTCCTCTTCCGCGCCGCTGATCATGGCCCTCGTCTTCAATCCGGCGACCGGAACGTGGTCAAACAGCGTCGCGGGGCGCGTCTCGGACAGCCATACCCGCCCGATCATCGTCATCGACGACGAGCACGACATCGCCCATGTCGTCATGACCGGCCCGCAGCCGCCCGCGACGAGCGGCCAGAACGGCGGCTCGATCTACGACAAGACCGCCCCGCTCGGGACGATGGCCTTCGCGACCGGCGTCGGTACGCCGATCATCCGCGACGCCGACGTTCCCGACATGAACGACGCAACGTCGACGAAGCAGAACGTCAGCAGCACCACGGGCCTCGTCATCCTCGCGGGCAATGACACGACCAATCGGTACTGGTGGAGCTTCGATCCGCTCGGCGGCACGCCGCCGCCGGCGAATCCGCCCGTCGCCGCGTTCTCGGCGACCCCGACGTCCGGCGCCGGCACCGCTCGCGGTCACGTTCACCGACGCCTCGACGAACCTGCCCACGAGCTGGGCCTGGGACTTCGACAACAACGGCTCCGTGGACTCGACCGTCAAGAACCCGGTTCTACACCTACACGACTCCGGGCACCTACACCGTGAAGCTCACCGCCACCAACTCGGCGGGCAGCGACGACGAGATCAAGACGGGTTACGTCACGGTCGGCGCCCCGCTCACGTTCGTCACCTTCACGCCCGGGCGCCGATGCCTTCACGAGCTCGACGAGCCCGACCAAGAACTACGGGTCTGACGTGCACATTGCGCGTCCGCGATTCCTCGACGATCTATCGCTCGTACCTGATGTTCACGACGAGCGGCCTCGCCGGCCCCGTCAAGTCGGCGCACCTGCGCCTCTTCGTCAACGACGCCAGCCCGGATGGCGGCTCCGTCTACGCCGTCGGGAATTCGTGGACGGAAACCGGCATCAACTACAACAACGCTCCTGTATTGCCCGGAACGGCGATTCGCGCGATCGGCGCCACCGCGCCCGTCGGCAGCTGGGTCGACGTCGATCTGGGGACCGCGATCACCGGCAACGGCACGTACAGCTTCGCCATCGACAACAACAGCACCAACAGCGCGTACTACTCGAGCCGGCAGGGGACGAACGCACCCCAGCTGATCGTCGGCTATGAGGCGGGCGGGACGCCGGAGATCACGCCTGTTGCAGCCTTCTCGGCGACGCCGACGTCCGGTCCGGCACCGCTTTCGGTGACGTTCAGCGACGCGTCCACGAACCAGCCGACGAGCTGGGCCTGGGACTTCCAGAACGACGGCTCGGTCGACTCGACCGCCCAGAACCCGGTCTTCACGTACAACACGACCGGCTCGTACACGGTCAAGCTGACCGCCTCGAACGGGGCCGGGAGCGACGACGAGATCAAGGTCGATTACGTGGCCGTTGGGACGCCGCCGGAGGTCACGCCGGTTGCCGACTTCTCGGGCACGCCGACGTCCGGTCCGGCGCCCCTTTCGGTGACGTTCACCGACGCCTCACGAACCAGCCGACGAGCTGGGCGTGGGACTTCCAGAACGACGGCTCGGTCGACTCGACCGCCCAGAACCCGGTCTTCACGTACAACACGGCCGGTACGTACTCCGTGAAGCTGACCGCGGCAAACGGGGCCGGCAGCGATGACGAGGTCAAGGTCGGTTACGTGGTCGTTGGGACGACGCCCCGGGCGGTGGAACGATCACCGTGACCCCGACGGCCGACTCCCGGACGAGCCAGGGATTCCCCTCGAGCAACTACGGCGCGGACACCACGCTGCGGATCCGCCTCGACCCGGCCGCGGCCCACCGGAGCTACCTCCGATTCACGGTTGCCGGCATCACCGGGACCGTCGGCTCGGTAACGCTGCGGCTCTTCGTCACCGATGCGAGCCCGGCCAGCGGGACCGTCTACCCCACGACCAACACGTGGACCGAGTCCACGATCAACTGGGGCAATGGCCCGGCCGCCACCGGACCTGCGATCCGGGCGATCGGGGCAACCACGCTCGGGACCTGGGTCGACGTGAACCTGACCGGTGCGATCACCGCCGACGGGACGTACAACTTCCTGATCAGCGATGGCAACACCAACAGCGCGTTCTTCTCGAGCCGCGAGGGTGCCAACCCGCCTCAGCTGGTGATTACCCAGCCCTGACGGCCGCTCAGGTGAACCGGCCGCCGGGGTCGACCGCGTGGACCTCGACGTCCGCGAGGCCGCGGCCCTGGAGTGCCGCTCGGAGCTGATCAGGCGTCCCTGCGAGGATCGGGAACGTCCCGTAGTGCATCGGGCAGAACGTGTTTCACGCCGAGCAGCTCGGTCGCGATGGCGGCCCCGGCGGGGTCCATCGTGAAGTGGCCGCCGATCGGCAGGAACGCGAGCTCCGGGCGGTAGCGCTCGCCGATGAGCCGCATGTCCCCGAAGACGTCCGTGTCGCCGGCGAAGTAGAACCGGAACCCGTTCTCGAGCTCGACGATGAAGCCGACCGGCTCGCCGAAGTAGAGCGGCGCCTCGACGCCGCCGTAGATGTCGCCCGCGGAGTGGTCGGCATGGACCATCGTGACCTTGATGCCCGGCCGCCTCGACGGTTCCGCCCTTGTTCATGCCGATGACCGAGTCCTTGTGGGCGAAGTTCCTCGCCAGCCAGAGGCTCATCTCGTGCATGCACGGCCACGTCGGCCGGGTTCGGCTGCCGACCATGAGCGCATCGCCGAAGTGGTCCGAGTGGCCGTGGGTGACGAGCAGCAGATCGCAGCGATCCACGTCCGTCGGCGATTTCGGGCTGCTCGGATTGGAGAACCACGGATCCAAGATGATCGTTCGGCCGCCGGGCGTCGTCACCTCCCAGCATGAGTGGCCGTACCAGGTGAAGGTCGTGTCGCGATCGATGGCCACGTCGCCTCCTTGTGCCTCTCTGTCTGCGCAATCCTAGGCCGACCGGTGGCGCGGCGTGCCCTCGGCTACACTCGGGCGGTGCCTGCCGAACGAATCGCCGAGAACCTCGCGTTCATCAACTGGACGGTCCTGACGGCCCTCGCCATCGGGTCGTTCGGGGCGGTTGCGCTGGCCAGCCTCCGGACGGAGGCGACCCGCGGCTTCCTCGCGTTCACGGCGGGCTGCTCGGTCGTCCTTGCGGTTCTCGCGTTCGCGTCGGACCAGGCGCTGCCGGCGACGCTCGGCGGCTCGCCGATCGTCGCCGATCCGGCGTTCGACCTGCCGCGGCGGATCGCCCTCGGCGCGTTCGGCGTTCTCGCGGCCGCGTACACCGTCGCCCTGATTCGGCGCCGCCGCGAACCGCTCCTCGCCGGGGCGGCGATGCTCGCCGCGGCGGCGGTCCTTGGCTGTGCCGCCCTTGCCTGGGGCGGCGGGTCGTTCGGCGCCGTGCCGCTCCTGCTCCAGCTGGCGGTCCTCGCGGTCGCGACGGGCGGCGTCTTCGCGGCCATGATCCTGGGCCACTGGTATCTCGTGACCCCGAAGCTGCCCGAGGCGCCGCTCATCCTCATCGCCCGATTGCTCCTCGCGGTCGTCGCCATCCAGATCGTGCTGTTCGCCGTGTGGGTCGCGACCGGGGCCGGACCGGCCGGCGGCGCCCCGTTCGCCGTCCTCGTCGGGCAGTGGGCGCTGTTCGTCTGGCTGCGACTGATCGTCGGCCTCGTGTTCCCGCTCATCGTCTCGTGGGCGGCCGTGCAGACCGCGCGGTCGCGGTCGATGGAGTCGGCGACCGGGCTGCTCTACATCAACGTCGGCTCGATCGCGGCGGGGACGATCCTGGCCGCCGGGCTCTACTTCGGCGCGGGGCTGCTGGTATGACCGGCCGGCGCCGGTGACGGCCGAAACTGCGATGCGGGTCAGGGTTCGGCTGTTCGCGATCCAACGCGAGCTCGCCGGAGCTCGCGAGGTCGAGCTGGAGCTGCCAGCCGGCGCGTCGATCGAGGACGCCTGGTCGGCGCTCGTCGCCCGCCACCCGGCGCTCGCGCCCGGCCGGGCCTACGTGCGGTTCGCGAGGAACGCGGACTACGCCGACGCTGACACGACCGCTGGCCGATGGCGACGAGCTCGCGATCATCCCGCCGGTGAGCGGCGGGGCGGGCTCGAGCGGTGACCTCCCGGGTCGCGGCGGCGCCAAATCCCGAATCCTGGAACTGCGCGACGAGCCGTTCGGACCGTCCATCCTCGAGGAGCTCGGCGACCGGCTGGCCACGGACGCGGACGGGGCGGTCGTCGGGTTCATCGGCCGGACTCGCGAGTCGCCGGGCACGCCGGCGCCCGGCCAGGAGGAAGAGGCCGCTCGGCACGTCGGCCGCGCCGTCGAGTCGCTCGGCTACGAGGCGCACGAGCCGATGGTCCTCGCGATTCTCGAGCGCGATCGCCGACGAGATCGCGGAACGGTTCGGCGTCGAGCGGATCGCCATCGTCCACCGGACGGGCGACGTGCCGCTCGGCGAGGCGAGCGTCGCGATCGTCGCGGTCGCGCCGCATCGGGATGCCGCGTTCGACGCCGCGCGATACGCGATCGACGAAACCAAGGCGCGGGCGCCGATCTGGAAGGCAGAGCGCTTCGCCGACGGCCATGTCTGGGTCGGCGAGCCCGCCCGCGACGGGCCGGCCGCGGCGGCCGAGGCGAACGAGGCGAACGAGGAGGGCCGGTGAAGGTCTACATCAGCGTCGACATGGAGGGGATCGCGGGCGTCAGCCACCCGAAGCCCACCGAACGGGCCGACAGCGGCTACCCGGCCGCGGTCGATCTCATGGTCGGCGAAGCGAACGCGGCGATCGAGGGTGCCCTCGCCGGCGGGGCGACCGAGATCCTCGTCAACGACAGCCACGGCGGGATGTACAACCTCCGCCCGGCCGATCTCCACCAGGCCGCGCGTGTCCTTCAGGGCCAGAAGGCGTGGTCGATGGTCGCGGGCGCCGGCCCCGATGCCGGGATCGGCGTCGCGCTCTTCGTCGGCTACCACGCTCGCGCCGGGCATCCCACCGGCACGATCGCCCACACCATGTCGGGCCGACCCACGCTCACCCGGCTCAACGGGCGGCTCGTCGGCGAGACCGGGATCAACGCCTCGGTCCTGGGTGCGTGGGGGATCCCCGTCGGGCTCGTCGCCGGCGACGACGCGCTCGCGGGCGAGGTCGCCGACTGGCTGCCGTGGGCCGAGCGGATCGTGGTCAAGGAGGGCGCCGGCGGGAACGCGGCGGCCTCGCTGCATCCGACGCTCGCGGGCGATCTGATCCGAGCCGGGGCCGAGCGTGCCGTCCGGCGAGCGCTCGGCTGGCGAGCTCGAGCCGCTCGTCGATCTCGCCGCCCGTCGTCATCGAGGTCGAGTACCGCAACGCCATCGCCGCCGACTACGCCGCGATCGTCCCCGGCGCCGAACGAATCGGGGATCGCGGCGTCCGATTCGAGGCGCCCGATCCCGTGACGGCCTACCGCGGATTCCTCGCCGGCGTCCGGCTGGCGGGCATCGTCGACTGATCGCTTGGGCGGGTCCGTCTCTGGACTTCAGGATTCGAATCCGCGTGCGTTTGTCGTCGAGTGACTCATCAATTCGGGGGATGTCGGCGTCCCTTCCACCCGATACGATGCATCGACACACATCCGTCCCTTATCGGGGAGTCGTGACCGGCCAGCACCGCAGCCCGGCGACGCTCGGGGCCACCGATCCCGGCGATGTGTCTGCGCGCTCGGAGGCGCTCCTTCGCGCCACGAACGAGTTTCTTCGGGCGGACGATCTTCCCGCGCTCGGCCGCGCCGTCACCGAAGCGATCACCGCGATGTTCGGCGAGTCCAAGTCGGCCGTCACGCTGGCCCGACCCGACGGCTCGATGGCGCTCGTGTCGACCACCGGCCTCTCGGCCGCGGAGATCGATCGATTCGACGAGCTCGTCGCCGAAGACGGCCGGCTGCTCCAGGCGGTTGTCGCCGGCGAGGAGCTGTGGTCGGACGACGATGCGGCGGAGGACCTTCGCCAGCGCGTCGCAGCGTGGGGCGGCGCCTCCGGGCTCAGCATCCCGATCCGAACGAGCACCGGTGTCGCGGGCATCCTCAGCATCCTTTTCGCCGAAGACCGCAGGTTCGACACCGGCATTCCGCGACGCGATCCGGAGCCTCGCTGCGCAGGCCGGACTTGCCCACGAGCTGATCGCGGCCCGGGACGACCTCCGACGGGCGGCGTCGGACGCCGAGGCTCAGCGCCGGACCGCGACGGCATTCTTCGAGGTGGCGACTCGCCTGTCGACCGTGACGGATGTGAGCTGCGGTCCCGGGTGAGCTCGCCAGCGCGATTCGCGGAGCCACCGACGCGGCGACGGCCGGGGTGGCGCTCCGGCTGGGTGACACCGAGGAGTTCACCTTCGTCGCGACCGAAGGCCTGTCGCCGGAGCAGGCGGCAACGCTCGCCTCGGTGCCCGTCACCTCGGAGAATTACCCGAACCTGCAGGATCTGCTCGACGGCAAGGTGCTCGCCTGGACCGCCCCCACCGAGGCCGCCGTCCGCCTCGACCTTGGTGGCGGCGCGGCTGCGCCGATCATCGCCGACGGCAAGGTCCGCGGGTTCCTCAGCATCACCGCCGCGCCCGGGGAACTCTTCGACGTCGACCGCTGGAGTGAGCTGGCGAAGGGTTTCGCGTCGGTCGCTGCGACCGCCATTGCGCGGGGCGACGCACTCGCCGAGCTTCGTGACCAGCGGGAGCTCCTCGCCTCTTCCGTCGCCGAGCGGACCGTCCAGTTGCGCGGCGCGATCGAGGAGCTGCGAAACGCGAGCCAGGCGAAGACCGACTTTCTCGCCAATGTCAGCCACGAGTTGCGGACGCCACTCACGGCAATCCTCGGGTTCAGCGAGGTGCTGCTCAGGGGCGACGACGGTCCGCTCAACCCTCGCCAGCACGAGGACATCACGACCGTCCTGTCGAGCGGCCGGCGGCTTCTCGACCTGATCGACGACCTCATCGACATCTCGCGGATCGAGGGCAATCGGCTGGAGCTCGACACGCAACCGCTCGATCTCGGGCCGCTGCTGTTCGGGGTCGTTGACGAGCTGCGCGCGCTGGCGGGGGCAAAGGGCATCGGACTGACGTTCACCGCGGCCACGGACTCGATGATCGTCGTCGCCGATCGGGTGCGGCTCTACGAGGTCTTCCTCAACCTCGTCTCGAATGCCGTGAAGTTCACGAACCCGGGCGGGACCGTCCGGGTCGTGGCCGCCTCCGAGCCGCCCGTCGATGGCACCTCCGGCCCGATGGTCCGGATCGACGTGATCGACACCGGGATCGGCGTCCCGGAGGAGGAGCTGGAGCGGATCTTCGAGAAGTTCCACCGGATCGCCGGACCGGAATACCCGGGCACCGGGCTGGGGCTCTCGATCGCGCGCGAGCTCGTCGTCCGCCACGGTGGGACGCTCACGCTCGAGTCCACGGTGGGACTCGGCAGCCGGTTCTCCGTCCTGTTTCCCGCGGCAGCGACGCCCGTCAGCTGACTGTGGCCGAACGCCCCCTCGTTCTCGTCGTCGACGACATGGTGGAAACGCGGCGCCTGATGCGACGGGTCCTCGAGCGCGGCGGGTTTCGCGTGACCGAGGCGGGCACGGGCGAGGAAGCCCTTCGCTTGATCAACTCGAGCCGGCCGGCGCTGGTGGTCCTCGACCTGCGCCTTCCCGGAATCTCCGGGTTCGACGTGGCCCGCGCCGTCCGAGCAGATCCCGATCTCGCTGTCGCGTCGACCGTTCTGCTCGCCTGCAGCGCGTCAGTCCAGGCCGAGGTTCGGCGCGAGGCTCTCGACGCCGGCTGCGACGACTTCGAGGGCAAGCCGTTCGACGTCCGCGGGTTCGCCGAGCGCGTCCGCGAGCTGATTGCACAGCCCGGGCGCTCCTAGCGCCATACTCAGCCCCTCACGGCGACCGCGATCCGCGTGGTGGACGGGCGCCGGGCTGTCGCGGGGAGGCCGTGTGAGGGCGGAGTCCACACAACTGACGCGCCGCACGGAGCGGCAACTGAACGCACGATGACGGCTGCATCCGCGCCGTTCGGGCCGCTCGATCGGCTCGCCGAGCGAGCCGAGACGCTGGCCGGCGCCTGGGCCGCGCGCGCTCGGGCGTCGACGACGGTCGGCCGCGAGCGGGCGCTGCTGCGCCTGTGCGGTGTCGGCGGCCTCGACGCCGCGGGACGGCCGCTCGCCTGGTCGGTCGTGGACCGCTACCTCGCCGGCCGCCGCGGCCGCCTGGGCAGCGGCCTGCTCCTGCCGTTCGCGATGGCGCTCGTGGAATACGACCTCCAGCCGCAGCGCCTCGCGCTCGACGTCGCGTCGGGGGCGGTCGATCTCGGGATGGAGGCGGAGCTCCTCCGCGAATCGGACCGGCGGGCGGTCGCCGAGGAGGAGGCCCGGCGCCTGGCGACGGCCGCCATCGACCGGATCGACGCCAACCGCACCGCGCGGCGCGAGCTGCTCGACGTCCTCGGCGACCCGCCGCGGCCGTGGATCGGCATGACCCTTGCCGATCCGGACATCGAGGCGGCGCTGGGCGCGGCTCGTCGGGCCCTCGACGCCGGCGTGGATCTCGTGCAGGTCGCGGTCCCGATCGGTCGCGAGCTTGCCGATCGATTGCGGGATGCCGGACTCGAAGCGCCGGTGTGGCGGCCACGGGACGGCGAGGGCGCCTCTGCCGAGGCCGACCACGCCCCGACCGGCAGTCAGCGCGCCCTCACTGCCCTGCGGCGGCACCTCGACGAGATCGCGGCCCAGCGCCGGAATTACGTCCGGCTGGCGGCGATCCCGCCGCCGCTCGGCGGCCCCGAGCTGGCCGTCGTGGCCGCGTTCGAGCGGGTCGACGTCGCCGACGCGGACGTCATGACCGAGATCGTCGGCGGACGCGTCGCTCCCGAGCGAGCGCTCGCCGACCACGCGTTCGCCCATTCGCTCCTCGCCCGCGCCGGGCGTGATCGCGTCGATATCGGCCGGCCCGCTCGTGGTGGCGCCGGACCTGGCCAGTGGCGTGCCATCCGATCCCGCGACGCGCGCCGGCCGGGCGCTCGCCCTCCAGGCCCTGTCGGTGGCGATCGCCCGGGGCAACGGGCTGTCGGCCGATCAACTCGTCATCGGGGCGATGCCGTCGTGGCTCGTCGGGGAGTCGCAGCCCGCAGCGCGGGCGGCCGCCGAGATCGCCATCCGACGGACGCTGTTCGCCGGGATGTCGCTGACGTTCGAGGAGCCGGCCGGCGACATGCGGCGGTCGGCCACGGAGACCTGGGCGGCGATCGTGGCCGCGGTTGCTCCATCCGGCCCGACCGGCGGGCTGGTCCTCCTTCGTGCCTCGCCCGATTCGGATCGCGCGGCCGCTCGCGCGCGCCTGACCGCGCGCGTCACGGCCGACCTCGATGGATCGCTGACCCGGCCGGATCTATCGGGACTGGCCCTCGACCACGCCCGATCGACCGTGACCGCGGCCGTCGCGACCCTCGACCTCCTGGCCGACCACGGCTGGCGCTCGGTGCTTGGCGACTCGCCCGATGGCCAGGACCAGGTCCGGCTCGGCGCCGACTCGGTCGCGGAGCGGACCGAGACGTTCGATCCGTTCGCGACCGCGCTGGCTGCCGTCGGCTGACCAGCGCCGGCCCGGACTGCGCGGACAGCCCGGACGGCTCCGCCGCCTACGGGGAGGATCAGCCGCCCGACACCGCCGGGATGACGTGGATCACGGACTCGGGTTCGAGCGGCGTGGCGAGGGACGCCGGGTTCCCGTCGACGAACACGTTGATGTGCCGCCGGATCGTCGGCCCCGAGTCGACCAGCCGGTTGCGGATGCCGGGCGCGACGTCATCGAGCCGATCGATCGCTTCGGCGACGCTCGTGGCCTCGACCTCGCAGCGCCTCGGCGCGGCCGGAATCAGCGAGACGAGCGAACGCGGCAGGAGGATCGTCGCCACGGCGATCAGTCGACGACGAGCGTCTCGACGCTCCAGATCGGCGGCAGGTTGGCGGCCACGACGTTCCACGTCCGGCCCTCGTCGGCCGACCCGTAGAGCTGGCCGGTGCTGGTCCCGAAGAACACCCCGACCGGATCGAGACGATCGACGGCGAGCGCCTCGCGCAGGACGCCGACGAACGCGTTCTCCTGCGGCAGGCCATCGCCATGCCGCTCCCAGCTGTCCCCGCGGTCGCTCGTCCGCCACACGGCGAACGCTCCGTCGGGCGCGAGCCTGCCCTCCTCGGGATGGCTCAGCGGGATGACCCAGCCGGTATTCGTATCCCGCGGATGGGCCGCCATCACGAACCCGAATTCCGAAGGCAGGCCCTCGCTGATGTCCTCCCAGTTCCGTCCGGCGTCCGCCGAGCGATAGACGCCGGAGTGGTTCTGCTGATAGAAGCGGTCGGGCTCGCCCGCCGCCATGACGAGCTTGTGGACGCATTGCCCCGTCTCTGGGTAGAGATCCGGCCCGCCGACGGCGGCAACGCCGCGGTTGCGGGCCTCCCAGGTCGCGCCGTCGTCCTCCGTCGCGAATGTGCCGACCGCGCTGATCGCGACCCACATCCTGGCGGCATCCGTCGGATGGGGAACGATCGTGTGGCAGATGAGGCCGCCCGCCCCCGGTTGCCAGGTCGGCTGGCTCGGATGATCGCGCAGCCCCGACACGTGGCTCCAGGTCGCGCCGTCGTCGTCGCTCCGGAAGAGCCCGGCCGGCTCGACGCCGGCCCAGATCGACCCGTGGGCCGCCGTGACGTTCCAGATCGTCGGGATCTTCGGCCCGTCGTCGCCATACGTCAGCCCTTCCGACGAGTGGGTCCAGGTCGCCCCGAGGTCCTCGCTCCGGAAGACGGCCGGGCCGTACCAGGCCGAGCCGCCGGCGGCGAGGATCGCGCCACTCGCGGGATCGACCGACAGGTCGTGGATCGGCCAGCCCTCGCAGAGCGGCCCGCGCAGCGACCACGATTTCCGGCTCGCGTCGCCGTCGAACAGGAACGCACCCTTCGAGGTGCCAACGAGCAGCATGTGGCGTGTCATTCGATGCCCTCCCGCATCTCGGTCCGTTGGTTCAGTTGCCAGCCTTGAACGGGTAGACGACCCAGTGATCGGTCGTGACCGCGTGATGGTCGGGGCGGCCGGGGACCTTCGAGCGTTCCGGCTTGTAGTGGAGCACCGCGGTCGTCGGGAAGCCGCCCGCCTGGCGAACTCGCTCCGTGACGGCGTGGATCGTGGTCCCGCTGTCCCAGACCTCGTCGACGATCAGGACCTTCTGGCCGCGGAGCTGCGGGTCGGCCGGGAACTGGAGGAACGTCGGCCTCGGGCCGGGCCGCCCCGCGTCGTCGTAATACTCGACCGCCGCCACGAGGATGTTCCGGATGCCGAGCCGGTAGGCCAGCATGCCCGCCGGGACCAGGCCGCCGCGGGTGATCGCCAGCATGACGTCGTAGTCGCCGCGGACCTCCTCCGCGAGGTCGGCGACCATCGTCGCGAGCTCATCCCAGGAGACGATGTCCTTCTCGACGCCGACCTCGACCATGCCCGTCAGGATACCGCCGCGGGGCCCGCCCGGCGGATCGCCTCGATCGTCGATGGATCGTCGAGGGCCGAGAGATCGCCCGGGTCCAGCCCGAGGTACGCGGCCCGGATCACGCGCCGCATGATCTTGCCGGATCGTGTCTTGGGCAGCGCCGGGACGACGACGATCGTCTCCGGCCGGAGGGTCTTGCCGAGGTCCTCGACGACCCGCCGGCCGATCGCCGCCCGGAGATCGTCGCCGTCCGTCTCGCCCGGCCGGAGGGTGCAGACGACGACGATCGTCTCGCCCTTCACCGCATGGGGAACCCCGATCGCGGCCGCTTCCACGACTGCGGGGTGGGCCGTGGCCGCGGCCTCGACCTCCGCCGGGCCGACGCGCTTGCCCGCGACCTTGAGGGTGTCGTCCGACCGGCCGCGGATGTACCAGTAGCCGTCGGCATCGACGATCGCCCAGTCGCCGTGGACCCAGATCCCGGGGTGCCGGCTCCAGTACGTCTCGACGTAGCGATCCGGATCGTTCCAGAAGCCACGCGTCTGGCCCGGCTGCGGCCGCCGGATGACCAGCTCGCCGACCTCGCCGCGGAGCGGCTGGCCGTCCGACCCGACGACGTCGGCCGCCGTCCCGGGACACGGGCCGTTGAACGATGCCGGCCGGATCGGGTGGAGGAGGTTGCAGCCGACGATGCCGCCGGAGACCTCGGTGCCGCCGGAGTAGTTGACGACCGGGCACCGACCGCCGCCGACCTCGCGGAAGAACCACCACCACGAATCGGGGTCCCACGGCTCGCCCGTCGAGCCGAGGACCCGGAGCGAACTGAGGTCGTGCGAGCGCACCGGCTCCGTGCCGTGGGGGATGAGCGCCCGGACGACCGTCGGTGAGAGGCCCAGATGGGTCACGCCGTGGCGCGCCGCGAGCGCCCAGATCCGGTCCGGGCCGGGGAAGTCCGGCGCGCCCTCGTACAGCACGAGCCGGGCGCCGAGCAGGAGCGACCCTGAGATCGCCCACGGGCCCATCATCCAGCCGAGGTCCGTGAACCAGAAGAGCGCGTCGCCGGCGCGGAGGTCGAACGTGTGGGCGAGGTCCTGGGCGCCCTTGATCGGGAATCCGCCGTGGACGTGGACCGCGCCCTTCGGCCGGCCGGTGGTGCCCGAGGTGTAGATCAGCATGTAGGGCGTCTCGGGATCGGTGGTCGCCGTGTCGACCGGCGGCGCGCTGTCCGCCGCGGCCATCGCTTCATCCCAGTCGACGTCGCGGCCGTCGGTCCAGGGGATCTCCAGGGTCCGGCTCTCGAGGCGCCGCACGACGAGGACCCTCTCGACGGACGGGGCTGCACCAACCGCCTCGTCCGCGACCGCCTTGAGGGCGACGGGGTTGCCGCGCCGCCAGAAGCCGTCGGCGGTCACGAGCAACTTCGCCTCGCAATCGACGAGCCGCGCGGCGACTGCCGGCGCCCCGTAACCGGAGAAGATCGGCGTATAGATTGCGCCGAGCAGGCCGAGCGCGAGCACCGTGATCACGGTCTCCGGCAGCATCGGCAGGAAGATCCCGACGCGATCGCCCGAACCGACGCCCAGGGCACGGAATGCCCGCGCGGCACGCTCGACCGCGTCTCTCAGTTCTGCGTTCGTGAACGTCCGGACGTCGCCCGGTTCGCCCTCCCACGCCAGCGCTCCGCCATCCGGGTCGCGCTCGGCTCGCGGCCGGACAGCGGCGTCGGCGTAGTTGAAGGCGCCGCCGCGCCACCAGCGAGCCCATTCCGGGCCGTCGGAGAGGTCCAAGGTCGTGAGTCGGCCGGCGTTGCCAGTCGAGCGCCAGGTCGTCCGCCGCCGCGCCCCAGAACCAGCGCCGGATCGTCGACCGCCCGGGCCTGGAGTGCCTCGAGGTCCGGCAGGCCGGTCGACGCGGAGGAAGCGTGCGAGCCGGGATTCGGCCAGCAGGTCGGCCGTCGGGCGCCAGGCCGCATCGGCGACGTCGCGGCCGAAGATCGGGGCGGAATCCGTGGCCATGAAGCCAGCCTACGACACGAACGAGAGTCCCATCCGAGACGCCCCCATTCGTCAGGGTTGCGCCTACGCAACATGAGGGTCAGTCTCCCGGACATGTTCAGAAGCCACCGGAGTGATCCGGACCCGACCATCGTGGCAACACTTCGGACGCGCCTCGACTCGATCGCGTTGACGACGCGCGCCGACGCACCGGCCTTCGATCCGCGGGTCATCCGCGGGCGGCTCGCCGGCTCGTCATCGGCAGGTCTCCGAGCTCGTCTCGGCCGGCCGACGCTCTCCTCGCCTCGCGGCTAGGCCCGCCCGGCGCCGCGCGCTCGCGGGAGCGACCGTCGCGGCCGGACCCGCCAGGAACGTCGCGACGCGGCCGCCGCGGCGTATCGTTCCGCGATGACGACCGAGGCCGGCCGCCGTCGAGTACGCCGGACGACCGGCGGCGTCGCCCAGCTCCCGTGGCGAACGGTCCGGAACCCGTACCGTCCCATCGAGATCCTCTCTGCGGACGAAGTCGAAACGCTCCACCGGGCGTCGCTCCGGATCCTCGCGGAGATCGGCGTCGAGGTGCTCGGCGACCGCGCCATCGACCTGCTCGAGCGGAGCGGCGCCACCGTCGACCGCGCCCGGCGAAACGTCCGCCTCGATCCGGGCCAGGTCGAAGAGCTCGTCGCGCTCGCGCCGTCGACGTTCGGGCTCCACGCCCGAAACCCTGAGCGAAACGTCCGGCTCGGCGACGGCCACGTCGTCTTCAGCTCCGTCGGCGGTCCGGCGTTCGTCACGGACATCGAGCGTGGCCGGCGACCCGGCAACCACGCCGACTTCCTCGACTACCTCCGCGTCATCGGCGCCCTGGACATCATTCACCAGGAGGGCGGCGGCCCGCTCGAGCCGATCGACCTGCCCGTCGCGACCCGCCACCTCGACATGTACCTGGGTTTCATCACGCTCCTCGACAAGACGTGGCAGTGCCTCGGGTTCGGGGCGGGTGTCGTCGACGACGCGGTCGAGATGATCTGCCTCGCTCGGGGGATCGATCGCGACCAGCTGGCCCGCGAGCCCAGCCTCATGACGATCATCAACACGAACTCGCCGCTCCGCCTCGACGGCCCGATGTCGGACGGCCTCATCGAGATGGCGATCCACGGCCAGCCGATCGTCGCGACGCCGTTCACGCTTGCCGGCGCGATGAGCCCGGCCACGCTCGCGGGGGCCATCGCCCAGCAGAACGCCGAAGCGCTCTTCATGATCGCCCTCACCCAGCTCGCCCGGCCCGGCGTGCCGGTCGTCTACGGCGGCTTCACCTCGAACGTCGACATGCGAACCGGTTCGCCCGCGTTCGGGACGCCGGAGTTCGTCAAGGCGGCGTTCGCCACCGGCCAGATGGCTCGTCGGTACGAGTTGCCGTGGCGCTCATCGAACGCGACCGCCTCGAACGTCGTCGACGCACAGGCGGCCTACGAATCGCAGATGGCGATCTGGGGCGCGATCATGGGCGGCGTCAGCCTCCTCTACCAGGGGGCGGGCTGGCTCGAGGGCGGCCTGACGGCCTCGTTCGAGAAGCTGATCCTCGACGCGGAGATGCTCCAGATGATGGCCGAGGTCCTCGTCCCGTTCACCGTCGACGAGGCCGAGATCGGGCTCGCGTCGATGGCCGAGGTGGGACCCGGCGGCCACCACTTCGCGACGAGCCACACCCTCGAGCGCTACGAACACGCTTTCTACCAGCCGATCCTGTCCGACTGGCGAAATTTCGAGACCTGGCACGAGGACGGCGCGCGGACCGCGACCGAGCGGGCGAGCCGGATCTGGCGGCAGCTGCTCGCCGAATACGAGCCGCCGCCGCTCGACCCGGCTGCGGCGGAGGCCCTGGACGCGTTCGTGGCTCGGCGCCGGGCCGAGATCGAGGCGGCGAGCTAGCGCGCCCGTGGACGTCGTCGATCTCCGCTCCGACACGGTCACCCGGCCGTCGGCCGGCATGCGCGCGGCGATGGCCGCGGCCGAGGTCGGCGACGACCAGTTCGGTGAAGACCCGACGACGAACCGGCTCCAGGAACGAGTCGCCGGCCTGCTCGGCAAAGAGGCGGCCCTCTGGCTGCCGACCGGCACGATGGCCAACCAGGTCGCGCTCCGGGTCCTGACGCGGCCCGGCGACGACGTCATCGTCACGCGCGAGAGCCACGCGGTCTGGCACGAGACGGGCGCGGGAGCGGCGAACGCGGGCGTCCAGTTCACCGAGATCGGATCGGCCGGCAGCTTCACCCCCGACGAACTCCGCGCGGCGATCAAGCCTCGAGCCCACATGCTGTTTCCGCCCACGAGCCCTCGTCCAGGTCGAGAACACGCACAACCGCGCCGGCGGCGTCGTCGTACCGCCGGATCGGACCGCCGCCATCTGCGCGGTCGCGGCCGAGGCCGCCATCGCGACCTATCTCGACGGCGCCCGTCTGTGGAATGCCGCTGTGGCCTGCGGCCGGCCCGTCGCGGAGCTGGCCGCCCCGTTCGACCTCGTCTCGGTCGCATTGTCGAAGGGTCTCGGTGCGCCCGGCGGCTCAGTCCTCGCCGGCAGCAGCGAGCTCATCAGCCGGGCCGTCCGCTACCGGCGCATGGCCGGCGGCGCGATGCGCCAGGTCGGGATCTTCGCCGCGGCCGGGGAGTATGCCCTCGACCACAACGTCGAGCGCCTGGCCGAGGACCACGCCAATGCCCGCCTCATCGCTGAGCGGCTCGCCGCGAGCCCGTCGATCGAGCTCGAGCTCGCCTCGGTCCAGACGAACATCATCGTCTTCGGGCTGTCCTCGTCCGGGCCCGATGCGGCGACGTTCGTGGCGCGCGCCAGGGAGGCCGGGGTGCTCGTCGTCGCGCTGGGTCCGCGGGCGGTCCGGGCGGTGACCCATCTCGACGTGAGCCGCGAGGCGTGCCTGCGCGCGGCGGCGATTCTCGTCGACGGCAGCGGTTAGGCGATCCGTCCGACGCCCTCGGCGGCGGCGACGGGGATGACCATCGGGTCGAGGCCGGTCCGGGCCGGGTACTGCTCGAACACAGCCGTCGTGAACGGCTCGATCGCCTCCGGCCGTACGAGGTTGACCGTGCAGCCGCCGAACCCTCCGCCGGTCATCCGGGCGGCGACGACACCCGGGACCGTCTCGGCGATCTCGACGAGCGCGTCGAGTTCCGGCGAGCTGATCTCGAACAGGTCGCGCAACGAGACATGGCCGGCATGGAATGCCTCACCGACCGTGGCGAGGTCGCCGGCTTCGAAGGCCGCGACGACCGTCAGAACGCGCTCGTTCTCGGCAACGATGTGGGCCGCCCGCCGCGCGACGACCGGATCCAGCGTGGCGAGCGCCCCGGGCGAGCAACTCGGGGCTGACGTCGCGCAGCGACCGGATCGATGGGTCGAGGCGGGCGAGGCCCTCGACGGCGGCTTCGCATTCAGCCCGCCGGACGTTGTACTCGGAGGCTTCGAGCCGCCGCTGGGAACCGGTATGGCAGACGACGAGCGCCACCCCGTCCGGGAGGGCGACCGGCCGCCACTCGAGCGACCGGCAGTCGAGCAGCAGCGCCACCCCGGCCAGCGCGCACGAGACGGAGAACTGGTCCATGAGCCCGGACTGGACGCCGACGAACGCGTTCTCGGCCCGCTGGCAGATCTGGGCGAGCTTCAGCCGATCGACGCCGTCGGCCGCGTTGCCGAGGAGGCCCCATGCGACGGCCAGCTCGATCGCGGCCGACGAGGACAGGCCCGCATTCTCGGGCAACGTCGACGTGATGACCCCGCGCAAGCCAGCGGTCGGCAGAGCCGCCTCCGCAAGCGCCGCGGCCGTCGCGGCTGCGTAGTCGATCCAGGTCCCGGTCGATCGGTAGGGCTCATCGAGGTCGAATCCGAGCCGCTCGCCGCTGTCCAGGCGGGTCAGTTCCACGCGGCGATCGTTCGTGGGGAGGTAGGCGAGGCGAATCTCGCGGTCGATGGCCGCCGGCAGGACGAGCCCCTGGTTGTAGTCGGTGTGCTCGCCGATGAGGTTCACCCGGCCCGGCGAACGGACCACGCGGACGCTCTCGCGGCGCCGCGCGGCACCGGGTTCGTGCGCCACGAGGGCCGTGACGAGCTCTCCGGCCTCGTACGGGATCGTCACCTAATCGAGAGCCCACCAGCGCCAGGTCATCGTGGCGATGAGCGGCACGCCCGGGATCGTCGTCGACGGTGCGATGTTCACGAAGTCGGGCGGCGCGGTCTGGGGTTCGATGCAGACGGCGTCACGCGGCTCGTCGTAGACGACGAGGTGGTCGCAAGACGACGACACCTCCAGCCCCAGGACGCCGGGCCATGTGAGTCGCGGCGCAGAGCGCAGCCCGGTGAAACAGTCGTCCCATGGCCCGGCCGGCGGCTCCACCAGCTCGCCCGTCGGGATGTCGTCGGCGTCGCGCAGGTACATCCAGGCGGCATCGAGGTGGATCTCGACGGGCGCGGACAGCTCCGCCGATCACTCCGTCCGCAGCCGCCCCGCCGAGGCGCCGCCGGAACCACGGATGCCAGCCGAGTGCCGCCGGCATCGGCTCATCGGAGATGAGCGTCATCGACACGTCGAGCTGGCTGTCGCTGAGGGCGAACTGCTGCGACGACGCGACCGGCAAACGGCCAGCCGGGCCCCAGGTCGATCGAGATCGTCGCGGGGCTGGCCTCGTCGACGTGCCATGGCCGCTCGAAGACCGTCCCGTGAATCGCATCGGGCCCGAAATTGATCGCCAGCTGGATGTCGCGGTCGTCGAACCGGAACCGGCCGTGGCGGATTCGGCCCGCGAACGGCACCATCGGGAAGGCGCCCCACATGACGGCGGGGTCGCCCTCGGTGACCAGGAGCTCGGAACCGCGGACGACGAGGGACGAGATCCGGCCTCCGTCGACGGCGCTCACTTCGAGCCTCGCGTCGGACGCCTCGAGGACCAGCGGCCCGTCACCGTTCACGCTCGGTACGCTACCGTAAATCGGGTGGACGGCTCACGTCGCGATGAGCTCCGGTTCGGGCTCTTCCTCAGCCAGTCGAACAAGTCGCTCGCCCGCGTCTACGACGAGTTCCAGATGGCCGAGGACCTCGGCTTCGACCACGCCTGGCTCGTCGACCACCTCGTCGACACCGACGGGCCGCCGGAGCACCCGATCCTCGAGGCGTGGACGCTGCTCGCCGCGATCGCGGCACGGACGAAGCGGATCCGGCTCGGCGTCCTGGTGACGAGCAACACGTTCCGCCATCCCGCGGTGCTGCTGAAGGAAGCGGTGACCGTCGACCACATCAGCGGCGGGCGGTTGAACCTCGGGCTGGGGTGCGGCTGGCACGCCGACGAGCATCGCCGCTACGGGATCGACCTGCCCGAGCCCGCCGAACGCGTCGACCGCTTCGCGGAGGCGGTCGAGATGATCACTCTCCTGATGAGCCAGCCGCGGACGACGTTCCGCGGGCGACACTATCGGCTCGACGATGCCCCGCTCGAGCCGCGGCCGATCCAGCAGCCTCGCATCCCGATCCTCATCGCGGCTCACCGGCCGCGGATGCTTCGTATCGCAGCGCGCTTCGCGGACCAGTGGGACACGTTCGCGGCGTTGCCGGGAACGGCCACCGACGGCGTCACCACCGACATCGAGGAACGGATCCGGGCGCTCGACGACGCGTGCCGCGAGGTTGGGCGAGATCCCGCGGAGATCCGACGATCGACGTGGGCGAGGGCCTCGGCGCTCGAGACCGATGACACGTACGCAGAGTTCGTGACCCGTCACAGGCTCCTGGGCTTCACCGACTTCTCGGTGGTGCCGCCGGCGACGGGCGCCGAAGCCGCTCTCCGCCGAGTCGCCGAGGGTGTGCTCCCCGGCCTTCGCGGGGCCGCCGTCGTCAGGCCTTAGCCCCGCCGGCCGGTCGCCGCTACGACCGCGCGGGTCAGCCGATCGGTCTTGAGGGCGTCCGAATACGACGACAGCACCCGTCCGGAATCGCCGGCCTCCACGGCGTCGAGGAATGCCTCCGCCTGAACCTCGTACGGGTCGCGACCCGGCGGCACCGTCCTCATGGACCGACCATCGACGAACGACACCTCGAACGAGCCCGGGCCGTCGCCGACGCGGCGGACGGTGGTGATCAGATCGGCGGACGCGAGTTCGAACTCGACCACAGCTGACGCCAAGCGGCGAGTGTTGGCGAAGGTCCCGATGGCGCCGGTCTCGAACTGGAGCAACGCTGCCGTCGCGTCGACGACATCCGCTTCAGGCGGCACGACCGGCTCCTCGCGGACCGAAACAGCGCCGACGACCTCCGCCTCGCCGACGAGCCAGCGGGCGAGGTCGTAGAAGTGGGTGGCCTGCTCGACGACCTGGCCGCCGCCGCCCGCCTCCCGCCGCCACCATGCGGGAGCCGGCGTCTCCGACAGCCAGCGCGCCGTCACGAGTCGCGCCGGATTCCCGGCAAGCCGCTCGCGGACTTCGGTCATCGCCTCGAGGCCGCGCAGGTGATAGCCGACCGCCGTCACCAGGCCTCGCTCCAGGATCGCGGCCGCGACCCTGGCCGGGCCTGCAGCGTCTGTCGCGGCGAGCGGTTTCTCGGTCAGGAACGGGATGCCTCGTTCGACGAGCTCTTCGCAGATCGCCACTGCCGCCGACGGCGGGACGCAGACGTAGGCGACGTCTGGTCGGCCGTCGTCGAGCAGCCGCCGGTGGTCGTCGAACGCCGGGACGCCACGCGGCCGGGCCGTGGCCTCGGCGCTCTCCAGCCGCGCCGACGCGACGCCGACGAGCTCGGTCCGCCCGAGGCGATCGAGCGCGGCGAGGTGCGACTGGCTGATCCAGCCCGCGCCAACCAGCGCGAGGCGGAGATCGGGGCTGGATCGCTTCGCGGCCATCGCTCGATGGTAGAGCCAAGTACCAGCGGCCTTCGCAACCGCGGGAATCTTCCGGGTTGCAGCCGGCATCACCCACCGCGTAGGATGGACATACGGACGTCCGTACGTCCTGACGTAACGGACCAGAAACGCGGAGGCGCGGTGACCCGGATCGTCCTCGTCGGCGCGGGCAGCGTCGAGTTCACCCGAAACCTGCTCGGCGACATCCTGACCTCGCCCGCGCTTCGGTCGTCGCAAATCGCGCTCCACGACATCGATCCAGAGCGCCTCGCGACCGCGAAGCGAATGGCACGGTGGACTGCCGCGGCCCTCGGCGCGGACCCCACGATTTCCGCTCACCTCGACCGCCGCGAGGCGTTGCAGGGCGCGGACTTCGTCGTGAACACGATCCAGGTCGGTGGCGCGAGGGCGACGCAGCTCGACTTCGATGTGCCAGCCCGCTTCGGGCTGCGCTACACGATTGCCGACACGATCGGCGTCGGTGGTGTCTTCCGCGGTCTACGGACGATTCCCGTGGTCCTCGGGATCGCTCGAGACATGCAGGAGATCTGTCCGGACGCGTGGCTCCTCAACTACACGAACCCGCTGGCGATCCTTGTCCGGGCCGTCTCCGAAGCGACCGCGATCCGGGTCGTAGGGCTGTGCCACTCGGTGTTCTGGACGATCGACACGATCGCCGGCTACCTGGGACTGCCGCGCGAGGAAATCGATGCTGCGTCGGCCGGGGTCAACCACCTGGCGTTCCTCCTCCGGCTCGAGCATCGCGGTCGCGACCTCTACCCGGAGCTCCGCGCGTTTGTCGAGGCAGGCAAGACACCCGACGACGACCTCGTTCGGGCCGAGCTCTTCCGGCGGCTCGGCTTCTACCCGACCGAGTCGTCGGAGCACCACGCGGAGTACAGCCCGTGGTACATCGGCAAGCGCGATGCGTCGGGCGACGCCATCGAGCGATTTCACATCCCGATCGGCGAGTACCTCGACCGCGTCTCGCACAACCTCGACGAGTACGCCGAGACGAAGCGGATGCTCGACGCGGGCGAGCCGTTCGAGATCGAGCGGAGCGGCGAGTACGCGGCAACGATCGCCGAGGCGATGACGACCGGGATCCCGGCCCGCATCGTGGTCAACGCCATCAACGGCGGCGCGCTCATCCCCAACCTGGACGCCGCCGCGTGCGTCGAGGTCCCGGGCCTCGTCGATGGGCTCGGCGTCCATCCGGTGGCGATGGGGCCGCTGCCACTCCACCTCGCGGCCTACGTCCACGGCGCGGTCGACATGCAGGGCCTGACGGTCCGTGCCGCGTTGGATCGCGATCGCGCCGCGATCGGACACGCGGTCATGACCGACCCCATCGTCCAGAGCTCACCTGACTCTCGATGACGCGCGGCGATTAACCGAGGCAATGATTGAAGCCGAGGCGGAGTGGCTGCCCGCATGGCTCGGCGGGACGGCAGCCGAGTGAAGGAGGAGCACGCAATGTTCACCGACCGAACCGAGTCCGGCGGCAATCTACCGCGGCGCCTGTTGGCCGTGATCGCCGGCGCCGCACTGGTCCTCGCCGCGTGCGGCGGCTCGACGGCCACGCCGTCGGCTGCGGCCCCGAGTACGAGCGCCGCGGCCCCGAGCCAGGCCGGTTCGGCCTCGGCCCCGAGCGACGCCGGCTACACCGGCCCCGATGCGACGATCAGCTATTCGATCTGGGGAGACCCCGCCGAGATCACGAGCCAGCAGGCGGTCGTCGACGCCTTCCACGCCGCCAACCCCAAGATCACGGTCAACGTCACCGTGTCGGACTGGGACACCTACTGGGACAAGCTCCAGACCGGCATCGCCGGCGGTGACGCACCTGACGTCTTCGCGATGGACGGGCCGCTCTTCCCGGACTACGTCTCGCGCGACGTCCTGCTCGACCTGAAGCCGTACATCGACCGGAGCGGCTACGACCTCGGCCAGCTGGCCGACGAGGCAGTCAAGGACTTCACCACCCCGGACGGCCAGTTCGGGCTGCCGCGCGACCTGAACGTCATCGCTCTCTACTACAACAAGGCGATGTTCGATGCGGCCAGCGTCCCGTACCCCGACGACACGTGGGACTGGGCGAAGCTGACCGAGGTTGGCAAGAAGCTCACGCTGACGGGCGCCGATGGCAGCGTCAGCCAATGGGGCTTCTTCACCGAGTCGAGCGACATGGAGAACTACTGGTCGTCGCTCGTCTGGCAGAACGGCGGCGACATCCTCGCGGCCGACGGCAAGACGACCGTCCTCGGTACGGATGAGGCCGTCGGTGGCATCCAGCGACTGCAGGACCTGATCTGGAAAGACAAGATCATGCCGGACGCATCGATCACGGACGTCCTCGGCGATGCCTTCGAACAGGGTCAGGCGGCGATGGAGGCGAATGGCTCCTGGCTCGTCCCGACTCACCAGGCCGCCGGAATCGACCTGGGGATCGCGCCGCTGCCGAAGGGACCAGCCGGCCAGGCAACCTCGGTCAACCCGACCGGCGCCGTCGTGTATGCGAAGACGCCAAGCCCGGACGCCGCCTGGGAGTTCGTCAAGTACCTCGCAAGCCCGGCAGCCCAGACGAAGCTGATGGAGCTGCGCGCGTCGCTGCCTGCGAACAAGGAGGTCCTCGCCGGACCGTACTCGTCATCATTCGACGGGGCAAAGGTGCTGGCCGATGCCCTCGCCTATGCCCACATCAAGCCGTCGTTCAAGGGCTACAACGACTTCACGACCGAGCTCCAGACGGAGCTCGACGCGAACGTCTTCGCCGAGCCGAACGAGACCGCCCGCGAGGCGATCGACAAGGTTCTGCCAAAGCTGAACGAGATCCTCGCGGGGCAGTGACGGGCGAGGTGGTAGGAACGGGGGCTCGATGACGGCCGTCGGTCGGCGCCGGGCCGGGAATCGCAGCGGTGGCCCGCTCGGGGGAGAGGGGCGCTGGGCGCTCCTCTTCCTGGCGCCGACCCTCATTGGGCTCGCCATCCTGTCGGCCGGGCCGATCCTCGCCACCGTGGCGATCAGCCTGACGGAGTGGGACCTGCTCACGGCTCCGAAGCTCGTCGGCCTGGACAATTTCGTCGAGCTCGCCTCCGACGATCGGTTCCTCAAGGCCCTCCGGAACACCGCGTTCTATACCGCCACGTCGGTTCCGCTCGGGATGATGATCTCACTCTTCATCGCGCTCGCCCTGAACCAGACCATCCGCGGCATCGCCTGGATCCGGACCGCCTACTTCCTGCCTGTGGTCACCTCGACGATCGCGGTCGCCCTCGTCTGGCAATGGATCTATGCGGCGGACTCGGGCCTGCTCAACGAGACCCTCGGCGTGTTCGGGATCGGGCCCCAGAAGTGGCTGAGCAACCCGACGCTCGCGATGCCGTCGATCGTCGCGATGTCGGTCTGGCAGGGCCTGGGCACCGACGTAATCATCTTCCTGGCCGGGCTCCAGGCGATTCCGACGGACCTGCTGGATGCGGCGAGCGTCGACGGCGCGGGCCGCTGGGCCCGGTTCCGGAACGTCGTCCTGCCGCTCCTGACCCCGAGCATCTTTTTCACCGGCGTGCTCAGCCTGATCGGCGCCTTCCAGGTGTTCGACCAGATCTTCGTCCTGCAGCGGCCCCGCCCGACGGACGCGACGATCACGATCGTCTATTTCATCTACGAGAACGGTTTCAAGTTCTTCAAGATGGGCTACGCGACCGCGGCCTCCTGGGTCCTCTTCGTGATCGTCGCCGTCTTCACGGCGATCTACTTCAGGTCGCAGAACCGCTGGGTCCACTACCAGTGAGGACGACGTGAGCACCGTGGCGGCGGCGCGCCCGGCCATCGAGCGATCGCCGCGGCCGGCCCGGGCTCGCCGGATCCGGCGCGGGGTGCTCATCGGCCTGCTGATCGCGGGCGGGATCCTGATGATGGTGCCGTTCCTGTGGATGATCTCGACATCGCTCAAGACTCGGGCCGAGGTCTTCGCCACCCCGCCGGTCTTTCTTCCGGCTAACCCGCGCTGGGAGAATTACGCGGAAATGTGGAACGCGTTGCCGTTCGGTGCCTTCTTCGTGAACTCCGTCAAGCTCGCGGTCCTCAACACCGTCGGTCAACTCGTCAGCTGTTCGATGGCGGCGTTTGCCTTCTCGGCCCTGCGATTCCGGTTCCGGGGACCGCTATTCGGGCTGCTGCTCGTCACGCTGATCATCCCGTTCCAGGTCGTCCTCGTCCCGAACTTCATCCTCTACCGGATGCTTCCCCATCCACTCAGCACGAGCGGCAACTGGATCGGCACGCAGGAGCCGCTCTGGGTCGGCGCGTTCCTTGGCGGGGCATTCGGGACGTTCCTACTCCGCCAGTTCTTCCTCACGATCCCGCGCGAGCTCGGCGACGCCGCGCGCGTCGACGGGGCGAATCCATGGCAGATCTACCGCCATATCTACCTGCCGCTGGCTCGACCCGCGCTCGCGACGCTGGCGATCTTCACGTTCATGTGGTCGTGGAACGACTTCATCAACCCGATCATTTACCTGCGTGACGTCCAGTCGTTCACCCTGACGGCCGGCCTGTCGCTCTTCCAGGGGCAATACGTCGGGAAATGGCCGCTGCTGATGGCCGGTGCCCTCGTCAGCGTGATTCCGATGATCGTTCTCTTCATCCTCGCCCAGCGCCATTTCGTGCGCGGAATCGCCCTGACGGGGATCAAGGGATGAGCCCCGTGGCGACGTCGAGATTGCCCCTCTATCGTCAGATCGAGGCCGAGCTGCGGGACAGGATCCGGAGCGGCGACCTGCGACCCGGCGGCCAGGTCGCAACGGAACCAGAGCTCATGGCGGAGTACGGGGTGAGCCGGGCAACCGTCCGACAGGCGCTGGCGGGCTTGGTCGCGGACGGACTGCTCGAGATCCGACGTGGCCTCGGGACGTACGTCACCGTGCCGCGATTCGAGCACACGATCGGCGGCTTCTACTCCTTCAGCCGCGAGATCGAACGACACGGACTGATGCCGGGCACGAGGGTGCTCGAGCTGCGGACGCTGGCGGCAAGCGACGACGTCGCCGAGGCGCTCGCGGTAGCCGCCGGTACGGAAGTCGTCGCCCTGCGCCGGCTCCGGCTTGCCGGACCCGACCCCCTGGTCGTCGAGACGAGCCACCTGCCGGCGGACCGGTTTCCAGGTCTCGAAACCGTCGACTTCTCGCTGGTCCGCTTGTACGACACGCTGCTCAACGTGTACGGCTGCCGGCCGACCCGGGCCCGCGAGACATTCGAGCCTGTCCTCCTTACCGCCGACGAGGCGGCCCTCCTCGATCAGCGACGTGGAGAGCCCGCGCTCCGGGTGGAGCGGACCGCGTATCGACCAGGACGACCTGCCGATCGAGTTCTGCCGGAGCACGGTCCGCGGCGACCGCTACCGCTATTCCGTCGAGCTGCGCGACCGATGACGGCGTTCGAGGATCTGCTGACCTGGCGCGAGAGCGCGACGTCCGGCGAGGCCATCGCCGCGGCGCTCGATGCCGCGTCACGGGCGCCGGCCGCAGCCCGGGAGATGCTCGAGTCCGCGGAGCGGATCGTCGTCACCGGCGCCGGCTCGTCGTACTACCTCGCCCAGTCGGTGGCCGCAGTCGCGCGAGCAGTCCTGGGTCGGACGGTGGTCGCGACGCCACTGTCTGAATTGATCCTTCGGCCGGAGGGCGCGCTCGTGTCCGACCCCGGCGCGGGCCGCGAACCGGTCGTCATCATCTCCCGCTCCGGCTCGACGTCCGAGGCCGTCACGGTCGCCGAGCAGATGCGGGGCGCGGGGCGTGAGACGATCGCCGTCACCTGCCGCGCCGACAGCCCGCTTGCAGCCACGGCCGGCGTGACGCTCGTTTCGCCGGCCGGCGACGAGGAAGCGATCGTGATGACGCGCTCGTTTGCGAGCATGCTGGCGCTGCTCCTCGGCGTCGTGGCGAGGGTCGGCCGAGACGAGTCGCTCGCTGTGGACCTGGCGCGGGCGCCGGAACGCTGGCAGGAATCGGTGGCCGCGGCGACGGTCGGACGCCGGCTGGGCGCCACCGACTGGAGCCGCGTCGTCGTCCTGGGTGGTGGCCCGGCGTTCGGAATCGCGTCGGAGTGGGGCCTCAAGCTGACCGAGACTAGCCAGGTTCCGACGAATGCGTACGAGCCGCTCGAGTTCCGACACGGCCCGATCTCGGTGTGCGAGCCGGGCATGCTCGTCGTCGGGCTGGTCGGCGGGGCCGGGGCCGGCGAAGAGGTCGCCGTGGTCGAGGAGGCCGCTCGTCTCGGGGCGGTGACATGGGTGATTGCGCGGGACGAGGATGAGGCCCGAGGCGCAAGCGGCGAGGTTAGCCTCATCGGCGGCGGGCTCCATCCCGCCGCGCGCCTGCCCCTGCTCGTCCACCCGGCTCATGCCCTCGCGCTGGGCCTGGCGCTGACGCGCGGCCGCGACCCCGATGCGCCGCGGCATCTCGGCCAGGTCGTCATCCTTGGCCGGGAATGAGCTCCGACGACCTCCGTCTTGCCGACTTCCGGCCTCGATCGTCGCTCCGCGTCCCCGTCCACGAGGTTCGTCGCCCGAAGTTCCCCGTCGTCGACGCCCATAACCACCTTGGCTCCGCCTTCGGTGGGGAATGGGCGACGCGCGCTCCGGCCGAGCTGATCGCGACTCTCGACGCGTCGAGCGTGGAGATGCTCGTCGATCTCGATGGTGGCCAGGGCGAGGCACTGTCGACGGAGATCGAGCGCTGGCAGGTCACCTACCCGAACCGGGTTGCCGTCTTCGCCGGCCTGGACTACGCGGGCTGGGCTGCCGACCCGGCGTTCGGCGAAACGGAGGCAGCCCGGTTGCGGGACTCCGCCGCGCGTGGCGCGCGCGGGCTCAAGGTGTGGAAGTTGCTCGGCCTGCGGGCGCGTGATCCCGACGGCCACCTCGTCGCCGTCGACGATCCACGGCTCGACCCGGTCTGGGTTGCCGCCCGGGAGCTGGGTCTGCCGGTCCTGATCCATATCGCCGATCCGATCGCATTCTTCGAGCCGCTCGACCCGGAGAACGAGCGATGGGAGGAGCTGCACGCCCATCCCGACTGGCACTTCTGGCCACCGCGACCGGCCGACGATCCGGATGGGCCGGGGTTTCCCCCGTTCGACGAGCTGCTGGCCGCCTTCGAGCGCCTCATCGCCCGACATCCCGGAACGACGTTCGTGGGCGCCCATGTCGGCTGCGCTGCCGAGGACCTCGGCCTGGTCGGGCGACTCCTGGATGACTACCCGAATCTAAGCGTCGATATCGCGGCGCGGCTCGGGGAGCTCGGCCGCCAGCCGTACACGGCGCGGGCCTTCTTCGTTCGTCACGCAGACCGGATCCTGTTCGGGGTGGACGTGGGACCCGACCCGGACGTGTACGCGGTCCACTACCGGTTCCTCGAGACGCTCGACGAGTCGTTCGATTACGACATTGAGCCTGTGCCCGGCCAGGGCCGCTGGCAGATCCACGGGATTGGGCTGCCCGATGACATCCTGCGCAAGGTCTACCGCGACAACGCGAGGCGCATTCTCCGGCTGGGGCCGGTATGACCGCTGAGCCGCGTCGCGGCTACGCGGTCGGTTCCCGCCGCGGCCTCGAGGCCTGCGCCTCGCCGCGAGGGACGTTCGCCGTCCTGGCTCTCGACCACCGCCAGAACCTCCGCCGGGAGCTTCGCCCAGCCGATCCGGATTCGGTCACGTACGACGAGATGGTCGACTTCAAGCGGGCAGCGGTGCGGGCCCTCGCGCCGGTCGCGACGGGGACACTGCTCGACCCCGAAATCGGTGCGGCCCAGTGCATCGCCGACGGCTCGCTGCCGGCCCGGGCTGGTCTCATCCTCGCCCTCGAGGCGACAGGGTACGAGGGGCCGTCGACCGCCCGAATCAGCCGAATCCTCGACGGCTGGAGCGTCGAGAAGGCGAAGCGGATGGGGGCGTCGGCCGCCAAGCTCCTCGTCTACTACCACCCCGACGCGCCGAATGCCGCGAACCAGGAACGTCTCGTGGCCGATGTCGCGGCCGACTGCCGGGCACATGACATCGCACTCTTCGTCGAGCCGCTGTCCTTCTCCATCGTCGAGGGCGAAACGCTGAGTGGAGAGGCGCGGCGGCGGGTCGTCGTCGAAACGGCGCGCCGGCTCACAGCGATTGGAGCCGACATCCTGAAGGCCGAGTTTCCCTACGACTCCTCCGTCAGCGATCGTGGCCTGTGGCGGGAGGCGTGCGCGGAGCTCGATGGGGCATCGGCGGTGCCGTGGGTCCTCCTGTCGGGCGGCGTCGACGAGGCGACCTTCGAGGCCCAGGTCTCGACCGCGTGCGGCGCCGGCGCGAGCGGTGTCCTCGTCGGTCGGTCCGTCTGGGCGGAGGCCGCGACGATGGCGCCGGCTGCCCGCGACGCGTTCCTGACAACCACCGGCCGGGAGCGCCTCGGCCGACTGGCCGATCTCGTCGAGTCGGTTGGCCGGCCCTGGCACGATCGGCCGAGCCGGCTGATGGCGGCGCCGACGCCCGGCGACGGCTGGTACCGGGACTACTGATCGTGACGACGGCCGCCCGCGACATCGACATCCTCGTCGTCGGCGAGATCAACCCCGATATCGTCATCGCCGATCCGGACCCGGTGCCAGTGTTCGGCGAGGTGGAGCGGGTCGTCCGATCGATCGAGATGACCGTCGGGAGCTCGTCAGCGATTTTCGCCTGCGGCGCGGCGCGACTCGAGCTCCGAGTCGCCTTCTGCGGGGTCGTCGCCGACGACGTGTTCGGGCGGTACATGCTCGACGAGATGGCGCGGCGTGGTGTCGACGTCTCGGCGTGCACGGTCGACGCGAATCTGCCCACGGGCGCATCCGTCATCCTCACGAGTGGCACGGATCGGGCGATCCTCACCGCGATGGGGGCGATCGGGGCGCTCGACGTCGACGCGGTTCCGGCCTCGACGATCGACAGGGCGCGTCATCTTCATTCGGGTTCGTTCTTCCTCCAGGAGACGAGCCGGGACCGGCTACCCGCCTTCTTCGCCGCCGCCCGCGAGCGCGGCGTGACGACGTCGTTCGATACGAACTGGGACCCGACCGACCACTGGGCCGGCGGTGTCGAGGAGATGCTCCG
This sequence comes from uncultured Chloroflexia bacterium, assembly GCA_963832105.1. Taxonomy (GTDB): domain Bacteria; phylum Chloroflexota; class Limnocylindria; order Limnocylindrales; family CSP1-4; genus CF-46. Next base: position 225,176 of record CAWHSS010000003.1, on the reverse strand, counting down.
GGCGTCCGACGCGTTCTTTCCGAACGCCGCCGAAGCTCGCCGGATCGCCGGAGTCCACGACGTCGAAGCCGCCGCGCGGGCCCTCGCTGCGAACGCCTCGGTCGGCCGCGCCGACGGCGGACCGATCGTCGCGGTCAAGCTCGGCGCGGGAGGGGCGCTCGCCTGTCGGGCCGACGGCCGCATCGTCCGGGTACCGGCGATGTCGATCGAGCCGACCGATACGACCGGGGCTGGCGATTTGTTCAACGCCGGATTTCTTCGGGCGTGGCTCGATGGCGGCGACCTCCACGAGAGTCTCGAGCTCGGTGTCGTCTGCGGCGCGCTGTCGACGCGACGAACCGGCGGCGTGGATGGCCAGGCGACCCTGTCCGAGGCGCGTGACGCGATCGCCGCCCGGGTCGGCGGATGAGCGGGCGTGGCACAACCGGCCCGGGCAAGCGGCTGCTCTTCGTTGCGGCGAACCCGTCGATTGATCGGCTCTACGAGGTCGATCGGTTCGTGCCTGGAGAGATCCACCGGCCACAACGAGAGGTCGCGGTTGCCGGCGGCAAGGGCCTCAACGCGGCTCGCGCGGCGGCAACGTTAGGCGGTTCGGTGACGGCCGTCGGGATCCTCGCCGGCCGGGCCGGCGACTGGATCGAGGAGCGACTGGCTGAGCTTGGAATCGAGGCGCGAATGGCCCGCGGGACGGGCGAGACCCGGACATGCCTCTCCATCGTCGACCGATCGAGCGGGGTGATGACCGAGATCTACGAGCGCGGCGAGCAGATCGACGCGGCAGCCTGGGATTCACTCGAAGCGATCGTCTTGGCCGAGCTTGAACGCGGCGACATCGCGGCCGTCTCGCTCTCGGGGAGCCTGCCGCCCGGCGCCCCGCCGGACGGCTTCGCCCGGATCGCCAGGATCGCGTTGGCCAGCTCGCGCACCGTCCCCGTCCTCGCCGATACCTACGGACCGGCCCTTGCCGCCCTCCTTGGCGAGCGCCCCGCGATCCTCAAGGTCAACTCGGCCGAAGCCGGCGAGGCGAGCGGCGTGTCGGTGGCGGATGCTCAATCGGCGGCCAGCGCGGGCCGAATGCTGCGCGATGCGGGGGCTGCCTGCGTGATCGTCACAGTTGGTCCCCTGGGTGCGGTCGTCGTTGGCGCGGACGAGCCGATGCAGCTGATTCCGCCAGATCTTCGAGGTGTTTACCCGGTAGGGAGCGGCGACGCATTCCTTGGCGGCCTCGCGACCGCATTTGCCCGCGGCGACTCAATGGTCGAAGCGGCCCGGCTGGGACTGGCAGCGGGTATTGCGAACGCCCTCGTCCCGGGCGCAGGCAACCTGGACCCCATGTCGATCGCCGGAATCCTCGAGGCGATCACGCAGGCGCCGCTCTGAGACCCGGCGGCGATACCGGAATCGTTAGGATTTGATGGACCGAGCGCGATAAATCGGAGGCATACCGATGACCACGCAGCCCGCAATCACGCGGTTCGTCCCGACGCCGGACCAGTTCGCGTGGACCTTCGGTGGATGCGAGCCGGTCATGCGCATCAAGCCAGGCGACATCCTCGACCTGTACACGGAGGATGCCTTCGCCGGGCAAATCCGAACGAGCGACGACCTGCCAAGCCGGTCGATCGTCTATCCGTTCATCAATCCGCAGACCGGCCCCTTCTACGTCGAGGGCGCCGCGCCCGGCGACACACTGGCGATCCACCTGATCAGCGTCCAGCCAGCTCGCGACTGGGCGGTATCGACGACCGTCCCGCTGTTCGGGGCGTTGACGTCGACGAAGTTCACCCCGACGCTACAGCCCGCTCTGCCCGAGCGGACGTGGGTCTACGCCGTCGACCGCGCCGCAGGGAACGTGATGTATCAGGCCCTCGATTCCGACTACGGGGTTCGGCTTCCACTTGAGCCGTTCCTCGGGACGATCGGCGTCGCGCCGGCGGCCGGCGAGGCGCGGAACGTGTTGGTGCCGGAGGCGTTCGGCGGGAACATGGACACGCCGGAGGCTCGCGCAGGGACGACGGTCTATCTCGGCGTGAACGTCGAGGGGGCGCTGTTCTCCATCGGTGACGGGCACTACACGATGGGCGAAGGAGAGGTGTGCGGCGTTGCGGTCGAAGGCGCGATGGACACGCTCCTGACGGTCGACGTCATCAAGGGCATCTACTGCGACTGGCCTCGAATGGAGGACGACGAGGCGATCATGGTGGCCGGTTCGTATCGGCCGCTCGAGGACGCATTCCGGATCGCCCACACGCAGTTGATCCGCTGGATCTCCGACGCAACCGGCCTATCGATGATGGATACGTATCAGCTCGTGACTCAGGCGTCGCGCTCCCCGATCGCGAACGTCGTCGACGCCAACTACACGATCGTCGCAAAGATGCCGAAGGCGTACCTGCCGGCCGACGTGCCTTGGATGGATGGCGCTCACGACCGACTCCGCCAGAGAGCCGCGACGGTCCGAGGAATCACGTAGGCGACGCCGGGCTGTAGCTCGCCGGGGCCCGCCCCCGGGATCAGCGGATGCGGGTTCGAGGATGCAGCCGCGTTCGCGTCAGCGTGATTTCGTCGTTCGCCTCGGCCGCCGCCGGCCCGGGCGTGTCCGCTCCCGCGATCGGCTCGGTTCGATCGCCGAAATTCCATTTGAAGTCGTCGTCCTCCTGGACTCCATGCGGCCAGGGCATCGTCGACTGCCACCAACCCTCGCCGCCGGGTCCGCTGACGAGCGCTCCCAGCCGACCGTGTCCGCGACCAGCGAGCCAGCCACCGACCAGGGCAATCGGCGCGGCCGCGAATCCGAGAAGGAGGACCGTGAGGATGATCTCCATCGGATGTTCTCCATGTGCTCCGACGCTCGAATCATACTCGCCCTCTTCGCAGGCTCCAATCGCCGCGAACGCCGAATTGATCGGGCGTCGGTCGCTTTAGATTTCTTAGTCTTGAGCGAGCCATTTGTTCGCCGTCCCTTGACGACCCGATTACCGTGCGTTATGACAGCGTTGGAAGGTCCGACTCGGTCGAGGCTCGGACGAACCGCGTACCAGGAGGAGGTGCGCGCCGCCTATCTCGCTCCACGACGCGCGTGAGCCGCAGGAATCTCGCTCCCAGCCGACGATTGCTCGTCGGGAGATTCGTGGTTTCAGCAGCCTCGTGTCGACGTGGCCGAACCCCAGGGTTTCTAGTGGTCGCAGAACCTATGAGGAGTAGTCATGACAACGTCTTCCGGGCGAATCAGGTGGGTCGCACTGCTCTCGGTTTTCGCGCTCCTTGTGGTTGCGTGCGGCCCGGCGGCTACGAGCCCAGGCAGTGGCTCCGCAGCGCCGCCCGCCGCCAGCGGTTCGGCCGCACCCGGGTCTTCGCCCGACGAGTCGGCGGTGACAGGCGCGGCCTGCGGCGAGGGCGCGACTGAAGTCAAGTTCTGGACGAGCCACACGCCGCCCGATTCGGACGTGCTCGCGAAGATCGTCGATGCGTTCAACACCGCGAATCCGGACATCTGCGTGAAGATGACGATCGTGCCGGGCGCTGAGACCGACGTCGCCAAGCTGATCACGGCCATCCGCGGTGGTGCCGCACCCGACGTCTACATGGCCGACCGATTCACGGTTCCCGCAGCGAGCCGCCGAAGGCGTCCTCGCCGAGCTCCCGGCCGACGTCGCAGCGCTGAAGGATCAGCATCTCGAGTTCGCCTGGAATGAGACCCAGTACCAGGGCAAGACGTACGCGATCCCCTTCGACACCGACGCTCGTGCCCTCTGGTACAACAAGGACCTGATCACCGCCGCGGGCGAGGATCCGGCGCAGCTCGACATCTCGAAGGGCGCGCCCACGATCGAGACTCGTCAACAAGATCGCCGACAAGATCACCAAGAAGGACGCCAGCGGCAACTACGACGTCATCGGCTGGCTCCCCGGCGGCCCCCACGAAGGCGGTACGCCCGGAGCATTCGACCAGGGCTGGCACTACACGTGGGGCTTCACGTTCGGCGGCAAGTTCGCCGACACGGCAGCCTGCAAGGTGACGCCGATGGATCCGGGTGTCGTCGCCGGCTACCAGTTCCTGTACGACTGGGCGAAGGAGCGCGACCCGCAGGCCATCACTCGCTGGGTCAGCACGAACTTGCCCCCCAACCCGCCGGCCCAGTCCAATCCGATCTGGACCCAGAAGCTGGGCATGACGATCAGCGGTGACTGGCGGATCGCGGAGCAGGCCAAGTACGCGCCGAACGGCAACTACGGCTTCACCTACATCCCCGTCCAGAAGGCTGGCGACACGAGCGCTACGTGGGCCGGTGGCTGGTCGATGGCGCTGATCCCGGACTCCAAGGTCGAGGCGCAGGCGATCAAGTTCATGACGTACATCGCCGGCCCCGAGGGCCAGAAGGTGTACACCAAGGACTCGACGCACCTGCCCACGATCAAGGCGCTGCTCGATGACGCATCGCTCTATGACGAGCAGCACAAGACCTTCCTCGATCTGCTCGATGTAGCTCTCAACCGACCGCCGCTGGCGGTGGGCGCCGTCTACTGGGACGCGCTCACTTCGGCGCAGGGCTCGGTTGAGCTCAACACGAAGACGCCCCAGGAAGCCCTCCAAGAGGTGCAGGACTCAGTTCAACCGCAGCTCGACGCCGTCGGCTGCTGAACCAGAGGCTCGTTCGGCGCAGGGACCTTGGTCACCAGGGTCCCTGCGCCGCAATTCCCTGACCTTTTGTGAGGCAACGAGATGGCCGTAGCCGGCGCATCGACCGCGAGGCGACGCTTTGCCCGCCCGACGCTGGGTAAGACCGACCGCCGCAATCTGAAATGGGGATTGATCTTCATCAGCCCATGGCTCGTGGGCTTCCTCCTCCTGAGCGTCTTCCCCATCCTCTACACCTTCTACCTGAGCCTCACCCGCTACTCAGGCCTGAAGGAGCCGGTCTTCATCGGCATCCAGAACTACCAGCGGATGGCCGCCGATCCCCTCTTCCTGAAGTCGGCCTACAACACGATCTACTACACCGCGCTCGCGGTGCCGATCGGCGTCCTCGTGGCGATGGTGCTTGCCCTCGCCATGAACCAGAAGCTTCGCGAGATTGCCGTCTACCGCGCGATCTTCTACCTGCCGTCGATCCTGCCGGTCTTCGCGATCTCGTTCATCTTCGTGGTGCTGCTCAACCCGGGTTACGGACTGATCAACTTCCTGCTTACGAGCGCCGGGCTCTACTCGCCGAACTGGTTGGGCGACCCTGCGTATACGAAGCTGGCCCTGGTCATGGTGGCCCAGTTGGGGGCGGGCCAATGGGCGCTGGTCTTCCTGGCCGGGCTCAGCGGCATCCCGATCGAGCTCTATGAGTCGGCCGAGATCGACGGTGCCGGAGCATTCCGGAAGTTCCGCAGCATCACGCTGCCGCTGATGACGCCGGTCATCCTGTACGACCTCATCATCGGCCTCGTCGTTCGGCCTCCAGGTCTTCACCTCCGCCTTCATCCTGACCGGCGGCGGGCGCAACGCGGCTGGACCCGACAACTCGCTCCTGACCTACGTCTTCTACATCTACAAGCAGGCGTTCCAGTTCGGGCAGATGGGCTATGCCGCGGCTCTGTCCGTCGTCCTGTTCATCGTGAGCCTGCTCCTCGCGATTGCCGTCTTCCGCTGGGCGAGCGGCTGGGTGTACTACGAGGCGGAGCAGGGGCAATGACCACCGCCGAACGCACGCCCGCGATTGCGCCAGAGGCCCCCAGCCGGTGGCGGCTGTCCCGCTTCCTGAAGCGTTCGGTCGTGCCCCGGATCGTCCTGATTTTCGGTTCGCTCCTCTTCATCATCCCGTTCTACTGGATGTTCGTCAGCGCGGTGAAGTCGATCCCGGAAGGAACAAAGTTTCCTCCGACCCTGATACCGGGGGCCTGGGTCTGGCAGAACTTCATCGATGCGGTCAACTACATCCCGTTCGGCGTGTTCGCGATGAATTCGCTGATCATCACGATCGGGGCGACGATCGGCGCCGTCCTGTCGAACACGCTCATCGCCTATGGGTTCTCGCGCATCCGATGGCCCGGCCGCAACCTGCTCTTCTACATCTGCGTCGCGACCATCTTCCTGCCCTATCCGGTGATCCTCGTGGCGCTGTTCGACATCTTCGGCAGGCTGCCGTCGTTCGGGCTGCAGGACTCCACATCGTGGGTTGACACGTTCCTGCCGCTGATCGTGCCGGCCTTCTTCGGCAACCCTTTCTACATCTTCCTGATGCGCCAATTCATGATGGGGATTCCCAGGGAGCTGTCGGATGCGGCGAAGGTCGACGGCGCCAGCGAGCTGCAGACGTTCTGGAAGGTGATCCTGCCGCTGACCCAGCCGGCGGTGATGGTCGTCGCGATCCTTGCGGCCGTGGCCGCGTGGAACGAGTTCCTGCTGCCACTGCTATACCTCCAGGAGGAGTCGAAGTACCCGCTCGCGGTCGGCCTGGCGTTCTTCACGAGCCAGCACGACGTCGCCTACAACCTGCTCATGGCTGCCTCGACGCTGATCGTCCTGCCCGTGGTCGTGCTGTTCCTCTTCGCCCAGCGCTTCTTCATCGAGGGCATCACGGTCGGCGGAGTCAAGGGTTGACGCGCGCCGGGCGGAGCACCGCTCGCGGCGTTTCCCATGAGCCCGGCGGCGCTGCGCTCGTCGCGACGGTCGGCGGCCGGCCGATCACCGTGTCGCATCTCGAGGCGCGGCTGGCCGAGGTCCGGCGTGGGCCGCGCGGCCGACACATGCCGCCCGACGGCGCAGCACCGTCGGTCACCTTGCGGCGCTGGATCGTCCGGGAGCTCGTGACCGAAGAGGTGCTGCACCTGGAGGCCCGGAGCGCGGGCATCGACGACGACGCCGAGCACGCGCCCACGCGAGGGGCGATCGCCCGGCTCGTGGATCTGGTGACCGGCTCCGTTACTGTCCCCGAGAGCGAGCTCCGGGCGTATTACGAACGCAATTCCGACCTCTATCGCCGACCCGAATACCGGCGCGTACGCCACGTGCTCGTGGGGGATGCGGCTGCCGCCGACGAGGTCGTCCGCAGGCTCGAGGCCGGGGAAGCGATGGAGGACGTCGCGCGCGATGTCTCGACCCGTCCGGGGGGCGAGGGCAATGGCGGCGAGCTTCGCGAAGTCCGCCGCGGCGAGCTCGCGGGTCCGCTGGAAGATGCCCTGTTCGCTGCCGACATCGGGGCGATCGTCGGGCCGTTCGAGACCGAGCACGGCTGGCACGTCGCCCGCGTCGAAGCCCGCGTCGCCGCGACTACCGTGCCGTATGCAGACGTTCGCCACGCGATCGAAGCGGAGCTCCTCGTCGCGGCTCGCGGCCGGGCCTTCGAGGAGTGGCTCGAGGGACGGCGGCGAGCCCTCGCGATCGTCGAGCCAGACTTCGCCCACCCGGCGGACCCCGTCCACGGCGTCCCCAGCCACAGGCATTGACCGATGGATTTCCTCGCCGCCGAAGCGACGAACCTCTTCATCGGGACGGAGGACGCACCCCGCCAGGTCGTCCGCCTCCGGCTCGTCGGCAGTGCGTCGCTCGACGGTCGCGGGCCCGCCCGCGTTCGGATCGAAGGCGACTCGCTGCGCACCGAGGAGACCCTCGTCATCGGCCCCCTCGGCAAGGGCCAGGAGGTCGCGGCTCGAGGTCGGCGTCGTCGTCGACGCCGACGTGGCCGCCGGACAGGTCATGCCGGCCGAGGTCGTGATCGAGGACGGCGCCGAGTCGGCCCGGCACCCGGTCGAGCTCCTCGTCGCGGAGCCGGGCTGGCGGATGTTCATGATCTCCCACTTCCATTACGACCCGGTCTGGTGGAACACGCAGGCCGCCTATACCGAGTCGTGGGGCAGCGCGATCCAGTACCGCCAGCCATACCAGGAGCCGGGCCTCGCCCTCGTCAAGGCGCATCTCGAGATGGCCCGTCGCGACGCGGACTACAAGTTCGTTCTCGCCGAGCTCGACTACCTCAAGCCCTACTGGGACGTCTATCCGGAGGACCGTGCCTACGTCCAGCGAGCTCCTGGCCAAGGGCCGGCTCGAGTTCATGGGCGGCACGTACAACGAGCCGAACACGAACCTGACGAGCGCCGAATCGACGATCCGGAACGCGATCTACGGAATCGGATATCAGCGCGACGTGCTCGGCGGGAACCCCGGCGACTGCGTGGCAGCTCGACGCGTTCGGCCACGATCCGCAGTTCCCGGGGATCATGGCGGATGCCGGCATCTCCTCGAGCTCGTGGGCACGCGGACCGTTTCACGAATGGGGCCCGCACTGGGTGCGAGGGCCGTCCCGGATGGGCATCGCCGAGACTGGCCGCACGGCGACCCACCGCGGATGCAGTTCCCGACGGAATTCGACTGGATCGCCCCGAGTGGCCGGGCCCTGCTGACCTGCTTCATGGCCGAATCACTACTCCTCGGGCTGGTGGATGGACGCGTCCGCCACGCTCGAAGAGGCCGAGGCGGAAGTGCACCGCCTCTTCACCGAGCTGGCGACGCTGGCCGCGACGAAGAACGTGCTGCTGCCGGTCGGGACCGACTACACCCCGCCGAACAAGTGGCTCACCGCGATCCATCGCGACTGGAACCAGCGCTACGTGTGGCCGAAGTTCGTCTCGGCCCTCCCGAGCGAGTTCTTCGCCGCCGTCCGGGAACAGCAGGCGAAAACCGGGCGCGGCTTCTCGCCGCAGACCCGGGACATGAACCCGATCTACACCGGCAAGGACGTGTCGTTCATCGACACCAAGCAAGCCCAGCGGACCGCCGAGAACACGCTCCTGGCGGCCGAGAAGTTCGCAACGATGGCGGCCCTGCTCGGGGCGCGGTTCCCGACGGAGGCGATCGACAAGGCGTGGCGCCAACTGCTGTTCGGCGCCCATCACGACGGGATCACGGGCTCCGAATCCGACCAGGTCTACCTCGATCTCATCGGCGGTTGGCGGGAGGCGCAGGAGCTGGCGGCCGCCGCGCTCGACGGAGCGCTCGACCATCTCGGCTCGCGGATCGACACGACCGGCGACGGTCGGGCGATCACCGTGTTCAACCCGCTGTCCTGGGCGCGGACGGACGTCGTCCGAGTCTCGATCGACGTCCCGGCGAACGGGCCGGCGGGGATCGAGCTCCGTGACGAATCGGGCGCGCGTCGTGCCGTTCGTCGTCGAGCGCGACAGGCGGTCGGCGATCTGGTGACGATCGCGTTCCTCGCTCGCGACGTTCCCGCGCTCGGGCTATCGCACGTACCGCGCGGTTCCCGGCGACGAAACCTCTCGACGAGGCCGGCTGGCGCCGCGTCGAGACGACCACGATCGAGAACGAGGCCTATCGGCTCGTCGTCGATCCGGATCGCGGCGGAGCGATCAGCAGCCTGATCGAGAAGCGGACGGGCAAGGAGCTCATTCAGCCGGGCGGCGTCGGCAACGAGCTGCTCGCCTATCGCGAGTACCCGACCCACCCGCTGTTCGGCGAGGGCCCGTGGCACTTGATCCCCGGACGGGCGGGTGAGCTCGGCGATCGACTTCACTGCCGAGATCCGGGTCGAGGAGTCGCCGATCGGCCGCCGCATCCGCGTCGATGGCCCGTTCGAGGAGTGCCACCGCACGCAGGACATCGTGCTCTGGGACGGCGTGGAGCGGGTTGAGTTGGCCACTCGGCTCGATGACTACACGGGCCATGACCGCCTGTTCCGTGTCCGCTTTGCCGCAGCGGTCGACGGCGGGGCTCCCGGTCTCGGAGGTCGGCAACGCCGTCGTTGGCCGTGGCTTCGGCTTCCCGAACGTCGACGTCGCCGAGGTCCCGTTCACGCTCGACAACCCCGCCTACAACTGGTTCGCGCTGGGCGCCACCGCCCGGATCGTGCTCGGCGACCCGGCCGCGCCCAGCGACGACGCCCGCCGCGGGCGCGCGATCGGCGTCGCAGAGGTGATCGTCCCCGGCGACGAGCGACACGACGATGCAGTCCGAGCCCTCGTCATCGCCCTCGTCCGGCAGGGCGTTACCTCGACGCTCTCAACGCGACGACGGCTCGCGGTACGGCGTCATGCACATCGATTCGAACCTGCCCGACGTCAGGCTGGCGATCGGTGGCCCCGCCGAGAACGACTTCGTCAGGCGCGTCCTCGACGCCGCTGATCCGGCCTATCAAGTCGGAACTCGACCGACAGCTTGCCGCTGGCGGCTCGGCGCGCTTGTGGGTCCCGGCGACCGACCCGCGCGCGAGCGTCGTCGGACGGTCTGCCCGATCGTCGTGGACTCCGGGACCTGCCGGTCCTGATCGTGGCCGGCGCCGATCCCGACGCGACCAACGCGGCGATCGGCTCGCTCGCCGAGGATCTCGAGGATGCGACCATCACCGTCGAGCAGCCGCGCGAGCTCGACGGCACGACCGGCGAAGTCGAGGACTACACGGTCGCTGTCCTCAACAGGGGCCTGCCCGGGCTTCAACGTCGAGGCTGGTGGGCAGCTCTACCTCTCGCTCATGAGGTCGTGCAGCGGTTGGCCGTCCGGCGTCTGGATCGACCCGCCGCGGCGCGCCGTCCCGGATGGATCCAACTTCCAGTTCCAGCACTGGACGCACACGTTCGAGTACGCGATCACCGGGACGCCCGGGGACTGGCGAAGCGGCCGGCTCGTGCAGGCAGGGCATGACTTCAACAACCCCCTCGTTGCGCGAGTGTTCGAGGGACACGAGGGCGAGCTCCCGGCGACGGCGAGTCTCATCGAGGTCGAGCCGGCGTCGGTCGTCCTGACCGCGGTGAAGCCGGCGGGTAACCCGATGGCCCGGATGGCCGCACCGACCGTCGATCCGACGGACGGCCTCGTGTTCCGCCTCTACGAATCGTCCGGGGTCGCGACTCGGGCGACGATCCGCTGCCAGTGGCCGATCGGCGAGGTTCACATCACGAATGTCACCGAGGAAGAGCCCAGGTCCACGCACGAGGCCGAGGGCACGATCGCGGTGCAGCTGGAGCCGTTCGAAATCCTGACCGTGCGGGCGGTAGTCGAACCCGAACGTCCGGACGGCGGGCGAGAGCAAGGACCTTGCCCCGATCGCCGAGGCGGCACAACCGGTCTTCTCCGGGTACTGGATGCACAACAAGGGAGCGGCGCCGCTGGGCTACCAGCCCGTCACGGTCCAGATCAGGCCGTGGCTGATGAGCGGCGACGGGCCGTTCAACCTGCCGGTCGTCGTCGCCTCCGAACGCACCGACGCGCCGTCGGCGGGCACCGTCACGCTGGTGCTGCCCGACGGCTGGGAGGCATCGCCATCGGAGCGGCTGTACCGGCTGGCGCCGGGGGCCCATCTCGAATTCGATGCCTCGATCGTTCCCGCGGCCGATGCCGCCGCGGGACGCTATTTCGTCGCCGCCCGGATCGTCGACGAGGCCGGGCAGCAGCACGAAGACGTCGTGACGATCGATCTCCATCCGGGCAAGGGCGGCGGCGACGACGGCCGCGACGGCACGAGCCGAAACGGCAATTCGTCGACCGCCGCGCCATCGCTCGCTGTCGCGATCGCCCGCGCGCTCCGGACGTCGGGCATCGCGGCCGATGAGGGTGACGGCGACGGCCCGATGGATGATGCCGGCGAAGATCCGGGCGGAGAGCTCGTCGCGGAGGTCCTGACGCCCGAGGTCACGGTGCGGGTCGGGGAAGCGGGCGAGGTCCGCGTCTCGCTCCGCAACGAGGCGGCGAGCGAGATCCGCGGCGAGGCCCAGATCCTCAGCCCTCACGAGACCTGGCCGGCGATCTCGCCGTGGACCCAGGGCTTCGTCGTCGGGCCGGGCGAGGAGCAGATCGTCACGTTCGCGATCGAACCGCCGTACGATTCGGGCGGCGGCACGTACTGGGCGCTCGTCAAGGTCATGTACTTCGGGCGACTCCTCTACACCGAATCGATCCCGGTCGTGCTCGTGGCCTCGGAGGCCGACCAGGAAGCGCGGTCGCTGCGGACCTCGGTCGACGCCTCGAGCAAGCGCTGAACGGAGACATTGGCATGGCGAACGAGATCAAGGTCGGCGTCCTCCCGTGGGGCCAGTACACCGAATGGCCGCCGCTGCTCGAGGTCGGCCGCCGGGCCGACGAGCTGGGCTACGACTCGCTCTGGACCTGGGACCACCTCTACCCGATCCAGGGCGACTGGCGGGGCCCGATCTTCGAGGGCTACCTCATCCTCGCCGGCTGGACGGCCGTGACCTCTCGCGCGACGCTCGGCCTGATGGTCGGGGCGAACACGTTCCGCAACCCCGCCGTCGCGACGAAGATGGTGACAACGCTCGATCACATGAGCGGCGGTCGAGCGATCCTCGGGATCGGCGGCGCGTGGTTCGGGCGTGAGCACGAGGCGTACGGCATCGACTTCGGGTCGGGCTTCGGGGAGCGGCTGGACTGGCTCGACGAGGCCGTCGACCTGATGCGGCAGATGCTCTACGAGGAAGAGGCCACCGCCCGCGGCCCGCACTACCACGCGAAGCGCGTTCGAAACAACCCGCGGCCCCTCCAGGCACACCTGCCGATCCTCATCGGAGGCAGCGGCGAGAAGAAGACACTCCACACCGTCGCGAAGTACGCCGACGCCTGGAACGCGGGCGGCGAGGTCGAAGAGGTGCGCCACAAGGACGAGGTCCTGCGCCGGTGGTGCAAGGAGGTCGGCCGCGACGAGGCGGAGATCGAGCGGACACTCGGCCTGGGCTTGGTCGTGATCCGCGACGATCCTGCGGAGGCGCGCCGTGTCGAGGCCGCGATCCGCGAGCATCACCCCGGCTATGACGAGGAGGGACGCCTCGGTTCCGCGGCCGAGATCGCCGAGTCGCTCGCGCCGTACGTCCAGCTCGGATTCCGGCACATCTTCTTCGACTCACCCGCGCCGTTCGACGGCGAGACCCTGGAACGCTTCGTCGGCGAGGTGAAGCCGATGCTCGAGCAATCCGCCGCCGTGACCGCGCGGTAGGGCGGCCAAACGTGATCAGGCTCACGCTCGGCCACATCGAAGGCTTCGACGACACCGTCGCCACCTTCGCCCAGCAGCTCGGTCTGACGAGCGTCCAGTTCCATACGCCGAGCGACCTGTCGGTGGAGAACGGCTTCTGGGGCGTGGATGAGCTCATCGCCCTCCGGACGCGATGCGAGGCGGCCGGGCTCACTGTCGAGGGCATCGAGAACGTCCCGTACCGCCACTGGGACAAGGTCCTGCGCGGGCTGCCGGGCCGTGACGAGCAGCTGGACAACTACAAGACGACGATCAGGAACATGGCCGAGGCGGGGATCCCCGTCCTGGGTCATCACTTCGTGCCGACTTACGTCTGGCGGACGGACCTCCAGGCGCGGGGCCGGGGCGGTGCCCGGGTCACCTCGTTCGACGCGGCGCGGGTCGGCGAGGGGAACGCACTAGCGGGCTACAAGCTGACGCCGCAGGAGACGTTCACCGAGCCGATCGACCGTGACCGGATGTGGGACAACTACCGCGTCTTCCTCGAGGCGGTCCTGCCGGTCGCCGAGGAGGTCGGCGTTCGCCTCGCGGTCCACCCCGACGATCCACCGATCGACATGGCACTCGGGGGAATCGCCCGGATCCTGTCAAGCCCGGAGGGCCTCGAGCGACGCGTACGAGCTGTCGGGCGGGAGCCCGGCGTGGGGACTCGACCTATGTCTCGGGACCGTCTCGGAGATGGCCGGCCAGGAGAGCGTGAACCGGGTGATCGACTTCTTCGGACCGAAGGGCCGGATCTTCTACATCCACTTCCGCGACGTCCAGGGCACGGTGCCCAAGTTCCAGGAGTCGTTCATTGGCGAGGGCAACTATGACCCGGCCGCGGTCATTCGCAGGCTGGCGAGCGTCGGCTTCGACGGCTTCATCATCGACGATCACGTGCCGGCGATGATCGGCGACGAGGACACCTGGGCCGACACGGCGTCGGCGGCCTACTGCAGCCGCGGTCGCGCCCATGCGATCGGCTACCTGCAGGGGCTGCTCAACGCGATCGACGTCAAGCAGCTGGCGCCCGCTGGGGCGCGCTGAGGTCGCCGCTCAGTCGTCCGTCGCCGGATCCGCCCACGCCCCGAGCGCCATCAGCCCGCCGTCGACGTTCAGGTACTCGCCGGTGATGAAGCTCGCCCGGTCGCTCGCGAGGAATAGCACCGCATCGGCGATGTCCCGGGGCTGCCCGATCCGGCCGAGCGGGTGGCGGGCGGCCATGGCTCGGACCGCCTCGTCGATGTCGCCGCCCGAGGACCGCGCGCCGGCTCGCGACATGTCCGTGTCGATCGTGCCGGGACAGACGGCGACGACGCGGATGTTCTCCCGGGCGTAGTCGAGCGCCATCTGCCGAGTCAGCGCCAGGACGCCGCCCTTGCTCGCCGCGTACGAGGGGACTCGCGGCGCCGACTGCAGGCCCTGGACGCTGGCGATGTTGACGATTGCCCCGCCGCCGGCCAGCCGGATCTGCGGGATCGCCGCCTTCGACATCAGGAAGATCCCCTTCAGGTTCACGTCGAGGATCCGATCCCAAACGTCCTCTGGCATCTCGTCGACCCGGAAATACCAGTCCGCCGGCAGGATTCCCGCGTTGTTGACGAGGACGTCGAGGCGACCGAATGCGGCCACCGTCTCGGCGACGATTCGTTCGGCGTCCACGGCGTCCGATACATCGCCAATCACGGTCAGCACGCGATGGCCGGCCCGCTCTTGTTCCGCGGCAAGTGCCCGGGCCGCGTCGGCATTCACGTCGGCGATCGCCACGGCGGCTCCGGCCGCCGCGAAGCCCTCCACGATGCCCCGGCCGATCCCGAGCGCGCCGCCGGTCACGAGCGCCACACGACCATCGAATTCGCCCATGTGACTCCTCCCGCGAGGACTCGTGGCCATGTCCTACGAGACGCCGGACAGCTCCGCCAGGGAGATCGTGCGGCCCTCGTCCGCCGAGGCGTACGCGCCAAGGATCACCTTGAGCACGTTGATGCCCTCGACCTCGGTGTTGATCGGCCGGCGGCCCTCGCGCAGGCACGCCACGAAGTCGAGGACCGACAGCCCGATCGTCTCGATCTCGTCCGAGGACGGGTCCACGAGCTGGACGACCTCACCGCCGCGCGGCCGGTGGAACAGCGCCCGGCCGTCACTCCACATGCTGCCGGTCTCGCCGACGACCGAGAACTTCTCGGTGGAGCCGGCCGGCTCGTAGGCCCAGCTCGTCGTCAGCGTTCCGATGGCACCGTCGTCGAAGCGGACGAGGACCTCGGCGGAATCCTCGCCCTCCATGAACGTGAGCCGGTGCCGGCCCAGCATGGCGGTGACCTCGACCGGTTCGCTGTCGATCAGGTGGAGGAGCAGATACGTGGGGTGGTAACCCGTGTCGATGAGCTCGCCACCGCCGCTCGTCGACCGGTGTGCCCGCCAGCCCATCGAGTCCGGGTCGAAGTCGTTGTAGAAGCTGTCGGTCGTCCGGGCCTGGTACACCTTGCCCAGGATGCCCTTCTGGAGCAGCTCACGGGCGGCGACGACGGGTGGCAGGAAGAGCTGATTGTGGGCGCACATGAGCGTGATGCCCGCGTCGGACACCGCCCGCTGCACCCGGTCCGCCTCCGCCAGGGTCAGGCAGAGCGGCTTCTCGCAGAGGACATGCTTGCCGGCCTCGGCAGCGGCGACGATCGCGTCCGCGTGGAGGTGATGCGGCAGGCAGATGTCGACCGCGTCGACGAGGGACGACGCGAGCATCTCGCGGTAGTCGACGAACACCTCTGCCCCGCCCGCGCGGTCGGCGCGGTCTCGGGCGTGCGCCGGATCGATATCGGCCACGGCGGTGACCGCGACGGCGTCGGGGGCCTGGAGGTAGCCGTCGAGATGGGCGCCGGCGATCGACCCGCCGCCGATGATGCCGATCCTGATCCGTCCGTCGTCACTCATGGATCGGCCTCGTTCCTCCTAGCGCCCCGACCGGGCCGCTGGCTCGGGTGGCCCGACGCGGACGGCGGTTCCCGTCAGCGCAGATCGATTCGCGGCATCGACCAGGGTCGTGAGGTCGAGCGCGAGGGCGACGTTCTCTGCGGCCTCGGTGTCCTCGAGGATGTTCAAGACCCACGATTCGAACGGGGTCGGCCCCGAGTCGGGGATCGGCAGCTCCGTCCAGGTCTCGGCGCTGCCTCGGGTGTTGCTGCGCAGGAGAAGCCTGGGTTCGGGCGTCCCGTACAGCAGGCTGCCGGTCGTGCCGTGGACTTCGATCGTGAACGGGGAGTGCGGGTTCACGAACCCGGTCTCGGCGATGCCGAGGGCACCGGTCCGGTGGCGCAGGACCGCCGCGGCGTTGTCGTCAACGGCGTGACCCGTCACGTGACCGTACTCGGCGGAGACCGATTCGGGCATGCCGCCGAGGAACAGTCGGGTCAGGTACAGCGGATGGCAACCGAGGTCGACGAGGGCGCCGCCGCCCGCTTCGTCGGGGTCGAAGAACTGGCCCGGCAGCCAGCGCCGGCCGATGGCGCCGTCATGCGAGAGCCGGCACCGGACCTGCGTGACTTCGCCGAGCTCGCCGGATGCCAGCAGTTCGCGAATCGCGAGCGTGTAGCCATGCGTCAGGCGCGGCAGGGAGACGGTCAGCTTCACGCCGTTCTGCGCCACGACGTCGACGATCCGCTGCGCGTCGGCGGGGGCCAGGGCGAGGACCTTCTCGGTGTAGATGTGCTTGCCGGCCTCGGCCGCGGCAACGATGACCTCGGGGTGAGCGCTGGTCCTCGTGGTGACGATGACGCCGTCGACATCCGGGCGAGCCAGCAGCTCGGCGAGGTCCGGGTGGAACTGGGCGCCGAGCTCCTGGGCCCGTGCCTCTCCCCGGGCCGCGTCCTCGTCCCAGGCGGCCACGATCTCGGTCCGGGGGTTGGCTTGAGCCTCGGCCGCGTAGTCCTTGGCGTGGACGTGCCAGAAGCCGAGAATCGCGAGTCGGATCACGTCAGAAGCGTAGCGGACCGATCAGCCCTGGGTGTTTCGAGTTAGGGGAGTGGAGCGGGAGACGGGATTCGAACCCGCGACATTCTGCTTGGGAAGCAGACACTCTGCCAGCTGAGTTACTCCCGCTCGGTTCACGCTCGTGTAGGGCGTCACCCTGAGCGGCGACGCCATTCTAGCGGGCGCTGCTGGGGGCCACAACGCGCCCCCGACTCGCTAGCCTGTTCTCGATGGCTCGCATCATGACGACGCTGGGACCGAAGGGTGCCGACGAGCTTGGCATGATCCTGCCGCACGAGCACGTCTTCGTCGACCTGCGGACATGGGACCAGCCGGGCTACGCGGAGGCCGATCCCTCCGCAGTGGTTGCCCTAATGGGGCCGGAGATCGAGCGCGCCCGGGCCGCGGGCGTCACGGCCATCGTCGAGTGCAGCACCGTCGGCGTGGGGCGCCGAGCCGACATTGACGCTGCGGTATCGGCGGCGACGAAATTTCCCGCTCGTCGTCCCGACCGGGATCTATCGCGAGCCCTGGGTGCCCCGATGGGCCCACGACGCAAGCGAAGACGCGCTGCACGACTGGATGCTTGGCGAGCTCAGCGACGAGATCGCGGGCACCGGCGTGCAGGCCGGATGGATCAAGCTCAGCGCCGGCGACGATGGCCTGACCGAATGCGAGATCAAGATCCTGCGCGCGGCGGCCAGGGCCGCGAAGGCGACCAATAGCGTCATCGGCAGCCACACGATCCAGGGCCGCGTGGTACGCGATCAACTCGACATCATCGAAGCCGCGGGCGTCACTCCGGACCGCTTCATCTGGATCCACACCCAGGCCGAACCGGACCTCGACCTCCACCTGGAGATCGCTCGGCGCGGAAGCTGGATCGAGTACGACGCGATCGGCAGCGATGACTTCGACGATGCGTACTTCGTCGAGCAGATCCAGCGCGCCCTCGATGCCGGCCTCGGCGGTCACGTGCTGTTGAGCCAGGACCGGGGCCAATTCGATCCGGCGCAACCCGGCGGCGGCACTCCCAGGCCCTACACGTATCTGAGCGAACGGTTCCTGCCCCGCCTGCGAAGCGCGGGGCTCAACGAGGCAGAGATCTCGCGCCTGACCCACCAGCAACCCGTTCGAAGCGTTCGCCCGTTAGAGCGGCCTGCTATGACCTCGGCAGGCGTCGCAGCCGCAGGGCCAAGGCCAGGCTGAGACAGCGATCCGGGTCGTCGAGATACGGCCCGATGATCTCCTCGATCTTGGCGAGCCGGTTCTTGAGCGTGTTGTAGTGAAGGTAGAGCTGGCGAGCCGCCAGGGCGGCGTTCCGCGTCGCCAGAAACGTTTCGAGCGTCGTGACGAGGGACGTTCCCCGTGCGGCGTCATACGCCTCGAGCGGGCCGAGCACGTCCGTACGGAACGCCTCCGCGTCGGAGTCGGGGACGGCCACCAGGAGGCGGTCCAGTCCGAGGTGCGTCGAAGGCGGTCACCTCACCCGGTCCACGCGCCCAACGGCCGATCGACAGCGCCCGTCGGGCTTCGGCGAATGACGTGTGCAGGTCGAGGGGGTCGAGAGCCGCTCGCCCGATCCCGACGCTCACGACGATCCCCGGCAGGTGCCGGCTGGCCTCCGCCTGCAGCGCAGCCCCGATCTCACGCAGCCCGACGGACCCGACCGATACCAGCGCCCCGATCTCACGACTCCGCTCCCAGATGATCGCTCCTGACCCGAGGCTCGCCCTCGCCGCCTCGGCGAGTTGGTGGCGCAGGGCGCCTTCCTCGGGCGTGCCGGCCAGGGCGGAGAAGGGCCGTCCCGCGATCGCCTCCACGTCGGCCAGGAGGACGGCCCGCGGGCTGGTGAGATCCCATGCGAAGGCCGCCGCCCGCTCCATCAGCACGGTCCGGTCCACGACGTGACCGGTGATGAGTTCCTCGAGACAGACGGCCTGGAAACGGCGATCGGCCTCGGCGACGGCGCGGGTCTGGACTTGGCGGAGCGCTGCAACCGTGGCGGCATATTCGATCGCCTCCAGGCGATCCGGCCCGAGTGCCGCCTCATCACCGGCCACGAGGATCGCTCCGTAACGCTCCGCCCCGACCTTGATCGGCTGGACGATCGTGCCGCCGCCATTCGCTCCCGTCGATCCGGCCGGCAACCCGGACTCACCACCGGGAGCCCCATCCGAGGTGCGCCACTGGACCATGTCTTGGGCGTCGACGATCGCGACCGGCCGCCCCACGAGCTCGGCCAATGCCTCGGCGATCTGACGGAGACCGCCGCCGGACAGGGCGATGCTCGTGAATCGATCGTGGATGGCAGCGGATCGTTGGAGGCGCGCGGCTTGGACGTCGAGGATCACGGTCAGAACGGAGTTGATGATCTCGTTGAACGAGGCTTCGGGTGGAAGCTCGATTAGCGCGAATGCGTGCTCGTCGGCCGCTTCGATCATCGACGTCGGTATCGCCTTGATGTATCGGCCGGGCTTGAGTGCGATGCCGGCCAGACCGCGTTCCGCCAGGCGCGGGATGAGCGCGTCCAGGGCGACCGGATCATCGCGAAGCGGATAGGCCGTAGTCAGAAGGAGCTCGTCCGGCTTCACCCAGTCGAGGATGTCCGGGACCTCCATGACGTTGACGCCGCGGACCGGCCGCCGCAGGCCGTCATGCCCGCCGACGACTCGGGCGTGCGCCAGTGGCGGGATCGTCAGCAGGTCACCTAGCGCAATGGAGTCGATCACGTGGCTATCGATACCCGACAGTGATGAGGCTAGTCAATGGATATATCACACAGTGACGACACCGATCTTCGTGCCTACGATGTCCATCAATGCCAACGGCTGCGATTCTTCGCACCCATCGTGCCTCCTGTGTCAGCGATGCCGTCCCGCGCCGGATCGCCCGCGCCGGTAACGGCGCGCTGCACGTCCAGAGCATTTACCGATCGGTGGTCAACATCGCCACTGCAGATGGGCTGCTGACTGTCGCCTCCCCCGAAGGCGGCGGCCTGCCCAATGGGATCCTGGCGGACCTCGGTCCGGACTGGCGCGCGATCGGCTTGCATCCCGGGATGTTCGTGCGCGCAAGCGACCCGAGCATCGAAGTACCGGACGCCGGGCTCGAGATCCGGTTAGATGCTGCGAAACGCTGGTCGCCGCGATTCCAGTCGTCGGTCGAGGCCGCCGACGCGGCTGCGGAATCCTGGGGTCGGCGATCGGCGGCGACGCGGTCCATCGCCGGGGCCCGCGCATCCGCCGGTGGGTTCGGCGCCTTGCTGAGAGACGATGTCCCGACCCACGATTCAGTGGGGCTCGTGGACGTGGCGCGACCGCTGTTGGCCCGACTGACCGACGCGCTCGAGGCTGGCGATCGGAGCCTCGCGGCCGATGTGGCCGCACGCCTCATCGGCCTTGGTCCGGGCCTGACTCCATCCGGCGACGACGTCCTCGTCGGTATCGAAGCCGCACTCCACGCTCTGTATCGGCCGTCCGCCGGGTTCCTTGTCCTGGCCACGGGCGATGTCGAGGGGCGCACGACGGCGCTCGCTGCCACTCTCCTGTGCCATGCGGCCGCCGGCGAATTCTCCGAGCGATTGCACACCCTGCTCGCGGCGCTCCTCGGGGCGGATGACGAGGCGATCCCGGCTGCCATCGATCGGGCGGTTGCCTGGGGCGCGACATCCGGCACGGACTGCCTGCTCGGGGTCCTGATCGGCCTCGACGCTGCTGTGGGCGTTCGCGGGGCGGTGGCCTGATGTCGGCTGTCCAGTCCCGCGTGTTCAAAAACAGCTACCGCGATTCGGTCGAGCTGATGCAGATCGCCGCCGAGCTTGAATCGCTTGCCGGCATCGACCGGGCAGGCCTGGTCATGGCGACACCCGCCAATCGGGAGGTCCTCGCGGCCGCAGGGCTTCTTTCCGAGGCTTCCGCGTCGGCTGGCCCGAATGACCTGGTCGTGGCCGTCGCGTCGGACGACGAGAGCGTCGCGGCGCAGGCGCTCGACCGAGCCGCGGAACGACTGGCGGGACCCGGCACGGAAGGTCCGAGCGAGGCCACCCGCACGGAGGTTCGGACGCTCGCCGAAGGCGTCGCGGAGGTCGGCGCGAACCTCGCCTTGATCTCCACGCCCGGCACATATGCCACTGCGGAGGCGCTCAAGGCGCTCAAGCACGGCCTGAATGTCTTCCTCTTCAGCGACAACGTCTCGGTCGAAGACGAGATCGAGCTGAAGTCCATCGCACGGGCACGAGGACTCCTCTTGATGGGCCCGGACTGCGGCACCGCAATCCTGGACGGCGTGCCGCTCGGGTTCGCCAATGCCGTCCGACGCGGCACGATCGGCCTGGTCGGCGCGTCCGGGACCGGCCTGCAACAGGTGAGCTGCCTCATCGATCGCTACGGTGCGGGCGTGTCGCAGGCCATCGGCGTCGGCGGACGCGATCTGGACGAACGCGTCGGCGGCACGATGATGCTCGCGGCGCTCGAGCGCCTCGGCGCCGATCCCGGGACGGAGCTGATCGTCCTCATCTCGAAGCCGCCGTCGGCGGCGGTGGCCGAGGTGGTCCTGGCTGCGGCAGGCGCCGTCGGGAAGCCGGTCATCATCAACTTCCTCGGCGGGGATCCGGCGGCTGTCACGGCTGCCGGATCGATCCCGGCGGCGACGTTCGAGGCGGCTGCGGCGATCGCCAGCGCGATGGCCCTCGGCCGGCCGATCCCGGACGACGATGCCATGAAGGAAGCGGCCACGGATCAGGCGGTGGTTCGCGAGGCGCAGGCCGGCCTGGACCAGACGCAGTGGCGGATCCGCGGGCTCTACAGCGGCGGCTCACTGGCGGGCGAGGCGAAGCTCGTCCTGCGCGACTCGCTCGGGGCGAAGGAAGCGAAGCGCCACGAGATCGTCGACCTCGGCGACGACGAATACACCGTCGGTCGACCGCATCCGATGATCGATCCACGCCTGCGGAACGAGCACCTGGCGGCCGCTGCCCGCGATCCATCCACGGCGGTCATCCTGCTTGACGTGGTGCTCGGGTACGGCGCCCATGCCGATCCCGCCGGCGCGCTGGCCGGCGCGATCGAGGCTGCCAGGGAGGAGGCCGCGCGTGAGCGCCGCCGGTTCGCCGTTGTCGCGTCGGTCTGTGGCACCAGCAGCGACCCGCAGAACCTCGTCGCCCAGGAGGCTCGGCTTGCCGAGGCCGGTGTCCTCCTCGCCCCGAGCAATGCCCAGGCCGCCGCGCTGGCGGCCCAGATCGTTGCGCCCGCCGCGGTCGCGGCCGGAGGTCACGGATGAGCGAGGCAACAACGTCCGTGCTCTTCCCCGAGGGAGTGCGCGCCGTGAATGTCGGCCTCGACATGTTCGCCCAGCCGCTCGCCGCCAACGGGGCGTCCGTCTCCCGCCTCGACTGGCGCCCGCCGGCAGAGGGCGATCGCGACATCGGCCTCCTCCTCGCCCGCCTGGAGGACGATCCGGACGATCCGATCGGCCGGAGGATCGCGGCCGCCAATGCGACGGCCGTCGATCGCCTTCTCGCCGCTCAGCCGATGCTCGTCGACGTCCAGCCCGCTCGCGTGGCGCTTGGGCTCGGCGACCGGCACATCCTCCACGCCGGCCCGCCGATCGCCTGGCAGCGCATGTGCGGGCCGGTCGAGGGCGCGATCATCGGTGCGGTCCTGTTCGAGGGGTGGGCCGCGTCGCCGGAGGAGGCGACCGCGCTCGTCGAATTGGGCGGAGTCGAGCTGTCCCCGTGCCACGATCAGGGTGCCGTCGGCCCGATGGCCGGCGTGATCAGCCCGACGATGCCGGTCGTCGTGGTCGAGAACGTCGCCTCGAAGACACGGGCGCACGCGACCCTCAACGAGGGCCTCGGCAGGGTCCTGCGCTTCGGCGCCTATGACGAGTCCGTCCTCGACCGCCTTCGCTGGTTCGCGGAGGTGCTCGGCCCGGCGCTCTCGAGCGCTCTCAAGCATGGCGGCCCGCTCGACCTCCGCAGCCTCACGGGCCAGGCGCTGCAGATGGGGGATGAAGGGCACAATCGGAACATCGCGGCGACGTCGCTGTTCACCCGCGCGATCGCCCCGGCCCTTGTGCGCACCGCCGATCCGGCGGTAGCGGCATCGGTCCTCGATTTCCTCCATGGCAACGACCACTTCTTCCTCAACCTGTCGATGGCCGCGTGCAAGTCCGCCCTCGACAGCGCCCACGGGATCGACGCATCAACGGTCGTGACCGCGATGGCCCGCAACGGCGTGGATTTCGGGATTCGCCTGTCCGGCACCGGCGATACGTGGTTCACGACACCGGTCGGCGTGCCCGACGGCCTGTACTTCCCGGGCTACGGCCCCGACGACGCCAATCCGGATCTCGGCGACAGCGCGATCACGGAGACATTCGGGATCGGCGGGTTTGCGATGGCCGCGGCACCGGCCATCGTCCGGTTCGTGGGCGGCAGCCCGACCGATGCCCTGGAGTTCACGCGCCTGATGGGCCGGATCACGCTCGCCCGCAACCCATCCTATGCGCTGCCACCCCTCGGGTTCGTGGGCACACCGACCGGGATCGATGCCCGGCGGGTCGTCGATTCGGGGATCGCGCCGGTCATCAACACGGGGATCGCCCACCGCCGGGCCGGCGTCGGCCAGATCGGCGCAGGGATCGCACGCGCGCCGCTGGCCTGCTTCTCGAGCGCGATCTCGGCCCTCGGCGCGACCCTCGGGGTCGCCGGACCCGAAGGGCGGGCGGCATGACGATGGACCGTCGGGCCGTCATAGCGATCGGCGGGAATGCGCTCATCCTCGACGGCCAGCGCGGCTCGATCGACGAGCAGTACGAGAACGCCCGGGAGACCGCTCGCCACATCGCCGCGATGGTCGCGACGGGGTGGGGCGTCGTCGTCACCCACGGCAACGGCCCCCAGGTCGGCTTCATCCTGCTCCGCTCGGAGGCGGTCCCCGACGATCTGCCGGTCCCGCGGCTGAACCTCGAGATGTCGGTGGCCGACTCGCAGGGCGGGATCGGCCACATCCTCGGCCAGGCGCTCCTCAACGAGCTGGCGGCGCGGGGACTTCCCGATCGCGTGGCATGCGTCCTGTCGCACGTCGTGGTCGACCCCGCCGATCCGGCCTTCGGTCGGCCAACCAAGCCGATCGGACCGTTCTACTCCAAGGAGGAGTCCGACCAGAAGGCCGAGCGGAACGCGCTGGACGATGATCGAGGACTCCGGGCGGGGCTACCGCCGCGTCGTCGCCTCGCCCGAGCCGTTGCGGATCGTCGAGGGCGAACCGATCCGGGCCCTCGTCGATGCCGGCTACGTCGTCATCGCCGTCGGCGGCGGTGGCGTCGCCGTGGTCGAGACCGCCCCCGGCCAGTACCGAGGCGTGGAGGCCGTCATCGACAAGGATCGGGCCTCGGCCCTGCTCGCCGCGAGCCTGGACATCCCGCTCCTGGTGCTGTCGACAGGCGTGGAGCGCGTGGCGGTCCACTTTCGCCAGCCCGACGAGCGCTGGGTCGATCAGATGGCCGTCGACGAGGCCCGGACCTACCTCGAGGCGGGCGAATTTCCCAAGGGATCGATGGGGCCCAAGATCGAGGCGGCGATCCATTTCCTCGAGCGCGGCGGCCAGGAGGTCCTCATCACGACGCCGGCTGCGCTCGAACGGGCCATCGGCGGCGAAACCGGAACACGGATCGTGCCCAACCCGGTACAGGCACGAACGTAACCACGAGGAGGCGAACGAGATGCTGTCGGCCAAGGCGGAACCGTATGAATTCCAGTTCGATCCGAAGACCACCGCGCTCGTCATGATCGATTTCCAGCGGGACTTCGTGTACCCGGGTGGCTTCGGGGAATCGCTCGGTAACGACACGTCGTTGCTGCTCAAGGCGCTTCCTGCGGCCGAGCGAGTGCTCAAGGCATGCCGGGCAGCCGGCCTGTTCATCATGCATACCCGAGAGGGCCATCGGGCGGACCTGTCCGACCTCCCGGCCGCGAAGTACGAGCGTGGCAGGCCCAAGATCCACATCGGGGACGAGGGTCCGATGGGCCGGTTGCTGGTCCGCGGCGAGCACGGCCACGACATCGTCGACGAGGTCTACCCGATCGCGGGCGAACCGATCGTCGACAAGCCGGGTAAGGGCGCCTTTTACGCCACGGACACGGACACCATCCTCAAGACCCGTGGTATCCGGCAACTCGTCGTGTGCGGCGTGACCACCGAGGTCTGCGTCCAGACGAGCGTGCGCGAGGCGAACGATCGAGGATATGACGCCCTCGTCCTCGAGGATGCCGTGGCGTCCTATTTCCCCGAGTTCCAGAAGTCGGCTCTCGCCATGATCAAGGCGCAGGGCGGGATCTTCGGCTTCGTCGGCACATCGGCGGACTTCCTCGAAGGCCTGGCTGTGCAGTTCCCGGACGCCGTAGCCCAGGCCTCGACGGCCGCCGCGACAGCGTGATGCCTATCGACTGACCGCCCGAGGGACGGAGGGGTTCGCACGCGGGACCGCGATGGCCCGCAGAGGAGGGAGTCCACCACGTGACCACGAATTCCGGCACATTCAGGCCGAGGCTCTGGGTTCCGGGCGACTGGAACGCATTCTTCGGCCTCGGCACGAACGTCCTGCTCAACGTGCTCGTGCTGTCGTCGCTCATGTTGTTCGTCGTGCAGCTGCCCACCGACACGGTCTTCGGCCGGATCCTGCCGGCCCTGGCGATCGCGCTGCCGCTCGGCAACCTCTTCTATGCCTACCTGGCGTATCAGCTCGCGAGGAAGGAGGGACGCGACGACGTCGCGGCCATGCCGTACGGACCGTCCGTGCCGCACTACTTCTTCGTGACCTTCGTGATCATGCTGCCGGTCCTCGGCAAGACCGGCGACGTCATGCAGGCGTGGCAGGCCGGCCTCGCCTGGGCGTTCCTCATCGGCGTCATCGTCGTGATCGGCGCGTTCATCGGCCCGACGATCAGGAAGTACACGCCACGCGCGGCGATGCTCGGGACACTGGCCGGCATCTCCGTGGCGTTCATCTCCATGAACGCGTCGTTCGAAATGTTCAACGCGGCATGGATCGCGCTCGCGACGTTCGCGATCATCCTGCTGTCGTGGACGGCCGGCGTCCGGCTGCCGTTCGGGATCCCGGGCGGACTTGCCGCGATCATCGTCGGCTCGGTCATCGGCTGGTTGTCGTACGCCGTTTTCGGTTGGACCGGCCTATCGCCCCAGGCGGTGACGGACTCCTTCGCGCAGGTCGGGATCCACCTCCCGACGCCCGGTAGCGAGGTGCTGAGCGGCCTGTCCGACATCCTGCCCCTCCTCGTCACGGCGATCCCGCTCGGCGTCTACAACTTCACCGAGGGGATGAACAACGTCGAGTCGGCCTCTGTCGCCGGCGACAACTACAACCTCCGCCACATCCTGCTCGCGGACGGGATCGGCGCCATCGTCGGGTCGTTCCTCGGCAGCCCGTTTCCGCCCGCGGTGTACATCGGCCATCCCGGCTGGAAGGCCGTCGGCGGCCGCATCGGCTATTCGCTCGCGACCGGAATCGTCATCGCGGTGATCTGCCTGCTCGGGCTCGTCGGCCTGTTCCTGGCGGTGATCCCGCGAGCCGCGCTGTTCCCGATCCTGCTGTTCATCGGCCTCGTCATCGGCGCGCAGGCGTTCCAGACGTCGAGGGCCAAGTACGCCCCGGCGATCGTGCTGGCGATCGTCCCGAACATCGCCCAGTGGGCCAAGACGCTCGTGGACGGCGCGCTCGGAGCGGCCGGGACGAACGCCGGGACGGTCGGCTACGACGCGCTCGGCGCTCAGGGCGTGCTTTACGCCGGCCTCGAGCGGCTCGGCGCGGGGGCGGTCGTCGCCGGCTTGATGCTCGGCGCGATCGCCTACTTCGTCATCGCGAAGGAGTACAGCCGGGCGATCGTCTACACGCTCATCGCCGCGGTCCTTGCGTTCGTCGGGTTGATCCATGACCCCGTCGGCCTGATCTTCCAGGTCGTCGACGGGTCATTCACTGTCCGAGCCCCGGAGCCAATCTGGATCGGCTACGTGTTCGCGGCCATCGTCATCTGGGTTTCCGCGTGGCGCGAGGGCCACGGCTCGATGGACGACCTCCGAAACGCGCTGACGGCACCGCCCGATGAGGAACCGGAAGTGGCGATGCCCTGACATCGCGGCGCCGGCCGGGGTGGGCCCCCCATCCCGGCCGATCGGTCTGAAGGCGCGGGCGGCGGACGCCGCCGGCGCCTTCCCTATCGTTCGACCTGAGAGGAGGTGACCAGGTGTCGAGCCAACTCTTCGTGAACGGCACGCTGATGCGCGGTCTGAAGCTCAACGCGAACCTCGATGGGGCGACGTTCCTGGGTGAGTACATGACCGCGCCCCGCTATCGGATCTTCTCGATCGGGGACGTCCATCCGGGCATGTTCGAGGTCGCGGAGGGCGGGATCTCAGTTCCCGGCGAGCTCTATGACGTGCCGGATGACGTGTGGGCACGGGTCGAAGCGGGTGAGCCACCAGGCCTCTATCGCGGGCCCGTCGAGCTCGCCGACGGCCGGACCGTGCCGGGAATCCTCTTCCCTCGCGAGCTGGCAGAAGGAATCCATCGCGAGATCACGGAGTTCGGCGGTTGGCGGGAGTACTGGGCGGCGCGTCGAGGCGGGCGGCGAGAGCTAGATGCCCTTGACGAAGATACCCAGCAGCAGAATGACGAAGGCCGCGACAGCGGCGTAGAGCGCGAGCGTAGCGGCGGCGAAACCGGCAATCGTGCCCGGCACCAGGTTCGTGAAGAAGACGAGTGCCGCGAAGACCGTCAGGACCGCGGCGACCGCGATCGTGGCGGCCTTGGGCGCCCACTGGGATCGGCGGCGCATCAGATCCCCTTCACGAGCGAGCCGATGATCAGCAATGTCGGCGAGGCGATGATGAGGATGCGAGCGAGCTCCTGGCTGGCCTTGATGCCCACCACCCCGAGCACATCCGCCACGACCTGGTTGAGCGGCGCGATGGAGAAGAGGGTCCCCTCCAGCGAGAGCCCGATCACCATCAGCACGACCGCGATCGACGACGGTGGCCATGTAGGGCGGGTTCGGTTTCATCAGGCGGAGTATAGGTCCGCGAGTTGAGGTGCAGGTTCCCCGCCCGCGCTGCGTGTCCCTAAGCGTCGGCGACCACTTCAATCCCGTGAACATCTCCGTCGCTCGCGACCACCACTTGGTCCCGACCGCCGGCCTTGGCCCGATAGAGGGCGACATCGGCTGCGTGGATGAGCTCCTCGCGGGTCTCGCCGTGGTCCGGCGAGCAGGCGACCCCGATCGACATGGTCGCATTGGGCATGGGCGGTCCTGACGGATCGAGCCGCAGGTCTTTCATGCCCTGACGGAGCGCTTCCGCCCTCCGGCGCGTGTTCTCCAGCGAGGCCCGGGGGAGGATCACGACGAATTCCTCGCCGCCATACCGGCAGGCCACGTCGTCGCCGCGGACCGACGTCCCCAGGAAGTCACCCACCGCGCGCAACATCAGATCGCCGGCCGCATGGCCGTAGCCGTCATTGAGGTCCTTGAAATGGTCGAGGTCCATCATCAACAGTCCCAGGCTGTAGTGCTCGCGGCTAGCTCGCCGCAGCTCGCGAACCAGCGACTCTTCCATGTAGCGGCGATTGAACAAGCCCGTCAGCTGATCGCGGGCAGATTGCTCGCGTAGCGTTTCCCGCAAGCGGAAGTTCGCCAGCGCGAGCTCGAGCTGCTCGGCAACGGTCCCGATCAGACGCTCGCGGTCGGCGAGGAGAGCGGCTCGATCGCGGCGCCGGAACGATCTGCCGGAGCTGGAGATGGAGCACGCCCAGGGACTCGCCTTCGGCCGCCAGCGGAGCGCAGAGGGCACCTTCCGGGATGGCTTCCTCGACGTGCGGGCAGCGGAGCTCCGACGCGGAACCGTCCATCACGTGGACGCGCCCCCGCCGGAGCGCCCAGCATTCGGTGGGCGAGAAGACGCGCCGACGCCGGCGGCGGGTCGCCCCACACCGCCACTGCCTCAACGGCAACGTTCCCGCCACCGACCTCGTAGAACGCACCGGCATCCCCGGCAAACATCGGCGGCACGACCCGCGAAATCACGGCCGCCACTTCCGCGCTCGTCTGAGACGACGACAGCAACTCGCCCAGCTCGACCAGCCGAGTCATCTCGAGATTGCGGAGCTCGAGCTGGGAAACGTGGCGGCGGAGCGCATCGTTGGCCGACGTCAGGCCGCCCTGCGCCTCCTGCAGCGCCGCGTTGGCCTCCCTGACCCGGTCGAGTGAGTGGCGCAGGAGACCGCTGAACTGCCAGAGCGAGTAGATGATCAGGACCACCGCCATTGCCTGCCCGCCAAGCCGCAGCAGCCCCAGGCCAATGTCCGAGAACGCCGACTGGCGTTGGGCGACCTCGCCCACGACTCCCAGGAGGAGGCCCGCCGCTCCTCCGACGACGAGCAGCCGAAGCAGCACACGCTGATCGGTTGACCGCAGCGCGACAGCGACCGCCAGCATCGGCAGGACCGCGAGGGCCGTGACGCCCTCGGGCAAGGCGACCGAGATCGCCAAGGCGATTACCAGGAATCCCAGCGCCACGGCGAGACCGGCCGCTGCCGCAATACGCGTTCCCACGCCGAGATTGCCGACGAGGAGCAAACAGCAGCCGAAGCCCGCGTTGACCAGGGCGATCGCGGCGATCGCCGGATCGTGCGCGTCGACGTACGCGACCACGCCGGCACTGGCAAACGCAAACGCGACGGCCGCCAGCCACTGGACGAACTGGCGGAGTTGGATTGAATCCCCCGCCACGGCCGAGGGTGCCCGGGCCCCGGCGGGCTTCGCCACCATCGATTAATACATCAGATGCTTCGCGACAGGCTGTTGCTCGACGCCGCTTGAGCCTGCCCGTTCATCACCAGCAGCACAACGACGGCGACGAGGACCGCGACGCCGAGAATCAGCACCAGTCGCAGGACGATGTCGGCGTTGCTCTGGGCACCAAGGATTCCCCGACGCAGTTCCTGGCCGACTTGTTCGCCCTCAGAACTGGCGTTTGCGGACGGAGCGGACACATCCTCCTGGGGCTTGGAGGCGGCGGCCTGGCGCATGACGCTGGGGTCCATGACGCCAAGGAGATCATGCCCCGCGGAGGTCACGTCGGTGGCCGCCTCAGAGCGCGCCAATTGCGCGATCGCCTCAGCATGTGCCGCCGACGCGATCTGTTCCACGCTGGGTGGTTCGGGCAGGAGGCTCGCCAAGCGCGCAATCTCGGTCGGTTCCTGTTCGCTTGCCAGACGGCCGACAAAGCGATCGAGCTCGCCCCGGTACTCCTCGACCGCCTCGCCGGCCTGGGAAATCTCGCGCTCAACCAGCGTGTCGTGCTGGCGGAGGTCTCGATCGAGGCCTTCCCGGCGTGCGCCAATCCGGTTCTCGGTCTCCTGGCGGAGTCGCTCGGCCTCGGCCGCCGACCACTCGCGAATGTGTTCGACGTCCGCTTCCGCGCGCCGCTTGAGCTCCTCGGCCTCGGTCGCTGCACGAGATCGGACCTTTTCGACATGGGCGCTGAGGCTGTTGGCCATTTCCGCGGCGATCTGCTCGCGCTGCCGGTCGGCAGCCGCCTGCATCGTGCGGGCGATCTCGTGGAGGAACGTCGGAACGCGTCCGGCTTCAACCGCTTCGGTGGGATCCTCACCAGGAGGCGCCGGCGATTCAGGCTGCCCGCCTGACTCCGCCGCCGGTGAAACGGGCCCGACTAGTCGCATCCGTCGGGTCGGCCGTCTCGACCCCGCCATCAGAGGATTGGCCGGTCGTCTCGGCTACCGATTGGGAATCGATGGTCTTGTGCTGCATTGATCCAGCCCCCGGGACCGCGCGCGCTCAGGCGATGCTACTCGTGAATGGGGCCTCCAGACAACGCCAAAGCTCAAATCGCGGTGCGGAGGGGAACCGGAGCCGTGCGGCGGTCATGACGGAAGGACAGCCCGTGCCGAGCCTTAGCCGCCCTAGCGGCGGGTGGCCTTGCGCTTCGGCGGCTGGGCGGCCGACGTCGGCGCCTCCGCGTCCGCACCGCTGGCCACGTGCGCCCACCCGATCTCCAGTCGCACCGACAATCCCGCGGACATGAGCCAGGCGTCGGCGGCAGCTCGAACTCGCTCGGCGTAGCGGGCGGCACCGATCTCGCTCGTCTCCGGCAGGAGAATGCCGAATGTCGCGTCGTCCAGGCGGGCGATACGGTCGACGGCGCGGCCCTCCGACTCGAGCAGCCGGGCGGTCTCGGCGACGACCCGATCCGCGGCATCGCGGCCCCAGCGATCGGCGACATCCTCGAGATGCGGCAGGCTGGCCGTCACCACCGTAGAAGGCCGCCTGAAGCGCGCCACGCGTGCCGACTCCTCGCTCAAGATGCGCTCCCAGGATTCCGAGCCCGCCTCCTCCGCATGCCCGGCCGGCGCTCGGTCGATTGCCTCGGCGGGACCCGCGGTGGCCGATGGGAGGTGAACGGGTGGCATCGAGGCGAGCGCGCTTCGAAGAGCGTCCTCGCGGCTGGCGAGCACCTCAGCCGGCGTCGGCACGCGGCCCGAGCCCGCGGCGTCCGGTGAGACGCCGGCAACGAACGCCTCGACCGCGGCAGCGACCCGCCCGTCGTCCGCCCGGTCGGCCGGGACGAGAGGGGCGGCAGGCAGCCCAACTGGTTGGTCGGGCGGCGGTTGAGCGGTGCTTGCCCGGGATCGTCGAACGCGACGCGATCCAAGCCAACTGGCGAGGACGAGCAGGACGTTGAGAAGGATCGCGATGGCGAGGACCGTCAGGAGCAACTCGTCCTGGCGCATCGAGGTCAGACGGCGCGGTGCTTGAAGGTCGGAACCCTCAGGGAGCGTGTCAACAGCCGATGGAGGCGAGACCCACTCGACGAGCTCCGCTCGGCGATCTCTTCTCGCCCGAGGATCTCCTCGGCCAGCAGCCGGTAATCCGCGCAAACGCCGCTGTCGGGCGCGAAGGTCGTGATCGGCATGCGCGCGGCCTCGGCTTCGGCCAATCGGATGCTCTCGCGGATCGTCGACTTGGCGAGGCGCCAGCCGTACACGCGCTCCAACTCCTCGACGACCTGTCGAGCGTGAATCGTCCGGTTCAGCCGGCAGGCGACGATCAGCGGGCTCCGAAGGTGGGGATTGAGGTCGGACTGGATGCGGCTCATCTCGTGAACCACCGCCGCGACCCCGGGCAGTGCGATCGAGTGGGCCTCGACCGGGATGATCACCTCGCGGACGGCCATGAGCGCGCCGACAGCCAGGTACGACAGGGACGGCGGGCAGTCGATGATCACGAAGTCCCAGCCGTCGCGCAGTTTCTCGGTTGCCCGGAAGACCCCGACGCTCATGTCGCCCTTCAGCGTCTGCTCGGCGGTCAGCAACCACGGGGAGGAAGGCACGATGTCGAGTCCCGGAACCGCGGTCTTGATCGCGAGTCCGGCGAGATCGCGCGTCCCCATGAACGCGTCGAAGATGCCGCGATCCTTGGAAACCTCGCCAAGCCACGCGGAGGAACTCGCCTGGGGGTCGAGGTCCATCAGGAGGACCGACAAGCCACGCTCGGCCAGCACGGCGGCGAGACTGACGGCGGTCGTGGTCTTGCCACTTCCGCCTTTTCGGTTGACGACGGCGATGGTCCGCACGGAAATTTGTGCCCCAAAAATAGACGGCGGCGCGCGTTGAACCGGGTTGCTGCGAGTTTGCCGGGCAGCCACCGGTCCCGCAAGGTACACCGGGCTCGACCCGTACGGTAGGGGTAGCCCGGGCCTGGGAGAAATGTCCGTTGCGGTCTGTCGACGGGACCGGCGCCCGCCCGCCAGTCGGCGCTCGCCTCAGGCCCGCTCGAGCGCCACCCGAGCCCCGAGTGCGATGAGGATCGTGCCGCTGAGCCAGCGGATGAACCGCCGCGGCCCTGGCCGGTTGAGCGCCCCACCAACTGCGCCGAGCATCGTCGAGTACGCCACGAGCCAGCCAAGCCCGATGAGGTCGAAGAGAACCGCCAGCTGAAGCGCCTGCACGGCCGGCGAATCGCCGGGCGCGATGAACTGGGGCAGCAGCGTGAGGAAGAAGACGCCGAGCTTGGGGTTGAGGAGGGCCGACAGCAGGCCCTGCAGCCACGCTCGATGCCACGGCAGGGCCGGCCGATCCTCCTCGCCCGCATGGATGGCGACGTCGCGGGCTCGCAGGGTCGCGATTCCGAGGTAGATCAGGTAGGCGGCACCCGCGAGCTTGAGCGCCGTGAATGCGACCGCGGACGTGGCAAGGAGCGTCGAGACGCCGAGCGCGGCCGCCACCGCCCAACCGAGGATGCCGGTGCAGATGCCGGCGGAGGTCGCGATCCCGGCCGACCGGCCGAACCGAAGCACGTTGCGGGCGACCAGCGCCATGTCCGGCCCTGGGATGACGACGACGGCGACCGAAACGCCGATGAACGCGAGCAGCCGATCGTCCACGAGCCCTCCTGGTCGAAGCCTATCTCAGGAGAGACGCGCCTCGATGATCGGCGCGGAGGGCGTCGATCAGTGCCGCGCGCCGGCCGGAAGGCCGACGAGGTCGGCGCTGACCTGCCACAGGCGGCCGGTGATCGCCGTGTCGTAGGAGGACTTGTGCGACGCCTTGACCTTGCGATTGGCGAAGAACTGGCCGGTGAGGCCTTCGGCCTCCGGCGAACTGGCCAGGTAGACCGGCGTCTCGGCTCCTCGCTTGGGGCTCTTCATGAACGGTCGGAGGATCGTCACGAGCAGGCCCAGGGCAGGATCCTCGGCGCTGAAGGCAGTGCTCGTCAGTCCCGGATGCAGCGCGGTCGAGGTGACGCCGGTGCCCTCGAGTCGCTTGGCGAGCTCGTACGCGAACATCACGTTGGCCAGTTTCGACTGGTTGTACGCCCGCGATCCGGAGTAGTTCTGCTCGCCCATCAGGTCGTCGAAATTGACCGTCCCCATCGATTGAGCGCCAGACGACACGGTCACGACGCGGGCCGGGGCGCTGGCCACGAGCCGGTCAAGCAGGAGGTTCGTCAGCAGGAACGGCGCGAGATGGTTGAGGGCGAACGTGTGCTCGAGCCCATCGGCGGTCACGTGACGGTGGGCCCAGAAGCCGCCGACGTTGTTGAGCAGCACATCGAGCCGCGGGTACGCGGCGAGGACCTCGTCAGCCAGCCGTCGGACCTCGGCCTGGGACGACATGTCGGCGACGAAGACGTCGACCGACGGATTGCCCGACTCCTGGATGATCGCCGCGGCGGCCACCTCGGCGCGCTCCCGATCGCGGCCTGTGATGCCGACCCTCGCGCCCAGCGAGGCCAGCCCGGCGGCCGCCGCCCTGCCGATGCCGCCGGTTCCCCCGGTGATCAGTACTGTCTTGCCGGTCATGCTCATGGTCATGGTCGGCAGTGTGCGCGCATTGCCACCC
Source organism: uncultured Chloroflexia bacterium (assembly GCA_963832105.1). Classification (GTDB taxonomy): domain Bacteria; phylum Chloroflexota; class Limnocylindria; order Limnocylindrales; family CSP1-4; genus CF-46. Next base: position 190,815 of record CAWHSS010000003.1, on the reverse strand, counting down.
GATAGATAGCGGCGCACACTCTCGGCAGCGAGGCATTGGGCCCTGTCCCTACCAGCCTGTTCGCGGTCCGTCACGACTACGCGCGGTCTGAACCCACCTCACTGCGCTGGGCGGCTGCGCCCGATAGGAGTCAGACCATGGCAACGACATCAAGTGTGCCCGCGCTGACCGGATCAGGGCGAACGTTGCTCCTTCGCTGGATCGTCGCGATCGTCGGCTTTCCGATCGGCGGGTATATCGGCCACATGATCGGCGGACCCGCTGCGACCGTGCCGGCGGCCCTGATCTCCGGCCTCATCGCCGGGGCGATCATCGGCGCGGGCCAGGGGCTTGCGCTGGGCATTCTTCGCCCGCAGGCGCTGGCGCTCTGGGCGGGAGCAACGGCGATCGGGCTGGGCGCCGCCCTCGCGGCGGTAACCGCGGTCATCGGGCTGATCGACACCCAGACTGAGGCCATCGTGCTTGGAGCCATTTCAGGTGTGGCCCTCGGCGCCGGACAGGCTGCCCTGCTCACGCGGGAGCGCGTCGCAAACGCCTGGATGTGGGCCGTTGCCTCGGGCGTCGCCTGGGCGGTCGGCTGGGCGGTCACCTCCGGCATCGGCGTGGCCTTGGCCGCGGGTTGGCCCGTCTACGGCCTCAGCGGCGCCCTCGTTTCGCAGCTGATCACCGGCGTCGTCCTGTGGAAGGTCCTCGCACGTGGAGAGGCGGCCGCCTTCGCCGCGGCATGACGACCGAGATCGTGACCGCGGCGCTCTTGATCGCGGTTCCGATCGCCTTCAACCTCGCGTTCTTCGAGCTCGGCAGGGCGTTCGACTACCCGAACATCCTCCGCAAGGAGCCCGACGAGATCCTCCGGCGGTTCGCCGCCGGGGGCTCCGGGCTGATCCTGCGCTGGGAGGCCCTGCTCCTGAGCGCGCTGGCGATGCTGCCCCTGGTGGCGCTGCTGGCGGTGGGTCTCGCCGCTCCAGCGCCGCTCACCGCGGCCTCGATCGTCGTGGGTTCGGCGGCGGCGCTCGTGCAGGCGCTGGGTCTCGTGAGGTGGCCGTTCGCGGTGCCCGAGCTCGCTCGTCGCTACGTCGCCGCCGAGGGTGAAGACGCCGCTGCGACGCGGCGACTCCATCGAGGTGACGTTCGCGACGCTCCACCGGCTCCTCGGCGTGGGCATCGGCGAGCATCTCGGCTACCTGCTGACCGGCGTCTGGACCCTGCTCGTCGCGGGCTCGATCATCTCGACGACTGTGCTGCCCGGCTGGCTCGGGCTCATCGGCATCCCGATCGGGCTCGCGCTCGCTGGTAGGGACCCTCGAGTTCGTCGGCCCGAACGAGGAACATGGCTGGCCGCTGGCGGGGACGATCATCCCGATCGCCTACATCGCCTGGTCGGTCTGGCTGATCGCGCTCGGGGTCGGCTTCCTTCTCTAGGACGCGCCGGCTACTGCGCGCCGCGCGACGGTGAAGACCGCTCCTGATCGATACTGATGAGCGTCCCGACGATCGCGACGCGGCCGGCCTTGGCGCCGGTGGCGTAGCGGCCGTCGCCGTATGCCCAGAAGACGTCGCCGTCGGCCATCCGTTCGGCTCGCTCCCGCAGCCCCGTTCCATTGATGACGCCACCGAGGTTCGACGCTCGCCAGCGCTCCCCAGAGACTGCGCTCGGGGTCCGCCAGGTGGCGCCGCCGTCCGTGGAGACCGTGAAGGCGCTCCCGATGGTCGCCGCGCCGCCCGCGTCGTCGAGCGTGTGGAACGTCACGAGAACGTATCCCGGGCCAGCGACGAGGTTCGTCCGGATGCTCGACTGGCGACGGCCGCCGATGTCGCCTGCCGCGGGCAGCCGCGAAAACGACCAGGTCCCGCCGCGGTCGTCGCTTCGGCCGACCTGGATCGTGCCCCGCGGAGCACCGCCGTGGGCCGGCCCGTACGACGCGACCGAGACGTAGAGGCTGCCGGTAGCGGGATCGACGTCGAAGCCGTGAATCCACATCGGATCCGGGCGGATGTTACCGGCCGTGCCGGACGCGCTGGCGCCTGACGTCGTGAACGCCGTCTCCGGAACCGTTGCTGCGATCCGCGACGGACCGACGGCGAAGGTCTCCCGCGCGCGGTCGAACTCCAGACGCGCGACGGCGACGCCGAGCCGACCCACGTTGGTCGGCCCGCCCTTCGCGAAGATGTTCGCGCGGTCCCAGCGGCGGAGGTCGACCTGGTACCAGGATGCGTACACACCGCCGTCCGGGGCCGGCCGGAGGCGGTACCCGATCCGCCACCAGTCGCCATAACCGCGCGGACTGGGGGCGGAGGCGATCTCCGTCGACACCCATGTCCGGCCGAAATCGGCCGACGCGAGGACGTGGAAGCCTGGGCCGCGGGCGCCGCGAGCGAACCAGTTGTAGCCGATGTAGACGGAGCCGAAGTTCGGGCTCGCGGGATTGCGGTCGACGGCAATCTCGGGCATCCCTCCGACCCACGGCGGCGTCTCTCGCTCGACGTAGAGCTTCGACCAGCTCCTGCCCTCGTCGTCGCTGTACGCGGTCGACAGGCTGAATCGCCCGTCGCCGCAGCTCGGGACCGTCATGTTCGCCCAGTACAGGCGGCTCCCGCCCGACGGACCGGGTCCCCACGCGATCGACGCGTGGAGGCTCATTCCGCGGCCGGATCCGGCACCGGGACTCTTCCTCGTCGACTGCCAGGTCACGCCGCGGTCGTGGGAGAGGCGGATCGTCGGATTCAGTCCGCACGCCGTGCCCGGACCGCGGTGCTGGTAGACGACGGCGACTCGATCGGGGTCCGTCGGGTGCGTCGCGACGACCGGCTCCCAGGCGCGATCCTCGACGGACCTCGGGATGAGGCTGACGGCTGTCTCGTGGGCGCCGGCAACGGCGACGTCTGCGGGTACGCTCGGAATCGGCGGGAGTCGAACCGGGACGGGGGGCACTGAGGGCGGCGTCGATTGGCGCGACCGACGGACCCGCGGAAGCGGTCGAACCGGGGCCGGCCGGGCGATCCGACGGTCGTTCGGCAGCGGCGGGCGAGCAGCCGACGACAAATCCGACAACCAAGACGGCGCCCGACGACCCGACGAACCGCAGCGGACATCACGGCGAGCCGACCGCCGGCAGCGCCGCGTAGAGGTCCGCGGCAATCGAGATCACGAACGTCGCGGTGAGGTGGTGGTTGTCGCGATAGACCAGCGTCTTGCCGATGATCGGCGGGCATCGGTCCGTGGGGCACACGATGTCGGACATGTCGACGAGCGTCGCTCCGGTCAGCCGGGCTGCCTCCTTCTCGCGCCGGAGATGGCGCCAGCCGAGTGCCGCGGTGCGCGTTGTCGTGCAGCGCTCGATCGCGTCGCGGTGCTTGGCCAGGCAGGCGGGGACGTCGTACTCGGAGCGGGGCGTGTCGGCGAGGATCGCGACGGTGCCCGGGATCCGCTCGATCAGGCGGGCCAGTCCGGCTCCCTGACGCTCCGGCTCGTTGTCGCGGTTGGCGATGACCGGGAGCCAGCAATTCGAGGCGATGATCACCAGGTCCGGCTGCAACTTCACCAGGCGGTCGACGACGTTCTCGCGCCACGTCTCGCACTCGGTGTACCTGCGATTGAGGTTGGGCGACCAGATCGGCAGGTCGACGAAGACGCAGCTGAACTTCGTGAGCGGGACGAGCCGCCAGCCACGCTCCTTGGCGATGACGTTGAAGGCCGGGAACCAGTGGGCGGCGTGCGAGTCGCCGACGAGGGCGACGGTGATGGCACCGTTTCGATCCCCGTACACGCAGCTCGGCGGTCGGGAGCCGGCGAGCGAGAGCCCGCATCCGTCGGCCAGGAGGGGATCGTCGTCGCCGCGCGACGCGCCGAGGGACGGCGTGAGATCGCGCGGCACGGGGCCGTCGATCCGCGGGCTCGGGCGCGGGACCGGGCGTGGGCGTCGGCGTCGGGGTCGGGGCTCGGGCTCGGCGCGCCGGAGGCACTTGGCCGGGGGGCGAACGAACCGGGCGACGCGACCTCGATCGGCGTCGGCGTCGGCGTTGGCGACGGCGTGGCTGCAGGCGTCGCCGGGACTTCATCCTGCTCACCGTCGTACGCGGCCTGGAGGTCGCGTTGGGCTACAGCGCCCATGGTCGTCGAACCGACGCCGATCACTAGCACTGCCGCGCCCGCCATCGCGACCCCTCGAACTCGTCCGCCGAGCGACAGGCGACCCAATGGGAGCCGACCGCGGCGGAACGGCTCTTCGACGAGCCGCCAAGTCAACGTTGCCAGGACTACGGCGACGAGCACGAGGCCCAGTCGAAGGGCAAGGTCTCCCTCCGCCGGACCGAACTCGGAAGCGCCCAACCCCAAGGCCACCGGCGCGAGGACGAGGATCGGCCAGTGCCAGAGGTACAGCGAGTAGGAGATCCGACCGAGCCAGCGGAGGGGCGGAGTGGCGAGCAGGACGCGGCCGGGAGAGCCGGCACGCCCGCCAGAGGCGATGATCCCGGCAGCGCCCAGGGTCGGCAACAGGGCGGCGAGGCCGGGGTACTCCGTCATCGGGCCGATGACGACGAGGCCGGCCACGAGCAGCGCCAGTCCCAACCAGCCGATCAGGGCGGAGAACGGGCGAGATGCCCGGCCGAACCACGGCATCGCGAGGGCCAGGAGACCGCCCGCGGCCAGCTGCCAGGCTCGCGTCGGCAACAGGTAGTACGCCCACGGGCCGTTCGTCACCGTTGTCACGACCGACAGGAGGAACGAGCCCACCAGGAGAACGGCAATGAGGAGCGTCATCGCTAGCCGGGGCCGTCGAGTCCGGGCCGCGAGCAGCAGCAGGACCGGCCACAGCAGGTAGAACTGCTCCTCGACTCCTAGCGACCAGAAATGCAGCACCGGCGACGCAGCGTCCGGCGCGAAGTAGTTCGTGGCATCGAGGGCGAAGCGGACGTTCGCAACCGACAGGCTCGCGGCGAACGCGTCATCGGCGACCCGCGGCAGGTCGAGCGGCGAAAGAATGAGCTGGGCCGCGAGCAGCGTGCTTCCGAGCACGACGATCGCGGCCGGGAGGATCCGTCGGGCGCGGCGGCCGTAGAAGGCGCCGAGGCGGATCCGGCCGGTGCGCTGACTCTCATCGACGAGCAGCCCCGTGATGAGGAAGCCGGAAAGAACGAAGAAGACGTCGACGCCGATGAAGCCGGCCTCGGCGCCGGGCAGACGGGCGTGGCACAGGAGCACGAGCAGGATCGCGATGCCCCGGAAGCCCTCGAGATCGGGCCGGAATCGGGGTTCGCCAGGTCGCTGTTCTGCGACCGGCTTCAGCGATGAGCGCATCCAGGAGTCCTCGGGCGGTGTGTGTGGGCAGAGAGACTTCCGGGAGGGTCGTCTTGCGACGTCTCAACCGTGTCGCCATGCCGACACCAGGGAATCCGTGACATCGCGCCGTCGCGTGCGTCCTACGTTCCTACACCCCAAACGGAGCTCCTGAACATGGACCCAGTCACCGCTGCTCGATCTCGCGCGGGCGTGTCGATGCCGAAGCTGGCTGCGTACGTTGTGGCGCTTGTCGTAGGCGTCTACCTCGGCGGCGCGCTCGCCTCGGGGCTCGACCAGGGCGGCTTGGGCTCGATCGCCGCCCTCTTCGTCGCGCTGCTCGTCGGAGCGGTCCTTGCGGTGCTGGCCGTCGTCGCCGCCATCCTTCGCCTGTCGCGGGACGAGAGCGGTCACCGGGCCGCGCGCTCCATCTTCCTGGCCGGCATCGTGTTTGCAGGTGGCGTGGTCGTCGGTTGGGCGGTTGCGCCGATCTTCCGACCCGAGTACCGCGAGGCCGTCGTCCTGAGGGCCCCGGGCACGTTGAACGCGTCGATCGACGGGCTCGATGGCTACACGAGCCAGGGCGCCTCGCCCGCCTGAGCGGGCGCCGCGCGCTACAGTCTCGCGCATGCTCCGTCGGCTGCCCTACGCCTGGCTGATCGTCGTCGTCACGTTCCTCGTACTGCTCGCCGCGGCCGGCGTTCGTGCCGCGCCCGGCGTCCTCATCAAGCCGCTCGAAGCGGAGTTCGGCTGGGATCGCGCGAGCATCTCGCTCGCGATCGCCGTCAGCATTCTGGCCTTCGGGCTCGGCGCGCCGTTATCGGGCGGCCTGATCGACCGGTTCGGCCCGAAGCGGGTCATGCTCGGCGGCCTTGTCCTCATCGTGGGCGGCCTCATTCCATTGGCCCTGATGACCGAGCTGTGGCAGTTCCACGTGTTCTGGGGGATCGTCACGGGCGTCGGGACGGGAGCAGTGACGAACGTCCTCGGCGCGACGATCGCATTGCGCTGGTTCCGGACGCACCGCGGCATCGTTCTCGGTGCGTTCGCGGCGGCCTCGTCCGCCGGCCAGCTGATCTTCATCCCGACGCTGCAGGGGATCATCCTCGACAGCGGCTGGCGCACGGCCGTAGCGGGTCTCGCGGCGGTGCTGGGCTTGATGCTCCTGCCGGTGCTCCTGCTCATGCGCGACCGTCCGGACGATGTCGGACAGACGGCCTACGGCACCACCGGCGACGCGGCCGCAGAGGCCGCCGATCGGCAGGAGGCCGTCCGGACGACGGCCCTCCGGGATGCCGCCAGGACGCGCGACTTCTGGCTGCTGGCCGGCAGCTTCTTCATCTGCGGCTACACGTCGAACGGCCTGATCGGAACGCACCTGATCCCCCACGCGGTCGAGCACGGCTTCACCGAGGTCACCGCCGCCGGCGCGGTCGCCCTGATGGGAACCATGAACATTGTCGGAACCCTCGCGTCCGGCTGGCTTACCGACCGCTACGACAACCGCCGGCTGCTGGCCGTCTATTACGGGCTGCGGGCGTTGTCGATCGCCGCCCTGCCGCTCATCCTCTCGGTCCCGCAGCTCCTGCTGTTCGCGATCGTCTATGGCCTTGATTGGATCGCGACCGTTCCGCCGACGGCCAATCTGACCGCGCGGATCTTCGGGCGCGGCTCCCTGGGGACGATCTACGGCTGGATCTTCTGCAGCCACATGATCGGGGCGGCCCTCGCGGCGTTTCTCGGCGGCCTATTCCGGGACGTCTACGGCGACTACCACGCGATCTTCATCTCGGCGGCACTCATCGGCTTCGTCGCCGTACTTCTCGCCAGCCGCATCTCCGAAGGTGGCCTGCAGCGCCCGCCCGACGAATTGGCGATCGCCCCGGCGGCCTGACTCCTAGTCTGGCGGGGAGGTCATCGGGCGAACTGGCTCGCCGCGCTATTCGTCCCTGACCAGGCCGTGCCGGATCGCGTAGCGGGTGAGCGCGTTCGTTCCACGAATGCCGAGCTTCGTCGACAGGTTTGCGATGTGTCGGCGGACCGTGTGGATGCTGATGTCGAGCGTCCGCCCGATCTCCGCGGGTGGATGACCCGAGGCCAGGAGGCTCAGGATCTCGCGCTCGCGGATGCTCATCGTGCCGGTCTTCAGCCAGCGGACCGAATCGTCGACGATGGCGCCCGTCACGCTGCTGTGGAGGTACCGCTCGCCCCGGGCGACCGCCTGGATCGCGGCGAACAGCTCCTGTGAATGGGCTCCTTTGACGAGGTAGCCCGATGCGCCAGCCGCGAGCGCCTGGCGGACCGTCTCGGGGTCGCTGTGCATCGTCAGGACCACGATTCGCAGGTCCGGATGGCGGCTCCGCAAGTCCCGCATCAAGCGGTAGTGCGTCGCCATCGGGAAACGTCAGGTCGAGCACCAGGACGTCAGGCCGGCTGGCCGCGACGAGATCGATCGCATCTCCTCGCGTCGACGCCTCCCCGACAACCTCGAACCGCTCCTCCCCGGCGAGCACGAGACGCAGGCCCTCGCGCACGAGGTGGTGGTCGTCAACGAGTCCGACACGGACTGCCCTCGACGACGGAGCCGATCCACGCAGGGAGGGATCCGGCGCTCTGTCCGAGACGCCCTTCTTGGGCGCTTCGAATGAGCCCTCAAGCCGCGACTCGGTCATCAGGCGACCGGGCCTGGAATGGGCTTGATTGCCGGGACCGAGCCGACGTGAAGCGCCGGAAGCGGCACGTACAACTCGACTTTGGTCCCACCGCCCGGCCTCGAAGTGACCTCGAGCCGACCCTCCAGGATCGCGGCTCGCTCACGCATGCCGTCCATCCCGAGGCCGCTGGCAGGCGCGGATGGATCGAAGCCCATGCCGTCATCGCCGACCTGGATCCGGATCTCACCTTCCAGCACCTGTCCGTCGATCCAGATGCGGGCTCCACGAGTGTGGCGCGCCGCGTTGGCGATCGCCTCCTGCACGATCCGATAAGCGTCGATTTCGCGATCTGACCCGAGGAGGCCGGGCGGCAGGATGGCCGGATCCAGGAGGACCTCGACGGGAACGCCCGCACCGTCCGCGAGATTTCGCAGGGCGGCCCCGAGACCGATCTCGTGGATTCGCACGGGGCGCAGCCGCATCGCGACTTCGCGCGCTTCCTCAAGTGCCGAGGCCGCGAGCACCTGGGCGCGCCTGATCGACGCCTCAGCCAGCGGCGTAGGTCGGTCCATCGCGGCCTCCGCCGCGTCCAGGGTCAGGATCACCGCGGTCAATGTCTGGCCGACGCCGTCGTGGAGATCCCGGGCCAGGCGTGCGCGTTCGTCCTCGTGCGCCGTGTGCAGCCGGTCGCTCGCCTGCCGATAGAGCAACGCGTAGCGCTTCGCGGAGGTCGAGAGGAGGTCGGCCATGATCGCGACGATCACTGAGATCACGACCATCAGCGGCCACTCGGAGAAGTCCAATGGCTCGATCTCTGCCGGCCGGCCGATCGCTGTGCTGGCGAATGAGTAGCCGACCGCAATGATCGCGGCGATCAGGACCCTGGCCAATGCGATGCGGAGGCCGTAGACGAAGGCGCCCAATGCGATGGTGACCCACATCGCATGGAGGAGGATCTCGGTGTCGCCGATTCGGATGAACGTGGCGAACGCGAGCAGGTAGCTCGACACCTCGATCAGACGGCGTGTCGCTACCGGATCCAGGCCAGACCGGCTGCCAAAACCGAACGGTCTACGAACCGCGCCCATGATCACTCATGACCCCCTCATTGGCGGTTTTTGAGTATAGGCACTAGTACTTATTCCGACAATGATCTAGTTACGAATTCTCAGGGTTTCGCGGACAGGAACTTGGGGTAGTCCGGGACGCATTGGCGTCGCGGTCGGTTGGCGGAATCGATCCGCCGGAGAGGGCGAAAAACCCGGGATTCGGACGCCGCGAGCGGATTGGCCTTGCCGCGCCGGCTCAGGCTTGGGGGGCCGTGTCGCGTGGAGTGGCGCGTGGCGATCGGGGAGAGGCTCGTCATTGAGTCCGGCGTATCGGGTTGCGTCTCGGCGCCCGAAGCCGCGGTATCCGGCTGGCAACTGCAGGCAATTCGGCCTGCGGCGTTGGGACGGCGATGTCCCGAGTGCGCAGGGAGGGCTGCAGCATGATGCGTTCGATCGTTGGATGGAGCCTCCGCTATCGGGGCCTCGTGCTGGGCCTGGCGGCCATCACGCTGCTGATCGGCTTCCTCAGGCTCCCGAGCATGCCCCGCGATGTGCTCCCGGAATTCACCCCGCCGTACGTTGAGGTCCACACCGAGGCCCTCGGCCTGTCCGCGGACGAGGTCGAGCAGCTGATCACGGTGCCCCTCGAGGCCGACCTCCTGCAGGGCGTGGCGTTCCTCGACGAGATCCACTCGGAGTCTGTCGCCGGCCTGTCCTCGATCGTGATGATCTTCGAGCCCGGAACCGACATCTTCGCGGCACGCCAAGTGGTCGCTGAACGGCTGACGCAGGCGCACGCGCTGCCGCATGTCTCCAAGGCGCCGGAGATGCTCCAGCCCCTGTCATCGGCAAGCCGCCTGATGATGGTCTCGATGTCCTCGAGCGACGTATCGCTCATCGACATGTCGGTTCTCGCCAAGTGGACCGTCCGGCCGCGGCTGATGGGTGTCCCGGGCGTCGCCAACGTCGCGATCTGGGGCAACCGTGAGCGGCAGCTCCAGGTCCGCATCGATCCCGACCGGATGAAGGCCGCCGGCGTCCAGCTCCAGCACGTGATCGAGGCGACCGGCAACGCGCTCTGGGTCTCACCGCTGACGTTCCTCGAAGGCTCGACGCCGGGGACGGGCGGGTTCATCGACACGCCCAACCAGCGCCTCGGTGTCCAGCACGTGTTCCCGATCAGCACCGCCGACGAACTTGCCCAGGTCCGGATCCAGCCCGAGGATACCGGCGGTCGAGTCGTCCGCTTGGGCGACGTCGCCGATGTTGTTGAGGACCACCAGCTGCTGATCGGCGACGCTGTCGTCAACGATGGGCCCGGTCTGATGCTGGTTATCGAGAAGTTCCCCAATGCCGACACCGTCGAAGTGACCCGGGCGGTCGAGGGAGCACTCGAAGCGCTGCGCCCGGGGCTCGGCGGCATCGCGGTCGACACCAAGGTCTTCCGGCCGGCGACGTTCATCGAGCAGGCTATTGGCAACGTCTCGCTGGCCCTGCTCGCAGGCTTCCTCCTTGCCGCGGTCGTGCTGCTTGCCTTCTTCCGCGACTGGCGAGCCGGGCTGATCGGCCTGGTGTCCCTGCCCTTGTCGCTGGTCGCCGCCCTGCTGGTCCTCAACAGCCTCGGTGCGACGCTCAATGCCATCGTCGTCGCGGGCCTCGTTCTCGCGATCGGCGTGATCGTCGACGATGCGATCGTCAGTATCGATGAGGTTCTCCGCCGCGGTCGCCATCCGGAGGGCACCGACGCCGGCACCCCGGCGGCGTCGATCATCCTCGAAGCGGCCCTTCGAACGCCGGCGCCCGATCGTGTTCGCGACGCTCATTGCCTTGTCCGCGATGGCGCCGGCGCTCTTCGTTTCGGGCGAGGCCGGAGCGTTCCTGCCTCCCCTGATCATCGCCTATGTCCTCGCGATGCTCGCGTCCATGGTCGTCGCGCTGACGGTGACGCCTGCCCTCGCCCTGATTCTCCTGTCGGGAACGGCCCGGAACGGGCACCAGACCCAGCTGTCGAGGCGCATCCACAACGCGTACGCCTCGCTGCTGGCGCGGCTGCTCCCGCGCATCCGGTCGCTGTTCCTTGCCGCCGCTGCCGTCACGGTCGTCGTCGTGGTCGTTGCCGGCGCGGTCACGGCGCCGCATCTCGGCGATTCCTTCGTTCCGCCCTTCAAGGAGGGCGACATCCTGATCCGCTGGGAAGGTGCGCCGGGCACCTCGCGCGCGGAAATGAACCGGATCGCCGCCCTTGCTGGAGCCGAGCTTCGGGCCATCCCGGGTGTCCGGGGCGTGGGTGGCCACACTGGTCGGGCGATCACCTCAGACCAGATCGTCGGCAGCAATTCCGGCGAAGTCTGGGTCAACATCGACCCGTCCGCCGACCATGACGCAACGCTCGCCGCCATCCGCGACACGGTCGCCGGGTATCCCGGCCTCGGCCACGCAGTCAGCACCTACACGAGCGACCGGACGACCGATGTCCTTGGTGGCCGACGCGAATGACGTTGCGATCCGCATCTACGGCCAAGAGGACGCGATCCTTCGCCAGAAGGCCGACGAAGTGGCCAAGGCCATCACCGGGATCGACGGCCTCGTCGCCCCCACGGTCATCGCCCCGATCGAAGAGCCGCGACTGAAGATTGCCGTCGACCTCGAGAAGGCCGGCGCGCGCGGCGTCGCCCCGGGCGACGTCCGGCGGGCTGCGGCGACGCAGGTGGCCGGCATCGAGGTCGGCTTCCTGTTCGAGGAGCAGAAGATCTTCGAAGTCGTTGTCTGGGGCTCGCCCGAGGTCCGCAACAGCATCGACAGCGTCCGCAACGTCATCGTCCCGACCAGCAACGGCGACGTCCGACTCGGAGACGTCGCCGACGTCAGCATCGGCAGCGGCCCTTCCGTAATCCGGCGCGAGGGCGTATTCCGGTTCATCGACGTGGTCGCCGATGTCCGCGGGCGCGACTTTGGCTCCGTCATGAACGACGTCAACAGTCGCCTCGCGGCGGTCGCATTCCCGATGGAATACCGCGCCGAAGTCCTTGGCGCCTCCCTCCTGGCCCAGGCGAACATGTCGCGCCTGATCGCGATCGTGGTCGCCGCAGCATTCGCGATCTTCCTCTTCCTCCAGGCGGCCTTTGGCAGTTGGCGGCGGGCGTTCTTCGTCTACCTGGCTCTGCCGGTGGCGCTGGTCGGGGCGGCCCTCGGAGCGATCCTGACCGGCGGCTTCTTCTCGATCGGCGTCGTCGCCGGATTGTTCGCGGTTCTCACGATCGCGGTCCGGAGCTGCATCGTGCTCGTTGACCGCTACCAGGCGCTCGAAAGCGTGCCGGGCGCGGAGCTCGGGCCGGATCTCATCCTCGACGGGGCCCGGGAGCGGCTCTCGCCGATCCTGACAACCGCGATCGTGACGGCCCTCGCAATGGCGCCGTTCATCGTCCTCGGCGGGCTGCCGGGGATCGAGATCCTGCGACCGATGGCGATCGTCGTTCTCGGTGGCCTCGCTACGTCGACCCTGTTCGCCCTGTTCCTGGTCCCCGCCGTCTACTTCAGCTCAGGGCCAAGCCCGGAGCCGGACGCGGCAACCCAGCTGGTCGAGCAGCCCGGCATGAGTCCGGTCTGATGAACGATAAAACCAAGCCAGCCAGAACGAGAGAGGGGTTCGCGATGGGGCGCACCAATCGGTGGATGCTGATCGGCCTGGGCCTGGCCGCGGTGTTGTTCGCGGCCTGCGCGCAGGGGCAAGTGGCGGGCATCGTTTCTGAGGAGGCACCCGTCAAGGTCGAGAAGAACGCGGCCACCGGACTGAGCACCCTGACGCTTTCGGCCAAGGCCGCCGAGCGCCTCGGGGTCGCCACCGGAGCCGTTTCCGCGGCCGGCGCGGGCACGGCCATTCCATACGCGGCTCTCCTGTACGACAAGGCGGGCAAGACCTGGGTCTACACGAATCCCCAGGGCCGTGACTTCGTCCGCCAGGAAATCGAGGTTGAGCGGATCGAGGGCGACTTGGCGTACCTGACGTCCGGCCCGCCCGTCGGCACGGCGGTCGTCACCGTCGGAACGGCGGAGCTGTGGGGCGTCGACACCGGTGTCGGTGGTGGCCACTGAGGCGGTCAGCTGAACGCTGCTGACCCGGGAGGAACGCCACCATGATGCGCCACATTGTTCGTTCGAGCCTGCGCTACCGCTACCTGGTCCTCGCCGCCGCGGCCGGGATGATGGTCATCGGTCTCGGCCGGATTCAGAGCGTGCCGGTCGACGTGTTCCCGGAGTTCGCCCCGCCACGGGTCGAGATCCAGACCATCGCGCTGGGGATGTCGACCGCGGAGGTCGAGTCCTTGGTGACCGTGCCCATCGAGCAGGCCCTTGCCGGCATCGAGGGGCTCAACATCCTGCGCTCGAAGTCCGTCCCGCAGCTCTCGCAGATCGAGTTGATCTTTACGCGCGAAACAGATCTGCTGCGGGCTCGCCAGCTCATCGCCGAACGCCTCTCGAACGTGGCCGCGACGCTACCCACCTGGGCCAGTCCGCCGTTCATGATCCAGCCGCTCTCGGCAACGAGCCGGGTCATGAAGATCGGCCTGTCGTCGGACACCGTGTCCCTGATGGACCTGTCGATGACGTCGTACTGGACGATCCGCAGCCGCCTGCTCAGCGTCGAAGGCGTCGCCAACGTCACCATCTATGGCGAGCGGCTCAAGCAGCTCCAGGTCCAGGTCCTCCCCGAACAGATGGCGGCGAACAGCGTCACGCTCGACGATGTGATGGTGGCGGCCGCATCTGCCCTCGACGCCGGGCTTCTCCGGTTCAGTGACGGCAGCCTCATCGGCACGGGCGGATTTGTCGACACCGCCACCCAACGGATCGTCGTCCAGCACCTGCCGACGGTCATCACTGCCGAGAGTCTCGCCAACGTCACGGTCGAGAACGCACTCGGCAAGCAAATCGCCCTGACCGACGTCGCGAAGCTCGTCCTCGACTTCCAGCCGCTGGTCGGTGACGCCGTCATCAACGACGGCCCAGGGATCATGTTGATCGTCGAGAAGTTCCCGTGGGCCAACACCCTCGACGTCACCCGCGGCGTCGAGCAGGCCTTCGCGGAGCTGCGTCCGGGTCTCCAGGGCATCGAGATCGACACGCACGATCTTCCGCCCGGCGACCTTCATCTCCGTGGCCCTCGAGAATCTCGCCCGGGCCCTCCTGATCGGCTCGATCCTCGTCTTCGCGATCCTGGTCCTGTTCCTGTTCGACTGGCGAACGGCATTGATCAGCCTCGTCGCGATCCCGCTGTCGCTGATGGCCGCCATGCTCGTCCTCGACCTCCGCGGGACGACGATCAACACGATGGTGATTGCCGGGTTGATCATCTCGGTCGGGGTTGTCGTCGACGACGCGATCATCGATATCGAGAACATCGTCCGCCGCCTGCGCCAGCACCGGCTGGCCGGGAGCAACCGCTCCACGGCGTCGATCGTGCTCGATTCCTCTCTCGAGGTCCGAAGCGCGATCATCTACGCGACGCTGATCGATGTCGTCGCGATCATCCCGGTCTTCTTCGTCGGGGGTCTATCGGGGGCGTTCTTCCAGCCGCTCGTGATCTCGTACGGCCTGGCAGTGCTGGCCTCCCTCGCCGTCGCCCTGACGGTCACCCCGGCGATGGCCCTGATCCTGCTCCGCAACGCCGCGGTCGAACGACGCGGCTCGCCGGTCGCCCGGCTCCTCCAGCGTGGCTACCAGGCGCTCCTCAGCCGGATCGTTCGTCGCTCCCGGCCGGCCTTCGTCGCCGTCGGGGCGATCAGCGTCGTCGGCGCCGTCGTCTTCTCCCAGCTTGGCCAGGGGCTGCTGCCGGACTTCAAGGAGCGGGACTTCCTGATGCACTGGGTGACCGCGCCGGGCACCTCGGCTGCCGAGGAGGTCCGGATCTCGACCGCTGCTTGCATCGAGTTGCGCTCGATCCCCGGCGTCCGCAACTGCGGCACCCACATCGGCCAGGCCTTTCAGGCCGACGAGCCGTACGGCATCGACTTCGGGGAGAACTGGATCAGCGTCGACCCGGCCGTCGACTACGACGACACGCATTCGGCCATCCTGGAAGTCGTCAATGGCTATCCCGGCCTGCGCCGCGACGTCCAGACGTATCTCAAGGAGCGGATCCGGGAGGTCCTGACCGGCTCCAGCGATGCGATCGTCATCCGGATCTATGGGCCGGACCTCGAAGTTCTTCGGGAGAAGTCCATCGAGCTCGAGGAAGCCATGTCCGGGATCCCGGGCATCATCGACCTCCATCGCGAGCTCCAGGTCGAGGTTCCCCAGGTCCAGGTCGAAGTCGATCTCGCCAAGGCCCTCGCGTACGGCATCAAGCCGGGCGACGTTCGTCGTGCGGTTTCGGTCCTACTGGCCGGCGAGGAGGTCGGCGACATTTTCGTCGCCGGCAAGGCCTACGACGTCATGGTCTGGACGACGCCTGCGGTTCGCGAGAGCGTGACCGACATCGAAGACCTCCCGATTGACACGCCAGTCTCCGGACAGGTTCGTCTCGGCGAACTCGCCGATGTCCGCGTGGTCTCCAGTCCCAACAGCGTCAGCCATGAGGCGCTCAACCGTCGCATGGACGTCGGCGCCAACGTGAGCGGACGCGACCTGGGTGCGGTCATCTCGGCGACGTCGAAGCGGCCGTCGCCGGCATCCAGTTCGACGAGGGCTATCACCCCGAGTTCCTCGGCGAGTTCGCCGAGCGACAGGCCGCCCAGGGCCGCCTGCTGCTGTTCGCCTTCGCCGCGGTGATCGGGATCTTCCTCCTGCTCCAGGCCTCGTTCGGGAGCACCCGACTGGCGATCCTGTCGTTCCTGTGCCTGCCGTCGGCCCTCGTCGGTGGTGTCCTGGCGGCGTGGATCGGCGGTGGGGTGATCTCGCTCGGGTCGCTCGTCGGCTTCTTCACGGTCCTGGGGATCGCCGCCCGCAACGGGATCATGATGATCAACCACTTCCAGCACCTCGAGCGCTACGAGGGCGAGGAGTTTGGTCCAGCGCTCGTCATCCGCGGCGCACGGGAGCGGCTCTCGCCGATCCTGATGACGGCCCTGGCGACCGGCCTGGCCCTTGTGCCGCTGGCGATCGCCGGCGACCTGCCGGGGCACGAGATCGAGCACCCCATGGCGATCGTCATCCTGGGCGGCCTCGTCACGTCGACCCTGCTCAACCTGTTCGTTGTCCCGTCGCTCTACCTGCGCTTCGCGACGCCGGGGAGTGGCGGGAGCGGAACTGACGCCGCGATCAAGGCAGCCTGATTTACGTTGCCGGGGGCTCTCGGAGGGTTCGTGACATGCGTTCCATCCCGGGTCTTGTGGCGCTCGGTGTTTCGGCCGTGCTGGCGACGGCGGGCTGCTCAGCTGCCATCGCTCCGTCGTTCAGCGCGGCCTCGGCGCCACCCAGCGGCAACGTCCTTTCCGCGACCGCTGTCCCTACGCTCGCCCCAACGCCGGAACCCACCGTCACGCCCGCGCCCACAGAGTCGCTGACCGAGACATTCTCCGAGCGCTAACTTCAGTGACCCGAGCACGGTCGATAACGCGTGGTACCCGCTGGTTCCCGGAACGCGCCTGACCTTCGCGGGCCAGGTCAACGGCGACGAGGACGAGCGAATTCCCACCGGCGTCGAGATCACGGTTACCGACCTCACCAAGGAGATCGATGGCGTGCGGTACCGTCGTCGGGTACGAGCTCGACTACAGCGAAGGCGAGCTCGTCGAGGCGGAGCTCGCCTTCTGGGCCCAGGACGATGAGGGCACGGTCTGGCACATGGGCGAGTATCCCGAGGAGTACGAGGAAGGCGAGATCACCGCGACGCCGGCCTGGATCGCCGGGGTCAAGGAAGACAAGTCCGGAATCGAAATGAAGGCGGTGCCGCAGCTCGGCAGTCTCAGCTACTCCCAGGGCTGGGGCCCCGAAGTCGGCTGGGCGGACCGGGCCAGAATCTTCGAGACGGGTTCGGCGACCTGCGTTCCCGCGGGCTGCTACGACGACGTCCTCGTGACCGCCGAGTTCAGCCGTGACGAGCCCGACGCCTATCAGCTCAAGTACTACGCACCCGGGCTCGGTCTGGTCCGGGTCGGTTGGGCCGGCGCGCTCGAGAAGGACCAGGAGGTCCTGGAGCTCGTCACGGCCACGACTCTCAGCAGCGAGGAGCTGCTGAAGCTCCGGCAGACGGTCCTCGAGATGGAGGAGCGAGCCTACGACCTCAGCAAGGACGTCTACGGCGGGACCACGCCGATGCAAGCCCCCGCCTGACCGGCGACGCGGCTGGCGTTCGCAACCGGCGTGCGCAGACGGCTGATCGCTGCCCAACTGCTATCGTGCGGCAGTGGAAACTGCCACGCTCGCGACCCCATCCGACCACGACTTCGCCGAGGAGGCGCTTGAGGTCAGCTGGCTCGGCCGCCTCGACTACCGGGAGGCGTGGGATCTCCAGAAGCGTCTCGCCGCCGCTCGCGCCGACGGCGACATTGGCGACCGGCTGCTCCTTCTCGAGCATCCCCCGGTCCTGACCCTCGGCCGCCAGGCGGATGAGCGTCACGTTCTCGCGCCGCCCGGTGAGCTCGCTCGCCGCGGCATCGAGGTCCTGCGGGTCGAGCGCGGTGGCGAGGTTACGTATCACGGCCCCGGCCAGCTCGTCGCCTATCCGATCATCGGGCTGTCCCGTCGCGGTCTCCTCCTTCGGCCCCTTGTCCGCGCCCTCGAAGCCGCGATGGTCGCGACGTGTGAGGCGTTCGGCGTCACGGCCGCGCGACGCGACGGCCACCCGGGCTGCTGGTGCGACCCGGAGGGTTCGGCGCCTAGGAAGATCGGAGCGCTGGGCATACGGGTCGAGCGCGGCGTCAGCTACCACGGGATCGCCCTCAATATCGACCCGGACCTGGCCGACTTCGAGCTGATCGATCCGTGCGGCATGCCGGGCGTCGAGTCGACGTCGATCGCGCGCGAGCTGGCGCTCGGCGGTTCGAAGCTCAAAGCCCCGACCGTGGAGGCCGCCGCTGGCGTCTTCGCCCGAGCGCTCGCCGCATCGCTCCCAGCGTCCGGCTGAGCCGTGGCCGCAGGACTGTTCGAGCTCCGGAAGGACCCGATTACCGGCTGGTGGGTGGCCACCGTCGTGGATCGCGCCTTCCACCGTGACCGGTTCGCGACGCCGGCCGAGCTCGTCGACGACGGCGGCGATTGCCAGAACTGTCGGTTGCCGGCCGGTGACGGGATTCGGGTCCGGACCCTCAAGGACTTCGCGTTCCACGTCGTCGGCACGAACGAGGACGCGCGCGAGCTCGACGGGACGCTCGCCCAGGTCGCGCTGTCCCAGGCCCGGGCGAGCGGCAGCTGGCGAACGATCGTTGCGCCACCCGGCGAGCACCGGCCGCTGCATGCCGTCGGCAACGAGATCATCGAAGGCCTCGTGGGCCGGGCCCGGGCGGCGATCTCGGAAGCTCGAGCCACGGCCCAGACGGACCACCTCCAGGTGATCCAGAACTGGGGCGCTCAGGCGGGAGCCCGGACGAACCACCTGTGCCTCGATCTCTACGACCTGCCCCAGATCCCGCACCGGGTCGCGGAGGAGCTGGGCGGCTCCGCTCGGTTCGTCATCCGGGAAGGGGAGTGCCCGTGGTGCCGCCTCGTCCGCGACGAGACGAGCCGCCCCGACCGGATGGTCTGGGAGGACGACGCCACCGTCGCGTTCGCGCCGTTCGCCTCGCGCTCGCCGTTCGAGATCTGGATCGTGCCGCGACGCCACGAGGCGGATTTCGGGCGAGCGACGGATCAGGACATGACCGCCACGTCCGAGGCCCTTCGACAGGTTCTCGGCCGGCTCGCCGCGAGCCTCGACGGGCCGCCGTACAACCTCGTCCTCCACACGTCGCCGCTCCGCGAGCAGGTCGATGCGACGTACCACTGGCACTGGGAGGTCCATCCCCGGCTGCGAGAGATCGCCGGGCTCGAGCTTGGAACGGGATTGCCCGTGAATCCCGTCTCGCCCGAGGACGCCGTGGAGGAGCTGCTTGGCCGCGTCCGGCCGGCGTTCCACGATGCGCGGGAGGCAACGGGCTGATGGCCGGTGCGCCGCTGCGGGGACGGCGTCACACGGGGACGGAACGCCTCGTCTCTGCGACGTGGACTGGGCGACGACTGTCGCTCTGCTCGCTCCTCACTCCCTCCTCGGAGGACCGATGGTCAGCGGCCTTACCAGCGATTTCGGCGCGACCCGGGCCGTGTTCGGCGGTGCGGCGATGAGCCGTGCGTGGGATCACGACCTTGCGGGCCTTTTCGTCGAGGAGTTGTTCGCCAAGCACCACAGCGAGATCTACGCCTACCTGGTGAGGATGATCCGCGACCCCGAACTCGCCGCGGACCTGACGCAGGACGCCTTCGTCAAGGCATATCGCGCGTATGACTCCCTCGAAAAGCCCGAGAACGCTCGGGCCTGGCTCTACCAGATCGCCCATCGCGTCGCGCTCGACCACATCCGCCGCCAGAAGATCGTCCGCTTCCTGCCCTGGACGGGCGAGTCCCGCGGAGCGGTCCCATCGGCTGAGCATCTGGTAATGGAGGCCCATCTCTCGGGCGACCTCCAGCGCGCCCTCGAGCGCATCCCTGAACGCCAGCGGGCAGCGCTCCTGCTGGCCGAGCTGCACGACCTGACCGGACTCGAGCTCGCGGCGGCGCTCGGCGTCAGCCACGTGGCCGCGCGGGCGCTCCTGACCCGGGCCCGCGAGAGTCTCCGCCAGGCGCTCGCGACCGAACGCCTCGCCGAGGCCGAGCCGCGCGTCACGGCCGCGTCCGGAGACGAGCGATGAGCCTCCTTGGCGGCCGCGGTGGGCGCTCCGACGACTGGTCGACGCAACACGACCGCGCTCGCGCTCGATTGTCGGAGCGGCTCGACGGCCCCCTCGATGCCGAGGAATCGCGCTGGCTCGACGAGCATCTCGCGAATTGCGACGAGTGCGCCGTCACGGCCGTCGAATACGCGGCTCAGCGCCTTGAGCTCCGTGCCCTCCGCGACCGGATGCCTGTCCCGCCGCGCGATCTGTGGGCAAGGACCGCCACCGCGATCGAGCGCGAGGCCGGCCATCGCGCGCTCCAATCCAGCGGGGGGCCCCGCCGGGCCACGCTTGCTCCCTATGCAGTGCTCGCCGGTGTGGTGGCCGTTGCCGTCGTCGTCGGGACGCTGACCTTCTCCCAGCTTCCCCCCACCAAGACGGCCACACCCGCTGCATCGAACCAGATCGCCGTGGCCAGCGACACGCCACCACCGCCCGCCCCGACGCCGCTCGCCGTCGCCCGCCAGGAAGTCGAGTACGTCAGCCTCGGCCGAGACGGCGAGTACAAGATCAACACCACGCAGATCTCAGAGGTTTGCCCCGCGGAGGTTGGCACGTGCGCGGCGACGGAGCCGAGCGAGGTCGTGAGCATCGGCCCGCTCTCGAGCCCCGAGACCGTGTTCGGTTCGGGCGACGCGCCGCTCGTCGTCGTCGGCGACAGCGCCAATGGGTCCAGCGTCTTCGCGATCGCAAAGCCGGACAAGACGAGCGATCCCAGCCCGACTCCCTCGACCAAGCCCTCGCCGCCGCCGTCCCAGGCGACGGGTCCCTCCCCGTCGGTCAGCCCACCGGTCCAGTCGGCGCCGCCTGCCTCGAGCGGCCCGCCGTCGCAGACGCCGACGCCGGCCGGGACAGTAGAGATCGCGCGTGGCCTTGACGTCGTCGATACGACCGCCGCCTATGCCCCGGATGGCTCCGCGTTCGCCTTCACGGCTCGTCCGTCGGACGGCTCGCACGGGCCCGACATCTATCTCTGGACCGTCGGCGACCCCGCCGCCCGTGCGATCACCACCGATCACCGCTCGGTCTTCGGCTCGTGGGCCGGCGACATGATTGTCGGCAGCACCGTCGACACCTCGCAGGACGGCCTGACGAACACTCCCGCGGCCTTCGTTCTCTCGACCGACGGCCACACGACGGTGGCCCTTCCGCAGGCCGGGCTCGCCTGGCGACCGGCCGTCGACCCGACCGAAGGCGCCGCGGTGTACTGGGCCGGCACGCTCGAGCCGACCGACGGCGATCTCGGCTGGCGAACCGTGACCGGGCGATTGGTCGTCGGTCGCTGGAGCACCGACACCGACACGTCCGGCGGCGCGGTCGCGACGCCGCTGACGGGCGACCAGGCCGTCGAACTGTCCGAGACCACGATCGCCGAGGGTCCGCTCACCGATTGGGACGCGCGCTGGGACGAGACCGGCACGCGGCTGGCCGTCTGGGTGGCCGACGCGGACGACCCCACGGTCGGAACGCTGAGCCTCTACGTCGTCGACCCGTTCGATGGTCGGATCGACCTCGCCAACCCGCCCCTCGAGGACAAGCCGGCGCTGGCCGGCTTCTCGATCGCCGATGGCCGCCTCGCGTGGGCAGCCCCGGCCGGCAATTCGGGCAAGACGAACCACGTGAAGATCCTCGCCTGGACGAACGAGGGATTCGGCCAGGTCGAGAGTGTCGCGGGGGACTTCCTGCTCGTTCGCTGAGACCCTCCGCCCGGCACGCATTGCACGGGACGGGAGGATGACTCCGGGCCAGAATCGGCGTATCGTGCCCGGATCGTGCGACCGAGCCGATTGCTCGCGATCGCGGCGCTCACCGCCGCCCTTGCCCTGGTCGTGTTGCCGGATTTAGCCGGCTCCCGGAGCTCGAGCTCCGCGAGCATCGTCGATCCGGCCGCGTTCCAGCCGATCCCGATCCCCGCGTCCGCAGGCGAACATCCGACTTCGGTCGGTCCGCTCGATCCCTCGCTGGCGTCCGCCGGCCGAGTTACGGCCGACACGGCGTTCGTGGAGCCGGGCCGGGCGCCGGATCGAGTTACCGGCCGTCCGGTAGCCCAGCAACCGGCCCCCGTGGGCGGTTCCACGCTCAAGCCGCCGCGCTACAAGATCAGCGGGTACGCGACCTTCTACAGCCACGGGACGACGGCGATGCGGCTGCCACGGGGGACGACGGTCATCATCTGCGGCAAGGGCGGCTGCATCGAGCGGGTCATCAGCGACTACGGTCCGCACGACTTCAACCAGCGGATCGTTGACCTCTACACGCCCGACTTCTTCGACATCTGTGGGTGCCCATCCTGGGCGGGAACAACGTGGGTGACAGTTTCCGTCTACTGACGGCGGTCCTAGCCCCAGCGGTGTCGTAGGCGAGGCAGCACTTCGCTGCTGTACAGCTCCAGGAAGCGGCCCTGGTCGTTGCCTGGAGCGTGGAACACCAGGTGGGTGAAGCCGAGCTCGACGTACGGGCGTATCTGCTCGACGTGCTCGTCGGGATCCGACGAAACGAGCCAGCGGCCCGCGGCCTTCTCGAGGGGCAGCTCCGCGGCGAGGCGCTCCATCTCGCGCGGATCTTCCACGCCCATCTTTGATTCGGCGGGCAGGGCGAGCGCAGCCCAGATCCGGGTGTCCTCGAGGGCGCGGTTGCGGTCGTGGTCGTACGAGACCTTGACCTCGATCATCTTCTCGACCGCATCGGTTGAGCGGCCGGCCTTCTCGGCACCCTCGGCGACGGCCGGCAGGAGCGTCTCCGCGTACAGCTCCATGCCCTTTCCTGACGTGCAGATGAAGCCATCCGCGACCCGACCGGCGAGCCGGGCCGCTGCCGGACCGGCCGCCGCGATCCAGTACTCGACGGGCGTCTTCGGTCGGTCGTAGACGGTCGCGTTGCGGGTCTTGAAGAACTCGCCCTCGAACGTCACGAATTCCTCGCTCCACAGCCGCCGGATGAGCTCGCTCGCCTCCTTCAGCCGCGCGAAGCGCTCCTTCTGGTCCGGCCATTCGATCCCGAGCGGCACCTCGTTCAGCGACTCGCCGGTGCCGACGCCGAGGATCACCCGACGCCCCTCCGCGAGGCAGCCGATCGTCGCCATCGCCTGGGCCACGATCGCCGGGTGGTAGCGGAACGTGGGCGTCAGCACGCTCGTCCCGATCGCCACCCGCTCCGTCCGCGCTGCCAGCGCCCCGAGCCACGCGAAGCAGTTCGGGGCGTGGCCGTCGGTGTGGCGCCATGGCTGGTAGTGGTCGCTGACGAAGACGCTGTCGAAACCGGTGTTCTCGGCTTGGATCGCGAAGTCGAGCAACTCCTGCGGGCCGAACTGCTCGGCCGATGCCTTGTATCCGAGGGTCAACATTGTGGGCCGCCTTCCTCGACTGTCGTTTGTGTGCGTCCATGTTCGCCGAAGTCCGTCATTCGGGTCCGCGTCAACGGCCGGTCGGGGAGCCGGCTGCGGTATCCTGTCAATGACCCTTCGGCGCCGGCCCCGTGAGGCCGCCTTGGAGGCCCAGTGAGGCCGGGAAGGAGCGGATGAGCGGCCGGCACATCATGACCGCGGAGGAGATCCGCCGCGCGACGATCAGGATCTCGCACGAGATCGTCGAGAAGCAGGCGGGAACCGCCGGTCTGGCCCTCGTCGGAATCCAGCGCAGGGGCGTTCCACTCGCCCGTCGCATCGCTGCCTCGATCGCCGAGAACGAAGGCGCGGTACGTCCCGGTCGGGGCGCTCGACATCACGTTCTACCGGGACGATCTGTCGCTCGTCGCCCAGCAGCCGGTCGTCAAGGGAACCGACCTGCCGTTCGATCTGAACGGGGCGACGGTCGTCCTCGTCGACGACGTCCTCTACACCGGCCGGACGATCCGCGCGGCGATGGACGCGCTCGTTGACTTCGGCCGACCGCAGGCGATCCGCCTCGCCGTGCTCGTTGACCGCGGCCATCGCGAGTTGCCGATCCGCGCCGACCACGTCGGGAAGAACGTCCCGACGTCGCGTGAGGAGGTCGTCCGGGTCCACCTCGAGGAGATCGACCGGGAGGACGCAGTCCTGATCGACCGGGTGCTCGAGCCCGCCGCTCCAGTCGGATGACCGTGTCCGATCGGCCCGTCGCGATCGTCGGTCCCGATCGTCGATTCGCCGCCGGAGGACCAATCGGTCGGCTGGTCGCACCGGCACCTCCTCGACCTCGAGGTCGTGCAGCTGGGCCGAGATCGAGCTCGTCATGCGGACGACCGACGCGATGCGCGAGGTCCTCGCCCGCCCGATCGCGAAGGTGCCGGCCCTACGCGGCCGGAACGTGACGATCCTCTTCTACGAGGCCTCGACGAGGACGCGCGTCTCGTTCGAGGTCGCGGCCAAGAACCTCTCCGCGGACGTCGTCAACATCGCCGCCGCGTCGTCGTCGGTGTCGAAGGGGGAGTCGCTCGTCGACACCGTCCGGACCGTCGAGGCGCTCGGAGCTGATCTGCTTGTGATCCGCCACGCGGTGTCCGGTGCGCCGTACCTCGCCGCCGAGACGTTCAGCGGCTCCGTCGTCAACGGCGGCGACGGCTGGCACGCCCACCCGACCCAGGCGCTCCTCGACCTCTACACGATGCGCTCGCGACTCCCCGGCGGGTCGGTCGAGGGCCGGAAGGTCGTGATCCTCGGCGACGTGCTCCACTCGCGGGTCGCCCGCTCGAATATCTGGTCGCTGACCGCCGCCGGCGCGGACCTCTGGCTGTGCGGCCCTTCGACGCTCCTGCGCGGCTTCGAGGCGTGGGCGGGGCACGGTGCCGCAGCTGGCCGCCGGTTCCACGTCACGTCGTCGATCGACGAGGCGCTGCGCGACGCCGACGTCGTGATGGCCCTCCGGATCCAGCGCGAACGGATGGCGTCGGGGCTGCTGCCGTCGCTCCGGGAGTATGCGGCGCGCTACGGGCTGACATCGGAGCGGCTCGCCCGCGCCCGACCGGGGGCGCTCGTCATGCATCCCGGCCCGATGAACGAGGGCGTCGAGATCGCGGCCGACGTCGCGGCGGGGACGCAGTCGCTCATCACCGAACAGGTGACGAACGGGGTCGCGGTCCGGATGGCGCTGCTCTACCTGCTGGCCGGGACGGCCGAACCGGAGTCCCGGGCGGCCGCCGAATGACCGACCTCGACATCAGCCGCGCCTGGCTCGTCGACCCGGCGGCGGGCCGCGAGGGGCCGGGCGACATCGTCGTCACTGACGGGATCCTCGAATTGGTCGTGTGGCTGGACGGCGCCGACGCCGAGGGTATCGACGAGCACGGGGTCGTCGTCACTCCGGGCTTCATCGACCTCCACGCCCATTTCCGGGAGCCCGGCAACGAGGACGCCGAGACGATCGCTTCGGGGCTGGCGGCGGCGGCTCACGGCGGCTTCACGACCGTCTGCCTGATGCCGAACACGACGCCGGCGCTCGACGATCCGGCGGTCCTGGCCGGTGTCCGCGCCGCTGCCGGCGCGGCAGGTTCGCCGGTGCGGGCGCTGGCGTACGGGGCGGTCACCGCGGGGCGTCGCGGCGAGACATTGGCAGCGCTGGGCGAGCTGGCGGATGCGGGTGTCGTCGGCTTCTCCGACGACGGATCGGGCGTCGGCTCCGCGGCGCTGTTCCGGAGCGCGCTCGCCTATGCGGGGGCGCTCGGGTTGCCGCTCGTCGACCACGCCGAAGACGCGACCCAGACCGATGGCGCGGAGGCGAATGACGGCTTCGTCGCGACGGTCCTCGGGCTCCGCGGCTGGCCGGCCGCGGCCGAAGAGGCCGCTGTCGCCCGGGACCTCGCGATCCTCGCCGAGGTCGTTCGCGACGTGCCGGCGGCGCGGCTCCATCTGACGCACCTGTCGACCGCGGGCTCGCTCGACCTGGTCCGGCGGGCGAAGGCGGCCGGCCTGCCGGTCACGTGCGACGTCACGCCGCATCACCTCGCATTGACCGACGAGTGGGTCGCGGGCTCGCGGCGCTGGGCCTGGGAGGCGACCGGCGATCCGTGGAGCGATGGAGCGATCACGACCGCGGCGTACGCGAGCTCGTTGCGGGTGAACCCGCCGCTGCGGTCGGCCGGCGACGCGGCCGCGTGTCGCGAGGCGCTGCTTGGACGGGACCGCGGACGCGGTCGCGACGGACCACGCGCCACACACTGCGGTCGACAAGGACGTCGAGTTCGGGCTGGCGGCGAACGGGATCAGCGGCATCGAGACGGCGCTCGGCGTGCTGCTCGCGGCTGTCGACGCTGGGCTGATTCCGCTGGCGCGGGCAATCGAGTCGCTGACGACGGGCCCGGCCGCGGTTCTCGGCAAGCGGTTTGTCGATCGGCCTGTAGGCCTTGTCGAGGGCGAGCCGGCGGACCTCGTCGTGTTCGATCGGTCGGACTCCTGGTCGGTTTCGGCCGACTCTCTGGTCTCGCAGGGCAAGAATTCGCCGCTGCTCGGTCGCCAGCTCTCGGGTCGGGTGCTGGCGACATTCGCGGGCGGCCGAATCGCGCACGAGGCCGCCGTCGAGCTCAGTCGATGATCGTCGATCTCCCGCAAGAGGCCGTCGGGCGAAGGGACGTAGATTGAGCCGGCCAGCGATGTCGGCTGGTCCGTCGATTATCAGCTTCGTATAAAGGACCGGCCGCCCCTCCACGTCCGCGTCGACGAAGCGGACGATCCACACCGCAGCGGCTGACGTCAATTCGCTCGACTCGGCGGCCTGTGGCTCGAACCCGGCGACGGCGGGGCCCGAGACGGCGAAAGCCGCGAGCACGATTGCATCGCGGAGGGCACCAGGCGCTACTCGTTCCACATCCGCAGCGGCAGCGACGGTGCGGATCGACGGATCCGGGCGCACCGCCTCGATCGCATTGAGATCGAGGCTTGGCCGTGTGGCATCCAGGACCGCGTCGACGAGGAAATTCCGGCGGCAGGTCTCGACTTGGTCGGTGCGGCATTGGGCGGCCCGATGGTCGTCGAAATGGCCGAGGACGATGACCTCGACAGGCTGGCCCGGTTGAATCGACAACAACCTGCTTGTAGGTCTCGGGCCGAACCAGCACGTTCAACGCTGGCGGCTCGGGCCCAGTAAGACCGGGCCCCTCCTGCGTCGGTGGTTCTTCCGCGAGCCAGATGAGCCCGTCGCCGCAATGCTGCTCGGCCGGCGATACCGGCGGTTCCGGTGTGCCGAGGCATTCGATCGGGAGCGCGACGAGCCAGCCCTTGACGGCAATCTCTGTGTCGTCGAGGTCGTTGTCACGGTGTTCGATCGCCGAGGGGACACTGATGGGCTCGCCGACGACCGTCGACGGCGGGTTGGACGGTTCGTCGGCGGGGACTATCTGGGTGCCGGCGCGACCAACGATCTCGACTTCCGCTGCAGGCACGGGCTCAGAGAAGTCCAACGTGATGCTGCGCGGGATCCCGACGAGGGTGCAGAAGGAGCCTGCGTCGCCTTCCCACGGGAGTTGCTTCCACGAGGATCGTGCGGCCATCGGAGCGAATCGTGAACCGCACGGGCCCATCGCACCCCCCGCCGACCCAGCTGAGGCGGACCTCGTTCGGGCGGCCCGCCACCTGGCTGACCGCAACCTCATTGCCTGGCGTCGGCACGTCGGACGGCGTGCCGGGTGCGACCGGTGCCGCTGACACGAGGAGGCCGGACTCGTCCACGATCTCGACGCTCAGGTGCCTGCCGAGGAGGTCGACGAGATCGAGCGTCACGGAGGTCGGGCTCGGCGAGGGGGCCAACGGCGTGCCGACGAGGGTAAACGGCACGAAGCCGACGTTGTCGACCTCCCAAGGCACTGTCTCGTAGGCCTCGGCCGTGCCGTCGACGATGAGGAAGGTCCGACGCACGGGCGCGCTTCCGCTGGCCCCGGCGTCCAGCCCCGTTACTTCCCAGGCGACGGGTCGGTCGATGATGCCCAGCGCGCCAGTCCCGAGCGCCGGCTCCAGCTCTCGGATGCGGTGTCCCGGCAGGGCCACCCGCGACAGGATTTCTAGATCCGGGACGGCCGCCAGCAACAGCCGATCGACGTCGGCGGGCGTCCAGACGTGGGCTCGTGGCGCGCCTCCTCCGCGTACGGCTCCAGATCGATCACCGTGCTAGCAGGAACGTCCTTGCCGCCGACCGATCGGATCCCGTCAACGACGAATCCGTGCGCAGTCGGCGTCGTTCCCGGTCGCGCACAGGTTCGGGTGCCCTCGGCGGTCGTGGAAATGGCCGATGAACACCACCTCGACGAGCGATCCCTCGCGTATCCGCCTTCGTCGCGGCCGGCATCAGCTCCGACGTGTCGAGGAACGGCAAGACCACCTGGAAGCCGATGCGGCCGGATGGCAGCACGCTGGTGAGCGTCGCCCAGTGGCTCCGCCGTTCGAGGAGCCACTGGGATGGAGTCAGGACATTCGAGCCGGATCGGGTTCGCGACAAAGCCGGTCGCGACGCAGACGCATGGAGGGGCCCGCCGCCGGCGAGAAGTAGCCTCGGACTGCGATCTCACGATCGGTGGGGTCAGCGTCGCGGATCGCGATTGCCTCAGCGACGCTCAATACCGGCAGGCCAGGAGCTGTCGCCGCGGGGCCGATCGATGGACTTTGGCCTGGTTCCGCGGCGGGTCGGCCGATCGCGATGGCCGCCACGACGATGACGACCGCCGCAGCCGCGCCGATCGCTCCCAACGAGTAGCGCCACGGCCGCGAAGGCGACCGCGGAGACGAACGACGAACCCGCTCGAGCGTTGCCGCCGCGAGATCCTGCGGGGTCGGGCGAGCAGCGGCTCGGGCCAGGAAGGCGGCGGCCAGGCGCTCGTCCGGCCAGTCGGTCGGCAGTCGGTCGTCGGTCATCGGTCGCCCTCTTCGGCTCGAAGGGCCGACTCGAGCGCGCGCCGCGCGTTGAACAGCCTCGACTTCGCGGTACCGAGCGGTATCTCCAGCACCGCCGCGATCGCCGCGAGCGGCTGTCCTTCGAGGTGGTGCAGGACGAGGATCGAGCGCTGCTCCAACGTCAGGCGGCGGAGCGCGGCGTCGAGGAGGCTCGCATCGTCGTCTGTGTCGCGACCTGGTGCGGCTAGACTCGCCAGCGCGTCGACCTGGGACGACGGGATCTCCCGAACGCGGCGACGGCCGCGGGCACGGAGCGTCATTCGCGACGCGTTCACTGCGACGCGCTGGAGCCACGCCTCGAACTTGTCGGGGTCGCGAAGGCGCGGCAGCTCTCGCCACGCAGCGACGAACGTCTCCTGGGCGGCGTCGCGGGCGTCGGCCTCGTCACCGAGGATCGCGCTGGTCAGTCGGTACACGGCATCCATCCGGCCACGAACGATCGACTCGAACGCATCGAGGTCGCCGTTGCGTGCCCGGTCGACGACCGACCGGTCAATCGCGGGTCCGATCGGCGTAGCCCTCCCTGCGTTCAGTTGAGTTGATGCCGCTCGCGGGCCGAAGGTTCACACGGTGCGACGGCCCCGCCGCAACAGCATGACGGCCGCCCGCTCCGCTACGCTGCGTCGGATGCCCGATCCGAGCCTCAACGATGACTTCGAGCGCCGGCCGTACTGGCACGCGACGATGCCGCCGCTGCCGGATCGGCGCGACCGGCACTCCCGGACGTCGGTCGATGTCGTCGTGGTCGGCGGTGGCTACACGGGGATCACAGCGGCACGCGAGCTCGCCCGACGCGGCGCCGCCGTGACCCTGGTCGAGGCCGAGACGCTGGGCTTCGGCGCCTCGACCCGCAACGGCGGCATCGTCCATCCCGGGTACAAGTGGGGACCGCGAGAGCTGATCGAGCGGTACGGCGAGGAAACCGGACGCGAGCTGTTTCGCGAGACGCTCGACGCCTACGCGCTCGTCAAGACGCTCATCGCCGACGAGGCGATCGACTGCGAGTTCCGGGAGTGCGGCTACGTCGACCTCGCCTATGCGCCATCGCATGCGAGCCACCTCGTCAAGGCCGCCGAGACCCTCGCCGGATTCGGTCTCGAGGCCACGTTCGTGCCCCGCGAACGGCTGCGCGAGGAGATCGGGTCGGATGCGTATCACGGCGGGCTCGCCGTTCAGTTGAGCGGGCTGCTCCACCCGGCCAAGTACTTCGCCGGCCTGGTCGCGGCGGCGGAGCGGGCCGGCGCCGATCTGCACGAGGGGGTCCGGGCCAGGGCGATTCGCCGCCAGGCCGACGGCCGCATGGTCGTCGAGACCGATCGCGGCGCGATCCTGGCGAAGGACGTCGTCGTCGGGACGAACGGCTACACGGACGGGCTCGTGCCGTCGCTGCGCCGCCGGATCATTCCTATCGGCAGCTACATCATCGCGACGGAGCCGTTGTCGGAGGATCTCGCCCACGAGATCTCGCCGAAAGGCCGGGCCTTCTTCGATACGAAGAACTTCCTGTACTACTGGCACGTGTCGGCCGACCGCCGGATGATCTTCGGCGGCCGGGCCAGCTTCCTGCCGACGACCGTCGACCGGACGGCGGCGATCCTCCACAAGGGGATGCTCGAGGTCCACCCCCAGCTCGCCGGGTTGCGCGTCGAGTATGCATGGGGCGGCAACGTCGGGTTCACGTTCGATCGGATGCCCCACGTCGGGCGGATGAACGGCGTGACCTACGCGATGGGCTGCTGCGGGACGGGCGTCGCGCTCATGACCTCACTCGGGACCGCGGTCGGCGGCTGGCTGTCGGGCGATCCGGCGCCGGCGCTGTCGCGCCTGAAGTTCCCGCTCGTGCCGGCGCCGTTCGAGGGCCGCCCGTGGTTCCTGCCGTTCGCGGGCGAGTGGTTCCGGCTCCAGGATTGGCTGGCCGCCCGCTCGCGGGCGTCGGGCTAGACTCGGGGCCGTGAGCGACCGACCAGCGGCGGAGCCGCCTCAGACGCAGCCGCCTCGGGTCCCGGGCCGGCCGCGTTCGAGATCGTCGGGGGCGAGGATCGGGACGGCGTTCTCGTTCGAGACATCCGGGTGGCACCGGGCGGTGCCGGCGAGCCGATCGAGGCGTACCTCGTCGAGCCCATGATCGTGGATGCCCGGGTTAGCCGGCCGGCGCTTCTGTTTGCCCACTGGTTCGACACCGAGGCGCCCGATGGCAACCGGACGCAGTTCGTCGACGAAGCCGTCGACTGGGCGCGTCGCCACAACGCGGCGGCGATCCTGCCCCAGCTGATATTCCCGTGGCAGGGCGATCCAACCGGCTCGAACGCCGACCGCGAGCGAGTGACCGGGGAGGTGAACCGCCTGCGGCGCTGCCTCGACGTCGTCATCGGCCGGCCCGCGATCGATCCGGCGCGCGTCGGTGTCGTCGGGCACGACTTCGGGGCGATGCACGCGACGCTCCTCGCTACGGCCGACCGCCGGCCGACTGCCTACGCCCTGATCGCGGCGGTGCCGCGCTGGGCCGACTGGTTCCTGCCGTTCTGGGCGATCGAGGAGGACCGGATCGACTACCTCGCCGCGATGCGGCCGGTCGACCCGATCGAGCACATCGGGCGGGCGGCGCCGGCGAAGCTCCTCCTCCAGTTCGCCCGGAGCGACTTCTTCATCGCCCAGATGACCGGCCTCGAGTTCAAGCGAGCCGCCGGCGAGGGCGCCGAGTTGAAGGCGTACGAGGCCGAGCACAACATGGCCGTTCCCGACGCGCTCGCGGATCGAACGGCGTTCCTCGAAGCGGCGCTCGCGCCGACGGGCTAGCGAGCTTCGGCTTCGGTCGCGGGCTGGGGTTCGGCCGCGAACTCGCCCGCGAGGCGGCGAAGGGTCGCGAGCAATCGGTCGATGTCGGCGGCGGTGGTCTGGGTGTTGACGATCCCGGCGCGCAACCAGGTGGCACCGCGCAGCCGCGTCGTGGAGAGCCAGCCGTCGCCCGAGGCCTCGAGTGCGGCCTGGAGACGATCCTGGTGGGCGTCGAGGTCGGCTGGCGCCAGGCGACGTGCCGCGGCCGCGCCACCGGGCAGGTGCCGGAAGCAGACCACCGACAGCTCGGGCTCCGCGGGCAGAGCCTCGAGGTCGTCGCTCTCCTCACAGCGCTGGGCGAGGAGCGCCGCCTGGTCGATGTTCGCCTCGATGAGCCGCCCGAACCCACTGGTCCCGAGATGTTTCCAGCTCATCCACAGCTTCAGGGCGCGCCACCGGCGCGTCCCCTCGAAGCCGAGCTTGTAGAAGTTGAGCTGGCCCGGCACGTCGTGGTCGTCGTGGTCGTGATCGCCGGCGGCCCCGTCGTTGCCGTCGCCGCCGATGGGTGCCTCGCCGCCGCGGTAGTACTCGGGCCGGCGGCCACCGAAGGTCCGCTGGAGGAGGGCCCCGTCGCGGACCACGAGCCCGCCGATGTCGTAGGCCTGGTAGAACCACTTGTGCGGATCGACGGTCACGGAGTCCGCCAGCTCGAGGCCGGGGACCCTGCCCGCGTCCCGGGCGGAGAGGCGGGCGGCCGCCCCGTAGGCCGCATCGACGTGGAACCACAGCCCCTCGCGCCGCGCGAGGTCGGCCAGTTCCTCGATCAGATCGACCGAGCCCGTGTTCGTCGACCCGGCGACGGCAGAGATCGCCAGTGGCGTGAGCCCGGCATCGCGGTCGCGGCGGATCGCGTCGGCGGCGGGTTCGGCGTGGAGCCGGAAGCGGTCGTCGGTCGGTAGCACGACGAGCGTTTCCGCCGGGAAGCCGAGCTCGTCGAGGGCCCGGCCGATCGAAAAATGGGTCTGGTCGGACGTGTAGACCCGGACGCCGTCGAGCTCGCCGCCCCGTGGCGGCCGCGCGGTCCCGCGCAGCCGCGCGAGGTGAACGTCACGGGCCAGCGCCATCCCGAGGAAATTCGCCATGACGCCCCCGGAGGTCAGGAGCCCGAAACTGCCAGGGCCGTAGCCGATGAGGTCGCACAGCCATCGGATCACCTCTTCTTCGACGAACGCCGCCGACGGACCGGCATGCCAGACGTCGACGCCCTGCTGGGTGACCTGGGCGAGCAGCTCGCCGACGACGGACAGCAGGAGCGGCGGCGGGGTGAAGTAGCTGAGCGAGCGCGGGTGATGGGCGTTGAGCTGATGCGGCGCGAGGCGGGTCCGGAACTCCTCGAGGATCGCTGCCGAGGTCGTCGGTTGCGCTGGCGCTGCGGCAGGCCCGCCCGTCGGGCCGAAGAACGACTCGCGCAGCTCGGCGTAACCGCTGCCTTCGCCCATGGCCCGCTCGAAGGCGTGGTCGTACAGGTAGTCGAGGGCGGCCGCCCATGCGTCGGCACCGAGGCGCTCGAGGGCCGGGCGGGCAGACGGATCGCCGTAGCCGAGGAGCTCCGGCTCGGGGTGCCAGGCGAACCGATCGGCGGCGGGCTTGTCGTCGGGGGCCATGCCCGGATGGTACGTGGGGAGGCCTCCGGCCGGGCTGCGTCGGCGCGGCGCGGACCGCGCGATGAGGCCTCGTCCCGTAGAGTTCCATCCCGTGACCTCCCCGGGACCCATCCAGTACAAGGGCGAAGAGCTGCAGGCTGAACGCGGCCCGGGCCTCGGTTGTTTCCGCTTCCAGCTCGTGGTCCTGGCGATCGCGATCGTGCTGACGCCGCTCAGCGTCGTCTGGAAGTGGCCCGACTGGCTGAGCGCCGTTCTCCTCTTCCTCGTGATCCTCCTGCTTCTCGTCGCCGGCCAGACGATCATCTTCCTGCTCCGCCTCGTCGCGGCCGATCGGCGGACACGGCGACGACCGCTCGGCAGCGCGACGAAGACGGTCGGCGAGATCGAGGACGAAGCGCCCGACGAGGCGCCCGCCGAAGCGCCCGCCGACGTGCCCGATCCGGACCCGAGCGACGAAGGGCCCGTGCGACAATAGGCCGGCGCCGGAACCGATCGGCGCTCGTCGAAGCGGAGGAGGCGCCCCCAACGTGCCCGTGCTCGCGACCTACTTCTCCGTTCGCCGCGGCCGGGATGCATTCTTCAAGTTCTACATGAAGACGCTGTTCGCACGGCAGATGAGGGAGTACGGCGACAAATACGGGATCCGGTTCCTCGGCTGGTACAACGTGGCCCACGGCTGGGACTTCGACAATGTGATCCTGCTGGAACTCCCCGATTACGCAACACTGGACAGGCTGGAGGCTGACGAAGGCATCCGCGCAATCGGACACCGCGCCGGGGAGTGGATCTTCCAGCGCCACCACTCGATGTTTCTTCGAGAGCGGATGGGTCCGGATCTCGAATTCCACGGTTGAGCGACGGCGAAGACGGAGGCAGAGCGATGGACACGAGCCGCAATGACCTGCTCGGTGAGATCGCGGCCGACGCCGCCCTCGAGCGTTCCGACTTCCTCGTCCAGGCCACGGATCAGCTCCGCCGCTTTCTCGAGGCGAACAAGGGCAGGATCGCCGACCTCGGCGGCCTGACGCTCATCGACGAGGATCCCGACTACCTCTCGATCGCCCCTGACCTCACGTTCCGCAGCAGGACCCGGTTCGTCGACGAGCTCACCGGGGAGTGGACGGCCGAGACCGAGGTCATCGAGTCGGCCGCCGAGCTGGTCGAGCTCTACAACCCGGCCGACATCTACGCGGCGTTCGCGGAGGCGGCGCGCGACGCCGCGATCGGCGAGGAGCCGACGGCCACGCCCGACATGCTCGAAGCGGCCGGGATCGGCCTCGAAGAGACGGTCCTGACCGGCCCGGATCCGTACGCCGCAGCCGCCGACGATTGGGCCGCGGCGCAGCCGATCCCGCTCGACGCCGAGGACGATGAAGTCGCCGCCCAGCGGCTGTACGACCTGGCGCTGGAGTTCCAGGAGCGGAGCCAGCGCAGCGAATCCCGCCTCCTCGAGCAGTTCGAGGACGCCGCCTCGCTGCTGAGCGGCCGAATCGGCGACATGATCATCAACGACGACGATGACGAGCGGCTCACGCTCACCGCGGCCGGCGAGTTCAAGGCCGAGGTCCTGACCGAAGAGGAGAACGAGTGGCGGCCGCTCGCGAGCGCCGACGAGCTCGTCGAGTACTACGACCCGACGGATGTCTTCGGCGACCTGGCCGACGCCCTCGCGGAGGCCTACCCGGCGATCGCCCCTGAGCTCGACGGCGCGGCCCCCGACGCGACGAACGGCACGGGCGAGGGGATCCCGGCCGGGGCGATCGCGGAGAGCGACACCGATGCCGCCGCCGCCGACGAGGGCGAATCGGCGGACGACGAGGAGGACGCTCCCCGCGCGTGACGATGCGCCTCGTCGCCTCGGAGCTGGTCGACAGCCGCGAGATTCTGCCCGGCCAGTGGCTCCAGTCGTACCACGCCCCGCAGCTCGCCACGGGATCTCGGGCCGGGCAGTTCGTCCACATCCGGACGGGCGACTACTCCGGGCTCGTGCTGAGGCGTCCGTTCTCGATCAACACCGCCGACCTCGCGACGGGGATCATCACGATCCACTTCCGGACGATCGGTCGGGGAACGGAGTGGTTCACCCGGCTCCGACCCGGCGATCCGATCGACATGCTCGGCCCGCTCGGCCGGCCGTTCGAGGTCGATCCGCGATCGCGACGGCTGCTGCTCATCGCCGGCGGTCTCGGGATGGCCGGCATCCGGTCGCTCGCCGATGAGGCGATCCGGGACGGCCGCCAGGTGACGCTCCTGTTCGGTGCCGCGAACGCCCGCGACGTCTACCCGTCATCGCTCCTGCCGGACGAGGTCGAGTACGTCATCGCCACCGACGACGGTTCGGTCGGCCGGCGCGGGTTCGTCACGGAGCTCGTGCCCGAGTACGAGGGCTGGGCGGATCAGGCATTCGCCTGCGGACCGGCCGGCATGCTCGCGGCGCTCGCCCGACTGGCCGCGGGCCGGCGGCAGCGCCTCGGCGTTGCGAAGCTCGGGCGGAAGCGCGGTGGCGGCCGAACCGACCCGGTCGGGTCGCCCGGCGCGCGACGCAAGGCATTCCTCCAGGTCTCGATGGAGCAGAACATGGGTTGCGCGGTCGGGGCGTGCCTCGGCTGCGTCGTCATGGGCGTGTCGGGGACGCCGCAGCGCGTCTGCCGAGAGGGCCCGGTGTTCGCCTCGGACGAGATCAACTGGGAGGCCGGCTGGTGATGGGGCGCGCGCTCTCCTCACGGCCTGGTCCGCCTGCCGGACCAACGGCGGTCGGCGCCGCCTCATCGCGCGACGGTCCGCCTGCCGGATCAAGCGCGGTCGACGCGTTCCGGTCGCCAGGCGGTCCGCCTGCCGGACCAACCGACGGTCGCGACAGCCTCCATCGCTTGTTGGTCCGCCTGCCGGACCAGGCGTCACCAGAGCGAGCGTCGCGATGACGGCGCCCGAAGCCGTCGACGTGGATCTCTCGGTCGATCTCGGGCGCGGCCTCGTCCTCCAGAACCCGATCCTCGTCGCGTCCGGCACGTTCGGCTACGGCGTCGAGTACGGCGACGTCGTCGAGGTCGATCGCCTCGGGGCCATCTGCTGCAAGGGCACGACGCTCAGGCCGCGGATCGGGAACGTGACGCCGCGCGTCACCGAGACCCCGGGCGGCATGCTGAACTCGATCGGGCTCCAGAACCCGGGCGTCGACGCGGTCATCGAGAAGTACGCCGGGACGTGGACCGGCTGGCGGACGGCCGGTCATCGTCAACGTCGCCGGCGAGTCGGTCGAGGACTACGTCGAGGTCGTCCGGCGGCTCGACGGCGTGCCCGGCGTGGCCGGGATCGAGCTCAACATCAGCTGCCCGAACGTCGGCAAGGGCGGCCTGCAGTTCGCGATCGATGCCGACGCCGCCGGCGTGCGTCACCGCCGCCGTCCGCCGGGCGACCGACCTTCCGCTCCTCGTCAAGCTCTCGCCGAACGTCGCCGACGTCCGCCCGATCGCCCGGGCGATCGAAGCCGCCGGCGCCGACGCCCTGACCGCGATCAACACGCTGTCGGGCATCGCCGTCGCGCCGTCCCGAGCGAAGCCGCTGCTCGGGAACATCTACGGCGGCCTGTCGGGGCCGGCGATCAAGCCGGTGGCGCTGCGGATCGTCTACGAGGTCAGCCAGGTCGTCGACATCCCGGTCGTCGCGATCGGCGGCATCACCGAGCTCGCCGATGTCCTCGACTTCCTCGCGGTCGGCGCCGTCGCGGTCCAGGTCGGGACCGCGATCTTCGCCGACCCGACGCTCCCGGTCCGGCTCGTCGACGAGCTCGAAGGCGGAGTGCCGCCGCCGCGGTCTCGACTCGTACGCCGCCGCTCATCGGGACGGCGCTGCCGCGGAAGCCCGGCGCGCCGTCGTCGAAGGGAGTCGAGTACCGGCCGTAACTTCGGGTGAACCGATCGGGCCGCGGCCGGACTCTGGACTGTGACAGGTCGCTGGGAGGGACGATTGGACCCGGCACTCATCCGGCGGGCCCAGGACGGCGACGTGGACGCGTTCACGGCGCTCGTCGCCGGGAGGATCGACCCGATGACTCGGACGGCGATGGCGATTCTCGGCCACGAGGCGGATGCCCGCGACGCCGTCGCCGACGCCCTCGCGTCGGTCTGGCGCGAGCCTGCCGCAGCTCCGCGATCCCGCTCGCCTTCGAGGCCTGGTCCACTCGCATCCTCGTCCATGCCTGCCGCCGCTCGGCTCCGGCGGCGCGGCCGGGAGCGGGTTCGGGAGGTCGCGATCGACGGGCGCGAGGCCGAGTGGGCCGCGACCGCGGGACCAGCCGACGCAGTGGCGGGCCGGATCGCGCTGGAGCGGGCCTTCGACCGACTCGACGCCGACGCCCGGGCGATCCTCGTGCTCCACCACCTCGACGGGCGCGGCCGCTGGCCGAGATCGCGGCCGCGCTCGGCGTCCCGGTCGGGACCGCCAAGTCGCGGCTGCACGCCGCGCGCGGGGCGCTCGAGCGGGCGCTCGAGCGGGAGATACCGATGACGCTCGACCGACGACGACATCCGGGCGATGCTCGCGGCCCGGGCGGGCCGGGCGACCGTGGGCGGGACGGAGACGCAGGCCCTGCTCGAGGCGGCGAGCGCTCGCGCGGCCGCCG
This sequence comes from uncultured Chloroflexia bacterium, assembly GCA_963832105.1. GTDB lineage: Bacteria > Chloroflexota > Limnocylindria > Limnocylindrales > CSP1-4 > CF-46. The sequence goes on along the minus strand of CAWHSS010000003.1, from coordinate 153,079 downwards.
AGCCTCGACCGCCGCGGCGTCGCTTTGGGCTGCCCCTTGGGGCCGGCATGCCGCGGCTCGCTGGCGGGCCTGGCGTCCCTCGCGGCCGTCGCGCTGGTTGCCGTCCTCGTCGGGCTGCCACTGACTGCTCGGCCGCCCGCGTCGGAGGCGCCGACCGCGGCCGCGTCGGGCGTGCTCGGTGCGACCGGACCGCCGGCCTCGCCGAACGCCGAGCCCGCTTCCGGAGGCACGGGCCCTCACGGCGGCGGAGCTCGGTTCGCTTGTCGAGGCCCGCGGCTCGGAGCTCGCCGGCCTCGATGGTCGCGGTCGAAGGCGAACTCGAGCGCTAGATCCCTCGGTGCTGTGCCTGGCCGGAACGATCTGCGCGGAACACGATCCTCGCCGGGGCCGGCGCCTCGTTCGTCGTCAAGCCGGTCGGCGACATCGGGCCCGGGCCCTGGGACTGGGTCAGGGCCGAAGGCCGGCACGTTCGCCCTCCGGCTCACCGACAGCCGCGACGCGACCGGCGAACGCCTCATCGTCGAATATCTCGGCGACATCCTGCCGGCCGCCGATCGGCTTGCCTGGTCCGTCGACGACCTCGCGGCCGGCGAGGCTCGCGAGGGCGGCGGCAGGGACTGGGCAGTCTTCAAGGGCTACGTCGCCGTTCGCGGCTGGCTCGTCCGGACGCCGCTGCAGTCGTGTCCGTCGATCGCGCGGGCGCCCGCCAACGGGCTGGTCGGGTCCGGGCCGGTCTACGGCTGCCCGACCGACGACTGGCTCACGTCGGCCGAAGTTCCAGCCGCTTCGGGACGACGGGTCGTCGCATCGGCCCCGCGGCCGGGATCTACATGCCGAGCGGGACCTACGATCAGTGGGCGCCGGAGCCGGCGGCGTTCGGAGCTTGGCGTCGAGCCGCGCGAAGCCACCTTCCTGCTCGCCTGGCGCGCCGTCGCACCGTGCGGTCCGCTCGCGGATTGCTTCGATCGGCCCGGAGCATTACCACTGGCTGATGCAGGGTCGTCTCGACCCGATTCCGCCGGAGGGCGCGGAGCGAGCCGTCGAGCCCGCGATCGACGACGGGCTACCACCCCGGCGGGATTCCCAAGTCGATCGACGGCGAGCCGGTGCTGCGTCGGCCTTGACACGCAGCGCCGCCTCGCCGAGGCGACCGACGACACGCCGTTCCTCGCCGGCGGCTTCAGCTGGTCATGGGCCGATCATCTGCTCGGGTGGGATCGGCCCGACGCGACCCGAACCCACTCGGCGCCGAGGCATGTCCGCGGTACGACATCGCCGGGCATGCCCGGGCGGCTGTTCGTGCCGTCGGGCCGCGATCGACGTCGGCGACGTACCTCTCGTCGTCCGGGTCCATACCCTGGATGCCGGCGCGGCGAGACGTGCTGGCCACATCTGATCGAGTGGTGTCGCTCGACGGTCGTCCTCGACGCCGTCGCCTGGCACGGGCGACGACAGCCACGCGGTCGAGCGCCGTTCGGGCCGCGTGAAGCGATCGGGCGCGTCCTGTCGATCTTGTTCGCCGAACGTCGAGAAGTAGCGGACCGACACGACGTTCTACGTCGACGAGCCGCGCTTCGTGATGCCGATCAGCTGCGTGGAGCCTTGGCCGACGCTCCTCTACGCGGTCCGCGGCGATCCGCGGCTCGGGCTTGCTCGCGGTGTTCCGGGACCCGGCCGAGCGGGAGTCGTTCCAGGCCGCGACAGCGCCGGCGGCCGGCGAAGCGTGCCTCGAAGTCAGCCGATCGAACGGCACGACCCGCCGCGGTGGATCGGCCAGGACAACATCCTCGTCCTCGCCTTTGCCGACGACGCGACGGCCTCGTCGATCACGTCTGAGCTGGCGTGGGTCGAAGGCGAGGCGCGCGAGCTGATCGCCCTCCCTGACGCCTCGATCGATCGCAGCCGCGAGATGCTCCTCGACTACCTCGACAGCCGGGCTGCCGGACCGAACCTCGACGGTGACGCGCCACGGCTGACGCTTCGGTTCGATACCCGACCAAGCCCGGACGGCAACCCGGCGATCGACGTCGACGCCGGCTGGGCGGCCGACGTTCTACTGCGGCATGGGGCGAACGCTCTCGATGGGGTCGTCGAGCTCGTCGACCGACGCGCCGACACGCGACCAGCTCGGCAGGGCGGCGTCGATCGTCGACAATAGCCGGAGCGCGAACGGGTCTGGCTCTACCGCGTGACCTATCCAGGGGCCACGTGACCCCGCATTCGCGATGCGAGACCTTCGTCGTCGTGCCAGATCCCCGACAGCACCTTCCGCGACTGGGAGCATCGTCCGGGTCGACGGGGCAGCCATTTCCCGTCGTGCCGATCCCGGACCCGCCGGACCTCCCGCTCCCGAGCGGCCTCATCGAGCCGATCCTCCCGGCCCGACAGCTCCGGCGACGTCCCCTGCCTGCCCGCCGGGCCAGGAGTGCCCGCTGAACGCCCCGCCGACCGAGAGAAGCGCCGCCCGCCGCTAGACTTCGCGGCGATGACGACGATCAAACCAGCCCTCGAGGCGTCGGCGCGTGCCGCGATTGCCGCCCGGACCGAGGCGCTGTTCCGCCGTTCCGGCGCGCTGCGTGAGGGCCACTTCCTGCTGAAGAGCGGCCGCCACGGCGACGCCTATGTCGAGAAGTTCGCGGTTCTGTCCGATCCGGCGGCGACGAGCGAGCTGTGCGGGTTCTGGGCGGCGCGGCACCGCGCCGACGACGGCGCTTCGCGCGTGGACCTCGTCGCCGGCCCGACGACCGGCGGGGTCATCCTCGCCTTCGAGACCGGCCGCCAGCTCGGCGTGCGAGCGATCTTCGCCGAAGAAGTTCGGGACGACGACGGCTCGACCCGCCGCGAGTTCCGGCGCGGCTTCCGCATCGAACCCGGCGAACGTGTCCTGCTCGTCGACGACATCCTCACGACCGGCGGCTCGCTCCTCGCGATGATCCCCGCGGTCGAGGCGATGGGTGGCGAGATCGTCGAGTGCGCCGTCCTCGTCGATCGGAGCGGCGGGCGCCCGACCCTCACCTCGCCGGCCACCGGCCGCGTCTATTCCGCTCCAGGCGCTGTGGCAGCTCGACCTGCCGACGTACGAGCCCGGCCCGGAGACGTGCCCGCTGTGCGCCGACGGGGTGCCGCTCCACGCCCCCGGCAGCACCGGCACCGGGGCGTGATGTCCTGATGCAGGGACGCCGCGGCGCGATCGCGGCGCTCGGAATCGCGATCGCGCTCCTGGCCGGGATCTTCGTCGTCGCGACGACGTTCATGCGACCGGCGCCGAAGACGGAGGTCGGCGTCGTCGTCTTCGTCGATTCGGTCAGCCTCACCGACGTCCGCGCCTTCGCGATCAGGACGCCGGATGGGCGGACCGTCCAATTCCGGATCGGCCAGCTGGAGAACGGCGCCCAGTTCCCACCCGGCCACCTCGGCGCGCACCAGGTCGATTCGGTGCCGATCCGGGTGACGTACCGGGACGAGAACGGCGAGCACGTCGCGATCCGGCTCGAGGACGCGCCGGCCGCGGCACCTAGCTGAGGCCGGCCAGGGCCTCGTCGATCTCGTCCGGCGCGAAGATCAGCTCGAACGACGCCTTGACCACGCCGTCGCCCCCGACGACGAAGACGAAGGGCTCCGTCAGGAGGCCGTAGGCGTCGGTCGCCGGGACGGTCTGGAGCATGTTTGCGTCGCTGAGCACCGGCTGGAGCTGGCCGTCGACGTAGTCGAGCTGGTAGGGCTCGACATTGATGAACGTGACGTCCGGGTGGGCCGTCGCGATCGTCTTGATCTTGTCGAGCGTCGGGCCGCACGTCTTGGTGACGCAGAACTTCGGCGTCGCGAAGACGAGGACGAACGGCTTGTGCGCGGCGACTGCATCGGCCACCGAGGTTTCGTAGAACGCCGGCACCGGGGTCTCGTCGGTCGAGATCTTCTTCACGTCACCGCCGACATCCGCCAGCGTCGGCGTGTCGACCGACGGCGCCTTCTCGCCCGGCACGACGACTCGAGCGTCGTCCTTGACGTCGAAGCTGAACGGGATCGACTCCTCCGGCGAGCCCGGCGCGGACGTCGTGAAGACCGCGGTCCAGGCACCGGCCACCGGGAAGTCGGCGTGGGTGACGTACACGCCGCTCACCCCTTCGATCGCCCAGACGAACTCGGCGGGGGACGCCGCCACGGATTCGCCGCCGGGCCCCGTGAACGCGACCGTTGCCGTTCGGTCCGGCGATCCCACGGGCTTCGTGCCGCTCGCGTCGAGGAACGAAAAGACGAACCGGTTCGGTCCCTTGACGAGCTCGCTGGAGATCGATCTGGGGCAGGACGCCGGCCGCGGCCTGACTCGCCGGGGCGCTTGCGGGGGCGCTCGCCAGCGGCGTCGGCGTGGAGTCGCGGGTCCACAGGCCGCGGCAAGGAGCAGGACGGCGGCCAGCAAGGCGGTCCATCGGGTTCGGGGAGTCATCGCCGATAGGGTAGCGGGCAATGGCCGAAAGGGCGCTCGCGCTAGAATGGCCGGACCGTCGAACCCCGAAGCGCGTCGCCCGCCGGGCGACCTCCTGGGAGAGCTCGTTGACCCGGTTCCAGCGATTGGCGATGCTCAGCGTCGCGATGACGCTCGCGCTGGTGACGATCGGCGTCGTCGTTCGGGCGACCGACTCCGGGCATGGGCTGTCCGGACTGGCCCCTCTGCCACGGCCAGCTGATCCCGCCGCTCGACGACTACAAGGCCTGGATCGAGTGGATCCATCGGACGGTCGCCGCCGCGATCGGGTTCGTCGTCCTCGCCCTGGCGTTCGTCGCGGTCCGCGACCATCGCGACCGTCCCAGCCTCCTGTGGCCGTCGATCGGGGTCGTGGTCCTCGTCGGGTTCCAGGCCTGGCTCGGCCGCGAGACGGTCCGGCTCAACAACTCCGGAGAGTCGGTGACGGCGCACCTCGCCGCTGCCATGGCGCTGGTCGGGCTCCTCGTCTACATCCTCGTCCGGTCTTTCTACCCGGCGCGCATCGGCGGCCGGGGCGGCAGCCAGCGATTCACGCTGCTCGCCGCATTCGGCGCGCTGGCGGTCTTCGCCCTCCTGCTCTTCGGGTCGCAGGTGACGGCCACGTCGCAGTGGTACGTCTTCCCGGACTGGCCACTGATGAACGGCTCGCTCCTGCCGCCGCTCAGCGAGGGGACGTCGGCCCACGTGCTGCACCGCTGGGTGGCGATCGTCGTCGGCCTGATCGTGGCGGCCGTGCCGCTTGCGGCGTGGCGGACGCAGCGAACGAACCGGGCAATCCTCCGGTTGACGCTGATCGCCGCGGTGCTCTTCCCGATCCAGGCCGTCATCGGCGGCCTCCAGATCCTGACCGACCTGGCCGGCTGGACGCAGACGCTCCACGTCGCTCTCGGGGCCCTGATCTGGGCGGCGATGGCCGGCCTCGTGACGACGAGCTATTACGCGGCGAGGACCGACCTGGCGCCGGCTCGCGACGACCGAACCGACGCGACCGGCGGCCGGATCGGCGACGAGGAGACCAATGCCGAGCGCCGCACCAGGAGCGACACGGTCCGTGCCTACATCGCCCTGACCAAGCCCCGGATCATCGAGCTGCTGCTCGTGACGACCGTGCCCGCGATGGTTCTCGCGACCCGCGAAGTGCCCGGGCATCCAGCTTGGCCACTGGGCCTGGCTCACGGTCTGGACGCTCATCGGCGGAACGCTCGCAGCGGGCAGCGCCAACGCGATCAACTGCTACCTCGATCGTGACATCGACGAATTGATGGTCCGAACCCGACGCCGGCCTCTACCGGCCCACGAGGTCGACCCCGAGCGGGCGGTCGTGTTCGGTCTCGTCCTCGGGGTCATCTCGTTCGTGGTCCTGGCGTGGTTCGTCAACCTCCTCGCGGCCTTCCTCGCGCTGCTGGCGATCGCGTTCTACGTCGTCGTCTACACGATCGTCATGAAGCGGACGACGCCCCAGAACATCGTGATCGGCGGGGCCGCCGGCGCCCTGCCACCCGTCATCGGCTGGGCGGCGGTCACCGGCAATGTCGGCATCCCGGCGCTCCTCCTCTTCGCGCTCGTCTTCTACTGGACGCCGCCCCACTTCTGGGCGCTGTCGCTGCGGATCCGGAAGGACTACGCGGCGGCCGGCGTGCCGATGCTGCCCGTCGTCCGGGGCATCCCCGAGACGACCCGCCAGATCGGCCTCTACGCGATCCTCATGGTCGCGATCTCGATTGTCCTGTGGGCCGTGGCCCGGATGGGCTGGATCTATCTCGTGGCCGCGGTCGTGCTCGGCGCGATCTTCCTGCGCCAGGCGTACAGGCTGTGGCGCGAGGGCGCCTCCGAGGAGGCGTCGACGGCCGGCGCGATCCGTCTCTACAAGTACTCGATCTCGTACCTGACGCTGCTCTTCGCGGCGATCGCGCTCGACGCGATCGTGGCCGTCCCCGCTCGGCTGAGGCGGGCTGCACGCTTCGCGGACGGCTCCCTCCCGGCGCGAGGCGGCGCGCCGCCGAAACGTCATGCCCCTCGGATTGAAGCGCGATGCCACCCGTGGCGTGGCACGATGGGCGAATGGAGATCCACTTCCTCGGCGGGGCCACGACGGTCACCGGCTCTCAATTCCTGCTCGTCACCGAGCAGGCCAGGATTCTCATCGACTGCGGAATGTTCCAGGGCAGCCCCAACGAGGCGGTCCGCAACAGGATCCCGCTCGGGTTCGACCCGAAGACGCTCGACGCGATCCTCCTCACGCACGCCCATCTCGACCACTGCGGGCTGATTCCCCACGTCGTCGATGAGGGCTTCAACGGGCCGATCATCGCGACCCACGGCACGTGCGAGCTGGCCGAGCTGGTCCTTCTCGACTCGGGGCACCTCCAGGAGGAATTCGCGAAGCGCGAGGCTCGCTGGGAGAAGAAGCATCCCGACGAGGCGGTGACGGACGACCAGGAAGAACGCGCCGCGTACGACGCCGCGCTCCGGCTAGCCGAGGACCCGAACGCCGCGTCGTCCCCGACGACGCCCGTTGCCCCGGACGCGGCGACGATCGCATCGGAGGGCGCCTCGGAAGAGGTCGCGGTCGCGACCGAGAGCGGCGGCGAAGGCGCGTGGGCGATTGCCTCGCACCTGGCAGGGCGGCCGTACGGTGCGCCCGATGGCGCGGCGGCCGCGACCGGCAACGTCGAGGAGGACCTTCGCCGGCAGCCACCGGTCCTCGAGGTCGACCTCGACGAGCCGCTCTACACGCAGAAAGAGGCCCGCCGGGCGCTGGAGCAGTTCAAGGCGATCGACTACGACGAGGAGATCGACGTGGCCCCCGGCATCCGGGCCACGTTCGTCGATGCCGGCCACATCCTCGGCTCGGCGATCATCCAGGTCCGCGTCGCCGACCGCAGTGGCGAGCCGGAACGGACGATCGTCTTCTCGGGCGACCTCGGCCGGCCGGGCACGCCGATCATCCGCGACCCGACGATCCTGACCGACGCCGACTACATCCTCATCGAGTCGACCTATGGCGGCCGGGAGCACGAGCCGGGCGAGGAGGCGATCCGGGTCCTGGCCGACACGGTTCGACTCGTGGCCGAATCCAACGGCGTGCTGCTCGTCCCGTCGTTCGCGATCGGGCGGACCCAGGAGGTCGTCTGGCAGCTCGATCGGCTCATCGACGAGGGCGCGATCCCGCTCCTGCCGCTCTACCTCGACTCCCCGATGGCCTCAAAGGCCTCCGACATCTACCGGCGCCACGCGGAATACTTCGACGAGGAGACCGCGAAGCTCCTCCGCGAGGGCGACACGCCTCTCGACTACCCGGACCAGCACGTGACCCGCCGCGTCGAGGAGTCCCAGGCGATCGCAACCGCCCCTCGCCCGTACATGATCGTCGCCTCGAACGGGATGCTGACGGGCGGGCGCGTCGTCGGGCATCTCCGCAACCTGATCGGCGACCCGGACGCGACGATCCTGTTCGTCGGCTACCAGGGCCAGGGGACGCTCGGCGCCCACCTCCAGGCCGGCGCCACCCGGGTCAAGATCGACGGCCAGCTCCGCGATGTCCATTGCCAGATCCGCTCGATCAGTGGCTTCTCGGCCCACGCCGACGAGTCCGAGCTGCTCGAGTGGCTGTCGAACTTCAGCCGCAACAAGGGGCCCGGCGACAAGGGCTTTCCCCGCCGCGTCTTCCTCGTCCACGGCGACCCTGAGGCCCAGATCGCGATCGAGCCGAAGGTGAAGGCGCTCGGTTTCGACACGAAGATTCCGCACTGGCGCGAGGTGGTCGTCCTCGACTGATCGACGCCTCGAGCATGGCTCCGCGTGCGGGGCACGTCCCGTGGCACGGAACCACGGGCACCATCAGGCGGAACGTCGGGGGCATTGGAATCGGGCCGCCACACAATCGGCCGCATGGTTGAGCTTGCTCAGCGACCGGTGGGGGAGGGTACGCTGCCGACAACGGCCGCCCTGGCCGAGCCGATGGGAGCCCTGATGCGGCCGTCGTTGAACATCCTGGGCGACGAGCTGACCGGCCGGATCGTCGACGAGGCGAAACGGGTCCTGGCCGAGGTCGGGATGGAGATCCGCGGCCCGGAGATGCGCCGGCGTCTGGTCGAACACGGCCTGCCGACGAACTCGACCGGCGAGCGCGTCCTCTTCCCGCGCGACGTCGTCGAGGCCGCGATCGCTTCCGCCCCGAGCTCGTTCACGCTCTACGACCGCGACGGCCTGCCGCACGCCGACCTCGGCGGCGACCGCGTCCACTTCGTCCCGGGCTCGTCAGGCTTGAAGGTCCTCGACCACCGGACCGGCGAGACGCGCCTCGCGAACTCGACCGATTTCGTCGAGTACGTCCGCCTGGCCGACGGCCTCGAGCACATCGCCTACCTGGCGACGGCGTTCTCGACGAACCTCGACATCGAGGCCCAGGTGTCCGATGCGTGGCGCCTCTACATGACGCTGACGAATTCGAAGAAGCCGGTCGTGTCGGGCGCGTTCACCGAGCACGGCGTGCCGCGCATGGTCGAGATGATGCAGCTGTTCCGGGCGGATCGGGCCGATCTCATCGCCCACCCGATGAGCATCTTCACGATCACCGCGACCGGCAACTTCCGCTACAGCGAGGACTCCTGCCAGAACATGATCGACTGCGTCGAGGCCGGCATCCCGGTCGAGATCGTGCCGGTCACGCTCATGGGGCTCATCGCGCCGGTGACGATCGTCGGGGCGACGGTCTTCCACACCGTCGACGTCCTCGCCGGCATCACGATGGCCCAGGTCATCAAGCCCGGTGCCCCGGTCCTCTTCGGTGGCGCCCCGGCGACGTTCCACATGAAGATCGCGAGCGCGCCGATGGCCGCGATCGAGGCGCTCCGGCTCGACGTCGCGTACATCGCGGTGGCCAAGGCGCTTGGCCTGCCGTGCCAGTCGTACATGGCCCTGTCCGACGGCAAGATCCTCGACGCCCAGGCCGGTGCCGAGACGTTCGGCAGCGCCCTGCTGGCGGCGCTCGCCGGGGTGAATTCCGTGTCCGGCCCCGGGATGCTCGACTTCCTGCTCGTCTTCAGCCTGCCGAAGCTCGTCTTCGACGACGAGATGTGCGCCCAGGCGCTCCAGTTCGTCCGGGAGGTCCAGCCCGCCGAGGACCTGCCCGTGTCGGCGCTCATCGACCAGCTCATGGCCGACCAGCACCTGATCATGGCCGAGCACACGATGGCCCACTGGCCAACGGAGCTCTACCTGCCGAGCACGATCGTCGACCGCGACAACCGCGAGGCGTGGCTTCGTCTCGGGGGCAAGGACACCTACCAGCGGGCCTGTGACGAGGTCGAGCGGCGGCTCGCCGCGTACCGCCAGCCCGCGACCGACCCGGCGATCGACGCGGAGCTCCGTTCGATCATCCGGGCCGGCCTGTCCGACCAGACGGTCCTGCCCGAGATCCCGCCTGCGCCGGAGCCGCCGGCAGTCGTCCCATCGGGTGCCGCCGCCCGCCGCCAGAACCCCCGCCGCCAGCGCATCAGCCAGGAGGGCCCAACGACGTGACCAGCCCGACCGCGATCCCCGCCACGTCCGACTCGTCGACGCTCTATTTCGGTCCCTGGTATCGCCGCTCGCCGTTTTTCGAGAAGACGCTGGCCGCCGGCTGCAGCGCCTACGACATCTACAACCACATGTACCTGCCGGGCTACTACGGCGACCCGATCGAGGAGTACTGGGCCCTCCTCAACGGCGTGACGATCTGGGACGTGTCGGTCGAGCGGATCGTCGAGATCACGGGCCCCGATGCCTCGGCGTTCACGAACACGCTGACGTGCCGCGACCTGACGAAGTGTGCCGTCGGCCAGGGCAAGTACGTGCTCATCACCGCCGAGGACGGCGGCATCGTCAACGACCCCGTCCTGCTGCGCGTCGAGGCCGACCGCTGGTGGCTCGCCCTCGCCGACTCGGATGCCGGGCTGTGGGCCCGCGGCGTGGCGATCAACTCCGGCATGAACGTGAAGGTCCGCGAGCCGGAGGTCTACCCGGTCCAGGTCCAGGGCCCGAAGTCCAAGGACGTGATGGCCACCCTGTTCGGCGATGCCGTCCACGACATCAAGTACTACTGGACGATGACGACCGATCTCGACGGGATCCCGGTCGTCATCAGCCGAACGGGCTGGACGGGCGAGGTCGGCTACGAGATCTACCTGCGCGACCCGTCGCGTGGCGGCGAGCTCTGGGACCGGATCATGGAGGCCGGCCGGCCGCACGACATCCGGCCGATCGCGCCGTCGCGAGGCGCGCCGCATCGAGGCCGGCATCTTCAACTACGGCTCGGACATGACGATCGAGAACAACCCGTTCGAGATCATGGGTCTCGAGCGGCTTGTCGAGCCGCAGGCGGCCGACTACATCGGCAAGGACGCCCTCGAGGCGATCCGCACCCGCGGCGTCGATCGCAAGCTCGTCGGGATCGAGGTGGAGGGCGATGCCCTGCCGTTCGAGCTGTCGCGCAAGTGCACGGCGCGCCATGCCGGCGAGCCAGTTGGGACCGTGACCGACCTGATCTGGTCGCCGCGCCTGGGCAAGAACATCGGCTATGTGTGGATGCCGATCGGGCTGTCCAAGCCCGGCACGGAGCTGGAGATCGAGGCGCCGGACGGCGGCCGCTGGCTCGCGACGACGGCGGCCATCCCGTTCATCGATCCGAAGAAGGACGTCCCGAAGTCATGATCACGCCGCTCACGCCCGAGGAGATCGCGGCCGTCCGTCGGCCCTATCGCGCCGCGTCACTGCTACCCGGCCGGGCGTACCACGACCCGGCGATCCACGAGTTCGAGCGTCATGAGTGGTTCCGCCGCGACTGGATCGCCGTCGGTCGGGAGGAGGACGCGCCGTCCGCCGGAACGTACTTCACGGCAGAGATCGACGACGAGCCGCTCCTCATCGCCCGCGGTCGCGACGGCGAGCTGCGCGCGTTCTACAACGTCTGCCGCCACCGAGGGACGGCGGTCGTCGAGGAGGCCTGCGGCAAGGCCGTCCGGTTCCAGTGCCCCTATCACGCCTGGATCTACGACCTCGAGGGCAACCTTGTCCGCGCCAAGCACACCGAGGACCTCGACGACTTCAGCTTCGGCGAGTTCGGCCTCGTGTCGGTTCGGATGGAGACGTGGCAGGGGTTCGTGTTCGTCAACCTCTCCCCGGAGGCGCCGCCACTGGTCGAGTGGCTCGGAGATCTGCCGCCGCACCTTGCCCGGTTCGACTTCTCGGGGCTGCGCAGCGCCCACGAGGTCACCTACGAGGTCGAGGCCAACTGGAAGTTCATCGCCGAGAACTACAGCGAGTGCTATCACTGCCCCGGGATCCATCCCCAGCTCAACAAGCTGACGCCGTACGACCTCGGTGGCGACTTCGCCCCGACAGGCCCGTGGCAGGGCGGCTGGATGGAGCTCGTGGAGACGGCCGAGACGATGGCGATCGACGGCGGCCACCGCAACGGGCGACCGGCGATCGCCGGCATGACGCCAGTCGACGAACGGCGGATCTACTACTACCTCGTCTGGCCGACGATGTTCCTCTCGATCCATCCCGACTACCTGCTGCTCCACCGCCTCGAGCCGAGCGGCCCCGACCACACCCGGATCACCTGCCAGTGGCTGTTCGAGCCCTCGACGATCGAGATGCCCGGCTTCGACCCGTCCGACGCGATCGCGTTCTGGGACCTGACCAACCGGCAGGATTGGCATGTCTGCGAGCTGCAGCATCGCGGTACGAAGTCGAGCAGCTGGGTCGCCGGTCGCTACTCGAACCAGGAGCCGAGCGTCCACGCGTTCGACCTGATGGCCGTCGACCGGTATGCCAACGACGGCATCAACTCCCAGCGGACCGTGCGCCTTCGGTATGACGTGCCCGCGCCGAAGGACGGCGAGGCCGACGTGTTCGAAGGCGACATTGCGGCTGTTCGGCTGCCGCGCGCCGCCGACAACACGACGGCCAGGTCGGCAGCACGGGCGAAGGCCGCACCCCGACGCTGACGCGGCGCATTCGACCGCGGCCCGCACGCCCGATTGACGCCTCGACGCTCCGGGCCCACCGTCAGCTGATGCGGGAACCGTGGACGATCGGGGAACTGGGACAGGTCGTCCTGGTGAAGCCAGAAGTCATCGCTGTTCGAATGGGGCCGTTGGGACCTGGTTGAGGCCGCGCTGGGGACCCGCTTGCCAGCCGACTACAAGGATCTGATCGGCGACGGGCTGGCCTGCATTTTCGATGACGAACTGTGGATCGCGAGCCCGTTCGACCCGGATGCCAGCCTCAACCTGATGTGGGAGGTAGCGCGGTCGGCTTGGGCGCTCGCCTACCAGCGGCACGCGAATCCCGAGTTGTACCCGATCAGCATCTACCCGGAGCCGCGCGGGCTCCTTGGCTGGGGCGCCGATGGAGGCGGTGGCATGTACCTCTGGGACACGACCAACACTGACCCGAACCGATGGACGGTCGCTGTCAGCGGCCGACCCATCTTCGACCCGCAGGTCCAGGACCAGGGACGCGGCCTGATTGCCTACCTCTCTGCGCTCGCCTCGGGCGAGATCGCCGCCGCGGCCCTTGGCAGCTGGCCCGGGCCCGACGCGCGGATCGAACGCCGGGCTCCCTGACGCGATCCACCGATGGGCCGGCGTTTGCCCGCCCTCGACGTCACGCGCCACTGGCTCGTTCGAAGGCCGGGTCGCTTGGTACGCGTGCCGTAACAGGCGCTGTCTGCGCGAGGGCCGTGAGCTTCGGCAGGCGCCACGCCACTCAAGCCGGCGGCGCGTCCTCCTCGGCCGCGATTCGTCCGCCCGTCGCGCCCGAACGCCCCTAGCCGCCAGGCGGCGAGGATCGCGAGCGCCGTCCCGGCGACGATGATCGTCGAGATCGCGTTGATCTCCGGCGTCACCCCGAACTTCACCTTGCTGTAGATGTAGAGCGGCAGCGTCGAGCCGCCGACGCCGGCGTTGAACGTGGTCACGACGTAGTCGTCGAAGCTGAGTGAGAAGGCGAGCAGGGCTCCCGCCAGTACCGCCGGGGCGATGAGCGGCAGCGTGACGTAGCGGAACGCACCCCATGCCGACGCGCCCAGATCGCGCGCGGCCTCCTCGAGTGCCGGGTTCATGTTGGCCGCCCGCGCGCGGACGACGACCGCTACGTACGAGATGCAGAACGTCACGTGGGCGATCCACAGCTGGACGATCGAGCCGCGGGCGTCGAACAGCTGGAGGAAGAAGAGAAGCAGCGACAGGCCCATGACGATCTCGGGGGTGACCATCGGGACGAGCAGGAGCGTCTCGGTCGCGGTCCGGCCGCGGAACCGGACCCGGGCCAGACCCAGGCCCAACAGCGACCCGAGGACCGTCGAGAGAACCACAGCCACGATCCCGACCTGGAGCGTGACGCCGAGCGCGTCGAGGAGCTCCTCGTTCGAGAAGAGCGTCGGATACCAGTCGAGCGTGAATCCGCTGCCACGCCAGCCCGCGCCGCGCGCTGTTGAACGAGAAGGCGATCAGGACCACGACCGGCGCAAACAGGAACGCGTAGACCGCGATCGCGAACGCCGTCAGGAGCGGATTGCGCTCCCTGCTCACGACCCGATCACCTCGCGGCGGAGCGTCCGCAGCGCGATGAGGGTCCCGCTCAGCGTGACGACCATCAGGACGAATCCGAGCGCCGCCCCGTACGGCCAGTCGCGCCCCTGGAGAAAGAGCTCCTGGATGTTCTTCGCGATCGTCTGGGTCTGCGGTCCGCCGAGCAGATCCGGCGTGACGAAGTCGCCGATCGCCGGAATGAACGTCAACAGGCCCGCGGCGACGATTCCGGGCATCGTCAGCGGCAACGTCACGTGGAGGAACACCGCCCGGCCGGATGCGTAGAGGTCGCGGCCCGCCGCGAGGAGGTTCGAGTCGAGCCGATCGATCGAGACGAACAACGGCAGGATCGCGAACGGAAGGAATCCGTACGTCATGCCGAGGATCACCGATATGTCGGTGTTCATGAGGATGATCGGCTCGTGAGTGAGGCCGACCGCCTGGAGGAGCGTGTTCAGGACCCCGTTGTCGCGCAGGATGATCTGCCAGGCGTAGGTCCGGATCAGGTAGCTCGTCCAGAACGGCAGCATGACGAGGATCAGCAGCAGTGCCTTCCGGCGGCCGCCGTACCGCGAGATCCAGTATGCGATGGGATAGCCGATCGCCAGCGACAGGATCGTCGTGATCGCCGCGAATCGGATCGACCGGAGGAACGTCGGCAGGAAGACGGGATCGAAGGCGCGGCCATAGTTCTCGAAGCTCGGCGCGGACAGGTCGACCCGATCGAGCGCGTCCCGGTGGCCGAGGCTGACGACGAAGATGATCGCCAGCGGAACGACGAAAAACAGGACGAGCCAGAGCGCTCCCGGCAGGACGAGCGCTATTCCCCGGAGCCTCGCCAGGCGACTGGCGGGGACCGGCCGAGCGGCGAGCGGAGGAGCGTGGACTGGCGCGTCCCCGCTCACCTCGCGACTAGCCCTTCAGCTGGTTCCAGCGCTTCAGGTACTCGTCGCGGACAGATGCGTCGAGGAGCAGCAGCTCTTCGAGCTTGTCGACGATCTCCTGGTCGGGGTTGATCGTCGGATCTTCGAGGATCTCCGGATCGATGAACTCCTTGGCCGCGGCATTCGGGCCCATGTAGTAGATGAGGTTCGTGTTGGCGGCGCTGTTCTCCGCGTCGAGCAGGTGATTGATGAAGAGCTGAGCGGCGATCGGGTGCTTCGCTCCGGAGAACACCGCGACGGTGTCGGACCCCTTGATCCCGCCCTCCTCGGGGATGTAGTAGAGGACGTTCTCGTTGACCTCCTGGATCGCGAACCGGTCGGCGCCCCAGATGTGCCCGATCCAGACGTCGCCGGAGGTCATGGTCGTGATCGTGTCCGTCGAGTACGTCCGGACGAGCGGCTTCTGCTGCTGGAGGAGAGCCAGCGCCTTGTCCAGCTCCGAGGTGTCCTTGGTGTTCGCGGAGAAGCCGAGCTGGATGAGCGCCAGCCCGAAGACTTCCTGGTAGTCATCGAGCATCGAGATGTGCTGGGCCCAGCGCGGGTCCCAGAGGGCCTTCGAGCTTGTCAGCTCGTCGGTGATCTTGGCTGAGTCGTAGCCGACGCCGGTCGTCCACCACATGTAGGGAACGGAATAGGTATTGCCGGGGTCGTAGCCTGGGTCGGACCACTCCTTGCCCAGGTTGCCGATGTTCGTGACGAGCGACCTATCCAGCTTGAGGATCGCTCCCTTTTCGATGAACGTCGGCACGTCGACCGAGATCGGGAAGCTCAGGTCGAACCCACCGCCGTCGTCACCGAGCTTCGCGTACGCCTCGGACGTGTTCGAGAAGAACGTCTGGGTGACCTTCGTGCCGTACTTCGCCTCGAACGACTCGATGACCTCGTCGGCGAGGTAGTCGACCCAGTTGTAGATGAACAGCTCCGCCTCGGGGGAGGGGACAGGCGTCGGCGAGGGCGACGCCGTCGGGGATGCTCCGGTGGACGGCGGAGCGCCACTCGCGGTCCCGGCCGGGCTCGGAGTCCCGCCGGCAGACGTGCACGCCGCGATGATCGGGGCGAGCGCGGCGGCTGACCCGACCAGGGCGATCCGCTCCAGCAGCTCCCGCCGGGTCAACCGACGCTCGACCATGTACCGCGTCAGCGCCTTCTCCAGGTCGATCGTCGACCCGTCGTATCGATCGGTCATGCCAGAACCTCCTCCTGATCCCGGTCGCCGGCGAGGACGAGCGCCTCGGCCGGGTCCCAGGTGACGTTGACGGCGTCGCCAACCGCGAAACGGTTGACTGGTCTTCGCCGCGAGAGCGGTGATCGCGAGCCCGCCGCTGGAGCGGACGTGATACTGGACGCTGCCGCCGAGGTACGCGACTTGCTCCACCGTCGCGGCGATGGGGCCCGGCGAGTAGGACGTTCCGCCCGGGGGGCGCAGCTCGACGGACTCGGGGCGAATGCTCAGCTCGATCGAACGCCCGACGACGAGGTCCGCCCTGCCGACCACGCAGGTCTCCTGAGACGCCAGCCGGATGACCGCGTGCTCCCCGTCAACCGACTCGACCGTGCCGGTGAGCAGATTGGTGGTCCCGATGAAGTCGGCCACGAAACGGGTCGTCGGTCGTTCGTAGAGTTCCTCCGGCGTTCCGAGCTGCTCGACCCGGCCGCGGTTCATGACCGCGATCCGGTCGCTCATCGTGAGCGCCTCCTCCTGGTCGTGGGTCACGTAGACGAACGTGATCCCGACCTCGGCCTGGACCCGCTTCAGCTCGACCTGGAGTTGTTTTCGGAGCTTCAGATCGAGAGCCCCGAGCGGCTCGTCCAGGAGCAGCACGTTGGGTCGGTTCACCAGCGCCCGGGCGAGGGCGACGCGCTGCTGCTGGCCGCCGGAGAGTTGCGTCGGGCGGCGCTTCTCATAGCCCGCAAGGTGGACGAGGTCGAGCGCCTCGCCGACGCGTCGGGCGATGTCGCTCCGCTCGACGTTCCTTCGCCGCAGCCCGAAGGCGATGTTGTCGCCGACGTCGAGATGGGGAAAGAGGGCGTAGTTCTGGAACACCATGTTGACCGGGCGCTTATCGGGCGGATCGGCCGTGACGTCACGCCCGCGCAGCTCGATCCGACCAAACGTCGGCTGCTCGAATCCGCCGATCATGCGGAGCGTGGTCGTCTTGCCGCAGCCCGACGGCCCGAGCATCGAGAAGAACTCGCCCGGTCGGATGTCGAGGCTCACGCGATCGACGGCACGGACCTCGCGGAAGTGCTTCGACAGGTCGATCAGGCGGATCTCGGGCGCTGTCTCCGCACGCTCGATCATGAGGCGGCGAGCCTAGGCGCCGGTTTGGAACGCGGCGTGTCGCGTCCCGGTCCGTGGAACGTCGTCAGGACGCCGCCGGGATCCGCGGCTGCGAGCCGAACCGATTGTCGGCGCGATCGGACGTCATTCGCGCAAAGTCGCCCTGGTCAGCGATCTCCAACGCCGCGAGATCGATTGCCTCGGCCGACATCGCTGCCGCGGGCCTTGCGAGCAGATAGCCCTGGGCGGCCGAGATGCCAAGGCTGCGAACGACCGCCAGCTGGGCGGCCGTCTCGACGCCCTCCGCGACGATCGAGACACGCCACTGCTTGGCGAGCTCCTGGAGCGCCCGCAGCACGCCGTGGGACGGATCGTGCATCGTCCCGCCCTGGACGAGCGACAGGTCGATCTTCACGATATCGAAGCTGATCTCGTTCAGGAGCCGGAGACCGGCGTTGCCGGCACCGACGTCGTCGGCGGCGAGGCGCATCCCCGCCCGCCGGCAGGCCTCGACGTTCTTCCGCAGCTGCTGGAGGTCCTCGACCTTTTCACGTTCGGTCAGCTCGAGGACCACTCGCTCGAGCGGAATCCCGTTGCGGTGGAAGATCCCCTTCAGCTCGCCGGGGTGGAACTGGGCCGATTCGAGCGTCCGCGGCGACAGGTTGACGCTGATGTACGTGTCCGCGTCCGTGAGCTGGACCCCGGAAGCGACGATTTCGAGGCACGCGAGGTCGAGCTCGACCGTTCGATCGGCGGCCTCCGCGGCCGCGAAGAGCGCACTCGCGTCCGGAAACGGGGCACCGTCGGTCGGGCGAACGAGGCCTTCGAATCCGATCGGTTCGCCCGTCGTCATCGAGAAGATCGGCTGGTACACGGGTCGCAGCGCCTGCGTTTCCAGGATGGTCCCGACCGCGGCCGACAGCTCGGCGACCGAGCGATCGTCCGATGCCGCGCCATGGCGCCCCGGATCGAACGCGACGACCGCCGTCCGGCCATGGCGCTTGCACCAGTACAGGGCGGCGTCAGCGTTGCGATAGAGATAGTGAGCTTCCGTGCTCGGTGCGGGGAACGCCGACACGCCGATCGACAGCGAGAACGAGTCGATCGTGTCGCTCGGGTCCCCACCGTTCAGCGCCGACGCGAGGATGCGCCGCGCGACGGCCAGCCCGGTGTTGACGTCGGAGTTCGGCAACAGGATCGCGAACTCGTCGCCCCCGACGCGGAAGGCGCGGTCGCTTCGCCGCAGGATGGCGGCGGTGACCCGCCCGACGGCCTCGAGCAGTCGGTCGCCCCCGACGTGGCCCTGCGTGTCGTTGACTCGCTTGAGGTCGTCTACGTCGACGAGCAGCAGCGACAGCGGCGTCCGCATTCGCTTGGCGAGGTCGAGCTGGCGCGCGAGCTCATCCTGGAACGCCCGATGGTTGCCGAGGCCCGTGAGACCGTCGATGAGCGCTTCGTGGCTCGCCTGGCCGTAAAGCTCGCTCAGCTCCCCACGCTCGTGGTCGAGGGCTTCGGCCTCGCGAAGGATCCCGCGCGCCAGCCAGGCCATGAGCAACGGCAGGGCCACCGCGGCGACAACCAGGACGATGATCGCGGTCGTTGCTCGCGATGGGTCGACTGGCGCGAATCCCGCGATCGTCGCGACGCTCATGAGAATGCCGAACGGTCCGA
The DNA here is from genome assembly GCA_963832105.1 of uncultured Chloroflexia bacterium. GTDB lineage: Bacteria > Chloroflexota > Limnocylindria > Limnocylindrales > CSP1-4 > CF-46. Next base: position 134,119 of record CAWHSS010000003.1, on the reverse strand, counting down.
GCAACGCCCATATCAAGCGTCTTCGAATGCGATCGACCCGTCCGCTGGACCCGATGGGTCCGTTGGCGGAGGGCGTGGTCATCGTGGTCCCTCGCTTCTGCCCCGGGTAGGTAGGTTGTAGGCCCTTGGGGAGGGCCTCGATCTGGTTCGAATGTACTGGTCAGGCCGCGGCATTGTGACCAAGGACGCTCATCAGGTCCCGTCATACCGTCAGGGTCGGGCCCACGCGGTGTGTGGGTCAGGAGACCCAACCGCACATGACCCATCGCAACCAGACACAGATCCGAACAGGGCGAGCAGCGATCCTCGCGGTTGCCGTCGCGATCGCGGCCGTCCTCCTGCCCGGCGGCGAGCGAGAACGTCGTGGCGGCGAGCTGCAACGGCGCTTCGCACAAGGCTCCCGTGCTCAGCGCCGGCAAGGCATCGCCCGGTTCGGGTACCCCGTCGACGACCATCACGTTCTCGGTCCGGTACAAGGACAGCGCGGGCTGCAAGCCCTCGAAGAGTCGATGTCGTCATCCCCGGCCGGGGGCGATATGCGCTGACGGGTTCCGGGACTGGCTACGCCGGCGGCGTGACCTTCTCGAGGTCGATGAAGCTGCCGGCGGGGTCGTGGGGCTACCGTTTCGAGGCGACCAGCGGCAGCGGTTCCGGTAGCCGCTCGGTCGTCCTGAAGAAGGTGGCGCCAGGCAAGGTCGTGATCACCGCGCCAACCCCGAAACCGACGCCCAAGCCAACCCCGAAACCGACTCCCAAACCCACCCCGAAGCCAACGCCGAAGCCAACGGCGAAACCAGTCGCGAAACCGACGCCACCGCCGACTCCGGTCGCGACGCAGGCCCCGGTCACTCCTCCGTCACCCGACTCGACCGCCCAGCGCAACCACGGGCTCGACCGATCCGACGCCGTCGGCGTCAGCCCCGGGCCACGTTGCCATCGGCGGGCCGGGCGGCGGCGGTGGGTCGTCTGGAGGGGCTGGCGGCATCGGCGGCGTCCGAACGCCGCGACCCGAGGCGCCGATGTCCGTGTCGACGCTCCGGTTCGGGCTCGATCCGGGGATCGGCCTTGCCGTGTTCGTGTGGTCGTTGACCACCGCACTCGGCGTGATGCTGTTCCTGTTCGTCCTCCGCCGGCCGACGCGCCGCCGGCAGCCGGTCGGAGCGGGCCACCTGGCGTCCGCGGTCGCCTCGCCGCTTCTCGCGAGCGGCGAAGCGCTGAGCCCGGATGAGGCAAATCTGCCCCGCTGGTTGCGCCCGACGCTTCGCGAACAGCGGCAGTGGAGCGACCGCCAGGCACCGGCCGATGCGCGCGAGCCGGAACGGTTCGCGTCGGCGGCGCGGAAGGGCGTTGATCGGCGAACGATCGGCTATCGGCTCGTCCGGCTGTCCGATGGGCCCGACGACCTCAGGTCCTCGGAGATCGGCCGGCTCGATCGCGGCGACGAGGTCGAGATCATCGGTGACTTCGCGGGCTTCCTGCAGGTCAGGACGCCGAGCGGCCTCGAGGGCTGGGTGCCGAGGATCGCAATCGTCCGCTGAAGGCCCGTCGGGATCAGCGCGGCCTTGGGCGCCCGTGGCCGCGACCGCGCGGCGATCCGCTCGAGGGCACCCTCCCAGCCGGCGTCGAACGCCTTGCCCGGCTCGTCGAGGTCGATCGAGACCGGCGCGTGGTCGGACGGGATCGGCGGCCCCTTGCGCGCCTCGCGATCGATCTCGGCGGCGACGACCCGCTCGGCAATCGGCTTCGTCACCAGGAGGTGGTCGATCCGCATGCCGAGGTTCTTGTGGAAGTTGCCCGCCCGGTAGTCCCACCAGCTGAAGCGTCCGGCCGCCGGCTGGCGGAGGCGATAGGCGTCGGTGAGCCCCCACGCGAGGAGCCGCCGGAACGCCTCGCGCTCCGGCTCCGATACGTGGGTGCCGCCGTGAACGGCCCGCGCGTCCCAGACGTCGTCATCGGTCGGGGCGATGTTGAAGTCGCCACCCACCAGGAGCGGCTCAGCCGGATCGCGGGCCTCGTTCAGCCAGCGCTCGAGTCGCTCGTACCACGCCAGCTTGCCGGCGTAGAACGGGCTGCCGACGACGCGGCCATTCGGCCCGTAGACGGTCACGACCCGTAGCCCGTCGATGCGGGCGCTCAGCATCCGCGCCTCGTCGAACGGGTTGAAGTCCTCCTCGCTGAAGTCGCTCGTGGCGCCTGGCCCACTGTCGCGAACCGGCCCGTCGCCGAAGTTCGTGACGACGTCGTCGACCTGCAGCCCCTGTCGCGTCGCGATCGCGACGCCGTTCCAGCGGCCTTCGCCGTGATGGAGGAGGTCGTAGCCGGCCATCGCGAACGGCATCACCGGCGCGTCGGCGTCGGTCAGCTTCGTCTCCTGGATCAGGAGGATGTCGGGCGCCGCTCGCGCCAGCCACTGGTCGACCTTCTCCTGGCGGGCCTTGAGCGAATTGACGTTCCAGGTGGCGATCCGCATGACTAGAACCGCCGCCCGCGCTGCCGATCGAGATCGAAGGCGGCCGTGTCGGCGATCGCCATGACCGCCATCGTCCCGGCCTGGACCGGGTCGGAGACGACGAGATCGACGTGCTCGGTGATCGAGCCGACCATGTTGAGCGAGATGATCGGGATGCCGACGGCCCGGATCTCGTCGGCGGCTGCACTGATGTCGCCGCCCATGATCGAGCCGGCCAGGACCAGCAGCCGGGCCCGCGGCAGGTCCGCGACGGCGCGAACGGCGGCGGCGATCTCGGCCTCGCCGACCAGCGCGATCGTGTCGACGCTGATCCGCTCGCCGCGGAGGTTGTGGCGGTCGGCCTCGCTCACCGCTCCGAGCGCGACCTGGGCGACCTGGGCGCCGCCGCCGATGACGATGATCCGCTTGCCGAAGATCCGCTCGAGGGCGCTCGTCAGGTGGACCTGGTTGACGTCCTCGACGTCCTCGAGCAGCTTGACGAGGTCCGCCTTCCGCGAGTCCCTCGACCTCGAGTTCGATCTCGGCCAGCGGCGGGCCGCCAGCCTGGGCGGCGACGCGTCGGACGGTCGACAGCGTCCGGATCCGGCCGCCGGCCGCGGCGACCCGCGCCGCGATGGCCGCGATCGCCTCCGGGCGATCGACGTGGTCGACGCGCAGTGCGACGGCGGACAAATCGGCGGGCGTCCGCCGCGGCATCGGATCGGGCTCCGCGTCAGCGCGAGGTGATGTCGGCGATCGACATCCGGCCGGGATCGCCACCGGCCTCGGAGTCGTGGGCCTCGTAGGCGAGCCCGAGCGCATCGAACGTCTCGCGGGTGATGGCCGGATCGCTCGTCTCCAGCATCAGCTCGCCGTTCGTGTCCTCGGCGATCCCGACGATCCCGGCGATGTTGACGCCCCGCTCCCCGAGAGCCGTGGCCATCCGGGCGAGCGCACCCGGCCGATCGTCGAGCTTCACCGTGAACCAGACCGTCACGCGGGCACCTCCTGTCCGCTGATGGTACCCGGCGACGGCGGCGGCCGACCGCTACCCTCCGCGTCATGGCTCCGAATCCGGCCGTTCCGCCCGCCGCGCCGCGCGTCCAGATCTTCGGCCTCGAGAAGGACCAGGCGACGCGGGCGGCGATCCGCTTCTTCAAGGAGCGGCGAGCGGAGGTCCATCTCGTCGATCTCCGCCGGAAGCCGATCTCGCCGGGCGAGCTGCGGCGGTTCGTCCAGAAGCTCGGCGCCGGAGGCGCTGCTCGATACCGCCGGCCGGACCTACCGCGAGGCCGGGCTCGGCTACCTGACGATGGACGAGGCCGGGATCGTCGCGCGGCTCCTCGCCGACTCGCGGCTGTTGCGCCTGCCGCTCGTCCGCTACGGCGAGGCAGTGACGGCCGGACCCGCCGACGCGACCTGGAAGTCGTGGTTCACGCCCGACCGCGCAGCCCGACCCACATGAAGGCGATGCCGGCGACGATCGCCAGGACCCCGAAGACGATCCACAGCGGGTCGCCCACCATGAAGCTGCTCCCGCGCAGCAGGCCGGTGCCCTGAGCGACCCAGACCCCGCCGGTCGCGACGAGGATCGCTCCCCCGATCGTGCGCGTCTGGTGGCGGCGATCCATCGACGCCTCCTCGATCCTGATCAGCGAACGGCGAGTGCGGGCGTCGTCGCCTGCTGGCATCCTAGACCCATGAGCGATCGACCGGCCGACCAGGGCGAGTCCACCTCGTCGACGCCCGAGGCAGACGCAGGCGGGGGTGCGGGTCCGACCGGAGGCGAACCGGCCCCAGCCGAGCGGCGAAGCGGCCGGATCGTCATGCGGCGCGACGCCGCGGACCGGATCGGCAAGCCCAGGGCCACCGAGGACGAGCAGTTCCTCGAGCGGGCACCGGCCGGTCGACCGGACTTCGTCGACAGCGACCCGTGGCGCGCCCTGCGAATCCTGTCCGAGTTCGTCGAGGGCTTCGACGCCCTCGCCGCCGTCGGTCCCGCCGTCACGATCTTCGGCTCCGCCCGGGTCGCCGAAACGCGACCCGACATACGAGCTCGCCCGCACGATCGCCCGCAAGCTCGCCGAGAGCGGGTTCGCCATCATCACCGGCGGCGGGCCCGGCGTGATGGAGGCCGCGAACCGTGGCTGCCGCGAGGGCGGCGGGCTGTCGGTCGGCTGCAACATCGAGCTGCCGCACGAGCAGGGCCTCAACCCGTACGTCGATCTCGGGGTCGAGTTCCGCTACTTCTTCGCCCGCAAGACGATGTTCGTGAAGTACGCCGACGCGTTCGTCATCCTGCCGGGCGGGTTCGGGACGCTCGACGAGTTGTTCGAGGCACTGACCCTCATCCAGACCGGCAAGGTCCGCGACTTCCCCGTCGTGCTCGTCGGGACGTCGTACTGGAAGGGACTGCTCGACTGGATGCGGGACGTCCAGCTGCCGGCCGGCGCCATCGCCGAATCAGACCTGCATCTCCTGCAGCTGACCGACGATCCCGAGGAGGCCGTCCGCATCGTCCGGGCCTACGCCGCCCGAGCCCACGACGACATCCCCTCGGAGGCGGAGATCCGCTAGGACGCGGCGCCTAGGGCGCGGCGCCGGCTCGGGAACTGGACCGGGATCGCCACCTCGATCCGGCCGTCCTGAGACCCGCACCGGGTAGTAGCGGAATCGCCGGACGCGGGTCAGGCGCCGCGCCTCCGCCTTCAACCCCGGCGGATCGGTCTTCGGCTCGCGTCCGGCCGGCGACCAGGTCGGGTGGTAGACGCCGTCCGGATCGAGCCCGCCGGTCGTCGGCATCCGCACCGGATCGCCCGAGCAGAGGTCGAACTGGCCCTCGTGGAGCGGGCAGGAGACGACGCATCCCTCGAGCTGGCCGATCGACAGCGGCGCCGCCATGTGGGGGCAGCGGTCGTCGACGGCGACGATGCCGTTCGGGGTGTGGGCGAGAAGGATGTCCAGGTCGCCGCGCGAGACTCGGCGCATCGTGCCGGGCGGCAGCTCGGCGGCGTCCAGGAGCGGCTCGAACGGAGCATCGGCGGTGCCGGGCACGGTGAGCCCCGCGGGGATCGGGGCGGGGACGGGGGTCACGCCGGCGATCGTAGCGCAGGCAACGAACAACGGCCCCGGCTCAGTCGAGCCGGGGCCGTTGTCGAGAGGAGGAGGGACGAGGGTCAGTCGGCCGCGGGGACCGGTGGTCGCGGCCGATCCTGGCCGCCGCTCGATGCGCCGGCCTGCGCCGGGGCTGCGTTCGTCGACCGGAGCGGGAGCTCGCGCATGAACAGGGCCGCAACGAACCCGAGGGCTGCTGCCGCGACACCGATCCAGAACGTCTGGGCAATCGCCAGGCTCATTGCGTTGGCGAACGCTTGGTCGAGCTGGGGGACGAACGCCTGAAGGGTTGGATGGAACTGCTCCGGGGAAGCGTTCACGATCGCCGTCCCGAAGCTCTTGCCAACGCCGGTCAGGTCGTTCAGGTCGATATTCAAGAGAGCTGGGACTCTGGAGAAACGTAGCCAGCGCGCCTTGCTGCTCCGGTGGCGCAGCCGCGACCGCCTGCATGCCGATCGGGATGACCGCCGGCGCCAGCTTGTCGGCCAGGCCCTGTCCGAACACGGTACCGGCGATGGCGAGCCCGACGGAGCCACCGATCTGCCGGAAGAACGTCAGGTTGCTGGTTGCGACGCCGAGCTTCGAGAACGGCACCGCGTTCTGGACGACGATCGTGAAGACGGAAAGCGTCGGGCCGATCCCGAGGCCGGCAACGAACATCCAGAAGAACAGCGCTGGGTACTCCGTGTCGGCGCGGAGCTGGGTCATGAGCGCAATGCCCGCCGTCATCGAGACAAGGGCGGCGAGGATGATCGCCTTGTACTTCCCGGTTCGCGAGACGAGGGCGCCGGCGACGATCGAGCTGCCGATGAGGCCGATCAGCATCGGGAAGATCAGGTAGCCGGAACTGGTCGCGGACTCGTGCCGGACGGCCTGCAGCCAGCGCGGCAGGAAGATGATCGCCCCGAAGAAGCCGAAGCTGACCAGGAACGTCGAGATGATCGACGAGGCGTAGGTCCGGTTGCGCCACAGGTCGATCGGGACGATTGGCTCCTTCGCCCGCGACTCGACGAACGCGAACAACGCGCTGCCGATCAACCCGATCAGGATGAAGCCGCCGACCGTCAGCTCGGTCCAGTCGTTCGGAACCTTCAGGCCGTTGACGAGGTGGGTGCCCGCCTTGTTCGTCAGGCCGACGAGGAGGAACCCGATTGCGACCGTGAAGATCCCCGCTCCGAGGTAGTCGAAGTCGCGGGACGCGCCGGTGCGCTTGATCGTCGGCAGGAGTCGCCAGATCACGAACAGGCTGATGATCCCGATCGGCAGGTTGACGAAGAAGATCCAGTGCCAGCTCACGGTGTCCGTCAGGAAGCCGCCGAGTCCTGGGCCGATGAGGAACGAGATGCCGAAGACGGCTCCGAACAGGCCCTGATACTTGCCGCGCTCGGCCGGGGTGAAGAGGTCGCCGATGACCGCGAGTGCAATCGGGAACAGTGCGCCGGCGCCAAGGCCCTGGATGCCGCGGAACAGGATCAGCTGCCACATTTCCTGGCTGAGGCCCGAAAGCACCGAGCCGAGCAGGAAGAGCGTGATACCGATCATCAGCATCGGTCGCCGTCCGTAGAGGTCGGAGAGCTTGCCGTAGAAGGGCACCGTGATCGTGCTGGTCAGGAGGTAGATCGTGACGACCCACGTGTACAGGTCGTTGCCACCGAGATCGGTGAGGATCCGAGGCAGGGCAGTCCCGACGATCGTCTGGTCGAGGGCGACGAGGAACAGCCCGAGAAGGACGGCCCCGAGGATCTCGAGCTTCTGCCGCTGGCTCAGCCCGAGGGCCGGGTCTTCGGCGACGCTGGGAGTGGACCCGCCGTTCTGGGCGGGGAAGGATTCCATGACTCGTTAGTCCCTTCGTGCGGTCTGGGGATGAAGGTGGTCGTGCCCCGAGAGGTAGTCCGGGCCGAACTCCTCCAGGACGGCGCCCCGGATGTCGTCAAGCGCCGTCGCGAGACGTTCCAGCTGCGAGGCATCGAGGTGGCCGAGGATCGCCTGCAGACGATCCTGTTTGACAGCCTCGATCTCCTCGAGCGCCTGGATGCCGCCCGGCGCGATCCGGACCAGCACGACTCGCCGGTCGTCCGGGACGCGGACGCGCTCGACGAGGCCCCGCTCCTCCATCCGGTCGACGATGCCGGTCGCATTGCTGAACGAAACGTCAAGCAACTCCGCCATCCGGCTCATCGGTAGATCGCCGTGATGCTGGAGCAGCCACATGACGTGCATGTGGGTCATGCTGACACCGGCCTTGACGAGACGGCCGGTACCCGCGCAGCGGAATCCCGCGATCATGTCGTGGATGCCGGAGGCGATTCGGTCCTTGGGCGTCTGGTCGCTAACACTTGCGGCCGTGTCAATAGTTCGCATTACATGAATAATCTACCAGCGGGCAATCATCGCGTCAACATGGAGCATCGGGAGCCCACGAGGAGGAGCGACACGTGCGTTTCGCGCTCATGATCGAGGCCCAGCAGGGCCTGACCTACGACGAGCAGCTCGCGATCGTCCGCCGAGCCGAGGCGGCCGGGTTCGAATCGTTCTTCCGGTCCGACCACTACCAGAGCTTTCCGGGGCCGGCCGGAGACCGGACAACCGACGCGTGGGCGGTCCTCGCCGGACTGGCCCGCGACACGGCGCGGATCGGGCTCGGCGTTTTGGTCTCGCCGGTCACGTTCCGCCACGCCGGCAGCCTCGCCAAGGTCGCGACGACGGTCGACGAGATGTCGGGCGGACGGATCGAGTTCGGACTCGGAGCGGGCTGGAACGACGAGGAACACCGCCAGCTCGGGCTGCCGTTCCCGCCGATCAATGAGCGGGCGGACCTCCTCGAGGACAACCTCGCGATCCTCCACGGGCTGTGGGGCGAGCCGGACGGCTGGTCGTACGCGGGCAAGGTCCTGAAGATCGAGGGCGCGCAGTTCTACCCGAAGCCGGTCGACGTGCCCGGCCGGCCCGCGCCTGCCGAACGGCGCCGCCCGGCCGCGGCTCCTGGTCGGTGGCGGGGGCACGCCGCGGTCGATGCGCCTCGCTGCGCGCTACGCGGACGAGTTCAACCTGTCGTCGTCGACGCCGGACCAGGCCCGCGAGAAGTACGCAGCGCTCGCGGCGGCCTGTGAGGCGATCGAGCGGGACCCGGCGACGATGACCCGCTCCTTGATGGCCGGCGTCCTGTTGGGCCGCGACGCGGCCGAGCTCGACCGCCGGAAGCGGGACCTGCTCGCGGCCTTCGGCGATGACGCCGGCGGCGAGGACTGGATCGATGCCCGGGAGCCGCGCTGGGTGCTCGGCACGCCGGCCGATGGCCGGGCGATGGTCGCCCGGTTCGAGGAGGCGGGAGCGGAGCGGATCATGCTCCAGGACTTCCTGCCCCGCGATCTGGACATGATCGACCTGCTGGCAGAAACGCTCTTCTAGGTCGCCGCTACTCGGCCGCGGCGGCGGACTCCGCGTAGCGCGGGTCATCGCGGCGAATTGGGTCGGGGTTCGTGCCGCGAGCACGGGCGATGCGCTCCGTGAGCAGTTGAAGCGGCGTCGCGGTGCCCAAGAGGGCCGCGACCGGTGCCGGAAGCGACGGCGCCTCGTCGACGAGGAGCCGGCCGGCCGGCGTGAGCGACGACTCGAGCTCTTCGTCGAGGTCGCGGGCGACGATGGCCGCCGTCCGGAGGCCGAGGACGCGAGCTGCGGCGAGGGCCTGGCGGGCCCGGGCGAGTCGGTCCTCCCGCCCGTCCCTGTCGGCGAGGATGAGGACGAGTCCCGTCGATTCGTCGGTTGCCGGCAGGTGGCCGTGCAGGAACGTCTCGAGGTCGCGCATCGTCGACGGCAACCACGAGGCCTCCTCGACCTTGATCGCGAGCTCGCGTGCAGCCGGCCGGTCGGCGCCCGAGGCAATCACGAGCAGCGTCTTCGCGTCGGCCAGCCGTGCGGCGATCGCTTCGGCGCCCGCCTCGTCCCGCGCCCCGGATGCCAGCAGCGCCACGACGTCGTCGGCCGCAACGGGTCGCGCCGCGAGGTGCGCGGCGATCGATGTCGCGGCGATCATCGGCGAGACGTAGCCGACCGTGTGGCACCAGCTGTGGTCGAGCTCGACGGTCTCGACCGTGATCTCCGCGAGCTGACCGCCGGGCGATCCGGCGCTTGCCGTGAGCATCGCCGTTCGGGCGCCCGCCGCTGCGGCCGCGGCGATTGCGCGGTTCGTCGCGCCGGTCCCGCCCTCGTGAGAGACGCCGATGACGAGCCCGCGCGACGGCGGGTCGAGCGCGAGCTCGAAGGCCTGGGCCGCGATGACCGAGCCGACGCCACCGTGCATGCCGGCCGCCCGGATCGCTTCGGTGAGGATCTCGACGGCCGCGAGCGCGGCGTGCTCGCTCGTGCCGCAGCCGGTGACGACGATCGGCTCGCCAGCGCTGGCCGCCTGGCCGACTGCTCCGGCGAGCTGACCGGCGGGACCGTGCGGATCCGCGAGGCGCTCGAGGATCCGGCGGGCGACAAACGGCTCGGCCGGATCATCTCGGTCATGTGATACGGCGGGCCGTCTCGAAGCGACGGTTGCGGGCAGAAATCCCACGGGTCAGGGGCGCCGGCCAGCGGCTCGCGCGGGTCGAAATCGGTCATGTGTGGAGTATGGCCCGGGCGGGCAGCGGCACGCTCAGCGGGCGCGCGGGATGCGCCCGACCCGCCCGAGGGGCCCGTATCGGAACCAGGCCCGCCCGACGAGCAGGCCCACGGGAACCGGGCCGTAGCGTCGCGAGTCGACCGGCTGGCCCAGCCCGGACGCCATCAACTCAGCATCGCTGGCGTCAGACAGCAGCCACGCCTCGTCGGCCCCGAGGATCAGATAGCCGTCGGCGTAGGGCACGCGGTCGCCCGGACCCGCCGCAATCCGCTTGATCGCCAGCTCGTCCGAGTCGGGCTCCCTGAAGACGACCACCGACCCGCGTCGGGGCCAGCGATCCACGGTCGGGTCGACGAGCAACCAGTCGCCCGGCTCGATCGCCGGGCGCATCGAGGCCTCCGGTTACGCGCGACGCCGCCACAGGAGCCGTCGCCGGAGGTTCAGCCGGGGCGGCCGGCGACGCGGGTCTTCTCGTTGCCGCCCGTCGCCTTCCACGCCGCGTCGATCTCGTCGATCTGGTCGAGCAGCTTCTTCGCGTCGGCGATGTCCGTCGAGGCCTTGACCTTGGAGACCTGCTTGTTCGCGTTCCAGAACAGCTCGTGCAGGTTCGGGACCTTCTCGAGGTGCTCGGGCTTGAAGTAGTCGTGCCAGAGGACGTCGAGGTGATGCTTGACGAGCTCGGCCCGCTCCTCCTTGATCGCGATTGCCCGAGTCCGGAACGTCGCGTCGTCGTTGGCCGCGTACTTCTCGATGATCTTGTAGCAGGACTCGGCCTCGATGCGGGCCTGCTCGGGGTCGTAGACGCCGCACGGCAGGTCGCAGTGAGCGCGAACGATGGTCGCTGGGGCGAGCCATCGGCTGAATCGGGACATCTGGGCTCCTCCGGGGCAGGGTTCTGGCGACCGCGGGATGGACGGTGGCGCCTGGATCTCGAAGTGTCCGAGCCGGATCGGAGCCTGTCAAACGCGGGCCGGGCATCGCGCGCCCGCGGTCGCCACTTCGATGAGGTTTCGGGTGGCCAGTGGCCTGCGGATGTCCTACGATCGGGTCCGCGGGAGACATCACGCAGCAGCCTGACGGCATCGCCGCCAGCGGTCCTGTCATCGAAGCTCCCGCCTGGTGAGCGCAGGTTCGATTCCTGCTTCACGCTCGTCGCGGTCGGATCTGCCTCGACGCAAGCAGACCGCCGGCCATGCAGGCTTCGGGCCTCCGCCGCCGGGCTGCGGTCCGCCGCGATGAGCACCTGATCGACCGGGAGTCCCGGTCCGAACAACGGACGGAGCGCGTGGAACGACTCGTTGGCCCGCTCATCGCCTTGATCGTGGTCCTGCTCGCGCTGGTGCTTGCCCGGACCCTCGTGCGGGTGGTCACCGTCCACGACTACGAGCGCGGCCTTCGCTACCGACGCGGCCGTTTCAGCGGTCTCGTCGATCCCGGAACCCACGTCACGATTGCCCCGCTCACCGAGATCCGTGTCCTGGACGGGCGCCCTTCGTTCATGATGATCGAGGGCCAGGAGGTGCTGACCGCCGACGGCGTCCCGCTCAAGGTCAGCCTGGCGGCCCGCTACGTCGTCGGCGATCCGGTCGCCGCCGTCACCGGCGACCAGAGCTACGGACGCGCGATGCACCTCGAGCTCCAGCTCGGGCTTCGTGAGGTGCTCTCGGCCGGGACGATCGACGAGATCCTCGGCACCCGCTCCACGATCGGACCGGCCGTCCTCGAACGAACTGCCAGCAAGCTTGCCCGGCTCGGGATCGAGTTGCTGTCGGTCGACGTCCGAGACCTGATGGTGCCCGGCGACCTGAAGCGAGTCTTCGCCGGTGTCGTCGCGGCGCGCAAGGAGGGCGAAGCGGGCCTGGAGCGCGTTCGCGCCGAGACGGCCGCGCTCCGCAACCTGGCCAACGCCGGTCGCATGGTCGAGGACAACCCGGGCCTGCTCCAGCTCCGGATGCTCCAGCAGCTGGGCGGCTCGTCGGGCAACACGGTGATGCTGACGATGCCGGACGGCCAGGGCTCGGCGGGCCCGGCTCCGGCGCCTGCGGCGAGGGCGAGGTCGGCAAGGAGTCAGCGGGCCGGGCCCGAGACCGAACCACCCGCCGACGCCTGATCGACGCCGCTCAGCGGATGAGCGGGTTGGCGATCCCGAGGATCGCGCCGCTGACCGGCGCGACGGCCACGGTGAGCGACGGCTCGATGGGGCCGCCGGGCGGCGAGGCGTCGAACGTGACCGTCACGAGCTGGGCGAACTGCTCGGTACCGCAGTCGATCTGAGGGGGTACCTCGCCGCGCGGGCAGGCGCTGAGGACGACGTCGATCGCGGCCACTCCCCGGGCGAGCTGGTCCGGAGCGCGCTCGCGGAGCGCCTCGATCGCGAGCGCGACGATCCGGTCGCACGGCAACGCCCCGTCGATCTTGATCTTGATCCCGCCGCAGGTCGGGTTGGGGAGGGCCACCGACGATGGCGGGCCGGTCGTGCCCAGGCAGCCGACGAGGATCGAGATTGCGGCGGCGAGGACGAGGAGAAAGGGACTTCTCACCGGCGGCGGACGTGCGCGCGCGGACCGAAGTTCCGTCCCACTTGGGTATGATCCCATCGTGAGCGAACGCGGGATGCCGATCGCGGACGGCGCGAACGCCTGTCCGTTCGTCGCCTTCGAGGACGACCGCGACGAACGGGCGAGCGTCCCGGATCACCGCCACCGCTGCTACGCGGAGGTCCGACCGGCGCCCCGCGCCCTGGCCCACCAGGAGGCGTACTGCCTCTCGAGCGCATTCCCCGTCTGCCCGACGTTCCAGGACTGGGCCCGCCGCGAGGCTGCCCGCGCCCGGGACGCCTCGGCCGCAGCGGCCGCGGCGGCCGGCGGCAGCGGCAGCGGGCTCGGTGGAGGCGAGCGGCCCACCGCCGGCGGCCGCAACTCCCGCCCCTCCGGCCGACATCACGGCAGATCTCGACGACCGCGGTGATTCGGTCGCGCCGGATCCAGACACCGGCCACGTTCCGGCGAATGCCGGGCGCGACGCCGATCGGCTGGACGACGACGAGCCGGCCGACATCGACCACGACGACGACGCTGGTCCGCGTCGGAACCCGCCGCGCGACTGGTCGGCGCCGCCGCCGTGGCTCGCGAGCTCCGAGGCCGGCCGGCCGGTGCCCTCGGAGACACCCGACTTCCTGTCGGGTCGGTCGGAGCCGGGCCGAGGGCTTGCCGGAAGCGCCGCCGACCAGCTCGCAGGCGGTTCGCCGCCGCCGCGCCGGGTGCCGCCGGCCTACCAGGCGCCGATCAGGGACTACCCACCCCCGAGCGCGGCCGATGAGCCGGAATTCGAGGAGGCCGAGGCGCCGCGCTCGGCGGCTCCACCGCGTTCGGCCGCATCCGCGCGTCGCCCGCGGGCCTACGAGCAGCACCTCGGCGGACCGACGACGGGACCGGACTGGGAGCGACCGCGCCGGTACGAGGCCTATCCGACGATCAAGACCCGGATGGGCTTGCCGGCGATCCCGCGTCTCGCGGGAATGGCTGCCGCGATCGCGATCGCGGCGGTCGCCCTGTTCTTCCTGCCGGCCCTGCTGGGTGTCGGCTCAGGCGACGAGGCCAGCGCTTCGCCAACGCCCACCGCGAGACCGTCGAAATCCGTCGCCCCGACACCCACGCCCGGCGCCGACACCGATCATCTACACCATCAAGAAGGGCGACTTCCTGAACAAGGTCGCCGCGGCCCACGGGATCACGCTCGAGGAGCTGTTGGCGGCGAACCCGGACATCAAGGACCCGAACAAGATTGTCGAGGGCCAGCGGATCACGATCCCGGCGCCCTCGCAGGCACCGCCGGAGGAGTTCGGGTCGGCCGCGCCGTCTTCGGAAGCCTCGCCCTAGGGTCGCGGAGCGGCGCCCGGGCGCCGGGCGCTCGGCGCTCGCGCTAGCGCGGCGCGAGGTTGATCGAGGTGATCTTGCCGGCCTCGACGCGGAACGTTGCGTCGAGGTGGATCGATGGCTGCGCCGGGCCGCACGACGAGGACGTCCGCCTCGTAGGTGTTGCCGGTATCGCGGACCTCGCCGGGGATCATCTTCAGCCCGGAGTCGCCGCGGAGAAACCAGCCGCCGACCCGGTCGACGCCGCGCAGCGTCTGGGCGCTGTCGCCGACGTGGATCCGCATCTCGGCGTTGTCGGCCATCAGCCCGACCGCCGCCTCGCGGTCGCCCGCGTTCAGCAGCTCGAAGAACGTGTCCATGGTGTCGACGGCTCCCACGGGCCGCAGTGTACCCGCCATCATTCGAGGATGCCGTCGGACCTTGCCCGTCACTGGCGACTCGATCCGGCCGTGACGTTCCTCAACCACGGCTCGTTCGGGGCGTGCCCGGGGCCGGTCCTCGACGTGCAGCGCGAGTGGCAGGACCGGATGGAGGCGGAGCCGGTCCGGTTCCTCGCCCGCGAGCTCGACGGCCACCTCGCCGCCAGCCGCGGAGCGCTCGCGGGCTTCGTGGGCGCGGATCCCGACGATCTCGCGTTCGTGACGAACGCGACCGGCGCCGTCAACGCCGTCGTCCGCTCGCTGTCGTTCGACCCAGGGCGACGAGATTCTCACGACCGATCACGAGTACAACGCCGTCATCAACGTCCTGCGCCACGTCGCCGAGCGGGACGGAGCGCGCGTGGTCCTGGTCCGCCTGCCGTTCCCGGGCACCTCCGCCGACGACGTCGTGGAGCGGATCCTCGCGGCCGCGAGCCCGACGGACGCGGCTCGCCGTCATCAGCCACGTGACGAGCCCGACGGCGCTCGTCCTCCCGGTCGAACGGTTCGTCCCGGCCTTGGCGGAGCGGGGGATCGACACGCTCGTCGACGGCGCCCACGCGCCGGGCATGCTCCCGCTCGACCTCGACGCGGCTGGGCGCGGCCTACTACGCGGGCAATCTCCACAAGTGGGTCTGCGCGCCGAAGGGCGCGGCCTTCCTCCACGTCCGGCGTGATCGGCAGCCCGGTGTCAGGCCCGGCACGATCTCCCACGGCGCGAATTCCCCGCTCGGAGCAACGTCGCGCTTCCGGCTCGAGTTCGACTGGCAGGGCACGCTCGACCCGAGCGCCTGGCTGTCGGTGCCGGCCGCCCTGACGTTCGTGGGTGGCCTGGTCGAGGGTGGCTGGCCGGGCGTCATGGCCCGGACGCACGCCCTCGCCCTCGAGGCGCGCGACGCGCTCGCGACGGTCCTCGCCGGGGACGGCGGCGCGACGCCGGACGGACATGCTCGGGTCGATGACCGCGGTCGCGATGCCCGCCGACGGGCCCCTCGGCGGACCCGCGATGGCGGACCAGTCCTCGCCGCTCGATGCCGACCCGCTCCAAACGATCCTGTTCGACCGGTTCGGGATCGAGCTGCCGATCGTCGGCTGGCCGGTTCCCGCGGCGGAATCGACGGATCCGATCCGGCGAGTCCTGCGCGTGTCGGCGGCGCTGTACAACGACCGGGCCGACGTCGACCGACTCGTCGCGGCGCTGCGCGAACTGAGCGGATCCGCGCTGGCCTAGAAGCCGCCGCCGGAGCCGCCTCCGCCGCCGCCCGACCCGCCGCCGCCGAAGCCACCACCGCTGCCCGACGACGACGGCGAGTTGCCGATCGTCCCGAGCGCGGACATCATGCCGCCGAAGTCCGGAACGGCGGAGCTCGAGAAGAGGCCGCCGCCCCCGTCACTGCCCCATCCGCCGGATCCGCCGGCCCCGTACCAGGCCGGGGCGTAGACGGATCCCGCGACAGCGCGACCGTCCTTGACGTCGTCGACGCTCCGCTCGAGGACGTCCTCGATCTCCTTCTCGAGCCCGAGCGCGGTCCCCCAGACGACGGCCTGGTCGGGTGTCTCGAGCCACGCGAGCCCGGCCTTCTGCGACGACCTGGTCCATCGAGCGCGACTGCGCCATCGTCTTCTCGAGCGTCCGGCGATAGGCGGCGAGCATCGCCCGGATCATCGCTCCGGGCATCGTCACGGCGTCCATCCAGCGCGACATGACGAGGACCGCGACGCCGCCGATGACCAACGCCGCCCCGATCAGCGTGAGGCCGGCGCTCGGCAGGTTGATCGCGCCGAAGAACGCGACGACGCCAACGATGATCGCGATCACCCCGCGCACCATCCAGCGGGCTTCGGCCTTCGACGGCTTCTCGCGGAACCAGCCCATCGTCATCGACGTGCGATCTCGAGCTTCTTGTCGAAGTCGTCGACGGCCGCCCCGAACTTGAGCAGCTCGTCCGGGTCGATGTAGCCACTCGTCGCCCTTCGCCAGCGTCCGGAGTCGCCGGTGGGCCACTTCCTCGGCCGGGCCGAGCGGGCGGACGGCGTTGCGGGCCCGCTGGGCCTCCGTGTTCGGGTCGCCGGCCGGGGGATCGAACTGGACGCCGACCTTGCGCTTGAGCCCGAGGATGCCCTTCTCCTCGCGGAACGAGATCAGCCCGCGGCTCGCGAGATCGAGCATGGCCGCCGTCAGCGCCCGGCGCGAGGGACCGCCGGCGACGACGAACGTGGCCGCGGCCGGGGTCAGGTCGGGCGGCGGCCCGGCCATGTGGATCGAGGGATCGTCGAGATAGACCGGATCGCGGCCGTACCGGAGCCAGGCGAAGAGGGCGCTGCCGATCAGGCCGATGAGGATGATCGGGGCGCCGAGGAGGCCCATCGCCGCGTCGAGCTGGCGAGCGGTCTGGAGCTGCGCGGCGTGCTCCGGGCGTGGCGTTGGCGTCGACCCGCTCGAGCGCGATGAGGAGCGCCCCGTCCATGTCCCCGTTCCTCAGCCGCGGCAGCATGTCCTCGTCGAAGATCCGCTGCTTCTCGCTGTTGTCGAGGAACGCCGCCCGGTAGCCCGGTCCGCCGTAGAGCTGGACCTGGCCGTGGAGGAGGTTCGGTTCCATGTCGAACAGGATGACCAGGCCGTCGTCGAAGCCCTTCCGCCCGACGCCCCACTGGTCCATGAGGGCCTGGGCGTGGGCGTCGGCCTCCTCGGTCGTGACCCCGTCGTCGACGATCTGGCTGTAGACGACGACCTCGGCGCCGGTCCGCGCCTCGATCGCGTCGATCGTCGCCTCGGCCCATGGTGACCGTGGCGAGCTCGAAGATGCTCGGCCTCGTCGTAGACCGCGCGGTCCGGCTCGGGGTCCGGGAAGGGCGGCCCGGCGGCCGCGGCCGGCGCGGCGAGGGCCGCCAGCAACCCGACGGCGAGCGCGAGCTCTCGCGATCCGGCGCACTCGTCAGGCCTCGACCCGCTGCCGCGCCCGGATCCGCCGGACGAGCTCGGCGCACTGCTCGTAGCGGCCGAAGCTCGGCATGATGTAGGTACCGGCGACCGAATCCTCGACCTGCTCGAGGAGGGCGAGGCTCTGCTCGAGCCCGACCTCGGCGCCTCGCTCGCCGGCGGCCCGCATCGCCGCCCGCGCCTCGTCGGGGATCGTGATGCCCGGCACCTCGTTGTGGAGGAACTCCGCGTGGCGGGCGCTCTGGAGCGGCAGGATGCCGAGGAGCAGCGGGACCGGGACGCCGGCCTCACCGAAGCGTCGGCGGGCCTCGCCGAACATCGCCTCGACCTGTCCGAGCCCGTACAGCGGCTGGGTCATGACGAGGTCGGCGCCGGCTGCGAGCTTGCGCTCGAGTCGGTCCCATTCGGCTGCCGCGTCGGCGGCCGTCGGGTCGAGGGCGCAGGCGATCGTGAAGCCGGCCGGCTGGCCGATCGGCGACCCCGCCTGGTCCTCGCCGCGGTTGAGCCGGCTCAGGATCTCGACGAGCCCGATCGAGTCGACATCCCAGACGCCCGCCCCGGTCGGGTAGTCGCCGATCCGCGGCGGGTCGCCGGTGAGGGCGAGGATGTTCCGGACGCCGAGGGCGTGGGCGCCGAGGAGCTCGGACTCGATCGCCATGAGGTTCCGGTCGCGGGTCGTGAAGTGGACGAGGCACTCGAGGTCGAGGTCGTGCTGGATGCCGAACGCGACGGCCATCGCGCCCATGCGGACCCGGGCCATCGCCGAGTCGCTGATGTTGACGAGGTCGACGCCGGCGTCGCGCAGGAGCCGCGCCGCGTCGAGCGTGCGGTCGATCCGGATGGAGCGCGGTGGGTCGATCTCGACCGACACCACGAACCGTCCCTCGCGGAGCTTGGCGAGGAGCTGGGTCGGCGGCGGCCGCTCGCCGTCCGCGGACGGCGTCGCCGCCCGCGCGACGACTGACGGTCGCGAAACCGGGGCTGCCGGCGGGGCCGGCGGGGCCGCGTCAGTCGCGTCGGCCGCGGCTCGCCACCGTCCGCGCCGCCGCGTCGAGCGCCGCACGCATCGCGGCCGTGTGCTCCGGCGTCGTGCCGCAGCAGCCGCCGACGATCGAGGCCCCGGCCGCCAGCATCCGCTCGACCATCTGGCCGAAGTACTCGGCGCCCGCGCCGTAGACGAACTGGCCCTCGACCCGCTGGGGCAGGCCGGCGTTCGGGACGATCGACCGCGCGGGGGCGCCGGCAAGCCCGTGGCCGAACCCCTCGAGCGCCTCGAGGCAGGCGTGCGGCCCGGCGCCGCAGTTGACCCCGATCACGTCGACCGGCGCCGACTCGAGGGCCAGCGCGGCAGCCGCCGGCGATGACCCGTCGGCAAGCTCGAGCTCCTCGCCGAACGTCAGCTGGGCGACGATCGCCAGCTCGCCCGATGCTCGCCGGGCCTCGTCGACCGCGAGCAGCAGGTGCCGCAGGTCGACGAACGTCTCGATCATGAACAGGTCGACGCCGCCCTCCAGCAGTCCGTCGATCTGCTCCCGGAACGCCGCCCGGATCGGCGGCGTCGTCGAGGTGGAGCAACTCCCGCGTCGGTGCTCCGAGCGGGCCGATGGAGCCGGCGACGAGGGCCTCGCGACCGGCGACGTCGCGGGCCTCGCGGGCGACCTGGGCGGCCCGGCGGTTGAAACGCGCTGCTTCGCCGGCCAGGCCGTACGCCGCGAGCCGGATCCGGTTCGCACCGAACGTGGCCGTCTCGATGATCTCGGCGCCGGCGGCGAGATACGCGCGGTGGATCGCCCCGACGAGGTCGGGCCGGGTCGTCGCGAGCTCGTCGAGGCAGGCGCGCTGCGGGCACGCCGCTGGAGAAGAGCAGCGTCCCCATCCCGCCATCGAGAAGGATCGGCGCCCTGCTCAGCCGCTCCCGAAACCGCTCCCGCTCGTTCACGCGCGTAAGCCTACCCGAGGCTCGTCACCTTCCCGCGGCGGCGGACGACCTCGAGACGGCCGTCGGAGTGGAGCAGGATCTGGGGCGGGCGAGGGCGGCCGTTGTAGGTCGACGACAGCGAGGCGCCGTACGCGCCGGCGTCGCGGATCGCGACGAGGTCGCCGCGGCGCAACGGCGGCAGGAGGTGTTCGCCGAGCGCATCGGTCGACTCGCAGATCGGGCCATGGACGTCCGCCGGCTCGACGCCGGCTGCGACGGGACCGTCGACCGGGCTGCCCAGCGAGGTCAGCGCGACGATCGCGTGCCGCGCGCCGTACAGCGCCGGCCGGATCAGCTCGGTCATCCCGGCGTCGAGCACGACCTGGCGGCCGCCGCGGTCGCGGACGTGAAGCACGCGCCCGACGAGCCAGCCGGCCCGCGCGACCAGGAAGCGGCCCGGTTCGATCGCGAGACGCGTCGGGCGGCGGTCGGCCGGGATGGCCTCGTTCAGGGCGGGCAGCTCCCGGGCGAACCGGGCCGGACGCGGCGACGGCTCGCCGATGCGGCCCGACCGGGAACCCGCCGCCGACGTCGAGCGTGTCGAAGTCGGGCTCGTTGCCGCGCAGCAGGGCGAACGTGGCGAGCGCCCGCCGAACGGCGTCGCGCCACGCGTCGATCGCGCCCAGTTGCGACCCGACGTGGAGGTGGATGCCCCGCGGCCGGAGGCCCGGACCGGCGGCCCGGACGAGATCCAGCGCGGCGGCCAGCTCGGCCTCGGTCATGCCGAACTTCGAGCCGCCGGCGCCGACGGCCAATCCGGCATGGGTTTCCGGGGCGACGTCCGGGTTGAGCCGGAACAGGACGTCCTGGGCCGGCCGGCCGTCACGCCCGAGGCCGGCTCGCCGGGCGAGCGCCGCCAGGACCGCGACCTCGGCCTCCGATTCGACGGCAACCCAGCGGAGTGGATCGCCGTCCGCGGCGGCTCGGACCGCCGCCCGCAGGTCCGCGTCGGACTTGCCGACCCCCTCGAGCGTGATCGCCGCGTTCGGCAGTCCGGCGCGGCTGGCAAGCGCCCATTCGCCGCGCGAGACGGCGTTCGCGCCCGCCGCCGCGCTCTGAGCGACCGCGGCGATGATCGCCGGAACGTCGTTCGCCTTGACCGAGTACTGGCGGATCCACGGGTCCGGGAACGCGGCCCGCAGCTCGAGGCCGGCGGACACGAGCGTGGCCGCGTCAGTGACGTAGGCGGGCGTCCCGTGCCGGGCGGCGGCCTCGCGCAACGCGCCGGCCACGGCCGCGAGGCGGTCCTGATCCCCCTCGTTCGCGCTCCGCGCGATCCGGGCCACGCCCTACAGGAGCTTGCGCGGCGTCAAGGCGATGCTGGCGAGCGTCGAGACGACGCTGATGATCAGCGAGGCGACGAGCGCCCCGACCAGCGTGTCGGAGGACGCGAGGTCCGGCGGGAAGTCGCCGACCTTGAAGCCGAGCTTCAGCTGGCCCGAGATGAAGGCAACGACGAGGAGCATCAAGGCGTTGATGACGAAGGCAACGAGCCCGAGGGTCATCATGCTGATCGGGAACGACAGGGCCTTGACGATCGGCTTGATGTAGCTGTTGATCAGGGCGAAGACCAGGGCAACCGCGAGCAGCTTCCACCAGTCGTTGCCGAAGTCGAACGAGAGCAGGTTGTCGGGCAGGACCTGGACCGCGACCCAGACGGCGGCCGCGTTGACGAGGATCCGGATGATCAGCTCGACCATTGGTGCGTCTCCCTCTGTGCGGACGGTGGCGCGATGATGGCAGACGCCGGGGGCGCTGGCGAGGCCCGCCGCACGTTGCGGGCGGACGAGACGTCCCTCAGCGCCCGAGAGACGCCTCGAGCCTCGCTCGAACGGCCGGCCACTCCTCGTCGATCACGCTGTACCAGGCGGAGTGCCGCGTCCCGTCGCCGGGCGTGACCATGTGATTGCGGAAGATGCCCTCGAACGCAGCGCCGATGCCCAGCAGCGCCGTGCGCGACTTCTCGTTGTTCGAGTCGGTCTTGAACTCGACCCGCCGGCAGCCGAGGCGATCGAACGCGTGCTCCAGCATCAGCAGCTTCGCTTCTCGATTGGCGCCGGTTCGTTGCCAGGGCGGCGCCACCCACGTCCAGCCGATCTCCAGCCGGCGGTGCTCCATGACGATGTTCAGGTACCGGCTGGAGCCGATCGGGCGGCCCGTCGCCGCGTCGATCGTGGCGAACGGCAGCTCCGTGCCGGCGTCGCGGGCCGCGATCGTCGAGGCGGCCCACTCGCGCAGGTCCGCCTCCGACCGCGGCCGGGCTAGCGTCCAGCGCCAGATCTCCTCGTCGAGCCCGACCTCGGCGAGGCCCGGGATGTGGTCGAGCGTCAGCGGCTCGAGCCGGACGATGCGGCCCTCGAGGGTCACGGGTTCGATGCGGAGGGCGTCGGTCACCGCGGGATCGTACGATGGCCTCCACCCGCAATGTTCGACGGAGGCACCGTGTCCGACTTCTCCGCACGCGTCGACGCGTTTCTCGCCGAGTACTTCAGCCTCCTGCCGCTGGCCGCGACGGCTGCCGGCATGCACGACCACGACGGCCGCTGGCCCGACCTGACCGAAGGCGGCCGAGAGGCGCGGCTGGCCTTCTACGACCGCTGGAGCGAGGAGCTCAAGGCGTCCGACGAAGCCCAGGTGACGCCCGACGAGCGGGCCGACCGGGACCTCCTGCTGGCCGTGCTCGACGCCCACCGGTTCAGCGAGGTGGACCTGCGGGAGGACCGCTGGAACCCGCTCGACTGGATCTATCTGCTCGGCGACGGCATCTTCCCGCTGATCGCCCGCGACTTTGCGCCGCTCGCCGATCGCCTCGCGTCGGTGGCCGGGCGCCTGGAGGGAATGCCGCTCGTCCTGTCCGCCGCGCGCGACGCGCTCGTCGGCCACGACGGCCGGCCGGTGGCTCGATTCCACACGGAGAAGGCGATCGCCCAGCTCCCCGGCATCCCCGAGC
The DNA here is from genome assembly GCA_963832105.1 of uncultured Chloroflexia bacterium. Classification (GTDB taxonomy): domain Bacteria; phylum Chloroflexota; class Limnocylindria; order Limnocylindrales; family CSP1-4; genus CF-46. The sequence continues at coordinate 111,787 of CAWHSS010000003.1, read as the reverse complement.
TCATCGACGACGCGCTTGGCGCGGCGGCCGCCGCGGAGCCGACCGACTCGGCCGTCGCCGCCGTCGCCCCACGTCTCAGGGCGGCCGCAGAGGTCGCGAGGACGGCCCTCGCCGGGTTCGAACGCCATCTCCGAGAAGGGGTTCTGCCCGGTTCGGACGGGGAGGGCCGGCTGGGCGCCGACCTGTTCGCCCGGAAGCTGTTCCACACGTTCGGATCGGACGAGGTGACGATCGACTCCGTCTCGAAGCAGTCGGCCGCCGAGTTCGCCGCGGTCCGGGCCGAGATGGTCCGGATCGCCCGCGAGATCGGGCCGCAGTGGCTCAAGGACGGCCCGGTGCCGGACGACGACTCGGCGGCGGTCCGGGAGGTGCTCGACGCGATCGCCCTCGAGCATCCGGAGCGCGAGGCGATCCTCGACTTCTGCCGCGAGGAGCTCGGTCGGATCGAGGCGTTCTGCCGGGACCGCGATCTCATCGGCCTGGCCGACGACCCGCTCGAGATCCGTTGGACGCCGGTTTTCATGCGGTCGTTCGGTGGCGCGATGCTCGACTCGCCCGGACCGCTCGACAAGGGCCAGAAGACGTTCTTCTCCGTGACGCCGATCCCCGACGATTGGTCCGCCGAGCAGGCCGAGTCGTATCTCCGCGAGGACAACGACCGGATGCTCCGGCTGCTGACGATTCACGAGGCGGTGCCCGGCCACTACCTCCAGGGCGTCTACGCGAACCGCTGCCCCTCGATCGCGCGGAGCATCTTCGGCAGCGGCGTGTTCGCCGAGGGCTGGGCCGTGTACGTCACGCAGGTCATGCTCGACGCAGGGCTACGGGGCGGACGACCCGGCGCTGCTGCTGACCCATTGGAAGTTCTACCTCCGGGCGGTCACGAACGCGATGATCGACGTCGGGATCCACACGGCCGGCATGACCGAGGACGAGGCGGTCTCGCTGATGGTCGACGGCGGCTTCCAGGAGGAGGCCGAGGCGCGGGCGAAGTACGACCGCGCGCGGCTGTCGTCGACCCAGCTCTGCACGTACTTCGTCGGCTCGATGGCGATGTGGGATCTCGAGCGCGAACGGCGGCGCCGGCTGGCCGCCGCGTCGGGCGATGCGCGCGGCGCCGACGCGGTGCCCGAACCGCGGGTCGTCGGCGGTCTCGGCGAGACTCCCGGCTTCGTCTACCGGGAGCACCTCGAATCCGTCCTCGCCCACGGCACGCCACCGATCCCGATCCTGCGGCGGCTTGTCCTCGGCGACTGAGGCCGACGACAGGTCAGGACGAGCGAGGCCGCGGTGCCTTCTTGCCGGCGGCTTAGACGGCTTTCGCCGGCGCCTGGAGCGCGGCGAGGAACTGATCGACCCGATACCCGGCCGCCTCCGCCGCGCGCCGCAGTTTGCCGACCGCGGGTGAGGTCCGGCTGACGCCGTCGGCCCGATCGAGCGCGACCGCCAGGTCAAGCAGCGTCTCGAAGGATTCCTTCGAGAACCACTCGACGCCTTCCCACGTGTTGACACCGAGGAACGCCCGGATCTCGTGGTCGTCGAGCCACGCGGCGGCGAGCCGGGCCGGGTCGCGGACCTGCGACGGCCGAGCGAGCCCCAGGGCGATCCGAATCCGCGCGACGGCCCACGCGTCGAAACCGATCGCTCGGAGCGCCTTTCCAAGCCGAAGTTCGTCGAACTGGGCCCTGTCGATCGGCCGAAGCAGTGCCGCCGCCCGAGCGGCCGGGTCGAGGTCGGACGGTGGGGGAGTGGGAGTGGCACCTCGGCGAACCGTGGTGGCAGCCGCTTCGGCCGGCAGGCCCGCCCGCTCCATCAGCACCGCTCGGCGACGCGCGACCTCGGCGGGCTCCAGATCCGGCGCGAGGAGCGCCGCGACGGCGCCATGGACGGGTGCCAGCCGGACGTCGGCGAGGGCGTCGTCGAGGGACGGCACACCGGTCCCCGCCGAGTCTCGCCGCCAGCTCTGCCCAGCGCTCCTCCGGCGCGTGGCGGAGCTCCCTGAACGAGCCGAAGACGAGGCAGCGGTAGGCGTCGAGCTCCACGAAGAGCCCGCGCTCGACCACCTCCCGGGCGGGTCGCAGGTACTCGAGGCCGGAGCGCGCCTCCCGGAAGGCGACGAAGACGTCGGGGTCGCTCGGGATCTCGAATGCCCCGGAGAGCGTGGCGGTCGCGAGCGCCTTCGACCCGTCGCCGGCCTTGCGAGCGAACGGCACCGACATCCCGGATCCAGCCCGCGGCCGTCCCGAACCGGTTGTGATAGACGACGAGCGAGCGATCCGGCCCGCGCCCGTTCGAGTAGGCGAAGACGTCGTCGACGATCGCCCCGTCGTCGCCCGTGACGTCGTAGAGGTGGAAGTCGGCGGCGCCGGCGTAGCGCCGCCCGCTCGTGGAGGAGCGGCACGATCTCCCGTTCGAACCGGGCGATCAGCTCCTCGTTCGGCTGCTCGTCGAGGCGGGCCCGGCGGAACTCCATGCCGTACTTCTCGCCGAAGCCCTCGATCTGGCCGTGGCCGATCATCGGCAGCCCGGGCAGCGTCGCGAGGAGCGTGGCCACGCCGAAGTACTTGTCGCCGGTCCCGAACTGCTCGATCGCCGTCTCCTCGTCCGGGTTCGTCATGAAGTTCACGTAGCGCTTGATGATCTCGGGGTCGAACTCGAGGGTGTCGCGGATCACCTTGCGGTAGCCCGCGTTGTCCTCGTCGCGGAGCATGTGCATGAACGCGCTGTTGTAGACGCGGTGCATGCCGAGGGTCCGGACGAAGTAGCCCTCCATCATCCAGAAGGCCTCGGCCAGGAGGAGCGTGTCCGGGGCCTCCGCGGCGACCCGATCGACGACCTCGCGCCAGAACTCGTCGGGCATGAGCGCATCGAACGCCGCCTTCGTCATCGCGTAGTGGCTCCGCGACGGGATCGCCCCGCCCTGGCCGGGCTCGGGCCACCAGAGGCGCTCGATGTGCCGCTTCGCGAGGACCATCGCGGCGTCGAAGCGGATCACCGGAAAGCGCCGGGCGACCTCGAGGATCGTCTGGATGACGGCCTCGCGGACGTCGGCCTTGAGGTAGTCGAGCTGGGCCGTGTCGTTCCACGGAAAGCTCGTCCCGTCGTTGCCGTGATAGACGTACCGAACGTCGCCGGTCGCCCGGTCGCGCCGCTCGAATACGACGGCGGCATCGGTGTCGTTCCAGTAGTGGTCCTCGAGGCGGATCTCGACGCGATCGTCGTCGGCCAGGTTGTCGCCGGTGTACGTGTAGGCGGGGAACGGCGGCTCGGGCACCCAGATGAATCGATCCGGGTGATCGATCACCCAGCGCGAGTCGATCCCCATGTGGTTGGGCACCATGTCCGACGCGAGTCGGATGCCGCGCGCAGCGGCCCGATCGCGAAGGTTCGCGTGAGCAGCATCTCCACCGAGGTCGGCGGCGATCCGGTAGTCGTCGAGGGAATACGCCGAGGCCACGGCATCCTCGTTGCCGCGCCAGCGCTTGATCTTCTCGGATGCCCGTCGAGCGCTCCCACAGGCCGATGAGCCAGAGCCCCGTGATCCCGCGTCGCGCGAGCTGATCGAGCTCCTCGTCGGGGATCGCATCGAGCGTCCGGATCTCGCGGCCGTAGCCACGCGACAGCTGATCGAGCCAGACGTACGTGCTCTTGGCGGCAAGGACGAGGCGCGGCATCCAGTCGCGATCGTCGCTGAACCGCTCGGCCTCGACGTCGGCGCCGGCGAAGGACGGCGCCTCCGCGGTGCCCGGTCCGCCCCCGCCGCCGCCACCGAACCGCAGGTGAAGGGCCCGTTCCTCCTCCGCCAGCAGGTCCTCGCCCGCGACGAGGCGCGCCGCGAGCTCCGGCGGCAGGATGCTCCCCCAGCGGTCGCGGGCGTACCGCAGCTGGCCCGCGAGCGAGGTCGGCGAGTGGCGCGCGGGCGCGCGGAGCAGATCGACGAGCGTCTCGCCGCCGCCCGCCGGGTCGCCGTCGACCCGGAAGACGCCGTCGATGCCGCTCGTCAGCGCCGCGTACGCCTTGGCCTTGGCGACAGGCCCCGGGTCGACGAGCGGATGGAGTGGCTGGCTCGCGGGGTTCGCGGCGGCGACGTCGAGGAGCAGGAGCGACTCGAGGAGGTCCGGGCGACCCGGCTCCGCACCGAACTCCGCGGACAGCCGATCGAGGACGTCGTCGACGCTCCGCCGCCCGAGCTGCGTGTCGAGCTCGGCCAGGGCGTCGCCGAAGACGTTCGGCGCGACCTCCTGCTCGTAGTTGTCGATGAGCGCGTGGCCGATCTCGTGGAGGAGCCCCAGGGCGACGATCTCGCCGGCGTGGGCGCTCGGGGCTCCGCCGGCTGCCCGCTCGTTCAGCCGCGCGGCAAGCCGGCGGGCGGCGGCGACCTCATCGACGAGGAGCTGGCCGTCCGAGCCGAGATGACGGCCGTCGAGGTCGTATCGCTTCCGTGACGACTTGCCGACACGCAGCTCCCGCATCGGAACAGGATGTCACGCTCCGGCGGGGACCGCCTCGGTGCGCCGCGTGGCGATGACGTGCTCGACGGCGCGCCGCAGGAACTCGAGGCCCGACGGGTCGAACTCGTACGACCACTGGCGGATCCGCTCCGGCCGCTCGAACCGCTTGTCGAGGCCCTTCGCGAACGCCTCGCGGGAGAGCAGGATCACGTCGGCGGTCCGGTCGACCAGCGCGATGCCCGCTTCGTCGTCCATCGGCGCGCTGATCAGCTCGATGCCGGTCGTGCCCGACAGCGCGAGCGTCTCGGCCATGTTCTCCGCCCCGCGCTCGGATGCGCACACGAGACCGATCCGGGAGCCCGCCTTCAGGCCGGCGATCTCGTGGACGAGCTCGACGTAGCCCGGGCCGACGAGCATCGCGACGACCGGGACGCGGCCGTGGACGAGCGCCTGGGCCTCGTCGGCGTGGAACGTCGTCGTGGCGACGAGGTCGTAGTGGAACCGCTCGAGCCGATCCGGGAGGTCGTCGAGGAGCGTTCCCTCGGCATCGATCTGGCCGGGGAAGGCGTCGACGAGCCGCGCCGCGTCGTAGCCGGCATCGGCGTTCGTGCACTCCGCGAACAGGACCTGGACGCGGGCCCCCGGCCGCTTCCGCTCCGTGGCCGCGGCGAACGCGGCAGCGGCGACCTCGTCGGCCGTGAAGCCGGCCTGGGCGGCGCGCCGGAGCATCTCCGCGACGATGCCGGCCAGCGCCTCGGCGCCGCGGCGCTGGGGCGGGCGGTCGGCGACATGTGTCCCGGCGCCATGGCGACTTGTGACGTAGCCCGCGTCGGCCAGACGCCGATAGACCGCCCGGATCGTGTTGGGGTTTACTCGGAGTGCGGCACCCAATTCGCGCACCGGCGCGAGGCGGGCACCGGGCAGCAGCCGACCGGAATCGATCTGATAGGCGAGCTGCCAGAAGATCTGAGTCGAGATAGGAACATCGGAATCGCGCTCGACATCGAGCTCGCTGCCGGAGGCCGGTTGCTGAGGTGGCGGTAGTTCGATTTCGTCTGTTGACACAGTACTCTAGTCCAAGTTACGATCCGATTTGGCCTAGCCAACTATACCAAGAAGGGATACTCGGATGGCCGGTATCGAAATGTTGATCGTCATTCTGCTCCTGGCGATGCTTGGCATCCTTGCGACCCAGTTCGGTGTCGACTCGAGCGACTCATCGTCGGATCCACGACGCCCGGCCACCCCGGTCGGCCTGTCCTGACCCCTCGTCCACTTCCCGCCGGATAGTCCGGCGCACCCAATCAGCCCGTGGCGCGCAGGCCGCGGGCTGATTGATTCCTCGCCGCCGTTTGCGCTGAGCGGATCACCCCGGCGCGGGCTGGCCGACATCGGCCAGGGCAATCCGGTAGATCTCGGCGCCGTCGAAGCCGCGCGATGGCGAGACGAGCAGCGACAGGTCATCGAGGAGGCGGGCCTCCAGGGTCGTGCCGGCGACGCCGTCGACGATCTGCGCCGCGCGGGCAGCGGCCCGCAGCACCTGGCGGGTCTCGACGCGGATCGGGTCGTCCCAGAACCAGCCGTCGCTCGCGAACATCGCCAGCCGCCAGCGCTGGGCCTCGAGCAGGCTCTCGATCATTCCGCGATCCGCCTCGGTCGTCACGGCCGGCGCATGTTCCGCCACGAACGCCTCGGCGGTCGTCGCCCCGACCACGACATCGACCCAGGCGTCGCGCAGCGCCCACGGGTCGGGCGCACCCGGGAGGCGATCGAAGGCCACCTCGGTGGCGACGTCGATCCCGCCGGCGAGCCGCTCGAAGGCCGCCCGCAGCGGACCCTTCCAGCGGCCGTCGGCCGCGTCGGCGCATTCGGCCCACCAGCGCAGCACCCCGTGGTGGCAGCTCCACGACGTCCGATCCGCGATACGGATGACCGGGTGAGGGCGGCCCGGCTCCTCGGCGATCGCCTCGGCGAGGCGGACGACGTCGAAGCCGCGATCCGCGGATCCCGGTTCCGGCGAGACGAGGCGCTGGAGGAAGAGGTCGCGGAACTGCTGGTGGTGGCCGTAGAGCTCGCCGTCTGACGCGATGAGCGCGAGCGGCGGCAGGCCGTCCGCCACGTCGCCACCGCCCAGCCGCGCGGCGACCCGCTCGCGGGCGAAACGGTCCGCGTCGGACGTCGCCTCCGGCTCGAACGAGACCGACGTCGACAGCCCGGCGTCGTAGAAGACCACGACCACGAAGCGGCCGCCGCCGACGTCGACGCGATACGGCCGGCGGGTATCGATCCCCGGGTCAGTCGGTCTGCCACGGGGCGAGGATCGTGTAGCGCACGCCCTCCTCGGCCGCGATCCGGAGGGTCGGCAGGTCGACGGCCGTCTCGGGCAGCCACAGCCCGGCCGGCGCGCCGGCCGAAGCGGATCTCGAACTCGCGCAGGCCCCACCGGATCTCCGTCCGTCGATCGGCGGCCGAGGCGAGCGGCAGGATCGAGTGATGGAACGCCTGGGCCATGGCATCGCCGCCGGCCGCGGCCGCGACGAAGGCACCGTGGGTCGCCGGGTCCTCGGCCGCGAGCCACGATCCGAGCGTCGGCCCGAGATCCCAGGAGATCCGCTCGAGGTTGCCCCGCGCAGCGTTCGGTCGATAGCACTCCGCATCGACCCGCTCGTTCCAGTCGTGGAACGGCGCCGCCGACGGCTCTACCGGCACCTGGCCGGTCCACGGATCGACCCGGGAGGGCTGGTAGAAGTGGGCGTGAACGGCGAGACGGCCGCGGGTCACGGACGGGCCGCGGCCTCCGGGGCCGAGACGTCCGCTCGCACGGTCACGCGCTGGTCGACCCGCAGCGAGGTGCGCTCACCGGGGGCGAGCGCGATGGGGCGGAACAGCAGGATGGCGCTGCCCTGGTAGACGAGCTCGAAGCCGGCCTCCGAGTTCGACACGCTTTCGATCGGGGCGATCCAGGCGTCTGACCGGCCCGTCCGACCGCGGTCTCGAGCCCGACGCCGAGCTGCTCGTTGCCGGACGCGAGGCGTTCGATGTCGCGTACCTCCAGCCGCTCGTCATGGGCGATCTTCCGTCCGTCGACTTCGTGGAAGGCCGCCGGATTGTGTCCGCCTCCGAGAAGCATGACCGCGAATTCGATGCCGAGCAGCGCGTCCAGGCGATTGCCGGAGGTGTTCGCGACCTCGACCTCGACCGCGAGCGACGGATCGAGCCGTCCGCCACCGATCCGGATCGTCTTCCGGATCTCGACAGGCCCCTCGCTGAACGACGCCGAGACCTCGTCGGGGCCGATCGAGTCGAGAGTCCACGGCCCGTCCGGCGCCGCCACGAGGTCGCGAGCGCGTGCCCGTATCGAAGTCGGCCGCCGTCGCCGAGGTCGGGAGGAGGCGAACGAGCCCGGATCGCCGCTCGTATCGGTCGTAGTGGAGGAGCTCCGACAGGCCCTCCTGCTTCACCATGACGATGTCGTGGATCGAGGCGGGCTCACTCGGCGTCGCTCGGATCGCCGGGGCGGAGTGCCGCCAGCTCGATCGTGCTCGCGGAGCTTCTCGTGGTAGGCCTCCGGTCGGCGCCGCATCACCGCCGCCAGCGGGTGCCGCGCGGCGCGCAGATCCCAGCGGCCGATGCCCGCCCCCTCATCGAGCTTGACCGCGACGATCTGGCCGTCGCCGACGAGAAGCACCTCGTCGGTCCCGTCGAGATCGAGGTCGACGAGCAATCCGGACGCGACGCGGGGCACCGGGGCCGCCAAGCGCGAGATCCTCGGCGGCGATCAGGTGACGGAGGGCCGCGACCCGCAGGTCGGGCAGGTAGATCCCGCCGAACAGGCCGTGCCAGTAAGGATCGTTCGACTGGCCGGCGTAGAGGTGGTCGCGGGCGGCGTCGCGGGCGCTGCCTCGCGGCATCGCCTCGACGAGGTCGCTGACGCGGAGCATCTGCTTGTGGAGGTCGTTGACCTCGCGGTACTTGATCTGGAAGTTGCGCCAGATCGCGCCGCGCAGCCAGCGTGCCTCGGGCCGGCCCGGCGGCCTTGGCCTCCTTGACGGCGCGGGCGAACGCGAGCGCCTCGTCGGCTGGCAGTGCCCACTCGCCCATCTCCGCGTAGGAGCCCGGTCGGCAGGTAGACCCGACCGACCGGTCCGTGGCCGTCCAGCCAGCCCGACGGCGTGATGGTCGTCAGCCAGTCTGGCGTTCGCCTCGAGCGCCGTGAAGAATTCGTCGACCCAGCCGGATCGACCCCAGCAGTGCTCGAAGGTCTTCGGCCAGCCACCGAACTTCTCGCCGTCGTCGCCCATCGTCCCGACCCGGTCGCCCGCCTCGGTCGCGTGGTCGCGGAGGTAGCCGATGACGTCGCTCGACCTCGGAGAACGGGATCCGGTAGCGGAGGCCCTGCTCCGTGCCGAAGACCGTCAGGACCTTGCCCTGGTCGTCGGTCGTGTACGGGCCCCAGAGCGCCTCCTCGGGGATCGCCGCCGCCCGGAAGTGGGCGTCGTCGAGGACCGTCCAGCCGTAGCCGGCCGTGATGAGCGACGGTCGGCAGGTCCGGCTCCCAGACCCGCTCGGCGAGCCACGCGCCGCGCGGCCGCGTGCCGAAGCGGCGCTCGAGCTCGTCGGCCATCCGGACGAGCTGGCCGACCCGGTCGCGCTCGGGCAGGGCGGCCAGGACCGGCTCGTACCAGCCGCCGCCGACGATCTCGACCTGGCCGCGCGCCGACGAGCGCGGCGAGGCGGTCGAGAACGTCGGGCCGCTCGGCGGCGATCCAGTCGAGGAGGGGACCGGTGTAGTGGAGGGCGAGGTGGACGCCCGGGTGGCGTTCGAGGGCCTCGAGCATCGGGCAGGTAGGCGCGCTCGTAGGTCTCGGCAATCACCCAGCCGAAGTTGCCGACGGGCTGGTGGTTGTGGAGCGTCAGGGCGAGTGAGATCCGACCGGACAGGTTCGGCCATCCTTGCTGCTGGGCGGGGATCAGAACGGTTTCGATTCGACCGTATTGACGTTGCGACCGCGACTCTGGTACGGTGCCTAAACCGGTTTGCTAAACCGGTTTGCCGCAACGTTCCCCGGATCATACACAGCCGCGAGGCTGCGGACCAGACCGGTGTGACCGACGGCAGGTTCCTGGCCCTGAGGAGGCAGCTTGGAGCAGCAAGTCACGCGACGGGTGACGATCGCGGACGTGGCGGAAGCCGCCGGCGTATCGAAGACCGCCGTGTCGTTCGCGTTCAACAATCCGGGTCGGCTGAACGTGGACACGGCATCGCGGATCATGGAGATCGCCGATTCGCTCGGCTATCGGCCGGATCCGGTCGCCCGGATGCTCACCCAGCGGCGAACCGGGACGATCGGCCTGCTCACGCCGCAGGCGCTGGCGTCGATCTTCTCCAACCCGTTCTTCGGGATGTTCAGCGCCGGGGTCGCGGCGGTCGCGGAGGAAGCCGGCTACGGGCTCCACTTCATCTCGCCGCTGCACGGCTCCCTGTCGCGGGCGATCGCTCGGGCGACCGTCGACGGTGTGGTCGCCATCGGTCTGGCCGCGGACCATCCGGAGATCGCGGAGATCCGCGCGCCGGCCTGCCGATGACGACGGTCGACTCCGACCCGTTCGACAAGGTCGCCTCGGTCGATGTCGACGACGAGGGCGGGGCGCGGGCCGCCGCGGAACACCTGATCGAGCTGGGCCATCGCGACGTCGTGGTCGTCGGGATCGAGCGGGCCGAGCATGCCCCGAGCGGCGCCGAGGACGTCGTGGCGCGCCGGCTGCGCGGCTATCGCACGGCCTTGACCGCCGTCGGCGTCGACGATACGCGGATGGCGACGTCATCGTCAGCCCGGCCACTTTCGCGCGGCGGCGTCGCCGCATTCGAACGAGCCTGGGAGGCCGGTCGCCGGCCGACGGCGGTCCTGGCGATGAGCGACGCGATCGCGATCGGTGCGATCCGGGCGCTCCGCGACCATGGCCTCTCGATCCCGCGCGACGTGAGCGTCGTCGGCTTCGACGACATCGAGCTCGCCCAGACCACGGACCCGCCACTCACCACCGTCCACCAACCCATTCGCGGCAAGGGCGAGGAGGCTGCCCGCCTGCTCTCGCCGTCATCGCAGGCACGAGCGAGCCGCCGGGACACCGGCGGCTGGCGACTCGACTCATCGTCCGGGCGTCGACAGGACCGGCGCCCGCTCAGCAAGGGAGGTGAACGGGGCCAGACCGAGGTCCATGCGAGACGCGGCCCGCCGGGCATTGCGTCGCAAACGATCGCCCGGATCCGCCGTCGAGCGGACGACCAGAGGGCCGGCCCCGCCGGCCACCATCAAAGAATGTGGAGGAGAATCGACAGAGATGAACAGCAAGCTCCGAGTGCTCGGCGTCCTCGCCAGCCTCACCATCATGCTGCGGCGCATGCAGCAGCGCCCCCGGCGGCAGCGGCGCGGCCGCATCGCCGAACACTCCAACCGCGTGCAGCCCCCGGCGGCGGCACGGGCGACAGCCGAGCGCGGCACTGAAGGGCAGCCTCACGGTCTGGCATTCCTACGGCTCGGGAGCCGGCACCGAGGCCACTGCCCTCAAGAAAGTCACCGACAAGATCAAGGCCGCCAACCCAGACCTCAAGCTCACGATCCAGGACGTCAAGTTCGACGACCTGTTCAAGAAGTTCGAGCTCGAAGCCGCGAGCGGCGGCGGGCCGGACCTCTTCATCGCCCCGAACGACAGCCTCGGCAAGGAGGCCCGCGCCAAGCTCTTCCTCGACGTCAGCTCGCATGCTCGAAGGCAAGCTCGCCAACGCCTCCGAGGTCTCCATCGAGGGCAGCAAGGTCGACGGCAAGCTCTACATGGTCCCCGAGTCGCTCAAGGCCGTCGCGATGTACTACGACAAGTCGAAGATCGCGACCCCGCCGGCGACGACCGATGAGCTCTCGGCGGCTGTCAAGGACGGCAAGATCAAGGCCGGCTTCGACGCCCACTCGTCGTATCACTCGTTCGGCTGGTGGGCTGCGCTTCGGCGGCAAGCTCATGGACGACACGGGCAAGTGCGTCGCCGACACGACCGGTGTCGCCGACGCCTACAAGTACTTCCAGGACCTCCAGACCGCCGGCGCCAAGTGGTACGACAAGTACGACGACCTCGCCAGCGACTTCAAGTCGGGCAAGATCGACCTGATCGTCGACGGGCCGTGGGCCTCGGGTGGCTACAAGGACGCGCTCGAAGGACAACCTCGCCGTCGCGCCGATGCCGGCCGGCCCGAAGGGCCCCTCGAAGCCGCTGACCGGCGTCGACGGCTGGTACATCAACACCAACACGAAGGATGCCGCGCTCGCGGTCAACTTCGCCCTCGAGATGGTCAAGCCCGAGAACGAGCAGGTCTTCGTCGACACTGCCGGCCACATCCCGGCCGACACGACGATCACGATCAGCGATCCGATCACCCAGAAGTTCGGCGAGGCGGTGGCCACCGGCTTCCCGCGGCCGCAGGTTCCGCAGCTCGACAACTTCTGGAGCAACTTCGACAACGCGCTGAACCTCGTCATCCAGAAGAACGAGGATCCGGCCAAGGCGGCCACCGACGCGTGCGCCGCGATGAACAAGGCGAACAAGATCCAGTAGCAGTCACCCGGGCGCCGGCACCGCCGGCGCCCGGGTCTTCCCCTCGCTCCGGGACGTACGATCAACTCGCACGTCCTTGTTGATCCCAGCCCCAGCGGTGGCCAGCCGCCGCGGATCATCATCGACGCCGGTCACGAGGAGCTCACGCGATGACCGCCCCAGCCGTCCCGCTTCCGATCCCCCAGCCGCGCCGCCGAAGGCGTCTGACACCGGACACGCGGACCGCGTGCTCTATCTGCTGCCGGCGTTCCTGGTGATGGGGATCATCACGTTCTATCCGCTGCTCTTCCAGACCTGGATGTCGTTCACGGACTTCGGCCTGGGAAACCTCAGCGGCAAGGTCCCGCCCAACGTCGTCGGCCTCGACAACTACGAACAGATCGTCACGAGCAAGCTGAACATCCCGAACTTCGAGTTCCTGCGGCTGCTCTTCTTCAACCTCTTCTGGGCCTTCTCCAACGTGGTCATCCACGTCGTCCTCGGCGTCGCCATCGCCCTCGTCCTCAACGTCAACGGGCTGCGCTTCAAGAAGGTCTACCGGGCCCTGTTCATCCTCCCGGTGATCATCCCGCCGATCATCGTGGCGACGGTCTGGCGGCACCTGTTCGACGAGGACAACGGGGCGATCAACATGGCGCTCCAGGGGATCGGCGTCCTGTTCAAGATCCCGCCAGACGCCTTCAAGATCGACTGGCTCGGCCAGGTCGACGATCCGATCTCGTTCATCCCCTTGCCGCTGGCCTACTTCGCGCTGCTCGCGGCGAACACATGGCTCGGCTGGCCGCTCAACGCGGTCGTCGCGACCGGGGCGCTCCAGAGCGTCCCGCCCGACCTGTACGAGGCAGCCGAGATGGACGGCGCCAACGCGCTGGCAGAAGTTCAAGGTCGTGACCCTCCCGTTCCTCCGGCCGGCGATGCTGCCGTACGCGATCTATGGCTTCGTCGTGACGTTCAACCTCTTCTACCTCTCGTTCTTCATGTCGGGCGGCGGTCCGTTCGGGCGGACCGAGCTGTTCGTGACCCAGGCCTACAAGCTGGTCAACGACTTCCAGCTATACGGCGTCGCGGCGGCCTTCTCCGTGCTCCTGTTCTTCCTCCTTCTGGCGATCACGCTGGTGACGAACCGGCTGGCGCAAGCGACTGCGAGCTATGCCGACTGAGCGCCGTCAGCCGAGTCTCGACGCGGGAGGATCCGATGACAGCCGCCGCCAGCGCCGACGCGGTCCGGCCCGTCGGCAGCCAAGCGAACCCGGCGGTCCGGCCGCGGCCGGCTCACCGGCCGGCAGCAGCTCGGCCTCCAGGTCATCTGCCTCCTGATCACGGCCACGGTGCTCTTCCCGATCCTGTGGATCTTCTCGCTGGCTCTCGACCCGCGGAACCTGTCGCGGCCCGACAGCCTGATCCCGCCGGGCGCGTCGCTCGACGCGTTCGCCCGGGTCATCGCCCAGCCGACGAGCGACGAGATCAGCCTCCTCGAACTGGCGCGGAACAGCTTCCTGCTGGCATCGAGCGTGGCCCTGTTCTCGGTCGCGATCGGCGTCCTCGCCGCCTACGCGTTCTCGCGCCTCCGGTTCCGCTTCCGCGAGGTCCTGATGATCGCGATCCTGGGCGTTCTGATGCTGCCCGCGGTGGCGACGATCGCGCCGCTCTTCATCATGCTCAACAGCATCCGGCTTGACCTGCCGCTCCTGGGCGAGTTCAACCTCCGCCAGTCGCTCATCGGGGTCGGACTGGCCGTCGTCTCGGGGACGCTGCCGTTCGCGATCTGGAACCTCAAGGGCTATCTCGACACGATCCCGAAAGAGCTCGAGGAGGCCGCCGCCGTCGACGGCTGCACTCGCAACCAGTCCTTCTTCAAGATCGTCCTGCCGCTGGCGACGCCGGCGCTCGCCGTGACCGGCTTCCTCGGCTTCGTTGCCGGCTGGACCGAGTTCTATTTCGTCTCGATCTTCCTCAACGACCCGAGCCAGGGTTTCACCCTGTCGCTCGCGCTCAACAAGATGGTGGGCGCGTTCGGACAGACGCCGTGGTCCGACTTCGCCGCATTCTCGATCCTGTTCGCGGCGCCGGTCTCGATCGTGTTCTTCTTCTTCCAGAAGTACATCGTCGGCGGCCTCGCGGTCGGCGGGGTGAAGGGCTGACGCGCCGGTACAGCGATGGAGCTCCCATTCGTCCCGGCCGGCCTTCTTCTCGCCCTCGCTGTTCTAGGCGGCACCCTCGTCCTGTTCGGCCTGGCACTGAAGGCACTCGACTGGACGATCGACGCGTCGCGGGACAGTGCCCTGGGCGGGATCGTGTCGGGGTTCCGAGACTGGCGGATGACCGGCGAGCCCGACCATGCGACCGCAGGGGCGACCGACGTCGCGGATGCGACCGCGGAGGCGGCCGACGTCGCGATGCCCGGCGGTCCGATTGAGGAGACGGCCGAGCCGATTGAGGAGACGGCCGATGCGGTGCAATCGCTCGAACGCGTGGCCCCCGACTGGCCTACGGGCCGCGCGGACTCTTGAGCGGATGTGCCTTCGGGCCCTTGCAGTCACATCCTCGGCGGAGCGGTACCGTCTGACCTACCAACCCGAGTCGAGGTCTCTGTGACGATCGATCCGCCCGCCTGGGTTCGCGACGCCGTCTTCTACCAGGTCTTTCCCGACCGCTTCGCCTCGAGCGCGCGCGTCCGAAAACCGGGCGCCCTCGAGCCGTGGTCGGCGCCGCCGACGTTCGACGGCTACAAGGGCGGCGATCTGCTCGGCCTCGCCGAGCGTCTCGACGAGCTCGTTGACCTCGGGATCACGGCGATCTACCTGAATCCCGATCTTCAGCGCCGCCTCGAACCATCGCTACAACGCCTACGACTACCTGTCGGTGGACCCGATGCTGGGCGGTGACGCGGCCTTCCGCGAGCTGCTCGACGATGCCCATACGCGCGGCATCCGGGTCATCCTCGACGGCGTCTTCAATCACACCGGACGCGGGTTCTGGCCCTTCCACCACGTCATGGAAGCTGGCGGCGCCTCGCCGTACAGCGACTGGTTCTACCTGGACGGTGATGTGCTCACCCATCGGCGCGGTCTGGGCGCCTACGACGACGGCCGCGACGGGGCAGTGCCCGCGCGACTCGGCTACCGGAGCTGGTGGGACCTCCCGTCCCTGCCGAAGCTGCGGGTCGAGCATCCCGATGTCCGGGAGTACCTCTTCGGCGTCGCCGAGCACTGGCTCCGGTTCGGGATCGACGGCTGGCGTCTGGACGTGCCCGAGGACATCGAGGACGAGACGTTCTGGCCCGAGTTCCGCAACCGGGTCAGGGCCGTCAACCCCGACGCATACCTCCTCGGCGAGATCTGGGAAGAGGCGCCGGACTGGCTGACGGGCGACCGTTTCGATGCCGTCATGAACTACCCGCTCGCCCTGGCGATCCTGGGGTTTGTCGGCGGCGACCATCTCGACCTGGCCGTCATCGCCGGTCAGGCGAATTATCGGCGCGAGCTCGTTGCCCTCGATGGGCGGCAGTTCGGTGGCGCAGCTCGAGCACCTGATGACGGCCCTTCGACCCGGAGGTGACCGCCGCGCAGTTCAATCTCCTTGGGAGTCACGACACGCCTCGCGCGCGGACCGTCATGGGCGGTGATCCGGCGCGACTCCGCCTGGCGATGGCGCTCCAGCTGACCTTGCCCGGCGCACCGTCGATCTACTACGGCGACGAGGTGGCGATGGCCGGGGCGGCTGACCCCGATTGCCGCCGAGCCTATCCGCCCATCGGCGCGGAGCTCGATGCTGGACGCGCTCGCGACGCGAGCATTCGTCCGCGACCTGCTCCGCGCGCGCGCGGCACACGAGTCGCTGCGGGTCGGGGAGGTGCGGGTCGCGGCCGCGGGCGAGCGGTCGATCGCGCTTGCGCGGCTGGCCGCCGATCGGAGGGCGATCGTCGCGGTCAACGCCGGGGAGGACACCGCCGAGCTCGATCTCAGCTCAAGCGGCGGCGGGGAGGGGCTCCGCTGGCTGGAGTTGGCTGGGACGGAAGCCAGACTCACGGATGGCGGCGGGGCGATTGTTCTGCCGGCGTTGGGTTCGGCGGTGCTCGTCGAGCTGACCGCGTGGTCTACGACTCGGCTGAGACCGTCGCCGGCTGGGTCGCCGCGTCGTCGGACGCCTCTTCGCCGACCGGCAGGTACATCCGCTCGACGTACTCGTGGAGCATCCGCGTCGTCGAGAACCGCCAGAGCGTCGAGCCCATCGAGCGTCGCATCAGGTCCACCCAGGTCTCGGGCAGGCCGTCGGCGCCGCGCTCGTAGTAGCGCGGCACGACCTCCTCCTCGAGGATCCGGTACAGGTCCTGGGCGTCGGCCCAGTCCTGCGCCTTCTCGTCGGGGTTCGTCTCCCGGCCACCGATCGCCCAGCCGTTGTCGCCGGTCCAGCCCTCGTCCCACCAGCCGTCGAGGACGCTGACGTTGACGACGCCGTTCGCCGCGGCCTTCATCCCGCTCGTCCCGGACGCCTCCAGCGGACGACGGGGGTTGTTGAGCCAGATGTCGACGCCGGCGACGAGGTAGCGCGCCATCCGGATGTCGTAGTCCTCGAGGATGAAGACCCGACCGTGGAGCTGCTCGGACCGGGAGCGCTCGAAGATCTCCTGGATGACCTGCTGCCCCGGCCGGTCGGCCGGGTGGGCCTTGCCCGCGAACACGATCTGGACGGGACGGTTCTCGTCCCACAGCAGCCGCGCGAGCCGGTCGACGTCGCTGAACAGCAGGCCCGCCCGCTTGTAGGTCGCGAAGCGGCGGGCGAAGCCGATCGTGAGGATGTCGGGATCGAGCGCCGCCTCGACCGAATCGAGGACGATCGGTGCCTCGCCGTGGCGGGCGAACTGGTTCCGCAGCCGGCGGCGGGCGAAGATCGCCAGCTCGAGCTTCTGGCGCTGGTGGGCCTCCCACAGCTCGTCCGTCGGGAGCTTGTCGAGCCGCTCCCAGAAGTGGCCTCGTGCGCCTTCCGCGTCGAGGTTGTCGAGGTCGGCCCGCAGGCTGCCGGACAGGGTCTCGCCCATCGCGTGCCCGATCCAGCTCGGCATGTGGACGCCGTTCGTGACGCCGATGATCTCCCGCGGCGAGACTCCCCGCCAGGTCGCGTCCGCGGTCGCGGCGTGGAGCTGGCTGACGGCATTCGCCCGCCGCGTGAGCCGCAGCGAGAAGGCGGTCATGTCGAACTCGGTCCGGTCGCCCTCGACCCCGACGCCCAGCTCGAGGACCTTGTCGATCGGGACGCCGCCGGTCGTCGGCCGGCCGTCGCCGTCGAGCAGCGGACCCGCGAGCCGGCGGACGAGGTCGACGGCGAACCGCTCGTTGCCCGCGGAGACGGGCGTGTGGATCGTGAAGACGCTGTCGGTCCGGACGCGGTCCCAGGCCTCGTCGAGCGTCGATGCCCGCGGCGACGTACTCGCGGGCGCGCTCGGCGAGGAGCAGCGCGGAGTGGCCCTCGTTGAGATGCCAGACCGACGGATCGATCCCGAGCGCCCGCAGCGCCCGCACCCCGCCGACGCCCAGCACCAGCTCCTGGTGGAGCCGCATCTCGCGGCCGCGGACGTAGAGGATGTGGGTGATCGGCCGGTCGGCGTCGCCGTTCTCGGGGATGTCGGTGTCGAGGAGCAGGACCGGCGTCCGGCCGACCTGGGCGCACCACACGGCGACCTGGAGGTCGCGGCCCGGCAGCTCCACGCAGACCTGGAGTGGTTCGCCGTCCGGGCCCTGGACCCGGCTGATCGGCAGCCGCGACAGGTCGTAGTCCGGGTAGGCGTGCTCCTGGTGGCCGTCGGCGTCGATCGTCTGGTGGAAGTAGCCGTTGCGATACATGAGGCCCGACCCCGATGAAGGGCAGGGCCATGTCGGACGTGGTCTTCGTGTGGTCGCCGGCGAGCACGCCCAGGCCGCCCGAGTAGATCCCGAGCGACTCGTAGAACCCGTACTCGGCGCAGAAGTAGGCGATCGGGCCGGCCGGCACGTCCGGGTATTTGCGCTGGAACCAGTTGTCAGAGCCGTTGGCGAGGTAATGATCGAAGTCGCGGAGGACGCCCTTGACCTCGGCCATGAACGTCGTGTCGTCGAGGAGCCGGGTCCAGTCGACCGGGCCCGCTCAGGACGGGAATCGGGTTGCGGTGACGCGTCCACGTGTCGCGATCGATCCGGCTCCAGATCGTCCTCGCCCGCGGGTGCCAGCACCAGTACAGGTTGTAGGCGAGGCGGCGAAGGCCTTCGAGTGGTGGCGGGAGGCGGAAGCTGGCCGCCGGAATCGAGGGAACCTGTGGCGCGGGGTGCATGTCCGGCGATGATAACGTTTGCCGCCGGGCTCCCTGAACCGGTCTGGCGCACGGTTCGGTACCGCGCCGGGCCCGTCGCTACCATGGCCCGATGCCGATGCGCATTGCGTTCATCGCCGCCGAGTGCGAGCCGTGGGCGAAGACCGGCGGACTCGGCGACGTGGTCGACGCCCTCGCCCGCTCCCTGGCGCAGGGTGCCCGGGGCGACCGATGGCCTCGTCGACGTCTTCCTGCCGAGATACCGGTCCGTGCCCGTTCCGGCGTCCGCTGGACGGGGCACGCCGCTGCGGGTGCCGGACCCGCATTCCCTCGGCGGATCGGTCGAGCTCAGCGCTCATCGACGTCGAGGCTGACGGCTATCGGCTGCGTCTCGTCGACCATCCCGCGGCCTTCGACCGCGACGGGCTGTACGGGTCGCCCAGCGGCGGCGACTTCGCCGACAACCCGTGGCGGTTCGGGCTTCTCTGCCGAGCCGCCCTTGAGACGCTGCGTGCGGAGAGCGACCGACCCGTCGACGTGATCCATATCCACGACTGGCACGCCGGCCCCGCCCCGATCTTCCGCGACCGCTGGTATCGGGACGACCCGGTGCTCGGTCGGGCGGCCGTGGTCTTGACGCTGCACAACCTCGCGTATCACGGCTGGACGCCGCTCGAGTCGCTCGGCCAGCTCGGGCTGGCGCCGGGCGACGGCATCGTCGATCCGGACGCAGTCGGCATCGACCTCCTGGCGTCCGGCATCGAGCGGGCCGAGATGGTCAACACCGTCAGCCCCGGCTACGCCCGCGAGTCGCTGACCCCGGAGCTTGGCTTCGGGCTCGACGGGGAACTCCGGGCGAAGGGCGACCGCTACCTCGGCATCCTCAACGGCCTCGACACCGAGGTCTGGAACCCGGCGACCGACGCCGACCTCGCGGCGACCTATTCGGCCGATGACCTGACCGGCAAGGCGACCTGCCGGGCCGACCTGCTGACTCGGGTCGGGTTCGACCCGACGGACGACGGGCCGGTTCTCGGGATGATCGGCAGGCTCGATCCGCAGAAGGGCTTCGATCTCCTGGCCGACGCGGCCCCGCGCCTCCTCGCGGCCGGCTGCCGTCTCGTCGTACTCGGCAGCGGGGACCCGCGGATCGCGGCCGACCTGCGCGGCCTCGCCGAGCGGAGTCCGGACCGGGTCGCGCTGCTCGAGCGATTCGACCGGGCGATGGCGCGCCGCATCTACGCCGGCGTCGACTTCTTCCTGATGCCGTCGCGGTTCGAGCCGTGCGGGCAGGGCCAGATGATCGGCGCTGCGCTACGGCACGCCACCGATCGTCCGGCGGACGGGCGGCCTGGCCGACTCGGTGATCGACGAGTTGCGCTTCCCGGGCGAGGGCACGGGGTTCGCCTTCGACGCGGCGACGCCGGACGCGCTGGCCGACGCGTGCGAGGCGGCGATCGCGATGCGCGCCGCCGGCGGCCCCGCGTGGGCGGGCCTGATCGAGCGGGGAATGGCGGTCGACTTCGACTGGACGACCGGCTCGGCGCCGCAGTACGTCGACATGTACGAGCGGGCGGTTCAGATTCGCCGCCGGCGCTGAGCCCTCTTCCCCCTGCAATCGGCCAGATATTCGCCCACAGACTATTAGGCCCGCTTGAAGCGCCCGAATCGACCTGGGGTCGGTCTCAGTCAGTCATCAACGGCTAACGAATCAGGGTTAGACCCGGGATCCCTGAGGCCATGTCGGCCTAGTAGTCCCCCGAGGAATATCTGGCCATTGTTGAGGGCCCGAGGGGCGCGGCCGTTCAGCCCTCGAGCGCGCGCAGCAGGGCCGCGACCAGCGCCTCGGGGTGCGTCCGCTGCGGCGAGTGCGGGCGCGCCGCGCGATCGTGATGATCCGCTCCGCACCGAGGCGCGCCGCGAAGTCAGGAAGGACGGCGTCCGGGACGTAGCCGCCGAACGCCGGATCGCCGCGGATCAGCCAGACGGGCACGTCCTGCGCGGCGGGATCGGCCAGACGCGCCGAGGCCGCCGTCCCAGTCGCCGTTCTGGGTGAGCACGGCGCGCACGGCCGCCTCGTCGAACTGGGTCAGGCCCTCGGCCTTGGCGAGGACGTCGCCGTACGGCCACGTCGGATTCAGGCGACCGACCGTTGCGACCGCTTCGTCGAGGTCGTCGTAGGCGCGTTCGACCGGGTCCTCGAGCATGGCCTTGAGGGCGGGGAGCGGGATGGCCGGCGGATCGATCAGGACCAGCGTGGCGGGAATGAGGCCCGCCGCCGGCATTGCGGCCGCGGTCATCGCTCCCCAGCTGTGGCCGACGATCCGGAGGTCGGGGCGTTCCAGGCCGGCTGCCCTGGCGAACGCAACGAGATCCGCCGCGTTGTCGCCGAACCGGTGGTGGCCCAGCCAGTGCTTCGTCTCGCCGTGGCCCGGCAGGTCCGGCGCGACGACGCGGAACCCGGCGGCAGCGAGCGCCGGTCCAACGCGCCACCAGGTCCTCGCGGCCGAGGTGACTCCGTGGAGCAGGAGGACCGGAGGCGCGTCGGGGGCTCCCCAGGCGAGGGCGTGGAACGGGATGCCGGCGGCCTCGACCGTCAATTCCGACGGCGGCGCCGGTGCGGCCAACGCAGCGGCCACGTCGGGCGCCAGGTTCTCCGCCCCGCCGGTGGTCGCCGTCGCGCTCGTGTCGGTCATCTTGCCTCGCGAAGATCGGGCCCTCCGACCCTGGCCGGAACGTACCATAGCCAGCGGTTTTGGCCCGAGCCTAGCGTTCGCGCATGGAAGCGACGACGAAGCGGAGCGGATCGGATCAGAACCGGCACGCCCCACGAACTGCCCGACGCCGGGAGATGGTGGAGGGCCTGCTCCTCCTCGCCGTGCTGATCGTCCTCGCCATCCTCGCGAAGCTGCCGGCGGCCTAGGTTCTCCGCGGCGTGCCGTCCGCACCGCGGCCGCCAACGGTGCGACGACCCGCGGCGCTAGAATCGCCCTCCACCGCAACCGTCGGAGGGTTTGATGGCCAACCAGTTCGTCGTCCAGCTGAAGAACGAGCCCGGTGCGATGGCGAACCTGGCGGAGGCGCTCGCCGCGCGTGGCGTGGACCTTCGGGCGATCGGCGGTGGCGGGATCGGCGACTCGGGCCACGTGATCATGACGACCGCCGACGACGACACGACCAAGGCAGTCCTCGAGGAGGGCGGCTACACGTTCATCGAGGGCGAGTCGATCCTCACCGAGGTCGACGACCGGCCGGGCGGCATGGCGGCGCTGTCGCGACAGCTCGCCGATGCCGGCGTCAACATCTACGGCCACCTGTTCCTCGGCCGATGGGGCGATCGGGCGATGTTCGCATTCGTCGTCGACGATCCTGACCGCGCCCGCCCGATCCTCGAGCGCAAGCGCTGAGCGAAGGCGCGCCCGCGCCCGCGAACAAGCTCAGCCCGCCTCCTCAGCCCGCCTCGCCGCCGAGCGTCCCAGGCTCCAGGCCAAGCTCCAGCTCCGCGGCCCTCGCCGCCCAGCGCTCCACGTCATCCCGTCCAATGGTCGTTCCGTGGGCGACGACCTGGAGGGCGAGTCCGTCGACGAGTGACAGGATCCGCCAGGCCGCGGCCCCGGGATCCGCCGTGGCGAACGTGCCAGCGGCCACGCCATCCTCGATCGCCTTCTCGAGGAGGCTCTGCCAGGCGAGATTGAGCCGGCGCGACGTGGCCTGGATAGCCGGCCGCCGGGCGGCCTCTGCCCAGGCGTCGAGCCACAGCTGAAACGCCCAGTCGGCGTCGGCTGGTGCGTAGGTCCGGAAGAACGCGGCGAGCGCCGCGACCGGACCTTCGGCCGCCGCCATCTCCGCGGCGGACCGGGCGAGATCGGCTTCGGCGACCTGGGCGAAGGCCGCCGCGAGGACGTCGTCCATGCTCTCGAAGTAGTGGTGAACGAGGCCGCTCGACGTGCCCATCTCGGCGGCGACGTCCCGGACGGTCGTGGCGGCCAGTCCCTTCCGGCGAGCCACGGCGAGGGCCGCAGCGACGATCGTTTCGCGCCGGTCGGATCGGCTGAGTCGGGCCATCGTCCCACCAGACTAGACGATATTGCGCATTCGTCCAATAGCCGTTATCGTCGCCGGACCGTCCGGAGACATGCCGCCAAAATGATCCGAACCTCGCCCTTCCACGAGCGCACGAGCGCCGCGAACGAGACCGGCCTGTGGGCGCACTGGTCGGGCTACCTGTCTGCCGCGAAGTACCAGATCTCGGAGAAGTTCGAGTACTTCGCGATCCGCAACAGCGCCGGGTTGTTCGACTCGTCACCGCTCTTCAAGTACCGGATCCACGGGCCCGATGCGGAGCAATTCCTGGCCGGCATCCTGGCCCGCGACATCCGGGCGTGTCCGGTCGGGCACGGCCAGTACACGATCTGGTGCGACGAACGGGGCTACGTCGTCGAGGACGGCGTCGTCCTCCGCCACGCAGCCGACGACTACATGTTGACGTCGGCCGAGCCGAACTTCGCCTACTTCGCCGACGCGGTCGGCCGCCACCGCGTGGAGATCGAGGACGTCTCCGAGCAGTTCGGCGTCCTCGCCGTCCAGGGCCCGAGCTCGCGGACGATCCTGGCCGGGCTCGATCCGCGAGTCGGCAAGCTCGAGTATTTCGGACTGACGAAGGCGAAGGTCGGTGGCGTGCCGGTGACCGTGTCGCGGACCGGCTACACGGGCGATCTCGGCTTCGAGATCTGGACGGCCGCCGACGACGCGGTCGCCGTCTGGGATGCGGTCGTCGAGGCGTCGAAAGGGCGCGGCGTGATCCCGTTCGGGCTGACGGCCCTGTCCATGGCCCGAATCGAAGCGGGGCTGCTGCTGCTCGACGTCGACTTTCAGTCGAGCCGGTTCGCCTGGACGGACGCCCACCGCTCTACCCCGATCGAGCTCGGCCTCGGCTGGATGTTCAAGGACCTCGCGAGCAACGACCGAGCGTTCCTCGGCCGTGAAGCGATCGCCCGCGAGATCGCCGACAAGACGTCTCGCTGGAAGCTCACCGGTCTCGTCCTCGACTGGCGCGAATACGACCGGCATTTCGACGAGGCGGGGCTCATCCCGCCGAAGGACCACACGCCGATCGAGGACGAGTACTACATCTATGACGACGATCTCAAGCAGCTTGGCTACGCGACGAGCCTCATGTATTCGCCGATGCTGCAGCGCCACATCGCCCTCGCCCGCGTGCCGCTCGACCGGACGGCGCCGGGCTCGCGAGTGAAGCTCGAGCTCGCGGTGAGCCACCGCTACGAGTATTTCGACGCCCACGTGACACGACTGCCCCTGTACAACCCCGAGCGAAGGACGGCCTGACATGCCGACGACGACATCACCGAAGAAGACCTCGACGACGAAGGCGACGTCAACCGACCGGCGCTACGACGCGATCGTCATCGGCGGCGGCCACAACGGGCTGACCAACGGCGCCTACCTCGCCAAGGCCGGCCTCCGGACGCTGATCCTCGAGCGGCGCAACGTGGTCGGCGGGGCGGCGATCACCGAGGAGCTCCGGCCGGGCTTCTGGTTCACGACCTTCTCGTACGCCCTCAGCCTCCTCCGTCCGGACATCATCCACGACCTCGAGCTGACGAAGCACGGCTTCATGCCGCTGCTGATGCCCTCGACGTTCGCCCCGATGGAGAACGGCGACTATCTCCTCCTCGGCCAGGACCGGGGCGAGAACATCCGCGAGATCGCCCGCCACTCGAAGCACGACGCCGACGCCTACGACGCGTTCGAGCACGACATCACCAAGGTCCTCCAGGTCATCAAGCCGCTCCTCGACGAGGTCCCGCCCGACATCTTCAGCAATGATCCCGCGGAGCTTCTCGCCCTGGCCAGGCTGGGGCGACGCTTCCGCGATCTCGAGCCGAAGGTGCTCCACGATGCCGTCCGGCTGTTGACCGGCTCCGCCGCCGACTTCCTCGACGACTACTTCGAGTCGGACATCCTGAAGGGCTACCTCGCCTCGTCGAGCATCATCGGGACCAAGGTCGGGCCGTATTCGCAGGGCTCAGGGCTCGTCCTGCTCTATCACTTCATCGGCGAGCACGACGGCGTCTTCGGCGCGTGGGCGTTCCACAAGCGGGGCAACGGCGGCTTCACCCAGGTGCTGGCCCGGGCGGCCCGCGCGTTCGGGGCGGAGATCGCCCTCGAGTCGCCAGTGGCGAATGTCATCACCAAGAACGGCCGGGCGACGGGCGTCGCGCTCGCCGACGGCGGCGAGTACCACGCCGACATCGTCGTCTCGGCGATCGACCCGCGGCGGACCTTCCTCGAGCTCGTCGACCCGCTCGAGCTGCCGACCGACCTCGTCGACAACATCCGGCGGTTCCGCTTCCAGGGGACGTCGTCGAAGGTCAACTTCGCCCTCGACGGCCTTCCGACGTACCCGGCCCTCGCGGACCGCGGCGACCAGTACCGCGGCTTCACCAACATCGGCCCGACGATGGAGTACCTCGAGCGCGCCTTCGACGACGCGAAGTACGGCTGGTACAGCACGCGGCCGTATCTCGACTGCGCGATCCAGTCGACGATCGATCCGGACATGGCGCCGCCCGGCAAGCACGTCATGAGCTGCTTCGTCCAGTACACGCCGTACAAGCTCCGCGAGAGCGACTGGGACACGGAGCGGGAGAACATGGCCGACAACGTCCAGCGGACGCTCGAGTCGTTCTTCCCGGGCTTCGGAAAGCTCGTGCTCCAGCGCGAGATCCGGACGCCGCTCGACATCGAGCGGACGGTCGGCCTGTCGGAGGGCAACATCTTTGCCGGCGAGTTCCTCGCGCCGCAGATGTTCTTCTTCCGCCCCGCCCCGGGCTGGTCGCAATACCGGACCCCGATCGACGGCTATTACCAGTGCGGCTCGGGGACGCATCCCGGTGGCTGCGTCATGGGTGCTCCCGGCAAACTGGCCGCCGGCCAGATCCTCAAGGACCGCAGCAAGGTCAAGGGCTGACGTGACCGCCGGCCGCCCTCGTTTTCGACCTGCGGCGCGCAATTTCAACGAATCTCAAATCTTTGGCATTGCTTCCTATCAGCACCCTCGTTAACATCTGCCACCCGGTCGTAGCGCGCGACGAGCCGGGAGCGTCGGTAGCGGCGAGACAGGGGAGGGTTCTGACGTGTCTGACCAGTGGTCACAGTTCGACTCCGAGCAGAGCAATCTGGAGTCAACAGCGACCGATGAATTCGAGCGCGAACGGCGTAAGCCCGGACTATGCCGTCGGCATTGCGGAGCCGCTCGGCGATGTGGCCGCGGCGACCGACGCTGAGCTGAGTGACGGCACGCCGTCCGCCGAAGAGGTCATCGACGAGGACGCCCCTGTCTCCGTAGTAGCCGAGACCCCGCGCGCAGACGCCCGAAATCGGAGGCGACTCCCTGGCCGCCGATGACGGGTCAGCGTTCATCGCCGAGCTCGCTCGGGCCATGCAGGCGACGGCCGGCCTGGAGCGCATCAGGATCAGCGAGGACATCGATCGCCGGCGACAGGATGAGATCGACAGGGTCCATGCCCGGAAGGCGTCCGAAGCCGATCGCATGCGCGAGCTCGCCGACGAGGACATGGCCGCGATCGACGCGTGGGTCGACCGCGAGACGGCTCGAAATCCACCTCGAGCGTGAGCGTCGGGCGACGGCAGTCCGCGAGGATCTCGCGGCGAGCCTCGCGGAGCATGGCTCGAAGATCGACAAGGAGATCGAAGGCATCGACGCGGCGATCGCCACGTATCGAGCGGAGGTCTCGGCCTACTTCGAAAACCTGGACCGCGAGACGGACCCGATCCTCATCGCCCAGAAGGCGGCCCTGCGCCCGGCCTTCCCGGCACTCGATGCGGTTGGCGGAGCCGTCGCCGCCGAGGCGCCGGCGGACACGGATACGGCCGTGGTGGAGCCCGCCTCCGCGGACGAGCCCGAGGTCGTCGGCGTCATGGATCCGGCGGCACCGGCGGAGCCGGTCGAGTCGTGGGCAGCCGCGCCCGAGGCTATCTCCACGCCCGACCCCGTCGAAATCCTCCGTCGATGCCGATCAGGCCGGCGCGGCCACCCGAGCCGATGAGCCAGTGAGCGTCTCCGATGACACGGTCACGGCCGCGGTGAGCCGGACGGTCGGCGGCACCGGCGCCCTCCTCCAGTCGATCCCCGCCAAGCGGCCGATGAGCTGGCTGCGACGAAGCGAGGACTAGGTCGAGACGGCGCCCTTCGCCACGGCCTTTCCGACACGCCTCTGACTGGCGCTCCGAAGTCGCTCGCCGCGCAGCGGCGGCAAAACCGGATCCAGATCCTCTCCGTATGACCCTATGAGGCTGCCTCGAGAGTTCGAGCCGCCTCAGGAGGTCCGACGGAAGAGGAGGCTGGAATGTCGAAACGTACGCTCCGTGCCGTGGCTCTCGGAGCCCTCACATTGCTCATCGTGGTCGGCGCGAATGCCCTGGCTGGTGGCGAGGCCAGGAACTTCAAGGCGAGTCCGCTCAATGGCTACGAAGAGAACCCGGACATCTCGACGGTCGCGCGCGGATCGTTCGAGGCGAGGCTCTCCAGCGACGGCACCACGCTCCACTACGAGCTCCGTTTCTCTCGCCTCGAGGCGGCCGTAACCCAGTCCCATATCCACTTCGGAAAGCGGGCGGTCAACGGCGGGATCTCGATCTGGCTGTGCCAGACGGCAGCAGCTCCCGCGCCGGCCGGCACCAACCCGCCGATGTGCCCGACCTCGGGCACGGTGACCGGCGATGTCGACGCGAGTGACGTCGTCGGACCGGCCGTGCAGGGGATCGAGGCAGGGGCGTTCGCGAGCTCATCAAGGCGATGCGCGCCGGACACGCCTACGTCAACGTCCATTCGACGAAGTTCCCGGGCGGCGAGATCCGCGCCCAGAT
Organism: uncultured Chloroflexia bacterium; assembly: GCA_963832105.1. Lineage (GTDB taxonomy): Bacteria > Chloroflexota > Limnocylindria > Limnocylindrales > CSP1-4 > CF-46. The sequence continues at coordinate 84,537 of CAWHSS010000003.1, read as the reverse complement.
CAGGGCCGTCGACGGCGACGACGACTAGGAGCTCCGGCAGAATTTCAGCGGGCCGATCAGCGCGATCGGCCCGCTGACGCGATTACCGCGGCTGAGGGCCGGGGCCGGTCGATCCGAAGTTGAGCTCGCCCTTGGCGGCGTTGCTCGTCGGGCCGTAGTCCCTGTATCCCCGGTCGACGCCGATGACGGAGCCGGGCCACGTGATCTCGTCGCGTGAGCCGTGGTCGACGAACACCGGAGCCGTGCCGGCAGCCGGCGCAGTCTTGGCCTGCGGTGCCGCGATCTGGCTGAAGGCCAGGACGGCGGCGAGGACGATCGCCAGCGCGACGGCAACGAGTGCCGCGGCCATCTGGCGAGTGGTGCCCAGCGTCTGCTGGACGGTGCGGGTTGATGCGGACATCAGTCCCTCCTGTGGACCCGGCCCGCTCCGAAACGTTCGGAGCCTGAGGACCGGAGCCGTTCGATGTCCACATCCTCAATTCGCCCGAGGTCGCTGCCATCGGGCGGAATCCTCACGCCTCTCCGAACAGACGCCTCAAAGGCAGGGCGGACGCGGCCCCGGCTGCCTTATCCGTGGCGGCCTTGTTGGTTCGCCCTCAGGTGCGGCGCGGCTCCATGAACTGGACGTAGGCGAATCCAAGGGCCAGCAGGAGGTAGATGGCGACGTTCGACCAGCCGAGGGCGTTCGAGATGCCCGCCAGCTGGCCAAGCAGGATCACGACGAATCCAACGACGTCACCGGCCAGGTTCGCGAGGACTACCGCTCGCCGCGCTTCCGGGTCGGTGACATTGCGGGCGAACCAGTTCAGCACCGACAAGGAGATCAGCGCGGCGCCGAAGAGCTGCGCGACGAGCGTTCCCGCCTTGTCCAGGGTGATGCCGTAGATCGCCAGCAGCGGTCCGCTGGCGACCACGAACCCCACTCCGAAGACCGCGCCGATCACGGCCGCAACCATGAGCAGGTTGCTGAGCTTCATGAGTGACCTCCTTCCGCACCCCCGGCAAGTCCCTGCACCTTACGTCCGGACGCGACGCTCGACCAGAGGGCAGGGTCCTGAACCCTCGCCTGAGTCGAGTATCCTCTTGGGGCCGAGCCGGGCGGGAGTAGCTCAGTTGGCAGAGCGTCAGCCTTCCAAGCTGAATGTCGCGAGTTCGAACCTCGTCTCCCGCTCCACCCCCCTTTTCTGATCCGCGGTTCCTCAACGGAATCCGTCCCGCAACCGCCGCGCTGTGCAAGCCCCGGGGGACTCGGAGTATCCTCCGCCAAACGTCTTGGCCGGTTGCCGAAGCGCGCGAGCTCCTGCGCATATCCGTCAGATGACGCAGGGGTCATCACCCAATCGGGTGATGTTCGAGCGGGCCAGGGATCGGCCACGATCGGGAAGCTTCTGATCCGTCACACCGCGATGCCATGACCCCCGATCCTCGCCGCCTCCAGCGCAACCTCCGTCGACTCTCGGTACGCGGTACCGCCGCGGTCCGCCGCCGGCCATGGGCAGCCGCCGTCGTGACCGTCGCCGCAGTTCTCGCCATCGCCGCCGTGACGTCCCTGTACCTGCTCCGCGCCAACCCGCCCGCGCCCGCGGGCTCGACCGTCACCGCGCCGACGTTCACGTTCGTCGAGGGTTGGTCGCTCGTCGAGCTCCAGCGGCACGTCGAGGCAGGCGAGGTCACGGCGATCACCGCCGCCGAGGCGACCGGGCCTTCCGGCCAGCCGACCCAGACGCTTCTCGTCCGGACGAAGGACGGCCAGGTCATTCCCGTCGACCTGACGGTCACCGCCGGAGAAGCGGTCTCGGCGCTCACCGCGCTCGGCTACAGCAATCTCCTGACGACCGAGGCCCTCGAGGTCAGCAGGCCTCGGACCGAGTCGGGCCTGAACATCATGGGCATCGTCCTGCCGGTCGGGATCCTGGTGATCACGCTCATGCTCGTCCTGCGGATGTCCCGCCGGAACGGCTCGGGGCAGCGCGAGAGCTCGTCATTCCGGACGATCATGCCGGGGGCCCCACGCGCGGACGGCTCGGTCGAGCCGCCCGTCGTGGACCCGCTCATCGTCGCGGTCCGCCTCGACGACGTCGCCGGCTGCGACGAAGCGAAGCTCGAGCTGACCGAGACGATCGAGTTCCTCAAGTCACCGGAGCGGTTCCACAAGCTGGGCGCGCGCATTCCGCGCGGCATCATGCTCTACGGCCCGCCCGGCACCGGCAAGACGATGCTCGCCCGCGCCGTCGCGGCCGAGGCCGGCGTGCCGTTCCACCACGCCTCGGGCTCCGAGTTCGTCGAGAAGTACGTCGGCGTCGGCGCGCGGCGCGTCCGCGACCTGTTCGCGCAGGCCCGGAAGCTCGGCCGCGGCGTCATCTTCTTCGACGAGTTCGACGCCATCGGCAAGGCCCGCGGCGGCCCGAACAGCCACGAGGAGCGCGAGCAGACGCTCAACCAGCTGCTCGTCGAGCTCGACGGCTTCGGGACGACCGACGACGTCATCGTCATCGCCGCGACGAACCGGCTCGACATCCTCGACCCGGCCGTCCTCCGACCGGGCCGCTTCAACCGCAAGATCCACGTCGGCCTGCCCGACGTCGCCGGCCGCAAGGCGATCCTCGCGGTCCACGCCCGGAACAAGCCGCTGGCCCCGACGATCGACCTCGAGGACACTCGCCCGCAAGACCTACGGCTTCTCCGGGGCGCATGCTCGCCGACCTGCTCAACGAGGCCGCGATCCTCGCGGCCCGCCGATCCGGCGAGCTCGATCCAGACCGAGGACCTCCACGGCGGCTGGCTCAAGGTCGCCGTCGGGACGTCCCGCCGGCGGTCGATGGACGAGCGCGAGCGGTCGATCATCGCGGCCCACGAAGTCGGTCACGCCATCTGCGGCAAGGTCCACGGCGACAAGCGCCGAGTCGAGGAGATCTCGCTCTTCGCCCACGGCGAGGCGCTCGGCGTCACCGTCAGCAGCCAGGAGGACAACGACCTGCCGTCCGAGTCCGACCTGCGGGCTCGGCTCGTCGCGCTGATGGGCGGCCGGGCGGCCGAGGAGCTCCTCTTCCACGAGGTCACGGGCGGCGCCTCGAACGACTTCGAGGAGGCGAACAAGATCGCCGTCGCGATGGTCACCCGATGGGGCATGGGCCGCGACCCCGAGGCCAGCGATCACGGCGTCTCCGGCCGCGGCAGCCTGTCGTTCCTCGTCCCGCTGCCAGGCGGCCGAAGCCTGCCGTCGGACGTCCAGGCCGCGGCCACGCGCGCGATCCGCTCGATCCTCGACGGCGCGTACGCCGAGGCCTGTCGGACGCTGATCGACAACATGGACACGCTCCGCCGGCTCGCCGCGTACCTCGTCGAGCACGAGCGGGTCGACGGCGAGACGTTCGACGAGCTCTTCGATGGCCGCCGGGTCGTCCACAACGCAGGTGACGAGTGGCGCGCCGCGACGGCCCGACCTCGCGCCTGGGGCGAAGTGGTCGACCTCGCGGCGCATCGTGTCCGGCCGGCCCCGGTGATCGCGGCCGTCGTCGCCGCGGAGCTGGAGGCGTCGGCCATCACCGGTGCCCAGGTGTTGCCCGCCGTCGCACCCGCCCGCGCGAGCGTGGCCTCGATCGCGCCCCGCCAGACTCGTGCCCCCGCCGGCTTCGCCACAGCGACGCCCGTCAACGGGACGGCGTGCCGTCGCCTCGCGCCGGCTGCGGAACGTAGCGGTCGGGGTATTGGAGCGTGCCCACACCTGGCTGCGCTCGACCGAGCCAGAGGGCGACCAGCTCTAGGCTGGTTCGCAACTCCCATCTGGTACAGACACCGCAGTTGCTTTCGGGACGTTCTGCCACCGGGAATCCCCGAGGCGGTGATGCCGGATTCGAGCCCAGTCGCCTACGGTTGGGCTACGACCAAGCACTCATCCCCAAGGACACCCATGGCAATTGCCGGCAGCTCCATTTGTACCTGCGCCAAGGACGTCGGAAACGTCGTTGCCCGAATTCAGGGTGCGGCCGGATCCACTGTCCTCGTCGGCCTCGACCAGCTCACCGTTTGCCGCTGCGGCGGCCCGTCGCTCGTCCGGCGTGTTCCCCGAGAGCCCTGGTCGTATGACGACCTCGGTGGCGCTTCGATCGGCAACTACGGATCGTTGCCGGTGATCCTCCTTCAGCTCTCCCACCGATCTGACCCGCTGCCGATCCTGATCCTCGAACGGGGCCAGGTCGGCGCCGCTCTCGATGGACTGGTCACGCTTCGGCGGCTGATCGCCAATTCCGCCCAGGCTCGAGCGAACGCCAAGCCCCCAAGACTGATCCGCATGACCACCGAGAGGAAGTATTCGTGAAGTTGTCGTTCTCGCTCGGAGGCCAGGGTTCTGGTCGGCCATCGGGCAGCCAGGGCAACGTCTGCCTCCAGTGCGGGACGGCCGCGCCGACGCCTGACATCACCTTCTGCCGTCGGTGCGGCCTGCCCTTCGGGGACCAGCCACGATCCGACGCGGCGCTGCCGAGCTGCCCGAGCTGCTACCAGACGGTCGGCGACGACGGACGATTGCCGTCTCACCGGCCGAACCTCGGTCGGGTCGACCTCGTCGCCCACATGGAGGAGCACGACCAGTTCCCGGTCGGCGACGACGATCTGCTCGAGTCGATGCGCATCGGCGACCGAATCAGGATCGGTCGATGGGAGGCGCCGTTCGACCTGGTCCGCCGATACCTCGTGACCGGCGCAATCGATGGCGGGCGCCGTCGCTCGTACCAGCATTCGGCGATCGTCACGGCCATGGCCCAGCTCGGCCGATGGGGCAAGGACGCCGAGATCTTCGGCGATCAGCAGGAGTGGCGCGAAGCGCGCCAGGTCATCGCCGAGCTGATGGAGCGCTACCAGCGATCCGCGAGGTTGTCGGCCTAGGCTCCTCGCCGGCGAGGGTTGCGGCACGGAGCCATTTCGGTTCGGGGGTTGCAAGGATCGGGTGATATGCGCAAGACTTGCACCGTGCGCAATCACTTCATGACCAACGAGGCCAAGAAGAAGCTCTTGCGGCCCTGCCGGGAGGCACGGGTCCTGGGGCTCTGACGGCGCGTACTGACGACGACCGACATGGGCCTCCGGGATCGGAGGCTCCAGGGGCCGCGGACACCAAACGGTGACCGCGGTTTTTTGTTGCCCCCGACACGCGAAGGCCCCTCGGCAACCTAGCGAGGGACCAGCGATGGACACGATCATTCTCGGCGACGGCCCGCTCGGAGCGGCGATCGCGACTGCCTTCCGCGGACGTGGCACGGAGGCGCTGCTGCTCGGCCGGCCGGCGGGCCGGGCCCGCGACCGCACGGACCTCGGCACTCCCGGCCTGACGATCGAGGCGTCCCGGTCCGACGCGGTCCGCGACAACGTCGCGGCCGCGCTCGCTGCCGGCTGCCGCCGTTTCGTGATCGCGACGACCGGCTGGGACCCCGATCGGCCGGCCGTCGAGGCCGACCTCCGGGCCCACGGAGCCGCAGCCGTCGTGGCGCCGAACCTCAGCATCGGGGCGGCGCTCTTCTTCCGGCTCGTCGAGCGGGCGTCGGAACTGCTCGGCCCGATCGACGACTTCGAGCCCTACCTGCTCGAGTGGCACCGACGGTCGAAGCGGGATCGCCCGTCGGGCACGGCCCGCGAGCTCGCCCGGCGCATCGCCGCCGCGTCGCCGGCCCCGCGCGACCTCGAGGTCGCCGTCATCCGGGCCGGCGCGTCGCCCGGGATGCACCTCGTCGGGTTCGACTCGCCCGGCGAGACGATCGAGCTGCGCCTCACGGCGCGGGACCGATCGGCCTATGCCGCCGGCGCGCTCGCCGCCGCCGACTGGCTGTCGCGCGACGCCCAGATCGCCCGGAATCCATCAATTCGACGAGGTCGTCGACGAGCTGCTCGCGGCTCCGGCCCTCGCCGCAACCGCCTGATCCGAACAGAGACAAGGAGATCCTCCGATGACCACGATCGTCCGCACCCACAGGCTCCGAGCCGCCCTGCGTTGAGGGGCGCGTTGACCGCCCTCGTCACGCCGTTCACGGCCGATGGCGACGTCGACGAGGCCGCGTTCCGCCGGCTCGTCCGGTGGCAGGTTCTTGCCGGCATCGACGGCCTCGTCCCGGTCGGGACGACAGGGGAAGCCCCGACGCTCTCCGAGTCCGAGCGCGACCGGCTCATCGCCATCGCCGTCGAGACCGTCGGCGAGCGACCGTCGCGCGGCCGGGTCGCCGTCGTCGCCGGAACGGGTACCAACGACACCGCGGCGACGGTCCGCGCCACGCGGCGGGCGGCAGACCTCGGCGCCGACGCCGCGCTCGTCGTCGCTCCGTACTACAACCGTCCCGATCAGCGCATGCTCGCGGCGCATTTCCGCGCGATCGCCGATGACGGCGGCCTGCCGATCGTCGTCTACAACGTCCCGTCGCGAACCGGCACGAACGTCGACGCCGACACGTTTCTCGGGCTCGCCGAACACCCGCGCGTCGTGGCCATCAAAGAGGCTTCGGGAAATCTCGAGCAGATCGCCCGGATCTGCCGCGAGCGGCCGCGCGACGTCGCGGTCCTCGCCGGCGACGACGCCTGGACCCTGCCGGTCCTCGCGCTCGGTGGCGACGGCGTCATCTCGGTCGCCTCGAACGAGATCCCCGGGGAGATGGCAGCTCTCTGCTCCGCCGCCCGGGCGGGCGACTGGGACGGTGCGCGGCACCATCACGAGCGCTGGCTGCCGCTCTTCCTCGCGAACTTCCGTGGCGGCCCGAACCCGGTCCCGGTCAAAGCGGCGCTCGCGATGATGGGACTCCTGGACGGCGACGCGGTCCGGGCGCCACTCCTCTCGCTCGACGACGCGGCGCGAGCTCGGCTGGCCGACGTGCTCCGGGCGACGGGCCTCGTCGAGGCGTCCGGCGGTCGGATGGCCGGCCAGGCCCAGGAGGCAGTGGCGTGATTGCGCTCACGGACATCGACGAGGCGACGCTGCTCGAGGATCTCGAGAGCGGTCGGATCAGGGCGGCCGAACCGGATCCTGCCGGCGCCCGGCGGCTGGCGCGTCCGACCCGACGTGAAGGCCGCCATCCTTGCCCGGTTCGCCGATCGGACGACGCAGGACTGGACGGTCGGGCCGTTCTGGTTCCGGGACCGCGCCTCGGTCCCGCCGCGAGCGTTGAGCGACGGACCCTGGCGGATCGTCCCCGGCGGCACGAGCATCCGCGCCGGCGCTCACCTCGGAGAGGGCGTGGTCGTCATGCCGCCGTCGTACGTGAACATCGGGGCGTGGGTCGGCGAGCGGACGATGGTCGACAGCCATGTGCTGGTCGGCTCGTGCGCCCAGGTCGGCTCGGACGTGCACCTTGCGGCCGGCGTCCTGATCGGCGGCGTCCTCGAACCGGCCGGCGCGCGGCCGGTCATCGTCGAGGACGGTGCCTTCGTCGGGGCCGGGAGCGTCCTCCTCGAGGGCGTGCTCGTTGCCCGCGGCGCCGTCATCGGGGCGGGCGTCACGTTGACGGGGACGTCGCGGATCTACGACCTGACCCGCGACGAGATTCTCGTCGGGACCGTCGACGAGCCTCTCGCCGTGCCGGCGGGCGCCGTCGTCGTTCCCGGCGCGAGGCCGGCGGCCGGCGCGTTCGCGTCGGAGCACGGGCTGTCGATCGCGACGGCGATCATCGTCAAGCACCGCGACGAGGGCACCGACGCCCGGGTCGCGCTGGAGGCTGCGCTCCGCTGAGGACTAGCGAGGCCAGAGCCGCGCAGCCGGTTCGCTCGGGTACCCTTCGAACGTGGCCCTCGTCTCCATCCGATCGCTCACGAAGCGCTATCCGGGCGGCGTAACCGCGCTCGACGGCCTGACGGTCGACATCGAGCGCGGCATCGTCGGGCTGGTCGGATCGAACGGCGCCGGCAAGAGCACCCTGCTCAAGATCCTCCTCGGGCTCATCGACCCGACGTCCGGCGAGGCGACCGTCTTCGACATGGACGTCCGGACCCGCGGCACCGACATCCGCCAGTTCGTCGGCTACCTGCCCGGAGCACGATTGCCTGCCGCCCGACGCATCGGCGACCGACTTCGTCTCGCATCTCGCGCTCATGTCGGGGCTCCCGCGGGCGGCCGCCCGCGAGCGAACCGCCGAGGTCCTGCGGCACGTCGGGTTGTACGAGGAGCGTTACCGGGCGATCGGCGGCTACTCGACGGGGATGAAGCAGCGGGTCAAGCTCGCCCAGGCGCTCGTCCACGACCCACGCCTCCTGCTCCTCGACGAGCCGACGAACGGGCTCGATCCGGCCGGCCGCGACGAGATGCTCGAGCTGATTCAGCGCACGGGCACCGTATTCGGCATCGCCGACGATCGTCGCCTCGCACCTGCTCGGTGAGATCGAACGCGTCTGCGACTTCCTCGTTGCCATCGAGGGCGGCCGGCTCCTCCGCGCCGCGCCGCTCGTGCTCCTTCACCGAGCAGACCGGAACGCTCGCGGTCGAGGTGGAGGAGGGGAGCGAGGCGCTCGCTGCGCGGCTCACCGCCCAGGGCCTCGAGGCGATCGCCGACGGAAGGGCGGTCCTCATCGCCCTCACCGACGAGCGGCCCTACGACATCGTCCGGGACACGATCGTCGACCTCGGCCTCGCGCTCGTCCGGATCGAGCAGCGGCGCCACAAGCTCGAGGACCTCTTCCGCGACATGCCGATCCCGCCCGGGGCGGAGACTCCGGCGGCGACCGCCGCCGGCGGCGCCGGCCCCAGCCGCGCCGCCGCCCGACCCCGACGAGGCCGCCCGATGACGGCCCCGATCTCGGTCGGCACCCCGACCGGCTCGATCTACGACATCGGCTATCGCGGCTACGAAGGGCCCCCGGCTCGGTCGCGCGCACGCGATCCGCTCGCTGTTCCTCCACAGCCTTCGGACTGCCTACGGGATCGGCCGCGGCGGTCGGGCCAAGATCGCGCCGTTCATCCTCGGGGCGCTGGCGATCCTCCCGGCGCTCGCGATCGTCGGCGTCCTGACGCTGGCCATGCGGTTCGGCGCCGGCGAGCAGCTCGCGGAGCAGTCACCGATCCGCTACGACACGTACTTCAGCACGATCTCGACGATCGTCGCCCTGTTCTGCGCGGCCCAGGCCCCGGAGCTGTTCGGCCGCGACCAGCGCTACGGGATCCTGTCGCTGTACTTCGCCCGCGCGCTCCGCCGATCCGACTACGCCCTCGCCCGCGTCGGCGGCTTCGTCGCCGCGCTTCTCATCATGGAGCTCGTGCCCCAGCTCGTGCTGTTCATCGGGCGCGCCCTGCTGTCGCCGGACGTCGTCGCGGCGGTCCGGAACGATCTCCCGTCGGTCCCGCCGATCCTCATCCAGGGGCTCCTGTCGGCCGGGCTCCTCGGCGGGCTGGCGATGGTGATTTCGGCCTTCACGCCGCGTCGGGCCTACGCCACGGCGGGGATCATCGCCCTGTTCGTGATCCCGGGAATCGTCGCCGGGGTCATCGCCGGGCTCGGATCGTCGGACATCGGCAACTGGCTCTTCCTCACGAGCCCGTCGTCCGTGCTGGATGGGACGAACGCGGCCCTGTTCGGGACCCAGCTGGGCTCGGAGTTCTTCTTCATCAGCCTGCCCGACATCGCGTATTTCGCGGCGGCGATCGCGGGCATCGTCGGGTCAATCGCGATCACGATCCGACGCTTCGCCCGGTACACCGCATGACCGCCCCCGACGCGACGCCGGCCGCCGTCGACGCCACCGCCCCGCCGTTCGCGCGCCGGCGGCGTCCGCGTCGGAGCCGGCGATCATCCTCGAGCGCGTCTCGCGCTGGTACGGCAACGTCGTCGCCGTCAACGACATCTCGTTCGCGCTTGCGCCGGGGATCACCGGCCTCCTCGGCCCGAATGGCGCCGGCAAGACGACCCTGCTGCACATGCTCGCGGGCCTTCTCCGGCCGTCGAGCGGCAAGATCCGGGTCGCGGGCCAGTCGGCCTGGCGCAACCCCGACGTCTACCGATCGATCGGCCTCGTGCCCGAGCGCGAGGCGGTTCATTCGTTCCTGACCGGCCGGGAGTTCGCCGCGCTCGCCGCGCGCCTCCAGCGCCTTCCCGATCCCGCGGCGGCCGCCGCCCGGGCGATGCGGACCGTCGACCTCGAAGCCGCCGCCGACCGCCCGATCGGGACCTATTCGAAGGGCATGCGCCAGCGGGCCAAGATCGCGGCCGCGCTCGTCCACGATCCGGCGATCCTCCTGCTCGACGAGCCGTTCAACGGGATGGACCCGCGCCAGCGGCTGCACATGATGGATCTCCTCCGGTCGATGGCCGCGGCCGGGCGGACGATCCTCTTCTCGTCGCACATCCTCGAGGAGGTCGAGCGGCTCGCCGACGGCGTCCTCGTCATCGTCGCGGGCCGCCTCGCCGCGGCCGGCGACTTCCGCGAGATCCGGCGGCTCATGACCGACCGGCCGCACACGTTCCTCGTCCGCTCGTCGGACGATCGCCGGCTGGCCGCCGCGTTCATGGCCGAGCCGGCGGTCTTCGGAACGGAGCTCCGCGAGAACCGCCTGACGGTCCGGGTCGCCGAGTTCGCCGGCTTCACCCGCGCCGTCGCCCGCGTCGCCCGCGACGCGTCGGTGACGCTGTACGAGGTCGCCCCGACCGACGACTCGCTCGAGAGCGTCTTCGCCTACCTGGTCTCCCGCCGATGACGATCTTCGCGACGATCGCCGGCGTCACGATGCGGGCCCTGCTCGGCCGGCGACGGACGCTGCTCATGGTCCTGCTGGCCGGCACGCCGGTCCTGCTCGGGCTGCTCGTCCGCGCCAACGACTCGGAGCTGGACAACATCGGCCCGACGATCGACGGCTTCGTCGTCCGCATCGTCCTGCCGGTCGTCGCCCTCGTGTTCGGAACCGCGGCGCTCGGCTCGGAGCTGGATGACGGGACCGCAATCCACATCCTCACGAAGCCGATCAGCCGCTGGACGATCGTCGCGGCGAAGATCGCCGTCGCCGGCATGCTCACCGCCGCGCTCGTCGTGCCATCGACGGTCGTGGCAGGGTTCCTTCTGGGCGGCTTCGGTTCGGACAACATCGCGGTCACGTTCGCGTTCGCCTTGGCGAACCTCGTCGGGTCGTTCCTCTACGTGGCGATCTTCCTGGTGCTGAGCGTCGTGACATCGCGCGGCCTGATCATCGGCCTGGCCTATTCGCTGATCTGGGAGGGCTTGCTGTCCGGGCTCCTGCCGGGGACCCAGGTCTTCAGCGTCCGGGAATACATCGGCGGCATCGCCGAGGCCCTCGCTCCCGGGGCGGTCGCCGACTCGATCATCGGGGCGGGCGGGTTCCTCTACGCGGCCTTCGCGCTGGTTCTCGCGATCGCGCTCGGCAGCGTCCGACTCGCAACGTACGAGATCCGCGGCACCGACTGACGGGTCAGCCCAGGCGGCGCATCGGGCCGGGCGAGGTGGTGGGCAGCGGTTCCCGCCTGCACCGGAAACTCCGGGCGGCCGTTGCGTAGTCGCACGGAACGGCAGTACGTTCGGCTGCCAACGAGGTGCCCCAGATGTACCAGAGCAAGCCGACCGACCCTGAAGCGCCCGTCGCCAGTCCGATGATCGCCACCGTGGAGAGGCCGGACGACGCCGGAGGCGCCACGAGCATCCTGCCGGCGTTCCTGGCGGAGCTGGCGCGTGCCATGCAAGCCGCCGCGGTGCGGGAACGTGACCGCATTGCCGAGGTCGTCGCGCAGGACGCCGCCGAGCACGTCGAGAAGGCGCGCACGAGGGCGGCTGCCGAGGCCGAGGAGCTGAGCCGGCTGGCCGAAGAAGACGTGGCCCGCATCAAGGACTGGTCGAAGACCGAGATCGAGCGGATCCGCCGTGATGCGGACCGGCGCACGGACGAGCGCCGCAAGAGCCTCGAGGTCTACCTCGCCAAGCACGAGTCGATCATCGCGACCGAGATCGGCGGCGTCGACGTGGCCATCCGCGGCTACCGGGCGGAGCTGGACCGGTTCTTCGATGAGCTCACGAGCTCGACCAACCCGACCGAGATCGTCCGACGTGCCGATTCGCTCCCGACGCCGCCGGATCTCGACGAGATCAGGGCCGCAGCGCGGGCCGGCGCGGTGGCGGAGCTAGCGAACGTGCCGGACCACGACGCGGACGACCAAGGGGCCGATTCCTCGTCGCGGCCCGACTCCGCCGCAGGAGTTGAAGCGTCGCCCGAGAGCGAGGTTGGGTCACCCGACATGGAGACGACGTCGGCCGAGCCCGGCGCAGGCCTGGGTGTCATGGATCCCGATGCCGTCGGCCGGTCGGACGATCTACCCGCCGCCGACCTAGGTGAGGACGAGGCCGAGCCTGCTCCCACATCAGCCACGGCGCCCCCGGCAGACGCCCTGCACGTCGAGGCCGACGAGGGCGTCGAGGTGGCCGTCGCGGAGTCGGCCGACCATTCCAACGTGGCCGTCCGACTGCTGCGCTCCATTGCGCCGTGGACAACTCAAGCCGACGGGGACATGCCCGAAAAAGGCGCCCAGGCCCGCTGACCGAGGCCCGCGATCCGACGGCCCGGACCGGAGTGCCAACGGGTCCCATTACCAACGGCCAATAGTCATCTCGGCACCTCCGCCTCAGGCTGACGGCATGCCCATCGAGTTCGTCGGATTCACGGTTGACCGCAAGATCACGGCCATGATTCCGCTGGCCGACGACCGGCTCAGCGACATGCTCAATTCCGTCACCCGGGTCGTCCTGCGCGACGCCGTCGTCGGCGATCTGGCGGAGGGCGGAATGCCGCTGACCGGCGACGTGACACTCCCGGTCGGCGAGCTGGTCGCGGTCGTCGGGAGCGGTCGCCGGGGCAGTGAGATGCGGCGGCGCAGGACGTCGGTCCGGCGGGTAACTGTCGGCCTCGGCCGATACACCGTTGTCGGCAGCCTCCATGTCGACCCGTCCGGCGGCGACCTGCCGCAGCGCGGCGACCCGGCCGCAATCCTTGCCGGCCGCGACATCCTCGTCGCCTTCACCGACGCGTCGATCACCTACGAGTGCGCCGGCGTCGCGACCACGGAATCGCACGAGACGATCCTCGTGAATCGCGCCCGGGCGAGCTGGATCGAGATCCTGCCCGAGGTCGAGGACGACGACGACGAGGCGAAGCCCGAGGCGACCGACACCCGGACGCGCTACGTCAAGGACTTCACCGGCACCGTCGCCGACTAGCGCCGACCAACGCGCCCGCCGGTCAGTCCGCGACCGGCACCCCGACGACGTTGAACCCACCGTCCACGTAGATGACCTCGCCGGTCACCGCGCCGCGACAGGTCGGACGCGAGAAAGACGGCCGCCCGCCCGACGTCCTCAGGCGTGATGTTCGCCCGCAGCGGCGCGGTCTCGGCGAATGATCCGTACATCTTCTTGAAGCCGGCGATGCCTGCCGCCGCGAGCGTCCGGATCGGGCCCGCTGAGATCGCATTCACCCGGATGCCGTCCGGCCCGAGATCCGCGGCCAGGTAGCGAACGGACGCCTCGAGCGCGGCCTTGGCGACGCCCATGACGTTGTAGTTCGCGACGACCTTCTCCGCGCCGTAGTAGGTCAGCGTCAGGATCGAGGATCCGGGTCGCAGGAGCGGCCGCGCCTCGCGGGTCAGGGCCACGAGCGAGTAGGCGGACACGTCGAGGGCGAGCGCGAAGCCCTCGCGGGACGTCGTCGGTGAAGCCGCCCTCGAGGTCCTCGCGCTTGGCGAAGGCGAGGGCGTGGACGAGGATGTCGAGCGAATCGTGCGTTTCGGCCCACTTCGCGAAGACCCGCTTGATCTGCTCGTCGTCCTGGACGTCGCACGGCTCGATGAACGTCGATCCGATCGACTCGGCGAGCGGCCGGACGCGTCGCTCGATCAGCGATTCGACCGACGAGAAGCCGATCGTCGCGCCCTCGGCGTGAAAGGCCTGGGCGATCCCCCAGGCGATCGAGTGATCGTTCGCGACGCCGAAGATCAGCGCGGTCTTGCCGTCAAGCAGGCCCATCAGCACCTCCCGGTCGGAGCATACGACCTAGCATGACGCGATGACCGATCTCTCGAAGGCACTCGCGGGCGTCCGCGGGTTCGTTCTCGACGCCGACGGCGTGATCGTCTTCAAGGGCGAGCTGCTGCCCGGGGCGGCCGATGCGCTCGCGCGGCTCGCGAGAATCGGGATCCCGTTCCGGATCGTCACGAACTTCTCGGCGGCCCATCGCGAGACGCTGTCGGCGCGGTTCGGGGACGGCGCCGTGCCCGCCCAGCAGTTCATCACGGCCGCCTCCGCGGCCGCCGCATACACCGCGAGCCATCACGCCGGGCGGCCGCCTCTTCGTGATCTCCGCCCCCGACGCGCTGCGCGAGTTCGACGGGCAGACGCTCGTGTCGGCGGACGAGGCCGACGCCGCCGCGCCGGGTGAGCTGGCCGCCGTCGTCATCGGCGATGGCGGCGACGAGCTCAGCTACCGCAACATGAACGTCGCGTTCCGGGCGATCCGGCGCGGCGCGGAGTTCGTGGCGATGCACCGCAACCCGTGGTGGCTGACGCCGCGTGGCGAGACGATCGACGCGGGTGCGTTTGTCGCGGGCCTCGAGGTCGCGACCGGCCGGACGCCCGTGGTCTGTGGCAAGCCATCGCCGGTCGTCTTCGAACAGGCGTTGGCCGGCCTTGCGGCGGACCTCGGCGTCGAGCGCCTCGAGCCGAACGACGTGGCCATGGTCGGGGACGACCCGATCGCGGACATCGCGCGGCGCCCTCGATGTCGGCATGCGCGGGATCCTCGTGCTCACCGGCAAGGTCGACGACGCGCGCGGCGCAAGCCGCCATGGCCGGGCCGGTCGGCACGCGCCCGACGGCCGTCGCCGAATCGCTGGTCGAGATCGTGGCCGCGCTAGACTGAACGACCCATTTCCCAGACCTTCCGCCCAACCGAGGTTCCCTCCAGATGACCACCGAATCGAAGCCGCGTCTCAAGATCACCTACGCCACGCTTCGGGCCGACAACGAGGAGCTGCACAAGCTCTACGAGACGGGCCTCGAAGAGGCCAAGAAGGAGCTCGGTGGGCACCACCTGAACGTCGTCAACGGCCGCGACCGGGCGGGCGACGGCGAGATGACCGTGGCCTCGCCGATCGATCGGAATCTCATCCTCGGGCACTTCGCCCGCGGGACCCGCGAGGACGTTCGCGACGCGGTCAAGGCCGCCCGCAGCGCCCAGCCGGCCTGGGCCGCGAAGCCGTGGAAGGACCGCCTCGAGCTCATTCGCAAGGCCGCCGATCTCATCAGCGAGCGCCAGATGCGGTACGCGGGGCTGATGGCGATCGAGGTCGGCAAGAACCGGCTCGAGGCGCTCGGCGAGGTCGAGGAGGCGGCCGACCTGCTCCGCTACTACGCCCAGACGATGGAGGACAACGACGGCTACGACCACCCGATGGACAACCTCGGCGACGCGGCCGTCCACACCCGTTCGATCCTCCGACCGCACGGCGTCTTCGCGGTCATCAGCCCGTTCAACTTCCCGATGGCCCTCGCCGCCGGCCCGACCGCGGCCGCGCTCATGGCCGGCAACACCGTCGTCTTCAAGCCGTCAGCTCGGCCGCGCCGATGTCGGGCGTCAAGCTCGATCGAGGCCTACCGCGATGCGGGCATCCCCGACGGCGTCGTCAACCTCGTCATGGGCCCGGGCGACAGCGTCGGCGCCGAGTTGCGCGAGAACGACGGCATCGACGGGATCGTCTTCACCGGCTCGTACGAGGTCGGGATGGACCTGTATCGGACGTTCTCGAAGCGCTTCCCGAAGCCGACGATCGTCGAGATGGGCGGCAAGAACCCGGCGGTCGTCTCGCGGACGGCCGACCTCGAGGAGGCGGCCGAGGGCATCGTCCGGAGCGCGTTCGGGTTCGGCGGGCAGAAGTGCTCGGCCAACTCGCGGGTCTACGTCGAGAAGCCGGCCCACGACGAGCTGATCAGGTTGCTCGTCGAGAAGACCGAGGCGATCACGATCGGCGACCCGCTGCTCCGCGAGAACTGGCTCGGCCCGATCGTCGACCAGAAGGCGGTCGATCGGCACCAGGCCGCGGTCGCCGATGCCCGCAAGGACGGCCGGGTGTTCGTCGGTGGCGAGCGGCTGACCGACCGCGGGATGGACCGCGGCTACTACGTCGAGCCGACGGTCGTCGGCGACCTGCCGGCGGACCATCGCCTGTTCCGCGACGAGCTCTTCGCGCCGTTCACCGCCGTCCACGCGGTCGACACGTTCGACGAGGGACTTCGCCTCGCGAACGATTCCGTCTACGGCCTGACGGCCGGCGTCTACAGCGAGGATCCCGGCGAGGTCCAGCGGTTCCTCGACAACATCGAGGCCGGCGTCACGTACGTGAATCGCCGCGCCGGCGCGACGACCGGTGCGTGGCCGGGCGTCCAGGCGTTCGGCGGCTGGAAGGGCTCGGGCTCAACGGGCAAGGCCGGCCTCTCGATGTACTACGTAGCCCAGTTCCTCCGCGAGCAGAGCCACACCGTCGTCGACTAGCGCGGTGACAGGACGCTGAGCGAGCCAACGGGAACCTCTCAAGCGGGGCCGGTGTATCAACACCGAACGTCTAACCTCGGAGGACAACCCGATGCGCCGCACGATCGCTGTCTCTCTCGCGCTCCTTCCATTCATCCTGGTTCTTGGTTGGGCCGCGGCCGGGGTCGCGCTGGCGGGCGGTGGTTGTCATGGCGGTGAAGGGACGACCGCGACGGAGGGCTCGGCGACGGTCGTGAAGATCGACGGCTGCACGTTTGCCCCGTCGGTGACGCGCGTCCCGCTCGGGGCCGAGGTCACATTCCTCAATACGTCCGTTTCTCCTCATGACGTGACCGGTCGCAATCGCGAGTGGGGCACGGCGAGCCTCGGCGTCGGCGCGAGCTACGTGACCCGATTCCGGACCGCGGGCGTCTATCCGTACTCGTGCAGCCTCCATCCTGGGATGGCCGGCGTCGTCGTCGTCGGAGCGCCGGTCGCCGCCGGGGCGGCCGATACCGCCGACGCGGCCGACATCACGCCGGTCTCAGCGACCACGCCCGCCGCGCCGGCATCGGACGACAACTCGCCCGTCCCGTACCTCGCTGCCGGCGGGCTCGGGCTTCTCGCGGGCCTCGGTGTCGGAGCTGCTGCCGATGAACCGTCGGCGTCGCCTGGCCTGACCCTCGCAACCGCCCTCGAGCGCGTCGGAGCCTCTGCTAGACTGCCGATCGAATATCCAGTCTGCATACTTCCTATGCGCTCGAGGTGCCCACGTGGCCGCTGTTCCCGCACGACTTGCCGAATCGCGACCCGTTCCCGACATCATCACGGAGCTCCCCGGCCCGAAGGCCCGGGCCCACGTCGCCTTCGACGAGACGTGGACGTCGCCGAGCCTCCCGCGGGCCTACCCGATCGTCCCCGTCCGCGGTGAAGGCCTGACGATCGAGGACATCGACGGCAACCTCTTCCTCGACTTCGCCGCCGGCATCGCCGTCAACTCGACCGGCCACTCGCACCCGCAGGTCGTGGCCGCGATCAAGGAGCAGGCGGCCGAGCTGATCCACTTCTCGGCGTCCGACTTCTACCTGCCGATCTACCCCGAGGTCTGCCGACGCCTGGCCGAGATCACGCCGATCGCCGGTGGCAAGGCCCGCGTCTATCTCGGCAACAGCGGGACGGAGGTCGTCGAGACCGCGATCAAGCTCGCCCGCCACGCGACGAAGCGGCCGTACGTCGTCGCGTTCCTCGGCGCGTTCCACGGCCGGTCGTACGGTTCGGTCTCGCTGACCGCGTCCAAGGCGAAGTACCACGCCGGGTTCGGGCCGCTCCTGCCGGGCGTCTTCCACGCGCCGTTCGGGCGCGTCGAGGACCTCCGCTGGTTCGACGACGTCCTGTTCGACAAGCTCGCCCCGGCGAACGAGGTCGCCGCGATCATCGTCGAGCCGATCCAGGGCGAGGGCGGCTACGTCGTCCCCGAGGACGGGTTCCTCGCCGGCCTCCGCGAGATCTGCGACCGCCACGGCATCGTGCTCGTGTTCGACGAGATCCAGTCGGGCGCCGGGCGGACCGGGACGATGTGGGCCGCCGAGCAGTGGGACGTGAAGCCGGACGTCGTGCTGTCGGCCAAGGGGATCGCGTCGGGGATGCCGCTGGGGGCGCTGATCGGTCGGGCCGACCTGCTCGAAATCGTGGGGGCCGGGCGCGCACGGCTCGACGTACGGCGGCAATCCGGTGGCGTGTGCCGCGGCCCTCGCGACGATCGACCTCCTCGAGGGCGGCCTCGTCGAGAACGCCCGGGTCCGCGGGGAGCAGGCGTTCGCCGGGCTCGGCCAGCTCAGGAGCCGCTTCGCGGGGCTCATCACTGACGTCCGCGGCCGCGGGCTGATGATCGGGATCGAGTTCGACACGGCCGAGCACGCCGAGGAGGTCCAGTGGGCCGCCTTCCAGCGCGGCCTCCTCGTCCTCGAATGTGGCAAGACGTCGGTCCGGATGTCGCCGGCGCTGACGGTCTCGGAGGCCGAGATGGCGACCGCGCTCCGAATCTTCGGCGAGGCCGTCGGCGACGTGGCGGGCGAGCATCACAAGCTCCACGATGCCGCGGAGGCTGCCCACGCGATCACCGGCGTCGAAGCGGCGGGTTGAGGCTGCGCCGCTCCCCGATACTGCGCTCATGACTTCCAAAGTCGCGTCGATGGCGGACGCGATCCGCGACCTCGTCCGCGACGGCGACACGGTCGCGATCGAGGGGTTCACCCACCTGATCTGCTTCTCGGCGGGTCACGAGATCATTCGCCAGCGGAAGCGCGACCTGACGCTCGCCCGGCTGACCCCCGACGTGATCTACGACCAGATGGTCGCGGGCGGCGTCGCCCGGAAGCTGATCTTCTCGTGGCTCGGCAATCCGGGCGTCGGCGGACTGAACGCGATCCGGCGCCGGATCGAGGCCGAGCCGGTCGCCGCCACGGGCGAGCGGCGCTCGAGGTCGAGGAGTACAGCCACTTCGGGATGGTCGGGCGGTACACGGCCGGAGCGGCGAACCTGCCGTTCTTCCCGCTCCGCTCCTACTTCGAGTCCGACCTGCCGAAGGTCAACCCGCTCATCCGCGAGATCGATTCGCCGTACGGCGACGGGAAGGTCTACGCGGTGCCGCCGCTCCGCCCGGACGTGACGATCGTCCACGCCCAGCGCGCGTCGGAGAGCGGCGACACCCAGGTCTGGGGCCTGCTCGGCTGCCAGAAGGAAGCGGCCTTCGCGGCCGATCGGGTGATCGTCGTCGTCGAGGAGGTCGTTCCCGACGCGGTGATCCGGGCCGACCCTAACCGGACGATCATCCCGGGCCTGATCGTCGACGCGGTCGTCGAGGAGCCGTGGGGCGCGCACCCCTCGTACGTCCAGGGCTCGTACGATCGGGACAACCGCTTCTACCTCGACTGGGATCCGATCTCCCGAGACGAGGAGAAGACCCAGGCCTGGCTGCGGGACTGGGTCTACGACCTGGGCGGGCGTGCGGACTACGCGAAGAAGCTCGGAACCGAGCGGCTCGACTCGCTCCGGCCGTCGGCGCCGGCACCGTCCGGGTCCGTCGATTACGGGGAGTACCGATGAGTCGGCCGTCTCGCGCCCGCTGGCCCGCCAGCACGGACCAACCAGCGGAGGAGGAGTCGTCGTCCGACGACGTTCGGCCCGCATCCGCCGGTTCGTCCGTCGGCTGGACGAGGCGGCGGAGGAGCGTCCGAATGTAGGCCGATCTTCGATCGTTCGGCCCGCCCGTCGGTCCGCCAGCGGACGAGCGGGCAGGTTGAACGACGCGACGACCTTCACCCAGTCCGAGATGATGATCGTCGCGGCCGCGCGCGAGCTCGCCGGCCAGCATGTCTGTTTCGTCGGTGTCGGCCTGCCGAACATCGCGGTCAACCTCGCCAAGCGGACCGTGGCACCGGACCTCGAGCTCGTCTACGAGGCCGGGGTCTTCGGAGCGCGGCCGGCCCGCCTCCCGCTTGAGCATCGGCGACCCGACGATCGTGACCGGCGCGACCGCGGTGACGAGCATGTTCGAGCTCTTCGCGTTCTACCTCCAGGGCGGCCTCATCGACGTCGGGTTCCTCGGCGCGGCGCAGATCGACCGCTTCGGCAACATCAACACGACCGTGATCGGCGACTACGACGCCCCGAAGACGCGTCTCCCGGGGAGCGGCGGTGCCTGCGAGATCGCGATCAACGCCCGCCAGGTGTTCGTGATCATGCGCCAGTCGACCCGGAGCTTCGTCGAGAAGATCGACTTCCGGACGAGCCCGGGCAACCTCGGCGGCGCCGAGCAGAGCGAGCGGATCCGGCGCGAGCAGGGCTGGCTCGGGCGCGGCCCGACGGTCGTCGTCACGGACCTCGGCATCTACCACTTCGACGAGGACGGCGAGATGCGCCTCGACTCGCTCCACCCGGGCGCGACGCTCGACGGGGCCAAGGAGACGATCGGCTGGCCGCTCCGGGTCGCCGACGTCGATCGCGACCACCTCCGCGCCCACCGACGAGGAGCTGCGCCTCATCCGCGAAGAGCTGGATCCGGGCGGCGCCTACACGAAGTAGTCCGGCCGGGCGGACCTTCGGGTGGGTCCGGGATCGCGCGCCCAGCCCGGATCATCGAGCCATGGCACTCCCGCACCGATCGGATGGCGATCCGGTCGACCCGTTCGTCATCCGCTACCTCGACGGCTCGACGATGTCCGATCCCGTCCGATCCGCGTCGCCGGCTCGGGCGGACCTCTCGCTCGTCGGCCGCGAGGCGATCCAGACGGGCCGCCTGCTCGCGGCCCTGTCGACGGCCCTCGACCTGACCGAAGGCCAGCTGCCCGGCCACTCGCTCCGAACGTGCTTCCTCGCCATGCGAGTCGCCGGCGCGCTCGGCCTGTCCGAGGCGGATCGCGAGACCCTGTTCTTCGCGGCCTTCCTCAAGGATGCCGGCTGCTCGTCGAACGCGGCATCCATCACGCAGATCTTCGGCGTCGACGAGATCGCCCTCAAGGGCCGACAAGCCACGATCGATCGGTCGATCGTCGCCTACGCGGCCTTCACGATCCGCAACTTGCCCGACGCCGAGCCGCTCCCGCTCCGGCTGCGGCGCCTCATCCGGATCGGGCTGTCCGGGCGGACGGCCCGTCGCGCGATCGAGCAGATCCGCTGCGAGCGCGGCGCCACGATCGCCCGAAAGGCCGGTTTCGGCGAGCCGGTCGCGAAGGCGGTCCACGACGTCCACGAGCACTGGGATGGCGGGGGTCACCCGCGCGGGCTTCGCGGCGAGGCGATCGACCCGTTCGGGCGGATCATCGCCGCGTGCGCGGGCCTCGACGTCTTCGTTTCGACCCAGGGCAAGGCCGAGGCGGTCCGGGTCCTCGCCGACCGGCGTGGCCGCTGGTACGACCCGGAGATCGTCGGCGTGCTGCTCGATCTGACGAACCGCGGCCTGCTCGAGGACGTCGCCGCCCCCGACCTCGTCGGGCGGACGATGGCGTTCGAGCCGGACAGCGTGATCCGACTGGCCGACGACGCAGCCGTCGACCGGATCGCCGGCGCCTTCGCCGACATCGTCGACGCGAAGAGCCCGTTTACCGGCCTCCACTCGCAGCAAGTGGCCGGGCTGGCAGGTGGCGTGGCGGCACGAATGGGCCTCCCGGCCGAGGACGTCGTCGACGTTCGGCGGGCGGGACTCCTTCACGACATCGGCAAGCTCGGCGTCCCGAACATGATCCTGGACAAGCCGGCTCGCCTCGAGCCCGCCGAGTTCGAGATCATCAAGCGGCACCCGGAGCTGACCCATGCGGATCCTGTCGCAGATCCCAACGTTCAGCACCGTCGCGGAGCTCGCGGCGTGCCATCACGAGCGGCTCGACGGGCGCGGCTACTTCCGCGGCCTGACGGCGCCATCGATCGCGCTCGGGGCGAGGATCGTCGCGGTCGCCGACGTCTGGGAGGCGCTGTCGGCCGATCGGCCCTATCGGCCGGCGATGCCGCCGGATCGAGCGATGGCGATCATGCGCGAGGAGATCGGGGACCACCTGGCGGCCGACGCCGTGGATGCACTCGCGGGACTCGTCGCCTGACGCTCGACACGAGTTAGTCGGCCGCGAAGAGCGACTACCAGGGGGCGACGGCGACGAGTCGGTCGAATCCGTCCGCCGGTACCCGCCCGACGATCGCTCCGGAACCGGTATCGAGCGCGACGATTTCCCCGCCCGCCGATTCGAGGGCGAAGAGCGTCCCGCCATCCGGCCTCAATCCGAGGCCCCCGACGGAGGTCCCCTCCAGGAAGCCGCGACTCTTCGTGAGACCGGCCGCATCGACGACGAGAATGCCGGTCGAGCCCGCCGCAAAGATCGTCTTGCCGTCGGGGGCGATCACGACGCGCCGACCGGCCGGACCCAGATCTGAGTGACCGAACTTGGCAAGGACGATCGACACTGCCGCGACGGGCCCGAGGGCGGCGGTGCGGCGGACCCTGAGCTCGCTCGGATCGACGTCCACCGCGAGCCCCAGGGTCGCGTTGACCGCATAGACGGCCTGCCCGTTCGGGGCCTCGGCGAGAC
Source organism: uncultured Chloroflexia bacterium (assembly GCA_963832105.1). Lineage (GTDB taxonomy): Bacteria > Chloroflexota > Limnocylindria > Limnocylindrales > CSP1-4 > CF-46. The sequence goes on along the minus strand of CAWHSS010000003.1, from coordinate 61,980 downwards.
CCCAGTCGAGCGCTGCCATCTCATCGTCGGCTCGGATAGCCGGCAGATCGATGCAGACCGCCCACGCCTCGGTCGTGTTCAGCGCATGAATGAACGGGTGCTCGGCCCCGCGGTAGAGCGTGAAGACCATGCCGTCGGGGCGTCGGAGCTGACCGATCGGCCAGCCGGCCATCTCCTCGCCAATGTTGCGCTTGTCGGTGATGATCGTGTCCCGCAGTACGCCCGACGCGACGTCGATCGCTCGGACCTGATAGCGACCCTCCGGCTCACCGCCGAGATGCTCGACGACGTACAGGATCGAGCCGTCGGGCGAGATCGCGTCGTATTCGAACGATCCGGTCAGCTCGATGACGCTCGATGCGGATCCGCCCATTGGGTCACGGCGGACGACGGCGAACCGAGTGGTCCCGGGCGTTCCGCCCCGCGTGTCCTCGACGAGGACGGTCGTCGACTTGTTCGGCGATTCGGCGACGTTGGCCGAGACCCCGGCCGGAATCGGCTCGAGACCGATCGTCGGCAGGCGCCAGACACCGTCGACCTCGGTCTTCCAGCCGCCGAAGCCGGGTTGGACGGCGAGGAAGGTCAGAGTCGTGGTCGACCCGTCTGACGTTGCGCTCACCTGGTTGCCCCACGTCTGGTCGGGGACGCCGACGGGCAGGGCGATCAGCTTCTCGGCGGTGCTGGCGAGGATCACCTCGACGCCGGCGTCGCCTCGACGACCGACTGCCAGCCAGGCGTCGTGGGCTTCGTCGATCGCCTTAGCGGATGGGGGAGCAGGCGCTGTCGCCGGAACGACGGCGGAAGGCGATGGTCGCTGCGATGGGCCTGACCCGGAACAACCGGCGAGGCCGGCAATCGCCAGGGCGATCAGGATTCGCGGAAGCGCTCGATCGTTTCGCATCTCATCCGTAGTACACCGCTGGTCTGGGGCGGGTTCCGGCGCCTCAGCGAAGCGATTCGGCCAGGCTGATCGCGGCCTCCATGCCGAGCGACGACTCGAGCCGATAGGTGACGTCGCCGGTCGTCCAGATCAGCGTGTCGCCGACCTGTCGATGGCTGTCCTCGACGGATTTGCCGTTCGGATCGATGTAGTAGAAGAAGTGCGGGGCTCCGCTGATCCACCAGCCCTGCGACCCATTGACGGTCACACGAGTCAGCGTCGAGCCGCTGTCGATGATCTTGTTGTAGAGGCCCGGGTCGACCCGGCCCTCGAATTCGCTGATGAGCAGGCCGACGCCGTCCACGTCCGTGTCGGGTATCCCGGGGCGGGTCGCCCAGATGAGGTTGACCCGCTGGCCGACGACGTAGGCGATGTCGGGCGGGCCGATGGCCGGATCCGGCGGCAGGACGAGGTCGAACCCGGCGCGTTCTTCCGCAGTTGCGAGCGTGACCGCCGCCCCGAGACCCAGGCCCGAGCCGAGTGGAGACGGCGATGGGGACACCGACGGACCCGCCGATCCCGGTGCTGTTGCGCTGGCGGTGGGCCGCGGCGACGGCACGTCGCCGAAGATGATCCGCAGCCCGGGCAGGCCAAGACCGATCGCGCCGGCGATCGCGGCGAGCACGAGGAGGGCCGCGAGCGCGAGGACGAGGCTGCGACGCATCGGCCGCACCCCGAGGCCGAACCAGCGGCGAGTGCCTGATTGCGAGGGGCGGATCCCGCGCTCGACGATGCGAGCCCGCGCCATCGTCGCCAGGTCAGGGCGGCCCGGTGCGCCCGCCGAGGGGAATGCCAGCGACGAACCCAGGTCGCGCAGGGCACCGCCAAGGGTCTCGTCCGAAATGGCGTGGAGCGGCTGCCGCGACTCAGTCATGGGCCGGCCCCCCGTTCGCGGCCGCGAGCTGTTCGCGGAGTCTCCCCAAGGCCCGGGATAGCCTCGACTTCACGGTCCCCCGCGGGAGCCCGAGTGTCTCGGCGGCCTCAGCCTCGGACAGGTCGAGGAAGTAGCGCGCCCCGATGATCTCGCGGTCCTCGTCTCGAAGGCCGTTGATCGCGGCAAGGAGCGCCCGCCGCGTCTCATCGGCGAGGACCGCCGACTCGGGCGATGGAGCCGCATCACCCGGCCGGCGATCCTCGGCGGCGCGGAGGGCCAGCCCGGCTCGTCGCCCGGCCGACCTCCGGCGATTGCGGGCCTCGTTGGCGACGATGCGCAGGAGCCACGGCCGAAACGGCGCGTCCACTCGGAACCGCGACAGCGCGGCATAGGCCTTGACGAAGGCCTCCTGGACAGCGTCTTCGGCATCACCATCCGGCGAGATGACATGGGCGGTCCGGACGGCGACGTCCTGGTATCGGCGAACCAGTTCCTCGTAGGCCATGACCTCGCCAGATCTAGCGCGTTCGATGAGTTCAACGTCTTCCAGTGGACGGCCCTCCACGGTCAACCGTAGTCGATACACCCGCCGCGTCGGTTCGGTTCCCCGCCGGTGGGCGGCATAGCCCGACTACAATCGGGCGGATGTCCCCATCGGTTGCGCCTGAGCCGTCTTCGGGGCGTGTCTTCCGCCGGACCCTCGACCCGGCGCCGCCTATCGCCGTCGACGGTCACGGCTCGACGATCATCGACGCCGCGGGCAAGGCGTATCTCGACGCATCGGGTGGGGCGATCGTCGTCAACGTCGGCCATGGGCGGCGGTCTATCGCCGACGCGATCGGCAACCAGGCCGCGCGCCTGGCGTACGCCCACGGTTCGGTGTTCACGACGGAGCCGATCGAGACCTACGCGCGTGAGGTCGGCCGCGTGCTGCCCGTCGACGACCCGGCGATCTACCCGGTCAGCGGCGGCTCGGAGGCGACCGAGACGGCCCTGAAGCTTGCCCGCGCGTACCACCTCGCACGCGGCCAGGCGGACCGCTGGATCGTGATCTCGCGGTGGGGGAGCTACCACGGCAACACGCTCGGGGCCCTCGACCTGTCCGGGCGGCGGCCGCTTCGTCGTCCGTACGAGGGCTGGCTCGGTCGCTTCCGTCATGTGTCGGCCGCCTACCCGTACCGCGCCGGCGAGCCGGACAGCCATGCCCTCGGGGATCCGCAGGAGCTCGCGGCGGAGCTCGAACGGGCGATCGAGGCGGCCGGCCCTGACACGGTGGCCGCCTTCGTCGCGGAACCGATCGTCGGCGCGACGCTCGGCGCGGTAGTCCCGCCGGACGGCTATTGGCCGCTGATCGCCGAGGTCTGCCGCCGCCACGACGTCCTGCTCATTGCCGACGAGGTGATGACCGGCTTCGGGCGAACGGGCCGCTGGTTCGGGCTCGATCACTGGGGCGTCCGCCCAGACATCCTCGTCGCCGCCAAAGGGGCGACGTCGGGGTACTGGCCGTTCGGATTCGTCGCGGCGTCGGGCGAGGTTCACGACACGGTCATGAACGGCGGCGGGTTCACCCACGGGTTCACCTACTCGCACGCCCCGGCAGGCGCCGCAGCGGCCCTCGAGGTGCTCCGAATCATCGAGGAGGAACACCTCGTCGAGGCCAGCGCGACGAAGGGCGAGCGCCTTCGCGAGCTCCTCGGCAAACGCCTCGGCGATCACCCGAACGTGGGCGAGATCCGGGGCCGCGGACTCCTCGTCGGCGTGGAGCTCGTCGCCGACCGTGCGACCCGGGAGCCGGTTCCCCGCTCCGTCCGGCTCACCGAGGCCGTCCTCCGCGCAGCACGCGACCGCGGCGTCCTGTTCTACTCGGGGACCGGCAACGCGAACGGCGTCGACGGCGACACGATCCTGGTCGGGCCGCCGTTCGTCGTCGGGGAGGACGAGCTCAGCCAGATCGCCGTCGTCCTGGGCGACGCGATCGAGGAAGCGGTGGAGTCGACGCTGACCGCGACTACGCAGGTCGCCGTACCCGAATCTCGCCCTAACGGGTGATGGGAGGCCGCGCTCACCGGCCGTAGTCTCGGGTCATGTCTCGCCACGAGAGCGCCGAACACGACGACGCCCGAATTGGGCCGCCGTTCGTGATGCTGGCGCAGCCCGCCGTCCGGGTGATTCTCCTCGGCGTGCTGATCTCCGCACCGTTCATGATCCTGGCACTGGCGAATGTCGGCGGGCTGAGCGTCCTTTGGGACAACCTCCACTGGAGCCTCGCCAGCATCGTCGCGTTTGCAGCCACAATCGTCGGCGCTCGGGCACCAGGGACATCGCCGCGGGCCCGGACCATCCGCCGGCTCGCCGTCGTCGCCTTCGGCCTGTGGATGCTGGCGAACGTGACGTGGGGCCTGCTGGCCGCGCTCGACGTGATATCGATCCCATCGATTGCCGACAGTTTTGTCGTGGCTCCTCTTCGTGCCGGCCGTCCTGATGCTGGGCACGGCAGTTCACGGTCGGCTGACGGCCGCAGAAGAGGTCGCCGTCTACTTTGACTCGGCCCTCCTCGTCATCCTCATCGGAACGATCCTCATCCTGGTCCACGGCGAGGCCGCGCTCGCTCTTCCATCGGCCAGTGGCGCCATCGCCATCGCATTTCCGACGGCCTTCATCGGACTCGCTGCTGCCGGCATCGTGGCGAACAGCGCGATCCGGTCTGCCGCTGGCCCCGCACGGCGGGTTCGCCCTGATCGCCGGCTCCGCGATCATCGGGCTGGCCTACCTCGGTTTCATCGTTCCGACGGTTACCGGGACAGTGGCCGGCGGAATCCCCGGCGTTCTGTTCACCGTTGGGACCCTGATCGCGGCGTTGGGTGCCGCAACGTGGCGCGACGAGACCGACGACAGTCCGCGGTACGTCGCGGCCACCCGCTACGTGACCCGGGTGATCGGTCCGACGGCGGCCTCGGTCTCTCTCCTCGCCCTCCTACTCACCCTGACGCCACCGGTCGACGACAATCGTCCGGATCGGCGCGTTCGTGACCGGCATTCTCGTCGTAATCCGGCAGGCACTGCTGCTGCGCGAGAGGACCCACACCCTGGCCGAGGTGCGGACCCTCCACGACGAGAACGACCGCCTCGTCGACGAGCTCCGCGCCGAGCTCGTGGAACGCGAACGGGTGCAGGATCAGCTGCTCAACGCTTCCCGGCTCGCGGCCGTTGGCGAGCTGGCGGAAGGGGTCGCCCACGAGGTGAACAACCCGCTGACCGCCGTCCTCGGCTTCTCGGAGATCCTGCTCGAGGACATCGCGCCCGAGGATCCCCGCCGGCCGGACGTCGAACAGATCCGGGATGCCGCGTTGCGTGCTCGCTCGATCGTCCGAGCCCTTCGCGACTTCGCCCGCCCCCAGGAACCTCAGCTCGTACCGACGGATCTCCCCGACCTGATCGGGCGCATGCTGGAACTTGTTCGTTTCCCGCTCGCACGGAGCGGGGTTATCATCCGCGAGTCGCACGCCGAGCTGCCACTCATCGAGCTCGATCCGCAAGCGATCCAGCAGGTGATCCTGAACGTACTCACGAACGCCATGCAGGCGATGCCAGAGGGCGGCACGCTCCAGGTCGAGACTTCGATCCGGGGCGCAGATGCAGTCGTGAGGATCATCGACGATGGGGTGGGGATGGACCAAAGCGTAGCCGCCCAGGCCTTTGTGCCGTTCTTCTCGGCGCGCCACGCGGCCGGCTCGACCGGACTCGGCCTGTCCGTCAGCGTGGGGCTCGTCGAGAGCCACAACGGGACGATCACGCTCGAGAGCACGCCAGGGGTCGGGACCACCGTCGAGATCACCCTGCCGATCGTGGCCGGCGCGGCCCATTCCGGGATCACCTCCGACCTGACGGTTCACGCATGAGCCGACGGCCCCCGGCGCGACGCCCCCCGACGCGACATCCCCGCCCGCGCGTCCTGTGTGTCGACGACGAGCCGGGCCTGCTCAGGCTGGTCGCGAGGCTGCTCGAGCGGATGGACCTGGACGTATCGACCGCGCCCACGCCCGATCGCGGCGCTGGCCCTGTTCGACGCCGAACACTTCGACCTGGTCGTTACCGATATCCGGATGCCGGGCATGGATGGGCATGCGTTCCTCGCCGAAATCCGGAGCTCGCGACCCGCAGGTCCCGGTGATCGTCGCCACCGGCCACGCCTCGCTCGACAACGCCATCCGGGCGTTGCGCGACGGCGCATCCGGGATGCTGATCAAGCCGTTCACCGCGGAGGAATTCGAGACCGAGATCAGGAACGCCCTGCAGCGGGCACGGATTCGCCACGACGCGCTCCAGTACCGCCTGCTGACGCCGATCCTCGACGGCGTCGCTCTCGCGCTCACCGCGGCGATCGAGGCCCGCGACCTCGAGACCGGCGACCATTGCCGGCAGCTCGGCACGCTCGGCGAGCGGGTCGCGACGATGCTCGGCCTGTCCGAGCAGGAGCGGACGACGATCCGGATCGGCGGCTATCTCCACGACGTCGGCAAGATCGCGATCGCCGACCGGATCCTCCTGAAGCCCGGGAAGCTGACGGACGAGGAATACCGCGAGATGCAGCGTCACGCCGAGATCGGCGGTTCCATCGTCCAGACCCACGAGGCGATGACCGACATCGCCAGGATCGTTCGCCACCACCACGAGCGATTCGACGGCACGGGCTATCCCGACCGGCTGGCCGGCAGACGACATCCCGCTCGGCGCCCGCATCATCTCGATCGCCGACGCGTTCAGCGCGATGACGAACGACCGGGTCTACCGCAAGTCCATCCCCGAGGACCAGGCCTGGGAGGAGATTCACCGGAACGCGGGAACGCAGTTCGATCCGGCGATCGTCGAGATCTACGACATGATCGTCACCGCCGATACGCCGCCGATCGATGGGGCAGAGGTGGTCGATGCGCCCGGTCCGGTCACGGCCACTACGAAGGTGTCGCCGGCCCCTCCCTGAGGCTCAGGTGCTGGCGCGGCCGCGGATGAGCAGGACGGCACCGACCACGACGAGGAGAAGCGGCCAGGCGACCGCGGCGAGATCGGGCTTGGCGATCTGCGAGCCGCCGATGAGGACGAGAATCCCGCCGTACAGGCCCTGCCAGCCGAGTCCGCCGCCGCGTGACATCCGAACCAAGGCGATGAACAGGAACGCCAGCCCGAAGAACAGCGTTCCCCAGCCCGGCCCGAGGTCGCGCCCCTGGAATGCCTCGATCGTGCCGGGCAGGGCGAGCGCGGTCAGGAACGCCCCCGCGTAGAGGGCGATCGTCCGGCGGCGCATGACCCAGACCGCGAGCGACGCGAGGCCGGCCGCGAGGAGTGCCGTGTCGCCGATCCGCCTGTACTGCGGCAGGGCCTGCTCGACGAGCAGGATCCCGCCGAACACGAGCAGGAAGACCCCGATCCACGGCAGCCCCGGCCGGCGCTCCTCATCGGGGCCCCAGCGCCAGTCGTAGACGCGGACCGTCGGGTCGCTTGGAGCCCGTTTGTCGTCCATGGACCGAAGTCTAGGGCCTCGCCAGGCCTGCCGACGGGTCGCCGATCGGTCGTCCCGAGGCGTCCTTGTCGTCGATGTCCTCGTCCTCGGCGTGGCTGAAGCCGAGCCGGTCCGCGAACCGCCCGAGCGGCCCCGGCGCCCACCAGTTCCAGCGGCCCATGAGCCGCATCGTGGCAGGGACCAGCAGGACCCGGATGATCGTCGCGTCGATCAGGACCGCGATCGCCATTCCGACGCCGATGCTCTTGATCGTGATCGACTCGGCCAGGGCGAATGCGGAGAAGACGACGACCATGATCAGCGCGGCGCCGGTGATGACGCCGGCGGTCTTCGTCAGGCCCTCCGCGACGGACGCCGTGTTGTCGCCGGTCCGCCGGTATGCCTCCTGGATCCGGGACAGCAGCAGGACCTCGTAGTCCATCGACAGCCCGAACAGCACGCTGAACATGATGATCGGGTTGCCGGCGATCGTGAATCCGGGTGACTCGAAGCCCAGGATCCCGGAGAGGTTCCCGTCCTGGAAGATCCAGACGAGCGCCCCGAAGCTGGCGGTGATCGAGAGCAGCGTCATGATCACGGCCTTGATCGGGATGACCACGGAGCCGAACAGCAGGAACAGGATCAGCGCGCTGGCCGCGAGGGTGATGCCGACGGCCCACGGGATCGTCGAGCTCTGGCTGGTCATGAAGTCTCGACCCTGGGCGGCGAGGCCGCCGACCTCGGTGGTCACGCCGTCCACGCCGACAGCCCGGACCAACGGAATGATGGCCGTGCCGGCCGGGCTGACCGGGTCGATCGGTGAGATCGCGTCGAGCCGAACGGTGGAGCCGCGGATGTACGCGTCGGCGACCTGATCGCGAGCTGCAACGAGCTCCGGCGGGAGCTGCTCGCGCGGGGTTGCAAACAAGGCGGCGACGTCGGCCGGGGTCGGCTCGACGCCGGTCTCGGGATCGCTCAGGGCGCTGAACGGCCCCTCGACCCGGTCGATCCCATCAACGGCGTCGACGGCCTTGGCGTACTGGGCGATCGCGGTGAGGTTGGCCTCGCTCGTCGGGTCGCCATCGACCGTCGCGAGGATCGTGATCGGCGACGTCTCGCCGGGCCGGAAGTTGCGCTCGAGGGCGACCGCGGCATCGCGGCTCTCGAGACCCGGCGGCAGCGTCGAGGCGTTCGGAATTCCCTGGCTCAGGCGCAGGAACGGCGTGCCGGCGAAGAGCAGGAAGGCAAGCGTCGGAATGAGGAAGAGGAAGGGCCGGGCCATCACTGTGTGGGCGACGCGCTCCCAGCGTGAGGTCCGAGGCGAACCGCTCGCTGCCGGCGCGCGGCCGATGGCTCGGCGGATCATCGCGATCAGTCCGGCGATGCTCAGCGCATTCACCCGCGGCCCGAGCATGCCCAGGACCGCGGGCAGGAACGTCAGCGCGTAGAAGACCGAGGCGGCCACGACGAGCGAGCCGCCGATGCCGAACGAGCGCAGCGCGGCCGGCTCGAACAGCAGCAGCCCGGAGAGTCCGATCGCGACGGCGAGGCCGGAGAAGGCGACCGCCTTGCCGGCGGTCGCGACCATGATCTCGACGGCGGCCTGGACGGAGCGCCCGCGGCGGAGCTCCTCGCGGAAGCGGCTGACCATGAACAGTGAGTAGTCGATCGCCAGCGCCAGGCCGAGCATCGTCGCGACGTTCTGGACGTAGATCGAGAGCTCGGTGGTCTGGGCGACGAAGAAGACGGCGGCCAGCGTGGTCGGGATCGTCAGCGCGGCGACGAGCAGCGGCAGCCCGGCGGCCACGACCGAGGCGAACACCGCGAGCAGGATGAGCAGCGCGAAAGGGCCGGAGATGAGCTCGGCCTGGACCAGCTCCTTCTCCGACTGCTTGGCCTGGTCCTGGGTGAAGGGCCCGACGCCCGCCAGCATCAGCTTCGCGCCCTGGGGCTGGTCGAACAGCGCCCGCAGCTCGTCCATCACGTCGACCGACTCCTCGTCGGTGATGGCGAGGCGGACGACGACGTACGCGGAGGTCCCATCGGTGCTGACGAAGCGGTCGTCGCGCGTCTCTGCATAGCCGACGACGCCGTCGACGCGCGGGTCGGCGATGAGCCGATCGATCGACGCCGCGATGTCCGCCTGGAACGCATCGGAGCGGGCGTCGCTACCCGGCTCGCCCTCGAACAGGGCGACCAGTGAGCCGCGCCCGGCGCCGAACTCCGCGTCGAGTCGCTCGCTGACGCGCGCGGATTCCGAGTTCGGATCGAGCCAGCCGCCCGCGCTCAGGGCGTCCGTGACGCCACCGGCGACCGAGCCGGCAGCGATGGCGAGGACGATCGTGAGGATGGCGATCGGGCGTCGGAAGCGGTAGACGAACGCTCCCCAGCGAGAGAACAGCATCGATCGGGCCTTTCGGTGCGGTTGAGACGGTCGCGTGACGACGCCGACAATAGAGAATGATCATTCGTTTTGTCAATGCCGAACTGCAGTCTCCTGTTGCGGACTGGGATTGCGGCGCTGTAGGCTACCGCGAGCGACCATTCGTTTTTCCGATGAGGTGCCATGCCCCGCGTCAGCGCTCAACACGAGCAAGCGGTCCGCGACCGGATCGTCCGGGCGGCGATCGAGGTGTTCGCCGAGCACGGCTTCCACCGCGCGACGATGCAGGACATCGTCCGCAAGTCCGGGCTGTCGGTCGGCGCGATCTACACGTATTTCAAGAGCAAGTCCGAGCTGATCCTCGCGGGCTGCGACCTCATCACCGACCAGGAGCTGGGCGAGCTGCGCGATCGGCTCGGCGACCGTCACCGACTACCGGGAGCGGGTCGCGACGGCCCTCGGCTTCTTCTTCGACCAGTTCGAGGAGCAGCGCGCGGGTACGGGCACGTCTGTCCTGATGACGCTCGCCTGGGCCGAGGTTGATGCCGACCCGGCGATCCGGGAGATGGTCCGACGCCGGCGCCGGGAGATCGTCGGCCCGACCGCGCTGCTCCTCCAGGAGGGGGTCGTTCGCGGTGAGCTTCCGCCATGGCTTGACGTGGAAAGCGTCGCCCATGCGTTCGCGGCACTGCTCGACGGGCTGACGATCGAGGCGATCGAGGACGGCCCGGCCTACCGCCGAGACGACGCCGAGAAGCGGGCGCTGGCGATCCTGGAGTTGCTCTTCGCGGCTCGCGACGCGGCGCCTCCCGTGCCGCTCGAGGCTGCGCCCTCGCGACCCTACGTCTCGCTCAAGGCGAGCCGGGCTTCGTGACCGACGCCCACGTCCAGACGGTCCGCGGGCCGATCGACCCGGGCAACCTCGGCTTCACGCTGCCCCACGAGCACACGGCGATCGCGCTGTGGCACATCCCGAACCGCTGGGACTACTGGGAGCTCCGGCGCGACGAGCCGATCATCACCGCCGAGCTCGCCCGGTTCCGGCGAGAAGGGCGGCACGTGCCTCGTCGATCTCACCCTGCCGGGCGTCGGGCGCGACCCCGACTGGCTGGCCGGCCTGTCGGCCTCGACCGGCCTGGACATCGTCATGGGTGCAGGCTGGTATCGCGAGGCCCACTACCCGCCGGAGGCCCTGATCGATCGCCGAACGGTCGACGACCTTGCCGACGAGATCGTCCGCGACGCCTCCGATGGCGTTGCCGGGAGCGGAATCAAGGCCGGGATCATCGGCGAGATCGGCACCGACAAGCCGTGGCTTTCGGCCCGCGAGGAACGCGTCCACCGAGCGGCCGCGCGGGCAGCGCGACGGACGGGGCTCGCGATCACGACGCACGCGGTCCAGTCGACCGTCGGGCTCGACCAGCTCACCGTATTCGAGGCGGAGGGCGCCGACCTGTCACGAGTCGTCATTGGTCACGCCGATTCCAACCCCGACCCGGCCTACCATCGGGCGATCGTGGAGCGCGGGGCGTCGGTCGAGTTCGACTTCCTCGGGATGAGCTTCACGCCGCTGGAGCGCCACGGCGAGGGCCGGATCGTCGAGTCGCTGTGCGACCTGCTGGCCGCGGGCCACGTCGAGCGGATCCTGCTGTCCCAGGACGTCTGCCACGACTCCCAGCTGGCCCACTACGGCGGCAACGGCTACACGTACCTGGCCGACGCGTTCCTGCCACGGCTCCGGGCCGCGGGGGTCTCGGACGACGAGATCCGGACGATCACGATCGACAACCCGCGGCGGCTGCTGACGATCGGCTGAGCGCCCGGACGACGCAGCCGGCAAGTTTCGTGGTCCGCTAGCCGGACCAAGCGGCGGTCGGCGGGGCCCAAATCGGCCGAATTCAGCGGGTCGTTCGCCCGTTGGTCCGCTAGCCGGACCACACGGCGGTTGGCCGGCCCAAATCGACCAATTCAGCGGATGTCGTTCGCCCGTTGGTCCGCCAGCCGGACCAACCGCGAACGGATGGCGAGGCGACGGACGCGGGACTCGCCGCGACTCAGCCGCCCTCGAGCGTCGCCTCGACCGAGAGTTCGACGTTGCCCTTCAGCGCCTTCGAGATCGGGCAGCCGTCCTTCGCCTTGTCGGCCGCCTCGCGGAGGCTCGCCTCGGTGGCGCCCGGGACGACGGCACTGACCGTGATCGCGGATGACAGGACCGTCCAGCCGCTCTCGAGCTTGTCGCCCGAAACGGCCACGCTGACCGTCACCTTCGTCGGCGGGGTGCCGGCCTTGGCCAGCTCGTTGGAGAAGGCCATCGAGAAGCAGGATGCGTGGGCGGCGGCGAGGAGCTCCTCGGGGCTGGTGACGCCCTCCGGCTCACCGATCCGCGACGCCCATGTCGTCGGCAAGTCGCGGAAGACGCCGGTCGTCGCGGCGGTCACGGTCCCGCGGCCGCTCAGCAGATCGCCGGCCCATGTCGCATCGGCTCGTCGCGTCGTCGCCATCGTCGCCTCCTGGCAGGTCCCGTGAACTGATCGGGACCATGGTCCCACACGTCCCTCGTGATGTGCGCCACAGCAGGGGGTGGTCCGGGCCGGACCGGGGCGGTCTCTCATGTCGATGCCGTAGGCGACCCTCGGCACAAAGGGTCAGGCCCCAACCGGACACGTGAGCCATACCGCCGGCGAGCTCGCGCGGCCATCGTTGGGTCATGTCCACCAATCGCCCGTCGCGCGTTGCCGTCCTGCTCGTCCTCGGGCTCCTGGCGTCCTTCTTCGTCGCCCCGGCCACGGCCGCCGCCGCCGACCCGATGACGATCTCCCAGGCGGAGCTGGCGATGGTCAATGCGCTCAACGTCGACCGCACGACTCGCGGCCTCGTCCCCGTCCGCGTCGACTCACGGCTGATGGCGATCGCCCGCGGCCGATCCGCCGACATGGTGGCGAAGGACTACTTCAGCCATACCCAGCCGGACGGCCGGAACGTCTTCGACATCCTCAGCGCCAAGAAGATCACCTGGTACGGCGCCGGCGAGATCATCGCCTGGAACAACTACCCGACCCTCGAGACGTCAGTCGCCGCCGCCAACAACCAGTGGCTCAACTCCCCGGGCCACAAGGCGATCGTGGTCTCGACGTCCTACAACTACGTCGGTGTCGGGCTGGCCCTCGGCACGAACGGCAAGAAGCTCTGGACGGCGGTCTACATGAGGGGCCCCGACCTGACCGGCGCCAAGGCGAAGGCCGCGACCCCGACGATCGCCGCCGGCGCGACGTCCGAGTCGAAGCGCGTGACCGTCACCTGGTCCGGCGGGGACGTCCCCCTCCAGGTCCTGACGTCCGGCTTCCACTCCTACCAGGTCCAGCGTCGCGTCGACGGCGGCGCCTGGAAGATGGTCTGGATCGGCACGACGCGGAAGTCGATGACGCTCGACCTCGCCGACGAACCACACGTACGAATTCCGGGTCGCAGCCCGCGACAACGCCGGCAACTGGGGCGCCTGGTCGCTCGCCAAGGCTGCGCTCGCCGCACCGACAGGCTCGGTCGCCGTCAGCCGCTGACGCCCTGAGCGGGCGATGCCGCGCGGCCCATCGCCCGCCCGCCGACGACAAGCTCACCCCAACCGCCGCTTGACCTCGACCCCGAGCGCTCGCAGCCGGCCAGTCCTCGGCCACGTGACTCGCTTGACCCCGCCGAAGGCCCGATGAGCCTCGATCGCCCCGACGAACGCGTCGACGAACCCGTCTGACTCGAGCGGGTCGAAGCCGTCCTCCCACCAGGCGCCGAGGATCCGGAGCGTGCCCGCCTTCCGGTCGATCCGCGGCTCGATTCGCCCGACCAACCGGTCGCCGAACAGGACCGGCAGGACGTAATAGCCCCAGCGTCGCTTCGCCGCGGGGACGTAGACCTCCCAGATGTAGTCGAAGCCGTAGCACGTCCGCAGGAACTCGCGGTCCCAGACGAGCGGGTCGAGCGGGGCGAGGAACGCGACGCCGGGCGCCGCACCCCCAGGTCCGACCCCGGCCTCGACCTCGCGCCGGGCCGCGTCCAGGATCCGCATCTCCTCGGCGACGACGAAGCGATCACCTCGGACCCCCTCGACCGTGACCGGGACGATGCAGCCCTCCGGCCTCGAGCTCCGCCCGGAGCGCCGTCCGCGTCGGCAGTTCGCGTCGCTCGCATCCGGCGTCGCCTTCCCGAGCCCCATCCAGATCTCGGCCTGACCGGCCCGTCCGAGCAGCCCGTGGGCCCGGTAGCGCGACATGAGGCGGTGACGGACCTGCTCCCGGGGCGTCTTCGTGCGGTCGTTGAGCAGCTCAGCGGGGAAGAGCCGCTCGGCGAGGTCGTAGATCCGCCGGTTGCCGTCGCGCCGGGCGAGCCCCAGGACCCCGGCTTCGGCCAGGCCTCGAGGACGGCTCGGACGGGGTTCGTCGGCCGCCAGTACCAGTCGATTGCCGCGCGCGGCTCGATGTCGCCCGCCGCCATCGGCCCGCCCGTCCGGATCCGCTCGAGGAGCTCGTCGACGAGCTGGCCCGTGCGAGTCGAAGACGCCGTCGCCGTGCCTGGTCCGATGCCGGTCCCAGGTCCAGCGATAGAACGGCAGCTCCTTCGTCGGCAGCAGTGACAGGCCCTTGTTGTAGGTCTCGAACAGCGCTCGCTCCTCGTAGAGCAGGGCATCGGTCCAGTCCCGGCGATAGCCGGCGACGCGGGCGAGGAGCACCAGGTCGTGGTTCCGGCCGGCGACCTCGAGCGGGTCGAACTGGAGCGAGCCGATCCGATCGACGACCGTCATGACGCTCGCCGGTTCGGCGGGGAGCGAGCGGGGCGGCGCGAGGAAGTGGCGGATGGCGAGGAATCGCCGGGCGACCTCGGGCGAGATCGTCAGGGAAGGGGGCACGTCGGGATGATAGGGGAGCAATGCTGCCAGGTTGTCGTCAGGTACTCGAGCGCTTGCCTCCTCGAGCCGATCGATCAGGGGGATCTGCGTCGCCTTGACTCGGCGCCGGGCCTCAGCGGGGTCGAACCACTCGACGCGGTCGATCTCCGGGAAGGACTCCCGCCGGCCGGACCCGGGCGGCCATGTCATCTCGAACGTGTTGCTCACCGACGTCGCCGGGTCGAGATCGCCTTCGAGGGCCCAGGCGTGGACGGTCTTGCCGCCCTTCTGGACGATGCTCCCGAGCGGGATCGGGTCGCCGCTCGGGGCCGCGTGACCGGTTTCCTCCTCGAATTCCCGTCGCGCGACGGCGAGGAGCTCCTCGTCCGGGTCGACCTCGCCCTTGGGGATCGTCCAGTAGCCAGCATCGCGGCGGACGAAGAACGGCCCGCCCGGATGGGCGAGCAGGAGCTCGAGATTGCCGTCCCGCCGGCGATAGAGCAGGATTCCGGAGCTCGTTCTCGTGGCCATGTCACCTCGTCCGACTGCGATGCCCCTGCAACCCCACCCCGCCGGCGGCCGGTCGGCCTGTGACGCCGCCTCGACGACGATCTCATGAATCAACCGTCAAGGAGATGCACATGCCTGAGATCAACCTTCCGGAGGTCAAGCTCCCGGAGTTCAAGTGGCCCGACGGCCTGCGCGACATGAATCGCGAGGACATCGTCAACGCCGCTCGCGACGTGCGGATGCCTGACGTGCGAATGCCGAAGAAGAGCGACCTGCCCGACATCGACCTTTCGAAGATCGAGTTGCCGAAGCAGATCAGCGATCGGCTGCCGAACCGCAAGCGCACGAACCCGCTCCTGCCGATCGCCGGCTTCGTGGCCATCGGTGCTGCGATTGCCGCGGCGTGGTGGCTGATCACCTCGCCCGTGACGGGTCCCCGGATCCGCCACGCGGTCAACGACCTCAAGGCCCGGATGAACGGCGAGAGCAACGACCTCGTTCGCTACGACGACGAGAAGGACCTCGGCAGCCTCCTCGCCGACTCGCCGACGGCCTCCGCTTCGCCGATCACGTCTGATCCGTACACGACGTCGAACGGCATGTCCGATCTCGGCGACGGCGTCCCGGTCGGGCCGGGGGAGATGCCCGAAGGCGCCCGCTCCCGCTAACCACTCCGATCTCCCTGACGTACGCCGCGCCGGCTCCCGCCGGCGCGGCGTCTCGTTGTGTCGTGTTCGCGCGGGAGTACCGCCGGGTCGTTGACGGTTCGCGGGTTAATTCCGATAATGGCACTCGGGATTACAGAAAATCGAGCGCCGCGTCGAGTGGGCGCCCCGCAACCGGAGAACCAATGACCGCGACTCGCGAGCTCGTCACCGACCGCCGCGAAGAATTCGCCTTCCACGACGACATCGTCTACCTCGCCGAAACGAAGCGCGGGCTCACGCGCGAGACGGTCGAGGAGATCAGCCGCTTCAAGAACGAGCCGGACTGGATGCTCCAGTTCCGCCTGCGCGCCTACGAGCACTTCCTCAAGCGCCCGATGCCGAACTGGGGCGGCGACCTCTCGAAGATCGACTTCGGCAACATCGTCTACTACCGCAAGCCCTCCGAGCGCGAAGAGAAGTCATGGGACGACGTCCCTGACCAGATCAAGGCGACGTTCGAGCGGCTCGGCATCCCCGAGGCGGAGCGCAAGTTCCTCGCCGGCGTCGGCGCCCAGTACGACAGCGAAGTCGTCTACCACTCGGTCAAGGAAGAGCTGACGAAGCTCGGTGTCGTCTTCATGGGCACGGACCAGGCGCTGGTCGAGTACCCGGAGATCTTCCGCAAGCACTTCGCGACCGTCGTCCCGCCGGAGGACAACAAGTTCGCCGCGCTCAACAGCGCCGTCTGGTCGGGCGGCTCGTTCGTCTACGTCCCGAAGGGCGTCGAGGTCCCGCTTCCGCTCCAGGCCTATTTCCGGATCAACGGCGAGAACACGGGCCAGTTCGAGCGAACGCTGATCGTCGTCGACGAGGGCGCGAGCGTTCACTACATCGAGGGCTGCACCGCCCCGATCTACGCCACGGAGTCGCTCCACGTTGCGGTCGTCGAGGTCATCGCCCTGCCCGGCGCGAAGGTTCGCTACACGACGATCCAGAACTGGTCGAACGACGTGTACAACCTCGTGACCAAGCGCGCCCACGCCCACAAGAACTCGACGGTGGAGTGGATTGACGCGAATACCGGGTCGCGGCTGACGATGAAGTATCCGGCGATCTACCTCCGCGGCGAGAACGCCACGGCCGACATCATCAGCGTCGCGGTCGCCGGCAAGGGCCAGCACCAGGACACCGGCGCCAAGGCCGTCCACCTCGCCCCGAACACGAAGAGCCGGATCGTCTCGAAGTCGGTCTCGAAGGACGGCGGCCGGGCGACGTACCGCGGCCAGCTGAAGGTCAGCCCAGGCGCGACGAACGTCGTCGCGAGCGTCCGCTGCGACGCCCTGATGCTCGACGACATCAGCCGCAGCGACACGTATCCCTACATCGACATCCAGGAAGACGACACGACGATGACCCACGAGGCCACCGTCGGCAAGATCAGCGCCGACCAGGTCTTCTACCTGATGAGCCGCGGCCTGACCGAGAACGAGGCGCAGAACCTCATCGTCCAGGGCTTCCTCGAGGTGTTCACGAAGGAACTCCCGATGGAGTACGCGATCGAGTTCAACCGGCTCGTCAAGCTCGAGATGGAGGGGTCGCTCGGGTGACTCTCGCCCGACCGCGGGCGACGACCGCGCGCGCCGCGCGACGAGCTCCCGCCGATCTCAGCTTCACCCTCGACGAAGCAACAGTCGAAGCCCTCGCTGCCGGCGAGCCCGACTGGCTGGCGGCCGACCGCCGGGCGGCACTTGAGCTCTTCACGTCGCTTCCGAGCGAGGGCAACCAGCTCTACACCCCGTACATCGACCTGCGGGGAGCGGCGCTGGAAGACGTCCGCCTCTACGACGAGCCGGCCGACGCCCCGGACCCGGCCGCGGCCGCGACCCTGCCTGACGGCATCGCCGGCCTCGCCGATCTCCGCGAGGACCGCGTCGAGGCGCTGCTCATCGATGACGCGTCCCGCGCGGCCGGCGTCCGCCTCGAGACGCTCGGCGGGTTGCTCGCCTCCGATCCCGACGCCGCTCGGCGACTGCTGGGCGACTCGTCAGCGCTGCCGCGCGACCGATCGCTTCGCCCAGCTGACGCGCGCGGGCTGGAACCAGGGAGTCGCGATTCGCGTGCCCGCGGGCGTCCGCCTCCAGCACCCGATCGTCGTCCGCTGGTCCGCGGGCGCACCCGACCGAGGCCTCCTGACCCGGACGATCGTCGAGCTCGGTGATGGTGCGGCCGCGTCGATCGTCGAAGAGCTCGGCTCATCCGACACGGCGGGCGGCACCGCGATCGGCGAGGGCCAGGCCCTGTTCAGCGGCTCGCTCGAGGTCCGCCTCGGCCGCGACGCCGAGCTGCGGGTCGCGAGCATCCAGGACTTCGGGCCGGGCCAGGTCGTCTTCCAGCACCGGAACGCCGTGATCGGCGAGGGCGCCGACCTCCACTGGGCGCTCGCCCAGCTCGGCGGCCGGCTCGTCAGGAGCCGCGTCGACAACCGCCTCGAGGGCGATCGGAGCACCGTCGAGCAGGTCGAGATCGTGTTCGGCGCCGACGAGCAGCTGTTCGACCTGACCTCGTACACCCACCACGTCGGCCGCGACACGACCGGCAACCTCCTCTCGAAGGGCGTCCTCCTCGACGCCGCCCGGAGCTACATGAAGGGCATGATCACGATCGAGAAGAGCGCGCGAGGCACCGACAGCTTCCTCGGCGAGTTCGGGATGAACCTCTCCAAGAAGGCCCGCTCCGTCGCGATCCCGAGCCTCGAGATCGACCAGCCCGACTGCCGCCGGGCGGCCCACTCGAGCTCCGTCGGCCCGATCGACGAGATCCCAGCTCTTCTACCTCGAGAGCCGCGGCATCCCGCCCGACGAGGCGCGGAAGTTCATCGTCCTCGGCTTCCTCGAGCCGGTCGTCACGCGCGTCCCCCTCGAAGCCGAGCGCGACCGGCTGCGCGAGCTGCTCGAGGCGAAGTGGAACGCCGGGCTCGACGGCGCGGCCGCCGCGTGATCCCACCAGAACCTTCGCCGCGGCGACGCGGGAAGCCGGCATGAGGCGGATCGACCTGCTGGGCGTCGACGAGGTCGCCGACGGCGAGATGAAGATGGCCTACGTCGACGGCACCGACCAGGTCCTCGTCATCAACAACGGCGGCGAGTTCACCGCCACCCAGGGCGTCTGCAGTCACGAGTACTTCGAGCTCGACAAGGGCTTCCTGACGGCGGGGACGATCACCTGCGCCCTCCACCTGTCGCGATTCGACCTGTCCGACGGCGAGCCGCTCGACCCGCCGGCCGAGCTGCCCCTCGAGATCTATCCGGTCGTCGTCGAGAACGGCCGGGTGATCATCGAGGTCCCCGACGGCCCCTTGCCGATCAGCGAGGAGTAGGCCCGGCCGGCGAGGTTCCTCCGGGCCCAGCCTAGGGCACGAGCTCCAGGCGCTTCTCGGTGGCCGCCTCGACGGCGCTCCGGGAGAAGGGCAGGGGCACGGTCTCGCCGGATGCCCACTCGTCGATGAGGTCGCCGTAGTGGCTGTCGAACGGGTTGCCGCTCTGGCCGGTCGTCTGGACGATCCGGGCGCCGTCCTGGTCGCCCATGTCGATCGTGAACCGGTATGAGGGCAGGTTCGTGACCTCGAAGACGCCGGCGAAACCGACGGGCTCGTAGTCGGGGTCGTTCGGGTTCGGATAGGCCCGGCTCGGTCGGTAGTAGTTGTTGTCGACCGCACCGGCGGCTCCGGCAACCGGGATCGCGCCCTTGTTGAAGTACCACTCGAGCGGTCCGATGCCGCTCGTCCCCAGCGACTGCTCCCGGAAGGTCGCCTGGTGCAGCCGCGCCCACGTCCAGTCCTTCGGATCGCCGAGGCTCGTCCGCAGGTCCGCCCCCGCGGCGTCGAGCGCGGCCGCGATGACGTCCGGGGCCCGCTCCTTCCGCCCGGTCGTCTTGACGTCGTCCCACCACGTCGAGGTCGGGTCGTCCAGCAGGCCGATCATCGACTGCCACGAGGCACTCCCGCCGACGTACTCCCGGGCGAGCGAACCAAGCTCGTCGTCGAACAGGCCACGCAGCAGGTGGTATTCGGTCGCGAGATACGCCGCGGCCCCGTCGCTGTCGAGCGTGGCCAGGCCGTCCCACGCCCCGATGCGCTCGAGGACGAGCCGGCCGTCCGGGGTCGCCGGCTCGATGCCCTCGAAGTGCGGCTTGACGAGGTCGGCCCGAGGGACGCGGACGTCCATCTGGATCTCGGCGAGCTCATCGGTCGAGACGCCGCCGCCGCTCTCGCCCGCCAGGGCGAGCAGCTCGATGATCCGCTTCGCCCGATAGCCGGGGTCCCACTCGGCCGCGACGAAGTACGGATAGCCATCGCCAACGGCGGCGTTGTTCGCGCTGACGATGATTCCGCCCGGTGGGTCGAGCTGCCACGGCAACTCCGCGAGCGGGATGCGGTCCTTCCACTCGTGCTTGCCGTCGCTTCCCGACCTGATCCGGGCGCCGCGATCCGCGGGATCGGCGCGGATCGGGACATACCCGGGGAAGACATAGCCGATGTGGCCGTCGACGTCCGCGTAGACGAAGTTCTGGGCCGGCGATCCGTAGGTCGCAAACGCGGCTCGGAACTCCTCGAAGTTGTCGACCGTGTTGATGTTGAAGATCGCTTCCAGCGTGCCGTCGACATCGGCGATTGCCGTCCAGGCGAGGGCCAGCGGCGGTGCTTCCTCGAGCCTCGGATCGACGTCGTTGAGGATCGGTCCGTGGCGCGTCTCGCGGACCTCGAGAATGACGTCCTCGCCGCCCGCGACCTTGATCGTCTCCTCGCGGACCGTGAACGGGACCGATTCACCGCGGAACAGGTAGTTGTCCGGGTTGGCCGGATCGATCTTCTCGACGAACAGGTCCTGGACGTCGGGATCGACGTTGGTCGCGCCCCACGCGACGCGCGCGTTGTGGCCGAGCACGATCCCCGGAATGCCCGGGAAGGAGACCCCGACGACGTCGTACGGGCAGGCCTTGGTGACCTTCCGGCAGTGAAGCCCGTTCATGAACCAGACCGACGGCATCGCGATCCCGAGGTGGGGGTCGTTCGCAAGGAGCGCGCCGCCGCTCGAGCTCTTCGATGGCGCCACGACCCAGTTGTTCGATCCGATCTGGTGGTCGCCAGCGATCCCTTCCCCGCCGTCGAGCCCGGCCAGGCGCAGGAACCCTTCGTCGATCGAGGCGACGTCCCGCCAGGCGGCGGCCTGGTCGGCGGTGATGAGCGGCGCCTCCGCCGCGCCGGCTGCCGCTCCCGCGCCGCGCAGCGGAACGCGCTCGAGCTGCCGGCCCGTGGTCGCTGCCGCGGTCGGCGTGATCACCGGCATGTCCGCTCGGTATGCCGGGAAGAGGGCGTCGGTGAGGGCCGGATCCTTGAGCTTCGCGTCGGCCAGCATCCGGAAGACCTCGGTCTGGAAGTTGCCACCGAGCTGCCAGCTCTGGACCTTCTGCCAGGCGACCGAATCGAGCGCCGTCCACGGTTCCAGCGTGTAGCCGCCGACGCCGCCGGTGCCGCTCTGGAGGGCCGTCACGACGAACGCCAGTCCCTGGTTGCTTCTGGCCATGCTCGGCGATGAAGGCGTTCACGCCGTCCGTGTACGCGTCGACGGCGGCCCGCACCGGCTTCGACATCGCGTCGAGGTCCCGCTGGGCGGCCTGGCGCCAGCCGAGCGTTCGGATGAAGCGATCCTGGTCGAGCGTGCTCTTGCCGAACAGCTCGGACAGGCGGCCGGCCGAGATGTGGCGCCAGACCTCCATCTGCCACAGCCGCTCCTGGGCGTGAACGTAGCCCTGGGCGAGGAACAGGTCGTGGGGGTCCTCGCCGAGGATCCGAACGATGCCCGCCTCGTCCCGAAGGACCGTGACCGACGAGTTGAGGCCGTCGACTTCGATCGCGCCGTCGGTCTGCGGCAGCGCCCGGAACGTCACGACCCCGACGATCCCGGTCACGACGCCGGCGATGATCACGACAACGACGATCAGGATCCGGACGAGACGCCCGACGATGCCCACGCCGTCAGTCTGCCCGACCGAGGGGCCCCGCGTCGGCCAGGACGGTTCCCAGTCCGGCATGGGCTGCCCGCCGAACGATGGCGTCGGCGAAGATGAGATCAGCCAGGCCGACGCCGAGATGGGTGACGACGACGCGGCCTGCTGCCGGTCGGGCGATGCCGCGGACGATCGCCTCGCCGAGCGTCGCCGTCGGGTCCGGGTAGCCGTCGAAGAGCCCGGCGTCGCGATTGGCGAGGAACTGCTCGCGCTGATCGACGAGGAAGAGCGCCGCGTCTCGGGCGACCTCCGCCGCCGCGTACGTCGCGTAGTCGACCGGCACGACGAGCGCGTCCGGCGTCAGCCAGTCGTTCGTCATGACCTGGCGGACCGGACCGAACGCGGCGACCGTGACGACGACGTCGGCTCCTTCGGCCGCCTCGCGGGCCGTCGAGGCCAGCTCGGCTGTCGCGATGCCGCTCGTCGCGCGCGCCTCCGCGGCGAGGGCCTCCGCCCGGTCGGTGTGGCGGTCGAAGATCAGCAGCCCGGAGCCCGGCGAGGACCCGACCGAGCACCGCCAGGTGGCTGCGCCCCTGCGTCCCGGCGCCGATCAGCGCCACGACCGGCGGTCGACCATCGAGCGCGGGCGCGAACCGCGAGATCGCGACGCCCGGAGATGGCGGCCGTTCGTTGCGCGGTGATGGGTCCGGCGTCGAGGATCGCGGTCGGTACGCCTGTTGCCGGGTCGGCCAGCAGGACGAGGCCGTGGATGGCATCCAGGCCTCGGGCTCGGTTCGCCGGGAAAGCCGGCGATCCACTTCATGCCGACGAGGTCTCCGCCGCCGTCCGGGTCGGCCCCGCGGAGGTGGGCCGGCATCGCGTGCCCGAACGATCCCTCGGGCCGGGGATGGACCCCGATCTTCGGCGGCAGCTCCGCGTCGGCGACGAGGGCGACCATCGTTCGCTCCGCGAGGGCCAGGCGCTCGTCGAGGGGCGGCATCGCCGCCTCGACGTCGCTGGCCGAGAGGTAGCGAAGAGCGGGCCGAGCCTGGGCGCACATCACGTCGAGTCTAGCGGCGGGTACGATGAGGTTATGTCCCCCGAGACGCTCCAGAGCCTTGAGAATCTCAAGCTGGAGCGTGACGCGATCCTCCTGTATGACGCCCTGGCCACGATCGAGAAGGAACCCGGGCGCGCGGCCGCCTTCCGCCGGATCGCCGCCAACGAGCGGCGTCATGCCGACATCTGGGCCCGCAAGCTCGAGGAGCGCGGCGCCGACGTGCCACCGGCGCCGACCCGCCCGCGGTTGCGCGTCGCGGTCATCCTCACGCTCGCTCGCCTGTTCGGGACGCGCGCGGTCTCGGACCTGGTGACCGCGCTCGAAGGCGATGAGGAGGACCTCTACGAAAGCCAATCCTCGCCCGAGGTCGCTGATATCGCCGCGGACGAGCGAGAGCACGCCGAGATCTGGCGGCAGCTGAAGAGCGGCGAGAAGACCCTGAGCCCGACAGAGGACATCGCCTCTCGCGAACGGTGGCACCGGTCGGGGCGGTCCGGGCTGCTGCGGGCCATGATCTTCGGCGTCAGCGACGGCCTCGTCAGCAACCTCGCGCTCGTGATGGGGGTCGCCGGGGCGGCCGGTCAGGAGGGCCGCTTCATCCTGCTCGCCGGGATCGCCGGTCTCGTCGCCGGCGCGTTCAGCATGGCGGCCGGCGAGTACATCTCGATGCAGTCGCAACGCGAGCTGTTCCAACGCCAGATAGAACTCGAGCGCGCCGAGCTCGAGGCCATGCCCGAGGAGGAGCAGGCCGAGATGGCGGCGCTCTACCGGGCGAAGGGCTTCCTGCCGAACGAGGCCGAAGCGATCGCGGCGCGGCTCTTCGAGAACCCGGAACGGGCGCTCGACACGCTCGTCCGCGAGGAGCTCGGGCTGGATCCGGACGAGCTCGGCTCGCCGGTGGGTGCGGCGACGGGCTCCTTCGTAGCGTTCGCTTTTGGCGCGGGCGTCCCGGTGCTGCCGTACCTGTTCGCGAGCGGCCCGGGCGCGTTCACGGCGAGCCTCGTCCTCAGCCTGATGGCGCTGTTTGCCGTCGGCGCCGGCGTGAGCCTGCTCACGGGACGCGGAACGCTCTTCTCCGGCGCGCGACAGGTCGTCATCGGCGCGGTCGCGGCAGGCGTCACCTTCCTCGTCGGTTCCGCCGTCGGCGTCGCGGTCGCCTGAGGTGGCCGACACGGCGGAGCGCCTCCGGGCGGCGGGCCTGGAGCCGACAAGCTGGTCGAACGGTCCGAACGATCGCTACGCGGCGCACGACCACGGCTACGACAAGGTGATCGTGGTCGAATTCGGCTCCATCGCGTTCGGGCTGCCGGATCGGTCCGAGGTCATCGAGTTGCACGTCGGCGACCGGCTCGACCTGCCTGCCGGGACGTCGCACAACGCCCTCGTCGGCCAGGACGGGGTTCGCTGTCACGAGGCTCACCTCCCGGCGGGGTCGCTGGCCGCGATCGCTCACAGAGCTGCCGGCACGTGGTGACGGACTACGGGAATCGACAAGGCCCCGGGGTTGCCGGGGCCTTGTGGGTTAGGCTTGTCGAGACGTTCGAACTAGCGAAGGCCGTAGCGCATCCATAGTCGGACGTCGTCTCGGGGATCGGTATGACGCGGGTCTTCATTGCCCAGCAAGATGCTGAGGATTGAGAACAGCGCCAGGAAGCCGAAACCGATTGCAATCATCGTGGCACCTCCGCTGCGTGGTCGCCGGGGACAAGAGGTCCGTCGCTGATTGCGATGGTCGACAACCGAGTTAATACCGATATTCTACCTAACAGACGGAGCATGGTCAACCGATCTGCCTAATGAAGTGGTACTAGATGTCGGGAGCTGATCGACTCAGTACGAATGACGCCCGGATCCTGGAGATCCTCCAGCGGGACGGCCGGCGGCCCTATGCGGACCTCGGGGCAGAGGTCGGCATGAGCGGTCCGTCCGCCCACGAGCGGGTCAAGAAGCTCGAGGCGCGGGGAGCGATCCGGGGCTACGCGGCCATCGTCGATCCGGCGTCGGTCGGGCTGGGCATCCTCGCCTTCACCTGGATCACCCAGGCACCCGGCACAGCCGCCACGGATCTCACCGACGACCTCGCGGCGATCCCGGAGATCGAGGAGTGCCATCACATCACCGGCGAGGCGGATTACCTGATCAAGGTCCGTGCCCGGGACACGCGCGACCTCGAGCGGATCCTTCGGCAGGTCCAGGCCACCCGCCACGTCTTCACGACCGAGACCGACGTCGTCTACTCGAGCGGCTTCGAGCGGCGCCCGCTGCGGCTGCCAACCGAAACCGAACGGGCCGATGGGGCGTAATCGATGACAGGCGACCGTCACGCCCCCGGCGACGAAACCGCCCTCGTTCGCGAGGTTGCGGCAGGTTCGCAGGACGCGCTGGCCGCTCTGTACGACCGGCACGTCGACGCGGTCTTCGCGGCGGCAATCCGGTTGACATCCGATCGGCAGGTCGCCGAAGAAGTAGTGCAGGAGACATTTCTCGCGCTCTGGAACCGAGCGGAGCTGTTCAACCCGGGGACTGGTTCCCTGGCGGCATGGCTCCACACGATCGCGCGCAACCGGACGGTAGACCGTCTCCGGGCGGCTGGCCGACGCCCGAATCTCGTTCCACTCTCGTCGGCGAGCGGCAGCGACGAGAGTGACACGGCAGCCCTCGAGCGGATCGTGTCGATGGGCAGCGTGCTCGGCGGCGCCGATCTCGGGCCCGGCCCGGAGGGCGAACTGGCCGCTTCGGAGCTCAGGGACGTGATCCGGGGCGCACTGGCCGAGTTGCCGGAGCACGAGCGAACCGCCCTGGTTCTGGCGTACAGCGCGGAGATGACGCAATCGGAGATAGCCGAGCGGCTCGGCTGGCCACTCGGAACGGTGAAGACGCGAACGCGGCGAGCCCTGCTGCGACTGCGCGAGGTCCTTGCCGAGGAGCTCGGCCCTGGGGCGGAATTGGCGCCGGTCGGGGTTCCCGCCGGCGATCGTCGGGATCGGTAGCGGGAGAAGATGGAACACGCTGAGGCGCGCGAGCTCCTCGAGATCGCGGCACTGGAGCCGGACGGCTTCGACCGTCTCGCGGCGGGCGACACGGCAGAGGCGGCGGCCCTTGCGGGCCACGTCGCCGGCTGCTCGGAGTGCGCCGCGGAGCTGGAGCGCCTGCGCCGCGCCTCGGCCGTCATCCGCGAAGCCGTTCGGACGGCGCCGTCGGCCGACCTGCGGGACAGGACCCTGGCCTACGTCGCCGCCGTCGGGCGGCCGCGCGGCGGGGAGGTGCCTGCGGTCCAGCCCGAACCTATCGCCGTCGGCGGCGGCGGCGCCGTCGCGCGGCGCCAGACCGGCGTCTGTGGGCCGCCTCGATCGCGGCCGCGGTCCTCGTCGCGATCGTCGGAACGTCGCTCTTCGTCGCCCAGTCGCGCGACTCGCTGATCGCGACGCAGGCGCGGCAGATCGACGCGTTGGCCAAGGTGGCCACGTGGAGCCATCGGATCGATGGCGAGCCGGACGCGGAATACGTCGTTCTGGCCGGCACCGGTGCCGCGGCTTCGAGCGCGGAGGGGACGCTCGCCTTCTCGCAGAAAACGAAGGAACTCGTCGTCCTCGCGCAGGGCCTCCCGGAACCGGCCGCCGGGATGCAGTACCGTTGCTGGGTCGAGACTGATGGCGGCCGGAGGCGGATCGGGCAGATGTTCTTTGGGGGAGGCGTGTCGTATTGGGTCGGCCCTGTGGAAGAGCTCGCAGGGGTCGGTCCCGGAACGCTATTCGGCGTCTCGCTCGTGCCCGCCGAAGGGGATTCGGTGGCGGGCGATCCCGTACTCCTCGGCGAGCTGTAGATGGCGTTCGCGCCGCCCTCCCGGACCGAAGGCGACTCCCGCCCGACCGACGGCGAGGTGGATGCGCGGCGCGGCGCAGATGACGAGCTCGCGACGCCAGGCGCGAAGCCCGCGGGACGCGATCCAGCCGAGGCGGCATACGTAGCCGCTGTACTCGACGAGATTGCCCCCGTCTACGATCGACTCGGCTCGATTCTGTCGCTCGGCCTCGAGCGGCGGTGGCGGAGGGCGGTCGTCGAGACGGCCGGCATCCGGCCGGGCGACGCCGCGATCGACGTTGCCGCGGGCACGGGCAAGCTGGCGGCCGTCCTGGCCGATCGGGTCGGGCCGTTTGGGCGCGTTGTCGCGGTCGACCTGTCCCCGGAGATGGTCCAGCGCGGAACGGCCAACACCCGCGATCTCGTCCAGCTCGAGTTCATCCTCGGCGACGCCCTTGCGCTGCCGTTCGAGGACGCCCGGTTCGACGCCGCGACGGTCGCCTTCGGGCTGGGCACGCTGCCGGATCTCGCCGCGGGCCTGCGGGAGCTGCGGCGCGTCGTGAGGCCGGGTGGCCGTGTCGTCTGCCTCGAGCCGACGATGCCCTGGCCGCGGTGGTGGGGCCGGATCTACCACCGGACCGCCCGCCGGCTGGCGCCGCTCGCGGTCTCGGTCGCCGGCCGTCGCGAGGCCTATCGCCGCCTGGCGCGGCTCGTCCAGAACGTACCCGACGCCGACACGCTCGCCGACCTGATGCGCGCCGCCGGCCTGGTCGAGGTTGGCCACCGCCGGCTCGGCCTGGGGGCAGTCGCGCTCCACGTCGGGACGGCGCCCGAGAGCTGAGACCCGTCCCGCGGTCAGCCGTCCTCGTTGATCGGTCGCCGCTCGACGGCGTCCGGCGCCACCCTGCCGGGCAGCGCGAGGTCCGCGGCGGGACCGTTCGCGACAGCTGGCTCGATTGGTTCGTCCGGCGGCGGCGCCGCGAGGTACTCGCGATGGAGGCGGAGGATCTCCTCGACCCGCTCCGGCGGCGATCGGCCGGCCGGCGCCCGATACAAGCGTCGCGATCCAGCGAGCCTCGCCGCGCTGCTCGGACTCCGTCACGTCGATGTCGCCACGGACCGATTCCGACATGACGAGCCACGTCAGCGCCGCCCCGACGACCAGGCCGACGATGAGCAGCCACCAGTTGAACTCGGCGTTCATCGGGCGGCCGCCGAGACGGGACGACGGGTGAAGGTCATGCGCGGGCCAGTATAGGCAGTGGCGAGAGGCGGGTCCGCCGGGCGGCCCGTACACTCGGGCCGACATGATCGACATCACCCCGAACCCCATCGCGTTCACGATCGGGTCGTTCCCGGTCCACTGGTACGGCATCTGCTACGCGGTCGGGCTGGCGGCCGTCTACCTCGTCCTCGTCCGCGAGGCGCGGCGGCGCGGCCAGAACGCAGAACTCGTCGGGAATGCGATGGTGATCGTCGCGATCGCGGCCCTCATCGGCGGACGGCTCTACCACGTCATCGACCAGTGGGCGATCTACCAGGCCGACCCGATCACCGCGCTCCTGCCGATCGCCCGGCAGGCCAATGGCTCGTACGCATTCGCCGGCTTCTCCGGGCTCGGCGTCCCGGGCGGCATCGTCACGGGCACCCTCGCCGGCTGGTATCTCACTCGGCGCTGGAAGGTCGACTTCGCGACGTGGGCCGATATCGTCGCCCCGGGCCTGTTCGTCATGCAGGCGATCGGGCGGCTCGGGAACTTCTTCAACCAGGAGCTGTACGGGCCGCCGACGTCCCTGCCCTGGGGCATCGCGATCGATTGCGCCCACCGCGTCGCGGCGTATCCGTGCGAGACATTTCCGCTGGCAACGACGCACTTCCATCCGCTCTTCCTGTACGAATCGCTTTCGGGGCTCGCCGGTGCGGCGGTCCTGCTGTGGCTGGCTCGCCGCCGCAACTCGCGGCTCGTGCCCGGCGACCTCCTCCTGATCTTCTTCGTCTGGTACGGGACGACCCGCTTCCTGCTCGAGTTCATGCGCAGCGGAAACTGGACGTTCTTCGGCATCCCGACGGCCCAGATCGTCTCGGCGGCGTTCGTGATCGTCGGCCTGGCGCTGCTGTGGTATCGCCACGGCCCCGGCAGACCGGCGCCGAGCGCGCCCGACCTGACGCCTGACGAGGAGGATGAACCGGCCGACGACGATGGCGTTCCCGACCGATCCGCCGGCGAGCCTGGGACGCCGGCTGCCTGAGTGGACGCCGGCGGGAGCGCCCAACCGACCGGGCGACGACGGCGGCCGCCGCCGGGCCGGATCTCGCCCCAGGCGCTCGCCGACGCCCGAGGCGGCGCGGTCGAGGGTCTCCAGTGGCTCGGGCGGACGCCGGAGGCGCGGGCATCGATCTTCTACCGGCTGGTGCGCCTGTTCGCGCGATTCGTGATCTTCGGCCTGCTGCGGTTCCGGATCGCGACGTCCGGCCAGGAGCACCTCCCGGCGGGCGGCTATTTCATCGTCGGCGCCGCCCACCGCGGCTGGATGGACCCGTTCCTCGTGGTCCACGCGCTGCCGACCGAGCCGCGAGTCTGGTTCCTGGGGAGTGGCCCGTCGACGTTCACGACGCGCTGGCGGGAGTGGCTCGTCCACCGCCTCGGCGGACTCCTGCCCGTCTGGCGGGGCGGGATCGGCATCGAGCAGCACGTCGCATCGGCACGGGCGGTGACGAGCAACGGGGCAGTCTTTGCCCAGATGCCCGAGGGCACCGTCAGCGGACCGCCGGGCCGCATCGGTCCGTTCCGGGTCGGTTGGGCGCTGATTGCCCTGCGGATCGGCGCCCCGATCGTGCCCCTGGCGATGGCCGGGACCGAGGAGCTCTACCTCGGCAAGCGAATGGCCTCGCGGGTCCTGCCGGCGACGTCGATCCGGGGCCTGCTGGGTGCCGGCTGGGATGGCACGCTGCCGGTTGAAGGGTCGCGCGAGGAGCTGGACCTTGCCCGCCGGCTGACCGATGCCCTGGCCGCGCTTCTCGGGCCGGTCGTCGAGGAGCTCCATCCGGGGACCGTGGATCCCCCTTCCCACCCGCGGCGCCTCCGACGGCGGCTCACGTGGCTGCTGCTCCGCGCCGGCCGGCTCGATCGGGAGGGTGAGGCGACGGCCGGAGTAGGCTGTTCCGGTGGGCGGGCCATTCTTCGGACGGGGCGCTGAGCTCGAGACGATCGCACGCGTCGCCGCGATCGCGAAGGGCCGGCGAGGGACGGCTGCAGTCCTCGTGATCGGCGATGCCGGGCAGGGCAAGAGCCGGCTGATCGCCGAGGCGCGCAGCCGACTCGAGATCGATCACACCTTTCGCATCGACGGATTCGAGGCGGAGCGGGCGATCCCGCTGGCGGCCTCTCGCGACCTCCTGCGGGGCCTTGCGGAGGCAGGCGACCCGTTGCTCACTGTGGTCCCGACGGGACCGGTCACGGCTGAAGACCGGTCCCTGGAGCCGATCCGCGTCTTCGAGGCGGCGCATCGGGCGCTCGAGCGGCTCTCGCCTGCGGCGATCCTCGTCGACGACGTGCAGTGGGTCGACGAGCTCTCGCTTGCCCTCTGCCACTACCTCGTTCGGGCGGCCCATGCGGCCGGGCGGCCTCTCCTGCTCCTTGCGGCCGGTCGACCATCGTCGCCAGTCGCGGCGCTCCAGTCGTCTCTCGAGCGGCTCCTGCCGGCGGATCGCCTTGCTGTCATCGAGCTCGGGCCGATCGCCCACGACGATGGGGTCGCCCTGGCCAAGTCCCTGCGACCGGATCTCCCGCCCGCCGATGCCGCCGCCGTCTGGGCGACTGCTGGTGGATCGCCGTTCTGGATCCAGGCCCTCAGCACGGCGGGCGACGGAGCGGGCGCCCCGAGCGATCTCGTCGCCCGCCGAGCGCAGGGTCTCGGGGAGGACGCGACCGACCTGGTGGGCGTGCTCTCGATTGCGGGCCGCCCAGTAGCAGCGGCTGAGCTTGCAGCTCTCGCAGGTCAGGATCAGCGGCAGGTTGCCGACGGCCTCCGCGAACTGGCCGAACGGGGCCTCGTCCATCGGTCCAGCGGGTTCGTCAGCGTCGCCCACGACCTCATCCGCGAGGCCGTCGCCCGCAGCATCCCGAACACGACGCGGCGCGACATCCACCGACGCATCGCGGCCCACCTCGAGGAAGGAGCCGGCGACGATGTCCAGCAGCTCCGCAGCGCCCTCGAGCATCGGCGTGAAGGCGGATTGCCGCTCGTCGCGCTTGCGAGCCGGATCGCCCGCTCGCCCCGCCGCCGATGGCTGGGCGCCGATGGGATGCGGGAGCTGTCGTCGATCGCCGACGCGGCCCCACCATCCGACGACGGCGTTGAGCAGCTTCAGGCGGACGTTGCGACCCTCGCGTCGGAGCTCAACGAACACGCATTCGCCTTCGAGCGGTGGGCAGCCCTTGCAGCCGGTGCGCTGGACGGGGAGGCGCGAGCCAGGGCGGCCCTTGCTGCTGCCAAGGAGGCGTTCCTCCTGGGTCGTCGAGACGATGCCCACACCTGGCTTGCCCGAGCTCGCAAGGCCGCCGGTGACGACGTCGGGATGCGAATCGGCCTCGAGGCCATCGAAGCGTGGGTAATCACGTTCCTCGACCGACACCCGACCGAGGGTTGGGCTGTTTCCGCCGGCGCTCTTCGCCTCGCCCGGGGCCTCGCGATGACTGCAGGGGTACCGAGCTGCTCGAACCGAACCATCGTCGCGCGTACATCGAGGCGATCCGGGCAGGCTGGCTGGCCGCGCTCCAGGGCGATCGAGTCGATGACATGCGGGAGCTGAGCGACGAGCTATCCATGGCCGGTCGAGGGTTCGATGAAGCCGCGCAGGTCGAAGCGTTGACGCTGAGCGGGATCACGTCCCGCGCGGAGCTCCGCTTCCGCGAAGCCGAGGCCACGTTGCGGCGGGGATGGACGCTCGCCCGGGAGCGGGTCCTACCGGCACTCACCATCGATGCTGGCCACTGGCTGGCACTCTCCCTGCACGATCTTGGCGACCTGCCCGAAGCCGCATCCGTCGCGGGCGAGGTCGCTGCGCTCGTCGCGCGAGTCGGCGACTACTCGCGAGTGCGGTCCCGCTCTCGGACGGCGGGTCACGCAATTGCCCTCACGACCGGTTCCTGGCGCGATGGCGCGAACGGCCTGATCGCTACCGCGGCGGGCGAGCCCGATCCACATGCTCGCCTGTCATTCCACCAGGAGGTGGCGGTGCTTCTCGCCCGTGTCGGCGGAGAAGCTGCATCGCGATGAAGTCATTGCCCAGATTGCCGAAGGGCGCGCCTTCGCCGAGCAGGCGGGGTGCCCGCGCTGCCGCCTTGAGCTCGAGCTCATGTCGGCAGAGGCTCTCGTCCGGATCGACCGGTTGGACGAGGCGCTGTCCACGCTGGCTCAGTGGGAGACTGAACGACCGCGCCCGAACCCGCACGACTCCTTCAATCGCCGCTGGGTTGACGCCCTCGTTGCCGGGGCGACAGACGGGACCTGCCGCCGGTGCGAAGGCGCTTCAGGCGTTCGTTGAGCTCGCCGAAGGCATCGATGCCGTCGTCGACGCTCTATGGGCCCGCCTCGACGTCGCCCACGCATTGGCCCGGATCGATCGCGGGCGTGGCGCCGAAGCCTTCCGTGAGGTGGCGTCGAGGGCACAGGCGATCGGCGCCCACACGCATCGACTGATCGCCGAGCAGGAACTGCGGACGCTCGGGGTGCGGACGTGGCGCCGCGGGCCGGCAAGCACAGATTCGGGCACGTTGGCACTGCTGACGGATCGAGAGCGAGAGGTGGCCACGCTTCTCGCGTCGGGCAGCAGCAACCCCGAGATCGCGGCAGAGCTGTTCCTGTCCCGAAAGACCGTCGAGCGCCACGTCTCGAACGTTCTGGCCAAGCTCGGCGCGCGCAACCGGACCGAGGTGGCGGCGCTCGTGGGATCCCGACTGGACCCGCCGCAATTCGTAGACGGTCCGCACGATGAGGGACCTCACCGATGATCGGGCGACCGATCGAACCTACCGTCGACGCTGGAAACGGATCGTGGAGATTGGCTCCCCGGACGTTCCCCGGCCGATCGGCCGGCATGCTCGATGGGAGACCAACGATGTCGACGAATGCCTCGACCCTCAACCGTGGATCAATCCAGTCGGCCCGTGCAGGTATCGCCGCGCTCCTGGCGGCAATCCTGCTCGCGGGTGCCGCGATCGTCGCCCTCAACGCCGGTCCGGCAACCTCCGGCGCGGAAGATGCTCCAGTCTCCGATGCGCAGGTCCAGAAGGCGTTGATCGACGTTCGTGCGGGCGAGCGCGCGTCGGGCGGGGCCGGCGTGGGCGTCCCGAGCGCAGAGTTCTGGGCCGAGTTCCGAGCGGCCGAGCGCGAGATGCGCTGACGCGGACGTAGCGGCGGCGGACGACCGATGAAAGGTGGTCCGCCGCTTCGTCGTGTCTGTCGGATGGCGGGCCCCGGCACCGGGTGCCCGCCTATACTCGGCCGCGATGCCATACGCCGAATCGATCCTCGATCTCGTCGGTCAAACCCCGCTCGTCCGCCTCACTCGCGTCACGCGCGACCTCGGTCCCCCTGAGCGCCAACCGCTGATCCTCGCGAAGCTCGAGATGCTCAACCCGGGCGGCTCCGTCAAGGATCGGATCGGCCTGCCGATGATCGAGGCGGCCGAGCGGGACGGCAAGCTGAAGCCCGGCGGGACGATCATCGAGCCGACGTCCGGCAACACGGGTCACGGCCTCGCGATCGCCGCCACGCTCAAGGGTTACCGCTGCATCTTCGTCATGGCGGACAAGCAGTCGGCGGAGAAGCAGGCGCTCCTGCGGGCGTATGGCGCCGAGGTCGTCCTCTGTCCGACGAATGTGGCCCCTGAGTCGCCGGAGTCGTACTACTCCGTTGCGGCTCGGCTCGCCCGCGACATTCCGGGCGCCTTCAAGCCGGACCAGTACTGGAACCCGGAGAACACCCTGGCCCACGAGCGGACGACCGGCCCGGAGATCTGGGACCAGACGGAGGGGCGGATCACGCACCTCATCGCCAGCGTCGGGACCGGCGGCACGATCTCCGGTGCGGCCCATTACCTGCGGGAGATGAAGCCGACGGTCCGGATCATCGGGGCCGACCCGGAAGGCAGCGTGCTGAGCGGCGACACGGCCCGGCCGTACCTCCAGGAAGGAATCGGCGAGGACTTCTTCCCGGGCACGTACGACCCCGCCATCGTCGATCGATGGGTCCGCGTCTCAGATCGCGATGCGTTTGCGATGGCCCGGCGCGTGACGCGCGAGGAGGGAATCCTCGCCGGAGAGTCGACGGGAACGGCGGTGATCGCGGCGCTCGACGAGGCCCGCCGGCTCATGGCCGAGGACCCGACAACAGCCACCGACGCGATGATGGTCGTGATCCTGCCGGACGGTGGCCGGAGCTACATGTCGAAGCTCTACAACGACGAATGGATGCGAGCGAACGGCCTGCTGGCCACGACCGGTGCGATCATCCGGATCGAGGAGCTCCTGGCGGTCCGCCAGCACGAGGTCGAGCGGCCGGCGCTCGTCCTGGCCCGGACGACGGACAGCGTCGGCAAGGCGATCGAGACACTCCAGGAGTACGGCATCAGCCAGATGCCCGTCTCGGAGGACGCCGATGGCGATGCCGTCGTCGGCATCGTCGGCTCGATCAACGAGAAGGGCCTCCTCGACCGGGCCTTCCGCGATCCGTCGGTCGTCGAACGCACGGTCGGCGAGGTGATGGACGCCCCGCTGCCGCTCATGGACGCCTCCGCGACGCTGGACGACGCGTTCGGGCTGTTGTCGGGCGGCGCTTCGGCGCTCGTCGCGGTGCGCGGCGAGAAGCCTGCAGGCGTCGTGACGAAGCTCGACCTCCTCGAGTACCTCGCCCACCTGCCAGCGCGCCGCGACTGACGAAGCGAGTCGCGGCTCAGCGACTCTTGCGACTCAGACGGAGTCCGCGGTCTCCCGCCGCTGACGGCGCACCGAGCCGAGCCCTGGACGCGGCGCCCTGGCGAGGAGGCGGGCGAACATCGAGACCCGCGGCTCCTCCTCGGGGAGTGGCAGGGCGTCCGGGCGGGCGTACATCGCCCGACGGTCGGCGTCTCGCCGTGCCTCGCCGTCGCGCGCGGCGTCGAAGGCTTCGAAGATCACTGGATGGAAGCGCATCGCTGGTTCCCTCGAACATGTCGGGCACCGGTGGCCCGTTGCTCCGCAGCCTCGCAGCGCGCCGACGGCCTGCCATCGGGCAGACCTCTTATCGCGGCGGCGGCCGGGGCCTCAATCTTGAGGCGGAGGCGCTACCGCGAATGGGCGATGATGCTCGGATGAAGGATCCGGAGCCCCAGTTCGAGACCCTCGCCGTCCACGCCGGCGCCGAGCCCGACGAGCTGACAGGCGCGGTCTCGCCCCCGATCTACCAGACCTCGACCTACGCCCAGGATGGGGTCGGGCGCCCGAAAGGCGGCTACGAGTACGCCCGCTCGCAGAACCCGACTCGCGAGCGACTCGAGCGGGCGGTCGCTGCGCTCGAGGGCGGGGCCCACGGGATCGCCTTCGCGAGCGGATCGGCGGCGACGGCCGCCATTGCCCAGCTCGCGCCTGCCGGCGACGAGATCGTCGTGGGAGACGACGTCTACGGCGGCACGTACCGCTACTTCGAGCGCGTCCACCGCCCGTCGGGCGTCGACGCCCGCTACGTTGACCTCGCGGCCGGCCCCGATGCCCTCTGGGAGGCGATGACCGCCCGGACGCGCCTCGTCTGGTTCGAGTCGCCGACGAACCCGTTCCTGAAGCTCACCGACATCGCGGCGGTTGCCGCCACCGTCCGCGAGCGAGCAGCCCAGGCCGGCGACGTCGGCCCGCTCATCGTCGTCGACAACACGTTCGCGTCGCCCGCCATCCAGCGCCCGCTGGCCCTCGGGGCCGACATCGTCTTCCACTCCGCGACGAAGTACCTCGCCGGGCACTCGGACACGATCCTTGGCGTGGCGGTCACGAATGACGACGCGATCGCCGAGCGGCTGCACTTCCTCCAGAACGCGATGGGCGCCGTGCCCGGGCCGCTCGACTGCTTCCTCGTCCTGCGCGGCCTGCGGACCCTGCACCTCCGCGTCGAGCGCCACTCGACCAACGCCCTCGCCGTCGCCCGGTTCCTGGCCGGCCGGGACGACATCGACCGGGTCATCTACCCCGGACTGGCGGATGGGCCGCATGCCCACCCCGGCGCCGAGATCGCGTCCCGCCAGATGCGCTCGGGCGGCGGCATGGTCTCGTTCATCCCGTCGGCGCGCGGCGGCGTTTCTGCGGCGAAGCGCGCGATCGCCATCTGCGAGGCGACGCGGCTGTTCACGCTCGCCGAGTCGCTCGGTGGCGTGGAATCGCTCATCGAGTTGCCGGCCGTGATGACCCACCTGTCGGTCGCCGGGTCGCCTCTCGAGGTCGACGAGGCACTCATTCGCCTGTCGGTCGGGATCGAGGCGGCGTCGGACCTCATCGCCGACCTGGCGCGGGCGCTCGACTCCGCCTGACCGCGGTCGGTCCGCGAGCCGGACCAAGCGGCGGACGGCGCCCGATTCCACCGCGATTCCGCCCCCTAGTTCGCCCGTTGGTCCGCGAGCCGGACCAAGCGGCGGGCAGCGGGCGTAAGGCGCCGCGCCGCCCGGTCTCTCACAAATAAGGTCCGGGCCGTCGCACCTCTGCCAGATCGTCCGATGCCCCGCCCCCATGCCCTCGACGACGATCCCTCCATCGAACGAGCGCGCCCGGCCACCCGGTCGGGGCACCAACAGGAGGGTTATCCACCATGCATCCATTGATGGCCTACGAAGTGGCCAAGCTCCGCATGGCGGAGCGTCATGACGAGGCATCGCGCGAGCGGCTGGCCAAGCTGGCCCGCGCGATGGGAAGCGACGACGAGCAGGAGACATCGGTCTGGCGCCGCTGGACCCTTCGCCGGCTCGTCGGTCGAGTCACCCTGGCTACGGCCCGGGCCTGAAATCAATCGCGCCGGCGGACTTCGGTCCGCCGGCGCATCCGTATTCGCGAGCGGCCGTTCGAGGCCGAAGACGGGAGGACATCATGCATCCACTTACCGCTTACCACCTCGGCGGGATCAGGGTTTCCGAGCTACGGGCCGAAGCAGATCGGGACCGGGTGGCCCGGGCCGCGCGGCACCGCCGCTCCGACACCACCCTTGACGACGTCCTGCCGGTGCGCTGGGCTCTTCGTCGGCTGTTCGCGAAGCTCCACCTGGCAGGCTCGGGGGCCTGAGTCAGCGCGGCTCGGCGGGGCGCCCGGCCACAAGGCGCCGGGCTCCCGCCGGGCATCACGGCCCCTCGCCCAAGCCGAAAGTACGCCACACGATTGCAACCTTCGGCTCGCCAAGGTTGCGAGACGGATACGGCGGGCTGGGGTACCCTCTACGCAATACGACTGCGGAAGCCGACTCCTTCAGGCGTCCATTTCGGACACCGAGGTACGCGCGGCCGGTCGATCGACCGAGATCGCCCGCGCCCAGGAGTTCGAGCTCATGACCCAGTCCACCCGAGTGGCAATGCCGCCAATGCGAGCGCTTGAAGCGCTCGGACGTTCCGTCCAGTCCAACCTGTCCACGGCCGCGCTGTACGAGGTCGCGGTCCGCAACGCCGAGGGCCTGATCGCCGCTGATGGCCCGCTCGTTGTCCGGACAGGCAAGCACACCGGCCGTTCGCCCCAGGACAAGTTCGTCGTCCGCGAGGCCACGTCCGCGGACAAGATCTGGTGGGGCGAGGTCAACCAGCCGATCTCCGAGAAGCACTACGACCGGCTGCGGGCGCGGCTCGTCGACTACCTCACGGAGCGGGACCTCTTCGCCCAGGACTGCTTCATCGGGGCGCACCCCGCTCACCGCCGCTCGCTCCGGGTCTACACGGAGACCGCCTGGGCGAGCATCTTCGCGCGCAACCTCTTCCGGCGTCCGGCAGCCGAGGATCTCGTGTCGTTCGAGCCGAACTTCACGATCATCAACGTGCCGTCCTTCAAGGCCGACCCGACGACCGAGGGCACCCGGACCGAGACCGCGATCCTCGTCCACCTCGGCCGGATGGAGGTGATCATCGTCGGCACCGAGTACGCCGGCGAGATCAAGAAATCGGCCTTCACGGTCATGAATTACCTGATGCCCGACGAGGGTGTCCTGCCGATGCACTCGGCAGTGAACGTCGGCGCCGAGGGCGACTCGGTCGTGTTCTTCGGCCTGTCGGGCACCGGCAAGACGACGCTTTCGGCCGATCCGGAGCGGAGCCTCATCGGCGACGACGAGCACGGCTGGGGCGACGACGGCGTGTTCAACTTCGAGGGCGGCTGCTACGCGAAGACGATCCGCCTCAGCCCGATGTACGAGCCCGACATCTTCCAGACGACGAAGCGGTTCGGGACGATTCTCGAGAACGTCGAGCTCGACCCGGTCACGCGCCAGCTCGACCTGGACTCCGATCGGATCACCGAGAACACCCGCGGCGCCTACCCGCTCGACTTCATCGGCAACGCCGACCCGACCGGGATCGCCGGCCTGCCGCGTAACGTCGTGCTGCTGACGGCGGATGCGTTCGGCGTCCTGCCGCCGATCGCCCGGCTGAGCCACGACCAGGCCGCGTACCACTTCATCAGCGGCTACACCGCGAAGCTCGCCGGAACGGAGATCGGCATCAAGGAGCCGAAGGCGACGTTCTCCGCCTGCTTCGGGGCGCCGTTCATGCCGCGCCACCCGGGCGAGTACGCCGCCATGCTGATCGAGCGACTGGCGAAATGGGACGTCCCGGTCTGGCTCGTGAACACCGGCTGGACTGGCGGGCCG
The DNA here is from genome assembly GCA_963832105.1 of uncultured Chloroflexia bacterium. GTDB lineage: Bacteria > Chloroflexota > Limnocylindria > Limnocylindrales > CSP1-4 > CF-46. The sequence goes on along the minus strand of CAWHSS010000003.1, from coordinate 23,528 downwards.
TACGGCACCGGCGAGCGGATGAACATCGACCACACCCGGCAGATGGTTCGGGCGGCCCTCAACGGCCTGCTCGACGACGTGCCGACCCGCACGGACCCGATCTTCAACGTCGAGGTCCCGACGGCCGTTCCGGGCGTGCCGACCGAGGTTCTCGACCCGCGAGCGACGTGGCAGGACAAGGCTGCCTACGACGCCCAGGCGCAGAAGCTCGCCCGGATGTTCGCCCAGAACTTCGAGGCGTACGCGGACGGCGTCCCGCCGTCGGTACGCACGGCGGGGCCGACGGCGATCGAGGAGAGCGGAGCTGATCTCGAGCTGGCCGAGCCCGGCGAGGGCTGAGCCAAGGGACTCTGCCTAGCTGCGCCGCGCGGCGAGGGTCTCGAACGCCCCGGCCCCGAAGAGGGCAACGATGCCGACGCCGACGATGACCATGTTGCCGGCCACGAACAGGCCGAGCGCGACGAGGAGCACGCCCACGAAGAGGAGTGCGGCGACTGAATACATGTCCAAGGACTCCAACGCGAATTGACCCTCACATCGTCGGCCGCCTGGGACGACGAAGCCACGGACGAAACGCCGCCCGCGCCACCGTCAAACGTCGCGTCCGGAGGGCGCTGCGACCCGCCGTAGAATGACCTGCCACCACCACGACCCGAAAGGAGCTCGCCCCGCATGGCCCGTAACAAGGTCACCGTGATCGGCGCCGGCAACGTCGGCGCCACGACTGCCCAGCGAATCGCCGAGGCGGGGCTCGCCGACGTGGTCCTCGTCGACATCGTCGAGGGCCTGCCCCAGGGCAAGGGGCTCGACCTGGCCGAGGCTGCACCGGTCGTCGGCCACGACGCGCGCGTCGTCGGGACGAATGACTACGCGGACAGCGCGGGCTCCGACATCGTCGTCGTCACCTCCGGCCTCGCCCGCCAGCCCGGGATGAGCCGGGACGACCTCCTGGCGAAGAACGCGGGCATCGTCCGGGCGGTGGTCGAGCAGGCGGCGAAGCACTCGCCGGACGCCATCCTGATCATCGTCACGAATCCCCTCGACGCGATGTGCCACGTCGCGCTGCAGGCGTCGGGCTTCCCCCGCGAGCGGGTCCTCGGGATGGCCGGCGTGCTCGACTCGGCGCGGTTTCGGACGTTCATCGCCGAGGAGCTCGGGGTGTCGGTCGAGGACACCCACGCGTTCGTCCTCGGCGGCCACGGCGACACGATGGTCCCGCTGTCCCGCTACTCGACCGTCGCCGGGGTGCCGATCACGGAGCTGCTCCCGCCCGACCGCGTCCGAGCCCTCGAGGAACGGACCGCGAACGGCGGCGCGGAGGTCGTGGCGCTGCTCAAGACGGGTTCCGCGTTCTACGCCCCGGCGGCCTCGACGTTCGAGATGGTCGAGGCGATCCTCCTCGATCGGAAACGGGTCCTGCCGTGCGCCGTGCTGCTGAAGGGCGAGTTCGGGGCGCACGATCTCTTCGTCGGCGTGCCGGTCGTCCTCGGCGCAGGCGGCATGGAGCGGATCTTCGAGATCAAGCTGACCGCCGATGAGCAGGCCGCCTTCGACGCCTCGGCGGCAGCCGTCAAGGAGCTGGTCGAGAAGCTCGGCTGAGGGCCTGGCGCGGCGAGCGGACTGAGCAGGCGAGGTTCTCGGTCAAATATTCGCCGGTGGTCTACTAGGCCAGTTGGCACAAGCCGAAGGATCCGCCAAGCGCCCGTTCGGCCGCAGGAATTCGCCTTTGGCGGCTAACTCGCACGGTGCTATGGCGTGTGGGCAACGACGTATCCGGCCGAGCATTCTCTGGGCGAATATTTTGGCCGCGCGTGTCCTTGGCGGGGCCTCTGCCAGGAGTGGTGCGCACGAGCACCGCGACTGAGCGTCGCCGGGCCGTCGCGCGTTGACCACCTTCGCCGGCCAGGAGTACCGTCGCGCTACGAGTGTCGGCATCGGTAGAGCCGGCGCTGCAGGCTGCAGTGGCGATGAACGTTCCAGGGACGCCCTGCGTGCTGCCTGCTTCTACTGATCCCGAACCGACGGAGGGTCAGGCGTCGCCTGACACAGGGAGGATCGATGAACGGCAGGTTCCTGAACCGGTTGGCGATGCTCCTCGCGCTGGCCGCGCTTGGTATTCACGACGATTGCTCCGGCCGCGACCATGGCAGCCAAGCCCCCGGCCCGCGGCAAGCCCGAGATCCACACCAACCGCGACAAGGTCAAGGAGAAGATCCATCCGCGGCTCCTGGCCCAGGTCAATGCCGGCAAGAACTCGAACGTGTACGTGTTCGCGACCGTCGTCGGCAATCCCGCCGCCGCGAAGAAGCTCCTGACGAACAGCCGGGTCGCGACCGCGCCGAACGGCAAGGCGTCGATCGTCGTCGGCCGGACGAAGGTCCAGCAGCTGACGAAGCTCGCCAGCCTCAAGGGCGTCGTCGCCGTGAGCCCGGTCGAGCTCAAGAAGACGGGCAGTCCGCTCGGCAGCCCGGATCCGGATGTCACCCGGAACGTGACCAACGCGGCCCTGAAGGGCATCTTCAAGCAGCTCCGCGGCAACGAGGTCCCGTACTCGGCCGCGCCGCCGCTCAAGTCCTCGAATTTCGAGGAGCTCGAGGAGCTCGCCCTCCTCGACGCCAAGACGCACCGCTTCGCCGAGGCCTGGGAGGCCGGCTATACCGGCGCGGGGTCGGTCGTGTCCGTCCTCGACGGCGGCACCGACTTCGGGCATCCGGACCTGATCGGGACCTGGCAGACGCGGGCGACGACCGGCTGGCCGAACGCGTTCGATCCGTTCGGGACGCTCGTCCTCCTCGTCCAGCCCGGCAACGTCGACCTGGGCCTCACCTGGTACACCAAGACCGAGGCGAAGAACACCTTCACGCAGTCGGTCCAGGACAAGGGCAAGGGCATTGCCCGGGTCAGCTATGACGTTCGGGTCGGCCCGTCGCGCAACTTCGCGGCGCCCGACGCGAAGGTCACCCGCACCTACTCCTTCCCGCTGGCCTGGACGAAGTCCGGGACCGTTCGCCTCGGCGGACACCCGGATGACCACCTCCTCGGCCTGTTCGGCGAGCGCGCCGCGTTCATCGTCGTCGACCCGACCACCGCCGGCGTCTACGACACGGTCTATGTCGACCTCGACAACGACCACTCCTTCGTCGACGAGAAGCCCGTCACCCGCGAATCGCCGGCGTCCTATCGCGACATGAACGGCGACGGCGTGACGGATGTCTCCGGCGGCCTCCTCTACTACATCTCGAACGGGACCGGTGCCAGCGGCGCCGCGTTGCCCGGCGGCCCGTCCTCGTTCGGGCTTGTCGTGAAAGACGCGCCCGGTGCGCTCCTCGCCTGGACGGGTGACTTCGATCCCGCGATCGGCGGCCACGGCACGCTGACCGCATCGAACGTCGTTGGCCAGGGCGTCATCAACGGGCTTGCCCCGACCTTCGCCGACGTGCCCGGTGGCACACCGCCCGGCATGGTCATCGGCGGCGCCCCGCACGCGAAGCTCGCCCCGATGGGCGACATCTACTTCTCCTTCGACTTCTCGACCCAGTTCGCCTACTTCCTGACGCAGGCCCAGCCGGCCCATTCGGCGATCGACATCACGTCGAACTCGTATGGCAACTCCGGGGCCGACAACGACGGCTTCGACGCGGCCAGCCAGGAAGCCGACCTCTGGAACACGACCTTCGGCGTCCGGACCCTGATGATCGGGTCGACCGGCAACGGCGCTCCGGGCTACGGCACGACGAACGCCCCATCACCGGTGACCGGCATGAGCGTCGGCGCCTCCACCCAGTTCGGCGGGACCGGCTGGGATTCGATCAAGAACCACAGCCAGATCCGCGACAACGACATCATCGCCTGGTCCGATCGCGGCCCCGGCGCGACCGGCGCGAACGCGGTCGACGTCGTCGCCGACGGCGCCTATTCGTCCGGCGACGCAACCCTCAACGACGTCCTCGACGGCAACATCGCCTGGACGACGTGGGGCGGCACGAGCCGCTCCACGCCTGTCGCGGCCGGCGCCGCCGCCCTCGTCTACCAGGCCTGGCGGCAGAAGAACGGGGCCACCACGCCGCCCGGCTTCGCCCTCCACGCCCGGGACATCATCAAGTCCTCGGCCAAGGATCTCGGCTACGACTCCTGGACACAGGGCGCGGGGTCCGTCGACGCCTTCGGCGCCGTCCACCTCGCCACCGGGAGCGTCGGAGCGGTGGCGACACCGAGCGAGTGGCGGCCCGGCGACTACCGGGGCGACGAGTTCGATGTCTTCCCGAACGTCCTCGCCGCGGGTGAGAGCGACAGCCAGACGTTCAACCTCGACGGCAGCGGGACCTACCAGCTCTCCGACCGGTTCCTGTCGAAGGTGGCGAGCGAATCCCTGTCGCTGACCACGGCCAACATCTCCCAGGAGAGCGCCAACAACTTCAACGTACCCGACTACCTCATCGACATCAGCGACATGGTCGCCGCCCATCCGGGCGCCGACATGATCGCGATCAGTGCGAACTTCCCCTACAGCGAGTTCGATCCGAACGGTGACTACGCCTACGACCAGCGCTGGCGGTTGCTCGCCTACGACTGGACCGACATCAACGGCGACGGCAACCTCTGGACCGACAAGGACGGCGACGGCGCCGTCGACCACAAGGACTTCAACAAGAGCTCCAACATCGACGGCAACCCCGACGTGAAGTGGAAGTCGTCCGAGATCGACCAGTACGAGTACGTCCGGTTCTCGTACAACGGGCCGGCCACGAGCGGCCTCCGGATCCATGTCGGCGACCCGGCCGAGCGCTCGACCGACGGCCTGTTCATCGGCTTCAGCCACGCCGAGAAGTCGGCCGCGATCCCGGTCACCCACTTCTCGATCACCGTCGATTTCTACGACAACCAGGACTGGAGCTGGCTGACGACGCCGGCCTCGGCCAGTGGCTCGTTCAACGCCACGCTCGCTGTCCCGGCCGGGACGCCCGCCGGGATGTACGAGGGCGCCATCGTCGCGAGCAAGGGCGGCCATGACACGGCTATCCCGGTTTCGCTCACGGTCGCCGTCGACGCGCCGCAGGACGCTGCGGGCAACTTCACCGGCAGCATTACCTTCGGTGGGGCGGGCGTCGCCGCCGCCCAGGCCAACCTGCCGTACAACAACGGCTCGGTCTTCGGGGCGACCGACTGGAACTGGCGCGCCGAGTCCGGCGACTGGCGCTTCTTCTACTTCGACGTCCCGGTCGAGCCGGCAAGCGGCAGCCACTTCCTGGTCGAGACGACGTGGGATGACGACGCCCCCTACACGGACCTCGACACCCTGATCATGGGACGCAGCGAGAACCACTATCAGCTGGCCGATGACGGGGCCTTCGGCGCGCCGTACATCCTCGACACCGTCGGCGGCAGCCCGAACACCAACCTCGGCGGCGGCATCTGGGCCTTCAATACCGCCTCAGGCGGGGCCGAGGACGTCGTTACCGGCGCCGCCCAGGAGGGGCTCCACGCGGTGGCCCTCCACCAGGTCGGCTGGAACGCCAGCAAGTTCAACGTACCGTTCCAGACGACCGTCGGGTCGGCGACCGTCAACCCGGCCGCGGTCTCGATCAGCAGCCCATCGGACACGGGCAGCTTCGACGTGACGTTCAAGGCGGGGATCGACCTCGACGGCCTCGTGGCCGATGGGTTCGGGCTCAGCCAGCCGGTCACGACGACCGAGACCGCTCATCAGGACAATCCCGGCGACCCGGCGTCGGCCAGCGTGAAGAAGTCCTTCACGCTCGCGCATGCCGCCCGGGCGACGATCACGACGGCCCTGACGGACGACCTCGACCTGTTCATCGTGTTCGACGCGAACAACGATGGCGCGTTCACCGCCGCCGAGATCATCGCCTCGTCGGCCGGCGCCGACGGCAACGAATCGGTCACGCTCGTCGCACCCCAGGACGGCAACTACCAGGCCTGGGTGCAGGGCTTTGCGGTCGCGGGCACGCCAACGTTCCCGCTGACGATCGATGCGGTCCAGGGGACCGACCTGACGGTCACGGGCATCCCGGCCGGAGCCGTCCCAGCCGGGACTCCGGTCACGATCCACGTCGCCTTCTCGAAGACGATGGTCGCGGGGCAGGACTACTTCGGAGAGCTCCAGCTCGGACCGCCGACGGCGCCGAACGCGCTGTCTGTGCCGATCAAGATCCATCGCCAGTAGCGCTTCCAACCTGGCACTGACGGACGGCCCTCGGCACTGGCTGGGGGCCGCTTCGTGTGCCAGTGGCCAAGGCTGTGGTGCGCCCTCGCACCATGAAGAAGGCGACCGCGGCAGCCCGAACACCGGCAACGGCCTTGCAAACGCATAACGTTAATTGACCGGGATATGGCGAGCAGTCGTATCGTCGGCCCACGCTTCGCCGGCCATGGGAATGGGCGGCGCACCAACGACGCCGGCCGTGGGAGTGGCCGGGCGCCCCAGTGTCTGCCCCAAGGGGAAATCTGTCTCGCGGCATGGCCGAATTCGACGTGCCTGCACGCCCGCGAGGGCTCCGCAACGGGGCATCAGGAGGATCAGGCATTGCCTGAAGGGAGGCTCATGGTTCGACGTCTCGCCGTACTCGTTGCGGCGGCTCTCCTCGTCTCGGCGGTCCTGCCCGGCTCGCTCGCCGCGGCCGACCCGAAAGGGACCAAGCTCTCGAAAGAGGCCCACGTTCAACTGGCCAAGGCGGCAGCAAATGGCGACAAGACGATCACCGTCCTGATCGCCGCCCGGCAGGGTTCGAACAATACCGTCGCGGCCGGCGTCACCGCTCTCGGCGGCAAGGTCCAGTACCGCGACGACCAGCTCGACTACATCCGAGCGACCGTCCCGGCCGGCAAGGTCGAGGCCGTAGCGGCCCTCAAGGGCGTACAGGGGTTCGAGGTCGACGCGGTCATCCCGCTGCCCGACCCGCGCCCCGGCGACGGGACCGACGGCGCGACAGTTCCAACGCCGCAGCCGCCGCCCGGCGCCGCGACTCCGCGCAACAACCCCTACATGCCGGTCGGCGATACCGGCGCGGCGGCGTTCACGGCGGCCCACCCCACGTGGGACGGCCGAGGCGTCACGGTCGGCGTTCTCGACTCGGGGATCACGCTCGACCATCCGGCGCTCGCAACGACCACCGTTGGGACCCCGAAGATCATCGACTGGGTCACCTACACGGATCCGTTCACCGACAACGACCCGACCTGGGTCCCGGTGACATCGGCGGTCACGGGCCCGACCTTCACGGTCGGCACCGCGCCGAACACCGTCACCTATACCGCTCCGTCAGGCGGCTCGTTCCGATTCGGCCTCTTCAACGAGCGCGACGCGCGGCTCGGCGGCGAAGTCGGCAGTGACGTCAACCGCGACGGGAACCCTGCCGGCTCCAAGCGGGACCTTCGGCGTTCTCTGGGACGGCGGCTCGCAGGTCTGGGTCGATACCGACCAGGACCTCAGCTTCGCCGACCAGGCGTCGATGACCAACTACAAGGTCAATCGTGACGTCGGCTATTTCGGCACGGACAATCCCGCGACGCCGGTCGCCGAGCGCATGCCGTTCGTCGTCCAGATCGACGGCAAGAACAAGGTCGTCAACATCGGCATCGTGTCGGGCCAGCACGGCTCGCACGTCGCCGGGATCATCGCTGCTAACGGCCTGTTCGGCGGTGCGATGAGCGGCGCTGCGCCTGGCGCTCAGCTGGTCTCCGTCCGTGTCTGCCTCTTTATCACCGGCTGCACCGCGCACGCCCTCATCGAGGGCATGATCTACGCGGCCAAGAACGCCAATGTCGACGTGATCAACATGTCGATTGGCGGCCTGCCGTCCCTCAATGACGGCAACAACGCGCGAGCCATCCTGTATGACCGGCTGATCGATCAGTCGAACGTCCAGATTTTCATCTCGGCCGGCAACAGCGGCCCCGGCGAGAACACCGTCGGCGACCCGTCGGTCGCGACGAAGGTCATGAGCATGGGTGCCTACATCACCGATGCCACGTGGACAGTCCAACTACGGCTCGACGGCACCTGCCGCCGGCACGGACAACATGCATCCGTTCAGCTCCCGCGGCCCGCGCGAGGACGGCGGCTTCAAGCCGAACGCCATGGCTCCGGGCGCGGCGGTTTCGTCGACACCGATGTGGCAGGGCGGCGGTCCGGTGGCCGGGACCTACACGCTGCCACCGGGCTATTCGATGCTCAACGGAACGTCGATGGCGTCGCCGCAGGCTGCGGGCGCCGGGGCGCTCCTCGTGAGCGCAGCCGTACAGGCTGGCGTCCAGCATCAGCCTGATCAGCTGCGCCAGGCGCTCAACTCGTCGGCCCGGTTCATCAGCGGCTACGGAGCGTTCGAGCAGGGCAACGGCCTGATCGACGTCAATGCCGCGTGGGCGCTCATGGCCACGAACAAGATCAAGCCCGTCAGCATCAGCTCGGCGGTCACCGTAAACACCGCGCTCTCGGGGTTCCTCGCCACGCCGAACGTCGGCGTCGGGATCCACGACCGAGAGGGCGTGAACGCCGGCGAGAGCTATACCCGGACGTACACGTTCCGGCGGACCTCGGGTGGCGGCGGGACCAAGACCTACACCCTGTCGTGGGTCGGCGACACCGGCGCGTTCTCCAGCGCGTCGTCGATCGCACTGCCGTTGAACAGCCCGGTATCACTGGCAGTCACGGTCAATCCGGCGCTCGGGGTCAAATCGGCGATCCTGAACCTCGACGACCCGTCGATCCCGGGCATCGAGTACCAGACGCTGAACACCGTGATCGCTCCTTATGTGTTCAACGCAGCCAACAACTTCCAGCAGACAATCACAGGCACGGTGGGGCGCAACCAGGCGTTCCACTACTTCTTCCGCGTGCCGGCTGGAACCCCCGCCTTCAAGGTCGATTTCTCCGGCCCGAGCGCCACGCCCGGGACTGGCCAGGCTCGTTTCCTGCGGTTCCACCCGTTCGGCGTCAACATCGACGACAACTCGAGTCTGTCGTGCTACTCACCCTCGTCGGGCAGCTGCGCGACGGGTAGCCCGCTCAGCCGAACGCAGACCAACCCCCAGGCCGGCGTCTGGGAGGTCACCGTCGAAGCGCGGCGGACCTCGGACGCGGAGTTCACGCCGTTCGCGCTGACTGCCACCATCCTTGGGGCGAGCGTGAGTCCGAATCCGGACATCATCCCGAGCGCGACCATCGGCGTCCCGGTCGCCCGCTCCTACACGTTGACGAACATCTTCGGCCCGTTCACGGGCCGGGCCGTGGGGACAACGCTGGGCAGCGCCCGGCGCGGCGTCTTCACGATCGCAAACCTCGAACAGCAGCAGTACCAAACGGTGGTAACCACCGGTTCGACTACGTTCCGGGCGACGATCGGCGGCACGTCCGATCCGGCCGCTGACCTCGACCTGTTCGTCTTCAACTGCACCACGGGGACATGCGTCCTCGCCGGGCAGAGCGCCGACGGCGACTCCGAGGAATCGGTGACGATCGCCAACCCGGCCGCCGGCACGTGGGTCGTCCTCGTGGATGGCTTCGCGGTTCCGGCCGGATCGACGACGTACAACTACGTCGATGTGTTCGTGAATGCAGCATTCGGGTCTGTCTCGGTGACCGACGCGAATGCCTTGCGGCCGGCCGGTTCTTCGTGGACCGTTCCGGGCTCCGTGGTCGCTAACGCGGCTCCGGCATCGGGTCGCGTCCTCCTGGGCAACGTCCAGGTCAGGACGGACACGAACGTCCTCGTCGGCAGCGGTGACGTCATCGTCGAGAGCATCACCCCGTAGCAGGCAGTTTCCCGACACGAACGAGAGGCCCCCGGCACCGCCGGGGGCCTCTTCATGTGGTCCAGCGAGTGATCCCGCTCAGGCGGTAGGAGCCAGGATCCGGGCGATGGCCGATCGATCGTACGGTCGCCCGGCCCGCCCGGCCCGATCGGCCGAGCGCTCGATTGTCATGGCGATCGCGGCGCGGTACGTGGCATCCGTCTCGGGGAGGGGCGGGACGGCGAGCTCCGCGCGGAGGATGTCGCAGAGCCGGCGGTACTGGCGCACGACCTGGGACCGCGAGCCGACCATCCCGTAGGCCGCGATGAGGACGCTGTGCGCCTCCTCGCGGAGCGGGTCGCGGGCGAGCAGGAGCGTTGCGGCGTGGCGGGCGCCCTTGATGTCGCCCGCGGAGAGCCGCGCGTCGGCGACGGATGCGAGTGCGTCCTCGTACAGGTCCGAGACGCGTTCGCGATCGGCCGCGAAGCACTCGTGGCCGAGGCCCTCGGCGAGGTCGCCGCGATAGAGCGCCAGCGCCCGGCCCGCATTCTCGGGACCGTCCGCAACGAGCGTCTCGAAGGACATGACGTCGAGGTCGAGCCGCACCTCGCGGCGGAGGCCAAGCGTGTCCTGTCCGACCTCGAGGAGCCGCTCCGGGTCGACGCCGGCCGAGGCGAGCCCGGTCCGGACGAGCCACAGCGCCTGGCGAAGCGACGACGCCGATGGCCCGTCGAAGTCCGGCCAGAGGTCGGCTGCGATCGCATCGCGAAGCCTGGGCCGGGGGCGCAGGGCGAGGAGTGCAAAGAGCGCCTGGGCGTGCCGACCGGCGAGTCGAACGCGGTCGCCGCAGGCCTCGACCTCGAAGCGACCGAGGAGGCGCACCGAAACGTTCGGTGCGGCGGCGGAAGAGACTTTGTCCATGTCGTCCCCCTGTGCCGACCGGACGACCGGCCCTTCCCCCCTCGGGCCGGACGTCCGCGTCAGCGGTCGATCGAAGTCCCCCCAGGGCCTCGATCACCCCCAGGCTTCCCCCCGGCACGCCCCCAGGCATGCCCCGGGTCACCCTGTCCCCACAGATGGGTGCCCCGCTGGGGGAAATGATCGGCGCGCCCCGGCACGCTTGGGGAGCGCCGGTTCGACACGCTCGATGTCGGCCAGTTGACAGGTTTGGACCGAACGTTTTGCTCGCCGCGCGCATCCACGACGCCGTCCGCCCGACCTTTACACTGACGATCGTGCCGACCGCCGTAATCGCGTTCGACTTCGATCCGTACCTTCATCTTGGTGACGGCGTCGTCCGCTGGGAGACGCTCGGCATTGCCGCGGCGATTTTCGTTGCCCTGATCCTCGCCGGCATCGGCGCCCGGACGATGGAGCTCCGGACCGACGACCTGCTGTTCGTCGTCCTCGGCGTCGTCCCGGGGGCCGTCATCGGCGGCCGGCTGGGCTACGTCCTGCTCAATCCCGCGTTCTTCGCGGCCCAGCCGATCGCGATCATCGACCCGGGCGTGGGCAGCCTCGAGCTCGGGCTTGCCGTCGTCGGCGGCTCGCTGACCGGCGGCATCGTCGCGATCCTCCTCGATGGGGCCGTCGGACGCTGGTTCCACATCGCGTCGTTGCCGGTCCTCGTCGTGATCGGCGTGGGCAAGCTCGCGACCGTTCTCGGCGGGCGCGGCCAGGGCGTTCCCTCCGACGCGCCGTGGGCGACCGCGTATCTCGGTCCGGGGCCGTGGGGCTCGCTCGCGCCGGAGGTCCCGTCCGTGCCTGCCCAGGCGCTCGAGGGGCTGGCGACGCTCCTCGTTCTCGTTCTCGTCATGGGCGTACTCGCCGTGCCGGGGTTGCGCCGCCCCGATGGTCGGGCGTTCCTCGAAGCGGTCGGCCTCTGGGCGCTCTTCCGGGCCATCGTCGCCTCGACGTGGCGCGACCCCGTCGTTGCGGGGCCGTTCCGCGTCGAGCAGGTCATCGATCTGGCCATCTTTGTCGGGTGCGTTGCCGGGGTCATCGTGCTCGTGCTGAGGGAGCGACCGGCGCCGCCGCAGACGGCAACGGGGTAATCTGTCGGTCCTGCCCGCCGCTCCGTGGCCCGCAGGTTCCGAACAGAGCGAGAGAGACGAGGGTCAGCGATGACGCAGGTGGCAGAGCCGGGGGCGACCCGTTCCGAGGCGGCGCCCGCAACAGAGCGCGTCCACCACTGGATCGGGGGACGATCCGTCGCCGGGGCCTCCGGCCGGACCGGCCCGGTCTATGACCCCGCGACCGGACGGCAGGCCCGCGAGGTCGATTTTGCGTCGAAGGACGAGGTCGACGCGGCCGTTCGCGCGGCGTCGGAGGCGTTCCCCGCCTGGCGGGCGACGTCCCTCTCGAAGCGGACCGAGATTCTGTTCCGCATCCGCAACCTGGTCGACCAGCACCGGGCCGACATCGCCGCCTTCCTGACCGCGGAGCACGGCAAGGTGCCCTCGGATGCCCTCGGCGAGGTCGCCCGCGGCCTCGAGAACCTCGAGTTCGCTACCGGAATCCCGCATCTCCTGAAGGGCGGATTCAGCGAGCAGGTCTCCAGTGGCGTCGACGTCTACCAGATTCGGCAGCCGCTCGGCGTCGTGGCGGGCATCACGCCGTTCAACTTCCCGGCGATGGTGCCGATGTGGATGTTCGGCAACGCGATTGCCTGTGGCAACACGTTCGTGTTGAAGCCGTCGGAGAAGGATCCGTCCGCCTCGGTCTTCATCGCCGAGCTCCTGAAAGAGGCCGGTCTTCCGGACGGGGTCTTCAACGTCGTTCACGGCGACAAGGTCGCGGTCGACGCGATCCTCGAGCATCCGACGATTCGGGCCGTCTCCTTTGTCGGATCGACCCCGATCGCGCGGTACATCTACGAGACCGGGACGAAGAACGGGAAGCGCGTCCAGGCCCTCGGCGGCGCGAAGAATCACATGGTCGTCCTGCCCGATGCCGACATCGAGATGGCGGCGGACGCGGCGGTTTCGGCGGCCTACGGCAGCGCCGGCGAGCGCTGCATGGCGATCAGCGTCGTCGTGGCGGTCGGCGGCTCGGCCGATCCGCTCGTCCAGGCGATCAAGAGCAGGCTGCCGAAGATCAAGGTCGGCCCTGGCTCCGACTCGACGTCCGAGATGGGCCCGCTCGTCACCCGCGAGCACCGCGACAAGGTCGCCTCGTACATCGAGAAGGGCGAGGAGCAGGGCGCCGAGGTCGTCGCGGACGGCCGCGATCACCCGCTGGCGGCCGGCGACGGGTTCTTCCTGGGTGTCTCGCTGATCGACCGCGTCACGCCGAACATGGATTCGTACAAGAACGAGATCTTCGGACCCGTCCTCGAGGTCGTCCGCGTCCCGACCTACACCGATGCCGTGAAGCTGGTGAACGACAACCCGTACGGCAACGGCACGGCGATCTTCACCCGCGACGGTGGCGCCGCCCGCCAGTTCCAGTTCGAGGTCGAGGCCGGGATGGTCGGGATCAACGTCCCGATCCCGGTCCCGGTCGCGTACTACAGCTTCGGCGGCTGGAAGAGCTCGCTCTTCGGCGACGTCCACATGTACGGGCCGGAAGGCATCCAGTTCTACACGAGAGCAAAGGTCGTGACCTCCCGCTGGCCCGATCCGGGCACCTCGAAGGTCGATCTCGGCTTTCCGCGGACGCGCTAGGGAGGCCGGCATGGCCGACGACTCGGATCTGTTCGAACGGATCAACGCACTCTCGCGCGAGGAAGAGGAGCTCTACGGCCGGGCGGCCGACGGCAGCGGCCTGAACGCCGACGAACGCAACCGGCTCGATGAGATCAAGGTCCAGCTCGACCAGTTCTACGACCTGCTCCACCAGCGGCAGGGCCGGCGGGATGCCGGCCAGGACCCGTCAGGGGCGACCCCGCGGCCGATCGACGTCGTCGAGGGCTACGAGCAGTAGCGCGCGCCCGCACGCGGCACGTCGAAAACCGCTACAAAGTTGATTCTTGACGGCCGTTTTGCAGCGCGCGGAGATGGCGACATCGGCGAGACGCTGCGTACGGTCGGCTCTGCACGTGATGGACCCGACCGTGTAGCACGAGGCGTGCCGTCATGGGCCTTCTCAGCTGGATCCTCCTCGGCCTGATCGCCGGGGTTATCGCGAACTTCCTGATGGGCGGCGGGGTCGGGCTTCTTGGCTCGATCATTCTCGGGATCGTCGGCGCAGTCGTCGGCGGTTACCTCGCGTCGCTCATGGGCGTCGGCGACGTCACCGGGCTCAACATTGGCAGCATCGTCATCTCGGTGATCGGTGCCTGCATCGTTCTCTTCGTCGTCCGGGCCCTCCGTGGCGGCCGCAGAGTAACCGTCTGACTTCCGCGATCCGAGCGGGGCGGGGCCGAGGGCTCCGCTCCGCTTCTTTGTGCCCCTGTGGTGGTGCTCAGGCTAGGCGAGCGTAGTCGGCCGGGCTTCGCTTGACGAAGCGGCCGTGGCCCTTGCGCCCGGTGAACTCGCCGTCGCGGACGATCACGGTGCCGCGCGAGAGGACCACGTCGGACCGGCCCTGGACCTTCCGCCCTTCGTAGCACGAATAGTCCACGTTCATGTGGTGCGTCTTCGCGCTGATCGTGTGCTTGGCCTTTGGGTCGTAGACGACGATGTCGGCGTCGGCCCCCACGGCGATTGCACCCTTGCGGGGGTGCATGCCGAACAGCTTGGCCGGAGCCGTCGAGATGATCTCGACCCAGCGTTCCTTGGTAAGCCGGCCGCCGATCACCCCTCCGTCATGGAGCAGGTCAACCCGGTCCTCGACGCCGGGCAGTCCGTTCGGGACCTTCCGGAAGTCGCCCTTGCCGAGGTCCTTCTGGCCGTGGAAGTCGAACGGGCAATGGTCCGTCGCGACCAGCTGGAGATCGTCCTTGATCAACCCCGTCCAGAGCTCGTCCTGGTGGTCCGCCGAGCGAAGCGGCGGTGAGCACACGAACTTCGCGCCCTCGAACCCGTTGCCCATGTCGTCGATCGTCAGGAACAGGTACTGCGGGCACGTCTCGGCGAAGGCCTGCGAGCCACGGTCGCGCGCATCGCGGACGGCGTTGAGCGCGTCGCGGGCCGAGAGATGGACGATGTAGACGGGGACCTGGGCCGCCTCCGCCAGACGGATCACCCTGTTCGTCGCCTCGCCCTCGAAGATCGGGTAGCGGGCGATGCCGTGATAGAGCGGATCGGTCTTGCCGTCGTTGACCAGATCGGCCGCCACGATGTCGATCGCCATCCCGTTTTCAGCGTGCATCATGATCAGCCCGCCGTTCTTGCCGGTCTGCTGCATCGCCCGGAAGATCGCCCCGTCGTCGCTGTAGAACACGCCGGGGTAGGCGGTGAAGAGCTTGAAGTCAGGCACGCCCTCGTCGACGAGCTTGTCCATCTCCTTGAGCGTGTCGTCGTTGACGTCGCTCATGATCATGTGGAAGCCGTAGTCGGCGACCGCGTTGCCCTCGGCCTTCGCGTGCCAGGCGTCGAGGCCCTCCCGGAGCGACGCGCCGCGCGACTGGACCGCGAAGTCGACGATCGTGGTCGTCCCGCCGAACGCCGCTGCCCGGGTCCCGGTCTCGAACGTGTCCTTCGCGAAGGTGCCGCCGAACGGCAGTTCCATGTGGGTGTGGACGTCGATTGCACCCGGGATGACGTACTTGTCGGATGCGTCGATCGTCTCGTCGACGGTCGTCCCGTCGGTGGCCAGGTTCGAGCCGATCGCAACGATCGTCTCGCCGTCGATCAAAACGTCGGCGAGCGTCGAGCCGTCGGCGGTGACGATCGTGCCGTTGGTGATCAGCGTTCGCATCGTTCCTCCGTGCGATCCATCCGAACCCGAGGTCTCGGAGGATAACGAATCGAGGCCGTTGCGAGCGACCGGTCGCCGCTGCGTGGCGCGGCGGGCTTCGCTATCGAGCTAGAAGCCGACGACTGGTCGCGTGCCGAACACGAGGGCGAGAGCAGCGATCGCGACGGCGAGGATCAGAACGTCGACGACCATCTTCAGCTTGCGACGCCGCCGGACGGCGGTCCCCTCCATGCCCCAGAATGGGTCGTGACCGTGGCGAAAGCGCAGGTGCGGGGTTGACACTCGATCTCCTCCGGTAGAGCGATGCGTCTACGCACCAGTGTCGCCCAGGGGAGGGTCACGTTGTCCAGTAGGCAATGGGTCCCGACGACGGGACAGGACCCGGACGTTCGCCTCGGCCCAAGTACGGCGGGGCCCTCGCGTTACGCGTGCCGTACCAAGCGACCGCCGGCCACCTCGGTTGGCCTGCGATTGGCCGCCTGGCCCGCCGGTTGGTACGCGTGCCGTAACGCTGGACCGCCAACCCGGGCGATTCGCGTCGGTGCGTGGTTGCCGCCGGTCCCTTGGTACGCCTGCCGTAACGGACCTGGGCAGGAGCGCTAGGCTCCCCGGCGCCGTCGCTTCTGGCGCCGGTCGCCGAGCGATCCCGCCGCAAGTCCTGCCGCGGCGGCTGCGACGAGCATGACCACCAGCCCTGCCGCGAACGTCGTAGGTCGAGCGGAGGGTGGCTGCGCCGTAGACGTCGGCGGGACCGTCACCTCGACACCGCCCGGGTTGGCGGGATGGTTCGGGCTACCTGGGTTTCCGGGGCCGGGCCCGCCCGGGCCACCAGGGGGTGGTGGCGCGGCGGGCGGGGCAGGCGGCCGCGGAGTGGGGGTCGGCGGCGCAAGCGCGAACGGCGGAAGCTCACCGACGATCGCGCTGGGCTGGATGCTTCGATCCTGGTTCTTGTTGCCGGCGCCGTCGAGCTGGAGGGTTCGCATGTGCCACGGAGCACCCGACACCTGGCCGGCTCCGTCGGATGGGCCGCCTGCAGATCGGTTCCAGTAGGCCGACTGAGCGAGATGGCCGCCCCAGGCGAGCTCCACGCGGGACCCGGTCGAACGGAAGCGCACCAGGAAGTTGGCGGAGCTGTTGCCGCTGGGAGAGCCGGAGTGGGTCGGCCCGCTGATCGAGATGATCGTCCCGCCCCAGATCGTCAGGCGGCGCGGCGCGGCCGAATAGATCTCGGCGCCCCGGACGGTCAGCCCGTCGACCTTGTACCCATCGGACGGAAACGCGGCGCTCGACGACGCCGGCATCTTCGGGCACATCGACGAGATCCCACCGCCCGCACCGCCGCAGATCTTGCCCTTGGCGTTCGTGACGTCCCATGTCGCGAGGAAGTCGTAGGCCTTGTGACCGCCCGCCGTGAAGTCGTAGTTGATGTTGACCGAGTGCTGCCCTGCGGCAAGGCCTTCGACGGCCAGCCGGAACGGGACGATGCCGCCTTCCGGGTAGCGCGAGTTGTTGCCGTTCAGGTTGCCGTTCTGCCAGGCCCGGTCAGTGCTCGCCCATTGGTCGAGGTTGACGCTGCCGCCGGCGGCCTGCACCGGCATGACGCCCCAGACCGCGATAAGCAGGCTGGCTGTGACGAGGAAGATCCTGAGACTGATGCCCGTCTTCTTGGCGCGACGGCTGCGGAACGGAGATTGCATGGCGCGTGACACCCCGGCGATATCCCAGAGCAGTGCTCCCAGCCGGGAGTGTCCGCCCGCCGAGGGTCATGTTGTCGAGTAGCACGAGAGTCAGGCCCGCCAATCCGAACCGCCCCACAGGACACTTATCGTTGCCCCGGGGACGTTTTCCGGTGCCGCGAGACACCGAACGGGTGCGCTCAACCGGCCCGGCTCGCCGCGACCTCCCGCATGGCCGGCACGATCTCGCGCCCGTATACGTCGAGCACCGACTCCTCGTCGCCGTTCATCAGGTAGATGTTGAACTGGTCGACACCGGCATCTGCGAGCTCGTGCAGTTTCGCGATGTGGTCCTCGACCGACCCCAGGACGCAGAACCGGTCCGTCACCTCATCCCCGACGAAGCCCGCATTGGACGAGCCCACCTCGGCGTGATGGAGGTAGTCGTAGCCGGTCCGGTCCCGGACATAGCCGGTGAGGGCCTCTGGGAGCTCCTCGCGCGGGTACTTGTTGACGAGATCGACGACGTGGTTCGAGACGAGAGCGGGGAACCAGCGGGTTCGTTCCCTGCACAGGTCGCGGTCGCCCACATGGGCCGGTGCCGCCGCCTGGACCTTGACGGAGCCTGCGGGTCGCCCTGCCGCGGTTTCCGCAGCGCGGATCTGGCCGACGAACCAGCGGATCAGGTCGGGGTCGGCGAGCTGGAGGATCACGCCATCGGCGATCCGGCCCGTCATCGCCAGGGCCATCGGCCCGTAGCCCGCGACCCAGACCGGCAGCGTCCAGTTGCCGGTCCAGGGCAGTTGAAGGTCGGCGCCCTCGTACTGGATCGTCCGGCCTTCGACGAGCGCCTTGATGACCGTGATCGCCTCTTCAAGCGTCGCCATCGTCGTCGGCGGCTTGCCGAGTACCCGTCGCGCCGAGTCGCCCCGTCCGATCCCCAGATCCATCCGGCCACCGCTGAGCTCGTCGAGGACGGCCAGGGCGGACGCCGTGACCGACGGCTCCCGTGTCGCCGGGTTCGTCACGCACGTCCCGAAGCGCATCCGCTCCGTGGCCTGGGCCATGAGCGTCAGCAGGATGTACGGCTCGCGCCAGAGGACATGCGAGTCGAAGATCCAGCCGTACTCGAAACCGGCGTCCTCGGCCTGCTTCGTAAGCGCGACCGTGCGCTCGATGGTGTTCTCAGGCTTGAGCGTGAAGCCGAACTGCATCGTTGCTCCCTCTTACAGCCCGAGGGTACACCGGGTCGCCGGCCGGGCGTGGCTCATACGAAACAGCCGGACCTTGCGCTACCTTGCCCGCTGGTCCGGCAGTGCCTATCGTCCCGCGTATCGGCAGGGGCTGGCAGGGGCAGGTGATGAGGCAGGAGAACGATCCTCCAGGCGGCGGGGATACCGACCGCAATCTAGTTGACGAATCGCCCGATCGAACTGTTGAGTCGGCTCAACTCACGGCGATCTATGTTGGCGGTCCAAACGACGGCGAGACCGAGGAAATCAGCGCCGCGCCCGATCCGGGAGATGCGCCGGGCGTCGTCCGTGTTGTTGGGTTCGAACTCTGGCCGGTGGCCAATCCCGGTCCGACAGGTCGGTATGAACCCGAGACATCCGCACGCGGCTACACGGTCCGCTTCATCTGGCAGGCCTACACGCCCGTAGAGCAAACCAGGAGACAGCAGGAAGAAGAAGAGGCGGGCAGGATAATGCAGCCGAGCGCCCTTACTCGCATCATGAGCCGGTTGTTTTGGGATACCAGGATCTTCGATTGGTACGTGCGTCGCGTCCTGCTACGGCCACGGGCGGGGGCGCCAGCGCGAAGCGACAAGCCAGACAGCAGCCACGATGGAGCTGGGAACCCCAAAGACGACTAGACGCGCGAGCCTGAATGGGCGCGCGCTGGTCATCATCGGCAACGATGGGATTGCGTTCGCTGGCGCACAAGATTCGTCTCCGTCGAGACTCAGGTCCTTAGCGCCGCGTGACATCAACAGGAAGGCGGCTCGACCGTCCTCCTCCGAACGGTCGAACCGCACCAGTATGTCAATACTCGTTGAAGGTGCGAAAGGTTCAGTCGGCCTCGAGCCAGGCGTCGAATGCGTAGATGTCGCCGATCATCAGCCAGATCTCCGAGATCAGGTCGGCGTCGATGTGATAGATCCGGACCGCGTGCCATTGGTAGGGCTGCCCGTCGCGCTCCGCGGCGTGCGTCGCCAGCTCGACGACGTGCGCCTCAGACGCGACCACGTCGTGACTGTCGAGGCTCGGTGGCCGCCCGCCCAGCAGCCGGCTGAACGCCCCGAGTAGGCCCAGCACCTCCGCCCGGCCGCGATACGTCCCCGCAAGCGCGCTCCGACCCGGGAAGTAGTAGACGACGTCGTCGCTCAGCAGCTCGCCGATCGCGGCCAGGTCGGCGCGCTGGAGCGCTTCGACCATCCGTCGAACAACGGCTTCCTTCTCCGCCGCCATCTCGAGGCTGGCTTGGCTGCGGAGCGCCACGGTCAGGGCGCTACGAGGTCGCCGTACGCGTCTGGCCGTCGATCCCGGTAGAACTGCCAGGTCTGGCGAACCTCCTGGATCTTGTCGAGATCCATGTCCCGGATGATCAGCTCCTCGTCGTGGGCCGATCCCACGTCGCCGATGAATTGGCCGCGCGGATCGCAGAAGTAGCTCTGGCCATAGAAGTCGTCGTCCCCGTAGTCCTTCTCGATCCCGACCCGGTTGATCGTGCCGACGAAGTAGCCGTTCGCAACCGCGTGACTGACCTGCTCGATCCGCCACAGGTATTCCGACAACCCGCGCGACGTAGCCGACGGGATCATCACGATCTCGGCGCCGTTCAGGCCGAGCGCCCGGGCACCCTCCGGGAAGTGCCGGTCGTAGCAGATGTACACGCCGACCTTGCCGACCGCTGTCTCGAACACCGGGTAACCGGTGTTGCCGGGTCGGAAGTAGAACTTCTCCCAGAAGCCCTTGACGTGGGGAATGTGCGTCTTGCGGTACTTGCCGAGGTACTTGCCGTCGGCGTCGATCACCGCGGCCGTGTTGTAGTAGATGCCGGACGCCTTGCCGTCCTCCTCGTACATCGGCACGACGAGGACCATGCCCGTCTGCTTCGCTAGGTCTTCCATCCGCTTCGTGGTCGGGCCGTCCGGGATCAGCTCCGTGTAGCTGTAGTACTGGGGATCCTGGACCTGGCAAAAGTAGGGGCCGTAGAACAGCTCCTGGAAGAGCATGATCTGCGCGCCCTGCTTGGCCGCATCGTGGGCCGACTTCTCGTGCTTCTGGATCATCGACTCCTTGTCGCCTGTCCAGCTCGCCTGAAGGAGCGCTCCTCGGACGTCGCGTGGCATCGGTCGTTCGCCCTCCACGTCTGTGTGTTCGATACGACGAACTTGTCGGAAGAAGGCGAAGCGTACACCGGTCGCTGGCGCCGTTCAGCGACCGCGGATCGACGTTGATGCCCCGTTTCCCGTGCGTAACCTCGGCCGATGCAACGCGGCTGGGATGACGATGGCCGAATCCGCCGCCACGCACGCCGCCGGCGTCAGCCGACGATGTAGGCGATGGCCATCCGAACCGATCGAACACGCCCCCACAACCCCGACCAGCCCGAGGGGCTCGGACCGGCAGTCGGTCGCGTCCTCGGCGAGGCAGCTGAGGCGGCGACCACCGATGTACCGCCGCCCGCGGCGGTGGCCGCCGTCGTCGTCCCGCCTCGAACGGCCCTCGTCCGGAGCCGGACACCGACGCTCGTGGCCGTCGCGGGCCTGATCGGCTTCGGTGCGCTCTTCGTCCTCGTCCGGCGCAACAGGACAGCGGCATTCGATGCCGCGCTGACCCTTCGCATCCAGGCGTCCCGCAACCGCGCCCTCGACAGCCTCATGACCGCCGCATCGTGGCCGGGCTTTCCGCCCCAGAGCCGGATCATCCCGCCGACGATCATCGCCGCGCTGGCGGCGTCAGGCCTGCGGATCGAGGCGCTGTTCCAGGCGCTGGCCTGGGGGACCGCACTCATCTCGGAGGTCGTCAAGCGGTTCATGGGTCGGGCGCGGCCTGTCGCGGGCACCGATCTCCGCGTTGTCGCCGCACCGCTCGGTGGGTCGAGCTTTCCTAGCGGGCACGTTCTGACGTTCGTCGGCACCTATGGCTTCCTCGCGTTCCTGGCCGCCACGCTCCTTCGCCCTGTTGCCATCCGGCGCGCCATCGTCGCGTTCCTTGCGGGCCTGATCGCGCTCGTCGGCCCGAGCCGCATCCAGAAGGGCCACCATTGGCCGACGGACGTGACCGCGTCGTACTTGCTGGGTACGAGCTATCTCGTCGGGGTCGTCGGCCTCTATCGCAGGTTCAAGGCGCGCCGCGCCACCCCAGCTCGATGACCGAGGACTCCCCGCCCGGCCAGCGGCGCCGCCCGATTCGCGTCATCGTCAACACGTCGGCGGGCTCGAAGGGCGGTCTGCCGACGAACACGACCGCGACCCCCGATGTCGAAGCCGTGCTCGACCAGGTCGGAATCGAGGCCGAAGTCGTGGAAAGCGCCTCCGCCTCGCAGGCCAGCCGCCTTGCGGCCGAAGCAGTTCGGAAGCGGTACCCCGCGGTCGTCGCCGTCGGTGGCGACGGCACGATGGGCGTCATCGCATCCGAGCTCCTGGGGTCATCGACGGCGCTTGGCGTCCTGCCCGGTGGCTCGGTCATGAACATCCCCCGGATGCTCGGCGTTCCGCGAGACCTGGCCGCGGCGGCCACCGTGCTGGCGACCGGCGTTGTCCGGAAGATCGACGTCGGTGAAGCCCGCGGTCAGCCGTTCTTCGAGAGCGCCTCGGTCGGGATGAACGCGGCGATGTTCCGGGAGGCGCAGCGATTCGAGGATGGGGACCGAATGTCGGTCCTGCGAGCGTTCTGGGTGGCGTTCCGCTACCGGCCGGCCCGCATGCAGATCGAGCTCGACGACGGGATCATCCGGACGCGGGCGCTCACCGTGACCGTGTCCAACGGTCCCTACACCGGCGCTGGGATGACGGTCGCGCCGGACGCGCGCCTCGACGATGGCTGCCTTGACATCAGGGTTTTCGAGCACTTCTCGAAGGCGGAGCTCATCCGCCACTTTGCGTCGATCGCGTTCGGGCGCCGGCGGTACGTACCGCACATCTCGACCTACCGCTCGCGCTTCGTCCGCATCTCGAGCCGCCACCCGCTGCCGGCCCGGGCCGACTCGCGAGACCTCGGAACGACGCCCGTGGAGTTCCGCGTGCTGCCCGGCGCTCTCCAGGTCATCGTTCCGCCGGACGGGCTGCCGGAGGGCGCCCCGACGACCTGACGTGGCTCGAGCTGTCAGTCGCCGGGCTCGACGTCGGTCAGCTGGACGACCGAACTGCCACCCTGGATCGTCCGCTCCTCGACGAGGCCGACACCTCGCGCATACGTCTTTCGTTCGCGGACCGACGGTCCGAGAGGCGTCCATTCCTCGGTCACGAGGGTGTCTTCGAATTTGCCGAATGGCACGGTGATGGCCTGTCCAGGCCCGATCACGGCGGCGAGATCCTCGGCCTGGCCCGCGTAATACTCCTGGCGATAGGCATCACCGGCTCGCGGATCGGCCAGCATGATGATTCCGGGCTGGGCGCCATCGACGCCGGCTTCCCACGAGCCCGCCGTCGTGACGATTTGGCCGTCTCTGTACTCGGCCGTCTGCTCACCGAAATACCAGACGTTGCCGTTACGGTCCTGGACGTACCAGTCGAAGGTGTCCTCCGCCAGCGCCCCTCTCTCGAAGACGCGGTCCCGTACGACCGTCACCGGGATGCCGAGGATCGTCTTGGTCTCGTCCGTGACCGTGACTTCGATCTGCTCCGCGCCCCCATAGCGGAATGTAGTGCCCGGCGTCCAGGGCAGGAATGGGTTGTCGATGACCGCCACGAAGTCGGCCGGGTCGATCCTGACCGAATACGGCTGGCCCTCGATGAAGGCTGCCGGGTTTCGATCGATCGCCTCGATGGACGGAGAGGCACTCGATGGCGCAGCCGAGACAGGCGAGGCAACGGATGGCGATGCCATCACCGACGGCGATGGGACGATGAGGCTCGCCGACGGCCGGGGCGCAGGCGACTCGCTCGACCCACAGGCCGAAGAGGCCAGGACGATCGCCCCGAGCATGCCCGTGAGGCGACCAACGCGCGGCATTTGACTGCTGAACATGGCGTTGCTCCCAGCGTCAGCGTAGACCCGCCAGGTCAGGACCGCCTGGCGGCTTCGCGAGCAGCCCATTGAAGTCAGCGGGACCACACGTCGGGTGATCGACAGG
>CAWHSS010000002.1:0-697374 GCA_963832105.1 uncultured Chloroflexia bacterium | reverse complement strand
AGCCGGACGAGGCGCATCCGGCCGTGCCGGTCGAGGAGCGCTCCGGCGATCGGGCTCACGAGGATTCCGGGCAGCGTCGCCGCGAGCGTCACGATGCCCGTCAGCGCCGGCGACCGATACTCGACGAGCGTGAACAGGACGATCGCGATCGAGACCATCGACTGGGCGATCCGGGCGATGATCATCGCCGCGAGGATCCGCGACAGCCACGGGACCCCGAGGAGGGCCCGGTAGGAGGTTTCCGGCGCGGGGTCGACCCCGCTCACGTCGCGGGCTGGTCCGGCGACACCCAGCCTCGGTCGAGGGCGAGGTGGATCACGGTCGGGCGGTCCGTCGCGAGCGCCTGCCGGAGGGCGGGCTCGAAGCCGGCATCGGTGTCGACCTTCACGCCCCGCGCACCGCATCGCCCGGGCGATCCCCGCGAAGTCGACCGGCCCGAGATCCGTCGCGATGCCCGCGCCGGGGCCGCGGCGCTCCTGGTGCATCCGGATCGTCCCGTAGCGCTCGTTGTCGAAGACGAGGGCGATGACGCGGGCCTTCTCGCGGACCGCGGTCTCGAGCTCGGCCATCGTCATCGCGAACCCGCCGTCGCCGGCAACCGCCACGACGGCCCGGTCGCGGTGGACCAGCGCGGCGGCGATCGCGGCGGGCAGCCCGTAGCCCATCGCCCCGGACGTCGGCCCGAGGAACGTGCCGGGCCGGCGGAACCGGAAGTGCCGGGCGAGCCAGAGGCCGAAGTTGCCCGCGTCGGTCGCGACGATCGCGTCGTCAGGCAGCACCCGCCGAAGGGTCGCGATGGTATGCGCCGGGTGGACGCCCGGTCCGGTCCACTCCGTCTCGTCGACGGCGGCGGCCGCCTCCCAGGCCTCTCGGTCCGCCGCGGTTGGTGAGCCGTCGCGCGTCGACGACGGCGGCGTCGAGCACGGACCCCTGGAGCCGGGTGACGGCGGCCCGCAGGAACGTCCGCGCGTCGGATTGAACCGTGATGGCCGGCGGTGGCAGGCCATCGCGGCCGCCGATCGGCTCGACGTCGACATGCGCCCAGCGCTGGTCGCTCGTCGGGATCGTGTAGCCGAAGCTCGTGATCTCGGACAGCCGGCAGCCGAGGACGAGCAGCGCATCGGCCCGCTCGAGACGCTCCCTGACGGCCGCCGGGCTGCCGTAGCCGGCCATCCCGAGATAGAGGCGGTGATCGTTCGAGATGACGTCGCCGCGCCGCCAGCCGGCGATGACGGGGACGTCGAGGAGCTCCGCCAGCCTGAGGAGGTCGGTCGAGGTGCGGGCGCGCAGCACGCCGCCGCCGGCGAGGATGACCGGCCGCTCAGCGCGAAGCGAGGAACTGGAGCACCGAACGGACCTCGTCGGGCTCGGGCCGGGGCGGGGCCGGCCGAGCTGTGTCGAGCGGCGTGCCGGCCGGGATCTCCTCGTCGAGAAGGTCCTCGGGGAGCGAGAGGAGGACGGGGCCGGGGCGGCCGACCAGCGCGGCCCGGATCGCGTCACCGATGGCCGCCGGAACGTCGGCCGCGGTCCGGATCTCGACGGCGTGCGGCGTCAGCCCACCGAGCGTCGTCGCCTGCTCGATCTCCTGGAACGCCTCCCGGCCGCGGAATCGTCGCTCGACCTGCCCGACGAGCGCGAACATCGGGCTCGAATCCTGGCGGGCGGTGTGGATGCCGATGGCGAGATTCGCGGCGCCGACGGCACGGGTCGCGAGACAGACCGCCGGGCGACCCGTGAGCTGGCCGTGGGCCTCGGCCATGAATGCCGCGGCACCCTCGTGGCGGGTGCTGACGATGCGGATGCCGGCGGCGTCGAGGCCCTCGAGCAGGCCGAGGAAGCTTTCGCCGGGCACGGTGAACGCGTAGCGGACGCCGACCGCGCGGAGGGCGTCGGCGATGTACCGGCCGACGCTGCGGGCGGGTTCGGGCTCGGCGGCGCGGTTCGGCGGCGGGTTCGCGGCGTCGGGCTCGGCGGCCGGTTCGGGCGCGGGCTCGGCGGGCGCGGGCTCGACGGCGGGTCGGGCTCGGGCTCGGCGGCAACAGCGGTCGGTTCTGGCTCGGCGGCGTCTCCGGTTCGGGGTCCGCGGCAGTTTCGGGCTCCGGCGACGCGGTTCGGTCTCGGGCGTCGCGACCTCAGCCGCCGGCGAGGGCTCGGTCTCCGCGGCCACCTCGACGGGTTCGGCGTGAGCCGCCGCGGCCGACGGCTCTTCCGGGTCGGGCGTCGAGTCGATCTCTTCCTGCTCGATCGACATCGGTCAGTTCACGACCGGTGCCGCGACCGTGGCAAGGACCAACCCGAGAATCACGATCACCGCGACGACGATCATCGCGATCTGCGCGAACCGGGACCCGGGCATCACGGCGACTACCGGTAGTTCTCGAACTGGAGCGGAACCGCCTCATCGAGCTCCCGCAACCGACCGATGACCCGCTGAAGGTCGTCCTTGCTCTTGGCCGACACGCGGATCGCGTCGCCCTGGATCGACGACTTGACCTTGGGGAACTCGTCCCGGATCAGCTTGGCCAGCCGCTTCGCGAGGTCGTCCGGCAGGCCCCGTCGGAGCGAGATCGTCTGGCGGACCTTGTTGCCGCCCGACGGCTCGACCTTGCCCCAGTCGAAGATCTTCAGGGACAGGCCGCGCCGAATCGACTTCGACTCGATGAGGTCCTTGACCGCGGTCGCGCGATGCTCGTCGTCGGTCAGCAGGACGAGCTCGTCCTTCGCCTGGCTGAGATCGACGGTCACGCCCTTGAAGTCGTAGCGCTGCTGGACCTCGCGCCGAACCTGGTCGAGCGCGTTGCGTAGCTCCTGCTCGTCGAAGTCGCTGACGACGTCGAACGACACCTCTCCTGCCATCGCTGTGTTGTCCCTGCCTCCCCTAGCCGGCCGGCGTCGAGCGCCGGTGGTACCACTCTCGCAACTTGGCAATCTTGCCGTCGCGGATCTCGAGCGTCATGAAGCCGATGAGCCGGACCCGCGCCCGGTCAGGGCGCTCGATGTAGCCGGCGTGCCAGGCCACGAGGATCGTCGGATCGACGAACCAGTGGCGCTCGACGGTGAAGCTGACCTCCTCCTGGAGCTCGGCCGCCTCCAGCAAGTATGCCCTGACCGCGTTATGTCCGACGAGCGGCGGCTCGAACGGGTCACGGTTGTACTCGACGTCGTCGGTGAACAGGTCCACCCAGGCATCGCCGTCGAACGCCTCCCAGGCCCGTCCGTAGCGCTCGAGGAGCTCGCCTGCGGCCGCGTAATCGAAAGTCATCGTCCGTCCAAGGCCTCCAGCAGCAACTCGCCGATCCGGTAGCTTCGGCCGCCGCCCATCACGAGGACCGCATCGCCGGGCTTGACCTCGCCGGCCAGCCACGCGGCCGTCTGCTCGACCGACCCCGGGGCGGCCACGGTCAGGCCTGGCCTCCGCCTCCCGGTCGCCTCCGCCAAGCCCTGACGCCGACGCCACGGTCGTGTCGGGGTCCCGGCCGGCCCAGATGTCGGCGATCGCGACGGCGTCGGCTTCGGCCAGGGCCGACGCGAAGGCTTCGAGGAGCGCGGCCGTCCGATGGTAGGTCAGCGGCTCGTACACCGCCCAGACGCGTCGCCCCGGCTCGCGCTGGCGGATCGCCGCGATCGTCTCGTGGATGGCCGTCGGATGGTGGCCGTAGTCGTCATACACGACGACACCGCCGGCCTCGCCCTTCCGCTCGAGCCGCCGGCCGACGCCTGGGAAGGACGACAGCCCGCTCGCGATCGCGTCGGCGCCGAGGCCCGACGGTCAGGGCCGCAGCGGCGACTCCCAGGGCGTTTGCCGCGTTGTGCCGCCCGGCCGTCGGCAGGCGGACCGGGATCGCGCCCCTGAGTGGGTCGAGGCCGTGGATCTCGAGGGTCGTGGCGTCCGGCGCGGCCGCGGCGACCCTGCCGAGCACGGCCGTCGCCGGCCCGATCGCGGTCGCAAACTCGCCGGCCATGCCGCGCCCAAAGCTCGCCAGGCGCTGCGCGGGAGCGTCGACGAGGGCCGTCGCGACGATCCGTCCCGGCCAGTCGCGCAGGCCGGCCGCGAGTTGCGCGACTCCCTCGTCGGCGACGTTGGCGATGAGGGTGGGAGGCGCGGCGGAGCCGTCCGCTGCGCGGCGCAGCCAGCCGTCGAACGCCGCGATCACCGCGGCGCGGTCGGCGAAGACGTCGGGATGGTCCCATTCGGCCGAGGTCACGATGGCGATGGCCGGCCGGTAGGCGTCGAAGTTGCCGGCGTACTCGTCGGCCTCGACCACGAATGCGGCTCCGCCTCCCCAGCGGGCGGTCGCCGCGGGGCCGCCCGTGATCTCCGGCGGCAGCAGCGCCCCGACGAACGCCGACGGGTCACTCCCCGCCAGGACGAGGACGTGGACGAGCCAGCCTGCCGACGTGCTCTTACCGTGGGTGCCCGCGACGCCGATGAGGACCTTGCCGATCGCTGCGTCCGCCACCACCTGCTGCCACGGCTCGATCGCGATCCCCGCCGATCGCGCGGCACGCAGCTCGGGGTGGTTCGGTTGGACCGCGGTGAGCGCCTTCGTGACGGCGAGGCGGTCGGGTTGGCCGGCGGTCACGTGTTCCGGATCGTGTTCCCAGGCAACGGCCACGCCGGCCGCCGCCAGGGCGGGCGTGTAGGGCGAGGGGCCGCCGGGATCGCAGCCGCTGACGCTCGCCCGGGCGTGATGCGCGAGGAGTGCCGCGGCACTCGCGCCGGCCCCTGCCGCTCCGACGACGTGGATCCGCTCGCCCGGACGGATCGGCCGCGCGTCGCGGGCACCGGCGAGGCCGGCCCCGACCGCCGACCGCGCGGTCGCCGACCGAGCGGTCGCGGACCGTGCGGTCATCGTCCGCCGGCGGGTGCTGCGCTCCCGACCCGCTCGACGAGGAGCTCCAGGACCGCCTCCGCGCTGGATTCCTTGTTCGCGCCGCGATCGCCGCTCCACTGGAACCGCCGGACGTCGACGCCCTCCTCGTCCGCGACCGCGACGTACGTCAGGCCGACCGGCTTCGCCTCGCTGCCGCCGTCGGGGCCGGCAATGCCCGTCACCGACGCCGCGATCGCCGCCTCGAATCGGGCCCGGGCCCCTTCGGCCATCGCCCGCGCCACCTGGGCGCTCACGGCGCCGTGCGCCGCGAGGATCTCCGGCGAGACGCCCAGCAACCGTTCCTTGGCCGCGTCGTGATACGAGACGATCCCCCCGAGGAAGTAGCCGCTGCTGCCGGGGACATCGGTCAGCGCGTCCGCGACCAGCCCGCCCGTGCAGGATTCAGCGACCGCCACGGTCAGGCCGCGGTTCAGACAGACCTCCTGGAGGCGCTCGGCGAGCCCGACCAGCGAATCGCCGGCCATCGCTACGAGCGCTGTGTCTTCTGCGGCGGCGCCGGCGGTGCGAACAGCCACGTTTCGGGCACGCCACGTTTGCCGAGCGCCCCGAGGGATTGGCCGTTCAGCGTGAAGAACGTCGCCCCCGACGATCCCGTCCGAACCTCGATGGATTCATTGCCGGTCAGCGAGAGTGTCTCGCCCGCGAGGAGCGTGTCCCCGGCGCGGCCCGGCGGCGTCGCGACCTTGCCATCGACCCAGACCTTCACCCAGGCCTTTCCGCCCCTGACCTCGACCACGAGATTCACGCCGCGGTAGGCGACCGTGACGTGGCGGGTGAGCGAGTTGGTCTTGCCGCCTGCCCCGGACGCCGTGACGATGATCGACCAGCGGCCCGTCGTCAGCTGGAGCGGCGTGTTGAACGCACCTGAGTCGTCGACCGGGACGCTGATGGGCGCCGGCGCGGGCGGCGCGCTCGGACCCGCGACGACCGGCGAGCCGTCGACCGGCCCGTCGTAGGTTGCCTTGACGGTGACGCCCGTCGCGTTCGTCGTCATCCCCTGGACCGGGATCGCGCCGTTCTCGAACGTCGCCCCGTCGGCCGGCTGGTCGACGGTCAGGATCGGAACCTCGATCTGGGCGCTCGGAACGGTGATCACGACCTGCGCAGATTGCTCGGCGTGCTTGCCTGTTTCGGGGTCCGTCGCGTCGATCTTGAACTGGTTCTTGCCCTTCCGGAGGTCCACCTCGACGCTCCACGCGCCCGTCGAGTCGGCCGTGGTCTGGCGCGATAGGCCGGCGACCTCAACGGTGATCGTTCCGCCCGGGATCGTCGTCCCGCGGAGCACGTATGAGGTGGCGGCTTCGTTGACCGTCACCGTCGCGACCTTGGGATCCGTGAGCGCGAGGGTCGGCGGCTTGGCGAACCGCATGACCTGGACCGCGAGATACGCCCCGACGAGCAGGACCACGACCGTCAGCAGCGCAGCGACGATGACGCCGGGCGAGAACGTGAGGCCGCGGCGAGGCGCGGCGATCGGCCGGGGCACGGCGATGACCGGCGCCGGCGGTCCCATGTCGCCGCGTTCGCGCCGCCACTGGCTCAGGATCTCCTCGGGCTCGAGGCCGAGATAGAGCGCGTAATTGCGCAGGAACCCCTTCGTGTAGACGGCACCCGGCAATTCGCGGTAATCGCCCCGCTCGAGAGCGGCGAGGTAGCGGGCCCGGATCTTCGTGTCGCGTTCGGCCCGGTAGAGATCGACGCCCTTCCGCTCGCGCGCTGCGTACAGCCGCTCAGGCAGCGAGGGGACCGACTCGACGGGTGCACTCGACCGCGAGGTGTCTGGCCGCACCTCGCCGGTCGCTCGTCGTGCCTCGTCCCGTGTCGTCATCGATCTCTGTCCTCGTCGGCTTCGTCACCGTACGCCGATCCGCTCGCAGGAGCCGCACCGTCCCGGCGAAGCACTGCCCGAGCATTCGAACCGTCGAACGCGCCGATGTAGCCCCGTTCCTCCAGCTGGTCGATGATCCGGGCGGCCCGCGCATAGCCGATCTTCAACCGTCGCTGGAGAAGCGACGCCGAGGCACGATCGTACTCCCGAATGACCTCAACGGCATCCGGCAACAGCCGATCCGCCTCCGCGTCGGCCAGATCGTCGGTCGATCCGGTGCTCTCCTCGTCGTTCTCGATGATGCCCATGTCGTAGTGCGGGTTCTCGATCTGGTCGGTCCAATGCTTCGTGACCCGGTGGATCTCCGGGTCCGAGACGAACACGCCCTGGAGGCGCATCGGGCGGGGCAGGTCGGCCGGCTGGTAGAGCATGTCGCCGCGGCCGATCAGGTCCTCCGCGCCGGGCGTGTCGAGGATGGTCCGCGAGTCGATCTGGGAGGCCATCGCGAACGCGATCCGGCTCGGGAAATTCGCCTTGATGAGCCCGGTGACGACGTTGACCGACGGCCGCTGAGTGGCGAGGACCATGTGGATGCCGGTCGCCCGGGCCTTCTGGGCGAGGCGGACGATCGCGTCCTCGACGTTCTTGCCCTCGCGCATCATCAGGTCGGCCAGCTCGTCGATGATGATCACGATGTACGGCATCCGGTCGTCCGGATCCGCGCGGGTCTCGTTGTAGCCCTTGATGTTCCGGGCCGTGGCGCCGGCGAAGCGGCGGTAGCGGCCCTCCATCTCGTTCACGGCCCACTTGAGTGCCGCCTTCGCCCGCTCCGGCTCGGTGATGACCGGGACGAGGAGATGCGGCAGGCCGTTGTACGAGGCGAGCTCGACCCGCTTGAGGTCCATGAGGATCATCCGGACGTCGTCCGGGGTCGCCTTGCAGAGCAGGCTCGTGATGACCGCGTTGACCATGACGCTCTTGCCCGAGCCGGTCGCCCCCGCGATCAGGAGGTGCGGCATCTTGGCGAGGTCGACCGCCTTGGCCGTGCCCGCCACGTCCCGCCCGAGGGCGAACGTCAGCTTCGACTCCGCGGCCGTGAACTCGACCTCCTCGAGGATCCGGCGGAGGGCGACGATGTTGAAGTCCTTGTTCGGGATCTCGATCCCGACCGCGCTCTTGCCCGGGATCGGGGCCTCGATCCGGAGGGAGCGGGCGGCGAGGGCCATCGCCAGGTCGTCGGCGAGGGCCTCGATCCGCGAGACGCGGACGTCGACCGCCGGCTGGACCTCGTACTGGGTGACGACCGGGCCGGCGTTGCGGGCCGGGATCTGGGCGGTGATCCCGAAGCTCGCCAGCTTCTTGATGATGATTTCCTCGTTCCGGGCGTGGGCGGCATCGCTGCCGCCGGGCTCGGTCGGGTTGGCGATGTCCTCGAGGAGCGCGAGCGGCGGCAGGACGTACTCGATCCGCTCCCTCGTCGGCGGCGAGTCGCCGGCGTCCGTGATGTCGTCGAGGGCACGGACCGGGCGGGGCGGGTCCGCCACGAGCGTTGCGGACAGGGCTCCGCCGGCGCTCCGGGCCGGGGCGAACGTCGCCGACGTCTGGCCCATGCTGGGCACCGCGGCCGGGATCCGTCCATCCTCGATGTCCGCGTCGCCGCCCTTCGACCATAAGCCGGTCTGCCCCGGCGCCGGTGGCCCCGCCGCCACGCCCAGGCGAGCGCGGCCCGCCCCGGACCCGCCGGCTGCTCGCCGCGCCCGTTGGCGCCGGCCGTCGGGTCGCGCCGCATCGACGAAGCCGCCGTCGAGCCGAACCAGCGGGCCATCGTCGTGGCCGGATGCAGCAGGTCGCTCGGGCGCACGTTGAAGCCGATCATCAGCCCGATCGCGATCAGGGCGATGAGGATGACGACCGCGCCCGGAGCCGTGAACAACGGCGTCAGCGTCGACGCGAGGAACCTGCCGAAGTGGCCGCCGCCGCGCCCGCCGATCACCTGGACGATGCCGATCAGCGCGAGGTAGGCCACCGCCGTACCGAACAGCGTCCGGCCCCAGCCCGAACCCGGAGTCCGGCCGGGACCCCACTCGAGATACCAGCCCGCGCCGAGCAGCAGGAACGGCAACAGCCAGCGGAGGCTGCCGAACCACGGCCCGACCGTCCCGATCCACCACTCGGTCAGGGCGCCCTCGCCCTGGAGGATGAGCGCAATCAGCGTCACCGCGCCGAGCACGAGAAGGACGAGACCGATCAGCGAGCGGGCGATCTCCGGGCTGACGGAGGGCATCGCGAACGACGACAGGAGGCCGCCGCGCCGGCGGCTTCGCGTTCGTCGGGTGGACGGTCGGCGTCGGGTTGCCATCGTCAGACCTCGACGACCACCGGGAAGACCATCGGCCGCCGCTTCGTCTGCTCGTACAGGTAGCGCGAGACGCCGTCCTTGATCTGGCTCTTGAGAAGCGCGATCTCGCTGATGTGATCGCCGGGATTCTGGATCGAGGCGACGACCCGCTCGATCGCCTCGTGCATGATCGGGTCCTGCTCGTTGAGGTGAACAAAGCCGCGGGTGACGACCTCCGGGCGGCCGACGATGTTGCCGGTCTGCTTGTCGACGGTGACGACGACCATGAACATGCCGTCATTCGCGAGGGACTTCCGGTCGCGCAGGACGATGTCGCCGACCTCGCCGACCGACAGGCCGTCGACGAAGACGTAGCCGGCCGGGACGGGCGTGCCGCGACGGGCACTGCCATCGGCCGAGATCTCGATCGGCGTGCCGTTCTCGATGATGAAGACGTTCTCCGGGGCGACGCCGGTCTCGATCGCGAGGCGGCCGTGCTGGACCTGCATCCGGAACTCGCCGTGGATCGGGATGAAGTGCTTGGGCTTCGTCAGGCCGAGCATGAGCTTCAGCTCTTCCTGGCTGGCGTGCCCTGAGACGTGGGCCCGCTTGATCGTGTGGTAGAAGACGTTCGCGCCGGCCTTGAACAGGTTGTCGATCGTCCGGCTGACGTACTCCTCGTTGCCCGGGATCGGGCTGGCGCTCACGATCACGGTGTCGCCGGCCTTGATCTCGACGAACCGGTGGTCGCGGTTCGCCATTCGGGCCAGGCCCGCCATCGGCTCGCCCTGGGCACCGGTCGTGGCGATGACGAGCTTGTCGTCGGGAATCTCGTTGATCCGGTCCTTCGGGACGATCTGCGAGGGGTCGTACTTGAGGTAGCCGAGGTCGGTGGCGATCCGGAAGTTCTGCTCCATCGAACGGCCGATGACGGTGACCTTCCGATCGAACGATTGCGGCGGCGTCGAGGACCTGCTGGACGCGGGCGATGTTGCTCGCGAAGGTCGCGACGATCACCCGGCCGTCGAGCGGCTCCATGATCTCGCGGAATGCCTCGCCGACGGTCCGCTCCGACGGGGTGTAGCCGGGGTTTTCTGCCCGCGTCGAGTCGGACAGGAGGCAGATGACGCCTTCGGCGCCCATCTTGGCGAGGATCGCGAAGTCCGACAGCTTGCCGTCGACCGGGGTGTGGTCGAACTTGAAGTCGCCGGTGTGGACGACGACGCCGACCGGCGTCCGGAGGGCGATCCCCATCGCATCGGGGATCGAGTGGCCGATCCGGAACGCAACCACGCCGAATGGCCCGATCTGGAGCTCGTCGCCGGGCTCGAGGGGGATCAGCGGGTTGTTGTGGAGCTTGTGCTCCTTGACCTTGTTGCCGAGGAGGCCGCGGGCGAGGGTCGAGGCGTAGACCGGCACGCCCGGGAATTCGGGGAGCACGTACGGCAGGGCGCCGACATGGTCCTCGTGGGCGTGGGTGATGACGAACGCCTTGACGTTGGCCTTGCGCTCCTTGAGGTAGCTGATGTCGGGGATCACGAGGTCGATCCCGAACATCTCCTCGTCGGGGAACATCAGCCCGCAGTCGATCACGACGATCTCATCGCCGTACTCGAACACGTACATGTTCTTGCCGATCTCGCCGACGCCGCCGAGCGGGATGATGCGGAGGGGGTTGGTGGAATCAGCCATGAAGGGGTCTCGTCTCGATCAGAACAGCGTGAAGTCGGGTTCGGGGTCCTGGGCGGCGTCAGGCGCTGCCGCCGGGGCAGTGGGTGCCGCCGCGACCGCGACTGCCGCAGCGGCGGCTACTGGCTCAGGCGCTCGTTGCGAGGCTGGCCCCTCGCCGCCCCGGCGGGAGCGCGCTTCGAGCAGTGCCGTCGGGATGCCGGCAACGTCGGCGTAGCTCGTCCGCTCGATCTCGGGCGTCCGCAGCGCCGCCGCGGGGTGGTAGAGGGCGAACGCCATCGCATTGGCGGCGCCGCTCTCCGGATCGACCGGCCGAATCGTGCCGTGGGCCTGCGAGATCCGCTCGCCCGGCATGAACCGCCCCAGCGAATGCCGCCCGAGCGTGACGATCAGGGCCGGGTCGAGGATCTCGAGCTGGCGCTTCAGATACGGCGCGCAGGCGGCGATCTCGTCGGGCTCCGGGTCGCGGTTGTCCGGCGGCCGGCACTTGACGATGTTCGTGATGAACACCTCGTCGCGCTTCCAGCGGAGCGTGGCGAGGAACTTCGTCAGCAGGTCGCCGGCGCGGCCGACGAACGGCCGCCCCTGGCGGTCCTCGTTGAACCCCGGGCCCTCACCGACGAACACGACCTCGGTGTCCGGGCTCCCCTCCCCGGGGACCGCCAGGGTCCGGGTCTCGTGGAGGCGGCAGCGCGTGCAGGCTCGGACTTCGGAGGCGACTACCTCGAGCGCTGCGACGCGCTCGGCATGGGTCACGCCGCTCCCCCAGCGACCACCCCGACGCGATCCGCGACCTCGGTGCCGTACGCGGCGACCCCTCGAGCGGCGGCCGGCCGCACCCAGTCCCGTTCCAGGAGCACCTCCGCGATCTGGACGGCGTTCGTGGCCGCGCCTTTGCGGAGGTTGTCGCTGACCACCCAGAACGCGAGCCCGCGACCGCCGGCGATCGACGGGTCCGTCCGGACGCGCCCGACGAAGATGTCGTCGCTGCCCGGCGGCGTCGGTCGCAAGCGGGTAGGTCGACGACGACGGGTCGTCCTGGATCACGACGCCACTCACCGCCCCGAACAGCGCGCGTGCCTGATCGGGCGTGATCGGGTCGCGCGTCTCGACGTGGACCGCCTCCGAGTGCGCGACGAAGACCGGAACGCGAACGGCCGTGCACGAGACCCGCAAGTCAGGCAGGTGGAGGATCTTGCGACTCTCGCTGACGACCTTCCACTCCTCCTTCGTGTAGCCGTTGTCGAGGAACACGTCGACCTGGGGCAGCGCGTTGAAGGCGATCGGGTGCGGGTAGACCGACGCGTGCTTGGGCTCGCCGCCCACGTGGGCCCGGATCTGGCCCTCGAATTCGGCGATCGCGTCGGCGCCGGTGCCGGAAACCGCCTGGTACGTGTCGACGATGACCCGCTCCAGCCCGACCGAGTCGCGGAGCGCCATCAGCACCGGCACGAGCTGCATCGTCGAGCAATTGGGATTGGCGATGATGCCGGGATGTCCCTCGAGGTCGTCGGGGTTCACCTGGCTCACGACGAGCGGAATTGACGGATCCATCCGCCACGCGCTCGAGTTGTCGATGACCGTGGCCCCGCGCTGCGCCGCCTGGGGCGCGAGCTCCTTCGAAGCGTCGCCACCGGCCGAGAACAGGGCGATGTCGACGCCTTCGAACGCATCGGGCGTGGCTTCGATGATCTCGTGGGAACGGCCGTCGATCGACACCGTCCGCCCGGCCGACCGGCCGGAGGCAAGGAGGCGCAGCTCACCGACCGGGAATTCCCGCTCGTTGAGCACCTGGATCATCGTCCGGCCGACGACGCCGGTTGCGCCGACGACCGCGACGGTGAGGGGTTGCCGTGTCATGTCGGGCATGGCTCCGCGATCACTGTCAGGGGTCCGGGCACGCGCGGAGTATAGCAGCGGGGCTTGCTGAACCCGATCCGGTCAACGACCAGTCGACAGGCCCGCTCAACCGCATTGCAGCACCATCCACGCTCGGTCGAAGGCTGAGTTGGCGAGATCCGCGTTCCGAATCCCGAAGTACAGGGTCCCCGCATCGCCCCACATCCAGCCGGCGTCATCGTCGCTGTCGATCTGGGCCAGGAGTTTCCAATCATCCACGCCGGGGCGCAGCTCCGGCGCCCGCGGGCCCTCGTAGCCGGAGGGATCCCCTACGTACACGCCGTTCGACGCGAACT
Source organism: uncultured Chloroflexia bacterium (assembly GCA_963832105.1). Lineage (GTDB taxonomy): Bacteria > Chloroflexota > Limnocylindria > Limnocylindrales > CSP1-4 > CF-46. The sequence continues at coordinate 684,429 of CAWHSS010000002.1, read as the reverse complement.
GGAATTCACGCCAAAGCGAGCCTTGTTGCAGCCATGGCCATCCGCCGACCTGGTGGCGCGGCTCCGACACCTCGGACGCCTCGATGAGCGCATCGCCGAGGTCATCCATGGCGTCGAAATCCAGCCGAAAGATGCCCTCGAGTGCCTCCTCGTCCCAACTTGGCATCGTCAGCGTCTGCGTCGGCTCGAGATCAATCCGGGAGAAACGTGTCGCCCCGACCGGCCCGGCTCGGTCTGCGGCAACGTTCGGATCGGCCAGGATCACACGCCAGCCGCCGCCGTGGGCAGGGTCGAACCCCCAGGGCTGCTGGTCGACGTCGTAGAACAGGTTCAGGAGCCCTGATCGGGGGAGGTCCAGGTCGCAATCGAAGCCCCGAAGCTCCTCGAGATCCAGCACGGCGAGGAAGCTCAGCGGGCGGCCGCCCCATGTCGGCCAGAGCTGATCCGGCTCGAGCGCTGCATCACCGCCCAGGTGCCCGCGCATCGCCGTCCCCGGTGCGGCCTGCCGCAGCGCGATCGCCGGCCGTGCGAGGCCGATGAAGGTCTCTGCCTCGGTCGGCCCGAGGAATTCGTGGGCCAGGCTCGTCAGCTGCTTCAGCTCGATGGTCATGCGCACATGATGAAGCGGCGCATCTCGGAAGTCGATAAAGAGCCGCCGGCGATGCCGGCGGCCCTGAGTTGCGTGCGAGGGTGAGGGTTTCTAGACGGGTTCCTTTGCGAGGTGGCGCTGCATGGCCGCCTTGCGCGAGAGGTTGACCCGACCCTGGCGGTCGATCTCGGTCACGACGACCATGACCTCGTCGCCGACGGACACGACGTCCTCGACGGTCGGTACGTGGTAGTCGGCGAGCTCACCGATCCGGACGAGGCCTTCCTTGCCCGGCAGGATCTCGACGAACGCGCCGAAGCCCATGATCCGGGTCACCTTGCCGAGGTAGAGCGCCCCGATCTCGACCTCGCGGGTGAGGCTCTCGATCCAGGTGATCGCCTTGCGCGAGTTCTCGCCGGAAACGGCCGCGATCTCGACCGTGCCGTCGTCCTCGACGTTGATCTCGGTCTGGGTCTCTTCCTGGATCTTGCGGATCATCGATCCACCCTTGCCGATGATCTCGCGGATCTTCTCGGGGTTGATCTTGATCGTGATGATCCGTGGAGCGAAGTCGCTCATATCCGAGCGGGCTTCGGGCAGGACCTCGGCCATCTTGTCGAGGATCGTCAGGCGGGCCGCGAGGGCCTGCTTGAGACCATCGCGGATGATCGCCTCACTGATGCCCTGGACCTTGATGTCCATCTGCAGGGCGGTGACACCGTCCCGCGTACCGGTCACCTTGAAGTCCATGTCCCCGATCGAGTCCTCCTTGCCGAGGATGTCGGTCAGGACGACGAACTTGCCGTCGGGCTCGGTGATCAGGCCCATCGCCGCTCCGGCGACGGGTGCCTTGATCGGCACGCCGGCGTCCATGAGGGCGAGCGTCGAGCCGCAGGTCGAGGCCATCGAGGTGGATCCGTTCGACGTCACGCACTCGCTGACGAGGCGGATGACGTACGGGAACTCATCGTGGCTCGGCAGGACCGGGACGAGCGCGCGCTCGGCGAGGTGGCCGTGGCCGATGTCACGCCGGCTCGGCCCGCGCATCATCTTGTTCTCGCCCGTGCTGTACGGCGGGAAGTTGTAGTGGTGGAGGTAGCGCTTCTCGGTCTCGGGGCTGATCGTGTCGATCCGCTGGACGTCCGAGGACGAACCGAGCGTGGCGACGGTCAGCGCCTGGGTCTCACCGCGGGTGAACAGGCCGGAGCCGTGCGCACGCGGGATGAGGCCGACTTCGACCGTGATCGGGCGGATGTCGGTCAGGCCGCGGCCGTCGATCCGGATCCCCTCGTCGACGACGATCCGCCGGACGGTCTGCTTCTGGAGGAGGTTGAAGAGGCCCTTGCTGACGCGAGCTTCGCGCTTTGCGGCATCGAGCAGCTTGGTCGTGTCGCCGCCGGTCCGATTGGCTCGGACGGCCGCCGCGATCGACTCGCGGAGCGCCGAGATCCGGCTCGGCAGGTCGTTCGCGAACCAGAGCAGGAGGTTCGCGGTCGCCTCTGCGTCCGGAAGCGCGCGATGGCTCTGGGTGAGCTCGACGCCGAAGAACCGGGCGAGGTCCGGCAGCTTGTACGAGTCGGCGCCCGGATAGCCCTCTCGGGCGATCACCAGGGTGTCGAGGTACGAGCCCGGCTGGAACCGGAAGCCGTCGCCCTTGGCCTCTTCGATGAAGCCGAGGTCGAAGCCGACGTTGTGGCCGACGACGGACGCGTCGCCGACGAAGTCCAGCAGCTTGTCGGCTGCCTCCTTCGGGCTCGGCGCACCCTTGACGTCCTTGTCGGTGATGCCGTGCATCTGGTTGCCGACGATGGGGCGGCCGGGGTTCACGAACGTCGACCAGCGGTCGACGACCTTCGTGCCCTTGATCTTGACCGCGGCGACCTCGACGAGGTCGGCCATCTTGGGATCGGTCCCGGTCGTCTCGACGTCGATGACGACGAGCTCGCGCTTGGCGTCAGTCGCGGCGGCGAATTCCAGGACGGAGTTCGGCGACGGCTCGATGTACGGGATGCGCTTCGGCTTGCCGACGGCCTTCTGGATCTCCAGCTGGAGGTCGACGATCGGCTGGAGCGCGCGGTGCCCGAACAGGATGGCCTCGGCCATGACGTCTTCGGGCAGGAGATTGGCGCCGGCCTCGACCATCATGATCGCGTCGCGCGTGCCGGCGACGATCAGGTCGAGCTCCGACTCCTTGAGCTCGCTGAACGTCGGGTTGACGACGAACTCGCCGTCGATCCGGCCGACGCGAACCGACGCGATCGGGCCGTTGAACGGGATCTCGCTGATCGTCAGGGCCGCCGATGCGGCGATCGTGCCGACGATGTCCGGCAGGTTCTCCTGGTCCGTCGAGAGGACGGTGACCACGAGCTGGATGTCGTCCTTGTAGCCCTCGGGGAAGAGGGGCCGGATCGGGCGGTCGATCTGGCGGGCGGCCAGGATCGCGTTCTCCGAGGGACGCGCCTCGCGCTTGATGAATCCGCCCGGGATCTTGCCCGCGGCGTACATCCGCTCCTCGAAGTCCACCGTGAGGGGGAAGAAATCGAGGCCGGGCCGTGGCTCGGATCGGTTGGCCGTACCGAGAACCATGGTGTCGCCGTAGCGGACGGTGACAGAACCGCCGGCGAGCCGTGCGAGCTTGCCGGTTTCGATGGTCAGCGTGCGGCCACCGAGTTGCGTCTCGAATGTCTGAGACACGGGAATGGGATCCTCCTTGATCGTGGAGGAGGAGACGACCTGCGGGCGCGAGGGCCGGCCTGGCCGAAGGCTTCAGACGCGCGAGAACCTCGGGTCAATCCCGAGGCTCGGAAGCGGCGAACCTAGCGGCGGAGCCCCAACCGTCCGATGACGGTGCGGTAGCGCGCGTTGTCCTTCTTGATCAGATAAGCAAGAAGACGACGGCGCTGGCCAACGAGCTTGAGGAGGCCGCGGCGCGAATGATTGTCCTTGGGAAAGCTACGGAGATGGTCGGTCAGCCCCTTGATCCGCCCTGTCAGGAGCGCGATCTGGACTTCCGGCGATCCGGTGTCACCTTCCTTGGTGGCAAACCCGGACATGATCTCCTGCTTCTCTTCCCGCGCTAGCGGCACTCGGTTCCTCCGAACACGAAACTTCTGTTGCTAAACCTTCTTCTATGACCGACGGATGGTAGCAGGGCGGCCCCGAAGCGGCAAACGCCGCCGCTCGGCGCAGGCGCGTGGCGTCAGCTCAATTCGTGCTTGGCGAACGCCACCCGCCGCCGCGTGCCAGCCGATGAGACCGTTCCTGCCTCGATCTGCATCGCTCCCGAGTCGTCTACGCGCGAGCGAAGCAGCGTTCATCGTCCACGCTGACCTGATACGTGCCGGCCGGCGGACATGCGACCGGCATGTCGAACCTGAGCTGTTCCGTCCGCGCCGGCCTCGCCGACAACCGCGTAGGGCCGCCGAGAAGGCTGCTCGGCCGTCTCGAGGTCGCCGGCGGCGATGGCCGAGCGGATGTCGGAGCTCCGGACCGATCGGCCGCCCAGCTCGAACGGCGGCACGACGACGAGATCGAACCCGTCGACGCTCACCCAAGGCCCGGACCGCCTCCGGCGTCCCCCGCCGGTCGTGGCCGAAGGCCGCGTCGGGCGTCATGAGCAGGCCGGCGAGCCGTGTCCGCGACGTGATCCGGTGGACGAACTCGTCGTACTCGGTCGAGCGCAGAGCCGCGTCGAAGTGCTGGACGACGACGACCTCGACGCCGGCCTCGCCGAGCATCCGGAGCCGTTCGGCTGGGTCGAGGAGGAGTGGCGGCGCGGCGCCGACGAGGATCTCGTCCGGGTGGGAATCGAACGTGATGACGGACGGCCGGGCGCCGCGCTCGCGGGCCTCCTCGACGAGCCGGCCGAGCAGATAGCGATGACCGAGGTGGATCCCGTCGAACACGCCGATGACGGCGAACAGCGGGCCGTGCTCGCTGGCGCAGGCCCTCGACCCCGGCGACGACCTCGATCGCGCCCTCAGCCATCCGCTGCCCGAGTCGCCGGGAGCGCGTCGACCAGGACCTTGTCCGGTGCCAGCCGGCCGTCGCGCACGGTGGCGATGGCAACGAGGCGACCGGCCCCATCGCGGACGCGAATCGGGGCATCCGGCTCGCCCGGGGGCAGCGCCGCGCGGATGAACTGGCCGCGCGAGATCGCCGTGACGTCGCCATCGCTGATGACGAGCTCGGGCAGCGACTCCAGGCCCGCGTCGATCGGGAGAAGGAGTGAGGCCAGCGCGTCCGGCCCATCGGCGGCGGCCTCCCGAACTCGCTCGAGCGGAATCGCCTGATCGAGCCGGAACGGGCCGCTCGACGTCCGGCTGAGAGCGCCAAGGTACGCCCCGCCGCCGACGAGCTCGCCGAGATCGCGAGCGAGCGCCCGGATGTACGTTCCCGCGGAACACTCGACCTCGAGAATCGCGATCGGGCGGTCGGGGTCGGAGTCGTCCCACTCGACGAGGTCCAGCCGGTGGATCGTCACCTCGCGCGACGCGAGCTCGACCGACTCCCCTGCCCTCGCCATCGCGTACGCCCGGCGGCCGGCGACCTTGATCGCGCTGTATGCCGGCGGTCGCTGCGAGATCGGGCCGCGGAGGCGCTCCAGGGCCGCTTCCACCGTCTCCCGAACGGGCGCGGGCCCCTCGCCGGGTGTCAGCTCGCCCTCGAGGTCATCGGTCGTCGACGACGCGCCGAAGCAGACCGTGGCCCGGTAGCCCTTTCGATCCCCGAGGTGGTACTCGACGACGCGGGTAGCGCGGCCGAGGAACACCGGCAGGACGCCGCTCGCGAACGGATCGAGCGTCCCGCCGTGACCGACGCGCTTCGTCGCCGCGAGCCGGCGCACGAGGGCGACGATGTCGTGCGATGTCGGGCCAGCGGGCTTCAGCGCAACGAGAATTCCGTCCACGAGCGGGCAGCCTAGCGGGCGACGGCGGCGACGAGTCGCTCGGCCTCGGCGAGGACGACCGGGCGAGCCTCGGCGACGGGCAGCAGGATCGTCGCGCCGGCCGCTCGGGCGTGCCCGCCACCACCGAACGTACCCGTGAGAACCGTCGCGTCGACGCCGCCGGGCTTCGTCCGGACGCTGATCCGCGTGGCCGGGCCGGCTTCCTTGAAGACGATCGCGATCTCGGCCTCCTCGGCCTGCGCCAGGAGGTCGATGATCCCCTCGGAGTGGGCCGGAATTGCCCCGGTCTCGGCCAGGTCAGCGTCGAACAGGCTGGCGTGGACGATTCGCCCGCCCGCCTCGGCGGCGAGACGTGCGAGAACCGCACCGAAGAGCCGCAGCTGGGCTTCGGGCTTCGATCGATAGAGGCGCCGCGAGATGTCGGACAGCGGAGCGCCCGCTTCGACGAGGGCCGCCGAGACCGCCAAGGTACGGGGCGTCGTGTTCGGATGGGCGAACGTCGCCGTGTCCATGACGACGCCGGCCATGAGGAGCGTCGCCAGGGCCCCGTCGCCATCGTCCAGCGGCGCACCGAGCCGCAGCGCGAGCAGCGTCGTCATCTCGCAGGTCGCAGCCGCGTCCGGGTCGATCCAGTCGGCCTCGCCGCGCTCGTCGTTCGAGGCGTGGTGATCGAGGACGACGCGCGGCAGGCGCTCGAACAGCTCGGGGTGCCGCCCGGCGACGGCGCCGATCCGATCGATGGTCCCGCAGTCCGACACCACGAGGAGGTCGTAGTCGGCATCTGGCTCCGGATCGGTTCGGGCCCGATCGACGTCGGGCAGGAAGTCATAGATCGGCGGAATCGGATCGGCGAAGACGGCAGTCGCCCGGCCACCCGCCCGTTCTACGAGCCGGCAGATCGCAAGGGTCGAACCGAGCGTGTCCGCGTCGGGGTTCTCGTGGCCGACGGCGAGGACGTGGCGGGCCGACCGGATGCGGTCGATGACGGCGTCCGGCACCGCCCCGGCCCATGAGGCGAGGTCGATCATCGGTGGCGGCGGCCGGGCACCGATCGATTCTTCGTCGGCTTGAACGTTCGGCGGCGACGCAGGATCGGGGGCGGCGGGGCGACTGGCTCGCCCGGCGGCGGGTCCGCGTCGCCTTCGTGCGGCAGTCGGGCGACGGGCGTCGGCAGCGACTCGCCGATCGCCGCGTCGTCGGTCGGCTCGTGGCCGGCCTCGAGCTCGTTGAGGAGATGCAGGACGCGCGTGCCTCGCTCGAGGGTGTCGTCGAGCTCGAGATGGAATTGCGGGATCCGCTTGATGCGGAGCTTCTTGCCGAGCTCGTGCTGGATGAACGGCATCGCCCGCCCCAGCGCCGACAGCGTCGCCTTCCGGTCCGCCGCCTGGCCGATGACGCTGACGTACACCTTCGCGTGGCGCAGATCCGGCGTCGTGTCGACGCTCGTCACGGTCGCGAAGCCCACCCGCGGATCGGCGATCTCACGCGAGATGATCACGCCGATCTCCTGGCGAAGGAGCTCGTCGATCCGGTCAGTTCGTGCGGTCATGCCTGATGCCGCCGATCAGGCCGGACTTAGGACGCGACTCACCGTCTGGGAGGAGAAGCACTCGATGATGTCCCCCTCTTCGAGCTCGTGGTAGTTAGCCAGCCCGATGCCGCACTCGTAGTTCTGCTGGACCTCGCGGACGTCGTCGCGGAACCGGCGCAGCGACTCGATCCGGTCGGTCGCGATGACCTTGCCGTTGCGCCAGACACGGGCGTTCGCCCGGACGATGCGGCCGTCGGTGACGAATGCACCCGCGATGACCGTGCTCTTGCCGACGCGGAAGATCTGGCGGACCTCCGCCCGACCCTCGACGACCTCGACGATTTCGGGCTCGAGGAGACCCTGGAGGGCGGCCGAGATGTCATCGGTCAGCTTGTAGATGATGTCGTAGAGCCGGACGTCGACCCCCTCGGCATCGGCCGCCCGACGGGCGGTCTCGGTGATCTTCGTGTTGAAGCCGACGATGATCGCGTCCGAGGCGGAGGCGAGCATGATGTCGTTGTCGGTGATGTCGCCGGCGCCCTCGTGCAGGACGTTGATCCGGATCTCCTCCTGGTTGAGCTGGTCGAGCGCGTGGGTGATCGCGCCGAGCGAGCCCGACACGTCGGCCTTGAGGATGATCCGGAGCTCCTTGGCCTGACCGGCCTGGATCTGCCGGTAGAGGTCCTCGAGCGTGGCCCGACCGCTGCCTTCGCCGCTCTTCGCAGCGTTGTCGGCCTTGCGGGTCTCGACCAGGGCTCGGGCTTCCTTCTCGTCGGCGACGGCGCGCAGGATGTCGCCTGCCTCCGGGACCGCCGACAGGCCGAGGACGACGACCGCGCTCGACGGCCCGGCCTTCGTGACTCGCTTGCCCTCGTCGTTCTCGAGCGCCCGGACCTTGCCGAACGTCTCGCCGACGACGATCACGTCGCCGACGCGGAGCGTGCCGGTCTGGATGATCGCGGTCGCGACGGCGCCGCGGTTCTTGTCGAGCTGGGCCTCGACGATCGTGCCGACCGCGGAGCGCTTCGGGTTGGCCTTGAGCTCCTGGAGGTCGGAGACGAGCAGGATCATCTCGATCAGCTCGTCGAGCCCGACGCGGGTCCGCGCCGACACGGGCACGAGCGGCGTGTCGCCGCCGTACTCCTCGACGATGACCCCTGCCTCGGACAGCTCGGTCTTCACCCGGTCGACGTTCGAATCGGGCTTGTCGATCTTGTTGAGGGCGATGATGATCGGCACCTTCGCCGCCTTGGCGTGGCTGATCGCCTCGAGCGTCTGGGGCATGACGCCGTCGTCCGCCGCGACGACCACGACGGCGATGTCGGTCACGCGGGCGCCGCGGGCGCGCATCGCCGTGAACGCCTCGTGGCCCGGCGTGTCGAGGAACACGACGCGCTTGCCGTCGTGGGTGACCTCGCTCGCGCCGATGTGCTGGGTGATGCCGCCACGCTCGCCGGACGCGACCTCGGTCGTGCGGATCGCGTCGAGGAGGCTGGTCTTGCCGTGGTCGACGTGGCCCATGACGGTGACGATCGGGGCGCGCGGCTGGAGGAGCGACGGATCGTCCTCCTCGAACAGCACTTCCTTCGTCGCCGCGGCGGGCGCGCCCTCCTCGTCGCCCTCGGCGCGTCGCACCGTTGACCGGCGCGGTCGCCTCCGCGACCTCGTAGCCGAGCTCGCCGGCGACGAGCGACGCGGTGTCGCGGTCGATGAGCTGGTTGATCGTCGCGAAGATTCCGCTCTTGATCAGCTCGCGGATGACGTCCGCCGGGTTGACCGTCAGCAGCTCGGCGAGCTCCTTGACCGTGATCGTCGGCGGCAGCTCGATCGCGCCGCGCTCGCGCGGATCTGCGACCTGGACCTGTGCCGGGACGCCACTGCCGTCGCGACGCGGCGGCTTCCTCGGCCCGCGCCGCCCGCGGGTTCCGCTTCTACTCCTTGCCATCTGTTCCTCCTCCGTCAGTCATCGTCATCGTCGCCGCCAGGGCGAGCAGCGATCTCGCGCAGCTCCACCGGAAGCGGCGTCTCGAGGGCTCGCCCGAGGGCTCCCCGCTCGAGAGCGGTAGTCCAGCAGCCTTCCCTCCGACAGAGGTACGCACCCCTGCCGGCAAGGCGGCCTGTTTCATCAATCGTCACGCGTCCGTCCGGAGCGCGTACCACGCGCACCAGCTCGCGCTTGGCTCGCTTCGTGCGGCAGGCGACGCACGATCGGGTCGGGACCCGTCGCGGCGCCTCGATTGCCTGTCGCGCGCCTACGACGAGGCCTCCTCGTCGGCGGCCTTCGCGGCCTTCTTCGTTGTCGCGGGCTTCTTGGCTGCGTCTTCGTCGCTGCCTTGGTCGCAGTCGCCTTGGCGGTCGCGGCGGCCTTGCCGGTCGCGGCCTTCTTCGCGACCTTGGTCGCGGTCGCGGCCGTCGCGGCCACGGGCGCAGCGGCGTCCGCATCGACCGGGCCGGGCTCGGCGGCCTTCTTGGCGCGCGGCTTCTTCGCCAGCGTGTCCCGCTCTGGTTGCGACGCGGCCGCATCGGCGGACACTGGCGCCGCCGCGGTCGCCGCCTTCTTCGCGCGCGGCTTCGCGGCCGGCTTGGCGGCGGGTGCCGCCCCGTCGAGTGAGTCCGCATCGGCCGAGCCGTGCCCGGTCCGACGGCCACCGGGGCGGTCCCGGCAACCGCTGCCCCATCGGTGGCGCCGCTCCGTCGTTCGGCGCAGTTGCCGGCGCCCTGGCCGCCTCGGCGGCCGCGGCCTTGGCCTCGGCGACCGAGACATCGCTGCGGATGTCGATCCGCCAGCCGGTCAGCCGCGCGGCGAGCCGGGCGTTCTGGCCCTCGCGGCCGATCGCCAGCGAGAGCATCCGCTCGGGAACCGTGACGCTCGCGATCCGGTGCTCCTCGTCGATGTCGACGGAGATCACCTGGGCCGGGCTGAGGGCGTTGGCGACGAAGACGCCCGGCGTCGTCGTTCCACGGGATGACGTCGATCTTCTCGCCGCCGAGCTCGGCGACGACGGCCTGGACGCGCGCGCCGCGCTGGCCGACGGTGGCGCCGACCGGGTCGAGCCCCTCCTGGCGCGACGCGACGGCGACCTTGGAGCGGCTGCCGGCCTCGCGGGCGATCGCCCGGATCTCGACGGTGCCGCTGTGGATCTCGGGGACCTCGAGCTCGAACAGGCGCTTGCAGGAACCCCTTGTGCGTGCGGCTGACGAGGATCTGCGGCCCGCGCGTCGAGCGGCGGACCTCGAGGACGTAGGCCTTGACGTTCTGGCCGATCCGGTAGTGCTCGACGGCCGACTGCTCGGACGTGGCGAGGATCGCCTCGACGTTGTTGCCGACGTCGAGGATGATCGCCCGCGGCTCGACCCGGTTGACGGCGCCCGTGATCATCTCGCCTTCGCGGCTGGCGAACTTGTCGAAGACCTGGTCGCGCTCGACCTCGCGGATCCGCTGGAGCACGATCTGCTTGGCGGTCTGGGCGCCGATCCGGCCGAAGACGTCGCCGTCGAGCTCTTCCATCTCGACGAGATCGCCGATCTCGGCGTCGGGCTTGTGGGTGCGGGCGTCCTCGAGGCTGAACTCGACGAGCGGGTCCTCGACCTCGGCGACCGCGGTGCGGGCGCGGAACACCCGGATCTTGCCCGTCTCGGGGTCGATCCGGACGTGGATGTCCTCGTCGCCGGCAACCCGTCGGTAGGCCGACTGGATGCCGTCCTCGACCGCGTTGATCAGCTGCTCGCGGGAGACCTGCTTCTCCGCGTTCAGCTGAAGGAGGGCACCGACGAAGTCTCGACTCACGATGCTCCTCCGACTCGATGGTTTCGTATTGGGCCGACAATAAAGAAACGTGGGGGTCACCCACGTCACGGAGCGGCCGTTCAGTTCCGCCGAAGTATACACGCGGGAGCGTGGACGCTCAAACGGGGATCGTGCGTGACCCGCGGCCGTGCCCGCGGTCCGGCTGGCGGACCAAGTCGGCGGCTGGACGGCCCCGAACGGCCCCGACTCAGGCCGCTCGTCCGCCCGTTGGTCCGGCTGGCGGACCAAGCGGCCGAGGAGCCCATGGGCGCTCGGTCGCCGTTGGCCTGCTAGGGCCGATCGGCGCGGGCTGACCGGGTCCAGCGCGGCGCCGTCCGGACGTCGAGCTGCGCCGGGTAGCGCCGGGCCACGTACTCCTCGAGGATCCCGACGAACTCGTCGACGAGGCCCTCGCCGCGGAGCGTCCGGTCGAGCTTGCCGTCGATGAACACCGGCGCGACCGGCTCCTCGAACGTGCCCGGCAGCGAGATGCCGATGTCGGCGTGCTTCGACTCGCCCGGGCCGTTCACGACGCAGCCCATGACCGCGACCCGCATCTCCTCGACGCCCGGGTGGATCTCCTTCCACTCGGGCATCCGGTCCTTCAGGTAGGTCTGGATCTGCTGGGCCATCTCCTGGAAGAACGTCGAGGTCGTCCGGCCGCAGCCCGGGCAGGCCGAGACCTGCGGCAGGAACGAGCGGAGGCCCATCGACTGGAGGACCTGCTGGGCGATCTCGACCTCCTCGGTCCGGTCGCCGCCGGGCGCCGGCGTCAGCGAGACGCGGATCGTGTCGCCGATCCCCTCGTCGAGCAGGATCGCGAGGCCGGCCGTCGAGCTGATGATCCCCTTCGAGCCCAGGCCCGCCTCGGTCAGGCCGAGGTGGAGCGGATAGTCGGAGCGCTTCGCGAGGAGCCGGTAGACGTCGACGAGGTCGCGGACCTGGGAGACCTTGGCGCTGATGATGATCCGGTCGTGGCCGAGCCCGGTCGCCTCGGCGAGCTCGGCGGAGCGCATCGCCGACTCGATCATCGCCTCGATCATCACGTCGCGGGCGTCGCGCGGCTCGGCGGAGCGCGCGTTCAGCGTCCATCAGCTCGGTCAGGAGCTGCTGGTCGAGCGAGCCCCAGTTGACCCCGATCCGGACCGGCTTGTCGTTGTCGATCGCGACCTGGACGATCGTCGCGAAGTGCTCGTCGTGGCGCTTCGCGCCGACGTTGCCCGGGTTGATCCGGTACTTGGCGAGGATCCGGCGCCGTCTCCGGGTACTCCACGAGCAGCTTGTGGCCGTTGTAGTGGAAGTCGCCGATGATCGGGACGTCGACGCCGAGATCGTGCGAGCTTGCGGGCGATCTCGGGGACGGCCGCCGCGGCCGCCTCGGTGTTGACCGTGATCCGGACGAGCTGCGAGCCGGCGTGGGCGAGCCGGGCGACCTGGATCGCGGTGGCGTCCGCATCGGCGGTGTCGGTGTTCGTCATCGACTGGACGACGATCGGGTGGGCGCTGCCGACGAGGACGCCGCCGACGTCGACGCTGACCGTCGGCCGGCGTCGAGGCCGCAGAGCGTCGGGCGAGGTCATTCGGGCGTGCCGCCGCCCAGGATCCGGATCAGGTCGAAGCCGGTCACCCAGATGAGGAACGCGAACAGGAAGACGAACCCGACGACGTACGTCAGCCGCTCCGCCCGGAGGCTGATCCGCGTCCCGAAGAGCGACTTCAGGACGATCATCAGCATCCGCCCGCCGTCGAGCGGCGGGAACGGCAGGGCGTTCACGAGGGCGAGGTTGGCCGACAGGATGCCGGCGACGTAGAGCGTCATGATCGGCGCCGCGCCGAAGAACACGTCGCCGATCGCGGTCGCGATCCCGACCGGTCCCGGGACGGCCGGCGGCGCCGTCGGGTTGCTGACGAAGTCGCCGACGAGGTCGCCGAGGCCGCCGAGGATCAGCCCGAACCAGCGCGATCGTCTCGCTGGCCCCGATCGACGGCCGCGTCGGCAGGTCGTGGCCCGTGTACGGCCCGAAGAAATGCGCTCGAACGGCCGTGATCCCGAGCGGACCCTTCTGAGCGACGCCGTCGCGTCCTCGGAGGCGTCGATCTCGGCCGCGGTCCGGAGCGTGACCGAGACGTCGCGACGCGTCCCGTCGGCGATCCTCGACCGTCAGGTCGACCGTCTCGCCGGCGCTCGCCCGGAGCTCGTCGAGGACCTGGTCTCGCCGAAGAACTCGAACTGCTGGCCGTCGATCGCGACGATCGCGTCGCCCGGCTTGAGGCCGGCCGCCGCCGCCGGCGACGCCGGCTGGATCTCGTCGAACCGGAGCCCGACGAACGGCGTCGCCAGCCAGGCGATCACCGTGAAGATCAGGAACGCGGTGACGAGGTTCATCGCGACGCCGGCGACCAGGATGATCAGCTTCACCGGCAGCCGGGCCCGGACGAAGGACCGCGGGTCGTCGGCCTCGTCGCCGTCCTCGCCCTCGAGCTTGACGAAGCCACCGATCGGCAGCCAGTTCAGCGTGTAGAGCGTCTCGCCCTTCGCCCGCAGGACCTTCGCCCGCGGCGGGAAGCCGATCCCGAACTCGAGGACGCGGACGCCGGCCAGGCGGGCGGTGACGAAGTGGCCGAGCTCGTGGACGAGCACGAGCGACGCCGAGGATGAAGAAGAACAGGAAGATCGTGACCGCGCCCTGGACGATCTCGCTCACGACGCGCTCCCGATCGGGCCGGTCGCGTAGGCGGCGCGGACCTCGGCGTCGAGGGCGATGAGCGCCTCGAGATCCGGCGCCTGGTCGGCGCCGATCGCCGAAGCGCTCGACCGCCGCCTCGAGGAGGCGCGGGATGCCCGGTGAACTCGAGCGCTCCGGCGAGGAACCGCTCGACCGCGACCTCGTCGGCGGCGATCAGGGCGGTCGTCGCGCGCTGGCCGATCCGGCCGGCCTCGCGGGCGATCCGGAGCGCCGGGAAGCGGCCTCGTCCGGCGCCCGGAAGTCGAGCCGGCCGGCCGCGACGAGATCGACGGCGGTGGACGGCGATGGGCGGCGGTCGGGATAGGTCAGCGCGTACTGGATGGGAAGTCGCATATCCGGGGTGCCCAGCTGGGCCTTGAGGGAGCCGTCGACGAACCGGACGGCCGAGTGGACGACGCTCTGCGGGTGGATCACCACCTCGATCGCGTCGTAGTCGACATCGTACAGCCAGTGCGCCTCGATCACCTCCAGGCCCTTGTTCGCGAGCGTCGCCGAGTCGATCGTGATCTTCGCGCCCATCGACCAGGTCGGGTGGCGGAGGGCCTGCTCCGGGCGTGACGCCGGAGAGGTCCGCCGGGCTCGTCGAGGAACGGGCCGCCGGACGCCGTCAGGACGAGCGACGTCGACGCCGGCCATCGCCTCGCCGACGAGGCACTGCCAGATCGCGGAGTGCTCGGAGTCGATCGGGCGGAGCCAGGCGAGCGGGCTCGCGTACGGGTCCATCGGCGCTCGCGCGGCCACGCCGCGGCCGCGCGGTCGCGGGCGAGCGGCATCACGAGGTGGCCGCCGGCGACGAGCGTCTCCTTGTTGGCCGTGGCGACGACCTTGCCGGCGCGCCAGCGCGGCGATCGACGGGCCGGAGGCTGACGATGCCGCCCGTCCCGACGACGACGAGGTCGACGTCGTCGCGGGTCGCCAGCGCCGCCGAGCGCATCGTCGCCGCGGTCGAGCGCCGTTCCCGGCGGCAGGTCGAGGCCGGCGGCGGCGCGTCGTCGGCCGCCACGACGACCGCGGGCTTCAGGCGGCGCGCCTGCTCGGCGAGGAGCGTCGTGTTGCGACCGGCGGCCAGCGCGACGACCCGGAACGCGTCCGGCATCGCCGCCAGGACGTCGACCGTCTGGCGGCCGATCGAGCCCGTCGAGCCGATGAGCGCGACGCCGCGAACCGCGCCGTCGCCGCGTGCGGCCATCGTCAGCGGACCGCGGCGAGGACGATACAGCGTCACGACCGGGGCGGCGAAGAGGAACGAGTCGACCCGGTCGAGGATCCCGCCGTGGCCCGGGATGAGCGTCCCGGAGTCCTTCGCCCCGGCCGCCCGCTTGAGCATCGACTCGGCGAGGTCGCCGGCCTGCGCCGCGGCCGCGAGCAGCGGCCCGAGCAGCGAGCCCGATCGATCGGCGGCTCGCCGAGCCCGACCAGCGATCGCGGTCACGACGACCGTGCAGGCGACGACGCCGCCGACCAGCCCGGCATACGTCTTCGACGGCGAGATGTGGGTCAGGAACTGCCGTCGCCCGAAGCGCCGGCCGACGAAGTAGGCGCCGGTGTCGTAGGCCCAGACGCCGAGGACGAGCAGCAGGATCCAGCCGCGCTCGCCGCCGAGCGCGGCGAGCGGCGCCCCGGCCGGCGGCTCCGGCGCCGCGTCGCCGAGCCGGACGACGAACGCGAGGAGCGAGGCGTACAGCGCGCCGAACACCGTCGCGAACCACGTCGGCAGCCCCTCGCGCGGATCCCGCTTCGCGAACGCCCCGACCGCGGCGAGGATCGACCCCGACCGCGACGAGGATGCAGGCCGCTCGCCTCGAGCTCCGGCGGCGCGGCGGCGTCGAGGACGAGCGCCGACGGCGAGCACGACCCCGAGCGCCGGAACGGACGGATAGCCGGCCGCGCGCAGGAGCCGGAAGACCTCGACGCGCCGCGAGCGCCGTCGCGACGACGACGAGCGGCGACGATCCAGGGCCGCCGAGCACAAGGACGACGACGAGCGGCGGGACGAGGACCGCGGCGCTGATCGCGCGCTGGCGGAGCATCTAGGCGCCCGATGCGGAGCGGCGCGGCCGTCAGCGCCCGAATCGGCGCGTCCGCCTGGCGAATTCGAGGAGCGCGGCGTCGAAGGCGTCCGCCCCGAAGTCCGGCCAGAGCACCTCGGTCGAGTAGAACTCGGCGTAGGCCGACTGCCAGATGAGGAAGTTCGACAGCCGCTGCTCGCCGCCGGTCCGGATCACGAGGTCCGGATCGGGCAGGCCGGCGGTGTAGAGCGCCTCGGAGATCGCGTCCTCGTCGATCTGCGTCGGGCGCGACGCCGCTCGTCGGCGAGGCGCCGGAACGCGTCGACGAGCTCCGTCCGGCCGGCGTAGTTGAACGCGACGTTGAGCAGGAGCCGGTCGCCGTCCGGCGGTCTCGGCGAGCGCCTCGTCGATCGAGCGCCGCGTGTCGTCCGGCAGCTCGTCGAGCCGGCCGAGGAGCCGGATCCGGACGCCCTGCGCCCGGAGCTCCGCGGTCTCGCTGCGGATCGCCTGCTCGAGCAGCCCGAACAGGCCGGTGACCTCGTCGTCGGATCGGGCCCAGTTCTCGCGGCTGAACGCGTACAGCGTCATGACCGGCACGCCGCGCCGGACCGCGTGGCGGAGGAGCGTCCGGATCGCCTCGACGCCGGCGGCGTGGCCCTCGAGCTCGGCGCGGTCGTGGAGCCGGGCCCAGCGCCGGTTGCCGTCCATGATGATCGCGACGTGGCGCGGCAGGTCCGCCGGGTCGATCAGGGCGTCGCTCGCCTCCGCGGCCGCCGGAGCGCGTCGGCTCGGCCTCGATCGACGACGTGCGCCCGCGGCGGGGCGTCCGTCGGCCGGGCGAGCGGTGAGCGAGCCACTAGACCTCGAGGACCTCCTGTTCCTTGACGCCGCCGAGCGCGATCGACCTCGGCGACGAACCGGTCGGTCGTCTTCTGGAGCGCCTCGAGCTGGCGATCGGGCCTCGTCGGCGCCGACGTCGCCGTCGCGCTCCTCCTTCTTGAGCTCGTCGGCCGACGTCGCGCCGGATGTTCCGGATCTCGACGCGGGCCTCCTCCATCCGCTTGTGGACGACCCGGACGAGGTCCTTGCGACGCTCCTCGGTGAGCGGCGGGATGTTCAGGCGGACGACGGTCCCGTCGACGTTCGGGACGAGCCCGATGTCGCTCTTCTGGATCGCCTTCTCGATCGCGCCGAGGACGCCTCGGTCCCACGGCTGGATGACGATCTGGTGCGCCTCCGGGACGCTGATCCCGGCCAGCTGGTTGAGCGGCGTCTGGGTCCCGTAGTAGTCGACCTGGAGCCGCTCGACGAGCGACGTCGACGCACGGCCGGTTCGGACGCCCTGGAAGTCGCGCTCCATCGCCTCGACGGCGCGGCCCATCTTGCTGCTCGGCCGCTGACAGGGATCTCGCTGCTCATGCGCGGGCTCCTCCGACGGCGCTCGCGGCGCCGGAGATGAGGGTGCCGACCGGCTCGCCGACGGCGACCCTCGTGATGTTGTCGGGCTTGTTGAGGTCGAAGACGACGATCGGCAGGTCGTTCTCCATGCAGAGCGAGACCGCCGCCGCATCGAGGACCTTGAGCTGGTCGCGAAGCAGGTCGCGCGTACTGGAGCTGAGCGTAGCGCTTGGCGCGTCGGGTTGGTCAGCGGATCGGCCTCGTAGACGCCGTCGACCTTCGTCGCCTTGAGCAGGACCTGGGCGTCGATCTCGACGGCGCGCAGGGCCGCGGCGGTGTCGGTCGTGAAGTACGGGTTGCCGGTGCCGGCGACGAAGATCGCGACGCGGCCCTTCTCGAGGTGGCGGACGGCGCGGCGCCGGATGTACGGCTCGGCGACCTCGTTCATCGCGATCGCGCTCATGACCCGGGTCGGGATCCCGACGTGCTCGAGGGCATCCTGGAGGGCCAGGCCGTTCATGACCGTGGCGAGCATCCCGATGTAGTCGCCGGTCGCCCGGTCCATCCCGCTTGGCCGCCGCCGCGAGGCCGCGGAAGATGTTGCCGCCGCCGACGACGATCCCGACCTGGACGCCGAGCCGGTGGACCTCGCCGACCTGGCGGGCGATGAACGCGCAGAACGCCGGGTCGACGCCGTAGGTCCGGTCGCCGAGGAGCGCCTCGCCGGACAGCTTGAGCAGGATCCGCTGGTAGCGGACGCCCGTCGCGCCGGCTCGGTCGGTCGCGGTCGTCGGCGTCGCTCACAGCTCCTCCCCGAGCGCGTAGCGGGTGAAGCGGCGGACGCGGATGTTCTCGCCGATCGTCGCGATCGCCTCGGTGATGAGCTCGCGGACGGTCCGATCCTCGTCGCGGAACGGCTGGTCGTAGAGGCAGACCTCGGCGTACCACTTCTTGAGCTGGCCCTCGACGATCTTCGGCGCGGATGTCCTCGGGCTTGCTCTGGACGGTCTCGGACTCGCGCGCAGCTCGGCCTTCTTCGCCTCGAGGTCGGCCTCGGGGATCCGGTCGACGTCGACGTAGCAGCGGCGCCATGCCGGCGACCTGGACCGCGAGGTCGCGGACGAGCTTCTGGAACTCGTCGGTCCGGGCGACGAAGTCGGTCTCGCAGTTGACCTCGATCAGGACGCCGACCCGGCCGCCGGTGTGGATGTAGCTCGAGATGAGCGCCCTCGCGGGCCTCGCGGCCGGCCTTCTTCGCGGCCGCGGCGAGGCCCCGCTCGCGGAGCAGCGCGATCGCCTTGTCGACGTCGCCGTCGGCCTCGACGAGCGCGTTCTTGCAGTCCATGAAGCCGGCGCCGGTTCGCTCGCGCAGCTCCTTGACCGCGTCGGCAGTGATCGTCCGCCATGTTGCGTTCGGTTCTCCTGTGTCGCGCGGGCCTGGGCGGCCCGCGATGCTGGGCTTGGTGCGCGTGGGCCGGCCGGCCGGTCAGACCGGCGGTGGCCGGCTCTTCCTTCTCGGCGGCCTCGCGGGCGAGCTCGGCGGCGATCTCGTCGGGGGTCGCCTCGCTCGCCGGGGCGACGGGCTCGGCGAGCGGGCCGGCCGCCGGGCAGCAGGCCGTCGTCGTCGTCGTCGGCGTCGGGCTCGAACGTCAGCGCCGCGCCGCCGGCGAGGGCGGCGACGAGCTCGTCGGCGGCGGACTCGTCGAACTCGGGCTCGGCCGCCGCGGCGACCTCGGGCTCGGGCTCGGCCGAGGCGCGGGCCGCGCGCTCCTGCTGGCCCTCGATGGCAGGCGTCGGCGATCAGCGTGCAGAGCAGGCGGATCGCCCGGATCGCGTCGTCGTTGGCCGGGATGATGTGATCGATCTCGTCGGGGTCGACGTTCGTGTCGCCGGTCGCGACGACCGGGACCTCGAGCTTGTTCGCCTCGGTGACGGCGATCCGCTCGCGGTGCGGGTCGATGATGAAGACGGCGCCCGGGACGCGCTTCATCTTGCGCATGCCGCCGACCGTCAGCTGGAGCTTGCGCGAGCTCCTCCTGGAGCTTGGCGGCTTCCTTCTTCGACATCCGCTCGAAGTCGCCGGCCTGCTGGCGCGCCTCGAGCTGCTCGAGCAGGCCGATCCGCTTCTTGATCGTCGTGAAGTTCGTCAGCATCCCGCCGAGCCAGCGCTTGTTGACGTACGGCTGGCCGGCCCGGGTCGCCTCCTGGGCGATCGGCTCCTGGGCCTGCTTCTTCGTGCCGACGAACAGCACGTACTCGCCGCGGGCGACGGTGTCGCGGACGAACTCGAGCGAGGACTCGAGGTGCTTGACGGTCTGGGCGAGATCGATGATGTGGATCCCGTTGCGCTCCGCGAAGATGAACGGGCGCATCTTGGGATTCCAGCGGCGCGTCTGGTGGCCGAAGTGGACTCCGGCCTCGAGCAGCTGCCGCATTGAAACGGACGGCACGGTGAGCGACCTCCTGTCGGTTTCGTTCCGCCGCGGACCTCGTCGCCGGGGGCCGGCCTCGTGGCGTTGCCGCCGCGCTGCCGGCACCGTCCCGGTCGGAACGGTCCGCGTGTGATCTCCGTCGCCCGGCGGTGGCGCGGGTGGGTTTCGATGGCGCGGGTCGCCGTGCGGCTCCGGGCCCGGCGGAGTCTATCACGGGCCCGGTCGAATCGGCGAACCGGTCGATCATCCAGCGAGCGCGTTTCGATGGTGGCGAAGCTGTCGCGAGTGCGCCGGCCTCGAAGGCCGAGCGGTGGTGCCGGATGCGCGGCTCGCCACCCGACTGGATCGGGCTCGACCACGACGAGGTCGAACCGGACCGGCAGCGGCCGGAACCGTCGACCCACCGGCAGCGGCCGTCCTCGAGCAGCCGGCCGAGCGCCGCGCGACAGGTGGCCGCGCTTGCGGTGGTCGACCGTCTCCTCCGGCGAGGCCGAATCGCGCCGGCGCCGCCAGCGGACCTCGACGATCACGAGCATCGGCGGCGGACCCGGGTCGACCGCCACGAGGTCGAGCTCGTGGCGACCGACATGGACGTTCCGGGCGAGGACGGTCCAGCCCGCTTCGCTCAGCCGCGCAGCGACGAGAGCCTCGGCGGTATCACCCGCCAGCTGCGCCGTCGTTCGCGTCCGAGCGGAGGGTCGGCCGTCCACGGTGGATCGTGCCAGCCGGCGCTCATCCGCGGCTATCACCCGGCGCTCACCCGGCGCTCACCCGGCGCTTACGTGGCCGCCAGCTCCAGCGCGTCGAGATCGGCGAGGTCGAGCGCCGCGTCGTCGGCCATGACCGGCAGGAGCTCCCGCTCGAGCAGCTCGTGGGTCGCCGGCGACGCCGCCGGATCGCCGAGCAGGTCGAGGTCGAGCTGATCGCCGGCCAGCGTCCGCTGCAGGGCGAGGAAGCTGCGGCGGTGGAACGGCGTGAGGCCCTGCCGCCGGATCGCGTCGCGATGGTCGCGGGTCGCGTAGCCCTGGTTGTGCTCCCAGCCGTAGCCCGGGATAGCGGGCGGCGAGGCGGGTCATCATCCGGTCGCGGACGACCTTCGCCACGACCGAGGCGCAGGCGATCGAGTAGCACAGCGCGTCGCCGTCGACGATCGACGTGTACGGCCCGACCTGGTGCTCGAAGTTGGCGATCCGGTTGCCGTCGACGAGGACGTGCTCGTGGCCGCCGATCCGGGCGATCGCCCGGCGCATCGCGAGATGGGTGGCGTGGTAGATGTTGAGCCGGTCGATCTCGGCGACGGACGCGGCGCCGACGCCGATCGCCACGGCCCGCCGGCGAATCAGCGGCTCGAGCCGCTCGCGCTGGGCCATCGAGAGGGTCTTCGAGTCGCGGACGCCGGGGATCCGATGGCAGCCGGGCCGCATGACGACCGCGGCGGCGACGACCGCGCCACAGGTCGGGGCGACGCCGACCTCGTCGACGCCGACGACGCGTTCGAGGCCGTCACGCCAGAGGCGGCGCTCGAAACGGAGCGTGGGGACGATGACCGTCATCGGCGTCTAGGGTAGCCGAACCGGCCGGGAATCGAGCGACCCCGGCGATTGCCGGGGTCGACGGGCCGCGGACAGGAGCGCGGTCTAGTCGTTCGGGCGGCGCTCGCGGAGGGTCGCGGCCTTGCCGACGCGCTTGCGCAGGAAGTACAGCTGCGCCCGGCGGACCTGGCCGTGGCGGACGACCTCGATCTTCTCGATCCGCGGGCTGTGGATCTTGAATGTCCGCTCGACGCCGACGCCGCTGGCGATCCGGCGGACCGTGATCGAGCGGGTGATGCCGCCGCCGCGCAGGCGCATGACCGTTCCCTCGAAGACCTGGATCCGCTCGCGGTTGCCCTCGACGACCTTGGCCGAGACCTTGACGGTGTCGCCCGAGGCGATCTCCGGCAGGTCGGTCCGGAGCTGGTCTGAGACGATCTCGTCGAGCACGTTCACGGTCGGTCCTGTTCTTTCGTCGGCAGCGCGGCGTGGCGACGCTGCGATGGGTCGATCGGAATGCGGCCGCTCGGGCGGCCGACGACGGAGGATAGCATGCCTCCCGGCACGTCAGTGCTCGCGGCTCAGGCGCCGTCGGCGTCGGACTCGCAGCTCCCGCAGGAGGTCGGTTTCCTCCCGGCTCGGTTGCCGGGCCGCGAGCAGGTCCGGGCGCCGGGCGAGCGTCCGCCGCAGCGACTCCCGCAGCCGCCAGCGGCGCACGGCGCCGTGATCGCCGCTGACGAGGATCGGCGGCACGTCCTTGCCGCCGAACGACGGCGGCCGGGTGTACTGCGGGTACTCGAGCAGTCCGTCGGCGAACGATTCCTCGTCGGTCGATGCGTCGTCGATCGCTCCCGGGAGCAGCCGGATCACCGCGTCGATGACGACGAGGGCCGGCAGCTCGCCGCCGGTCAGGACGTAGTCGCCGATCGAGAGCTCGAGATCGACGAGGGCCCGGATCCGCTCGTCGACGCCCTCGTAGCGCGGGCAGACGAGGATCGAGGTGGGACTGCGTCGGCGAGGTCGTGGGCCCGCTCCTGGCTGAACGGTCGCGCCGACCGGGATCCAGGAGGATCGCCGAGCGACTCCGGGCGCCGGAGCGCGTCGAGCGCGGCGGCGATCGGCTCGGGGCGCATGACCATCCCCGCTCCCCCGCCGTACGGCGCGTCGTCGACGCTCCGATGCCGCCCGATCCCCCACTCGCGGAGGTCGTGCGTCCGGATCTGGACGAGGCCGCGCTCCTGGATTCGGCCGGGGATGCTCGCGGCGAGCGGCCCCTCGATCATCGCCGGGAAGAGCGTCACGACGTCGATCTCGAGGGTCACGCGGGTCACGGTCGTCCGACGTCGGTCGGGCGGCGTCGGCGGGCGCTTCGGCGGCCGGGTCCGCCGGCCGCGGCGGCCGGCTTCGGGCTGCGGGTGCGGCGGCGCGGCGCCTTCGGTCGCGGCTCGTCGCCGCGACGCTTCGGCGGCGTCAGGTCGAGCGCCTCGGCATCGATCGACGATCTCGCCGCGGCGCGGAGCGAAGACGCGGACGAACGGCCGAACGCCGGGGACGTCGAACTCGCCGTACGGCCCGCCGGCGACCGTGTAGATCTCGGCGCCGCCGGATCGGTAGACGTCCTTGACCGTCCCGAGGACCGTGCCGTCGACGCCGCTGACCGTCGCCCCGATCACCTCGTGCCAGAAGTATTCGCCGCGGGCGAGCGGCGCCTCGGCGCCCGACGTCGGACTCGAGGTAGGCGCCCTTCAGCGCCTCGGCGGACGAGCGGTTCGGGACCTCCCGGAAGTGGACGCGCCAGCCGGGCCCGTCGGCGATCGCCGACGACCAGTCGATCGTCAGCGGCCGCTCGTCGCCCTCGCGGAAGAGGACCCGGCCCGGGGCGTATCGCAGCTCCGGGTGATCGGTCAGGATCTCGACGCGGACGGCGCCGCGAAGCCCGTGGCGCCCCGCGCACGAGCGCCACGACGAGCCGCTCGAGCCATCGGCGCAGACGATCCTACAAGGATCTCCAGCGAGACCGGCTCGCCGTCGCGGGCGGCCGTCACCTTGAGGAGCGTCCGAAGCGCCTTCGCGACGCTGCCGTTCCGGCCGATGACCTTGCCCATGTCGTCCTCGGCGACGTGGAGCTCGATGACGGTCCCGCCCTGGTCGCGGACGACCTCGACCTTCACCGCCTCCGGGTCGTCGACGAGCGACTTCGCGACGAATTCGACGAGTTCTGCTGCTGCCATCGTGACTCCTACTTCTCGGCGGGCACGATGCCCGCGTTCCGGAAGAGCCGGAGGACCGTGTCGGACGGCTGGGCGCCCTTGGCGAGCCAGGACTTCGCCTTGTCGGCGTCGATATTGACCTCGATCGGCTCGGTTCGCGGGTTGTAGTGGCCGATCGTCTCGATCGCGCGGCTGTCCCGCGCGCTGCGGCTGTCGGCGACGACGACCCGATAGCTCGGCTGTTTCGTCGCGCCGACGCGCGTCAACCTGATACGGACTGCCATTGCTGGTGCTGCCTCCTTCTGGGCTCTTCGGGCTGCTGCCGGCCGAGCGGCCGGGTCTACTTGACGGTGAATGCCTGGTCGAGGCGATCGACCCCGCCGTCGATCCGGGCGGACGAGACGAACGCGTCGAACGGCAGGAGATAGGGCTTGATCTCCCGCTCGTAGAACGCCCACTGCTCCTGCGGCATCGTGTCTCGGACCAGCGGCTCGATGAGCTCGCGAATCGCCGCGATGTCCACGAACGACAGGCCGATGTTCTCCTCGCCGACGCGCTTGACGAGGGCGCTGAAGCGGCCGTCGTCGGCCATCGAGGGACCGGGTCCGGCGTCGAGGGCCGCGGCGACGAACGACTTCGCCGTAGCCGATGACCACGAGGTCCGCGGTGACCGCGTAGGCGAGCTCGGCCTTGACTCCCGGCGGCACGGTGCCGCCGCTCGACTCCGACCGCCTCGGAGAAGTCGACGATCGTGATCGTCGCATCGCCGTGGGCGACGTCGCGCAGCTTGATGCCCGCCTGGCCGCCGGCGAGGACGACGAAGCTGCGGAGCGTGTCGAACGTCCTCTTGGCTGCCGCGGCGTCAGTCGGGGCGATCAGGAGTCCGCCGCCGATCGAACCCGCTGGCATCCTTCGCGAGCACGACGGCCGCGTCGCCCCACCAGCCGAGCAGCCCATCGAAGCCGCCGACGACGCCGACGGCCGCATCGACCTGCTGGAAGCCTTCCTGGAGCTCCGGCATGTCCCGGAACCGCTTGATCGCCGCGAGCGTGGCCGGGCCGACGTCGTGCGACTCGGCGTAGAGGATCGTCCCCGCCGGCGCGCGGCCGATGAGCGTGCTCTTCTTGTTCTTCGCCTCGTAGCCGATCGGGATCGAGGGAAAGGCGCCATCGCCGACGAGCGCGTCATCCTCGAACCGGAGGCTCGCCGCCTGCCACGCCGGGATGAGCTTGAGGATCTCGTCGTCGATGGTCGTCGTATCCAGGCCGCTGCCGGCGCCCAACATCGAGATCGTCGACTGGAGCAGCGACCGGTACTCGGTGAAGCTGAAGCTGACGTAGTCGCGCGAGACGGTCCCGAACGCGGCCTTGAACTCGGCGTCTTCGGCGAGCTTGCCCTCGCCCTTCGAATCGATCGCCGCCCGGACCGCGGTGTCGGCGCCGCCGATGAGCACCTTGTCGGTGACGGCGAAGATCAGGCTGCCGCCGGCGCCGTTGTTGCCGATGGTGTAGGTCGTCGCGCCGCCGTACTCGCCCTCGGTCAACATGTCGCCGAAGGTCGACGTGAGCCAGGCGGATGCCTTTGGCTGGTCCTTGATGGTGACGACGAACAGCGCGTCGGCGCCGAACGGCGGCAACGCCGAGCCGAGGACACCTGCGCCGAGCGCGGTTCTGGGAGCCCGGGCCGGATCCCATCGCGATCTGCCCGCCGAACCACGGCTCGATGTCGGCCGTGTAGCTCTGCTCGTTGTTCGAGGCGAGCATGACGATCCGATCGAAGACCTCGTAGAGCTTGGTCTGGACGAGCGTCTGGTCGTCGAAACCGGGGAACTTCGAGAGGAAGCCGGCCATCTTCGCGCGCTGGTCGCCCGGCAGGTCGAGGCGGTATTCGGCGTACTGGATCGTGCGTGGTCGGCATGTAGCCGACCGCGACCGAGGGGCTGGGTCGGCCGCTGGCGAGGGCGAGGATCGCGATCGTCGCGGCGATGACGACGGCCACGCCGCCGAGGGCGATCGCCCAGCGGATGCCCGTTCGATCGGCGCGTCGTCGGCGCCTCGTCGCCGACCGTGCCCGCGTCGTGCGGGCGCGGCCGTCGAGCAGGACGTTCGCCGTCGGGACGGGCTGATCGGACGGCGTGTACGCGCGTGGTCAGGTCGTCGTCCCGCTGCGGCGGCGTCGCCTGAATCGGTGGATTCGGTGGATTCGGTGGCGGCACCGATGCCCCGGTCTCGTCCGGCTTCGGGCCAGAGTTCTGCTCGTCAGTCATTGCGCGTCTCCCCTCGCTATCGCCGACCGGAGAGTGCGGCCATTGCCGCGGCCCGGCGCCCGCCCCCGGCGAGCTGTTTCATGAGTTTCTGGATTTCGGAGTGCTGCTTGATGAGTCGATTGATGTCGGTCGTGCCGGTCCCGGAGCCGGCGGCGATCCGTCGCCGGCGCGAGCCGTTGATGACGCTCGGGTCGCGCCGCTCGCGTGGCGTCATCGACCGGATGATCGCCTCGACCCGCTTGAGATCGCCGCGGTCGACGGCGTCCTGGGCGTCCTTCGCCATGCCGCCCATTCCCGGGATCATCGACACGAGGTTGCCCACCGGTCCCATCTTCTGGACCTGCTGGATCTGCTCGAGGAAGTCTTCGAGGGTGAACTGCGCCTTGCGCAGCTTCTCCTCCATCTTTGCGGCCTGCTTCTCGTCGACGACCTCCTGGGCCCGCTCGACGAGCGTCATGACGTCGCCCATCCCGAGGATCCGACCCGCCAGGCGGTCGGGGTGGAAGACCTCGAGCGCGTCGGTCTTCTCGCCGGTCCCCATGAACTTGACCGCGAGGCCCGTCACCGCGCTGATCGAGAGCGCTGCGCCGCCGCGGGCGTCGCCGTCGATCTTCGTGAGGATCAGGCCGGTCAGCGGCACGGCGTCCTTGAACGCCTGGGCGACGGTGACGGCCTCCTGGCCGGTCATCGCGTCGACGACGAGCAGCGTCTCGGCCGGCTTCACCGCGGCGGTGACCGCCGAGATCTCCGCCATGAGCTCCTCGTCGATCGTCAGGCGGCCGGCGGTGTCGAGGATGACGACGTCGCGAACGAGGCGGCGCGCGGCATCCATGCCGCCGCGGGCGATATCGACGACGGACGTGCCGACGGCTGCGCGATGGACCGGGATGTCGATCGACTTGCCGAGTGTCTCGAGCTGATCGGCCGCGGCCGGGCGATACGGGTCGGCGGCGACGAGGAGCGGCCGGCGGCCCTGCTTCACGAGGTAGCGGGCGAGCTTGGCGGCCGACGTCGTCTTGCCCGAGCCCTGGAGGCCGACGAGCGCGATCACCGCGGGGTTGCCCTGGAGGTGGAACGTCCGATCGCCGCCGCCGAGCAGCGCCACGAGCTCGTCGTTGACGATCTTCACGACCTGCTGGCCGGCCGTCAGGCTCTGGAGGATCTCCGCGCCGACGGCCCGCTCGCGGACGCGGCCGACGAAGTCCTTGACGACCTTGAAGTTGACGTCGGCCTCGAGGAGGCTGAGGCGGATCTCGCGCAGCGCCGTGTCGACGTCCGCCTCGCTGACGCGGCCGCGGCCGGTCAGGTCGGCGAGGGTCTTGCGAAGGCGGTCGCTCAGGCTGTCGAACACAGTTCGGGTACGGCTCCGTTCCGGAAGTGAGGCCGGCCGCTCCGCGCCGAGTGACGCTTCACCGCCGGGTGGCGCGCGAGTTCTGACGCGCCGAGGCGTGGGCAGTGTAGCCGATGCCCTTCGGGAGCGCGATCAGGACCATCGGCCGCGGCTGGGCTACTCGCTATGCTCCGGCGATGCCCCGGATCCCGAGCGTCTGGCGCGAACACGACTTCATGCGCCTGTGGGCCGCGACGACCGCGTCGATGTTCGGCTCGTTCGTCACGCGGACCGCGCTGCCGTTTGCCGCGATCCTCGTCCTCGGCGCGGGCGCGGGCGAGGTCGCGATCCTGCGGTCCGCCGAGCTCGTCGCCGGACTTGCCCTCGGGCTGATCGCGGGCGCCTGGGTCGACCGGCTCCGGCGGCGGCCGATCATGATCTGGGCCGATCTGGGCCGGGCCGCCCTGCTGGCCACGATCCCGCTCGCCTTTGCCCTCAACGCCCTGACGCTCGTCCAGCTGGTGCTTGTCGCCTTCGGTGCCGCGATCCTGACGACGTTCTTCGACACCGCCGACCGCGCCTTCCTGCCGACCGTCATCGGGCGAGAGCGGCTCGTGGACGCGAACGCGACGTTGACCGGCAGCAGCTCCGCGGCGGAGTTCGTCGGGTTCGGCGTCGGCGGCTGGCTCATCCAGATCCTGACCGCGCCGATCGCGATCGCAGTCGACGCGGTCTCGTTCGTCGTCTCGGCGGTGCTCCTGGGCGGCATCCGGGCCGCCGAGCCGCCACCCCTGCCACCCGAGCAGCAACCCAGCGTCATCAAGGAGATCCGCGAGGGCCTGCGGCTCACCCTCCGCGACCCGATCCTTCGGCCGCTCGCCCTCGCCGACGCCGCGGTCGCCGGCTTCTGGGGTGTCTTCGGCGCGGTCTACCTCGTGTTCGCGACCGAGATCGGGTTCGAGCCCGGCGTCATCGGCCTGATCGCGGCCATCGGCGGCCTGAGCTCGCTCGCCGGCGCAACGCTTGCGGGCCGGGCCGTCCGGCGGCTCGGCGTCGCCCGGTTCTTCATCGGGACGATGATCCTCGTCACGATCGGCAACGCGTTCATCGCGCTGGCACCGGACGCCGCGCTGCTCGGCCTCGCCTGCCTCCTCGCCCAGCAGCTCCTGTCCGACAGCTCGCTCACGGCGTTCGACGTCGTCGCGGTCTCGATCCGCCAAGCGACCGTCGACGACCGGGAGCTCGGTCGCGTCGTCGCGAGCTTCCACACGCTGGCGATGGCCACGATGCTGCTCGGAACGGTGGTCGGCGGCGTTGTCGCGGAGCTCGTCGGCGTCCGAGCCGCGCTCGTCGTCGCGGCATCGGGCGGGCCGGTCGCGATCGCGATCCTGTGGTTCTCACGGATCCGGCGGATGCACGACCTGCCGGCCGGGATCCGGCGACCGAGCGGTCCGCTGATCGCCGGCGACGACATGCCGCTCAGCGACTGACCGCTAGCCGAACAGCGCCGCCACGAAGGCCTCGGGGTCGAACGGGAGCAGGTCGCCCGCCTTCTCCCCCACGCCCGACGAACCGGACGGGCACGCCCAGATCGTGCTCGATCGCGAACACGATCCCGCCCTTCGCGGTCGAATCCAGCTTCGTGAGGACGATGCCGGTCAGCCCGACTGCCTCGTGGAAGGCCTTCGCCTGGGCGAGGCCGTTCTGGCCGGTCGTCGCGTCGAGGACGAAGATCGTCTCGGGTACGGCGCCCGGCAGCCGCTTGTCGATGATCCGGCGGATCTTCGTGAGCTCGTCCATGAGGTTCGACTTCGTGTGGAGCCGGCCGGCGGTATCGGCGATGACGAGGTCGGCGCCCCGCGCGACGGCGGCGTCGATCGCGTCGTACACGACCGCCCCGGGATCCGCGTGCGGCGCATGGGCGACGACGGGCACGCCGGCCCGCTCCGCCCAGATCCGGAGCTGATCGATCGCGGCCGCGCGGAACGTGTCGGCGGCGGCGAGGAGCACGCGGCGGCCCTCGGCGGAGTAGCGGGCAGCCAGCTTGCCGATCGTCGTCGTCTTGCCGGTCCCGTTGACGCCGACGACGAGCACGATCGCGGGGCCGCCCTCGACCGACGCCTGGGGTGACCACGCAGCGTCGCGCGCAACGAGCAGTGCCGCGAGTTCGGCGCGGACGGCGGCCTCGGCTCCTCCGGGATCGCGGCGGCCGCGGGCCCGCTCGACGACTTCCATCGCGAGGAGCGCGCCGACGTCGCCGGCGATGAGCGACTCCTCGACGTCGTCCCACGCCGCCTGATCGATCTCTCCCCCCAGGATTCCACGGAGCCTCGAGACGAAGCCACCTCGCGTCCTCGCGAGACCGGCTTCGAGGTCGCCCGGCGGCTCGGCCGGGGGCGGCACCGGCGCCCAGAGCGCGCCCGGCGGAAGTGGTGGAGGCGCCGGCGGCTCAGGTTCGGCGGCCTCGGGCGCCGAAGGTTCGGGTGCTGGCCAGGCCGTCTCGGACGGCTCGAGGTCGAAGTCGGCCGGGTCCGGCTCGGGCGCCTCGAGATCGATCTCGGGCAGCGGCGTATCGGTCGCCTCGTCGTCCTTCTTGCGCCGCCAGAACATCAGGAAACGCCGGCCATCGACCCATCGCGGTGGCCGTCGGCGATCGCCTGCGCCTCGTCGAGCCGGAGGCTGATGACCCGGCTGACCGAATCGTCGCCGACCGTGACGCCGTAGAGCGCGTCGGCCGCCTCGATCGTGCCCCGGTTGTGGGTGATGACGATGAATTGCGTTCGCGCCGCGAGCTCCCGGAGCGCGGACGTGAACCGATCGACGTTCGCCTCGTCCAGGGCCGCGTCGACCTCGTCGAGGACGCAGAACGGGACCGGCCGGACCTCGAGCATCGCGAACAGCAGCGCGACGGCGGTCAGCGCTCGCTCCCCGCCCGACAGCATCGCCAGGGCCTGCTGCTTCTTGCCGGGAGGGCGGGCGACGATCTCGATCCCGGTTCCCGACAGGTCGCCCGGATCCGTCAGCAGCAGGTGGGCGTAGCCGCCGCCGAACAGCTGCTGGAACCGCCGGTCGAACGCGGACTCGAGGGCCCGGAACGTGGACGCGAACTGGTCGGCGATCATCGTGTTGAGCTCGGTGATCAGCTCGCGCGTTCGGTCGATCGCCGCGCGGAGGTCGGCCCCCTGGGCCTCGAGCGTCTCGAGACGCGTCTTCAGCTCCGCGTACTCGTCGACGGCGAAGGGATTGGCCGCACCGAGCTCGTGGTAGCGACGGCGGAGCGTGGCCAGGCGCCCCGGGCTGGCGCCTCCGAGGCCGGCGCGACCGCGGCCCAGCGATCGGCGACGGACGAGAGGGCCGATTCGAGCGCGACTGCTTCGTCGGCGTCGGACTCGTCGCGCGTCGGCTCGATCGTCGGCATCATCGGCCACCGCCGATGTTCCGGCCCCGTCGTCGGAGCCGGTCTCCGCGCGCAGGCGGCGCAGGCCGAGCTCCCCGAGGCCGGCCAGCTCGACCAGAAGCTGCTCGCGGAGCGAATCTCGCCCGAGGCGAGCCTCGAGGTCGGCCCGATCGGCCGATCGGAGGCGATCGTCGGCCGATCGGAGGCGTTCGCGGGCCGTCGCCGCGTCTCGCTCGGCCGAGGCCAGGCGATCCCGCGAGGCGGCGTCGGCTGCGCGCAACTCGGCGAGGGCCGACGCCGCCGCCGCTTCGCGCTCCGTGGCGACGGCCAGCTCGGACCCGAGCGCCTCGCGCTCCGTGACGAGCGATCGCGTCCGCTCGCCGAGTGTCGCCGCCTCGCGCTCCGCGCGGGCGATCCGCTCCTCGTCCATCGTCGCGGTCGCCTCGGCACGAGCGCGCCGCGCTTCCGCCTCGCGGTGGGACGGCATCGAACGTTGCCTGCTCCGCCGCCAGCCGGTCGCGTCCGGTCCGGAGCTCGGCGACCCGCGCCTCCCACGTCGCCAGTGCTGCCCCGTCGTCCGTGGCCGCGCCGGCGTCCGTGCCGGTTCCCCGTTCCGTGGCCGCGGCCTCGTGCGCGGCGACCGCGTCGCGCAACCGGGCGACCTCGGCGGTCAGCCGCTGCGCCTGCGCCTCTTGCCAGCCAGCCTCGCGGACGAGCGCCTCGAGTGTCCGGGCGGCCAGGCGCTCCGCTTCCTCGGCGAGACGACGCTGGCCGGCGGCGCGTGACTCCTCGCCGCGAGCCGCGTCGAGGGCTGCCCGGGCAGCCGCGGCGGCCGAGGTTGCCGCAACGGACGCCTCATCGGCCGCTGCCGCCTCCGCCTCCAGCCGATCGACCTCTCCGCGGAGCCGCTCCGCTTCGGCGCGGCGCTCCAGGGGCGCGTCGCCTCGCCCGAACCGCACCGCCAGCTCGCCGACGACCGCGGAGCCGTCGCGAACGACGGCGACCCAGCCGGCCGGAAGGAGCGACTGGAGCGCGAGCGCGGCCTCGAGATCAGGCATTGCGACGGCGCGGCCGAGGAGCCGCGTCACCGCGCCGGTCGGATCGCGCCGGATGGCATCGGCGAGCGGCGCGCCGCCCAGGTCCGACACGCGGTCCAGGAATCGCCGCTCCCCCGAGCCGCCGGCCGCGGTCGTCGCAACCGCCCGGTCGGCCACGACGAGCATGCCCCGCTCCGAGGCCAGCTCCCCGACCGCGTCTCGGTTCACGAGGTAGGCGCGCGCCGCTTCGTCCAGCACGGCCTCGACCGCGGCCCGTAGCCCCGGCTCGACGACGAGCTCCTCGTCGAGCCGGCGACCGCCGCGCCGCTTGGCCGCCTTCGCGATTCCTCGCGACTCCTCCTCGACGAGCCGGGCCGCCAGCGCATCGAGCCGGCCGCGCTGCGCCGCGACCGCGGAGCCAAGTGTGGCCGCCCGCTCCTGGGCCGCCTGGCGGGCCGCCTCCGCCTCGTCTGACGCCGCCCTCGCGGCCTCGCGTCCCTCGCCGGCTCGCCGCTCCGCGTCGGCGGCGGCTTCGAGCGCAGCGCGGGCCGCGGCGACGCCGGCCTCGAGCTCATTCCGTCGGCCCGCGGTCGACGCGGACGCGTCGGCCTCGGTCGCGGCGCGTCGCTCTGCATCGGCGAGTCGCCGCCGCGCCGTCTCCGCTTCCGCGTGGCGGGCCGCTTCGGCCCGGCGAAACGCGGCCGCGTCCTCGCCCTGGGCCTGGCTCGCCGCCCGCAGCGCCCCGAGCTCGCCGAGCGCCTCGGCCAGGGCCCGTTCGGCCTCCGCAACCGAGACCTCGAGGTCGACCTGGCGCGGCGGCAGCGGCTGAGCCAGCGCCCGACGCTGGACCGCCAGGTCCGCTTCGGCCGCCGCCCGCTCGTCGGCCAGCCTCACCCGGTCGCGATCGATCGACTCGAGATCGCCGGCGAGCTTGCGCGGCCCGCAGCTGGAGGTTCGTCAACAGCGCCCGCGCCGCGTCATGCGCCTCGCGCCGTTCCCGCTCGGCCTCCGCCCGCTCCGCGAGCTCCGCGGCGACGCCGGCGGCTGCCTCCTCCGCCGCCTGCAGCGCGGCCATCGCCCGATCGGCTTCGGCCCGCTCGCGATCGCGTCGAATCCCCGTCTCGGACGCCCTGGCCGGATGCCTCGTACCAGCGAGCATGCGCCGCGAGGATGAGCGCGTCGGCAAGCTCCTCGCCGGCGGTCAGCCGGGTCGCCTGCTGCTCGGCCTGGGCCGCGAGCCGGCGGGCCTGCGGCCGGAGCTCGGCGAGGATGTCCTCGACCCGGGCGAGGTTCGTTTCGGATTCGGCGAGCTGGTCCTCGGCCTTGCGCCGGCGCCGCTCGTGGCGCCGGACGCCCGCGACCTCCTCGAACAGCGGCCGTCGCTCCTCCGGCCGGAGGGCCAGCGCCTGGTCGACCATCCCCTGGCCGATGAACAGGAAGGCGTTGTCGGCGAGGTGGGCCGCGTCGAGCAGCTCGACGAGGTCGCGCAGCCGCACCCGCTGCTTGTTGAGCAGGTAGTCGTTCTCGCCCGAGCGATAGAGCCGGCGGCCGAGCTCGAGGACGCTGTAGTCGACCGGCAGAAGCCCATCGGCGTTGTCGAGGACGAGGGTCACGTCGGCCATGCCGAGCGCCGCTCGCTTGTCGGAGCCGGCGAAGATCACGTCCTCGGACTTGCGGCTCCGAAGCGCCCGACCCTGTTCCCCGAGCGACCAGCGGAGGGCGTCGGCGAGGTTGCTCTTGCCGGAGCCGTTGGGTCCGACGACCGCGCTGATCCCCCCGCCGAACTCGACGATCGTCCGCTCGGCGAACGACTTGAAGCCCTGGAGCCGGAGGGCCAGGAGACGGGCCGGGGCGGTCATCGCGCCGCCTCCGCTCGCTGACCGGCGTCGGCGTTCGACTCCTGGCTGGCCATCGCCTCGGCCACGGCGTTCGAGCTGGCCGCCCGCTCGCTCCGGATCGCTTCGAGGGCCTGGGCGGCGGCCGCGGTCTCGCCGGTCCGGCGCGACGGCCCCTCCCCCACGCCGAGCAGCCGATCCTCGATCCAGACCTCGATCCGGAAGATCTTGTCGTGGTCCGGGCCGGTCGCGTCGACGATCCGATAGTCGGGCCTGCCGCCCGTCCTACGTTGTGTGTATTCCTGCAGCCGACTCTTCGGGCTCTTGAGCAGCAGGCTCGGCGAATCGTTCGCCAGCTCCGGCTCGGCGAGGGTGATCAGCCAGGTCCGCGCGGCCTCCCAGCCGAGGTCCAGGTAGACAGCTCCGGCGACCGCCTCGAACGCCGACGCGAGCAGCGACGGGCGTCGCCGGCCGCCGCGCTGGGCCTCCCCTTCTCCGAGCTTGAGGAGCGGCCCGAGGTCGATCCGGTGGGCCAGGCGCGCCAGGCCGGTCGCGCTGACGATCGAGGCGCGGCGGGTCGAGAGAAGGCCCTCGTCATCGGTTGGATACGCGTCGAACAGGGCGTCGGAGATCGCGAGGTTGATGACAACGTCGCCGAGGAACTCGAGGCGTTCGTTGTGACCGCGGGCCGCGTCGCGGTGCTCGTGGAGCCAGCTGCTGTGGACGAGTGCCTGTTCGAGGAGGTCGAGGTCGCGGACCGGAAGTCCGAGGCGCTCCGCGAGTGCGGCTGCCGCGCGCACCGCTCCCGTCGCCGTTTGCCGCCGAAGGCTGCGCTAGGTCGAGCGCTCTTCGATGTAGTCGACGGCGTCGCCGACCGTCCGGATCTTCTCGGCGTCCTCGTCGGAGATCTCGGTCCCGAACTCCTCCTCGAGGCTCATGATGAGCTCCACGAGATCGAGCGAGTCCGCGTTCAGGTCGTCGACGAACGAAGCCTCGGGCTTGACCTCGTCCTCTTCGACGCCGAGCTGCTCGACGACGATCTTCTTGAGGCGTTCGTACGTGGTGGCCAACTGACTCCCTCCTCGGAGTGGGGTTGCCTACGGCTACGGGCCGTTCGATCCGGCTGCGATGTTCCCGAGCACGCCGTTCATGAGGCGTCGCATCGGGTCTCCACTGTAGATCCGTGCCAACTCGACCCATTCGGCGATCGCCACCCGGGCCGGCGTCGGCGAGTGTAGCACCTCACCAATGGCGGTACGGAGCAGCGCGCGGTCCATCCGGGCCAGCGTCACGACCGGATATTGGGGTGCGACTCGCTCGATCGTGACGTCGATCGTGTCGCGATGGGCGACGACGGCGGCAACGAGCGCGCGGGCCAGCGTCGCGGCGGCGGGGCTGCCCTCGATCTCGGCGAGATGCCGCTCGAGAATCGCGTCCGGCGTCCGCTGGCCGAACTCGGCCTCGAAGATCGCAGCGAGGGCCAGGCGTCGGCCGGTCCGAAAGGCTCGAATCCTGTCGGCGCCCGAGACCTTCTCGGCGCCCGAGACCTTCTCGGCTCCCGAGCCCTTCTTAGCCTCCGACACCGTCGACCGTGACGGTCACCGATTCGAGGCGCAGTCCGAGGAGGCGCTCGACCGTCGCCGTCACCGCGGAGCGGACCTGCCGGGTGAGGGGCACCAGCGCGTGCCCCGGTCGGGCGACGATCCAGACCCGGACCCGCACACCATCGTCCGATACGCGGGCCGTGACGCCGGGCCCTGCGAAGAACGCCCGCCACGGCGGGCCGCCGCGGCCGACCCGGCTGACGCCCGGGACCTCGAACGCGGCGAGCCGGACCATCTCGGCGATGACGCCCCGTCCGACGGTCAGGTCGGGGCCGCTCACGGCGCCGACTCCAGGGGCTCCGGCTGGGGTGACGGATCGATCGCATCTGCGACCGTCGTCGTCGCGGCCTCGGCGTCTCCGTCGGCCGCGCGCGGCCTGCCCGCCTCCGCCGCGAAAGCCTCGCCGATCAGCTCAGGCACGCGCGTGCGAGCCATCGTCGCCGCGACCGCGACCCCGTAGCCGATCATCCGCCGGCGCGCCCGGCCGTGGGTGATGATCACGGTCCCGCGAACCCCGAGAAGCGGCGACCCGCCGGCCCGCTCGTAGTCGAACGCCGCGCGGATCCGCCCGACGCCCGGCTTAAGCAGGAGATAGGCGAGCCGGCCGCGGAGCGAGCCGCGGAACTCCGAGCGGAACAGGTCGAAGATGTAGCCGGACAGGCCCTCGAAGAACTTGATGACGACGTTGCCGAGGACCGCGTCGCAGACGACGACGTCGGCCATGTGCTTGACGAGGTCCTTGCCCTCGACGTTGCCGACGAAGCGGAGGTTCGTCTCGTCGATCAGCTCCGTGGCGCGCTGGATCCGCGCATCGCCCTTGCCCTTCTCCTCGCCGATCGAGAGGAGCGCGACGGCCGGATCGGCGACGCCGAGGACGCGGTCGGCGAAGATCGCGCCCATCCGAGCGTACTGGGCAAGGTTCTCGGGACTCGAGTCCGGGTTCGCGCCGATGTCGAGCAGGACGACGGGGCCGCTGTC
Organism: uncultured Chloroflexia bacterium; assembly: GCA_963832105.1. Taxonomy (GTDB): domain Bacteria; phylum Chloroflexota; class Limnocylindria; order Limnocylindrales; family CSP1-4; genus CF-46. The sequence goes on along the minus strand of CAWHSS010000002.1, from coordinate 648,838 downwards.
GGTCGTCATCTGGACCGCGAGGGCGGGCCGATCGACGCCCGGCAACCGACCGAGCCGGAGCACGGCTGCGGCCATCCCTGCACCGGTGTGGCCGGCGGTCACGAGGGCGTCGGCCCGGCCCTGCTTCACGAGGTCCGTTGCGACGAGGATCGTGGAGTCCTTCTTGTCGCGGAGGGCCTTCGCCGGGTGCTCGTCCATCCCGACGACCTGGGACGCGTGGACGATCTCGACGTTCGGCGGCACGTCGCCCGCTAGCGAACGGAGCGTCGCCTCGTCACCGACGAGCAGGACGCGATCCTCGGGGTGGGCGCGGGCGTGGTCGATGGCGCCCGGGACGATTTCGGTCGGTCCGTGATCGCCACCCATCGCGTCGACGGCGATCGAAACGCCGCGGCGGTCTCCTCCGCCGTCACCTCGCTCGGTGTGGCCGATCTGGTCGACCACGGTCAGGTGGCGGACTCGTTCGTCGACTGCTTGGGCTCGATCGCCAGGCGACCCTGGTACCAGCCGCAGTTCGGGCAGACGTGGTGGGGCAGCTTCGGCTCGTGGCAGTGGTCGCACTCGACGAGCTTCGGCACGCTCAGTGCGAGGTGGGCGCGGCGCTCGCCCTTTCTGGCGTGCGAGACGCGTCGCTTCGGAACACCCACGGTGTGCGATCTCCTTTGATGGGGTCAGTCTGAGGTCGGCGGTCGGGGGTCGGACGCACCGAGACGCCCCATGCTGTCAGCGGGGCCGATCGCGGAGTGTACCGCGCCGGGTCGCAGCGTGCCAGCCTCAGCCCTCGTCGGACCTGAACGCCCTGAGCGCTTCCAAACGCGGGTCGATATCGTCGGTTGGGTGGTCGTGGGTGCCCTCGTCCAGGCGCTCCCCGCAGACGAGGCAGAGGCCCGGGCAGTCGTCGCGGCAGAGCGGCGCGATCGGCTCGGCGAGGAGGATCGCCTCGCGGACGGGCGTTTCGAGGTCCAGCTCGTGGTGGTCGGTCAGGCGGAGCAGGTCGTCCTCGCCGGCTTCGGACTTGATCGGGCGGCCCGTGTGGAGATCGAGCGACGGCAGGGCCTCCTCCTCGATGGAGATCTCGATCGGGACCTCGATGTCGCGGACGCACCGGCTGCACTGGGCCTGGAGGCTCGTCGTCAGGTCGGCGATGACCAGCAGGCCGCGGTTCGTCCGGGCGAGGCGGACGTGGCCCTCGATCGGGTCGGCCAGTCGGAGGTCGTCACCGAGATCGATCGTGACGCCGGCGACCTGGTAGTCGCGCGTGGCGCCGGCCTCGTCGTCGAGGAGCCCAGCGACGTTCCAGGTGAGCGGCTCACCAACCGAGCCCTTCGAGGTCATCGCTGCACCGGCAGCGAGGCGTCCTCCTCGGCATCGTCGTCGAATTCTTCGGCTGAGGCCAGCCAGCCGCCGCTCTCCGGCACGCCGGTGCCGTCGCCCTGGTCGGGCGGGATCTCGGCCCGTCGCTCGTCGAGCAGGGAGATGCCCTTCTTGATGCTCTGGAGGGTCTTCACGACCTCGCCCTCGAGCCCGACGAGAACGCTCACGGCATATTCGTCGGCGCCGCGGCGGACCTCCTCGGCCTCGTCCTGCGACTCGCCGATGATCCGGCGGCTCTCGGCCTCGGCCAGCTGGGTCAGGCCGCGCTCGTCGATGAGGAACGCCGCCTGCTCCTGGGCACGGGCGACGATCCGCTCCGCTTCCTCCTGGGCCTTCTCGATGATCCGCTCGCCCTCGGAGTTGATCCGCTTCGCCGCGCGGACCTCTTCGGGGACGGCGACCCGCAGCTCGTCGATGAGCCCGAGGGCGGCTGCCTGGTCGATGACGACGTTGTTCGTCAGGGGCAGCCGACGGCCGTTCGCGATGATCGACTCGAGGCGCTCGACGAGGAAAATGATGTCGATCGGAGTGGCCTCCGGTGGCGGTCGACCGGGACGGCGGGTCGTTGGCCGGGATTATCGCATGGTCGACGACCGGTAGCGCCGTCGCGGGTCGTCGTCCGGGAGCGCCGCCCGGGGTCGTGGTCCGGCAGGCGGACCAACAGGCGGAGGAGCGCGGCTTCTTCCGCGACTCGTTCGTCGCTTGGTCCGGCAGGCGGACCAACGGGCGGAGGAAGGGCGAAACTCTGGGCTCTGCGAGTCGCTCGTTCGACGCTTGGTCCGGCACGCGGACCATGCGGGAGGGCGGGCGGCTGTCAGCCGCCGCGGGCGGCCAGCGCCCGCATCAGCGGCTCCACGGCGGCGCTCGGGATCATCGCCGAGATGTCGCCGTCGAACGTCGCGATCTCCTTGACCAGGCTCGACGAGACGTAGCCGTGCTCGAGCGCGGTCATGAAGAACACCGTGTCGACGTCGCCGGCGAGCTTGCGGTTGTTGTGGGCGAGCTGCATCTCGGACTCGAAGTCGCTGATGGCGCGGAGGCCGCGGACGATGAACTCGGCGCCGACCGCGTGACAGAACTCGACCGTCAGTCCATCGAACGACTGGACCTCGATCCGGTCGGCCGGCGCGCCCGTCTCCCGCAGCGCATCGCGGATGATCCGGACCCGCTCCTCGACCGCTAGCAGCGACTGCTTGCGCGGGTTGGCCAGCACGCCGACGACGATCTTGTCGAACGCGAGAGCCGCCCGGCGGATGACGTCGAGGTGGCCATTCGTGATCGGGTCGAAGGAGCCCGGGTAGACCGCGACGCTCATCGCTCCTCCTCGCGCCGGTAGAAGGTCAGGGCCGTTTCCCCGAACCGCCGGTCGCGTTCGGATGCTAGCAGCCCGATCCGGTCGGGCGGGCGGTCGCGCCAGAAGTGCTTGGCGACGACCCGGGCACCCGGCGCGAGCGGGGCGTCGGCCCGGCCGAGCAGCTCGAGGACGCGGCCGAGGATCCCGGTCTCCGCGTAGGGCGGGTCGACCAGGACGACGTCGAAGCGCTCACCGACGTTGGGTTCGGCCAGCCATCGGACGACGTCCCAGCGGATGACCGCGGCGGCGTGGCCGGCGAGCCCGGTCGCCCGCAGGTTCGCGTCGATCACTGACGCGGCGCCCTGGTCCTTCTCCACGAACGTCGCCGACGCGGCGCCGCGCGACAGCGCCTCGATCCCGCCGGCGCCGCTCCCGGCGAACAGGTCCAGGACCCGCGCCCCCTCCAGGTCGGGCTCGAGGATCGCGAACAGCGTCTGCTTCACCCGATCGGCGAGCGGCCGCGTCCCTTCCCCCGGAGCCCGGAGCCGGACGCCTCGCGCCGACCCGGCGATCACCCGGCCCGCATCGGTCATCCGGGAATCCTAGTCGGGGGCGCCGCCGGTCGAAGTCGCGGATGCGTCTCGCGCATCCGAACGGCGACGACCAACACCCGACCCGACGGTGATCGCCGCCACCACCGCGATCGCCGTGCCCATCCCCGCGCGGTCGGCAATGACGCCGACGAGGATCGCCCCGGCGGCGAAGCCGAGATCGCGCCACATCCGGTAGACGCCGAGCGCCGAGCCGCGCCACGACGGATCGGCGACGTCGGCGACCGCGGCAAGGAGCGTCGGGTAGACCATCCCCGTCCCGAGTCCGAGTGCGACGCACGCCGCGAACCACGGCCAGAAGCCGGACGTCGCGGCGAGGGCGGCGATGGCGACGCCCTGGAGGAGCAGCCCGCCGACGATCAGCCCCTTCCGGCCGATCCGGTCCGACAGGGCGCCCGTCGCGAGCTGCGACGTCCCCCACGTCAGCGGATACGCGGCCGCGAGCACGGCGATCTCCGTGAGGGACAGGCCCGCCGCCGCGTAATAGAGCGGCAGCAGGCCCCATGCCATCCCGTCGTTGAGGTTGTTGACGAGACCCGCCTGGCTCGCGGCCGAGAGCGACCGATCCAACAGGCTGGTCCGCAGGATGACCGTCCGCCACGACGGCCTGGCCGACCGTTCGACCAGCCCGTGCTCCAGGCTCACGTGATCCCGCGTCTCGCGAATGGCAAACGCCGACAGGGCGAGGCCGGCGACCGCGACCGCAAGCCCGAACAGGAACGGCGCGGGTCGGAGACCCGCTCGATCCGCGATGAATCCGGTCAGCAGTGCCGTGACGGCGACCGCGCTGTAGCCGGCCGCCTCGTTCAGGCCCGAGGGCGAGCCCGCGCCGGCGGGGCCCGACGAGATCGACCTTCATCATCACGGCGACGGACCACGTCAGACCCTGGTTGATGCCGAGCAGGACGTTCGCGGCGACGACCCACTCCCAGCTCGGTGCCCAGATGAGCAGCAGCGGCACCGGCACTCCCGCGAGCCAGCCGGCGATGAGCACCGGCCGTCGCCCGTAGCGATCGGCGAGCAGCCCCGCCGCGAGGTTCGTCAGCGCCTTCGTGATCCCGAAGGCGACGAGGAACGTGAGCACCGAGGCGACCCCGGAGAGCCCGAAGATCTGGGTCGCCATGAGCGGCAGGACCGTCCGCTCCTGGCCGACCATCGCGCCGACGAGCGCCTGGACCCCGACGAGGAGGGCGAATTGGCCGGCGTTGGCCCGCAGCCCTAGGGCGATCGTTGCCAATCGGGCCTCAGGCGCCACTCGCCGGATCGCCCGCCCAGACTCGCTCGAGCCAGCCGCGCTGGAGCTCGCGGGCCAGCGCCGCTTCGGACGCCGGGAGGCCGCCGGCCTCGTCGAGGAGCGCTTCGGCGTGTTCGCGGGCGCGGCGGGCGAGCACCACGTGGGTCTTGTCCTGGAGCGAGGCGACCCGCAGCCGCGGCAACCCCGACTGGGCGAGGCCCAGGACGTCGCCCTCGCGTCGGAGCTCGAAGTCGCGCTCGGCGAGCTCGAAGCCGTCGCGGATCTCGGTGACCGCCTTGAGCCGCGCCTGGGCGGTCTCGTCGGTCGAGTCGGAGACGAGGACGCAGAACGACTCGACCGTTCCCCGACCGACGCGGCCGCGAAGCTGGTGGAGCTGGGCGAGGCCGAACCGATCGGCCCCCTCGATGACCATCATCGTCGCCTCCGGCACGTCGACGCCGACCTCGACGACGGTCGTCCCGACGAGAACATCCAGCTCGCCGTCGCGGAAGCGGGCCATCTCGGCGTCGCGATCGGCCGCCTTCATGCGGCCGTGGACCATGCCGACGCGAAGCGGCGCGAGCAGCTCCCGAAGCCGAACCGCCTCTGCCTCCGCGGCCGGAGCGGACGAGTCGAAGATCGTCGGCGCGGCATCGTCCGCCGGAGCGTCCGCCTCGTCGATCAGCGGCACGACGACGAACGTCCGATGGCCGGCCGCCGCCTCAGCCCTGACCCGATCCCAGACGGGGCCGATGGAATCCGGATGGCGAATCCCCGTCCGGATCGGGATCCGGCCCTCCGGCGGCGTCCGGAGGTCGGAGACGTCGAGGTCCGCGTAGAGGACCTGGCCGAGCGTCCGCGGGATCGGCGTCGCGGTCATCAGCAGGACGTGCGGCGCGTGGCCGCCGGCCTTCGCCTCGAGCTGCCCGCGCTGCTCGACGCCGAAGCGGTGCTGCTCGTCGATGACGACGACGCCCAGGGCGTTGAACTTGACGCGCTCCTGGATCAGGGCGTGGGTTCCCACGACGACCGGCGCCATGCCCGATTCGATCAGCTCGAGGGTGTTGCGGCTCGCGGCCGCGGTCAGCGATCCGGTGAGCAGCTCGACGGGCACGGCCGCGTCCTCGAGGAGCGACGCGAGGGTTGCGTGATGCTGGCGCGCCAGCAGGTCCGTCGGCGCGAGGAGCGCGCCCTGGAACCCGGCCCGGGCGGCGGCCGCGAGCGCGTAGGCCGCGACCGCGGTCTTGCCGGACCCGACGTCGCCCTGGAGGAGGCGGAGCATCGGTGTCGGGCGGGCGAGATCCTCGCGAATCGCGCGCGATCGAGGTCGCCTGGTCGGCGGTCAGCTCGACGTCTCGATCGAGCTTCCGGGAGAGCGACCCCGTCAACGTCCCGCGCAGTTCGGCGTCCAGGGGATCCGCCACGGGGATCGGCCGCGCCGCGTCGCGGCCCCGCTGCCGCCGCCGGCCGACCATCCCGAGCTGGAGCGCGAGCAGCTCGTCGAAGGCGAGCCTCCGGAGGGCGGCGTCGCGGCCGTCGAATGACGCCGGGTAGTGGGCCTCCTCCAGCGCGTTCCCGATCGGGACGCAGGTCCTCGCCCTCCCGGATCGGTCGCGGCAGGTACTCGGGGTAGGCCTTGCCGGCCCGATCGAGTGCGTCGCGCATTGCAATCCGCAAGCGAGTCGCCGTCAGGCCGGCGGTGAGCCGGTAGACGGGCACGATCCGCCCGACGTGGAGCATCTCGTCGTCGTTGCCCTCGGGCTGGAAGTCGGGGTTGTCGAGGGTCAGCTTCCGGCCGAAACGCTTCAGCTTGCCCGGACACGACGACCCGGTCGCCGGGGTGGAGCCGCCGCTCGATGTAGCGCCGACCGAACCAGGTGGCCTCGAGCGTCCCGGTCTCGTCCTCGAGGACGGCGATCGTCCGCTGGATGCGGCGCCGGAACGAGGGCTCGACGCGGACGTCGACGACGCCGACCCGCGCGCTGACGACGGTCCCCTCCTCGACCCAGGCGAGCTCGCCCAGCTGCCGCATCTCTCGGAGGTCGTCGTACCGCCGTGGCAGGTGGAAGAGCAGCTCGCGGACCGTGAAGAACCCGAGCCGCCGGCCGGCTCGCTTCAGGATGTTGACCGCGGCGAGCCCCGAACCCGCGATGTCCGTGTCGAGGAGCTGGGCCGGGTCGGTCGGGGGCGGGAGCGGCTTGGGCGCGGGCGGCTTCGCCGGGCGGCGCGCCGTCGTTCCGGCCACGCGCCTACTCGGCGGAGATGAGGTAGCGGTAGTGCGGCTGCCCGCCGTGGACGACCTCGACCTCCGCTCCCGGCGACGCCGCGCCGATCTTTCGGGCGATCTCCTCCGCCTCGGTCAGGGTCGAGTCGGCGCCGTAGTAGAGCGTGATCAGCTCGTAGCCCGCCTTGAACGCGGCGATGGCCTTCAGCACCGCCTTGTCGCGGTTGCCGTCGACGGCGACGAGGCCGTCGTCCGGGTCGAGCGCGATCGTCTGGCCGCGCTTCACCTTCTTGCCGCCGATCGTCGCGTCACGCACGGCCTCCGTGACCTGGACCGACTGGATCCCTCGACTCGCCTCGGTCATCGGCCCGGCGTTCGCGGCGGCGTCGAGCGTCGGGTCGAGCGCGAGCAGGGCGGCGATGCCCTCGGCGGCGTTGCGCGTCGGCACGACGACCAGCCGCTTGTCCTCGCAGACCTTTGCCGCCTGTTCGGCGGCGAGCCGGACGTTCGGGTTGTTCGGGAGGAGCAGGACCTCGCGGGCACGGGCGAGGCGGGCGACCCGGAGCAGTTCGCCGGTGCTCGGGTTCGCGGTCTGGCCGCCGCTCACGATCTGGTCGACCCCGAACGATTCGAACACGCGAGCCAGACCCTCGCCGGCCACGACGGCCACGATCGCCGGGCCCGGCCGGAGCGGCGTGTCGGCCGACTCGCCGTTCGTCGAGGTTTCGACGGTCGTGGTCGCCGCGGGTGAGGCGGACGACGTCTCGGGCGCCCGGGCCGTCGCGCCGTCGGCTCCGTCATCGGCCGTGGTGAACTCCGTCGCCCGCGCCTCGCGAATGTCGCGCGCCTGGTTGTCGAGATTCTCGACGCTGATGCGGCTCAGGCTCCCCTGCTGCAGGCCGTAGCCGATCACCTGGTCCGGGTGCTCGTTGTGGACGTGGACCTTGAGGGCCCGCGCGTCGCCTGCCACGAGCACGGACTCGCCGATCGACTCGAGGTGGTCGCGGATCGCATCGAGATCGAGGGGACGGCCCGGGTTCGCCTGGAGCAGGTACATCGTCTCGTAGCCGAAGCCCTCGTCGGCGTGGGCGATGAGCGCCGACGCCTTGGCGCCGGCTCGGGTGCGACCGGTCGCGGCGCCGGCCGGAGCCCTGCCGAGGAGGTGCAGCAGCGCCCCCTGGAACAGCCGATAGACGCCCTGGCCGCCCGAGTCGACGACGCCGGCCTCCCGCAGGATCGCCAGGAGCGACGGCGTGCGAGCCACGGACTTCTCGGCGGCCTCGACGGTGGCAGTCAGGACCGTCTCGATGTCGTTCGCCTTCTCGGCGGTGACGACGGCGGCCTCGGCCGACTCGCGGATGACGGTCAGGATCGTGCCTTCGACCGGCTTCGCGACGGCGCCGTAGGCCGACTTCGCGCCGCGCGACAGGGCGTGGGCGAGATCGAGGCCGTTGAACCGGGACTTGCCGGCGAGCCCCTCGGCCATCCCGCGGAAGATCTGGCTGGTGATGACGCCCGAGTTGCCGCGGGCGCCCATCAGCGCCCCGAAGCGATCGCCGCGGAGACACGCTCAACCGTGACCTCCGTAACACCCTCGGCCTCGTCGAGCGCGGCCTTGACCGTCGCGTACATGTTCGAGCCGGTGTCGCCGTCCGGAACGGGGTAGACGTTGAGGCTGTTGATCTCCTCGACGTGGGCCTCGAGGTTGGCGACGGCCGCCCGGAATGCGTCGAGGAGCCCCTCGCCGTCGCAGGCCCGGCGGACCATCAGGCGACGTCCGTGCCGCTCGCGGCGAGGTCGTCGCTCCGGACACCCGAATGGGCCACCGCGGCAGCCGGGAGATCGCCGGGCTGGTAGCTGAGGCCGTCGACGTGGATCGTCAGCCGCGTGACCTCGCGGCCCAAGGCCTTCCGGAGCGCATACCGGACGGCCGAATCGACCTGCCGGGCGACTTCTGCGATCGGGACGCCGTAGGCCACGGTCAGATCGAGGTCGATGGTGAGTGGGACACGCTCGAGTGACGCGGACGGTCCGGCGGTCGTTTCAGTCACGGGGCCGTCGACGAACGAGACGCGGATCCCCGGTTGGGCGAAGCCGAGCCGCTCCAGGAGGCGTCCGACGATCCCTCCGGCGAACCCCGTCACCCCATACGACCCGAGGGTCGCGGTCCGGACGATGTCGATGACGGCTCGGCGGCTGACGATCGATCGACCGGGCGTCGATGCGGTGGGCACGCGGGCGGCGACCTCCGGTTGGCGTGGCGGTGGACGTGTCGCGGTTGACGTGTGGCGGTTCCCGCGGGGACGGTGCTATCATACCGCCCCGCTCGTCCCCTTCGAGGTCGGGCGTTCCTGTGACTCACGCTTTTCACTCACGTTCCGAGGACCACATGGCCCGTTCCTGCGCGATCTGCGGCAAGGTGTCGATGGGCGGATTCAACCCCCAGTCGTCGGGGATGAACCGCGTCCGCGCCCACCGCCGGATGCAGCCCAATCTCCAGCCCTTCACCATCGTCCAGAACGGCACCACGACGAAGGCGCTCGTCTGCACGCGCTGCCGGCGCACGTCGACGAAGAGCGCGAAGTAGCGCGTCGACTCCCGCGTCCCTCGACCGACCGGTCGCCGAATGGCGGCCGGTTTTCGTTTATCCGTCGGATCCTTGGCCGGCCCGTCCCACAACTCGCCAAAGTTGCGCCCGGGGAACATTAGCGGAGCTTCCAGAGGCTTCCGGCGCGGATCCGGGCGCACGCCGCGGGCAAGTCGTGCGCGGAGATCGAATGATTGGCCCGCCGCAGCGCCGATTCGCGACCCAGGACCTCCGCCAACGGTCTGTGGGCGCAATTTTGGCCAGATATCCATGCAGGGACTGATAGGCCGCCTGCGACTCGGTGTCCGGCACGTCCTGGGTAGCGAGTCGGGCGTCCACGCACGAGTCTTGGGCCAGAGAGCCGCGGTGCAACCCGAAACTTGGCCTACCAGTCTCCCGGTGGATATTTGGCCAGGTGGCGATTACCGAACGGCCCTCAGACGCGCCTCCGGGGGGCGCTCAACGCCAGTCGGCCTCAGCGATCCGCGGTGTCGAGCCAGATCGTGAACGGGCCGTCGTTGACCAGCTCGACCGCCATCACCGCCCCGAACCGACCCGTCGCCACCTCGACGCCCAGCTCCCGGAGCGTGGCCGCGAACCGGAGATAGAGGCGCTCCGCGAGCTCCGGGGCCGCGGCACCGGTGAAGCCCGGCCGCCGTCCTCGCCGCGTGTCCGCGAAGAGCGTGAATTGCGACACGACCAGCACCGCGCCCGCGACGTCCATCAGCGAGAGGTTCGTCCGGCCCTCCGCGTCATCGAAGATCCGGAGCTCGGTCACGCGGCGCGCGAGCGCGTCGGCGGTCGCCTCGTCGTCCTCCGGCCCGACCCCCAGCAGCACGACGAGCCCGGCGCCGATCTCCGCGACGACGTCGTCGGCCACGCGCACGCGGGCGCCGGTCGTCCGTTGGAGAAGCGCTCGCACGATCGGTCAGAGCTTCGGTGGATCGGTCCAGCCGTGCTCGCGGGCGTATTCCTCGCGCCACGCCTCGGCCTCGGCCGCGTACTTGTCCCGTGCCTCCGCGTGGCGCTTGGCGGTCAGCTCGATCACCGTGGCCGGGACCATGAGATCGAAGTCCCGGATGCCGTCGGGGTTCCATTGCCCGGAGCCGCGGAGCGGGATGACCGGGATCCCGCCCTTCTCGATCTCGGCCATGAATTTCCAGGCGAGGTGCTTCGGCAGCTGGGTGAACGTGACCATCTTGTCGCGCGGGATCGGCTTCTTGCCGTTGTTCAGCCGGTACTGGTAGCCCTCGTCGGCGAGCGCCTTGACGAGCCGGATCTCGCGGCCCATGTCGCGGCCCTTGATCCACAGCACCGATCCGACGACGAGCACGTCGACGCCGAGCCCGCCGACGAACTCCGCGGTCTCGCGGTTGATGCCGCCGTCGACGTGGACCTCGGCGCCGTGGGCCTTGTGCGACAGGTACTCGCGCGCCGCGAGCAGCTTCTCCTGGGCAACGTCCTTCATGAACGTCTGGCCGCCGAAGCCCGGCTCGACGGTCATCACGAGGACGATGTCGAGCAGCTTCCGGTACGGCTCGAGGGCCGTCAGCGGCGTCTTCGGCTTGACGGCGAGGCCCGCCGCTCGCCCCGCGGCGTGGATCTTGGCGATCGTCGGCTCGATCTGGGCGGCCTTGACCTCGACGTGGAACGACACCGAGTCCGAGCCGGCCTCGAGGAACTCGTCGATGTACTTGAGCGGGTCCGAGATCATCAGGTGGACGTCGAGCGGCAGTTCCGTCCGCTTCCGGATGCCCGCGACCATCTTCGGGCCGAACGTCAGGTTCGGGACGAAGTGGCCGTCCATGACGTCGATGTGGATCCGGTCGGCGCCCTCCTTCTGGGCCCGCCGGACGCCGTACGCCATGTTCGAGTGGTCGGCGTCGAGGATGCTGACCGCGATCCGGGCCCGGCCGGTGCCCACGGCTACTCCCCTGCCCCGACCGGCGACGGCTCGTGGCTCCGCTCGCCCCGAAGCGCGGCCGCGCTCTCGCCGACGAGCCGTTGCGCGGCGCCGGGCGACCGCGGCGGCCGGGGGTTCGCCGGCTCGCTCCGCCGCGAGCTGGCCACAGGCCGCCCCGATCTCCGCGCCGCGGTTGCGCCGAATCGTCGTCGCGATGCCGGCGTCGAGGAGCGTCGCCGCGAAGCGCTCGATGACATCGTCCGGGCTCGCGACCCAGGGCGTGTGGGCAACCGCGTTCATCGGGATGAGGTTGACGTGGGCGTGGTCGCCGCGGAGCAGCTCCGCCATCGCATGGGCATCGACGTCGGTGTCGTTCACGCCCGAGATCATCGTCACCTCGTAGCTCACCCGCCGGCCGGTTGAGCGGGCGTGATCCCGGGCGGCCCCGACGACCTCGTCGATCGGCCAGCGCCGGTTGAGCGGCACGAGGACGTCGCGCAGGGCGTCGCGCGCGGCGTGGAGCGAGACCGCCAGCGTGAATTGCGGTCCGAGCGCCGTCAGTCGCCGGATGCCCGGCACGACGCCACTCGTCGAGACGGTGATGTGCCGCGCACCCAGCCCGAACCGGCGCCGGTCGTTCAGCGCATCGACGGCCTCCAGGACCCGGTCGAGGTTGAGGAGCGGCTCGCCCATGCCCATGAACACGACGTTCGTCAGGCGCTTCCCGTCGGCGGCCAGGCGGCGCGCCGCGTGGCGGACCTGATCGACGATCTCGGCGGTCTCGAGGTCCCGGGTGAAGCCCAGCTCGCCGGTCGCGCAGAACGGACAGCCGACCGCGCAGCCGGCCTGGCTCGAGATGCACAGGGTGTGGCGCTCCCGCTGGCCCCGGCGAGCCGGGTAATGCATGAGGACCGACTCGACGAGGGCCCCGTCGGCGAGGCGGTGGAGGGCCTTCTCGGTCAGGCCGCCATCGGCGAGGCGAATATCAGTGTCGCCGACGGTGTCGAACCGGAAGGCCTCGTCGAGCTCGGCCCGGAGGCCTGCCGGTAACGTCCGAATCTCGGCCGCGGATTCGGCCTTGCCGCGCCAGACCGCGTCGGCGACCTGTCGGGCCCGGAACCCCGGGGCGCCGCGAGCCGCGAACCACGCCTCGAGCTCACCCGCCGCGAGCCCCGAGATCCCCGGCAGAACCGAGGCAGCCGGCGACGCGGCGGGCTCGATGACGGGCAGCGGGGAGTTGATTCCGGTCACGGCCAAAGTCTAGGGCCCCGACTCCGCGACGACGAACGTCGCGGCTCGTCTGCGGACGCTCACGACGGCGAACCCTCAGAGCACCTGGCTGTAGGCCAGGACGGCCCGTCCGCGGAGCAGATCCGCACCCGGCATCTGGCGACCGCCGGCGGGCTGGACCTCGTCGAGGACGAGCCAGGCGTCCGCGGTTGCGAGCCGGAAATCGGGCCCCGGTCCGATCGTTCCGGGCGGCGGCAGGCTTTCGGTGGCTGCCTCGACGGAGGCGCGCCAGACGATCACCCGCCCCGCCTCGGTCTCGATGAACGAGCCCGGCCACGGCTGGTAGGCGCGGATCTGGCGTTCCAGGAGTCGTGCCGGTCCGTCCGGATCGAGGCGGCCATCCTCGCGCCGGAGTGGCCGCGTCAACGTCGCCCCGTCGCTCGACTGGGGAGTGGCCGCGATCTCGCCCCGCAGCCACGGCCCGATCGACTTCGAAACGAGCCCCGCCCCGGCGCCGGCGGCCCGCGCCTCGAGCTCGGATGCCGTCTCGTCGCCCTTCAGCTCCCAGCGATCGACCGCGACGATCGGGCCCGTGTCGAGCCCCGCGTCCATCGCGATGAGCGTCACGCCGGTCTCCTCGTCGCCGGCGAGGATCGTCGCCGCGATCGGCGAGGCGCCCCGGTGCCGCGGCAGGAGCGACGGATGGACGTTCAGGATCCCGTGCGTCGGGATGTCGAGGATCGCCTGCGGGATGAGCTGCCCGTAATCGGCGAGGACCGCAAGATCCGGCCTGAGGTCGCGGATCGACTCGATCGCCTCCTCGTCGCGGATCCGCGGCGGCTGGAGGATCGGATGGCCGCGCTTGGTCGCCGCCACGGCCACGGGCGCGCCGTGGAACATCTTGCCGCGGCCCGCCCGCCGGTCCGGGGCGGTCACCACGGCGACCACCTCGACTCCCGCGATGTGCTCGAGTCGATAGAGGGTCGGAACAGCGAATCCACCGGACCCCAGGAAGATGACCCGGGCCCGCGCCGTCACGCGAGGGCCTTCGCGGCCTCCTCCTCCGCGTCCTCGTCGTCGCCCTTGCCGACGGGGATCAGCTCATCCATCGAGTCGAGATAGTCGATGAAGAGCTTGCCGTCGAGGTGATCGAGCTCGTGCTGGAGCGCCCGACCGAGCAATCCGTTGCCCGACACCTTGATCTTCCTGCCGAGCCGGTTCTGGGCCACGACCCAGACCTTCTCGCGCCGCGTCACGTAGGCGTAGTAGCCGGGGAGGGAGAGGCAGCCCTCGAGGTCGCGATCGTCGCCCGACGCGCGGACGATCCGCGGATTGACGAGCTCGTGGAGCTCGCCGCCGACCTCGATGACGCAGGCCTGGACGGCCTCGCCGACCTGCGGTGCGGCCAGCCCGACGCCCGGTGCCTTGCGCATCGTCTCGGTCAGGTCGTCGAGCAGCTCGTGGAGGTATTTCCCGAAGCTGTCGACCGGCAGGCCCTTCAGGCGGAGGCGCGGGTCGCCGAGGAGGATGATCGGTCGGACACTCATCGGCGGAGTATACCGACGGTCGGTCGGGCCTAGCGGGAGCCCTCCGCCGGGTCGTCCTTGGGCGTGTCGTCGGTGGCGTCGTCGAGGACGTCCTTGACGGCGGTCGAGGCGTCGCCCTCGGCGCTGGCGGTTTCTTCCCGCAGCTCGCTCGCGATGTCGGTCGTCGGCTCCGCGGTGGCGGTCCGGTTCTGGCCGTTGCTGTCGCGCCGCAGGTCGGCCGCGAGGACGCGCGAGCGCTCGGCGATCTTCACGCTCGCGTCGGCGGTCGCGTCGGCGGCCTTGTGGGCGATCGGGCCGGCGCGGTCCGCGGCTGCGGCGGCGAGCTCGGCTGCCTTGATGCTGATCTGGCGAACGACGGGGGCGGCCTGGGTCGCGATCGAGTCGATCATCGACTGGAGCTGCGCGAGCATCCGCTCGGCGGTGTTGCCGGTGGCGGCCTGGTCGCCGGACTCGGGATCGGCGGTCCAGCCGAAGGTCTCGTCGCTCTCGGAAGGTCGTTTTGGCTGCTCATCCATGGTGCGTCTCCAGTTCGAGGGGTTCACCATTCTGGCGCGTATCGCCATCGGGCGCATCTGGCAAAGTGCTCGCACCGTTACAGGAGCGACTCGGGATCGACATCGACCGACCACGGAGCGTCGAGCCCGCCGTCGAGCAGCGCGACCGGATCGTCGCCGCGCAGGACGACATTCCAGCGCCAGCGCTCGGCCCGGCGGGCGATGTAGGCGGGCGCCGGACCGACGACCGCGACCCGTGCGCCGCGCTCCTCGGCCCGCTGCCGAAGCCTCTCGCGCCATCGCGACGGCTTCGGCCTCCGCGGCCGCCCGGTCGGCGAGGCCGACCGTCAGCTTGACGAGCCGGCCGAACGGGGGCGACCCGAACCGCCGCCTCAGCTCGAGCTCGGAATCGTAGAACGCGGCGGCGTCATCCTCGGCGACGGCCCTGATCGCCGGGTGATCGGGCTGGTACGACTGGATGATCGCGAGGCCCGCCCGCTCGCCGCGGCCGGCCCGACCCGCGGCCTGGGCGAGGAGCTGGTACGTCCGCTCGGCGGCGCGCTCGTCGGGCAGGTTGAGGGCCACGTCCGCTGACACGACGCCGACGAGCGTGACGTTCGGGACGTCGATCCCCTTCGCGACGAGGCTCGTCCCGACGAGGACGTCGAGCCGGTGCTCGGTGAACGCATCCAGGACCCGCTCGGCGCCGCCGCGCCGTTCGACGACGTCGCGGTCGAGGCGGCCGACGCGGAGCGCGGGAAAACGGTCGCGGACTTCGCGCTCCACGCGCTCCGTGCCGCCGCCGAGGTAGCGGATCCGGGCCGACGTGCATGCCGGACAGCGATTGGCGAGCGGCGAGGCCCGGCCGCAGTGGTGGCAGCGCAGCGTCGTGCCGGCCTGGTGGTAGACGAGCGGCCGCTCGCACTCGGGGCAGGCCTGGACGTGGCCGCAGTCACGGCACAGCACGACCGACGCGGTGCCGCGGCGGTTGATGACGAGGATGGCCTGGTCGCCCGCGGCGACATCGAGGCCGGCGAGCGCCGCGGCGAGGCTCCCGGACAGCAGCCCGCGATTGCCCTCGCGGAGCTCAGCCCGGAGATCGACGACCTCGACGCGCGGCCGGATGCCGCTCGGGCGCGACGGCAGGACGACCCTCCGGTACGTTCCGGCGCGGGCCCTCCCGACGCTGTCGACCGCCGGGGTCGCGCTGCCGAGGATCGCCGCGGCCCCGGCCAGCTCGGCGAGGCGAAGGGCCGTGTCGCGGGCCTGGAGGCGCGGGGTTCGGTCGCTCTTGTACGTCCCCTCGTGCTCCTCGTCGACGATGACGACGCCGACGTCGGCGAGCGGGGCGAGGACCGCGAGGCGCGTGCCGACGACGATGTCGACGTCGCCGGCCCGAATCCGTCGCCACTCGTCCGCGCGTTCGCCCTCGCCCAGGCCCGAGTGGAGCACCGCGACGCGCGCCTCGAGATCCGCCCGGAGCTTGTCGACGAGGGGCATCGCGAGGGCGATCTCGGGGACGAGGACGAGAGCCGGCCGGCCGGCCGCGAGCGACGTGGCGATCGCCTCGATGTAGATCGCGGTCTTGCCACCGCCCGTCACGCCGTCGAGGAGGAGCGGCGTCGGGTCGCGGGCTTCGATCGCCTCGTTGGCCGCGGCGACGGCCCGTGCCTGCTCGACGGTCAGGGCCGCGCCTGCGGGTCGCCCGCCGCGCAGCCCGACCGGCCTCGTCGCCAGTGGCAGGCGCGGCCGCTCCCTGACGTCGACCTCGATCAGGCCGCGCCGGGCGAGGCTGGCGATCGCTCCGTGGCCGTGGCGCTCCGACGGGCCGGCCCCGGGGACGCCGCCGGCTTGCGCGTCGGGGGTCGCGGCCAGTTCCGTGAGCGCGGCCGCCTGGCGCGGTCCGAGTGGCCGTCCCGCGGCCCGCTCCCCCGTTCGCGAGGGTCCGCGCCGCGGCTCGGCCGTCCGTCGGTCAGGCGGATCCAGCGCTCGAACCGCGGCCCGGCCCCGGCGACCGACAGCGTCCAGTCGAGCGTCAGGAGCCCGCTCGCCTCGAGCGCGCGGAGCCGCCGGATCAGCCCGGCCCGTCCTTCGGGAGCGACGAGATCGCGGACGGCTCGCGGGCCGCGGTCGATCTGTTCGAGGAGGTCGCGGTCCGCGGCCGGCAGGGCCTCAGGTGGCGTGCCGGGTCGCCGCTCCGCGACGAGATCGAGCCGCTCGAGCAGGCCCGGCGGGAGCATCGCCCTGATGACGATCGCGGGCGGCGCCAGGTAGTGGGCGGCGATCCAGCGGGCGAGGTCGAGCGAGAGCGGCGGCAGGAGCGGGCCGTCGGTCCTGACGCGAGCGGCGATCGGCTTGAGGTCGATCCCCTCAGGCGCGGTCGTCTCTCCGAGGACCACCCCGAGCGCCTGGCGGCGCCCGAACTCGACGAGGACCGCCTCGCCGGGCACGAGGTCGGCGAGGCTCGCTGGGACGGCGTACGTGTAGGTCCTCGATCCCCCGCCGCCCGCGGCGTCGATCGCGACCTCGACCGCGCGTGCCGTGGCTCGCCGCTTCCTCGATAAGCCCCCGCTGCTCGACCACCATCAGCCGATTGTCGCAGGGCCGCCGGATCGCGGTGATCAGACCCGGACGCGGCGATCCGGGTGGCGCTCGTGCTCGTCCGCGATGATCCCGTCGATCCGAGCCGCCGTTCGCTCGACCTGGCCGGTCTCGTTGGTGACCACGTGGTCGTAGTCGCCCTGCCGGGCGAGCTCGACCGCGGCGTCCCGCTGGCGACGCTCGAGCTGGTCGGCCGTCTCCGTCGCCCGCGCCTGGAGGCGTTCGAAGAGCTCCTCCTGGGACGGCGGGATGACGAAGATGAGGAGCGCCTCCGTCACCTGTTCCTTGACGACCTGGGCTCCCTGGACATCGATCTTCAGGATCACGTCTCGGCCCGCTACGAGAGCATCTCGGACCTGGTCCCGCGGCGAGCCGTACCAGTTGCCGTGGACGTCGTTGGCTTCGAGGAAGCCCCGCTCGGCGCGAATGCGGAGGAACTCGGCCCGACTCAGGAAGTGGTAGTCGACCCCGTCGACCTCGCCGTTGCGCGGCGCCCGGGTCGTGCACGTCACGACGTAGTGACGCTCGCCATCGCGGCCGGTCTCGCGCTCCCTTCGACGAAGGGCGTCGATGATCGTGTCCTTCCCGACGCCCGATGGGCCGCTGATGATGACGAGCATCGCCCCGGGAGCGCCCTCGACGACGTAGTCCGGCCGCCCGGGGTCCTCGGAAACATCGAAGTCGAGGGGCTCGTCGCTCATCGCGGGTTGGCCGCCCGCTCCCGGAGGCCCGCGACGACCTCCTCGAGCTCGTCCGGCAACGGCGCCTCTGCCCGGATCAGGGCGCCGGACGAGGGCGACGTCAGCTCGAGGCGCCAGGCGTGGAGGAAGAGGCGGTGAAGACCGTCGGCGACGTCCGGGCCGCGCCGCGACGTTCCCGTCCCGTAGACCGGGTCGCCCGCGACGGGGTGGCCGATCGCGTCGAGATGGACCCGGATCTGGTGCGTTCGCCCGGTCACGAGGTCGAGCTCGAGGAGCGTCCAGCCGGCGAACCGCTCACGGACCCGGTAGCCGGTCGTCGACTCGCGGCCGTCGGGGACGACGGCCATCCGCGTCCGATGCTTCGGATCGCGACCGATCGGCGCCTCGATCCGGCCGACGGCGGCCGACACCTCCCCGAGGACGAGGGCGAGGTACGTCTTCTTCACTCGCCGCGCCTTGAGCTGGGCCATGAGCGAGTGCTGCGCGGCGTCGTGCTTCGCGACCATCAGCAGACCGCTCGTGTCGCGGTCGAGGCGATGGACGATGCCGGGCCGCTGGACGCCGGCGATGCCACCGAAGTCGCTCGCGTTGCCCCGCGCGAGCAGGGCGTTCACGAGCGTGCCGCCGGCGTGCCCCGGCGACGGGTGGACGACGAGCCCGGCCGGCTTGTCGACGATCAGGAGATCCGCGTCGTCGTAGACGACCCGCAGCTCGATCTCGGGCGCGGGCGCCATGTCGAGCGGCTCGGCCTCCGGGACGATGAGGCGGAGCGGCGGTCCCCGGCCCGATGACGCTGTTCGCCTTGAGCGGCAACCCGTCGGACGTCAGGTGACCCGCGGAGATGAGCTTCTGGACGTGACTCCGCGACAGGCCCGTCACGTCGGCGAGGAAGCGGTCGACGCGCTGCGACCCGGCGTCGTCGGGCACGCGCAGATTCCTCGTCCCGGGCTCTGCGGCCCCTGACGTTGGAACCGTCGCCCCCAGGTCAGACATCGCCGTCCTGGACGGCCGGCTTCTGCTCCGGATTCGGTCGCGAGTCCTGCTCCGGGTCCTGTCGCTCCTCTCGATCCTGTCGCTCGCCAGTGAGCGACGGCCGGAGGGCGGCGGCGATGAGGAACAGGATCGCGAAGCTGATCGCCGCGTCGGCCACGTTGAAGGTGTACCAGCGGAACGAGCCGATCCCGGCATCGACGAAATCGACGACGTAGCCGAGCCGGAGCCGGTCGATGAGGTTGCCGATCGCCCCGCCCAGGAGCAGCCCGAGGGCAACCGACATGTACCTCGATCGGCCGGATCGAGCGTGGTACGCGACGATGAGGCCGATCACGACGATCGATGCAAGCCCGAACAGGACGGCGCTCTCGCGGAAGAGGCCGAAGAGCGCGCCGTTGTTCTGGCTGTGGACGAGCCGCAGGTAGTCGCCGACGACCGGCATCGACTCGCCGGGCGCGAGCTGGGACACGAGCCAGGCCTTCGTGAGCTGGTCGGTCACGATCACGGTCGCGGCGAGGCCGAGGAAGATCGGCCAGATCGGACGGCCGGTCATCAGGACTCCCGCCGGCGAAGCGCCATCGCCGCCGGGCCGTCGGTCAGCTCGATCGAGCCGGCCGTGGTTGCCGAGCCGTCGGCTCCGTCGGGCCTGCCGAGCACGATCGAGTCGGCGAGCACCTCCGCGGCGACGCCGTCGAGGTGCGCGGCGACCGCCGGCGCGACGCCCGTCGACCCACACGTCGATCCGGTCGTCGAGCTCGAGCCCGGCCTCCTTGCGCAGATCCTGGATCGCGCGCTGCAGCTCACGCGCGTCGCCTTCCGCGATCAGGTCCGGCGTCAGCTCCGTGTCGATGACGACGACGAGGCCCTCGTCGTGGGCGACCGCGGTTCCGGGCCGTGGCGTTGCGAGGATCTCGACTTCGTCGGGCGCCAGCGTGACACCCGCCAGCGTGACCGAACCGTCGGGGTGGATCTCCGCCGACCCTTCTCGCGCGGCGGCCATCACCGCCGGGATCGCCGAGCCGAGCTTCTTGCCGATCTTCGGCAGCAGCGGCTTGATCCGCCGCTCGACGAGCTGCGACTCGTCGCCGATGAGCTCGACCGACTTGACGTTGACCTCCTCGCGGATCAGCTCGAGGAGCGCATCTCGTTCCGGCAAGTCGCCGCCGGGCAACGCGAGCCAGAGCCGGGCGAGCGGCTGACGGACCTTGAGCCCGGCCGCTCCGCGCAGCGTCCGGGCCAGCTCGACGGCCTTGCGGGTCGTGTCCATCGCCTCCTCGAGGCGCCGATCCCGCAGCCCGGCCAGCTCCTCGGCGGGCCAGCGGGTCAGGTGGACGGAGTCCGGCGCGTCCGGTTCGGACGAGGCGACGAGGTTGCCGTAGAACGACTCCGCGAGGAACGGCAGGAGCGGCGCGATGACCCGGGCAACCGTCACGAGCGCCTGGTGGAGCGTCGCGAACGCCGCGTCCCGGTCCGCGCTGTCGTCGTTGCCGCCCGCGAATCGCTTCCGCGACAGGCGGACGTACCAGGTCGAGAGGTCCTCGATGAACGTCGAGATCCGGCGCGTCGCGCCGAGGGTGTCGTAGTCGGCCAGGCGGGCCCCGGCCTCCTCGGCCAGCCCCGCCGCCCGCGACAGGATCCAGCGATCCATCGGCGACCGCTCGGCCGGCGGAGGCCCACCTCGATCCGGCGTCCAGCCGGCGGGCCGAGCAAGGCTGACGAAGAACCGGTAGGCGTTCCAGAGGATGAACAACTCGCGCCGCGCGTCGTCCGCGGCGTGCCAGCCGAACCGGATGTTCTCCTCCGGCCGCGCCGTCGCGAACAGCCAGCGCATGACGTCGACGCCCATCCGCTCCGCCGCCTCGTCGAAGTCGATCGCGTTGCCCGCGCTCTTGTGCATCGGCCGGCCGTCCTCGCCGTAGACGAGGGCGTAGCCGAAGATCGTCTTGAACGGCGGCTCGCGCCGGAGGACCGTGCCCATCGCAAGCATCGAGTAGAACCAGTTGCGGAACTGGCCGGGGAAGCTCTCGGTGATGAAGTCGGCCGGGTACCACTCCGCCCAGTACGCCGGATCCTCGCGGAAGTGGAGCGTCGAGAACGGCACGATCCCCGCGTCCAGCCACGGATTGCCGACGTCCTTGATCCGCTCGACGGGTTGGCCGCATGACGAGCAGGCGATCTTCACCGCGTCGACGAACGGCCGATGCGGCGTGTGGCCCTCGAACGCCTCCCAGCCCTCGACGGCCCGCTCGCGGAGCTCGTCCCGGCCGCCGACGACGTCGACCGTGCCGCACGCCTGGCAGTCGTAGATCGGCAGCGCCAGTCCCCAGTAGCGCTTCTTGCTGATCATCCAGTCGTGCATGTTCAGGAGCCAGTCGAGCTCCCGTTCGTAACCAAACCCCGGGATCCAGCGAATCTGGTCGACGATCTCCATGATCTGGTAGCGAAGGCTGGCCTCGACCTCGTCCTTCGTCAGCTCGGAGCGGGGCTTGGCATAGACCGGGCCCATGCTGATGAACCACTCGTCGACGAGCCGGAACACGAGCGGCGTGCCGCACCGCCAGCAGTGGGGATAGCGGTGGAGGTACGCCTCGAGTCGGTAGAAGCGTCCCTCGCGCTTCAGGTGCTCGACGATCGGCTCGACCGAGTCGCGGACGTCCCGCCCGGTCAGCGAGCCGAAGCCCTCGACGAAGATGCCGCTCTCGTCGATCGGGGCGACGACCGGCAGACCCGAGCTCCTTGCCCAGCGCGAAGTCCTCCGAGCCGCAGCCGGGCGCGATGTGGACGATGCCCGTGCCCTCGTCCTCACCGACCTCGCTCCAGGCGACGACGCGATGCTCGTACGGCGCATCGGGCGCGTCGCGGGTGCCCTTGGCGAACGCGGCCCGGACCGCGGGCAGGTCGTCGAACGGGCCCTCGTAACGCCAGCCGACCAGATCTGCCCCCGGCCGCTCCTCGATGACTTCGAAGCGGCCCTGCGAGCGCGGTCTTGAGCGTTCCCTTGGCCAGCCACGTGCGCGACTCGCCCTGCCGGACGAGGACGTAGGCGAGGTCCTCCCCGACCGCCGCCGCGACGTTCGCGGTGAGCGTCCACGGGGTCGTCGTCCAGACCAGCAACGACTCGCCCGGCCGATCGACGAGCGGGAACATGACCGTCAGGCCCGGATCCTCGCGATCGCGGTAGCCCTCGTTCATCTCCATCTCGGAGAGCCCGGTCCCGCACCGCGCGCACCACGGCATCGTGTCGTGGCCCTTGTAGACGAGGCCCCGCCGGTGGCACTCCGCGAGGAAGCCCCAGATGAGGTCGTTGTTCTCGTTGCTGAACGTGAAGTAGCTGCCGCCGACGTCCTTCATCCCGAGCCGCCCGACGAGCATCTCGACGGTGTCGGTCACCGGGCCGGACGGGCCCTCGATCGTCGTGACCTGGCTCGGGTCCGCGGCCAGCAGGTCGCGCAGGCGGCGGAGCTCGTCCGGATCGTTCCAGTCCATCCACATCCCGAGCCGGATCGACTGCTCGGTCTGGCGGGCGGCGTAGGTCAGGACCCGCTGCTTGCAGGCGCTGACGAACTCGGCGATTCCGAATTCCTCGATGTCGCGCTTGTTGGTGAAGCCGAGGTCACGCTCGACGTTGACCTCGACCCAGAGGCCCTGGCAGTCGAACCCGTTCTGGTAGCGCTCGTTTTCGCCGAGCATCGCGTGGAATCGCTGGAAGACGTCCTTGTAGGTCCGGCCCCAGGCGTGGTGGACGCCCATCGGGTTGTTGGCCGTGATCGGCCCGTCGAGAAAGCTCCAACGCGGACCATCCGCGTTCTGGGCACGGAGTCGGGCGAACGTCCGGCGCTCCTCCCACTGGGCCAGAATCTCGTGCTCCTGGGCCACGAGGTCGGGCTTCGCGCTGACGGGTCGGAACATCTGGCCTCGGGTGCGACAGGGTGGGCACGGCTACCGGGAACGAGCGTCCGAGTATCCTACCCGCGATGCAATCTCCGCAGGAGGCGCGCCAGCGTGCGCGGTCGCCGTTCGTCGCGGCTGTCCTCTCCCTCTTCTTTCCCGGGCTCGGCCACGCCTACGCCGGCGCCTACCACCGCGCCCTGGGCTTCGCGGCACCGCCGATTCTGCTGTTCGCCCTGCTCGCCGGCGTCGTCCTGCGAGCCGACAATGCGGAGCTGTTCGGGCTCCTCCTCGCGCCGTGGGTCCTGCCCAGCGTCTTCGTCCTGAACCTCGTCGCGCTCCTCTACCGGCTGCTGGCGATCATCGATGCCTACCGGGTGACGGTGTTCCTCAACGCGGTCGCGCTGAGCGGCGGCGGCCGGCTCGGGCGGCCGCGGATCGTCTTCAACCCGTTGTCGATGGCCGGGCTGCTGGCGGTGATCCTCATCATGTCCGGCGGCCACATCGTCGTCGCCCGCTACGACCTCGCCGCGATCGACCTGCTCCGGAGCTGCATCTTCATCACGAGCGACGAGGAGTGCGTCGAGCCGGCGCCGTCGGGCTCGGTGGAGCCGACCGACACCGATCCGCCGGCGGAGAGCGGCAGCCCCGAGCCGACGGTCAGCGAGCCGCCGCCGCAGGGCTCGGCGCTGCCGAACGTCACGATCCCGCCGTGGGACGGCAAGGAGCGGCTGAACATCCTCCTCATCGGCACGGACCAGCGGCCGAAGGAGGGCACGTACAACACCGACACGCTGATCGTGGTCTCGATCGACCCGACCACGAAGCAGGTCGCGATGTTCAGCCTGCCGCGCGACTCGTGGGGCATCCCGATGCCGGCCGGGCCGCTCCGGAACGCGTTCAGCTCGAAATACCAGGCGAAGATCAACTCCTTCTTCACGGCGGTGCGCAACCGCGGTGACCTCGTCGCGGGAACGGACCGGACCCGCGGCTACAACGGGCTCAAGCTCGTCCTCGGCGAGCTCTACAAGCTCGACATCAAGTACTTCGTCGAGGTCAACTTCGACGGCTTCAAGCAGGTCGTCGACGCGGTGGGCGGAGTCACGATCAACGTCCAGTTCCCGGTCCTCGACGAGGAGTACCCGTCGGACACTGGGCGCCTGTCGCGGGTCTACATCCCGTCGGGCCTGCAGCACATGACCGGCGCCGAGGCGCTCGTCTACGCCCGCTCACGCCACAGCGGCCAGGGCGACTTCGACCGTGGCGCGCGCCAGCAGCGGGTGCTGACGTCGCTCCGCGAACAGGCCGACATCGCGAACCTCGTGCCGCGGATCCCGGAGCTGACGGCGGCGCTCAAGGCGACGGTCCGGACCGACATTCCGCAGGGGGATCTTGGCAAGCTGGCCGGCCTGGCGGGCAGCGTCGACACGAAGAACATCCGCTCCTACGTGTTCTCGTACCCGCGCTACGGGACGCAGCAAGTGGTCGGCATCTACAAGTACTTCCCTGACGTGGCCAAGATCCGCGCCGCCGTCGCCAGCGCCTTCGATGTCGATCCGCAGCTCGAGGCGCGGCGCGAGGCACTCAGCGAGGAGGGCGCGTCGGTTTGGGTCCTGAACGGCTCGGGGAGGCAGAACCAGGCGACCAACGTTGCGGCGTATCTCGAGTATTACGGGCTCAGCGCGTCGGCGCCGGCACAGAACCCGGCAGATGTCCCGCCGAAGACCCGAATCGTCGTCTACAACGGGGCCGAGGCCGACCTGACGTCGACGGTCGAGTTCCTCGAGAACCTGTTCGAGACGAAGGTCGTCCTCGAAAGCGACCCAGCGGCGCGCGTCGACATCATCATCACGACGGCCAAGTCGACCGCCGACCTGATCCCGCCGGCCGCGCCCTAGGCTCAGCGGCAGCGGCGGCGGCCCCCGCCGTCGCGCTCAAACTGGCCAGATTTGCGTGGGGAGACTTCTAGGCCGGATTGCGGGACCAACGAGGCCCGTTCCGCGACCTTCGCTTAGTCGCTGGCGGCTAATTCGGCACGGAATCGCCGCGAAGTGAGGCTATGCAACCGGCCTAACATTCCCTGGGCGCAAATTTGGCCAACTACGTCCCGTGGCGGGCTGGGCCGCCGATGCGGCGACCGACGTCAGGCCGGCGTGATCTCGGTCAGCCAGTGGCTGTACTCCGGCAGCCGGCCCCGAACGGCATCGAAGTAGCGATCCCGGACGATCGACCCGATCGGGCCGACCTCGCCCGACCCGACCGGTCGATGGTCGACCTCGATGATCGGCGAGATCTGGACGCCGGTCCCGCACAGGAATGCCTCGTCGGCGATGTACAGCTCCGAGCGATCGATCGAGCGCATCTCGACCGGGATGCCCTCGTTCGTGAGCAGTTCGACGATCGCCTTGCGGGTCACGCCCTCGAGGATGTCGTCGGTCACGGGCGGCGTCAGCGCCACGCCATCGCGAACGACGAAGAGGTTGGCCGCCGACGCCTCGTTGACGTGGCCATCGGCCGTCAGCACCAGCGCCTCGTCGAACCCGTTGAGCTCGGCTTCGGACTTCTGGAACGCCATGTTCACGTAGCCGCCGACGATCTTGCCCCGCGCCGGCAGCGCCTCGTCGACGTTCCGCCGCCAGGACGAGCTCATCAGGCGAACGCCCTTCTCGGTGTCGATGTAGTTCCCGAACGGCAGCGTGATGATGTAAAGCTCGTTCTCGAGGTGGTGGAGCCGGACGCCGATTGCCTTCGTCGACTTGTAGAACGACGGCCGAACGTAGACGTCCTCGTGGAAGTCGTTCCGCCGGATCGTCTCGACGATGAGGCCGGTCAGCTCATCGACCGACGGGACGTTCTCCATGAGCAGGATCCGGCACGACTGGCGAAGTCGCTCGACGTGCTCCCGGAGCTTCAGGCCGTAGAGCTTGCCCTGCTCCGCGTTCCAGTACGCGCGGATCCCCTCGAACGTCGCGGTCCCGTACATGAATGCGTGGGTCATGATGCTGACCTTGGCGTCACGCATCGGAACGAAGTCGCCCTCGAAGTAGCAGATCAGGCTCTCGAGGTCGGGCGCACCCGATGAGGCCGGGGTCGTCGCCCGGGCTGGCGCCTGTGACGTCTTCTGGGTCAGCATTCGAACGGCGCTCCTGCGTGGATCGGCGGCGCCGAAAGCGCCGCGATGAAGGTCGTCGGACGTTCGAGGGAGTATATCAGCGGCCTCCGGGCGGTCATCGAGCGGCGCCCGGCCGCCCTCGGCGGCGGGGTCCCGCTACCTGGTCCGGCTGGCGGACCAACGGGCGGAGGAGAGGCCGCGAGCGGGTCCGGTGAGCCATCCCGTTCGCTCAGTGGTCCGGCTGGCGGACCAACGGGCGGAGGAGGGGCCGCGAGCGGGTCCGGTGAGCCGTCCCGTTCGCTCCTTGGTCCGGCTGGCGGACCAAGGGCCCGCGACGCGCGACGCGCGGTGCTAGAAGGCGCCCATCAGCGCGGCGATGACGGCCGCGAGGTAGATCAGGTAGAACACGCCACCGATGAGGAGCCGCCGGCCGGTCAGCCGGCCGGCGCGGGCCATCGGGATGAAGATCAGGGCCGACGAGATGAACGCGATCCCGGCCGAGGCGAACGCCAGCCGGCTGCCGTCGGTGAAGTGCCATGCGTCGGCCGCGAACAGCAGCGCCACGACCGTCGGGATCGTCGACTGGAAGACCATCGCCCCGGTGATGTTGCCCATCGCCAGCGTGTCCTTGCCCTGGCGGACCCAGATGACCGAGTTGAACTTCTCCGGCAGCTCGGTGGCGATCGGGGCGATGACGAGGGCGAGGAGCGCCTCGTCCAGGCCGAACGACGTCGCCAGGTGCTCGACTGCACCCACGAAGAAATACGCCCCGACGATGATCAGGCCGAGCGCCGCCAGGACCTGGACGTTGACGATCCGCAGGCGAGGCGGCGCGGCGGGATCCTCGACGTGGCCCGGGTCGAGGTGGCGGAATCGGAGCGGCGCGAGGTCCTCCATGTCGACGCTCGGGTCGGCCTCGAAATGGCCCTTCACGTACCAGACGTAGATCCCGATGAGGACTGCCGCGACGATCCATTTGGTCCAGGCGGGCTCGAGCGGCAGGAACGCCGCCCCGATCGCCAGGGCATACGCGATCGCGAAGTAGCGCATGTCGTGGGCGAGGACGCCGGTATCGACCGGCATCACGTCGCCTGCCGGCCGCCGCCGGGCGACGATGAGCACGGCGACGCCCGTGACGAACATCGCCAGGGTCGAGAGCATGAACGGCGCCCCGAGAATCGCACCGACGCCGACGCCGTGCGACGCCTCGGAGCCGCCGCCGGTCAGGATCGCGATGATCGGGATCATCGTCTCCGGCAGCGCCGTGCCAACGGCCGCGAGGACCGACCCGACTGCCCCTTCCGCGAGCTCGAGCTTCCGCCCGAACCACTCGATGCCGTTCGTGAACAGCTCGGCGCCGATGAGGATCACGATGAACGCGCCGACGAGGATGAGGATGTCCACCGATCAGGCCTCGACGCTCTGGGCCAGGACGACGCTGAGGGCGATGACCGCGAGGACGAGCGCCGCGACCAGCGCCATCGTCCGCTCTCCGCGCCGGACGAACCCGATGAGCGCTGCGACCACGCGGGCCGTCGGTGTGGCGATGACCGCGATGAGGCCGAGCCACAGGAAGCCGGCCGCTCGGAGGTGGATGACGTCGTCGACGACGATCTCCGGCTGGAACGGCGGCCCGCCCGCGAGTGGCGCGATG
Source organism: uncultured Chloroflexia bacterium (assembly GCA_963832105.1). Lineage (GTDB taxonomy): Bacteria > Chloroflexota > Limnocylindria > Limnocylindrales > CSP1-4 > CF-46. The sequence goes on along the minus strand of CAWHSS010000002.1, from coordinate 621,391 downwards.
CGCCGCGCGAACATGACGACGACCCCGACGGCGAGCAGGCCGACCGAGGCGTACGTTCCGTACGTCAGCAGTCGGGCGATCGCGTGATCGAGGTCGGCGGGCGCGCCGCGCCTGGGGGTCAGCGGTCAAACAAGGGCTCGTTGGAGCATCTGCCAGGAAGTGTAAATCAGGATGACGACGAAGAGGCCGCGCAGGATCCGCAGGTCGATCCGATGGGCGATGCGCGAGCCGAGGCTGGCGCCGAAGAACACTCCGACGGCGGTCGGCGAGGCGACGTACGGATCGATGCCACCCCGCAGCAGATAGATGATCGCGCCGGCCGATGCGGTGATGCCGATCATCAGGTTGCTCGTCGCGGTCGCCACTCGGAGCGGCACGCCCATGAGGACGTGCATGACCGGCACCTTGACGAGCCCGCCGCCGATTCCGAGCAGCGCCGACGTGACTCCCGCAACGACACTTCCCACCACCCCGAACCCCAGGTGCCGGACGCGGTAGCCGGGGCCCGAGAGCGCGGCGATGAACGAGCTGTCCGACGCAACGTGCCCCGCGGTGGCGGCGGCGGCCGGGTCCGCGACGGCGTCGGGCTCGGGGTCCCGCCCGCGGAGCATCGTGACGGCGACGTAGACGAGGAGCCCGGCGAACAGCAATTCGAGGACGTTCTCGGGGAGGATGAACGCAGCGAGCCCTCCGGCGAGTGCTCCGACCGCGGTGAAGAGCTCGAGGACCATCCCGAGGCGGAGGTTCGCGACACGCCGCTCGAGATAGACGCCGGCCGATGCGCCGCTCGTCACGATCACGCAGACGAGGCTGACCCCGACCGCGGTCAGCAGCGGCAGATTGAACACGAGGGTCAGCAGCGGGACGATGAGCAGCCCGCCCCCGAGTCCGAGGAGCGACCCGAACAGCCCCGCCGCGACTCCCCCGATGATCAGAACAATTCCGTCGATCACGGCTCAGGTCGCGCGCGCGGAAGCGTCACTCCGGTCGCGACGTGATCGAGCTGCCGCGTCCTAGGGGCGGAGGTGCTGCGGGGCGTACGGCAGGAGCGCCACGATGCGGGCTCGCTTGAGGGCGACCGCCAGCTCGCGCTGGTGGGCGGCGCACGTGCCGGTCTTGCGGCGCGGCTCGATCTTGGCCCGCTCCGACAGGTAGCGCCGGAGCCGGTTCACTTCCTTGTAGTCGATCTGGACCGTCTTGTCGGCGCAGAACGCGCAGACCTTCCGGCGACGTCGGTCGCGGTAGTAGTCGTCTCGTTTCTTCGAACGGGTGGGCGGCATGTGGTGTCTCTCCTCGGGCGCCGAGCGGTGGTCGCCGGCGGCGCGTCAGTGGTTCGTACTTCGGGATGTCAGAACGGCAGGTCGTCGAGCTCGTTGTCGTCCATGCCGCCACCGTTGCCGCCTCGCGGCGGGCCCGCCGAGGGACCCGAGCCGGAGCTCCCGCCCACGGTTGCGCCGGCGGCGGCCGGAGCTGCGAACTGGCCCTCGCCGTCCTCGCGGGGCCGCTTCTCCAGGTTGACGACGCTGTCGGCGGTGATCTCGAGCGACGTCCGGGCCTTGCCGTCGCGGCCCTCGAACTCGCGGGTCTTGAATCGACCCTCGACGAAGACCTTGTTGCCCTTGCGGAGCGATTCGGCGGTCCGCTCGGCGCGATCGCCCCAGACGCTGACCCGGAACCAGTCGGTCTCCTCGACCCACTCGCCGGTCTGCTGGTTCTTCGTGCTCTGATTGACCGCGACGTTGAACTGGGTGACCGGCCGGCCGTTCGGCGTGTACCGCATCTCCGGATCCGCGCCCAGGTTGCCGATGATCATTGCCTTGCAGAGAGCCATCGTGTTCGCCTCAATCGATGGCGGCCGGGGCCGCCTCGCTCTCGGATTCGTCGATCCGCTCGGGGATGTCGAAGTCCTCTTCCTCGTCCTCGGCGGACGGGAGATCGGTGTCGTCAACGATATCCTCGTCGGAGCCATCGGGTCGGACGGCCTTGGCCGGTCGCTCGACCCGGGTGACGAGGTGGCGCAGGACTTCCTCGGTGATCTGGAGGCCTCGCTCGAGCTCGGCGAGTGCGTCGGCCGGCGCCTCGAAGAGGACGATGTGGTACGAGCCCTCGCGATACCGGTCGATCTGGTAGGCGAGGCGGCGGCGGCCCCACGGGGCGACCTTCACGATCTGCCCGCCGCCCGCGCTTACCTGGCGGGTGGTGCGGTCGATGACCGCCTGGGCCTTGTCGTCCGCGACATCGGGTCGCAGGATGAGCATGAGTTCGTATCGGCGCATGCGCCAGGACACTCCTTCCAATGGGATCTGCCCCGCTGACGGCGATTGCCGGCGCGGAGCCGAAAGGAAAACGCGGCGCAGTCTAGCACGGCTCCGCCCTCGGCCGGGTATTCTGCTTCCTCCATCATCTCGCTCAGACCGGGGAGGCCCATTGCCCGCCAGCACCATCCTGCTCATCGAGGCCGACGCGGCTTCCGGAGAGCTGATCAACGGCGTCCTGTCGAAGGTCGGTTACACGGTGACGACCATCGTCGACGCCGACGAGGCCTTCGGCCGTGTCGCCGAGCATCAGCTGGCGATCGTCGACGTCGTTTCCGGGTCCAAGACGGCGTTCGACATCTGCCGTGAGATCCGGGGAACGCCCGCCCTCGCCCGAATCCCTGTCCTGTGCGTCGGCCAGTCCGACGACGTCGAGGATCGGATCCGCTTCCTGGAGGCCGGCGCGGACGACGTCATGGCGAAGCCGTTCGACGCTCGCGAGCTGGAGGCCCGGGTAGAGGCACTGCTCCTCCGATTCCAGCGATCGAAGGACATGACGGTCGTCTCGTCGGACGGTCTCACGGTGTCGCGAGCCCAGCGGACGGTCGCCGTTCACAGCCCGAGGGGCGGCGTCGGGACGACGACGATCGCCACGAACATTGCGATGGTGATGGCCCGCCAGAGGCCCGATCGGGTCGTCCTCGTCGACATGCACCTCCAGTTCGGCCAGGTCGCGACCCACCTGAACCTCGAGGTCAAGCAGTCGATCGCCGACGTCGCGCGCGACGAGGCAGCGACGCGTGAGCCAGAGCTCCTTCGCACGTACGCGACCCGGCATGACAGCGGGCTCCACGTCCTGGCGGCTCCGATCTCGCCGGAGCTTGCCGACCTCGTCACCGCCGAACATGTCGATCGGATCCTGACGACGCTCCTCGAGTCGTACGACTCGGTCGTGATCGATGCCGGATCGTGGCTCGACGAACGGACGATGACGGTCTTCGAGCACGCCGAGACCGTGATCTTCGCGGTCTGTCCCGAGATCAGCGCCCTCAAGGCGATGCACGGCCTGCTCGACTACCTCAACGAGGCCGGTTCGGTCGCCGCGAAGTCGACGTTCGTGCTCAACAACCAGTTCGCCCGGGAAATCCTGAAGTTGCGCGACGTCGAGAGCGCGCTCGGGACTCGCGTCGCATCCGAGCTGCCATACGACCCGTTCCTCTACCTCAAGGCCGTCAACGAGGGTGTGCCGATCGTCCTCGGCGCGCCGCGCTCCATCCCGGCCGAGAAGTTCGAGAAGCTCGCGGCGACGGCGTTCGGCCTCGACGGCATCAGCGTCCCGGAGGCGCCGGCGCCCAAGCGGACCAGTCGGTTCGGAGGCCTGATCAGGCGCTGATCGGCGAGGATGGCCGGCCGCGGCCGGCGCGGACCGGCAAGCGGGTCAGGTCCAGAGGAACGCGTAGAGCACGATCCAGAACGCCGCGTAGAGCGCAATCGTCGCGCGATCGTGGCGGCGGATCGCGGCTGCAAGGAACACGCCGGCACCACCCGCGACGAGCAACGCCGGGCCGATCCTCGTCAGCCGGTTGAGGACAGCCCCGAGGACAACTCCAGGGATATCCCTTCCGAGCCCCAGCCACTCGTTCGAATAGATCTTCAACGGCGGACCGACGCCGAACTGGACGAACCCGAGGACGCCGTCGCGCTGCAGCTGGCTGCTCGCCTCCCCGATCAACGACCCGTCGATCCCCGGAAGCGCGAGCAGCATCGCGCGGACCTCGTCCGGGGCGACGGCCGTGAGGAGTGCGAGGATCAGGGTCCCCGCGACCGCGCCCACGACGACGGCAGCGAACAGGCGGGCTGCCTGGCGCGGCGCCGCGAGGGCCAGCAGGCAGAGCCCGACGTCGGGCACGACGGGCAGCGCGATGGCCTCGGCCGCTGCCCAGAGCGCCATCGTCGCGAGCCCGGCGGGACTGGCCGCGAAGCGCTCGATTCGGTCGATCGCGTTCGTGTCGGATTGGGCCATCAGCGGGCGACGTCCGCCAGCCGCAGGGCCCAGTAGACGAGCGGCACCACCAGTAGGAGCGAATCGATCCGATCGAGGATGCCGCCGAAGCCCGGCAGCCACGACGCCGCGTCCTTGACGCCTGCTTCGCGCTTGACCGCCGACTCGAGCAGATCGCCCCACAACGACCCCACCGCCACGAGGCAGACGAGCACCACCCACGCCGTCGGCGCGAAGTACGGACCGAGGAGGCCCGCGAAGGGCGCAAGCCCGACCGCCGCGCCGAGGAGGTTGCCGATGACCCCTTCGCGGGTCTTGTTCGGCGACAGGCGGGGGGCGAGCGGGGTTCGACCGAACCGCCGGCCGACGATGAACGCCCCGACATCCGACCCGGCGCAGGCGACCGCGAGGGCGGCGAAGAGCGTGATCCCGAACTCGCCGCGCTCGACGACGAGCAGCACCGCGTGGACGAGGAGCACGGTGATGATCACCAGGCCGACCGCCGCCGAGCCGAGATCCCGCAACGCGCGACCGGTATCGGCGCGAACGACCGGCCACGCGATTCCGACCAGCACCAGGCCTCCGATGAGCCACTCCGCGGCCTCGGTCCCGAGCGTCGCCACCGACGCGACGATGACCGCGTTCGCCACCTGCAGCGCGACTCGGTGGTGGAGCGGCAGGTCCATGAGGTGCGACCACTCGAGCAGGCCGATCGCGCCGAGAACCGCGATCAGGACCGCGATGCCGGGCGTGCCGGCGCTCGACGGCGACCGCGAGGATCAGGGCCAACGCCGCGTAGCTCGCGGCCCGTTGCAGGGCGGTTCGCCCGGACAGGCCGGGCCGCGGCCGGATGCGCCGGAACAAGGCCCACGCCATCGCCCCCGCCAGACCGATCGCCGAACCGATCACGAGGATCGCCGGCGCCCCGTCGATGGGCATCAGGCCAGCCGCCGGATCCCGACGACGATCCGCTCGACGGCGGTCAGGATCGTCCCCACGAGGAGCAACGGGCCGAACGGACCCCACGCCTCGGGGCCGACGACGAACGCCGCAACCGCGAACACGGCCAGCAGGATCATCCGACCGGGCTTCGAGAGGACGCCGCGGTAGATCCGCTCCCCGCCGGCAGCCCGTCGGCACGACGCCAGCGAAGCTGGCGAAGATGGCGCCCGCCACGCCGAGCAGGACCATCGTCCGATCGGCGCCGGGCAGGAAGGCGACGGGCGCGAGGAACGCGATGTCGGCGAGCCGGTCGCCCACCTCGTTGTAGAGCTCGCCGCGGGGATGCATCAGCCCGGTTCGCCTGGCCAGCGCTCCGTCGAGGAGGTTGAGTACGAGCCGCAGCGCGGCGAGTAGCGGGACGCCCAGCAGGACGACCGGCGCCGCGGGCGAGAGCAGCAGGAGCGCCCCACCAACCAACCCGACGGGGATCGCGGCCAGGGTGACCGCGTCCGGGGTCACGCCGAGCCGCTGAAGGCGCTCAAGGACCGGGTCCAGAGCGTGCACGATCGCGTTCTTGGATCGATACAGGTCCACGAATCCCCTCGTCGACTGGTGCCGGAGCAGGGGTTCGAACCCTGACGCCCTTGCGGGCAGCGGAGTTTAAGTCCGCCGCGTCTGCCTGTTCCGCCACTCCGGCCCGCCGCATCGTACCGGCCGCCGTGCCGCGCGTACTTCCTTTGACACGGCGCTGAAAGCCCAGTTCCGGGATTTCATCCTCAAGGCCCCGGTCGTTGACGCATCAAGGTTGCCCAATGGGCACGAAGAGCGGTCCGGCCGCGCGCGCTGACTTCGAGCAGATCGATGAGACGCGACGCCAGGTCAAGGAGCTGACCGACGCGTGGACGCAGCGCCACCGGCTCCGGCCGGGAACGCGCTGAGTACGCTAACTGCGCTCGAGACCGAAGAGCGCCTCGTTACCCGCATCTGGAAGCGGCTCCGGGGGGACGCGCCGCCGGGTTCGTGATCGAGGGAGCTTGATCTCCGCGCGATACGCCTGAAATGAGATCCGTGTTGCCTGCTCCCCGGGCGCAACTCCGCCGGCATAGACTCCAGCGCATGACTGACGAGCGTCCGGGGCCGACCGAACGCGCCATCGAGATAGCCACGAATCGGACGAAGGCCGCCGAGGACGAGTACCTCCAGACGCCACCCACGGACGATGCCGCGTTAGGCCGCGCTGCCAAGGTACGAGCGGAGAGCTGAAGACCTGGCTGCACTCGCGACCGACCCGGTCCGAGGACGAGCCGCCGCCACCCGCCGAACGAGCCGCCGCTAGGCCGAACGGGGCCGTCGCTAGCGGGTCTCAGCGCCCTTTTTGGGCACCCGGACGATTTCGGGCCTTGCGCCCGGACGTATTGCCATGCACCATGCGCGCGTCGGCAATTCCGAGTCGGGCCACCGTCACGGTGCGTCATTCTCGCCGGAAGCCGCCCCTTCGGCGAGTTGTCATGGCCGTTTCCTCGGTAACGGAAGAGCGACCCCAGCGTCTCCGACGCATGAGGATCCTGCCGCGCCCGTTCGTTCTGACCACGCTCGCGGTCCTGATCGTCGCCGCCCTGGCGATCCTCGCCGCCCTCGCGTTCGACGCCAGCTACACGAGCCGTGTGCTGCCGGGCGTCTCGGTCGCCGGGGTCGATGCGTCCGGCTTGACCGCTGAAGAACTGACTGCGCGGCTGAAGGCCGTCGCCGTGGCGCCGGAGGCGATCGAGATCGTGACTGAAGGCCGCAGCATGACGGTCGCCTCGGCCGACCTAGGCCGCCGTGTGGATGTGGACGGAGCGGTGGCTGCAGCGCTGGCCGCCGGGCGCGTCTCCGGCCCGCTCGCGGATCTCCCGGAGCGGCTCGGGATGTTGCGGGACGGCCGACCGATCGACCTGGCGACATCGGTCGACAAGAGCGTTCTTGTCGCCTGGGCCGCCGAACGCGCCAAGGCCGTCCGGGTGACGCCGGAGGACGCCAGGATTTCCGCGACCGTTGATGGCTGGGTTGCGACGAGGGCTCGAGACGGCAAGGTGCTCGACGAAGGTGCCCTGGTCGCGGCCCTTGAAGCCGTCCTGGTCAACCGGACCGCCGCAACAGCGCGCATCGAGGTCCCGATCACGATCGTCGCGCCCGCAACCGACAACCTGGACGCGGATCTCGCGATCGCGGCGGCAGGACGGATGATCCAGCCTCTCAAGGTCTACTTCCGTGATGACGCGAGCTGGACGATCCCCACGCCGACATTGCGGGCCGCGATTCGGTTCGAGGACGGTGATGAGCGGCCGGTCCCCGTGTTTGACACCGAGGCGCTGACCGAGACGCTGAGCGGCTTCGCGAAGGACATCGCTCGCCCGGCGAACGAGACGCTCATCCTCAAGTCGAAGAGCGGCAAGGCCTTTGGCTTCGTGCCCGGAAAGAATGGCCGAAACGTGGATATCGCCGCGACTGCCGGCCAGATCGGCGACATCCTCGCCGGCCGGGCCGACGGCACCCTCACGGCAGCCGCGGCCGCTCCGATCGTCCTCAGCGTCCTGCCGCCTGAACTGAGCGCCGCGGAAGCCTCCGCGAGCACCCATCAGGTCAGCCTGGTCGGCGCGTGGACGACGCGGTTCGTGACCAGCGAGAAGAACGGGTTCGGAAACAACATCCGGATCCCGGCGAGGCTCATCAACGGGACGGTCGTCGGCCCCGGCCAGGTGTTCGATTTCTGGGGGGCCGTCGGTCCGGTGACGTTCGCCCGCGGGTTCCGGATGGGTGGAATCATCGAGAGCGGCCGTACGAACCCGAACGGCGCCATCGGTGGCGGGATCTGCTCGGCCTCGACGACGATGTTCAACGCAGCCATCCGGGCCGGCTACCAGGTCCTGGAACGCGACCAGCACAGTTACTACATCAATCGCTACCCGCTCGGCCTCGACGCGACCGTCTCGAAGTACCAGGGCAGGATCGCCCAGAACATGCGGTTCCGGAACGATACGGCGAATTCCCTGTACATCCGCGGCCTATCCGGTCCCGGTTGGGTGCGCTTCGAGATCTACTCGGTGCCGAACGGCCGAACGGTCACGTTCAGCCGGCCATCGGTGAGCAACGTCCGGAAGGCGATCGACACGACGGTGCGCACGTCGAGCCTCAAACGCGGCCAGACCAAGCGCACCGAGTACCCCACGAACGGGATGGACGTCGTGGTGACCCGAACCGTTCGGAATTCGAGCGGCGCCGTCATCCACAGCGATCGCTGGGTGAGCCACTACATCAAGGTCAACGGGGTCCTTCTCGTCGGTACCGCCTAGGGCGACGCCGCCTCGGGGTCACGGCTGGATGTCGATACGCGCCATCACTGCCTGCGACGAAGGGTCGAGGTCGATGACCGCCCCGTAGAGGGACCGGATTGCACTGCATATGTCGGCGTCGTCCACCGGCGTGCCTTGGCTCATGTCGGCAATCGCCTGGACGTCTGCCTCTGACATCGACCCAATGACGGTTTCGAGCACGGTCGACGACTCCTGCTCGCTCGCGAACTCCGCGTCCGGCCATCCCTGCGTCTCCGCCTCGATCGCCTCGATATTGATCCCAATCCACTCGACGACCTCGTCAGTCGAAAGATTGGAGATCAACGCTATCGAGATCGTTTCGCCGATCGCCTGACCCGAGATCGCTTGCCGGCCGTAGTCGGCGCATAGGGACTCGTTCGCCGACCCGAGGGCGCCGGTCTGGAGCACGAGACGCCTGATGAGGCGATCGTCGCTCAGGCGAGGCAGGCCGCTCATGATGAGCGTCCCGAGACGACGGGTTCCTTCCGCCCTCTCCAAGCCGTCGAGACTGTCGCCGACCGCGGCCTCAAGACGCTGTTCGTAGCCAGTTCGGACATCAGCAGGTAGCCGGTCCCACGGCCCGCCGAATGCCCCCGCCAGCGCCGAACCGAGCACACCCGCCGCAAGGAAGGGCGCGACCTTCACACCGATCGCCACGACCAGGGCGGCGACGAGCCCGATCGCACCGACGACGATCGTCTTTGGCCGGCGACCTGACGTGGCGGTCCCCCCGGCTGCGGACCCCGGTGGGACCCACCCGTCCGTCGCGGGCGATACGACCTCCGGTTGCGGGGGCGGCGGGGGCGTTGCTCCCGGCTCGGGGCTGCGCTCCCCTGGTTCGTCTGGATGCATCAGGGCACCTTCCTCTCGACCCAGGACGCATCGTAGAGAGAACTGTTGCTATCGACGTCTACCCAATAGGGTTGACCGCGACCGCCGATCGGGTCGGGTCGTGAGCGAGATCACTCAGCGTGCTGTCACTGCGACCACGAGGCTGGACGCCAGCATCACCAGGACGACCGGCACCCAGATCCTTCGCTCGCCCGCGCTCGGGCTGATCGCATTCAGCACCAGGGCCACGAGCGAGATCGCAACCACCGCCCAGATGAGCCAGCGAGCCGCCTCGGCCAATCCCGGCAGGACGAGACCCGCGCGCGACAGGACGATCACAGCGATGACCGCCAGGAGGGCGGCCTGCACCAATGCGGCGCCGCGCATTCGCGGAGGGAAGCGACCCGGAAACGCACCGCCCATCGCGTACGACCCCCAGGGCGCCCCGAGCGCCAGGCCGATCTGGAACGCGACGACGCCCGCGACGACAATCGCGAACACGGCCGCTGCCAATCCCGTTACGCCCATCCGGACCTCCCCTGCTGCAGTGCCGCTGGATCGCCGCCTAACAACAAGCCCGCCGATCGCTCAGCGGGCTGGTTCGGTGTTGAGGTTTGTGGAGGCGACGACCGGATTCGAACCGGTGAATAGAGGTTTTGCAGACCTCCGTGTTGAACCACTTCACCACGTCGCCCCGCGGCCGGGGCCGAACCCCGGATTGGTGGCTGCCCCTCGAGGATTCGAACCTCGGTTCACGGATCCAAAGTCCGCTGTCCTACCACTAGACGAAGGGGCAGCGGCAGCTTCCTCGAGAGCTTCCCGGGCGCTCCCCGGGCAAGAAAATGGAGCGGAAGACGGGACTCGAACCCGCGACCCTCACCTTGGCAAGGTGATGCTCTACCAACTGAGCCACTTCCGCTCGAACGTCCGACCACCGGCTGTCGGTGGTGCCGAGAGCCAGAATCGAACTGGCGACACCGCGATTTTCAGTCGCGTGCTCTACCAACTGAGCTATCTCGGCCCGATGGCCAACCAGGCTTTGGTCACCCGTCGGCGACCCGCAGGATATCACGGGCCTCGACGGCCCTTCAACGACGCGGGGCGGGGCGCGTCGGCGCCGAGCGCGCGGGCCCCGCAACTGGCCAAAGTTGCGTGGGGAGAACGTTAGCGGCGGTCCACCGGACGGCGGCCAGCTCAGCGACTGTCCGGCTTACGCTCAGCTAGCGTCGACTGCGATCGCCTACGATCTGGCCGATCCACCCCTGATTCTCGGCATCGAGCTCCGCCAACGTTCCTCTGGCGCAACTTTGGCTAGATATCTGGCTGCCGGGAGAGCGCAAGACCGCCCAGGCCGAGAACGGCCAGCTACGGAGCCTTGCGCGGGGTCAGCGGTTTGACCGTCCGGCCGGCGGCCGAATCCTCGATCAACATGTCGAGCCGGCGGGCCCGCGTCTCCGGCCTCTTGGCGCTCACGACCCAGTAGGTCGCTCCGGTCCGGTAGGATGCCGGCCGCTTCTCCCACCACTCCCAGGCAGCCTCGGTTGGCCCGAAACCGCGCCTCGTCCTCGGGCGCGAACGTTGCCTCGCGCCGCTGCTCGTAGGAGTAGACGGCCGTGCGGTCGTCGGAGCGGGCCTCGAACGCCGCGAGGCCGGCCGGCCGCATCCGCCCCTGGGCGGTCAACTCCGCCACCTTCGCGACGTTGATCGCGCTCCAGTTGCTGCCCTTGCGCCGCGGCGTGAACCGCTGGGCGGACCGCTCGGCGTCGAGCGAGTAGCGGACAGAGTCGATCCAGCCGACACAGAGCGCCTCGTCGACCGCCTCGGACCATTGCACGCTGGGCTTGCCCGTCGCCTTCTTGTACGAGCCCAGCCAGAGCTCGCTCGCCGTCTCGTGGTTCGCGTCGAACCAGTCGCGCAGCTCGGCGGGAGTTTCGAAAAAGAGCGGATCGGGCGGCGGCTTCGGCGCCACGAACCTTCCCTACTCGAGCTCGGCGAGCTGCGCCATCTCGGCCGGCTCGAGTGGCCGCTCGCCGGTCAGCTCGCGGAGCCGGTTGATCCGATCCACCGTCGCCGGGTGCGTCGAGAAGAGCCCCTTCGAGCGTTCCTCGAACTTCTTGATCGGGTTGGTGAAGTACATGTGCTGGGTCGCCCGATTGGCGACCTCGAGCACCTCCGGATCGGCCGAGATCTTGGCGAGCGCTCGCTCGAGCCCGTACGGGTTACGCGTCAGCTCGACCGATGACGCGTCGGCGAGGTACTCGCGCTGGCGGTTCACCGCGAGCTGGACGAAGCGGGCGACGATCGGAGCGACGATCGAGAGGACGATCGCGATCACGAAGAAGATCACCTGGAGGCCGCCGCTGCCGCCGCCATCACGGTCCCGGTTGCTTCGATTGCCGCCGCCCCAGAACGTGAAGCGAAGGAAGAAGTCGGCGAGGAGGGCGATCGACCCGACGAGGACGCCGACGATCATCGCGAACCGGATGTCGAAGTTCCGGACGTGGGACAGCTCGTGGGCGATGACGCCCTGGAGCTCCTCGCGATCCAGCTTCTCCAGGAGTCCCGTCGTGATCGCCACGGACGCGTGCTTCGGGTCGCGCCCCGTCGCGAAGGCGTTCGGAGCGGTGTCGTCGATGATGTAGACCTTGGGCATCGGGACGTTCGCCGCGATGGCCAGCTCCTGGACGACGTTCATGAGCTGCGGGGCGGCGTTCAGGTCGACCTCGCGTGCCCCGGAGACCTTCAGGACGAGCGCATCACCGCCGAAATACGACCCGAGGGCGATCAGACCCCCGACGATCACGGCGATGACGGTCACGAAGATGCCGCCCGACCACTCGCCGGTCGCCGCGACGCCGATGCTGAACCCGAGCGCGGCGAAGAGCGCGACGACGATCAGCGAAAGGAAGAACGACTTTCGCTTGTTCTCGGCGATCTGTTGGTAGAAGGTCTCGGCCACGGGAACCTCGGCAGGGCCGGCGCGTCGCGCCTCAGCTCAGCGTCAGGTCCACGTTGGGGACGTTGGCCGCTTCGGGCTCCGCGTCGAAGAACTCGCGCTTGCTGAAGCCGAACGGGCCGGCGATCAGGACGTTCGGGAACGTCGCGATCGCGGTGTTGTAGTCGAGAACCGTGGCGTTGTAGTGCTGGCGCGAGAAGGCGATCTGGTTCTCGGTTGTCGTCAGCTGCTCCTGCAGCTCCAGGACGTTCTGATTGGCCTTGAGCTCGGGGTAGTTCTCGACGACCGCGAAGAGCGACCGAAGGGTCCCGGTCAATGCGTTCTCGGCCTGGGCCTGCGCTGCCGGGCCCTGGGCGCCGGCCGCAACGGCCGCGGCTCGGGCGTTCGTGACGTCGGTCAGGACCTGCTGCTCGAAGCCCATGTAGCCCTTGACGGCGTTCACGAGGTTCGGAATCAGATCGTGCCGGCGCTTGAGCTGGACTTCGATCTGGGCAAATGCCTCGTCGATCCGGAGCCGTCGCTGGATGAGACCGTTGTAGATCCCGATCACGAATACGACGATCGCGACGATGACAACGATGGCGATGATCAAACCAGGGTTCATGCCCACCTCCATGGCCGGCCGATGGCAACGCCTTCGCCGATCCTCGTCCTGAGTCTAGCAGGCGATCGGGTCAGGCCCTGAGCGGCACCTCGGCCGATGATGGCGACCCCAGGTACGCCCGAGTCGCACATTTGTCATTGACATCGATCTGAGCCCGGAGCATCGTTCCCGGCACGCTCGAGGGACCTTCCGTAGAGGGGCGGAGGAGCGTTGCCGGTTCGGCGACGCGAGCGACTGGGGGCCGGAATGCGTCTCAGCTCACCGCGGACGCTCGCCGCAGTGGCGGCTTCGCTTTTTGTCTTGCTTGTCGCCGCGTGCGCCGCCGATGGCACTGGATCCCAGCAACCGCCGGCGTCAGTGCATGCAATTACCTCCCCGTCAACGGGCACGAGCGCCTCGGAGTCCGCTCCCGCGTCGTCGCGCGCGCCTGAGATCGGCCGCGCCGTCCGATCAGAGCGATGCTCAGGTGACGGTAGTCGCCGAGCGAACGCAATACGCACCGGGCGAGCCAATCAGCCTGCAAATCCACAACGGCCTGACCGATTCGATCACGACCGTCGATCAGCAGGCCTTCTGTGGAGTGCTGCGCCTCGACCAGGAGATCAGTCCCGACGTCTGGGAGGAGGTCCTCAACTGCACTTCAGGGCCTCCCCCGCGCGACGTCGTCATCGAACCCGCGCAAGACCAATCAGTGACATGGGAAACAGGGCTAGGAAAGGGGGTGTATCGGGCCCGGTTGGTTTACACGGTCGGAGGGGCCTTCGTCGCAGGCGAGGCGTCCGAAGTCACAACGGGCCGGCTGACGGTCGGCTAACTGGAGGGATGGAATGCGACTTCCAACGGGGCCCATGTCCAGGCGGGCCCTCGTCACACTGTCCACGGCGAGTCTGCTCGCGGGCTTGGTAACAGTTCCCGCGTTGGCCGCCACAACCGCCGGTACGGACGTTCTGGCCGGCGCCGATGCCCTGAGCGAGGTGTCGATCGACGTCAACCCGACGGACCCGGAGAACCTCGTCATCGCTGGGCACGAGCCCGGCGGCTTCGAGAACATGAACACGTTCTTCACGACCGACGGCGGCGACACGTGGACCGAGGTCAACCTCGGCGACGCCGGGGATGGTCTCGCGTCGAACTTCCGGTTCGACCCGGCGGTCATCTTCGACTCGGCCGGCAACGTGTATGTCGCTTACGGCGCCGATCTTGGGGCCACGACGACCCTGGTGGTCGCGCGGAGCACCGACGGCGGAGCGACATACACGAACTTCGCTCAGCTCGCGAACAACACCGATGTTGGTCCGCCCGGCAACGACAAGTGGATGATGGCAACGGGCTCCGCGCCCGGCGCGCCCGCCTCACGTCGCATCTACATCGCCTGGACCCAGAACATCAACGAGGGGAGTCCTGCTGTAACCGACCAGCGCCTCGTCGTCGCGTCGAGCGCGGACGACGGGATCAACTGGTCAGCCCCGGTGATCATCAATGACAGCTCGGGCGCCGGAGCGGCGTCGATCCAGATCAACGCGGATCCCGCCGTCGCCCCCAACGGGACGGTGTATGTCTCGTGGCACGACGTGCCAGGAAACCGCGTCCTGTTCGATCGCTCGACCGACGGCGGCGTCACCTGGGGAACCGATATCTCCCCGACCGGGACGACGGCCGGGTTCAAGAACCCGATCCCCGCTCAGCCCGACCGCGGCATCTTCGCGGGCCCGCTGATCGACGCCGACCTGAGCTCGCTGAACAAGGCCGGATCTACCTTGCCTACGTCGATATGGGCGCCGGCGGGACGCCGGACACCAACATCTACGTCCGGACCTCGGACAAGGCGGCACGTCCTGGTCAGCCCGCGTGCTCATCAACGACGACGGTGGGACTCTGAGCCAGTTCGAGCCGTGGCTCGACGTGGACCCGATCACCGGGTTGGTGAGCGCCGTCTGGTACGACGCCCGTAACGACTCCGACAACAAGCAGGTCGAGGTCTACGGCGCTACGAGTCAGAACGGCGGCACCGCGTGGGCGACCAACGTCAAGATCGCCGACAACCCGTCTGATAGCTCGGTCGACAACGCCTCGCGCTATCTCGGGAACTTCCTCGAGTACATCGGCCTGGCGACCATGACTTCATCCTGTTCCGGTCTGGTCCGACCTATCAGCAATGGTGGAAGCAACTTCGACTACATGATCGATCGGGTCTTCGAAACCACGGGGATCTGCATCCGCCCGACAACAGCCACGTATACCGGCCCCACATCGGGCGAGTACCACGACCCGCTGACCGTCTCGGGCACGCTGTTCGATACCCGGCGCGGAACACCGATCGTCGGCAAGACGCTCACGATCGGCTTCGGTACCGACACGTGCACCGGGCACGACCGAACTCCACGGGCACCGCGACGTGCACATTCACGCCGCAACAGGTCCCCGGCGCCTACACGGCTACTGCCAGCTTCGCCGGCGATATCGAGAACTCTGCTTCGACGTCGGCCGGCGTGCCGTTCACGCTCAACAAGGAGCAGACACAGCCTCGTGAATCTGCAGCCGGCATTCTTCGGCAACGGCGACACCGTCACGGTGAGCGCCACGCTGACCGAGGACGATCCCACGCCCGTCGCGGGACGCTCGGTCACGTTCACGCTGGGAACCGGCATCACGGCCCAGACCTGCACCGACCCGGCGACCGATTCTGCCGGCCTCGCAACCTGCCAGATCGTGAACGTCAATCAGCCACAGGGTTCGACAACCCTGAAGGCCGACTTCGCCGGCGATGCCTACTACCTCGCCTCGACCGCCAGTCGGACCGTCGTGGTCTTCACCTGGACGCCCGGTGGCAACTTCGTGATCGGCGACGGCAGCGACACAGTAGGTACGACCGCCACGTTCTGGGCCGACGACTGGAACCTTAAGAACATCGTCTCCGGCGGGCAGGCCCCGAGCGCGTTCAAGGGCTTCGCAAACAACCCGCCTGGCAAGACAGCCTGCGGGGGCACGTGGTCGACGAGCGGCGGCAACAGCCCACCGCCACCAGGGGCGATGCCGACGTACACGGCGATGCTCTCCACCGACCGCGTGACCAAGAGTGGCAGGACCATCACCGGCACGAAACCGTCGATCGTCATCGTCCGCGTCAACCCGGGTTACTCACCGAGCCCCGGCAAGACCGGTACAGCAGAGGTGCTGGGCGTCCTCTGCCCGTAGAGTTCGCTCGAGCCCATAGAGCGAGCCCCGCGGCCTTGGGCCTCGGGGCTCGACCTCGGCGCTCGGCAGGACCAGGCTTTAGGGCCGGCCGACTCCGTCGGGCTTGCCAGCGCCTTCGGGCGCACCGGGATCTGCCGGGACGCCCGGCTCTTCCGGCTTGCCGGCACCTTCGGGCTTGCCGGCACCCTCGGGCTTCTTTTCGGCCGCGACCGCCTGGCCGTGGTTGTCCTTGGCCGCTGCCGACACGTCGGCACCATAATTCGTGTCAGGAGTGGGGTCGTCAGAGGTCGCCACCGTCGAAACGGCTGCGCCATGGGCGGCCGCGTCGGGCAGGTCAACAGCCTCGATCTCCTCCGCCTGGACCTGGAGCGTAGTCGGCAATTCGGCGGGGCGGGCCGGGAGTGTGCGGCCTGACGCGCACTGGCCTTTTCGAGGCCGGTGGTCGCCGCCTCTGGCAGGGCGTTGAAGGCTGCGACGACGCCGGCGGAGAGGGCCAGTACGCCAACGGCAATAGGAACGCTTCGTAGTCGGGTCATAGACACGTCCTCGAGCGTGTTTGGATGGGGTACGTGACTAGGAACGAGCAACCGGGCTCGTGCGTTAGGGCACGGAGAACTTGCACTCGTCCGGATGACGTGGTGGGCGGTACTGGACTCGAACCAGTGACTTCCTCGGTGTAAGCGAGGCGCTCTAACCAACTGAGCTAACCGCCCACGGGAAGAGTATCCGTCCCGGAACGTGGGGCGTTCACATGGGACGAGGGATGCGCGGAAGTCGGGCCGGAATCGGCCGGAATCGGTCGGTTTGGCACGCCCGGCGTTCAGGAGTCGACGAATTCAGGCGGGATCAGGCCGGAATCGCGTCAATCAGGTCGCATGTGCACGTGGGGCGTTCCAACGCACGTGCCACGGACGCAGTCGGCGCCGGGGAAGTCAGGTTGGTGGTGCCCAGGCCGGGACTTGAACCCGGATGAGTTGCCTCATACGCCCCTCAAACGTACGCGTATACCAATTCCGCCACCTGGGCAGGTGTGTTCGCAGCTGTCAACGGGTTCAGTGGTGAGGTGGTACCGAGGAAGGGACTTGAACCCATACGCCCTTGCGGGCACTAGCTCCTGAAGCTAGCGCGTCTGCCAATTTCGCCACCTCGGCGTCGACCCGTAGCGATCGGCTTGCACGTGCTCACCGGTCGTTCGCGAGGCGCCATGTTAGCACGTCCCAGAAACGATCCGAGGGGTCGCCGACTGGCTGAACGACCACGTCCTGAACGGCATTCCGGGCCACGACGACCTCGTCGGCGAAGGCCACGGGGAGGATGTATTCGCCCAGGGACAGCTGCGTCTGGAGGGCCGTGTAGGCCGCCTTTCGGGCCTCCGGCGTGCCCGGCTTGCGGGCCGCGGAGAGCAGTCCGTCGAGCGTCGAATCCTGGAGGCCGATGAGGTTCAGCCCGCCCGTCCGCGTCTGGCTCGACGCGAGCAGCGGGTAGAGGTCCGGGTCGAGCCCGATCGACATGTCGATGACCGCTGCGGTGAACTTGCCTTCGCGCAGGCGCTCGGTGAGCGACGTCCCGGGATCGGTCTCGACGAGCGTCACCGTGAAGCCGAGGGCCTCCCAGTCGGCCGCGACGCGCTCCGCGACGGCGTGGAGGCCCGGGTTCATCGTCGGATCCGGCGCGAGCAGCTCGATCGTGTACGGCGTCGTCGCCTTCGCCGGCCGCCATTTCTCCTCGACCTTCGTCCAGCCAGCCTTCGTGAGGGCCGCCGCGGCAGCCGCGGCGTCGAAGGCGACGGGCGGGCTGGCCGCCTTATCGAACGCCCACGAGGTCGGCGGGATCGGCGAGTCCGCCTGCGACGCCATCCCGCCGAACGCGTTTGCCACGATGGCGCTCCGGTCGAGGCCCGCGAGCAGCGCCTTCCGGACGGCCGGATCGCGGAGCTCGAGGTGCCCGACCCGCAGGTTGAGCAGCACCGCCGTCAGCGTCGTCCCGGGCGATCGGAGTGAGCGCGAGCCATCGACGGTGCTGGCGAGATCGGCTGCCTCGGCCGGCGGCAGGCCCGAAACGACGTCGATCTCGCCCGCCTCGTAGGCGTCGGTCAGTGCCGCCACATCCTCGAAGTAGCGGAATTCCAACCGGGACAGCCGCGGCGCCGCGATCGCCGGCCGCTTCGTGGCCGCCGGGGTTGCGAGGGCGTCGGTCGGCGGCGGGGCGGATGGGCTCGGCTCCGCGCCATCGGGACCGCCCAGGCCGACCGACGCCGCCGGCTCGAGGATCGCGTGGTCGGCGTCGAGCTCCGTAACGACGAACGGTCCGGAGCCGACCGGCGCCTGGCCGAGCGGATCTTCGGCGAGCGACTCGATCGGGACACCGCTCAACAGGTGCGCCGGCGCGATCGGCTGGGTGGCCAGCTGGAGGAAGCCTCCGAGCGGCGTGGTCAGGTCGAACTGGACGGTCCGATCGTTGACGGCGGTCGGCGTCACCTCGAGCCATGACCCGGCGCCGGGTCCGGTGTACGTCGGATCGCGCAGGACGTTGATCGTGAAGACGACGTCGTTGGCGGTCACGGGCTCACCGTCGTGCCAGCGAGCGTCGGGCCGGAGGGTGAATGTCCACGACTTGCCCGTCTCGTCGGTCGTCCAGCGTGCGGCGAGGTCCGGGATCAGCATGCCGTCCGGTCCCAGCTTGACGAGGCCCGAATACGTCAGGGCGACGAGATCGCGGTCGACCTGTGTCCGTGCCGCCAGCGGGTTGACCGAGACGGGCCGGCCGATCGTGCCCTCGCGGTACGGGGCCGCGGGTTGGACGGTCGGGCGAGGCGTCGGGGCGGCCGTCGACGGGCCGAACGCCGGCACGCCGATTGCCAGGGCGACGACCGCGAGGACCAGGACGAGGCCACCGATGATGGCCTGATCGTTACGGTTCATGACCTGCGCTGCCGCGGGTCGCTCGCGACCGGCGGCGGAACCTGTCCGCGGCTCAGATGACCGGGGAGAAGGCGAACGAGGCCAGCGAGAACAGCACGAACAGGATGAGCAGGATGATCGTGAACTGCCACAGTCGCCGCTCGACGCCTCGCCGGCTGCGGTAGACGGCGGAGTCGCCGCCGAACGTGCCGGACAGGCCGGTGCCCCGTGCCTGCAGCAGGATGGCGGCGATCAGGGCAATGCTGACGATGATCTGGCCGATCGCCAGAAACGGATCCACGCGGAAGGACCTCCAAGAACGTACGGCGGCCGATGGTATCACGCGAGCAGCGAGTGGCCGGTCATCCCCTCCCAGCGCTCCAGCCCCGCCAGCTCGAGGATCGTGGGCGCCACGTCCGCCAGTACGCCGTCGTTGATGAGACGTCCCTCCACCGCTCGGCCGACGAGCACGATCGGGACCGGGTTCAGGGAGTGGGCTGTCACGGGGCGACCCTCGGCGTCGCGCATCTCCTCGGCATTGCCGTGGTCGGCGGTAACGATCAGCAGCGTGCCCGGGCCTGACGGATCAAGAGCATCGAGCAGCTCCAGCGACTCGAGGATCCGCGCCAGACACTCGTCGATGGTCGCGAGGGCGGCAACCGTGGCATCCCAGACACCCGTGTGGCCGACCATATCCGGGTTGGCGAAGTTGGCGACGATGAAGTCGTACTTGACCGATTCGATCGCGCGAACGAGCGCGTCCGCGACGCCTTCTGCGCTCATCTCGGGGGCGAGGTCGTACGTCGCAACCTTGAGGCTCGGAATCAGCTCGCGGTCCTCGCCCGGGAGTGGCGCCTCGCGGCCGCCGTTGAAGAAGTACGTCACGTGGGCGTACTTCTCTGTCTCGGCGACGTGGAACTGGCGCCAGCCGGCGTCCGAGACCGCGTGGGCCAGGGATCGGACCTCTTCGAACGGAAATGCCACGGCAACCGGCAGCCCTGCCTCGTACTCGGTCATCGTCACGACGAAGACGTCGCGCGGCCGCGGCCCCGCTCGTTCCCGGTTGAACTCCGTGAACTCGGCGTCGGCGAGGGCGTGCGTCAGCTGGCGGGCTCGATCCGCCCGAAAGTTCGCAACGATGACCGTGTCGCCGTCCCGGACGCGGCCGTCGACGCCATCGATGATGGTCGGCAGGACGAACTCGTCGTTCTCGCCGCGCTCATAGGCCCGCTCGATCGCATCGACCGCGGAGGTCGCCCGCACACCGATCCCGTGGACGATCGCGTCGTAGCCCTTCGCCGTCCGCTCCCAGCGCTTGTCGCGATCCATCGCGTAGTAGCGTCCGCCGACGGTCGCGATCCGGGCGTTCGGATTGACCGGCTCGAGACGCCGCTCCAGATCCATCATGAAGCTGATGGCCGATCGCGGCGGCGTATCACGACCGTCGAGCAGCGCGTGGATCACGACAGACGGAACACCGTGACGGACGGCAAGCGCCGCCAGCGCGACGACGTGCCGATCGTTGGCATGGACGCCGCCCGGCCCGATCAGGCTGATGATGTGAAGGCGGCCGTTCGCCTTGGCGGCGCGCTCACAGGCGGCCACGAGGGCCGGCTGGACGAAGAAGGAGCGGTCGTCGATGGCCGCATCGATCCGCGGGAGGTCCTGGAGCACCGGCCGCCCGGCACCGAGGTTGAGGTGCCCGACCTCGGAGTTGCCCATCTGACCTTGCGGCAGCCCGACCGCATGCTCGGACGCTCGCAGCCAGGCGTGGGGCCAGCGCTCGAGGAGGCCGCGCCAGGTGGGCATCGGTGCGGCGGCGATCGCATCGGCGTCGGGATTGCGACCGACACCGAAGCCATCGAGAACGACGAGGACGATCGGCCGGGGTCGGGCGGGCGCCTGACCGGCGGGCGGCGAAGCGTCGGTCACGGACGCCCGGTCACGCGATCGGGCTCTCGGAGCGGCGAGCGTCCGCCGTGACGCCGGCCCGGGCGACGATCCCGGCCATCTCGTCGGGCTTGAGCGATGCGCCGCCGACGAGGGCCCCGTCGATGGAGGGTTCGGCGAGGAATTCGGCGATGTTCGCGGCTGTGACACTCCCGCCGTAGAGAACCGGTATGTCCTCGGCCCGCTCGTCCCAGCCGATCGCCCGGAGGCCGTTGCGAATCGCGCCCGGCCATCGCCGCGGCATCGGCCCCGCGGGCGTTCTTGCCCGTACCGATCGCCCAGACCGGCTCGTACGCGATGACGAGCCCGGCGGCGATGAGGGCATCGCGATCGTTGGGCATGACCGCGCCCCAGAGCTGATCGACGACGAGGGCGGCGGCCGCGTCATCGCCCTGTTCGCGCACCTCGAGCTGCTCGCCGATGCAGAGGATCGGCCGGAGCCCGGCCTCCGCGGCGCGCGCGAGCTTCCCGGCGATCCGCTCGTCGGTCTCGGCGTGGTCTCGGCGTCGCTCGCTGTGGCCGACGATGACCCAGGTCGCGAGGCCGTCGAGCATCGCCGCGCTGATGTCGCCGGTGAACGCGCCGGCGACCTCGTGATGAACGTCCTGTGCACCAACGGCCACGTCGTCGCCGGCATTCGCGAGCGCATCGCGGACCGCGGCGAGGCAGACGAACGGCGGGCAGATGACTCGTTGGACGCCGGGCACGCGGGTGCGCGAGGCGATCGTCACGGCCAGCTCGCCAGCGTCGGCCGGGGTGGTGTTCATCTTCCAGTTCGCGGCGACGATCACGGGACGCATCGTTCGGATCATGCCAGAGCGGACCTCGACCGCGGCGCTCGAGCGGCTCGCGTCCGGCGAGTCCCGCGGGAACTCGACGCCGTTCGCCGCCCCGCACCTTCGTCCGGATGCAGGGCGAGCCGCTCGACGCGTTCGAGTGCCCGCTGGACAGCCGACCGATGGAGCCCGAGGCGTTCGGCCAGCTCGGCGAGCGTCGCTTCGGGCGTCTCCCGGCGGGCGTCCGCGACGAGCCGAACGACATACGGCTGTTCCGCGAGCCGGCCGTCCCCGTCGAGCTCGCCGATCGCGGCGAGGTGGCGGCCGGCGGCGCCGACGGCTCGCTGGAGATTGGCGGACTCGGCGTTGAGGACGCGATTCAGGTCGCCCCGAAGCGCCCGCGACACCTGTCGCGCCTCGAGCTCAAGGAGCGCGCCGCCTGCCCCGATCCGGCGCAGGAACAGCCCGACCGTGTCACCGCTCTTCCATGTCACGACGCCTCGGCCGCGCCGGATACGCCACGAAGCCGGCAGTCCGACGTCGCCCAGCCGCTCGGCGAGCGTCGGCGCCTCGTCCGGCCCGACGACGAACTCCAGGTGCGTCCGACCGCTCGCCAGGCTCAGCGACCCGCGGGCGAGGAACAGCCCGCGCAGGTACGCCATCCGGCAGTGCTCGGCGGCCGCCGGCCAATCGAAGGCTCCGGCCGGGCTCGAGGTCTCGGCGGCGTCCGCGGAGGCGTCCCCCGCCGCGGCCCGGCCCCGGGTTCGGCCCCGACCCAGGCGGATCGCCAGCCGCGCCACGGGTCCCTCGCGCGCCGGCGTCGCCGACGCGAGCCCCGCGGCCTCGGAGCGGCGATCGCACGGTCGAGCGGGATCGATCGCCGCGAGCTCCGATCGAAGCGCGGTGACGAGGTCGCGTTCGGAGCGGGTCACGCGCTCAGGCCGTCCGGGCGACGCCCGAGCGGCGGCGCGACCCGCTCTCCCGCTCGTACAGGCGGACGACGGCCGCTGCCAGCCTGGCCGGATCGTGGTGGTGAGCGTTGTCCGGGTCGACGACGTCGTCGAGGACGAGCTTCGGCGGGGCGGCGACCGCCGGCGGCCAGCGCAATTTGACCGGCTCTGCGGGGTAGTCGCTCGGGACCCGGGCGCCGAAATGGCTGTTGGCCAGGACGGCGTCGACGATCCCCGATCCGGCATGGCCGACGAGGGCGTCGACGTGGGCGGCAAGGTCGAAGCCGGTCGTCTCGCCCTGCTGGGTGGCTACGTTGCAGATGAACACGCGAACGGCAGAGGACGCGGCGACGGCGTCGCGGATCTCGGGCAGCAGGAGGCTCGGCAGCAGGCTCGTGTAGAGACTGCCGGGCCCGAGGACGATGAGCTCCGCCTCGGCGATCGCGGCGAGCGCATCCTCCGAGGCACGGACATCGCCGGGGGTGATCCAGGCGCGGGCGATCGCCGAGACGTTCGCGATCCGCGATTGGCCGTCGATGACCGTTCCGTCGGCAAGTTCCGCGTGGAGCGTCAGCGGCGTCGCGGTCGCCGGCAGGACCTGGCCGCGGACCGCCAGGACGCGGTTCATCTGCCGGACGCCCTCCTCGAAATCGCCGCCCTCGACCGCGGTCATCGCCGCGATCAGCAGGTTGCCGACGGCGTGGCCGCCGAGCGAGCCGCCGGCCTCGGGCGCCGGGTCCGAGGCGCGGCCGGGAAATCGATACTGGAGGAGCTCGTTCATCAGCGGCTCTGCGTCGGCCAGGGCGGCGATGCAGCGCCGGATGTCGCCGACGGGCGGGATCCCCAGTTCCTCTCGGAGCACGCCGGACGAGCCGCCGTCGTCGGCGACGGCCACGACGGCCGTCAGGTTGCTCGTGTGCTCCTTGAGGCCGCGCAGCAGCGTCGACAGGCCCGTTCCACCGCCGATCGCCACGATCCGCGGGCCGCGGGCCAGGAACCGCTTCTGGTAGATGAGCTCGACGAGCGGGCCGGCCTCGGCCGATCGGAACGGGTCGGTCAGGGCCCGTGCCGCGCGATATGCCCCGACGGCGACGAGGAGGATACCGACGGCTCCGAACGTGAGCCCGCGCAGCTGGTACGGCAGGAACTGCAGCGAGACCACGTCGATGACGACCTGGGCGAACCCGTCCGGCCGAAGATCGCGGCTCGCCTGTCGGATGAGGTGGGCGACCCCGAGCGCGAGCATCAGGAGCCCGGCGAAGAGAACGAGCAGCCAGCGCTTGACGCCGATCCCCGGCGTCAGCCAGCGGCGCAGGTTGTGGCCTCCGGGTTGGCGCATCGGTCAGGCCCGCTCGAGCTCGCGATGGAACACCGCCACGGAGCCGTAGTCCTCCTCGCGCAGCCACCGGGCGAGCTCCTCGGTCAGGGCGATCGAACGGTGATAGCCGCCGGTGCAGCCGAGCGCGATCGTCAGCCGCGTCTTGCCCTCGCCGACGTAGGCCGGCAGCGAAAACGCGAGGAACTCGCGCAGGTAGCGCAGGAACTCGACGGCGACCGGCTGGCCGAGCACGTACTCGCGAACTGCCTCGGTCAGCCCGGACAGCTGGCGCAGGCCCTCGATGTAGTAGGGGTTCTGCATGAAGCGGACGTCGAAGACGAGGTCGGCCTCGAGCGGCACGCCGTACTTGAAGCCGAAGCTGATCAGCTGGATCGCGAGGCGGTCTGGGTCGGACGCGTCGCCGAGCCGCGCGAAGATGCGCTCCCGCAGCTCGCGCAGCGACAGGTCCGACGTGTCGATGACGACGTCGGCCTCGGAACGGACGGGGTCCAGGAGCCGCCGCTCCTCCACGATGGAGCTCGCGATCCCGCGCTGGTCGGCGAGCGGGTGGCGGTGGCGGGTCTCGGAGAATCGCCGGATCAGCACCTCGTCGCGCGCCTCGAGGAAGAAGACCTGCGGCCGGATCCCGCGACCCTCGAGCGCGCCGCGCATCGCTCCGAACGCGACCGGGGCGTTGCCCGCCCGTACGTCGAGGACGATCGCGACCTTGCCGAACCGCTCGCGATCGTCCGAGACGAGCTCGGCGAGGTCGGGCAGGAGCTCGCCCGGCAGGTTGTCGACGACGGTGTAGCCGAGATCCTCGAACAGCTTCGCCGCCGCCGTCTTGCCGCCACCCGACAGCCCGGTCACGATCGCGACGTGCTGCTGCTCGCCGACAACCGGTTCGGCCGGTTCGTCGGCGTGCTCGTCGGAGTCGTCTGACCGTCGGGCGGTGACCATGCGGGTCAGTCTAGCGCCGGGCCGACTCGGGCCACGGACGCGGGGCCGCGGCCGCCACGGGTCGCGGCCGCCACGGGTCGCGGCCGCCACGCGGTCCCTGGAACGCCCCACGTTCACATGCGACGTGTTGTGCGGCCCACGGCGCCCGATCCGCCCGAAATGAAGCCGTTTCGGTCGACTCCGGAACGCCAGGCGATCCAAACCTGCGAGTTGAGCCCTTGCGGCGCGATTTCGTGTCGCATTCGAACGCCCCACGTGCCAGCGGGCGAGAGGCCGGGCGGGGGGTGGCGCAGGGGCGCGGCGCAGACGCCGGGCGCGGGCAGCCGAGCGGCGCCGAAGCCCGCTCCCCTACTTCCCCGATCGGCGGATCGCGATGACCGTCAGCTCGAACAGGAGGTACATCGTTCCGCCGAGGACGATCGGGCTGATGATGTCGCCGCCGGGCGTCGCGACCGCGGCGAAGACCGCGATGATCAGGACCACAATTCGGCGGGACGCTCGCAGCCGTTCGGACGTGGCGATGCCGACCCGCGACAGCCCGTAGAGGACGATCGGGAACTCCATCACGAGGCCGAAGGCGAGGAACAGCGTCGTGACGAAGTCGAAGTAGGGACCCGCGGCGAGGCGGTCGGCGAGGAGATATTGGTCGCTGAACTGGAGCAGGAACGTGATCGCGAACGGCAGCACGAACCACGCGATCCCGACGCCCAGGGCGAAGAAGAAGAGCGCGAGCGGGACCCACGGCCGGAGCATCCGCCGCTCGCCGGCGGTGAGGCCCGGCGCGACGAACGCCCAGAGCTGGTAGAGGAGCACCGGCATCGCGAGGATGATCCCGATCACCACCGAGATCCGGAGCGTGATCGCGAACGCATCGCCCGGCCCGAGGGCCTGGACCTGGCCGGAGGGCAGGATCAGGATCAGCGTCGCCCGGACCTGCGGCGCAACGTAGAACCCGATCGCGCTGCCGACGGCGACCGCGAGAATGCTCCGGATGATCCGCGTCCGCAGCTCGCCGAGGTGGTCGACGAGGGACATGACCTTCTCGGTCTCGGGCGCGCTGGCACCGGGGGCGGGGCTCGGAGGCGTCGGCAGGCGTTCTGGGACGCCGCCCTCACGCAGGGCGTCGACGTCAGTCATCGCGGCCAGTCGCCCAGCCGGTTACGGATGCGACTCGGTCGTCGACTCGTTTGGCGTGGCCTGGGGCTGCGAGTTGAGCGTGTTGGCCGCCGGAGGGATCGGTGACGCGTCGACCCTCGTCGCGTCCTGCACGTCGGAGGACGCCTTGCGGAACTCGCGGATGCTCTTGCCGAGCGCCGACCCGACGTCGGGCAGCTTGCCCGGTCCGATCACGAGCAGCGCGATGACGAGGATGACGATCAGCTCCGGCGCTCCGATGTTGAACGGCATCGTGTCCGACTGAACCTCTCGCTTGGGTGAGCGTCGAGCCGACCGCGCGGCGGATGGCGCTCGCGGCGCCTAGGGTAGCACGGGGAGCCTGGCAGCCCATTCACGGGCATTCGCGGCCATCGCCTCGCCCGGATCGGACGCGTCGGCCGCGGCGGCGGCGATTCCGCGCGAGATGTTCACCAGGAGCCCGGCGCCCGTCCCCGCCCCGGCCGGATCGGCTGTCGCCGGCCCGTCCCGAAGCACCGGCCCGATCTCGCCGCCCTGCGCCCCGACGCCCGGCACGAGGAACGCGAGTCCCGGCGCGATCGCCCGGATCTCGCCCAGCTCCGCGGGCGCCGTCGCCCCGACCACGAGCCCGACGGTTCCGCCGGGCCCCAATCGCTGGACGCGCCGCGCGACCCGGGCGTACAGCGGCTCCTGGGGGGCATCGTCGCCGGCGGCCACGACGAGGGACTGGAGCTCGCCGGCGCCCGTATTCGAGGTCCGACAGAGGACGTAGGCGAACCGATCGAGTCGCTCGAATAGCGGTGCCACCGCCTCCCCGCCGAGATACGGGTTGACGGTCACCGCGTCCGCCCCGAGCGCGTCGAACAGCGCCACCGCCTGCCGCGCGGCTGTCGTCCCGATGTCGCCGCGTTTGGCGTCCATGATCACCGGCACGTCAGCCGGGATCCCGCCGCGGAGCCGTTCCAGCGCTGCAATGCCGGCCGACCCGAACGCCTCGAAGAACGCAAGATTCGGCTTGACGGCCGCGGCGAACGGGACGGCCGCCTCGAGCACGAGTCGGGCGAACCGCTCGATGCCCGCCAGGTCCTGGCCGAACCCCTCGGGCAGGCTCGCCGGATCTGGATCGAGCCCGACGCAGAGGACCGTCCGGGTCTCAGCCGACCGGCGGGCCAGCCGCTCGAGGTAGCCGCCAGGGTTCTCGGAGAGCGCTGCCGCGCCGGCCGTTGGAGCCTCCCCGGTCACGTCCCGTGGGCCGCGATCACGGTGCGGACGACGCGGGCGCGGCCGACGCCGGCGCGGCGGAGCTCGGGGCGGCCGTGGCGGCTGGCAGTTCGCCGGCGGGGATGAACCAGCCCGGCTTCGACGCGGCGTCGAGCCCCGACACCTCCGTCAGCGACGTGGTCTCGCCGAGGGTCCAGCTGCCGGCAGACCCATCGAGCTTTGCCATCTTCAGGTCGACGATGCTGCCGTCGAGGTGGAGGTAGGCGATCGCGTCCCCGGCCGGCGACCAGACCGGCGAGAAGGAGGCGTCGTCATCGGTCACCCGCAGGATCTCGGCGCCGGTCGCGCCGTCGAGGATGACGACGTCCGTGCCGAAGTTGTCGGTTCGCGTCGCCGCGATGTACTTGAGGTCGGGCGACGGTGCCGGCGAGATGTAGCCCGGGCCCGGTCACGGTGAAGGACCGCTGGTTCTCGGGGTTGTAGCGAATGATCTGCGGTGCTCCGCGGCTCCCGTCGCGGCCGTTCTTGACGAGCAGGAGGTAGCTCCCGTCCGGCATCCATGCCGGGTCCTGGTGGCCGAGCGGCGCCGACTGGGCGAGCTTGAGCTTCGAGAACTTCTTCGTCTTCGTGTCGTAGAACTGCATGACGACGTCGCTCGCGGTGGGGTCTGTGCCGTCCGAGACGACCGCGATCGTGTGGCCGTCCGGCGACAGGACCGGCTGGCGCATCCAGAAGAACCACAGCGACTTGCCGTCCTTGATCCGCCCGTTGGCGATGCCCTCGATTTTTCCGCCGTCGGTCGGGATGCGGAGCAGCTCCGGGGTCACGAGGTCGTACCAGCTCAGCCGGCCGTTCCACGGGAACAGCCCCTTGCCCGTCTGTTCGCGGATGAAGTAGACCCACTCGCCGTCCGGCGAGAAGCTCGGCATGGAGTCCACGCCCGCGTCGGTCAGCTGGCGGACGTCCTTGCCGCTCTGGACCCAGACGTTGCCCGCCTTGGCATAGACGATCGACCCGGGGAACGTCACCTCCGGCTCGACGATGACGACGTTCGACGGCGCCGGCGTCCGATTTGGGCCCTGCTGGACCCCGGGCTTGCTCGATCCGCCACCGAAGGGAATCTGGCCGTTCATCAGGCTGAACGTCATCGCCGCCACGATCAGGAGGGCGATGCCGGCGACGATCGGCGCGATGTAGTCGCGGGCCGGCCCCAGTCCGTACGGGTCGCGCGTGCCGCGGACGGCGCTGGCTCGGCGCGTCACGCGGGCGTCCCCGCGACGGCGACCGGGTCAACGGCCGCAACGGCGACGTCGGCGGCCCCGACCGGCGCCGCCAGCCCCAGGATCGCGGCCGCCTCGCGATGGCTGCCGGAGGTGGCCACGTCGCGGATCTCCAGCTGGAGCGACTCGAAGCCGCCGAAGCGTCGGCTCGTGAGCTTGCCGACGACGTCGACCGTGTCGCCTTCGCTGACGGTCGTCGCGAGGTCGGATCGGCCGAAGGCGATGCCGTCGAGGACGTCGAGCCGGCGCTTGAGCGTCAGTTGGGTGTGCCCGCCCGTGGCCTCGCGGCTGCGGGTCACCACGAGCCCGAGGACCGCGACGAGCGGCTCCGGATTGCCGGCCCCGCACGGCGCGAGCCGAGCCAGACTCCGATGGAGCGCGTAGTCGATGTCGCCGGCCGGGAGGGCGAGGTCGATCGCGACGGCGGTGCGCGGGTCGCGCGGCGCGGCAACCGCCGCGAGTGCCGTGAACCGCTCGACAAAGGCCGGCCACCGCTCCGTCGCGATCTCGAACCCGGCCGCGCCGGCGTGGCCGCCGTGTCGGATGAACAGGTCCGCGCAGGCCTCGAGCGCCGCGCCGACATCGAGACTCCCGTCGCTCCGGCACGAGGCCCGGATGACCGGCCCCAGCTCCGCCCCGACGACGGCCGGCCGCCCCAGCTCCTCGACGAGCCGCGACGCGACCAGCCCGACGATCCCGACCGGCCACGGACCTCGGACGATCGTCGCGGGCGCGTCCGGCGGCGGCGTCTCGACTCCATCGACCACGACCGTCATCGATGCCCGCGCCTCGCCGATCGTCTGCTTCGTCAGGTCTCGCCGGCTGAGGTTCGCGGCCTCGAGCTCCGCTGCGAGCGCCTCGGCCTCCGCCGCGTCTTCGGCGAGCAGCAGCCGAGCGGCAACGAGCGCCTCCCCCATCCGACCCGCGGCGTTGATTCGCGGCGCAAGCGCAAAGCTGATCGTCTCCATGTCGACGGCCGTGGCCGCGACCCCGGCTGAGGCGAGGAGCGCAACGATCCCCGGCCGCGGCTCCGTCCGAAGCCGCTCCAGGCCGAGTTGGACGATCGCCCGCGTCTCGCCGAGGATCGGGACGACGTCAGCGACGCTGCCGATCGTCGCCAGGTCCGTGAGCGCGAGGGCCGCCTCCGGGCCGCCAGGCTCGTCGGCGAGGAGCAGCTGGGCGAGCTTGAAGGCGACGCCACTCCCCGCCAGGCGGCGCTCCGGGTAGCGGCTGTCGCTGCGCTGCGGATTGACGATCGCGACGGCCGCGGGAAGCTCAGCGGGCACGCGGTGATGATCCGTGACCAGCACATCGATCCCCTTGGCCTGCGCCTCCGCGATCTCGGGCAGGCTGGTCGTCCCGCAATCGACCGTCACGATGACCGTCGCGCCCGCCTCGCGGGCAGCCGCGATCGCGGCACGGGACAGGCCGTGCCCCTCCTCGAGCCGGCTCGGAACGTACGGGATCACCTCGATGCCGAGCCGCCGGAACGCGATCGTCAGGATCGCGAGGCCCGTCAGCCCGTCGGCATCGAAGTCCCCGAAGACGAGGAGCCGCTCCCCGGTCGCCCGCGCCCGGCCGATCCGCGCCGCGAAGACGTCAGCGTCCGGCAGGAGCCGCGGGTCATGGAGCGAATCGAGCGGAGCCGCGAAGAAGCTGTCGAACGCCGCGGCATCGAGCAGCCCTCGGCGCGCGAGGAGGCCCACCACCCGTTCGTCGAGACTGTGACGCTCCGCCGCTGCCAGGAGGCCGGAGTCGATGGCCATCGCGGCGGGAAACTGCCAGCGATAGCGGGGTTCGATCACGACGTCAGGATGCCACGACCGGCTTCACCGTGACTGCACCGGCGCCAAGCGACGGGTAAACCGCCACGGGCCTGCCGGCCCACGTCAGGAGACCGCGCGGCGGGTCCGCGGAGCGCGGGTCGAGGTGGCCCGGCCGTGCCGGCGGTCGTCCCACTCCTGCCAGACGACGAGGATCGGGGCGGCGTTGAAGATCGATGAATAGGTCCCGGAGACGATCCCGAGGAGCAGGGCGAGGACGAAGTTCTGGATCGCCGACCCGCCGAAGAGGTAGAGCGAGAGCAGCGTCAGGACGACCGTGAAGCTCGTCATGATCGAGCGGGCGAACGTCTGGAGGATCGAGTGGTTCACGACCTCCGCGAACGGCTCCCCGGCGTGGCGGGCCCGGTTCTCCCGGATCCGGTCGAAGACGACGATCGTGTCGTGGACGCTGAATCCGATGACCGTGAGCATCGCGGTGACGAACAGGGCGTCGATCTCGACGTGGAAGAACGTCCCGAGGATCGCGAAGAAGCCGACGACGACGATCACGTCGTGGACGAGCGCGACGAGGGCCGTGACGCCGAACTTCACGTCGCGGAACCGGTACGTGATCCAGAGCAGGATGCCGAGCGAGCCGACGACGATGAGGATCAGCGCCTGCTGGACGAGGTCGGAGCTGACGACCGGACCGATCGTCGTCAGCGATCGCTGCGATTCGATCGGGCCGAGGGCGTCCTCGAGGGCAACGACCATCTCACCGAGCTTGCCGTCGGTCGGGAGCTCCGTGTTGCCGGTCACTACGGGGGGCGACGCGCCCGGCGAGGCACCCGGCGAGGCACCGGGGCTGGCTGCGGCCGACGGCGCGGGGCTGGCCGACGGGGCAGGCGTCGGGCTCGGGCTGGCGGATGGGGCGGCGCTGGCGCTCGGCGCGGCCGAGCCAGGCGCGGCCGACCCGGACGGCGCCGCGGACGGCGCAGCCGACGGAGCTGCCGCGGACGACGAGGCTCCGGGGCTGGCGGACGGGGCGAGCGTCGGAGGCGGCGTCGGCGACGGTGGCGCCTCGCTCAGGCCGATCGGCTCGGTCTTGATCTCGAGGAAGCCGTCACCCGTCTGGAGGACGAATGCTTCAAGTCCGTTAGCGGCAAAGACCCCGCGGACCTGGTCAGGGGTCACGTTTCGGTTCTCGAAGCGGATCTCCCACTTCGTCCCGCCGGTGTAATCGATCGTGAACTGTAGCCCCGCGTCCTTGCTCGCCAGCGGGGCGATGAAGATGAAGAACAGGCCGGGGATCGTGATGATGGCCGAGATCAGGAAGTACCAGCGCCTCTTCCCGATGATGTCAAACACGCGAGCGAGCCTCTCGGCGCAGCGCACCGCGACCCTCGCCGCGGGCGACGAACTCTTCCTTGCTCACGCCGTAGAGCGACGGCCGCCGCGCCCAGTCCTGGGTCACGACGACCCGCAGGATCGTGCGGGTGACGGTGATCGCGCTGAACATCGACACGAGCACGCCGAGGATGAGGACGAGGGCGAAGCCGCGGATCACGGACGACCCGAACAGGTACAGGATCGTCGCGGTGATGAGGCTCGACACGTTGGAGTCCAGGATCGAATTCCAGGCCCGCCCGAAGCCCGCCTCGACGGCGGAGGGCAGCGACTTACCGAGGCGCATCTCCTCCTTCATCCGTTCGAAGATGAGGATGTTCGCGTCGACCGCCATGCCGACCGACAGCACGAAGCCGGCGACGCCGGCCAGGGTCAGGGTCACGGGGATGAACCGGAAGAGCGCCAGGACCACGATCGTGTAGTAGACGAGCGCGAAGCTCGCGATGAGCCCCGGCAGTCGGTAGTAGATGAGCATGAAGATGATCACGAGGCCGATTCCGATCGCACCGGCTCTCAGGCTCTGCGCCAGGAACTGCTCGCCGAGGGTCGCCGAAATGGTGGTGTTCGACAGCTCGACGATCGGGAACGGGAGCGAGCCGAACTGGAGGACGGTGACGAGCTCCGTGGCTTCCTTGAGCGGATAGCCACCGATCGTGCCCTTCTGCGAGATCTGGACGTTGCCGCCGGAGATCGGGCTGTCGATCGTCGGCGCCGAGATGACGCGCGAGTCGAGGACGATCGCGAAGTACTTGCCGACGTTGGCGCGTCGTGTACTCCTCGAACTTCTTGGCGCCGTTCTCCTTGAGCACGAAGTTGACGACGCGGCCGCCGGTCTGGCCGTCCTGGCCGATCGTCGCGCTCGCCAGCTCCTCGCCGCTGAAGAGCGGTGGGAACTGGGTGAGGTCGATCTCCTGGTCCTTCTGCATCGGCGTGTCGCCGAGGGGCACGAAGTCGAGGCGTCCCGTCTGGCCGACGAGCCGCCGGATCGCGTTCGGGTCGGAGACGCCGGGCAGTTCGACGACGATGCGGTCGGAGCCCTGCGTCGTGATCAGCGGCTCGGCGACGCCGGTCGCGTTGACCCGGCGCTCGATGATGTCGCGGATGACATCGAGGTCCTCGGGCCGCGGGACCTTGTCGCCGACCTGCTTCGCCTGGTACTCCACGCGGAGGCCGCCCTGGAGGTCCAGTCCGAGCTTCGTTTCGATCGGGCGCTGGCCGTCGGCGGACTGGCTGTCGGGCACGCGCAGGCCGGGGACGAAGTCGATGATGAGCGCGGCAATGCCGATGATGAGAATGAGGAGGGGACCGGTTTTGCGCATCGACGGCGGATGATACACGGAACGAGCCCCGCCCCCGTCCCGGCCGGTCTCCTCGGCCGCGCCTCAGAGGAGGATGATCCCGCTCGCGGCAGGCCGCGCTCCGTTCGTCAGCGCGCGCAGCACCCGCTGCCCCGGCTCGGGAAATCCCCTCGCAGGTCGGGACCGGCGAGCCGGATGAACCCGCGGTTGTGGCGAGTATCGGCAACGAGCAGGATCGACGACGTCGCGCATCGTCATCACGCCGCTTGAGCGCAACTCGCCGCGTGCACGCCTGGACATCACGGAGGCGTGACTCGGCGTCGACGGGCATCTCGCCAGCCCGGACCGCCAATAACAGCATCCCAGGCTCGCTGTCGCCCGGGATCTCGAGCGGCACCTCGGTCCGCCATGTGAGTCGCGACGGTAGCAGGCACGGAGCCGCGTCAGAGCGCGAGCTGCGCGGCGTCGCGAATTGGCTCGCCATCGATAAGCCCGGATCGGAACATCGAGCCCCAGACTGACTCCGAGCGTCGACAAGGTCACGAACGGAACACGCGAGCGATGGCACGCTCGATCCGGCCAACCTCGGCGTGGGAGATGCCGGCGGCTGCTCCGACCTGGCTCTGACTCAGGCCTGCCCACAGGCGAGCCTCACGGAGCTCTTCGCCGATCGTCGTAAGCGCCGCCGAGCCTGTCGCTGCCGCGATCGACCCTCGTTCCCGTGTGGCCACTCGGCGATGATGACGCGAGGCTATTCACCACCGATTTACCGGGGGGTGGAACGCCCCACGTTCACATGGGACCAGTTGAGCGACCGATTGGCTCATTTCCGTCGGTATGGCACGTCCCACGTTCCAGATCGACGCGATTCGGGCATCGGGTCGTCAGCGGGCCCAGGCTTCACGTACGAACGTGAGGCGTTCCACGAGCCCGCTGGGCGGCGCGGTGGCGGCTCAGCCGCGATTCGCCGCGCGGGGCTCGGAAGCGCGCGGCCACGAACGACGACGCGAGCAGCACGCCGCCCAGGCCGATGAACGACAGCACGCGGTAGGCCACGTCGAGCGCGGCCAGGTCGAACAGGAAGACCTTCCCGGTGGCGACGGCCAGGAGCGCGAGGCCGAAGACGCGCGCGAGTCCGATCCCGCGCACGAGACCCGCCGCGAACGCGCCCGCGCCGACGAGGACCCACGCGATGCTCAGCGCAACCTGCGCCTGGGTCGCGATCTCGGACACGTCGACGCCCGGCTCGACCTGTGCCTGGAAGACGTCGACGAGAGCGATCGACCCGAGGTACACAACGACGGCACCCGCAGCAGCAGCCGCGCCGATGGCCCATGGACGGTTCTCCGCGCCAAACGGCAGCGGCGGCGACCAGCGGAGGACGACCCACCCAGCCGTGACAAAGGCACCCGCGAGCGCAGCCAGGGCGAGCGACTCCAGGTTGAGGAGCGGCACCACCTCGCCGCCCCGGAACGGATCCACCTGCAGTCGCCCCAGCGGCGCGACGTCGATCAGCGCCATTACGGCGCTCACCGCGATGAGGGCGGCGCCCTGAATGGCCGCGGCCAGCCACGCGAGCCGGTCGCGCCGAAGAACCGCGGCGACCCCGAACGCAGCAACCGCGAAGAGCGCCCAGGCGACGACTCGCAGGTCGGCCGGCAGCTCGAACCAGGCGGCGTAGGCGAAGACCGCGATCTCGCCAAGCGCGCCCGCCGCGAGCGCGACCTCCGCGGTCCAGCGCCACGGGCCAGCGGCAGTTGTCGGCCGGGCCCTGAACGAACGCCACGCGACGACGCCGGTCGTCAGCAGGGCCACCGCCATCACGACCGCCACGATCGCTTCAGGCGAGAAGAACGGCCACCCCTCCAGCGCCGTCCGGGCCATCGCCCCGAGCGGGTACTCGACGAAGACGAAGTGCAACACGGCGAGTGACCCAACGGCGGCCGCCCAGGCCGCCGCCACGCGATCCCGGAAGCGAATCGCGACCCAGGCGACGACGCTCGCGAGCACGGTGTGGGCGATCGGTACGGCGATCCCGCCCAGCTCGATGGCGATCCCGATTCCCAGCACGCCGACGGCCAGCCCGGCCGCCAGCGCGCCGAAGGGATGAGCATTCGGGCGGCGCAGGACCAGCGGCAAGGCCAGCGCGAAGTGGAGATCGGCGAGGACGATCAGCCCGACCGACCGAGCGAATGGATCCGCCAGGACGTCGTGGATCGCCCAGATCGCGAAGAGCGCATTGAGCGCGAGGAGCGTTCCCGAAGCGCGGTGAACGGTCGGGCGCACCGCGGCCAGGGCACTTCCGCTCGCCGCCAGGGCGTTGATCGCCCAGAACGCAGCGACACCGGCGATCGCAAGTCGCGTATCCGGCTCGTCGAGGAACCACCGGGCTGCCTGCGGTGCGCTCATGAGGAACGCCAGGAGCGGCAGCCATGGCCACGACCGGCGGAAGCTCATCAAGCCCGTCCCGACGAGGGCGGCGCCAAGGTACGCGACCGTCACGAGATTCGGTGACGCGCCCAGGATCGGTGGAGCCGCGGTCGTGGCAAGGAGCCCGAACGCGGCCACGGCCTGCGAGTTGGCACGCAGCGCGATCGCGGCCGTTCCGACGGCCAGGACCAGATACCCGGCAAGGGCCGCGTCGACGGGGATGAACGAGTACAGACGACTCGCCGCGAACAGGGCGAGCGACCCCGTCCCGACACCGACGCCGGCGAGAACCGTTGCAGGCGTGCGGTCGCCTCGGTCGAACAGCCAGGCACCCGCGACCAGCGCCGCGGCACCTGCGACGAGGCCGATGAGGACTCGCGCCTCCGGGCCGATCCAGCCCCGGCTGAACGCGAGGCTGAGGAAGAACATCGCGCCGAGGACGAGCGCGATGCCGCCGACCCACGCCAGGAGCCGGCTCGAGAGCTGCTCCTCGAGATCGGCGAACGATCGGGATTTGGCGGGCGGCCGGGCCGACGGGCCCGACGGGGCCGACGGGGCCGACTCGACGATGGCCGACAACGGCATCGGCGCGGCGGGGCGGGCGGGAGGCGGACCCCATAGCGGAGCCGGCGGCCATCCGGGAGCCGCCTTGCCGGCGCCGGTCGCAGGGACCGGCGGCGCGGCGGCGGCCCCACCCGACCCCATCGCGGTCAGGCGAGTCTCGAGGTCGGCGACCCGATGCTCGAGTCGTGTAAGTCGGTCGGGATCGGTGGCAGACATCGGAACCCCCAACAAGAGCGCTGTTGAAGGGACGACGCGCCGGCGACCGAACTGTTACGGGCCGCCGACGCGGACCAGGAGCCCTCAGGCCTCCAGCGTCTCCTTGATCTTGGCCGCCAGCGACGCCCCGATCCCCGGAACCGCCGCGATCTGCTCGACCGGCGCCTCGCGCACCCGCTTCGCCGAGCCGAAGACCCGCAGCAGCGCCCGACGCCGCTTCGGCCCGACGCCCGGCAGGTCGTCGAACGCAGAGTGGACCTGGCGCTTCGATCGCAGGTCGCGGTGGTACGTGATCGCAAACCGGTGGGCTTCGTCGCGCAGCCGCTGGATCATGTAGAGAGCGCTCGACGTCGGCGGCAGGACGATCGGGTCGGAGGCGCCGGGCACGAACAGCTCCTCGCGTTCCTTCGCCAGGCCCGCGACCGGCAGGTCGTGCAACCCGAGCTCGTCGAGGACCTCCTTCGCCGCCGCGACCTGGCCCTTGCCGCCGTCGATGATCACGAGGTCCGGCATCGCCCAGCGCAGCTCCTCGGCCGAGCCCTCCTCCCCGGAACGCGCCCGGCGGAACCGCCGCCTGAGCACCTCCTGGTGCGAGGCGAAGTCATTCGCCCCGACGACCGTCTTGATCCGGAACCGGCGGTACTCCCCCGTCCGCGGCTTGCCCTCCTCGAAGACGACCATGCTCCCGACCGAGTCGGAGCCCTGGACGTTGGAGATGTCGTAGCACTCGATCCGCATCGGCGGCCCGGGCAACCCGAGCGCCTCCGCGAGCTCCTCGAGCGCCACGAGCGTCTTGCCCTGGTCGGCCAGCCAGCGCGCCTGCTCCCGGGCGAGCGTCTCGGCGGCGTTCTGGGTCGCGAGGGCCATGAGCTCGCGCTTCTCGCCGCGCTGCGGGACCGCCAACCGCACCGGTCCGCCGCGTCGGCCGGCGAGGAACGCCTCCAGGTCGTGCGTCTCGGGACCCTCGCCCAGGCTGAACGGGACGAGGATCTGCGGCGGGATCGAGGTCGCGCGCGCGTAGTACTGCTCGAGGAAGCTCACGAGGACCTCCTCGTCGGGCGCCTCGTGGGCTGCCTCCAGGAGGAACACGTCGCGGCCGGTCAGCGACCCATTGCGGATGGCGAACAGCTGGATCGCCGCCTGGTTGTCCTGGCGGGCCAAGACCGACGAGGTCGAGCTGCGTCCGCCGGAACGCGGCCATCTTCTGGCTCTCCATCGTCCGCTCGATCGCCCGGATCTTGTCGCGGAGGCCGGCCGCCGCCTCGTAGTCGGTGCGGTCCGACGCGGCCCGCATCTCCCCCGTCAGCGCCCTGACAACCGTTTCCTGGCGGCCCTCGAGGAACAGCTCGATCTGGTCGATCTGGGCCCGGTAGTCGGGCTTCGAGACGGCCTGGATGCAGGGGCCCTGGCAGCGCTTGATGTGGTAGAGCAGGCACGGCCGCTGGAGAGCCCGCTCCCCGTCCTTGATCTCGATCGTGCAGGTCCGGAACGGGAAGAGCCGCCGGACGAGGTTCATCGACTCGTCGACGCTGCTGGCCGACGCGTACGGCCCGAAATAGCGGCTGCCGTCGTCGACGAGCTTGCGCGTCCGCTCGACCCGCGGGAAGTCGTCGGCCATCGTGATCTTGATGTACGGGTAGCTCTTGTCGTCCTTGAGCCGGACGTTGAACCGCGGCCGGTACCGCTTGATGAGGTTCGCCTCGAGGAGCAGCGCCTCGCTGACCGAGTCGGTGATCGTGTACTCGACGTCGGCGATCCGATCGATCACCGCCCGGATCCGGTGGCCCTCGAGCGGCCCCGACGCCTTCTGCCAGTAGCTCCGGACGCGGTGCCGCAGGCTCTGGGCCTTGCCGACGTACACGACCTCGCCGCGAGTGTCGCGCATGAGGTAGACACCCGGGCGATCGGGCAGCTTCTTGAGGGTCGCTTCGAGGTCGGGCGTCACGCACCCGATGCTAGGGCACCGCGCTCCAACGCGCCGCGATCATGGCTGCGGCGAGAGCTCGCGCCGCCGAGAAGAGATCGAGAAGGCCGCCGAAGCGGCCCCTCGGTTACTTCTTCTTGTCCTTGTCCTTGCCCGTGCGACGTGGTCGATGTCGGAGCCACGGCCGGCGTCTTGGCCGGCTCAGCGCCGCGAACTTCGAGGGCGAACGAACCGGCGTCGTTGCCACCGAGCGTCGCCATCACGTTGTAGCAACCGGCGCCAAGGAGCGACATGTCGAGGTGGGCGTTCCAGCGGCCGGATCCCCAGGCCATCGGCACGACCAGCGCCGTGTCGCCGCCGCAGGCCACGACTCGGAGAGCCGCCGATCCGGACGTCTGCTCGACGCCGTTGGCGAAGATCCGGACCTTGATCGGGACGTTCCGATTCTGGTTCGTGACGAAGACCGCCGGGGAGGGGTCAACCGGCGTGCCCCAGAGCGCGGACCACTTGACGTCGGCCGGGGGCGGAGGCGGAGGCGGAGGCGGTGGCGGGGGCGGGGCGGTGGTGGCGGCGGTGGCGGCGGTGCAGCGTAGGTGACCGTGACACCGAACGTCGAAGAGGCCCGGTGACCGGCGTTGTCGGTGGCCGTGCAGGTAACGGTCGTCGAGCCGACCGCGAAGAAGGAGCCGGGGGCCGGATCGCATCCAACGGACGGGTTCGCGTCGCCGGCATCGCTGGCGGTGGGCATCGTGTAGGAGACCGTCGCACCGGCCGGATTGCCGGTCGAGACCGAGATGTTCGAGGGCATGCCGCTGAGCGTCGGCGCCGACGTGTCGCTGACCGTCACGTCGAAGCTGCCCGACGCCGGGTTCCCGGCGGCATCGACGGCCGAGCAGGTGACGGTCGTCGTACCGAGTGCGAAGGTCTCACCGGAGGCGTGGTCGCAGGAGGCGGCCAATTCGCCGTCGACCGCGTCGCTCGCCGAGGCCGAGAAGTCGACGCTCGCCCCGCCAGGCCGGGTGGCCTCGGCCGTCAGGTCGCCGGGGAGGACCAGCACAGGTGCCGAGGTGTCGGTGACCGTCACGGCGAAGGTGCCCGACGCGGGATTGCCGGCGGCATCGACGGCCGAGCAGGTCACGGTCGTAGTGCCGAGTCCGAAGACGTCACCCGAGGCGTGGTCGCACGAAACGGGCAGGTCACCGTCGACCGTGTCGCTCGCGGAGGCCGAGAAGCCGACGCTCGCCCCACCAGGCCCGGTCGCGTCGGCCGTCAGGTCGCCGGGGAGGACCAGCGCAGGTGGAGTCGTGTCGCTGACCGTCACGTGGAAGGTGCCCGACGTCGGGTTCCCGGCGGCATCGACCGCCGAGCAGGTAACGGTCGTGGCACCGACTGCGAAGGTGTCGCCCGAGGCGTGGTCGCAGGACACCGGAACGTCACCGTCGACCGTGTCGCTCGCGGAGACCGAGAAGTCGACGCTCGCCCCACCGGGTCCGGTTGCCTCGGCCGTCAGGTCGCCCGGCAGGGCCAGGACAGGCGCCGTCGTGTCGGCGATCGAGACCGTAAAGGTGCCGCTCGCCGGTAGGTTGCCGCTATCGGTGACGGTGCAGGTGACCGTCGTCGTGCCGAGTCGGGAAGACCCAGCCCGACGCGGGCGAACAAGCGGGGGTCGGGTCGGGATTGTCCTCGGCATCGATCGCGCTGGCGGTGTACGTGACCGCCGTGCCCGCGGCGCTGGCCGCCTCGGCCGAGATCGGTCCCGGGAGGGACAGGACCGGCGGGGTATTCGGGACGACGACGTCGACCTCGAAGGAAATGGCAGTGGTGCCGGTCATGCCGTTGCCGCCGACGCGGGCAAACATCACCGTGTAGATGTAGCCCAGGCCGGGCGTCGTCGGCATGCGCATCGTGACGACGCTGTGGCCGTTGGCGGGCAGTGTCGGCGCCGGGGAGGGGCAGCCGAAGCCGTCGTCAGTCCAGCTCGCGGGAACCGGACCGATCGTCGTGGTGGTTGCCGAGACGGTGCCATTGAGGGGGACGCTGTAGCTGGAGGGCTGGATCGAGATGACGTTGCCCAGGTCGGCGTGGGCGATGCCGAGACACGACAGCATGAAGTCGACGTTCGCCGTGACGATCGCGCCGGGCGCGTACTCGCCTTCGAGGGAGACGAAGCCCTGGTTGCCGGGGGTGACGGCGTCGCCGTCGGCCGGAACCGTGTCTGCGAACACGGCCGTCGCGCCGGCGAACAGGCATACGAGGGCGAGCGCTGCCGCCCGCAGGAACCTCTTCCGTTCCATCTCCGTCTCCCCTTGCCTTGATCGATCTAGTACGTGTTCCGTACCTAGGAGGATCGTCGGGGGTTGCCTGCGGGGAGTCGATGGTCCTATTGGGTGGAATGGTGACGGCGTGCGCCTCCCGAGAGTACCGGTGCCGGGAATCACCGAGGGCCGCTCCCCCCGGGAAGGCGGCCCTCGGTGCGCGCTCGGGAATTAGCGAGGTGGGGTGAGGCTTACTTCTTGCTCTGGATCACAAAGCTGGCGACGAACAGATTCGTCGACGGCTCCCGAACGACGACCGTGTAGGGCATGTTCGGGGTCAAGGTCTTTGTCGCCAGGTTGTACATGTACTTGCTGTCGACCTGACGCATGAACCCGGTCGTGTCAGCTCCGGAGACCGTGTCGGTAACTGTGAGCGAGCCGTGATCGGCGTCGTCGTACGCGTCGCCGGCGATGTAACCGATCGACAGCGTCTTGCCGAGGACCGCGCGCCCCGCGCAGTCCGTGATCTGGAGCTTGACCGGGATGACATTGCCTTGCTTCACGATGTTCCGCATACCGTCCTGGATCGGCGCCTGGAAGGCGACGACGTAGTGGTCGAGGCTGACGGCGTACGTGTAGACAGTGCTCCCACCGTCATCGTCCGTAACGGTGACAGTCGGGGCCGTCGGGACGCAGCCGAGGGCCGCGTAGGTGTGCGTGGCGGAGAACGACCCTGTGGCCTCCGGCGGGACATGCATCGCAGCCGTGGGCGAAACAGTCGTCGTCGCACCGTCTCCCCACGCAAATGTCGCTGTGTGCGTGTCGAGCCAGCCTGGATCCGAGAACTTGATCGAAGCGGTCGCGGCACCGGTGAACGGGTTAAACATGAAGACCGGTGTGTTGAGGCTCGGCTTGACGTTGCTGACGGTGATGTCGATTGACTTGGAGGCGTTCAAGTCGCCGTCACTGACGGTGACTGAAACCGAGTAGATGTCGTCGGCGGTCCCGGCTCATCGTCGCCGTAGGTGTGCGACGCCGTGCAGTCCGTCGCGGACGAATTCGACCGAGAACATGGAGTTCGGGGTGCCGTCGCCCCAGACGAACGTGCACGTATGGGACTCGATGTCGACATCAGTGAAGGCGAGGGTGACGCTCGTCAACTGGCCCTCGTCTGGTGTGCTGTCAGTCGATGTGATCGCGCCAGCGACCGGAGTGTCGTTGACGCCGGTTATCGTGATCGTGACCGTGGCGCTGTTGGACGAGACGGTCCCGTCCGACGCCTTGTAGGTGAAGCTGTCGAGGGCCGACTCGCCGGTGTCGAGGGCCTGGTGGGCCGGGCTCGGCGTGTAGCCGTACGAGCCGTCGGCGTTGAGGGTGACCTTGGCCCCGGAGAACAGGGTGATCTGGCTGCCGACGTCGACGGCCGAGCCGTTGATCTCGGCGACGCTCAGGGCCTCGACGTCGACGTCGGTGTCGTTGTCGAGGACGCCCGGGGCGGCGACGGTCAGGACGGTGTCCTCGTTCGTCGTGCCGCTGTCGTTGTTGGCGACCGGCGCATCGTTGACGCCGGTGATCGTGATCGTGACCGTGGCGCTGTTGGACGAGACGGTCCCGTTCGATGCCTTGTAGGTCAAGCTGTCGGGGCCGAACTCGCCGGTGTCGAGGGCCTGGTGGGCCGGGCTCGGCGTGTAGCCGTACGAGCCGTCGGCGTCGAGGGTGACCTTGGCCCCGGAGAGCAGGGTGATCTGGCTGCCGACGTTGACGGCCGAGCCGTTGATCCGGCGACGCTCAGGGTCTCGACGTCGACGTCGGTGTCGTTGCTCGAGGACGCCCGGGGCGGCGACGGTCAGGACGTGTCCTCGTTCGTCGTGCCGTGTCGTTGTTGGCGACCGGCGCGTCGTTGACGCCGGTGATCGTGATCGTGACCGTGGCGCTGTTGGACGAGACGGTCCCGTCGGACGCCTTGTAGGTGAAGCTGTCGAGGGCCGACTCGCCGGTGTCGAGGCCCTGGTGGGCCGGGCTCGGCGTGTAGCTGTACGAGCCGTCGGCGTTGAGGGTGACCTTGGCCCCGGAGGCCAGGGTGATCTGGCTGCCGACGTTGACGGCCGAGCCGTTGATCTCGGCGACGTCAGTGGCTCGACGTCGACGTCGGTGTCGTTGCCGAGGACGCCCGGGGCGGCGACGGTCAGGACGGTGTCCTCGTTCGTCGTGCCGCTGTCGTTGTTGGCGACCGGCGCATCGTTGACGCCGGTGATGGTCACGTCGACGTCGGCCGGGACCGAGTCGGCGTCACCGTCGGAGGCGGTGTACATGAAGGCGTCGCTCGCGGATTCGGTGTCGTCAAGGAACTCGAACTGGCCGTTCGGGTCGAACGTGAGGCTCGACGAGCCGTCGGTCCCCGAGTCGCCAAACAACGCGTCGGTGACGGTATACGTCAGGGCCTCAATGTCGACGTCGGTGCAGTCGGGCGCCGTCGATCCGGCGGTGTTCTCGTCTGTCGTGATAGTGACGTCGTCGCAGACCGGGGCGTCGTTGACGCCGGTGATCGTCACGTCGACGTCGGCCGCGACGGAGCTGGCAGTGCCATCGAAGGCGGTGTAGGTGAAGGCGTCGGTGCCCTGCTCACCGTCGTCGAGGGACTCGAACTGGCCGTTCGGGTCGTATGTGAGCGTTGAGGTCGTGTCAGTCCCGGACACGCCGGTTGCCGCGGGGTGACGGTGTAGGTCAGAGGCTCATCGTCGACGTCGGTGCAGTCGGGCGCCGTCGAGCCGGCGGTGTTCTCGTCTGTCGTGATCGTGACGTCGTCGCAGACCGGCGCGTCGTTGACGCCGGTGATCGTGATCGTGACCGTGGCGCTGTTGGACGAGACGGTCCCGTCCTGACGCCTTGTAGGTGAAGCTGTCGAGGGCCGACTCGCCGGTGTCGAGGGCCTGGTGGGCCGGGCTCGGCGTGTAGCTGTACGAGCCGTCGGCGTTGAGGGTGACCTTGGCCCCGGAGGCCAGGGTGATCTGGCTGCCGACGTTGACGGCCGAGCCGTTGATCTCGGCGACGCTCAGGGTCTCGATGTCGACGTCGGTGTCGTTGTCGAGGACGCCCGGGGCGGCGACGGTCAGGACGGTGTCCTCGTTCGTCGTGCCGCTGTCGTTGTTGGCGACCGGCGCGTCGTTGACGCCGGTGATGGTCACGTCGACGTTCGCCGGGACCGACTAGGCGTCACCATCGAAGGCGGCGTAGGTGAAGGAGTCGGTGTCTTCCTCACCGTCGTCAAGGGACTCAAAGGCATCGCTCGGGTCGAAGGTCAACGTGGATGAGGTATCCGTGCCGGACACGCCGGTCGTCGCAGGGGTCACGCTGTAGGTCAGCGTGTCGCCTTCGGCGTCGGTGCAGTCAGCGGCGATCGAACCGGCAGCGTCCTCGTCGGTGGTGATCTCGACGTCCTCGCAGACCGGGGCGTCGTTTACGCCGAGGATCGTCACGTCGACGTCGGCCGCGAGCGAGCTGTCAGTGCCATCGAAGGCGGTGTAGGTGAAGGTGACCGTCTCCTCGTCGACGCCCGAAAGGGACTCGAACTCCCCGTTCGGGTCGAAGGTCAAGAGGGACGTTGCGTCGGTCCCCGAAACTCCCTTCGGTGCAGCGGTCACGCTATATGTCAGGGGCTCATTGTCGACGTCGGTGCAGTCGGGCGCCGTCGAGCCGACGTTGTCCTCGTCGGTCGTGATCGTGACGTCCTCGCAGACCGGGGCGTCGTTAACGCCGGTGATCGTGACGTCAACGTCGGCCGGGGCCGAGCTGGCGTCAGTGTCGGAGGCGGTGTAGGTGAAGGTATCGAAGCCGAACTCGCTGGTGTCGAGGGATTCGAATGCACCATTCGGGTCGAAGGTGAGGATGGAGGTGCCATCCGTCCCCGACACGCCCGTCGAGGCGGCGGTAACGCTATAGGTGAGGGCCTCTGCGTCGTCGTCGGTGCAGTCGGGCGCCGTGGATCCAACGGAGTTCTCGTCGGTCGTGATCGAGACGTCCTCGCAGACCGGCGCGCTGTTCGCGACCGTGACCGCCGACGAGGTGAACTGGCTGCCATTGACGGTGCCGTCGTTCGGGGTCACCAGGACGCGCAGCTCGTCGGTCTTGTCGCCGTTGCCGGCGATCGACAGATCGAGCGAGGCCGTGGTTGCACCCGGGATGTTGGTGAACGATCCGGCGCCGACCTTCTTCTGCCACTGGTAGGCGAAGGTGACCGTGTCACCGTCGGCGTCGGTCGCCGTCGGGGTGGCCGTGATCGTCTGGTTGGTCGTCGGGCTCGACGGGGAGATGACGACGTTGGTAACAACCGGGGCCGAATTGGCGACGGTGACGGCCGACGAGGTGAACTGGCACCATTGACGGTGCCGTCGTTGGG
This sequence comes from uncultured Chloroflexia bacterium, assembly GCA_963832105.1. GTDB lineage: Bacteria > Chloroflexota > Limnocylindria > Limnocylindrales > CSP1-4 > CF-46. Next base: position 576,511 of record CAWHSS010000002.1, on the reverse strand, counting down.
GGTCACCAGGACGCGCAGCTCGTCGCCCTTGTCGCCGTTGCCGGCGATCGACAGATCGAGCGAGGCCGTGGTCGCGCCGGGGATGTTGGTGAACGATCCGGCGCCGACCTTCTTCTGCCACTGGTAGGTGAAGGTGACCGTGTCGGCGTCGGCGTCGGTTGCCGTCGGGGTGGCCGTGATCGTCTGGTTGGTCGTCGGGCTCGAGGGTGAGATGACGACGTTGGTGACGACCGGGGCCGAGTTGGCGACGGTGACCGAATGGTTCGCGGTGAGACCGTTCACGGTGCCATCGTTGGGAGTCACCTCGACGCGGACGACGTCGCCCTTGTCGCCGTGACCGGCGACGGACAGATCGAACGTACTGGTCGTGGCCCCGACGATGATCGTGCCGTTGACCTTCCAGACGTAGCTCAGCACGACGCTGTCGCCGTCGTCGTCGCTTGACGTGGTACTCGCGCTAACGACCGTGTTGGTATTCGGATTCGCCGGTGTAATGAGGACCGTGACGACCGGCGCGCTGTTCGCGACCGTGACCGCCGACGAGGTGAACTGGCTGCCATTGACGGTGCCGTCGTTCGGGGTCACCAGGACGCGCAGCTCGTCGGTCTTGTCGCCGTTGCCGGCGATCGACAGATCGAGTGAGGCCGTGGTTGCACCCGGGATGTTGGTGAACGATCCGGCGCCGACCTTCTTCTGCCACTGGTAGGCGAAGGTGACCGTGTCACCGTCGGCGTCGGTCGCCGTCGGGGTGGCCGTGATCGTCTGGTTGGTCGTCGGGCTGGACGGGGAGATGACGACGTTGGTGACGACCGGGGCCGAGTTGGCGACGGTGACGGCCGACGAGGTGAACTGAGCACCATTGACGGTGCCGTCGTTGGGGGTCACCAGGACGCGCAGCTCGTCGCCCTTGTCGCCGTTGCCGGCGATCGACAGATCAAGCGAGGCCGTGGTCGCGCCGGGGATGTTGGTGAACGATCCGGCGCCGACCTTCTTCTGCCACTGGTAGGTGAAGGTGACCGTGTCGGCGTCGGCGTCGGTTGCCGTCGGGGTGGCCGTGATCGTCTGGTTGGTCGTCGGGCTCGAGGGTGAGATGACGACGTTGGTGACGACCGGGGCCGAGTTGGCGACGGTGACCGTGTTCGAGACGAGTGCCCCATTGACGGTTCCATCGTTCGGCGTCGCTTCAACGGTCACGACGTCGCCCTTGCTCGGGTTGATCGGGTTGATCAGGGCGCCCGTGCAGCTCATTGGGACGAAGCTGGTCGCGAGATTGAGCGAGACGGACCGCGAGCCCGGCCGGGGCCGATGCACTCGTGTTCGTCTGGACTGTGCACGTGCTGGTGCCGCGAGTGACCTTCCAGGTCCAGGCAACCGAGACGTTGTTGCCATCGGCGTCGGCCGTCGTGGTCGATGCGGTCAGGTTGTCGTTCGTCTGGGGCGAGGTGGGACTGAAAGTAGGCGTAGTCGCGGTGGGGGCAGTATTGCTCGGCGAGAGAAGCGAATGTCCCTGGTGCATTCGCGCATTGTTGGTTGTTCGACACGAGGTACGTCCGCGGAGACGCTGCTATGTGCAAGCAGCTCGACGCTGTGCACGAAGCGGACCGTATCTGCTGTTTCCTGTGAGTTGACGGTGAGAGACGGTCGAATCGTCGCCGGCTCCGATGGTCGTCGTCTGCCGTGCCGTTGCCATGCAGTTGTTGCCGTGTATCGAGACATGTGACTGTCGCCCCGACGATCACCGCGTTGGTCACTGGATCCCGTACACGACGCCGGTGACAGTCGCGCTTCCCGCCGCCACATACGGCCCCACGAACGGTCCCCCGTCCCCGACCGGCGCGGCGCCTTCGGGCTTGACGGATCCCGTCGAGGTGTCCGCGAACGCGCGGGCGAGGTTCAGGCGGCCGTTGCCGGTCTGGGCGACGGTGCCGGCGGCATCGGCCGTTCGGGCCAGGCGCCCGACGACCACGCCGTTCGACAGCGACCCGTCGGCAGCGCGCAGCAAAGCAGCAGCAGCGGCGACGTGTGCCGCGGACGCTGAGGTTCCGGTGACGGAGGTGGTGCCGCCGCCCGGGACGACGGTCAGGATGTCAGTCCCGGGGGCGGCAAGGAACGTATCGGCGCCGTAGTTGGACGACGCGTTCAACGTATCGGATTGGTCGGTATTGGAGACGCCTACGACGCCTCGATCGCCGGCCGGGAACGAGGCGGAGGAGGAGCCATCGTTCCCGGTTGCGGCGACGAGTACGACACCCTTCGACCAGGCGTAGTCGACGGCTGCCTGGAGTGCGCTTGAATAACCTGAGGCCGAGAAGGCCATGAGGGCGACGTCGGCGCCGTGATCGGCTGCCCAGACGAGGCCTTCGATGACGTCACTGTCGCGCCCGGTCCCATCGGACCCGAGGACGGTGACGGGCATGACGCGGACGCCGTCGTAGCCGACGCCGGCGATGCCGCTGCCGTTGTTCGTGTTCGCGGCGACGATCCCGGCCATGGCCGTTCCGTGGCCATTCGGGTCGGTCGTAGCCGACGTGCCGAGGAGCGAGGTCCCGGCGACCAGCTTGCCGGCGAGCTCGGGCTGCGAGCCGTCGACGCCGGTGTCCAGGATGGCGACGGTGGCGGAGCCGCCGATCGAGGTCCCGAAGACCTGGTCCCAGCCGATCTTCGGCAGCGCCCACTGGTCGGGATAGCGCGAGTCGTTCGGGTCGGCCTCTGCGGCGCGGCTGCGGTCGAGCTCGAGGCTCGAGACGCGCGCGTCATCACGGAGGGCGACGACGGCAGTGTCGGTCGCGCTGATGGCATGCATTCGCAGGGCGGCGATGGAGTCATTGGATGTTGCGTCGGCGGCTTCGATCGTGGCGAGCTGCTCGGCGGGGGTCACGCCGGCGGCGAAGGCGACGATGTAGGCGGCTGTGGGGGCGGGCGTTGGGGCGGGCGTGGGATCCGGAGCTGCGCTCGGATCGGGAGTCGGATACGGAGTCGGGTCAGGTGCTCCGCTCGGGTCGCGAACGGGGTCGGGAGTTGGCTCGGCGGTCGGATCGGGGGCGGGGGTCGGATCCGCGGTCCGGACGGGGGTCGGTTCGGGGGTCGGCTCGGCGGTCGGTTCCGGGGTCGGCTCCGCCGTGGGCTCCGGCCTCGGGGGAGGCGTCGGCTCCTCGGTCGGAGCCGGCGACGGATCGGCGGCGTACGTCGCCACCGGGCCGATGGCCGTGAAGAGGAGCAGGAACACCTGCAGGAAGACGAGCACCGTGCGGGCAACCCGCGAGCGGCGCGACGTGCCGATCATGACCATCGATGTAGACCCCAGACTCCGGCGTTCCGCCGGGTTGACTCCGCGAGCGCGGGCATGAGTGCGGTGTGACGAATCCGCTCTCAACCGCTCCCCGTGGCGGCCAGGTCATGCTCGTGTAAACGCGCGTGACGCTTCATCGGGGGGTCCACGGATCGGGGTACGGATTCACGGGTCCGTACACGGAGATTTCGTTGCCGCACGGCACCGCGACACGGGGTTGCAATCCGTACCCCAATCCGTACTTCTCCCGATATCTCCGCACCGGACCGGCGCACTACGCTGGCTACGTGAACTCCGAACGCCTCCCGCGGGCCGAGCCGCAGGACATCGAGCCGCAGCACGCTGCCCTGCGTGACGCGGCCGATATCGTGGCGCGCACCTCGGCCGATGAGGCCGACGCCATCCAGGCGCGGGAGCGCTACCGGCACGAGGGATTGCAGACAATCGATCCCGATCCGGAGATCGGAGCTCGCCTTCGTCCGAACGAACAACTGATCGAGATGCGCCCTGGGGCAATGGTGGGGAGGGCGCTCCTCGCGGGGGTTGGGGGTGCTGCGGCAGGCGAGGATGGCGCGGGCACCGCCTCCTCGGCCGCGCAGGCCGTCGTCGAATCGCTGTCAGGGCGCCTCTACCTGACGACGTCGCGTCTCGTCCTCCTCGCCCGGCCGGCCGACGGGCCGCCAGACGCCGAGCTTTCGGTCGGGCTGGCCGACATCGAGGAGCTCGCCTGTGTCGGCGAACGGCTCCTCGTCTCGCTTGCCGACGGCACCGGGCTGACGATCGACGCGGGCCGGCCGCGGCTGCTGCGGGTCCAGATCGCCGCGGCCCAGGCCGCCACGCGCGGCGAGGCTCAGAAGGCCACGACGAGGGACGCTCGAAGGGGCGCCCGGTTTCTCGGCCTGAACCCGGCGATCCTCCCGCTCGAGGCCTAGCGCAGCTCCAGGTACCGCCGCGACGCCTCGGCCCTGTTGCGCGCGTCGAGCTTTCGCAGGATGTTGCTGACGTGCGTCTCCACCGTCCGGGTGGAGATCGTGAGCGCCTCGCCGATTTCGCGGTCCGTCAACCCGCTCGCCAGGAGCCGGAGAATCTCCTCCTCGCGCCGGCTCAGCCCGCCGAGTCCGGCGCGATCGCCGGGCGTCCGACCCGTACCCGCGTCGACGAGGTCCTTCATCGTCCGCGCGGCGAGTCGCCGCGGCATCGCGAGATCGCCGTCGCGGACGCCGCGGATCGAGCGCAGCAGCGCATCCGCGTCGAGGTCCTTCGTCAGGTAACCCGACGCCCCGAGGCGGACGGCCTCCAGCACGTCGGCCTGGTTCGTCGAGACGGTCAGCATCACGAACTTCGCGTCGGGCAGGCGCGGGGCGAGCTCGCGCAGGAGGCGCAGACCGTTCATGCCGGGCAGGTCGATGTCGATCAGCACGACGTCGGGGCGGGCCTCGAGGGCGACGCGGAGGGCCTCCTCGGCGGTCGAGGATTCAGCGACGACGGCCACGTCCGGGGCGGTCAGCGCCTGGCGGATCGCCGATCGGACGAAGGCGTGGTCGTCGACGAGCATGACCCGCAGCGGTTCGGTCACCCGACGGCCTCCGGCAGCGGGATGTCGAGCACGACCTTGGTCCCGTCGGCCGGCCGCGACTGGATCTCCAGCGCGGCGCCGATGAGCTCCGCCCGTTCGGCCATCCCCCGCAGCCCGAAACGATCCGGCGGCCGGGCAGCCGCGTCGAAGCCCTTGCCGTTGTCGCCGACCGTCGCCCGGACGCCGCCCTCGCTGCAGTCGAGGTTGACCCGGACGAGCGTCGCGTCGGCGTGGCGCCGGACGTTGTTCAGCGCTTCCTGGACGATCCGCAGGACCTCCGCCTCTGTCCGGGCTGAGAGCCTCGGCACGTCGCCCTCGACGACGAACTCCGCCCGGATGCCGAACCGGTCGGCGAAGTCGTCGACGTACGTGTGGAGGACCTCCGCCAGCGATGAGCCACTTGCGGCCGGGTCGACGCGCAGGGCCATCACGGCCTGGCGGGCGTCGGCGAGCGCGGCGTCGAGCGCGCTCATCACTTCCCTGCCCGTCGCCCGCGTCGCGTCCTCGAGCTCCGGCGCCTGGACGACGCGGCCCTGCTTGAGCTTGGCGTACCAGAGGTCCTGCGCCAGCCCGTCGTGGATCTCGCGGGCGAGGCGGGACCGCTCCGCGATGCCGGCATTCGCGGCGTCGACGTCGCGCAGGCGGCGCAGCTCGGCGTTGGCCCGGCGGAGAGCGGCGAGATCCGCCTGGAGCTCCGCCTGGATCCCGAGGAAGAGGATCGCGGTGAACATCAGTCGAAGGACGTCACCCGACGTGACGATGCCGGTCGACACGACGGGATTCATCGCGAAGTGCAGCTGGCTGAAGGCTGCCACGACGAGGCCGACGGCGAGGAACGCGTGCGACACGAGGCGTTCCCGGACGTACAAGCGGCGGAACAGCAGCGCGGCCGCGAGGTACAGCCCGAAGGCGGCGATCTGGAGCACGGCGATCACCGGGCTCTCGAGAGGCGGGGCCACGGGAGGGACGGGAACGGTCGGCCGCGCAGAGCCGCCCAACACCGCGACGACGACGACGAGGAGTCCGATCGTCGGGCCGAGGGCGATGGCGAGCGGACGGTTCGGCGGCGTCGTTCGCCTCAGTCCTCGAACGGCACCCGAGACGAGCAGGGCGCCCGCCATCAGCCGGGCGGACGTCCAGAGGTAGGCCGACGCGGCTTCCGGCTCCCCGGGGTTGAACCCGAAGAGATCCCCTCGCCCGATGAGGACCAGCCCGAGCACGACGCCGTTCGTGACGGTGAGCACGACGAATGCGCCGCTCTCGTACAGGGCCCCGACGCCGCCGGTCTCCCGCCAGCGGACCCAGGCGAGGATCGAGACCGCGCCACCGACGAGCGTGGCCGCAACGTTGATTGCCACGTCGACGAGCGGCGCGACGATCTGGCCCGAGAGCTCCGGCATGAGCCAGATGAGAACCGTCGTGAGTGCGAGCGCGCCACCGACGACGGCGAGGGCGCCGTCGAGGCGTCGGGCGTCGCGGTCGAGGGCTGGGAGGCGGAACATCCCGGACATCCTAGTGCGCGCCACCCGGGAATTGGCGACAGGCGGGCATGGGAGGAATTCGAAGAGCCGGCCCGATGGGCCGGCTCTCCAGAGCTTCGAGTTGAGGTCCGACGAAGATTACGGACCGACGATGCGCCCTTCGACGACCGGGTCGACCGGCGAATTGGCGGTGATGTAGTCGACGGTGACCTGGAGGAGATCGTCGCCCGGCTGAGCGACGTTCGTGCCGTTGGCGAAGACGGTGTAGCCGTCGCCGCCGCCGTACATGAAGTCGTTCGTGACGATCCGGATGGAGTCAGTCGGACCGATCGGAGTCAGCGTCCCGCCGACACCATTCGGGGCCTTCCACATGTTGTCGACCACCGGTGTCGTGCCGTTGCAGTGGAACTGCACCTTCAGGCCCGAGATCTGCGGGAAGCGGCCAGTCCCGCCTGCGAACCCCGGGTCGCAGAACGGTGTGAAGCCGTTGAGGAACGCCGTCTGGAGCTGGGCGCCGGTCAGCGTGAGGATCGTCGAGCGGTTGCCGAACGGCAGCACCGCGAACACCTCGCCCCACGTGATCTCGCCCGGGCTGCTCGCCGGCGCTCGGCGGCTGGAAGACGAGGTTCGCTCGGAGGCCGCCGGAGTTGGTGTAGGCCGCGTCGACACCCGGGTACTTCAAGCGCATCGCAGTCGGCCACCATGTTGCCCATCTCCGACTCGTGGAGTCGGGTCGGGGGCGCGGGTGATGTCGTTGAGCTGGGTGCCGATGACCTGGTTCCGCAGCACCGCCGTCTGGGCGTTGGCATCGTCGACGATCGCCTGGACGTCGGCGCGCCGGGCCACGCCGATGTTCTTGGCGACGCGGGTCGCGCCGCCGGCCCACTGCACGTCGCCGCCCTGGATCATCAGCTGCAGGACCGAGTAGCTCGTCGCCGGCGTTGATCCCCTCGGTGATGAGGATGTGGCCGCGCATCAGGTTGGAGATCCGGTGGGTATGGCCGACGATCATCGCGTCGACTGTCGTGCCCTGGAGGGCGTCGGCGATATCGAGGATCGGGCCCTCCCACGGCACGCCGGCCGTGTTGCCGATCGGGTTCAGGCCGACGTTCGTCCCCTGGTGGATGACGACGACCTGGACCTTGACGCCGAGCGCGCGGAGTCGCTGGGACTCCGCCGCGATGCGCGGCGCCTCGTCGAGGAAGGTCAGGCCGGCGGTTGCGCCCGCGGAGACGAGCTCCGGCGTGTTCTTGAGCTCGGCGCCGATGACGCCGACCTTGATGCCGTTGACGGTGAAGACGACCGATGGCGTAACCCAGTCGGGCGCATTGCCGGTCGCCGTCTCGACGATGTTCGTGGCGAGGAACGGGAAGTCGGCCCGCTCCTGGTGCGTGAGCAGCCGGGCCACGCCGTAGTCGAACTCGTGGTTGCCGTACGAGGTGGCGTCGAGGCCCCACGCGTTCTCGACGTCGATGGCGGGCATGTCCTCGAGGAGCGCCGAGTTCGGCGGCGATGCGCCGACGTTGTCGCCACCGGCCAGGATCAGCCCGGGCCCGGGCAGAGTCGCCGAGCTCCTCGTCGAACATCGTCGCGAGGAACGACGCGCCGCCGACGCTCGGCATTATGCCGTCGTAGGGCAGGGTCGTCGGATCGAGCTGACCGTGGAAGTCGTTGAGCCCGATGATCGAGATCGGCTTGACGGCGCTGCCGCCCTTGACGACCTCGAGCAGGACGCGGCCCTGGCTGTGCTGCGGCTCAGGGATGCCGAGCATGTAGGCGAGGGTCGGGCGCGAGGTCGATCGAGCGGGCCGTGACCTGGCCCTTGGCGATGCCGTTGCCGCCGGCGAGGAACGTCGCCCGCATGTTGATGTTGGCGGCGAGGTCCTGGACGTCCGGGACGTAGCCGTGCTGGCCGAAGAAGTGAGACGCGGCGACGAGCGTGCCGGGCGTCTCCGCGTCGAACTGGTAAGGCGGGTAGGCGAACGCGATCAGGTCGCCGGTTCGGGTCGGATGGGCCATGTCGGTCGTCGTGCCGGGGCCGTTCGGGATGTACCGCGCTTCGGCCTTCGTGAAGACGCGGTCGATCATCTTCCAGCCCTCGGGCTGGCCGTCATGGGTCCAGTCGTTGGGGTCGGTCAGGCCGAGGTACGCGGCCTTGATCGCGGCGACCGTCGCGGCGGCATTGGCAGCGGGGACCTGCAGGAAGCCGCCGCCGGCGGGATCGCGTCCCGCCAGGTTCAGGTAGATCTGGACGGCGCCACCGGCCCAGCAGGCCTTGGCCTTGCCGATTGTCTCGCCCGTCGCGGGCCGGCAGTTGGACGTCTGCGGCGCGACAGCAGTCCCAGATCGACGAGCGGCTTGCTCGCGTCGATGGCCAGGAACTGCGGCGCGAAGCCGTGGTCCGACGCGACGAAGGTCGTCGGGTCCTTGCCGATGAGCTTGCGGGCGAGCGTCAGGGTCTCGTCGGACTCCTTGTAGGCGGTCCGGATGAAGCCTTCGCGCGCGGCGACCCGGCCGTCCGCGACGCCGTTGAGGTCGACGTCGTCGTAGGCCGGGTTTGCGGCGCCGCCGGGCAGCTTCGGCGACACGAGACCGAGGAACTGGTGCTGGAACTCGTCGGTCGTCGGCATCCCGACGAGGAGCAGGTCCGGCTTGTACTTCTTGACGACGTACTCGAGCATCGGCAGGTGGCCGGTCGACCAGTAGAGGCCCTGCTCGACGTAGGTCTCCTCGCTCGTGACGCCGGCCTCGAGGATCGCGAAGTCGGCGGCGGTCGAGGTCGGGAACTTCTGGGCGAGGTACTCCGCGAAGTCGCCCGTGAAGCCGGCCTCGCCGGGCCACGTCGGCCAGGTCGCGATGCGCGCGGCTGACCGACGTGTGGAACAGGCGGACGCGGGACAGGTCGCCGGTCAGCTCCTCGACCTTGACGAGCATGCCGGCGGTCTTGCCGTCGAGGGCGCCGCCCTGGATCGTGACCTTGACGTCGGCCCACTGGCCCTTGGCGAGGATGCCGACGGAGTCGGCTGCGCTCTTCGTCCGCGAGAACAGAACCTTGTCGTAGTTCGTCGTGCTGTCGTTCGTGCTGTCGAAGATCCAGGCGTTCAGGCCGTACTTGTCGACGCCGAAGTCGAGGACGCGCAGCCGCATCTCCTTGGCCGGGCTGAACGTCGCCGGCAGGGCGCCGGTCCAGCCCGTGGCTGGAGTCGGCGCGGCGGCGGGGAACGGCGGCCTGACCGGCGTAGCCCGTCGGATGGTCGAACTGGAGGCCGAAGGCGGCGATGAACGGTGCGTCGTCGAACAGCGGCTCACCGGCGGCGCCGATGAAGTTCGTCGCAACGCCGCGTCCCGAGAAGAACGATCGGAAGTCGATCGTGGGGCCCTGCGATCGTCGCGTTGCGGCCGCCGGCCCACTCGACCTGGGCGACCTTGAGGCCGCCGCGCTCGGCGGACTGGGCGATCGACTCGGCCTGGAGGACGTTGGGGTCGAACGCCGCGGTCCGGTTGGCGAAGGGCTGACCGTTGATGTGGAACGTGTTGTTCGTCGAGCCGTGGACGCCCGGCCACGCGCCGGTGGCGAGGGTGTACCAGCCGGCGCCGGTGTTCGGCGGCGCCTGCGTCAGGAGGCCGCCGCCCGTCGCGGACGTCCCCTTCTTGAGGAACCCGGCCATCGTGGGCATGACGCCCTGTGCGGCGTACTTCTGGACGAGGTCCTGGCGGAGGCCGTCCGACGCGAAGAACACGGCCTTGTCGGTCGGCGGTTTGGGCGCCGCGGTCGCCGGCGCAGCGGCGCCGGCTGTTCGAACGGGGCTGCCGCGACGGGCGCGGCCAGGAGACCGGACAGGAGCGTCACGACGCTCAGCAGGACGATGGGGCGGGTGCGGACGTTCGACGTCACTCAGAGCTCCTCCTCGACGAACAGGGGCACGCGTTGGTCGGGATCGCGAATCTGGCGAAGGCGGCTGTCGGATGCTGGCGGGGCGACCTGATCCTCCCTGGATCGCACCCTGCCACTCTTGACTGCTCACGATAACCCTACGTCAACGGCCGTGTCACGGTTCGTGAACCGATTCGGCAAGGCGACTGCGAACGGCGATCCCTATTTGCGGTGCACGAGCGCACCAACCGAGGCATAAGTCGCAGATAAGGGGGCCCGTGGATCATCGAGGTCTGTGGTCGATTCGCTGTCTCCGTCCGTCGCCGAGCGGCTCGCCCGGCTCGCGCCGGACCAGCGCGACGCGGCGGTCGGCGCCGCCCGGGCCGATCCTGTGCGTGGCTCCCGCGGGGAGCGGCAAGACGACGACGCTCGTCGCCCGGGTCGCGTGGCTCGTCGCGTCCGGCGCTGCGGCGGCCGATGAGATCGCGGCGATCACGTTCAACAAGCGGGCGGCGGAGGAGCTCAGGGAGCGGCTGGGTGCTGCCCTGGCGCCGCTGGGCGTCGCCGCGGACGCCGTTCGCGTCCGGACGTTCCATGCGCTCGGGCTCGAGATCCTGCGCGACGCCGGCGTCGCCCGTCGAGCCGCTGGTCGATCGGATGGCGCTGCTGCGTCGGGTCGCGCCGGATGCGGGCCCGGCCGGGTGGCGGGCGCTCGACACCGCGATCTCGCGGCTCAAGCTGGACCTTGGCGTCGATGCCGCCGCCGTCGCCGCCGATCCTGACGCCGGCCCGGTCGCGCGCTCGTTCGTCGCCTACGAGGCGGCGGTGGCCGAGACCGGCGGCCTGGACTTCGACGACCTCGTCGCCCGGGCGCTCCGTGCCCTCGAGGCGGACGCGGCGCTGCTGGAGCGGTGGCGCGCGTCGATGCGCGCACCTGCTCGTGGACGAGGCGCAGGACCTGGATCGCGCCCAGCTCCGGATGGCGCTGCTCCTGGCCGCGCCGGCCAATCGGGTCTTCTTCGTCGGCGACGACGACCAGTCGATCTACGGCTGGCGGCTGGCCGACGTCCGCCGAGTCCTGTCGCTTGACGCCTCGCTGCCTGGGTTGCGGCGCGTCGACCTCGAGGTGAACTACCGCTGCCCGCCGACGGTCGTCGCCCGTGCCGTCCGCCTCGTCGAGCACAACCGCGAGCGGTTCGCCAAGGTGATCCGATCAGGGCCGGCGGCATCGGGGCCGATCGTGCTCGCGCCCGATTCGTCGGACGAGACCGTTCGCATCGGGCGCGTGTTCGACAGCTGGCCGGCGGATGACGATGCCTCGCGGGCGATCCTCGCCCGGACGAACCGCGAGCTGCTGCCGGCGATCTCCGTTGCCCTCGACCGGCGGATCCCGTTTCGGCCGCCGGCGATCGAGCTCCTCGTCTCGTCGCCGCTCGTCGACATGGTCCTCGACGAGGCGGACGACTCGACCGATCCCGGCCTGCCCGTCCTCGCCCGGCTCGAGGCTGTCCGGGCCCGATGGCGAGCGACGCCTCCGACCGAGGCGCGTGGCGCGGACGCCGACCCCGACGGCCCGCAACCGGCCGACATCGCGGCAGCCGTCATCGCCTGGGCCGTCCCCTACTCCGGCCTCGACGAGCTTCGGGGTGCGGTCGCGGCCCGCCGCGCGGCGCTGGCGGAGCTGTGCCGGGACGATGCGGCGCTGACCCTGGCGACCGCCCATGGCACGAAGGGCCTCGAGTTCGATCACGTCGCCGTCATCGGGCTGGATCTCGGGCGCTTCCCGAGCCGCCGCTCCGTGACGGAGTCCGACGAGCCGGCCCGCGCCCTCGAGGAGGAGCGCCGCCTCGCGTACGTCGCCTGGACCCGTGCCCGCCGCTCGCTGACGCTCGTCTACGACCCGCTCGCGCCGTCGGAGTTCATGCTCGAGGCGTTCAGTCCGGCGGAGCTGGGTGTCGAGGCAGTCGTGTGACTCGGCCCGTAGACTTTCGGCATGGCCGTCACATCAACTGATCGCGCGCGCGGGGAGCCGCTGATCCGCGGGAGCCTCGTGTTTCTCCGCCCCGGCGAGCGGTCCGACATCCCGCTCTTCGTGCGGTGGCTGTCCGACGCTCGGACCGCGGAGTTCCTCGCGATCCGCAGCCCGATCGGCCAGGCGATGGAGGAGCGCTGGTTCGAGGAGATGCTCGACCACCACGGGCGCGACCGCTGGTTCTTCGTCATCGCCCGACTCGAGGACGATCGGCCCGTCGGCTCGATCGACCTCCACATGCTCGACCTGACCAACGGCAGCGCCGGCCTGGGCATCCTCATCGGCGATCCGGCCGACACGTCGCAGGGCTACGGCTCGGATGCGATCCGGGCGCTGCTCGGCTTCGGGTTCGGGGAGCTGCGCCTCGAGCGGATCTGGCTCGACGTGTACGACGACAACGCGCGCGGCCGCCACGTGTACGAGCGCCTCGGCTTCGTCCAGGAAGCGACGTTCCGGCGGGGCCTGTTCCGGCACGGCCGCTACGTCGACGTCCATCGCATGGCGATGCTCCGCGACGAGTGGTCGGACGGCCCAGGGCGGCTAGGTCTCGCCCCGCAGCTCCCGCCTCGCGAGTGCCTTGAGGAGCCGGTCGACCGACTCGAGGAAGGGCTCGGTCAGGTCCCCCGGCAGGGCGTCGCGGATCGAATCCTTCGGGCCGTAGGCCGCCCTCGCCCGCATCGCCGCAAGCCGGACGTCGCGCAGGTCGCCGTCGCGGAGCCGGTCAGGCAACGGTTGGAGGTAGGCCGCCCAACGGGTGATCCCGCGCTCCTCGGCTTCGGCGAGCAGCCGGTCGGCGTGTCGGGCGGCGACGAGCGCTGCCTCGTCGATGGCCGGGACCTCGTGCCGCCATGGCCCGACGTGTCGCGCGGTGTCAGGCATCCGGCCCCGCGATCAGCAGCGGCAGGCGCTTGCGCTCGGAGCCGTTGACGAGGATCCGGAACGAGTAGTCGCCGGGCGCCGGGAACGTGATGTTCCACAGGTCGATCGAGAACGTCAGGATGCTGTCGCGGCCGTCGTGGGAGCCCCGCGCCGTGAGGCTGCCGGTGGCTCCGGCGACCTCGGCTCCATCCGGATCGAGAAGGACGAAGCGGATCTCGTGCTCTCGCTCCGTCTCCGGCGCGGTGACCAGCAGGCCCATGACGAGGGCGATGTGCGGGTGGCGCAGCGGGAACGTCCGGCCACCGATCCGGGCGACGCCGCCGCCCAGGACGTTGAACTTCTGGCCGGGCGGCGCCTCCGCAGCGTCGGCGAGGAAGGCGAACTCGATGTCGGGCATGGCCCTAATCGTAATCGCCGGCCCTCACCGCCGGATGCACGTCGCACGTGGAACGTGGGGCGTGCACATGCGACGAGGTAGACACTCCGCCGGGCGCGAACTGCGCCGTTTGGAACGCCCGGCGACCCGAAGTCGACGAAACGCGGGTAATCCGGGGCCGACGAGCGTCAAACGCGTCGCATGTGAACGTGGGGCGTTCCAGCCGACTGCGCCGAGGCGCGACGGGGCGCTCAGTCCTGCCCGGCCCCTCCGCTCGCGACGGCCGCGGCGCGCTTCCGGCTCGGCGTGATCCGGACGATCTTCTGCGCGGCTCCGCGGCCGTTCCCCGCCCCGTTGCCGCGACCCGAGGCCTCGGCGAACGTCACGTCCGACAGCGGCACGAGCGGCTCGCCGCGCAGGACCCGTGCGAGGTACTCCCCCGTCGCGGAACCCGTCGCCGCGGCGACCTGCTCGGGCGTTCCCTCGGCGATGATCCGCCCGCCGCGGTGGCCGCCGTCCGGTCCGAGGTCGACGATCCAGTCGGCCGTCTTGATCACGTCGAGGTTGTGCTCGATCACCAGCACCGTGTTCCCGCCATCGACGAGCCGATGCAGCACCTCGAGCAGCTTCTCGACGTCGGCGAAGTGGAGGCCGGTCGTCGGCTCGTCGAGCACGTAGAGCGTCCGGCCCGTCGCCCGTCGCGACAGCTCGGTCGCGAGCTTGACCCGCTGCGCCTCACCACCCGACAGCGTCGTCGCCGGCTGCCCGAGATGCACATACCCCAGGCCGACATCGTTGAGCGTCTGGAGCTTGACCCGCACGTTCGGGACCGCTGAGAAGAACTCGAGCGCCTCGGCGATCGTCATCTCGAGGACGTCGGCGATCGACTTGCCCTTGAAGTGGATCTCGAGCGCCTCGCGGTTGTAGCGCTTGCCCTTGCAGACCTCGCACGTGACGTAGACGTCGGGCAGGAACTGCATCTCGATCTTGAGGATCCCGTCGCCCTTGCAGTTCTCGCAGCGACCGCCCTTGACGTTGAAGCTGAAGCGGCCCGGCGCGTAGCCACGAACACGCGACTCCGGGATGCCCGCGAAGATCTCGCGGATCGGCCCGAACAGCCCGGTGTAGGTCGCCGGGTTCGAGCGGGGCGTCCGGCCGATCGGGCTCTGGTCGATCTCGACGATCTTGTCGACGTGCTGGGCGCCCTCGAGCTTGTCGTGGGCCCCGACTGGCTCGCGCGACCCGTTGAGCTCCCGGGCCAGCGCCCGATACAGGACGTCGGTGACGAGCGTGCTCTTGCCGCTGCCCGACACGCCGGTGACCGCGGTGAACGTCCCGAGCGGCAGTCGCACATCGACCTTCTTGAGGTTGTGCTCCCGCGCCCCGCGGATCGACCAGCTTCTTGCCGTTGCCCTTGCGCCGCTTCTCGGGGATCGGGACCTGGCGCTCGCCGCGGAGGTACGCGCCGGTGATCGAGCGCGGCTCGGCGAGGACCGTCTCGAGCGGCCCGTTGGCGATGATCTCGCCGCCGTGCTCGCCGGCCCCGGGGCCGATGTCGACGACCCAGTCGGCCGTCCGAATCGTCTCCTCGTCGTGCTCGACGACGAGCACCGTGTTGCCGAGGTCCCGCAGCCGCGTCAACGTCGCGATGAGCTTCGCGTTGTCGCGCTGGTGAAGCCCGATCGACGGCTCGTCGAGGATGTAGAGGACGCCCATCAGCGTCGTCCCGATCTGGGTCGCGAGGCGGATCCGCTGCGCCTCCCCACCGGACAGCGTGACGCTGGTCCGGTCGAGGGCCAGGTAATCGAGACCGACGTCGACGAGGAACCCGAGCCGGGCGTTGATCTCCTTGAGCAGCTGGTAGGCGATCGTCCGCTCCCGCTCGGTGAGGTGCTTCGGCAGCGCCGCGACCCAGCCCAGCGCCTCCGTGATCGACATGACCGAGACTTCCCAGATGTTCTTGCCGTCGACCGTGACGGCGAGGATCTCCGGCTTCAGCCGCCGCCCGTCGCAGACCGGGCACGGCCGGGTGACCATGTACTTCTCGAGCTCGGTCTTGATGTACTCCGAGTCCGTCTCGCGGTAGCGCCGCTCGAGATTCGTGACGACGCCCTCGAACGTCGCCTTGTACGTGTTCTCGCCGCGCTCGTGCTTGTACCGGACGAGGACCTTCTCGTCCTTCGACGCGTACAGGAGGTAGTCGATCGCCTCCTTCGGCAGGTCCTTGACCGGTGCCGTGAAGGACCAGCCATGGGCCTTCGTGATCGATTCGAGGATCTTCAGGCGCCACGAGGCGTCCGTCGGCATCTTGGCCCACGGCACGAGGGCGCCCTTGGCCAGGCTCTTCGAGCGATCCGGGATGACGAGGTCCGGGTCGATCTCGAGCTTCGTTCCCAGGCCGGTGCAGGCCGGGCACGCGCCGTGCGGCGAGTTGAACGAGAAGCTGCGTGGCTCGAGCTCGTCGATCGTCGTCCCGTCGTAGGGGCAGGTGTACCGCTCGCTGTACCGACGCTCCTCGAAGTCCGGGGCCTCGCCGCCGGACGGCGTCGATGCCGGGGCGATGAGGACGACGCCCTCGCCGAGCCGGAGCGCGGTCTCGACCGAGTCGGCGAGCCGGGAGGCGTCGGGGTCGGGCATCGGGAGCCCGGTGTCCGGATCGATCGGCCGCCCGTCTTCACCGCGAGTCGCGCCCTCCGGCAGCTCGGCGTGGCGGACGACGAACCGGTCGACCACGACCTCGATCGAATGGCGCTTGTACTTGTCGAGGGTCGGCGCGTCGGCGAGGTCGTACATCTCCCCGTCGACCCGGACGCGGACGAAGCCCTGGCGGCGGGCGCCCTCGAAGACCCGGTCGCCCTCTGTCTTGCGGTCCTTGATCAGCGGTCCGAGGACGAGGAGGCGCGTGCCCTCGGGCAGGGCGAGCACCTGGTCGACGATCTGCTGGACCGACTGGCGCTCGATCTCCCGGCCGCACGTCGGGCAGTGCGGATGCCCGACCCGGGCGAACAGGAGGCGGAGGTGGTCGTAGATCTCCGTGACCGTGCCGACCGTCGACCGCGGATTGCGCGACGCGCCCTTCTGGTCGATCGAGATCGCCGGCGACAGGCCGTCGATCTGGTCGACGTCCGGCTTCTCCATCTGGCCGAGGAACTGCCGCGCGTAGGCCGACAGGCTCTCGACGTAGCGGCGCTGGCCCTCGGCGTAGATCGTGTCGAACGCGAGGCTGCTCTTGCCGCTACCGGAGAGGCCGGTGATGACGACGAGCCGGTCGCGCGGGAACGCGACGGTGACGTCCTTGAGGTTGTGTTCGCGGGCACCGCGAACGACGAGTTGATCCTGGGGCATGTCCCGCTGATTGTACGCGAACAACGTGAAAGCGAACAGGCGTTCTGCAGACGCGCGCAGACGGCCGCCGCCTATGCTGTCGTCGTCCGTCGCCCCGGGATCGGAGGTTGCCGCGTGCGCATCCACGTTCGCGATCCGGGCCGGACGCTGACGCGCGCCAGGCGCGACCCGCCGTGGATCCTGACGCTGCTGGCCGTCGCTGGCGCGCTGGCGGTTACGGTCATCCTGACCGGGACGCGGCTGCTCGTGCCCGCTGAACAGGTGGTGATCCCGAGCTCGAACTGGGTATGGACGCACGATGGCGTCGTCGTCGAGCCGGTCGGTCCGAGTGGCGGTGTCCAGCGCGGCGACGTGGTCGTGGCGATGAACGGCGTCCCCCTCGAGACGTGGGCCACCGACGCCTTCAGGCTGCCGTGGATCGCGCGGGCCACGCCGCCGGACGCCGCTCCAGACCGAGGAGCCACGGTTCGGTTCGGCGTGAGCCGCGGCGGCGAGTCGCTGACCTTCGAGGCGCCGCGCCTGACGTTCCCGCCGAACCGGGCGGGCGGGGCCCCGATCGGGCTCGTCGCCTTCGGGGTCAGCGTCCTGGTCCTGGCTCTGGTGTTCGTGGTCCGGCGGCCGCGGGTGACCGCGCTGCGGCTGCTGCTCGTCGGGGCGGCCGCCAACCTGGCCGACATCGTCGCGTGGGAGCTCGACCTCCAGCCGACCGATCTCGCGGTCCAGACGCCGTATCTCTTCGCGTTCTGCGCGGCCGCGGTCTTCAACCTGATCTTCTGGTCGTCGATCGCCCACATCCTGACGATCTATCCGGTTCGGAGCGAGTTCGCGGCCCGGAACCGGTTCGCGATCCCGGCCCTCTACGCGGCGC
Source organism: uncultured Chloroflexia bacterium (assembly GCA_963832105.1). GTDB lineage: Bacteria > Chloroflexota > Limnocylindria > Limnocylindrales > CSP1-4 > CF-46. The sequence goes on along the minus strand of CAWHSS010000002.1, from coordinate 558,791 downwards.
CGATCGCGGCCCTGGCGATCGGGCTGCTCGTCGCGCGGCTTGCCGGCGGAACGGTCCTCGACTGGATCGGCCGGTGGGCGGCGGTCCAGGCAGCAATCGCCAGCGGGATGATCGTCGTGATCATGGCCGCGACGGTCGCCGGCTACCGGCGGACCCGCGAGCCTCGCCGGCGGCAGGTCCGCTGGATCGCGCTGGCACTCGGCTTCGCGGCGGTCGCGACGATGGGCCTGCTGACGCTGCCGATCGTCCTGACCGGCCATCCCCTCGCCGAGCGCAACACGACCGCGCTCCTGGCGCTGCCCGTGCCGATCGCGCTCGCGCTCGCGGTCATCCGAGACCGGCTCTTCCAGATCGACCTGCTCGCGCGGAGCCGCGGCCGAATTGTGGCGGCGCGCGAAGAGGAGCGGCGACGGCTGCGGCGCGACCTGCACGATGGGCTGGGGCCGACGCTGGCCGCCGTCGGGCTCAAGGTGGACCTCGCGCGCGAGCGAGCCGCCTCCGAACCCTCGACGGTCGGTCCCCTCCTGGACGAGATCCGGGGCGACATCCGGAACGTCATCTCGGACGTCCGGCGGCTCGCCCGGGAGCTCCGGCCGCCGACGCTCGATTCGCTCGGGCTCGCGGGTGCGATCCGCCAGGGGGCATCCGCACTCAGCGGCGCTTCCGGACCGTCGATCGTCGTCGAGGCCGACGAGCCGTTTCCCGTGCTTCCGGCGGCCGTCGAGGTCGTCGCGTATCGGATCGCGATCGAGGCCATGACAAACGCCGTCCGCCACGCCCAGGCCACGAACTGCAGGGTCCGGCTGGTCGTCGACCGGGATGGGCTGATCGTCCAGGTCACCGACGACGGCGTCGGGATCGACCCGATGCGCCGGCGGGCGTCGGGCTGCACTCCATCGACGAGCGGGCGGCCGAGGTCGGCGGCGAGGTCGACCTGCATCCCCGCCCCGGCGGCGGCACGATCGTCCGCGCGAGGCTGCCGCTGACGGACGATGATACGGGCGACCGCCGGACGGAGGACCCATGACCGACCGAATCCGCGTCCTGATCGCGGACGATCACCCGGTGTTCCTGGACGGCCTCCACGCGCTCGTCGAGGCGGCGCCGGACCTCGAGCTCGTCGGCGAGGCGACGACCGGCGTCGAGGCCGTCGATCTTGCCGCGAGCGGGCGGCCCGCCGTCGTTCTCATGGACCTCCGGATGCCGGAGCTCTCGGGGATCGAGGCGACCCGGCGGATCCTGGAGGCCGACCCGACGGTCGGGATCCTCATCGTGACGATGTCCGAGGACGACGAGTCGCTGTTCGCGGCGATGCGGGCGGGGGCGCGCGGCTACATCCCCAAGGACGCGGAGCGCGCGGAGATCCTCTCGGCGATCCGCGCGGCGGCGGTGGGCGAGGCGGTGTTCGGGGCGTCGATCGCGCGACGGGTCGCGGAGTTCTTCGCCGCCCCTCGCTCCGCGGCCGTGGAGCGGTTCCCGGATCTCACGGAACGGGAAAACGAGATCCTCGAGCTGATCGCCCAGGGCCGGTCGAACGGCGATATCGCCGCGCGTCTCGGGATCACGTCCAAGACGGTCCGCAACCACGTCGCGAACGTCTTCAACAAGCTGCAGGTCGCGGACCGCGCCCAGGCGATCGTCCGGGCGCGCGAGGCGGGGCTCGGGCGCGACAGCTCGACGAGCTAGCGCCGATCGCGCGGGCCCGGCGCGACCGATTCCGCGCCCGTTTGCCCGACCGATCGCCCGACCTCTCGGGACAGCCGCCCCATGTGCTCGGGACACCGGGCGACGGATACCTCTCGAAGACGGCCACACGGCCGCAGAGCTCGAGGGGATCCGATGGACGCACAGGGCCAATCGATCGACAGCGACGTCACCGCAGTCTTCCTCGCCAACCAGCCGTCAGTCGAGCGATACGCGCGCTCCCTGACTCGCGACCAGGACGAAGCGGCGGACGTCTGCCAGGAAGTCTTCATCCGGCTGCTGGTCATCGCCCGCGAGGGGCGCATGCCCGACCTGCCGGGCGCCTGGATGCACCGCGTCGCCCACAACATCGTCGTGAGCTCGGCCCGCCGAAAGAACACCCGCGAGCGGACTATCGAGCGGCTGTCCGAGGACGACCATCTCCCGTCGACCGAGGACGCGGTCATCAGCCGCGAACGCGACGAATTCGTTCGGCAGGCGCTGACGGGCGTGCGCCCGGTCGAGCGCGAGGCGATGGTCCTCGCGGCCCAGGGCTACCGCGCCGGCGAGATCGGCGCCCGGCTTGGACGCTCCGAGCTGGCGACCCGGACGCTCCTGTGCCGCTCGCGGGGCCGCCTCCGGACGCAGATGCTCGCCTTCGACCCGGCCTGACGCGTCCGCGTCGCCATTCAGTCAGGACGGGATCCGGTGGACCTCGAGCAGGTTCGGGCCGCTGCCCGCGGCGGCGGTCGACGCGACGAGGACCACCGCTGAACCCGCCGGCACCGACTTCGACTCGTGAAGCAGCCAGGCCATGAGCCCCAGCCGGTCCGCTGTGCCTGTCTCTGCGACGCACGTCCGGCCGACCACGCCGTGGATCAGCGCCAGCTTCGACACCACGGTGGGATCGGGCGAGAAGGCGAAGATCGGTACGCGCGGCCGCAGTGACGAGAGGATCCGGGCGGTCGAGCCGGTCCGCGTGTAGCAGGCGATCCCCACGATGTCGTCCTCGGCCGTCGCCAGCGCGACCGCGGCGTAGGCCAGGGCGCCGGCGTCCGTTTCACCTGTAGGGCGCGGCGCCGGCGGCGAGGTGCTCGCTGCCGCGTTGCTCGCACAGCCGGCAGATCCGGACGGCCGCCTCCGCGGCGAGGATCGGGTAGGCGCCGATCGCCGTCTCGCCCGACAGCATGATCGCGTCCGCGCCGTCGAACACCGCGTTCGCGACGTCGCTGGCCTCCGCCCGCGTCGGGCGCGGCGAGGCGATCATCGATTCGAGCATCTGGGTGGCGACGATCGACGGCACGCCCCGGTCGAGGGCCCGCCGGACGAGCTGCTTCTGGATGATCGGCACCTCCTCGTACGGCAGCTCCACGCCCATGTCGCCGCGGGCGATCATCACGGCGTCGGCGGCGCCGAGAATCCGGTCGAAGTCGTCGACCGCAGCGCGCGTCTCGATCTTGGCGACGATCAGCGGCCCGTCCGGCCCCAGCAGCTCGCGCAGGGCGTGGACATCCTCCGCGCGCCGGACGAACGACTGGGCGATCAGGTCCGCCTCGAGGCCGAGCGCGCGTGGCACGTCGGCCCGGTCCTTCGCGGTCAGCGCGGAGGTCGTCAGGCGCTCCGAGGGGATGCTGACGCCGGCCCGCGATCGGACCGTTCCGCCGCGGACGACCTCCGTGTCGACGACGCCGTCGCCGATCGCCGTGACCCGCAGTTCCGCGGCGCCGTCGGCCAGCAGGATGCGATCGCCCGCCCGGACGTCGTCGGCGATTCGGCGGTAGCTCACGGTCGCTCCGTCCACGCCGCCAGGCCTGCCGCGGCCACGAATGGCCAGCCTGAACGGACGGCCGGCCGCGAGCACGACGGCGCCGCCGGCCAGCTCACCGAGACGGATCTTCGGGCCGGCGAGGTCGGCCAGGATCGCGACCGGCTGACCAGCCTCGGCGGCGGATGCCCGGACCGCCACGGCGGCGGCGGCGCGGGACGCGGGCGACCCGTGCGAGAAGTTCAGCCGGGCGACGTCCATGCCCGCCGCGACGAGCTCGTCTGTCCGGTCCCGGGTCGCCGGGCCGAGGGTGCAGACGAGCTTCGTCCGGGACGGCGCTCCGGGCAACTGCGCCGAGATGCGATCCACGACTCGGGCGGCCGTGGCGCCGGGCTCAGCGCGAGATCAGCTGCAGAGCAGCCACTTGCCGCCTTCCTGGACCATCGTCACGTCCTCGTCGATCGCCTGGGTCTGGCTGAGCTGCGAGCCCATGGCGGTGATCGCCGCGTCGATGACGGCGTCGTCGGCCGGCTGCCCCTGGGCCTCCATCACCTTCTTGAGGATGTCGCGCATCTTCGCCGGGTCGACGGTCACGGTCATCGAGCCCGAGAGATGAACGACCGCGCTGTCGCCGGACCTGCTCTTCTCCTCGGTCTTGACGTCCTTGAACTCCAGCTTGACCGCGTTGAAGACCTCGTTCGGATCCATGCCGAGGGCCGTCAGTGACCCGACGCTCTCGCCACCGAAGAGGCTGGCGACATCGCCCTGCTTCGCCGCACAGGCGAAGTCGCCGATCTTGGCAAGCCCACCCGACTGGATCCCGTCCAGCGCCGTCTTGGCGCCCGCCGCTGGATCGGACTGGTTCGCGATCCCGCCGCCGCAGCCCACGACGCCGAGCATCAGTACGGCGGCGACGACCGCCGTTCGAAGAATCCTGGATTGCATCGCATCCTCCCTGGTCAGCGACCGCCGATCTCGGCGGCCCGCCTCGCGTGGTCCCAGTCTCGCCGATTGGGAGCGCCAGCGCATCCCCGTGCGCGGTATGCCCATTCACGGGAAGCTTCGATCAGCGCCGGCGTCGCCCCGTTCGCGTCCCCGTCCGGCGGCGGACGTTCGGGGTGACGGTCCGGTCCCAGGTCGGCCGATCGAGCCAGCGCGCCTGCCAGCCGGGATCGTCGTCGTGCTCGTCGCGGATGCCGGGCAGCCAGTCCGCGGCCGTGTTCTCGTCGATGCCGGGGACGCCGTCGAGGTTGTCCGCGGGCTCCTCGTCGGCCGGCAGGACCGTGACGCTCGTCACCTCGAAGGCCGGGCCGGTCGGCTCCTCGGAGCGGCGGCCTCGTCCGTCGTTGCCGGGGCCGGCGACGCGCGCGGCGCGCTCGGCTGCCTTGGCGACGACCAGCGACTGGTCCTGCTCGAGGACCCGGAGCCGGATCTGCTGGATCTCGTCGCGGAGCGCGGCCGCCCGCTCGAATTCGAGCTGCTTGGCCGCGGCCTTCATCTCCGCCTCCATCCGGGCGACGAGCTTCTCGATCGCCTTGGTGTTCTCGAGGGTCAGCGCGCGACCGGTCAGGTCGTCCCGCTCCGAGGTGTAGACGACCGTTCGTTCCGCGACCGCGCGAAGGCGCTCGTTGATGTCGTGGATGCCCTTGACGATCGTCGTCGGCTCGATGCCGCGCTCCAGGTTGTACGCCTCCTGGACCGATCGGCGCCGATCCGTCTCCTCGATCGCGGCCGCCATCGACTCCGTCACCCGGTCGGCGTACATGACGACCTTGCCGCCGATGTTGCGGGCCGCTCGCCCGATCATCTGGATCAGCGACCACGAACTCCGCAGGAACCCCTCCTTGTCGGCGTCGAGGATCGCGACGAGCGTCACCTCCGGCAGGTCGATCCCCTCGCGGAGGAGATTGATGCCGACGAGCACGTCGAAGACCCCGAGCCGGAGGTCGCGGAGGATCGCCACCCGCTCGAGCGTGTCGACCTCGCTGTGGAGGTACTGGACCTTGATGCCGAGCTCCCGGAGGTAGTCGGCGAGGTCCTCCGCCATCTTCTTCGTCAGGGTCGTGATCAGGGCCCGCTCGCCGCGCTCGACCCGGAGCCTGATCTCCTCCATGAGGTCGTCGATCTGGCCGTCGGTCGGGCGAACCTCGATCGTCGGGTCGACGACGCCGGTCGGCCGGATGAGCTGCTGGACGACCGCCTCGCTCCGTTCCAGCTCGTACGGGCCCGGCGTCGCGCTCATGTAGACAACCTGGTTGAGGTGACCCTCGAACTCCTCGAACGTCAGCGGCCGGTTGTCGAGCGCCGACGGCAGGCGGAACCCGAAGTCGACGAGGATCTCCTTGCGGGTCCGGTCGTTCTTGTACATCCCGACGACCTGCGGGATCGACATGTGCGATTCGTCGACGACGAGCAGCCAGTCCGGCGGGAAGTAGTCGAGGAGCGTCCACGGCCGGGAGCCCGGCTCGCGCTGGGAGAGGTGCCGCGAGTAGTTCTCGATCCCGGTGCAGAACCCGAGCTCCCGCATCATCTCGAGATCGAATGTCGTCCGCTGGCGGAGTCGGGCCGCTTCCAGCACCCGTCCCTCGGCCTCGAGCCCGCCGACCCGCTCCTCCATCTCGGCCTCGATGGCGACGATCGCGAGCTTCATCTTGTCGGCCGGCGTGACGTAGTGGCTGGCCGGGTAGATGTTGACCTCGTTGCGCTCGGTCAGGAGCTCGCCGGTCAGCGGGTCCAGCTCCGTGATCCGCTCGACCTCGTCGCCGAAGAACTCCACCCGGACCATGTGCTCCTCGGAAGCCGGCTGGAACTCGAGGGTGTCGCCGCGAACCCGGAACTTGGCGCGCGTCAGGGCCTGATCGTTGCGCTGGTACTGGAGATCGACCAGGTGGCGGAGCACGGAGTCGCGGCGGTACTGGCCGCCCTTCCGGAGGCGCAGGACGGTCGCCCCGTAGTCGACCGGCGCCCCGAGGCCGTAGATGCAGGACACCGAGGCGACGATGATCACGTCGCGCCGCTCGAACAGCGCGTGGGTGGCCGCGTGGCGCAGCCGATCGATCTCGTCGTTCCGGCTCGAGTCCTTCTCGATGTAGGTGTCGCTCCGGGGCAGGTACGCCTCCGGCTGGTAGTAGTCGAAGTAGCTGACGAAGTACTCGACCGCGTTGTCCGGGAAGAACTCGCGGAACTCGGCGTAGAGCTGGGCCGCGAGCGTCTTGTTGTGGGCGAGGACGAGCGTCGGCCGGTTGATGCGCTCGATCGTCCACGCCAGCGTCGCGGTCTTGCCCGTGCCTGTTGCCCCGAGAAGGGTCTGGTGGCGGGCACCCCGCTTGAGGCCCTTCGACGAGCTTGTCGATCGCCTCCGGCTGGTCGCCGGTCGGCTGGAATGGGGCGACGAACTTGAAGTCAGGCATGGGCTCCAAAGAATAGCACGAGGCGGCCGATAACGAACGGGTGTTCGGTAGCCGGCGGGGTCATTGGCGAGCGTCTGACGTACGGCAGAGGGGTACGAACGGTGGGACCAACGACTCATACCAGAGGGCGACCCCGCAACCGACACTCAGGGTAGTTCCGGGGATGTAACTGGAGGTCCGCACGCCCAGGTGCGCGCACGAACATTCAGCCGCCATACGGACCGACACGCAACCGCCTCGGGCGAGTCCGGTCAGAGCCTGGTCGAGTTCTCGCTCGTCCTCATGCCGCTCTTCTTCATCCTGCTCGGAATCATCCAGTTCGGCTTCATCTTCAACACCTACGTGACGATGACCAATGCCTCGCGCGACGCCGCGCGGCTGGGCACGGTCTACGTCTACGACCGGACGCTGACGAAGGCCCAGAACGACCTCGCCCGAAACGAGTCGATCAAGCTCGCCGTGCTCGACTCGATGAACATGCTGGCCAAGACGTCGCCGCACTTTGCGACCAGCGGTACCTGGTCACAGAGCGGCCAGACGTTCACGAACGGCGATCTCGTGATCACCTATCTGCTGCCTGCGGGTGTGACCTCGAGCGACCCGCGAACCGGCCAGCAACTCACGGTCAAGGCCGTATACCACCAGGATCTCGTGATCCCGCTCATTTCGACCTTCCTGCCGCAGGACGCGGGCGGCCGGTTGCGCCTGACCGGCGAAGTCACGATGGTCCTCAACTGATGCGCGCGCGAACGCCCACCGTGGCGCTCGGTAGAAACCGTCGCGAGCGCGGCCAGGTACTCGTCATCTTCGCCCTGGCGATCACCGTCTTGTTCGCGGCCGCCGGCCTGGCGTTCGACATCGGTCGGTTCTACAGCGAGCGGCGCTTCCTCCAGAACTCAGCGGATGCCGCCGCGCTGGCCGCCGGCAATGCCCTGATCCGCGGCGAATCGGTGACCCAGGCGGACGCCCGGGCGCGCGAGGTGCTGACGGCGAACTTCGCCCACTCCCCTTCCGGCGTTGTCCCGACCATGCCCCCTGCGTTGCCGGTCTACGAGGCTGGCCACTCCGGCGATCCGGACTTCCTGGTCAACGGCATTCTCATCTCGGGCAGCGAGGTCAGGGTGGCCGTCCAGAACCCGGTCGGCTACACGTTCGGGCGGATCGTCGGCCTCGACCAGAACACGATCGGCGGCCAGGCACGGGTCAACACGAACGGCAACATCCTGCCGATCGCGGTCCGGCGCTTCGTTCATCCTGCCGGGCCCGAACGCCGGGGCGACCAGCCCGTGCCCGGAGAACCAGAACGAGTTCATGGACTTCTTTGCGACGGGCAACACGTCGTGTCTCGGCACGGAGACGAATGCCGCACTCCGGACGGCACCCAACGCCGGCAGCGCCTTCAATGCGGCCAATCCCGGAAGCGATTCGACCAATCACGGGCCGATCGTCGCGATCCTCGGCAGTGGTGCGCAGCCGAACGACGGGTCGGACTTCCGCGGCTTCATCGCGCTCGACATCCGCAACTTCCAGGCGGCCGGTACCCAGCTCTACTACAACGGCGTCACGGCATCGACGGGCTCCAACACGCTCAAGGCGATGGAGGCGAACTGGGTCACGGTCGGCGGCTATCCCGGGCCGATGTTCCCGGTGGCGATCTCGCCGCCGGACCCGAACGACCAAGTCGCGACGATGAGCGGGAACTCGACGGGCATCGTCATCGACGAGGTCGCTCAAACGCTTTGCCCTCGGTGACGAGATCCTGATCGCCGTCTATCCGGGCAGCGTCATGGCGATCCCGGACTTCACCCTGTCGCCGCCCGCAGACCATCGCGCTGCCGGATACGGGCCCGATGACCGCCAATGCGGGCTCGATCAAGGTCGCGAAAGAACCAGTCGTTCACCGGCGTCGTCAGCCTGTCGACGCTCGCCGACACGCTCGATCCCCAGAACCCGATGGTCACGGGCACGCTCGTCGGAGCCGACTCCGATCACCTACACGCCCAATCCGGTCACGCCGTCCCTGGGCTCCGGCACGACCGTCACGCTCTCGAACATGACGACCGTGGGCGCCGTCACCGGTGTCTACACCCTCTGGATCCAGGGCCAGGCCGGCAGTCCGTATCTCACGACCAAGTGGACGCCCGCGGCGCATCAAGGTGGGCACCGTCACCTCGCGACTTCACGATCGCCAGTCCAGCTCGATCAATCGAGGTCGCGCCGAGCGCGGGCAATACCGTCACCTTCGCGCTCAAGGTCAAGCGCGACGGCACCGCGTTCAACGGCACGAACGTGAACCTGTCCGTCGATGGACCGCTTCCGACCGGGATCGGCGCGGTCACCTTCAGCCCGACCAACGTCACACCCGCGAACGGCAACGGGAACCCCTCGACCCTGACCATCAACACGGGAACGATGGCCCCCGGCCGGCACCGGATCGTCGTCCGGGCGACCGGCGTCAACGGCGACGGCCACAAGGTCACTCACCTTCTCCAGCTGTTCGTCGACGTCGCCACCGGCGGCGGCAGCAATGACAACTACATCGACATCGTCGGCTTCGCAGTCATGCGGATCGCGGCGATGGACTCCAACACCATCAGCGCCTACGCCATCACGCCAGTCATCGCCGACATGAACGATCCCCAGTTGCGCCGCGGTCAGGTGGCGCGGTTGGTGCCCTGGAACTAGCCGGGCGGGCACGGCACATCGATTTCCCGGGCGGCGCGCGATCGTGCGCGGCGACCCGGACCTGGGAGGCATCACTCCAATGGAAATGGAATACAGGGACCCGTCCAAACGGGGCAAGTTCATCGTCATCCTCGGCGTCGTCCTCGCCCTGGCCGCCGGCGGCGCCGCGTTCTTCCTGATCAACCAGGCCCAGCAGCAAGCGGGTCAGAGCGGCCTCAAGACGGTCGGCGTGGTCGTCGCCGCGCGACCGATTCCGGCGCGCAAGCCGGTCGAGGCCGACGACCTGGCGGTCCGCCAGATACCCCTCGACCCGACGAACTCCGACGCAATCATCGTCAAGCAGCCCGACCAGGTCATCGGTCGTGTCCTCGCCGTCTCCGTGCTGCAGGACCAGATGATCACGCTGAACATGCTCGCCTCGACAGCAACCGGAGGCCAGTTCTCGATCCTCGAACCGGGCGAGACCATCGGCCCCGACTCCGAGGCCTGGCGGGCGGTATCGCTGACGGTGCCCGACGACCGTGCCGTCGGCGGGCTGCTCCAGCCCGGGATGACCGTCGACGTGTTCACGAGCGCCACGGTCAATGTCCCGCAGGACCTCCTGGCCGCCGGCAAGTTCTACACGGACAAGTCGACCAAGATCACCTACCAGAACATGGTGATCCTCGCCCGTGCCGGCACGTTCTACGTCGTCAAGGCCACGCTCGGGATTGCCGAGGAGATCTCGCACCTCCAGGCCTCGGGCAACGCGACGTTCAGCCTGGCGATGCGCCCGGAGGCGGATATCCGGCTGGTCGACGCGTCGACGCTCGGCGAGACGACCAACCTGCTGATCTCGAAGTACGGATTGCCGGTCCCGGAGAACTTCCCCCCGAGCAGGGGCCCGATCCCGTCCGCCCAGCCGACACCGACGCCGACCGCGACGCCCTCACTCGCTCCAGGCGCCTCCGGCTCGCCCGCTCCAAGCACCGCGCCCTGATCTGCTGACCCGGTTCCAGGACAGCCCGCGGCGCGTCCTGCGCTTACACCTGCGCCGCTGACCCGGCGCGCCTCCCGGCCACCCGGCTCGTGCGTTGCGAACCGGGTGGCCACTCCGATTCCAACGTCGTGCGGCTGTCGCGGTTAGCCCGGGTTGCCCGCTCCGGACGCCGCCCAGGCGTCGAAGACGAGGCGACGGGTCTCCTCGATACCGCCTGACGTGTCGATGACCCGGGTCGCGGCCGGCCGAAGCCGGCGGGCCGGATCGTCCTGCGCGGCAATCCGCTGGCTGGCCTCCGCCTCGTCCGAGCCCCGGGCGAGCAGACGCTCCAGCTGACGGCCCGGATCGCACGTCACGAGCCAGACCTCGTCGCTAGCCTCGGCGAGCCCGCCCTCGACGAGCTTGATCGCCTCGACGACGACGGCCGGCGCCCCGGCCGCCTCCGCCGCCGCGACGGCCTTCTCGATCCGCGACCGGACGGCGGGATGGACGATGGCCTCGAGCGCCGCGAGGGCCGCCGGATCCGAGAACACGAGCCTGCCCAGCGCCGCCCGGTCGAGGGAGCCGTCTGGCCGGCGATAGCGCCTCGCCGAATCGCTCGATGACGGCGTCGAGGGCCGGCTCCCCGGGTGCGGTGGCGTCGCGGGCCACCTCGTCGGCATCGACGACCGTGGCCCCGAGCTCACGCAGCCACCCGGCGACCGTCGACTTGCCGCAGCCGATCGGGCCCGGTGATTCCGATCCGGAGTGTCACGGCGCCCGGTCCTCGAGCTCGAGCCAGGCGTTCTCGGCGTTCGCCAGCGCCTGGCTGACGTCGACGAGCTCGCTGGAGATCCGCCGAAGCTCGACGAAGTTCGAGGCCACGGCCGGATCGGCCATGGCGAGCTCGAGATGGCTCTTGCGCAACCCGAGCCGGCTGAGGTCCGCGTCGACGACGGCCTTCTGGCGCCGGTACGCATCCTTGGAGAGCTTGTCGCGCTTGACTCGCCGGGCCGCCGGCGGGCGGGCCGCAGCCGATGGGGCGACCTCAGCGCCGACCGCCGCGCCGACCGCCACGCCGACCGCCGAGCGCGCGCCCATGCCACTCGCCGCCGGCGGTCGGGCCGCCGCCTCTGCGACCGTCCAGCCAGCCGCCACCGCCGCCCGCCACTCCCGATAGCCGCCGTCGAACGCGGCCGCGAGCCCGCCGTCGACGACCCACAGCTTCGTGCAGATCGTCTCGAGCAGGCGGCGATCGTGGCTGACGACGAGCAGCGTCGCGGGCGATTCGGTCATGAACTCCTCGATCGCCTCCCGGGCGGGAATGTCGAGGTGGTTCGTCGGCTCGTCGAGCAGGAGCAGGTTCGAGGGCATGATCCCGAGGAGCGCCAGCTCGAGCCGCGACCGCTCGCCGCCAGACAGTGCCCGGACCTCCTTGAACGCGTCGTCGCCGCGGAACAGGAACCGGGCAAGGTAGCCGCGCGCCTCGCCCGGCGTGATCGGGATCGCCTCGAGGAGCGCGTCGATGACCGTCGCACCCGGGATTGCCGCGCCGCGGAGCTGCGCCAGGTAGCCGATCTGGACCGCGTTGCCGAACGACAGCCGTCCGTCGATCGGCGGCAGGTCGCCGGCGATCGTCCGGAGGAGCGTCGTCTTCCCGGCGCCGTTCGGTCCGACGATCCCGATGCGGTCGCCCCGCTGGGCGGCCAGGAACCTGGCGCGTGCGACACGCTTCGCCTCGGTCGCCGGCGAGCCGTCGGCCGTGACCGCGCCGCGCCCGGGGAGGTAGCCGACGACGAGGTCCTCGATTCGGACGACGACCTCGCCGGAGCGGGACGGACCGCCGCCGGCGAGCGCCGCTCCCGGCAGCCGCAGCTTGCGGGAGCTCTTCGGGGCCTCGATGCGCTCCGCCTGGAGGCGCTCGAGCCGCGCCTCGTGCTCGTGCATCTTGCTGAACTTGCGATGGGAGCGGTAGCGCTGGATGAGCTCCTTCTCGCGTTCGATCGAGCCGGCCTGGCCCTCGGCGTCCTTGGCCGTCCGCGCGTCGCGCTCGAGGCGCTGGCGGTGGTACGCGCTGTAGTCGCCGCGGAACACCGTCAGGCGGCGGTCTCGCAGCTCCCAGATCCGGGTCACGGTCGCGTCCAGGAACGCCCGGTCGTGCGACGCGACCAGCAGCGAGCCGCGACGCCGCCGGAGGTGCTCCTCGATCCACTCGAGGGCGGCGATGTCGAGGTGGTTCGTCGGCTCGTCGAGGAGCAGGAGATCGGGATCGGCGATGACGAGTCGAGCCAGGGCCGCGCGAGTCTGCTCGCCGCCCGAGAGCGCGGTGGGTGGCTTCAGCCACTCATCCCGGCTGAACCCGAGGCCCGACAGCGCCTCGTCGACGCGCTGATCGAGCGTATAGCCGCCGAGGATCTCGAACTCGTGCTGGAGGTGGGCGTAGGCGGGCTCCTCGACGCGGTGGTCCCGTTCGAACTCGGCGAGCGACTCCGCCATTCGGTCGATGTGCGAGGCGCCCTGGCGGACCGCGGCCCGAAGGTCCGGCGCGGCCATGAACTCGTCGTCGAAATGCGACTCCTGGGCGAGCAACCCGAGCGTCAGCCCGCGCTTCCGATGGACCTCCCCGGCATCGGGTTCGTCGCGACCGGCCGCCAGCCGCATCAGCGTCGTCTTGCCCGCGCCGTTCGGTCCGACGAGGCCGATCCGATCGCCGACGGCGATCGAGGCGCTGATCGAGTCGAGGATGACGAACGTCCCGACCTCGCGATGGACGTCGGTCAGCCTGAGGATGGACACGCTAGCCCCCGGCCGAGGCGCGCGCGGCGGCGCGGCGGGTCGCGGCGGCCTTGCGGGTCCGTTCCGCCCGGCTGAGCCCGACGCTCCCCTCCCCGCCCGGCAGTTCGGACCAGCGCCGGCCGTGTCGGTCGGGCGTCGTCGTCGAGCGGAGAATCGCCCTGGCGGTCGCCCGGTCGGCGGCCGAGAGTCGCTGGCACCACGAGCAGAAGTGGGTCGCCCGGCCCCCGACGACGATCCGTCGAATCGGCCGTCCGCACCGGAAGCACGGCTCGCCGGCCCGCTGGTAGACGCGCAGGTGGTCCTGCATCTCCCCGTCGCCGTCGGGCGCGGTGTAGTCGTCGATCGACGAGCCGCGCCGGATCACGGCCTCGGCGAGGATCCGCCGGAGCTCCAGCCAGAGGCGCCGCTCGTCGGCGGGCCGCAGCGTCCTCGCGGTCCTGAGGGGATGGAGGCGCGCGGCCCAGAGCGCCTCGTCGGCGTAGATGTTGCCCACGCCGGCGATGAACGACTGGTCGAGGAGGAGCGGCTTGAGGCGGCCCTTGCGGCCGCGGATCCGGCGCCGGAACGCAGCGACCGTGAACGCATCCGACAGCGGCTCGGGGCCGGTCGCCGCGAACGGATCGTCGTCCGCGGCCAGGTACAGCCCGACGCGGCCGAACTTGCGGATGTCGCGAAACCGGATCTCGCGGCCGTCCTCGAGCTCGAGCACGAGTCGGACGTACGGGATCGTCTGGAGTGCCCTGGCGGCACGACGAACAGCTGGCCGGTCATCTTGAGGTGGATCGTCAGGAAGGCGTCGCCGTCGAGCGACACGACGACCTGCTTGCCGCGCCGCGAGACGCCCTCGATCCGCCGGCCGGCGACGCCGGTCGCGAAGTCCTCCGGCGTGCTCCCACGAAGCGTCCGCGCCCACAGCGTCGTCGCGTCGACGATCGTGGCGCCGGTGATCAGCGGGCGGAGGTCGCGGGCAACGGTCTCGACCTCGGGGAGCTCGGGCATGGCCGACGGTCTACCCGGCCAGCGGGGCGATCGGCGCCTCGAGGGGCAGCTCGTCCGCCTCGGCGGCGATCTCGTCGGCCCGCGTGAGGGGCGTCATCGACTCCCAGTCGTCGCCGACCTTGACGTCGACGATGAGCGGCACCGACAGCGGCAACGCCCCCTCCATCGTCTCCCGAACGAGGGCCGCCAGGTCGTCGACCTCGTCGCGCGGGACCTCGAACAGCAGCTCGTCGTGGACCGACAGGAGCAGCCGCGCCCGCATGCCGGCCGCGGCCAGCCGCTCGGCGACCCGGTTCATCGCGATCTTCTGGATGTCGGCGGCCGTCCCCTGGATCGGCATGTTGATCGCCATCCGCTCGCCGGCGCCGCGGAGCGCCGGGTTCGATGCCCGCAGCTCCGGGATCTGGCGCTTCCGCCCGAGGAGGGTCTCGACGAACCCCTGCGCCTTCGCCTGCTCCTTGATCGCCATCATGTAGTAGCTGATGCCGGAGTACGCCGCGAAGTAGCTGTTGATGAACTCCTGGGCGTCCTTGCGCGGGATGTTCGCCCGCGACGCCAGCCCGAAGTCGCTCATCCCGTAGGCCAGGCCGAAGTTCACCATCTTGGCCATCGACCGCTCGCCGTGGCTGATCTCCTCGGGCGCCTTGTGGAGGACCCGGGCGGCCGTCTCGCGGTGGATGTCGGCGCCTCGCGCAAAGGCGTCCTTGAGGTGCTCGTCGCCCGACACGTGGGCGAGGATCCGGAGCTCGATCTGGCTGTAGTCGGCGGCGAGGAGCGTCAGGTCGGGTGCCCCGGCCACGAACGCCCGGCGGATCCGCCGCCCGAGCGGCGTCCGGATCGGGATGTTCTGGAGGTTCGGGTCCGACGAGGAGAGGCGGCCGGTCGAGGCGACGGCCTGGTGGAACGTCGTGTGGAGCCGGCCGTCGGCGGCGATGAGGTTCGGCAGGGCCTCGACGTAGGTCGAGCGCAGCTTCGTGTAGATCCGCCACTCGAGCAGCTTGTCGATCATCGGGTGGGCCGGCCGGAGGTCCTCGAGGACCGACGCATCGGTCGAGTAGCCGGTCTTCGTCCGCTTGCCCTTCGGCAGGTTCAGCTCGAAGAACAGGATCTGCTCGAGCTGCTTGGGGCTGCCGAGGTTGAACTCGTGGCCGACGTCGACGTAGATCTCGCGTTCAAGGCGCGAGATCTCCGCGCCGAACTCGCGATCCAGGACGGCCAGCGCCTCGAGGTCGACGGCGACCCCGACCGCCTCCATCCGGGCGAGGACCGGAATGAGGGGCAGCTCCACCTCCCGCAGCAGCCGGTCGAGCCCGACGTCGGCGAGGCGTCGCTCGAGTGGCTCGCGAACCGCGATCGCCGACAGCGCCTCGAGGCCCGCCTGGGCCGTCGCCGGCAGGTCCGCCGTCGGCGGCAGGATCTGATCGAGATTCTCGGCGACGACGTCGGCGATCGTCTGGCTGCGCAGCGCGGCGTTCAGGACGTAGGCCGCGATCTGCGTGTCGAAGGCGACCGGCGGCGGCGATCCGTGCTCGTCGTCCGCGAAGGAGGCGACGAGCACCTGCTTCACCTCGTGCCCGACCAGCGGGGTTGCGAGTCGCTCGAGCAGTTGGCGCAAGGCGTCGGCTGCGGCCTGACCCTCGGCCGCGACGACACGTCCGTCCGCTCCGGCGACGGCAAGGGCCAGCGGCGTGCCGCGGCGCGGACGGTGGTCATCCGCGAGGAGCGCGACGCCCACGGCCGGCTGCGTCGCCAGCCACGGTTCGAGGTCGCCGATCTCGTCGGCGCCGCGGACCTCGATCCGGCCGGGATCCAGGATCGCGGCCGCGAGCGCGGAGGGCAGGTCCTCGGGGACGAGCGTCCTGTCCGCGGCTCCGTCAGCCCGTGGTGCCTCCTCCGATCCGACCGGGCCCTGCCGGCCACCGACGGCATTGAAGTCGAGCCGAAGCTGCAATTCACCGCTCTCCGGCCTCGTGCCCGAGCGGGACGGTCCCCAGCCCTCGGGCCGGCCGGCGACCCGGGCCGCCGGGACGTAGCCGCTCTCCGCGACGGATCGGAGGCTCTCGCTCCGCTCCTCCGCCGACTCGCCGGCCATCGGCGGCAGACGCTCGATGAGCGTCCGGAATTCGTACTCGCGGAACAGGCGGACGACCGTGTCGCGGTCGTAGTCGCCGAGTCGGGCGGCCTCCAGGTCGATCTTGATCGGCAGGTCCCGGACGATCGTCGAGAGGTCCTTGCCGACGATGACCTGCTCGCGGTATTCGGCGAGCTTGTCGCGCAACTTGTCGGGCTTGACCTCGTCGAGGCGCGCGTAGAGCGAGTCGAGCGTTTCGAAGTCGCGAATGAGCTTGGCGGCGGTCTTCTCCCCCACTCCCGGCACTCCGGGGATGTTGTCGGTTGGATCGCCCTTGAGCGCCTTGTAGTCGATCATCTGGTCCGGTCGCAGGCCGTATCGCTCGTCGATCCTGGCCACGTCGTACATGACCGTGTTCTCGACGCCGGATCGGGTGGTCATCAGGCGGACGCGCGGCGTAACGAGCTGGAGCATGTCCAGGTCGACGGTCACGATCGTCGTCTCGAGGTCGTCCCGCGCGTCGAGCTGCTGGGTGATCGTCCCGATGACGTCGTCCGCCTCGTAGCCGGGCATCTCGTAGATCGGGATGCGGAGCGCCTTGACGACCTCGCGAACCTTCGGGAACTGGTCGCGCAGATCGTCCGGCATCTTCGTGCGGGTCGCCTTGTAGTCCGCGTACTGCTCGTGCCGGAACGTCGGGCCGGGGAGGTCGAACGACACCGCGAGGTAGTCCGGCTGCAGATCCTGGAGCCCGCGCAGGACGATGCTTGCGAAGCCGAACACGCCGTTGACGAGATCGCCCCGCGAGGTCGTCAGCGGTGGCAGTGCGAAGTAGCCGCGGTAGACGAGCCCATAGCCGTCGAGCAGCATGAGACGTTCGGTGGGCACGAGGAGAAGTGTAGCCGGGGACTGCCCGGCACTGGACCGCCCGGGCCGGGTCAGCCGGTCGTGATCCGCCGAGCGATGCGACGGGCCAGCAGGAGGGCGATGCCCGCCGCGAGGAGGATCGCGGACGCGACGATGACTAGCGGCACGCCCGGCCCGTCAGCCGCTGCTGTCGGTCACCACGTCACGCTTGACCTCTGGGGCGGGTGTCCCGGGCGTGGACGCCGGCGGCGCCTGTGCGACGCCGATTGTCCCTCTGCCGTTGGCCGCTGTCGGAAGAGGTGAGGCGCTGAGGTCCGGCAGGAGGACGGTGCCGCCATCGGCGTTGCCCGAGGCCTCGGCCCCGTAGAGCGGCGCCCCGGATGCGGGTGCGCCGGACGCCGCGGCGGCCGCGGGCGCCGGCGCGGCCGCAGCCGACCGCGGACGCCGCCGGCTGCGGGCCCCCGCCGGACTCGTCGGTCGACATCAGCTCCCGCTGGTCCGCGGGCGCGGCCGCGGGGGCACCGGCCGCCAGCCCGCCCAACCCGAGACTCATCGATCCGATGGTGCTCACCAGCAGGCCGGCAATCCCCAGCGTCGTCAGCCCCACGCCGAGCTGCCGCGTCACCGCCAGGCGGGGCGAGGCAAAGGCGGCGATGAATCGCCGCCAGCCGCCGGGCCGGAGCCGGGCTGCCTGCTCGGGGGTCAGCTGGAAGTCGCGCGGGCGAACCGCGGCTGGGAGAACCGCTGTCGCCCGCGCGATCGCGAGAAGGTCGTCATGGAGGAGCGCGCATTCGGCGCAGGCGGCGATCTGGGCGGCGGCGCGGTCGCGGTCGTTGCCGGTGAGGTCACCGGCGGCGAGCGAGACCACCAGGAGATGGTCGTGCTGAGCATGCTGCTCGGAGGGGTGGGGCATGGTCGTCAGACGAGCTCCCTGCGCACGAGGTTCCCTTCAGCCACGGAACAGGTCCATTCGGTCGACGAGGCGGTCGCGGAGTGCGAGGCGTCCGCGGTGGATCCTGGACTTCACGGTACCGAGCGAGACGCCGGTCATCTCGGCGATCTCGGCGTAGTCGTAGCCCTCGACGTCGAAGAGGACGATTGCCGTGCGCTGGTCGCCGGTGATCGAGGCGAGGGCGACATTCAGGGCGTGCGATCGTTCCATCGTCAGGGCGGTGTGGACCGGATCCGCATCGGCGGGCGCCGGTGGCTGCCAGCTCTCGTCCTCGAGCTCCGGGTACGGCTGGACCGGCCGGCGCTTCTTCGCCCGTTGGGTGTCCATGGCCGCGTTGACCGCGATCCGGTTGAGCCACGACTTCACGCTTCCGCCGCGGAAGCTGCCGAGGTTCCGGAAGGCCGAGAAGAACGCCTCCTGGGTGACATCGGACGCCTGGTCGCGATCGGGCACCATCCGAACCACCAGCGCGAACAACAGGTCCTGGTAGCAGGTGACGAGATCGTTGAACGCATCGAGATCGCCCGCACGGGCGCGCTCGACGAGGATGAGGTCTCGGCGCTGGACGGGGTCGTCGGCGACCGTGGTCGAGCGAAGGTCCTCCACGTTCAGGGGGCCCCTCCGGACGGCGATTCTGAGGCTGGGCGAGTCTAGCATCGGTCCGCGCGGAGACGTCTCTGGCCGGGAGGCGGTTCCGCATGTCGTGCGTCGCGGCACCGGCAACTTCGCTGCGTCCTCCGGCGTCCCGGCGCTCCTAGAGGTTCTATCCTCCCCCAGCCTGGAGCTCGCCCAATGCGCCCTATCGCGTCCCTGGTCCTCGTTCTCCTCATCGTCGCCGGGTGTGCCGGCGCGGGATCGTCCCCGTCCCCTGCCCCGACGGCCGGATTCGGGCTGCGGGCCTGGATCAGCCAGGCGCTCCCGCCGGTCGGAGCATTCCGGACGGCCGGACCCGAGGTCGTGATCGACCAGGGCAGTCTCATCGTCTACGGCCCCCAGATGGCGATCTACCCGGGCCCGCTCCTGCCCAACCTCCAACAGCGCCGGCTCAGCCAGGCGGGCGTCGACGCCCTCATCGACGCGGCTCGTTCGGCCGGCCTTCTTGACGGGCCGACGGATCTGACTGGCGGCCTCCCGCCCGGCGCCCAGACCGCCCACCTGCTCTTCGTCATCGACGGTGTCGAGCGGGAAGTCATCGGCGACCCGACCCGCCAGATCGTCTGCATCACGACGCCGTGCGACGGTGCACCCGGTACGCCGGAGGGGTTCGGCCAGTTCTGGGCAAGGATCCACGACATCGGATCGTGGCTCGGGACGGAGCTGGGGCCCGAAACGCCCTACGTCGCCGACCGTCTTGCCGTTCTCCTGGTCGAGCCAGTGGACGACGCGTCGCTGCCGCCGTCGTTCGCTCGGTGGCCGCTCGAGGTGCCGATGACGCAGTTCGGGGCGGAGTTGGCGGGTTCGCCACCGGCACGCTGCGGGGTCATCGAGGGCGACAGCCTCAAGGCCGCGCTGGCGGCGTTCGGCGCCGCCAACGAGCTGACCCGCTGGCGGGACGACACCGATGCGGTGTTTGGCGCCGTCGTGCGGCCACTCTTCCCGGGCGAGCCCGATCCCTGCGGCTGAGGGCTCTCATCCCGTCGATTACGATTGCAAGCCGCGCCGAAGTGGCGGAATGGCAGACGCGACGGTCTCAAACACCGTTGAGTGCAAGCTCGTGTGGGTTCGAATCCCACCTTCGGCACCAGAGTTAGCAGGAGGCGAGGTCGCAGGTACGGGTGCGTTTCCCGATGGCCATCGTCGTGGCGCTGGTGATAGCGGGCTGCGAACTGACGGCAATGCCCTCCAGCCCACCCGTCCAGCCGACAGCGACACGCTGCGTCAACCCTCTGGCGTGCCCCGCGACGCCGGGCCCGATCCTCACACTCCCGCCGATCCCGACCCCGCTGCCGGGCCTGACTTCGGGGACGTCAGCCACGACGTTCCGTGTGGCCGTCGGCGCCTGCCTCCGTTACGCGCCGGGCGGCGCGGCGTTGGCCGACATTGCCTCACACGATCCCGACGCGATGCTCTGGCTCGGCGACAACATTTACGCGGACACCGATGACATGGCCGAGATGCGCGCGATCTACGAACAGCTCGCCGAGAACCCGCGGTTTCAGGCCCTCGCCGCCTCGACGGAGACCATGGCGGTGTGGGACGACCACGACATGGGTATGAACAACGCCAACGCGACATGGCCGCACCGCGACGCTGCGAAGGCGGAGTTCCTCCGGTTCTGGGGCGCGGCGCCGGACGATCCGCGCTGGGACCAGCCCGGCGTGTACTCCGCGCGCACGTTCGGGACCGGCGATCGGACGGTCCAGGTCATCCTGCTCGACAACCGTTACAACCTGGACCCGTGGGACTACGCCGGCGAGGACGCCGGGCCGCCGCATTCTCGGCGATGAGCAATGGGCGTGGCTGCGCGAACGCCTCGCCGAGCCGGCGACCGTCCGGATCATTGGTAGCGGCGTGCAGGTCATTCAGGACTACGACATCGACCGGGAGTGGGAGGGCTGGGGCGACTCGCCGCTGGAGCGCGATCGCCTCTTCAAGCTCATCCGCGAGTTGCGCGTCCCGGGCGTGATCTTCGTGTCCGGCGATATGCACTTCGCCGAACTCACGCGTCATCCCGACGATGCGGCCGCACTTGGATATCCGACCTACGACCTCACGCCATCGGGGCTCGACCAGGTCGAGACCGCCCCCGTCGGTGAGTTGGTCAATCCGAACCGCATCGGCGAGCTATTGAACAACTTCCAGAAGCACGGGCTAGTTGAGATCGACTGGGGGGCCGCCGATCCCGAGGTCCACCTGGAGATCTACGAGGGCCCGCGCCTCTTTCTGGACCATGTCGTCCGGCTGTCGGTGCTTCAGGCCCGATCCCTCGACGGGCGGCGGTTGAACGACCGTACCGTTGACGAGCACTCGCCCGATGGGATATCACTCAGCCATGAGTTCCGAACTCGCCTGCGTCGCGTGCATGGTCGACCCGCAGACCACGAGCATGGTCGTGCCGATGGCCCAGGCGACCCTCATCGCCGTCCCGTTCTTCTTCCGGAGCCGGATCGCCGGGGCGATCAGGCGAGCAGCCGGGCGCGACGTCGATCCCGCCGTGCAGGCCGAGACCGAGGAAGGCTGCGATACTCCCGCCGATGACCGAGCGGACGGACCTCAGCCTCCAGGAGCGCTTCGCCCCTGAGGGTCACTGTTTCGGTTGCGGCCCGGCGAACGCGAAGGGCCTCCGAATCAGGAGTTTCCCGTCCGACACGGACGCGGATGAGATCGTCGCCGACTGGACCCCTTCTCCTCATCACGAGGCGTTCGACGGCATCCTGAACGGCGGAATCATCGGGACGCTGCTGGACTGCCACTCGAACTGGACCGCGACCACCCACCTGATGCGCCGGCGCGGCGCTGACCGCCCGCCGACGACGGTCACGCTCGACTACGCGGTTCGGATGCGGCGGCCGACACCGTCGAGCGGACCGATCCATCTTGCGGGGCGAGTCGTTGAGTCCGGTGACGACCGGGCCACGGTCGAGGCAACCCTCACGGCCGGCGGTGAAGTCACCGCGACGTGCCGCGGGACGTTCGTCGCGGTGAAACCGGGCCATCCCGCGTACGATCGCTGGTAAGGAGAAGACACCCTGATGTTCCGCCGCTTCCTCGGCCTCGACCGCAATGCAAAACCGGACCCGCGCCTGCCCGTCGGCGAAGAGGCCGAGCCGGTCGCGGGCTCGGCTGCCGAGACTGCGACGGCCCGCCGGATCGTCGCTCGCCTCGACGCGCTGCCGCCCGAGGAAGCGCGCTATCTCGCCTGCTTCGC
Source organism: uncultured Chloroflexia bacterium (assembly GCA_963832105.1). Taxonomy (GTDB): domain Bacteria; phylum Chloroflexota; class Limnocylindria; order Limnocylindrales; family CSP1-4; genus CF-46. Next base: position 536,737 of record CAWHSS010000002.1, on the reverse strand, counting down.
CTACGTCATGAGCAGAGCGGCCGCCGCCGACTTCGACATCAGCGACGAGGAAACGGCGCTGATGGAGCAGTTCGCCATCCAGTTCGGCGGCCTCGACAGCGCCCAGGCGGTCCTCGTCGTCCAGATGGCGAAGATCCAGGCCCGGGTCCACGGCGCGACGGAGGACTTCGTCGTCACCCGCGAGTTCCGCGACATCTCGACGCTCGAACAGCGGGTCGCGCTGCTCCGCTGCTGCTTCGCGATCGGGGCCGAGGACGGGACGATCACGGCCGAAGAGGCGTCCACCGTCAATGAGATCGCGCGGGAGCTCGACGTCGAACGCGACGTGGTCAACGCGGTCCGCGCGGAGTTCCACGAGCAGCTGTCGGCCGTTCAGGCCCTCCGCCGCGCGAGCGGCGCCTAGGTGAACACGACGCGTAGGCGTTGATCGCGGGCTGGCCGCCAAGATGGGCGTAGAGGACCGTCGAGGAGGCCGGGATCTCGCGACGGCTCACCAGATCGACGAGGCCGGCCATCGACTTCCCTTCGTACACGGGGTCGGTGATCATGCCCTCGAGGCGGGCGGCGAGGCCAATCGCGTCGAGCGTGGTCGCGTCGGGGATCCCGTAGGTGCCGGCGTGGTAGCGCTCGTCGAGGATGATCTCGTCGTCGCGTAGGTCGCGCCCGACTCCGATGGCGTCGGCCGTGAAGCGGGCGGGCCGGGCCACCTGGGCACGCGTCTCGGCGGGCTTCGCCGAGGCATCGATGCCGATTACCCGGCGCTCACGCGCCCTGGCCGCAAAGCCGGCGATCATGCCGGCATGTGTGGAGCCGGTCACGGCACACACGATGATCGTGTCGAAGAAGACACCGAGCTCGCTCTCCTGCGCCTCCACCTCGCGGGCCCACGAGGCGAAGCCCAAGCCTCCAAGCGGGTGGTCGGACGCGCCCGCGGGGATTGCGTACGGCTTCCCGCCGGCGGCCGTGATCTCCGCGAGCGCCTGCTCCCAGCTCTCCAGAACCGCATCGTCCGCGTAGATCTCCGCGGCCCGGTCATCATCAACGCCGAGTGCGGCGAAGTGACCCGCGATCAGCGCCCGAGCGGTTTCCTCAGCCAAGGCTCAGCTCGACGATCCCGTCCCCGAGGCGGCGGCGGACCTCGGCGAGCAGCTCCGAGTCGTAGGCGACGCCGCGCCGGAGCTCCATCGGCAGGGAGGTCGCTCCCGTTTGAGCCGGGACGTGGAGGACGACGCGTGTCGATCCCGGCCGCTCGACGAGGAGTCCCTTGAACGCCTCCATCGCGCCGACGACGCGATCCGTTCCCGCGCCTCCGGCAAATCGGACGTGGAGGATCGCTCCGGGCGCCGCGTCGACGGGCGAGGTGCCGGCGTCGGCGGCCCCCGCCGCGCGATCCCGGGCTTCGTCGGGCAGCGCGGGCTCGACGTCGCGATCCGGCGCAAGCCGCTCGACGTCGGGCGGCTCGAGGTACGTCGGGATCGGCTCGGCGGGTGCGACGGCGGGCAACGATGACGGGGACTCGTCCGGCGGCGACGGGACCGCGGGCCGGGCGTCTGCCCGGAGCGGCGAGACGTATGGGATCTCCGGCGCCGCTGCCCCCGCGCCGACCCCGATCGGGACACCGGATGCCTGTATCGGAGCGCTCACGGGACCGTGACCGTTGGCGCCGCCGTGGCCGTTGCCGTTCCCGTCGCCGGTCGCGTAGGCCGGGGCACCGAACGGCTCGGGCCTCGCCGGCTGACGCCGCGGCGGCCGCCCTCGATCGCCGGCCGCGACTTCCCGCGCAAACGCCTCCGGGCCGCGCGAGACCGCGCCGTCCCAATCGGTCACCAGGTCGGCCAGCAGCGAGACCTCTTCGCCGCGGTGATCGACCCGGCCGGCAACGAGGAGGATCGCGCCGTCCGCCCAGGTCGCCGCGGTCTCCTCGAAAATCTTCGGGAAGACGACGACCTCGAGCGACCCTTGGAGGTCTTCGAGGGTGGCGACGCCCATCGTCGCGTTGGCTCGGGTGATCACCCGCCGGAACCCGGTCACGATCCCGGCGACGACGATCCGCTGACCGTCGAGCGACTCGTCCTTCAGGTCGCCGCTGTAGGCCGTGACGAACTGGCCGACCTGTCCGGCAATCTCACCCATCGGGTGCTCCGAGAGGTAGAGGCCCAGGAGCTCCTTTTCCCAGCGGAGGCGTTCGCGAACCGGGACCTCGGTCGTCTGGGGCAGCGGCCGCTCGAACGCCGCCGCGTCCTCCGCGCCGAGGTCGAAGAGCGAGGTCTGGCCGCTGACCCGGTCGCGTTGCGCGGACTGGCCGGCGGCCATCGCGTCGTCCAGGCCGAGGAGGATCTGGGCCGGGTGGCCGAAGGCATTGAGCGCGCCGACCCGGGCGAGCGACTCGAGGACCTTGCGATTCGCCAGTCGAAGGTCGACCCGCGAGCAGAAGTCGGTCAATGATCGGAACGGGCCGCCTTCCGCCCGGGCCGCGATGATCGACTCGATCGCGCCCTGGCCGACGTTCTTGACCGCCAGCAGCCCGAACCGTGTCGCCTGGCCCTCGACGGTGAACTCCACGCCAGAGCTGTGGACGTCAGGCGGCAGGACCTCGATCCCCATCCGGCGGCATTCGGCGATCGCGGCGGCAACCTTCTCCTCGTTCGAGCGGAACGCGGTGAGGACGCTCGTCATGTACTCGACCGTGTAGTTCGCCTTGAGATACGCGGTCTGGTAGGCGATCAGGCCGTAGCACGTCGCGTGGGCCTTGTTGAACCCGTACCGCTCGAACGGCTGGAACGCGGCGAAGACCTGGTCGATGACTTGGGGCGCGACGCCGCGCTCGCCGGCCTGGGCGACGAACTTCTCGCGCTGCGCGCGGAGCACGGACGACTTCTTCTTGCGGATCGCGTAGCCGAGGGTGTCCGCCTCCGGACCGGTGAACCCGCCGAGCGCGATGGCCGCGGACATGATGTCTTCCTGGTAGACGAAGATCCCGTAGGTCTTCTGCAGGTACGGCTCGAGCAGCGGGTGGAGGTACGTCACCTTCTCCTGGCCGTGCTTGCGCCGGATGTAGGCGGGGATGTTGTCCATCGGGCCGGGGCGGTAGAGCGCGACCATCGCCGCGAGGTCGAGGACCGACGTAGGGCGGAGGTCGCGGATGTAGCGCCGCATCCCCGCCGACTCCAGCTGGAAGATGCCGGTCGTCTCGCCGGAGGCCAGCAGCTCGAACGTCCGCGCATCGTCGAGCGGGATCGTGTCGAGGTCGATCTCGATCTCCCGTTCCTGCCGCACGAGGTCGACGGCCTGGCGGAGGATCGTCAGGTTCGAGAGGCCGAGGAAGTCGAACTTCAGCAGCCCGAGCGCCTCGATGCCGTGCATCTCGTACTGGGTCATGAGCGCGTCGGAGTTCGTCGCCTTCTGGAGCGGCATCAGCTCCGTCAGCGGCTCGCGGCTGATCACGACCCCGGCGGCGTGGGTCGAGGCGTTGCGGGCGACTCCCTCGAGCTGGCGGGCGAAGTCCGTGATCCGCTTGACGGCCGGGTCGCCCTCGACCATGCCGCGCAGCTCCGGGGAGGTCTCGATCGCTTCCTCGAGCTTGATCCCGAGCTGGTTCGGGACGGCCTTCGCGATCCGGTCGACCTCGCCGTAGCTGTGGCCGAGCACCCGCCCGACGTCGCGGATCGCGGCCCGGGCGAGCATCGTGCCGAACGTGATGATCTGGGCGACGTGGTCGGCGCCGTACTTGCGGGTGACATAGGCGATCACCTCGTCGCGCCGGCCGTCCTCGAAGTCGACGTCGATGTCGGGCATCGTCACGCGGTCGGGGTTGAGGAAGCGTTCGAACGGCAGCTCGTAGGCGATCGGGTCGACCGGGGTGATCCCGAGCGTGTAGGTCACGATCGAGCCGGGCGCGCTCCCCCGACACGTGGTCTGGATCCGCTGCTCGCGGGCGAAGCGGATGAAGTCCGCGACGATGAGGAAGTAGCCGGCGTAGCCCATCGAGAGGATCACGCCGAGCTCGTAGTCGAGGCGCGCCTGGAGCTCCGGGGTCACCGTCCCGTAGCGGCGTTCGAGGCCGCGCTCGCATTCCTTGCGCAGCCAGCTCTCCGGGGTCTCCCCTTCCGGCACCGGGAAGTGCGGGATCCGGAGATTTCCCAGCGGCAGCTTGAGGTTCGTCATCTCGGAGATCAGGCGGGTGTTGCGGATGGCCTCGGGCTGATCGGGGAAGAGCGCCGCCATCTGGGCGGCTGACTTCAGCCAGAAGTCGCGCGTCTCGAACTTCATCCGATTCGGCGTGTCGATGTTGTTGCCGGTCCCGACGCAGAGCAGGACGTCGTGCGCGTCGGCCTGGACCTCGTGGACGTAGTGGAGGTCGTTCGTGACGACGAGAGGCAGGCCGGTCTCCGGGGCGAGTCGGAGGAGCTTCTCGTTGAGCGCCTTCTGCTCGGCCATGCCGTGGTCCTGCAGCTCGAGGAAGAAGTTGCCGGGCCCGAGGATCTCGCCGTACTCGCCGGCGACGGATCGGGCGAGCTCCCAGTCGTCGACCTCGAGGGCCCGCGCCACCTCGCCTCCGAGGCAGGCCGAGAGCCCGACGAGGCCCTCGGAATAGCGGGCGAGGTGCTCGCGATCGATGCGTGGCTTGTAGTAGTAGCCGTCGACGTGGGCGTCGGTGACGAGCCGGCAGAGGTTGCGGTAGCCGACGTCGTCCTTCGCAAGCAGGATCAGGTGGTAGGGCTGGGCGTCGGCCTTGCCCTCCTTCTCGGTCATCGACCGGCGGGCGACGTAGGTCTCGACGCCGATGATCGGCTTGATGCCCTTGTTGACGCACGCCTGGTAGAAGCCGACCGCGCCATAGAGGGCGCCGTGATCCGTGATGGCGAGGCTGTCGAAGCCCAGTTGGGCCGCCGAATCGACGAGGTCCGTGATCCGCCCGAGGCCGTCGAGGAGGCTGAACTCGGAGTGGACGTGGAGGTGGGTGAAGTCGTTCGGGGCGATCGTCACGGGTGGGTCAATGGTAGCCGGGGACGGGCGGCCCGACATTGGCGTGGGCGAACGCGACAGGGGCGCATCCGCGCCACGATGTCTGGAAAACGGTCGCGCATTTGCTTGCACTTGGTGGTGGGTGCGCGCACGGTCGATCGTGATCCATGGGAGGCGTTGACGCGCGGTCCCCCAGCCTGGTCGTCGGGACCGTGCCGAGCCAGTGACGAAACCGACCCGTGATCGAGCATGGAGGGATCACCAATGCGATCGATCAGACGTATTGCTGTGGTTACAGCGACTGTCCTGGCCCTCACGGTCCTGGTCCCATCGGCCTCGGCGGCCTCGCCGAAGGACTTCCATCTGGACAAGACGTGCGGGCCCGATTCGTCGGAACCCCTCGGGTTCGTCTGCACGATCCGGCACGCCGACTTCCAGTGGTTCCCGGCCGGTACCAAGGTCCACTACCTCAGCCAGAACCCGGCTGGGGATGTGGTGCAGGCCATGATCACGATCAAGAACGGCAGCACGAATGGTGTCTGCGTGTGGAGCAGCCCCGTGAACGCGGTCTGCACCTTCGGCCCCGGAACCGGACGATTGACCGAGTTCCATCTTGTCGCTGTTGTCACCGCGAATGCCGACGTATCCGTTTGGTATTGGGACGGAACGTATTGGTTCGGTGGCGGCGACTGATCATCCCGTAACGACCCCGTCGCCGGGGTCGTCCGGCCCCGGCGACAGCCGCGCGTGGACGATAGCGGCCGTCTGGCCCATGATCGAGGGCCTATGGACAGGCCCGAGCTCGTCTCCGACGGTCAGGTTGACTTCGACGCCGTGATCGACGGCGCCCTCGAGGAGTTGCCGCCACTCTTCGCCGAGCGGCTCGGGTCCGTGGCGATTGTGGTCGATGAGGAACCGACGCCGGCTCAGTTGGCCTCCGTAGGGGCGCGTGGGCTATTCGGGATCTACGAGGGCATTCCTCGAACGCGCTGGGGCGTCGACAACGCGGCGGTTGCAAGCAAGATCACCCTGTTCCGGGGGCCGCTGACGCGGGCATACCGGGATCCCGGGCGCCTCGCTGCCGCGATCCGCGACACGCTCCACCACGAGATCGCCCATCACTTCGGGATCGACGACGCGCGGCTGCGGGAGCTGCAGCGTGGCTGAGGCACCCGCTCGCAACTCCGAGCCGCCGCCTCGCGTGCCTAACCCCATCCTGCGCAGCGAACGCGTCTACCTTCGCGCGCTCGAGCCATCCGACGCGGAGCACGTTCACCGCTGGTACGAGCACGCGGACACCGCGCGGCTGATGGGCGAGATGCCGCGCAGTCTCGCTCGCCGCCGAGTCGACGCCGAGGCCGCGACCGGGGAGGCGGGTCGGGACTGGTTCGCGTTCGTCATCTGCCTGATCGCCGACGACCAGCCGATCGGGCGGGCCGACATCTTCGAGATCGACAAGGTCAACGGCTCGGCGGGCTTCGGGCTCGCGATCGGCGAGCACGACCTACGCGGCGGCGGCCTCGGGACGGAGGCCGTCAACGTCATCGTCGACTTCTGCTTCGGGCAGCTTCGGCTCGAACGGGTCTGGCTCGTGACCGATTCGGTCAACCAGCGAGCCCAGCACGTGTACGGCAAGGCGGGATTCGTCCACGAGGGACGCCTGCGGCGGGCGTTCTACCAGGACGGCACCTTCCAGGACGACATCCGGATGGCGATGCTGCGTTCGGAGTGGGAAGCGCAGTCGCGGAAGCGGAGCTGGGATTACACCGAGCGGTAGTCGGGCGACCGTCCGCGCTCATGGAACGCGGGGCGTTCACATGCGACGAGAAAGCGCAGCCGCAAGCCTCGATTTGCCGATTTGGCTCGCCCGGCGTGCAGGAAACGACCGAATCCGGGCAGAAGAGGCTGATTCCGGTCTGCTTCGGCCTCGCGAGCAGCTCAACACGTCGCGTGTGAACGTGGGGCGTGCCAAACGCCCCGGAGCCAGGCGGGACGAAGTCAGCGGCGCAGCAGCTCCGCCACGACCGGCGCGATCCGATCCACCCAGAGCGCGTACTGCGCACCGGATGGGTGGAGCCCGTCGTCGGCGACGAGCGAACGGTCCGTGGCGGCGCGGAGCGACAGGTCGTGGATGTCGACGAAGGCGATCCCGCGCGCCGTCGCGAGGCCAAGCAGGATCTCGTTGTTGCGCCGGATCCCGGCGGCCTGCTGCACCGGGTCGCCGTAGGCCGCGCCCTGCGGCGTGACGGTGTAATCGGGGGTCGCGACGGCGAGGATCCGGTCCGCCGGGAGCACGCCGAGGAGCTCGTCGAGGATTAGGCCGGCATTCCGCGTGTACGTCGCCTCCGGAACGCCCTGGACGACGTCGTTGACACCGATGAGCAGCGTCGCGAACTCCGGACGAAGCGCCGCAAGCCGCGGTAGCTCGGCCTCGATCACGTCACGCGAGGTGTACCCGTTCACGCCGAGGTTCGCGACCAGCTCCAGAACCGGCCCCTCCCCATTGAGCCGGGCGACGAGCTGGTCAGGCCAGCGCTCCGAGGCACTCCGCGTGGCCGTCCCGATCGTGTACGAGTCGCCGAGGGCGACGTAGCGAAGGCTCACCGCGCCGCGGCGAGGAAGTCGAGGACGAGCCGCTCGAACTCGCGCGGCCGCTCGAGGGTCAACATGTGAGCGACGTCGGGCACGCTCACGAGACCCGCGCCAGGAACCTCGGTGGCGAGCCGCTGCGCCGCGTCTCGCGTGGCAGCCTGATCGGCCTCGCCGACGACGATCAGCGTCGGGCAGGCGATCTCGGTGAGCCGCGCATGGGCGGGCGGCTCGAGCTCCGTCTCCGGCGCGCCGTCCGCGTCCCACTCGGGCAGCTCGAATGCGTCGCGCTGCATCTCGCCGACGAAGGCACGGATCGCGGGATCGACGGCGTCAGTCGCCCGCGACGGCCCGTCGACCCAGGCCCGGAGATTGACCTCGACGGCTGCGTCGAGATCGCCTCGATCGAGCGCCTCGACCTCGTCGTGCCAGATCGGCCGCAGGTCGTCCGTCGCGCCGCCGTACAGCGCCCCACCTGGCGCCGCGAGGATCAGCGACGCGATGGCCTGTGGCTGGGCGAGCGCCGCCTCGACGGCGATCCCAGCCCCCACCGACGTTCCGACCACGTGCGCTCGTCCAATTCCGAGCTCAGCGAGGAGCCCGAGCAGGTCGGCATGCTGGGACCACGGCCCGCTCGGCGGCAGGCTTTCGCCGTAGCCACGCAGGTCGTAGCGGACGACGCGGTGGCCAGCCGTGAAGGCCGGCCACTGGGGATCCCACATCCGCCGATCGGCGACGCCGGCGTGGACGAGGACGAGCGGCTCGCCTGAGCCCGCGATCTCGAATGCGAGGCCGGTCGCGGTCCGGCCACTCACGGCTGAATCGAACATCGGGCCAGTATGCACAGCGACCGCGATTGGCCCTATCCTTCAGCAGGCGCTTCGGCCATGGACCCGGGAAACGGACCTTCAAGGTTTACCCTTGCCCGGCCGCTCCCCCGTCGGTACGATGCGCGCCAATGGTCGCCCCGCGGGGCGAACGTTCTTCGAGACCGCGCCGGACCTAGTGTCAAGACCATCGGCCGACGCGAACCGATCTCGATGTTGGAGGAGGACACATGCGCAACCGTTCTATTGGCCTGACGCTGTTCAGCGGCATGGCCATCCTCGTCGCCGCCTGCGGCGGCGGGGCCACGCCGAGTCCGGCGGCCTCGACACCACCGGCGTCCGCGCCGGCTTCGACCGAGCCGTCGAGCGAGGCATCGACACCGCCGTCGCAGTCGGCACTCAAGCCGATCAAGGTCGGTGTGGTCACCGACGTCGGCCAGCTCGAGGACAAGTCGTTCAACCAGTCCTCGAATGAAGGCGCCAAGGCTGCCGCCGAAGAGTCCGGCGGAGAGCACAACGTCATCGTGACGCAGGCCATCTCGGACTACGCCGGGAACATCCAGACGCTGGTTGATGCGGACTTCGACGTGATCGTCACGGTCGGCTTCCTCATCGGGACCGACACCGCCAAGGCGGCGAAGGCCAACCCGGACATCAAGTTCGTCGGTGTCGACCAGGGTGTCTGCGTCGACGCGAACGGCGATCCCGATCCGACGTTCGCCTGCGCGGGCGACGCGGCCACGCTCCTGCCGAACTACCAGGGCATCGTCTTCGCCGAGGCCCAGCCGGGCTATCTCGCCGGCATCGTCGCGGCCAGCATCTCCAAGTCGGGCACGATCGCAGCCGTCGGCGGCACGAACGTCCCGGCCGTCGTGAACTACTGGCGCGGCTACGAGAACGGCGCCAAGTCGGTCAAGTCGGACATCAAGGTCCTCTACCAGGAGACCGATCCGAACCCGGCGGTCGGGTTCAACGATCCGGCCAAGGGCAAGACCATCGCCGGCACGTTCATCAGCGGCGGCGCCGACGTGATCTTCCAGATCGCCGGCCTGACCGGACAGGGCGCCCTCGAGGCGGTCTGCGCCGCGGACGGCGTCTGGGGCATCGGTGTTGACGTCGACCAGGCCGTCAGCCTCCCGAACCTCTCCAAGTGCATCGTCACGAGCGCCGAGAAGAAGCTGGTCGACACGGTCAAGGCCGTCGTCCTCAGCGTCGCCTCGGATACGTTCAAGGCGGGCACCGTGGCCTACAACGCAGCGTCGGATCCGCCGGCCATCGGGCTGTCGGGCTATCACGACAACGCGGCGCTGATCACGCCGGACATCCAGTCCAAGATCGACGCGGCCATCAAGGGCTTCGAAGACGGCTCGCTCGATCCGTGCGCGCCGACCAAGTGCACGGTGGCGGGTACCTGACCCGACCTCGACACTTCGCAACGCTCGACCGAGGAGTGGTGGCAACACCGCTCCTCGGTTGATTCATGCCCCTATGATGTCGCCAGTCCGCGCGAACCCCGTCAACTGACCGCGATCCGTCCGAGGCCGCCGTGACCGAGTCCGTGCCCGAGTCCGTGACCGCCCCCGCGCTCGAGATGCGCGGGATCACGAAGTCCTACCCGGGCGTCGTCGCGAACAACGGGATCGACCTGCAGGTCCGGCCGGGCGAGATCCACGCGCTCCTCGGCGAGAACGGCGCGGGCAAGTCGACCCTCATGAACATCCTCTACGGGTTGGCGACGCCCGATAGCGGCGAGATCCTCCTGGACGGGACGGCCGTCGTGATCAAGGGCCCGTCGGATGCCATCGCCCGGGGCATCAGCATGGTCCACCAGCACTTCATGCTGGTCCCCGTCCTGAGCGTGGCCGAGAACATCCTCCTCGGCGCCGAGACGATGGCCAATCCGATCTTCCTCGATCGCGAGGAGGCGCATCGCCGAATCGTCGAGCTCGGCGACGCGATTCGGCTTCGACATCGACCCCGACGTCAAGGTCGGCTCGCTGTCGGTCGGCTGGCAGCAGCGGGTCGAGATTCTCAAGGCGCTCTACCGGCAGGCCCGGATCCTCGTCCTCGACGAACCGACCGCCGTCCTCACGCCCCAGGAGACGAAGGAGATCTTCGCGGTCCTCCGGCGCCTTGCCGACGAGGGTCACAGCATCATCTTCATCAGCCACAAGCTGTACGAAGTGCTCGAGATCGCGGATCGGATCACCGTCATCCGGCGGGGCAAGGTCGTCGGGTCGCGGATCCCGTCCGAAACTGACGAGGACGACCTGGCCGCGCTGATGGTCGGGCGGAACGTCCAGCTCGTCGTCGACCGCGGCGAGTCGCACCCGGGCGATCCGACGCTCGTCGTGTCGGACCTGCGCGTTGCCGACGACCGCGCCCACGAAGCGGTCAAAGGGGTCAGCTTCGACGTCCGAAAGGGCGAGATCCTCGGCGTCGCCGGCGTCGCTGGCAACGGCCAGGAGGAGCTCGTCGAGGCGCTCACCGGCCTCCGTAAACCGACGAGCGGGACCGTCACGTTGGCGGGCCAGGATGTCACCGGCCGCGGCCCCCGCGAGCTCCAGCGGCGAGGCATGTCATTCGTGCCGGGCGACCGCCATCGCTTCGGGCTCGTCCTGACGTTTCCCCTCGCGGACAACCTCGTCCTGACCCAGTACGACGAGGCGCCGTTCGTTCGGGGGTTCCTCCGGAACGACGAGGCGATCGCCGATTGGGCGAAGCGAGCGATCGAGGAGTACGACATCCGCACGCCGTCGGCGACCGTTCCGGCGCGGACGCTGTCCGGCGGCAATCAGCAGAAGGCGATCGTCGCCCGGGAGTTCAGTCGCAAGCTCTCCGCGCTCGTGCTCGACCAGCCGACCCGCGGCCTTGACGTCGGCAGTATCGAGTTCATCCACCGCCAGGTGATCGCCAAGCGGGACGAGGGAGCGGCGATCCTGCTCGTCTCGGCGGAGCTCGACGAGGTGCTCGAGCTGTCCGACCGGATCGCGGTGATGTATCGCGGCGAGATCGTCGCCCTCGTCGACGGCCCGACCGCCGAGCGCGAGGAGATCGGGCTGCTGATGGCCGCCGGACGCCGCTCCATCCCGCCGGTCGAGACGGGGGCCGGCGCGGGCGCTGGCGACTCGGCGGTGCCCGGCTGATGAGCTTCCTCCGTCGGGCGTGGGCGCTGGCAGCGGTTCCGACCGTCTCGATCCTGCTCGCGCTGCTGCTCGGCTCGTTGCTGATCATCGCCTCGAGCCTGGCTACCGAGAAATCGCTCAACCTCCTCCTCCCGCTCGTCGCCTACGAGAGCCTGCTCCAGGGCGCGACCGGCCTGTCGTTCATCGACGTCACCGAATGGCGCGATCTCGTTCGCGCCCTCGATCAACCCCGAGCAAGCCGGCCGGGCGCTGACGAACACCCTGGCCGCGGCCGCCCCGCTCGTGCTGACCGGCCTCGCCGTTGGTGTCGGCTTCAAGGCGGGGCTCTTCAACATCGGCGGCACCGGCCAGGTCCTGATCGGCGGTTTCGTCGCCGGCCTCGTCGGCGGCATGGTTGCCCAGCAGCCGGTCCCGATCGCGGTGACGATCGCGATCCTCGCAGGGGCGCTTGGCGGAGCGATCTACGGCTTCATACCCGGCGCCCTGAAGGCGTTCACCGGTGCCCACGAGGTCGTGTCGACGATCATGCTCAACTCGCTCGCCTCGTTCGTGATCATCGGCCTCGTCAACGACGTCTTCAAGATCGTCGGTCCGTCGTTCGCCCGGACGGCCGACGTCGGCAACGCCGCGCATGCCGATCGTGTTCGGTCGCAACGGCAACCTCGGCATCTTCATCGTGCTCGCCCTCATCGGGCTGACGTACGTCCTCATCTACCGGACGCCGCTCGGGTTCGAGATCCGCACCGTGGGGGCGAACCCCAGCGCGGCGCGCTACGCAGGGATGAGCCCGCGGCGGCTCATCATCCTGACGATGACGCTGTGCGGGATGTTTGCCGGGCTGGCCGGGGCATTCGAGATCCTCAGCCTCGGCTACTACCCGGCGGTGTTCGGGACGACGATCGGCTTCGGCGGGATCACCGTTGCCCTGCTCGGGCGAGCCCATCCGGTTGGCATCCTCCTGGCGGCGCTCCTCCTCGGCGCGATGCGCGCCGGGGCGCCCTCGATGCAGATCACGGCGAAGATTCCGATCGAGATCATCGACGTCATCCAGGGCCTGATCCTGCTCTTCCTCGCCGCCGAGGCGGTCATCCGGCACCTGATCCGGGGCCGCGCCGAGCGGGTCACGCCGGGTGAGCTCGGCACCGTGTCGCGGACGTACGGGGAGACCACCGTCTGATGGACTTCCTGTTCGGGCTGCCGATCCTCGGGTTCGTCTTCCAGTTCCTGGCGTACCTCGTCGATGCGATCTTCACGACGAACCTGCCCAGCCAGACGCTGCAGCTGGCGACACCGATCGCGCTCGGGGCGTTGTGCGGCGTGATGAACGAGCGGAGCGGCATCGTCAACATCGGCATCGAGGGGATGATGCTGACCGCGGCGTTCGTCGGCTTCATGGCAGCGGTGGTCGTCAATGAGGCGATGCCGGCCGACCGCGGGGCGTTCTTCGGCGCCACGCCTGCGCTGATCGTCGGCGTCCTGGCGGCGATCGGGGCCGGGATGCTCGTCTCGCTGCTCCACGCCTGGTTGTCGATCAGCGTCCGGGCCGACCAGATCATCAGCGGAACCGTGATCAACATCACGGCCCTCGGCCTGACCGGCTACCTCAACCGGCTGATCAAGCCGAGCGGCAGCGCCGGGACCTTCGACACGATCCAGCTGCCGGCCCAGATCATCGACCTGCCGATCATCGGCTGGATCCTGCGGATGTTCCTGAGCTCCGGCCCGATCACGACGTCCGTGATCATCTTCGTCATCGTCCTCCAGATCATGCTCTTCCGATCGCGCTGGGGGCTCCGGACCCGGGCCGTCGGCGAGCATCCGCGGGCCGCCGACACCGTCGGCATCGACGTGATCCGGGTCCGCTATCGAAACGTGATCCTCGGCGGCGTGTTTGCCGGCCTGGCGGGGGCGTGGCTGACCCTCGAGTTCAACGCCTCGTTCCAGAACGGCATGTCGGCGAACCGGGGGTTCATCGCGCTCGCCGCGGTGATCTTCGGGCGCTGGACACCGATCGGGGCATTCGGTGGGGCGCTGCTCTTCATGGTCTCCGAGGCCCTCGGGATCGCGATCCGGTCGAATCCGCCGCCCGGCGATCTCGGCGTGTTCCTGTCGGGCATCCAGTCGAGCTACCCGAGTCTGTACAACAACTTCTTCGGGGCGCTGCCGTACCTGCTGACCCTGATCGTCCTTGCCGGCGTCGTGGGTCGCAGCATTCCGCCCGCGGCGGTCGGCCAGCCCTACACCAAGGAAGGCGCGACCTGACGGACGATTCGGAGCGGGCCGCACGGCGCGAGGACAGGGAGCGGACGATCGCCTACCTCGATCTCGCCGAGAATCGCGGACCGGTCGCGGTTGCCGGCGACGAGGAGATCGAGACGCATCCTCCGGGCCGCGCGGCGAATCGCCGTCGTGGGCGCGTCGTCGAACGAGGGCCGCCCGTCGTTCGGTGTCTTCCGCTATCTCGTTCACCAGGGGTTCGAGTGCGTGCCGGTCAACCCGAACGAGCGAAGCGTCCTCGGGATCCCGGCCTTTCGAACGCTTGCCGAGGCCGTCGCCGCGACCGGGCCGTTCGACATCGTCGACGTCTTCCGCAGGTCGGAGCTCGTGGTGCCGCACGCCGAGGAGGCGGTGGCCGCCGGCGCGAGCTGCCTCTGGCTGCAGCTCGGCGTCGTGAACTGGGAAGCCGCCCGCATCGCCTCGGCCGCAGGCCTGGCGGTCGTGATGGATCGCTGCACCGCCATCGAGTGGCGGAAGATCGCCGCGCGGCGCTAGGCGCTGGGCCGCTAGGTGACGTCGGCGGGCGTAGCTTCCAGCCGAGCCCGAACGGCCGCTCTCGTCGATTCGTCCGTGAACGCCACGTCGCAAGCGGTCAGGTGGATCTCGCGGATCTGCTCGTAGCTGAGACCGCCCTCCTCCACGAGGCGCCGCTCCTCGCCGGAGATCCGGCTCCCGATGTTGATCGGGTTGTCGTCGCCGAGGACGACGCGACAGCCGGCGGCGAGGAACGCGTGCAGCGGATGCTCGCGAACCGACCGTGCGGCACCGGTCAGGACGTTCGATGTCGGGCAGACCTCGATCGCGATCCCTTCGCGGGCCGCCCAGGCCAGCGCCGTGGGGTCGTCGGCGATGTGCGAGCCGTGGCCAATCCTCGTGACCCCGAGCGTCGTGACCGCCTCGACGCGCAGCGGCCGCCGGGGCCGCCTCCGCCGCGTGGGCCGTCAGCCCGAGCCCCGCGGCGGCCGCGATCGCGTACGGCTCGCGGTACGGGGCGAGGGACGGAAACAGGAGCTCGTCGCCGGCGACGTCGAGACCCACCACGCCACGACCGGCGGCCGCGGCAGCCGCGCGAGCGACCGCGAGGTTCGTCCCCTCGTCGCTGTGGCGCAGGAGACAGACGACCAACCCGACCGCGAGCCCCGTGTCCGCGCGACCCTGGTCGAGCCCCTCCAATGCGGCGGCGATCACGTCCGCGATCGAGAAGCCGGGCCGGGCATGCGTCGCGGGCCCGAATCGCATCTCCAGGAAGTCGCAGCCGTCCGCCGCCGCGTCCTCGACGGCCTCGCGCGCGACGCGGCGCATCGCCCCTGGCGCCGCCAGGACCGGATACGCCGCCGCCACGTGCGCGAGAAAGACGGTCAGGTCGGCCGCCTCTTTCATCCGGAGCGCCGCGTCCCAGCCGCCGGCCGGCTCGGGAACCTCCATCTGGCGGGCGAGGTCGGCGGCCGTCTCGGGCCGAACGCAGCCCTCGAGATGGGTGTGGAGGTTCAGCCCCACGATGCGCTCAAAGTCCCAGCTCGACCGCAGCGTCGAGGGCTGCCTCGATGCTGGCGCCCCAGCCGGTGGCGAGTCGCTTGTGGGCCTCGTCGTCGTAGACGCTCGTCCCGGCGACGAGATTGCTCGAGACGGCGCAGATCATCCCGGCTCGCAGCCCGCGCAGTCGGGCGACGACGTACATCGCCGACGACTCCATCTCGACGTTGAGCAGCCCGAGCGCCGACATCTTCTGCGTCCACTCCGGCGTCTCGGCGTAGAACGCGTCGTCGGTGACGTTCAGGCCGGCGTGGACGGCGAGGTCATGCTTCGGGCCGTGGACGCGAGCCGCCCGCTCGAGTGCGAGGGCGAGCTCCGGGTCCGCGACGGCCGGGTAGCCCTTCGGTGCGTACATGTCGGTCGTGCCGTCGTTGCGGAACGAACCCTGGCTGACGATCAGGTCGCCGGGATTGATGCCCGGCTGGAGGGCGGCCGTGCTGCCGACGCGGATGAACGAGGTGACGCCGACGCGCGCCAGCTCCTCGACCGCGATCGCCGTCGACGGGCAGCCCATGCCGGTCGACGTCACCGTGATCGAGTGGCCCTTGTACGTCCCGACCATCGTCCGATGCTCGCGCTTGTGGGCGACCTCGCGGGCGTCCTCGAGGTACTCGGCGACGAGCGGCACCCGGAACGGGTCGCCCGGCATGAGGGCCACCGTGCTCACCTCGCCGGGCGCGACGTCGATATGGAACTGCTTGCCGCCCAGGCCGATGCTGCTCTTGTCGACGATACTCACGCGGACTCCAATGGCGATGAGGGCGGGATGGATGGCTCGATTCTAGCGACGCGCCGGCGGATCACATTCCGGTCCCGCGTTGTTCACGTGCTTGTCGCGATCCTGCTTGCCGGGTGCGCGACCGATCCGCCCGCCACCGCGGGACCGGGCGGGTTCGTCGTCGTGAACCTCGCCTGGGCGCCAGGTGTGCAGCCCGGCTTCTTCGAACCGATCCACCGGGCGCGGCTGATCGGGCTCGATGGCTCGCTCGCGGCGGCGTGGCAGGTGAACGAGGGCGCCACGCCCGTCCGAGTTCAGCCCGGCGTGTATCGCCTCGAGGTCTTCACGGTCTTCCTCGGCGACACGCTCGAGTGCGTCGCCGACCCTGCGGCGCCGGGCGGGCAGCGCTGCGCCCAGCCGACGCTCGGTCCGGACCAGGTCTGCGGTCTCGACGTCACCGTGGTCGCCGGCTCCGAGACTCGCGCGATCTTCCACATCCCCAAGATCGGACTCTGCGGACTCGAGCTCGAGCCAGCCCCGACGGTTACCTGATCAAGAAGCCCAGCAGGACGAGCACGAAGCCGACGCCGATGAGGATGCCGGCCCGCTGAGCCTGACGCCGCAGGATCACCATCGCGACCGACGCTCCCGTCGGCGACGTGTCCCGCGCGCCGCCACGCCACGCCTCGTAGCGGGCAATGTTCGCGTCCTGCTCCTTGAGCGCCTGGTAGCGACTCCACGGCCCCCTGGCGCGCTGGTAGCCGGCAGCGATCAGGACGACGCCCAGCCCCCACAACGCGACGTTGACGATCGTCACGAGCCGGAGTCCGCCTCGAGCCGCTCGCGGACGGCCGACTGGACGACCGCGGCATTCGCCTGACCTCGGGTCGCCTTCATCACCTGGCCGACGAAGAAGCCGATGACCGGCTTGCCCGCCCGGTAGTCGGCGACGGCGCCCGGGTTGGCGGCAATGACCTCGTCGACGATCGTGGTGAGGGCGCCGGTGTCCGAGATCTGGCGGAACCCCCGGGCGTCGACGATCGAGCCGACCGACTCGCCGCCTTCGGCGTGGGCGGCGAAGACCTCCTTGGCGTTGGTCCCCGAGAGCTCACCGGCGACGACCCGCCCGACGAGGTCCGCCAGCTGGGCGGGATCGACGCGGGCGGCGGCCTCGGGATCGGTCTTCAGGAGGCCGAAGAATGCGCCGGTCACCCAGTTGGCGATCGTCTTGGGATCCAGCGATTCGCCGGCTCGTCGCGCGCCCTCGAAGAGCTCCGTCGCGCGCGGCTCCGCGACGAGCACGGCCGCGTCGTAGGCCGGCAGCCCGAATTCGGTCGTGTAGCGGGCCCGCCGCGCCGCCGGCAGCTCCGGCAGCGCCTGGCGGATCTCGTCGAGCCAGGCCGCGTCGACGCGGAGCGGTGGCAGGTCCGGCTCCGGGAAGTAGCGGTAGTCGTGCGAGTCCTCCTTCGAGCGCATCACGTACGTCGATCCCTTGTTCTCGTCCCAGCCGCGGGTGTCCTGGCTGAGCGTCTCGCCGGCGTCGATCGCCGCGGCCTGGCGCTCGATCTCGAACGCGATCGCCCGCTCCACGGACCGGAACGAGTTCATGTTCTTGACCTCGACCCGCGTCCCGAACGGCTCCGTGCCGCGCGGTCGGAGCGAGACGTTGGCCTCGACGCGGAGCTGGCCGCGTTCCATGTCCGCATCGGAGGCGCCGATCGCCCGGAGCAGCAGCTGCAGCTCCTCGGCGTAGCGGCGCGCCTGTTCCGCGGACCGGACGTCGGGATCGGTGACGATCTCCATGAGCGGGGCGCCGGATCGGTTGAAGTCGACGAGGCTGACCTTGCGGCCGTCGTCGGCCGTGGCGTGGATGAGCTTGGCCGTGTCCTCCTCGAGGTGCGCCCGGGTGATCCCGATCGTCACGGGCCCTTCCGACGTCTCGACGGTCAGCCGGCCGGCCGACGCCAGGGGCAGGTCGTACTGGCTGATCTGGTAGCCCTTCGGCAGGTCGGGATAGAAGTAGTTCTTCCGGTCCCAGCGGGTGGCGTCGGGCGTCGTCGCACCGATCGCGACGCCGGTCGCGAGGACGTGCTCGACGGCTCGCCGGTTGATCGTCGGGAGGGCGCCGGGCAGGCCGAGGCAGACCGGGCAGACGTGGGTGTTCGGGGCGGCCCCGTCGTAGTCGGTCGAGCAGCCGCAGAACATCTTCGAGGCGGTCTTGAGCTGGCAGTGGACCTCGATCCCGATCACCGCCTCGTAGCGTTCGAGGGCGCGGCTCGCGGGAGCGGTCGTCTGCGTCATCAGGCGCGCGCTCCGGCCGACTGGCGCTCGACGAACCGGCCGATCCGGGCGAGGGCCTCCTCGAGCTTCTCGTACGACGTCGCGTAGCACGCCCTGACGTGGCCCTCGCCCGACGGGCCGAACGCGGAGCCCGGGATCACCGCGACGTGCTCCTCGGTGAGGAGGCGCTCGGCGAACGCCTCCGACGAGAGGCCCGTCGCCGACGTCACCTCCGGGAAGGCGTAAAACGCCCCGCGCGGCTCGAACGTCCGGAGGCCGATCGCATTGAGCCCGTCGACGACGAGTCGCCGCCGTCGGTCGTACTCGGCGCGCATCCGCTCGACGTCCGCCGTCGGCGTGGAGGAGCGCCTCCAGCGCGGCATCCTGGGCGGTCGTCGGGGCCGACATGATCCCGTACTGGTGGACCTTGACGATCCCCTCGAGGATCGCGGCCGGCGCGGCGAGGTACCCGACCCGCCAGCCGGTCATCGCGTAGGCCTTGGAGAAGCCGCCCATGAGGATCGTCCGCTCGCGCATCCCGGGCAGGGCGCTGAATGCCCGATGGCGGTACGTCCCGTAGGCGAGGCGGTCGTAGATCTCGTCGCTGTAGACGAGCAGGTCGTGGCGCTCGGCGATGCGGGCCAGCTCGTCCTGGACGTCGTCCGGCAGGACGGCGCCGGTCGGGTTGCACGGATAGCCGAGGAACAGCGCCTTCGTCCGCGGCGTGATCGCCGCCTCGACGGCGGCCGGGTCGAGGGCGAAGTCGTCCTCGAGGCGCGTCGCGACGTGGCGGACGGTGCCGCCGGCGAACACGACGGCCGGGACGTACGCGACATACGACGGCTCGTGGAGGATCACCTCGTCGCCCGGGTCGCACGTCGCCCGCAGCGCGAGATCGACCGCCTCCGACGCCCCGACGGTGATCAGCAGCTCCGTCGCGGGGTCGTAGCGGACGTCGTAGCGCCGTTCGAGGTGCTCGGCGAGCGCCTCCCGCAGCGCGACCGTGCCGTAGTTCGAGGTGTAGTGGGTCCGGCCGTTGTGGAGGGACCGGACGCCGGCCGCGACGATCCGCTCCGGCGTGTCGAAGTCGGGCTCCCCCACCCCGAGGCTGATGACGTCGTCCATCGTCGCGAGGATGTCGAAGAAGCGGCGGATCCCCGACGGCGGAACGGCGTTGACGCGCTCCGCGAGCGCGCGCTCGGAAAGCGGCGGGCGGGTCGTCTCGGCGGTCACGTCTGGAATTCCTCGGGGTGAGATCGGATGTAGGCGGCTCGGGCAGGGTCCGCATCCTCGAGGTTGTACCAGTCCTCGGCGAAGTCCTCGACGTCCGCGTCGGGTGCGTCCTCATCGAAGCCGGAGGCCACCAGTTTGGCCACTGCCGTGGCGTGCTCCTCGAGGCCAAGCAAGCGGAACCCGATCAGGGCCTCATCGAGCAACCCGGTCGCGAGTAGGCCGAGCGGCCCGGTGCTGTCGAACTCGTCCACAAGAAATCGCGTCGTGAACACCGCCCGTTCGCCCCGGCTCCAGTCCTGTTGGATGACCGCGGGCCCGTTGCGATGGCCGCCTGTCGCCTCGCCGAGCAGACGCTCGTACACGGGCTCAACCGTGTCGAACACTGACGGGTCGCCGCCGGCGGCAAGCGCGAGCCTTCGCTTCTCGTCCATCGACAGGTTCGGGCGCCTCGACGCACCAGCCCTGGAGCGACCTTGTGGCCCAGCACCTTCGCGAAGACCCCGAACAGGCTCGGCCCCTTTCCGCGATCCGTCATCGGCCGGCTCCTGCGAGTGCGCTAGCTCGCTCCGCGGGCGTCGGGGCGGAGGGATCGGCGGCGGCGGCGAGTTGGGCCGGCTCCTTTCCCCGCCACTCGGCGGATGAGGTGATCGCCTCGTAGCCGCGCGCGAGCGTGAACAGCTCGAGCTCCGACCAGGCTGCGCCGATGAGTTGCAGCCCGACCGGCAGCCCCTCCGACAGCCCGCACGGGATCGAGATCCCGGGCAACCCGGCCATGTTCACCGGCAGCGTGCAGGCATCCGACAGGTACATCGCGACCGGGTCGGCCATCTTCGCGCCGAAGCGGAACGCCACCGACGGCGACGTCGGGGCGACGAGGGCGTCGAAGCCCTGCTCCCACAGCACGTCGAAGTCGCGCTTGATGAGCGTCCGCACCTTCTGCGCCTTCAGGTAGTAGGCGTCGTAGTAGCCCGCCGACAGCGCGTATGTCCCGAGCATGATCCGTCGCTTGACCTCCGGGCCGAACAGCTGGCCGCGGGTCGCGAGGTAGTTGCCGAGAACGTCACCGTCCCCCAGCCGCGGCCCGTACCGGATCCCGTCATAGCGGGCGAGGTTCGCGGATGCCTCCGCCGGGGCGACGATGTAGTACGTGGCGAGGCCGTAATCCGTGTGGGGCAGCGAGACCTCCTCGATCATCGCGCCGGCGGCCTCGAGCGCAGCGACCGCCTCCCGGATGCGACGCTCGACGTCGGGGTCCATCCCGGCCACGAAGTACTCGCGCGGCAGCCCGAGCCGCTTGCCGCGAAGGGCACCCGCCGCCTCGTCGTCGCTCGCCGGGAGGCGCAGGAGCGCATCCGGAACGGGCTCCGGCGCCGACGTCGAGTCCCGCTCGTCGCGGCCGGCGATTGCATGGAGCAACGCCGCGGCGTCCCGGACGTCGCGGGCGAACGGACCGATCTGATCGAGCGACGAGGCGAACGCAACGATCCCGTAGCGGGAGACGCGGCCGTACGTCGGCTTGAGCCCGACGATCCCGGTCAGCGCGGCCGGCTGGCGGATCGAGCCGCCGGTGTCCGTGCCGATCGACAGCGGCGCGTGAAACGCGGAAACCGCAACCGCGGAGCCGCCGCTGCTGCCGCCGGGGACGGTCTCGAGATCCCACGGATTGGCGACCGGCCCGTAGGCGCTGTGCTCGTTCGACGAGCCCATCGCGAACTCGTCCATGTTCGTCTTGCCGAGGACCACGGCGCCGACGTCCCGCAGCCGCTCGGTGATGTGGGCGTCGTACGGGGCGATGTAGCCCTCGAGGATCCGCGAGCCGGCGGTGCACTGCCCGCCCTCGACGGAGATGAGGTCCTTCAGCGCGACCGGGATGCCGAGCAGCGGATGGAGCGCCTCGACGGCCGCCGGACCCTCGGCACGGGCGGCGGCGAGGCGTGCGTCGGCCGCGTCAGCGCCGGCGATGGCGCCGTCGCGATCGATCGTCAGCCAGGCGTTCAGCGAGCGGTTGTCGCGCTCCGCCGCGTCGAGGTGGGCCTCCGCGAGCTGTCGCGAGCTCGTCTCGCCGGCCCGCAGGCCGGGCGGCCATGTCGTGGGCAAGGAGGCGCGTCAGGTCGGTCATCGGCGGTGGGATCCGCGGGAGGCGGTCAATCGCCGCCCAGGATCGGCGGGACGACGATGAAGTCGCCCTCGCGCTCCGGCGGCGTTGGCGAGGACCGCGTCGACCGGCAGCGAGTCCCGAACGACGTCGTCGCGGAGGATGTTCTCGAGCTCGATCGTCTGGGCGGTCGGCGGGATCTGTTCGGTGTCGAGCCGGGCGAGGATCGTGTACTGGTCGAGGATGTGGTTGAGCTGCCCTTCGAGCAGCGAGAGCTCGTCGTCGGTCAGCCCGAGGCGGGCGAGATGCGCGACGTGCTCGACGTCGGAGCGGGTCAGGCCGGGCATGGCGCCGATGATAGCCGACGGCGTCGGGCCGGCCCGCCAGCGGCTATCGTGAGCGGGTGACCACCTCGTCGAACGCGCTGTGGCTGCTGGTCGTCGTCGGGATGCTCGCGGTCGTGGCAGCCAGGCTGAGCCGGTCACTCGGTCCTGTCGGGCTCATTCTCACGGTCGTGCTGGTCATCATCCTCCTCAAGCTGGCACGCGATCTGCTCCAGGCGCGCTTCCGCCCGCCGGGCCCCGACCGGCAACGCGCGACCAAGAACGTCACGCCGCAGGAGGGCTGGCTCAGGCCGGGCGACGCGCCCGCCCCGAGGCCCGCTGCCGCACCGACCCCGTCAGTCATCGTCGTGGAACCACCGGACGGCACCGAGCGCCTCGAGGCGAAGCTCGAAGCACTGGACAGGCTCCGAGCGACCGGCCGCGTCACCGACGAGGAGTACGAAGCCAAGAGAGCCCAGCTGATCGCCGATTTCTGAGGCTCAGAGCGGCGCGATCATCCGGCGCGCCGCGATCGCGAGCCGCATCTCCGCCGCGGCCCGGACGAGGCGGTTGTAGGCCTCGAGCCTGGTCTCACCGTCCGCCTCGAGCGTTTCGGCGCCCCCGTCGAAGAGGCACAGGACGCGGATTTTCGCGGGCGAGTCGTCAGTCGGCCCAAGATCCAGCTCGTCGATGAGGATTCCCGTTCCCGAGGATTCGCCCGAGATCGTCCGCCAGCCGCTCGGCGAACCGTTCGTCGGCTTCGCTGATCGCCAGTGGCTCGTCGCTCATGGCCGCACTCTACGCGCCATCGCCCGCCAGAAGGGCCCGGAAGCCCGCCTCGTCGAGGACCTCAACCCCGAGCTCCTGCGCCTTCGCGAGCTTCGAGCCGGCCTTCTCGCCGGCGACTACGTAATCGGTCTTCTTCGAGACAGAGCCCGCGACCTTGCCACCGGCCGTCCGCACGGCCTCCTCAGCCTCCTCGCGGCTGAATCCCTCGAGGGTCCCCGTCACGACGACGGACTTGCCGCTGAGCGGGCCAGTCGCGGCGGCCGCGCGCGGGGCCGGCAGCTCGGCCTCCACTCCCGCGTCGGCGAGGTCCTCGAGCACGCCGCTGCCCGGCCCGTCGGGCCCGAACCAGGCCGCCAGGCTGCCGGCCACCATCGGTCCGACGCCTTCGATCTCCTCGAAGCGCTCCGGCGTGTCGGCGGCGACGCGCTCGAGATGCTCCGCCGCCCGGAGGAGCCATCCGTCGCCCTCCGGCACCTCGGCCGCCAGCCAATGAGCGAGCTCGATCGCGGTCGTCCAGCCGACCTGGGGGATGCCGAGCGAAGCAATGACGCGTTCGAGCGGCCGCCGCTTCGACTTCTGGATCGCTGCGTGGAGGTTCTCGGCGCTCTTGCGGGCAAACCGCTCGAGGCTCTCGAGGTCCTCGACCGACAGCCGGTAGAAGTCGCCGCGCTGCTTGATCAGGCCGCGCTCGAGGAGCTGCGACAGGACCGCCCAGCCGGCGCCCTCGATGTCCATCCCGCCTCGCCCGACGAAATGGCCGTACTCCTGGCCGACCCGCGCCGGGCAGGCCAGGTTCGGGCAGTAGTGGCGAACGGCGCCCTCGTCCCGAACGACCGCCGTGCCGCAGACGGGGCAGGTCGCCGGCATCTCGTACTCGCGCTCGTCGCCGGTCCGCTTGTCCGCGAGCGACCGAACGACCTCCGGGATGACGTCGCCGGCCTTCTGGAGGATCACGTGGTCGCCGATCCGGATGTCCTTGCGCCGCACCTCGTCGAGGTTGTGGAGCGTCGCGCGGGCGACGGTTGAGCCGGCGACCTTCGTCGGCCGCAGGTGAGCGACCGGCGTCAGCGTCCCGGTCCGCCCGACGTACGGAACGATGTCCTCGACGACCGTCTCGACCTGCTCCGGCGGGAACTTGTAGGCGATCGCCCAGCGCGGGGCGCGGCTGACGATCCCGAGCCGCTCCTGCTGGTCGAACCGATCGACCTTGACGACGACGCCGTCCGTCTCGTACGGGAGCTCGTGGCGCTTGTCGCGCCACGCCTCGGTGAATTCGATCACCGCCTCGATGTCGAGCCCGGGCTTGTGGTTCGGGTTCACCGGGAAGCCGAGTGCCGCCAGGCGATCGAGGGCCGCCGACTGGGAGACCACATCCGGCGGGCCACCCTCTTCGATGAGCTGGTATGACCACGTCGCGAGCAGGCGGGCGGCGGTGACCTCGGGGTCCTTCTGGCGGAGCGAGCCCGCGCCGGAGTTGCGGGGGTTGGCGTAGAGCGCGAGGCCCGCCTCCTCGCGCTCGGCGTTGATCCGGGCGAACTCCGCCTTCGGCATGAAGACCTCGCCGCGCGCGTCGAGGGTCGCCGCGTCCTTCAGGCGTTCCGGAACGGACTTGATCGTGCGCAGGTTCGCCGTCACGTCCTCGCCGGTCGTCCCGTCACCGCGCGTCGCGCCCTGGACGAAGCGGCCCCGCTCGTATCGGAGCGTGATCGCGAGGCCGTCGATCTTCAGCTCTGCCACGTATCGCAGGTCCGGCGCCGGCTCCGGGGCCGGCGGCAGGCCGAGGCCGCGCCGGACCCGCGTGTCGAACGCCCGCAGCTCGTCGTGGCTGAACGCGTTGCCGAGCGACAGCATCGGCCGCCGGTGGCGGACCTCGTCGAACGTGGCGCTGATCGCCCCGCCGACGCCCTGGGTCGGCGAATCGGACGTGATGAGCTCGGGGTGCGCGGACTCGACGGCGACGAGCTCCCGGAAGAGCTGGTCGTACTCGGGGTCGCTGAGCTCCGGGGCGTCCTCGACGTGGTAGAGCCGGTTCGCCCGTTCGATGATCGCCACCAGCTCCGCGTGACGGGCGGCAGCGGCGTCGGCCGTGAGCTCCGAGGCGGCGGTGACCAGGGCCTCGTCGACGGGCAGGCGGTCGGCTGTCTCGGTCATCCTCCACAGGATACGGAGATTCCCGACCGCACCTCGCAGCTCCCGGGATCAGCAGGCGTCGCGGACGTACGGACCCCTCGATGCCGGTAGGTCGACGGTGACGCTCGGCACGCCTTCGATCCCCATGTCCCAGACAAGCTTGGTGAGGCCCGACGCCACGGGGACATCGAACAGCAACTGGCCGCGCCGCTTCTCGCCGGGGTTGAGATCGCCGTACAGGAGCGGTGTGTCGATCTGGATTGAGTAGCCCGGGGTGTGCAGACGGGGTGGATAGACGAAGCGACCGCCATCGACCGCGGAGAACTGAGAGTACGCATACGAGATATTCGCGTCGGCGTCGGCGGGGTTCGCGATCTCGATGCAGACCGCCGTTGGAACGCCATAGCCATGGCGCCGCACCCACTTCGCCTTGAGCAGCGTAGTCGGCGCGGAATTGGAGCCGACGTTCAGGGCCTTGGACAGTTGCTTCTCGAGGCGTGCCTTCTGGCCCTCCAGGGTGCTGATCTGTCCCTTCAGCGTCGCGACTTCGGCGGTGAGGCGCTCGACCGACGCCGTCCCCTCGCCGGCCTGACTGATCGACTGGGCGAGCTTGGTCTCCAGCGCCGTCACCTCGCCTGCGAGCTCCGCGATGCGCGCCTCCGATTGGCTCGACCTCGCCGGCCAGAGCGGCATTGCGGGCCTCGGACTGCCTCAGTTGATCCACCAAAGCGCTGTTCTCAGCCCGATGGGCCTCGAGATCCGGCTGGCGGTCGGTCAGGCTAGCCGTCGCCAGGCTGCTCCCGGCGCCTACAACGAGCACAGCGATCGCACCGAGGACGATCGCCCGTCGAAAGGTCGTAACCCTCGGCTGGCGCCGGTCGAGAGGCTCGTCCAGTTCGTGATCCTCGTCGTCTTCGTGCGGTCGATCGTCGAAGCTGGGCATCTGTGGTTCCAGGGAGCTCATGCGAAGTCCTCCGAATTGCGTGTCCGGGGGACGTTCGGGCTTCGTCCAGTTTGGGGCGTCGGGGGACCTGTCGACTTGCCGACACCCTCACGCCGCCGTGCGGCTGGTGAGCTCGTGGCGAAGGGCTCGGCGCCTGCCCTACCGAGCGACGTGCTCGCGCCGAACCGTCGCGGGCGTCGGCGCCCCGAGGAGCGTGAGCGTGATCTCGAACTCCTCGCGGAGGATCGCGAGGGCTCGCTCCACGCCCGCCTGGCCGCCGGCCGCGAGGGCCCACAGGATCGGCCGGCCGACGAGCACGCCCCGCGCCCCGAGGGCCAGCGCGATCGCGATGTCGAGGCCGCGCCGGACGCCGCCGTCGACCCACACCTCCGAGCGGCCCTCCACCGCCTCGACGACCTCTTCGAGCACGTCGACCGGCGCGGGGACGCGATCGAGCTGCCGCGCGCCGTGGTTCGATACGACGATCGCGTCGGCGCCGTGGTCGACGGCGAGGCGGGCGTCCTCGGCGGTCAGGATGCCCTTGAGCACGAGCGGCAGGCTCGACCAGCTCCGGATCGTCGCGAGGTCGTCCCACGTCGAGGATCGGCGCCGGGTCCTTGTGGGTCGGCGCGATCCCGTCCGCATCGAAGTTGCCCATCTCGACGGCGCTGATGTCGAACGCGCTGAGGCGATCGCGCTGGCGGTAGCCGAGGACCGGCAGGTCGACGGTGAGGACGATCGCCGAGTAGCCGGCCGCGGCCGCCCGCTCGACGAGGGCCCGGCTTCTCCCCGGATCGGCCTGGGTGTAGAGCTGGAACCAGCGCACGCCGTCCGGTGCAGCCTCGGCGACCTCCTCGATCGACCGAGTCGACATCGTCGAGAGCGTGAACGGGACGCCGGCCGCCTGCGGCGGCGCGCGCAGTCGCGGGCTCGCCGTCCGGGCTCGCGAGTCCGTGGAGCGCCATCGGCGCGATGGCAACCGGGAAGGCCACGGGCGCGCCGAGCAGGGTCGTCGATGTGTCGATGCGAGTGACGTCGACCAGGACGCGCGGCCGGAGGCGGTAGCGCAGCCACGCCGCGTCGTTCTCGGCGAGGCTCACCTCGTCCCAGGCGCCGCCGTCGACGTAGTCGAACGCGGCCGGCTCCATCGATTCCGCCGCGAGGTCGCGGAACGCGGCGAGCGATACGCAGCTCGCCCAGCCGATCCACGACGGTCACCCGATGATCTCGAGGTTGGCCAGGCTGGCAAGGACGGTCTTGCGACCGACCGCGGCATCCTTGAAGACCACGGTGACCTCCTCGTCGCTGCGGGTCAGCTTCGAGGAGACGATGATCCCGTCGCCCCAGCGGGCGTGCCGGACCCGGTCGCCGTCGCGGAACTGGCGCTCGCCGGGAATGATCGGTCGCGCCGGTCGGACGGTCCCGGTAGGCGGCTCGTCGCCCCGGGCTGGCGCGAGCGAACCCGATGGTGCCCCGGCCGCGAACGCCTCACGCTTGGCGGCAAGGTCGCGCGTCGGGCCGGAACGTCTCGCCGGGCGCGGGGCCACCCGGCCGGCCGCTCCCCTGCCGGAACGCGGCGCCGCTGCCGCTCCGGATCGGCGTGCCGAAGCGCGTCGTGCGCCGCGACCCGAACGCGAGGTCGAGATCGAGGTCGAGGCCGTCGCCTGCACCCGCCGCCCGGCCGGCCGCGCTGAGATCCGGCCCGACCATCAGCTCGGCCGGGATCTCGAGCAGGAACCGCGACGGCACCGACGCCTGGCCCATCCCCCACGTCGCGCGGCGCCAGGCGTGGGAGAGGAAGAGGCGCCGCTTCGCGCGGGTGATCCCGACGTACGCGAGCCGCCGCTCCTCCTCGAGCTCCTTCTCGTCGTCGAGCGCCCGGCTGTGCGGGAAGAGGCCCTCCTCGAGGCCGGCGATGAAGACGACCGGGAACTCCAGGCCCTTGGCCGCGTGGAGCGTGATGAGCGTGACCGCGTCGGCGTCGCCCTCGTATGTGTCCTGGTCGGCGACGAGCGCGGTCTCCTCCAGCAGGCGGTCGAGCGCGTCCTCCGGCTCGAGGTCGTCGTAGCGGGTCGTGACCGATCGCAGCTCGAGGAGGTTCGCCCAGCGCTCCTCGCCATCCTCCGAACCGTCGGCCAGCATCGCCCGGTAACCCGAGGCCTCGAGGACGTCGTCGAGCAGCTCGGGCAGCGGCAGGACCCCGACCCGCGACCGGAGCCGCCGGACGAGCGCGGCGAAGTCCGCCAGCGACGTCCGCGCCCGTGGCGCGAGCGCCTCGATCTCGCCGCGGGCCGCTCGCTCGATCGCCTCCCACGTCGAGACCTCGTCGCGCCGCGCGACCGCCCGCAGCGCCTCGATCGTCTTCTCCCCGATCGCCCGCGCCGGCACGTTGATGATCCGCTCGAAGCTGACGCTGTCCGTGTCGGAGCGAAGGACCCGCAGGTAGGCGAGCGCGTCCTTGACCTCGCGCCGGGCGTAGAACCGCGTCCCGCCGACGAGCTGGTAGCGGATCCCGTAGCGGAGGAACGATTCCTCGATCGCGCGGGACTGGGCGTTCATCCGGTACATGACCGCGACGTCGCGCGCTCGAACCGTCTCCTCGTCGTCGTCCGCCCGCCGCGTCAGGACCGAACCGCGGCCGCCGACGAGGCCCTCGATCTGGCGGGCGATCCACTCCGCCTCTTCCTCCTCGTTGTACGCCTCGAAGCGCTGGATCGGGCGGCCGCCGGCCTGCTCCGTCCAGAGCTTCTTGTCGGTCCGCTCCGTGTTCCGCGAGACGACGGCGTGGGCGGCGTCGAGGATGAGCTGCGTCGAGCGGTAGTTCCGCTCGAGCTTCACGACGGTCGCGTCGGGGTAGTCGCGTTCGAAGTCGAGGATGTTGCGGATGTCTGCGCCGCGCCAGCGGTAGATCGACTGGTCGTCGTCGCCGACCACGGCGAGGTTGCGATGCTTCGCGGCGAGCGCCCGGATCCACAGGTACTGCGGCCGGTTCGTGTCCTGGTACTCGTCGACGTGGAGGTAGCGCCAGCGATCCTGGTACCGAGCGAGGGCGTCGGGCGCCTCGTCGAAGAGGCGGACGGCCTCGAGCAGGAGGTCGTCGAAGTCCAGCGCCCCGACCTGCTTGAGCCGCTCGACATATCGCTTCGCGAGCCGCGCGATCACCTTCTCGTGGTGGTTGACCGCGTTCTCGGCGAGGAACGTCGCGTCGAGCATCTCGTTCTTCGCCCGGCTGATGGCGCCCAGGACGGCCGACGGACGGAATTCGCCGGTGAGGGGCATGTCCTCCTCGCGGAGGATCGTCTTCATCAGCGCCTGCTGGTCGTCCGTGTCGTAGACGACGAAACGGCGGCTGATCCCGATTGCCTCCCCGTCGCGCCGGAGGACGCGGGCGCACAGCGCGTGGAACGTGCCCGCCTGCACGTCCCGACCCGGCTCGCCGACGAGCGAGATGATCCGCTCGCGCAGCTCGCCGGCGGCCCGGTTCGTGAACGTCACCGCGAGGATCTGCCACGGCCGAACGCCCTTGACGCCGATGAGATAGGCGATCCGATGGGCGAGGACACGGGTCTTGCCGCTGCCGGCGCCGGCGAGGATGAGGAGCGGCCCGTCGGTCGTCGTGACGGCCCGCGCCTGCTCCGGGTTGAGGTGCCCGACGATCTCCTCCGCGCGCTTCGCCGCGGCCAGCTTGCGTGTCGCCTCCTGGGCCGCCTCCCGCGCCTTTCGCTCGTCTGGCGTGAGCTCAGGCGGCGTCTCGCCCGGGAGGGGTGCGTCGCGCAGCCAGTCCGGCTCCGCGGCGGGCGCGGTCCCAACGTCCGCCTCGTCGACGAAGGCGGTCCCCTCGGTCGCGTGGGCGCCGTCGGCCGGGGTGCCGGCGGTCCGCCGGCGGGTCGTGGGGCTCACCCGGCCATTGTAGGTCGGCGGCCTTCACGCGGCCTTCGTCCGGGGCACGAAGAAGCCCCGGGCCGGCGGTTTCGGCGGCCCGGGGCTCAGGTGCTCTTGGAACGAGGTTGCTACGGGGCGATCTGGTCCGCGGGCGGGGCCTCGACGGAGACCGAGACGCCGTACTTGAACTCGAACGTCATGCCGACGGTGCCCATCTCCGCCGACGTGACCGCCAGCACGATCTTGGCCGGCAGGCGATCGTTCTTGCGGGTCCAGAGGTCGAGGCTGAAGTCGCCGTCGGCCGCGGCGACGCCCGGATCGAGGGCGTTGATGTCATCGGCCGTCATCTTGAGCGTCACGTGATAGCAGTCCTGGTCGCCGCACTTCTCGTCGGCACCCTTGGTGGGCGGTGACGGGAGCTTGTCGAGCAGCGTCTTGAACTCGTCGATCGCCTTGGCGATCTCCGCGACGTCCGTGACCGGCTTGCCGGACTCCTGGGGCACATCGACCTTCACGAACTGGGCGCCCGAACCGCCGAGCATCCCCCCGAGCACGCCCGCGACCTTGTAGTAGGCGACGTTGTCGAGGAGGATCGCGTCGATCTTCGTGCCGAGGACGGTCGGCGCATCCAGGGTGAACTTGGCCTTCTTGCCCGGGATGTCGGCCGCCCCGCTCATCTTGACCGTCGACAGATCGAGCGCTCCCATGTCAGGGACGGTGATCGAGCCCGTGAACGAGCCGGTGAATTCGATGGTCTTGAGATCCTTGAGGCTCAGGACCGTCTCGGTCAGGATCTCTTTCGGATCGGTGAGCGCGGGCGCCGCCGGCACCTGGGCGCCGCAGGCCGCAAGCACGACCGATGACGTCGCGAACAATGCGACGAGGATGAGCGCGAAACGTCGAGTCACAAATTTCCCCACTAGATGACGTGTTGGTGGCGCCACAGGGTCGCCGCCCCGCTCTGCGCTGTCAAACGTACGAACGTCCGGGTCCTGCGGCGGGGGCAAGAAGAAGCCCCGGGCGGCAATGCCGGCCCGGGGCGTCGTGTGTGCGAGAGACGTCGGACTAGAAGTCCATCTCGCCGGGGTGGCCACCGTGGCCGCCGGCTGCCGCCTTCTCCTTCTCGGGGATGTCGGTGATCAGCGTCTCGGTCGTCAGGACCATCGCCGCGATCGACGCCGCGTTCTGGAGGGCGGACCGGGTCACCTTGCGGGCGTCAACGATCCCCTTCTTGAACATGTCGCCGTACTCGTTGCGGAGTGCGTCGTAGCCGTGTCCGAGCTTGGCGGCGCGGACCTGGTTCACGACGACCTCACCGGACTGGCCGGCGTTGTCGGCGATCTGGCGGGCCGGGGCCTCGAGGGCCTTGCGGACGATGTCGACGCCGACCTGGGCGTCGCCCTCGAGCTTGATCTTGTCGAGGGCCGGGGCCGCCTGGAGGAGCGCCGTGCCACCGCCGGCGACGAGGCCCTCTTCAACGGCCGCGCGGGTCGTCGAGAGCGCATCCTCGATGCGGTGCTTCTTCTCCTTCAGCTCGACCTCGGTGGCCGCGCCGACCTTGATCACGGCGACGCCGCCCGACAGCTTGGCGAGACGCTCCTGGAGCTTCTCCTTGTCGTAGTCGGAGGTCGTGTCCTCGATCTGGGCCTTGATCTGGCTCATCCGGGCCTTGATCTGATCGGCCGAACCGGCCCCGTCGATGACCGTCGTGTCGTCCTTGGTCGCAACGACGCGACGGGCCGAACCGAAGTCCTCGATCGTGACCGAGTCGAGCTTGCGCCCGATCTCCTCGCTGATGACGGTGCCGCCGGTCAGGACGGCGATGTCGCGGAGCATCTCCTTGCGGCGATCGCCGAAGCCCGGCGCCTTGACGGCGAGGACCGAGACGGTGCCACGGAGCTTGTTGACGACGAGCGTCGCGAGGGCCTCACCGTCGATGTCCTCGGCGATGATGAGCGTCGGCTTGCCCTGCTGGACGGCCTTCTCGAGGGCCGGGAGCATGTCCTGGACGCTCGAGATCTTCTTGTCGGTGATCAGGATGAGCGGATTCTCGAGAACCGCCTCCATCCGATCGGGGTTGGTCACGAAGTAGGCCGAGAGGTAACCCCGGTCGAACTGCATGCCCTCGGTGTATTCCTTCTCGAGGCCGAGGCTCTGGCCTTCCTCGACGGTGATGACGCCGTCCTTGCCGACCTTGTCCATCACCTCGGCGATGATCTCGCCGACTTCCGGATCCGCGGCGCTGATCGCGGCGACTGCTGCGATCTGCTCGCGGCTGTTGACGTCGACCTTGTGCTTCTCGAGCTCGGCGACGATCGCGTTGACCGCGACCTCGATGCCGCGCTTGACGACCATCGGGTTCGCCCCGGCCGTCACGACGCGGAGACCCTCGGAGACCATCGCCTGGCCGAGGACGACCGCGGTGGTCGTGCCGTCGCCGGCGACGTCGTCGGTCTTGGTCGCGACTTCCTTGAGGAGCTGCGCGCCCATGTTCTCGAACGGGTCGTCGAGCTCGATGTCGCGGGCGATCGTCACGCCGTCATTGGTGATCGTCGGCGAGCCGAACTTCTTGTCGAGCACGACGTTGCGGCCCTTCGGACCGATCGTGACCTTGACGGCGTCGGCGAGCTTGTCGATGCCGCGCTTGAGTGAGCGACGAGCGGTCTCGTCGAAGATGAGTTGCTTAGACAATGTCAGTGTCCTCCTGGAATTGTTGCGTGTGAAATCCGCTCAGCGGCCGAGGTTCTAGTCCTCGACGATCGCGAGGATGTCCTTCGAGCTGACGATCAGCAGATCCTCGCCCTCGACCTTGAACTCGGTCCCGGCGTACTTGGCGTAGAGGACCTTGTCGCCCTTCTTGACGTCCATGGGCTCACGCTTGCCGTCCTCGTTGATCCGGCCGGGGCCGGCGGAGAGGATCGTGCCCTCCTGGGGCTTTTCCTTGGCGGTGTCCGGAAGGACGATGCCGCTCTTCGTCATCTCTTCACGCGCGGACGGCTGGATCACGACGCGGTCGCCGAGCGGGCGGAGCTTCGTGGCGGTAGCGGTGGCAGTGGCCAACGTGCATTCCTCCTGTGACAGAAGCCGAAGCCTCCGTCGAGCCTTCATGGGACCGGGCGCCACACCCGCACTCGGCGGGAGCCGGTTGCTCGGCCCGAAATCGTTGTAGTGCCCTCGCAACAGTCGCGCTTCGACCTCTGGCCCGGCTACTCCGGGCGCCTCCTGGCCGGTGGGACGATGCTGCTTAGCACTCTCGATGTGAGAGTGCTAACACTGTAACGGGGAGGCCCACCGGGTGTCAAGTCCGCGCGGGTGCGCACCGCGCCGCCGTGGCCGCGCCGCGAGCCCCGCGCCGCGATTTCCTGCCAAATGCGCGCCACACGGACCTTAGGTCGGATGCGGTCCTCCCGAGGAGCTGGAATTAGCTACTTAGGGCTAACCGACGCCTCCGCTCGTACCCGAACGACGCGATTCCGCCGAGATCCGTGTCTAAGGGTCACCACGGGGAACATTTGGCAGGCTATTGCCCGCCCAGAATCAGGTCGTAGTTGGCGATGAGCTGGTCGCCGAACCCGTCTTCGTCGATGCTGCGCTGCTCCGCGACCCAGCGCGCGGTCACGGCCACCCATTCCGGCTCGTTGCGCCGGCGCGGCGCTCCGGGCGGTGAGAGGAACGGCGAGTCGGTCTCGACGAGGATCCGGTCCGCCGGTGCGAGCCGGGCGACGTCGGCCGACGCCTCCTCCCCTGCCCGGAAGACGAGCCCGGAGAAGCTGACGGCGGCACCCAGCTCGAGCATCGCCTCGGCGTAGTCGAGCGGACCGGAGTAGGAGTGGATCAGGACGCGCGGTGGCGCGCTCCCGAACGCCCGCAGCTCCTTCAGCAGCGCATCCTGGCCGTCTCGCTCCCCCTCCGCCGACCGGCAGTGGAGGATCGCCGGCTTGCCTGTTTCGACCGCCAGGCGGAGGTTGCGGCGCAGGTTCTGGAGCTGTTCGAGGATCGGTGAGAAGACGCGGTCATAGTCGAGGCCCGTCTCGCCGATCGCGACCACCCGCGGATCGGCGGCGAGGGCGGCGATCTCGTCCCAGGCGGAGTCGTCCACGTTCGAGGCATCGTGGGGATGGGTCCCCACGGCCACGTCGAGCCAGGGAAATCGATCGGCAAGCTCCAGCGCCCGCCGACACGACGCCAGATCCCAGCCGGGAACGAGGATTCGCTCGACGCCGGCCAATCGGGCGCCACCGATCACCAGGTCGACGTCACCGTCGAACGCATCGGCCTGGAGATGGCAGTGGCTGTCGACGAGGCGCATCGAAGTCGGTCAGCTCGCCTCGGAATCGACGTCGAGGCGGGGGAAGAGCGGTTCCGGAGCGGCGACTCGCCCCTCCTCGGCCGCGTGGGCGCCCCAGCGCAGCTCGTCGAGGATCGGCGGACCGCCGTTGCCGTCGGCCGCGTATGGGTACTCGTAACCGAGCTGGGCCAGGATCCGTGGCGCCGTCGCCGGCAGGTACGGCGCGGCCGCGAGACCGAGGAGCCGGCAGGCCTCGACGAGATCGCCCAGGACGCCGCGCAGGCGTTCCTCCGCTGCCGCATCGCCCGCCTTGGCGGCTTTGGCGAGCTCCCACGGCTTCTCGGCGTCGACGAGCCGGTTCGCCGCGCCGACGAACTCCCACAGCTCCGCGAGGGCCTCGTGCAGGAGATAGCCCTCGAGGGCCGTCCGGTAGTTCGCCAGGCGCTCGGTCCAGACGGGTTCGAGCGTCGCGAGGCCCGGCCCCGGTCGCTGCCCGTCGAGGTAGCGATTCGCCATCGAAACGGTCCGATTGACGAGGTTACCGAAGTCGTTTGCGAGATCGGCGTTGTAGCGCCGGACGAACGAGTCCCAGGACACCTCGGCATCCTTGTCGAACGGCACCTCGCGGAGGACGACGTAGCGCGCCCCGTCGCTCCCGAACGCGGCCACGAAATCGCCCGGATCGAGGAAGTTGCCGCGGCTCTTGCTCATCCGCTCGCCGTGGGCGGCCATGAGGAAGCCGTGGACCCAGACGTGGCGGGGCGCCTCGATGCCGGCGCTCCAGAGCATCGCCGGCCAGAAGATCGAGTGGAACCGGGCGATGTCCTTGCCGATGACGTGAACGTCGGCCGGCCACCACTTGGCGAACGACTCAGGATCGCCCGGGAACCCTGCGCCGGTGATGTAGTTGATCAGCGCGTCGTACCAGACGTAGATGACGCCCGCCTCCGCATCCCAGGAGCCATCCTCGCGCTGGGACGTCTCGCCGTTCTCGGCGATCGGGAACGGGATTCCCCAGTTGCCGGGCGTCCGCTCGCGGCTGATCGAGAAGTCCTGGAGGCCGCCGCGGATGAAGCCGAGCATCTCGTTGCGCCGGAAGTCGGGCTGGACGAAATCCGGATGGTCGGCGAAATGGCGCTCCAGGCGCTCCTGGTAGGCCGAAAGTCGGAAGAACCAGTTCTGTTCGGTCAGCCACTGCAGCGGCACATCGGGGTGATTCGGGCAGATCGTTCCGCGGGCCGTCTCCTGGACGTCTGTCGCGTTGAGGAACCCCTCGTTCGGGCAGTACCAGCCCTCGTACGTCCCGAGGTAGATGTCGCCCGCCGCATATGCCCGCCGGATCATCTCCCGGGCCGCCTCCATGTGATCGGGGTCGGTCGTCCGGATGAACCGGTCTGCGCTGATTCCGAGGGCGGCCTCGGCGGCCTTGAAATAGCCGACCTGCTCGTCGACGAAGTCGCGGGCCGAGCGCCCGGCGTCGACGGCGGCCTGGGCGATGTTGATGGAGTGCTCGTCGGTGCCGGTCAGAAAGCGCGTCTCGACGCCCTTCATCCGATGCCAGCGGGCGACGACGTCGGCGCCGATGACCTCGTACAGCGTGTGAATGCCGGGTTTGTTGTTGGCGTAGGCGATCGAGGTCGTCAGGTAATAGCGGTCAGGCATGGAACGGTTCCTGGGTGACGGGCTATGGCGCAGCGGCGCTGGGCAGAAGGCGAAACGGCGGCTACCCGCCCAGAGAGTCCTGTCAGGACGGTTCGGGGCGGTGCCGCCCGGGCATCACCATCAGGCTCCCGTAGCGTTCCACGCCTTCGATCATGCAGGACCCGGCGAGGCGTGGTCAAGCGGCGGCCGGTGAGGCACGGCGAGCGTCAGTGAGGCCGGGCGCCACCTGGCGCCACCTCAGCCGGTCGGCTGGTTCGTCGGCTCGACGAGCTGGCGCCGCCAGTCCGGCGGGTCGAACGGCTCGGCCCAGTACACGGTCTCGCGCCAGACGAGGTTGTCGCGCAGCTCCAGGAGGGCTACGCAGAGGTAGGTCTTCCCGTCCGGATACCGCATCCGCCACTCGCCCCACCAGAAGTCGCCGGTGCCGGCTGCCCGAGCCACCGTGTTGCCGGGCGTGACGAACCAGCGATCCTCGGAGCCCACCAGGCGACTGATGTCGACCTGAGGCGCGCCGCCCGGGTAGTTCTCGGCGATCTCGGCCCAGTGGGCGTGACCCACGATGCGCTCGCCGGACTGCGGCCAGAGCGATTGCCAGTCCGGATGCCGCAGGCTGGCGAGGGTGTCAAAGTCCTTCGCCGCCGACGTCTCCATGTAGCGCCGGACGACTTCCTCGTTCGTGGCGGACGTGCCCATGGACTGCCTCCGTTCGGCGCTCTTGGTGCAAGTATCCGCTTCTCCGCTCAGTGGCGGAAGTGCCGGACCCCCGTCAGGAGCATCGTCGCGCCGGCGTTCTCCGCTGCGGCGATCACCTCCGCGTCTCGCATCGAGCCGCCCGGCTGGACGAACGCCGTGACTCCCGCTCCGAGGCAGACGTCGACGCCGTCGGGGAACGGGTAGAAGGCGTCCGATGCGCACGAGGCGCCCCGGAGCGACGGCCTCGCCGCTGATCGCGAGGGCCTTGTCGACCGCCTGGCGCGCGGCGTCGACCCGGCTCGTCTGACCGGAGCCCAGCCCGACGAGGGCGCGGTCCCGGACGAGGATGATCGCGTTCGAGGTGACGGCGCGGACGAGGCGCCAGGCGAGCCGCAGGTCGCGCCACTCCGCGTCGGTCGGGTGACGGGTCGTGCAGACCTGCCAGGCATCCGGGTCGTCAGGTGCCGTGTCCGGGGCGGTCACGAGGACGGCGCCGCCGGCCGTCCGGATCGACCCGAGCGGGTCCGGGGCCGCGGCCATTTGCGTCGCGGTCGTCGCCGCCGCCAGCGACTCGTCGACGATCAGGCGCAGGTTCGGTTTCGTGGCCAGCGTCTCCAGCGCTTCGGCGGTGAACCCCGGAGCGACGACGAGCTCGAGGAAGATGCCGACGAGGCCCTCGGCGGTCTCCCGATCGACCTCCCGGTTCACGCGCGACGACGCCACCGAACGCCGACACGGGATCGCCAGCGAGCGCCGCCGCCCACGCGTCGACGAGCGTGTCGCGCTCCGCCGCGCCGCACGGGTTGGTGTGCTTGACGATGACGCAGCCGGCGTCCTCGAGGGTCCGGGCGATGGCCGCCGCGGCCGATGCGTCGAGGACGTTGTTGTACGAGAGCTGCTTGCCCTGGAGCGGCGCGGCGCCCGTCGCGAACGGCCCATCGCCGGCGCCGGTCCCGGGCCGGCGATAGCGGGCGGCCACCTGGTGCGGGTTTTCGCCGTAGCGCAGCGTCTCGACCTTCTCGAGGGCGATCGTGACGCTCGGCGGGTAGGGATCGTCGGCGCCGGGAAGGCCCGGTTCGTCCGGGAGCTCGAGTCCCGCCTCCGCCATCCGACCGGGCAGCTCGGCGGCGATCCGGGCGTCGTAGGCGGCCGTGTGGCGAAACGCCTCGACGGCGAGGGCGGCGCGGAGCCCGGCCGGGATGCTCCCCTGCTCCGCGATGGCCGAGAGAATCGCGGCGTAGCGGTCGGGCGAGGTGACGATCGCGACCGACGCGTGGTTCTTCGCCGCCGCCCGGACCATCGACGGGCCGCCGATGTCGATCTCCTCGACGAGCTCGTCGAACGAGATACCTGGTCGTTCGGCGGCCGCGGCGAACGGGTAGAGATTGACGACCACGAGCTCGAACGGGGCGATCGCGGCTTCGAGGAGCTGCTGGCGGTGATCCGCGAGACGTCGGTCGGCCAGGATGCCGCCGTGAACGCGCGGATGAAGCGTCTTGATCCGCCCGTCGAGCATCTCCGGGAAGCCGGTCACCGCGGCGACGTCGGTGACGGGCAGGCCGGCGTCGCGCAGCGCGCGGGCCGTGCCGCCGGTCGAGACGAGCTCGAAATCGGGCATCGACCAGGCCCCGTCCAAGTTCGACGAGTCCGGTCTTGTCCGAGACCGACAGGAGGGCCCGGCGCGGGACGGGGACTGCATGATCCGCCCGGCCGAGATCGAGCATGACACGGCGCCCGTCCGGTCCGACCGAGAGCGCGCCGCCAAGCAGGAGCGCGACCGAACGCGGCAGGAGCCGGTGCTCGACTGCCCGAATCCGGTCGTGAAGTGTCGACTCGTCGTCGCCGGGCAGGATCGGGACGGCCTCCTGGGCGACGATCGGGCCGCCGTCGAGCGTCTCGTCGACGAGGTGGACTGTCGCGCCTGTCACC
Source organism: uncultured Chloroflexia bacterium (assembly GCA_963832105.1). Classification (GTDB taxonomy): domain Bacteria; phylum Chloroflexota; class Limnocylindria; order Limnocylindrales; family CSP1-4; genus CF-46. The sequence goes on along the minus strand of CAWHSS010000002.1, from coordinate 498,435 downwards.
TTGACACCGGCCGCCAGAGCGTCACGGACGGCGTGGGCTCCCGGAAATGCGGGCAGGAGGCTCGGATGCGTGTTCAGGATTCGGTCTGGATACGCCGCCAGCACCTGTGGGCCGATCATCCGCATGTATCCAGCGAGCACCACGACGTCCGGTCGGGCCTCTCGAGGACTGCGGCGAGTCCAGCGTCCTCGCCGCCGTCTACAACTTCGGTCTTGATCCCGTGCTCACCTGCCCAGTCGATCGCGGGGCACGGTCGATCGGCCACGACGAGCACGATCTCCCCGCCGAGCTCGCCGCGCACCGCGGCCGCGTGCAGTGCCCGCAGATTTGACCCGGCCCCGGACACCGCCACCGCGATCCGGCCGCTCACGCCGCCGAGGCCTCGCCGTACCGCGCCCCGTCGAGCCGGTCCACCGGCACGACCTCGCCGATGACCGATGCCCGCCCCCCACTCGCCTCGATGCTGGAGATCGTCGCGTCGACGGCGTCCGGGGGCGACGACGACGACCATCCCGATCCCGCCGTTGAACGTCGCCCGCAGCTCCGCGTCGTCGAGCCCGCCGAGCGCGCCGAGCAGGCGCATGACCGACGGCATCCGCCAGCGTCCCGGCTCGAGCCGCGCGCCGAGCCCGGCCGGGAGCGCCCGCGGCACGTTTCCCGGGAGGCCACCGCCGGTGATGTGGGCGAGGCCCCGGATGTCGGTCCCGAGGGCCGTGAGTGCGTCGCGGAGCGCGAGAATGGGCCGGACATAGATCTTCGTCGGCGCGAGGAGCACCTCGCCGAGCGTCGCCAGGCCGTGTTCGGGCTCGGCGGCGATCGTCGCGGCGGCAGCCTCCGATCCGAGCGTCAGGAGCAGCTGCTCCTGGTACGGCCGAGCGAGGTCGAGGTCCCACTGGGCCAGGAGGCTCCTGACGAGGGAGAAGCCGTTGGCGTGGAGCCCGCTCGAGGCCACCCCGACGATCGCGTCACCGGCTTCGGCGGTGCTGCCATCGATGAGCCGCTCGCGTTCGACGACGCCGACGCAGCAGCCGGCGAGATCGAACGATGTCGGGTCCATGAGCCCCGGGTGCTCCGCCGTTTCCCCACCGATGAGCGCACAGCCCGCCTCGCGACAGCCGGCGGCAACCCCGCCGACGAGCTCCGCCGCCTGCGGCGGGTCGAGCCGGCCGACGGCCACGTAGTCGAGGAAGAACAGCGGCTCGGCGCCGCTGCAGACGACGTCGTCGGCGCACATCGCGACGAGGTCGATCCCGATCGTGTCGTAGCGACCGAGCGCGGCCGCGATCGCGGTCTTGGTCCCGACCCCGTCGGTCGAGGCGACGAGCACGGGCTCCCGGTACCCCGCCGGGATCGTGATCGAACCGCCGAACCCGCCGAGGCCGCCGAGCATCTCCGGCCGCCGGGTGCTTTCGACGGCGGCCCGCATCAGCTCCACGGCTCGATCGCCCGCGTCAACGTCAACGCCGGCCGCGACGTACGCGGTCCGCCGCGAATCAGCCATGGACGGGGAGTGGCTCTTCCAGGATGAACTTCCGCGATGCCGCGTCGTACGGGACCGGATCCGGGTAGCGGCCGTCGAAACAGGCGAAGCAGAACCGCTCGTACGGCAGCTCGAGGGCGGCGAGGACGCCGCGGATCGACAGGTAGCCGAGCGAATCCGCACCGATGAACTCGCGGATCTCCTCCTCGGAGTGGGTCGCCGCGATCAGCTCGGTCTCGACCTGGGTGTCGATGCCGTAGAAGCAGGGGTGGTAGATCGGGGGCGCGCTGATCCGGACGTGGACCTCCTCGGCGCCGGCCCGCCGCAGGATCGAGACGATCTGCTTCGTCGTGGTGCCCCGCACGATCGAGTCGTCGACGACCGTCAACCGCTTGCCGCGGACGACCTCGCGCAGCGGGTTGAGCTTGATCGTCACGCCCCGCTGGCGCATCGTCTGGGAGGGCTGGATGAACGTCCGCCCGCTGTACCGATTGCGGACGAGGCCCTCGCGATACGGGATGCCCGACGCCTCGGCATAGCCTGCGGCGGCCGGAGCGCCCGTGTCCGGCACCGGCATCACGAGGTCGGCCTCCGCGGGATGTTCGGCCGCGAGCTGCATCCCCATCCGGCGCCGGACTTCGTAGAGGTTGCGGCCCTCCATGTACGAGTCCGGCCGGGCGAAGTAGATGAGCTCGAACACGCAGAGCGCGGGACTGGCCGCCGCGTATCGGACGGATCGCGGGCTCTGCCCCGACTCGAGGATGACGATCTCGCCCGGCTCCACGTCGCGGACGTACTCGGCGCCGACGATGTCGAGCCCGGCCGTTTCGGACGACAGGCACCAGCCCGCCTTGCCGTCGTCGTCGCCCCACAGGCCGCCGTTCGGGACGTTCGAGGCATCGCCACCGTCCGACGGCAGCCGTCCCAGGACGAGCGGCCGGAACCCGAACGGATCCCGGACGCCGATCACGCGGCGCTCGTCGAGGACGACGAGGCTGAATGCCCCCCGCACGCGCGGCAGAACGCGGACGAGCGCATCGACAGTGTCGGCGGCCGGCTCATCCGCGAGGAGCGCGGTCAGCAGCTCCGTGTCGGTCGATGCCGGGAGGCGTCCACGACCGCCGCTCAGCGACGCCAGCAGGTCGCGCGTGTTCACGAGGTTGCCGTTGTGGCCGACGGCGATCGCCCGGCGCGGGCCGAGCCGGAACGTCGGCTGGGCGTTCTCCCAGACTGTCGAGCCGGTCGTCGAGTAGCGGCAGTGGGCGATCGCCAGGTCGCCGCGGAGCGATGGGATCCGCCGCTCGTCGAGGACCGAGCTGATCATCCCGAGGTCCTTGTAGAGCATCAGCTGCTCGCCGTCGCTGACCGCGACGCCGGCCGACTCCTGGCCGCGGTGCTGGAGCGCGAAGAGGCCGAGGGCGGCGACGGCCGCGGCCTCGGCGCCCGTGCCAGGTGGCATCACCGCCCCGAAGACGCCACACATCTCAGTGACCGTCCCAGCCGAGTGCCCGCGACAGCCCGGTTTCCCAGGCGTGGCGGAGATCGGCGACGGCGACGTCGAGCGCATCGGCCACCCGGCTCCCCCGCTCCTCCGCGGCGCCCGTCGCACCGGCCCCGGCGAGCTCGACGACGAGGCGCTCGCCGCCGACGGACCCGAGCTCTTCCGCGACGAGGCCATGCTGCCGGGCGAGCAGCAACAGTGCCGCGACGTAGCGCGGCGGGGCGGAGACGAGGATGCGTGACGGACTCTCGCCGAACAGGTCCACGGCCGGCGAGTTCGCGACGCCGAGGCGCAGGCGGGCCCCGATGCCGCGGTCGCCGTCGCCCCACATCGCGCATTCGGCGAGTGCCACGGCCAGCCCGCCGCCCGAGACGTCCTGGGCGGAGGCGACGAGACCGCGGTCCGCCGCCTCTCGAACGAATGCCTGGACCGCGGCTTCGAGTCCGAGGTCGAGGTTCGGTGGGCCGTCCTCCGCGGCGACACCCGCCAGTCGGGCGTACTCGCTCCCCTCGAGACCGGGCGTCGCCTCGCCGACGAGGACGATCACGTCGCCGCCGGCACGGAACGCCGGTCGGACCAGGTGATCGATGTTCTCGAGCAACCCGACCACGCCGATCTCCGGGGTCGGGGCGATCGAGCCGCCGGGCGACTCGTTGTAGAGCGAGACGTTGCCGCCGGTGACGGGCAGGCCGAGCGCCCGGCACGCGTCGCCGAGTCCCCGGACGGCTTCCGACAACTGCCAGAACGCTTCCGGCCGGGTCGGGTCGCCGTAGTTGAGGCAGTTCGTCACGCCGAGCGGCCGCGCGCCCGTGATCGACACGTTGCGGGTCGCCTCGGCGACGCTCAGCGCGGCCCCGAGCCACGGATCCACCTGTCCCGACGGCCTGGTTGCCGTCTGTCGTGGCGACGAGAGCCTTCGAGGTGCCCTTGATCCGGAGCACGGCAGCACCCTGGCCCGGTCCCGCGACGGTGTTCGCCTGGACTGTCGAGTCGTACTGCTCGAAGACCGGCCGGCGAGCCGACAGGTTCGCCGATCCGAGGAGCGCGAGGAGCACGGCGCCGGGGTCCATGCCGCGCTCCGGAAGCAGGCCTGACTCGTTCGTCGGGATACCCGGCGCCGGGGCGAGCCGGCTGCGGGGCGGCGGCGCGGCAATCCGCTCGTGGACGATCGCGTCGCTCGTGAGGGCGGTCGCGGGCACGCGAGCGAGCTCCCGATCGCCGTCGAGGATGACGATGTCCCCGTCGTCCGTGACCTTCCCGATCACCGCGACGGGCAGGCCCCAGCGCTCGCAGACGGCGCGAACGGCCTCCCAGCGGTCGGGTCGGACGATCGCCAGCATCCGCTCCTGGGACTCCGAGATCATCACCTCGAACGGCTCCATGCCAGGCTCGCGGCGCGGGATCGAGCCAAGCTCGATCCGCATCCCCGTCCCCGCCCGATCGGCGGTCTCGGACGTGGCGCAGGTGATCCCGGCAGCGCCGAGGTCCTGCAGCCCCTCGACGAGACCCCGTTCGATCAGCTCGAGGGAGGCCTCGATGAGCAGCTTCTCCGCAAACGGGTCCCCTACCTGGACGCTGGGGCGCTTGGACGTCTCCGCGTCGCCGAACGTGGCGCTGGCGAGGACGCTCGCCCCACCGATCCCGTCGCGGCCCGTCGTCGAACCGAAGAGCACGACGAGGTTGCCCGGGCCCGGCGCCGCTGCACGGGTGAGCAGCCGCTCCTCCAGCAGGCCGATCGCCATGACATTGACGAGCGGATTGCCCTCGTAGCTCGGGTCGAAGACGAGCTCGCCGCCGACCGTCGGCACGCCGACGCAGTTGCCGTAGCCGCCGACGCCGCGGACGACGCCGTCGACGAGGTGCCGCGTCCGGGCCGACGCCGGGTCGCCGAAGCGGAGGGCGTCGAGGACGGCGATCGGCCGGGCGCCCATCGTGAAGATGTCGCGGAGGATGCCCCCGACGCCCGTCGCGGCGCCCTGGTACGGCTCGACCGCGCTCGGGTGGTTGTGGGACTCGATCTTGAACGCGACCGCGAGCCCGCCGCCGATCGAGATCACCCCGGCGTTCTCGCCCGGCCCCGCGACGACGCCCGCGCCGGCCGTCGGCAGCGTCCGCAGGAGTGGCCGGGAGCTCTTGTACGAGCAGTGCTCGCTCCACATCACGCTGAACATGGCGAGCTCGAGGTCGTTCGGCTCCCGGCCACCGAGCCGGTCGCGCACGGCGCCGAGCTCCTCGTCGGTGAGTCCGAGGCGGCGGTGGAGCGGCTCTTCGGTTGGTTCGGCCACGCGGTCGGCCACCTCTGGATCCGCCAGCGTCATCGGGCGCCGACCACGATCGGCTCGCCGGCGACCGATCGCTCGGCCGCGCTGTCGACGAACGAGCGAATGATCCCGAGTCCATCGGCCGAGCCCAGGACCGTCTCGACCGCGGTCTCGGGATGGGGCATCAACCCCGCGACGTTGCCGGCCGCGTTCATCACCCCGGCGATCGCCCGCATGGATCCGTTCGGATTGGCCGCATCGCCCGCCTCGTCGGCCGTCGACCCGTCGGCGCGGGCGTAGCTGAACAGCACCTGGCCGTCACGCTGCAGCTCGTCGAGCGTGGCGTCGTCGGCGTAGAAGCAGCCTTCGCCGTGGGCGACCGGCATCCGCAGCGGCCGGCGCTCGTCGATCGCCCGGGTGAACGGCGTGTCGAGCCGCTCCGGGACGATCGAAACCTCTCGCGAGACGAAGCGCAGGCCGCGGTTGCGGAGGAGGGCTCCCGGCAGGAGGTGGGCCTCGGTCAGGACCTGGAAGCCGTTGCAGATCCCGAGGACCAGCCCGCCATCCGCGGCGAACGAGGCCACCGATCGCATCACCGGGCTGAACCGGGCGATGACCCCGGCCCGCAGGTAGTCGCCGTACGCGAAGCCACCGGGCAGGATGACCCCCGCGACGCCGTCGAGGGACGCCGACTCGTGCCAGAGCATGACCGGTTCGGCGCCGGCGACCTCGAGCGCGTTGACGGCGTCGATGTCGCGATTCGAGCCCGGGAACAGCACGACCCCGATCCTGACCGTCATGCCGGCGCCCCGACCGTCGACGACGCCGCCCCGATCTCCTCGACGACATACGACTCGATGAGCGGGTTCGACAGGAGCTCCGCGGCAAGCCGCTCGACGGTCGCCCGGGCCGCCGCTTCGTCGTCGGCCGCGACCGTCAGCTCGACCCGCCGGCCGACGCGCACGGCGGACACGCCCTCGATCCCGAGATGGCCGAGGCTGCTCTCGACGGCCCGCCCCTGGGGATCGAGGATGCCCGCCTTCGGGGTGACGTTGACGGCGAACCGGAAGTCCGTGCTCATCGGGCGATCGTGTCCTCCTCGAGGTAGCGATCGAAGCTCGCGCCGGTGATCCGCTCGAACGCCTCGACGTACCGGGCCCGCGTGCCCTCGACGATGTCGGCAGGGAGCTCCGGGCCGGGCGCCGTCTTGTCCCACGGCTGGCCCTCGAGCCAGTCGCGGACGAACTGCTTGTCGAAGCTGGCGGCGGGCCGGCCCGGCTCGTACGTCGCCGCGTCCCAGAACCGCGACGAATCGGGCGTCAGGACCTCGTCGATGAGGAGCAGCTCACCGGTCTTCGGGTCCACCCCGAACTCGAACTTCGTGTCGGCCAGGATGATTCCCGCCGGTTCCGCCACGGACGAGCCGAAGCGATACAGCGCGAGGGCGATGTCCCGCACGCGCTCCGCGAGCTCAGGCCCGATCAGCCGCGCCGCCTCGTCGAGCCCGATGTTCTCGTCGTGGGCGCCCTGCTCGGCCTTGGTCGACGGGGTGAAGAGCGGCTCCGGCAGCCGCTCGCTCTCGCGCAGCCCCTCCGGCAGCTGGATGCCGCACACCGCGCCGGTCCGCTGGTAGTCCTTCCAGCCGGAGCCCGCGAGGTAGCCGCGGACGATCACCTCGATCGGGAGGACGTCGACGCGGCGGCAGAGCATCATCCGTCCGCGCAGTTCCGTGGCGACGTCGGGACCGGAGACGAGCTCCGGTGGCAGGTCATCCGGCGCGGTGCCGACGAGATGGTTCGCGACGATTCCCTCTGTGCGAGAGAACCAGAACCGCGAAAGCCCGGTCAGCATACGGCCCTTGTCGGGGATCTCCGTCGGCAGGACGACGTCGAAGGCCGACAGCCGGTCCGAGGCGACGAGCAGCAAACGATCGGTCCCGACCGCGTAGAGGTCGCGAACCTTGCCGGATCGCAGGAATGAGTCGGCGGGCGGGCTAACGAGCGGCATGGATCTCGGCCTCCAGGCTGTCGAGTCGTGCGATGACCGTGGGTACGTGGCGAAGGAACGCCGAATCGTCGAAACAGGCGTCGAGCTCGGCCAGCCGGAGCTTCTTCGCGACGGTCGGGTCCGTCGCGAGGAGCTCGCGCAGCGGGCGCCGCTCGTCGGCGGCTCGGAGCGCCGCGCGCTGGACGACCGCGTAGGCATCCTCGCGCGACAGGCCGGCGCGCTCGACGAGCGCGACGAGGACCCGGCTGCTCGCGTGGAGCCCGAGGCCGCGCTCGATGTTCTCGCGCATCCGCTCGCTGCGGACGACGAGACCCTCGATGAGGCCCGTCATCCGGACGAGCATGTAGTCGAGCAGGATCGTCGCGTCCGGCAGGATCACCCGCTCCGCTGACGAGTGGCTGATGTCGCGCTCGTGCCAGAGCGGCTGGTCCTCGAGCGCCGTGTGGGCGTAGCCCCTGAGGAGCCGCGCGAGGCCGGCGATCCGCTCGGACAGGATCGGGTTGCGCTTGTGGGGCATCGCCGACGAGCCCTTCTGGCCGACCTTGAACGGCTCCTGGAGCTCGCCGATCTCGGTGTGCTGGAGGTTGCGGATCTCGGTCGCGAACCGCTCGAGGCTGCCGCCGACGATGGCGATCGCCGTGAGCAGCGCCGCGTGGCGGTCGCGCTGGACGATCTGGGTGCTCGCCGGGTCGGCGTGAAGTCCCAGCTCCGCGAGGACCTCCGCCTCGATGTCCGGCCCGAGGTGGCTGTACGTCCCGACCGGCCCGGAGATCTTGCCCGTCCCGATCTCGTCGACGGCGACCGCCAGGCGACGCCGCCCGCGGTCGAGCTCGAACGCCCAGCCGGCGAGCTTGAGGCCGAGGGTGATCGGTTCCGCGTGGACCGAATGGGTCCGGCCCATCATCAGCGTCTCCGCCTCGGCCCGGGCCCGGGCGATGAGCGCCGCCAGCAGCCGGTCGCAGTCGCGCAGGAGCAGCTCCCCGGCGGCACGAAGCTGGAGCGCGAGACCGGTATCGACGACGTCGCTGCTCGTGAGCCCGAGATGGAGATAGCGCCCTTCCGGGCCGACCGACTCGGCGACCTGGGACACGAAGGCGATCACGTCGTGGTCGGTCGTCTTCTCGATCTCGGCGATCCGCTCGGGGTCGACGCTGGCTCGCTCCTCGAGGGCGGCGAGCGCCTCGGGCGGGACCTGGCCCCGAGCGCTCTGGGCGCGGGCGACGGCGAGCTCGACGCGCAGCATTTGCTCGAAGCGGGCCCGATCGGTCCAGAGCGCACCCATCTCGGCCAGGGTGTAGCGCCGGATCATCGGCCGGCTCCCGCGACGACGGCCGCGACCCGCTCGGCGCCGATGTCGTGACGGCGTTGCATCCCGGGCCACGAGATCGCGTCAGCGGCTTCCTCCGCGATGGCACGCGCCGTTGCCTGGTCGCGTCCTCGCCCGACGACCGTCAGGACCCGGCCGCCATTCGTCACGAACTCACCGGCCTCGCGCCGGGTCCCGGCGTGGAAGACGAGCGCCCCGATCGCACGGGCCGCGTCGAGGCCGTCGATCGAATCGCCGCTGCCCGGGGCATCGGGATAGCTCCCCACGGCCAGGACGATCCCCACGGTCGCACCCGGAAGGACCGCCGCCCCGCCCCCGGAGGTCTCGAGCCGGCCACGGGCCGCCGCGAGCAGCAACGGCCCGAGCGGACCCGCCAGCCGCGGCAGGATCACCTGCGCCTCCGGGTCGCCGAGCCGGGCGTTGCACTCGAGCAGCATCGGCCCGCCCTCCGTGAGCATCAGGCCGGCGTACAGGAAGCCCCGGAACGGCATTCCGCGCCGGGCCAGTTCAGCCAGCAGCGGCTCGTGGACGGTCCGGACGATCTCCTCGACCTCGTCGTCCGCGAGATCTGGGAGTGGCGAGAAGGCGCCCATCCCGCCGGTATTCGGTCCCGCGTCGTTGTCGAGCAGCCGCTTGTGGTCGCGAGCCGCCGGCAGCGCCACGGCCCGCTCGCCATCGCAGATCGCGATGACGCTCGCCTCCGGTCCGCGCAGACGCTCCTCGACCACGATGCGCTCGACGCCGGACCGCGTCAGGGCCTCGATCGCCGCGACGGCTTCCTCGGCAGTCTCGGCGACGACCACGCCCTTCCCGGACGCGAGACCGTCGGCCTTGATCACGACGCCGTTGCCGCGCGCGGCCTCCTGGCGGGCATAGTCGGAGGCGGAGTCCGGATCGACGAATGACTCGGCACGGGCCATCGCGACGCCCGCGGCCGCTGCGACCTCGTGGCAGAACGCCTTCGACGACTCGATCTGGGCGGCCGCCGCGGACGGCCCGAACGTGGCGATGCCGGCTTCACGCAACGCGTCGGCGACGCCGGCGGCGAGGGGCGCCTCGGGGCCGATCACCGCGAGCTCGACGGACCGGTTGCGGGCGACGGCGACGAGGGCGTCGGCGTCCAGGGCTGCCGCCTCGCCGGCGACCCGGACCCGGGGCTCGTCGCCGATCGCGTCCGAGCCGGGCGCGACCACGATCTCGTTGACGCCGGGCTCCGCGGCGAGCTTCCAGGCCAGCGCGTGCTCGCGTCCGCCGCCGCCGACGATGAGGATCCGCGTCGGCATCACCGGCCGGCTCATCGAGCGACCTCGGCGGCAGCCTTTGGCGGAGCCGGTCGGTTGCGCATCGGCCGCCAGGCGCGCTCGATCGTCTGGGTCCGCTCCGGCCCGACGGATACGAGGACGATCGGCACGCCGGCGTGCTCCTCGAGGGCCGACAGGTAGCGCCGGGCGTTCTCGGGCAGGTCGCCGAGGGATCGGACCGCATGGATCGGCTCCGACCAGCCGTCGAAGTCCTCGTAGATCGGGGTGGCGCCGTCGAGCACCGTCGCGGACGACGGCCAGGCCTCGACCCTTCGTCCGGCGACCTCGTAGGCGACGCACAGCCGGATCGGGTCGATGCCGGACAGGATGTCGAGCTTGTTGAGCATGATCGAGCTGACCGAGTTGACCGCGACGGCGTAGCGCAGCGGGACGGCATCGAACCAGCCGACCCGGCGCGGCCGGCCGGTGGTCGTACCGACCTCGTTGCCGCGTGCCGCGATCCCCGCCCCGATCGCGTCCGTCAGCTCAGTCGGATAAGGCCCCGAGCCGACTCGTGTCGAGTAGGCCTTCATCACCCCGATCACCTCGTCGACCTGGAGCGGGCCGATCCCGCCGCCGGTGCAGGCCCCGCCCGCGACCGGGTTCGACGACGTGACGAACGGATAGCTGCCGTGGTCGAGATCGAGGAGCGTCCCCTGCGCGCCTTCGAGCAGGACGTGATCTCCACGCCGGAGGGCGTCCTGGACTAGCCACGTCGCGTCGGCGATGTGCGGCCGGAGGCGCTCGCCCCACGCGACGGCCTGGGCGACGAGCTCGTCTGCCCCGAACGTCTGGCTGCCGTCGTGTGTCGCGAGCAGGAGGTTCTTGTCGGGCAGGATCTTCGCGAGCTTCGTTCCGCACTAGCGAGCCGTCGAGGAGGTCCTCCATGCGGAGTCCGACCCGCCATGCCCGATCGCTGTACGCGGGCCCGATCCCCCGCCCGGTCGTGCCGACCTTGCCATCGCCAAGTCGGGTCTCCATCGCCCGATCGAGGGCCACGTGGTACGGCATGATCACGTGGGCCGCCGTGCTGACCCGGACCCGGCTCGTGTCGATCCCCCGGGCCGTGAGCATGTCGAGCTCGCTGATGAGCGTGGCCGGATTGACGACGACCCCGCTGCCGATGACCGACGTGATGTGGGGGTACAGGACGCCCGACGGGACGAGATGGAGCTTGAAGACCTCGTCGCCGCTGACGACGGTGTGGCCGGCGTTGTCGCCGCCCTGGTAGCGGACGACCATCGCGACCTGCTCGGCGAGGAAGTCGGTGGTCTTGCCCTTGCCCTCATCGCCCCATTGAAGCCCGACAATGACTGTTGCGGGCATTACTCGGCCACTCCGCGGGGCGGCCCGACGGCGGCGATTCCCATGTGACGGGTATATGCGACACCCGACGACTGGAATCCGTCCCAGATTCCCACCGGACGGGAGGAATCGACAAGATGGGGCCCGAATTTGTCGATGGTTCCTGCAGGCCGGGAACGATTGACTGGCCTCTCGTCGTGCTTTGCCGTTATCCCCGTGTGGCGGGAATCCTGGAAAAGAAAAAGCCCCTGGCCCGATGGGCTGGGACTTGGATACAACTCTCCCGTATCGCGCCGACGGTTCGGCGCCGGGGCTGATCGAAGACTCGGGCTCGTCTCACGGGACGAACGACGCGCCTTCCTCGAGCAACGGCCGACCTCCTGGATGCGGGCGTCTCCCGCGGGCTGTCGAGGACGGGCGGAGTATAGCAGCGCGGAGGCCCTGGGCGACGAGTCCAGGCGCACCTCTTGGGCCATCCAACTTGGCCAAATGTACCTGGGGAGAACGTTAGCCGAGGCCGGTGCGGCCAATCGGACTCGGTCGACCGAGTAGACTGGCAACGGCTGACGATGGGCCCTATCGGGTCACTCGGGGCGTGGGAGCCCTGCGATTTCTCGGCTAATGATCACCGGGCGCAACTTTGGCGAACTGCGACCCGAACCGCGTCTGGCACCCAGCCGCGCGGCGCTGGCGTTCGCTTCGCGGCCGCGCCGGTCTCAGCTGGCGGCGAATCCGCTCGCGGAGTCGTCGTCGGCGGCCAGCGGGATCTGGGCCGTGGAAGCGTCCTTGGCGCGGCGCCGGCGCGGCTTCCTCTCCGCGATGAGCTCCATCGTCGCGGCGTCGAGCCCGATCATCGACGCGACCACGGGGTCGGGCGCCGGGGCGTGCTTCGCGAACAGGTCGCAGAAGAGGGTGACGAGCTCGGGGTCGAACTGGGTGCCGGCGTGGCGGCGGAGCTCGATGATCGCGTTCTCGTGGCTCATCGCCCGCTTGTATGGCCGGTCGTGGGTCATGGCGTCATAGGCGTCGGCGATCGCCACGATCCGGGCACCGAGCGGGATGTCGCTCCCCCGCAGCCCGAACGGATAGCCGTGGCCCGAGTAGCGCTCATGGTGGTGGAGGATGATCGGCACCGCCTCCTTGAGCGCCGCCGCCTGCTCGAGGATGACCTGGCCGATCCGCGGGTGCTGGACGACCGACCGCCATTCGGCCGACGTGAGCGACGTCGGCTTGTCGAGGATCTCCTGCGGGACGGCGACCTTGCCGACGTCGTGGAGCAGGGCGGCGACGCGGATCCGGTCGACCTCGGCGGGCGGCAGGGCGAGGTTCTTGGCCATGGCCACGACGATCGAGGCAATGAGGGCCGACGGCTGGCCGCTGTAGTGCGGCAGGGGCGAGATCACGGCCGTCAGGCTGGCCGTTGCCGCGTCCCGGGCCGCCAGGCCGATCTCGACGGCGCGAGCTCGGCCCGCGGCGGAGATCGGGGCGCGGGGGATGCGGGCGTCCTCGTCTGGCTCGGCGAAGATGTATGTCTGGTTGCGCCCGAGCGACTTCGCCGAGTACATCGCCGCGTCGGCGTCGCGCACGAGGGTGTCACTCGTCAGGCGCGATCCGGCGCCACCGGCGATCCCGATCGAGATCGTGACGGACAGCTCGGGGTTGCCGTCGACGGCGAAGCGCTCGCGGGCGACGATCGTCCGGAGCTTCTCGGTCAGGACGGCACCCTCTTCGACATCGGTTTCGGTGAGGATCAGCATGAATTCCTCGCCGCCGTAGCGACCGACCGTGTCCGTCGCCCGGAGGTTCGCCTGGATCACCTGCGCGACGCCGCGCAGCACGATGTCGCCCGTCGCGTGACCGTAGGTGTCGTTGACCGCCTTGAAGTGGTCGATGTCGACGAAGGCGACCGACAACGGTCGCTCGTAGCGGTTCGCGCGTTCGACTTCGTTGAACAGGTCGACGAGCAGGGCGCGCCTGTTGGCGACGCCGGTCAGCTTGTCCATCGTGGCGGCGTCGGTCGTCTCGGCCAGCGCGGCGGAGATCGCGTTCACGGCTCGCGCCAGTCGGCCTTCGAGGCCATGACCCTTCGCCGGAGCGCGGACGGTGACTCCGAGCTCGCCCGCAGCAAGCCGCTCCGAGGCGCGGATGATTCGCCAGAATCGGATGCGCACGTAGAGGAACACGACGATCGCGGTCAGCGACACGCCGATCGCGCCGGCGGCCACCGCCGCGACGATCGATCGAGCCCCCTCGTCGACCCACGAATCGATGGCGCCTGGCATGCCGATAAGCACGGCAAGAAGTACGACCGGGGCAACGAGGCCCAGGCCCCCGAGCAGACGCATCACCCGTTAAGCCTAGCCGCCGACCCCTTCCACTCGGCCCTTCCGGAATGTACCTCGCGAACCCGCCGGAAGTACCGTTCGCCCGATGCAAATTACGGCATCTTCCCTAGTTGCTCGGAGGCCCACACAGGCCGCACAATGCCCTAGCCCGCCGGGGATCGTCTGGCATATATCTGTGGGTCTGGTGAGGAGTCGCTCGAGCCTCCTACCGTCCGCCGGGCTCAGTCGCACTCATTGAGCCGCGTCCCGTTTTCTGGGACGCGGCTCAATCGTTTGTCCGGCTGTCCGGCGCAGGCACGCGGCGCGGCAGTCGCCTGGTCCGCCAGCCGGACCAACGGGCGGAGGAGGCTCCAACGCGCGGCCTTTTCGGCGGGTCGCCCGCTCCTTGGTCCGCCAGCGGGACCAACTAGCGTAGGAAGAGCGGCTGAGCCGCGATTTCAAACGTATCGCCCGCTCCTTGGTCCGCCAGCCGGACCAGCGAGGAGTCCAACGCGCGCTGCAAATCCACGGTGAAGCGTCCGGTGAGCCGCCGGTGCAGAGCCCCCTGCTAGCGTCTGCGGTGCCCGCCAGGCTCCAGCCGGCCTCGCCGACCGCCGTACCGACGGATAGCAGACCACCGAGGTCCGCCGACCCGCCCGGACTGCCCGCCGCCGGGGCCGGCAACCCTTCGTCCTGCCCGCCGCATACCGCCCCAGCCCCGCCGCGTTGATCCCGCCGGACCACGCAGGGTCGGCCCGATTCCCCGTCGGCCGGCCGAGAAGGAGAACGCGCACCGTGAACAAGGTGCTTCTGACTGGTCGCCTCACCCGCGACCCGGAGATGCGAAGCCTGTCGAGCGGCAAGACCGTGACGCAGTTCAGCATCGCCACCAACGAGTACATCGGCCAGGGCAAGGAAAAGGCCGAGTACCACAACATCGTCACGTGGGATCGGCTCGCCCAGACGTGCGGCGAATTCCTCGGCAAGGGCCAGCAGGTCGCGATCGAGGGCCGGCTCCAGACCCGCAGCTGGGACGACGACCGCGGCGTCCGCCACTGGAAGACGGAGATCGTCGCCAACCACGTCGAGATGCTGTCGGGACGGCGGAAGAAGGACTACGCGGCCGAGTCGGCGGCGAATGCCCTCGCCAGCCAGGCGGCGGCGTACGGCGACGACGAGGAGGCGGCCGCGGCGGCCGCCGGCGAGCCGTTGACGGCCGAGGAGTCGGAGTCGGAGGAGGCGGAGACGGTAGCCGCCTGACCCGCCACCGAGACGACTCTCTCCAATCCGGGCCGGCGGCGGTTCTCCCTCCCCGCTGCCGGCCCGCTCAGACGCGCGGGCCGACGAACACGAAGAACGAGACGGCCAGGATGATGTAGACGAGCATGAGCAGTGCGCCTTCGAGCCAGTTCGACTCGCCGTCGAACGCGATGAGCGCACTGATCCCGACCGCGACGCCGACCGCCGCCACCTCGAGCGGCTCGAAGACGAGGTCCATCGGCTGGCCGAGGACGAGCCCGAGCAGCACGAGGACGGGGCCGACGAACAGCGCGACCTGGAGGCTCGATCCGAAGCTCACCGCCATCGCGAACTCCATCTTGTTCTTGAAGGCGAGCTGGACGGCGACGAGGTGCTCGGCGAGGTTGCCGATCGTCGGGATGAGGATCACCCCGACGAAGAACTCCGACAGCCCGAACCGAGCGATGAACGGTTCGATCGCCCCGACGAGGATCTCGGACAGAACGGCGAGCAGGACGGCGGCGGTGAGCAGCACGAAGACCGCCGTTCTTCCCGTCCAGGCCGGCCCGCCGTGGCCCTCCGCCGGTCCGTGGCCGCCGAGCGTCTGGGTTGGGTTCGTGAACTGGAAGACGAGCGACAGGACGTAGCCCGCCATCAGGAGGAGCGCCACGAGGACGGACTCCTGGACGAGGTTGCCCTCCGTCGGGATGGCCGTCGAGGCCGCGAACACCGCCGGGATGAACAGCCCGATCGCGGCGAGCACCAGGAGGGCGGCGTTCGAGCCCGCGACCTGCTGGCTGAACCGCTGCGTCCCGTTCTTGAGCCCGCCGAGAAGGACGCTCGCCCCAAGGACGAGCAGCAGGTTGCCGATGATCGAGCCCGTGATCGACGCCTTGACGACCTCGATGAGACCGGCCTGCAGGGCGAAGAACGCGATGATCAGCTCGGCGATGTTGCCGAACGTCGCATTGAGGATGCCGCCGACCTGCGGCCCGCTGATCGCTCCCAGTCGCTCGGTCGACAGGCCGACGACCCAGGCCAGGCCGAGGATCGCCGCAGCGGAAGCGAGGAAGAGGATCGTCGGGTCGGCGTGGAGGATGAAGTCGAGGACGATCGCCGCAATCGCGAGCACCAGGGTCGCGACGAGGAAGATGCGCGTTGTCGGGCCGAGGGGCCCCAGGATCGGGATGCCGCCGGGAGCCGGCGGGTGGGCAGCCGTCATGCCTGAATCCTAGCGATCCTCGGGCGCGCCGTAGAGCCGGCGGCGAGGGATGCCGGTCGCGGCCCCAATTTGTCGGGCAGCATCGCCGCGCGACGTGCCCGCGGCGATGAGTTTCTCCACCTCGGCGCGAGCAGCCTCGAGGGCCGCATCGGCGGCAGCCTCAGACGCTGCGCTGGCCGGCATGCCGCCCGGTTGCTCGCCGACGACGATCGCAAACTCGCCCCGGAGCGTGAGCTCGCCATCGGCCGCCCGCTGCGCGAGGACGCCGAGCGGGGCCCGGACGACCTCCTCGTGGAGCTTCGTGAGCTCGCGGCAGATCGCGGCCGGCCGGTCCGGGCCGCACGCGGCCGCGAGGTCGCGCAGCGTCGCGACGACCCGGCTCGGCGCTTCGTACAGGACGGTGCCCCGCTCGTCAGCGGCAATCCGGGCGATTCGCTCCCGCCGCTCCCGGCCGCTCCGGGGCAGGAAGCCCTCGAACGACCAGCGCGGTCCCGCGATCCCGCTCGCGACGACGGCCGACAGCACCGCCGACGCGCCCGGGATCGGGACGACGATCCCGCCCTCGGCCGCCCAGGCGGCGACGAGCTCGTCTCCGGGGTCGCTGACGCTCGGCGTCCCGGCATCGGTCACGAGGGCCAGGTCCTCGCCGCGGCGGAGGTGGTCGAGGAGCTCCGCGGCACGGCCCGGGCCGCTCCGGGCGTGATAGCTGATCGTCCGCGTCTCCACCGCGTGCCGCTCGAGCAGGCGCCGAGTGATCCGGGTGTCCTCGGCGGCAATGAGCGGGACCGCCCGGAGGACCTCGAGAGCGCGCAGCGTGACGTCGCCGAGGTTCCCGATCGGGGTCGCGACGACGAACAGCCGGCCGCCCGACGTCCCGCCCGTCACTCGCGCGCGGAGCCCGGCCGGCGTCGCGGGTAGAGGTAGTCGACGCCCGCCGTCCGCGGCCCGAGCTTCGCGATCGGCGGGACCTGGCGCTTGAACTCGGAGGTCGCGACCATCCGGTCGACCCGCTCGACCAGCGCCCGCTCGAAGCCCAGTTCGACCAGCTCGTCGATCGAGCGCCGCTTGTCGATCCGCCAGAAGAGCAATCGATCGAGGACCGGGTAGCTGAAGCCCGCCTCCGCCTCGTCGGTCTGGCCCGGCCAGAGGTCGGCCGACGGCGCCTTCGTGATGATCTCCTCCGGGACGCCCATCGCGGCGGCGATCTGGCGGACCTGGCTCTTGTAGAGGTCGCCGATCGGGTTGAACGCGCACGCACTGTCGCCGAAGAGCGTCGTGTAGCCGATCAGCGACTCGGTCTTGTTGCCCGTCCCGACCACGAGCCCGCCCCACGTGACCGAGCGGTCGTACAGGACCGCCATTCGCTGGCGGGCCATGAAGTTGCCGCGACGGACCGGCGTCGCGTCCGGATCGGCTGCGAAGAACGCGTCGACCATCGGGCTGATGTCCACGACCTCGCTGGCGGCGCCAAGCCGTCGGACGACCTCTTCGGCGTCGGCCCGGGACGCAGGCGACGACGCCCGGTACGGCATCATCACGCACAGCAGCTTCTCGGCGCCGATCGCCTCGGCGACCAGATACGCGACGAGCGCCGAATCGATGCCCGCCCGACAGGCCCAGGACGACCTTGTCGAAGCCCGCCTGGCGAAGCTGGCCCCGGATGAACTGGCCGATGACGCGGCGGGCGACATCGGTGTCGATCGCGAGCTCGGCCGGCAGCTCGAACAGGCCGCCCGTGTCCACCGCGTCGGGCATCGCCGTCACCGGCGGACGCCCGGCTGGAAGCCGATCGGGCGCTCGATCGGGTCGCCCGGAGCGACGTCGAGGCCGGGCTCGGCCCCATCGTCGGCCGTCGTGTCGGGGTGCAGGCCCGCGCGCTCGGCGACGATCCGCGACAGCTCCCGCACGGCGAGCTCGGGCCGCTCGTCGCGAAGCAGCGGCAATCGCCACCCGTTCGCGTCGGACGTCCGCCAGCGAGACGTCGACGGTGAAGAGGCCCTCCTCGAAGAACGGCGCCGAGAAGAGCGGCTGGCCGGTCGGGGCGATCACCTCCGAGCCGCCCCAGAACGAGATCGACTCGTCGATCCCGACCCGGTTGCAGAAGACGACGAACGAGGTCGTGAGCTGGGCGTAGGTCCGCATGATCGTCCGCCACGACGTCGCGGTCCCGAGCCCGACCTCGTTCGTCGCCGCGAGGTCGCGGCCGGGCGACGACGAGACGTTGATCAGCATCTGGGCGCCGTCGAGGGCAAGGAGCTGCGGAACGGACAGGTGCCAGAAGTCCTCGCAGACCGCGAGCCCCACCCCGACCCCCAGCCGCGACGGCGTCGCCCGCAGGAGATCGCCCGCGGCGAAGAAGCGGCGCTCGTCGAACAGGCCGTAGGTCGGCAGGAACAGCTTCCGGTGGACGTGGCGGATCCGGCCGTCCTCGAGCAGCGCCGCCGCGATGAACAGGCGATGGTCGCCGGACTCCTCGACGAACGAGACCACGACCGACAGGTCCTCCGTCTCCGCGGCAAGCGAAGCGAGGCGAGGATCGTCGAGGCGGATCGCGACTTCCGAGGCGAGGTCCTGGAGCAGGTAGCCGGTCAGCCCCAGCTCGGGGAAGACGACGAGCCCGGCCCCCTTCGCGCGCGCCTCGCGGAGGAGCTCGTGATGGAGGGCGAGGTTCTCGTCGAACATCCCGAGTCGGGGGGCGATCTGGGCGAGGGCGATCCGGAGCGTCGTCACGAACGGAGGATAGCGGTTCATGGCCGCGCGGACCGCGTGCGGAGGCCCGCTCGAACGTGAACTCGCGAGCCCGTTTGAGCGGTACGTTCATGGGTGACGACGCGTGCTCGGCGGTGCTAGGCTTCCGCGCACGCGACCTGCGGCCTGCGGGCCGATTACGCGCGGCAACGGCCGCTCCGCCCGGATCGGATCGACGAGCCCGGGGGAGCCGTTTGGAGGAGGAGACACTGCATGTCCCGATCACCGAGGTGGTCACCGCTGCTCGCGTTGTGCGCGACAGCTGTGCTCATCTTCACCGCCTGTGGCACCGCGGCTTCGCCGAGCCCTGCCGCCAGCGCCGCTGGTAGCCAGGCCGCGAGCCAGCCGCCGGCGAGTGTTGAACCGTACGACGGGCTCCAGTACCCGGAGGACGGCTCGTCCGCCTGCGGAACCGAGGGCTACCAGGGCCAGATCGGCTCGATCAAGGCGATCGACGCCAAGACCGTCGAGTTCGCGCTGTGCGCACCTGACGCGGCCTTCCTCTCGAAGATCGCATTCACCTCGCTCGCGATCCAGGATGCCGACTTCCTCGCGGAGACCGGCGGCGGCGGCGAGGCCCTGTTCCGCAACCCGAACGGCACGGGCCCGTACAAGCTCAAGGCCTGGACGTCCGGCTCGGAGATCTCGCTCGAGACGTTCGCCGACTACTGGGGCGATCCGCCCATGACCCCGAACGCCGTCATCCGCTGGAGCCCGGAGGCCGCTCAGCGGCTCATCGAGCTCACCGGTGGCGTTGGTGCCGACGGCATCGACAACCCCGGCCCGGACGACTTCGCGACGATCGAGGCGAACCCCGATCTCAAGCTCTACCCGCGCACGGCGCTCAACGTCTTCTACGTCGGGTTCAACAACGCCTTCAAGCCGTTCGACAACGAGAAGGTCCGCCAGGCGATCGCCCAGGGCATCGACCGGAAGCGGATCGTCGACAACTTCTATCCGCCCGGCTCCGAAGTCGCCTCGCACTTCACGCCGTGCGACATCGCCGGCGGCTGCAGCGGCGACGAGTGGTATGCATACGACCCGGCGAAGGCCAAGTCACTCCTCGCGGAGGCTGGCTTCCCGGATGGCTTCACCACGAAGCTCCACCTGCGCGACGTCGTGCGCGGCTACCTGCCGTCGCCCGTTACCGTCGCCCAGGACATCCAGGCGCAGCTCAAGGCCAACCTCAACATCACCGCCGAGATCGACGTCCAGGACGCGACCACGTACCTGACGACGGCCAGCCGCGGTGAGCTGCCGGGCATTCACCTGCTCGGCTGGGGAGCCGACTATCCGGATGTCACGAACTTCCTCGACGTCCACTTCGGCGTCGGCGCCTCAGATCAGTTCGGCAAGAAGTTCGACGACATCACGGCACCGCTCGTCGAGGGCGGGAAGACAGCCGACCCGGCTGCTCGCGCCGAGCTCTACAAGACCGCCAACGATGCGATCAAGCTCCACGTCCCGATGATCCCGGTCGCGCACGGCGGCTCCGCCACCGTGTTCAAGGCCGATGTCGTCGGTGGCCACTCGTCCCCGCTCGGGAACGAGGCCCTGTTCGCGATGAAGGCCGGTGACCGGGACACGCTGATCTGGCTCCAGAACGGTGAGCCGGGCGGCCTGTACTGCGCCGACGAGACTGACGGTGAGTCGCTCCGGGTCTGCGAGCAGATCCTCGAGGCGCTCTACTCGTACAAGATCGGCGGCACCGATCCCGAGCCGGCCCTCGCGACCGGGTGCACGGCAAACGCCGACTCCAGTCTCTGGACCTGCACCCTCCGCGAGGGTGTGAAGTTCCACAACGGGGGCACGTTCGACGCGAACGACGTCGTCACCACGTACGCCGTCCAGTGGGACGCCGAGCATCCGCTCCACAAGGGACGGGAGGGCCTGTTCGAGTACTGGACCTTCCTGTTCGCAGGGTTCCTGAACCCGCCGCCTCCGGCGCCGTAGTCCAGGCCGAACGCAACGAAGGGGCGTCACAATGGGTGACGCCCCTTCAATCCATCCGGACCGTCTGAGGATCGACTGAGTCGATGACGCGTTTCCTCATCCGGCGGCTCCTGCTCAGCATCCCGGTCCTGATCGGGATCGTTTTCGTCGTCTTCGCCCTCGCCCGGATCATCCCGGGCGACCCGTGCGTCGCCGCCCTCGGCGAGCGGGCCAACGAGCGGTCGTGCGCCGCGTACAGCGCGGCCCATGGCCTCGACAAGGCGATCATCCCCGGCTTCTTCCGGGTCCAGGGGGACATCGAGCTTCGGATCGGTGAGATCCCGGCCACCCTGACCGACAATCAGTTCCTCCTGTACGTCGGGTCGGTCATCCAGGGCGACTTCGGCGTCTCGTCGAAGTTCGGCCTGCCGGTCACGGACCTCCTGCTGCAACGTCTCCCGGCGACCGTCGAGCTCGCGCTCTACGCGCTGCTGTTCGCGATCCTCGTCGGCATTCCCCTCGGCATCATCTCCGCCTACCGGCGGAACTCGATCGTCGACGTCGCCACGATGATGTTCGCCAACCTCGGCGTCTCGACGCCGGTCTTCGTCCTCGGCCTCGTGCTGGCGTTCCTGTTCGCGGTGACGTTCAAGGACACGCCGTTCGCGCTGCCGCCGTCGGGCCGCCTGACGGCCGGCGTGTCGGTGACGCCGTTGGCCGAGGCCTGGGGCCTCGAGGGTCTGGGCGGTCCGCTCCGACTGCTCCTCGATTTCCTGTCGAACATCTACACGTTCAACGCGATCGTGACGTTCAACCTCGGCCTGCTCGGCGACACGTTCAGGCACATGATCCTGCCGGCCCTCGCGCTCGGGACGATCCCGCTCGCGATCATCGCCCGGATGACGCGCTCGAGCCTGCTCGATGAGCTCGGCCTCGACTACATCCGGACGGCCCGGGCGAAGGGCCTCCGCGACCGAAGCGTCGTGATGCGCCACGGCTTCCGGAACGCACTGCTGCCGGTCGTGACCGTCATCGGCCTCCAGCTCGGTGGCCTGTTCGGTGGGGCCGTCCTGACCGAGACGGTGTTCAACCTCGCGGGCGTCGGCCGGGCGGTGACCGAGGCGATCGGTTCGCGCGATTACGCCGTCATCCAGGGATTCACGCTGGTGATCGCGATCGGCTTCGTCATCGTCAACCTGATCGTCGACATCTCGTATGCCTACCTCGACCCGCGGGTCCGGTTGAGCTGATGGCTGCCACCGCGCCTCCGATCCCGGAGGTCCTCGCCGGACAGATGGGCGGCGAGGGCCGCACCTCGCTCTGGCGCGACACGCTCGGCAACATCCTCCGCCAGCGAAACGCCGTCGTCGGGCTGACGATCCTGCTCTTCTTCATCCTCGTCGCGATCTTCGCCGACCAGATCGCGCCGTTCGATCCGGTGGCGGTCCTGCTCGGCCAGGAGGAGGGCGCGAAGAAGCTCGCCGGGCCGTGCATCCATGCCCTCGGCTGCCCCGCCGCGCAGCCGGAGCACTTCTTCGGGATCGATCAGAACGTCCGCGATGTCTTCAGCCGCGTCGTGCACGGGACGCGCATCTCGCTCCAGATCGGGTTCCTGACCGTCGGTTTCGCGATCGTCATCGGGACGCTGATCGGCGCCGTATCGGGCTACGCGGGCGGCAAGACGGACAACATCCTGATGCGGCTGATGGACGTGATCCTGGCCTTCCCGAGCCTGCTCCTGGCGATCGCGATCGTCACCGTCCTCGGAACGACCCTCATCAACGCCCAGCTGGCGATCGGGATCGTCGCGATTCCGATCTACGCCCGGATCATGCGAGCGTCGGTCCTGTCGATCAAGGAGCGCGACTACGTCACGGCATCGCACGCGCTCGGCGAGTCGGGCGGCGGCATCCTCATCCGGCGGATCCTGCCAAACGCGCTGACCCCGCTGATCGTCCAGGGCACGCTCGGCATCGCCGGCGCCGTGATCGACGTCGCTGCCCTGTCATTCCTGGGCCTGGGCGCCCAGCCGCCCACGGCCGAGTGGGGCTCGATGATCGGCCAGGCCCGGAACTCGATGTTCGCCGCTCCGCATCTCGTCATCTTCCCGGGCGTCGCCCTGGCGCTGACCGTCCTCGCGTTCAACCTCCTCGGCGACGGCCTGCGCGATGCGCTCGACCCGCGCCTGAACCGCTGACGGCCGGACGATGACCGACCCGACCACGACCGACACCCCCTCGACGACCGAGACGCTTCCGAGCAGCCTCGGGCCGAGCCTGGCCGAGACCGTCGTCGAGGAGCTCGTTCCGGCCTCGGCGCGCAAACCGAAGCGCGAGCGGGGCGAGCGGCCGCTGCTCGAGGTCCGCGACCTGCGGACGTCGTTCCACACCCGCGACGGCGTGGTCCGGGCCGTCGACGGCATCAACTTCTACGTCGATCGGGGCGAGATCATGGGCCTCGTCGGCGAGTCGGGCTGCGGCAAGAGCGTGACCTCGCTCTCGATCATGCAGCTCGTCGCGCGGCCCGGCCGTATCGAGGCCGGCGAGGTCATGTTCGACGGCCAGGACCTGCTCAAGCTCCGGCCAGAGGAGATGCGCAAGGTCCGCGGCGAGCGGATCAGCATGATCTTCCAGCAGCCGACCTCGTCGCTCAATCCGGTCTGGGACGTCGGTCGCCAGATCGCCGAGGTCCTCGAGCTCCACCGCGGGATGAGGCGTGGAGCGGCCCGCGCCCGCGCGGCCGAGCTGCTCAAGATGGTCGGCATCCCGGACCCGGAGCGGCGGCTCAAGAACTTCCCGCACGAGATGTCGGGCGGCATGGCCCAGCGGGTGATGATCGCGATGGCCCTCGCCTGCGAGCCGGAGCTCCTCATCGCCGATGAGCCGACGACCGCCCTCGACGTCACGATCCAGGCCCAGATCCTCGACCTGATGCGGAACCTGCGCGAGGAGACCGGGACCGCGATCATCCTCATCACCCACGACCTCGGCGTCGTCGCCGAGATGTGCGACCGGGTGGCGGTCATGTACGCCGGCGAGATCGTCGAGCACGCCGACGTGACGACGCTGTTCCGCTCGCCTCGTCACCCGTACACCCGCGGCCTCATCGGTTCGCTGCCGGTCGTCGGCATCGAGCGCGAGGAGCTGTCCGTGATCCCCGGCAACGTCCCCAACCTCATCGACCTGCCGAAGGGCTGCCGGTTCGCGCCGCGCTGCGCGTCGCGCGTGATCGAGGAGAACTCGCTGGCCCTCGACGTCCACCCCGGGCTGCATCCCCTCGCCCCGGGCCACGAGGTCCGCTGCTTCCTCTACCACGACCTCAACGGCCGGCCGATCCCCCGCCCGCCGGGCTGGATCCCGCGGACCGAGGCGGCGCCCGGCGTCGGGGCCGGCACGTGAGCGCCCTGCCCAATCAGATGACGGCGCCCGCTCCGGCGCCCGTGCCCGCGCCCGGGCCGGACGCCGAGCCGCTCGTCGTCGTCCGCGACCTCGTCAAGCACTTCCCGGTCAAGGGCGGCGTCCTCCAGCGGACCGTCGGGCTCGTCCAGGCGGTCGACGGCGTCAGCTTCGAGATCCGCCGCGGCGAGACCCTCGGCCTCGTCGGGGAGTCGGGCTGCGGCAAGACGACCGTCGGCCGGCTCCTGCTCCGCCTCATCGAGCCGACGTCCGGCCAGATCCGCTTCGACGGAACGGACATCGCCGGGCTGAGCGGCTCGGACCTGAAGCCGTACCGGCGGCGGATGCAGATCATCTTCCAGGACCCGTTCGCGTCGCTCGACCCGCGAACGCCGATCGGCGACAGCATCGGCGAGGGGCTCCGGATCCACGGCCTCGGCTCGTCGAAGGAACGGCGGGCCAAGGTCACGAAGATGATGGACATGGTCGGCCTGGCGCCGTACCACGCCCGGCGCTACCCGCACGAGTTCTCCGGCGGCCAGCGGCAGCGGATCGGGATCGCCCGGGCGCTCGTGCTCGAGCCCGACCTGGTCGTCTGCGATGAGCCGGTTTCAGCCCTCGACGTGTCGATCCAGGCCCAGGTCCTCAACGAGTTGAAGTCGCTCCAGCGCGAGCTCGGGCTGACCTACCTGTTCATCGCCCACAACATGGGCGTCGTCGAGCACATCAGCAACCGCGTCGCGGTCATGTACCTCGGCAAGATCGCTGAGCTCGCCGATCGACGCGCGATGTTCCGCTCACCCGAGCACCCGTACACCCAGGCGCTCATGTCGGCCATCCCGGTTCCCGATCCGGAGCTGCGGCGCCAGCGGGTCATCCTGCGGGGCGATGTCCCCTCGCCGGTCAACCCGCCGTCGGGCTGCCATTTCAATCCGCGCTGCCAGCTCCGGGCGGAGCTGGGCGGGCCCCAGATCTGCGTGACCGACGAGCCGCCGCTGCTGGAGCTCGGGCCCGACCACTTTGCGGCCTGTCACTTCCGGGGCGCGGGCGCCGAGGCGGGCACGCGGCCAGCGATCGAAGCGGCTCAACGTGCGACCGCGACGTCGCCGGCCGGGGTGACGCCGGCCGCCGGGTCCTAGTTCGGCAGGTCGTCGGCCGGCGGCCGACCCGAAGCGGCGCCCGAGTCGTCATCGCCGGTGAGACTGTCACGGACGGTCGCCGAGCTTGCCGCGGCGGCCGTCTCGGCGATGTCGCTCTCGGTCTCCGCGACTTCGGCTCCGGCGATCGCCGCGAGCGGCGCATCGGCGGCAACGCCCTCCACGGCGAGCGCGACGGGGACGACGACGTGGGCCGCCTCAGCCGCGGCCTCCGGGGTCACCGTCTCCGCGAAGTGACACGCGACGCGGTGACCGCCCGCGATCACCCGCAGCTCCGGGAAGGTCGTCTCGCACGCCTCGGGGCGGCCGAGCTGCTCGCGCAGCCAGCAGCGCGTGTGGAAGCGGCAACCGGACGGCGGCGCGGCCGGGCTCGGGACGTCGCCCTTGAGGACGATCCGCCGCTTGCGGATCCGCGGGTTCGGCTCGGGGACGGCCGACAGCAGGGCGATCGTGTACGGATGGCGGGGATTCGAGTAGATCTCCTCGACGCCGGCGACCTCGACCATCGTCCCGAGGTACATGACCCCGACCCGGTCGCTGATGTACTGGATCACCGACAGGTTGTGGGCGACGAAGAGGTACGTGAGGTCGAACTCGGCCCGCAGGTCGAGGAGCAGGTTGAGGATCTGCGACTGGATCGAGACATCGAGCGCGGAGACCGGCTCATCGCAGATCACGATCTGCGGCGCGAGGGCGAGGGCCCGGGCAATCCCGATCCGCTGCCGCTGGCCGCCCGAGAACTCGTGCGGGTAGCGCCGGGCGTAGTCGCGCCGCAGCCCCACCGCGTCGAGATAGTCGCCGACCCGCTTGTCGCGGACCTTGCGGTTGCCCCAGCCGTTTTCCTTGTCGGCCTGGGCGAGGAGACCCTCGCCGATGATCTCGCTGACCGGCATCCGCGGATTCAGCGAGCCGACGGGATCCTGGAAGATGATCTGCATCTGGCGCCGGAACTTCTTCAGGTCGTCGCCCTTCCGGCTGAAGATGTCCTCGCCGTTGAGCGTTGCCGTTCCGGAGGTGGCGGGGATCAGCCGGACGAGGGTTCGACCGAGGGTCGACTTGCCGCAGCCCGATTCACCGACGAGCCCGAAGACCTCGCCCCGCTTGATCTCGAAGCTGACGCCGTCGACGGCCTTCACGTCGCCGATCTTGCGGCGCAGGATGCCGCCGTAGATCGGGTAGTACTTGACGAGGTTCTCGACGACGACGATCGGTTCCTCGGACTCGGGCGGCGGCGCGGTCGCCGCCGCCAGCTCCGAGCTCGTAGCCTGATCGACCATTATCGGTTTGCTTCGAGCGGCGGCACGACGGGGCGCTGGCGCGGCGGCGGCGGCTGGCCCGGCGCCCGGCTGTAGAGCCAGCACGCGACGTCCGGCGGGTTGGCATCCTCGATCCGCGGGTCGTGGACGGGGCACGGCTCGAAGGCGTACGGGCAGCGCGGCGTGAAGTTGCAGCCCGGCGACAGGTTGAAGGGATTGGCGACCGTGCCCTTGATCACGTTCAGACGCTGGCCCCGCTTGCCCTTGCGAGGGAGTGGACTCGAGGAGCCCCTCGGTGTAGGGGTGCTTCGGGGCGAGCAGGACCTCGTCGACCGTGCCGCGCTCGACGACGCGGCCCGCGTACATGACGACGATGTCGTGGACCGTCTCGGCGACGACGCCCAGGTCGTGGGTGATCAGCATGAGCGCCGCCCCGGTCTCGTCCTGGACCTTCCGGATGAGGTCGAGGATCTGGGCCTGGATCGTCACGTCGAGGGCGGTCGTCGGCTCGTCGGCGATGATGAGGTCCGGATCGCAGGAAAGCGCCATCGCGATCATCACCCGTTGGCGCATCCCGCCCGACATCTCGTGGGGGTACTGCTTGACCCGCCGCTCCGGGTTGTTGATCCCGACCTGGCGGATTGACTCGATCGCCTTGTTCCAGGCTTCCTTCTTCGAAAACGCCAGGTGGAGCTGGACTGCCTCGGCGATCTGGTCGCCGATCGTGAGGACCGGGTTCAGGCTCGTCATCGGCTCCTGGAAGACCATCGCGATGTCGTTGCCACGGACCTTGCGCATCGACTCGTCGTCGAGCTCCAGCAGGTTGCGGCCCTGGAAGATGACCTCGCTGCCCTCGACGATCTCGGCCGGCGGCGATCGAGAGCAGGCGCATGATCGTCAGCGCGGTGACGCTCTTGCCGCAGCCCGATTCGCCCGACGATGCCGAGCGTCTCGCCTGGGTTGATCGAGAAGCTCACGCCGTCGACGGCCTTGACCGTCCCGTCCATGACGTGGAAGTGGACCTGCAGGTCGCGTACGTCGAGCAAGGGCTCCGGATGAGCCCGCGGCCCGCGCGTCGCCGGCCGCGCGATCGTATCGGTCACGCGTTCACCGCCCGCGACTGTACGGGTCGAGGGCGTCGCGCAGGCCGTCTCCCATGAAGTTGATCGCGATGACGGTCAGGGCGATCGCCATGCCCGGGAAGAACGCCCACCACCAGTTGCCCTGGACGAGCGTGCCCTGCGAGTTCGAGAGGGCGTTCCCCCAGCTGACGTCGGTCGCCCGCACGCCGAAGTTCAGGAAGCTCACGAACGCCTCGAGGACGATCGTGCCGGCGACGAGCAGCGAGGCGGACACGACGATCGGCCCGATCGCGTTCGGCAGCATGTGCTTGAAGATGATCCGGCTGTTGCTCACGCCCACCGCGCGGGCCGCGAGCACGAAGTCCTGTTCGCGCAGCGAGAGGAACATCGCCCGCACGAGTCGGGCAAGGCCCGGCCAGGCGAGCAGGCCGAAGATCAGGATGATGATGATCGGGTCGCCGCCGCCGAAGAAGCGGGCCGCGACCAGGACGATGAACAGGAACGGGACCGCGAGGACCAGGTCGACGACTCGCATCAGAATGCCGTCCGCCCAGCCACCGAAGAAGCCGGCGATGCCGCCGATGGTGACGCCGATCGACACGGCGATGATCGTCGTCATGACGCCGATCAGCATCGACAGCCGGGCGCCGTTCGCCGTCAGGACGAGGACGCTCCGACCGAGGTTGTCGGTGCCGAAGATCGTCTTGATCGACTCGAGCGACGGCGGGTTGCCGCCCGGCTTCTTGACGGCCGTGATGTCCAGCCGGTCGTACGGCAGCATGCACGGGCCCGAGGATCGCGATGGCCACCATGAACAGGAAGATCGCGGAGCCGACGAGCGCGAGCCGATTGCGCTTGAACCGCCGCCAGGCGAGCTGACGCTGGTTGAGCGACTCGAGCGAGACCTCGAAGTCGGTCGCCGGGCCGCCGGCCTCGACGACTCCGCCGGTCTGGGTGATGCCTTCGACGTGCGTTGCCTGGATCGGATCCATACCTTCAGTACCGAATGCGCGGATCGACGATCGCCGTAGACGAGATCCGCCACCAGGTTTGCCAGCAGGATCATCGCCGAGGTGATCATGATCACCGCCATCAGCACGAAGTAGTCGCTCTCCCTGAGCGACTGGATGAAGAGCGAGCCCATCCCGGGCCAGACGAAGATCGTCTCGGTCACGATCGCCCCGGCGACGAGGAACGGGAGCTCGAGGCCGACGTTCGTGACGACCGGCAGGAGGGCGTTGCGGAGCGCATGCCGGCCGTAGACGCGACGCGGCGCGGCAGCCCTTCGCCTTCGCGGTTCGGACGTAGTCCTGGTTCAGCGACGTCGAGCATGGAGGCTCGCACGAACCGGCTGTCGCCGGCGATGTTCACCGCGACGAGTGTGATCAGCGGCAGCACCATGTGCGAGCCGATCTCCTTGATCGCGCCAAGCGGGTCCTTCCCGACGGCCACACCGAAGTCCGGCGTGCCGAACGGCGGCCACTCCCGGGCGTTCACCATCCCGCTGGTCGGGAACCAGTGGAGGAACACGGCGAAGAAGAAGATCAGCATCAGGCCGAGCCAGAAGGTCGGCAGCGAATAGAAGATGTAGGCGAGGAACGTCGACACCTGGTCGAACTTGCCGTACTGGCGCACGGCGGCGATCACCCCGATCACGAGGGCCAGGCTGACCCAGACGAACAGGGCCGCGCCGGCCAGCAGGATCGTCGCTGGTAACCGCTCGGTGATGATTCCGAGCACCTCGCGGCCGTTCGCAATGCTCCGGCCGAAGTCGCCGTGGAGGATGCCGTTATCGCCGCCGCCGAGGGTTCGCGGCAGGAAGTTCAGGCCGCCCTGCTCCGAGAAGAAGGCGTTCCAGCCGTCGTTGTTGCAGTTGAGGATCCCTGCCCAGCCGCCGAATTCCTTGGCGGTGGCTAGCGATCGAGTCTTCGCCCTCGAGGCACCAGGCGTTGAGCCATCGCTCGATCTGGGCGTTCGTCAGCTTCTTGCTCTCCTTCATCGCCTGCTCCGGTCCACCCGGGGCGAACTGCATGAGGAAGAAGCTGATGACCACGACCGCTATGAAAAGCGGAATGAGGCCGAGGAGTCGGCGGATGAAATACTTGCCCATTCCACCGTCCCGCGCTTTCTAGGTTGAGCGGGGGCGCGACACCGGTGGTGCCGCGCCCCCATCTCACTACTTGCGGTGAAAGGTTACTCCTTGACGAACCAGTCCTCGGTGTTCCACATGTCGGAAGCCGTTGACGGGTTCTTCACGAAGTTGCCAACTCGGTTGCTGAGTCCGCGAACCGAGGCTCGATAGTAGAGCGGGACTTCGAAGTTGCTCTAGCGTAGATCTGCTGGAGCGTCCTGCGCGATGTCGTAGATCTTGGCGGGATCGACGGTCTTGTACAGCTCGTCGAGCGCAGCATCCATGGTCGGATCGTTCAGCCGCATGGTGTTGCCACCCTCGCCGCCGTTCTCTTCCGTCGGGACCTGGCTCGAGTGATACGAGTAGTAGTAGTCGCCGAAGATGTCGAGGGTCAGGACGTAGGCGAACTCCGCCGTGTCGTAGGTCCCTCGATAGATGTTGCACTGGGTCTCGGGGGTGGTGCCGCTCCAGGCCTCGAAGAGGATCGCATCGTAGGTCGGGGTGACCTTGATGCCGATCTCCTTGAGCTGTGAGGCGATCACGTCGCCAGCCGGAGACGCGGAACGGAGCCGGGGTGCTGCAGTGCTGGAGCTCGAGCTCCTTGCCGCCCTTGTCGACGGTTCCGTCGCCGTTGGTGTCAGTCCAGCCGGCCTCGGTAAGGAGGGCCTTGGCCTTCTCGACGTCGTACTCGGCGCACGTGAGGTCTTCGGCTCGCCAGTACAGGCCGGGAGGCGTCGGGGCGCAGGCCGCGACGGGCTTCGGCACGCCTGGGTACACGATGTCCCAAAGCGCATCCTTGTCGATACCACGGGCCACGGCCTCGCGGACCTTGGCGTCCTTGAACGCCTCGTTCTGCTGGTTGAGGTCGAGGTGCTCGTACTCCCACGCCGGGCCGATGAGCGCCTGGCCCCAGGCCGGATCGACGCCCTGGATCGACGCGTAGTCGCCCTGGAGCAGGTCCGTCGCGACGTCCACTTCCTTGGCCAGGAAGGCCGCGATCATCGCGTCCTTCGCGTCGGTGTAGAACTTGAAGATCAGCTTGTCGAGGTAGGCGACATGGGGGCCGGTCTTGTAGTTGTCGTTGCGCAGCAGCTCGAGCGTGTCGGCCGATGCGGCACCGTACTTGAACGGGCCGGAGGTCGGGGCGTTCGCCAGCTCAGGCGTGCCGACCGGATACGACTTGTCGGCAGCTTCGGCCGGCGAGAACGTCTCCATGTAGTGCTTGGGCATCGGGCCGTCGCCGAGCAGGCCGTAGTAGCCCGCGTAGCCTTCCTTGAAGTGGATCGTGCCCGTGAGGCCGTCGCTGGAGACGTCGAACTTGTCGATCAGGTCCCAGCCGACGGTGCCGGAGACGAGGCCGACCTGCTCCTCGTCCATGATGTATTCCCAGGTGAACTTCATGTCGTTCATCGTGAGGGGCTTGCCGTCGCTCCAGAGGAGCCCCGGCTTGTACTCGAGCGTGATCGTGAAGCCTGCTCCGCTCGAGTCCATGGCGACGCCGCCGTTGGACAGGTTCGGAACGCTCGTGACGAGCTCAGGGATCCACTTGCCGTCCGGGCTGATGTCCCAGTTCGGGGCCCAGGTAGCGGCCATCACCTGCGAGTTCTTGAACGAACTCGTGTAGTACTTGTTGAGAATGCTGTACGTCTGCCAGTCGGAGACGACGATCGATCCGCCGGGCTTGCCCTCTTCAGGCGTGTACGCGGCAGGCGTGAAGAGCAGATCGTCCGTGAAGCCCGTCACCTGCGACGGGGGCGGCTCGGACGCGGGCGGGGCTGCGGACCCCGGAGCTGAGGCGGGTGGGGCCGACGCCGAAGGCGCCGCCGTGCCGCAGGCTGACATGACGAGCGCGGCGCTCGCAAGCAGCCCGAATAGGCGTTTCTGCATCTAGTTTCTCCTCCAACTTGGGCTGTGCCCAAATACTCCCACGAACACGGCCGTATCCCGGCGCCGTCGATTCCCACCGTCTGCGAGTCGCCTGACTCGGCCACTGGGTGTGGCCCTGGACATGCGAGAATCGCACCAGCTATCGCGGATACCGGCCGCTGTGCTCCGCGTAGGGTGCGCGATGGGGACGCGGGATGTCAAACTTGCCACCCTCTGGCGTGGCACTAGTTTCGAGTTCACCTCCTCGTGTCTCACAGCGGACCGCCCGAGCCACTTCGGCGCGGAACGGACCGACCGCTTGCTGAAACCTGGACCCCGAGACCGTCCGGACCAGCCCATCTGGCGGGGTCGATGGAAATAGCGACTTGCGTCGATCGGGTGGAAATTGCGATGGGCCGGGATCGGTCGACGCTGAGCTCAAGCGAACTACCGGGCGCGGCCGGAGCGGTGGTCGGTGCGAGAATCGTGGCCTCGCCCGTGCCGAAGCTCAGCGGGATCACCATGACCACGACGATCGCGAGGCTCATGGCCATGCCTGTTGCGGGTGACATCAGCACCGACCGGACCCGACTACGGCGGGTGATCCGATCACGCAACCGGGGCCACGCGTCGGGCCGCGGCTCCTGGCGTGCCATCGCGTCGCCGAGGCGCCGGAGCGCCGTGATCGTCAGGGCCGTTGTCTCGAGCTCGGAAACGCATCGGCCGCACCGCTCGAGATGTGAGAACGCCGCCTCAGCGGAATCGCTCAGGGCGCCCCGGTCGACGAAGTCGATCAGGGCCGCTCGATGACGGCGGCAGCTGCCGGTGAAGTCGATCACAGCGGCTTCGGTCCCATTTCTTCTCGCATGACCGGCAGGTACTCATCGCCGATCCGCTGCTGGTCCTCGAAGTGGCCGCGCAGACGACGAAGCGCGTAGTGGAGGCGGGACTTCACCGTCCCGACCTGGATACCGAGCGCGTCAGCGGTCTCCTGGAGCGAATGCCGGTGGAGGTAGTAGAGGACGATCACCGCCTGGTGTTTCTGTGGCAGCGTCGCGATTCCATCGCGGACGATCAGGCGCAGCTCCTCTTCCTCCACGCGTTCGGCGGGAAGCTGCCGGTCGTCGGGCACGGTCTGCGCCGTGGCCTCGTCGATCGGGCTCGCGACGAGGCGCCGCCGGGAGAGGCGTGAGTAGCAGAGGTTCAGGGAGACCCGGTGCAACCAGTGCAGGGGGGAGATATCCAGGCGCAGGGCGTGGCGGTGCTGATAGGCACGCGCAAACGTGTCCTGCAGGATTTCCTCCGCAGCCTGCCGATCACCGGTCAGTCCGTAGGCTGTCCGATAGATCGGGTTGCGGTACCGGGCGAAGAACTCCTCGAAGGCGTCGAGATCGTCGGCCTGGACACGCCGCACCAGCGCGGCGTCGTGCTTCCTGATGGCCTCCGACTCTGCGCCTCCCGCAGTGTCGTCCGTTGTTCGATCTCCGTGCGCGCGGATCGGGGCCCCCGGGGCCTCTCTTGTCTACACGATACGGGTCACGCGCGCAAATGGTTCATTCCACTCGGGAGCGGGCCGTCGCGTACCGGCCTCGCGCGGGCCGTCGCGCCGCGGGTTCAGCCCTTCACGAACCAGTCGGCAACGTTCCATGTCGCGCCGCCCAGCGGCGAGCCCCCCACCACGTTGCCGATCTTCGGGGCGTGGAGCTCCACGGTCTCCGATACGTACATCGGGATTTCGACGATCTGCTCGACGTAGATCTCCTGGAACTCGATCATCGCGTCGCGGATGACCGCCGGATGGACGCTGCTGCCGACGGTCTCGAGTGCGACGTCGATCCCGACGTTGTTGATCCGCGCGTCGTTCTGGCCGTCCGGCTCGAACTGGCTGCTGTGGTACTTGAAGTAGTAATCACGGGGATCGATCGAGGCGGTCAGGGAATGGAGCGCGAGATCGAAGTTGCCCCGTTCCAGGGCACACGGCGTCGCCGTGCCCGATCGGTCGTACGGCGCAAACATCGTGTCCGGGTCGACATCCGTGGTGATCGCCCGGATGCCGACCTCCGCGACCGCCGCCGTGACGAGCGCGGCTGTGTCGAGCCGCGTCTGGCGGTCCGTCGTGCAGATCTCGATCAGCGCCTCCAGGCCCTCGTTCTCGCGGATTCCGTCGCCGTCGGTGTCCGTCCAGCCCGCTTCGTCGAGGATCTCCATGGCCGCCGTGGGGTCGGCGGTCGGCGTGGGCTGTTGAGCGTAGAACCAGGCGAGCGGATCGACGTTGGTCGCGGGTACCGTGACGGACCTCCCGAGCGCCTTGGCCACGATCGCGTCCCGATCGATTGCCAGGGAGAGTGCCTGGCGGATCGCCGGATCGGCCATCGGGCAGCCGGCGCCGCGGTCCTTCACCGCGCGGTCCGACGCACAGACCTCGTCCGACCAGTTCGGCCGGAGCGCCTCGTACGTCAAGGACGGCCGCGTG
Source organism: uncultured Chloroflexia bacterium (assembly GCA_963832105.1). Lineage (GTDB taxonomy): Bacteria > Chloroflexota > Limnocylindria > Limnocylindrales > CSP1-4 > CF-46. The sequence goes on along the minus strand of CAWHSS010000002.1, from coordinate 464,428 downwards.
AGGACCGCCTCGCCGAGATCCGACAGTTTCGGCAGATCCAGGTCGCTGAACCCGGTTGCGACGTCCACCGCGCCGGCCCGAAAGGCCGCGATCAGCGCCGCCTGATCCGCGTACCAGCGAAACGTCAGCGAATCGAGATGGGCCGGCTTCCCCGTCCGGGGACTGAGGTACGCCGGGTTTTTCGCCATCTTGAGCTCGACATCGGGGGTTACCGCCTCGAACCGGAACGGGCCACTCACGGGCAGCTTCGCGATCTCGTCCGGTCGGAAGCCAACCCCCTGGGTCTGCTGGTCCATCGGGATCGGCTCGAGGTGGTGCCGGGGCAGCGGGGTCGAGAGCAGCATGAGGTAGCCCTCGTACACGGCGCCGAAGTGCCAGATCATCTCGGTGTCCGATTTGCACTCGAGATTCTCGATGTCGTCGTAGCCCGCGGTGACGACGCCGAAGTTGTCGTCGTCGAGGACCCATTCCCACGTGTACTTGAAGTCATCGCAGGTCAGGGCCTCGCCATCCGACCACGTGAGACCGTCGCGAAGCTTCCAGTTGACGGTCATGGCGTCGCCGTCCTTGCCGGGCGACTCGACGCCGCCGTTGTCGACCGTCGGGACGGACGTCGCGAGATCCGGCAGATAGCGGCGGTCGTGGGTGACGGTGACGAGCGTGGCCCACGCCGCCGACGCGACGGCCTGCTCCGATCCCTCGCGGAGGTAGAACGGGTTGAACTGGTTGGCTTGCTCGGTATCGCCGATCACGGCGGCCCCGCCGTCCGTGCCGGCCTCCGCGGCGTAGGCGGTCCCGGTGAGGTCGATCACGACCCCGGGCGTCGTGCTGGGCGGGGCGGTGGCCGAGGGGCCGCCGCTGCGACTCGCGACCGGTGACGGAAGGTTGGCGTCGCACGCCGCAGTGATCATCGTGATCGCGAGCAGGCCGGCCACGGCCGACCGACGGGCCATCAGTCCGGGCACGGAGTCTGTGCGCCGGTCATGCCGCGCCAGCGCAGGTTCGGCTGGCGCGCCGCCATCGCCTCGTCGAGACGGCGGACCGGGGCGGTGTGCGGCGCACTCCGGACGAGGTCCGGGTCGCTGTCGGCCTCCCCCGCGATCGCGATCAGCGCGTCGGCGAACGCGTCGAGGGTCTCGACCGACTCGGTCTCGGTCGGCTCGATGAGCATCCCCTCCTCGACGATGAGCGGGAAGTAGATCGTCGGCGGGTGGTAGCCGTGGTCGATCAGGCGCTTGGCGATGTCGAGCGTCCGGACGCCGGTTCGCTTCTTGATCGCCGCAGCGGATGCCACGAACTCGTGCTTGCACGGCCGGTCGTACGGAATCTCGTAGGCCGCCGAGACGCGGGCCTTCAGGTAGTTGGCCGCGAGAACCGCGTCGTCGCTGACCTGGCGCAGGCCCGAGCCGCCATGCGCCCGGAGGTATGTGTAGGCGCGAACGAGAACACCGGTGTTGCCGACGAAGCTGCGGAGCCGGCCGATCGAGGTCGGGCGCTCGCCGGGTCGTTCGAGGCGGAACGAGCCATCGTCCTCGCGGAGGACGCGCGGCGCCGGCAGGTACGGCAGCAGCCGCTCCCCCACCCCGACCGGACCGGCACCGGGACCCCCGCCGCCGTGTGGTGTGCTGAACGTCTTATGGACGTTGAAGTGCATGACGTCGAAGCCGGCCTCACCCGGCTTGAACCGGCCGAGAATCGCGTTGAGATTCGCGCCGTCCATGTAGGCGAGGGCACCGGCCTGGTGGACGGCGTCGAGCAGCTCGCCGATCCGGCGCTCGAACAGGCCGAGGGTGGACGGATTCGTGATCATGACGGCCGCCGTCCGCGGTCCGAGCGCCGCCCGGAACGCGTCGACGTCGACGCCCCCGTCGGCGGCCGACGGGATCGTGATCGTCCGGAAGCCTGCCATCGTGGCCGTTGCCGGGTTTGTGCCGTGTGATGAGTCCGGGACCAGCACCTCGTCGCGGGCCGTGTCGCCCCGGCTGCGGTGATACGCCCGGATCATGAGGATCCCGCACAGCTCGCCCTGGGCGCCGGCTGCCGGCTGCAATGTGACGGCCCGCATGCCGCTGACCTCGGCGAGGATCCCTTCGAGCTCCCACAGCAGCTGGAGCGTGCCCTGCGCGACCTCGTCGGGGGCGAGCGGGTGGAGCGCCGCGAAGCCGGGCAGGCGGGCCGCCCACTCGTTGAGCTTCGGGTTGAACTTCATCGTGCATGAGCCGAGCGGGTAGAAACCCGTGTCGATCGCGTAATTCAGCTGCGACAGGTTGACGTAGTGGCGGACGACCTCGGGTTCGTTCAGTTCGGGCAGGGCCGGCGGCGTGTCCCGGCGGGCCGCCGCCGGAATCCGGTCCAGCGCATCCTTTGGCGGGTGCGGGATCTTGCCGCCGCCGCGTCCCGGCCGCGACCGCTCGAAGATCGTCGGCCCGAGGCGGTCGCCGACGACACTCACGCCCGGCCTCGCGTCGGGGCCGGCTCCGGCTGCCCCGCACCGTGACGTGGGTGCCGCGCCCGTTCGGCCCCGGCACCCGCCTCGACGCCGACCGGCGGGCGGCCCGACAGGACGTCCTCGAGCCCGGACGCGAAGCGGGCGATCTCCTCGCTCGTCGTGACCTCCGTCGCGCAGACGAGCAGGGCATCGGCCAGCGACGGATCGTCGGGCTCGACGTCGACGAGCGCCAGTCCGGCCAGGACGCCGCGGTCGAGAAGCCGCCGGTGGACGTCCCTCGCGCCCGGGACGCGCACCGCGAACTCGTTGAGGTAGGGGCCCGGATGAAGCCGTCCGACGCCGACCGCCGCGAGGGCGGCCTCGAGCTCGGCGGCGCGGGCGGCTCCGAGCGCCGCCACGTCGCGGAGCCCGTGAGGCCCGAGCGTCGAGACGTAGATGCTCGCGGCAAGGGCGAGCAGCGCCTGGTTCGTGCAGATGTTGCTCGCGGCCTTGTCGCGCCGGATGTCCTGCTCCCGGGCCCGCATCGTCATGACGAAGGCCCGCTTGCCATCGAGGTCGGCCGTCAGGCCGACCAGGCGGCCGGGGATCTGCCGGACGAGGGCATCGGTCGAGGCGAGGAGGCCGAGATAGGGCCCGCCGTACTGGGGCGCGATCCCGAGGGGCTGGCCTTCGCCGGCGGCGATGTCGGCGCCGTATGCGCCGGGTGGCGCAAGGACCGCGAGCGAGACGGGTTCGACCACCGCCACGAACAGCGCTCCGGCGCCATGCGCCAGCCGTCCGATCTCCTCCATCGGCTCCAGCAGCCCGAAGAAGTTCGGCTGACCGGCCACGACGCCGGCAACCGGTCGGTCCGAGTCGGCCAGGAGCCGCTCGAGTGCCGCGAGGTCGGTCGTCCCGGCCTCCGGTCCGTCCGCGACGACGGGGATCTCCTCGACCTCGAGGCCGCCCCCGAAGTAGGCCTGGACGGTCTGGCGGTAGTGCGGGTGGACCGCCCGCGACACGAGGACCCGCTCGCGGCGCGTCGCCCGACATGTCATCAACGCCGCTTCGGCCGTGGCCGCCGCGCCGTCGTAGTGCGAGGCGGAGACCACGTCGAGATCCATCAGCTCGGCGATGAGCGACTCGTACTCGTAGATGCTCTGGAGCGTCCCCTGGCTGATCTCGGGCTGGTAGGGCGTGTAGGCCGTGTACCACTCGCCCCGCAGGAGGAGCTGGTCGACGGCCGCGGGCGTCCAGTGGCGATAGACGCCCGCCCCCAGGAACGATGCGAGATCGGTCCGGTTCTTGCCGGCGAGGCCCTCGAGTCGAGCGGCAAGCTCGAGTTCCGGCTCGGGCTCCGGTAGATCGAGCCGGCTGGCCCGCAGCGGCGCCGGAATGTCCGCGAACAGCTCGTCGACGTGTGCGATGCCGAGCGTCGCGAGCATTCGCTCCCGGTCTTCGTCCGTGTGCGGTCCGTACGGCATCGGACTAGCCCGCCGCGATCAGCTCGTCGTACGCCGCCGCGTCGAGGAGATCGTCGACTTCCTCCGGCTTGGCGAGCTTGATCCGGATCATCCAGCCGCCGCCGTGCGGGTCGGCGTTGACGAGCTCCGGCGAGCCGGTCAGGGCCTCGTTGGTGGTGACCACCTCACCCGAGACCGGGGCGAACAGGTCGCTGACCGCCTTGACGGACTCGACGACCCCGAACGTCGCGAACTGGTCGAGGGTTCGGCCCGCATCCGGCAACTCGACGAAGACGATGTCGCCGAGCTGACCGGCGGCGTACTCCGTGATGCCGATCGTGGCCTCGTCGCCGTCGACGCGGACCCACTCGTGATCCTTCGTGTACCGCAGATCGGTTGGGACCATCGTCGGACTCCTCGGACGTGCCGGTTCGACAGGGAAGCTCGTTTCAGATCGACAGGTCCCGCCCGGGACGGAGCCTCAGGCGCTCCGCTTGTAGAAGGGCAGGCCGACCACCTCGGCGGCCACTCGCTGCTCGCGAATCTCCACGTCGACTATCGTACCCGGCTCTGCAGCGTCAGGGGCGACGTAGGCCATCGCGATCGCCTTGCCGAGCGTCGGCGATTGGGTGCCGCTCGTGATGACGCCGGTTTGGCTCGACCCGGAGTGCACCGGGTAGCCGTGCCGCGCGATCCCTCGACCCTGCATCGTCAGTCCGACGAGTCGCTTCGCGGGACCGTCGCGGGCGACCTTCTCGAGGGCCGCCCGGCCGACGAAGTCGCCCGGCTTGTCGAGCTTGACGATCCGCCCCTGGCCCGCCTCGAAGGGGTTCGTCTCCCGGTCGAGCTCATTGCCGTAGAGGGGCATGCCCGCCTCGAGCCGGAGCGTGTCGCGGGCCCCGAGACCGACCGGCACCAGGCCGTGTCCCTTGCCCGCCTCCGAGAGCGCGTCCCAGAGCTCGTGGGCCCGGGCGTTCTCCACGAACACCTCGAACCCGTCTTCGCCCGTGTAGCCCGTCCGGGCGACGAGGGACGGGATGCCGGCGACCGACCCCTCGGCAATCGCGTAATAGCGCAGGGCGGCCAGGTCGATGTCGGTGACCGGGGTGAGGATGTCGACTGCGCGCGGCCCCTGGATCGCGACGAGCGCCATCGCCAGCGACCGATCGTCGAGGACAGCCTTGAAATCGGTCAGCCGCTCGGCCAGCGCATCGCTGACGACGGGGGCATTCGAGGCGTTGGCAACGACGAGGAACCGTTCCGGTCCGAGCCGATAGACGATGAGGTCGTCGATGATTCCGCCGTCGGGCTCACAGATCATCGAGTAGTGGGCGCGGCCCTCCGTCATCGCCGGTGGATTCGTGACGAGGGCGTAGGCGAGAGCGCTGCCCGCGTCCGATCCCTCGATGAATAGCTCGCCCATATGGGACAGGTCGAAGAGGCCGGCCCGCTCGCGGACGGCCCGATGCTCCTCGAGGATCCCGGCGTACTGAAGCGGCATCAGCCAGCCGCCGAACTCGATCAACTTGGCGCCCAGCGCCACGTGCCGATCATGGAGCGGGGTCAGGTGGACCCCGGGGTCGACCGCGTTGGTCACGTCAGGCGCCCTGCCTGGCGGGCGCTCCCTGGCCCGCAGTCCCCGGCCTGCCGGCCGGGTCGGTCCGGCCGGCGGCGATCTGCGCGCCCGCTCGCGCGACGAGTGCGCGCTCGGTTTCGAACGTCAGGAGGTGCTGAGCCTCTGCGAAGCTGATCCAGCGAACCGCCTCGAACTCGTGGTCGTGGCGGTCGAGGTCACCGCCGATCGGCTCCATCAGGAAGTAGTGGACGGTCTTGTGGATGCGCAGGCCGCGCTGGACGAACCAGTACTCGATCGAGTCGAGGGGACCGGTGATGCGAACCTCGAGGCCCGTCTCCTCGCCGACCTCGCGGATCGCGGTCTGCTCACGAGTCTCGCCCGGGTTCGGGGTCCCCTTCGGCAGAGTCCAGGTCACGATGTCGCGGTCACGCCGGCGCGAGCCGATCGACCAGGTGCGGATCTCCGGATTCGAACCGAACGACGATCCCGCCGGCGGATGTGGCGGTCGTGGTCCTCAGCCGCGCCACGGCGCCATGGCGGCGCTGGACCGGTGGTCCGTCCCGGCGCGGCCGGAACGCTCCCAGTGCATCGCGATCGCAGGCCGCGGCCGCCCGTCCGTGGCTCGCCGCGGCTGGGCTGCGCGGAAGGCGCGCCAGCCACCTCGAAGCCGGGCCAGGACGTTGCCGTCCGGTCGGCGAAGGACGGTGGCGCGGGTAGTCGCGGCTCGGAACGAGCCGGCTGCGCGAAGGCCGAGACGCCGCTCGCGCGCCCGCGACGACGGGTGCACGAATTGGGCCGCCGACCGGGCCGCGTACTTCGCGGCGATGCTGTCCTCCACGGGCCAATGGTACCGCGTCAAACCGCCGTTGCAAGTGACGATCGAAGGTTCGTGGCAGCCTCCGGTGTCAGGGCGCCACGGGCCTCGGCCAGGGCGATCTCCCGTTCCGCTGCGGCGACGTACAGGTCGAGGACCCCGGGCGCGTGTTCGCGGAGGGCCGCCAGGTGGGCCTCGAGGGTCCCCCGGTCGCCGCGGGTCATCGGTCCCGTGAGCGCCGCCTGGATCCCCAAGGCCCTCGCGTTGCCCAGCGTCTGCTCGATGAGCGGCCCGTAAATCGCGAGCGCTCCGGCCTCGTCGAGACCGGCCACCCGGCCGAGCTCGGCGATCGCGTCCAGGAGCGCCACGAAGCCGCCCGCGGCGAGCACCGCGGCGGCGTGGTAGGCCGCCTTCGCGCCAGGCGCGAGCCGCACCGGGATCGCCCCGAGCGCTTCGGCCATCTCGGCGAGCAAGGCCGCCAGCTGGTCGTCGCCCTCGATCGCGACGGTCGCCCCGTGGAGCGCCGCGACTGCCCGCTCCGTGTCGGCGAATGCGACGAGCGGATGGAACGACCCGATCTGCGTCCCGGCGGCCGTCGCCGGCGCGAGGACTTCGGGGCCGAGGACGCCGCTCGTATGGACCATCGCCTGGCCGCCGTACATCCGGATCCCTGCCGCGACCTCGGCGACGGCGTCGTCCGGGACCGCGACGATGACGAGCTCGACCTCCTCGACGAGCGCCGTCGGCTCGCTGAACGCGCGGCTGCCCTTGACGAGGCTGCGGAAGCGCTCGCGGCGGGCGGCATCGCGACTGGCGACGGCATGGACTCGCCAGCCCGCCCGGCTCAGCGCGACGCCGAGGGCCGTCCCCACCGCTCCCGCCCCGATGATCCCGATGACCGGCGGCTCATCGCCCTCGCTCCGGACATGGGGATGCGGATGGTCGTGCTCATGGATGTCCGCGCCGTGGCGGTGCTGGCCCGGCGGCAGCGGGTCGAGGTCGATCCCCGCGTCCTCGATCGCCTTCATCGTCTCGTCCCGCCCGGCGGCAGGCTGATCGCCGTTGTGACCGGGCTCGCCCGGAGACGGCCCCTTCCAGGCCTTCACCGGCCGCGGGACCGAGGCGCGGCCCACTCGCGGTACTCTTCCACGCGACGAGTGTACCGACCGCAGCGACGGAGAACGCGTGCCGAGCCCCGATCCCTTCGGCGCCCGGGCCAGCCTCGGCCCAGGGCTACCCGACTACTACCGACTCGACGTCCTGGCCGATCGAATCGACCTGCGAGCGGCACCAGTGACGCTGAAGATCCTCCTCGAGAACGTCCTGCGCCACGCCGGCGGCGGCATCGTCCGGTCGGGGGATGTCGAGACGCTGGCGGCCTGGCGGCCGGGCGTCGCCGCGGAGGCCGAGGTCCCGTTCATGCCGGCCCGGGTCGTGCTCCAGGACTTCACCGGCGTGCCCGCGGTCGTCGACCTCGCGGTCATGCGCGACGCGATGGCCGATCTCGGCGGCGACCCGGCGCGGGTCAATCCGCTCGTCCCGGCCGACCTCGTCATCGACCACTCCGTCCAGGTCGACCGATTCGGGACGCCCGGATCGTTCGCGTTCAACGTCGAGCGCGAGTACGAGCGCAACGGCGAGCGCTACCAGCTCCTGCGCTGGGCCCAGACCGCGTTCCGCGACCTGCGAGTCGTGCCGCCCGGGACCGGGATCGTCCACCAGGTGAACCTCGAGTACCTCGCGACGGTAGTCACCGATGTGGAGGCACCGCAGCCCGACGGGACCGGCCGGATCGCCTACCCCGACACGCTCGTCGGGACCGATTCCCACACGACGATGATCAACGCACTCGGCGTCCTGGGCTACGGCGTCGGCGGGATCGAGGCGGAGGCCGTGCTCCTCGGCCAGCCGCTCTACCAGCCGATGCCGCGGATCGTCGGCGTCCGGCTGACCGGCACCCTGCCGCGCGGCTCGACGGCGACCGATCTCGTCCTCGTCGTGACCGAGATGCTCCGCTCGTACGGTGTCGTCGGCGCCTTCGTCGAGTTCGCCGGCGACGGGCTCGCCAGCCTCTCGCTCGCGGACCGGGCAACGATCAGCAACATGAGCCCGGAGTTCGGGGCCACCTCGACGATCTTCCCGATCGACGACGAGACGATCGCCTACCTCCGCCTGACCGGCCGGACCGAGGAGCGGATCGCGCTCGTCGAGCGCTATGCCCACGCCCAGGGCCTGTGGCGCGAGCCAGGCGCGGGGCCGGACTTCGATGCCGCGCTCGAGCTCGATCTCGGTTCCGTCGACCCGTCCGTGGCCGGGCCGCGGCGGCCGCAGGATCGGGTCCCGCTGACCGCGCTCCGCGACAACTTCCGGACGAACTTTCCGAACGGCCTGCAGGCACTCGACGACGCCGGCGTGGAGGGCCGCCGACCGCACGGCGGGCGGGTCGAGGAGTCGTCGGCCGAATCCTTCCCGGCGAGCGATCCGCCGTCGTTCACCGCCGCCGACGCGAGCGAGGACCCGCCGGTCGGCTTGGAGCCGCCGACGGAGCCGGCGGCCGGCGATCGGCGGAGCTACAAGCCGATCACGATCTCGGTCGGCGACCGCGAAGCGACGATCCAGACGGGGTCGGTGGCGATCGCCGCGATCACTTCGTGCACGAACACGTCGAACCCGACGGTCATGGTCGGGGCCGGGCTCCTCGCCCGGAACGCCGTCGCCCGCGGGCTGCAGGTCGGGCCGACCGTCAAGACGTCGCTCGCCCCGGGCTCGAAGGCCGTGACCGGCTATCTCGAGGCGGCCGGGCTGATGGCGCCGCTCGAGGCGCTCGGATTCGCCCTGGCGGGCTACGGCTGCACGACGTGCATCGGCAACTCCGGGCCGCTCGACGCGTCCGTCGCCAAGGCCGTCGAGGACAACGACCTCGTCGTCGCGGCCGTGCTGTCAGGCAACCGCAACTTCGAGGGCCGGATCCACCCACTGGCCCGGGCGAGCTACCTCGCGTCGCCGCCGCTCGTCGTCGCGTTCGCGCTGGCGGGCCGCGTCGACATCGACCTCCTCGAGGAGCCGATCGGGACGGGCTCGGACGGCCGGGACGTCTACCTCGCCGACCTCTGGCCGGAGCCCGAGGAGATCCGCCAGGTGATCGCCGACTCGATCGATCCGGAGCTGTTCAGGCGGACGTATGCGGTGGTCTTCGAGGGCGACGACCGATGGCGCGCCCTGCCGATCCCGTCGGGCGACCGCTACGTGTGGGATTCGGCGTCGACGTACATCGCCAAGCCGCCGTTCTTCGAGGGCCTCCCCGCCGAGGCGCCGCCCCTCACCGACATCGAACGCGCCCGCGTCCTCGCCGTCCTCGGCGACTCCGTGACGACCGACCACATCTCCCCGGCCGGGTCGATCTCGCCGTCGTCGCCGGCCGGCCAGTGGCTCCAGGAGCACGGCGTCGGCCCGCTCGAGTTCAACTCGTACGGCGCCCGCCGCGGGCACCACGAGGTGATGATGCGCGGGACGTTCGCCAACATCCGGCTCCGCAACCGCCTCGTCGAGGGCACGGAGGGCCCGTACACGGTCCACCTGCCGGACGGCGAGCAGCAATTCATCTACGACGCCGCGATGCGCTACCGCGACGAGGGCGTCCCGCTCGTCGTCATCGCCGGCCGCGAGTACGGATCGGGATCGTCGCGGGACTGGGCGGCGAAGGGCACGGCGCTGCTCGGAGTCCGGGCGGTCATCGCCGAGAGCTACGAGCGGATCCACCGCTCGAACCTCGTCGGGATGGGCGTGCTGCCGCTCCAGTTCCTGCCCGGCGACAGCGCGGCCTCGCTCGGCCTGACGGGTCGCGAGGAGTACACGATCCGGGGCCTCGCCGACGGGCTCAGCCCGCGCCAGCGACTTGACGGTCGAAACGCGCGACGATCGGGGCACGGAACGGCGCTTCGAGGCGATCGCCCGCCTCGACGGCCCGATCGACGTCGGCTACTACGAGCAGGGTGGCATCCTGCCGGCGGTCCTGCGGCGACTCGCGACCGAGTCCTGACGCCGATGGACGCCGAGGCCGAGGCGCTCCAGATCGGGATCGGCGACCGGGGCGAGCCGCGTCCCGATGCCGTCGCGTCTGGCCGGCGGCTGTGGGACGACCTGCGAGAGGCCGTCGGCCTGGCGGTCGTCGGCGCCGACGAGGCCCTCCGGTTCGTCACCATCGCCCTCCTCGCCGACGGGCATGTCCTCGTCGAGGACGTGCCGGGCACCGGCAAGACGCTCCTCGCCCGGGCCGTCGCCCGGGCACTCGATCTCGAGACGGGCCGGATCCAGGGCACGCCGGACCTCCTCCCGACCGATGTGACCGGGTCGAGCATCTTCGAGGGCGGCGGCCTTCGCTTCGTCGCCAGGTCCTGTCTTCACGAACATCCTCCTGGTCGACGAGATCAACCGGGCGACGCCCCGGACCCAGTCGGCGCTGCTCGAGGCGATGCAGGAACGGCAGGTCTCGATCGAGGGGACGACCCACCGGTTGCCCGATCCGTTCGTCGTCCTCGCCACGCAGAACCCCGTCGAGTTCGAGGGGACGTTCGCCCTGCCCCAGGCCCAGCTCGACCGGTTTCTCGTCCGCGTCCAGGTCGGCTACCCGGACGAAGCCGGGGAACGCCGGATCGCCCGGCGGCACCAGTCCGACGCTGAGCCGCTCGAGCGAATCGCCCCGATCGCCGACGCGGGCCGGCTGCTCGCCCTGCGCGACGAGGTCCGCCGGGTCCATGTCAGCGACGAGGTGGAGGCCTACGTCGTCGCCCTGATCCGGGCGACGCGGGCGCACGACGACATCCAGCTCGGGGCGAGTCCACGGGCGACGGTCGCGCTGTACCGCGTGGCCCAGGCAGCGGCCGTCCTGGCGGGCCGCGCGTTCGTCCTGCCCGGACGACGTCAAGACCGTGGCCGCGGCGGTCCTCGCCCACCGGCTCGTCGTCGACCTCGACCGGAGCCTCCGCGGCGCGACGCCCGAATCGGCGCTCGCGTCGATCCTCGAGTCCGTGCCGGTCCCGCCGCTCCCTCAGCGCTAGCGGGTCATGACGGGTCAGGCGCTCGCGGCGATCTTCCTGATCCTCGCGGGCACCGCGCTGAACGTGCCGATCGTCATGGTCCTGGGCTTCTTCACGCTGGTGCTCGAGACGATCCGGGCGGTCTGGGCCCGCTACGGCCTGCGCGACGTGACGTACGACCGGCGCCTCGCGACCGATCGGACGACGTGGGGCGACGACATCCCGCTGACGATCGAGGTCTGGAACCGCAAGGGCCTGCCGCTCGCCTGGCTGCGGGCGGAGGACGAGGCGACGCACGGCGTCGTCGTCCGCGAACGGGCCCTCGTCGAGGGCGTGCACGGTGGCGTGCTGCGGAACCTGTGGACGCTGGCGCCGTGGGAGCGAGTGACCCGCTACTTCCATGTCGGGGCTGAGCGCCGGGGCGTGTTCGTGCTGGGGCCGGTCACGCTCGCGGTCGGCGACCTGGTCGCTCGCCAGGCGGCGACGGAGCCACGGCCCTCGACGACGCGATTCCTCGTTCGCCCGCGGACCGTCGCCACCCCGGAGCTGGAACGACCGGAGCGCTGGGGCGGCACCGAGCGCGTCCGCGCCGGGCTGACCGAGGATCCGGCCCGGTTCGCCGGCGTCCGGCCGTACGCGCCGGGAGATCCGATCCGGCGGATCCACCAGCGGTCGAGCGCGAGGCTCGGCCGCCCAGTCACGAAGCGATTCGAGCCGTCGCGTGACCGGGAGGTCCTCATCGCCCTCGACGTGCAGACCGCTCACGGACCTGCCTGGGACCTGGGGTTCGACGAAGAGACGGTCGAGGAGCTGTACGTCGTTGCGGCATCGATCGCCCGGTCGCTCGCCGCGGAGCACGCGATGTTCGGGATCGCCGCGGCCGGCTACTCGGGCGCCGAGACCCGGTTCGCCCACATCCCCGTGTCGGCCGCGCCCGGCCAGGCGGAGCGGGTCCTCGATCTGCTTGCCCGCCTGTCGTCGCATGCTTCCGCACCGTTCGAGCGCCTTCTCGTGTTCGCCGAACGGGTCGCTCGCCCGGGAACGACGGTCCTCGTCCTCACCGCGCGCGATCCGTCACCGTTCGTGGCGCACCTCCGGCGGATCGAGCGTTCGGGCAGCCGGGTCGTCGTCCTGGCCTGCGGCCGGCAGGCGACCGAGGACGCCGCTCGCGCCCGGGCGTTCGGGTTCGCGGCGCGCAGCGCCCGGCTCGACGGGCCGTGGCGGACCGCCGAGACGCTCGTGGTGGCCCAATGAGCGCCGCCCCGCCCGCGAACCGGCGGCGGCGAGCGGTCGCCGTCCTGCCCGTCGTCCCGCTCGCGCTCGTCATCGTCGCCGAGGCGGCCTGGGTCTCGGTCGTCGCGGGACTGGTCCAGGAGTTCACGCTTCATCCCCCGACGCTGAGCATCGCGTCGCTGACCGCGTTCGTCGCTGCCGGGGTGATCGCCGCCCGAGTCGCGGGTCCGCGCCTCGGCGAGCGCTGGCCCCTCGTCGGGCTGGGTTTGTGCGTGGCCGGCGGCGTCGTGGGCTCGCTGAGCGCGCCTGAGGCACGGGCGGCGCTCTCCGCCGGAGCCGTCGGCGACGCGCTGGCGGGCAACCCCGGCGGCTGGCTCGCAGCGCTCGCGATCCTCCGCGGGTTCGCCCACGCCCGGCTGCCGCTCAGCGAGGAGACGATCGGCCGGCTCCTCGGGGCGGGCGTGCCGGGGCTCGCGATCGCCGCGATCGTCGGCGGGATGGTCGCCGAGCCCTTCCGGGGGCAGTTCCTCGCCGACGCCATCGTCGCGGTGATCACGTTCGTGACGACGGCGACGCTCGCGCTCGCGCTGACCCGGCTGGCAGCCGTCGGCGCCGATTCGGGCTTCGACTGGCGGCGGAATCCCACGTCGGTCGGGCTGCTGGCCGTGCTGGTCCTCGCGGCTGGTGCGCTGGCGATTCCCGTTTCCTCGATCGCGGCTCCGGCGATCGCCTTCGTGGTCGGCGTGTCGATCGTGCCGCTGCTCGTCATCGGGCTGGTGGTCGGGTTCGACCGGCGGACGGCTCGGCTCCTGATCTTCGCCCTGATCGCGATCGTGGCCGTCTCGACATTCATGAACATCGTCGGCGGACCCAGCCCCACGACCGACGGGCCCGATCGTGCCGACGCCCGACGTTGTTGCCTCGCCGCCCGACGAAGCCATCGCGATCGGCGCCGGCCTGCTGCTGGTCCTCGCCGCGATCGGGGTGGTCGTGCTGGCGCGGCTGTGGATGCGGCGGATCCCCCGGTTCGAGGACGACGTCCCGGAGACTCGCACGATCGATCGCGGGATCGATCGGCCCGGGTCGGGCCGGTTCGCGCGGCTCGGCCGTCGCCGTCGCCGCCCGGCGCCGATCGACGCGGCAACCGCCTACGAGGCGCTCATCGACGACGTGGCCGATCGACCCGCCGTCCGGCGCGAACCTGCCGAAACGCCCGCGGAGCATGCGCGACGGTTGCGGTCGGCCGGTTCGAGCGACCTGAGCCTCGATCTCCTCGCCGCCGACTACGCCCTCGCCCGCTTCGCCGGCGTCACGCCTCTCGACTCGCGAGAACCGGCGGGCGGTGAATCGGTGGCGGTCGCTGCGCCGGAGCCTGGGGCGCCGCGGCCGGCGAGGCTGAAGGCGACCCTCAGAAGAGCGCCTGAGCGCACTGCACCACGATGAAGATCACGACGATGATCGCCACGATGAACCCGAGTGCGAACCTGCCCATGCGTGCCTCCGAAGACGTGAGCTGAGTCCTCGCAGCCTGCCGCCTCGGTACTGTCGGGTGCGCACCGCGCCGGCGATGAGGCGTGGCTTGGCCGTTGCAACTCGTGGCGTGCGACGGCGATACCGACGTGACGCGCGTGCCTCACGATGCACCGATGCATGTCATCACCCAGGACGAGGCCGCCGAGCGCGCGCGTCTCATCGACGTGGACTCGTACGATGTCCAGCTCGACCTCACCCGAGGCGCCGAGCGCTTCGGGTCCGTCTCCCGAACCCGCTTTCGTTGTAGCGAGCCGGGCGCCAGCTCGTACATCGAGATTCTCGCGCCGCACGTCGAGTCGATCGTCCTCAACGGACGCGAGATCGACCCCGGAAGCATCGTCGGGGACCGGGTTCCGCTGACCGACCTGCTCGCCGAGAACGAAGTCACGGTCATCGCCGAGTGCGCGTACTCGACGACGGGCGAGGGCCTCCACCGCTTCGAGGACCCGGCCGACGGCGAGGTCTACCTCTACACCCAGTCGTTCCTCTACGACGCCCATCGGATCTTCGCCTGCTTCGACCAGGCCGACATCAAGGCGACGTTCGCGCTCAGCGTGGACGCGCCCGAGGCCTGGATCGTCATCGGGAACACGGCGGGGACGAGCACGGGCCCGGGTCGCTGGTCGTTCGAGCCGACGCTTGCCGATCTCGACGTACCTCTTCGCCCTCGCCGCCGGGCGCTACCACTCGGTGACCGACGACCACGACGGGATCCCGCTCGGCATCCATTGCCGGCAGTCCCTCGCCCCGTTCCTCGAAGCCGAGGAGATCCTCGAGGCGACGCACCAGTCCTTCGACTACTACCACCGACTGCTCGAGATCCCCTACCCGTTCGGCAAGTACGACCAGGTCTTCGTGCCGGAGTTCAACGCCGGGGCGATGGAGAACGTCGGCTGCGTGACGATCGCCGACGAGTTCGTCTTCCGGGCCCGGGTGACCGACACGTCGCGCCAGACGCGGACCGAGATCATCGCCCACGAGATGGCCCACATGTGGTTCGGCGACCTCGTGACGATGCGCTGGTGGGACGACATCTGGCTCAACGAGTCGTTCGCCGACTACATGGCCCATGTCGCGCTCGTCGAAGCCACCCGCTTCCGCGATGCGTGGACGACGTTCTGCTCGAGCGAGAAGGCCTGGGGCTACGAGCAGGACCAGCTGCCGTCGACCCACCCGGTGTCGGGGCCCGTCCCCGACAGCGCGTCGGCGATGCTCAACTTCGACGGGATCTCGTATGCCAAGGGCGCGGCGGTCCTCAAGCAGCTCGTCGCCTGGGTCGGCTTCGAGCCGTTCCGTGTCGGCCTGCGCGAGTACCTCCAGACCAATGCCTACGCCAACGCGACGCTCGCCGACCTGCTCCGATCGCTCGAGCGGGCGAGCGGCCGGGAGCTGACGGACTGGTCGAAATCGTGGCTCGAAACGGCCGGGGTCAACACCCTCCGGCCCGAGGTGGCTCTGGCCGGCGACGCGGACGGTCCCCCCACATACGAACGCGTCACCATCGAGCAGACCGCGCCGCCGGAGTGGCCGACGCTCAGGTCCCACCGGATCGCGATCGGCCTGTATGACCGCGATGGCGAGCGGCTCGTTCGCCGCGACCGGGTCGAGCTCGACGTGGTCGGCGCCCGGACGGACGTCGACTGCCCTCGCCGGGGTCGCCGTGCCGGACCTGCTCCTCGTCAACGACGAGGACCACACGTGGGCCAAGATCCGGCTCGACGAGCGGTCCATGGCGACGGTCCTCGACGGCGGCATCGGCCGGCTCGAGGGCTCGCTCGCCCGAGCCCTGCTGTGGGCCGCGATCTGGGACCTGACGCGCGACGCAGAGCTCGCACCCGGCGACTACGTCCGGCTGGTCCTCGACGGCATCGTCCGCGAACGCGACATCGGGGTCACCGAGGACCTCATCAAGCACGTCCGCCAGTCGATCGACAGTTTCGGCCGAGCGCGATCGGCGCGAGGAACGGCTCGGGGCGATGGCGGCCCGCTCCCTGGAGATCCTCCGCGGCGCGGAGCCCGGCGGCGACGTCCAGCTCGCCCACGCCCGCTCGTTCGGTCGGGCCGCCCTTGCACCCTCCGATGTGGCGCTCCTCCAGCGCTGGCTCGATGGCGAGGACGTCCCCGACGGGCTCGCCATGGACGTCGAGCTCCGCTGGCTCATCATCCGCCGCCTCGCTGTCGTCGACGCCGTCGACGAGTCGTTCATCAAGGCCGAGCTGGCCCGCGACACGACCTCCGCTGGCGAGGAGCACGCGGCGACCGCCCGGGCGAGTCGCCCGAACGAGGCCGCGAAGACCGCGGCCTGGTCGGCGCTCATCGACTCGGACACGCTCTCGAACCACCTCGTCACCGCGACCGCCCGCGGGTTCTGGCACCCGGAGCAGCTCGACCTGGGCCGGCCGTACGTCGAGCCGTATTTCGAGGCGATGCCCCGGATGTGGCAGGAGCGGACGTACGAGATCGCGGTGACCCTGAGCCGCTACCTCTTCCCCGCCGTGCTCGTCGAACCCGAGATCGTCGCTCGGACGGACGCGGCGCTCGCGGTCCCGGGCATCGACCCGCGGCTCCAGCGGGTGCTGCTGGAGCACCGCGCTGAGATGGTCCGGGCACTGGCGGCGCGAGAGCGGGACTCGGCCTAGCCCCATGGCCCACCGTCGGGCTGGATGCCTTTCCCGACCGTCAGAGCAATGCGGCGAGGATCTCGGCCCAATGGCTGATCGGGAAAATGTGGCCCGCGGCGGGGAAGGTGACGAGGGTCGCTCCAGGGATCGACGCGGCGAGATAGTCCCCGTGAGACCGACCGACCAGGATATCGGAGTCCCCCACCCAGACGTGCACTGGCTGGCGAATGTCGGCCACCGAGAGGGCCCAGGGCGTCAACGCGACGGCTTCGTCGCTCGCGAACCCTGCCGAACCCTGTCGGGCGCCTTCGCGTATCAACGCCTTCATTGGGTCGAGTACGTCGGGCTGTGCAAGGAGCCGGTCGTCGGCGTCGCCCCAGCTCTCCGCGAATAGCGCCGCCCAGCCGTCGCCCGCATACCAGGCACAATCCTCGCCGAGGGCCGCCAGACCGGCGGGGCGGTCCCGGGCCAGCAATTCGACGACGGCCCGGTCTTCCGGCGACAGCTCATCGAGGGCTCCCGGAACCTGATCCCTTGGCCCGGGGCTTCCGGCGAGGCCGATGGTGGTGACTCGATCTGCGGCGGCGAAGCCAACGGCCAAGGCATATTTGCCGCCGGCCGACCATCCGATGACCGGGCACGGCGGGAGGTCGAGCTCGTCTGCCAGCTCGATGTAGTCGGCTGGCCAGTCCAGGAGCGTGCGCCCCGGTCGAGGGTCCGATCGCCCGTAGCCGGGGCGGTCGACCGTGAGGAGTCGCACGCCTGCCGCCTGGGTCGCTTCCTCGTCCGGGCAGAACAGGCGGGAGCCCGGCGCGCCGTGGAAGAGGACGACCGGCCTGCCGTCAAGGTCACCCCATTCGCAGTACGCCAGCTGTCGCCCGTCCTGCAGCCGGATCGTGCGATCGACCTTGGGCGACGCGGTGGCCTTCGTCATCGGTGTCTTCTGCTCGTGCAGTGGCAGACCAGGCGGGTCGGTGGTGGGTCGTCGTGGTGGGCGATACTGGGCTCGAACCAGTGACCTTACGGATGTGAACCGTACGCTCTAACCAACTGAGCTAATCGCCCGCGAAGATCGCGGCGGCGATCATACCCGGAGGCCCGGCCAGCGGGCAACGACGACGTCGGGCTCGACGCCTTCGACGACGATCAGCTTCTGGCGACCGGCCGCGCCGGCGACGAGCCGGACAGAGCGTCGGCCGACGCCGAGCTCATCGGCGAGCAGCCGGATCAGGGCCTGGTTCGCCGCCCCACCGACCGCCGGCGCCGCGACATGGGCCCTGAGAACACCGTCGACGGCGCCATCGACATGGTCGGCCCCGGCGCGCGGAGTCAGCCGGACCGCGAAACGGACGTCGATGTCAGCCAGGGCTCAGCCCTCCGTCGGCTGGTGTGTGGCTGGTGAGCCGGGTTCCCCGAGGACGCACGCCACCGTTCGAGTCTACGCCCCGATCTCCGGGATCGCTACCCGCTCACTATCCGTACCCGCTCAATGCCGCTCGCCGAACAATGCCCGGCCGACGCGGACGATCGTCGCGCCCTCCTCGACGGCGATGTCGTAGTCGTCGGTCATACCCATCGACAGCTCCGGCCCGAGTACGGGGTGGCGGGCGCGGAGCCGCTCGCCGAGGGTACCGGAGCGCGACGAACGTGGGTCGGGCGTCCTCTGGCCGATCGACCAGCCGGCCGACCGTCATCAGGCCGCGGACGTCGAGGTGCTCGAGCGCGAGGATCTCGCCCAGCTGCTCCTCGATGGCGGCCGGCGAGAAGCCCGCCTTGGCGGCGTCGTCGTCGACGTTGACCTGGAGAAGGACGGGGACCCGCTCGCCGGGGCGGACGTCGGTCGGCGAGCCGGTCGATGCGCCGGGCGAGCTCGACCGAATCGACCGACTCGATCGTTTCGAAGACCTCGAGCGCCCGACGGACCTTGTTCGACTGGAGCGGTCCGACGAGGTGCCACGTGGCGCCGCCAACGGCTTCGGCCTTTCCCTCGGCCTCCTGGACCCGGTTCTCGCCGAGCGTCGTCAGCCCAGCGGCAACCGCCGCGACGAGGCGGT
The DNA here is from genome assembly GCA_963832105.1 of uncultured Chloroflexia bacterium. GTDB lineage: Bacteria > Chloroflexota > Limnocylindria > Limnocylindrales > CSP1-4 > CF-46. Next base: position 445,670 of record CAWHSS010000002.1, on the reverse strand, counting down.
CGACCGGCACGGTCTTCGAGACGGCGACGAGCGATACCGAGGCAGGATCGCGTCCCACCCGAGCGGCAGCATCCGCGATCCGCCCGAGGACGCGCTCACGCGCGGAAGCAAGAACCGCGATCTGTGCTTCGTCGCGGGCCATCAGCGGCCCACGGCTACTTCCGGCGAAGGAAGCTCGGGATTTCCAGGTCGTCGGCGTCGTAGGCCGCGGCGCGCTTCACCGGCACCGGCTCCCCGACCGACCGCTCGACTCGCGGGCTCGGGGCCGGCGCCGACGCTGCAGCGCCATGGTCGATCTCGGCCGGCGGGATCTCGAAGCCGTCATTCGACTGGACTCGCTGCCGCTCGAGCTCCTCGAGGAAGTCGCGCTCGCGCGGCGCGCGAAGCGACGCCGAGGCGTCCGTCGGCTGGGCGGCCGCGGCGTGGCGCGTCTCGCGCTTCCGCATGCCGTCGAAGCCGGTCGCGATGACGGTGATCATCACCTCGTCGCCGAGGCGCTCGTTGAAGCTCGTCCCGAAGATGATGTTCGCCTCCGGGTCGGCCGCGGCGCGGATCTCCTCGGCGGCTTCGGTCACCTCGAACAGGCTCAGGCTCGACGAGCCGGTGATGTTGAAGAGGATGCCCTGGGCGCCCTGGATGTTGACTTCGAGGAGCGGGCTGGCGATCGCCATTCGGGCCGCCTCGACCGCCCGGTTCTCGCCGGTCGCCCGGCCGATGCCCATCAGCGCCGACCCGGCGTCCTTCATGATCGCCCGGACGTCGGCGAAGTCGAGGTTGATCAGCCCCGGCATCGTGATGATGTCGCTGATCCCCTGGACGCCCTGGCGGAGGACGTCGTCGACGACTCGGAAGGCGTCGATGATCGAGGTGTTCTTCTGGACGACGTCCTTGAGCCGGTCGTTCGGGATCGTGATCAGCGTGTCGACCTGGGCCTTCAGCTCCTCGGCCGACTTCTCCGCGACGAGCTTGCGCTTGGCGCCCTCGAAAGCGAACGGCTTCGTCACGACGCCGATCGTCAGCGCGCCGGCCTCCTTGGCCATCTGGGCGACGATCGGGGCGGCGCCGGAGCCGGTCCCGCCACCGAGTCCCGCGGTGATGAAGACCATGTCCGAATCGACGAGCGCCTGGGCGATCTTCTCGGAGTCCTCCTCGGCCGCCCGCTGCCCGATCGTGCTGTCACCGCCGGCCCCGAGGCCCCTGGTGATCTTGTCCCCGATCCGGATCTTGTGCGGCGCGTCCGACTGGAGCAGCGCCTGCGCGTCGGTGTTGCAGGCGATGAACTCGACGCCCATCATCTCGGCCCGGATCATCCGGTTGACGGCGTTGCTGCCGCCGCCACCGACGCCGATGACCCGAATCAGCGCGAAGTTCTCGGAATCGGAACGCAACGGCATCGACTCTCCTCCGGTGGCTTTCCGGACCAATGTTCGTTCGTTTGTTCGTTTCGACCGGGGCCGACCCTCTCCCGGGGGACGCAATTCGGCCTCGCTCAGGGGCGGAGTCTATCACCGGGGTCACGGGGGCGGGATAGGGAAGTCAGCGCGCTGTCTCGACCGGCGGTGCGCCGGTGCACTGCCAAACCGCGAATGCGGCGAACGCCGTATGGACGCCGGTGCCGCCGGGATGCAATCCTCGCGACCGGTTCGAGGCCAGGACTTTCGGAGAGAGCGCGCGTGGGACTGAAGTACCGGGGCTGGGCGGTCGCGTTGACCGCCGGGTTGATCTTGTCGATCGCCGGGGGCGCGGCCGCGCTCGCCGCTGAGCCCGCGCCCGACGACGTCGTCCTGGACGGCACCGTGACGGTCACGTGGGTCGATCCCGATGACGGCCCGATGGCAGGCGCCTCGATCCAGCTCTTCTTCTACCACGAGGGCGACGAGAACCCGGCATCGCTGCCCGCAGCGACCATGGGTTCGGACGGCGCCGTCGTGATCAGCGGAGTTCCCCGCCCGGCTGAAGGGGCCGCTCCCCTGCTCCTCGACATTCGCGGCGATCGTTCGACTGCGACCCTCGACGAGGCCGGCTGCACGACCCTCGAGGGCTGGCGGGCCGAGGCGACGGGGATCGCCGCCGATCTTGCGGTCGACGTCGTCCTCGCGTCCGACACCAAGAGCATCTCGGTGACCTGCCCCGAACCGACCCCGACGCCTGAGGTTGTCGACCCGACGCCGACCCCGGAGCCGACGGCAACCCCGGACGTCGTCCAGCCGCCGCCGACCTCGACCCCGACCGGCGGAGGCGTCCTCGGCGCTGTCGGGACGCCTGGCGTGACCCCGCCCGCAACCGATGCGGTGGCCGCTCCCGCGAGCCACGGCGGCTCGCCGTTCGTGCCGGGCCTGCTGGCACTGCTGGCCGTCGCAGGGCTTCTCGTCCCGGCCACGTCGCTCGCCTTCGCCCGCGCCAAGTCGCGGCGATAATCGCGGGTTCAGCCCGCGAGGAAGCTCAGTCGAACCGTCCGGGTCGGGTTGTCGCGGTTCGGGTCGAGGAGCGCGATCGACTGCCATGTGCCGAGCGCCAGCTGACCGTCCACGACCGGAACCGTGACGGAGGCCGAGGCAAGCAGCGGGACGACATGATCGGCACCGTGGCCGGGTGAGCCGTGCCGGTGGACCCAGCGATCGTCGCGCGGCAGGAGCCGGTCGAGCGCGTCGAGCAGGTCGACGTCGGACCCGGCACCGAGCTCGACGATCACGAGCCCGGCCGTCGCGTGCGGCACGAACACGCTCAAGAGTCCGTCGCCTTCGCCCTCGACGAAGCGCGCGCAGGCAGGCGTGAGGTCGGTGAGACTCGGTTCGGTGCCGGTCCGGATCGGTAAGCTCGGTTGTCTTCATGCGCGGATCTCGTCGGGCGAGCACATGCGACGAGCGAGCCTATCCGGCCTGAATGCGAGGATTCTCACCGGGTGAGCCAAATCGACACGATTCGAGCTTAGGCGGCCGAATCGGGGTTCGGACGCGTCCAACTCGGTCGATGTGCTCGTGGGCGAGATCCGCGCAAGCGGGGCGGCGGACGCTCACGGGAAGATGACTGCGCAGCGCGTCCCGGATCCGGCCCAGGCCACCCATCGCCGGCGCCGATTCGTAGCGCAGCGGCTCGCCGCCCGCCAGCGATCCGGCGCCCCACTGGAGCAGCCCGACCGCCGTCGAGTAGCTCGGGTTCAGGAGCGTGTCGACCAGCCCGCCGATTCCCGCCGGCGCCGCCACCCGGACTGGGATCTGCAGGACGTCGCGGGCCAGCTCGGCCGTGCCCGCGAGCTGCGCCGCGCCACCGGTGAGGACGATCCCGGCCGGCAGCATCCCGCTTCCCGCCCGGGCCATCTCGCCCCGCACGAACTCGAACGTCTCGCGCATCCGGGCCTCGATGATCTGGCAGACCTCGAGTCGCTGGATCGTCCGGCCCGCCTCCTCGCCGAGGACGGACACGCTGATCTCCTCGTCCTCGCCGACCGAGGCGAGGCTGCAGGTCCCGTGCTCGATCTTCAGCTCCTCGGCCACCTGGAGGCTCGTCTTGAGGCCGATCGCGACATCGTTCGTGACGTTGTTGCCGCCGACGGGCAGGACGGCGGTCCGGAACGGCGACCCGTCCGCGAACATCGCGAGGTCGATCGTCCCGGCGCCCATGTCGGCGACCGCGACGCCCAGCTCCTTCTCGGTCTCGGACAGGACGGCCTCGGCCGACGCAAGACCCGACGCGACGAGCTCGTCGATCTTGACCCCGGCCGCGTTGACGCACTTCGAGAGGTTCTGGACCGCGGTCGCGGAGCCCGTGACGATGTGGACCTCGACCTCGAGCCGGAGCGCGCTCATCCCGAGCGGGTCCTTGACGCCCTCCTGGCCGTCGACCTTGAAGCCCCGTCGCTCGACGTGGAGGACCTCCTGGTTCGACGGGATCGACACCGCCCGGGCGACCTCGATGGCGCGATTGACGTCCTCGCGGGTGACTTCCTTGCGCTGGCCGCTGACGGCGACCTGGCCGGGCGAGTTCAGGCTCTCGACGTGCTGGCCGCCGACGGCGACGAACGCCCGGTCGATCTTCCAGCCCGACAGTCGCTCCGCCCGCTCGACCGATTCGGCGATCGATCGGACCGTCTGGTCGATGTTGACGACGACGCCCTTCTTGAGCCCAGACGACGGGACGGTCCCGTGGCCCATGATCGTCAGCCGGCCGTCGCGGCTCACCTCGCCGATGAGCGTGCAGACCTTGGACGTGCCGACGTCGACCCCGACGAGGACCGCTTCTCTCTCCACCGCCGTCGTCCGTACCTCCCGCTACACGAAGTGGCGCCGGATGAGCGCCACGTTGTTGAAGATCCTGAACCCGAAGGTGATCAGCGCCACCAGATAGAGATCGATGCTGAGCCGGTCGCCGATGAACGTGAGGATGACCGCAACGATCGCATTCGCGATGAACCCGCTGATGAAGATCCGATTGTCATAGACGCCGTCGAGCTCGGCCCGGACAGCCCCGAGGACCGAGTCGAGCGCCGCGAGGATCGCAACGGCCGAGTAGCGGCTGAACTCGAAACTGACATTGACGTCGAGGACGAGACCGGCGAGAACGCCCACGAGGAGACCCGCCAGGGGTAAGAACACTCGGCGCCGCCCTCAATCCGGTGCGTTTGAGCAAGGCTACTCGACGCGAGCGAACAGCGGCAACCCGAGCCCGCCTCGTCCGCCACCGATGGCCTCACGGCGCGGGCGCGGCCGACGGCTTGGGCACGTAGACCCCGGTCGTTGTCGTCGGCGAGGATGACCGTCGCGACCGTCGGCTCGCCCACCCTGATCAGCAGCTCCCGCAGCGCCTGGACCTGGCCCGGGACGAGGTCGGTCGTGCGCAGGCTCGAGCGTGTAGAAGCCGAACACCGCGACCCAGCTCTCCGGAACGGAGCTGAGCACGAAGCCGTTGCCGTCGGTCACCCCGACTGACAGCCCTGTCGCGGCGCTGCCGACCGCGGCGGGCGTCAGCGACGCCAGGCGGGTCGCGGCGTCGAGATCGACGGGGTTGAGCGTGTGGCCGACCCGGAGCTTCGTCGATTTCGGCGCGATCGTCGGCGATGACCGGCAGGTCGGCGACAAACGCCGGCGGCGACTTGTCGAGCCGCGCGAAGAGCAGGCCGGTGGTGTCGACGAGGAGGCTGCGGACACCCGACCTTCCACACGAGGATCGGCACGCGCTCCTCGATCCGGACGGCCACGGTGTCGGGCAAGCCCGAGCGAGATCTCGACGGCCGCGACCGCGGGTATCTCGCGGATGCGGGCCTCGAGCGGCTCGGTGGCGATCTCGAACAGGTTCTCGCCGCCTGCCAGCTCGAGGCGTTCCCGGACCGCAGTCTCGGCCGTGATCGTCGTTCCCGTCGATCTCGAGCCGGGCGAACCCGAAGGCCGACGTCGCGGACAGGCCGTAGACCGCCAGGGCGGAGACCAGCATCGCGAGGGCCGCCCCGGCGCGGGTCGGGGTCAGGCCGGCCGACGCCCGCCGGATCGGGCGCGTCCGACGTCCCGGGCCACCGGCTCTGCGGAACGTTCGTTGGGTCACCGCGCTCACGTCCCCGGAGTTGCGCGGGTCGCCGGACCCGTCACGGCGGCCATCGCGGTCATCGCGGCAGGTCCGACGGCGCGAGCCGCCCGCCGCTGGCCGCCGCGTGGCGCTCGATCGCGAGGTCGACGACCTTCAGGCAGACGTCGGCGAACGAGTAGCCGCCCTCCGCCGGCATCGTCGGGAAGAGGCTGATCGGGGTGAAGCCCGGGATCGTGTTGATCTCCGAGAGGAAGATCTCGTCGCCGCGGAGCAGGAAGTCGACCCGGGCGAAGCCCTCGGCTCCGATCGCCCGGTACGCGTCGCGGGCGATCTTCAGCATCGACGCCCGCGTCGCCGCCGAGACCTCCGCCCGCAGCGACGTCTCCGACAGCCCCGGCGTGTACTTCGCGGCGAAGTCGTAGAACTCGTGGCCCGCGACGATCTCACCCGGGCCGAACAACTCGAGGCGGGCGTGATCGTTGCCGATGACGCTGACCTCGAGGTCCCGGGCGCCCGCGAGGTACGCCTCGGCGAGGGCGACGTTGTCGAAGCGGAACGCCTCGTCGAGCGCCGATCCGTACTCCTCGGGAGCGTGGGCGAGGGTGATCCCGACCGACGAGCCGAGCCGCGACGGCTTGACCATGAGCCGCGGGTCGCCGGTCCCGGCAGCGAACGCCTCGAGCTCGGCGAGGACGGCCGCCCGGTCCGCGGCCCAGCGAGCGGCCCGGACCTCGCGCCAGTCGGCGACGGGCAGGCCGATGCCGCGGGCGAGCCGCTTGAAGACGGCCTTGTCCATCCCGAGCGCGGAGGCGGTCACGCCGGATCCCGTGTAGGCAACGCCCGCCGCCTCGAGGAGCGCCTGGACCGTGCCGTCCTCGCCGAACGGGCCGTGGAGGGCGATGAAGACGACCGGTTGCGGCGTCGCGGCCGCGAGGCGGTCCACGGCGGCTCCGACGGTCTCCGGACCGGCGGCGGCGACGGCACGGGGGTCGTCGTAGTCGGCCGGCGCCCGGTCCTCGCGCCGATGGTCCGCCGGCAGCCGCCACCAGGCGCCGTCGAGATCGATGAGCACCTGCTCGACGTCGAGGCCCGCTCCGGCGAGCGCCTCGGCGATCGCCGTGCCCGACACGATCGAAACGTCGTGCTCGGCTGACGGGCCGCCGAGCAGGACGACCACGGGCGGACGGGCCGTCACGACGGGTCGGCCCAGTCGCCGAGGAAGACGATCTCGAACTCGAGGTCCGTGCCCGTGCGCTCGAGGACCTCGGCCCGGACCCGCTCGCCGAGGGCGCGGACGTCGGCGGCAGTCCCCTTCTGGTCGTTGACGATGAAGTTGGCGTGCTTCTCGGACACGACCGCGCCACCGATCCGGAGACCCTTGAGGCCGAGGCCGTCGATGATCTCGCCGGCCGACGGGCCGTCGGTAGGATTCCGGAACACGCTGCCGGCCGACGGCAGCCCGAGCGGCTGGTGGGCCTGGCGCCAGCGGCGGATGTCGTCGAGCCGGCTCTTGATCACCTCGGCGGGCTCCGCGGTGAGGCGGAACGTCGCCCCGAGGACGAGGTCGGCCGGCGCGCCCTCGGCGATCGGCACCTTGAAGCGGCTGTGGCGATAGCCGAGGTCGAGCTGCGGGGCGTCGAGGCGCGCCTCCGTCCCGTCGGCCAGCAGCACGTCCGCCGACTCGAGGACCGCCGCGACGTCGTTCTCGTGCGCACCCGCGTTCGCCCAGACCGCGCCACCGACCGTGCCCGGGATCGCGAGCCCGAACTCCAGGCCGGACAGCCCGGCCTTCTGCGTCTCGGTCGCCGCGCGGGCCATCGGGACGCCCGCCTCTGCCGTGTAGCGGTCGCCGTCGACCTTCGATCCCTCGGCCCGGTCCTGGATGACGAGGCCGCGGATCCCGGCATCGGCGATGACGACGTTGCTCCCCCGCCCGAGGAGCGTGTGCGGCAGCTCCCGGCTCCGGGCGAAGCGGATGAGCGCGCGGAGCTCGTGGACGTTGTGGACGGTCGCGAAGAGGTCTGCCGGGCCGCCGACGCGCATCGTCGTGAACCGCGCGAGCGGCTCGTCGCGGACGGTCTTCACCCCGATCCGGCGCTGGATGGCGGTCCCGATCGCGATCGGGTCGAAGCCGCTCTCCGTCGGCGGCCGTCATCGGGCCGCCCCGCGCGACAGGCGCTCGATCTCGGCGGCATCGGGCCACGGCCGGCGTTCGGCTGCGGCGATGACGAGCTCGGCGACCGCCTCCGACGCTCCGGGCCGGCCGAAGAGCCGGGCGGCGTCCGCCATCCGGGCCCGGGCGGCGTCGTCGGCAAGCAGGTCGGCCGCCTCCACGAGGGCGTCGGCGTCGAAGGCCTCGTCCGGGATCAGCCGCGCCCCGCCCGCCTCGGCGAGGACCTTGGCGTTCGCGGTCTGGTGGCCCGCCGCGTGCGGGTACGGGACGATGACCGACGGGATTCCGAGGGCCGTGACTTCCGCGAGCGTCGACGACCCCGCCCGCCCGACGACGAGGTCCGCGGCGACGAGCGCCGGCAGCATGTCCTCGCGCAGGAACGGATATGGCCGGTAGCGCGGCTGCTGGTCGGCGGGCAGGCGGCCGCGAGCGGCGAGGGCCTCCGCGTATGCCTCGTCGCCGGTCACGTGCAGGATGTGGCCCCGCTCGACGAGCCGCGGCAGCGCGTCGGTGACGGCGGCGTTGAACCGGCGGACCGCCTGGGAGCCACCGAAGATCAGCATGACCCGGGCGTCCGGCGGGAGCTCGAGCCGGGCCCGCGCCTCGTCGCGGTTGATCGCGGTCACGTCCCGGATCGGCGTCCCCGTCAGGAACCACGGCGCGCCGGCTCGGGCGAGTGCTCGTCCGGTCGCCTCGTGCGACACGGCGATCGCGTCGGCCAGCCGCGCCGTCAGCCGGACCGCCCGACCCGGCACGACGTTGCCGTCCCAGAGGACGACGGGGATCCGCAGCGGGGCGGCGGCCATGAGCGTCGGCACCGCGACGTAGCCGCCGGTCGTGAAGATCGCGGCCGGTCGCTCCCGGGCGAGGATGGCGGCGGCCTGCGGCACGGACACCCCGAGGCGGATCGGGTCGAGGACCGCGTGGACGCTCATGTCGACCGATCGGAGCGAACGAAGCGCGAGCCGGCGCACCGGGATTCCTGCCGCCCGCACGAGGGAGGCCTCCAATCCACGGTGGCCGCCGAGCCAGGCGAGCTCAGGCGCGTTCGGGCGATCGCGGAGCGAGCGGGCCACGGCGAGGGCTGGGTAGATGTGCCCGCCCGTGCCGCCGCCCGCGATCAGCAGGCGCATCGTTCCAGGTTCCTCGTTCGACTGTCTCTCGCGAGATCGACAGCAGGATGCCGACCGCCGCGAGGCTGATGGTGAGCGACGAGCCCCCGGCGCTGATGAACGGTAGCGTGATGCCGGTCACCGGGATGAGCGCGACGACGACGCCGATGTTGATGAATGCCTGGATGCAGAGCCAGGCGGTGATGCCCGCGGCGAGCAGCGCACCGAACGTATCGGGCGCGGCGAGGGCCACCCGGATGCCAGAGTACGCGAGCAGCACGAACAGGCCGATCACCATCGTCGCCCCGATCAACCCGAACTCCTCGCCGATGATCGCGAAGATGTAGTCGTTGCTGGCGTTCGGCAGGAAGAGGCCGCCCGCGAGCCGGCTCTCGCCCAATCCCGCCCCGAAGAGCCCGCCGAGGCCGAGGGCGAGCAGGCCCTGAATCGTGTGGAAGCCCTTGCCCATCGGGTCCGCCCACGGGTTCAACCAGGCCTGGATCCGCTCGACCTGGTAGCCGCGCAGGCCGGCCGCCACCACCGCGAAGAAGGCGAAGATCGCCATGGCAGCGAGGTGGGCCAGGTTGGCCCCCGCCAGGTAGAACATCGTGATCGCGGTCAGGCCGAGGACGATCGTCGTCCCGAGGTCCGGTTCGCGGAAGACGAGCGCGAGGATCGGGGCGGTGATGACGAGGAACGGAACCGTCCCCGACCAGAAGCCGCTGATCTTCGTTCCGCGCTTGGCGAACCAGTGGGCGAGATAGATGACCATCGCGAGCTTCGCGATCTCGGCAGGATGGATCGCCGGCAGCGGCCCGATCTTCAGCCAGCGAGCCGACCCGCCGATGACGATGTTGAGGCTCGGCACGAAGACGAGGATCAGCAGCGCGACGGCGACGATGTAGACGGGCACCGAGATCAGCCGCAGGTAGCGGTAGTCGACCCGCATCATCGTCGCCATCGCGGCGACGCCGAGGGCCGCCCAGCCGATCTGGGGCCCGACGATGCCGAGCGTGTCGTCATCCTCGAGATAGGCCTTCATGGCCGACGACGAGTAGACCATCAGGATGCCGATCGCGACGAGGGCGATGACCGTGACGAGGATCGTGTAGTCGGCCTGGTGGCGCTCGCGCTTCAGCGCCCCGGTGCGCTGCTTGGCGGGGGTGCGGGCGGACCGGACGTCGGCGCGCGGGATCGGCAGCGTCGCGCTCATCCCTCGAACTCCTGTTGCCGTTCATCGCTGAGTCGGGCGACCGCGTCCCTGAACGCCCGGCCTCGTGCCGCGTAGTCCTCGAACATGTCGAAGCTCGCCGCAGCCGGGCTCAACAGGACGGTTGCGTGCGGAGTCGCCGGCCTTGCGCATGGAACGCGCCAGCGCGTGAGCGACGCGGACGGCCTCGTCCATGCCGCCGACTCGTCGCGTCTCCTCGAGTCCGGCCGCTCGGAACATCGCCTCGAGGGCCGGCCCGCTCTCGCCGATGAGGACCGCGGCCGCTGCCCGCTCGGCGACGACCGGGGCAAGCGCCGATAGGTCGATGCCCTTGTCGCGGCCACCGGCGATCAGCACGATCGGCGGGTCGAAGGCGCGGAGTGCGGCGACGACCGCATCAGGCTGCGTGCCCTGCGAGTCGTTGATGAAGCGGATGCCGTCGAGGATCATGACCGGCTCGAGGCGGTGCTCGACGCCGGTGAACGCGCCGGCGGCTCGCCGGATCGCGTCCGCGGCGATCCCGAAGTGGAGCCCGACGCTCACCGCGGCGAGCGCGTTCGAGACGTTGTGGCGACCGGGGATCGCGAGCTCGGAGATGGGCATGACCTGCCCGACGCCATCGCCGACGATCCACTCCCCTTCGACACCGACGACCGCCGGGCGGCGGCGGGCCGAGCCGGTAGACGATCACGCGCGCCCGGGCGTCGGCGGCGTACGCCGCGACCACGGGGTCGTCGCCGTTGAGGACGAGCGCCCCGTCCGGATCGACGAGCTCCGCCAGTCGGCGCTTCGCCGCGCGGTAGCCCTCGAGCGAGCCGTGGCGATCGAGATGGTCGGACGTGACGTTCGTGTAGACGGCGACGGTCGTGCCGCGCGACAGGGTCGGCAGCTGCAGCTCGGACAGCTCGATGACGACGCGGTGCTCCGGCGAGAGCTCGGGCAGCCGCTCCACGAGCGGGATCCCGATGTTCCCGCCCAGGACCGACCGGGTGGTCGGGATCCGCGGCGAGGATCGCGGCGATCAGCGACGACGTCGTCGTCTTGCCCTTCGTCCCCGTCACCCCGATCGTCGGCGCCGGGCAGAGGCGCAGGAACAGGTCCGCCTCCGAGACCAGGGCCGGCGCGGCCGGGTCGCCGCCCCGGTGAGCGGCGACGAGCGCCTGGAGCGCAGCCCGCAGCCGCGGTTCGGTCGTCGGGTAGTCGGGGTTGATCGAGGGCGACGTCGCGACAAGGGCGGCGCCGGCCCACGCCGTCTCGGGGGCCACGTCCGGGCCGGCGAGAATCCGGGCCGGCCGCCCCTCGAGCGCCGCGATGGCGTCGGCAAGCTCGGCGACAGGTCGGCCGTCGTAGACCGTGACGTCGGCGCCGGCGTTGGCGAAGAAGCGGGTCAGCGCGATCCCGCTCCGGGCCAGCCCGAGGACCGTCACCGGCCGGCCGCGGAGGTCTCCCGCGCGAACGCCGTCGAGCGTCAGCGCGTCGAGGTCGATCGGCCGTTCGGTCGTCATCGTGGCGCTCACTCGAGCTGCCGGATCGAGGCGAGGAACAGCGTCACGCCGAGCAGCCCGGACAGGATCCCGATGATCCAGAAGCGGAGCGTGATCTTCTCCTCATCCCAGCCGGCCAGCTCGAAGTGGTGGTGGATCGGCGTGAACCGGAACAGCCGTTTCCCGCCGGTGGCCTTGAAGTAGGCAACCTGGAGGACGACCGAGCCGGTCTCGATGACGAAGATCAGCCCGATCAGCGGCAGGACGAGGATCTGGCCGGTGATGAGGGCGATGACCGCCAGCGTCGCCCCGAGCGAGAGAGACCCGGAATCGCCCATGAATATCTGGGCCGGATGGACGTTGAACCAGAGGAAGCCGAGCAGCGCGCCGATGATCAGCGCGCACAGGAAGGCGAGGTTCGGCTGGGGGTCCGGCTGGTTGAGCAGCGCCACGAGCAGGAAGGCGACGAACGCGAACACGAGCGTGCCGCCGGCAAGGCCGTCGAGGCCGTCCGTGATGTTGACGCCATTGCTCGCGGCGACGATCGCGAAGGCCGCGAACGTGACGTAGATCGCCGGGTCGACGAACACGGGGCCGAGGAACGGCACGGCGATCTGGTCGATCGCGTAGACCCGCTGGATGAGGAACGCCGCCGCGACCGCGAAGACGACCTGCCAGATCAGCTTCTGGCGGACGCGGATCCCCTCGCCGGTCTTCGCGTTGAGGTAGTCGTCGAACGCGCCGAGCAGTCCGACGCCCGCGAGGGCCGCCAGCGGGGCGTTGATCCCGGCCTCCGGGACGCCGCGCAGGAGCAGGAACAGGGCGATGACGACGACGATCAGCAGCAGCCCGCCCATCGTCGGCGTCCCGTGCTTGACCTGGTGGCTGTCCGGGCCTTCGACCCGGATCTGCTTCGTGAAGCCGGTCGCCCGGAGCAGCCGGATGTACGGCGGCATGAGGATGACGACGATCGCGAACGCGAGCAGCAGGCCCTGGATGAGCTCGATCGTCATCGGCTTGTACCCCGCGACTTGACCAGCTCATCGACGAGCAGGTCGAGCTCGATGCCACGCGAGGCCTTGACGAGGACCACGTCGCCGGGCTGGAGCCGCTCCTCGAGTGCCGCCAGCGCCTCGGCCCGGTCGCCCACCTCCACGATGTGTTCGGCGGCAAGACCCGCATCCCGCGCGCCGCGAGCGATCCCGGCCGCGCCCGCGCCCACGACCACGAGGAGCTCGGCGACGGCGGCGGCCGCGACCCCCGCGCGCTCGTGGCCCGCCTCCGCCCCATCCCCGAGCTCGAGCATCTCGCCGAGAACGGCGACCCGCCGGCCGGGCATCCCCGCAAGCAGATCAAGCGCCGCAATCACCGATCCGGGCGAGGCGTTGTACGAATCGTCGACGATCGTCACTCGCCCGGCCTCGACGAGGGCGCCTCGATGGGGCGCCGACCAGCCGCGGGCGAGCGCCGCGACCACCCGTTCCGGCGTGATACCCGACGCCAGGCCGACCGCGGCGGCGGCCAGGGCGTTGTGGACCGCGAGCCGGCCCAGCGTCGGGATCGTGACCGGTCGTCGCGATCCGTCGGCAACGAGGCTGAACCGCATGCCGTCCGTGCCGGCCGACTCGACCTCTTCCGCGCGCACGCCGGCATCGGCCGCGAAGCCATAGGTGACGACATGCGCCTCGGTCCGCGACGCCATCCGCCGGACCCGCTCGTCGTCGGCATTGAGGACAGCGACGCCGTCGGCCGGGAGCGCCTCGACGAGCTCGCCCTTCGCCTGCTCGACAGCCTCGATCGTCCCGATCCGCGACAGGTGAACCGGTTGCACCGCGGTGACGACGCCGATCTCCGGCCGCCCGATCCGGGCCAGGTCCGCGATCTCGCCGCCGACGTACATGCCCATCTCGAGGACCGCCGCCTGGTGGTCCGGCCGGAGCCGCATGACCGTCAGCGGCAGGCCGACCTCGTTGTTCTGGTTGCCCTCGTTCTTGAGGGTCACGAGATCGCCCGCGAGGACCGTCGCGATCGCCTCCTTCGTCGACGTCTTGGCGATGCTGCCGGTCACCCCGACGACGAGCGGATCGAACCGGGCTCGCCAGGCCGCGGCGATCGCGTGGAACCCGCGCAGCGTGTCCGGGACCTGGATGACCGACACGCCGGCCGCGGCGAGGTCGATGCCCTCGGGCTCGCGCGCGACCAGGACCGCCGCCGCACCGCGGGCGACAGCCTCGGCGACGAAGGCATGGCCGTCCGTCCGCTCGCCGGGCAGGGCGACGAACAGGTTGCCCGGGACGACCTCCCGGGAGTCGACCGCGGCCCCCAGCACGATCCGTGAGGAGCGCGCGAGAACCCGGCCGCCCGTGGCGCCCGCGAGGTCGTCGGTGGTCAGTCCGGAAGCGGCGGCGCCATCGGTCGACGGGGCCTGCGACGCTGGATCGGTCACGGACTCCAGTGTCGCATACGAGATCGTCATGAGCCGGCGGTCAGCGGTGCGGGCGGGGTCCGCCGCTCCGGCAGCAGCCCCGGACGCGTGATCGCGTCGGTCGCGATGCGGCGGAACAGCTCGAACGACATGACCGGCATCTCCAGCTGGCCGATCCGGGCGATCGTCGGGGTGCCCTCGTTGATCTTCACTGAGACGACGAGATCCGGGACGCCGGCATCGCGGCCGATGTATCCGACGAAGCTGTAGTTGAAAAGGTTGTGCTTCCAGTCGCCCCGGCCCTCGCGCGCAGTCGCGTCCCAGATCTGGGCGGTGCCCGTCTTGCCGCCGACGTCGTAGCCCGGGACGAGCGTCCGGTCGCGGTAGAACGGGACCTCGGTGACGACGTGGTTCATCATCCCGATGAGCGTCGTCGACAACTCGGCGTCGATGACCTGGCCGCGTGGCGCGGGAGTGATCTCCCTGTCGCCGATCGCGGTGACGACGTGGGGCTGGACGAGCGTCCCCCCGTTGACCATCGCCGAGAACGCGGTCGCGAGCTGGATCGGGGTCACCGCGATTCCCTGTCCGAACGAGCCGTTGGCGAGGTCGATCTGGCCCCATGGCGTGATCGTCGGATCGTTGACGAGGCCGCGGACCTCGCCCGCGACGTCGATGCCGGTCGGCTGGCCGAACCCGAGCCGCGTCCACGCCTCGTGGAGGATCGCCGACGACTCGCGGGTGTTGTCGCCGAGGCCGAGGGCAACCTTCGCCGCGACGACGTTGCGCGAATAGGCGATGGCGTCCTCGAACGTCATCCAGCCCTTGCCCCGGTGGTCGGCGTCGTCGACGTGCGTCGTCCCACCGTCGAGCTTGAGGGTCGCGACGTCCTTGATCTTCGTCTTCGTCGTGACGGTCTCGGTCTCGAGGCCGGCGATCGCGGTCAGCATCTTGAAGACCGAACCGGGCTCGTAGACGGAGCTGACGACCGGATCGATGAACCGGGTCGGATCGATCGTGGCGATCGAGCGGTAGTTGTTACCGTCGTACGAGGGATAGGTCGCCTCCGCCAGGACCTCGCCGGTGTATGGATCCATGACGACGGCCGACACGCTCTTTGCCTTGTCGGCGGCCCACGCGGCGAGGACCTCGCCCTCGAGCGCGAGCTGGAGCCCCGCATCGATCGTCAGCCGGATGTCCTCGCCGGGCTGCCCCGCGTCCTCGACGACGATCGTGTCCGGGATCGCCCGGGCGGCGACGTCCCGCTGGGCGTGGACGATCCGCGGCCGCCCGCCGAGGTCGTCCTGGTAGTACTGCTCGACGCCGTACTGGCCGATGCCGTCCCGATTCACGAAGCCGAGCAGGTGGGCGGCGAGCGTCGAGTCGGGCCCGGCACCCTCGTGGGGGTAGACGCGCACGGGCTCGGCCTCGAGGAGCACCGCCTCGATCTTCTTGGACGCGGCTGCCGCCCGGACGCGGTCGCCGGTCTTCTTGTCGAGACCGTGGGCGAGGACGACGTACTTCTTGTCGGACGACATCCGGGTCTTGAGGAGCTTCGCCTCTTCATCGTCCAGCCGGAGCAGCGAGATGAGCTCCGTCGCCACCTCCCGGCGCCGGATGGGGGTCAGCTCCGACGGCATCGCGGCGAGTCGCTCGCGGTCCACGGTCGTCGCGAGGACGACGACCCCGCTGCGGTCGTAGATGTCGCCGCGGCGGCTCGGTGACTCCTGGCGCATCGTCGTCTGGGCGAACGCCTCCGACGCGAGCCGATCGCGCTGGGTCAGCTGCCAGTACGCGAGACGCGTCAGCAGCGATGCTCCGACCACCGCGAACGTGATGAGCAGGAACAGGAGGCGGCGCCGGGAATCCGTGCGACCGAGCATCGTCGATGCGATCGGTCAGCGGCCGGTCAGGACGAGTGGTTCGGCGAGCTGACCGAGGCCGGCGTCGAGGGACTTCTTGCGAATCGCCGGCTCACGCCCGAGCCGGTTCAGGTCGGACAGCAGCTCCTGCTTCTGGGTGAGCAGCGTGTCGCGCTCAGTCAGCAGCCGGTTGATGTCGTAGCCGGTCGCCGACACGCGCACCGACTGGGCGAGCGAGAAGAACGCGAGCACGAACGCGATGACGATCCCGCCGAGCAGGACCGACAGCCGGTTCGAGCGGCGACGGGCGCGGACGGCGCCACGAATCCGGCGGCGCGACGGGGCCGCCGGGATCTCGCGACGCCTGACGCGCCCCGGAAAGAGCGCCGATTGCGGGCGGGCGCCTTCGTAGATCGCCATGCCTAGTCGCCCATGGCGTAGCGGAGCCGCGGCATGCGCGGATCCATGAACGCGAAGGGATCGCTCGAGGAGGTCGGGCCGGAGTCGTCAGGCGCGCTGGTCGGGCGGCTCGGGGAAGTGACGGCGGCCCTCCCGCTCGTGCAGCTCATGCTGGCGGCGTCCGTACGACCGACGACGGCTGGCCTGGTGTCGCTTGCTCACGTCACTCCTCCTTCCGGTACCTGGGCTCTCGTCACGCGGCGATGCGTTCGGCTGCCCGCAGGCGTGCGCTGCGGGCGCGAGGATTGGCGGCGATCTCGTCATCCGTCGGTGTCAGCGACGGCTTGGTCACGAGTCGGAGGCGCGGCGTCCGGCCGCAGACGCAGACCGGCACCGACGGCGGGCAGATGCAGCCCTTGCGTTCGGCGTCGAGGAAGCGCTTGACGATCCGGTCCTCGAGCGAGTGGTAGCTGAGGACGACGAGCCGCCCGCCGGGCCGAAGGAGATCGACCGCCGCCGCGAGGGCCTCCTCGAGCGCATCCAGCTCCTCGTTGACCGCGATCCGGAGCGCCTGGAAGACGCGCGTCGCGGGATGGATTCGGCGCCGGCCGGGGGCACCGCGCGGGGCGACGCGCTCGACGAGCGCTGCGAGCTCCTCCGCGGTCGTGATCGGCGCGGTGCGCCGGGCGTCGACGATCGCCCTGGCGATGCGGGGTGCGTACGGCTCCTCGCCGAATCGCCGAAAGAGCGCTGTCAGCTCGCTCGCGTCGAGCGTCGCGAGCAGCTCCGCCGCCGGGACGCCGCGGCCCGTGTCGAAGCGCATGTCCAGCGGGCCGCCCGCGCGGAACCCGAAGCCGCGCTCGGTGTCCGCGAGCTGGTAGCTCGACAGGCCGAGGTCGAACAGGAGCCCGTCGACGGCCGCGAAGCCCGTGGCCGGCGCCACGGTCCGCAGCTCGCGAAAATTCGCCTGGCGGAGAACCAGCCGATCGCCGTAGCGGGCGAGGCGTTCTCCGACTCTGGCGATGGCCGCCCCGTCGGCATCTAGACCGAGGAGGCGGCCATCAGGATTGGTCGCCTCCAGAATCCGCTCGGTGTGCCCACCGCCGCCGACCGTGGCATCGATCTGAAGGCTTCCGGAAGCAGGCGAGAGCATCGACATGACCTCCTCCGCCAGCACCGGCAGGTGCCCTTCCTTCATCTCTCCTCCACCATCGACAATCGGATACCGAGCGGATCCTGGAAGCGCATGTGGTACGCCTAGATCCCGAGGCCCTGGAGGGCCTTCGCGAGCTTGTCGGGGTCCTCGAGGCCGCGCCGGTAGTCATCCCAGCGCTTCGGGGCCCAGATCTCGGCGTGGTCGCGCGAGCCGACGACGACGGCCTCTCCCTCGAGGCCGGCCATCTCGCGCAGGTAGGTAGGAATGAGCACCCGGCCCTGTCCATCGAGGGACGCTTCGACGGCGCCCGCGAAGATGAACCGGGAGAAGAGCCGCGAGGGCTCGTCGGTGATCGGCAGGGTCGCGATCTTGTCGGCGAGGTTGTCCCAGCCCGACTTCGTGTGGATCGCCAGGCACGAATCCAGCCAGCGCGAAACCACCGCCCCGCTGTCGAGCTGGGCGCGGAACTTCGAAGGGACGGCGATTCGTCCCTTGTCGTCCACCGAGTGCCGGTACTCGCCGGTGAACACCTACGGCTTCCCCATGTGCGGATTGGTCGGGAGCGGCCGGTGGGTTGTGCTACCCCACTTTGGGCCACTTCTCACCACTTCCCCGCATCATAGCGCCCGACGAAGCTCCGTCAATGGGCAAAATTGATGAGTTCCGCCACGTGGGGACCAGGCGGCAGACCGCGTCTGGGCCTGCCGCGGCGAGGGTCAGCCGGCGAGCGCGGCCTCGGCGAGGGAAGCCATGTCGGGCAGGACGAGGTCCGGCGTCGCCTCGGCCGGCGGCGTCGCCCCGAACCCCGGGCGGTCGCGGCGTCGATCGATCCAGACCGTCGTCATGCCCAGTGCCTTGGCCGGCACGTGGTCGTGGAAGAGGCTCTGGGCGACGTGGAGGATCCGCTCCCGCGGCACGTCGATCCGGCTGAATGCCAGCTCGAAGTTGCGCGGGTCTGGCTTGTAGCTGCCGGCCTGCTCGGCCGTGATGACCCAGTCGAACGTGACGCCGAGGCGGCGATTGGACATCGCGAACAGGTCGTCGTCGCAGTTCGTGATGACGCCGAGACGGAACCGTCTCGGCCAACCGGGCGAGCGCGGCCGCGGAGTCCGGGAATGCCGGCCACTCCCCGACCGACGCGGCGAAGGCCTCCACCTCATCCGGCGCCGGCTCGACGCCATACTCGCGGCCGACGCGTCGAGCCGCTTCGGCCAGGACCTCGCGATAGCGCCGATACGGGCCGGCTTCGAGGGCGGCCTCGTGCCCCGCGTAGCGCTGGAGGAGCTCCTCCACGTCGGGCGTGACACCGTGCTTCTCGAGCATGCCGCTGAGCGCGCCGGAGATGCCGGCTTCCCAGTCGATGAGCGTGCCGTAGCAGTCGAACGTCAGCGCGTCGAAGTCGGCGAATGCGATGGGCGCCACGTCAGCGGGTGGGTGGGGGCATGCGGATCTTGTCGCCGGTCCGGATCGTGGTCGGGTCGCCGAGGTTGGGATTCATGTCCAGGACCGTCTGATATGGGACGCCGAACCAGTTGACGATGCTCACGAAGTTGTCCCCCGAGCGGACCGTGTAGATCCAGCAGTCGGGCGTGTTCGGACACGGGTCGAGGACCGCGTAGCGACTGCTCGTCGTTGTCGGCTTCGGCGTTGGAGCTGGAGTCGGGGCGGCAGTCGGGACCGGCGTCGGGGCGATGGTCGGTGTCGGGGTCGGCGCCGGCGTTGGTGACGGAGTCGGGGCGGGCGTCGGCCTGATGGGATTCGGGGAGTCGATGACTGCGACGGCCGATGTCGGCGCCGGGCTGCCGGTGACCGCCGCGACGTTGCCCGGCTCGACCGATGGGGTCGGGATGCTGAGTCCTCCTCGGACCAGCAGGAAGCCGACCGACGTCGCCGCCGCGGCGACGAGAAGCAGGGCCGACGCGATCACCGCCGTCGAGGGACCGCGCGTGGTCGCCCGGCCGACAGGCACCGCCGCAACGAGCTCGCCGCGAAGGTAGCGCGGGCAGTTCCCGTGGCCGGAGGTCAGGCAGACGAGTTCCTGCTGGCGAGCCGACTGGGGAGTCGGCGGGCCGACGGCCGTGCACCGATTGGCGAGATCCGGCGCCTCGACGGGCGGCCCGAAATTCGCGGCACGATCAACCGTGCGGAGGAACGGACAGGTGGCGGGGTTCGTTGAGCGGTCGGTCGGATGGGACCGATCGACGGTCACATGCCACTCATCGTCGGCCGGATCGGACCGGCCCGGAGCCTCCCGCACGAACCCTCCGTATGCCTCTCTCGGTTGTCCGGCGCGGAGTCTAGTACGTTTGGCAGGTTGTCGCCGCAACATGCAGGGTGTTAGGCTCCGCCGCCCAACCGGGCAACGTGCCCAATCCCGATCGAGGCCCCGTCCACTCGATGGCCCTGCCACTGCCGATTGTCCCGCCGGATCCGGAGGCGTATCGCCTCGCGCCCCAACGGATCAAGCGCTGCACCTTCCGGCGGCTGATCCAGGTCGATATCGGGCGTGAGCGGCTCTACGACGTCGAGTGCCTGCTCCCCGACCGGCGGGTCCCGATCCCCCTCGGCGACCTCGACTCCGCGTCCCCGATCTGCAACGCCTGCACGGCCCCGCACACCTTCCGCCCCGACGAGGACTAGCCTCGCCCGTACGGAGCGGAAGCCGTCGCAGGGCGGCTCAGGCGAAGGCGCCGGTCGAGGCACCGGAGCGAGCGGACTTCGGAGGTCCGTGAGCGAGGACCGCAGCCGGCAACGCACGCCTGAGTCGCGATGCGGCGGCGTGTCAGCGAGGCGGTCTGTAAGCCGAGTTCTGGAGCCCTGACGCCGAAGCGTCCGGACTGATGGCCATCCATCTGTGGCCGGCGGTTGCCCGCCGGCTCGTGCGGCCGACCCGAGGGCTGGGCAGCGCACCTCTCCCCCGGCGAACCGGGTTGCGCCCTCCTATTTGGCCTTGCTCCGGGTAGAGTTTGCCGCGTTTCACTCCGACCCCGAAGGGCCGGCATCGTCACTGTGGCACTGGTCCTCGCCTCACGGCGGACGGGAGTTACCCGCTACCCTGCGCTGAGGAGCTCGGACTTTCCTCACGCATCGCAGGTTGCCCCTTGATGCGCGCGACCATCCGACCGCCTCGCTAACCGATCAATTCTACCGGGCGGTGCGCCCGACTCCTACTGGGTGACCGCGTCGACGGCCAGGAGGATCTCGCCACCGGGCCCGCTGAGGACGAGACGTCCTTCCGGATCGATCGAGGCGGACGTCGCCTGGTTGAGCGCCCCCGTGAAGAGCCCTTCGATCATCGTTACGGGCAGGTTCGACGCACGGCCATCAGCGTCATCGGCATGTCCCGGAACGTAGATCGCGCCGGTCGACGGGTCGTACGAGTACCGGCCGCCGTACGAGTTGCAGCCGGCAGAGCCCTTGACGTCGGTCGCCGCGAAGATCGCGGTCGGCTCGCTGCCGGCGATCGGTGGCCGGCCGTTGACGGCGACGACCCGCCAGGCCGAGCCCACGAGCGTCGTCGGATGCGCCTCCCGGATCAGGTCCGACTCGCCGCAAGCGGCGAGAAGCAGGGCTAGGACGACGACGAGGACGGTGGCAAATGATTTCACCGGCGCCCGACGGCAGAGCCGCGGCTCAGGTTCCCGGTCGGCGGACCACCGATGCCGGACCGCCCGCCTGGGCGCGATCGATCGCCTCGTTGGCCAGCGCGTCGGCGGCCGAATTCTGGGCGCGCGGGGCGTGGACGGCCGACCACCGATCGAACGACCGAAGCGTCGATCGGGCGGCCTCCCAGAGCGGGATGAGCTTCGCGTCCTTGACCCGCCAGCGACCCGCGAGCTGTTCGACGATGAGCTTCGAATCGAGGATCAGCGCGACTTCCCTGGCCCCGAGCTCCCGCGCCAGATCGAGGGCCCGCACGACACCCGTGTATTCGGCGACGTTGTTCGTCTGGATGCCGAGATAGTCGGAGATCGTGGCGTCGGCCGGTGCCCGCGGGTCGCGGGCGTCCGGGCGGGAGGCGTCGATGAGAACCGCCCCGGCCGACGCCGGTCCCGGGTTGCCGCGCGCCGCCCCATCGGTCCGGATGATCAGACGCAGCGCGTCGCCATTCGACGTCGCGGGGCTTGATGGCTCGGGCCAGAGGGTGTCGGGCACGCTCAGCCGGGGTCGGCGCCCGTATCGCGGTCGCCGCGGAGCTTCCGCCAGACCATCTGGATCGGGTCGTAGTACTTGTCCGCGACGCGCTCCTTGAGCGGGATGATCGCGTTGTCGGTGATCTTGATGTGCTCCGGGCAGACCTCGGTGCAGCACTTCGTGATGTTGCACAGCCCGATCCCGCCCTCGTCCTTCAGGTGGCGCGTCCGGTCGGCCGTGTCCATCGGGTGCATCTCGAGGCCGGCGCTCCGGACGAGGAAGCGCGGACCGATGAACGGCTGCTCGGTCTCGTGGTTGCGCAGGACGTGGCAAACGTCCTGGCAGAGGAAGCACTCGATGCACTTCCGGAACTCCTGGACCCGCTCGATGTCCTCCTGCTGCCAGCGCCACGACTCCTGGGGCTTGTCGGCCGGCGGCTGGAACGGCGGGATGTGCTTGTTGACCTCGTAGTTCCACGAGACGTCCGTCACGAGGTCGCGGACCAGCGGGAACGCCCGCATCGGCTCGACGGTGATCGTTTCGCCCGGCTCGAAGTCCGACAGCCTCGTCTTGCAGGTCAGGCTCGGCCGGCCGTTCACCTCGGCGCCGCACGAGCCGCACTTCGCCGCCTTGCAGTTCCAGCGGACGGCAAGGTCCGGCGTCTCGTGCGCCTGGATCCAGTGGAGGGCGTCGAGCACGACCATCCCCTCCTCCGCCGGCACGTCGTACTCGACGAACGTCGGTTTCGTCGTCGGCGTCCCGCGGAAGACGCTCATGTGGACGTCGGGCATCAGCTCAACTCCTTCGTGATGAGCTGGCGCAGCTCATCGGGCACGGCCGGCACGGGTGATGTCCCAACCTCCATGGCGTCGCCCGCGAGTTTGACGACGCTGTTGAGTTTGGCCCATTTCGGATCGGGTTCCGGAAAGTCGAGCCGGCTGTGGGCGCCGCGGCTCTCGCGCCGCTGCTTCGCGCTCCGGGCGATCGCCTCGGACACGATCAGCATGTTGCGGACCTCGTAGACGAGCCCCCAGCCCGGGTTGTAGGCCCGGCCGCCGCCGATCCGGATCGATGGCCAGCGGGATCGGAGCTTGCCGATCCGGCCGATCGCCTCGTCGAGATCGGTCTTGGTCCGGAAGATGCCGACGAGCGACTGCATCACTGACTGGAGCTCCTCGTGGAGCCGGTACGGATCCTCGCCGGTGCCTCCCGCGAGGGGCGCCGCGAGCTCCGAGGCCGCCGCCTGGACGCCGGCCGGGTCGACGTACGCGACATCCGGCTGGGTCGCCGCGAAGTCCGCCGCGCCCGCCCCCGTCCGCTGGCCGAACACGAGCAGGTCGGAGAGCGAGTTGCCGCCGAGTCGGTTCGCCCCGTGCATCCCGCCGGCGACCTCGCCCGCGGCGAACAACCCGGGTCGCGTCGTCGCGCCTGTCTCGGCGTCGACGCGGATGCCGCCCATGATGTAGTGGGTCGTCGGCCCCACCTCCATCGGCCCGGCGGTGATGTCGACGTCGGCCAGCTCCTTGAACTGCTCGTACATCGAGGGCAGTTTGCGACGGACGTGGTCGGCCGGCAGGTAGCTGATGTCGAGGAAGACGCCGCCGTGCGGCGAGCCGCGGCCCTCGCGGACCTCTGTATAGATCGCGCGCGAGACGTTGTCGCGGGTCGAGAGCTCCGGCGGCCGCCGGGCGTCGGTCGGCCGGCCCGCGCTCAGCGCCTCGACCCAGCGGGCGGCCTCCTCGTCGTTCTCGGCGTACTCGTGGCGGCGGTCCTCGGGCAGGTACTTCCACATGAAGCGCTCGCCGTCCTTGTTGCGCAGGATCCCGCCCTCGCCCCGGACCGCCTCCGTGACCAGCAGGCCGCGGACCCCCGGCGGCCAGACCATGCCCGTCGGGTGGAACTGGACGAACTCCATGTCGATGAGCTCGGCGCCGGCGAGGTACGCCAGCGCCTGGCCGTCGCCGGAGTACTCCCACGAGTTCGAGCTCACCTCGTAGGCCCGGCCGACGCCGCCCGTCGCCAGGACGACGGCCTTCGCCGGAAAGACGATGGGCTCGCCGGTCGTCCGCCAGTAGCCGAAGGCGCCCCGGACGCGGTCCGGCCGCGACATGAGGTGGGTGATCGTGCACTCCATGTAGACCGTGATCCCGTTCGCGACGGCGCGATCCTGGAGCGTCCGGATCATCTCGAGGCCCGTCCGGTCGCCGACGTGGGCGAGGCGCGGAAACGAGTGGCCGCCGAACGGTCGCTGCAGGATCCGCCCGTCGCGGGTTCGATCGAAGACGGCCCCCCACGGCCTCGAGCTCGCGGACCCGATCCGGGGCCTCCTGGGCGTGGAGCTGGGCCATCCGCGGGTTGTTCAGCAGCTTGCCGCCGACCATCGTGTCGCGGAAGTGGACCTGCCAGCTGTCCTTCGCGTCGACGTGGGCGAGGGCCGCGGCCACTCCCCCCTCGGCCATCACGGTGTGGGCCTTGCCGAGCAGCGACTTGCAGACCAGCCCGACCGACGCCCCGCGCGCCGCCGCCTCGATCGCCGCCCGCAGGCCTGCCCCGCCGGCCCCGACGACGAGCACGTCGTGCGGGTATCGCTCCGGGTCGGCGCTCACAGTCGGATGGCCGGGTCGGTGACGACGCCGAGCACGAGGAGCCGGACGTAGACGTCGGTCAGCGTCACCGACAGGAGGCTCGCCCAGGCCCACGCCATGTGGTGCCGGTTGAGCGAGGTGAGGCGCTGCCAGAGCGTGTAGCGCACCTGCTGGCGCCGCGTGCACGAGAAGCAGTCCATCCGCCCGCCGACGAGGTGGCGCAGCGAGTGGCACGACAGCGAATAGCCCGTGAGGAGGACGACGTTGACGAGGAAGATCGCCACGCCGAGGCCGATCCGGAACCCGCCTTCGTGCGTCAGCGCGAGCCAGACGTCCTGCCAGAGGAAGAACAGCGGGACGAACGCGAGGTAGAGGAAGTAGCGGTGAATGTTCTGGAGGATGAACGGGAACGCCGCCTCGAGCTTGTAGCGGCGGTGGACCGTGGGCTCACCGACGGCGCAGCCGGGCGGATCGGCGAAGTAGAAGCGGTAGTACGCCTTGCGGTAGTAGTAGCAGGTCGCCCGGAACCCGAGCGGGATCCAGAGGATCAGCAGGCCCGGGCTGATCCAGCTCGGCAGCCAATCCGGCCTGATCAGCGGCGAGAAGAGCGGCGACAGGTAGCCGTCGGCCTGGTAGTCCGTGCCGAAGAGCGGCGTCCAGACGATCCCGCTGAAGAACAGGTACGTGGCGCAGATCGTGAAAACGATCGCCTGGACCCCCGGCGCGACCCACCAGGCGTCGCGCCGCATGGTTCGCCCGAGGCCCAGCGAGGCGGTTCCGGCCGGCTTCGCCGGCATCGGGCCGGCCGAGGCGGCCGGAGTGACCGGTGTCCGTGCGGCGGTCATGCGCGGGCGAGCGGGACGTCGGCCAGCCGGGCGATGATCGCGTCGGCGAAGGCGCTTGTCCCGGCGGTCCCACCCAGGTCGTAGGTCACGGTCTCACCGGCCGCGATCACGTCCCGCAGCGCGTGCTCGAGGTGGTCGGCGACCTCCGGGTGGGCGAGGTGCCGGAGCATCAGCACGCCCGACAGGATCAGCGCGGTCGGGTTGGCCTTGTCCTGGCCGGCGTATTTCGGGGCGGAGCCGTGGACTGGCTCGAAGACCGCGGCCTCCGTGCCGATGTTCGCGCCCGGCGCGACACCGAGCCCTCCGACGAGGCCGGCCGCGAGGTCGCTGACGATGTCGCCGTACAGGTTCGGCAGGACGAGCACGTCGTACAGCTCCGGTTTCTGGACGAGCTGCATGCACATGTTGTCGACGATCCGATCCTCGAACTCGATCCGGCCGTCGTACTCGGCGGCGACGGTCCGGCAGCTCTCGAGGAAGAGGCCGTCGGACAGCTTCATGATGTTGGCCTTGTGGACGGCCGTGACCTTGCGGCGGCTGTTCGCCACGGCGTACTCGAAGGCGAAGCGGGCGATCCGCTCGGACGCGGCCCGGGTGATGATCTTGATGCTCTCAGCGGCATCCGGGGTGACCATGTGCTCGATGCCGGCGTAGAGGTCCTCGGTGTTCTCGCGGACGATGACGAGATCGACGTCGTCGTAGCGGGTCTCGAGGCCCTTGATGGAACGCGCCGGCCGGAGGTTGGCGTAGAGCCCGAGCGCCTGCCGAAGCGTGACGTTGACGCTCCGGAAGCCCTCGCCGACCGGGGTCGTGATCGGGCCCTTGAGCGCGACCTTGTTGCGCCTGATCGACTCGAGGACGTGCTCCGGGAGCGGCGTCCCGTACTCGGCGATGACGGCCTCGCCGGCGTCCACGGTCTCCCATTCGAACTCGACGCCGGTCGCGTCGAGGACACGGCGGGTCGCCTCCGCCAGCTCCGGCCCGATGCCGTCGCCGGGGATCAGGGTGACTCGGTGGGGCATGCGGCCATTCTAGCGATGCGACACGCGAGACGGCGGCCGGCTCCAGTAGGTGAGCCGGCCGCCGCCGTCGGATGTGCGTTCGCGGTCAGGGCGCCGTTCGCTGCCAGCTGACCTGACCCGAGACACCGGTGAGCAACCGCTCGCCAGGGCCACCGGCTGGGTCGAGAAGCCAGGTCGCCTCCGGATCGAAGCCGTAGCGGGCGACGATCCTCGTGCCGTCGGGCGAGAACACGCCGACAGCGCCGTCGGTGAAGTCGGCGAAGCCCGGCCCCGTTTCGACGACATGGCCTCCGGCCATCGGGCCGACAGCGAGATGATTCTCCGTGCCGTCCCATCGGCTGAAGAGGAGCTTCGTGCTATCCGGGGACCACGTCGGCCAGCCGTCGCCGTCGGCTGTCCCGTCGAAGACCGGGACCGTGTCCTTGCCGGTCGCGATGTCGAGGACGTGGATGACCTGTCCGTCGAGCCACTTCGTGTACGCGATCCTGGTTCCGTCGGGCGACAGAACGGGAGTTATCCAGTCGGTGTCGACGGCAGTTGCGGGCAGCAGCGCCCTCGGCCCTGTCCCGTCGGTCGAAACCGCGTACAGGCCGTGCATGCCGCTCATGCGGCCGAGGAAGACGAGCTCCGTCGGCGATTGCCATTGCACCCTGTCGGGCGTCAGGCCGTCCAGCGACAGGACCTGCGCGGGCTCCCCATCGATGCCATAGATCGAAAGGGTGTCGAGGGTCGGGACGGTGTCCACGACCGCCACCCGGGTGCTGTCGGGTGACCATGCATTCCAGGTCGGGATGATCTCCCCGGTCAGCTGGCTGATGTCGGAGGCGTCGGCCGACGCGACCATCAGCACCCATCGGTTCTTGGCGTTCGCCGCCTCGCGGGCGAACACGAACCGTGACCCGTCGGGTGCGAAATCGGGGGTCTCGTCTCGTGTCGCCCCGCCGATGATCGGCGTCGAGGTACGAGTGACCGGATCGAATGCGAGGATGTCGCCGGCCGCAGTCCCGTAGACGATCGAACCGTTGCCGGCGAACCCGAACGGCAGCGGCCGCTGCGTGGGAGCTCCGATCGTCACGACGGCGACACCGATCGCAACGACGAGCGCGAGGATGACCAGGAGCCAGGCGACCCTGGGAACGGGCACGAGGCGTG
Organism: uncultured Chloroflexia bacterium; assembly: GCA_963832105.1. GTDB lineage: Bacteria > Chloroflexota > Limnocylindria > Limnocylindrales > CSP1-4 > CF-46. The sequence continues at coordinate 418,594 of CAWHSS010000002.1, read as the reverse complement.
CGGTGAGTTGCACGGGGAGCCACCTTTCGAGGCTCGACCATGCCGGGCGCTGGCGGAGGTGGGTCGTTCGGGCGAGGATCTCGTCGAGGTAGTCGGGCGCGCCGCGCCCGGCCTTGTCGTCAAGCCAGTCCGAGACGATCACGTCGAAGCCTTCGTGTCGGTTCATGCGAGGCGACCTTCCGCGACTTCGGCCAGGGGCCGGGAATCGGCGTCCAGCGCCGCTCGCATGGACTGGAGCGCTCGGTGGAGGCGAGACTTCGCCGTTCCGAGCGGGATTCTCGAGCACGACGGCGACCTCCGGCAGCGGCAGGTCGAGGTAGTGGTGAAGGACGATGATGGCCCGCGCCTCCGGCTCGAGGCGGCTGAAGCCGCGTTCGAGCTGGTCGCGGTCGGCCATCGACGACGTGTCGTCGTCGGTGGCCGCGAAATGGATCGGAGTGAGCTCCACGTCGAAGCGATGGCGCCGCAGCCGGCGCGCCTCATCGATGCAGGCGCGGACGAGCAGGCGGTGAAGCCAGGCGTCGAAGCGGTCGGGGCTGCGCAATGTGGGCAGGTCACGCCAGGCGCGGACGAGCGTCTCCTGGACGGCGTCCTTGGCCTGGTCGGGATCGCGCAGGATGAGCCGGGCGGCGGCATCCAGGCGGAAGATCGCGGCGCCTGCCAGCGCGGCGAAGGCGTCATGATCGCCTCGTCGTGCTCGCTCCACGAGTTCCAGCTGCATCTCGCCCCTCGGCGGTGGCGCGACCGACGTGGCCACGCTCGGTGAGTATGGCGAGGCGACCGCGCACGATTCGTTCCGAATTCCATCGGCCGGCCGGCCGCGGCTCGGTACCATCTCCCTCCCCGCCCCTCGTCATGACCCGTCCATGGAGCCCGCGATCGCGTGAAGATCCAGGAAGCCGACGCGAAGACTCTCCTCGTCGCCCAGGGGCTGCCGGTTCCGGACTGGGAGGTGGCCCGCACGACGGACGAAGCGCGGGCCGCCGCCGAGCGGTTCTTTGCGGCCGGTTCGGAGCAGGTGGTGATCAAGGCCCAGGTCCTCGTCGGCGGCCGTGGCAAGGCCGGCGGCGTCAAGCTCGCGGGCTCGCCCGATGAGGCTGTCGCCGTCGCGAAGGCGATCCTCGGCATGGACATCAAGGGCATCACCGTCCGCAAGGTCCTCGTCGCGCCCGCCGCCGACATCGTCAAGGAGTTCTACCTGTCGGCCGTGCTTGATCGGGCGGCCCGTCGGATCCTTCTCATGGGCTCGTCGGAGGGCGGCGTCGAGATCGAGCAGGTCGCCGAGGAGCGGCCGGAGGCGATCGTCACGTTCCACGCCCATCCGTCGCTCGGCCTCCTCGACTTCCAGGCGCGGGAGCTGGCGTTCGCGATGGGCCTCGGCGCCCACCTCAAGACCGCCGTGGGGATCGCCAAGGGCCTCGTCAAGACGATGCGGGCGTACGACGCCGACCTCGTCGAGATCAACCCGCTCGCGATCGTTCGTGAGGCCGGCGCCGACGGGGCGATGGTCGAACGGCTCGTCTGCCTCGACGCCAAGGTCACCCTCGACGATTCCGCTCTCCCCCGCCACCCGGAGCTCGAACCGCTACGCGATCCCGACGAGGAGGACCCGGCCGACCGGGAGGCTCGCGAGGCCGGGCTGACGTTCATCAAGCTCGACGGCACCATCGGCTGCATGGTCAACGGCGCCGGCCTGGCGATGACGACGATGGACCTCGTCAAGCGCGCCGGCGGCGAGCCCGCCAACTTCCTCGACATCGGCGGCGGAGCGCGGGCCGACAAGGTCGCCGCGGCGATGCGGATCATCCTCGCCGACCCGAAGGTGAACGCGATCCTCGTCAACATCTTCGGTGGGATCACCCGCGGTGACGAGGTCGCTCGGGGGTTGATCGAAGCACGCGCCCAGCAGGAGCGGGACGTGCCGATGATCGTCCGGATCGTCGGAACGAACGCCGCGGAGGCCGCGAAACTCCTCGCCGAAGCCCGGTTCGAGACCGCGGCCTCGCTCGACGAGGCTGCCTCCAAGGCAGTCGCTGCCAGCCAGGCGGCAGGGTCCGCCGGGGCGCCTGCGTGAGCATCCTCATCGGCCCCGAGACGCGGCTCCTCGTCCAGGGAATCACTGGCCGCGAGGGCGAGTTCCATTCGCGGGCGATGGCCGAGTACGGCACGGTCATCGTCGCCGGCGTGACGCCGGGCAAGGGTGGCCAGCAGGCGCTCGATCGCGGCGTCCCGGTGTTCGATACGGTCGCCGAGGCAGTCCGTGAGACAGGCGCGAATGCCTCGTGCATCTTCGTCCCCGCTGCCGGAGCGCCCGACGCGGTGATGGAGGCGGCGAGCGCCGGGATCGCGACGATCTTCTGCATCACCGAGGGGATCCCGGCCCTCGACATGATCCCCGCCGTCGCGCTCGTCCAATCGCTCGGCGCTCGCCTCATCGGGCCGAACTGCCCCGGCGCGACGTCGCCGGGGAGTGCCAAGGTCGGGATCATCCCGGGTTCGATCCACCGCGAGGGGCGGGTCGGTGTCGTGTCGCGCTCGGGGACGCTGACGTACGAGGCGGTCCAGGCAATGAGCGACGCCGGGCTGGGCCAGTCGACGTGCGTGGGGATCGGTGGCGACCCGGTCATCGGGACGACGTTCCTCGACGTCCTCCAGCTGTTCGCGGCCGACCCGGACACGGACGCGATCGTGCTCATCGGCGAGATCGGCGGCGCGGCCGAGGAGGAGGCGGCGGCGTGGGCCGGCGAGCATCTGCGAGGGACGCCGATGGCGGCCTTCATCGCCGGGCGGACGGCCCCGGAGGGAAAGCGGATGGGCCATGCCGGGGCGATCATCTCGGGTGGTCGCGGGACGGCCGAATCGAAGGTCTCGGCGCTCGAGGCAGCGGGCATCCGCGTCGCCGGCTCCCCGACCGAGCTGCCGACCCTCCTCCGCGACGCCGGCTACACGGGCTGAGGGGCCGCGGCTGATGGGCGCCCTGATGGATCTCATCGCGGGCGATGCCCGCGAGATCCTGCTGGTGCTCACCGTCGACGACTGGGCCGGCTCTGAGCGACCGGTCGCGGTTCGACGCCCACCTCTCGCTCGGTGGCGGGCTCGACCCGACGTGGCTCGACCTCTTCTCCGAAGCCATCCGATCGGTCACCGGCGGCGAGGCGCCCGCGGACTTCATCGATGCCCGGCGCGAGCTCGAGGGCCCGGGTCAGCTGGCCGAACGGTCGATCGAGCGGGTCGATCCCGCCTGGCTCGACGCGGTCGCTCGCCTGGCCGACCGCGACGTCGACGCGGTCGCCGGCCGGTGGATCGACCTCGTCGAGGAGGATCTCGGCGAGCTGCCGCGGGAAGAGAAGCCGTGGATCCGCGAGCTGGCCGGCCAGATCGTCCGGTTTGCCCGGGCGGCCGATCGCTCCCACGACGTGATCTTCGCCTGGGCGCTGTGACGGCGGTGCAGTGAGCGACCCGCGCGCCGACGATCCGATCCGAGCCAACAACGCGCTCTGGGACGAGTGGACGGCCATCCATGAACGCTCGGAGTTCTACGACCTCGAAGGGTTCAAGCGAGGTGGCGTCAGGCTGCGCCCGTACGAAATCGAGGAGATCGGCCCGGTTGAGGGCAAAGATCTCCTCCACCTCCAGTGCCACTTCGGGATCGACACGCTGTCTTGGGCACGCCTCGGGGCTCGCGTCACGGGAGCCGACTTCAGCGAGGCGGCCTGCGATCTGGCGTCCTCAGTCGCCGCCGAGATCGGCCACCCGGAGGCGCGGTTCGTTCGATCTGACATCTACGACCTGCCGGCGAGTCTCGAGGGCGACTTCGACGTTGTCTATACCTCGCGGGGTGTCTTGGGCTGGTTGCCGGACATTCGCCGCTGGGCGGAAGTCGTAGCTCATTTCGTCCGCCCCGGCGGCATCTTCTACATCGCCGAGATCCACCCCGTCGCTCAGGCCTTCGAGGACGAGGGCGTCGAGCCGGGCGAGCTGCGACCCATCTACCCGTACTGGGAGCACCGTGAGCCGCTCGCGTTCCCGGTCCAGGGCTCGTACGCGGACCCGTCCGCGGCGATCACGACCCCGACCGAATACGGCTGGGATCACGGCCTCGGCGAGATCGTCACGGCCCTGATCGACGCCGGCCTACGGATCGAGTCGCTACGCGAGTACCCGTTCGTCGAGTGGAAGCTGCCTTCCTTGTCGAGGACGACGACAAGGCCTGGCGCCTGCCCCCGTCGGTCAAGGGCGAGCTGCCGCTGTTCTTCTCGATCCTGGCTTCGAAACCAGCTGGCTGATCGTTAGCCGAGGCGGACGGCCGTGCCCGAGGCGGTGACCATCAGCATCGAGCCGCCCTGGCCGACGGTCTCGTAGTCGAGGTCGACGCCGATGACAGCGTCGGCGCCGAGCTGGGATGCGGCTGCCGCCAGATCCTCGAGGGCGATCGTCCGTGCCTTGCGCAGCTCCTCCTCATAGGCTCCGGAGCGGCCGCCGACGATGTCCCGGATACCTGCGAACAGGTCCTTGAAGATGTTGGCGCCGAGGATTGCTTCGCCGGTGACGATGCCGATGTAGTCCCGCACGGGGCGCCCCTCGATGCTGGTCGTGGTGGTGATGATCATGGTCGCGTCCTCCTCCTCTGTGGTCTTGGATTCTGGCGCATCCGCCGATTCGTAGCCGAGGGTTCCCCAGGCCGGACCTCCCGGCGCTTCGATCAGCTCGACGAGGACGCCGTGGCAACTCCGCGGGTGGAGGAAGGCCACCGGGCCCTCGGCCCCCTTGCGCGGCGCCGTGTCGATGAGCTCGAGGCCGTCGATCTCGAGCCGGAGCAGGGTCTCGGCGAGGTTCGGCACCTCGAAACAGACGTGGTGGAAGCCCTCGCCCTTCGAGGCGAGGAAGCGGGCGACACCCGTCGTGTCGTCGGTCGGCTCGACAAGCTCGATCTTCGATTCGCCGACCGTGAGGAACGCGATCCGGACGCGGTCCGTGCCGATGTCCATGACCGTCTCGAGCTCGAGACCGAGCTGGTCGCGCCAGAGTCCGAGCGCGTCCTCGATCGAGCCGACGACGAGCGCGACGTGATGGACCTTCCCGAGCCCGCGGATGTGCGCGGGGACGCGATCGGCAGGCGCAGGCTTGGGCATAGCGGGGAGCGTAACTCAGACCGTGATCAGCTCGCGGTGCTCGCCCCAGGCCGTCCGCAGCCGGTCGCTGATCTCGCCGACCGTCGCGTAGGCCCCGACGGCCTCGATCAGCGCCGGCATGAGGTTCTCCTCACCGGCGGCGTCCTCCTCGAGGCGTTTGAGGCTTCGCTCCCACGCCACGGGATCGCGCTCCGCCCGGACACGGCGGACCCGCTCGATCTGGCGGCGCTCGCCTTCGGGATCGATCCGCTGGATGGCCGGCGCAACGCTCAGCGCTGCGTCGTCTCGGAACTTGTTCACGCCGACGACGACCTGGTCGCCCCGCTCGATCGCCTGCTGGACGAGGTAGGCCGACTCCTGGATCTGGCGCTGCTGGAAGCCGCCTTCGATCGCGGCCAGCGTGCCGCCCATGGCCTCGATCTCGTCGAGGTAGCCCTGGGCCGCGGCCTCGAGCTGGCTCGTCAGGCTCTCGACGAAGTAGGAGCCGGCGAGCGGGTCGGGCGTGTCCGTGACGCCGCTCTCGTGGGCGAGGATCTGCTGCGTCCGGAGCGCGAGGCGGGCGCTCTCCTCGGTCGGCAGTGCGAGGGCCTCGTCGCGGGCGTTCGTGTGGAGGCTCTGGGCGCCGCCGAGCACCGCCGACAGCGCCTGGACCGTCGTCCGGACGACGTTGTTGTCGATCGATTGGGCGGTCAGCGACGACCCGGCCGTCTGGACGTGGAACCGGCACATCATGGACCGCTCGCTCGCGGCCCCGAACCGGTCCTTGACGATCCGGGCCCACATCCGGCGCGCCGCCCGGAACTTGGCGACTTCCTCGAATAGTTCTGACCACGCGGCGAAGAAGAATGACAGCCGGCCGGCGAAGTCGTCGATCGGGAGTCCGCGGGCGATGGCCGCCTCGCAGTAGGCGATCGCGTCGGCGAGGGTGAAGGCCAGCTCCTGGGCGGCCGTCGCTCCCGCCTCGCGCATGTGGTAGCCGGAGATCGAGATCGTGTTCCAGCGCGGCAGCTCCCGGGCGCAGAACTCGAAGATGTCGGTCACGAGGCGCATCGACGGCCGCGGCGGGTAGATCCAGGTGCCGCGGGCGATGTACTCCTTGAGGATGTCGTTCTGGGTCGTCCCCGAGATCCGGTCGCGGGCCACGCCCCGCTTCTCGGCGGCGGCGACGTACAGGGCGAGGAGGATCGCCGCCGTCGAGTTGATCGTCATCGAGGTGCTCACCTCGTCGAGCGGCAGCCCGTCGAGGAGCACCTCCATGTCGGCCAGCGAGCTGATCGGGACGCCGACCCGGCCGACCTCGCCGGCGGCCTCGGGCGAATCGGAGTCGTAGCCCATCTGGGTCGGCAGGTCGAAGGCGACCGACAGCCCGGTCTGGCCGTGCGTCGAGGAGGTAGCGGAAGCGCTGGTTCGTCTCCTCGGCCGTCGCGAACCCGGCGTACTGGCGCATCGTCCAGAAGCGGGACCGATACATCGTCGGCTGGACCCCTCGGGTAAATGGATACTCACCCGGCAGCCCGAGGTCACGCGCCGGGTCGAAGCCGAGCGCCTCGAGGTCTGCGGGGGTATAGAGGTCCTGGACCTCGAGGTCGGAGGAGGTGGCGAACCGCTCCCGTCGCTCAGGCGCCTGGCCAATTGCATTGGCCCGGGTCGTCTTGCGCCAGCGCTCGCGCTCTGTGTCGCGTCGCTCGGTCACGCCAGAACCACGAGGAGGTCGCCGAGGTCGATCGTCTCCCCCACCCCGACCGACACGCGCTCGACGACCCCGTCGCGTGGCGCTCGGATCTCGTTCTGCATCTTCATTGCCTCGACGACGAGGAGGGTTTGGCCGACCGTGACCGTATCCCCCGCGGTGACCGCCACGGCGGCGACCCGCCCGGGGATCATGGCATGGACCTCGAACGGCCCGCTCCCGTGCCTCGGTCGCGCGTGCCCGGGTCGCCCGGGCGCGGAGGTCGGCCCGCGCGGCGTCCTCGACTTCGAGCTCGAACCGCCATCCGTCGACGACTACCTCGATCGTCCTGGGGTGGGCAAGGGTCGCCTGGCGATCCTCGCCGAGCAATGCACGGGATCCCTGCGACTCGATAGCGGCCAATGACGGGTCCACGTCGCGTGGCTCGTCGCCGGGCAGGCGACTCGCCGGCGCGGGCGTGACCCTCAAGAGAGCGGTCATCGCGGCCACCGATCGACCGCGTCCTCGCGGGCAGCGCGACCCCAGCCGTCCGGCGGGTCGGCCGGACGAGGGCTTGTGGGAGGGGCGGGACTCGAGGTTTCCACGGCGGAGGCGGCTGCCGTGGCGGCGATCTCGAGCGCCTTCGCCCGAATGTCTCCGGCTGCCGGATCCCACTCGTCGGCGACCCAGCCGGTTGACAGGGCCCCCTCCCGGAAGCCGTCGTGCGCGGCCACGAACCTGTGAAACGGCAGCGTCGTCTGGATCCCCGTCACCTCGACCTCGTCGAGCGCCCGACCCAGCCGGGCGATAGCCGCGGGTCGATCGACGTCGACGACCAGCAGCTTCGCGACGAGCGGGTCGTAGTCGGGCGGGACGCGATCGCCCGCCTCGGCCGCCGTGTCCACGCGGACGCCCGGTCCGGCCGGCATTCGCCAGCGGCCGATCCGGCCCGGCGCCGGCGCGAAGCCACGTCCCGGATCCTCCGCGGAGAGGCGGACCTCGATGGCATGGCGGCTCGGCCGAGCCGCGGCCTCGGCGGCGGCCAGGATCCGCGCCGACAACGGCCGGCCCGCGGCGACGAGGAGCTGCTCGCGGACCAGGTCGACGTCCGCGGCGAGCTCGGTCACGCCATGCTCCACCTGGAGGCGGGTGTTGACCTCGAGGAACCAGAAGCGACGGTCCTCGTCGAAGAGGAATTCCGCCGTGGACGCGCTCCGCAGCCGCGCCGCGCGTCCCAATCGAACGGCCATGTCATGCAGCTCGCGCCGTTCGTCGTCCGACAGCCCGGGCGCCGGCGCTTCCTCGACGAGCTTCTGGTGCCGGCGCTGGAGCGAGCAGTCCCGTTCTCCGACGGCGACGACGGTTCCCTCGGCGTCGCCCATCAGCTGGACCTCGATGTGACGAGCCGGCAGGACCTCTCGCTCGAGGTACACGGACCCGTCGCCGAACGCCGAGGCCGCCTCGGCGGCGCCCGCGCCTAGGGCCGCCGGCAGCTCGTCGCGCGACGTGACCCGACGCATCCCCCGTCCCCCACCCCCCGCTGCCGCCTTGACGAGCAACGGGAAGCCGATGCGGTCTGCCTCGGCCGCGAGGACGTCGATGCCATCGGCCCGGTCGACCGCTGCCGGTGCCAGTGTGCCGGGCACCACCGGCACGCCGGCGTCGGTGGCCAGGCGGCGAGCCGCGAGCTTATCGCCGAGCGCGGCGATTGTGTCGGAGTCAGGGCCGACGAACACCAGACCGGTCGACTCGACGGCGCGGGCAAAAGACGCTCGCTCGGACAGGAATCCATAGCCCGGGTGGATTGCCTCCGCCCCGGTTGCCCGCGCTGCTTCGATGATTGCGTCGGCCCGGAGGTAGCTCTCGGCCGGCGGCGCCGGACCAAGCCGGACCGCGACGTCGGCCGCGCGGACGTGACCGGAGTCCGGCGTCCGCATCGCTGTACACGGCCACCGCGTCGATGCCCAGCTCATGACAGGCCCGGATGATTCGGACGGCGATTTCGCCTCGATTCGCGACGAGCACCCGGGCGAACGGCGGGTGAGCGTCTTTGCGCAAAGACGCCGTCTCGGGGCGATCCGCCTGGGAAGCCGACGTCACAGGGGGATGTTGCCGTGCTTCTTGCGCGGATTCGTTTCGCGTTTCCCGGCGAGCATTTCGAGGGCGGCGATGAGCCGCGGCCGGGTCTCGGACGGCTTGATGACATCGTCGACGTAACCCCGCGCCGCGGCCACATATGGATTCGCGAACTGGGCTTCGTAGTCGGCGACCAGGCGGGCACGCTCCGCCGCAGGGTCGTCGGCCTCCGCGATTCGATCCTTGAAGATGATGTTGACCGCGCCCTCGATTCCCATCACCGCGATCTCCGCCGTCGGCCAGGCGAAGTTCATGTCGCCGCGAATGTGCTTGCTGCTCATGACGTCGTATGCGCCGCCGTATGCCTTGCGGGTGATGACGGTCAGTTTCGGAACGGTCGCCTCGCAGTAGGCGAACAAGAGCTTCGCGCCATGACGAATGATTCCACCGTGCTCCTGCCCTACCCCCGGCAGGAACCCGGGTACATCGACGAACGTGACGAGCGGGACGTTGAAGCAATCGCAGGTGCGGACGAATCGGGCCGCCTTCGTCGAGGCGTCGATGTCGAGGGCACCCGCGAGCACCGCAGGTTGCTGCGCTACGATTCCGACGCTCTTGCCGCCGAGCCGAGCGAACCCGACGATCATGTTCTGGGCCCAGCCCGGCTGGATCTCGAGGAAGTCGCCGTCGTCGACGACACCACGAACCACGTCGTGCATGTCATATGGCTTCGAGGGATCGTCCGGGACGATCGTGTCGAGCGCCGCGTCGCGACGGTCGCTCGAATCGGCGGTCGACCTGACCGCTGGATCCGACAAGTTGTTCTGCGGCAGGTAATCGAGAATCCGGCGGGTGACAGCGAGTGCTTCCGCCTCGTCGCGAGCAGCAAGGTGCGCGACGCCGCTGATGGTCGTGTGAACTGTCGCGCCACCGAGGCGCTCCGCATCGACGTCCTCGTGCGTCACGGCGCGGACGACGTTCGGCCCGGTGACGAACATGTAGCTCGTCTCCTCGACCATCACCGTGAAGTCGGTGATTGCCGGCGAGTAGACGGCGCCGCCGGCGCAAGGACCCAGGACGACCGAGAGTTGCGGCACGACACCCGAGGCCAGTGTGTTGCGGAGGAAGATGTCGGCGTAGCCGCCAAGCGACACGACGCCCTCCTGGATTCGCGCGCCACCCGAATCGTTCAACCCGATGATGGGCGCGCCGACTTTCATCGCGAGGTCCATGACCTTGCAGATCTTTTCGGCGTACGCCTCCGACAGCGAGCCGCCGAAGACCGTGAAGTCCTGGCTGAAGACGAAGACGAGCCGCCCGTCGATCGTCCCGTGGCCGGTGACGACACCGTCGCCGAGGACGATCTGCGCGTCGAGGCCGAAATCCGAGGACCGATGAGTTACGAAGGCGTCGAGCTCGACGAACGAATCCGCGTCGAGCAGAAGGTCAAGTCGTTCGCGCGCGGTCAACTTGCCGCGGCTGTGTTGCTGTTCGATCCGGTCTTCACCGCCACCCAGCAGGGACTCGGCGCGCATCGCTTCAAGACGCGCGATGCGTTCTTCGTTCGTCGGCAACGCAGTTCTCCGCTGGCCGTCTTTGCGCAAGGACAGCCGCCATGATAGAGCGCCGGAGGATGTAATTCGTGCGGCTCGACCGAAATGTGAGCCGGTATGCGTCACTAACCCGCCCGCCGCGCGTGGTCCTGTGAATCGCCGACATATCCACAGAATTGGTGAACAACTCCGAAAGTGTGTGGATAACCCCGACGTTCAACCACATCGATAGTCGGTTAGCATTGCGGCAATTCCGCAGCGGCCCACCGCGCGAATACCCGTCCGCACAGAGTTTCGAGGTGACATCCCGGTGACGAACGTGATCGCAATTGCGAATCAGAAGGGCGGCGTCGGGAAAACCACGACCGCGATCAATCTCGCCGGTGCGCTCGAGGAAGAGGGTTATCGCGTCCTCTGCGTCGACATGGACCCGCAGGCGAATCTCACTGCCGGCCTCGGGATCAACCTCAACACGGTCGAGCGCTCAATGGCCGATGTTCTCGCGGATGGCCGCGCAACGTTGACCGACATCATCCGCCCGACGGAGAGCGCGGGCATCGACGTCGCTCCGGCGAACATCGACCTGGCGAGCACCGAGGGCGAACTGTTCACCGCCCTCGGCCGCGAGCAAGTGCTCCGCGATGCACTCGAGGATCGCGTCGAGCCCTACGACTACGTCCTGATCGACTGCCCGCCAAACCTGGGCTTGTTGACCGTCAACGGACTTGTCGCGGCGAACAACGTCATCATCCCGGTCCAGACCCAGTACTACGCGATGAAGGGCCTGAACAACCTCGTCAAGGTCATCAACATGATCCGGATGAAGCTCAATCGGGACCTGAAGATCCTGGGCCTGCTCCCAACCTTTTATGACGGCCGGACCAATCTCGCTCGGGACATGCTCGACGAGCTCCGCGTGGTGGGCGACCACCACGTCTTCAACAGCATCATTCGCAACACCGTGAAGCTCGGTGAGGCGCCGTTGGCCGGGCGACCGATCACGACGTACGCCGGCCAGTCGGACGCGGCACGCAACTACCGCGACCTTGCCCGGGAGGTGATCGATCTTGGCCAGGCCTGACTTCCGCGCAGCCGCGGCTCGCCGGCTGTCCGAGGACCGCGAGCTTTCACCAGCCATCATCAGCCTGATCTCATCCGACAACGCCGGTCGGACGGTCGGGGTCCGGACGATCCCCGTCGATCGGATCGAGTCGAACCCCCAGCAGCCGCGCATGATCTTCGATGTCGACGCGCTCCATGAGCTGTCCGCCTCGATCCGGGAGCACGGCGTCCTGCAACCCATCCTCGTCCGGCCGCTCGGCAACAACCGCTATCAGCTGGTCGCCGGCGAGCGTCGTTGGCGCGCGTCGAAGGAGGCGGGCCTCGCGACGATTCCCGCCCTCGTCGAGGAGCTCGACGACGACACTGCGCTCGAGATCTCGATCATCGAAAACCTTCAGCGCGAGGATCTGTCGCCGCTCGAAGAAGCGTCGATGTACGACCGCATGGTCCGCGAGCACGGCTACAGCATCCGGAAGCTTGCCGAGAAGCTCGGCAAGGACAAGGGCTACCTCGAGAACCGCCTCCGTCTGGCCGACGCCCCGGAGGAGATCCGCGAGCTGGTGTCTGTGCGCAAAGACACGTTGTCGCACGCGTACGAGCTCATGAAGGTCACGGACGAGAAGAAGCGTCGCCGCTTGGCGGCGCGAGTTGCCAGCGGAGAGCTGTCCCTCGTCAAGCTCCGCGAGAAGATCGACGGGCGTCCGGCCCGGCGACGGCCCGTAGAGGAGCTCGGGCCTGAAGTCGATGAGCTTCCGATCGAGAGCGGCGGCAACGGCCACGCACCGGACATCCGGGACGAGCCCGAGGCCGAAACCGGCTGGACCGGCCGGCGTCAGGAACGAGCGACCTCGAGCCTCAACGACGATTCGCTCGTCCAGGCGCGGCACGACCTCGCCGATGCAGTCGAGGAGCTCGTCGGCGTCCTCCGGGCACCAGACGTGGTTCGCTCGATCCCCGAAACGGACCGCGCCAACCTCGCGAAGTACCTGACGATCGCGAAGCTCAAATTGGAGAACGCCATCGCGATGGTCAGGAGCGGCGACACCGGCGACTGAGCCGCCGGCCACACCGCGCAACCTAGAAGCCGGCGCCCATCGAGGTGCCGGCTTCTTGATTCGGCCGGGTCGCGGTCAGCCCCAGAGGGCCCAGATCCAGGCGAGCCCGAGGGCGGCGATGCCGACCGCCTCCACCTGCCAGGCCCGCTCGCGGCGGTCCGCTCCCCCACCCCGGCCAATGGCGAGGCCGGCAACGGGCAGACAGCCGGCGATCGCGATGAGCGCGAGGCGGCCTGTCGGGGCTGCGAGGAGCAGTGCCGACGCCAGTGCCGCCGCCACGACCTCGCCGATCAGCACGGCCTGGACAGCCCACGCGCGCCCCGGACCAAGTGCCCTGGCGATCGACACCGTCCCCGCTGCCTGGTCGCGCTCGACGTCCGCGAGGGCGTTGGCGATCGCCAGGGCGGCACCGGCCGCACCGGCCACGGGCACGAGAAGCGCGAAGATGGGTGGAACGGTGCTGGTCGCCCCTAGCCAGCCGAAGACCGGCAGGATCGGAATCCCGACCGCGAATGGCAGCCACGACCAGGCGGTTCCCTTGAGCAGGACGTCGTAGGCAAGGCCGATCCCGACGACGACAAGGGCGAGGCCGACCGTCGCGGGTCCCGACAGCGTCGAGAGGATGAGCCCAGCGGCGAAGGCCGCGACCGCGACGACCCGCGCGACCGGCCGCGAGACGAGGCCCGCGGGAATCGGCTTGCCGGGTTTGTGCCCCGCGTCCCGCGGCGCGTCGACGATGTCGTTCGTCGCGCCGATGCCGAACTGCAGCGCGGTCATCGCCAGCCCCAGCCTGGACGCGTCAACCGGCGAGGCCCCCGCGATGAGGGCGACCGCCGCCACGACGACCCCGTCGAGGATCGACGGGAAGGGATGAACGAGGCGGACGAGGCCGGCGAGCCGTGCCCCCAAGCCCGGGGCGGGCTCCGCGTCAGACGTAGACGATCTCGTCGAAGTTCGCGACGAGGTACTCGATGAGCCGGGCGCGACCGTCGGCGACCTGCGAGCGGATCCCCGGTACGAGGGCGAACAGCGTGATCGCCGGGACCATCACGCGGCCCTCCCGGTCGCGCCCGACGACGGCGGGCGGCCCACCGCCAGAAGCGAACACGCGTTCGAATTCCGGCTCGGCCAGCTTCGCGGTCCGGCGGAAGTCCTCGATCACCCGGATGACGCCGCGGCGGATGGCGACGTCGCGCATGAGCTCCGACGCCCAGGCGTCGATCTGCTCGTCGCTCTGCTCGCCGAGGCGCTTGCGGTATTCCTTCGGATCGGCCGACAGACCACTCGTCGCCAACGTCGTCTCCAGTGCGATCGGGACGGCGCCGAGTATGCCAGACCTGCCGGTCAGCCGGCCGACCGGATCGGGCGGGCGCCTTCCGGCCAGTCGTTGAAGACCTCGGTCAGCCAGCGCCCGACGGGACCCGGCGGCGCGAAGTCGGGCCGGTCGGCCACGAGGGCGTGGAGGCTCGCCCAGCAACGCTTGGTGAGCTCGTCGACAGCCTCCCGGCTGGGTCGTCCCTCCGCGGCCAGGGGCTCCCCGACCGCGACCGTCACCCGCCGGCCGAGTCGCAGCCAGCTCGTGCCGCTGATGGCGATCGGGACGAGCGGCACGCCCGAGCGCAGCGCGAAGTAGGCCGGGCCTTCCTGGAGCGGCAGGAGCTCGTGCTCGGAGGCGTGGATCCGGCCCTCGCCCGCGATGGCGAGCACGCCGCCCGATGCAATGACCGCGCTGACCCGGCGGGTCGCTTCGAGCAGGTCGTTCTTGCCGGGCCGATACGGGACGGTGGCCCGCGTCCAGGACATCAGCCGGTTGCGCCCGCCGACGCCCATATCCTCTTCCTTCGGACCGAAGAAATAGAGCCTTGGCCGGAACGGCAGGATCGCCATCAGGACGAATGGATCTGTCCAGTTCATGTGGCTGAAGCAATAGATCGCGGGGCCGGCCGGCAGGCGTTCGCGACCCTCGAGTCGTGGCCGCAGGTACGCCCGGATGACCAGCCACGAGACGATGCGGCTGACCCAGTAGCGGATCGTGCGGCGGACCGGGTGGAGGGGCTCGCCGGGCAGGCGGGACCGCCCGAGGCGGCGGGGCGGCCACGCCTCGTCAGCCCGACGCTGGCGGCGCGGCGCACGACGGCCGACCCGACGTGGCCTTGGCGCGACGTTTGGCTTGGTTGCCGCTGCCGTCCGGGTGGGCTTGGTCGACCGTTTCGAAGTCGGCTCTGGAGGGAGCGTGCGGCCGTCGACCGCCGCGAGGAGCTCCAGGCCGAAGCGGGCGATCCGATCGGCCTTGTCATCGGTCCCCTGGAGCACCTGCTGCTCGACCTGGAAGCTCAGGATGCGATGGCCGCCCTGGGTTTCCATCGAGAGCTCGCCCAGCTGGACGCGGCTCCATCGGATGAGCTTGCCCGTGGCCCGCGGACCCTCGCCAGGAACGTTGACCCGGACGTAGGTCGTCACGAGGCCGGCCGCGGTGGGAACGAAGATCGTGTAGCGAACGGCGGGTTCTTCGCCCCACGCGACCCAGCATTCCGGGTCCAGCTCGGCTCCCAGCGACCGGAGGACGGGGTCGACGGTCGCAGCGACCTTCGCTCCGCCGGCCTCCTTGCTCGGGCTGGAAGCCCGCCATGCGCTGAGCCGCATCGAACCTCC
Organism: uncultured Chloroflexia bacterium; assembly: GCA_963832105.1. Taxonomy (GTDB): domain Bacteria; phylum Chloroflexota; class Limnocylindria; order Limnocylindrales; family CSP1-4; genus CF-46. The sequence goes on along the minus strand of CAWHSS010000002.1, from coordinate 403,395 downwards.
CCTCCCCTCCCCTCCGCGTCGACGGACGCATCCTTCGTCGCCGCGACGACCGGCCGAGGCTAGCACAGTCGTGTACGGTTCCGACGGAGGGTCTGCGCGCCATGAAGGCCAACAGCAATCTCATCGGGTTCGGTCTGTTCTTCATCGTCTTCGGAGCGATCCTGCTCGGCGTGCGACAGGGCTGGATCCCGTCCGATGTCGCCGGCCGAAGCTGGCAGCTCTGGCCGGTCCTGCTGATCGCTGCAGGGCTGTCGATCGTCCTCGCGGGCCGCCCGGCGGCGCGGCTCGGCGGACTGGTGACGGCGGTCTGCCTCGGGGCCATGGCCGGCGGACTCGTCGGCTCCGGTGTCGGGTTGGACATCGGTTGCGGCGGAAGTGAGGCAGGCGTCCCGTTCGCGCGGGAGTCCGGCGAGCTGCCCGACGGGTCGCGCGTCGCCGTCAGGTTCCGATGTGGTGACCTGGCCGTCGACACCAGCCCCGGCAGCAGCTGGACGGTCGAGGGGGCATCGGAGGACGGCTCGCCGCCGACGATCGGACGCGACGGCGACGGAATCACGGTCGAGGCGGCCGACGACGAGCGGTCCTTCGGGTTCTCCGGCGTTCGCGAGCGCTGGGACATCACGGTTCCGACCGATCCAACGATCGACCTGGACGTCGAGCTCAACGCCGGCGCGGGCAGGCTGACGCTCCCCGGGGCACATCTGGCGTCGATCGACGTGACCGTCAACGCGGGATCGCTCCGAATCGATTTGCGAGACGTGGCCGCGGCCTCGACGATCGACGGAACCGTCAACGCGGGCTCCGCGGTCATCTGGCTGCCGCAGCGTGCCGCTCCAGGGCGACCTGACGGTGAATGCCGGATCGCTCTCGATCTGCGCTCCCGGCGACGTGGGCCTGCGGCTGGCCACCGGCGACAATCCGCTCTCGTCGAACAACTTCGATGACGAGGGGCTCGTCCGATCGGGCGATGCCTGGGAGACGCCGGGTTTCGCCACGGCCCCGATCCGGATCGAGCTCGATGTCCAGGCGAACGCGGGCAGCATGTCCCTGAACCCGCGCCAGACATGCGCGGGCTGACGAGGCGCTGCCGGCCGTGGATCCTCAGCTCGTTGCGCTCGCCGTCGGCGGGGTGATCGGCGGCATGGCGCTCCTCGTCCGAGGCTTCGCCGGCTACCGCGAGGCCGCCCGAATCAGCGACACGTCCCCGTCCCGGATTTCGTCGATTGCGGTCGGCGAAGTCCTCGTCAGCGGCGTCGTCGAGCCGGCCGAGCTGACGCTCGTCTCCCCGCTCCAGAGCACGCCGTGCGTGTTCTACCGGGCGCGGATCGACGAGACGGGCGACGGCGACACATCGGCCGCCTTCCGCGAAGAGGCCGCCGTCGGATTTCGGGTGCGCGACGACAGCGGCGAGCTTCGCGTGTTCCCGCGCGGCGCCCGCTTCGACGTCCCGGCCCGATTCGAAGAACGGACTGGCGCACTCGGGGAGACGCCGTCCGGACTCCGCATCCGAACGGGCCCGGCGTTCGGACCGGGCCCGGACCGCGAGGCCCAGATCGCCGCGCTCCTGACGGTCAGGCCGGCCGGGGACGGACTGCCCGGCGACGACGGCGGTCGATGGCAGGGCTTCGCCTCCGCCCATCTCGGCGCCGCGCGGCACGCGCGGAGATACTCGGAGGCACGGATCGAGCCCGGCGAGGTCGTGACGGTCATCGGCCGGGCGATGCCCTTCGATCAGCTCGAGGACCCCGGCGGGGCGAACGTCCACGAAACCGATCCATCCCTCGCGAACGACCCGGAGATCGCCGCCGACCTGGCGGCCGCCCGGGCTGCCGGTACGCTCGCGTCCGACCCGGAAGAGGCGTGGGGCAACGCGGCGATTCCCGGGTTCGGCATCGGGCGGCCCGTCCGCCAGCCGGAGCTCGACGAGGCCGCCACCGACCCACCGCTCGCGACGGCGGACGACGCCGCGCGCTTCAAGCAAACGTTCGAGATCGCCCCGGACGCGCTGATCCTCGCCGCCTCAACGGATGTCCCGCTCGTCATCGCGCTCGGCGCGCCGTCGGTCGCGGCGGGCCGCCAGGACCGCCAGTTCCTCGTCGGCCTGCTCGGAGCCGTCGTCGCGATCGCGTCGGCGATGGCGCTCGCCCTCATGCTCGGCGGAGGGCTCGGCTGATGACCCCGGCGTCATTGGCCGCGGCCTTCGCCGTCGGCGTCGTGATCGTCATCGTCGCGTTCCTCGTCCTGGCGACGTACAACGCGGTCGTCGGCCTGCGCCTCCGGATCGACAAGGCGTGGGCCAACATCGACGTGGCGCTCAAGCAGCGCTTCGACCAGTTGCCCAACCTCGTCGAGGCGGTTCGCGGCGTCATGGCCTGGGAGCAGGAGGTCCTGACGGAGGTCGCCACTGCCCGGGCCGCCTACTCGCCCGCGGCCGCGATCCCCGACCAGGCGGCGACATCGGCCGCGACGTCGGCAGCAGTTCGGTCCCTGTTCGCGGTCGTCGAGCGCTACCCGGAGGTCAAGTCCGCCGCCAACGTGATGGCGCTCCAGGAGGAGATCGAGCGGCTCGAGAGCATGATCGCCGACCGCCGGGAGCTCTACAACGACCAGGTCTACCGGTACAACACGCGGATCGCCCAGGTTCCGGCGGTCATCCTGGCGCTGCTGCTCGGTTGGAAGTCGCGGCCATTCTTCGAGGCATCGGCCGCGGACCGGGTCAGGCCCGAGGCATCCTTGGAATCCGGAACGTGATCGGCACGACCCGCCTCTTCCTGGTCCGCCACGGTGAGACCGCCTGGTCGGCGACCGGTCGCCATACCGGCTGGACCGATATTCCGCTGAGCGACAACGGGATCGAGCAGGCGGAGCGACTCGGCGAGCGTCTTGCCGGGTACACGTTCAAGGCGGTCTTTTCGAGCCCGCTCTCGCGCGCGCTCGAGACCTGCCGGATCGGCGGGCTCGGGGACGTCGCCGTCATCGACCCGGACCTGCGCGAGTGGAACTACGGCGAGTTCGAGGGCCGGACGACCGACGACATCCGCAAGGAGATCCCGGGCTGGACGATCTGGACGGCGAGGATCAGCCAAGGCGAGTCCGTCGAGGACGTCGGCCGGCGGGCCGATCGCGTCCTGGCCCGGGTCCTCGAGGTCGACGGCGACGTCGCGATCTTCGGCCACGGTCATGCGCTCCGGATCCTCGCCGCCCGCTGGCTCGAGCTGGAGCCCGCTGCCGGCGCGCTGTTCGAATTGTCGACGGCAACGATCTCGCGGCTCGGCTGGGAGCGCGAGCGGCGGGTGATCGAGCTGTGGAACGGGGCCGCCCACCTCGGGATCGTCTGACGGTCGAACCATGGAAGTGATCCTCGCGATCGCCGTCGGGCTGGTCGCGGTGTGGGCCATCTTCCTCGTCCTGTTCTGGGCCCTTCGCCCGAAAGGCGTCCCGGTTCGCGAGCTGCTCGGGCTCATTCCGGACGTCCTGCGGCTGCTGCGTTCGGTCATCGGGGATCGTTCGGCGCCGGCCGACGTGCGGCTCGTCCTGGTCGGTCTTCTGGCCTGGATCCTGTCGCCGATCGACCTGATCCCCGAGTTCATCCCCGTTCTCGGGCCGCTCGACGACGTCGTCGTTGCCGTGGTTGCGATGCGCTACATGCGGCGGCGCGTCGGGATCGAGGATCTGCGACGGCGCTGGGCGGGCACAGACGACGGCTTCGCCCTGCTCGCTGCGGGTCATCGGCTCTGGCTGAGCGCCGACATTGCGGCGGAGCGGCGGGAACTGGGCATGCCGGGTACAATGTGCGTCCGCCCGACAGCCGGGCGTCCCCCGCGTGGTCGATGGTTCCTCTCGAACCGGCCGTGCGTAGGCCGACCAGGTTCGAGAAGAAACAAGAGGCAACATGTCCAGCGGGACTGTCAAGAAGCTCGTAGCCGATCGCGGCTTCGGCTTCATCACTGCCGATGACGGCAAGGACTACTTCTTCCACCGCGGCGCCCTCGAGGGCGGACTCGATTTCGATCGACTCGTCGGTGGTGAGAAGGTCGACTTCGAAGTCGAAGCGAGCCCCAAGGGGCCGCGCGCCGTGAAGGTGCGCGAGGCGTGACAGACGAGCGAACCCGTACGCAACCGGCGACGATGACGGTGCCGCCACGGCCCGGCGTCACGCCGCGGGCGCCCGAGCCGCTCAAGCACGTCATCGCCGAGTACAAGCACCAGGCACAGACGATCACCTGCGTCTGCGGCTGGCACGGCTCGAGTGCTTCTCCGGACGGTCGCTCATCCGAGTGGAGCGCCCACGTGGCGGCGAACCGAACGAAGCCGCGCTGACGACAGCGAACCGAGAAACATCGAAGCCCGGGCCCCGCAAGGGACCCGGGCTTCTTCGTGTCGGCGCCGGCGCCGGAACTGGCCAAATATGCGCCCCGGGAATGTTAGGCGAGGTATCGGCCGCCGAAGCGTTCCACGCGGCTGATCGAATCAGCCGTTAGCGGCTAATCGCGTCCTGAAAGGGCTCTGAAGAGGCCCGCTGGCGGCGATCTATCTGCCCTAACAGTCCCCTGGTGAATATTTGGCCAGGTCGGCGCCGGCAGGCGCGGGCCTGGCGCCTGCCGGCGCGGGCCTAGGCGCCTACCGGCGCGGGCTACGGCGGCGGTCGGCGCGGGCCTTGGCCGCGCCCGGCCGTCAGCCCTTCGTGAACTTCAGCTGGAACTCCATCGTCCCGTGGTCGGCGATCGAGAGGACCGCGAACGACGTCGGGCGGTTGATCGAGTAATCGGCGAAGAGGATGTCGATCGAGCCGGTCACGGTCACGACGTCGCCGGAGAGCTGCGCCTCAACGGGGATCTCGACGCTCTTCGTGACCCCGTGGATCGTCAGGTCGCCGGTCGCGGTGGCCTTGATCACGACGCCGTCGGTCGGCACCGCGCCGAGATCGATCGGCTGCGTGAGCGTGAACGTCGCGGTCGGGAACTGATCCGTCTCGAGGGCCTGGCGACGGAGCTGCCCGTCACGCTGTGACTTGTCGCTCTGCAGCGTGGAGAGGTCGGCGCTCATGTCGACGGCCGTGATCTGGGCGCCGGCGAGGGTGAGGGTGCCGGTGACGTCAGGCGTCCGCCCGACCGCCGTGGCCGCGCCGACGGTGGCGAGCTCCTCCTCGACGCGGTAGCCGACGAACGAGCCCGAGAAGTCGCTGAACGAGCCAACCGACGGATCGACGCTCCACGTCCCGTCGAGCCCGACGCCGGTCGTCGACGCGGATGACGTGGCGCCGGGGCGCTGGCCGGGGGCGAGGCGGCCGTCGTCGGTCGCCGTCGGTGACGGCGATGCATCCGACAGCCCGACGGCCGCCGGCGCCGGCTCGCGCAGGAAGAGGTACGAGAAGCCCATCGCCCCGCCGGCGAGCAGGGCGACGACGACAGCACCCAGCGCGATGGCGAACCATCGGTTGCGCAGGAAGGGCGGCCGGGTAGTGGTTTGATCGGCTGGCATGGGCGAGGTCACGATGATCTCCTATCGGGCGGTTGTCCCGGCGACGTTCCGCCGCGAGGCGCTCCATTCCAGCCGCTCCGCGTGAGAGTCGTCTGAGAAGCGTCTCAGGAACGACCTCAGGCCGGCGACGTGTCGGTCGACGGCAGGCGGACCCGGAACTGGGCACCCCCGCCCTGGCGGTTCGAGACCTCGATCGAGCCGTGGTGGCGATCGACGATCCACTTGGCGATCGCCAGCCCCAGCCCCGTGCCGCCTGACGGAGCGCCGCTCGCCCGCCAGAACCGCTCGAAGACGTGGGGCATGTCCTCCGGCTTCACGCCGCGCCCGTCGTCCTCGACGTCAAGCAGCGCGGAATCGCCCTCGCGCCGAACGGCGACGCGGACGTGACCGCCCGTCGGGCTGTGCCGGATCGCATTGTCGACGAGGATGAACACGAGCTGGCGGAGGCGCGCGGCGTCGCCCTCGACGATCGTCGGCTCCGGATCGACCTCGACGCTGACATCCTTCGCCCCGGCCGGCTTCGCGAGCGACGAGGCGGCCGCCGCGGCGACGTCACCGAGATCGAGCGGCAGCCGGTCGAGCGAGATCGCACCGGAGTCCGATCGGGCGAGCAGGAGCAGGTCGTCGACGAGCGATGTGAGGTGCTCGACTTCCGCCCCGATGTCGTCGAGGGCGTCGCCGACCTCGCGGACCGGCTCGTCGGCATGCCGGCGGAGGTGCTCGAGGGACGCCCGGACGACGGTGAGCGGGGTGCGCAGCTCATGACTCGCGTCGGCGGCGAATTCGCGCTGGCGGCGGAGGGCCAGCCGCTGGGTCGCGAGCGACTCCCGGATCGGCACGAGCGCCCGTCGGGCGTAGACGGCGCCGAACCCGAGGGCGACGAGGACGACGACGGCCCCGCCGAACAGCAGGACTCGGAGGATCGCGGTGAGCGTCGTCGCCTCGGCCGTCCGGTCGCCGATCACCTGGACGTATACGGGCCCGACATTCGTTTCGATGCGCTCGGTCAGAACGCGCAATGGCGTGTCGCGAACCGTGGCCAATCGGACGTCCCGTGTCGACGACACGCATGCATCGATCGACGACTGGATCGGCAAGCCGTCGGGAATGGGAGGCGGATGCCGGCCGATTGCCTCGCCGTCCCGGTTGAGGACCATCGCGAACGTGCCGGAACCCGCCCCGCCGAAGATGAAACCGAGGCCCGGTTCGTCGATGTCCGGCCGAATGCCACGGAGCTGGTCGATCCGGTTGTCGAGCTGCCTGAGACCCTGTGCCTCGAGCGTCTGGGCGGCGATGAAATAGAGCGCCGCGCCGAGGACGACGAGGACCGCGAGCGTGCTGAGGCCGCTCCAGGCGACGAGACGCCAGCGGACAGTTCGGATCAGGCGGCCGTCGGTGGCGAGGGCCTCGCGCTCGGCGGCGTCATCGGCGCCCGGGACCGGAGCGCCGTCAGGCATCGCTCAGCCGGTAGCCGACGCCGCGAACCGTTTCGATCCGGCTGCCGACCTCGCCGAGCTTCGTCCGCAGGTAGTGGACGTAGGCATCGACGGCGTTCGGCGTGACCGCCACGCTGAACGGCCAGGCCTGGTCGAGCAGCTGGTCGCGGGTCAGCGTCTGGCCGGGATGTCGGAGCAGGCACTCGAGGAGCGAGAACTCGCGCGGACTCAGATCCACGTCGCGGCCACCGGCTGTGACCCGCCGCGAGGTCTCGTCGAGGCTGATGGGGCCGACCGCGAGCACCGGCTCCGGCCGCCTGGGGCCGGCCGCCCGCCGCGAGAGTGCCCGGAGTCGGGCCGCCAGCTCCTCGAAGGCGAACGGCTTGACGAGGTAGTCGTCGGCGCCGGCGTCGAGCCCGGTGACCCGGTCGCCGACGGTGTCCCGGGCGGTCAGCATGAGGATCGCCAGGTCCTGCTGGGTCCGGCGAATCCGGCGAGCGACGTCGAGGCCGGAGATGTCCGGCAGGCCGACGTCGAGGATGACGACGTCGATGCCCGCCGCGTCCTCGGCGATCGCGGCGCCCGTCTCCCCGTCGTGGGCGACGTCGACTACGTGGCGATCTTCCTCGAGCAATCGCTTGAGGACCCGGGCGAGGCGTTCATCGTCCTCGACGATGAGGATGTGCATCCGCTGTCTCTTTTCGCTATTCGAAGATCGTGACGACGGTGTCGGCCGTCGCCACGAGGTCGAGGCTGGTGATCATAGGGCGCAGGCTGTGGGAGCTCTCTGAGAAGCGGATGAGAAGTCTCTCAGCGAGTCGCCGGATCAGCTCGCGGAGCCGTTGGCGAGGGCGATGAGCTCGCTTGCCGCGTTGATCGGGATCGCGAAGCCGAGGCCCTCGGCGTTGCCGGCGACTGCGGTGCTGATCCCCACGACCGCCCCGCTCGCGTCGAGGAGCGGGCCGCCGCTGTTGCCGGGATTGATCGCCGCGTCCGTCTGGATGAGGTCGTGGAGCTGCGTCGGCCGGCCGGTCTGATCGTCCGTGATGGTGATGTCGCGGCCGGTCGCCGAGATGATCCCCTTCGTCACGGTCTCGGTGTACGTCCCGAGCGGGCTACCGATCGCGATCGCGGTCTCGCCCGCCTGGAGCGACGTGGAGTCGCCGATCTTCGCCGGGACCAGTCCGGTCGCCTCGATCTTGATCAGCGCGAGGTCGTTGTCCGGGAGCTCCTTGACGAGCGTCGCGGGGTACTCGGTGCCGTCCGAGAGGGCGACCGTGAGCGACCTGCTGCCCTCGACGACGTGCTTGTTCGTGAGGATGTAGCCATTTGCGGTGAGGATCACGCCGGAACCGACGCCGGTCGCGGGGACCGCGAAAGGAGACATCCCACGGACCGACAGGCCGCTGGACGTGATCGTGACGACCGACGGTCGCGCCGCGGCGACCACCGCGGTGATGTCGTCGGTGGTCGGGGCGCGTGGCGGTGACGACGGCGTTCGGCGTCGCCGTCGCCCGCAGCCGGTCGCGAGCCGCCGACAGCCACCGAGACGAGCGCGACCGTCGATGCTGAAGCGAGCGTCGCCGACAGGAGGCACGCCGCGAGGACGGTCCTGAGGCTGCGTCCGCCTGAGCGGCGGGGCGTCGACGCGTCGGCCGGGCTCGCCGGGGCTGAGCGCCGCGCCGGGCGCAGACGCGGCAGCCGGCGTCGGGGGGTCGGCGATCGCGTGCCACGACGTCTGCGCGCGGCTCGGCGCGATGAGAGTCGTTTGTCGTGTCGAACGGGTCCATTTGATGAGCCTCCTGGGGCCGGCTGCCTCGCGCTCGAGGCTTCGCGATGGTTGACCTCAGGTAAGCAGCGTGGCCTGAGAAGACCGTGAGAGCTCATGAAGAAACCGGCGACGTCGTCGCCGGTTTCTCGGATCGCGGAGGAGGATGATCAGCCGGTTGTGGACGGGCTCCCCGACGGGCCGGGCTCGCCGGCATCGTCGCGGTCGAACGGCCCGTCATGGAACCGCCCGTTGCCGGCCCGGATCGCCGTCGCATCGAACGAACCGTTGGCGTTCGGACGGCCCGCGGCGACGAGCCGCATGCCGACGGTGACATCGCCGATCGCCGCCGGGTCCTTGCCGGCGACCTGGATCGTCGTGTCGGAGCCGACGTTGATCGTCAGGCTCGAGCCGTCCCGCTGCTGGATGGTGATCGTCGATGCGGTCACCGCGGTGACCGTTCCGGCGACACGCGGCGCCTTGATCGTCACGGTCGAGGCGGTGAAGGAGTCGCCCGTGCCGGTGATGCCGGTGGCGATGATCATCGATCCGACGACGACGTCCGATCGGGTGGCGGCGGCCCCGCCGAGGCGGTAGGTCGTGGAGTTCGTCGTGGTGATCACCTGACTCACGCCGTCGCGACCTGTGACGGTGATGCTGTCGGCCGTGACGGCGGTCACCGTCCCGCCGGTCCTCGGCAGGACGACGTCGATCGCGGTGATCGTGAACGTCCCGTCGGCGGCGCGGCTCTGCCGGAGGCGGATCTGGTCGCCAACGGCCAGATCGCCGGCCGCGATCGTCTCGCCGTCCTTCGTGATCGTCGTGGCCGACGTGATGGCGATCGTGCGGGTCCAGCCGTCCTCGGTCTTGAGACTGACATTGGAGCCGCTGATCGAGGTGATGGTGATCGGGCCGAAGACGCCTCGCCCGCCGTGGTCGCCTCGGCCAAAGCCCTTGAACCCATCGCCCGGCACGCTGGGGACGCCGGGATCACCGCTCGCCTGTGGCTGGGTGGTCGCGCCCGGGGTTGCCGGCGACACCGACGGAGACGCTCCCATCGTGACGGCAGCGCCGACGACGACGGCCAGGATCGCGCCAACGAGGACGACCGCCCGGCGAAGGTCGCGGCGAGGCAGGCGCTCAGTGAAGCGGGTCTCGGGTTCGGTCATGTGGTGCTCCATTTGGGGGTGGCGAGACTGTTGCGCTCACGATCAAGCGCGATTCTTCGAGTGTCATGAGAACGCGCGGCCGGCTCTCAGAATGCGCGACTCCCTGCCGCGTCCAGCTGGAATCGAGATGGGCCCACCGCCGCCACAGTGCGCGGCGACGGTGAGCCCGGGGACGAGGGGGAGGAGGAGCCCTCGGAGGTGAGTTCGCACCACTCGATTGGGCGATCCTCGCGGCCGGCCCTGAGATTCGTCTGAGATGCGGCGGCCGCGGGCGCGAGTTAGCCGCCGAGGCGCGGAACCGTCAGCGGTCAGCGTCAGCCGTCGATCGGGCGCTCCGGCGAGCCGGGTGAGGCGTCGGCCTCTTCCTTTGCCGCGTGGGCAAGGTGGAGTTCGGCGGCCGTTGCCTTCTCCAGGTGGCTTCCGACTTCGGCAATCTCGGCTGCGAGCCGCTCCCGTTCCGGGTCCTCGGGTTCGAGGCCCCGCTTGGCCTCCTCGAGGTCCTTGAGCCTTTGGGCGCCCGCAACAACAGCATCGGAGGTCGTTCGGAGGTCATCCTCGGTCTCGGACATGCCCCTCATCTCCTCGGCTCGGTAGCCGGAGCGTTCAACTGGGAGCGACCCAATGGCCGTCCCGGTACACGTACCATACGACGAAGGGTTCGTTTGACAGGTCGCGGGGCCGGACCACGGCGCCCGGGTGCGACTCGCGCAGGCGCCGCTGCAGCTCGCTGGCATCCTCGATGCCGCCGTCCATCAATCGTTCGACCTCGCCGGCAAAGGCGAGGTCGTCGGCGGGATTCAGGAAGAGCGCCGGGCCCTTCCCGCGCGGCCGCAGGGGTTCCACCGTTCAGATCGTGATTGTCCCACCAAAGTGTTGCGGCTGGCGCGGTCCGGTTCGGTCTTGCAGGCTCATCGCAAACAGCCCATCGGCCTAGCGCCCGGCTCGCGCTCCCGGATCCGGACGCGGCGCGGGTCCGTGGATGAGCTCAAAGCCTGTCGTGTTCGACAGGACGTCGACGGACCCGTCGCTGAGGGCCAGATCGAGCGAGCCGCGGCCCGCCCGCAGGTTCCGGATCGTGAGCGACGGCAGCCAATCGGGCAGCGCCGGGTTGACGTAGATCCGCGAGCCGTCGCGGTCTGACATCGTGTGGACGCCGGCCAGGATCGCGATGAACCGGAAGATCGATCCGGCGGCCCAGGCCTGCGGGACGTTGGCCCCGAGATACTGGACCGGGAAGCTGGCTTCGTGGCGCGGCAGTCCGGCAAACAGCTCCGGGAGGCGGTAGCCGACGAGCCGTTCCGCGGCGTCGAACATGCCCTTGGCGACCTGGGCGGCCTCGGCGTCGAAGCCGTAGCGCCGGAAGCCGCCCGCGATCATCGCGTTGTCGTGGGGCCAGATCGTCCCCGTGTGATAGCTGAACGGGTTGTACGCCACGTGATCCGACGAGAGGGTTCGGATCCCCCAGCCCGACCACATGTCGTCGGCCAGGAGACGCTTCACGACGCGGCCCGCCCGCTCGTGCGGGACGATCCCCGACTGGAGCAGGTGGCCCGCGTTCGACGCCACGGTCCGGATCGGCTCCTTCTTGTCGTTGAGGCCGAGGTAATACGTCCCCTCCTCCTCCCACCAGAACCGTTCGTTGACGCGGTCGAAGAGCTCGCGGGCCTGCCGCCGCAGCCGCCGGGCGTCCGTGGGCCGCTCGAGGATGTCGTAGATGCCGGCCATCCGAAGCTTCGCGTCGTAGACGTAGCCCTGGAGCTCGCACAGCGCGATCGGCAGCGCGGCCAGCGTCCCGTCGGCCTCCGGGATCGCGTCGCCGGCATCCTTCCAGCCCTGGTTGTAGTGGCCGTGGGACGAGCGGGTCTTGTACTCCTGGAAGCCGTCCCGGTCGCGGTCGCCGTGGCGGTCGATCCAGCGGAGTGCCGCCTCCGCGTTCGGCAGGTAGCGCCGCAGCACGGCGTCGTCGCCGAGCCACTGGAACAGGTACGACAGGACGATGAGGTAGAGGCTCGTCGCGTCGTGGGTCCCGTAGTAGGGCGTGTACGGCAGGATCCCGAGCTGGGCCAGCTCCCCGTGCCGGATCTCGTGCGGGATCTTGCCGGGTTCCATGTCGCGTTCGGGGTCGTCTTCGGTCGCCTGCATCGCCCCGAGTCGGCGGAGCGCCCCCGAAGCGAACTCGGGGTAGCCGGAGATCGCCTGCATCGAGACGATGAGCGTGTCTCGGCCGAAGATCGTCACGAACCATGGAACCCCGGCGGCCGGGATGTAGACGCGACGCTCGAACGTCGGATCTTCGAGCCGGAGGGCCTCCATGTCGCGGACCGCCTGATCCCATGACCGCCGAACCGTCGCGTTCGGCGTTTCGATCGTCACCTCGGGCAGGCGCGGGCTGCTGCCGGCGAGTGGAGATTCGACTGCGTTGCACGCCCAGGGTGGTCGGCCGGCGGCGGGCATCCGAGCTCGTGACCGGCAGCCACTTGACGCAGGTATGCCAGACGCCCTTGGGCGCGATCTTGGCGACGAAGACCAGGCTGCCGTTGGCGAACTGCGGCGGCGAATTGGCCTGGTCGACGGCGACGATCAGCTCTCGCCGGAAGTCGCGGTTGACGTACTCCGACCGGAGCTCGCGGCGGGAGCGGAACCAGCGGGAGTTCAACTGACCGCGGCGGACGAGGGCATCGCCCCGGACGTCGAAGATGTCGGCGAAGTCGGAGTCGATCTGGACCTCGATCGTCAGCCGGACCGGGCGGCGGCCGTAGTTGACGATGTCGAGGTCTTCGTGGACGCCGCCCGAGACGGTCCGGTCGAGGCGGATCGAGAGCGAGTGGCGCTCGACCTTCCCGACGTCATCGAGAAGCTGATCGTTGGTGAATTCGAAGCGCGCCGAGAAGAACTGGATCGGGGCGGAGTTGAGGAGGACCGGGCGGCGGCCGTTGATCCGCAGCTCGTAGCCGGAGATGAATCGGGTATCGCGGGTGAAGAAGCCGTCGTCCACGCCGCCGAGAATCCGGCCGTCCGGCTGGCAGACGATGAAGCGATCGTCCCGATTGATCGTGATCGCGGTCGGACCGACCTGCACCGGAAACGTCACGATACGAATGATAGGTTCCGCGGACCTGCCCAGTCTGTCGCTGGGCATCAGCCGTCCGCGGCGCCAGCCTCTCGTGCTGCGAGCCAGGACTCGAGGCGATCGGCCAGCGGCAGGACGAAGCGCGCCGCAACGAGCGCCGCGTAGGACACGGAGATCGTCAACAGCGCGGCGAATGCGACGGTGCTGATGAGCAGCACGAGCAGGAGCAGCAGGCCGAGGAAGACGATCCGCCCTGGCGCGGCCAGGAGTAGGAGCACCGCGAGGCGCAGCCGCTCGCCCAACGTCCGCTCGGCGCGGTCCGGATCGACCAGTAGGATCCACAGGGGGAAGCCGAGGACCCAGATCCCGAGCAGTCCGGACGCGGCCAGCGTGGCGAACACCCAGCCGACCCAACCCGCCCATCGTCGCCCCGACGACGACATTCGAGGCGAGAAGCGCGACGGCCAGCGTGGTCACGACCCCAAGGGCAAGGGCCGCCACACCGAACTGCCGATAGGCCCGCCAGAGGTCCGACAGGACGACGTCGCGGCCGCGGGCCGTCAGGACGGCCAGGCGGACGATACCGACATACGGGATGGCGAGCAGCGGCACGACGAACCAGCGTGGCCAATGGGCCGCTCGCGATCGCGACGGCGAGCACCGCGAGCAGCGAGACGCCCCAGAGGATGTTCGCCGGGACAACCCTGATCGACTGGTAGTAGAAGTCGAACGCGGCCGCCCGGAAGGCACCCCGCAGCCCACCGCCGGCCCGCGCCGGGAGTGGCTCAGCCCTTGACGCCACTGGCCGCCACGCTCGCCACGAAGTAGCGCTGGAAGAACAGGTAGATCACGAGAATCGGCAGGATCGCCGCGATCGTCACGGACATCAAGGCAGGCCAGAACGACAGGAACTCCTGGGTGAACTGGAACAACCCGAGCGGCAGCGTCCAGTGGCCCTGGTCCTGGAGGATCAGCAGCGGCCAGAAGAAGCCGTTCCATGCGCCCTGGAACGCGAGGATCGCCACCGCCGCCAGGGCCGGGCCGGCGAGCGGCAGCATGACCCGAAGGAACGTCGTGAAGAACCCGGCGCCATCGATCTTCGCGGCTTCCTCGAGGTCGCGCGGGATCGACAGGAAGTACTGGCGCATCAGGAAGAGCTGCTGGGCCTCGATTGCGAGGACGAGGACGACACCGAGATAGTTCTGCGGCTCACGGGTGATGAGCCCGAGCTGCCGTTCGATGAGGTAGACCGGCACGAACCGGAGCTGGTCCGGGATCATCAGAGTGCCGAGGATCGCGAGGAACAGGATCTCCCGTCCAGGGAACCGCAGCCGGGCGAACGCATAGCCCGCCATGCTCGCGAGGACGAGGTTGCTGATCGTCACGCCCGCCGCAACGATGACGCTGTTGATGAACAGCTGCGGGATCGACGGATCGAGCGTCAGGAAGCCCTTCTCCCAGCCCTGAGGGTGAACGGATCCGGGATCATCGTGAGGCGTAGTGCGTCGCGATCGGTCTTGAACGAGGTGATGACCTGCCAGGCGAACGGCACGAGCATCAGCAGGGCGTAGCCGATGAGGAACACGTAGGCAATCGCCCGGCGGATCGAGCGGCCGCGATCGCCCGCGATGGCGACGTCCGCCTTCGCGGCGGGCGCGGCGGGCGGGCGCTCCAGGCGACGGCGCGGGCGGCCGGCGCGGGGCGGCGGGCGGGCGCGGCCGGCCCGGTCATCGCGTCGCCCTCACCAGCTCGGCTCCTGGCCGAACAGCCGGCGCTGGATGAGTGTCAGCGTGAAGATCAGCACGAACAGGACCAGGCCGACCGCGGCCGCGAATCCGAATTCGTTGTCCGTGATCGCCGCCCGGTAGATGAAGAGGACGATCGTCGTCAGGGAGTTGTTCGGCTCCCCGCCGCGGCCGCCGGCGATGATCGCCTGGTCGAACAGCTTCAGGCCGCCGATCAGCAGGAGCGTGCCGACGAAGAAGTGGGCCGGGCTTCAAGAGCGGGAACGTGATGCGACTGAACGTCTGCCACGCCCCCGCCCCGTCGATGGCCGCCGCCTCGTAGACCTCTTTGCTGATCGTCTGGAGGAACGTCAGGTAGAAGAGCATCACCGTCCCGGACGTCGTCCAGGCGTTGAGGATGATGATCGAGTTCATCGCCGTCCGGGAGCTGCCCAGCCAGTTGTGATTGGGCGGGAACCCGAGCGCTTCGAACAGCGGATTCAGCCCGATTGCGCTCG
The DNA here is from genome assembly GCA_963832105.1 of uncultured Chloroflexia bacterium. Classification (GTDB taxonomy): domain Bacteria; phylum Chloroflexota; class Limnocylindria; order Limnocylindrales; family CSP1-4; genus CF-46. The sequence continues at coordinate 388,229 of CAWHSS010000002.1, read as the reverse complement.
CGGATGCCGTTGAACAGGCCGTCCGGCTGCAGCAGGAAGAGCCAGACGACCGTGATCGCCGCCGAACTGGCGAGCGTCGGGAAGTAGAACGCGGCCCGGAAGAAGGTCTGGCCGCGCAGCTTCTGGTTCACGATGACCGCGAGAAACAGGCCGAGCGCCATCGTGAGCGGTACCCAGACCGCGACGTAGTAGAGCGTGTTCGTGACGGCCTTCCAGAAGATCGGGTCGGAGAGGATGTCCTCGTAGTTGCCGAACCCGAGGAAGTTCCGCGCCCCGCGGAGGCCCCACCGCCACAGGCTGATGTAGGCGGCGTAGATCATCGCCCCGAAGAACAGCGTCGCGTAGAGCAGGAGCGGAATCGCGACGAGCGCGTAGCCGGTGAGCATCTCCGCACGACGCTCACCTCGGACCCCCCGGCTGGCGGTCCCGGCGGTCATGGGCGCCTCCGTCCGGACGATAAAGCCGAGGCCCGGGCGCTAGCCCGGGCCTCGGTGCTGGTTACTGCCCGAGGGCGTCGTCGATCGCGGCCTTCGTCGCGTCGACGACCGGGCCCGGATCGTCGCTCTTCGCTTCGATCTGGGCGGTCATCGCGTTGTTGAAGGCGTCGTTGATCTTGCTGAAGCCCGGGATGAAGCTCCACGGCTTGGCGTACTCGGCGCCCTTGACGAGGACCTCCTTGCCGGCTGCCGGCTGGACGTCCTTGCGAGACGGATTGGCGACGCCGCCCTCCGTCCAGGTCGTCATGCCTTCGGTGCCGGTGAGGTAGGTCAGCAGGACCCACGCCGGGTCCTTGTTCTCCGAGTCGATGCCGATCGAGTAGCTGACCGTGAAGCCGAGGGTCGCCTTCTGCTTCCCTTCGGGCATCTCCGCCCAGGCGTACTTCACGTCGGGATAGTTGGTCTTCATGTACGGGTCGACCCAGCCGCCCTCGAAGATGATGGCGACCTGCTCCTCGCCGAGGGCCTTGCCGCACCAGTCGTCGCCGAGGTCGCCCGCGCGGGCGCCCTGGCCGTTCTTGAAGAAGCCGAGATACGTCGTGAGCGCGTCCCGGACCTCGGGCGAATCCACGGTGTTCTGGGTCTTGTCCTCGCTCAGGAGCGAGCCGCCGTTCTGGTAGATGAACGCCAGCGCCCGGTCGAGGCTGTGGTTGAGGCAGAACGCCTTCTTGCCGCCGGTCGTCAGCTTTGTCGCGGCGGCCGTCAGCTCGTCCCAGTTCGTTGGCGGCTCGACGCCCGCTGCCGCGAGCATGTCGGCGTTGTAGGCCATCGCCAGCGTGTTGCCGTCCTTCGGGTAGCCGTACGTCTTGCCGTCGGTGCCCTTGAACGCGTTGAGATAGCCCTCGTAGAACTGGCTTGTGTCGAAGCCGCGCTCGGCGGCCATCGTGTCGAGCTCCTGGAGGACGCCCTGGTCGATCCAGTCGGGGGCGACGCTCGAGTCGACGTAGAACAGGTCGGGCGGCTCCTGGGCGCTGAACTTCGCGGCCATCGCCGTCGGATAGTCGGTCGCGATCGGCTGGTAATTCGAGCGTGATGTTCGGGTACTTGGCCTCGAACCCGTCGAGGGTCTTCTGGAGAGCAGTCCCCTCCTCGCCGCTCGCCTGCCAGCCGGACAGGATCACCGTGCCGCTCACCGACGACGGGTCGAAGCCGGTGCCGGCGCTCTCGGCGGGGCTGCCCGCCGGGCTACCTCCGGGACTCGCGGTTGATCCGCCCGGCGACGGACTCCCGCCGCTGCCTGTACTGCAGGCGCTGAACAACAGAATCGATGCCGATGCCAGGGCAACGGCGCGCCATGATCGACGCATGTGGTCTCCTCCACGCTGCTTGCGTCTTCACCGTTCGGCCGTCGCGCACGCGCGACATGACCCCTCCGGTCAGCCGACCCGATGGTGCACGGTAGTCATCGCCGGGCGGCCGTTACAGGGCCGGATATGGGGACGCGAGGGGACCTATCGAATGCACGACAATATTCGAGCGGGCACGAGTGACGGCCTGAGCGCGCGACCTAGGAGTTGCCGGCGACCTGCTCGGTGGCGATCGTCCAGACGGACGCGGTGATTGCGCCTTGGAACTCGTTGCCGGCATCGAGCGGCATGTGGATCTCGAAGCAGATTGCCTCGCGCTGGCCGGCCGCAAGGACACGGTCACCGGAATGGCCGCCGATCCGTTGATCGCCGAAGCCCGCGGACGTTGCGCCGAGTCGGCCGGAGTAAAGCGTCGACCCGTCGAAGGAGTCGCAGGAGGCCGCGGAGCCGCTCGACAGGTCGGCCGTCTTGATCGTGACCCGGACGACGTCACGGAGGCCCTTGCCGTCGTCGTTGACGCTGCTGCTCGAGAGCGCGTAGCGGAGCGGCTGGCCGCTGGTGTTCGCGACGACGTGCCGGCCGCGAGTGGCGGCACCGGGAGTGAGGCCGCCGAGCGGGATGTTCAGCGCGACGCGATCGCCGCCTTCGACGCCGCGTACCCCGTTCGGGCCGCCGGGCTGGCCGTTGGCCGGGAAGAGATCCGGTGCCGCCGAGGCGGCAGCCGCTCCACCGACCAGGAGGAGTGCGAACGCGAGGAAGAATGAGGTCTTCCGGTGCCGGCGGGCTCGTCGCGTTTCCATGGACGTAGTGAACGACCCGAGGCCACTCGAGCGGAACACATGGTTTGATGAGACGTAGTCGGGCGATGGTCCCGAACCGCCTACGGCCGATGCAGTAGCCGTCCGATTGGCGCGTGGTCGCCTCGCACGAGATGCGATACTCGACCGCGACGAGGGCCACGGCGCCGAGCGGCGCGACGCGTGAGACCCGGTGCCTGGAAGCGGCGCCTGGAGGAGGATCTACGTGGACGGTGACTTCTTCTCCGACGTTCCCGGGCCGATCCCGTTCGGCGGTGTCGACTCGACAGACGCGCTGAGCTTCAAGGTCTACGAGCCGGACCGGCTGGTGCTCGGGAAGCGGATGGAGGATCAGCTCCGGATCGCCGTCTGCCTCTGGCATTCATTCAACTGGCCCGGCTCCGACGTCTTCGGCGTCGGCACGTTCGACCGGCCGTGGCTCGACCCAGGCATCGACCCGATGGCGGCCGCCACCGCCAAGCTGAACGCCGCGTTCGAGTTCATCTCGAAGCTCGGCGTCCCGTTCTTCTGCTTCCACGATCGCGACGTCGCACCCGAGGGCCGGACGTTCGCCGAGACGCGGGCGAACCTCGACATGATCCTCGTCCAGATCGAGGCCCACATGGCCCGGACCGGGGCGCGGCTCCTCTGGGGCACCGCCAACCTGTTCAGCCATCCCCGCTACGCCGCCGGCGCGGCCACGAACCCGGATCCGGAGGTGTTCGCCTACGCGGCGGCGCAGGTGAAGCTGATGCTCGAGGGCACGAAGCGGCTCGACGGAGCGAACTACGTGCTGTGGGGCGGCCGCGAGGGCTACGAGACGCTGCTGAACACGGACCTCGCGCGGGAGGAAACGCAGCTCGCCCGGTTCCTGACGCTCGTCGCCGAACACAAGCACAAGATCGGCTTCAAGGGGACGCTGCTGCTCGAGCCAAAGCCCCAGGAACCGACGAAGCACCAGTACGACTACGACTCGTCGACCGTCCACGGCTTCCTCGTCCGCCACGGGCTGGAGGGCGAGTATCGGGTCAACATCGAGGCGAACCACGCCACGCTCGCCGGCCACAGCTTCCACCACGAGGTGGCGTACGCGATGGCCAACGGGATCTTCGGCAGCATCGACGCGAACCGGGGCGACTACCAGAACGGCTGGGACACCGACCAATTCCCGAACTCGGTCGATGAGCTCTCGCTCGCCCTCTTCGAGATCCTTCGCGGCGGCGGATTCACGACCGGCGGCTTCAACTTCGACACCAAGCTGCGGCGCCAGAGCCTGGATCGGACCGACCTGTTCCACGGCCACATCGGCGGGATCGACACGCTGGCCCGGGCGCTCCTCGTCGCCGCAGCGATGGTCGAAGCGGGCAACCTCCAGCGGCTCCGTGACGAGCGGTACGCGGGCTGGGCGGATGAGCTCGGGGCGTCGATCCTTTCGGGCGACGCGTCGCTTGCGTCGCTCGAGGGCCAGGTCGCCGCGGGCGGGATCGATCCACGACCCTCGTCCGGGCGGCAGGAGCTGCTCGAGAACCTGGTGAACCAGCAGATCTGGGCCGTCGACCAGGCCGCACGGGTCAAGACCGGCGCCGGTCGCTGACCCGGTGGGCCACGTCCTCGGGATCGACGTCTCGACGACGGCGACGAAGGCGGTCCTGATCGACGAGTCGGGGGCCGTCCGCGGGGTCGGCGCCTCGGAATACGGTTATCGAGGTGCCCCAGCCGCTCTGGAGCGAGCAGGAGCCGCGCCTCTGGTGGGACGGCGCCGTCGCGGCCATCCAGTCCGTTCTGTCGTCGACGGGTGTCCCGGGCGACGACGTCGCGGCCGTCGGCCTGACCGGCCAGATGCACGGGGCCGTGCTCCTCGACGAAGCGGGCGAGGTCCTCCGGCCGGCAATTCTCTGGAACGACCAGCGGACGGGCGCCGAGTGCGACGTGATCCGCTTTGCCGTCGGCCCGGAGCGCTTGATCTCGATCACAGGCAACGACGCGCTCACGGGCTTCACGGCCCCCAAGCTCGTCTGGGTCCGCGACCACGAGCCGGACGTCTGGGGCCGGATCGCGCACGTCCTGTTGCCGAAGGACTACCTGCGCTTCCGCCTGACCGGTGACTACTCCCTCGACAAGGCGGACGGTTCGGGCACGATCCTCTTCGACCTTGCGGCACGGGACTGGTCGCGCGAGGTCCTCGACGCGCTCGAGATCGATCCCGGCTGGATGCCACCGACCTACGAAGGGCCGACGGTCACCGGATCGATCACGGCTGGGGCCGCCGCGGCGACCGGCCTCCGGGCCGGCACGCCCGGTCGTCGCCGGCGGTGGCGACCAGGCGGCGAACGCCGTCGGGGTCGGGGCGGTCGAGGAAGGGACCGTCGCGCTGTCGCTCGGGACGTCGGGCGTGATCTTCGCGACGACGAACCGGCCGCTGTTCGAGGCCGGCGGCCGGGTCCACGCCTTCTGCCACGCGGTGCCGGACCGCTGGCACATGATGTCGGTGATGCTCTCGGCGGCGGGCAGCCTGCGGTGGTTTCGGGACGCGCTTGCCCCGGGCATGGAGTTCTCGGATCTCGTGGCGCCGGCGGCGGATGTGCCGGCGGGCAGCGACGGCCTGGTCTTCCTCCCCTACCTCACCGGCGAACGCAGCCCGCATCCCGATCCGCGGGCCCGTGGCGCCTTCGTTGGCCTGACGGTCGCCCACGACCGACGCCACATGACGCGAGCGGTCCTCGAGGGTGTCGCGTTCGGACTCCGCGACGGGCTCGACCTGATGATCGGCGCCGGGATGCCGGCGCCGAGCCAGATCCGGGCCTCGGGTGGCGGGATCGTGAGCGAGCTGTGGCGTCAGATCCTGGCCGACGTCCTCGGGGCGGAGATCGCGACCGTAACACCTCTGAAGGCGCGGCCTACGGCGCGGGTTTGCTCGCGGCCGTCGGCGCCGGCTGGTACCCGTCCGTCGAGGCGGCGGCCACGGAGCTGGTCAGGGCGACGCCGGTCGCGTCACCCGGCCCGGACGCGGCGCGCTACGACGACGCGCTGGAGGTCTATCGCGGCCTGTATCCGGCGCTCGCCCCGACGTTCCATCGGAGCTGAGGCGGATCCCGCCCGATCAGTTGATCAGCTGTTCGAGCTCCGTCTTGGACACCTCGTCGGGCATCCGGCCGAGGATGATCATCCCGAGGACGTCGTCCTTGCTGACGTCGTGCTTGTCGACGGTTCCGACGAGCTTGCCCGTGGCCATGACCGTGATCCGGTCGGCGAGGTCGAACACGTCGTGAATGTCGTGGCTGATCAGGAAGATGCCGATTCCCTCGGCCTTCAGCTGGGTGATCAGCTCGTGGACCTGCGCCGTCTCGGCCGGCCCGAGGGCGGCGGTCGGCTCGTCCATGATCAGGATCCGCGCGTTGAAGTGGACCGCCCGGGCGATCGCGACCGACTGGCGCTGGCCGCCGGACAGTGACTTGACCGGCGTCTTGAAGCGCTTGAACTTGGGGTTGAGTCGACCGATGACCTTGCGGGTCGCGGACTCCATGGCGGAATTGTCCAGGGACCCGGTCTGGGTGACGAGCTCCCGGCCGAGGAAGAGGTTCGCCGCCGCGTCGACGTTGTCGGCGAGGGCCAGCGTCTGATAGATCGTCTCGACCCCGAGCGCCTTCGCGTCGCGCGGGTTCGTGATCTGAACCGGCTTGCCGTCCAGGAGAATGACGCCCGAGTCGGCCCGGTGAGCGCCGGACAGGACCCGCATGAGCGTCGACTTGCCGGCGCCGTTGCCACCGACCAGTCCGACGACTTCGCCTGGGTACAGGTCGACGGTGACGTCCTCGACCGCGTGGACGCCGCCGAACGCCACCCGGATGTCGCGCATCTCCACGACCGGCACGCGGGCGGCCTCGGGAGTGGCGACCGGAGCGGGAGTGGCGGCGGGCGCGGGCTCGGGCTCGCTGCCAGGTGTTGCCGTCATGTCGAGGCCTCCTTCACGTCGCGCGGCGCCGAACGTAGGTGTCGAAGCCGACGGCCGCCACGAGGACCAGTCCGACGACGATGTCCTGGACCGGCGAGTCGACCTTGAGCAGGACCATGCCGGACTGGAGCGACTGCATGACGACGGCGCCGAGCACCGCTCCCGGGATCGTCCCGATACCGCCTGCGAACGAGGTGCCGCCGATGACCGCGGCGGCGATGACGTACAGCTCGGTTTGCGTCCCGAGACCGACGGTCGCGGCGTTCAACCGGGCGGTCAGGACCGCGGCGCTGACGGCGCTGAGGATGCCCATCACGACGAACGTCAGCATGATCGTCCGTTTCGTGTTGATGCCGGCGAGGTTGGCCGCATCCGGGTTGCCGCCGATCGCGAAGACGTAGCGCCCGAACCGGCGGCGGGTCGCAAGGATCGTCATCAACACCGTGATCCCGAGGGCGATCAGGACGGGGATGGCGATCCCGGTCGGGATGATCAGGCCGCCCGGCGGCGGGTCGATGCCGTGTTCGGTGGCGTAGGTCGCCGCGAGCTGCGGCGGCCAAGGGTAGGCATTGGCGACCGCCACCGCGCCGATCGTGATCAGGCAGCCGATGGCCCCGATCAAGATCTCGGCGGGCATCGGTCGGATCGGGAAGCCGTAGCGCCGTCGGCGGCGGCGGCCCGTGATCAGGCCGTACACGATCGCGGCACAGACGATGCCGGCCACGAGCCAGCTCAGTCCCTCCCCGAGCGAGCCCTTGGGCCCACCTCCGAGGAGCGCGAACGTCGAATCCATCGGCGCGATCGTCTGGCCCTGTGCGAGCTGGAAGGCGAGGCCGCGCCAGACGAGCAGGCCGCCGAGCGTGACGATGAACGACGGGACCCCGATGTAGGCAATCACGTAGCCATGGATGCCGCCGACGATCGCCCCGAGGACGAGCCCGAACGCGAGGGTCACGATCCATGTCCAGGGCTGGTCGAACCCGAGGCCGAACGCCTTGGGGATCCATTCCGCCTGGAGCATGGCCATCGCCATGCCGGTCAGGCCGAGGACGGAGCCGATCGAGAGATCGATGTTGCGCGAAACGATGACCAGGACCATGCCCGTGGCCATGATCGCCACGGAGGCCGACTGGACCGATAGGTTCCACAGGTTGCGGGGCGTGATGAACAGGCCGTTCGAAAAGACGTTGAAGAACACGAAGATCACGGCCAGGGCCGCGAGCATGCCCAGAAGTCGGGTGTCGAGTTCGAGGCTCTGGAGCGCCGACCGCGCCGAACGGCGAGCGGGCTCGCTGGCGGGGCTTTCGCTCGGGACGGCGGTGACCTGACTCATCGCGACGCCTCGCTACGTCTGGTGACGGGGAACGCCCTGCGCCGCGGCGGAGCCGTGGCGCAGGGCGCTGGGTGGTCGGGCTGTGCGGGGTTGTTCTGCTACTGGCAGGCCGCGACCGACGTGTCGGTCACTCCCTGGCAGAGCGCTTCCTTGGTGATCCAGCCCGCGTCGACGACCTCATTGAGGTTGTCCTTGAGGATCGGGATCGGGGCAAGCAGGATCGACGAGACCTTGTTGTTGCCCGGCGTCGTGAACTGCTGCAGTGCCGGCGACCTTCGAGACGTCCTTGTCGGCGCACAGGGCGATGGCGGCCTCACCGGCTGCCTTGCCAAGCGCCCGGGCGTCCTTCCAGACGTCGACGGTCTGCGTGCCGAGGGCGACGCGGTTGAGGGCGGCCTGGTCGCCGTCCTGGCCGGAGACCGGGACCTTCCCGGCGAGGCCCTGGGCCTGGAGCGCCGCGACGACGCCGCCGGCCATGCCGTCGTTCTCGGAGAGAACGGCGTCGACCTTGTTGTCGGCGGAGGTCAGGATCTGCTCCATGTTCGTCTGGGCGACGTCCGGCTTCCAGCCGTCGGTGAAGGTCTCGCCGACGATCGTGATGTCCTTCGCGGTCACCGCGGCGCCGATGATCTCCTCGTAGCCGTCGCGCAGGAAGCGGGCGTTGGCGTCCGCCTCGTTGCCCTTGATGATCGCGTAGTTGCCCTTCGGGACGGCCTTGAAGATCTCCCGAGCCTGCATCCGGCCGACTTCGATGTTGTCGAACGTGATGTACAGGACTCCGGGGTCCTCGATCAGGCGGTCGTAGGCGATGACCGGGATCCCCTCGCCGATCGACGCGGCGACGGCCGGCTTGATCGCGACGTCGTCTTCCGCAAGGATGATCACGACGTTGGCGCCGCCCGAGATCAGCGTCTCGACGTTGGTCGCCTGGGTCTCGGCGGACGACTTCGCGTCGTTCGCGGTGTAGGTCCCGCCGCCGTCCTCGACGGCCTTCTTGATTGCGGGCTCATCCCACTTGGCCCAGCGCTCTTCCTGGTAGTTGTTCCACGACATTCCGACCTTGCAGCCGCCCGCGGCCTGGCTGCCGGCCGGAGTGCTGGCTGCCGGTGCGCTGGCTGCAACGGACCCGCCCGGCGAGGCGGTTGCCCCTCCGCCCGACGTACAGGCTCCGAGCACGAATACGACCGTTGACAAGAACGCCGCCAATCGGCGAATTGACATTGAAACTCCTCCTGTGAGCGTGGCCCCTCGCGTGCCTCTGCTGGCCCGGCGCCACTGCGATTTGAATTTCCCCAGTCTGCCACCGTCCATTTGGGGAACCGGACGGTCGTCGCTGCGGAGTGTCCTCCTTTCCTCTGCTTGGCGCTAGGCGGATGCCAGGGCGGCCAGGGCGTGGCGAGGTCGAAGCCAGGCCGCAGGGTCCGACAGCAATGGTTCGAACGCGAGCTCGGCCGCACCCAGGAGGGGCGCGTCGACGCCGAGCGTCGCAGGGATCACACGGACGAGACGGCGCGACGCTCGGAGCACCCGTCGGTCCAACTCGGCCTCGAGGGCCGTCCGAAGGAACGGGTAGCTGGGGGCAAATCGGCCGCCGATGAGGACGAGCTGGGGGTTCAGGATATTGATGACTCCGGCAAGGCCGATGCCGAGCCAGCGGCCGGTCTCGGCGAAGGCGTCGAGGGCAGTCGGTGACCCGGCCTCGGCGTCGGCCAGGACCGCGTCGAGGGCGGCCGGTCCACCCTCCGGCGGATAGCCGGCCCGCCGCAGGATCGCGCTGCCGCCGACCTCGGTCTCCCAGCAACCGATCGACCCGCAGCGGCAGGGCAGCCCGTCCGGGTTGACGGGGATGTGCCCGACCTCGCCGCTGTAGCCCGCGGCTCCCGTGAGCGGCTCACCCCCGACGATGAGCCCGCCACCGACGCCGACCGAGCCCCAGATCAGGACCACGTCGTCGACGTTTCGGGCCGCACCTCGTCGGACTTCGGCGAGGGCAGCCAGGTCCGATTCATTCGCGAACGCGATCGGCGCGTCGATCCCGAGGGCGGCCGCGAGGTGCTCCCCGAGGGGCTCGTCGCGCCAGCCAAGGTTCGGCGCGAGGGCGACCATCCCGTCGCTTCGCCGGACGATCCCGACGACGGCCACGCCGACGCCAACGATCGAGTCGCCGTCGATCAGGCCGCTCCGGACGCGGGTCGCCAACTCGGCGAGAGCGGCCGCGATATCGGCGACGCTGGAGCGTCCGCGCGGCAGGCCGATCCGTTCCACGCTGAAGACCTCGCCGCCGAGCCCGACGGCCGCAACTGCAAGGCTGTCGACGGCGATCTCGAGGGCGATGACGACCGCGCCGTGCGGGTCGAGGCGGACCAGGGGCGACGGCCGGCCGGGCGTGCCGTCGAGCGTCGCGGGACGCTCCGTGGCGAGGTCTCCGGCGATCAGTTCTCCGGTCAACGCCCGGATGGCGCTCCGGGTCAGGCCGGTCCGCACGACGAGGTCCGAGCGCGACAGCGTGCCGCTGCCGTGAAGCTCCCGGACGATCGAGCGGAGGTTGGCTCGCCGGACGGTCTCACTACGATGCCCGAGGTCGGTTGAACCGATCAGCAATGGGGTTCGTGTTCCTCTCTTACAAACGTCTGTGCGAGACTCGTACAACGACGCGGCCGTGTCAAGCGCTGATCGAGTCGCGGCCGACGACGCGGCGGCAGCGCAATCGTGTCGCCGACCGGCGGAATAGGAGGAATCCTCGATGGTTGCTCCGAGCGGAGACGGACGCCCGTGACAAATCTGCGCATCGGCATCCTGTCGACGGCCGACATCGGCGTCAAGAAGGTGATCCCCGGGATGAAGCGGGCCGCCCGCTGCGAGGTGGTGGCGATCGCGTCCCGCGACGGCGAACGGGCACGGGCGACGGCCGAATCGCTCGGGATCGAGCGGGCCCACGACTCGTATGAGGCGCTGCTGGCCGATCCCGACGTCGACGCGGTTTACATCCCGCTGCCCAACCATCTCCATCGCGACTGGGCGATCGCCGCGGCCCGGGCCGGCAAGCACGTCCTGTGCGAGAAACCCCTTGCCACGAGCGCCGCCGACGCGGAGGCGATCGTCGCCGCCTCCCGCGAAGCAAGGGTCGTCCTGATGGAGGCGTTCATGTACCGCCTCCATCCGTCGTGGGTGGCTGTCCGCGACCTCGTCGCGGCGGGCCGGATCGGCCGGCTGGTCGCGGTCCAGAGCTGGTTCTCGTACTACAACGACGACCCGGCCAACATCCGAAACATCGCCGCGTACGGCGGCGGCGCGCTGTTCGACATCGGCTGCTACAACGTCAACCTCTCGCGGCTGCTGTTTGGGGCCGAGCCGGCGCGGATTGTCGCCTCGATCGTGCGCGACCCGGGGAGCGGCGTCGACATCCTAACGAGCGCGATCCTCGAGTTCCCGACCGGTGTCGCGACCTTCACGTGCGCTACCCAGGTCGAGACGGACCAGCGGGTCCACGTCTACGGCACGGCCGGCCGGATCAGCGTGGATATCCCGTTCAATATCCCGCCTGACCGCCCGACGTCCATCAGGGTCGTCGCCGGCGGCGATCCGCCGACCGACCCTGCGACCGAGGTCCTGACCTTCGAGACGGCCGATCCCTACACGGTCGAGACCGAACGATTTGCCGCCGCCATCCTCGACGGCACGGGGCCGCCGATCCCGCCGGAGGACTCCATCGCCAACCTCCGGATCATCGAACGGATCTTCGCCGCGAGCTGACGGGCCCGCTCGGCGGCGGTGTGCTTCAATGCCGGGCGTGCCGTCACCCGCAGAGGCCGCGCCGGAGGGTCGCCGGGTCCGGCAACGCCCTGTCGCCATCGCGATCGCGCTCATCGCCGGCCTCGCGGCCGTGACCGCCATCGCCGGGTGGCGCGCGTTCGGCGGCGCGGCGCAGGACCCGACGGTCCCGCGCTTCATCGACGAATTGGGCAGCGCCGGTGTCGTCCACGCTTATGAGGGCGGATTCACGTACTTCGTCGGCGGCGGTGTCGCGGCCTTCGATTGCGACGACGACGGGCGCCAGGACCTGTACATCGCCGGCGGGTCGGCTCCGGCCGGCTTGTTCCTCAACGAGAGTTCAGTCGGCGGTGCGCTGCGGTTCCGTCCCCTGCCCGCCCCCGAGACGGATCTCCCCGAGGTCACAGGCGCGTACCCGCTCGACATCGACGGCGACGGGATCACCGACCTCGCGGTTCTGCGCCTCGGCGAGGACGTCATCCTGCGCGGCCTCGGTGGCTGCCGGTTCGAACGGGCGAACGAGTCCCTCGGCTTCGACGGCGCGAATGACTGGACGGCGTCGTTCAGCGCGACCTGGGAAGGGGCCGCCGCCCTGCCGACGTTCGCCATCGGCGGCTACATCGAGGTCGACGAGAACGAGGACTTCACCGGGACGTGCCTCCCGAACCACCTCTACCGGCCGGATTCGTCCGGCGGTCGTTACGCGGCCCCTACCCGCCTCGAACCGAGCTTCTGCGCGCTCTCGATGCTGTTCAGCGACTGGAACCGCTCCGGCCGGCGAGACCTGCGCATCTCGAACGACCGCCATTACTACAGCGCTACGGGTGACGGCCAAGAACAGCTCTGGCGGATCGCGGCCGGCGAGGCGCCCCGTCTGTACGGCCCGTCCGACGGCTGGCGAGCCGTCAAGATCTGGGGGATGGGCATTGCCAGCCAGGACCTGACCGGTGACGGTTACCCGGAGGTCTACCTCACGAGCCAGGGCGACAGCAAGCTCCAGGCGCTCGCCGACGGACCGACCCGGCCGATGTACGAGGACATCGCCCTCGCCCGCGGCGTCACCGCCACCCGACCGTTCGCCGGCGGCGAGGCCCTGCCTTCGACCGCCTGGCACGCCGAGTTCCAGGACGTCAACAATGACGGCTACATGGACCTGTTCGTCGCCAAGGGCAATGTCGAGGCACAGCCCGACTTCGCGGCAAGAGATCCGAGCAACCTGCTGCTCGGCGGGGCCGACGGGACGTTCACGGAAGCGGCCGAGCAGGCCGGCGTCCTCACGTTCGCCAGGGGTCGCGGGGCGGCGCTCGTCGACCTCAATCTCGACGGCCTGCTCGACCTCGTCGAGGTCGTCCGCCGCGAGAACGTGAAGATCTGGCGGAACGTCGGGGCAGGGACGGCCGAGGCGCCGGCGCCGCTCGGCAATTGGCTCGGCATTCGTCTCGAGGACTCGGAGCGATCGAACCGCGACGCGATCGGAGCCTGGGTCGCGGTCCGGGTCGGCGACCGCGTGATCGAGCGGGAGGTCACTGTCGGTGGCGGCCACGCCGGCGGTCAGCTCGGTCCGGTCCACTTCGGGCTCGGCACGGCGGACGGTGCCGAGGTCCGCGTCACGTGGCCGGACGGCGAAGTCGGGCCGTGGCTGCCGGTGGCTACGAACCGCTACGTAACCGTGAATCGCGGCGCGACCGAGGTAACACCATGACGAAGGCCCGCCTCGCCGACATTGACCTGCCGGACTTCGGCCCTGCGGGGCCGTCCCCGGACCTTCCGGGATCGTTGTATGCCGCCCGAATCGAGGCGCTCCGCGAGCGGGCGGCCGACCGCGGCCTCGACCGGATCATCGTGTACGCCGACCGCGAGCACAGCGCCAACCTGTCGTTCCTGACCGGGTTCGATCCACGGTTCGAGGAGGCGCTCCTCATTGTCGGTCCAGACGGCGACCCGGCCGTCCTCGTCGGCAACGAGTGCTGGGGGATTGCCGGCGCCGCGCCGCTCCCGATGCGCCGGCACCTGCTCCAGGACTTCAGCCTGCCGAGCCAGCCGCGGGACCGATCGCGGCCGCTCGCCGAGATTCTCCGCGAGGAAGGTGTCGTCGACGGGGCGCGGATCGGCGTGGTCGGCTGGAAGACGTACGGCGCGCGGACGGCGAGCGACGCCCCCTCCTACATCGTCGATGAGTTGCGCGAGCTCGTCGGGGCCTCGGGCGGGGTTGAGAACGCGACGGACCTCCTGATCAACGCCGAAGACGGGCTCCGCGTGATCAACGGCGTGGAGCAGCTCGCCATGCTCGAGCACGCCGCCTGCCGGACCTCCGACGGTGTCCGGAACGTCCTGTGGAACCTCCGGCCGGGGCTGACCGAGCGCGAGGCCGTCGCGCTCCTCGGCTGGGACGGGACACCGCTGTCCTGCCACCTCATGCTGACCGGCGGCCCGCGGGCGTCGCTTGGGCTGCTGAGCCCGGGCGACCGCCCATTCGAGCGCGGCGACCGGTTCACCGTCGCGTTCGGAATCTGGGGCGCGCTCAATTGCCGGGCCGGGTTCGTCGTCGAGGATGAGGGCGAGCTCCCGGCGGCGATCCGGGACTATGTCGAGCGGCTCGTCGGGCCGTATTTCGAGGCCGTCGCGGAATGGTACGGCGCGCTCCGGATCGGCCAGGTCGGTGGCGCGCTCCAGGCGATCGTCGATCGCCGGCTCGCGGATCCCTTCTTCGGGATCTTCCTCAACCCCGGCCACCAGATCCATCTCGATGAATGGGTCAACTCGCCGATCTCGCCGGGCTCGACGATCGAGCTCCGCTCGGGGATGGCGTTCCAGGTCGACGTCATCCCGGCGACCGGGACCGACTACTTCACGACGAACATCGAGGACGGAATTGCCCTCGCCGACAAGGCCCTGCGCGAGGAATTTGCGGCGCGGTATCCGGCGGCCTGGTCACGGATCGAGGCGCGGCGGGCCTTCATGTCCGACGCACTCGGCATAACCCTCCACGAGGACGTGCTGCCGTTCTCGAACATCCCAGCCTATCTGCCGCCGTTCCAGCTGCGGCCCGATCGGGCGATGACGATCGCCGGCTGAGCCCGGGGGTTTCCGCGGGTTGCTGGCGCCGACCGGGGCTAGCTCGGGGTTGGGGCGGTCGCGGCGGCGCCGGTGTAGCCGAGCTCGGCGATCTCGACGGCCCGGTCCCGATAGGCCTCGGTCGTCGGCGCGGTCCGCGCCCGGAAGCCGTCGACGAGCCGGTTGTACATCGAGAACGCCGACGCGATGAGGATCGCGAGCTGGATGTCGGCGTCGGTCGCCCCGGCGGTGGTCGCGGCCTCGACATCGACCTCGGCCAGGCCGCGCGGGTCGCGCTGGACCGTCCGGGCAATGTGGAGGAGCGCGCCCATCTTGTCGCTGAGGCCGTCCGACGAGCCGTCCTTGATGATGTCGAGGACCGGGGCAAGCTCGGTCGCTCCGTTCTTCTCGAGCAGGGCGTTTGCGAACGCCGCATGCGAATCCATGCAGAAGAAGCAGTCGTTTGCGGCCGACACCGCCGTGGCGAGCATTTCGCGTTCGTGCCGCTGGAGCGTTGCTCCCGGGTAGTCGTTGACGAGGATCTCGTCGGCGAGGCCGC
This sequence comes from uncultured Chloroflexia bacterium, assembly GCA_963832105.1. Taxonomy (GTDB): domain Bacteria; phylum Chloroflexota; class Limnocylindria; order Limnocylindrales; family CSP1-4; genus CF-46. The sequence goes on along the minus strand of CAWHSS010000002.1, from coordinate 372,959 downwards.
GGAGATGGACGCCGAGCCCCGGCGTCAGGCGCATCGCGACGCCGATTCCGGGGACATCCGGCAGGCCGCCTACGAGCGGTTCCTGGCTCGCGCGTTCGAGGCGCTCTCCGTCACGTGTCATCTGGCTCTCTCCAGTGCGGCCGTTGCTCCGAGCCCGGCCGGCCGAGGCTCTGCGTATCCTAGGGCACCGTCATGTGCACCACTCCCTTGTTCGCAGCTGAGCGCCTCACGAGATGAGCGGCCGGACGGTCGCGCTCGGCGGGACGAGCTACCCACTCATCCTGCCGAACATCCGCGATCCGCGGCTCCACGTCGCGGCGGTGATCATCACGATCCACGTCCTGGGCCAGGTCGCGCTCCGCTTCCAGGTCAGCGTCCCGCAGATCCTCGCGGCAATGCTCACCTGCGCGATCCTCGAATTCGCGATCACGTTCCGCCAGTCGCGGGCGTTCGTGTGGCCGGCGAGCGCGATGCTCACGGGCAGCGGCGTCGCTTTGATCCTGCGGGTCGTCGGGACACCGCTCGACGACCATTGGACGTTCTACGGCGCGGAGATCTTTGCGGCAGTCGCCGGGCTTTCGCTCCTGTCGAAGTACGTCATCCGCTATCGCGGCTCGCACGTCTTCAACCCCTCGAACATCGGCCTCGTCGTCGCGTTCATCGTGCTCGGCACGGCGCGGGTCGAGCCGCTCGACTTCTGGTGGGCGCCGCTCAACCTCCCGATGATCGCGGCGTACGCGGTGATCCTCGTCGGCGGGCTACTGATCACCCGGCGGCTCCGCCTCCTCGCCCTGGCTGCGAGCTTCTGGATCGCGTTCGCGGTCGGCCTCGGGATTCTCGCGGGCTCGGGCCACTGCATGACCGCGCGCTGGTCGTTCGAACCCGTCTGCGGCGCCGACTTCTGGCGGGTCGTCGTCGGCTCGCCCGAGGTCATGATCTTCCTGTTCTTCATGATCACGGACCCGAAAACAGTGCCGGCCGGCCAGGTCGGGCGGGTCGTGTTCGGGGTCCTCGTCGCGATCGCGAGCACGCTGCTCATGGCGCCCCAGGCGGACGAATTCGGCAGCAAGGTCGGGCTGCTGGCCGGGCTAGTCGTCGTCTGTGCCGTGCGGCCGCTGATCGATCGGCTCATCCCCGAGCCGAAGTCGGCCGAGGACGACCTGGGCGCCTTTGCCCGGCGATTGACCGCGGGCGGGTCGGGTGCCGGGATCCCTCGCGTAGCGGCTCGGGCCGGCCTGGCCGCCGTCGCCGTCCTTGCTATCGGCGCTGGCATCGTCGTCGCCGGCACCCCCGCCCGCGGTTTGGTCGTGCCGGCCTCGGCCGAGGCATTGAATCGCGCGCCGGTGACGATCGACCCGTCCACCCTGCCGCCGATCGCCGTTGCCCAGGACGTCATCGACTTCGACCACGAACTCGCCGGTTCCGGGATGCAGGAAGTAGCCGTCACGCTCGCCCAGAACCTCGAGCTCGAGAACCAGGCGCTCCTCCGGCGCGACGAAGCGCTACTCGTCGCGGTCGATCATGGCGACCGGCTCGTCGAGATGCAGGGCCGCCTCCGAGACGCCGCGGCGAGTGGCATGACCGTCGTCCGGCACTACCAGTTCGACGCGCTCGACGTGTCGCTCCTCGTGCCGTTCGGGGCACAGACCGGGCTGAGCCTCGGCGTGTCGGGTCGGGGGACGCTGACCGAGGAGACCTACGACGCCGCAGGGGCCCGCCTGTCACGCCAGTCGTCGCCGTTCGACCTCACGTTCGCGATGCGACGAGCGACCGGTGCTCGCTGGCTGAACGTCGCGGTCCTGCCGAGGACGGCGCCCTGAGCGGTCTCACCCTTGGCGGGGAGCGTAGCTCCGGAGCAGACGCGCCTATCGTGGCCGGACTGCCCCCTCGAGCTCGTCCATCAGGATGTCGATGTCGCCGGGCCGCGTCCGGTGGGAGGTGATGCACGCCCGCAGCGCGATGACCGGGCCACTCAGGCGGACTTCTGAGATCCAGGCTCGGCCGCCACCCACCACGCGACTCACCACCTCCGCTGCCGTCGTGCTCCCGCTTTCGATCTCCGGGTGCGTGAAACACACGACCGCGAGGGGAGAGTCAGCGACGAGCCGCCAACCACTCGAAACCAGCCGCGTTCGCAGGAGCTCACCCATCGCTGCCTGGTGCTCGATGAGCCCGGCCATCCCGTCCCGACCGAGCTCGGCGAGCGTCATGAACACCTTGAGACCGATGAACCGCCGCGACCATTGGATCGTCGTCACGTACGGGTCGAACGTATCGGGAACTGCCGGCGGCACGTATGACGAGGCTTCAACCCGAAAGGCTTGAAGGATGGGCTCCCGGTGTCGGGTGAACAGCATCCCGGCCCCGACCGGCGCGGACAGCCATTTATGGGCGTCGCACGTGATCGAATCGGCCAGCTCGATCCCGGCCAGGTGGTGACGCAGCGCTGGGGCCAGGATCGCGGCCCCGCCCCAGGCCGCGTCGACGTGGAGCCATACGTGTTCCTGGTGGGCAACTGCGGCGAGCGCTGGCAGTGGGTCGATCGCTCCAGCTGCCGTCGTCCCTGCTGTTCCCACGATCAGGAAGGGGAGCCGGCCGTGTGCCCGATCCGCGCGGATCTGGCGGACGAGCTCCTCTACATCCATTCGGAGCCGACCGTCGACCGGAACGCGCTGCACTGCCTTACGCCCGATGCCGGATTGATGCGCGATCTTGACGAAGGAGTGGTGCGCCTCGGCCGAGACGTAGAGCACCGGCTCGCCTCCGATGGCGCGCACGCCCTGCTCCGCGAAGTCCGGAAAGGCACTGGTCAGCGCCGCGGTCACGGCGGTCTGGTTGGCCTCTTGCCCACCGGTCGTGAAGGTTGCGAAGCCGCTCGCCGGATCCAGCCCGAACGCCCGCATGAACCAGCCGAGGACGTGGCGCTCGATTTCATTGGCAACTGGAGCGTGCGGCCACGCGGCGAGCTGCGGGTTGTAGAGCGCCACAAGAGCATCTGCGACCACCCCGGCGCGCCGGACGGTCGGGTTGAAAAGCCCGAAGTAGCGCGGGTGGTTGACGTGGAGCGACCACTGACGCAGGAGAGCCGCGACCCCCGCGGTCAGATCGTCCAGCGGGATCGGGCTGGCGAAGTCGTATTCCGATAGGCGCTCCCGGATCTGGGCGGGAGAAACCGCCGGGGCCACCGGCAGGCCGTCCAGCAATTCCTCGTAGCTCGCGATCTCATCGGCAAGCCGCTGGAGAACCGGATCGAGTCCCGGCGCCGATTGGACCGGTTCCGTCATCCGGCAGTCACTTGTTGCCCGATCGCTGCCAGGGCTGGTAGAGGGCGTTGACGATCAGCCACCGATCGGACCTCGTGCAGGTCGACGGATCCAGCAGCCGGGTCGAGGACTTTCCGCTTCGCCAGTGCCGGAGTGAAGGCAACGGCCAATCCGGCGGCCGTCGCAAAGGAGCCAGGACTCGATGTAGTCGGTGGCGGCGGCCCGGATCGCCTCGCAATCAGTCGCCGAGACGATGTCCCCTTGCACGTCCATCATTGGCGGCACCTCACCGTGTTAAGTGAGTGGCTCCGGCGGTAGGACTCGAACCTACGACCAAGCGGTTAACAGCCGCCCGCTCTACCACTGAGCTACGCCGGAGCGAGGAACCGGGGTCCGGTCCGAGCGTGCGCCGAGGGCGTCGCGCCGCGCCGAGGATAGCAGAGGCCGTTAGCCGGCGCCCCTGGTCCGGCTGGCATACTCGCGTCGTGACTGGGACGTCGCCGCTGATCTCGCCCGAAGCCCTTGCGGCGCGTCTCGGCGAGCCTGACCTGCGGATCGCCGATGTCCGCTGGTACCTGGGCGAGCCCGATCGCGGCCGACGCGAATACGAGATCGGCCACCTCCCGGGCGCGATCTTCGTCGACCTCGACGCGGACCTCGCGGCGCCGGCTGGGCCCGGGCGACATCCACTCCCCGACCCTGGCGTGTTCGCCGATCGGCTTGGCCGCCTGGGCTTCGGGTCCGAAGACTTCATCGTCGCCTATGACGACGTCCTCGGGACGGTCGCGGCGCGGCTCTGGTGGATGCTCGACAACCTCGGCCACGAACGGGTTGCCCTGCTGGACGGAGGGCTCGCGGGCGTGGCAGGCGGCCGGACTTCCCATGGCGACCGATAGCCCATCGGTCGCTCCTCGCGAGCTTCGGCTCGCCGATCGATGGTCGAACACCGTCGATCGTGAGGAGCTAATCGGGCGCCTGGACGACGTGACGCTGATTGATGCCCGGGCGCCGGAGCGCTATCGCGGCGAGGTCGAGCCAGTCGACCCGAAGGCAGGCCACATCCCGTCGGCCGTCAATGCGCCGGCGAAGGTCGCCCTCGGGCCCGATGGTCGGTTCCTCGCACCGGACCAGCTTGCCGAACGTCTTCGATCGGTTGCCCCGTCCGATCGGCCGGTCGTCGCCTCCTGCGGGAGCGGCGTCACGGCGTGCCACACCGCATTGGCCCTGCGCGTCGCCGGGCTGCCGGACGCCCTTCTCTATCCCGGGTCGTTCAGTGACTGGAGCCGCTCCGACCTGCCGGTCGCCGTCGGATCGGAGCCGGGAGAGCTCAAGGCAGGCTCTTGATCATGCCCCCGTCGGTCGGGAGGATCACGCCGGTCAGGTAGGACGCGGCCGGCGAGAGCAGGAACGCCGCGACCCGGCCGAGCTCGTCGGGATCGCCGTAGCGCCCGAGCGGGATCCGGGCGATCGTCTCGGCCTTGATGGTTTCGACGTCCTTGCCGGACCTCGTCGCCTGGGCCTCGTCGATGACCCTGATTCGATCGGTGTCGAAGCGGCCCGGCGCGAGGCCGTTGATCCGGATCGGGGCGATCTCCGCCGCGAGGCTCTTGACGAGGCCGGCGAGGCCCGGCCGAAGGACGTTCGAGGTGACGAGCCCGGGGATCGGTTCGCGCGCCGACGACGAGAGGATCACGAGGATCGCCGGGTCGCGACCGTCCCGGAGATGCGGCAACGCCTCCCGAATGAGCCGGATCGAACTCAGCAGCGTCCCGGAGATCGCCTTCTGCCATGCGGCCTCGTCCAGCTCCGCGAATGTCCCTGGCGGCGGGCCGCCGCTGTTGACGAGGAGCCCGTCGAGCCCACCGAGACGCCTCGACCGCAGCCCGGACCGCGGACGTTGGGCCTTCCGCCTCCGACAGGTCGACGGGTACGGCGTGGGCGCCGAGCCGCTCGGCGGTGGCGGTCAGCTCATCCGAAGACCGGGCCGCGAGCGCGAGTCGAGCGCCATCGGCCGCAAGAGCCCTCGCGACCGCCGCCCCGAGCCCGCGGCTGCCACCGGCGACAAGGAAGCGCCTATCAGTCAGGCCAAGGTCCATGGGCCGAATGCGTAGCCCGATAAGCCGCGATATCGAGCCACCTGCGACGATCGCAGGATGTCCACGAAAGAGCGCTCGGGCGATCTCGGGCACGTCGCGGCGATCGGCTGCGCGACGAGCTGTTGCGTGAGATTCGGGAGGCGCGGATCGGGCGAAATCTCAGTCAGGCGGCGGTCGGCCGATCGTCGGCTTGTCCGATTCCCAGGTGAGCCTCATCGAGCGGGGCGGCCATCGCGACGTGCCATTCGTGCTGGTCGCTCAGATGCTTGGCGTTGTTGGGCTGGAGCTGTCGGCTCGCGCTTATCCGGCCGGTGGCCGTCTTCGGGATGTCGCGCAGCTGGCTCTGCTCGAGCGGTTTCGCGTCCGCGTGGGTGGCTCCCTCGTCTGGCGATCGGAGGTTCCGATCCCGATCGAGGGGGACCTCCGGGCCTGGGACGCCGCACTCGTTGGCCGGGGACTGACGATCGGCATCGACGCTGAGACGCGATTCGCGACATCCAGGCCGTCGACCGTCGAGTCATGCTGCAAGCTCCGCGACTCGGGCTTCGACCTAGCCATCCTTCTCGTCGCGTCGACGGGTCGAATCGCAGTGCGCTGCACGAAGCGGGACCGGGGCTCCGGGCCAATTACCCGATCTCGACCCGCGCAGCACTGCAGCTTAGCGGCCGGCGACGATCCGGGCGGCAACTGCATCGTCGTCCTGGAGTGACTCCTGCCACGTAGGCATATCGATCATCGAGATGGCGAGGACTGCAAGTCGTTCCTGCCACCGAGGACGGCCCAGCACGGTCCAACCCGAACGCGGTCTATACGTCCCGTGGCGCAGGAATCCCCGAAAAGATCCGACCTGTTGGTCGGTGTGCCCATGAGATAGGAATTGGGCCGCCAACGCGCGAGCAGGCCCAAGCGCCCTCCCCTACTCCAGGTAGTCCTTCAGCTTGCGCGAGCGGGACGGGTGGCGGAGCTTGCGGAGCGCCTTCGCCTCGATCTGGCGGATGCGCTCGCGGGTGACGTTGAACTCCTTGCCGACCTCCTCGAGCGTTCGAGCGCGCCCGTCCTCGAGGCCGAACCGGAGCTGCAGCACGCGGCGCTCGCGACCGGTCAGGGAGTCGAGCACCGCCTCGACCTGCTCCTTCAGGAGCTGGTGGGACGCGGCTTCGGCCGGGGCGAGGGCGCCCCGGTCCTCGATGAAGTCACCGAGATGCGAGTCCTCTTCCTCGCCGATCGGCGTCTCCAGCGACACCGGCTCCTGCGAGACCTTGATGATCTCGCGGACCTTCTCCGGCGTGACCTGGACCTCCTGGCCCTTCGACATCGCCTCGGCGATCTCCTCGACTGTCGGCTCGCGGCCGAGCTCCTGGAGCAGCTGCCGGGAGACGCGGATGAGGCGGTTGATCGTCTCCACCATGTGGACGGGGATGCGGATCGTCCGCGCCTGGTCCGCAATGGCGCGCGTGATCGCCTGCCGGATCCACCACGTCGCGTACGTCGAGAACTTGAAGCCCTTCTCGTAGTCGAACTTCTCGACCGCACGGATGAGGCCGATGTTCCCCTCCTGGATGAGATCCAGGAACGACATCCCGCGCCCGATGTACTTCTTGGCGATCGAGACGACGAGCCGCAGGTTCGCCGACGTGAGCTGCTCTCGCGCATCGCGCCCGATTCGGACCAGTTCGCCCTTGCGGTGCGCCAGCTTCGTGTTGAGCGGCACCTCCGGGTCGAACCCGAGCTGCTTCATCAGCTCCGCGTCCTTGCCGGACGTGATCCAGCGCTCGAGCGCCGGGTAGGCGACCTCGTCGCGCGACCAGGTGTGGATCGCCTGGAGCCCGACGTTGTCGCGGGAGTCGAGATCGCCGTTGTGGACCGCGAAGTAGGCCCAGTCGAGCAGCGTCAGGAATGATTCGGGAGTGGGCTTCTCGTTGTAGGCATGGACGAGCTTCTTCGCCTCGCGCAGGAGCTCCTTCGTCCCGTCCGACTGAGCGTCCCGGCCGGCCCGAATGAGGTGGAAGTCCGGGGTCTGGACGAGGAGATCCTTGGCCGCCTTGTCAGCGACGGCGTCCTTGATGAGCTTGTGGGCCTCCTCGCCGAACGGCAGCCGGTGCTGCTGCTTGAGTGTCCGGGTCTTGCGTTCCGTGTCGTGGAGCGTCCACTCGTGGAGCGAGACCATGCCCTTCCACGGCGCCTCGACGAGCTGCTCGCCGAGCTCGATGGCCTTGGCCAGGACGACCTCTTCCTCGGCGGTGAGGAGGGCGACCTTGCCGATCTCCTTGAGGTACATCCGGACCGGGTCGTCGATCCCGATCATGTCGGCGGAGATCGCGTCGAGCTCCTCCGCGGTCGGTTCCTCGACCTCGGCCGGGTCCAGCTTGGCCGGCGCATCGACCGGCAGCTTGTTGTCGACGGCCTCGCCGTTCTCGCCGACGACCTCGACGGCGACGTCGCCACCGTCCGAGTCGTCGCTCCCGCCGAGAACGAGATCGTCGTCATCGTCCTCGTCGTCGTCGACCTTCGGCAGGACGACCTTCGCCGCCCGCAGGCCACGAGTGGCGAGCTTCGCTTCTTCAACGTCCGCCCGCGCACGGCGGGGACGAGTCAGGACGGCTTCGACGAGCTGCTTATCCAACGGATCGGGCATCAGTGCCTCCTGCGGGTCATGCTCGGACTAACACGGTTGCTTGTTCGATTTGACGGTCGACCGATCGACGCGCTTCGTTGTTCTGCTGCTGAAGGGTGACGAGCCGGCCGACGAGCTCGCGGTCGCCGCGCGATTCCGCGGCGAGGAGCTCACCACCGACCCAGTCGGCGCGCTCGTCGAGTCGCTGCCGCTCGAGCTGGAGCAGGCACCGATCGACGGCGTACATGATTCGTTCCGACCTCACGAGCGCAAGATCCGGCGACGGCTTGGCGAGGATTGCCTGGGCGGTCGCCCGGGTCTCGTCGTCGAGGCCGGCCATCAGCGCCGACATCGAGAACGGCGGCCGGACCCCGTGATCGTCGGGGGCGCGCTGCAGGACGATTGCCCGGAACAGCTCGCGGGCGGGCGTGGAGGGCAGCTGGTCGGGGCCGATCTCGTCGGCCGCGCGGGCCTGCTGCTCCGGGGCGAGGAGCAGGAGTCGGAGCAGCTCCTCCTCGACCGGCGTGATCGCGGCGAGGATCCGATCGACCGGCAGGGCGTCGGCAGAGGCGAGAACCGCGTCGGCTGTGATCCGCCCTTCGACTGAGGCGCCCAGCGCAGGCCGCCGGTGGAGGATCTCCAGAACTGACCGCTCCTCGACGCCCGATACGTTGTGGATCTTCTGGAGGTAGGCGTCGCGCATGACCGGGTTCGGGATCGCTCGCAGGGTCGGGGCGATTGCGTCGACGAAGCGGGCCTTGCCCGCCCGGCGTCTTGAGGTCGACCTGGCGAGCGTGGAAGTCGATCAGGTAGTCGACGATCGGCTGAGCCGTCCGGACCTCCTCCCGCCAGCGGTCCGGCGCCTCGCGGACGACCTCGTCGGGGTCCTTGCCGTCGGGCAGGCGAACGACGCGGACCTCGTCGAGCTCGACCCCCGTGTCGGCCACGGCCAGTTGCCCGATGAGCGACTCGAGCGCCTGGGCCCCGAACGTCCCGGCCTTCTCACCGGCCGCGTCGACGTCGTAGGCGAGCGCGATCTTCTTGGCGTATCGGGTGAGGAGACCGATCTGGCCCGGAGTGAGCGCGGTCCCGAGCGACGCGACGACGTTATCGAAGCCCGCCTGGTGGGCCATCAGTGCGTCCGTGTAGCCCTCGACGATCACCGCCTGGCTCGACTTGCGGATCGGGCCCTTGGCCTTGTCGATGAGGTAGAGCGTCCGGCTCTTGTCGAACAGTGGCGTCGCCGGGGAGTTCAGGTATTTCGGCCCATGGTCCCCACCGTCCTCCGCGGCGGTGGCCAAGATCCGCCCGCCGAGCCCGACCGGCGACCCGTTCGCGTCGCGGATCGGGAAGATGACCCGCTCGCGGAATCGGTCGTAGACGCCGCCCCTGCTCGATTGCCGCGGCTGGGCCAGCCCCACCTCGACGAGCTCGTCGGCCCGGACGTTGCGCTTGGCCGCGAGCTGCCGCGTCAGCGTGTCCCAGCCGCCTGGCGCATACCCGAGCTGGTATTTCGCGATCGTCTCGTCGGTGAAGCCGCGGTCGCGGAGGTAAGCGAGGGCCGGATCGCCGGTCTTCGAGCCCGTCAGGACCGCGTGGTAGAAGGCGATCGCGCTCTCGAGGACATCGCGGAGGCGCTTCTTGTGGGCGTCCTCACGCGAGGTTCGCTCGTCGAGCTCGACGCCGGCCTTCGCCGCGAGGACCTTGAGCGCCTCGGGGAACGTCAGGCCGTCGCGCTTCATCACGAAGCTGAAGATGTCGCCGCCCTCGCCGCAGCCGAAGCACTTCCAGGAATCCCGGGCAGGCGTGACCGTGAACGACGGTGTCTTCTCGCCGTGGAAGGGGCACAGACCCTTGTAGGTGGTGCCGGCCTTCTTCAGCGAGACCGACTCACCGACGACGTCGACGACGCTGAGCTTGTTCTTGACTTCGGCTGCGACGCCGACCGCCAAACCGACCTCCTGGCCCGTAGGTGCTCGTTCCGCCTCGACCACCCGGACATGGATAGGGGCTTGTCAAGTCTTGACAAGCCGTTCGTGCGCAGTTTACCACCCCGGTGTCAAGACTCCCGGGGGGTATTGACACGCCGATCCGCACTGGCGGCGGAGCGCCCAACGAGCACGAGAGCGACCGCGCAGGCGAGCGCGAGGACGGCGTTACCGAGCATCGCCACCGTCAGCCCGACCGTGACCGACAGGACGCCCATGATCGACGGATAGACGATGGAGCCGACCACGCCGGTCCCGCCGAGGAACCCGCTGACGGCCGTCGACCGATCGCGATATCGCTCGCCGCCGAGCGCGATGATCATCGGGAAGATCGGTCCTGAGGCGATGCCGGCGAGCCCGAACAAGCCGATCGAGACCGGCAACGACGGGACGAGGATCGCGCCCACGAGCGTGACCACGAGGCCGATCGCGCAAGCGAGCGTGAACCGACGGTGGTCAAAGCGGTCGGCGAGCAACGATGACAGGAGGCGCCCGACGGCGATCCCGACCCAGTAGAGCGTCAGCGCGAACGTCGCGACGCTCAATGACGCGGGCAGGAAGCGGACGAGCCAGTTCGAGACGCCGACCTCGGAGGCAACGTAGCAGGCGATCGCTACCGCCATCAACAGGAGGGGCGCCGCCAGTCGCGGTGGGCGGGCTCGCTCCCCCATCGCGTCGGGAACGTGTGGTCCGTGCCTGTGCTCGCGCCGACCGCCCGGCATCGTCACTATCGCGAACAGGACCGAGACTGGCACGGCTGCCAGGCCGGTGCCGATGAGGATCGACCGCCAGTCGACGCCGTTCTCCACGAGCAGCCCCGACGTCACCGGAGCGGTCAGCGCACCAATGCTGAAGAACAGGTGCAGGAGGTTGAGGGCGCGGCCGCGGCCCGATTGAAAGAGATCGAGGAACAGGCCGTTCCCGCCGCCATCGATCATGCCCGCCCCGAGCCCACCCGGCAGCGCGATGACGAGGAACACAGCCCAGCTCGGCGCCAGCCCAAGCCCGATCAGCCCGACCGCGACCAGCGCGGCCGCCAGCGTGAGGACCGAGCGCCGACCGAGCCGCTCCGTGACGATGCCGCCGCCGAACGCGCCGACCGCCCAGGCGCCCGAAAACAGGAAGTAGAACAGGCCGATCCCGGCGTCGGACTGGTCGAACGCTTCCTTGACCGACCGGATGAGGGACGGCACGAGCAGTCCGCTCCAGCCGATGAGCAGGAAAGCGATGCCGCCGACGACGCCGGCGGCCGGAGGTCGCTGCATCCGCCAATCATCGCCCGCCGACGGGCTACCCGGGCGGCCACCGCGCCTGTGTAGAGTGAGCGGATGGCAGCGGTTGTCGGTTATGTCGTCGCGGCGACCATCGCGATCGCCGCCGCCCTCCTCGTCGCCGGTCCGCACCACGTCGTGAAACGCGACCCGACGTTCGAGGTCGGCGATGTCGCGACACGCCAGGTCGGCATCATGAGCGCCCTTGCCGGATTCGCCGTTACGGCGCTGGTCTTCCTCGTAACCCAGTCGCGGAACGTGCCCGATCCCGCGAGCACCTCGTTCACGACAGTGCTGGCGATGATCGTCGTTGCCTACATGGGCTACTTCTCGTCCAGCCTCCTCTTCGCCAATGTCTCGCATCGAGCCGAGGAGACGGTCTTCGACCTGGCCGCGGCCCAGTACGCCGGCGCGTCGATCAGCCTCTTCTCGGTGTTCCTCGGCTGGTTCGCACTCCGCCCGCTGTTCGAGACCTTCGGCCTGACGCGGATCGCGGAGCTCGTTGGTTGGTTGCTGATCGGCGCACTCATCGTCGGCTATGGCCTGTTCGCCAGCGCCCTCCATCGGAAGCGGCTACGTGACCGGCCGGTTGACCGTGCTCCTGCCCGCGTTTGCGGTCGCCGCGACCCTCGCCTACGGCATTCTCGTTGCCGTGCTTGCCCCATCGGCCCGATCGCCCGAGGCGACGCTCTTCCTGACGATCGTGGCCTTCGCGGCCGGGGTACCCGCCTACACGGCAATGACCCTCCTGCCGATCGCCGCGACACGACCCCGCCTCGTGCCCATCCTCGCGGACCGCTGGCACCTCGCGGTCATCGCCTATGCCGAGGGTGCGATGGTCCTCGTCGGGTTCCTGCTGCTGGCGGTGTTCGGGCTGGCCTGACCGAGCCCTACGGCTCGACGATCGTCACGTTGTAGAGGATGTCGCTGTCCGGGGCGATCGCCAGGATCGTCGCCGAATAGCTGCCGTTCGGCTCCGGCTCGACTGCCATGGCGTACGCGGTGCTGTTCGGGCCCACGACGACCGACCAGAATTCCGAGCCGGACCGGGTGAGCGTCACCGGCCAGCCGTCGACGATGCTGCCATCCCGTCCGATCGCAACGACGCTGCCACCCACGGACGCCTTCGCCGGGGCATGGACGAGGTAGAGGACATTGCCCGGGCCGACGGCAGGTGCCGTGCGGAACCCGCCGCAGCCCGTGTCGAGCGGCGGGCAGAAGCCCGTCTCCTGGAACGCCAGGGCGGAGTCGTATGGCCAGCCGGCGATGCCGTGGCCGCCCGGATCGAATGCGTAGGCGCCGTATCGCTCGTCGAGGGTCCCGATGATGAACGACGTGCCATCGGTGCCGACGATGGGTGCCCCCGGATAGTCGGCGCCGGCTCCGTTCCACGGGTTCGTCGAGACGATTGCCTGCTCGCTCGATCCCGGCAACGAACGGCCGTCCCGGTCCCAGACCAGCGTTCGGGCCGGCTCGGCTCGAGGCGAGCCCACCACCGCGTAGACGTGTCCCTCGGCGTCGAACGCGAGGTCGGAGAGGTTGCCATCGATAGTGATCGGCCAGCCGGCCCGCAAGCCATCGGTGCCGAAGCCCTGGATATCGGTCTTGACCGAGATATCCCAGTCGCGGTGGGTCGTTCCATAGCCGATCCCGTCCGGCCCGATGGCCCAGGAGTGCTCGCAGCATTCGAACGACACCTCGGCGCCCCTGCGGGAGGTGCCATCGGCCGCGACGACCCCCATGAACACCTGTTCCGGGGTATCGGTCTCGGAGACGTCGCCGACATACGGCTTCACGAGCAGCATGAGATCGTCGCCGACCATCCGTCCGACCACGACGTCGTCGATCTCGACTGGCCAACCCCGCAGCGGTTGGCCGTTCGTATCGAAGGCGTGGACGCGCGTGATCATGCCGCCCAGGCCCTCCTCGGCCGCCGGTCGGTGGCAGAGCACGCGAACCGAACCGCTCGCGACCGGCAGCAGCTGATCGCACGACTCCGAACCCGGCAGGAATACCGGCCAGCCGGGCGCCGGCGCACCGGTCTCGTCGAGCCGGCCCAGGACCGTGCCATCGGAAGCCGGGATCGAAACGTAGAGATCCCCGGCGGGGCCGGGTGCCAGCCGGATCAACGTCCCGAGTTCCTGCCCGTCGCCGCGCACCTGGATGGCACCGACGGTCGGCGATCCGACGGGGCGCTTGGTGGGGGCGGGCGGTTGCGGCGTCCCTCCATCGGACCCGGTCGGTCGCGGGCTCGCTTCGACCGAAGGTGGCGCACCTGAGGCATTGCTCGGACCTGGCGAGAGGACCGCGACGTTCGAGTTGTCCGACCGCCGAAGGACCTCCAGGCCCGCCGCCAGCAGCCCACCGCCGAGGACCGCGACGAGCGCGGCGATGGCGAGGCCGCGAACCGGTGGCCCGCTCCTCTTCGGTCGGAGGGCGGCGGCGAGTATTGCCACCGATCGCCCGGACTCTAGCCGCGGCCCAGGTCCGGAGGCGATCGTGGCCGCGTCCTCGCGGTACGCCTCGGTCGTTTCGCGGCACGAGTCGCAGCCGGCGAGGTGGCGGTCGAGCCCCGCGCGCTCTTCAGGCTCCAGTTCGAAGTCGATCGCGGTCGCCGCGAGCTCGAGGAAGCCGTCGTGGATCGTCATCCGGCCTCCTCCCCGAAGAGTTCGCGGCGCACGCGCACTCGAGCTCGCGCGCGAGACAGGAGCGTCCGCGTCGCCGCGACCGACCGGCCGATCGACTCCGCGATCTCCTCGCCGTCAAAGCCCTCGCTCGAAAGGAGCAGCGCAAGCCGCGCGTCCGCGCTCAGTCCCTCCGAGGACGCGCTCCATCTCGGCCACGCCCTCCCGGCTCACTATGCCGGCCTCCGGCGATGGCGCGGTCATCACCTCCCGTTCCTCGCTCCCGTGCGACCGAACCAGCGTCGAGCGGTGGTCTGTCGCCGGCCGCTGCTGATCACGAGGTTCGAGGCAACGCGATACAGCCACGCACGCACCTCGAGCGGGGCGCGGCCGTCGCGGGCCTCGTTCGTCAACCGGAGATAGGTTTCCTGGAGCAGGTCCTCCGCGGCGAACGCGTCGCGAGTGGCTCGTGCACAGGAAGGCGAAGACCTCGGCGTGGTGGGCCTCGTAGGCGGACACGACGAACGCGTCCGCGCCGGCGCCGGGGCGCGCGTGAACCGCGGACGCATCCACGTCGTGGATCGCAGTCGGAGGTGGCTCCACGCCGGATGGACCGTTCGACGGGCCGCGAATGTTTCATCCCAAGTGCGCCTACTCGGTGAAGGGCGCGGCGACGATCCGCTGCGGCAGCCCGTATTCAGTCATGTACGTCGCGGCCAGGCAGTCCGGCTTGCGGTCGGCCTCCGCCGCGATCAGCGCTGTGAACTTGCGCTTGAAGTCGAGCCTCGGAAATCGCTCGAGGACCGCATCCCGGAACGCGGCGTCGAGCTCCTCGTAGCGGCGACCCGAGACGTCGCACGAGACCCCGGCGTCGAGGAGGAAGGCGATCGGCCCCTCATCGGGCGACACGGCGGGCTGCATGTGGGCGACGATTGCCCGCCTGACGATCTCGATCGTTTCCTCGGTTGCGTTGCGTTCACGGAGGAACGCTGCGGCCGCTTCGCCGCCATCGACTTCGAAGCAGGCCGAGCCGCGGCCGGCCTCAGTCAGGCCGATGTCGTGAAGGACGCTCGCCACCCACAGGGCCTCGGCGTCGAAGTCGATCGCATCGCGCCGACCGAACCACGCACCCCAGGCGAACGAGCGGAACGAGTGGTTTGCGAGGAACCCCGGCGATGCGCTCAGGTTCAGGCTCGCCGCCGCGGTTGCCACGTCACCGCGAGGGAGGTCGATCGGCGGGAGCGGCTCGAGCAGTCGCGCAAGTGTGTCGGATGTCATCGGGCCGGGCCCCGTGGGCCGCCGCGGAGCTGGCCGGCGTTGCGCCAGGCGAGGATCGCCACGACGACGAGCGCCCCGAGGGTCAGCACGAGCATCGAGGTTGGGAGTCCGATCGTCGCGGCCGGGCCGTCGGGTGCAGGCCGCTCGGCCGGCGCCGGGCTGGCTGCCGCCATCGCGATCGGTGCCGACGACACGCTCGGCGTCGACGTGGGGGCCGGGCTCGGCCTTGGCGACGCGCTCGGGCTCGGGCTCGGGCTCGGGCTTGGCGTTGGGGCCGGCGTCGATATGAGCCGCGGCAGGCGGCGGAGCTGGGACGGCGGCGGTTTTCGCCGCGATCGGCTGGATCGACACGTAGAGCCCGTCCCAGATCATAGGTTTCGGGTCGTAATGCCAGGCGGTGAAAAAGCCCCGGAACTGGGCCGTCGTCAGCTTCGTGTTCGGGCGCATGTCGTAGCCGTTCTTGCTCTGGAGGCCGTAGAGCGGCCCGACCACGCGGACGCTCGTCACCCTGAACGAGCTCGTCCGGAGCGGATCGGCGGTGGCCGTGAACCCCGTCAGCACCCAGCCGTGTCCGCCGTGGGCGACGGCGACCGCCACCGGCAGGTTCGTTCGCCGCAGGTTCGTGACGGCCGAGGCGAGCGCCGCGTCGAACGACTTGCTGGCCACCAGCCGGTAGCGATCGTCGACGAAGTGGCGCAGTCCGGCGGTCCAACCCTGCGGATCGACTCCCGCCGACTCCGGCAGCGAGTACTTGTTGCGGTCGCGCATCCAGTCGAAGTAGCGTCGCTGGCCGCTCGTCGTGTGGTCGTTGGCCCCTTCGACGATGTTGCGGATGATCTGGAGATCGGCCGCCGTGCACCAGAGCCACGATTTCTGGGTGGTGAAGGAGCCCTCGCGATAGAGGTTGATGCCGCCGTCCCAGGCCGGCAGCTTCGGATCGGCGGCGGCAACCGGCGAGGGGCCAAGCGCGGCCAACCAGCCGGCGGCCAGGCTGAGCGCGACGACGAACGCGAGGAGCGGCCCCGGGAACCGACGTGGGCGGGCCATGCGGTCATCCTGCCCGGATTTTGCGGATTGCGCATCCCTCGGACCCGACCGGACGGGCTGAAAAATGGCGAGGGGACGTTCAGCCGCGCTCGCGGCGGACGGGCAGCTTCCGGCCACGGATCGTCGCTCCGCGAAGCGCATGAGCCACGGCCTCGGCGACTCCGCTCCGCACGTCGACGAGGGCGAAGTCATCGGCGATCTGGATCGCGCCGACGACCGATCCGGGCACGCCCGCCTCGTTCGTGATAGCGCCGACGAGGTCGCCCGGCCGCATCCCCACCCGCCGCCCCCCGCCGACGAAGAGCTGAACCCACTCGCCGCCTCCCGCCGCGTCGCCGCCGCGGGTCATCGGTCGCGACGCACGTACGGCCGGGCGCGAGCCCGCGGAACGCGGACCGCCAACACCTCGCGGCGGAGTGCCCGAGCGGCGCGCGATCGGCCCGCCCCCGTGGCGCGGCGGCGGCCCGGCATCCTGGAGAGCCGCCGGCGCGAGCTCCACCTCATCGTCGCCGCGCACGCCCGCACCTTCGACGAGGCTCACCGCGGCAAGAGCGATATCGACGAGGTCGAATTCCTCGGACAACGGCTCGACGACGCCCCGGAGGCGGTCGTGGCCGCCGGCGATGAGTGCCTCGCGCAGGTTGCCGCGGAGAATCTCGACCCGTCGCTCGCGGAGGTCCGCCACGGTCGGCAGCCGGGCGATCTGCAGCCGGGAATGCGTCGCCGCCTCGATGTTGCGAAGGAGTCGATGCTCGCGCGGCTCGACGAGAGTGATCGCGACGCCCTCCCGACCGGCCCGGCCGGTCCGCCCGATCCGGTGGACGTAGGCGTCGGGATTCGATGGAACGTCGAAGTTCACGACGTGCGACACGTGCTCGATATCGAGACCGCGCGCCGCGACGTCGGTGGCGACGAGGACATCGAGGCTGCCGTCGCGGAAGCGTCCCATCATCCGGTCGCGCCCCTCCTGGGTCAGCCCGCCGTGGAGCGCACCGGCATCGTGTCCGCGGCTGCTCAGCGCCTCGGCCAGGTCGTCGACTTCGCCGCGGGTTCGGGCGAAGACGAGCGTGGACGCGGGATCCTCGACGTCGAGGATGCGGCAGAGCGCGGCCAGCTTGTCCGCGCGCCGGACGACGTACGCGGTCTGGCGGACGAGCGGGACGCCGTCGCCTGTCGCCTTCTCGGCGTGGACGGTGATCCGAGCCGGATCGCGCAGGTGGCGCTTCGCGATGCGGGTGATGGTCGGCGAGATCGTTGCCGAGAAGAGCGCGGTCTGGCGTTCTGGCGGCGTCGCCGAGAGGATGGTCTCGAGGTCCTCGGCAAACCCCATGTCGAGCATCTCGTCGGCCTCGTCGAGCACGACGACCTGGACCTCGTCGAAGCGCAGGCTGCCCCGCTTGAGGTGGTCGACGGCCCGGCCCGGCGTCGCCACGACGATGTCGACGCCGCGACGCAGGCCGCGCAGCTGCTGCCCGATCGGCTGGCCGCCGTATACCGGCAGGACGCGAGCGCCGAGCTCGCGACCGTAGCGATGGAGCGCCTCGGCCACCTGCATCGCGAGCTCCCGCGTCGGCACGACGACCAGCGCCGAAGCGCTGCTGGGCCCGGCCCGGCCGATGGCGATGCGCTGGAGGGTCGGCAGGGCGAATGCCGCCGTCTTACCCGTGCCTGTCGGTGCCTCGGCGAGGAGGTCGCGGCCGGCGAGGAGCAGCGGGATGGCCTCTCGCTGGATCGGGGTCGGCTCCTCGTAGCCCAGCTCCCCCAGCGTCGCCAGGAGGCGCGGATCCAGATCGAGCGTCGTGAACCCGTCGGAGCTCGCCGCCTCGCCGGCAGGTGACTCCGGCTCCGTGTCGGGCGGCTGTTCGAGGCGGGCCATTCGGTCCATT
Organism: uncultured Chloroflexia bacterium; assembly: GCA_963832105.1. Taxonomy (GTDB): domain Bacteria; phylum Chloroflexota; class Limnocylindria; order Limnocylindrales; family CSP1-4; genus CF-46. The sequence goes on along the minus strand of CAWHSS010000002.1, from coordinate 354,892 downwards.
GTCGCCGACGGCGGAAATCCTGCGGTCCGGCTCGGTCAGGGCCGGAGACCCACGCTCTCGAGCTCGGCCTGCGCGAGCTTCTTGTATCGGCCCCGGATGAAGTCGCCCAACGGGTCGGGCGTGTGCTCGAGCAGTTCGCTGTACGTCAGGCGATGGAGCGCCCGGGACGCGAGGAGGCGTTCGACCGCCGCCTCAGGCACGTCTCGCCGAGCAACGCGGATGGCCCGATGAGACGTCCGCAGCTCGAACAGGCGACGAGCCCGCCAAGGCAGATATCGGCTCAGCCAGGGAACGAGGGTCACGCCAAGGACGAGGAGGCCCAGCAGCGCCGCGATGATCAGCAACAGCTGCTCCAGCTCGCGGCCCACGAACACGAACGGTTCCCCCGCCAAGCCGAACGCCGAGACGGTCAAACCCTTGACCTGCTCGCCGACGAGCGGCAGGCCCTTGAGAGCATCGCCCACTGACGATCCAGCCGCCTGAATATTCGAACCGCCCTCCCCGATCGACCGACCGACCTCGGCGAATCCGGCCAGCGTTGAATAGAGCCGGTAGGCGATGACCGCCCAGAGGCTGACCCAGATCCAGGTCGCGACGTCGGCCAGCACCTCACGCGCGCGAGCCGAGGGGACCTCGCTCCAGAACTTCATCGCGCCACGCCTCCAGAACACTTCGGTCGGCCCATCACCGCGGGACTCGGAGGAAGTGTGGGATGCCGTCGCCCTCGGGCGCAATTCCGGGGCAAGTTGAAGCCCCTCGCCTTCCGGTTGGTCATGTTCCGGGGCGAGGGGCTTACAGAACCGATGGAGACACCAACTCCCCGAGAGGGAAGGGGCACTGGGTCGACCCATTTGATCCTGCAGGAGGATGATCGCGCCGCGGCTTACGGAGTCGTGAGGATGAAATTACGCACTTGACCCCGGCACCAGAAAGAGTCGCTTTCTGATTGCCACATCGGCCCAGGAAACGAAAGTGACGAACGACCCGGGGGAGCCGGGTCGTTCGTCAGCGGTCAGTGGCGAGGGTCGGCGCGACCAGCCAGGGCGGTCCCAGATTCGCCTGGCGGGCGGCCACGTGAGAAGGAGGTCTCGTGGCCCCAGACCCTCGTCGCGGCGAACGTACGCCGGCGTGCAAACGTGCGCGAGGATGGAAACCCGGCACCTCGCGGCGATCCGCCAGACGCCGGAGGGACGCCGTGGTTCTAGAATGGGCATCGTGCCCACGAAGGCGGCGGACGCACAATTAGTTGTGATCGGCTCCTCGGCGGGGGGCATCGAGGCCCTGTCCCGCGTGGTCGCCAGCCTGCCGGCGGACTTCCCGGCACCAATCGTCATCGCCCAGCACCTGGATCCGCGCCGTCCCAGTCACCTGGGCGAGATCCTGGCCCGCCACGCCACCCTGCCGATCTCGGTCGTCGACGACACGGCGTCGCTCGAGGACGGCGTGATCTTCGTCGTCCCGTCCAACCGGCTCGTCGAGATCGTCCGCGGCAAGCTCCGCCTTCGGCCGGCGCGGCCCGGGCGTATCGCTCCTTCGGTCGATCTGCTCCTGGAGACCGCAGCGGCTGCCTTCGGTCCCGGTCTGACGGCGGTGATCCTCACGGGTAGCGGCACTGATGGTTCCGCCGGTGCGTGGCACGTCAAGCAGGCTGGCGGCTCAGTCGTCATCGAGAACCCGGCGACCGCGATGTTTCCGTCGATGCCCCGCTCGATCTCGCCGTCTCTCGTCGACGCGACGGCCGACCTCGATTCGATCGGGTCGGTGCTGCGCGATCTCCTCGCAACGGACGGTGTCCCCGTCACTGGACGCGACGGCAAGGAGTTCGCGGCACTGCTCGACCGTGTCCGCGAGCGCAGCGGCATCGACTTCAGCACGTACCGGACGGCGACGATCATCCGTCGCCTCCGCGGCCGGATGGGTGCAACCCGCCAGCCGACGCTTGCGGCATATGCCGACCACCTCGATCGCGACCCTGCAGGAATACGCCCGGCTGATCAGCAGCCTGCTGATCAAGGTGACCGAGTTCTTCCGGGATCCGAAGGTCTACCAGTACCTTCGCGACCAGGTTCTGCCGGAGCTGATCACCGAGGCACGGCGGCACGGCCGCGAGCTTCGCGTCTGGTCGGCGGGCTGTTCGACCGGTGAGGAGGCGTATTCGCTGGCGATGACGATCGCCGAGGCGATGGGCGACGATCCGAACCCGCTGGACGTTCGGGTGTTCGCGACCGACATCGACAGCGCCGCGATCGCCTTCGCCCGCCGAGGCCTCTACCCGCCGGCAGCCCTGCAGAAGGTGCCCGTCGCGCTCCGGAAGCGGTTCTTCATCAAGTCCGATGGCGGCTTCGAAGTCGCCAAGACGCTGCGGTCGCTGATGATCTTCGGCGAGCACGATCTCGGCGCTCGGGCGCCGTTTCCCCGGATCGACCTCGTCCTCTGCCGCAACGTGCTGATCTACTTCACGCCGCCGATGCAGCAGGCCGCGCTCGAGACCTTCGGCTTCTCGCTGCGTCCGGAGGGTCGCCTGGTCCTCGGGCCCTCGGAGACCGTCGCCGCTTTCCCCGCCCCGTTCGCCGAGGAGCAGTCTCGGCTGCGCGTGTATCGCCGCCTCCCCGGCCGCACGGTCGCCCCGCTCTCGCCGCCGAAGTCACTCCGGATCCCGCGCGACCCCGACCTGTCGCTCGACACCGCGATCCGCTCGACCCGCCGGGACATCCGGGCGGCGGTGGACTCGACCGAGGCGGCCGAGGCGCTGCTGCTCACCCTGGGGCTGGGGCTCGTGGTCGTCGATCGGCGCTATTACATTTCGCGGATCAATGCCGCGGCGAGGCGGATGCTGGGAATCCACGGCACGGCCTTTGGCCAGGACTTCATCCACCTCGCCGAATCGCTGCCTTCCACGGAGGTCCGCGCGGCCATCGATGCCGCGCTCAACGGCAAGACGACCACGACGGTGTTCCAGGTGGAGGCGGCCGATGTCACGCCGGACGCGGCCCGCCACATCGAGGCCGTCATTCGACCGAACCTGGGCCAGGCAGGCGCCGTCGAGGGCGCGGTCATCGAGCTGAGCGATGTCTCGAAGGCGGAACGCGATCGCCTGACCCACACCCGGGCTCTGCAGCGCGCCGAACGGGCGGCCGCCGTGAATCGCCGCCTCCTCCGAGCGAACGAGGAACTGACCAACAGTGTCGCCCAGCTCTCGACTGCCAACCAGGTCATGCTCCAGGCCAGCGAGGAGGCCCAGTCCGGGCGCGAAGAAGTAGAGACCCTCAACGAGGAGTTCCAGGCAACCAACGAGGAGCTCGAGACCCTCAACGAGGAGCTGACGGCCAGCGTCGAGGAGCTCCGGATCGCCAATGAGGACCTGGCCGCCCGAACCGAGGAGCTCCGGCAACAGGCCGTGGCGCTCGAGGACCAGAAGCGGCACAGCGACGAGGAGCAGGCCCGGCTCCAATCGGTGCTCACGAGCCTTGGCGACGCGGTTGTCGCGGTCGACCACGATGGACGAACCGTCGCGACAAATCCGGCCTACGACCGGCAGTTCGGGGGGCCCGACGCGGAGATCCGGCCGGAGGACCTGGCCGGGCTGCCCTTGCCTCGCGCCGACTGGCCGCAGCAGCGGGCTGCCCGCGGCGAACGATTCCGGATGGAGTTCGCGGTAAGCGGGCCGGACGGAGCGCGACGCTGGTTCGAGGCCGTGGCCGAACCGCTAACGGTCGAGGACCGGACGTGGGGCGGCGTTGTTGCGATCCGCGACGTCTCGGAGCGGACGATGCGACTGAGCCTCGAGCGGCTGATGGCCGCGGCCGGGCACGAGCTCAAGACGCCGGCCGCCGCGATCCACAATTACCTCCAGCTCGTCGACCGAAACCTGACCGACGGCGACAACGAGGAAGCGGCGACCTACGCCGCTCGGGCACTTGTTCAGACGAGGCGGCTGGCGACGCTCATCGAGCGGCTCCTGGACGTCAGCCGTATCCAGACGGGCCAGCTCGAGCTTCGGCTCGACCGGATCGACGTGGCGGCGGTCGCCAGGTCCGCCGTGGAGGTGGCCCAGGTGCTGCCGCGGGCCCCGAAGATCGAGCTCAAGGCTCCCCCGCGGGGCGTCTTCGTCCAGGCCGACCCGGGCCGCCTCGAGCAGGTGTTCCTGAACCTCCTGTCGAATGCGATCGAGCACGCGCCCGCCTCGAAGACGATCGAAGTCGAAGTCAAGCGCTCGGGCCAGGCATGCACTGATCGAGGTTCGCGACCACGGGCCGGGCATCGCGAGCGAGGATCTTCGAACGATGTTCGACGCCTACACCCGGCTCGGCAAGCCACACCGCGGGTCGGGCCTGGGGCTCGGCCTGTACGTCGCCCGCGAGATCGTGACCGCCCACGGCGGCGAGATCGAGGCGACCTCGGTCCTCGGAACTGGCACCGTGCTGACGGTACAACTTCCTTTTGCTGGCCGAGCGGCTCGCTAGACTGATCGAGGATCAGCGGGGGCGAGGCATGATCAGACTGGCAATAGTGGAGGACCACCCGGCGATCGCCGACGGGCTGGCTGCGCTGATCCAGAAATCGTCAGGCGTGACGGTCGTGGGCACCGCGCGGGACGCCGTCACGGCGAGCGTCCTGATCGAGCGCGAGGCGCCGGACGTGGTCCTCTGCGACGTCAAGCTCTCGGATGCTGGCGACGGGTTCGAGGTCGTCCGGCGCCACACGCCTGGACCCGCCTTCATCATCCTGAGCTCCTACTGGTACCCCAGCTATCACGTCAGGGCTGTCGAGCTCGGCGCGAAGGGCTACCTGTCCAAGATGGCCACGGTCGATCAGATCGTCCGGGCTGTCGAGACCGTGGCGGCGGGCGGCAGCGCGTTTCCCATCGCCGCCCGTCAGGCCGCCAGCGATGCACTTCGCGTCCCGACCCCGCGCGAGCTCGAGATCCTGGCACTCGTCGCCGAGGGCCTGGCGAACGCCGATATTGCCGATCGGCTCGAGCTCCGGGTCAAGACCGTCGAGAGTCAGCTCCGCCGGCTGTTCGATCGGTACGACGTCGCGAGCCGGACCGCGCTCGTGCGCCTGGCCGCGCGCCAGGGCTGGATCGAGGAGGACCGCTAGCCGTCGCCACGGCTAGGCTTGTCCGCGTGGCACGACTCCGTTTCCCGATCCGGATCGGGCGCCGCTCGCGGGGCTTCGTCCGTCTCTGGACAGCCCGGCCGGAGACGTCCTACGTGGATGTGAAGGACGAGCTTGACGTCCGGTTCGGCCGGTTCCGGCTCCGGACGCCGATCGCCAACATCGCCTCCTGGCGCATCGAGGGGCCATTCCGCTGGATCACGGCGATCGGCCTGCGCCGGAGCGTCCGGCACGCCGACGTGAGCTTCGCCGGCAGTCCCCACGGCGGCGTCCGGATCGACTTCAAGGAGCGCGTGCCGTGGGGGTTCCTGCGGGTCCCGGCGATCTACGTCGGCGTCGACGACCTCGACGGCCTGGCCGCCGAGCTTGCCCGCCGCGGTATCACCGGGACCGATGCGCGGGCGCGCGTCGTCCGGTAGCGGCGATAGACGGCCGGCTCGATCGGGCCGACGAACTCGGCGAGCCGCTCCCCTTCCCGCTCGACGGCGCGCCGGTCCTTCGCGGCCCAGCCTGACGAACGGCTCCAGCACGATCCTCGAGATTCCGCCTTCGGGCTCAGCCCACCAGAGGCCCGCCACGCGGCCATTCACGAGGAATGTCGGCAGCGTGTCGCCATTCCTCGCGGTGACGAGCTTCCGATGCTCGTCGCCGATCATCCGGGACCGATCGGCGTAGGCGAGCAGGACGCTGTCCCACATCGGCAGGAGTCGAGCGGGGGCGTCGACGTCACCCGCCGGAATTGAAGCTCCGGCGAGATCGAGCAGCTCCCGGCCACGCTCGTCCGAGTAGCGCCGAAGATCACCCGCCGCGTCGATCGCGGCGACGGCCGGCCGGAGCCTTGCAATGGCCAGGCCGGACCATGCCGCCATGTCGGCTGCGGTCGCCGGCCCGAACGCCGCCAGGTAGTGACGGGCCAGATACTCGAGGGCGGCGGCCTCCTCCGCGAATGAGTCCTCGCCGAGCCAGGCCGATGCCCCGGTCAGGATCGGTCGTCGTCCGAACGACCACGGCACGTCCGACGGGGCGTGGATCCAGGCGACATGGCGCCGTACGAACCAGAGCGCGTCGTCCGCCGACATGTCGTCGACGAGGCCGGCCAAGTGTGCGCGAAGCTCGGTATTGGCGCGCGGCCGGCTTGCAAACTCGAGGGCTGCCTCGGCCAGGGCCTGAACGCGCGCCGCTGAGGGCTCCGGACCCTGGCCGCGGCGGGTCAGGCCACGCAACATCGGAAGCGTCGCCGGCAGCAGGTGACGGTAGTCGTCCCGGGTCACGACGTGCAGCGTCGATCGCATCAGTGTCGCCTTCACCACCCGTCGCTGCCGGAAGGCGCCGTCCAGCGATGAAGGGTCGAACGCGGCGAGTCGCGACCAGAGCGCGAGATAGGGCGACGCCGGCTCCTGGGCCTGCAGGCCGCCGATTCGCCTGATGGCCGCAGGCGGACGGATCCCGGCGCGTTCGAGGAGAAGCTGCCTCGCGAGGGTGGCGCGATTGAGCTGGTCCCTCGTGAGAACCTCATGCTGCGTTCGGCGCACGCTACCGGCTCGTCGCTACGGGCTCACCGGACGCGTGGCGGTCGATAGCTCGCCCGCCCGGAACGTCCCAATGAGCTTCGTGTAGTCGACGAGCCCTCGCTCGTAGCCCACGGCCCATAGCCCCGCGCCCGCCAGACCGCGCGCGTCCGCCAGCTCGAGCTTCGGGGTCAGGGTCGTCGGCGAGTCGAAATAGATCGCCCGCCAGCCGTCCCCGTCGGGCACCGCCAGGTGCTCGACCATCTCGAGCGGGTCGACGACGGGCACGAGCGTCCGATCGCGAAGGGTCGCGAGATTGTCACTCGGGACCCAGACGGAGCCGCGACCGTCCCTCGCGGCTCCCAGCTCGGGTCCCACGACCGGCCAGCTCATCCCGTAGAGCGGGAGGCCGAGGATCGTCCGTTCGGCGGGCACGCCTGCGTCCCGGTAGAGGTCGAGCGACCAGGCGAGGTCCTTCTGGCTGCCGTCGCGGCGATCGAGCGGCGCCGAGGCGCCCGGCTCTGAGCCGGACCAGTGGTAGTCGTAGCCCATCATGAAGATCCGATCGGCGCCGCCGGCGGTGGCTGCGACGGCCATCGCCGTTCCGCTGACGTTGGCCTGTGTCGCGACCGACACCTGGGCGTCGGCCTCGACGGCCCGGAGCGCAGTCCGGAGGAGCCCGACGAACAGTCCGTACGAGGCAACGTGCTCCGGCGCGAGGAGCTCGACGTCGACGTTGATCCCGTCGACCCCGAGGTCGGTCGCCATCGCCACGAGCCCGGCGATCGCCCGCTCCTGGGCGTCGGCAGACCGGAAGAATGCGTCGTTCTTGGCCGGTGCCGAACGACGTGTACACGAGCTCGACGCGTATGCCGCGATCGTGGGCCTCCCTGATGAGCTGCCGCCCGAGCGGGCCGTCGATCCGGCGATACCCACGTTCCCCCGACGCCAGGTCGCCGTTCTTCTTGTGGGTCACCGAGAACAGGGCGAGCGTCGTCAGGTCCGTCTCGGCGAGGTGCGCGGCAATGCCGCCGTCCATTTCCCAGTACGGAACGAAGCCGTACACCTCGTGGCCGGGAATGGGGATCGGAATCGGCGTCTTCGTGGCGCCTTTCGCGGCGGAGGACCCTTCTGGAGCCGCCAGCGTGCCATCGGCGGCCGGACGCGACATCACGAAGGCGAATGCCGACGTGACGGCGAGCGCGGCTAGAAGCGCCGCCACGAGCGGCCGTCGGGTCATGTGACAAGCGTGGGTGGCGATCGCCGAGCGGTCAACCGGGCCGGTCCGGCGGTCGTTTGACGGCGGTGTCGTGGCCCTGCCGCGGCGTCCCCGCGGCCTCGAATCGACCGCGAAACTGCCGGAATCGCCGCAGGAGGGTCTACACTGCAGGTGGCCGAGCAACCCGCGCGGCCGCCGACCGAAGCGAGGATTGATGACAAAGCACTCGAAGCTGGAGCGCGAGCGGCGCGCTCGGGAGACCGAACGGGTCAAGGAAATCGAAGACGCGTGGATGAAGAGCCTGCCGGCGGCGACCGCCGAGGCGTTCGCGAGGTCCGTCAAGGCAGCGCGTGAGCGTCCGCCGCGGGAGCGACCGGCCGACATGGCCAAGGGCACCCTGCCCCGTCCGCCGCGCCCGGGCCACGAGCCGCGGCCACCGAAGGACACCGGACGCCCCGAGCGAGGCCGCTAGCGACCGTCACCCGGCCATCCACCGCTGAAGCGAGGAACCACCGATACCGTGCGAAAGCGCAAGGTCACCTATCCGACGCCACGCAACAAGAAGGCGCCACCTCCCACTGACACTCCTGAGCCCATCTACGTCCGACCGACAGTCGTAGCGATTGACATGAGGGCCGCCGCCGGCCGAGATCTCGCGATCGGCGATCGCGTCCGGATCATCGGCTCGGGCCTGTACAACGGCGAGACCGCGGTCGTCGAGTCGCTCCCGGGCGGGGTCATCCCCTCGGCTCTCGTGCGAACCGAGGCCGGCCGAACCCGCCGCGTGCGGACGGTCGATCTCGAGCGAGTCGCCGCCGAGGCCTGACTATCGGCCGGCCCGATTGAGGGTATCAATCGGCTTGGATGGGGCGGGTCCACCCGCTAGGCTCGGCCACATGATTCGGCTCGCGCTCGTCGACGATCACCCCGCGATCCTTGCCGCGCTCGTCGAGGCCGCCAATTCGCGGCCCGGGATCGAGATCGTCGGCAGTGCGACGGACGTCGAGGCTGCGATCGAGCTGGTCCGGCGAACCTCGCCGGACGTCGTCGTGTGCGATGTCTGGATCGGCGGCCGGGCGGGCGGCCTGGACGTGGTGAAACAGTTCGGCGGCGGCCGAGGACCCCGGGTGTTGATGTTGAGCGGCTTCGAGCAGCCGAGCTTCCTTCGCGCAGCATTCGAGGCGGGCGCCGCCGGCTACCTCGCGAAGACGAGCGACGTGGGCGACATCCTCGACGCCGTCGAGGCCGTCGCGCGGGGCGACACGAGGTTCCCAGCCGTCACGCTGAATGCGCTGCGGGATGCGCCGCGCCAGCCAAGCTCCCGCGAGCTCGAGGCGCTCCGGCTGCTCGCCCGCGGTGCGACGAACGACGAGATCGCGGTCGGGCTGGGTATCAGCATCAAGACTGTCGAGAGCCATCTCCGGCGGTTGTTCGGGCGGTACGGCGTCCTGAGCCGGACCGAACTGGCGATGCTCGCCATGCGCGAAGGCTGGCTGGGCCGAGAGCCGTGAACCAGGCGCCTTCGACCGCCGCCGCGACGGTCGTCCCCGAGGAGCAGGCCGCCGAGGGATCCGCGGCCGCCAGACGACGGCTGCCGATTCGTTTCGTAGCCGCCGCGATCGGGGCCGGGGCCGTCGTCGCGCTGGCGATTGCACTCGTGGTCCTCCACCCGCCCAGCCGGCCGTTGGACCTCGTGCCGCCGCTCGTCGCAAGCGGGAGCGCTGTGCCTCGGGCTTCTCGTCCGGCACCGTGTCCCCGGCCTCGCCTGGGCCTCCCTCGTCTTCGCGTCGCTCGTCGCGGCAGGCACTCCCATCGCCCTGTCGCGGGGCGTCGATCCGGGCGCGGTGGGACTGAACGCCTGGCTGGTGATGGCAGGCAGGTCGATCGCCGCGGCGATCGTGACGATGGGGATCGCTGCGCTGTACGCGACGCGCCCGGAGCGCCCCGCCGGGCGGCAGGTGACGACGATCGCGACGCTACTGGTCGCCTGGCTCACGGCCGGCTGCCTCGTCATCGTGCTCCTCGTCATCGCCGGGGCACCGGCTGACCCTGAGCTGACGTGGGTCGATATCGCGACCCGGCCAACCGCGCTGTTCGTCGATGTCGTGCTCCTGCTCGCGGCGTTCGGGGTCGCCGGCGATGTCCGGGCGGCCGCGGCCCGCGCGGAAGCGAACGGCCGCCCGACGACGCCGTTCGCGGAACGCGTCAGGGCAACGCTGCGAGAGCTCGTGCCAGGCGAAGCCGATGCCGGCGCGGCCGCGATCGACGCCGAGCGCGTCCGCCTCGCCGGCGATCTCCATGCGGTCGTGCTGCCGTCGCTGCGCCGGGCGATCGCCGACGTCGAAGGCGGTGGACCCGTCGAGGCCCTCGCCGATCGCCTTCGGGCCGTCGACCTGGAGCTGGAGCGGCTGATGGCCGACCGCTGGCCGGTCGTCCTCGAGACGTTCGGGCTCGTCGAGGCCCTCGAGGACCTTGCGGAGCGCACCGAAGGGGACGCCGGTGTCCAGGTCACGCTCGACGTCGGGGCCGCGGCGGGTCGGCCCCGCCCGGACATTGAGCGAACAGCCTGGCGAATCGCCCAGGTTGCGCTCGACAATGCCGTGCGCCATGCCTCAGCGGCGGAGATCACGATCTTCGTGTCGACATCGGTTGAGCGGGTCGGCCTCGAGATCCGCGATGACGGTCGAGGGATCGACGAGGTCGCCGCCGCGGACGCACTACGGGCCGGGGCCCGAGGGCTCGCGGACCTGTCGCGGCGAGCAATCGCGGTCGGCGGAAGCATCTCGATCGAGCGCGGCAGCCCAGCTGGGCACGGTCGTCCGGTTCGACTGGCCGGCGGCGCCGTAGCCGACCGTCGGGAGCCGCCCGGCCTCGTTCCTCGGCCTCGCCGGATCCCCGGCGTACCAGGGGTCGTCATCGAGCGGTCGCTCGATGGTTCCACCGATTGGCGTCACCGCGTCCTCCCTCCACGATCGGAGCGAGGTTCGCCGACCCGCGGCGGGCAACGACCGACTGGAGAACCAGATGCTGCAACTTCATCGACTTCGCGTCCTTATGGAGCCACTCGGCAGCCCGCGATCAAGGCCAAGGCCTCGCGGAGTACGCCCTCATCCTCGCCCTCATCGCGATCATCGCGATCGTGGCACTCATCTTCCTGGGCGGGCAAGTTTCGAGGATCCTGAGCGACGTCGGCCACTCGATCTGACGGGCTCAGCGGTGATCTTCACGCTGTGACAACGCGAAGAGCCCGGCGTGCGCGATGCACACCGGGCTCCTCGTTCGATCGACTGGCGGCGTTCCGCCATGGGCCAGCTGGGGCTAGCCCGAGTAGAAGTCCGTCACGAGGCGGACGCGCCCGGAGGCCTTCCACACGCCGATGCCGATCCACTTGAGCTTCGCGTTCTTGATGTTCCGCCAGTGGCCGCCGTTGGACGACTTCTCCGACTGGAAGAACAGGTGCGACGCGAGGACCGCTGGCTTCGCCCACGTGTAACCGCTGCGGCAGCCGATATTCTCGGCCCAGCTGTAGCCGTTGTAGCCCGAACGACGAAGCCGGTCGCCGGGATTCCCGTCGAGGAAGTGGCTGCACTGGTTGGTGACCGCGAGGTAGCGCGCGTACGGTCGGACGACCTTGTCCGACATGCCGGCGCTGTAGCGGAGGGGCGGCACGTAGGCGCTATAGCGACCGCTGCCGTAGCCGCGGCACGTACCGTCGCTGAGAACCCAGCCGCCGGTTCGGGTGCAGTTGGTGAGGCCGAGGACGTAGAGCTCCTCGGGATACCAGTACCGAGCGACCGACGAGGTGGTGATGGTCCCCTGGGCCGGGATCCGAACCGTGGTCCGGGACGAGGCTGCGGCCGGTGCGGCGATGAGCGAGGCCAGCAGCGAGGCCGCTAGAAGGGACCCAATGAGCGTCCGCGAGCGGGTGCTGGACGCAGGTTGACGATAAGACGAGGTATCGCGGCGAGACGCCCTCTGGGCGCCGATGGTTGGAACACGCAAGACTCGTGCCTCCTCTCTCCCGGAACGCCGTGCATGGCGGCACGAGCGACGGTGGATGAGTCGGGCCGGCAGGCGCGGGGGACGGGGCATTCCACCGAGCGCGGGCAACTAGGCCGGTGAGCGACCTGAGGAGAGACCCGGTGAGCGGGTCGGGTGACTGCCGGAGCGACGTGTGTGGTTTTCAGCCTTCTGGGTGGGCGGAAACCCCGGATAAGAGGAAGTATGCCCCCTCGGCGCAAGTGGTGCATCCCCCGGATGGGCCAGAGGCCCTGGGCCGAAGGGCATGGTCCAAACACCGGACCTGCCGGGCAGCCGAACGCCTGGTGCCGAGGGGCACCGTTCCGCTTGACTCGGCCACCTGGCGAAGCGTAGACAGTGAGCACCGCTCACCCTGGTCCCCAGCTGGAGGATTCCTCGTGCGCCGTCGATCCCCGCTCGCCCTTCTCGCCGCCCTTGCCATCATCGGCATCCCCGTCCTGGCCGCCCCCGTCGGCGCGGCCGGTCCCACCCTTTCGCGCCACGACCAGATCGTTGCCTTCTGGACGCCCGCCCGGCTCAAATCGGCCGCGCCACGCGACTTCGTCCGAACCGGCGGGTCCTTCCAGCCGAAGGGCAAGCCGGGCGGTGGAGGCGGCACGGGCGCCTCGTGGGCAAAGGGCGGGGCCATCTTGAAGGCCTCGGGCAAGGTCTACTTCGTCATGGGCTCATCGGCCTATGTCTGCTCCGGATCGGTCGCCACCGATTCGCGCAGCGGCAAGTCGCTCGTGCTGACCGCCGGCCACTGTGCCTACGACGAGGTCGCCCGGGCGTTCGCGACGAACTGGCTGTTCATCCCGGAGTTCGACTCCGCGCCGACATTCACCTGCGCGAACACCGCCTACGGCTGCTGGACGGCCGATGCCCTCGTGGTCCATCGCGGCTTTGCGACCGCCGGCAGTTTCAATACCCAGGCGACCGTCCACGACTTCGCCTTCGCCGTCGTCGGCGGCGGTGGCAAGTCCGGCACTGCGCAGCTGGATGCGACTGTCGGTTCGTTCCCCATCAGTTTCTCCGGGACGAGTGCCGGAACCACCCTCTACGCCTTCGGCTATCCGGCCGCCGGCAAGTACCACGGCAACGATCTCGTCTACTGCGCCGGACCAATCTTCAACGACTCGCTGAACGACAACCTCACCTGGGGCATGGCCTGCGGCATGACCGGCGGCTCGTCCGGGGGTCCGTGGCTGAAGGGCTTCAATGAGGCGACCGGAAGCGGCACCCTCAACTCGCTGAACTCGTACGGCTACGGCGGCCTGAAGAACATGTACGGGCCGAAGTTCAACAGCAACACGCAGGCTGTCTACAACGCCGCGAACGGGGCGACGGCGAACACGATCGTGAACTGAGCCCGGCTCGCCGGTTGGAGCCTCAGCCAGAAGCCAGGACGACCGCCAGGATCTCTGCCCCGTAGCGCTCGAGCTTCGTCGGGCCCATGCCCTTGATCCGGCGCAGCCCGGCGAGCGACGCCGGTCGGGCCTCGGCGATCGCCGCGAGCATTGAGTCATGGGCGACGACGAACGCCGGCACGGCGTCGGCCCGCGCCCGTTGCGTTCGCCACGCCCGCAACGCTCCGAGCAGCGCCGATTCGCCCTCCCGCGGACGCAGGCGATACGAACCCATCCGGTAGCCGCACGACGCGCGGCCGCCGGTCGCGCGCAGGTCCGGCCGCTGCCCCGGACGGCCGCGGCACGAGGCCGTGAAGGAATCGGCTGGGCCGCCGGCGCGACTCGCGGCCGCGGGTCTCGCGCTGCTCGGCCCACGACAGGGCAAGGTGGACCCGGGCCCGGGTGATCCCGACGTAGAGGAGCCGCCGCTCCTCCTCGAGCGCCGCGTCGTCGTCGAACGACTGCCGGATCGGCAGGAAGCCTTCCTCGAGCATCGGCAGGAACACGGCGTCCCATTCGAGGCCCTTCGCGCGGTGGTAGGTCGCAAGCTCGACACCCGCGGCCGTCGACGTTTCCTCTGCTGCCGCGCGCCGCCGCAGATCGGCCAGCAGCGCCGTCGCTGTCCGCCGCCGGGTCCGCCGCCACGTGGTCCGCGACGATCGAGGCGAGCGTCTCGAGCGCGGCGGCGCGCTCGCCTGCTTCGCCCCGTTCGGACGCCGCGCCCTCCTCGTACCCCAGCTCCTTGGTCCACAAGGCCCGAACCGCGCTGGCCAGGCGCTCCCCGGTCCCCTCCCCGGCCCGCCCGACCAGGTCGATCGCGGCTCTCACCTCCGGCCGCCGCCAGAACCCGAGGCCCCGGACCCGGTAGCCGATCCCGGCTCGGGTCAGCGCCCCTTCGATCGGTGCGAGCTGGGCATTCGTCCGGACGAGCACGGCGACTTCGGCGGGCGCGGTTCCCGCGGCGAGCAGCGCTCCGATCCCGGCGGCGACGGCCGCCAGCTCCGCGTCCGCGGTCTGGTGACGGCTGATCGTCGGACGGGGGCCGGACGGGCGCGTCGCGGTGAGTCGCTTCGAGCGACCGGCCGACGCGATGAGCCGGTTCGCCAGGTCGAGGACCTCGGGGCTCGAGCGGTAGTTCTCGGTCAGGGCGATGACCCTGGTTCCGGGGTGGCGCTCGGCGAACGATGTCAGGTAGTCGGACGTCGCCCCGGTGAACGTGTAGATCGTCTGGTCCTCGTCGCCGACGACGCAGACGTCCGGCCGGCCGCCGGCCCACAGCTCGAGCAGGCGCTGCTGGAGCGGGTTCGTGTCCTGGTATTCGTCGACGCTGAACCAGCGCTTGCGGGCACGGACGATCTCGGCGGCGTCCGGGTCATTCTCGAGGAGGTCGACAGCGCCGATCAACATGTCGTCGAAGTCGAGGCGGCCGGCTCGGGCCTTCGCCCGCTCGTAGTCGGCGAAGACGCGGACGAACAGATCGACGGGCAGCGGCGGTTCGCGGCCGGCAGCCGTGGCCGCGACCTCGTAGCCCGCGGGATCGACCCGCCGGCTCTTCGCCCACTCGATCTCGTCGGCGAGGTCCTTCGCCGGCGTGAAGCGGTAGTGGCCGGGCAGGCCGCGGGCGAGCCGCGAGAGGATCGGCAGCTTCGTGCTGAGGATCTCCGGCAACGGCGCGCCGTCATGGCTGAGCGGCCAGAAATGGCGGAGCTGGCTGAGGGCATGGGCATGGAACGTCCGGGCCGAAACGCCGGGCAGGCCGAGACCCCTGAGGCGCTCCATCATCTCGCCGGCGGCCTTGTCCGTGAACGTGACGACGAGGACCTGGTCCGCGGGCACGACGCCCGAGGCGATCGCGAACGCCGTCCGCCGGCTGATCACGCGGGTCTTGCCCGTTCCTGCCCCGGCGATGATCGCGACCGGCCCGTCGACGGCGCGGACCGCGTCGAGTTGGGCCTCGTTCAGGTCGTCGAGGAGGTGGCCTGGCGGCGCGAGGGTGGGCACCGGCCAAGGCTAGCAGTCGATCCTCACCGGCCGCTCAACCGGTCTCCGCTGGACCTCCGCCGCGTCTCCATAGCCTGCTCACAATCGAGCCCGACGATGGCTCCATCAGGCGATCGAGAATGATCGCCGACCAGTGGAGAACGACAGACGACATGAACGGACGAACGATCGCCGGCGTAGTGCTGGCACTCATCCTCGTGACCGGCGCAACGGTCATCGGAATCACCGCGTACAACGCGGGCGTGACGGCGGGCCTCGTCGAGAGCGGCCAGGTCGTCGTCGGCCCGGGCCAGGCCGTTGGCCCGTACGTCGGTGGCTACGGCTACGGCTGGGGCCACGGCGGCTTCGGGTTCTTCGGCTTCCTCGGGACGCTGTTCTTCATCTTCCTCGTCTTCGCCCTGCTCCGGGCCGTCCTCGGCGGCGGCCGTGGGCGCGGCGGCTGGGGCGGGCCAGGGTGGAGCGGAAAGGGCGGGCCCTATGGTCGCGGACCCTGGGGCGACCGGGCTCGGGAGATCCACGACGAACTGCACCGCGAGAGCGAGGCGGCGGGCAAGGCACCGACCGACCAGCCGCGGAGCTGACAACGCCGGCGCCGGCCTCCGATATCGGGGCCGGCGCCTCCGTTTTCACAGCCTACGATGGCGTCCGATGAAGACCATTCTCGTCGTCGACGACGAACCGAAGATTGCCGCCCTGGCCCGTGACTACCTGGAGCACGCGGGCTTCGCCGTCGTTATCGCGGCCGACGGCCGCGCGGCGCTCGACGCGGTGGGCCGGACGAGGCCCGACCTCGTCGTCCTCGATCTCGGGCTGCCCGAGGTCGACGGCCTCGACGTCACGCGGGCGATTCGTCGCGACTCGTCGCTGCCGATCGTGATGCTGACCGCCCGCGACGACGAGATCGACAAGCTGCTCGGGCTCGAGCTCGGCGCCGACGACTACCTCACGAAGCCGTTCAGCCCGCGCGAGCTCGTCGCCCGGGTCAAGGCCGTGCTCCGACGGGTCGACGCGGGGCGCCAGCCCGACCCGGGCAGCCGCGAAATCGTCCGGGCAGGCGACCTGACTCTCGACATCCCGCGCATGCGGACCGACGTCGCGGGCCGTCCGATCGAGCTGACGCCAACCGAGTTCCAGCTCCTCACGACGATGGCCGCCCAGCCGGGCCGGATCTTCACCCGCTCGCAACTCCTCGACGCGGTCCATGGCGTCGCCTTCGAGTCGTACGAGCGGGCGATCGACACCCACGTCAAGAACATCCGCCGCAAGCTGGAACCCGACCCGCGCGAGCCGCGGTACGTGCTCACGGTCTACGGCGTCGGCTATCGGTTCGCGGACGAGCGGTCGTGAGTGGCCCGGGACGGGCCGGCGCGGACCGATCGGGTTGGGCCGGCCGCAAGGGACCGCCCCCGTGGTGGCCGGCCGAGGAGCCGTGGCCGCCGCGCGGCGGGCGAGGACCGTGGATGCGCCGACGGAGCCCGTGGGCGCGCCGCTTCGGCTGCCTGTTCGGGATCGCCTTCCTGATCGGTGTCGTCGGCCTCGTCGGGCTCGTCAGCAGCGTCGTGATGGCGAGCGGGCCCTTCGGCGACTGTAGCGCGGGTCCTTGGCATCGGGATCGTCGTCCTGGGAATCCTCGCGATCGCCGGGTCGGGCCGGACGTTCCGCCGCGTGGCGTTTTCGCTCGACGAGCTGGTCGAGGCGGCCGACCGCGTCGAGCACGGCGATTACACGACCCGCGTCACCGTCCCGCGGACAGGACCCCGCCCGATGCGCGACCTCGCCCGGGGCTTCAACGAGATGGTCATCCGCCTCGAGGCGGACGAGGAGCAGCGACGACGACTGCTCGCCGACGTGAGCCACGAGCTTGCGAACGCCGCTGACGGTGGTCCAGGGCAACATCGAGGCGATGCTCGACGGCGTCCACGAGGTCGACGAGGCGCATCTCGGGGCGATCCTCGAGGAGACGCGAGTCCTGGGCCGGCTCGTCGACGACCTCCGGACGGTCGCCCTCTCGGAGAGTGGCAGCCTGCCGCTCCACCGCGAGCCGACGGACCTCGCCGTCGTGGCGACCGACGCCGTCGCGGCGTTCCGGTCCAGCGCCCAGGCCGCCGGAGTCGAGCTCCGGCTCGAGATCGCGGACGACATCCCGCTCCTCGAGGTCGATCCCGTGCGGATCAAGGAAGTCATCTCCAACCTCGTGGCAAACGCCTTGCGCCATACACCGGCCGGTGGCTCGATCGCGCTCGACGCCCGGGTGGGCGACGGCGGCGCGGACGGTAGTCCGCGTGAGGTCGTCGTGACGGTCCAAGACACGGGCTCCGGCATCGAGCCGGATCTCCTGCCCCACGTGTTCGATCGGTTCGCCAAGGCCGCCGGGCTCACGCGGCTCGGGGCTGGGACTGGCGATCGCGCGCGCCCTCGTCGAGGCCCATGGCGGCTCGATCGACGTCGAGAGCACCCCCGGTCGCGGCTCGACGTTCCGGTTCAGGATCCCGGTCAGCCACGAGGCAGGCTAGCGTCTCGACCTCGGGACGCCGCCGACATCGCGAGGCCCGGATCGGCCAACGCGACGACCGCCGCCGCGGCCAGCCCGAGGATCGTGACGAGAATGGTTGCCTCGAACCCCGCCGACGCGATGATCGGCGAGGCCCCGATGCTGCCGAGCACGAGCGCTGCGGCGAGCGCGGCCGAGATCATCGCAAAGGCGCTGCCGCGATCGGCATCGGTGCTCCGCCGCGAGATCTCGACGAGGAGGGGCGTCAGGACCAATCCCGCCCCGCCACCCGTCAGGGCGCCCGCCAGCATCAGGACGGGCGTTGCCGGCGGCAGCACCAGCAGGCCGATCGCCAGGCCTGTCGCGAAGCAGTCCCGACAGGACGAGCAGGCGCGGCTGGATCCGATCGGCCAACCAGCCCGATGGGATGCGGAGTGCCAGCACGGCGATCCCGTCGGCGACGAAGAACAGTCCGACGTCGGCGCCCGCCAACTCCGCGCGTTGCGGCAGGTAGGCCGTCACGACGCCCCAATGGGCCACGTACAGGAGCGTGATGACGAGCGGCGGCGTCCACTCCCGGCGGAACGCGAAGCCGAACCATCTCGAGGCGAGCGCGGGGCGGGACGGGGCCGCCTCAGGTCCAGGGCCCGGGCCAGTGCCCGCGCCGGAGCCCGCGAGATCCTCGCGATGCCCGTGCTCGACCGCCGGTCGCAGCCGCACCGGACGGACGACGAGCACCAGGATCCCGACGACGACCATCCCCACGACGAGGATCGCGACGGAATCGAGCGAGGAGCCCTCGCCGAGGACCGCGAGCGAGAGCGGCGGCATCGCGACGAGCGTCAGGTTGTGGGCGCTGCCCATGAACGCGAGCCCAAAGCCCCGTCGGTCGGGCGACACGAGTCGCGGAACCAGCGACAGCGCCGCCGGCAGCGTCAGCGCGATACCGATCCCCTGGCTGACCCGGGCGACGACGAACGGCAGCCTGTCGCCACCGGCTTCGACGCCGGGCAGGAGCAGCACGCCGGCACCGATGAGGTACGCGACGGCGCCGACGCCAAGGAGGCGCAGCCCGCCGAAGCGGTCGACCAGCGCACCACCCGCGAAGGCCGCCGGGACCTGGACGAGCGCCGCAAGCCCGACGATCACCCCGATCTCCTCGTCGGCCACCCCGGCCCGGGCAAGGGCGACCGGAAGCGAAGCGGTGAAGCCGTGGAATCCGGACTGGAGGGCGAACAGCGCGACGGCGAGTCGGGCGAGCATCGGGCCATCTTCGCCCAGTCGGCCGCCGGATGAGAGCTTCGTACGGTGGGCCGGCCCCGAGTGGGGGTTGCGCCGCACCATGGCCAGCGCTCACCCTAGGGCCATGGTTGGACGACACCGCCGCCCCCCGTCACGTCCCCTCTCCCGAGTCCTCGGGGCCGCCGCGCTCCTGGCGTCGGCGATCCTCGCCTCCACCGCGGGCCCCGCGGCCGCCGCCGGTTTCCCCGATCGAGATGGCGCCTATCACGACTACGCGGAGACCGAGGCCGAGATCAAAGCGGTCGAGGCGGCCAAGCCGGCGATCGTCGATGTCTTCAAGTTCGGAACGAGCAACCGGGGCCTGACCATCTGGGCAGCGAAGGTCAGTGACAACGTGGCGACCGATGAGAGCGAGCCCGAGATCCTGTTCGACGCGCTCCACCATGCCCGCGAGCACATGACGGTCGAGCAGGCGCTCTACACCCTCCACCTCCTCGCGGACAACTACGGCTCGGACGCGAGGATCACGAATCTCGTCAACAGCCGCGAGGTCTGGATCGTCTTCGCCCTGAATCCGGACGGCGGCGAGTACGACCTGACGTGCACCGGCAGCGTCCGGCCGCCGTATTGCGCCTGGCGCAAGAACCGCCAGTCGAATGGTTCCGGCAAGCCGATCGGGACCGACCTCAACCGCAACTACGACTATCGCTGGGGCTGCTGCGGCGGATCGTCCGGCAACCCGGCCTCGATCACCTACCGAGGCTCGGGCCCGTTCTCCGCGACCGAGGCGCGCGTCATGCGCGACTTCGTGAACAGCCGCGTGAAGAACGGGATTCAGCAGATCCGCGCTCACGTCACGTTCCACACCAACGGCGAGCTGATCCTCTGGCCATACGGCTACACCCGAACGGACATTCCGTCGGACATGTCCGTCGAGGACCACACTGCGTTCGTGACGATGGGCAAGGCGATGGCCGCGCTGAACGGCTACAAGGCCGAGCAATCGAGCGACCTGTACATCACCGACGGCGACCAGATCGATTGGATGTACGGCGCCCACCGGATCTTCTCGTTCACCTGGGAGCTCTATCCCCGTGAGCAGGCGTCGGTCTGGGACGACCACTACTCGCCCGACGAGGCGATCGCGCCCCAGACAGCCCGGAACCGGGGAGCCCTGCTCTACCTCATCGATATCGGCGGCTGTCCGTACCGTGCGATCGCCAAGGAAAAGACGCATTGCGGCGTCTTCAACGACGACTTCGAGATCTATCGCTCCTGGTCCTCGGACCCGTACGGCACAGACACCGCGACCGACGGCACGTGGGCCCGACGCGATCCGGGGCCGACGTTCTCGGGCGGCTACCCGATTCAGCTCGGGACGGCGTCGTCCGGCGCGCAGGCGATGGTGACGGGCGGACCCGCGGGAACCAGCGCCAACCAGTACGACCTCGACGGCGGGACGACGACGATCCGCTCGGCCCCGATCAAGCTGCCGTCGCAGGTCGGCTCGCTCACGTTCCGCTACTACCTCGCCCACGGGTCGAACAGCTCGACGAAGGACTCGTTCATGGCCTGGGTCGAGCTCGCCGGCGGGACGCGGGTACGCGTCTTCCGCGACCTCGGCGCGGGCGTCATCCAGCGGGGCAAATGGACGAAGACCGGCGTGCCGTTGACCAAGTGGGCCGGCCAGACGATCCGGATCGTGTTCACGGCAACCGACGGGGGGCCCGGACAGCCTGGTCGAAGCCGGCGTCGACGACGTCCGAATCGAGATGCCTTAGAGCACGATTTACACAGGAAGGGGAACACCTCGCGATCGGTCGGCGTCAAGGGCGCCACGCGGACCCACCAGGTCCGACTCCCAGGAGATCGACCGATGCGACGACTCGGTATCATCCTCCCGGCCACGCTGCTTGGCCTCCTCCTGACCGCCGGTCCGACCCTCGCCTGTGGCGGGCTCATCGGACCTAACGGCGCGGTCAACCTCCTCCGGACGACGACGTTCGCCGGCTACCACGAGGGCGTGGAGCACTACATCACCGCGTTTCAGTTCGCCGGTGGGGGCGGGGCCTTCGGCTCGATCACGCCTCTGCCTGCCGTCCCGACGAGCGTCGAGAAGGGCGGCGACTGGACGCTCCAGCGCCTGATCCGCGAGACCACGGCGCAGCGCGAACTTCTCTTTGCCGCCGATGCCGCGTCCGCAGCACCCTCCGCCGGCGCCGAGGAGCTCATGAAGGTCCGGATCGACGCCCTGGACATCACGGTCCTGCGCGGCGGAGCGGCCGACATCGGGACGTGGGCCAGCGACCACGGCTTCCGCCTCCCGCCGGACGCGCCGGAGGTCCTCGAGTTCTACGCCGAGCGCAGCCAGATCTTCCTCGCCGCGGCCTTCGATGCCGACGCCGCGGCGGAGCGCGGCCAGCAGGTCGGGGACGGAACGTCCGTCCACATCACGATCCCGACCGACAACCCGTGGGTCCCGCTCCGGATCCTTGCCCTGGGCAAGACCGGCACCGAGCGGATCGACGCCGACGTCTTCCTCCTGACCGACGCCCCGCCAGCCCTGCTCCCGACGCCGACCGGCACGAACGGCATGCGTTACGACTACAACGCCGGCGCCAGCGAAAGCCTCCTTGCCGACCTGCGGTCGGATCGGGGGATGGAGTGGGTCCCGACGACAGGCTGGCTGACCAAGGTGGCCATCGACTCCGAGGCGAGCGGTCTCTCCTACGACCTGGCAATCGACGCGAGCGGGGCCGGGGCCCCGTCCCGGGTCGACGCCGGCCTCGCCCGGCCGGGCGCCCCGTCGATCGGTGGTGGAGCCGACATCGCCCGGCTGATGCTCGCAGTGCTCTTCTCGCTCATGGGCGTCGCGGGAATCCACCTGATGACCCGCTACCGGCCGAGCGGCGCGGTCGGCTGAGCCCCCAAGCGAGATGTCAATCGATCGCGCCGTCGCGGCGCTCGGTCTAGGGCTCGCGACGGCGCTCGGGGCAGCGGTCCTGGCGGGAGCGGTCTCGCGCTCGAGCGAGCCGATCGTCGTCGACGTGACGATCCACTTCTCGAAGTTCGCGCCGGCGGCGATCAGTGTTCCCGCCGGACGACCGGTCACGTTCGTCATCCACAACACCGACCCGATCGATCACGAGTGGATCGTCGGCGACGAAGCGCTTCACGAACGGCATCGAACAGGCACGGAACCGGTCCACGACGCCCGACCGACCGAGCTCTCGATCGATGCCCTCAGGGAACGCCGGACGACGGTGACCTTCGCCCAGCCGGGCCAGCTGACGTTCATCTGTCACCTGCCCGGCCACGAGGCCTACGGCATGGTCGGGACCCTCACGGTCACCGGCAGCTGAGGCAGTTCCTGAATCGTGAAGGCCCCGCCGGAGGCGGGGCCTTCCTCATGTCTGGGTCGATAGGGACTACGGACTGCCCTGCGGGATCTCGGTGACGAGGATGCCGTTCACGATCGGAACGTCGCCCAGGTTGCCGACGAACGAGATGTCGAGGACACCGTCGGTGACTTCGACCATCACGCTCCGGTCGTTGGCCGTGAGCAGGCCGCCGGCCGCCGACGCGACGTCGAGCTGCCAGATCAGCGGAGCGTTCTCGAACGCGACGCTGAAGATGCGGTCGCCCGGGCCGATCGCCTGCAACTCCGCGAACGACAGATCGACGCGATACGTGCCGTCGGGAACGGCGAACCGGTAGTCGCTCATCCCGACGCGCTGGTTCTGATACAGCGGATCGCGGGTGGTGCCGGCGATGCCGCTTCCGGTCGAGGCGGCGCTGCCGCCCGTGTAGCCGAAGGAGCCGGACGCGAACGCGCGATCACTCACGTAGTCGATGCCCGTCGCCGGGTCGACGTACGAGAAGCCACCCGCGTTGATGCCCTGCTGGTACGCCGGCACGAGGACCGTGACCGGCACCTGGACGTTGCCGAGGTCGGGATCGTTCGTCTGGACGACGACGATCGCCCGATGGGCCCCCGGCTCGAGCCCGGTTGTGTCGACGTTGATATCGACGGTGGCGGATCCGTCGGGTGCAACGGTGCCCGACTCGGGGTCGACCGTTAGCCACGGCGCGTCACTGAAGACCGGCAGTCCGGATTCGATGAGGAACGCCTCACCGCCCTGGCTGACCGTCCAGATGTTGCCCGTGTTGTCGAGCTCGATGCCGGCGCCGTTGAAGCCACCACCGCCCGGGTGCGGCAGCGCCATCGAGGTCTCGCAGTTGATCGGGTCGATGAGATAGATCGTGTCGGTTTCGCTGTTCGTGGCTTCCCAGAGCATCCCGAACGAACCGTTCCAGGCGAGGCCCGAGATGTTCGGATCGGCCGGCTGGCATTGGTTGAGCGTCTCGCCGGGTGTCGGATGGGACGGGCCGGCGACGCGATAGACGATGCCCTCGTTCCAGCCGCCGATGTAGAAGACGTCGGCCGCCGGATCGTAGGCCAGGCCACGCTGGTCGACGGACGACCAGGGCGAGCCCGTGATCACTTCCTCGACCGAGCCATCGGCTGGATCGAGGCCGTAGATGCCGTTGTCGCCGCCGATGTTGACCTGCCAGAGCAGGTTCCGGCCAGCATCGAACGCCATGTCGCCACCGAACGCCTCGATCCACGGCTCCTCGAACGAGTTGCCGGTCGGGGTGCCGTCGACGGTGAACTCCGTGGCGCTGCAGACACCGGCGAAGGAGCAGAGGTCGCCGTTATCGAAGGCATCGCTGATCCACACGTTGCCCGTGTAGCCGAGGCCCCACGGCAGCTCGATCCCCTCCGTCGGCCAGCTGGCGAGGACGTCGCCCGCGGCCTGGATGCCACGCGGGACGGCCGTCGCCTGACGGTTCGCGCCCTTGGTCGAAGTCGCATTCGGCGCGACCTTGGCCAGGGTCCGCTTCCCGGTCACGCCGGCAACCGTCGGGCCGCCGAGGTTGACCTCGCCGATCTCGAACGTGAGATCGGTGTGGCCGCCCGGGTTGGAGATCGTGATGGTCCCCGTTGCCTGGTGGCCCGGGGTGAGGGTGAACTCGAATGGGCCGCCCTCGACGGTCCCGTGAGGCTGGTTCCGATGAAGCGCGGCGTCGACACCGGTCCGAGTCGTACCGGCCGTGACGAGCTCGTCACGGGTCAGGCCGACGTAGCCCTCCTTGGCGAACTCCAGCGGCCACGTGCCGCTGGGCCCGATGAGGGCGTAGGTGCCATCGCCGGCCGTGGTCACGGTGGCGTCAAGCGGGTTGCCGTTCCACTGCGAGTGGAGTGTCACCTCGACTCCGGCGAGGGGTTCCTCGCTATGGGCGTCGGTGACGGTCCCGGAGATGCCACCCCACGACTCAGGCAGCGTGACGGTCAGGGTCACATCGACCGAGACCTGGCGCGGCTTGGGCGCGTTGGTGAGGAACACGACGGACCCGCGGTACTCGCCGGGGGTGAGACTCGGGTCGCCGATGGTGAGAGTCACGTCCTGGGTGGCACCCACCGCGATCGAGCCGGAGGTGGGGCTTTCGGACAGCCACGGGAGATCGGTGAAGAAGCCCGAGCTGATGCCGAACGCCAGGTTCTGCCAGATCTCGACCCCGTCGGGGACGCCGTCAGCGTCGAGATCTGCGCTGTTCTGGCCGTCGAGGAAGCCCTTGAATGCCGTGTGCTCCTCGTTGGCGATCACGAGCGCCGCCTGGCCCTCATCCGGGCCGGGCGTGGTGTATCCCGCGAGCGCCTCGGCGCCCTCGAGCGGATCGCCCCGCTGGCCGTAGATCCCGTAGATCTGGTCGTCGAGCTCGGTGAACTCGGGGACTTCCTCCGGGAAGGTGAAGGCCGGGTGCTCCGGCTGCCACCAGTACACGGGGTTGGGCGGATCGAAGTTGCTCTCGGCGAACGAGAAGCCGAGCCGAGCCCACAACGGATGCTCGGGATCGGCCTCGACCACCCACGTGTGGAGGATGAGCCGGCCGCCGTTCTCGACGTAGGAGTTGAGGCTGTCGAAGATCGAGAAGTCGTCGGGGAAGAAGTTGTCGTTGGCGAAGATCACCAGGTCCCACTCGCCCGACTCGAGGTCGGACATGAAGCCACCGAAGTCGCCGTCATAGTGGGCCGTGTACGACAGGCCGAGGCGCTGGAGCGCCAGGTCCGTATACGACTCCGGGCCTGGGTGAACCGGATCGTCGTTGTAGACGAGGATCGACATGTCGGCGGTCGGTTTGGCCGCCGTCCAGCGGAAGGCCTTCGGGTGGGCAACGGCAGTGCCGCCGCCATTGACGGGCAGGCGGAGCGCAGGCTTGACGTCCTGGCGCCAGGCGCCGGTGCCGGCCGCTGCCGCACCGATGACCGGCGGGCTGGACCCGCGGCTGCGTTCCTTGGTCTCCCAGGCAAGCTGCGCGGAGCCGGCGTTGCCGAGGGTCACGGTCCTCGTGGTCGGAGCGGCGCCGAAGTCGAGCTCGACCGCGATCTCGTTCGGGTCGACCGTCGGGACCGGGGCGGTGAGCCTGACGTTCCGGGTGACGTCGGCACCGTTGACGATCAGCAGGTTCTGTGACTTGGACACGTAGTTCGTGGCCGCGATTGTCTGGGTGTAGCGACCCGGGTAGAGCCGCAGGGTGTATGTCCCGTCGGGACCCGTCTTCGTCGAGCCGAGGCCCGGCGAGGTCGAGACGGTCGCTCCGGCGATCGGTTCGCCGTCGTTCTTGTCGGTCACCGTCCCATGAACGATGCCCGATGGCATGGGCTCATAGCGGTAGGCGGTGTTCGGGGCCAGGAGCGCCTTGCCGAACGAGAATTCCAGGCCGTCCGTGCCGGACGCATCCTCGATGCCGATTCCCGCTCCGCGGCCGTCGCCGGGGTTCGGCGGGTTGGCCCCGTAGAGGATGTCGATTGTTTCGCCCCGCTCGTACAGCTTGATCTCGAAGTCGATGGTCGAAGTCGAGCCGAGGACACCGATGTCCGTGTATTCGAGGACGAAGATGCGGTTGCCCGGTAGGCCCAGGGTCGCGTACTCGATCATGCTCTGGTCATCGAGGAACAGATCGCGCCAGAAGGCGAAGATCGCGGCATTGGGCGGATCGTCGGAGGGGATCGACAGCGGGAACGGATTGAACACGTCCGCGTCGAGGAAGTTCAGATAGCCGTTGTCGGACAGGAAGACCTGCTCGTAGTCCTCGCCGTAGAAGCCGAACGGGAACGGCAGGTGGAGCCGCCCGGCGAAGTCATTGCCGAACAGCGCTGTCTGGGTCGTCGCGTCGACCCAGACGAATCCGATCGCACGGCAGCCATGCCCGAAGTCGTCGAGCTTGCGGCCGAGGCTGAAGTTGAGGGTGATGTCCTGGTTGACGAGCGCCACGTCGTTGACGATCGCCGTCTCGGTGCAGCCACCGGCAGATGCCCGGATCGTGTAGACCCCGATCGGCAGGGTCAGGCGGTAGGCGCCGTTGGCGTCCGTCCTGGCCGGCGGGACCGGTGTCCCGATTGCCTGGACGTGGGCCCGGTTGAGGGGCGCGCCGCCCTCGGCCGCGCGAACGTGGCCGGTGATTCGATACCTCGGCAACGCCCTGAGGGCGAAGTTCTGGGTCGTCGTCTGATCCTTGACGATCGCGACATCCGGGACGATCTTCGGGCCGAAGCCGAAGGCCACGGCGCTGACGTCGTACGTCCCGGCTGCGAGGAACAGCTCGTAATGGCCGGCCGAGTCGGTTGTCACGGTGAAGTCGCGGAACCCGCCCGACGCGGTGACCTGCGCGCCGGGGATCGGTACGCCGCTGAGGCGCGTCACGGTCCCGGCGAGGGTCCCGCCCGTCGCGACGAGGTCGACCGCCGCCTTGGCGTCGATCCGGCCGTCGCCGTAGACGTTGTTCGGGTCGCCGTCGTCGTCGCCGCCGCAGTCCAGATCGATCCGATTGACCGCGGTCGCCCGTACCCCGTCCGTTGCCGGGACGTAGTTGTTCGGGTCGCCGATCAGGGCAGGCTTCGCCGACAGGACGAGCGCCAGTGCGCCGACCGTGTGGGGCGCCGCCATCGAGGTGCCGGAGAAGGCTTCGTAACCGCCGCCGGGGACGCTCGACACGACGTTGACGCCCGGAGCGCTGATGTCCGGATTGACCTTGCCGAAAGACGACGGGCCGCGGCCGGAGAAGTCGGCGATGTTGTCGTTGATGTCGGTCGCGCCGGCGCTGAAGACCTCGAGGAAGTCGCCGGGCGAGCCGCCTTCGCCGCAGAAGGGGCCCGGGTTGCCGGACGAGAACACCGGGATGATCCCGGCCGCCCGCCATGCCTGGACGACGGTGAGATAGAACGGGTCGCCCGGTCCGCTGCCCCACGAGTTGTTGACGATGTCGGGCCGCTTGGACGGGTCAGGATTCTCGCCCGCACTGTCCCACGGCGCGATCATGAATTCGCCGGAGGAGATCAGGGCCTCCTCGGAGCAGCCGAAGTCCTCGCAGCCTTTCGCTGCGATCCAGCGCGCACCCGGGGCAACGCCGATGTCCGGCGTGAACGGGCCGGGGCCGTCGCCGCCGACCATCGTGCCCATGGTGTGCGTGCCGTGGCCGGCGTTGTCGCAGGGCGCCTCGCCGCAGATGCCGGTCGGGTCCCACCAGTTGTAGTTGTGGTCGAACTCGCCGCTGCCGAGGTTGCCGCGGTACTGGTTGACGATGGCGGGATGGGTGTAATCGACGCCGGTGTCGACGTTCGCGACGACGACGC
The DNA here is from genome assembly GCA_963832105.1 of uncultured Chloroflexia bacterium. Taxonomy (GTDB): domain Bacteria; phylum Chloroflexota; class Limnocylindria; order Limnocylindrales; family CSP1-4; genus CF-46. The sequence goes on along the minus strand of CAWHSS010000002.1, from coordinate 327,192 downwards.
CCTGGCCGATGATTCCGTCAGCCCACGCTTCGGGCGCACGGATCTTGTCGACGCCCCACTCGGGGTCGCCCGCGGCCGCGAGGATCGCGACCTTCGTTTCGACTGGCTTGACGAGGGGATAGACCTTGAGCGCCCGGACAGTCTTGACGCCAGGCAGCTTGGCGAATTGCTCGGCGAGCTTCGAATTGCCGCGCACGACGAGGGAGTTCGTGAGCCAGTAACTCTTCGCCTTGGCGCCCGAATTCTTGGCGAGGGCGATACCCGCAACCTGTGATCTCTGGGCGTTCGCGGTCATCGTCGCGAGGACGAAGGCGCCGCGCTTCGCATGCTCCTTGATCTTGGACGCGCCGCGGAGATCCGGCTTTGCCGTGAATTCGACGATGAAACGATCGACGCCGCCCGAGTCGAGGGCGGCGAGGAGAGACTTGTCGATCGGGGCCGATGTGGCCGTTCGTTGGCCGCCGCTCGTGGCCGCTGCCGCGGCAAGCGCGGCTCCGGCCTGTCCGAGCACGAGAACGAACGCGGCCGTCACCGCGACAAGACGACGAGCCATCGCCAGGACCTCCCTCAGACCAACGGCCTACCCCCGACGGGGGTTGCCAAGCGACGCAAACGCGTGGGCGTGCAGATCAGCCTCGAATGCTACTGCGCGAGCGTCGGCGTTTTGTCTTGGTCGCGCAATCCTCGCCGTGATGGATGCGGTGCGCGGACGCACCACCCCGGGTTGCGCATGCGCCTGGTCGCTATGCTCGCGGACGATGTCAGCGATCACGGTTCGTGCTGCGGTCCTGGACCGGCCGGGGGTCCGATCGCGGGTCGAGGAGCTGGAGCTGGCCGATCCGCGCGAGGGCGAGGTTCGGGTCCGGATGCTGGCGTCGGGCGTTTGCCACTCCGACCTCCACGTGCGCGACGGCGATTGGGACCGGCCGGGCCCGATCGTGATGGGCCACGAGGGCGCGGGCATCATCGAGGCGCTGGGGCCGGGCGTTGACGCGGCGGCGGGCGGCCTCGAGGTCGGGCGACTCGTCGCGCTCGCGTGGACGACGCCGTGCGGCCGCTGCCGCTCGTGTCTCGCCGGCAGAACCTGGGAGTGCCCGGACTCGCCCTCGTACACGCACCTGATGCCCGACGGCACGTCGCGGCTCAGCCGCCCGGGCGGTACCGGCGACGTATTCAGCTACTGCGCCATCGGGACGATGGCCGAGGCCCAGGTGGTGCCGGTCGCGGCGGTGGTTCCGATGCCCGACGGCACGCCACCCGAGGTCGCGGCGCTGATCGGCTGTTGCGTCGCGACGGGCGTCGGCGCGGTCACGAAGACGGTGGCGGTCGCACCCGGCGCCAGCGTCGCGGTCATCGGCCTGGGCGGCGTCGGGCTGTCCGCTGTGATGGGCGCCGTCATCGCCGGGGCGGGCCGGATCGTCGCGGTCGATCGCGTCCCGGCGAAGCTCGATCTTGCCCGCAGCGTCGGTGCGACGGCTGCGGTCCTCGCCGGCGACGATGCCTCTTCAACGGTGGCCGCCATCCGCGACGCGACCGATGGCGGGCCGGACGTGTGCGTGGAGGCGATCGGGCTGCCGTCGACGATCGAGATCGCGATCGGCTGCCTGCCGAACGGCGGGACGGCGCTCCTCGTCGGCATGACGCCGTTCGGGGCCCGGGCGTCGTTCGAGGTCTTCCCGTTCGTCGACGGGGGGCGGCGAATCGTCGGCTCGAACTATGGGTCCGCGGAACCGGCGCTGGACTTCCCGCGCTATGCCCGGCTCAATCTCGAGGGCCGCCTGCCCGTCGAGCGCCTCGTGACCGACCGGATCGAACTGGACGGCGTGGAGGCGGCATTCGAGCGGATGCGCCGCGGCGAGGGCGTTCGGTCGGTGGTCGCGTTCAGCGATCCCTGACCCGCTCGCGGAGCGTCGTGCGCGCCTCCCACAGCTCCGGGAAGAACACCTCGTCGACCATCTCGCGCAGGTAGCCGGCCCCAGCAGTGCCGCCGGTGCCCCGCTTCATGCCGATGACCCGGAGGACGACCTTGAGGTGGCGATAGCGCCACAGCGAGTAGGTCTCGTCGACGTCGACGAGCTTCTCGGCCATCTCGTAGGCGTCCCACGCCTCAGCCGGCCGTTCGTAGATGCCGACGATGACCGCCGTGACGCCCGGATGCGGTTCGTAGGGCGCCGAGACGTCCCTCTCGAGCACCTCCCGCGGCACGGCCATTCCCCGGCGCGCCAGCCAGCGCAGGAACTCGTCGTAGAGGCTCGGGCGGCGAAGCGCGGCCTCCAGCTCCTCGCGGATCGGCGGCACGTGCCTGAAGACGTCGACGACGCTGGCGTCGCGCTTGCCGAGGGCCATCTCGATCAGGCGGTTCTGGTGGGACTGGAACCCGCTCGCCGGCCCGAGCGCGTAGCGGAACTGGGCGTATTCGGTCGGGGTGAGGGTCTCCAGGACGCTCCACTGGTTGAGGAGCTGCGTCTGGATGTGCTTGACCCGGGCGAGGATCTTGAACGAGCTCTCGAGGTCGTCGTTGCGGACGAACTCGATCGCCGCACGCAGCTCGTGGAGCATGAGCTTGAACCAGAGCTCCGTCGTCTGGTGCTGGACGATGAAGAGCATCTCGTCGTGGTGGGGCGGATCGCTGAGCGGGCGCTGGGTGGCCAGGAGGTCCTCGAGCCCGAGGTACGTGGCGTAGTCGAGGTACTCGCGCCCGGCGTGGCGGCCGTCGTCTGACATCGCGTCGAGGATACCGCTCGCTGGGTCGCCCCTCAGGCCGGCGGTTCCGGCTCCTCGATCGGGGGCAAGAGAGGTTCGCCGGTGATCAGGCGCGACCCGCGGCCATGGGTGATGAACGACCACGCCCAGCGGATGATCACGACGAAGCGATTGGCGTAGCCGATCAGGTACGCGATGTGGATCCCGAGCCAGAGGAGCCACGCCGGAAAGCCGCTTTGCCGGCCGAGCGGGCCGAGCCACGGGATGTCGGTGACCCCGGCGAGGCGGCCGATGATCGCGACCTCGCCCTTGTTTCGATAGCGGAACGGCGGCGTCGGCTCACCGGCGAGGCGCCGCACGATCGTCCGGGCGGCGTAGGTGCCACCCTGGATGGCGCCCTGGGCGACACCCGGGACCGGCCGATCCTCCTGCCACGGCATCACGGCGGCATCGCCGACGACGAAGATCTCGGGATGGCTCGGCAGGCTCAGGTCGGGCCCGACGACGATCCGTCCGGCGCGATCCACCTCAGCGTCCGTCGCCGTCGCGACGGTTCGGGTGAAGCTCGATACCTGGACCCCGGCCGCCCAAAGCACGGTTCGGGCCGGGAGGCGCTCCTCCTTGTCGCCCATCGTCAGCCGGACCGAGCGGTCATCGATGTCGACGACCCTCGTACCCGTTCGTACCGTGACACCCAGCCGTTCGAGCTGCCGCTGGGCGGACTTGGAACGATCCGGCGGGTAGGGTGGCAGCACCCGATCGAGCGCCTCGATGAGGATGATCCGCGACTGCGTCGGGTCGATCGAGTGGAAGTCGCGCTTCAGCGTGTCCCTGGCGATTTCGCCGAGCGCCCCGGCCAGCTCGGCTCCCGTCGGGCCGGCGCCGACGACGACGAACGTCATCCATTCGGCGCGGCGCACCGGGTCCGCCTCGCGCTCCGCCGCCTCGAACGCGATGAGGATCCGCCGCCGGATCTCGGTGGCATCCTCGATCGACTTGAGGCCGGGCGCGTGCTCGGCCCAGGCGTCGTTGCCGAAGTACGAGAAACGGGCTCCGGTCGCGACGATGAGCGAGTCGTAGCCGATCGGACCGCCGTCGGACAGGCTGACGACTCGGCTGGCGGGATCGAGGCCCACCGCTTCGCCGAGGAGAACGGTCGTGTTCCGCCGCTTCCGGAGGATCGAGCGAAGGGGCTGGGCAATGTCACCGGGGCTAACGGCGCCGGTCGCGACCTGGTAGAGGAGCGGCTGGAACAGGTGAAAGTTGCGGCGATCGACGAGGGTGACCTCGACGCGCCGGTTCTTGCCCAGCACGCGCGCCGCGTAGAGTCCGCCGAAGCCGCCGCCGACGATCACGACGTGGTGGGGACCGGCGGCCGCCTGCGGAGAGGTCACCTACACGGACGCCGGGAAGTGCCGCCTCATGGGCATGACGTCATCCGGTCCCGGTCTTCCGTTCGGGCTTCGGTTTTGTCCCGCCGGTGCCCGACGACTTGCGCCGAGCGCGGCGCACTACGGGAACTGGCTCTGGTGCGCCGGGTCGGCTCGAGGCCTTCACTCGCGGCTCCAGGATCACGGCTTCGAACGTGAGCGATGCCGGCTCGGCTGCCGGCGGGCCGACCTCGACCGGCTGCTCGCCGTCATCGACTGCATCGGATGCACGGGCGACCTCCCGTTCGATCCATTCGTTATCCGGTGCAAGGACCGGCCTTCCAGGACCGACGGCGATTCCGACGCCCGGCGCGAGCCGCGGCGGTGCGGGCTCGGCGACCAGCGGAACGTCCTCGCCGGTCCGGGAGCGGTGGCAGCGATAGCAGTTGGCGATCCGAAGCTCGTTGATGGATCGGCACGCCTGGCAGACCCACAGAAGCTCCTCCAACCCCCCATCGTCACGCTTGGCGACGTCTGGCGGGTTCAGGAAACGAGCGAGCAGCCAGATCGCGGTTGGCCCAGCGATCAGGGCGGCAGCAATAACGGCGGAGGGAATCTGGGCGAGACCGCTCATCACGGCCTCGAAGAGTCCACTCGGATCAACGGGCATAGATAATTGCCTCTCAGGACGTCGGGTCCCCGGTTCCGCAGTCCTAAGGCGCGATAGTACCTCACCCACCCGCACCGCACCTATCCGAAGGTCGATGCCTTTGGTCCCGGAACGCTACCTTTCGCGGTCGCCCGAAGCGAGCGTGGCCTGCGCCGCCGCGAGCCGGGCGACCGGGACGCGGAACGGCGAGCAGGACACGTAATCGAGCCCGATGCGCTCGCATTTCGCGATCGACTCCGGGTCGCCGCCATGCTCGCCGCAGATCCCCAATTCGATGTCCGGCCGCGTCGCCCGGCCCTTCTCGACGGCCGTGCGCATGAGCCCCGCGACCGCGTCGTCGAGTGTCTGGAACGGGTTGACCGGCAGGATCTTGTCCTCGACGTACTTGAGGAGGAAGCCGCCCTCGGCGTCGTCGCGGCTGTAGCCGAATGTCATCTGGGTCAGGTCGTTCGTGCCGAAGCTGAAGAACTCCGCCTCGCGGGCGATCTCGTCGGCGGTGAGGGCTCCGCGCGGCACCTCGATCATCGTGCCGAACTTGTAATCGACGTCCACGCCGTGGCGCTCGACGACGGCCCGGGCCTCGGCCTCGAGGATCCGCTTGGTCTCGGCCAGCTCGTTCACGTGGCCGACGAGCGGAATCATGATTTTTGCGTGGGGATCGCCGCCGGCCTTCTTGCGGGCGATCGACGCCTCGAGGATCGCCCTGGTCTGGATCTTCACGAAGTCCGGGATCATCAGCCCGAGGCGGCAGCCGCGCAGGCCGAGCATCGGGTTCTGCTCGCGGAGGCGCGAGACCGCCGCGAGCAGCGTCCGCGCCTCGATCAGCCCCGGATCGTCCGCCGGCGTCCCGGTCGCCTCGAGCCGCGCGACCTTGTCGATGAGCTCCTCGTGGGGCGGCAGGAACTCGTGCAGGGGCGGGTCGATCAGGCGGACGACGACCGGCAGGCCGTCCATCGCCTCGAAGATGCCCTCGAAGTCGCCGCGCTGGAGCTTCTCGAGCTTGCCCATCGCCGCGTCGAACTTCTCGACGATCGCGGATTCCTCGGCGGACAGTTCGCCGCCCGCCTCCCGCTTGGCCTTGGCGCGAGTGGCTTCGAACGCGACGAGGATCGCGCCGCGGACGATCTCGAGCCGGTCGCCCTCGCGGAACATGTGCTCGGTCCGGCAGAGGCCGATCCCCTGCGCGCCGTAGCGGCGGGCCTGGGCTGCTTCTTCGGGCTTGTCCGCGTTCGTCCAGACGCCCATCCGGCGGACCTCGTCCGCCCAGCCGAGGAGCGTCTGGAGCTCCGGCTGGTCCTCGAACCTCGCCGACACGGTTGGCAGCGCGCCGACGTAGACGCGGCCGGTTGAGCCATCGAGGCTGATCCAGTCGCCTTCGCCGATCTCGGCGCCGGTCTCCGTCGATCGGGCGTGCTTGGCGTCGGCGTCCACGTGGAGCTCCGCCGAGCCCGCCACGCACGGCTTGCCGATCTGCCGCGCGACGACGGCCGCGTGCGAGGTCGCCCCGCCCTTCGCCGTCAGGATGCCCTGGGCGACGGCCATGCCGGGGAAGTCGTCGGGCGAGGTCTCCTCTCGGACGAGGATGACCTTCTCGCCGCGCTCGGCCCAGGCCACAGCGTCGCGATACGTGAAGACGGCCTTGCCGACGGCGGCGCCGGGCGAGGCGTTGAGCCCTCTCGCCAGGAGCGTGGCGGACTTCAGGCCGGCCTCGTCGAACTGGTCGCGGAGGAGCTGGTCGACGTGCGCCGGCTCCACCCGCCCGAGCGCCTCTTCCTTCGTGATGATCCCCTCCTCGACCATCTGAAGGGCGACCTTGACGGCCGAGACCGCGGTCCGCTTCGCGACGCGCGTCTGGAGCATCCAGAGCTTGCCGCGCTCGATCGTGAACTCCATGTCCTGGACGTCGCGGTAGTGCTGCTCGAGCCGCTGGCCGATCTCGATGAACTCGTCATAGGCCTCGGGCATCTCGACCTTCAGCGCGGAGATGTCCTTCGGCGTCCGAATGCCGGCGACGACGTCCTCGCCCTGGGCGTTGGTGAGGTACTCCCCCTGGAGCTCGTGCTCGCCGTTCGTCGTGTTGCGGGTGAACGCGACGCCGGTCGCCGGACGTGTCGCCCATGTTCCCGAAGACCATCGTGACGATGTTGACCGCGGTGCCGAGGTCATGGGCGATCTTCTGGGTGTCCCGATAGACCCGGGCTCGCTCGCCGAACCACGACGCGAAGACGGCCTTGATCGCGAGGTCGAGCTGTTCGTACGGGTCGTCCGGGAAGTCGCGTCCGGTCTGCTCCCGGACGATGCCCTTGTACTCGCTCACGAGCTCGCGGAGCGCGTCGGCGCTGAGGTCAGCGTCCGTCTTGGCACCGGTCGCCCGCTTCTTGGCCTCGAGCGCATCGTCGAACGAGCGGCCCTCGACGTGCATCACGATCCGCCCGAACAGCTGGATCAAGCGGCGATAGGCGTCCCAGCTGAAACGCTCGTCGCCGCCGAGGGCGACCAGCCCGGCCCGCGTCTCCTCGTTGAGCCCGAGGTTGAGGACGGTGTCCATCATCCCGGGCATCGAGAACTTCGCCCCGGAGCGGACGCTCACGAGGAGCGGGTTCTTCGGGTCGCCGAAGCCCTTGCCGGCGCGTTCCTCGACTTCCCGCATCGCCTCGAGCACGTCGTCCCAGAGCCCGTCGGGCAGCTTCTCGCCGGCCGCGAAGTAGTCGTTGCAGGCTTCGGTCGTGATCGTGAAGCCGGGCGGGGTCGGCAGGCCGGCCTTCGTCATCTCGGCGAGCCCGGCGCCCTTGCCGCCGAGCAGGTCCTTCATTCCCCCGTCGCCCTCGGCCGTGCCGCCGCCCCACGCGTAGATGTAGCGCTTGCCGGCCTTGTGGGCGCGGTCGGTCGCGGGGGACGTCGTTGCCATTCGGCGTGCTCCTTGGGGCGGGCGCTACCCGTGGGCAGCGAGGGGATCTCGTTCTGTCGCGGACGCGTCCGATTGTAAACCTCGGGCTGATGCGCGGGTTACCATCGGACCCGATGACTGAACTCGCCGCCGATCCGCGCGTCATCGATGCGGAGGCGCCCGTCTACAACGCCAGACTCGTGCGGCGCGAGGACGAAACGGAGTCGCTCGGCTACTTCTGGGTCCGCTTCGACGGCGAGCCGACGCCGTTCGAGCCCGGCCAGTACATGACGATCGGGGTCATGGTCGAGGGCAAGATCGTCCAGCGTCCCTACTCGGTGGCCTCGCCGCCGATCGCCGCCGGCTCCGACGGCTACGAGTTCTACGTCCGCCTCGTCGAGGGCGGGACCTTCACTCCCCTCCTGTGGCGGATGCCGATCGGCCAGGGGATGCGGATGATCGGCCCGAAGGGCAAGTTCGTGCTCCAGCCCGAGGACGAGCGGACGCACATCTTCATCTCGTCGGGCACGGGCAACGCGCCCTTCGTCTCGATGATGCGCCAGATGCTGGCCGACGGGGCGCCGCGCCAGGCGGTATTCCTGAACGGCGTGTCGCATGCCCACGAGCTCGGCTACCGCGACATCGTCGAGGGCTGGGAGCGGTCGGGCGAGTATCCGGTCACGTACATTCCGACGGTCTCCCGCCCGAACGATCCGATCAACGCGTCGATGGATGGGTCGGACGGGCCGCGTCGAGACGATCCTGGCGCCCGTCCTCGACGAGCTCGGGCTGACGCCGGCCAATTCGATCGCCTACATCTGCGGCAACCCCGACATGATCCTGTCGGCCGAGGAGACGCTCCTCGCCCGTGGCTACCCCGAGGAGCAGGTCCACAAGGAGCTCTACTGGCCGAAGGGCAAGGAGCCGCGTGGCATCGCAGCGGGCGACCTGGCCGCCGCGATCGACGCCGCCGAGGCGAACGCGGACCAGTAGGCGCCGGAGCGTCCCACCTGACGCCAGTCCTGAGCCCTTCACGCTCACATACCAACCCGTGTGGTGATACATCGAGAACCGTCTGGATTGGAGCCCGGACGAGTGTCCGATGGCGCCCCGGGCGTGCTCAGTCGCGCTTCGCGGCACGCCGCCGAACACGTTTCGCCCCGCCGCCGGAGCGTGTACCACCACCGGGGTTGGTATCTGCGACAAAGAGGATCCCGGCCATGTCCCCAGCTGGGTCTCGCAGCCATCCGCGGACCTGCGCTCCTCGAGCTGGAAAAGTGGCATCCAGGAGGGTCGCCGACGCGCGGACTCGTCGCCGCGCGGTCTCGGTCGCGGGCAGGACGAGGAGACGACCTATCCATCGAGGATGGAAGCCGAAACGGGTGTTCCCGAGTGAACGCCGCACGATGCGCTCCTTCTCGTCAGCTTTACGGAGTGTGGCCTCCATCACAGTGAGGTCAGACTTCACTTCGACGACGACCATCGCCAGCGCCTCGCGGCGAGCGGCCAAGACATCGACCGAACCACGCTCGCCAAACTCCGAATACGTCACCTCGACGGCCACATCCCACTCCAGGACGAGCAATCGGCGAACTACCTCGGTTACAAGTCGGGCGTGGTCCTCGTCGAGCAATCGGTCCAGCTCGCCTCCGCGCCACGAGACGACTGGTTCCCAGCGCGCGTCGAGCGCGGCGAAGATTTGTCTCAACGTGGCTGCTGCGAGACGGGAGCCATGACCTCGCTCGACAAGCGAGATCGATTGTTGGGATATGCGGCAGCGTTCCGCGAGCTGATGTTGAGTCCAACCGCGTCGTCGGCGGAGCGCCCTCAATATCCGACCAATCCGGATGTCATCCACCACGTCGGATCTTCCGAAACGTCGCTTACCTGTGGCTTACCCGCCCCTTATCCGGTGAAGCGATCGGCGCGGAAGAGCTCGATCGGCTGGGACGGCGGCGTGCCCAGCGCGAGGTCCGCCAGGATCTCGCCGATCACCGGGGCGAACTTGAAGCCGTGCCCGGAGCACGCCGACGCGAACGCCACGCCCGGGACGGCGGGGTGAACGTCGATGACGAAGTTGAGATCCGGCGTATTCGTGTAGAGGCAGACCGTCGCATCGCGCAGCGGTCCGTTCGCAGCGGGCATGTTGCGCCGCATGAACGCCCGGACGCGCTCGACATCGGCCGGGTGCTCCGTCCGGTCGAAGGCGTCGGGGGCCACGACTTCACCGGAGTGATGCCGCGAGACCTTCAGCCCGGCGGCCGCATCGTACGGAAACCCGTAGAAGATCCCCTCGGCGCCGGTGTCCATGATCCACATCGGCAGCCGGCCGACGGCGACGTCCGCCGCCGGAAGGTCTGGCTCGAACCAGAACACGGGCATTCGCTCGACCTCGAGCGGGAGGCGCAGGTCCGGTACGAAATAGCCGGTCCAGGCCCCGGCCGCGATGACGAGATGATCGGCTCCGTGGACGCCGGTCGTCCGTTTGGACCTCCAGGCCTCCGCCCGCCGCCGGTCGCCAGTCGGTTGCCCGCTCGCCGTAGCGCAGCACCGCTCCAAGGTCTTCCGCCAGCCGGACCTGGGCCTCGATCGCCCGTTCGGGCCGAATCATGCCGGCGCCCGGGTCGTACAGGCCGCCCATCTCGTCAGCGACCGCGAAGATCGGCCAGCGGCGGTTGATCTCCGCGGCGTCGAGGACATCGTGGGGCAGGCCCTGGTCCCGCGCGCTCGCGACGGAGCCCCGGAACACCACGCTCTCGGCCGGCCCTGCGTAGAGGCCGCCCGTCACCTCGACGAGCGGTTCGCCGGCGGCGGCGCTCAGTGCGCCCCACGCACTCCACGCCGCCCCGAGCAGCGGCACGTACGCCGGATCTTCGAAGTAAGCCCGTCGGATCATCCGGGATCGGCCGCCGGACGACCCCAGCCCGTGCCCGCGCTCGCCTGCCTCGAGCCCTAGCACGCCGAGCCCGCGTCGAGCGAGAGCGAGCGCCGCGGCACTCCCGTGAGCGCCAAGCCCGATGACGATCGCATCGAAGCGCTCCATCGTCGGCCGAGCTCCGGTCAGGCCCGCGAGGCGGCCAGGCGGTCGAGGATCAGCTGCTTGACGCCCTCGAGCGGCACCCGTTCCTGCGTCATCGAGTCGCGATCGCGGATCGTCACCGCCCCGTCCTCGAGCGACTCGACGTCCACGGTCACGCACCACGGCGTCCCGATCTCGTCCTGGCGCCGATAGAGCTTCCCGATCGCCGCGGTGTCGTCGTAGACGGCCATCACGTCCTTGGCGAGGTCCGCCCGCAGCCGTCGACAGATGTCGACGATCTCCGGCCGCTTCTTGAGGAGCGGCAGCACCGCGACCTTGTAGGGCGCCATCTCCGGATGGAACCCGAGCACGACCCGCTTCTCGCCGCGGACCTCCTCCTCGCGGTATGCGTCGATGAGGAACGTGAACGCCGCCCGATCCGCGCCGGCGGCCGTCTCGACGACCCAGGGAATGAAGTGCTCCTCGGTCGCCGGATCGAAGTATTCGAGGTTCTCGCCGGATGCCTTCGCGTGCGAGCCCAGGTCGAAGTCGCCGCGGTTGTGGACGCCCTCGAGCTCCTTCCAGCCGAACGGGAACAGGTACTCGACGTCGATCGCCTTCTTCGCGTAGTGGGCGAGCTCGTCCGGGGCGTGCTCGCGGAAGCGGAGGCGCTCCGGCGAGACGCCGTACCGCTCGTACCACGCCCTGCGCTGCGGGAGCCACTCCTCGAACGCGGCCGCGGCGCCGTCCGGCCGGACGAAGTACTGCATCTCCATCTGCTCGAACTCGCGCATCCGAAAGACGAAGTTGCCGGGGCTGATCTCGTTCCGGAACGACTTGCCGATCTGGGCGATCCCGAACGGGATCTTCTTGCGCGAGCTCTGCTGGACGTTCTTGAAGTTGACGTACGAGCCCTGGGCCGTCTCCGGCCGGAAGTAGACGACCGACGCGTCGTCCTGGACCGGGCCCATGTACGTCTGGAACATGAGATTGAAGCGGCGCGGCGCGGAGAGGGGCCCCGCGTCGTTCGGGCACACGAGCTTGTATCGCTCGATGACCGTCGGATCGGTGAGATCGGAGGCGGTCAGGCTCCTCGGCGCCGGGCAGCTCGTCCAGCCGGTAGCGTCGATGGCAGGTCGCGCACTCGACGAGTGGGTCGCTGAACGAGCCGACGTGGCCGGACGTGACCCAGACCTGCGGGTGCATGAGGATCCCGGCGTCGAGGCCGACGATGTCCTCGCGCTCCTGGACCATCGCCCGCCACCATGCCCGCTTGACGTTGTTCTTCAGCTCGACGCCGAGCGGACCGTAATCCCAGACGGCGTTGATGCCGCCGTAGATCTCGGACGACGGGAACACGAAGCCGCGGCGCTTCGAGAGCGAGACGATCGTCTCGAGATTGTCGACGGCGGGCGCGACGGCGATTCGGCTCGGTCGCGGTGGGGGTGTCGGTCACGAGGGGCTCCAGTGGAGCGACCGGCCGTGGCAGGGACGGTCGCGGGATGGGGACGTTGCGGGATGCTAGCAGACGCGCACGGCCGTGCTCGGTCAGACCCCCGCCCTGACCTCGTCGAGGAACGCAAGCGATCGCGCCTGGCGCTCCAGCGCGTTGCCGATGAACTCGCGCATCGCGGCCTCGACCTCGCGCTCGGACGTCTCAGCGAGGCGGAGAGCGGCGATCGCCTCGATATCGAGTCGCTGATAGGCCTTGAGGAGCTTCAGGCCGTCGAGTGACAGCCCGGTTCGCTCGTACGACGGCCCGGGGCAACGCTCGCACACGACGCCGCCGAGATTCGGCACCCAGCGGTGGCGCTCGCCGGACTCGAGCACCCGGTCGCATTCCGCGCACCGGTCGACCTCGGGCCGGACGCCGAGCTCGTCGGCAAGGTGCATCTCGTACCAGCGGGCGACCCGCCCAGGCGCCATGCCCGCATCCAGGAGTCCGTAGGCCCGCTTGAGCAGCGTGTACAGCGGCTCCGCCGCGTGGCGCTCCTCGAGCGACCGATCCGCGAGCTCGGCGAGGTACCACGCCGTCGCCGCGCTCTCGAGCGAATCGCGGAGGTTGAGCCAGGCATGGTCGACGACGACCTGCGTCACGACCTCGAAGGTTCGGCCGCGGGCCAGCGCGACCTGGAGCTCGGCGAATGGCTCGAGGCTGCCACCGATCCGCGACGTCGGCCGGCGGATGCCCTTGGCGATGACCTTGATCTTGCCCCACGCCGGCGTGATCAGCGTCAGGATCCGATCGGCCTCGCCGAAGTCGAACCGGGAGAGGACGATGGCCTCGGTGGTGTAGCGGCGCGGGATCGGCACGATCGCACGGTAGCATCCGAGGCCGCCGCCCGCCGACGACGAAAATCGCAAGCATCAAGTGATCCAATCGGCCGATTCGTGCGAATAGCCGGATAGGCGCCGGTGCGGTCGCGTCCCCCGAACCGGCGCCGTTCCATGTTCGCCGGTCGAGCCCGCTGAACAGGCTACCGGCGGCTCGCATGTTTGTCCGAATGCGGCTACACTGCCCGCGATGGCTACCGTGTCGCGCGAGTTCGACCTCGACACCCTGATCGCGGACACCGAGGCGGAGATCCTCCGGCTCGTCGGCGATCACGACGCCTCGACCGCCGGCGCGTACGAGATGATTCGCTACCATCTCGGGCTCGATCACGATGGTGCGCCGGCCGGCAAACGGATGCGACCCCTCCTCGGGCTCCTGGCCTATGCCTCGATCGCCGGCGATCACGCTGCCGCCCTGCCCGGGGCCGCCGCCGTCGAGCTCGGGCACAACTTCAGCCTCGTCCACGACGACATCGAGGACGGCGACCGAGAGCGCCGCCACCGCCCGACGCTGTGGGCGCTCCACGGCGTCGCCCAGGCGATCAACACCGGGGACATGCTGTTCAGCCTGAGTCGGGTGGCGCTCCATCGCCTGTCCGACCTCGGCTTCAGCGACGCGAAGGTCCTCCGACTGATGCGCCTGTACGACCAGACCTGCGTCGCCTTGTGCGAGGGGCAGTACATCGACATCGCCACGAGCGAATCGAACGAGCTGATGTCGGTCGAGCTCTACTTCGACATGATCGGCCGCAAGACGGCAGCGCTCATCGCCGCCTCGGTCGAGGCCGGCGCGCTGCTGGCGACCGACGACGACGAGGTGATTGCCCGCTACCGGGCGTTTGGCTGGGCCCTCGGGCTGGCGTTCCAGTTGAACGACGATCTACTCGGCATCTGGGGCGCCGAGCTGGCGACAGGCAAGGAGCCGACCGACATCGCCCGCCACAAGAAGACCTTGCCGGTCATCTACGCGTTCGAGCACGCCGGGCCGGAGGATCGGGAGCGCCTCGCGGAGCTCTACGGCAAGGCCGACCCGACCCACGACGATGTCAGCGAGATCATCGCGATCCTCGAGCGGAGCGGTGCCCACGACTTCACCCGGAACGAGGCTCATCGCTACCGCGACGAGGCCCTCGCGGAGCTTGATGCCGCGGGCGTCGTCGATGCGCGCGCCCGTCAGAAGCTCGAGCAGATCATCGTTTCGGTGATCAGCGCCTGAGCCTGCGCACCACGCGCGGCGGTCGGCTCGTCTCCGGTCGTATGAAGCGGCTCGCCTGGTTTGCCGTTCCCCTCGCGCTCCTCGGCCTCGTGCTCCTGCGCCAGACGCCGATCCCGGATGGCACGGCGAAGGCTCGCGAAGTCGGGCGCCTCGCGACGGTCGTGCCCCTCGTCGACGAGCTCGGGCTCCGCTCGTACCGCGACCAGGACGGCTGTCGCTCGATCGAATACAAGGCCGGCACGTTCGTCAACGACCTGTCTGGGACGACGTGCGATTTCATCGACCCGCTCGGCGTGCCATTCACCGCCCGGCCCGAGAGGACTTCGAGCGTGTCCGCCAATCGCTGGCTGAGACCGGTGTCGACGTGTTCCAGCTGTACACCGCCGATGCGTATGTCGACCCCGAGGGCGCCACGGGCAGCAACCGCCAGATCGTGTTCGATCTCGTCGAGCGGGCCGTCGGGCGCTGGGCCTACGTCTATGAACCGGGCCACGAACCTGCGGCCCCGGCGACCGACACCTACGCCGACATCGACCAGGACTGGTATTTCATGGCCTGGGATCCGGGCCAGCAGTAGCTCAACCGGGCCCGCTCGCGAGCGACGGAACTACCGGTCGCCGTCCTCGTCCGCGACGAGCTCGCCGTTCTCGTCACGCCGGCGCACGACCAGCACCTTCCCCACCCGCCGGCCGTCGGTCGTTTCGACCGTCAGGATGAGGCCGTCGACGTCAATGCGGTCGCCGGGCGACGGAACGCCGCCGATGCGGTGATAGATCAGCCCACCGACCGTGTCGTACTCGTCCTCGTCCTCGAGCCCGAGGTTCGTGTCGAACAGGTCGGCGAGGTCGTCCACGGAAGCCCGGCCGTCGACCCTCGCCTCGTCCTCGGAGAGCCGGACGACCATCGGCTCCTCCTCGTCGTACTCGTCCTGGATCTCGCCGACGATCTCCTCGAGGAGGTCCTCGATCGTCACGAGACCGGCCGTCCCGCCGTACTCGTCGAGGACGATCGCGATGTGGACCTTGCGCCGCTGGAATTCGTGGAGGAGATCGTCGACCGTCATGGACTCCGGGATGTATACCGGCGTCCGCAGGAGCGAGCGCAGGTCCGGCCTCGCCCCCGCGGAGTCGCGGAGGATCGGCAGCAGGTCCTTCGCGTAGAGGATCCCGAGGATCTCGTCGACCGTGTCCTCGTACACCGGGATCCGGCTGTGGCCGTGCTCGATGATCGTCTCGATGGCCTCGTCGAAGGTCGACGAGGCCGGGATCGCGGCGATGTCGATTCGCGGCACCATCACCTCGTGGACGCGGCGGCTGCCGAGCTCGATGACCGCGTTGATCATCTGCTCCTCCTCGGCCTCGAGGATCCCCTGCTCGCCGCCCCGCTCGACGATGAGCCGGAGCTCCTCGGCCGTGATCGACGCCTCGTTGGAGATGGTCGCGCCGAAGAGGCGGGTGATCGCGCGTCGTGATGCCGGTCAGCAGCGCGATGACGGGGCCCAGCGCGCGGGCGAGGAAGTCGATCGGGAGCGACAGGGCGATCGCGACGCGCTCGGCGTTGGCGAGGGCGAGGGTCTTCGGGACGAGCTCCGCGAAGACGATCGTGAACAGCGCCAGGAGGACCGTCACGACGATGAGGGCGACGCCATCGGCGGCGAACCCGGGTCCATCCCGAAGCCGCGTAGGACGCTCGAGCCAGGCTCTCGACGAGGCTGACGGCAGCGTACGCCGAGGCGAAGAAGCCGATGACGGTCAGGCCGAGCTGCGACACGGCCAGGAACCGGCCCGGGTCGTCGAGGAGGCGACGGACGCGCCGCGCTCCCGGCCTGCCCTCGTCGACGAGCTGCTCGACGCGGCTCCGGCGGATGGAGACGAGGGCGATCTCCGCCGGCGACGAAGAAGCCTTCGAGGATCGTCAGGAAGACGATGAACAGGAGCTCGCCGACGGGTATGTTCATGAGCCGGCCGAGCCCGGCTGCTCATCCTCGGGGTTGCCCGTGTCGTCCGAGTCGGCGCCCGGTTTGGGGCGCGGCTCACGGATGCGGGCCGGAATCCCGACCGCGAGCTTGCCGGCCGGGACGTCCTTCGTGACGACCGCGCCGGCACCGGTCCGGCTGTCGTCGCCGAGGGTCACCGGCGCCCGGAGCATCGTGTCGACGCCGAGGAAGACGCGCTCGCCGATCGTCGTCCGGTGCTTGGAAGTCCCGTCGTAGTTGGCGGTGATCGTGCCGGCGCCGACGTTCGTCCCCGCGCCCAGATCGGCGTCGCCGAGGTAGCTCACGTGGTGCTGCTTCACGCCTGGCCCGAGGCGGGTGTTCTTCAGCTCGGCGAAGTTGCCGACCTCGGCGCCCGGGCCGACGATCGATCCGGGCCGGAGGTGGGAGAACGGACCCACCGTCGCCCGATCCTCGATGATCGACTTCTCGACGACGCTGGCCCAGACGAGGCAGCCTTCGCCGACGGTGCTGTCGATGATCTGGCTGCCCGCCCCGATCGTGCTCCCCCGACCGACTGACGTCCGTCCGCGAAGGATGACGTTCGGCTCGAGCGTGACGTCCTCCGAGAGCTTGACGGCGGCGTCCGCGTAGACCGTCGAGGGATCGCGCATCGTGACCCCGGCCTGCATGTGGGCGGCGTTGATCCGCGTTCGCAGGTCCCACTCGGCCTGGGCCAGCTCGGCGCGGTCGTTGATTCCGAGCAGTCGACCGTCGTCCTCGACGGTCAGGCCGGCGACCAGGCGGCCGTCCTCGCGGGCAAGCTCGACGAGCTCGGTCAGGTACAGCTCGCCTGTCTTCGGCGACGGCTTGAGCGAGTCGATCCGCCCCCGCAGCCACGCGGCGTCGAACGCGTAGAGCCCGGAGTTGATTTCGTTGACCGCGATTTCCTCGTCCGTGGCGTCCTTGCGCTCGACGATTCGGTCGACCGTGCCCGCTTCGTCGCGAATGACCCGGCCGAGATTGCCCGGTTCGATCGCGTCCACGGCGACGAGGGCGATGGCTGCCTCGTCGAGGCGTCGTTCCTCGAGGAGCTCCCTCAGCAGGCCGGCCTCGAGCAGCGGCAGGTCGCCGATCAGGACGAGCACCTCCTCGACCCCGTCGGGGAGTGCCTCGATCGCCGCCCGGACGGCATCGCCGGTCCCGCGCGGCTCGGCCTGGAGGGCATAGTCGACGTCGCCACCGAGCGCGTCGCGGATCGCCGCCGTCGCGGGCGAGGTAACGACGATCGGGCGCCCGCCGGTCGCCTCGCGGGCGGCGTCGACGACGTAGGCGACCATCGGCCGGCCGCACAGCTCGTGAAGAAGCTTCGGGGTCTGCGACTTCATGCGCGTGCCGAGGCCCGCGGCCAGGACGACCGCGGCAACTCCCGGGCGCTGGCCGGTACTTGGGGGTGTCACGAGGGGCGACGCCGGAGGGCGGGGGCAGCGGGCGGGCATGAGGCCCGGGCCCGGAACGGAACCGGCGTGTTGGGTTGTGGATGCATCTTCAGGGTCGCAGCATGGTAGCGCGGCCGTCGCCGTTTGGCACGTCCGCCGCTGACGTGTCGAACGCGCTCACGTCTGAGCCTCAGCCGTAGCCTCTGCGCGGGCGCGCTTGATTTGGTCCGCGTGTTCGTGGCAGTGGGCGGCGTAGATCTCGAGCCAGCGCTCGACGCCGTACGGGCCTGCCTCGGAATGGGTGCCGGTCCTCCCCCACTCCGCCTCGGTCAGGCCGTCGAGGATCTGGGCCGTCGTCGCCCGGGCGCCCTCGATGGCCGCCAGGGCCGGTTCGATTGGGCGCTCGCCGTAATGGAGCCGCCGCGCGAACTCGTCGCCGTCGTAGCCGACGATCAGCGGCTCGTCCTCCGCGACGAGCCGGCGGAGCCGGATCGCGGATGTCATCTCGCTGTCCGCGGTGTGGTGGACGACCTCGCGCGCCGTCCAGCCGCCGTCGGCCGGGCGAGCATCGAGCTCGGCGTCGGTGATGCCGGCGAGGGATGCGCGGATAACCTCCGGGCCGGCGACATATTCCGCGACGAGTGAGGCCCGCGTTGCGGCGTCCATCACGCCGATTGCCTGCCGCCGGCGTCGGTCTGTGGCCGCCGGGCGATTGCATCGACCTCGACGAGCCCGCCCTTCGGCAGGGCCGCCACCTGGACGGTCGAACGGGCCGGTGGCGGATCGGGCATGAACTTGGCGTAGACCGCGTTCACCGCCGCGAAATCGCCGATGTCGGCCAGGAAGATCGTCGTCTTCACGACGTCGTCGAACCCGAGACCCGCAGCATCGAGGACCGACTGGAGGTTGCGAAGGGCGCGCTCGGCCTGGGCCTCGACACCCTCGACGAGCTCACCGCTCACCGGTTCGAGCCCGAGCTGACCCGAGCAGAACACCATGTCGCCGCTCCGGATCGCCTGGCTGTACGGGCCGATCGCGGCAGGCGCGCCGCCGGTCGAGATCGCCTGTCGGCTCATTGATCGCTTCTCCTCCCTGATTCGATTGTCGTGGCCGCGACGAACGGGGGCTCGTCGCCGGGGTACGCGAGGGTGCCCTCGGCAACGGCCGCGCCGACGGTCGAGGCCGCGGCTTCGGCCCCGTCGAGCGAAGGATAGAGCGCCCAGAGCGTCGCGCCGGACCCCGACAGCCCGATCGGGCGCGCCAGGAGCCGCGTCAGCGCGCGACGAAGCGGAACGAGGCCGGGCACGACGGCCGCCGCTGCCGGCAGGAGATCGTTGGCGGAGGCGAGGACGGCGGCCCGCTCGAGGAACGCTCGAACGCTCAGACCCGACCCGAACTCGCTGGCGAAGTGCTCTGACGTCCGGCGCGCGATCCCCGGCTCCGCCATCGCCCCGCCCGCCCAGGCGGCGAACACCGCGCCGGTGTGGGTCGGAACGGCCGGCGTCACGAGCAGGACTCCCGGCGGCTCGGTGGCCTCGCCGGGAGTTGTCTTGACGCCGTGGAGGGGCGTGACCCGTTCGCCGCGGCCCTCGACGAGGGCGGCACCGGTGCCGAGGAAGAACGGCACGTCGCTCCCGAGGCCGGCGGCGAGCGCCAGGCGCTGGTGTGGGTCGAGCTCCGCGCCCCAGGCCTCGAGCGCTCCGCCCAGGGCCGCGGCCGCGTCGCTCGATCCGCCGGCGAGGCCCGCGGCCACCGGAATCCGCTTGTCGAGGCGGATGGCGAGCGGCGGTGCGGCTGTCCCGGCAGGCCCGCCGACGGCTTTGCGGGCGGCCGCCACGGCCTTGAGGACGAGGTTGTCGGCGGCGGGCCCCGGATCGAAGCCGGTCGAATGGAGGCTGTCCTCGCCGTCGGATTGGACGGCGAGGCTGAGTCGATCGGCCAGGCCGAGCGGCACCATGACCGAATGGAGGGCGTGGTAGCCGTCGGGTCGCCGGCCGACGATCGCGAGGGTCAGGTTGAGCTTGGCCGGGGCGAGGCGGACGACGGGTGTCAGGCGCCGCGTCGGATCGGTCATTCCCGGCGTCGACCTCGCGTGTCCGGACCGATCTCGCCGAACGCTTCGAGCAGGGCGATCCACTCGCCCACGGCGAGCGTCTGGGGCCGTCGATCGGGCGCGATTCCCGCGGCCTCGAGCGCGGCTGTGACCCGGGCCGGCTCGACGGGGAGCTGTCGGGACAGGACGTTGTGGAGCATCTTCCGGCGCTCGCGGAAGCCGGCCTGGACGAGGCGCCAGAGGGCGTCCTCGGCTGGCTGCGTCCTGCAGCCTGTCGTCACCCGGATACGGCTCGACGACGATCACGGCGCTCTCGACCGCGGGCTCGGGCTCGAAGGCGGTGGCCGGAACGTTGAACGCGACCCGGACCCGGGCGTGGTACTGGACGAACACCGACAGGTAGCTCATCCGGCCCGGCGGCGCCGCGATCCGCTCGGCCACCTCCCGCTGGACCATCAGCACCAGTCGATCCGGTCGAGGCGTCTCGCCGAGCAGCCGGTGAAGGATCGGGCTCGTGATGTGGTACGGCAGGTTCGCGACGACCTCGTACGGTGGCGCAGCGAGGCGATTGAGCTCCTGGTCGAGCGCGTCACCCTCGATCAGCCGAAGCCGGCCATCATCGAGTTCGGTGGCGAACCGGTCGCGGAGGAAGGCGGCGAGACCCCGATCCAGCTCGACCGCCGTGACGGACGCGCCGGCCTCGATCAGGCCGGAGGTCAGGAAGCCGAGGCCCGGCCCGATCTCGATCACCCGGTCGCCGGGCGCCGCTCCAGCTTCGGCGATGATCGCTTCGAGGATCTCGACGTCGGCGAGGAAGTTCTGCGACATCGAGTGCCGGGCATGCAGCCCGGCCTCGCGCAGGGTCCGCCGGACAGCTGCCGGATCGATCCTGGGCGCTGTCGTCACCGCGTTCTACCGCGCCGTCATCGCGCTACGGCCTCACGCCGGGCGAGGGGCAGGGAGGGTCGGGCGTCGAGGTCGAGGCCGGCCAGGTCGCCCGCCGCGAGGCGCCACGCCGCGGCCGCCCCGATCATCGCCCCGTTGTCCGTGCACAGCCCCGGCCGCGGGACGTTGAGTCGCAGGTTGCGCGCATCGGCGTCGGCGGCGATCCGTGCCCGGAGCGCGGCGTTGGCCGCCACGCCGCCGCCGAGGATGATCGATTGCGCGCCGACCTCCTCGGCTGCCCGGATCGTCTTCGTCGCGAGCACGTCGACCACCGAATCCTGGAAGCCCCACGCGAGCTCCGCGATCGTCACGTCGGGTAGTTGGTCCGCACCCGATCAGCGGCTCGCGCCTCCTCGACCGTTCGGCGCGCCGCGGTCTTGAGTCCCGAGAAGCTGAAGTCGTACGAGTCGCCGAGCCACGCCCGCGGGAAGGCCGCGTCGTGGCGCGTCGCGCCCTCGGCCGCTCGCTGGATCGCCGGGCCGCCGGGATACGGCAGGCCGAGAAGGCGGCCGACCTTGTCGAAGGCCTCGCCCGCCGCGTCGTCGACCGTCTGGCCGAGGAGCCGGTAGGTCAGGTGGTCGCGCATCTCGACGAGGAACGTGTGGCCGCCCGACACGATCAGGGCGACGAGCGGGAAGAGCGGCTCCTCGCGCTCCGCCTCGCCCGGATCGAGGAGCCAGGCCGCGTACAGGTGTCCCTCGAGGTGATTGACCCCGACGAGCGGCTTGTCGTGGACGTACGCGAGTGTCTTGGCGAAGTTGATCCCGACGAGCAGTGAGCCCGCGAGACCCGGCCCGTAGGTGACCGCCACGGCATCGACATCGCTGACCGTGATGCCGGCATCGGCGAGTGCCTCGTCGAGGACCGGGACGATCCAGCGGAGGTGGGCGCGTGCCGCGACCTCCGGGACGATTCCGCCGGTTGCGGCATGGAGCGCAGTCTGGCTGGCGACGACGTTGGCCTGGATCCGGCGGCCGCCCTCGACGACGGCGATCCCGGTTTCGTCGCACGACGATTCGACGGCGAGGATCAAGGGGCCGCTCACGCCAAGTCCTCCGAGGACGCGGCAGTGGCAGGCTCATCCGGCCGGGATGGCGCAGGGGCAGCGTCCAGCTCTGCCCGGAGCCGCGCGAGGCGGTCCTTGAAGCGAGGCTCGGACAGCGGCTCCGTCGTCATGATCAGGGCGTCCTCGCCGTCGTCGCTGTAGTAGCGCGGCCGCAGGCCGACCGGTCGGAAGCCGTACTTCTCGTAGAGCCGCCGGGCGGCGATGTTCGATAGCCGGACTTCGAGGGTCGCCTCGCGGGCGTGCCGGTCGATCGCGAGATCGAGGAACGCGACGAGGAGCCGTTCCCCGATGCGCTGGCGGCGCCAAGCCGGATGCACGGCGAACGTCGTGATGTGGGCCTCGTCGACCATGAGCCACATGCCGCCGTACGCCACGATCCGCTCGTCGATCCGCGCCACGAGGTAGTTCGCGAGGCGGTTCGTCTCGAGCTCGCTGCGGTACGCGTTCGGGGGCCACGGCGCGCTGAAGCTGGCAAGCTCGATGAGGTGGACGGCGTCAAGGTCCTCGAGCCGCATCGCGTCGATCGTCAGCTTCACCGGAGGTCGCGCGACCATGCCACCTCCCCGCTCGATGCGCGGACGCCGCGCGGCAGCGTGACGTAGTCGGGCACGAGCCGGGCGAGGTCGTCCTCGTCGCCCGCGGCGTACCGCTGGGTGCCCAGCCGCATCAGGGCCGTTCGCGAGGCCGTCGCGCGCTCCGTCACCGCGCGCGGTGGCCTCGACCGGAGCGCGGCCGTCGAGATCGACCGCGACGAGCACGTCGGCCTCGGCGAGCTGAGGATCGCTCCCGCCCGGCAGGAGCTCGGGCGGCTGGCCGTGTCGGACGACGATCCGGTCCGACGGGCCGGCGGGAAGGAGCAGGACCACGCGCTCCGGCGGCGTCCCGTCCTCGCTCGCGGCGGCGATCAGGGCCTCGCCGCTCGAAATCCCGACGATCGGGCGGCCCAGCGAATGCGCGAGAGCCTTGGCGGTCGCGATCCCGACCCGCAGTCCCGTGAACGCGCCGGGGCCCGTCCCGACGACGATCGCGGCGATCCGCGACCGTCGAAGATTGAGCTCCCCGTGGAGCCTGCCGATCGCCGGCAGGAGCTGCTCCCCGTGGCGGTAACCGGCCTCCCAACTCGTCGCACCGAGGAACGCGCCATCCGGAGAGGCCGCGGCCACGACGACCCGGCTCGTCGCGCTGTCGATCCCGAGGATCCACGGCCGGCGCCCGTCGGCCGCCGCGGCGGTCGCGCTCATGCGGCGGCCTCGAGGTAGCGGGCCAGTGCCGGATCGAGCGCCCGGATCGTGATCGAGCGCGTGTCGACCGATGCCCCTCCGATGCCACTCTCGATCGCCACGTCGAGGCGGGCGGCCGGCAGCAGCTCACTCATCCGCTCCGGCCACTCGACGAGCGTGACGCCGCTCGCCTGGCGGTCATCGAGCAGCCCACCGGCCAGCGCGTCCGATGCGTCGGCCAGCCGGTACAGGTCGATATGGAAGAGTGGCAGCCGGCCGGTGTATTCGGCCATGAGGATGTAGCTCGGCGAGTTGATCGTGTCGGTCACGCCGAGCCCCGCGCCGAATCCCTTCGCGAACTGCGTCTTGCCCGCTCCCAGTTCGCCTCGCAGGCAGATCAGGTCACCGGGTCGGGCGGCAGCGGCCAGCCTCGCGGCCAACTCGCGCGTCGTCGCCGGGTCGTCACTGATGAATCGCCGCTCCAGGGCGGTCGGGACGGACATCGGAGCGAGGGTAGCCCAAGGACCGACCGCGTGCCGACGGTCGAACGGGCTCGGCCGACGGGCATGGGCGGAAACCTGGGCGGGCGATGCCTCAGCCGAACCGCTCGAGGTCGGCCAGCGGGACCGGCACCGGCGGCCAACCTTCGAAGGCGACCCAGCCTGCCTCGAGGAACGCGCCGTCGGCGAACCGGCGCAGCCCGGCAAGTCCCGCCCAGCGGCCCTCGCGGCCGACGCGCTCGCCGGCCCGCACCCGAACGATGTCGCGGGGCGGCGGAGCCAGGTCGATCTCCGGCTCGTTGAACACGAGCGCCGGTGGATCCATGACGATCGCGACCTCGCGGCCGGCCAGCGCCGCAAGGACGTTCGCCACGGGACTCGCGATCTTGCGCCGGACGGCCCCGTCGAGGACGAAGACGGCGAACGTCGGCAGCCGATGGAGCGATGCCCGCTGGCGGGCCTCCGACGCGAGGAAGTCGCGTCGATCCTTGCCCGCCAGGCCGGCGACGATGATGCCGCGAAGTCCCATCGCGCGGGCACGGGTGAGCGTCTCGGCGTCGACGCGCGACCCGACGACGAGGATCGCGCCGGCAAGGCCGACGTCGAGGCTACCGGGTCGGAGTCTCGCACCCGATTGCTTGCCCTCGCCGGGTTCCGGATTGATCGCGAGCAGTCCCCTGGTCGGCTCTCCGATCGCCTCGACGCCGCGGAGGATCCGCCCTTCCGCCCGCATCCCGATGGCGATCCCCGGCCGAACCTGGTGGACGACGCCGGCGATCGGCGTGTCGATCTGCTCGGCGTGCTCGCCGGCGGCCATTCGCCAATGCCCGCCGAGCTCGAACAGCAGCTCCCCGGACGACTCGCCGCGGCCGCGACGAAGCTGGACCCCCGTCGCGTGCGACGGCTGCGTCCAGCGATCGCCCGGACGGGCCTCGGCCCCGACCGGCCCGGCACGGACCTCGACGAGTCGCGAGTCGCGCAGGCGCTCGGCGATCCGCGAGCCGGGCACGAGGACGTCGCCGGGGGCCACGAAGGGCCTGTCGCCGGGTCGCAGCGGGAATCGGACCTCGATCGGGCCTTCGACGACGGTCCGGCGGACGACGTACTCGATACCGGGGTCGGTCATCGGTCGCGCGTGACCCACAGCGAGTCCTGCCACGCTTCCAGCAGCTCACGACGCCGCTCGGGGCGGTCCGGCAGCCGAAGCGGCACGTCGCGGAGATCGAGCAGCAGGCCGCCGAGCCCACCGGCGACTTCGACGGCGAACCTCCGGCCCCGACCGCCCAGCCGGACGGTGTCCCTGAACTGGAGCTCAGCCGTCCCGCGCTCGCCGGGCGGCAGGTCGACCAGCTCGAGTCCGCCCGGGATGAGCTCGAGTTCGCTCGATCCACCGGCGCCACGGACCGTGACGTGCCCGGCGCTCCTGCCGGGCCGGATCCCGCCCGGGATAACGACGCTCGCGAGCGGGGCCAGGAGATCGTCGGCGATATCGGCGATGAGCTGGCGACGCTCCGACGCGTCCGGGATCGAACCGAGCGGGGCGAGCAGACGGGCATGATCGTAGGCGACGCTGACGGCCGCGGGACGGCGGACGACGTCCGCGATCGCGAGGGCGATGGCCGGTCCTGGAGCGACGGCCCACGCACCACCGGTGGCGACGATGAGGTCGGGCGCCGGTTCGGCGGTCTGGTCAGGCGTCGCCTCCATGAGCACCGCGAGCGCGGCGCGGGCGGCAGCGAGGCGGAGTCGGGCGCCCTCGCCGGCGGCATCCGACCACGGCGCGAAACGGAGCTCGCGGAGCCGGTCGCGCAGCCGATGCCGGTCGATCTGGGCCGTCGACCAGGCGAGGACCCGGTCGACTGCCGCGTCGTCGGGGTCGGGAGGAACGAGCCCGGCCTCGGCGATGTACGAAGCGGTGACGCGCCCCGGCGCGCCGGCGACGCTGGGCGCAGCGGTCGCCCGGAGTCCGCCGTCGAAGCCGATGTCGACGATCTCGACCCGGCGATCGATGGCGTCGGCCAGGCCCGCGGCCGCCCGGGCAATGGCCCGCCGCGCGTCGTCGCGAGGTGCGCGGAGATCGTCGAGCAGCTCGCGCAGCGACGCGCCGGGCGGGTCGCCGGCTGTCGCCGCCGGCGCGAGCATCACCTCGCCCTGGCGCTTTCCTTCAGTCGCCTCGAACCTGCTGAGCTCCTCGGCCATCGATCCGGCGAGGATCACGCTCAGCTCGGGACGGCGGGCGGCCACCGCCGCGACGAGGCTCGCAACGTCGTCCAGGGCGCGCCGCTCGTCGGGGCCAGGCGGCTCGCCGGCACCGAGGAGGACTGCCCCGATGGTCGGGTCGAGGAGCATCGTCGTCATCGTCAGCGGATCGGCCGTCTGGGGACTCTCGGCGACGACCCGCCAGCCGCTCCGGCGCGCCGCTTCCTCGAGGGGCGCCACGGCCCGATCTGATGCCGCGATCGCGGCCAGTCGCTGCGGCCGCGCACTCTGCGCCACGAGTCGAGGCAGATCGCTGGCGGCTCCCGCCCGATCGATGCCGAGCGTCCGAGCGAGCTGCGGGTCGCCCTCCCCGGTCCGCGTCAGCACGAGGCGAACGAGGGCGTCGATATCGATGCCGGCCGGCATGGCGAGCGCCCCGATCAGGCGCCATCGGTGGCGAACCCGGGCAACGAGGGCGACCGACGAGGTGGCGGCACCCAGATCGAGGGCGAGGAAGGCTCTCGGGTCGCTCGTCACCGCGTCATGCTACCCCGACTCGACGGGCATCAGTGGCGATCCGCGATCCCTCGCCGTTGGTCCGCCAGCCGGACCAACGGGCGGGCGGGGGCATCGTTAGGGCGTCGAATCAGCGCGCCAAACGCCAGTTGGTCCGCCAGCCGGACCAAGGAGCCACGGGGAAGGCCAATCGGCGATCGAATCGGTCTCCCGGTCGCCCGTTGGTCCGCCAGCAGGACCAAGCGGGGCAGGAACGACCGGTGAGACGCGCGCCCTGGCGGTGACCGCTAAGCGTCCCAGGTGATTTCTTCGTCGAGTTCCTCGAGCCGGGCGATCAGCTGTTCGATGCCCGCATCGTCGGCGAGGATCTCAGAGGCACCCGCGAACCCGCCGCCGAACAACCCGCGCAGGACGGGGTCGAAAAACAGCATCGCGTTCGCGCCGAGCGGCCGGTAGGGGCGGCTGGCCTGGAGGAAGTGGACGGCGGGGCCGGTCAGGCCGCGGAGCTGGATCTCGCGCGCGACCTGCTCGACGAGCTCATCGCGCTGCTCCTCTGTCGGCTCGTACGGAAGGCTCACCCGACGCCGCCGTTCACCGGCGCCCGCGTCGCGGACTCGGAGACCGCAGCGTCACGATCTGCGGTCCTGGCAAGGGCGATCTCGAAGGCCTGGTAGGCCGTCGCACCGCGCATCGCGAAGATCACGTGCTCCACGCCAGGCGAGCGCGGCAATTCGTCTCGCACCGCTTTGACGGTGACGAGTGCCGCCTCGTCGAGCGGAAAGCCGCCGACGCCGGTGCCCATCGCGGGAAAGGCGACGCTCGAGGCCCCCATCTCGCGCGCCCGGGCCATCGCGCTCCGGACTGCACTCTCGATGACCGTCCCGTTCGTCCGGCGGTCCCGATCGAGCGACACGGCGTGGATGACGGCCCTGGCGGCGAGCTTCCCAGCCGGCGTCACGATCGATTCGCCCATGGCCACGGGGGCTTGCCGCACCGCAGCGAATTCGATCGAGTCGCCGCCGGCTCGCTTGATCTCGCCGCCCACGCCGGTCGACATCCAGAGCGAGACATTCGCCGCGTTTACGATCGCGTCGACCTCGAGCTCACAGATGTCTCCGTTCCAGAGTTCGATTCGAGCCAAGCACCCTCCACGGACGCGAGCGTCCGGACGCCAACCGGACCGGCCGAGGCATGGTACACCCGAGAAAGGCGCCTGGAAGTCGTGGTCACGACCTCCCACGAGTTCGTGGTGCGGGCCCGCGCCAGATCCAGAGCCGTGATCCGCTCGGACCCCTGCTCGCCCAGGAGGACGAACTCGTCCGACGACGCCGACTGGCGGGCCGGGGACGTCGGTGACGTCGAACATGATCGCGTCCATTGCCACGTTGCCGACGAGCGGCACGCGGCCGCCCCGAACGAGCGCCTCGGCGCGGTTCGAGAGCGATCGCGGCCAGCCGTCGCCATAGCCAAGCGGCAAGCGTCGCGATCCGGCTCGGCCGGCCGGTCTCGAACGTGGGGCCGTACGAGATCCCGTGCCCGGCCGGCAGCTCCGCCACTCGGACCGGTCGGGCCTTGAGCGCCATCACCGGGCGGAGTCGCGCTGCCGCCGGCGGTAGCGTTCCGGGGTCGAGCTCCTCGGGGGCGATGCCGTAGGTCATCAGCCCCGGGCGGACGGCGTCGTAGGCCGGAATCCCCTCGAGGAGCAGTCCGGCGCTCGCGGCGAGGTGCCTTCTGGGGACGTCGATCCCCGCCGCGGCGAGCGACCGCGAGCGCCGCCTCGAAGCGCGCGATCTGGGCGTCCGTCCGTGGTCGATCCTCCGCCTCCTGGAGGTGCGTCCAGACGCCCGGCGAGGCGAGCCCCGTTCGTCGCCTCGATCGAGGCTGCCGCCGCGACTGCGTCCGTCGACCGAGACACCGCCGCGCCCGAGACCCGTCTCGATCTCGAGCTCGATCTGGAGTTCGGGCCGCCGCGGCCGCCTGGTGTCCGCCCCGCCGACGCGTGCAAGGAGCGCGGCGAGGGCATCGCCCGCCCCGGCCGCCACGGCGATTCCGCGGCTCGCGGCCTCGGCCGCAAGCGTCCGGCGGGATCGGATAGAGCACCGTGATCCGTCCCTCGAGCCCGGCCGACCTGAGCGCGACGCCCTCGTCGAACGTCGCGACGCACAGGCCGTCGGCGCCCGCTTCGACGAGCGCCCGGGCGACCGGCACCATGCCGTGGCCGTATCCGTCGGCCTTGACCACCGGCTCGACGAGAACACCAGGGCCCGCCAGGTCGCGCGCCACGGCCAGGTTCGCGACAAGAGCGTCGAGATCGATCTCGACCCACGCCATCCGCGGCAGCGGGGCGAGGCCGGCCGCCGCGAGCTGCTCCTCGATCGGGCGCCGCTCTCTCGTCGGGCGCGAACCAGCCGCGTCGGCGGTCAGGTCGACGTCTCGCGACGCTGCCCCGTATCCGTGCCGATCTCGGGTCCGACCGCGGGATCCGCGGCACGGGGTCTCGGGCGTGCCACCGGGGCCACCCGGCACGCCGCGCGTTCCGAAGCCCAGCCGAGCCCCGGCCGCCCGGCGCTCGGCGACCGCGGCGAGGCGCTTCCGCGCGATCGCCAGCGGATCGGGCAAGTCGGAGGCGAGGAGACCTGCGTCGCCGAGCCGCTCGCTGACCATGTCGCCGGCGAGGCCGTGGAGATAGACGCCCAGTCGGGCCGCGGCGAACGGCTCCAGGCCCTGGGCGAGAAGCGAACCGATCGCACCGCTGAGGACGTCGCCCGTGCCGCCCGTCGCGAGGGCCGCATTCTCGAACGGCGCGACCGCCACCGACCCGTCCGGTGCCGCGATGACGGTCTTGGCGCCCTTCAGCACGACAACCGTTCCCCACATCGTTGCGGCGTCACGAGCGGCCGCCGCGCGCGCCGCGTCGTCGCCGATGAGATCGCCGTCATCGCCCTGCGCGCGGCCGCTCCCCGCCCTGAGCCGCTCGAACTCGCCGACGTGCGGCGTGAGCACGGCCGGACGCCGGTCGCCGTCCCACCACCGGGCCATCGTTGCGAGCGAGCGCAGCGCCTCGGCATCGAGGACGATCGGCGGCGGCTTCTCATCGTCCGGTGCCGCGAGGAGCTGGCGGACGAGCTCGGCGGTGGCGAGGCCCGGTCGCAGGCCGGGACCGACGACGAGCGCGTCGTGCTCGTGGTCGAGGATCCGCGACAGAGCCGGCTCCGGGTCGACCTCCTCGACGTCGTCCTCGGGGAGGGCCATCGTCGTGGCCTCGATGACCTTCGCGGCGAACAGCGGCTGGAGCGACTCGGGGACGGCCAGCGTCACCAGGCCCGCGCCTGCCCGCCCGGCAGCGCGACAGGCCAGCAGCGCGGCTCCTGCGTAGTCGAGCGATCCGGCGACGACGAGGACCTTGCCGAACGCGCCCTTGTGGCCACGTTTCGGTCGCTCCGGCAGCAGCGCGGAGGCCGCGGCGTCGTCGAGCGTGACGGCGCCCGGCACCGGCGGCTCCAGCGTCGCGCTGGTCGCCCCGGCTTCGCGGCGCCCGAACCCGACGGGTCGGTCAGCCATCGCCGTCGCCCGTTTCGGCCAGGCGGGCCGATTCGTTGTGGAGTGCCCGCAGCCGATCCATCCGCGCGAGGAGCCGTCGCTCCCGATCGTCGAGCCGATCCTCGATGTCCTCCGGGAAGACGTAGCGCCCGCCCGCGGTCCGGACGCCGAACGCGACCGCCACGGCGTAGTCCGCCTCGTGGGTGATGGATACGGCGATCCGGACCATGCCGAGCTGCTCGGCGCGCGCAGCCGCACGCCCGTGGAGGCGAACGGCGGGTTGGCCGGTCGGCATGCGCTCGATCTCGATGTCGCGCCAGCCGATGCCGCGAACGCCGAGGCCGAGGACCTTGCTCACCGCCTCCTTCGCCGCCCATCGGCCGGCGAACGTCTCCGGCCGACCGCGGACGTAGCGATTCTCGGACGCGTCAGCACCCGGCCTGAGAAGCGAGCCCCGAACTTGTCGATGGCCGCCCGGATCCGGTCGACCTTGATGATGTCGATCCCCAGCTCGGTGGTGCCGGTCGGGACGTCGATCCCCATCGGCGAAGTTGTCGCAGCGAGAGGGTCGAGCGGCGACACGGCGTTACTCGACCGTGACCGACTTCGCCAGGTTGCGGGGCTGGTCGACGTCCGTGCCCCGGGCGATCGCCATGTGGTAGGCGAACAGCTGGAGCGGGATCACCGCGAGGATCGGGCTGAGTGCCTCGTGCGTGTCGGGGACGAAGCGGACGTCGTCGGCGAACCGCTCGATCTGCGGATCGCCCTCGGTCGCGACGGCGATGACCTTCGCGTCGCGCGCCCGGCCCTCCATGACGTTGCTGATGAGCTTGTCGTAGACCGACGAGCGGGTCGCGACCGCGACGAGCGGACACTCGGCGTCGAGGAGCGAGATCGGGCCGTGCTTCAGCTCGCCGGCTGCGTAGCCCTCGGCGTGGACGTAGCTGATCTCCTTGAGCTTGAGCGCTCCCTCGAGGGCCGCGGGATAGGTATAGCCGCGTCCGACGAACATGAAGCCGCGGGAGTTCACGTAGCGCCGAGCGAGCGCGTCGGCGCCATCGGTCGCGGCGTCGATGGCCCGCTGGGCGGCTCCCGGGAGGGCGTGGAGGGCGGCGGCCAGCTCCTCCTCCTGCTCCACGCCGAGCTTGCCCCGGATCTTGGCGATCGCGGCCGCGAGGATCACGAGCGTCGTCACCTGGGTCACGAACGTCTTCGAGGCGGCGACCGCGATCTCGGGTCCCGCCTGGAGGAAGACGACCGCGTCCGCCTCGCGGGTGATCGCCGAGCCGACGGTATTCGTCACCGCGACGATCGGGCTGCCCTGCTCGCGGGCGTGGCGCGTCGGGGCGATGGTGTCGGCCGTCTCGCCCGACTGGGTGACTGCGATGACGAGCGTCTTGCCGTCGAGCGGCGGCGGGCTGTAGCGGAACTCCGAGCCGACCGTTGCCCGCGCCGGGAGACCCGTCCAGTCCTGGATCGCGGCGGCGCCGACGAGCGACGCGTAGTACGCGCTGCCGCAGGCGATTAGCTCAACGCGCTCCACGTTCCGGATCGTGTCCGCCAGCGCGTCGAGCTCGTCGACCTGGATCCGCCCGTCGCGGTGGACGCGCCCGGCGATCGATTGGCGCAGGGCCTCCGGCTGCTCGTGGATCTCCTTGAGCATGAAGTGGTCGTAGCCGCCCTTCTCGGCGGCCTCGGGCGTCCAGGTGATGATTGTCTCCGCCCGTTCGCGCCGCACCCCGTGGATGTCGGTCACCTCGACGCCGCTCGGCAGAACGTCGGCGACGTCGCCCTCCTCGAGGAACACGATGCGGTTGGTGTGGGCGAGGATCGCCGCCACGTCGCTGGCGATGAAGCTCTCTTCGCCGTTCCGGCCCACGATCAGCGGGACGTCCTGGCGCGCCCCGACGAGCCGGCTGATCTCGCCCTTGTGCATGACGACGAGCGCGTAGGCACCCTCGAGCTGCCGGAGGGCGGCTCGCACTGCGTCGGCGAGGTCGCCCTTGTCCTTGTACGCCTCCTCGACGAGATGGGCGATCGCCTCCGTGTCGGTCTCCGAGGTCAGCGTGTGGCCGCGCGCCTCGAGGCCGTCGCGCAGCTCGCGGAAGTTCTCGATGATCCCGTTGTGGATGACGGTGATGTCGCCCGTGCAGTCCTGGTGGGGGTGGGCGTTCAGGTCGTTCGGACGGCCGTGGGTTGCCCAGCGCGTGTGGGCGAGCCCGATCGCCGCGTGGGGCGTCCGGTCCGCGATGGCCGTGGTGAGATTGGCCAGCTTGCCGGCCCGCTTCTCGACGAACAGGTCGCCGGCCTCATCGACGAGGGCGATCCCGGCCGAGTCATACCCGCGGTACTCGAGCCGCCTCAGCCCTTCGATGAGAATTGGGCCCGCCTCGCGGGGTCCCGTGTAGCCGACGATGCCGCACATGTGTCCGAGTCAGTCCTTTCGCTCCCGCGGCAAGCGACCGTCGGGCTCAGCGAGCGCCGTGGCGCCGGTGCGTCAGTTTAGTCGCTCTCCCGCCAGAGTCGCGATTGCGTCGGCCAGCTCCGTCACGAGATCCGCGTCGGGACCCTCGACCATGACCCGCAGCGCTGGTTCCGTGCCCGACGGTCGGACGAGGATCCGGCCACCCTCGCCGAGCCGCCGCTCAGCGTCCCGGATCGCCCGCTGGAGCGCCGGATCGCCCTCCCACTGGTCCTTGTGGCGGGCCTTCACCGCGCGCTGCTGCTGGGGCAGGAGCGGGATCCTCGCTGCGAGGTCGGCGAGCGATGTGCCGGTTCGAGTCATCACCCGGAGCAGCTCCATGCCGGTGACGATCCCGTCGCCCGAGGTCGTGTGCTCGAGGATGATCACGTGGCCGCTCTTCTCGCCACCCAGTCCAGCTCGGCTGACCTGCATGCCCTCGAGGATGTACTTGTCGCCGACGGGCGTCCTGATGACCTGGCCGCCGGCCGCCTCGACGACCGACTGGAGACCGCCGTTCGAGAGAACCGACACGACGAGGGCGCCCTCGGCGAGCACCCCGCGCTCGAGGCGGTCGAGGGCGAGGACGCCGAGGGCCTGATCGCCATCGACAACGCGGCCCGCCCCGTCGACCGCGATCAGCCGGTCCGCGTCGCCGTCGAGCGCGAACCCGACGTCCGCGCCGCGAGCCTTGACCTCCGCGGCGAGCGAGGCCGGCGCCGTGGCCCCGGAATTGACATTGATGTTCACGCCGTCGGGCTCGTTGTGGATGACCTCGACCGTCGCCCCGGTCGCCGCGAGGATCTCGGGTCCGACCATCCCGCCCGAGCCGTTCGCGCAGTCGAGGACGACCCGGAGCCCCGTCGCAGGGATCGTGCGGGCGAGGGCGAGCCGGTGATCGCGGTATCGATCGAGGAGGTGTGGCGCGACGACTCCCCGGCCGATCTCGGCGTTGCCGACGCTGCGAAGCTCCTCGGTCCGCCAGATGAGCTGCTCGAGCCTGTCCTCGATCGCGTCGTCGAGCTTCAGGCCCGATCGATCGAGGACCTTCAGCCCGTTGTCGTCGGCCGGGTTGTGGGACGCCGAAACCATGATGCCGGCCGCGAACTCGCCGGTCCCGGCGAGGAAGGCGAGCGCGGGCGTCGGCACGCAGCCCGCCGACTGGACGTCGACGCCGAGGCTCGTCGCGCCGGCGATGATGGCCGCGACGAACATGTCCCCGGATCGCCGCGTGTCCTGGCCGACGACGATCGCGGCTCCCGGGCTCGCCAGCTCGTGGGCCGTCGCCCGCCCGAGCGCGTATGCGAGCGTCGGCTTCAGATCGACATTGGCGACACCACGGATTCCATCCGTGCCGAAGAGTCTCGGCACGCTACGGCGACGCCGAGGGAGATGGCGACGGCGATGGCGGGACCGCGATCGTGACCGTCACCGTCGCCGGTTCCGCCGTCACGAGCGACAGTCCGACGGGGAGATTGGCTTCGAGCCGCACGATGTGGGTCCCGGGCCCCAGACCACCGACCTCGGCCCGAATCGTGAAGGCGGCGGCGTCGATGCGGTCGATGTCCGCCAGCGGCCCGCCGATCGTCGCGAGGGCGTGAGTGATCGACAGCCCGTAGTCGAGGCCGGCCTGTCGGCCCGCCAGCACGATCGCGGCGTCAAACGACCGGGTTGCGGCAATCGGCCGGATCGTGACCGTGACCCTGACCGTGATGCTGCCGCCGACCGGCAGGACGCCCTCGGGCAGGCTCAGCGCCACGTCCTTCACGACGTCCTGGGTCGCCCCGCTGATCTGGATTGGCTCGGTGGCCGCCTCGCTCAGGCTGAGGATCTGGTCGGCTTCGCCCTCGACGGAGACCAGCAATGGATCAACGGTGATCGCCTCGACGCGATAGCCGCCGGCGGGGGCGCCGCTGAGCACGGGCGTGACCGGCAGCGGACGGCTCCTGAGGTTGCTGAACACGGCGATCCGCACGTGCGCCGTGGCAGGCTCGACGTCGACGGGCGTCACCCGGTCGCCGAGGGCGTCGACGGGGATGAGATCGACGTCCCGATCGACGTCCAGGCCGCTCGGCTCGATGACGACGGTTGCCTGGACCTCGGTGACGCGGTCCACGACCGACGCCGGGCCCCTGATCGACACCGTGCCCGGCGTGACGACGCTCGGCCGGACGTCCAGGCCTTCGGGCGTCGGTCCCTGGATGACGTGGACCGGGATCCCGTTGCGGACCTTGAGCGGATCGAGGGTGACGGTGATCACACGCGGCTCGTAATCGACGACGGTGAATTGGGCATCCACCGATTGGACCTTGATCGGGACGGGTGTCGGCCCGCCTTCGGGATCGACGTTGGCCAGGTCGATCGTCGCCTGGAACGTGTCCGCAGACGCACGGGAGCTGGCGTCGCCGATCGCGACGTAGCGGATCCGGGTCACTTCCGGCGGGTTGTCGCTGAGGCGGGCGGTCGTCGGCACGTTGAGCGGCGTGATCTGGACGCCGCTGGTGAACTCCTGGACGGATTGCGAGACGACGAAACCGGCGTACAGCATCGTCGCGAGTAGCACCGCCGCGAGCTTCAGGGGCCAGTTGTGGAAGAGGAGGCGGGTGACTCGCTTCACCGCTGGACCCGTGCGGGCGCGGGGGACGCGCCATCGTCCTCGGGACGGATCGGGGCGGCGGCGGATCGGGAGCGGCCACGGCCGACCAACCGCGACAGGTCGGTCAGGCGGGGCGCCCGTCCGCCCGGGGCAGGCTCACCGGTCGTGAGGTGCCGGCCGAACGGTCCCCGGCCATCCGTTGGCGCGAGAAGCGAGCGGATCGCGCGGGCGAGCTGCTGCTCGTTCAGGTTGCGAACGATCCGCGCCCGCTCCACGATGCTGACCTGGCCGTTTTCCTCCGACACTACGACGACGACGGCGTCGGTCTGCTCGGTGATGCCGAGGGCCGCCCGGTGGCGGGTCCCGAACCGTTCCGTGTGAACGGTCATCTCCGCCAGCGGCAGGAGCGCCCCGGCGGCGAGGAGCATCTCCTCGCGGATGATGACCGCCCCGTCGTGGAGCGGCGCCTTCGGCGCGAAGATCGTCCGGATGAGGTCCGACGAGACGTCCGCGTGGATCATGACGCCGGTCTCGGCCACCTCCTCGAGGCCCGTCTCCCGCTCCAGCACGATGAGCGCGCCGTGGCCGTCGGCCGACATCAGGGCGGCCGCGTGGGCGACCTCGTCGGCGACATGCTCGACGGCCCGCCGCTCGGCCGGCGAGAAGAGCCAGTTGAACGACCCGACCCGGCCGATGCGCTCGAGTGCGCGGCGCAGCTCAGGCTGGAAGACGACGACCAGGGCGAACAGCCCGACCACGGCCCCGGCCTGCAGGATCTGGGTCAGCAGTTGCAGCTCGAAGAAGCGGGCAGCAGCGTAGACAGCGAACAGCACGGTGACGCCGATGACCAGGCTGACGGCACGGGTTCCGCGGATCAGGCTGAAGAGCCAGTAGATGAGGACCGCGACGATCGCGATGTCGACCAGCGAGTTCCACCGGATCTGCTCGATGATCGATTCGAGGAGCTGCGGCATCTTCTCGTGAGTGTAGCATCGGGGCCGTTCCAGACCCGATGCCTCAGCCTCAGGCGCAAAGTTCAGCTAGCCGTGGCTCGTCCGCCAACCGGTCTCTAACGATCACGCACAAGCGATCGCGGGTGCCGGGGTCCTCGTCGAGCTCGGCGAGGCGACCGAGAAGCAGCAGCTTGTCGACGGCGGTCGCGCGCCAGCCGGACTCGAGGTAGAGCTCCGCGAGCATCAGGTGCAGATCGGCGTCGGCCGGCGCCACCGCGAGAGCGAGATAGCAGGCATCGATCGCGGCGTACGGTCGGCCCGTGCTCCGATAGGCCGCAGCCGCGGCAAGCAGGCCTTCTCGCGCTGCGGCGACGTCCCCGGCATCGAGGGCGATCTCGGCGGCGGCGGCCAGGACGGCGCCATCCGGTATCGGTTCGGGCTCCGGTTCGGGCTCCGGTTCGGGCTCCGGCTCGGGTTCGGGCTCGGGCTCGGCCTCCGGCGCCGGTTCGGGTTCGGGCTCCGGTTCGGGCTCGGGCACGGCTTCCGGCTCCGGCTCCTCGACCTGGGCCTGCTCGACGGCTCTCCTCCACGGCGACAGGTGGCTCCAGGAACCGGAGGACCTGGGCAAGGGCCCGCTGGGCAGCCTCGTCGCCGTCCATTCCGCGCAGCCGCTCGGCCAGCGACTCGACGTACCGCCGACGCTCCTTCGACTCGGCAAGCTCGAGCGCCCGACGAGCAGCGTCGCACGCGTCCGGTAACCGACCAGCGCCCTCGAGCACCCCGGCCAGCCGGTCGAGCGTGTCCGCGGCTTCAGTTCGGCGGCCGAGACTGCGGAGCGCCTCCGCGCGGCCGCGAAGGGCGGTTTCGTCGCGAGCGGCGAGCGCCAGCGCCCGATCGAACGACTCGAGCGCCTCCGGAATGCGGCCCATTCGGACGAGGATTCCGCCGATTGCGGCGTGAGGAAGGGCGCGGTCGGTCGCGATGGAAGCGGCTTCGCCGTACGCGTCGATCGCGGGCTCGAGCCGGCCGCGGAGCGCGGCGACGTGCCCTCGCCGAAGTGCGTCCTTGTAGCGCTCGTACAGGGACGACGATGCTTGGCGCGCCTGCGCCTGGCGGCGCTTGCGATCACTCACCCAGCACCTCGACGAGCAGCGCCTTCTGGACGTGGAGCCTGTTCTCGGATTGCTCCCAGATGATGCTTCGCGGGCCATCCATGACCTCGGAGGTGATCTCCTCGCCGCGATGCGCCGGCAGGCAATGCATTGCCACCGCGTCCGGACCCGCGGCCTCCAGCAGCGCGGCATCGACGCGGTATGGCGCGAAGGCGTCGCGCCGTTCCTCCGCCTCGGCCTCCTGACCCATCGAGGTCCATGCGTCCGTGTAGACGACCGCTGCGCCGCGAACGGTCTCCGCAGGATCATTGCTGAAGACCAGCCAGCCGCCGGCCGCCGCCGCGAGCTTGCGGGCGCGTTCGACGATCGCCGGGTTCGGCTCGTATCCGGGCGGATGGGCGAGGCGGATCTCCATCCCCAGCGACGCACCCAGCAGCGCGAGCGAGTGGTAGACGTTGTTGCCATCGCCGACGAAGGCGAGGACCACGCCGTCGAGGCGGCCGAACCGCTCGCGGAGCGTGAAGATGTCGGCGAGCCCCTGGCACGGATGTTCCCGTAGCGTCAGCCCGTTGATCACCGGGATCGAAGCCTGCGCTGCGAGCTCAACGACGACCGCGTGGGGCCCGGTCCGGGCGACGATTGCATCGACGAACCGCTCGAGGTTCCGGGCGACGTCGCGAACACTCTCCCGGGCGCCCATCACGACGTCCTCGGTCAGGTAGATCGCGTGCCCACCGAGCTGGTTCATGCCTGCCTCGAACGTCACCCGGGTGCGAAGGCTGGGGCGCTGGAACAGCATCGCAAGCGTGCGCCCGACGAGCGCCGGCGCAGCATGCCGCCGCGTCGCGAGGAACTCCGCCTTGAGCTCCGCTGCCCGATCGAAGAGGCGCAGGACCTCGGCGCGACTCAAGTCGGCGACGGAGAGAAGGTCGCGACCTCGCAGCGACGCCGGATCGGTGGCCACATTCACGCGTTCACTCTAGCGGCCTACGCCCACGCACGAGACCCGCCGT
Organism: uncultured Chloroflexia bacterium; assembly: GCA_963832105.1. Taxonomy (GTDB): domain Bacteria; phylum Chloroflexota; class Limnocylindria; order Limnocylindrales; family CSP1-4; genus CF-46. The sequence goes on along the minus strand of CAWHSS010000002.1, from coordinate 289,447 downwards.
CGGTCCCGTCGATATCGAACGATTGCCACGACCTCCAGACTCATGCTCGGTGACGGCGCCAATCCGGCACCGACAACCAGGGGGCAGCGAATGCTGCGAGCGATCGTGGACCAGGCGAGACAGGGCGACGAGGAGGCCTTCGGCGCCCTTGTTCGCGAGGTGGGCGATCGCTGCATCTTCATCGCCCATCGGATCTTGCGCGACGCCAACCTCGCCGAGGACGCGGTCCAGGTGGCCCTCGTCCAGGTGTGGCGGGAACTTCCCGCCCTGCGCGACCTCGATCGGTTCGAGGCGTGGCTCCATCGGATCCTCGTCAACGCCTGCTACGCCGAGGCCCGGCGCGGCCGGCACTTCGCCGCTGATGTCGTACTGCTCGAGACGGACGTTCCTGCGGCCGCCGACGAGTTCCTGACGGTCCACCACCGCGACCAGCTGGACCGCGGCTTCCGACGACTTCCGCCGGACCAGCGCGCGGTTCTCGTCTTCCGCTACGCCCTCGGGCTGACCGTGCCCGAGGTCGCTGATCACCTCGGCATTCCGCTCGGGACCGCGAAGTCCCGACTCTCGTACGCAATCGGGGCGATCAGGGCGGCGCTCGAAGCGGACGCCCGAACGCCCATCCGCGATCAGGAGCAACTGGCATGACGAAGCCGCGAGATCCGGAAGCACTCCTCACCGCCTACCTTGCAGGCGGGATGGAGGTCCTCCCGGATCGGGTCGTCGATGCCGTCCTGGACGAGGTCCATCGAACCAGTCAGCGGGCCGGACTCGGCCCGTGGAGGACCCGATCCACGTTCAGAGCCGCAATCAGCACGGCGGCCGTGGTCGGCTTGCTCGTGGTAGGCGGCGCGCTCTTGTCCCAGCGAAGCAGGCCCGACGTCACCGCCCCGAGCGCCACGCCGGCCGCAAGCCCCCGCCCCACCCATCCCGCCGTCGTGACCGTCACTCCTACGCCAACGGCCGAGGTCCCGAGCCTCGACCTGACGTGGACCGAGGTCGACCTCGAGGCGGGCTCCGGGCAGGTCGCCTGGCTGGACGACCATTTCGTACTGATCGACAGCTCGGGCGCCGTCCAGACATCCACCGATGGCATGACCTGGGACGTCCTCCAGCCCGGTGCTCCCGACCCCGGCTACGCCGAACTCCTCAAGGAACGGGCGTCGCTCGTGACATGGGAGGACCAGATCGTCGGGTGGTCGAACCCTCAGGACGGGCGCGACTACACGAACAAGCCCCCGATCACCGCACGCGATGTGCTGCGGATCGTCCAGCCACCGGCCCCGCCCATCGTGACGACACCCTTCGAGGGGCGTATCTGGTCGATGGGCCTTGGGCCGGCCGGCTTCGTGGCCCAGAACCACGTCGGTGATGAGGAATCCACGGAGAACTTCGCGTGGTTCAGTCCGGATGGCATCGAGTGGACCGCGACCCCGATCGCCTTTGGCGAGGTGGTCGGCGTGTCGGACGGCTTCATCGCCAGGGCCGACGAGGGCACGTGCACCCTGCCGGACGGCTGCAGCTCGATGTGGCACTCGGCCGACGGTCTGGCCTGGCGCAACCTCGGCCATCCGGACGCCGAACCGGAGTCATGGAACCGCCTGGTGCCCTGGAATGGCGGCGCGCTCTTGACAGACGGGGTCGGGCATTTTCGCCTCTGGACCTCGCAGGGCTACAGCGAGCTGCCGATGGCCGCCGACTTCCCGACACAAGCAGAGCCCAGAGACCCAACGTTCACGCCGATCGCCACTGGACCGCTGGGCCTCGTGTCCATCCGGCGGGACAGCTTGGAGATCCTCGTCACCCGGGACGGCGTCGACTCGAAGATCCAGCCGATCCCTGCCGCGATGGAGCCGGATAGCGACTACAACCTGGGCCCGAGCATCGCCGTTGGCGATCGGTCCGTCGTCTACCTCACGCGGTCCGGGTATTGGGGAGAGGGAGAGGGATACATCCCACACCTCTGGGTCGGCTCGGCCGAGCCCTGATCGCGCACCAGACGAATTCCTGATCCACCTCACGTGCACGGGAGGTCACCATGACATCGCGCATCCGCACCCTGGTCGCGCTTGCGCTCGGCCTGATGCTGACGGCGTGCGGCACGGGCGGAGCCTCGACATCGGCGCCGTTGTCGCCCTCGTTGCCGGCCACAACCCCCGGCGTCACGGCGCCTCCGAAGGCCACGCCCAGGCCGAGCCCGACGGCTGTGCCTGCCCCGACCTACCCGGCGAACGTCATGGATGTTCCGCCCTTCTCACCGCTCGAGGTAGAGACCTACTTCGTCGAACCCGTTGAGACGGACATCCAGGTCTTCTACACGATCCCCACGGAAGGCTGGATGAGCTGGTTCGGAGGATTCAAGCTGGGGCTTGAGACGGACCCGCCAAATTCGGTCGTCGGCTTCGGCATCTTGAACGTGACCAATGTGGTCCAGGACGGCTGCACCGGGCATGTCGCCGCCGATCCGCCGGTCGGACCGACCGTCGATGACATGGCGACGGCGCTCGCCGGCCTGTCGCCGTTCGTCCTCACCAAGCCGCCGAGCGACGTCACGGTCGACTGCTTCACTGGCAAACACCTGCAGCTGACGGTTCCTGACCTCGAGCTCGGCGGCTCCGGAGAGGACACCGAGTTCACCGACTGCACGGACGGAGAGCTTTGGAGCTATATCGGCAAGCCGCTGTCGTTCGCCAACCACGCCTACAGCCATCCCGGCCAGTCCGAGGAGATCTGGCTGCTGGACGTTGATGGCACGCGCGTGATGATCGGGACGTTCACGTCGCCCGGATCGTCCGAAGGCGACATCGCCGAGCTCCGCTCGATCCTCGACTCGATCGACATCGTTCCGTAGGGCGATGCGCCGCGGCGTGACCGCGTCCGTCGCTACCGCTAGCGCTTGGTGTACTGCGGCGCTTTCCGGGCTCGCTTGAGCCCCGGCTTCTTGCGCTCCTTCATCCGCGGATCGCGGGTCAGGAGTCCCGCCTGGCGGAGTGGCAGCCGGTTCGCGAGGTCGTCGACCTCGAGCAGGGCGCGAGCGATCCCGTGGCGAATGGCGCCGGCCTGGCCGTTGACGCCGCCGCCCTCGACCTTGACCATCGCGTTGAAGGTGCCTTCGGTCCCGGTGACGCGGAAGGGCATCCGCACGTCGGACTCGTTGATGGCGTTGCCGAAATGCTCCTCGAGGCTTCGACCGTTGACGACGATCTCACCCTCGCCGGGCAGAAGCCGGACGCGGGCGATCGCCGTCTTGCGACGGCCCGTCCCGGAGAAGAACGCTGGGCTGATCATTCGTTGGCTCCTCGTCAGGCGAACGGCTCAGGCCGCTGGGCCTGATGCGGATGGTCCGTACCCGCGTAGATCTTGAGCTTGCGAAGCTGCTGGGCGCCGAGCTTCGTTCGGGGAAGCATGCCCTTGACTGCCCGGCGGATGACCTCTTCGGGTCGCCGCTCGAGGAGGTGACCGAGCGTCTCCTCCTTGAAGCCGCCGGGATAGCCGCTGTGGCGGATGTAGATCTTCGACTCGCGCTTGTCGCGAGTGACGGCGATCCGCGAAGCGTTGAGGACGATCACGTGGTCGCCGGAGTCGAGGTTCGGGGCGTAGGTCGGCTTGTGCTTGCCCTCGAGGACGCGCGCGATTCGCGACGCGAGGCGGCCGAGTGTCTCATCGGCGGCGTCCACGACGTACCAGCGTCGCTCGATCTCGCTCTCACGGACCGCGTAGGTCTTCGCGCTCATCGTTGTTCAGTCGTCTCCATATGCGTCCCCGGGTCGCCGTCCGAGGACGACTCGCCGGAGACAGAGGCCCTTGGCCGGAGCTGACGCTCCTCCGAGAGCCGGTGTCCGATCGGCGAGTGCCGCTCGGACCGCTGTCTCATTCATCTTTCCGCGACCGACCTCCAGGAGGACGGCCACGATCCGGCGGACCATGCCACGCAGGAACGCGTCGGCCCGGACGTCGATCGTCACGAGCGAGCCTTCCCGCCTGACCCGGACCGCGTGAACGGTCCGAACCGGGCCCCGGTCGGTCGCCCCGAAGGCGGTGAAGTCGTGCCGGCCCTCGAGGACCGACCCGGCCCGCGCCATCGCGGCGGCATCGAGTGGGTCCCGCACCCAGAGCGCAGTGCGCTCGTGAAGCGGGCTTCGCGGCCCGTTCCAGACGGTGTAGCGGTACTCCCTGTACCGCGCCGCGTAGCGAGGGTGGAACGCCGCCGGCGCCCTCCGCAGATCGCGGATTGCGACGTCCGCCGGAAGGAGCGCATCGAGCGCCCGTCCCAGCTCCTCCGCAGCGAGCCGGCCGGCGTAGGTGAAACCGATCACCTGCCCCAGCGCGTGCACCCCTGCGTCGGTGCGTCCGGCCCCGTCGACCGCTCGGCGCTCCCCATTGCTGAGGCGAGCCAGCGCGGCCTCGAGTTCCCCCTGGACCGTCCGGACGCCAGGCTGGGCCTGGAACCCGAAGAAGTCCGTGCCGTCGTATTCAACCCGAGCCCGGAACCGGCGAGCCGGTCCGTTCGGGGGCGTCCTCTCGGGCGCCATGGTGTGGTCTAGACCAATTCGATTTGCACGATCGGGGCGGCGTCGCCTCGTCGGAGTCCGATCTTGACGATCCGGGTGAAACCGGAATTCCGATCGGCGTACTTGGGTGCGATCTCGTCGAAGAGCTTGTTGACGACGAGCGGTTCATTCGGAAAGGCGGCGACGACCGCGCGGCGTGCCGCGAGATCGCCCTTCTTGGCGATCGTGATCATCCGCTCGACGCGGCCGCTGATCTCCTTGGCCTTCGCCTCGGTCGTCTGGACGCGCTCATAGCGCAGGACGGAGACCGTCAGGTTCTTGTACAGCGCCAGCCGCGGCCCCCGCTTGCGACTGAGCTTCCGGCCGCCGATCCGGTGGGCCACGTCAGGACTCCGCCTCGTCGTCGAACACTTCGTCTTCGAGGCCATCCTCGAGGCCGTCGGACTCCGTCTCGGGGACGATGAAGCCGCGCATCCGGAGGCGCTCCTTCATCTCGTCGAGCGACTTCTTGCCGAAGTTGCGCATCCGGAGGAGATCGTCGTCCTTCAGCTGCAGCAGCTGGCCGACCTTGACGATGTTGTTGCGCTTGAGCGAGTTGTAGGCCCGCATCGGCAGGTCCAGCTCCTCGATCGGCATGTCGAGCATGTTCGGGGGAAGCTGGGCGACGCCGCTGACTGCCTGATCGCCGGGAACGGCGGCCATGCCGATCGAGACGAACGGCCGGAACTGGTTGACGAGGATCTCCGCCGAGTGGCTGAGGGCCTCCTCGGGCGAGATCGTCCCGTCGGTCTCGATCTCGATCGTGAGCTTGTCGTAGTTGGTCATCTGACCGACGCGCATGCTCTCGACCCAGTAGTTGACCTTGCGAACCGGCGTGAAGATCGCGTCGATCGCGATAACGCCGATCGGCAGCGCCTCTGCCCGCTCCGCGCCGAGATAGCCGACGCCGCGCTCGACGGTCAGGTCCATCTCGATCGTCACGTCGTCGGTGTCGAGGGTCATGAGGACGAGGTCCGGGTTGACGATCTCGACATCGGCCGACTCGGCGATGTCAGCGGCGGTGACCGCGCCGGCGCCGCTCTTGATGAGCCGGAGCTGGACGGGGTGGGTCGCGAAGCTCTTGAGCCGAAGCTTCTTCACGTTCAGGACGATCTGCGTGACGTCTTCCTTGACGCCCGGGATCGTCGAGAACTCCTGGTAGATGTCGCGGATCTGGATGCTCGTGACCGCGGCGCCGTCGAGCGACGACAGCATCACGCGACGAAGAGCGTTGCCGAGCGTGACGCCATAGCCGGCCTGAAGCGGTCCGGCCTCGTACTTGGCGTACGTCCCGACTTCTTCGACGGGCTCGATCTGCGGGTTCTCGAGTTCGATCATGAGCAGGGCTTACCTCGAGTAGTACTCGACCACGAGCTGCTCGTTGAGGTCGAGCGGCATCTGGTCGCGGCGGGGCAGGTCAACGACCGTCCCAGCCAGGTTGGCGGCATCGATGGAGAGCCACTCCGGCGCCTGGTGCGAGCGGAGGGTCTCCTTGGCGATCTTGAAGGGCTCACGGCCGCGATGCGACTCGCGGACCTCCACCTTGTCGCCCTGGCGGAGCTGGTACGACGCGATGTTGGTCGGGCGGCCGTTGACCGCGAAGTGGCCGTGGTTCACGAGCTGGCGGGCCTGCGCCCGCGACGTGGCGAAGCCCATCCGGTAGGCGACGTTGTCGAGCCGGAGCTCGAGGTGCCGGAGGAGGCTCTCACCGGTGACGCCCGGCCGATTCTCGGCGTCGATGAAGTAGTTCCGGAACTGGCGCTCGAGAACGCCGTACACGCGGCGGACCTTCTGCTTCTCCCGGAGCTGGAGCCCGTACTCGCCGACCTTGCGGCGGCGGACGCCATGCTGGCCGGGGGGCGACGGGCGTCGCTCGAAGGCGCACTTCTTCGTGTAGCAGCGCGTCCCCTTCAGGAAGAGCTTGGCGCCCTCCCGGCGGCAGAGGCGGCAGACGGATTCGGTGTATCGGGCCATTGGTTCCTGTCTCTGCTCAGACCCGGCGCCGCTTGGGGGCGCGGCAGCCGTTGTGAGGGATTGGGGTGATGTCGGTGATCGCGGTCACCTCGAGGCCGGCGGCCTGGAGCGAGCGGATCGCCTGCTCGCGGCCGGCGCCGGGGCCCTTGACGAGGACCTCGACCTGGCGCATGCCGTGCTCCATCGCGCGCTTGGCGGCGCCTTCGGCGGACAGCGCGGCGGCGTAGGGCGTGCTCTTGCGGGAGCCCTTGAAGCCGGCCACGCCGGCAGAGCCCCAGCTGATGACCGCGCCCGTCAGGTCGGTGATCGTGATGATCGTGTTGTTGAACGTCGCCTGGATGTGAACGTGCCCCTGCGGAACGTTCTTCCGTTCGCGGCGGCGTTGCTTAACCGCCCGCTTGCGCTCGGCCATACGTGTTGTCGCCTCGTCTACTTCTTGCGCCGCACGCCGACCGTCTTCTTCGGTCCGCGCCGCTGGCGTGCGTTGGTCTTCGTCCGCTGGCCGCGCGCCGGCAGGTTGCGCCGATGGCGCATCCCGCGGTACGAGCCGATTTCGATCAGGCGCTTGATGTTGAGCGCAACCTCACGGCGGAGATCGCCCTCGACCTTGTAGCGCCGATCGATGAGCTCACGGAGGCGGTTGACCTGCTCTTCGGTCAGGTCGCGCACCCGCGTGTCCGGGTTGACGTTCGTCTGGCTGAGGATCTTCTGCGAGGTCGGCAGGCCGATCCCGAAGATGTAGGTGAGAGCGATTTCGACCCGCTTCTCGCGGGGGATGTCTACGCCGGCGATGCGTGCCATCGGTTACCCCTGCCGCTGCTTGTGCTTAGGGTTGGGACAGATGACCATCACGGTGCCGTGACGGCGGATGACTTTGCAGTTGTCGCAGCGCGCCTTGACGGAGGCTCTGACTTTCAACGGATCCTCGACTCGTGGGTGTTGTGGCGGACGGTGTCCTGGGGTTATTTGAGGCGGTACGTGATGCGGCCCCGGGTCAGGTCGTACGGGGACAATTCGACCCGGACACGATCACCGGGCAGGATCCGAATGAAGTTCATCCGGAGTTTGCCGCTGATGTGGGCAAGAACCTTGTGGCCATTCTCCAGTTCGACGGCGAACATCGTGTTCGGGAGTGGTTCGATGACCGTCCCTTCCACTTCGATCGCGTCCTTCTTAGCCACAGGCCTTGGTGTTCCCTTTCTCACGATGAGTGCCGGCCCACGGGGGCCGACACACGAACGCGTAGAGTATCAAATTGAGCCGAACGCGGCAAGCGCGGCCGCTCGCGGAGCTAGACACTGGTCAGGATTTCCGGGCCGTTTTCCGTTACGGCGATCGTGTGCTCGAAATGGGCCGCTAGCGAGCCGTCGCTCGTGACGACCGTCCAACCGTCCGGTTTGACCTCGACTTCGTGGCTGCCGAGCGTGAGCATCGGCTCGATGGCGAGGCAGATGCCCGGCGCGAGCTTCATGCCGCGGACGCCGGTTCGGTAGTTCGGCACCTGGGGCTCCTGGTGCATCTCGGTCCCGATCCCGTGCCCGACGAACTGGCGGACGATCCCGTAGCCGTGCGGTTTCGCGACGTCCTCGATTGCGGCCGAGATGTCGCCGAGGTGGCCACCCGGCACGGCCGCAGCGATGCCGGCCATCATCGCCAGGCGGGTTGCCTCGACGAGCGAATCGACCTCCGGCGCGGACTTTCCGACCACGAACGTTCGCGCCCCGTCGCCGTGCCAGCCCTCGAAGATCGCCCCCGCGTCGACCGACACGATCTGGCCGTCGCGGACGACTCGGTCGCCGGGAATGCCGTGGACGACCTCGTTGTCGATCGAGATGCACAGGCTCGCCGGAAACGGGTTGCTCCGGTGGCCGTAGCCCTTGAACGACGGCACGGCGCCTGCTGCCCGGATGTGCTTCTCGGCCAGCCGATCCAGATGACCCGTCGTCACGCCCGGCTTGAGCTCGCCTTCGACGAGCGCGAGGACCTCGGCCACGATCCGGCCGGCCTGGCGCATCTTGTCGATCTCCTTGCGCGACTTGCGGGTGACCATGGCTAGGCGGAAACCTGTTGGCCCGGCTTGGTCTCGAGGGCGCGAAGGAGGCGCTCGCTGACAGCCGAGATCGGCTCCCGCCCGTCGACGGTCTGGAGGACGCCGGCCCTGCGGTAGTGATCGACGACCTCGAGGAGCGGTGGGATCTGCTCCTTCATCCGCGCCCGAACGGTGTTCTCGTCGTCGTCGGGGCGCTGAACCAGCTCCGAGCCGTCAAGGTCGCAGCGACCTGGAACGGCGGGCGGGTTCGATGCGAGGTTGTAGACGTGGCCGTTCGCCGTGCAGATCCGGCGATTGGACATGCGCCGAACGAGGTCTTCGGGCTCCACCTCGATGAAGACCGCCCGGTCGACCCGACGGCCGGCGTCCTTCGAGAGCGCGGTCGAGGGCCTCCGCCTGAACGACCGTCCTGAGGGAACCCGTCAAGCACCGCCCCGGCCCGGGCGTCGGGCTCGTCCAGCCGATCCAGGAAGACGCGGACGATGGTGTCGTCCGGGACGAGTTGACCGCGGCCCATGTAGCGGCCCGCCTCGCGACCGAGTGGCGTGTTCGCGGCGACGGCCGCTCGGAGGAGGTCGCCCGAAGCCAGGATCGGAACCCCAAGCGTCTCCGCGAGGATTGGTGCCTGCGTCCCCTTGCCGGCACCCGGGGCCCCCAGAAGAACGACCACGGTCATAGCGAACTAGCACCCGCGGTCCGAACTTCACCGATGAAGCCTTCGTAGTTGCGCATCAGGAGCTGCGCTTCGATCTGCTTCATCGTCTCGACGACCACGCTGACCACGATGAGGAGGCCGGTGCCACCGAGAGCGATCGACGACAGCGACGGCACGAACAGCCCGACGACGGTCGGGGCCGTGGCGATGATCCCCAGGAACAGCGCGCCGGCGAGCGTGATCCGGGTCACGACCCGGGCGAGATAGTCGGCCGTCGGACGACCCGGGCGGATGCCGGGGATGAAGCCGCCGTTCTTTCGGAGCTGCTCTGCCGTCTCGTCCGGCTTGAACGTGAACGCCGTGTAGAAGTACGTGAACCCGACGATCGAGCAGGAAGTACAGCACGACGTAGATGATCGACTGGGGGTTGAAGAAGCTGACGATCGCCCTGGCGGCGCTCGCCACGATCTCGACCTCGGCGTTCGTGAAGTACGAGGCGATCTGCTGGGGGAAGAGCAGGATGCTGATCGCGAAGATGATCGGGATGACGCCGGCCTGGTTGACCCGGAGCGGCAGGAACGTCTGGCCGCCCTGGTACATCCGCCGGCCGCGAACGCGGCTCGCGTACTGGATCGGGATCCGCCGCTGGCCCTCCTGGATGTAGATGATCACGGCCACCGATACGATCGCGAGGATCGCGAAGCCGATGATGAGGGCCGGATTCGGCGTCTGGACGAAGCTGGCGATCGCACCCGGCGCCCGGCTCACGATGCCGGCGAAGATGATGAAGCTGATGCCGTTGCCGATGCCGCGTTCCGTGATGAGCTCACCGAGCCACATCAGGGCGATGGAGCCCGCGGTCAGCGTGGCGATCTGGGTCAACGTGGCGCCGTTCGCCAGGTCGAAACCCGACGAGAGAATCCCCTGCGAGTTCAGCAAGGCCAGGAAGCCGTACGACTGCAGGATCGCCATCGGCACCGACAGGTAGCGGGTGTACTGGTTGATCTTGTTGCGGCCGTACTCACCTTCGCGGCTGAGCGCCTGGAGCGAGGGGATGACGCCCGTCATCAGCTGCATGATGATCGAGGCGTTGATGTACGGGTTCACGCCCAGGGCCACGATCGAGAAGCTCGACAGGCCGCCGCCGGAGATCAGGTCAAGCACGCCGAGCAGTGCGGTGCCGGCGAAGAACTGATCCAGCTGCTCGCGATCGACGCCCGGCACCGGCACGTGGGCCAGGAACCGGAAGACGATGAGGATCGCGAGGACGTAGAAGATCCGCCGCCGGATGTCGGGCGCGCGGAAGGCGTTCAGCAGCGATTCGAACACGGGTTACGCGTTCTCGCCGTCTTCGGCTGCGTCGGTTTCGGTGGCGATGTCGCCTGCTGGAGCATCCGTGTCGGCCGTCGCGTCGGCGGCCTCGAGGGGACTCGCGGACTCGTCGGATTCGGGCGCCGCCTCGACGGCCTCCGCCGGCTCGGCGACTGCTGTGTCGGTGGTCGCGTCCGGGGCGTCGGCGCCGCTCGGAGCGTCGTCGGTCGCCTCGGCGTCCGTGGCGGCTGCCTTTGACTTCGAGGCCTTGGCCGGCTTGGCGGCCTTCGCCTCGCTGACCGCGGCGGCCTCGGCCGCAGCCTCGGCTGCGACCGTATCCCGAGCGGCCCGGGCATCGACCTTCCGGCTGGCTGCGGCTCGGCCGGCCGCCGTTCGCGGCTCGCGGGCGGGCTTGCCGCCCTCCTCGCCGACACCGATCGCGGCCGTCGTCTCGGCCGGAACCTCGAGGACGGAAACCGTCCCGCCGGCGGCCTCGATCTTGGTGATCGCCGACTTCGTGAACGCGTCGGCGACGACGAAGAGCGGCGCCGACAGGTCACCGGCGCCGAGGATCTTGAGCGGCTTCTTGAGGGTCCGGACGAGCCCGACGGCGCGCAGGATGTCCTGGTTGACGGTCGGCGGAGCGCCCTTGCCGGACTTCGACTTCAGGCCTTCGGGCTCGCCGCCTTCGAACGCGCCGCGTTCGGCCAGGACGCCGATGTCGCCGACGTTCACGACCTCGTAGTCGGTCTTGAATGGATTCTTGAAGCCACGAAGCTTCGGGATCCGCATGTGGAGCGGCGTCTGGCCGCCCTCGAACCACGGCGGGATCGAGCCGCCGGCGCGAGCCTTCTGGCCCTTCGTGCCGCGGCCGGCCGTCTTGCCCTTGCCCGCGGCGATGCCGCGTCCGACCCGTGTCCGGGCCGTATGTGATCCGGCCGGGGGCCGGAGGTCGTGGAGTTTCATTCCTTCTCCTCGGACCGATGGCTAGCGGGAGCGTCGCCTCGGGCCTCGGAGGGTGCCGCGGCAGCTCGCGCCGCGGCAGCTCCCGCCGCGGTCGCTCCCTTGCCCGTTCCGGGAACCTCCTCGACGGTCACGAGGAAGCGGACCTGGCGGACCATGCCCCGGGTCGCGGGGTTGTCGGCGACCTCGACGGTGTGGCCGATCCGCTTCAGGCCGAGCGCCCGGACCGTCGCCCGATTCCGGGCGATGTGACTGATCGTGCTCTTGATCTGGGTGACGCGAAGCTTACCGGGCATCGACCAACTCCCCGCCACCGCCCGGCTGGCCGGAGATCCGGCTGACGAGCTTGACGCCGCGGCGCGCACCGAGCTCCTCGGCTGAGTGCAGGCTGCGGAGGGCCTCGATCGTCGCCCGGGTCACGTTGACCGGGTTCGTCGAGCCGTAGATCTTGGCCAGGATGTCGCGGATCCCGGCGGCCTCGACAACAGCCCGGACAGAGCCGCCGGCGATGACGCCGGTTCCCTGCGAGGCGGGCTTCAGCATGACCTTGCTGGCCGAGTACTGGACGTTCACCTCGTGGGGGATCGTCGTCCCGACCATCGGGATGCGGATGAGGTTCTTCTTGGCATCCTCGACGCCCTTGCGGATCGCCTCGGGGACCTCGCCGGCCTTGCCCAGCCCGGCACCGACGTGGCCGGCGCCGTCGCCGACGACGACGATCGCGCTGAAGCTGAAGCGCCGGCCGCCCTTGACGACCTTGGCGACGCGGTTGATCTGGACGACGCGCTCCTCGAGCGCGAGCTTGTTCGGGTCAATCCTGGCCACTGGTGCTCCTTCCGATCAGAAGTCGAGGCCGGCTTCACGGGCGGCATCGGCGAGCGACTTGATCCGCCCGTGGTACCGGAACCCGGCTCGATCGAAAACGACGCGTTCGACCCCCGCGGACTTGGCCCGCTCGGCAACGAGCTTGCCGACGGACGCAGCCTCCTGGGTCTTGGTCTCCTTGGAGCCGCGGAGCTCCTTCTCGACCGTCGAGGCGGTCGCCAACGTGCGCCCTGAGGCGTCGTCGATGACCTGCGCGTAGATGTGGTTGTTGCTGCGGAAGACCGCAAGGCGCGGCCGCGACTCGGTCCCCTCCAGGTGGAGGCGGATCCGGTCGTGGCGCTTGCGTCGTGCGGCGCCGCGGCTGGCGACCTGCGTCATACCGTTGATTCCTTCACTCTCACGTCGCCTTCGCTGGCAAGTCATGGCTGCGTTGGCGCCTCCGCCCCTCACTCACGCACGTTTGAGTGCGCTCGCTTCGGGTGCTCGGCGCCGCCTTGCCATGTCTCGCCATCTTGGCGATTGCCTGCACTACTTCTTGCCGCCGATCTTGCCGGCCTTGCCGGCCTTTCGACGGATCTGCTCGCCGGCGTAGCGAACGCCCTTGCCCTTGTACGGCTCGGGCTTGCGGGTCGAGCGGACCTTTGCGGCGATCTCGCCGACGAGCTCCTTGTCGATCCCGACGACCGCGAGGCGGGTCGGGTTCTCGAGCTCGAACGTGATGCCCTTGCGGCGGATCGATCTCGATCTGGTGGCTGTAGCCGAGGCTCAGCTGGAGCTTCTCGCCGACCTTGACGGCGCGGTAGCCGACGCCGGTGATCTCGAGGCCCTTGCGGTAGCCATCGGTGACGCCGACGACCATGTTGTTGACGAGCGTTCGCGTCAGGCCGTGGAGCTGCTTGTGGGTCTTCTGCTCCGTCGGCCGGGTGACGACGATCTGGTCATCCTCGCGGCTGACCTTCATGTCGGGATGAAGCTCGCGGCTCAGTTCGCCCTTGGGCCCCTTGACCGTGACTTTTCGTCCCTCGATCGTCACGTCGACACCCGACGGGACGGCGATGGGGAGGCGACCGATACGTGACATGCGTCCCGCCTACCAGACGTACGCGAGGACTTCGCCGCCGAGCTCGGCCTTGCGGGCCTGCGCGCCGGTCATGATCCCCTGGCTGGTGCTGACGATGACGATGCCGAGGCCACCGAGGACCCGCGGGATGTCGGTCTTCCGCGCGTAGACGCGGAGCCCGGGCTTGCTGATCCGCTTCAGCCCGGAGACGACCGGCACCTTGCCGTCGACGTATTTGAGGGTGAGGCGCAGCATGAGGGCCGGGCCCTCCTGCTCCTCGCGAACGTCGGCGATGAAGCCCTCGTTCACGAGGATGCGGGCGATCTCGCGCTTCGTTCGCGACGCGGGCACGATCACTTCCGTGTGGCGCGCGCGCGACGCGTTCCGAACGCGCGTCAGCATGTCCGCAATCGGATCGGAGATGTTCATCGGTCCCCTACCAGCTCGACTTCGTTACGCCCGGCAGCTCGCCCAGGAGCGCTCGCTCCCGGAAGCAGATGCGACAGAGCGCGAATCGCCGGATGTAGGCTCGCGCTCGGCCGCAGACGAAGCAGCGGTGATAGCCGCGAACCTCGAACTTCGGCTTGCGTGCTGCCTTGGCGATCATCGACTTCTTGGCCATGGTTTCTCCTCCCCCGCTACGACGCGAAGGGCATGCCGAGGAGCTCGAGCAGGCGCTTCGATTCCTCGTCGGTCTTCGCCGTCGTCACGATGCTGATCTCCAGCCCGCGGAGACGGTCCACCTTGTCGTATTCGATCTCGGGGAACGCGAGCTGCTCGCGGAGCCCGAGTGAGTAGTTGCCGCGGCCGTCGAACGACCGGCTCGGGATGCCGCGGAAGTCGCGGATCCGGGGCAGGGCGAGCGTCGTCAGGCGATCGAGGAAGTCCCACATCCGCTCGCCGCGGAGCGTGACCTTGGCCCCGATCGTGTTGCCCGTCCGCAGCCGGAACTGGGCGATCGAGCGCTTGGCCTTCGTCACGATCGGCTTCTGGCCGGTGATGAGGGTCAGGTCGCCGAGAGCCGCGTCGAGCGCCTTCGCGTTCGACAGGGCCTCGCCGAGGCCGATGTTGATCACGATCTTGCTGAGCCGCGGGACCTGCATCGGGTTGCGGTACTCGAACTGCTTCTGGAGCGCCGGCACGATCTCGGCCGAGTAGCGCTCGCGGAGGCGACTGGTCACGACTTCACCTCCAGCTGCTCGCCGCAGTGGCGGCAGACCCGGACGCGGCGGCCGTTGTCGAGGACCTTGTGGGCGATCCGCGTCGGGCGGTCGCAGTGACTGCAGACGAGCATCACCTTGCCGATCGGCAGGGGCTGGGCGAGATCGAGGATCCCGCCCTGCTGGACCTTCGGCATCCGGTCGGTCGAGCTGGCGCTCTGGCGAGGCTTCGTGTGCCGCTTCGCGACGTTGAGGCCCTCCACGACGACCGAGGCCGTCGCCAGCGGTGAGGTCCGCTCGAAGCCTGCGCCGTACTTCGCCTGGCTTTTCTTGAAGCCCTGCGGATTGCGCACGACGCGTTCGACGACGCCGCGCTTGCCGGCGTCCTTGCCACCGAGAACGATCGACCGTGTCGCCGGTCCGGATCTCCGGCACCTTGGTGGCGCGCACGGGCGCGTGTCGGGGAGCCATCACAGCACCTCCGGCGCGAGCGACACGATCTTCATGTAGTTGCGGTCGCGGAGCTCGCGGGCGACGGGCCCGAAGATCCGGGTCCCGCGGGGATTTCCCTGGTTGTTGATCAGCACGGCTGCGTTCTCGTCGAAGCGGATGTAGCTGCCGTCCGCGCGGCCGTATTCCTTGGCCGTCCGGACGATGACCGCCCGAACCACGTCGCCCTTCTTGACGGCGGCGTTCGGGATCGCCTGCTTGACGCTGGCGATGATCACGTCACCGACGCCGGCCGACGTCTTGAGCGAGCGGCCCATGACGCGGATGCACTGGATCGACCGCGCGCCCGTGTTGTCGGCCACGCGCAGCCGGGATTGCGGCTGAATCACGCAGGGCCACCTTCGGAGCGGTCGGCGTCGTCATCTTCGGTCGAGGCTGCAGCGGCGGCGGAGTCCTCGGCCGGGGGCGTCGACGCCTCATCCGAGGAGCTCGGCGTCGGCTCGTCGGCGTCATCGCTCCGGGTTCGGCCGGGGTGTGCGGCGGCGTGGATCGCCTCGGTCGTCTCGGCCTCCTCGAACACGACGTCGCTGGAGCTGCCGTGCTCGCTCGCGCGGGCAACGACCTCGATGAGGCGCCACCGCTTCGTCGCCGAGAGTGGCCGCGACTCCTCGATGAGGACGGTGTCGCCGGTGTGGGCGTCGTTCTCCTCGTCGTGGGCCTTGAACTTCGTCGTCAAGCGGATGACGCGCTTGTACAGGGGGTGCCGCGCGAGGCGCTCGACGGACACGACGATCGTCTTGTCCATCTTGTCGCTCACGACGCGGCCGACCTTCGTCTTTCGCTGAGTCTGCTGCACCTGGGTGTCTGCTCCTGTCATCGCGTGATCTCCGTCACGCCGTCTGGCCGAGCTTGCGCTCGCGCTGGACGGTGAGGATCCGCGCGATTGCTCGCCGCGTCTGCGGGATCGTGCTGTAGTCCTTGAGCTGTCGGGTCGACAGCGCGAAGCGGGCCTGCCAGAGGTCCTGCTTCGCCTCCTTGAGCGCGGTTTCGAGCTCCGTGTCGGAAAGCGCCCGAACCTTATCGATGTCCATCGGTCGCCTCCGTGACGTTGTCGCGGACCACCACCCGTGTCTGGACGGGCAGCTTGTGGCTGGCGAGGCGCATCGCCTCGATCGCCGACTCGTGGTCGACGCCGGCCATCTCGAAGAGGATCCGGCCCGGCTTGACGACGGCCACCCAGTGGTCCGGAGCGCCCTTGCCGGAGCCCATCCGCGTCTCAGCCGGCTTCTTGGTCGCCGGCTTGTCGGGGAAGATCCGGATCCAGATCTTGCCGCCGCGCTTGACGGATCGGGTCATCGCCCGCCGGGCGGCCTCGATCTGGCGGCTCGTGATCCAGGCCGGCTCGAGCGTGGACAGCCCGTACTCGCCGAACGCGACCGTGTGGCCGCCCTTGGCGAGGCCGGACATCCGACCGCGCATGACCTTGCGATGCTTGACGCGCTTGGGCATCAACATCGTCAGACTCCCCCGCCGGCGGCGGCCTGCAGGGCCATCTGGGCCTCGTGCGGCAGCGTCCGCTCGGGAGCGATGTCGCCGCGGTAGATCCAGACCTTGACGCCGATCCGGCCGTACGTCGTGTGGGCGTGGACCTGGCCGTAGCTGATGTCCGCGCGCAGCGTGCCGAGCGGGATCCGACCCTCGCGATCCCACTCGCGCCGGCCCATCTCGGAGCCGCCGAGGCGGCCCGCGACGGCGATCCGGACGCCCTTCGCGCCGGCCTTCATCGAGCGCTGGATCGCCTGCTTCATCGCCTTCTTGAAGGCGATGCGGCGGGTGAGCTGCTGGGCGATGTTCATCGCCACGAGGTGGGCGTCGAGCTCCGGCTGGCGGATCTCCTTGATCTCCAGCTTGACCCGGCGCTTCGTGAGGCCACCGATCTGCTGGCGAAGGATCTCGACGTTCGCGCCGCCCTTGCCGATGACGATCCCGGGCTTGGCCGTGTGGATCGTGACCGTCACGTGGTTGATGCCGCGCTCGATCTCGACGCCGGACACGCTCGCATTGGCGAGCCGCGCCCCGACGAGCTTCCGGATCGTGATGTCTTCCTTGATGAGGTCGGTGTATTCCTTATCGGCGTACCACTTCGCGGTCCAGGTGCGTGAAACACCCAGTCGGAAGCCGTACGGGTGGACCTTGCGTCCCATGTCAGGCCTCCTGATCCGCGACGACGATGGTGATGTGAGTCATTGGCTTGTGGATCGGGAACGCCCGACCCTGGGCTCGCGGCCGCCAGCGCTTCATCGCCGGGCCCTCGTTGCAATGCGCCTCGAGGACGATGAGGTCTTCGGCCGACAGGTTGTGGTTGTTCTCGGCATTGGCCGTGGCGCTCCGGAGGACGGCCTCGATGTCCCGGGCGGCATGCTGGGGCATGAACCGGAGGAGCGAGGCGGCCTCTTCCACCCGCCGGCCGCGAATGGTCGCGGCGACGAGATTGGCCTTGCGGGTCGACCCGCGGAGGTACTTGGCAGTGGCGGATACGCGCACGGGACCGCAGCTCCTACTTCAACGCGGTCGAGCGCTCGGTGTGCTTGCCGTGCCCGCGGTAAGTGCGGGTGTGGGCGAACTCGCCGAGGCGATGGCCGACCATGTTCTCGGTCACGTAGACCGGGACGTGCTTCTTGCCGTTGTAGACGGCGATGGTGTGCCCGATGAACGACGGGAAGATCACCGACGCCCGAGACCAGGTCTTGACGACCTTCTTCTCGTTGCGCCGGTTCATCTCCTCGACCCGCCCCTGGAGGCGGAGTTCGATGAACGGGCCCTTCTTGATCGAACGGGACATGCTCTCCTACCCTCCCGCTACTTGCGGTGGCGCGAACGGACGATGAGACGTCCGGTCGTCTTGGACCGCCGGGTGCGGTAGCCCATCGCGGGCTTGCCCCAGGGTGTCTTGGGCGGCATCCCCGTCGGGGACTTGCCCTCGCCACCACCGTGCGGATGGTCTCGTGGGTTCATGACGACGCCCCGGACTTCCGGCCGCTGGCCCAGGTGACGGGCCCGCCCGGCCTTGCCGAGGTTCTGGTTCTCGTGGTCGAGGTTGCTGACCTGGCCGATCGTGGCCATGCACTTGATGCTCACTCGCCGGACCTCGCCCGACGGCAGGCGGATCTGGGCCTGGTCGCCTTCCTTGGCGAGCAGCTGAGCCGCGACGCCGGCGGACCGGACGATCTGGCCGCCCTTGCCGGGGACGAGCTCGATGTTGTGGATGGTCGTGCCGAGCGGGATCTTGGCGATCGGCAGCGCGTTTCCGACGCGGGCCTCGGCATCCGGGCCGGAGAGGACGACGTCACCGACCTTGAGGCCGTGGGGCAGGAGCATGTAGCGCTTCTCGCCGTCGCGGTAGAACAGCAGGCCGATCCGGGCCGATCGGTTCGGGTCGTACTCGATCGTGGCCAGCCGAGCCGGCACGCCGATCTTGTCGCGCTTGAAGTCGATCCGCCGGTAGTGCTGCTTCTCGCCGCCGCCACGGTGGCGCACGGTGAGCCGGCCCTGGTTGTTGCGGCCGGAGCCGCGGGTCTGCGGCTCGAGCAGCGGCTTGTGCGGCTGATCGGTCGTGATCTCTTCGAACGTGGAGCGGGTCATCTGCCGGAGACCCGGCGAGGTGGCCTTGTAGGAACGCAGCGGCATCGCTCAGACCCCCTCGAAGAATTCGATCTTCTGGCCGGGGGCCAGGGTCACGATGGCCTTGCGCCACGGCGTCGTGTAGCCGCTGATCCGGCCACGCCGCGTTCCGCGCCGCTTCTCCTTGGCCTTCGTCGTCAGGACGTTGACGCTGACGACGGTGACCTTCTCCTTGGCGTAGAGCTCCTCGATGGCCGCCTTGATCTGGATCTTGTTGGCGTCATCGTGGACCGCGAACGTGTACTTGCCGCGGCCGGACTCGTCGATCGACTTCTCGCTGACGACGGGCCGGATGATGATCTCGGGGGCGGTCAGTCCGCTCACGCGTACACCTCCTCCATCCGGGCGAGGGCCGGCTGCTCGATCAGGACGAGGTCGGCCTTGAGCAGGTCGACCACGTTGAGCGAGTCGGCCAGGATGACCTCGACCGTCGGCAGGTTGCGGGCCGACAGCTCGAGCTTCTGGTCGCGGCTCGGGGAGACGACGAGGACGCGTCCCTTCGCCTCGAGGGCGCCGAGGACGGTGACCAGCTCGCGCGTCTTGATCGCGTCGAGCCCGAAGCCGTCGATGACCTTGATGGCCTCGTCGCCGAACTTCGCCGTCAGCGCCCCGCGCAGGGCCAGCCGCTTCATCTTGCGCGGCAGGCGCTGCTCGTACGAGCGCGGGTGCGGGCCGAACACGGCGCCGCCGCCCCGGTAGTGAGGCGCGCTCTTGGAGCCCTGGCGGGCGCGGCCGGTGCCCTTCTGGCGGTACGGCTTGGCGCCGCCGCCGCGGACCTCGCCACGGGTCTTCGTGTCGTGGGTCCCTGTTCGGCGACCGGCCAGCTGGGCCGTCACGACCTGGTGGAGGACGGCGGCGTTGATCGGGGCGGCGAACAGCACGTCGGCCAGCTCGACCTTTCCGATCGACTTGCCCGCGCGGTCGTAGAGGGTGGTCTGCGGCATCGTCAGGCCTTCTTCACGAGGATGAGCGACCCGCGCGGGCCCGGCAGCGATCCCTTGACGAGCAAGAGGTTTCGTTCGCTGTCGGCGCGCACGACGCGCAGCTTCTTGATGGTGGCGGTCTCATCGCCCATGTGGCCGGCCATCTTCACGCCCTTGTAGACGCGTCCCGGCGTCGTGCCCGGGGCCGATCGAGCCCGGCTCGCGGTGATGATCCGAACCGTGGCTCTTGGGCCCGCGGTGGAAGTGGTGGCGCTTGATGTGGCCGGCGAAGCCCTTGCCCTTCGACACGCCCGTCACGTCGACGAGGTCGCCGTCGGCGAACACGTCCGCGATCGCGATCTTCTGGCCGACCTCGTAGTCGTCGACCGAGTCGACCCGGAACTCCCGGATCTTGGCGACCTGGGGCAGGTCCTTGAGCTGACCGGCATCGGGCTTGTTCAGCCGCTTGCTCTCCTCGGTCCCGAGCTGCACGGCCGTGTAGCCGTCGCGGGCGTCGGTCCGGAGGCGGGTCACGGTATTCGGTTCGATGGCCAGGACGCTGACGGCAACCATCGTGCCGTCGCCCTGGAACACCTGTGTGACACCGACCTTCCGGCCGATGAGTCCGATACTCATGTCTCTTCCGCTACATCTTGATTTCGATGTCGACGCCCGCCGCAAGCGAGAGTCGCATCAGGGCGTCGACGGTCTTCGAGCTCGGATCCAGGATGTCGACGAGCCGCTTGTGCGTGCGGATCTCGAACTGCTCCCGGCTGTCCTTGTCGATGAACGGCGAGCGGAGGACGGTGAACTTCTCGATGCGCGTAGGCAGCGGCACCGGACCGACGACGTCCGCGCCGGTCCGCTGAGCGGTCTCCACGATCTGGGCCGCCGACTGATCGAGCAGTCGGTGGTCGTATGCCTTGAGGCGGATCCGGATTCGCTGCTTTGCCATCGATCAGATCCCTACTCGACGATGCTGACGATGGCGCCGGCGCCGACGGTCCGGCCACCCTCGCGGATGGCGAAGCGCTGGCCGATCTCGAGGGCGATCGGGGTGATGAGCTCGACGCTCATCTCGACGTTGTCGCCGGGCATGATCATCTCGGCCCCCTCGGGCAGCCCGATGGCGCCGGTGACGTCGGTCGTCCGGAGGTAGAACTGGGGCCGGTAGCCGTTGTAGAACGGGGTATGGCGGCCGCCCTCCTCCTTGGTCAGGACGTAGACCTGGGCGGTGAACTTCGTGTGGGGCTTGACCGAGCCCGCCTTGGCCAGGACCTGGCCGCGCTCGATCTCCTCGCGCTCGATGCCCCGGATCAGGCAGCCGACGTTGTCGCCGGCGCGGCCCTCGTCGAGGAGCTTCTTGAACATCTCGACGCCGGTCACGACGACCTTCCGGGTGGCCTTGACGCCGATCAGCTCGACCTCGTCGCCGACCTTGACGATGCCGCGCTCGATGCGGCCGGTGGCGACGGTGCCCGCGGCCCTTGATGCCGAAGACGTCCTCGACCGGCATGAGGAAGGGCTTGTCGATCGCCCGCTCGGGGGTCGGGATGTAGGCGTCGACCGCGTCCATCAGCTCCTGGATCGGCTTGTAGGCCTCGGCCGTCGGGTCGTCGCCGGCCTCGAGCGCCTTGAGGGCGCTGCCGCGGACGACCGGCAGGTCGTCGCCCGGGAAGGCGTACTTGGTGAGGAGCTCCCGGACCTCGAGCTCGACGAGGTCGAGCAGCTCGGGGTCGTCGACCATGTCGACCTTGTTGAGGAAGACGACGATGTAGGGCACCTCGACCTGGCGGGCGAGGAGGATGTGCTCGCGGGTCTGGGGCATCGGCCCGTCGGTCGCGGCGACGACGAGGATCGCGCCGTCCATCTGGGCGGCGCCGGTGATCATGTTCTTGATGTAGTCGGCGTGGCCGGGGCAGTCGACGTGGGCGTAGTGGCGGGCGTCGGTCTCGTACTCGACGTGGGCGATCGCGATCGTGATCCCCCGCTCCCGCTCCTCGGGCGCGTTGTCGATCGAATCGAACGCGCGGTACTCGCTCGCGCCCTTCAGCGCGAGGTACTTGGTGATCGCCGCGGTCAGGCTCGTCTTGCCGTGGTCGATGTGGCCGATCGTGCCGATGTTCACGTGCGGCTTGTTTCGCTCGAACTTCTTCTTGGCCATCGTGTGACTGCTCCTGCTCCTCTGCCCTGGTCCGGGGTTCCGGACCTAGCCCTTTGACTTCTGGACGAGTTCCGAGGCCAGACTCGTCGGGACCTCGGCGTAGTGACTGAATTCCATCGACGACGTCGCCCGGCCCTGGGTCATCGACCGCAGGTCCGTGACGTAGCCGAACATCTGGGCGAGCGGGACGAACGCCCGCACGACCTGGGTCGCGCTCTTGCCACTGCCGCGCGACTCCATCCCCTCGATCTGGCCGCGACGGCTGTTGAGATCGCCGATCACGTCGCCCATGAACTCCTCGGGCATCGTGACCTCGTTGCGCATGATCGGCTCGAGGATCGCCGGGTCCGCCTTCGCGAAGGCGTCCTTGACGGCCATCGAACCGGCGATCTTGAACGCCATCTCCGACGAGTCGACCTCGTGGTACGACCCATCGTGGAGCGTCACCTTGACGTCGACGACCGGGAAGCCCGCGTAGATGCCCGTCTCGAGCGCCTCGCGGATGCCGGCATCGACCGACTTGATGTACTCGCGCGGGATCGTCCCGCCGACGATCTTGTCGACGAACTCGTAGCCTGCGCCCTTTTCCTGGGGCTCGAGCTTGATGATCGCGTGGCCGTACTGACCCTTGCCGCCGGTCTGGCGGACGAAGCGGCCGTTGCCCTCGGCGGCCCGCCGAATCGTCTCGCGGTAGGAGACCTGGGGCTTGCCGATGTTCGCGGCGACCTTGAACTCGCGGACCATCCGGTCGACGAGGACGTCGAGATGGAGCTCGCCCATGCCCGCGATGAGGGTCTCGCCGGTCTCGGAGTCGGTCTTGACCCGGAACGTCGGGTCCTCCTCCGACAGGCGCTGGAGGGCGACGCCGAGCTTGTCCTGGTCGGCCTTCGTCTTGGGTTCGATCTTGACCTCGATCACCGGCTCCGGGAACGTCATCGATTCGAGGACGACCGGGTGGTCCGGATCGGTCAGGGTGTCGCCGGTGAAGGTGTCCTTGAGACCGACGGCCGCGGCGATGTCGCCGGCATAGACCTCGTCGATCTCCTCGCGGTGGTTCGCGTGCATCTGGAGGATGCGGCCGATGCGCTCCTTCTTGCCCTTGACCGGGTTGAGCACGTACGAGCCGGCCTTGAGCGTGCCCGAGTAGACCCGGAAGAACGCCAGCTTGCCGACGAACGGGTCGGCGGCGATCTTGAAGGCGAGTGCGCTGAAGGGCTCCTTGTCGTCCGGCGTGCGGACGACGTCGTCGCCGGTGCGCGGGTCGATGGCGATCATCGGCGGGACGTCGAGCGGCGAGGGCAGATAGTCGACGACGGCGTCGAGCATCTTCTGGACGCCCTTGTTGCGGAGCGCCGAGCCGGTCAGGACCGGGATGATCCTCGTGGTGAGCGTGCCGAGGCGGAGACCGCGCTTGATCTCCGGGATCGTCAGCTCCTCGCCCTCGAGGTACTTGTGCGTCAACTCGTCGTCCATCTCGGCGACGGCTTCGATCATGTTGTGGCGGTGCGTCTCGGCCTCGGCCTGGAGCTCGTCCGGGATGTCCTTGACGTCGAAGGTCGTGCCCTGGTCGTCGCGGTAGTAATAGGCCTTCATCTCGACGAGGTCGACGATGCCCTCGAACTTGTCCTCGCGGCCGATCGGGATCTGGATCGGCACGGCGTTGGCGCCGAGGCGCTCCTTGATCGACTCGACGCCGCGCCAGAAGTCGGCACCCGTGCGATCGAGCTTGTTGATGAAGCAGAAGCGCGGCACGCCGTAGCGATCGGCCTGGCGCCAGACCGTCTCGGACTGCGGCTCGACGCCGGCCACGCCGTCGAAGACGACGACGGCGCCGTCGAGCACCCGGAGGCTCCGCTCGACCTCGACCGTGAAGTCCACGTGCCCGGGCGTATCGATGATGTTGATGCGATGATCGCCCCAGAACGCCGTCGTTGCAGCCGCGGTGATCGTGATCCCGCGCTCCTGCTCCTGGGGCATCCAGTCCATCGTCGCGGCGCCTTCATGGACCTCGCCGATCTTGTAGATCTTCTTCGTGTAGAAGAGGATCCGCTCGGTCACGGTCGTCTTGCCCGCGTCGATATGGGCGATGATTCCGATGTTCCGCGTGCGTACCAGCGGAACCTGTCGTGCCACGGTGTTCTCTAAGCTCCTGGGGTCTACCACTTGAAATGGCTGAAGGCCTTGTTGGCCTCTGCCATCTTGTGCGTGTCTTCGCGTCGCTTGACCGCCGCGCCGAGGCCGTTCATGGCATCGACGAGCTCGGCGGCGAGCTTCTCGCTCATGCTCTTGCCGTTGCGCTTGCGGGCCGCCTGGACGAGCCAGCGGACCCCGAGCGACATGCGGCGCTCGCCCCGGATCTCGACCGGGACCTGGTAGGTGGCGCCGCCGACGCGGCGCGGCTTGACTTCGATGATTGGGGTCGCGTTGCGGAGTGCCGCCTCGAGGACCTCGAGTCCGGGCCGGTGCGACTGGGCCTCCGCGCGGGCGAGGGCCTCGCGGAGGATGCGATCGGACAGGTTGCGCTTGCCGTCCGACATGAGCTTGGCGGTGAACCGGGCGGTCGTCCGGTTGGCCGGGACCGTCTGGTACTTGGTCATGCGCGGGATGCTCTGACGACGAGGCATTACTTCCTGCCTCCGGACGTCGCCGCCTTCGCGCCGTACTTGCTGCGGCCCTGCTTGCGATCACGGACGCCGGCGGCGTCGAGGGTTCCGCGGATGATGTGGTACTTGACCGACGGGAGGTCCTTGACCCGACCGCCCCGGACGAGGACCACGGAGTGCTCCTGGAGGTTGTGGCCGATGCCCGGGATGTAGGCCGTGACCTCCATCTGATTGCTGAGCTTCACGCGGGCGATCTTGCGGAGAGCCGAGTTCGGCTTCTTCGGCGTCATCGTGCGCACCTGGAGACAGACGCCCCGCTTCTGCGGCGCGCCCGGAATTGACACCTGTCGACGGTGCATCCCGTTCCAGCTCTTGCGCATGGCGGGCGCCTTGATCTTCGAGATCTTCGGCGTGCGGCCGTGGCGTACAAGCTGGCTGATCGTCGGCACGAAGACGCTGCTCCTTTCGGTTATTGCTGGCACGGAGGGCCGCTGCGGTCGTCGAGCGGTCAGGCTCGTGACGGGACCCTGGAATTGGGTGGGCTCGTTGATGGGACTCGGCGCGCACGCCGACCGCTGCCCCTGCCGAGGCCACGAACGCGGAGTGTATCAGCGGCCCGAAAACAGTGTCAAACGATTCGGGCCGCCGATTCGGGTCGCGTTACTTGGCTTCGGCGCCCTCCTCTTCGGGCTCGGCGACCAGGGCTTCGGCTTCGCCGTCGCCGTCGGCCGCCTCCTCGTCGGTGAGGAAGGGATTGAACTCCGACTCGTCGCCGTCGCCGCCCGCGATCGTGGCGGCGAGAGCAAGCCCGGCGGCCTCGTCGGTCGGCCGGATCCCGCCCTCCTCGAGGAACGGGTTGTACTCGGCGCCGGTGTCCTCGATCGCCTCGCCGGCAAGGGCCTCGATGGCCGCTCGCCGCTCGCGCTCCTTGCGGGCCGCGACGTTCGCCGGCGCACCCGTCCCGGCCGGGATGAGCTTGCCGATGATGACGTTCTCCTTGAGCCCGATCAGGTGGTCCTTGGCGCCGTTGATGGCCGCCTCGGTGAGCACCCGGGTCGTCTCCTGGAACGAGGCCGCGGCGAGGAAGGACGAGGTGTTGAGCGACGCCTTCGTCACGCCGAGGAGGACCGTCTGGGCCGTCGCCGGCTCGCCGCCCTCGGAGAGGACCCGGTTGTTGGCCTCCTCGAAGTCCAGCCGATCGATCAACTCGGTCGGCAGCAGGTCCACGTCGCCCGGCTGGTCGATCCGGACCTTCCGGAGCATCTGCCGAACGATGATCTCGATGTGCTTGTCGTTGATCGTCACGCCCTGGCTGCGGTAGACCTTCTGGACTTCCTTGACCAGGTAGCGCTGGACGGCGTCCTTGCCGCGCGTGTCGAGGTATTCCTGCGGGTTGATCGGGCCGTCCGTGATCGCATCACCGGCGCGGATCTCCTGGCCGTTCTCGACGAGGATCTTCGCGTTGTGCGGGATCGTGTACTCGCGCTCGACGACGTCCTGGGCCCGGATCACGAGACCGTTGTCGCCCTTCACGAGGAAGCCCTGGACCGGCGCGACCACGTCGGTCGCGGCGTCCTTGTCCTTGTCCTTGTCCTTGTCCTTGCCCTCGCCAATTCGGGCGATGACCTGGTTGGCCTCGACGGAGTCGCCCGCCGCGGCGAGCATCTCGACGCCCTTCGGCAGGGCCAGCGAGATGTCGTAGACCTCGGTGCTGATCACCTTGACCTTGGTTCCGGTATCGCTCCGGATGATCTCGACGATGCCGTCGATGTGGCTGATCTCGGCCTTGCCCTTGGGGACGCGGGCTTCGAACAGCTCCTCGACGCGGGGCAGGCCCGCGGTGATGTCGAGTCCGGCGACGCCGCCGGTGTGGAACGTCCGCATCGTCAGCTGGGTGCCCGGCTCGCCGATCGACTGGGCGGCGATGATCCCGACCGCCTCGCCGGCGGCGACCATCTCGCCGGTGGCGAGGTTGCGGCCGTAGCACGCCCGGCAGACGCCGTAACGCGCTTCGCAGGCGAGGGGTGAGCGGACCAGCACTTCGTCGATCCCGGCCGCGTCGATGCTGGCCGCGATCTCCTTGCTGATCTCCTGGTTGCGGTCGACGATGATCGGCCCGGTCTCGCCCTTCTTGACCTTGACCCGCGGGTCGGGCAACGGGGCGGACGCGAGCCGGCCGATGAGCCGGCGGCGGAATTCCTTCTCGTCGCTGGAGTCCTCGCGGGTGATCCAGCTGCCTTCCTCGGTGCCGCAGTCGTCGTCGCGGGTGATGACGTCCTGGGCGACGTCGACGAGGCGCCGGGTCAGATAGCCGGAGTCGGCCGTCCGCAGGGCGGTGTCGGCGAGGCCCTTGCGGGCGCCGTGGGTCGAGATGAAGTACTCGAGGACCGTCATGCCCTCCCGGAAGTTGCTCCGGACGGGGACGTCGATGATCCGGCCCGACGGGTCGGCCATGAGGCCGCGCATCGCGCCCAGCTGACCGATGTTGCCCTTGTTTCCTCGGGCACCCGAGGCGGTCATCATCGTGACCGGGCCGTCGACCTTGAGGGTCTTCATCATCTCGTCGGACATCGCGCTCGTCGTCTTCTGCCAGACGTCGACGACCTGCTCGTAGCGCTCGTCCTCGGTGATGAGGCCGCGCTGGAACTGGCGGTCGATCTGGGCGACGCCCTCGTCGGCAGCCTTGAGCCGTGCGCCCTTGTCCTTCGGGACCTCGATGTCGAAGACGCCGATCGTCATCCCACCGCGGGTCGCGAAGTCGAAGCCGACGCTCTTGATGCCGTCGGCGAGATGCGCGGTCTCGTCCGAGCCGAGCATCCGGTAGCACTCGTCGATGAGTTCCTTGAGCTCGGTTCGAACCATGACCTTGTCCGAGTAGCGGAGCTGGTCGGGCAGGATCTGGTTGAAGAGGATCCGGCCGACCGTCGTCCGGCGCCGCTCGGGGCGGAGCTGGCCGGTCTCGGCGTCCCAGGTCTTGACCTCGGCCTCGATGGGCTCGTGGAGCGTGACGCCGGTCTTCTCCCGCAGCTGGTAGGAGAGGATCGCCTCGTCCTCCGTCGCGAAGAGCCGGACGCGCTTCGGCTGCTTGCCGATCGGATCCATCGTGAGGTAGTAGCAGCCGAGGACCATGTCCTGGGTCGGCGCGATGACCGGGCTCCCGTCGGCCGGCGACAGCAGGTTCGCCGTCGACAGCATCATCGTCCGCGCTTCCTCCTGGGCGGCCGAGCTGAGCGGCACGTGGACCGCCATCTGGTCGCCGTCGAAGTCCGCGTTGAACGCGGTGCAGACGAGGGGATGGATCTGGATGGCCGAGCCCTCGACGAGGACCGGCATGAACGCCTGGATGCCGAGCCGGTGGAGCGTCGGGGCGCGGTTCAGCAGGACCGGGTGGTCCTTGATGACCTCTTCGAGAACGTCCCAGACCTCGGGCCGGACGCGCTCGACGATGCGCTTGGCGCTCTTGATGTTGTGGGCGAAGCCCTTCTCGACGAGCTGGCGCATGACGAACGGCTTGAACAGCTCGAGCGCCATCTTCTTCGGCAGCCCGCACTGGTGGAGCTTGAGCTCCGGGCCGACGACGATGACCGAGCGGCCGGAGTAGTCGACGCGCTTGCCGAGCAGGTTCTGGCGGAACCGGCCCTGCTTGCCCTTGAGCATGTCGCTCAGGGACTTCAGGCGGTGGTTGCCGGTGCCGGCGATCGCGCGGCCACGGCGGCCGTTGTCGATGAGCGCATCGCACGCTTCCTGGAGCATCCGCTTCTCGTTGCGGATGATGATCTCCGGCGCCCCGAGCTCGAGCAGTCGCTTGAGCCGGTTGTTGCGGTTGATCACGCGGCGATACAGGTCGTTGAGGTCAGACGTCGCGAAGCGGCCGCCATCGAGCTGGACCATCGGCCGAAGGTCCGGCGGGATCACCGGCAGGACGGACAGGATCATCCAGTCCGGCCGCGTGCCGGAGCGACGGAACGCCTCGATGAGGCGGAGCCGCTTGATCGCCTTCTTGCGGCGCTGGCCGGAGCTCGTCCGGACCTCGACGTGGAGGCTCCGCGAGAGCTCCTCGAGGTCCATCCGGCTGATGATCTCGCGGACCGCTTCGGCGCCCATGCCGGCGCTGAACAGGCGGCCGCCCTTGGCCCCGGAGCCGTAGCGCTCCTCGAGACCGCGGAGCTCGGTCTCGCCGAGCGTCATCATCGGCTTGAGGCCCTCGATCTCGTCGCGCTGCTTGCGGAGGTCCTCCTTCAGGCCCTGGGCCTGACCGGCGAGCTCTTCCTTCTCGTGGCGGAGCGTCTCGGCGACGCCGGCCTCGAGGTCGGCGACCTTCTGCTCGACCGCCCGCTCCTCGTCGCGCTCGCGCTGCTGCAGCTCGGCGGTGACGCCTTCGGTCGCGGCCGAGACGATCTTGCGAAGCGCGGCCGTTGCCTCCTTGCCGCCCTTGGCGCCGGCCGCGACGACGACCTCGCCGGTCGGGGCGAAGACGATCGTGTCCTCGGCGACGCCGGTCTTGAGCTCGGCAAGCCGGGCCTCGACCTCCTGGGCCGCGGCGACGAGCTCCTCGGTCCGGACGGTTCGCTGGGACTCGAGGTCCGCCTTCTTGGTGGCCAGCTCCGCGTTCAGCTCGTCCTTGTTTCGATTGACGTCGGCGCGCAGCTGATCCTCGAGCTCCGACAGCCGCGTGCCGGACTTGCCGCCGCGACCCTCGGCCTCGTCCTCGAGGGCGAGCAGGGCGCGCTTGCGCGCCTCCTCGTCGACGTGGGTGACGATGTAGAGGGCGAAATAGAGGATCCGCTCGAGGTTGCGCGGGCTGATGTCGAGGAGAATGCCAAGCCGCGACGGCGTGCCCTTGAAGTACCAGATGTGGCTGACCGGGCTCGCGAGCTGGATGTGGCCCATCCGCTCACGGCGAACCTTCGAGCGGGTGACTTCGACGCCGCACTTGTCGCAGATGATGCCCTTGTACCGGATTCGCTTGTACTTCCCGCAGTAGCACTCCCAGTCCTTCGTCGGACCGAAGATGCGCTCGTCGAAGAGGCCGTCCTTCTCCGGCTTGAGCGTGCGGTAGTTGATCGTCTCCGGCTTCGTGACCTCGCCCTTCGACCATTCCCGGATCTGGTCCGGGCTGGCGAGCGAGATGCGGATCGCGCTGAAATTATTGACCTCGAGCATGGTTCTCCTCCGCGTCACCGCCTGGCTCGGCGACGCGATGCGGACCGTCAGCGAGCGGAGCCGAGCCGGCCGGAACCCGGATCCGCGTGAGTGTTCGGTGCGTTTGCGTGTGGATCGGAATGACTAGTCCTCGAACCCGGCGAGGTTGATCCCGCCGAGGTCGGGGAGCATGTAGCCGGAGGCGTCGTCCTCCGCCAACGGAATCTCCTCGTCGTTCTGATCGAGGATCTCCGCGTTCAGCCCGAGGCTGCGCAGCTCCTTGATGAGGACCTTGAACGATTCCGGAACGCGTGGCGGCTGGATCTCCTCCCCCTTCACGATGGCCTCGTACGTCTGGACTCGTCCGAGCACATCGTCCGATTTGACCGTAAGCAGCTCCTGGAGGATGTTCGCGGCCCCGTAGGCCTCGAGCGCCCAGACCTCCATCTCGCCGAACCGCTGGCCACCGAACTGGGCCTTGCCACCGAGCGGCTGCTGGGTGATGAGGCTGTACGGTCCGGTCGACCGAGCGTGGATCTTGTCCTCGACGAGGTGGTGGAGCTTGAGCATGTAGATGTAGCCGACGGTGATCGGGCGGTCGAACTTCTCGCCCGTCCGGCCGTCGCGGAGCTCGATCTTGCCGTCCTGCGGGAGCGGCTTCTCGACGCCGTAGACCTTGTGGCGGGCCTCGCTGAGCTCGGTCTGGATCTGGGCCTCCGTCGCGCCGTCGAAGACGGCCGTGGCGGCTTTCTGACCCTTGGCGTGGAGCGCCCAGCCGAGGTGCGTCTCGAGAATCTGGCCGATGTTCATCCGGCTCGGCACGCCGAGCGGGTTGAGGATGATGTCGACCGGCGTCCCGTCCGGCAGGAACGGCATGTCCTCGGCCGGCAGGATCTTGGCGATGACGCCCTTGTTGCCGTGGCGGCCGGCCATCTTGTCGCCGACGCTGATCTTGCGCTTCTGGGCGACCGACACCCGGACCAGGCGGTTGACGCCCGGCTGGAGGTCGTCGTTGAGCTCGCGACGGAACTCGCGGATCTCGACGACCTTGCCGCGCTCGCCGTGGGGCAGGCGCAGCGAGCTGTCCTTCACCTCGCGAGCCTTCTCACCGAAGATCGCCCGGAGGAGTCGCTCCTCCGCGGTCAGCTCGGTCTCGCCCTTGGGCGTGATCTTGCCGACGAGGATGTCGCCGGGACGAACCTCGGCGCCGATGTAGACGATGCCCTCCTCGTCGAGGTCCTTGAGGGACTCCTCGCCGACGTTCGGGATGTCGCGGGTGATCTCCTCGGGGCCGAGCTTCGTGTCGCGCGACTCGATCTCGTGCTTCTCGATGTGGATGCTCGTGAACAGGTCGTCGCGGACGAGTCGGTCGCTGATGACGATCGCGTCCTCGTAGTTGCCGCCCTCCCAGCTCATGAACGCCACGAGGACGTTCCGGCCGAGGGCGAGCTCGCCCTCCTGGGTTGAGCTCGAGTCGGCGATCGGCTGGCCGTCCGCGACCCGCGCGCCGACGTCGACGATCGGGCGCTGGTTGATGCAGGTGCCCTGGTTGCTGCGAACGAACTTGTGGAGCTTGTACTCGTCGAGCTCGCCGGCATCCGTTTCGATCCGGATCCGCTCCGCGGTCACGCTGGTGACGACGCCGGCGCGGCCGGCGACGAGGACCTGGCCCGAGTCACGGGCGGCCCGCTCCTCCATGCCCGTCCCGACGATCGGCGATTCCGGCTCGAGGAGCGGCACCGCCTGGCGCTGCATGTTCGAGCCCATGAGGGCGCGGTTCGCGTCGTCGTGCTCGAGGAACGGGATGAGCGCCGTGGCCACCGAGACGACCTGCTTCGGCGACACGTCCATGTACTCGATCTGATTCGCGCGAGCCTCCGGGAACGTGTCCCGATAGCGAGACGGGATCCGCTCCTCGATGAAGTGCCCCTCCTCGTCCAGGGCCGCGTTGGCCTGGGCGACGACGTGCTCCTCCTCCTCGTCGGCCGGGAGATATTCGATCTCGGCCGTGACGATCGGGCGGATCGGGAAGGCGTTGGCCTTCTGCTTCTTGAGCTCGGCGATGGCGGCCGCGTTGAACGGCTGACCCGCCTTGGCGACCACGGTGCCGGTCTTCGTGACGAGATCCGCGCCGGTCTCGTAGCCGGAGATGTTCGGATCGTCCCAGGCGACCGTCCGCTTGACCTTGCGGTAGGGCGTCTCGATGAAGCCGTAGCTGTTGATCCGGCCGTACGTCGCCAGCGAGCCGATCAGGCCGATGTTCGGCCCTTCCGGCGTCTCGATCGGGCAGATCCGGCCGTAGTGGCTGTGGTGGACGTCGCGGACGTCGAAGCCGGCCCGCTCCCGCGACAGGCCACCGGGCCCGAGCGCGGACAGGCGACGCTTCGAGGTGAGCTCGGCCAGCGGGTTCGTCTGGTCCATGAACTGGCTGAGCTGGCTGCCGCCGAAGAACTCCTTCATCGCCGCCACGACCGGGCGGATGTTGATGAGGGCGTTCGGGGTCGCCTTGTCGATCTCCTGGATCGTCATCCGCTCGCGGACGACCCGCTCCATCCGGAGGAGGCCGATCCGGAACGCGTTCTGGATCAGCTCGCCGTTGGCCCGGATGCGGCGGTTGCCGAGGTGGTCGATGTCGTCCTTGAGGCCGAGCCCGCGGTTGAGCTCGACGAGCTGGCCGACGATCGCGGCGATGTCCTCGCGGGTGATCGTCCGCTGCTCGCGCGGCAGCTCAACGCCCATCCGGCCCGAGACCGGGTCCAGCTTCTTGTTGAACTTGTAGCGCCCGACCCGACCGAGGTCGTAGCGACGGAAGTTGAAGAACAGGCTCTCGAC
Source organism: uncultured Chloroflexia bacterium (assembly GCA_963832105.1). Lineage (GTDB taxonomy): Bacteria > Chloroflexota > Limnocylindria > Limnocylindrales > CSP1-4 > CF-46. The sequence goes on along the minus strand of CAWHSS010000002.1, from coordinate 257,107 downwards.
GAGCTGGCGGGCGTTGTCGCCGGTCGGCGGATCGCCCGGGCGGAGCTTCTTGTAGACCTCGATGAGCGCTTCCTGCTGGGTGCGCGTCAGGTCCTTGTCGAGCGTGTTCGCGATGAAGGGGTGCTCGGGGTCCGTGTCGACGCTCGAGAACAGCGCGCTGATCGTGTCGTTCTCTTCGTATCCGACCGCGCGGAGGAGCGTCGTCGCCGCGATCTTGCGCTTGCGATCGACCTTGACCCAGAGCTGGTCCTTGTTGTTCGTCTCGAACTCGAGCCAGGCGCCGCGGTTCGGGATGACCTTGGCCGAGAAGAGCATCCGGCCCGACGCCGGATCCTCGAGCTCGCTGTAGTAGACACCGGGCGAGCGGACGAGCTGGCTGACGACGACGCGCTCCGCGCCGTTGATGACGAACGTGCCCTGATCGGTCATCCACGGGTAGTCGCCCATGTAGACGCGCTGGCGCTGGATCTCGCCCGTCTCCTTGATCAGGAGCTCGACCTGGACGTACAGCGGACGCGAGAACGTCAGGTCCTTGGTCCGGCACTCCTCCTCGGAGTACTTCGGGTCGCCGAACTCGTAGTCGAGGAACTGGAGCTCCATCACCTTGGCGGTGAAGTCCTTGATCGGGCTGATCTCGTCGAACAGCTCTCGAAGGCCCTTCTCGATGAACCACTTGAACGAGTCGAGCTGGAGCTCGATCAGGTTCGGGATCGGAAGGACTTCCGGAATCCGGGCATAGCGCGTACGCGCCACGGCCCCGGCTGTCCGGTTCGACTCAGCAACAGACAGCATGAAAGACCGCTCCTTGACGGAGTTGGGGGAAAGAGGAAAAGGCCACGCTCACAGAAGGAGTAGGATACCGCGATTTTGGCCAGTGTCAAACGGGCTCTGGCCGGCGGGCCAGAGCCCTTCAACGGTTCGCCGCTGATGCGACCCGATGCGTGCGTTGTCGCCTCCGCCACTCGCTTACACACCTTGAGGTGTGCGCGCTCGCGTGCTCGGCTCCGCCTTCGCCTCGGGCCGCCTGAGCGGCGAGGAGGCAGTTCGAGTTACTTAACTTCGACTTTGCCGCCGACCTCTTCGATGGCTGCCTTGATCTTGTCGGCCTCGTCGCGGGTGATGCCTTCCTTGACTGCCTTCGGCGTCGCGTCGACGAGATCCTTGGCCTCCTTGAGGCCGAGGCCTGTGAGCTCTCGGACGACCTTGATGACGGGGATCTTGTTCTGGCCGATCTCGACGATCGTGGCGGTGAACTCCGTCTGCTCGGCGGCCTCGGCGGGCGCCTCGGCGCCGCCTCCACCACCCGCGGCCGGAGCGGCTGCGGCGGCGACCGGGGCTGCGGCGGTGACACCGTAGCGCTCCTCGAAGCGCTTGATGAACTCGGACAGCTCGAGAACGGTCATCTTGTCGATGGCCTCGAGCAGGTCGTCCTGGGTCATGACTGCCATGTGTCTGGTTCTCCTCTGAGTATCGTCGGGGCGCTACGCGCCGTCGGACTGGGCTTTCTGGTCGCGGACCTGGGCAAGTGCATAGCCCAGGTTGCGGATGTTCGCGGCGAGAAGGCCGGCGAGCGTTGCGATCGGGGCCTGCATCCCGCCGGCGAGCTTCGCAAGGAGGACCTCGCGAGGCGGCAGGCTGGCCAAGCTTCGAACGGCATCCGCGCTGATCGCGCGGTCACCGAGCACGGCGCCCTTGATCGTGACGATCTTGTAGGCGCGGGTCGCGTCGATGACGGCCTTGGCCGTCGTGGACTCGTCGTTGCCGAATGCGATCGCCGTCGGGCCTGTCAGGAGCGGGCTGAGCGCGTCCCCGAGCGTGTCCTGGGCAGCGATCCGCAACAGGCGGTTCTTCACGACGCGGTAGCTGACGTCCTGCTTGCGCAGGGCGCGGCGGATCTCCGCGATCTCCTTCACGGTGAGGCCGCGGTACTCGGAGACGATGAGCGTCCGGCTCGACGAGAGTGCCTCTCGCAGCTCGGCGACCGTCTCGCGCTTGGCCTCTGTCGGCATCAAGCCCTCCTGGTTAAGGCACGCAACCGGCGTGCGGCGGTGGGTCAACGACGTCCGAAAACGTCAAAGCCCCTGCGACGGCGCCTCTTCGGCTGGCCTGATACGCAGGGGCGCTGCCCACCCTGAGGGTGGCCGGCACGAGTTCCCTGCCTCGGCGTGCTCGTCGTCGTCCCCGATCGCCGATCCCTCGGCGATCGATCCGGTCCGGCGGATCAAGCCCCGACCGGCACGACCCCGAAGGTCGCATCGGTCCGCGGGCGCAGGCTGTCTCTGGCTGGTTCCGTCTTCTTCAGTTGTGGCGACGCGCTTCGCGCCATCGGGCGCTGGAGCCGTCGCCGCGTATGGTAGGCGGCCGGAGCCGCCTTGTCGTGCGGCCGGTCAGGCGGCCGCCGCTGCGGCGAGCACGGCCGGCAGGTCGACGCGGATGCCGGGGCCCATCGTGCTGGCGATCGTCAGGCCCCGCAGGTAGTGACCCTTCGCCCCGGCCGGCTTCGCGCGGTTGATCGCGTCGACGAGCGCGGCAAGATTGCCGACGAGCGCGTCGGCTTCGAAGCTGGACTTGCCGAACGCCGTGTGGATGATCGCGCTCTTGTCGACCTTGAATTCCACGCGGCCGCCCTTGACCTCACGGACCGCCCGGTCGAGATCGAACGTGATCGTGCCGGCCTTCGGATTCGGCATGAGGCCGCGCCGCCCGAGAATCTTGCCGAGCTTGCCGACCATGCCCATCGCGTCCGGCGTGGCGAGCGCGACGTCGAAGTCGAGCCATCCCGCCTCGACCTTCTTTACGAGATCCTCGCCGCCGACCTCGTCGGCGCCGGCCGCGCAGCGCTTCCTGGGCCTTGCCGCCGACCGCGAACACGGCGACGCGGACGACGTTGCCCGTGCCGTGCGGCAGGACGACGGTGCCGCGGACCATCTGGTCGGCGTGGCGGGGATCGACGCCGAGCCGGAGGTGGGCCTCGACCGTGGAGTCGAACGCCACGAACGAGGTGTCCTTCACGAGCTGGGCCGCTTCTTCCGGGCTGTAGACCCGCTCGCGGTCGACGAGCTTCGCCGCCTCGAGGTACTTCTTGCCGTGAGCCATGTCCTGTTCCTTTCTAGCGACGGGCGTTCCCGTCTCCCCTCTGCGCGGGGTGTGCGGTCGGCAGTTAGCCGACGACTTCGATGCCCATGCTTCGGGCCGTGCCTTCGACCTGCTTCATCGCGGCCTCGACGTCATTGGCGTTCAGGTCGGCCATCTTGATCGCCGCGATCTCGCGGATCTGCTCCCTCGAGACGCGCCCGACGGACTCGCGCTTCGGCGTCGCGGCGCCCTTCTCGATCCCGGCGGCCTTGCGGAGCAGGTCCGGGGCCGGCGGAGTCTTGAGGATGAACGTGAACGAGCGATCCTCGAAGATCGTGATCTGGGCGGGGATGATCTGGCCGGACTTGTCGGCCGTCCGCTCGTTGTAGGCCTTGGTGAACTCGACGATGTTGATGCCGTGCGGGCCGAGGGCGGTGCCGACGGGCGGCGCCGGCGTCGCCTTGCCGGCCGGCAGGTCGAGCTTCAGAACGGTGCGAATCTTCTTTGCCACGGTACGCGCGAATCCTTTCTAGAGCTTCTCGACTTGCAGGAAGTCGAGTTCGACCGGTGTCTCGCGGCCGAAGATGCTCACGAGGACCTTGACCTTGTTCCGCTCCGGGTTCACCTCGTCGACCGTGCCGATGAACTCGGCGAACGGCCCGTCGGTGACCCGGACGCTCTGGCCCTTCGTGAACGCGACGCGGAACTTCGGCGTCTCGACGCCCATGTGCCGCAGGATCTGCTTGACCTCGTTCTCGTCGAGCGGGATCGGCTCGCTTCGAACGCCTGGGATGTTCGCGCCGCCGACGAAGCTCGTGACGCCCGGCGTGTTGCGGACGACGAACCAGCTGTCGGGGTCGAGGATCATCTCGACGAGGACGTAGCCCGGATACACCTTCTTCTGGACGGTGTGCCGCTGGCCCTGGCGGATCTCGATCTCGTCCTCCATCGGCACGAGGACCTGGAAGATCTTGTCCTCCATCCCCATCGATTCGATGCGGTGCTCGAGGTTCGCCTTGACCTTGTTCTCGTAGCCCGAGTACGTGTGGATGACGTACCACCGCTTCTCCGGCAGCTTCGTCGTCTCGGTCGTCGTCTGCTCAGTCATCACGTGGGGCCAACCAGCAGGCCGATGGCGCTCTGGAAGATGGCGTCAAGGACCGTGATGTAGACGCCGACAGTGAAGCTCACGGCGAAGACCAGGACCGTCAGATTGCGGACCTGCTCGCGTGTCGGCCAGGCGACCTTCTTCAGCTCGGACCAGGCTTCATCGATGAAGCGGCGAATTCGACTCACGTATGTCTTCTCTCAGCTACGAACATTCTTGCTGCGTTTGCCTCTCCGAGGGCTGAGGCGACGCCGTCCTCGAGGCCATCCGCCCGAGGACTACGGAATGAAGTGGCAGGGGCGATAGGACTCGAACCTACAACCGCTGGTTTTGGAGACCAGTGCTCTGCCAATTGAGCTACACCCCTGCGGTCGCTCCTACTTCGCCTCTCGATGAAGCGTGTGCCGGCGGTCGCGAGGACAGTACTTCATAAGCTCGATCCTGTTTGGATCGTTCTTCTTGTTCTTGCGCGTCGTGTACGTCCGCTCCTTGCACTCGGTACAAGCGAGCTGGATCGTCGGTCGCGCTTCGACTCGGGCCATCGATCAGATCCCTACTCGACGATGCTGACGATGGCGCCGGCGCCGACGGTCCGGCCACCCTCGCGGATGGCGAAGCGCTGGCCGATCTCGAGGGCGATCGGGGTGATGAGCTCGACGCTCATCTCGACGTTGTCGCCGGGCATGATCATCTCGGCCCCCTCGGGCAGCCCGATGGCGCCGGTGACGTCGGTCGTCCGGAGGTAGAACTGGGGCCGGTAGCCGTTGTAGAACGGGGTATGGCGGCCGCCCTCCTCCTTCGTCAGGACGTAGACCTGGGCGGTGAACTTCGTGTGGGGCTTGACCGAGCCCGCCTTGGCCAGGACCTGGCCGCGCTCGATCTCCTCGCGCTCGATGCCCCGGATCAGGCAGCCGACGTTGTCGCCGGCGCGGCCCTCGTCGAGGAGCTTCTTGAACATCTCGACGCCGGTCACGACGACCTTCCGGGTGGCCTTGACGCCGATCAGCTCGACCTCGTCGCCGACCTTGACGATGCCGCGCTCGATGCGGCCGGTGGCGACGGTCCCCCGGCCCTTGATGCCGAAGACGTCCTCGACCGGCATGAGGAAGGGCTTGTCGATCGCCCGCTCGGGGGTCGGGATGTAGGCGTCGACCGCGTCCATCAGCTCCTGGATCGGCTTGTAGGCCTCGGCCGTCGGGTCGTCGCCGGCCTCGAGCGCCTTGAGGGCGCTGCCGCGGACGACCGGCAGGTCGTCGCCCGGGAAGGCGTACTTGGTGAGGAGCTCCCGGACCTCGAGCTCGACGAGGTCGAGCAGCTCGGGGTCGTCGACCATGTCGACCTTGTTGAGGAAGACGACGATGTAGGGCACCTCCACCTGGCGGGCGAGGAGGATGTGCTCGCGGGTCTGGGGCATCGGCCCGTCGGTCGCGGCGACGACGAGGATCGCGCCGTCCATCTGGGCGGCGCCGGTGATCATGTTCTTGATGTAGTCGGCGTGGCCGGGGCAGTCGACGTGGGCGTAGTGGCGGGCGTCGGTCTCGTACTCGACGTGGGCGATCGCGATCGTGATCCCCCGCTCCCGCTCTTCGGGCGCGTTGTCGATCGAATCGAACGCGCGGTACTCGCTCGCGCCCTTCAGCGCGAGGTACTTGGTGATCGCCGCGGTCAGGCTCGTCTTGCCGTGGTCGATGTGGCCGATCGTGCCGATGTTCACGTGCGGCTTGTTTCGCTCGAACTTCTTCTTGGCCACGTGACCGTTCTCACTCCATCATTCAGGCGCGGCTACGCCGCTGGACACTACCGAGGTGGGGATTTGGAGCCCACAATCGGACTTGAACCGATGACCTCTTCCTTACCAAGGAAGTGCTCTGCCAGCTGAGCTATGTGGGCCCTAGTCCTGTCGCGGGTATTTCGTGGTGGGCAGGGAGGGAATCGAACCCCCATAGCCGAAGGCGGCTGGTCTACAGCCAGCTGAGCTCACCACCTGCTCAACCTACCCATTGGGCGGGTGTCGGGCTGGCTGCGGCCTGGTGATGGACCCGACACCGTGATCTGCACTTGGAGCCGACGACGGGACTCGAACCCGGAACCTGCTGTTTACAAAACAGCTGCTCTACCAATTGAGCTACGTCGGCGCGGCGCAGGGTCTTACCGCAGCTAGACCCGTTGGCGCCGGGGAATGATACGGTCGGACCCCAGACCGGGTCAAGCGTGGTCGGGGGCAGGACCCTCGGGCAGGAGATCGTCTGGTGAAGCGGCGTCCGGCGGGAGCTCGGCGGCTGCGCTGTCGGTCGCAGCATCGTCGCTCTGTTCCGGAACGGGAGCCTCTTCGGCCGCCATTCCGGCCGGCTCAGGCGGCTCGGAGCGACTCGGGCGACTCGGTGGCCGCCGCCGGTGCCGCCTCGGCGCCCTTGCCGTCGGGATCCCGCTGGGCGACCGCCTCGAACAGCATGATCGAGCCCGCGACCGCGGCATTGAGCGACCCGATCGCGCCGCGCATCGGGATCCGGACCACGAAATCGCAGCGCCGGCGGACCGCCGGCGACAGGCCCTGACCCTCGCTGCCGACGACGATCGCGAGCGGCCCGCGCAGATCCGACTGGCGGGCCGTCAGCGGCGCGCCCGCCTCCGCCCCGACGACCCGCAGGCCGCGGATCCGGAGATCGGACAGGGCACCGGGCAGGTCGTCGACGGGACTCAGGAGTAGATGCTCGACGGCTCCCGCAGACGCCTTGACGGCCGACGGGCTGAGCGGCGCCTGGCGGTGGGTCGGGAAGATCACGCCGTGGACGCCGGCGGCTTCGGCGCTTCGCAGCAGCGTCCCGACGTTCTGGGGATCCTCGAGCGAGTCGAGGGCGAGCACGAATGGCGGCTCCGCGCGCTCGATGCTCCGGGCCAGGATCTCGTCCAGCGAGGCGAACCGGCGCGGCCCGACGACGAGGGCAATCCCCTGGTGACCGTCGAAGCCAGCGACGGCTGTCAGCGTGCCGCCCTCAACCTCGATGATCGGGATGCGCAGGCTCGTGGCATGCAGGACGAGACGCTCCAGTGCCTGGCGTCGCTGGGGGACGACGAGCAGCCGAATGGCGGGTCGCCGCGCGACGAATGCCTCCTCGACCGGGCGGCGGCCGGCAACGAGCTCCTCGCCCTCGCCGAGCAGGTCGTCCGTTGGCGGCGGCGGGCGCCGATCCTGGAATTGGGGAGTCGCATGCCCGCCGGGCGGACCTGCCCACGGCGCGCGCGGACCGGGGCCCGGGCGAGGGCCGGCGTACGGCGGGCGAGGGCCCGCAACTGGCGGACGGGGGCCGGTGGCTCGGGGGCCGCCAGGCCGGGGGCCGGGAGGTCGGTCGTAGGGCGGTCGGTCCTGGCGGTCGTATGGCGGCCGGCCTTGGCGGTCCAAGGATGGCCGGTTCGGGCGATCGAAGGCCGGTCGGTTCGGGCGCCCGCCCTGGAACGGCCGGCGATCCCCGCCGACCGGCCTCCCCGGCTGTCCTGGCCGGTCGCGCTGGAATCGCCCGCCCGATTGAGATCGATCGTCCGGCGCCCACCGGTCGGGGGGCCTGTCCGATTCGCGCCGCGGCCCGCCGCCGGTCGGAACCCGCCGGGTCGGAACCCGCCGGGCCGTTGGCCTCGCGGGCCGCCCGGCGCTCCTCGCCGTTGATCGCCGCCTCCGCCCTGCCGCCACGGCGGACCGTCGCCTGCACCGGGTTGGCTCCGGCTGCCACCGCGTGGCCCGGACCCGGCACGTCCGGCAGCGGGTCGCGGTCGATCGGATCGGGCCGCGTCGGGCTCGCCGCCTGAACGGATGCCGAACCCGCGACGCGGCGGGCTGTCCGGCGGCGGACCTGGATCGGCCGGGGGCGTCGCATCACGCTTCCGAGCCCCCGATCGGGGGCCGGTCGAGCCCGTCGGGCGGGCCTTCTTCGGCTTCCGATCGCTCGGCTTCTTCGGTCGTGGCGCCTTGGCCTTGTCGTCGGGCTCAGTCACGTCCGGCCTCCACGAGCCGGCGCCAGCGCTGGCCGTCACGCGTGTCCTCGACGGAGATGCCGCGCGCCGCCAGCTCGTCGCGCAGCCGATCCGAGGCGGCCCAGTCGCGCGCCGCCCGAGCCGCGATTCGCTCGTCGAGCAGCCGCGCAAGATCGGGCTCGAGGCCGTCCACCTCGTCCGGCAGGACCCCGAGGACGGTGTCGGCGCGCCGCAGCCAGTCGGTTGCCAGGCCCGCATCGGCCGTCGACAGAGCTGCGAGCATCGATCCGTCGGTTCAGCTCGCGAACGAGATCGAACACTGCGCCCAGCGCCGCCGAGATGTTGAGGTCGTCGTCGAGCGCCGCTTCGAACGCCGTCCGGGCCGCGTCGAGGATGCCCGGCAGCTCCGCGTCGTCGGGGCCGTCCTCGCGATAGCTGGCAAGCGCGGCGACGAGGGCGTCCAGCCGCGCCACGGCTGCGGCCGCGGCGGCGAGCGAGTCCGGCGTGTAGTTCAGGCTCGCCCGGTAATGGACCGAGATCAGCGCGTAGCGAAGGGCCCGCGGATCGATCCCCGACTCGAGCAGCTCCCCGACACGGGCGATGTTGCCCGTCGACTTGGCCATCTTGGCGCCGCTCATCTGGAGGTGGTGGCAGTGAAGCCACGTTCGGACGAACGGTTTCCCCGTCGCGGCCTCGCTCTGGGCGATCTCGTCCTCGTGATGCGGGAAGATCAGGTCGATGCCGCCGGTGTGGATATCGAACGACGGCCCGAGGTGCTTGATGGCCATCGCCGAGCACTCGATGTGCCAGCCGGGCCGGCCGGGCCCCAGCGCCGTCTCGAACGCCGGCTCGCCCGGTTTCGGTCCCTTCCACAGCGCGAAGTCGCGGACGTCGTCCTTCGCGTACTCGTCCGACTCGACCCGCTCCCCCACCCGCATCTGCTCCGGGTCCAGCCTGGCGAGCGAGCCGTAGGCCGGCCACGACGAGATCCGGAAGAAGATCGAGCCGTCGTCGGTTCGGTAGGCGTGACCGCGTTCGAGCAGCGTCTGGATGAGGGCGACCATCTCTTCGATGTGGTCGGTCGCGCGCGGCAGGACATCCGGTCGGGTCATCCGCAAGGCCGCCGCATCCGCCAGGAACCGTTCGAGCCAGCGATTGGCCAGCTCGTCGATCCCGATCCCGGCCGCGGCCGCGCCGCGGATGATCTTGTCGTCGATATCGGTGATGTTCATGACCCAGCGCACGCTCAGCCCGCGATAGCGCAGGTATCGGACGAGCAGGTCGGCGAAGAGGAAGCTCCGGAAGTTGCCGACATGGGCGGGGCCGTAGACCGTCGGGCCGCAGGAGTAGATGCGAACGCTGTCTGGCTCGAGGGGCTCGAGCGGCCGTGTCTCGCCGGATAGCGTGTCGTGGAGCTGGATCATCGCATTCGCTCGAGCGTCGCGATCGCCGCCGCCGGAGATGCCGCGCCCGGCGCCCTCCATGCCGCTGAGATTGCCCGGTCGACGCCTTGACGTTGACGCGACTCGGCCGGCAGGCCGAGGAGCTCCGGCGATGCGGTCCCGCATCTCGTCGAGGACGCCGGCCAGTCGCGGCCGCGCGCCGACGATCGTCAGGTCGACCGACGACGGCCGATATCCGGCGGCCGCTCGAACCCGGCTCACGACGGTTCGACCAGCAGCTCGCGGCTGGCGATGCCTCGGGGTGTCCGACGCATCGGCCGGGAACAGCCGACCGAGGTCGCCGAGGCCGGCCGCGCCGAGCAGGGCGTCGGCGATCGCGTGGAGCGCGACGTCGCCGTCCGAATGGCCGTGCAGCCGGAGGCGCTCCAGAAATCTCGATCCCGCCCGAGCGCCAGCGGCGTGCCCGGTCCGAATGGGTGGCTGTCGAAGCCGCTGCCCGTCCGAGGCAGGTGCCCCGCTCGCCGCCTGTTCAAGCAGCGCGGTCGCAGCCCGGTCGAGATCGGCGGGCAGCGTCACCTTGAAATTGTTCGGGTCGCCGGGGATTGCATGAACGGGGATTTTACAGGCCTCCAGCAGGGCGGCCTCGTCTGTGAATGTCTGCGGGCCCTCGAGTCGGCTGCGCGCGCATGGCGCCGATCGAAGATGCCCGAGCCGGACGCCCTGCGGCGTCTGGGCGACCGACAGCCCGGTCCGATCGACTCGCTTCAAGGATCTGCCCGTCTGATCCGACTTCACGTCTGGACCGTGTCCGGGATTGACAACATCGGGATCAGCGGCGCCGTGGGTTCGGACGGCTTCGATGACCGGAGTCGATGAGGGCCGGGTCGTGACTAGCGGTCGAGCACCGTCGTGGACCAGACACGATCCGATCGCCTGCTTCGTCGGGCGATGCTCTTGTCGAGCTCAGAGACGGCCCCGAGGCCCGCGGCAACCGACTCTTGACGTCGTGCCACCGCCAGCGACCACGTCGAGCCACCTTCGATGAGAGCCAGGGCGCGTTCCTCGACACTGGTCGACGCGTCGGCGGCGGTAACGACGACGATCCGCTCGATCCGATGTCGCTTGAAGCCAAGCGTCGATCGTCCAGGAGAGGAGGGGCCGACCGCCGATCGTTCGCCGTCGATCTTGTCGCTTCCGCCCATCGCTGTCGAGCGTCCCGGCCGCAACGACGACGACATCCGCGTCGGCCGTCGGCCAGCCGGGCTCAGTCGAGTCGCGGCTGGGCGAAGATCATCCGGCCGGCGACGGTCTGGAGAACGCGTGTCACCGCCACGTCCAGGTCCTTGTCGATGTACCGCACGCCGCCCTCGACCACGATCATCGTCCCGTCGTCGAGGAAGCCGACTCCCTGGCCCGCCTCCTTGCCCTCCTGGATGACGCGGACCCGCAGTTCCTCGCCGGGCAGGACCGCGGGCTTGACGGCGTTCGCGAGCGAGTTGATGTTGAGGACGCGGATGCCCTGGAGCTCGGCGACGCGATTGAGGTTGAAGTCGTTCGTCAGGATCGCCTTACTCCTGGCGCGGGCCAGCGTGACGAGCTTCGCGTCGACCTCGCTGACCTCCGGCACGTCGTCATCGACGATCTCGACCGGCGTCGTCGATTCCTTCTGCATCCGGGCGAGGATCTCGAGCCCGCGGCGGCCGCGATTACGGCGAAGCGTGTCCGAGCTGTCGGCGATGTGCTGGAGCTCCTCGAGGACGAACTTCGGGACGACGAGCGTCCCGTAGATGAACCCCGATTCGACGATCTCGGCGATCCGGCCGTCGATGATGGCGCTGGTGTCGACGACGATGTGAGGGTCGCCCGCGGCGAGCAATGTCTCCTCCGTCGATCTCGGCCGGCGGACCAGGCCGATCGCCTCGGCGGCGAGCAGCAGATCCTCGCGCTTGGCAACGGTCAGACCGAGCATCCCGAGCCCGAGGAACAGCGACACCCCGAGCGGCAGCCACGTCCCCAGCGGCCCCTCGAACGCGGACAGCGGCAGACCAAGAAGGAGGCCCATCAGCAGACCGAGCAGGAGCCCGACGACCGCCGTCACGAACTCCGCGGTGGAGAGCTGCTGAACCGCTCGGAAGAGCCACGTTGCCGGGACGACGGTCAGGTACGGGAGGATCGCGAAGCCGACGACGAGCCAGGCGGCGATCCATGCGATCAGCCAGATGCCGCCGCTGGGCGTCACCTCGACCCCGCCGCCCGGCGTGACCAGGAGCAGCCCAGCCGGCCTCGCCAGCCCGAGCCCCACCAGGCCGCCGAGCGCGATGCCGAGCAGGCGGATGTTGCGGATCACGATATCCCTCGATCGACCGCTCTCGAGACCGGCCGGTAATGACGCGGCGACCCGAGGCGGCTCGGGCGCCAGCCTAGCATCGTGCTGGGGCGCTCGCTACACGCTCGGCGACTCCGTCCAGCGCCTCGGAGATCGCCTCCCGGAGCGATGCGACGGCGATGATCTCGATGCCGGGCACCGCGGACAGGGAGCCGCCGCGCGCGGCGCGCGGCACGACCGCCCGCCTGAATCCGAGCCGGGCTGCCTCGCGCAGGCGGCGCTCGAGGCCCGTGACGGGGCGCAACTCGCCGAGCAGCCCAACCTCCCCGATCGCCACGGTTCCGCTCCTGATCGGCCGGTCGCGCATCGACGAGCTGAGGGCGAGGGCGATCGGCAGGTCGAGCCCCGGCTCCCCGACCGACAGTCCGCCGGCGAGATTGACGTAGACGTCGTGACTGGCAAGACCGATGCCGGCGCGCCGCCCGAGGACTGCGATGAGGAGCGCGACGCGGTTCGGGTCCACCCCGCTCGCCGTCCGCCGCGGCGACCCGACCGCGCCCGGGGCGACGAGCGCCTGGACCTCGACGAGGATCGGCCGGCTGCCTTCGAGCGTCGGTGCGACGACGCTGCCCGGTGCCGGCTCATCGTGCTCCGCGAGGAACGCCCGGGCCGGATCGGTCACCTCCGACATCCCGGCCTCGCCCATGTCGAAGACCCCGACCTCCTCGGTCGACCCGAACCGGTTCTTGGAGGCGCGCACGAGTCGGAGGGACGCGTAGCGCTCGCCCTCCAGGGCGAGGACCGCGTCGACGAGGTGTTCGAGCGTCTTCGGCCCCGCCAGCGACCCGTCCTTCGTCACGTGACCGACGAGCACGACCGCGATCCCCTCGCCCTTCGCCAGCTCCATCAGCCGGAGGGCCGACTCGCGGACCTGGCCGACGCTGCCGGCCGGGCCCTCGAGCTCGCCGACCGTCGCGGTCTGGATGGAGTCGACGACGACGAGCTGGGGCCGCTCGTCCCGGGCAATCTCCGCGATCCGCCCGATCTCCGACTCGGCGACGACGCGGATTCCGTCGCGCCCGGGCCCATCGAGGAGTCCCAGCCGCGCGGCCCGCAGCCGGACCTGGGCAGCCGACTCCTCGCCGGTCGCGTACAGGACGGCGGCTCCGGAAGCGGCGATACCCGCGGCGGCCTGGAGGAGGAGCGTCGACTTGCCGATCCCCGGTTCGCCACCGACCAGGACGACCGATCCCTCGACCAGCCCTCCGCCGAGCACTCGATCGAGCTCGCCGATCCCGATGGGGCGCCGCGGGACGTCGGGCTCCACGACGGACCCGAGCGCCACGACCTGGGCGAACCCGCCGACGGGCGATGACGACGCGGCGGACGCCGCCCGACGAGGCTCCCGGACGACCGTCTCGACGAGGCTGTTCCACGCCGCGCACGCACGGCACTGGCCTTCCCAGCGGAGAAACGACTCTCCGCACGACTGGCAGACGTAGCGACTCTGGGGTTTACCTGCGGCTCGGGTCACGCCAGCGCTTGTGCGGCGGCGGCGGCGATCAGCCGGCCTCGACCGGAGTCAGGCTCTCGGGGCTTTCGGCAGCGTGGATATCGAGGCCGGCTTCCGGGTCCTTGTCGACCACGATCGTCGTGCCCGGCTCGTACTTGCCGAGCAGGAGGTGCTCGGCGAGGACGTCCTCGATCATGTTCTGGATGACGCGCCGCAGCGGGCGTGCGCCGTAGGCGATGTCGTAACCGAGCTTGATGATGTGCTCCTTCGCCGCCTGGGTGACGTCGAGGGACATCTGCTGGGCGCGAAGCTGGTCGCGAACTCGCTGCAGCATCAGGTCGACGATCTGGGCGATCTCCTCGACCGTCAGGGAGCGGAAGACGACCGTCGCGTCGATCCGGTTGAGGAACTCCGGTCGGAAGTTGTTCTTCAGCTCGGCGGCGACCTTCTCCTTCATGATCTCGTAGGAGGTCTCCGCGCGCGCCGCGTCGGTGTCGCCCATCGCCCGGAACCCGAGGCTGGCGTTCGACTGGAGCTGCTTCGCGCCCAGGTTCGAGGTCATGATGATGATCGCGTTGCGGAAGTCGACCCGCCGGCCCTTGGCGTCCGACAGGTGCCCGTCCTCGAGGATCTGGAGGAGGATGTTGAACACCTCCGGATGGGCCTTCTCGACCTCGTCGAGCAGGATCACGCAGTAGTTCTTGCGCCGGACGGCCTCGGTCAGCTGGCCACCCTCGTCGAAGCCGACGTAGCCGGGGGGCGCCCCGACGAGGCGGCTGACGTTGTGGCGCTCCATGAACTCGCTCATGTCGATCTTGATGAGCGCGTCCTCGCTGCCGAACATGAACTCGGCGAGGGCCTTCGCGAGCTCCGTCTTCCCGACGCCGGTGGGGCCGAGGAAGATGAACGAACCGATCGGACGCTTGGGGTCCTTCAGGCCGGCACGGGCGCGCCGGACGGCCTTCGCGACGACTTCGATCGCCTCCTGCTGGCCGATGACCCGGCCGTGCAGGACCTCCTCCATCTTGAGCAGGCGCTCGGATTCCTCGGCGGCGATCCGCGTGACGGGGATGCCGGTCCACATCGCCACGACCTGGGCGATCTCTTCTTCATCGACAGTCGGCTGGTCGCTGCTGACCTGGGACTGCCATTCGCCGCGGAGGCGCTCGACGCTCTCGCGCGACGTGGCCTCGGCCTCGCGCAGGCGGGCGGCCTCTTCGTATTCCTGGTTGTTGATCGCCGCGTCCTTCTCCTTCGTGACCCGGTCGAGGTCCTTCTGGGCGTCGCGGAGCGCGGGCGGCGCGGAGGCGTGGCGGAGGCGAACCCGGCTGGCGGCCTCGTCGATGAGGTCGATCGCCTTGTCCGGCAGGTGGCGGTCCGTGATGTAGCGGATCGACAGGTCGACCGCGGCCTTCACGGCCTCGTCCGTGATCGCGACCTTGTGGTGCTGCTCGTAGCGCTCGCGGATGCCCATGAGGATGTCGATCGACTGCTCCATGGTCGGCTCTTCGACCATGACCGGCTGGAACCGGCGCTCGAGGGCCGCGTCGCGCTCGATGTACTTGCGGTATTCGTCGAGCGTCGTCGCGCCGATGCACTGGAGCTCGCCGCGGGCAAGCGGCGGCTTGAGGATGTTGGCGGCGTCGATCGCACCCTCGGCAGCGCCTGCACCGACGAGCGTGTGCAGCTCGTCGATGAAGAGGACCGCGTCGTTCGTGTTGCGGAGCTCCTCGATGATCTTCTTGAGCCGCTCCTCGAATTCGCCGCGGTACTTCGTCCCGGCGACGAGCGACCCGATGTCGAGGGTCAGCACCCGCTTGTTGAGCAGCGTCTCGGGGACGTCGCCGTTGACGATCCGGTGGGCGAGGCCCTCGGCGATCGCGGTCTTGCCGACGCCCGGCTCGCCGATCAGTGCCGGGTTGTTCTTCGTCCGGCGCGAGAGGATCTGGATGACCCGCTCGATCTCCTTCTCGCGGCCGATGACCGGGTCCAGCTTGCCGGCCCGTGCCGCCTCCGTCAGGTTGATCCCGAGCTGGTCGACCGTGGGTGTCTTCGACGCGCGCTTCGTCTCCTGGGCCGGGCCCGAGGACGACGACTGCGAGAGGACCCGGATCACCTCGTGGCGGACCTTGTCCAGGTTCACGCCGAGCGACTCGAGGACGCCGGCGGCGATGCCCTCTCCTTCGCGAACGAGGCCGAGGAGCAGGTGCTCCGTGCCGATGTAGTTGTGGCCGAGGCGTCGCGCCTCGTCGATCGCCAGCTCGATGACTCGCTTCGCACGGGGCGTCAGGCCGACTTCACCGACGACCGGCCGGTCGCCGCGCCCGATGATGAACTCGACGGCCGTCCTGACCTTGGCGAGCTCGACGTTCATGTTCTCGAGGACGCGCGCCGCAACGCCCTCTCCCTCGCGGACCAGGCCGAGGAGGAGGTGCTCCGTGCCGATGTAGTTGTGGTTGAACCGCTGCGCTTCGTCCTGAGCCAGTGTCAGGACCTTGCGCGCGCGGTCCGTGAACTTGTCGAAGCGATCCATTGAGTCGAACGCCTGTTCCTTTGCGAGCGTCGAACCTGACGCTGAAGCCATGCTAGCACGCTCATCCCCCTCCGCAAGCCAGCCGGAATGCCCTCCCCAAACGGGGGTATTTCGGATGACCGATGACCGCGCGGAAGGTTGCCGTCTGAACATGATTCGTCACGGACTGCCAGTTAGATGCAGCAGCGCGGCGCGATTCGGATGAAGGAATCGAAACGACCCGCCAATCGGCGGGTCGTCTGGCGCTGGTTTTGCGGCGGATTGTCGCCCGCTCGGTCAGGAGTCGGAGGACTTGTCCTTCGCGTCCTTGGCGGGCTTGGGCTCCGCCTCGGGCGTCTCGGTCGCGTCGTCGGCGCCGGCATCGGTGTCGGCCGCGCCGGAGGAGGTATCGGCGCTCTCGGGATCAGCCGTGGCCGCCGGCGCTTCGGTCTCGGGCTCAGGCGTTTCGGCCTCCGGCTCGGCGACTTCGGGCTCCGGGGTCACCGCTTCGGCTTCGGGTTCGGCAGGGGCTTCGGGCTCGCTCGGCGCAGCCTCGGTCTCAGTCGGAGCGACGGCTTCGGCCTCGTCGGCCTCGGGCGCCGGGACGACGTCGGCGGCTTCGGCCTCCGGCGCGGCCTCGCGGCGGCCTCGGCAGTCGGGGCGTCGGCGTCTGCAGTCGCGGTGGGCTCGGAGGCCTCGTCCGCTACGGCTTCGGTCGCCTCGGCTTCGTCGGCCTTTGCAGCCGCGGCCTTGCCCTTGCGCGTCGTGGGTGCCTCGACGGCGGCCTCGGCGTCGGCAGTCGCTGCCGGCTCGGTCGTCTCTTCGGCCGCGGACGCAGTCTCTGCTTCGGCGACCGGCGCGTCCTCGGTCGGCGCGGCCGTTGCCTCGGCTTCGTCGCCGGTCGACGAATCGGATCGGGCCTCTTCAGAAGCCGCCAGCTGATCGCGGACCTGGGCGAACGCCGCCGCAAGCGTGTTGTCGATGCCGCCTTCGGGTTCCTGGACGGCATCCGACATCGAGTAACCGCGCTCCGGGCGCGGCCGGCGCTCGGGTCGCGGACCCGCGGTGCCGGCGGGACCGGCTGGGGCTGCCTGGCCGAGCTCGGGGGCCGGTCGAGCCGGCGGCTCCTCGGCCTGCTTCAGGCTGAGCCCGAGGCGGTGGCGCTCGGAGTCGAGCGAGATGATCTTGAGCTTGAGCGCCTGGCCCTCGTGGACCACGTCGCCCGGGTGGGCGACCCGCTGGTGCGAGAGCTCGCTGATGTGGATCAGGCCCTCGAGGCCGTCGCGGACGCGAACGAAGGCGCCGAAGTTCACGAGCTTCGTCACGGTCCCGTCGATGACGTCGCCGACGTTGAAGTCGGCCACGGTCGAGTGCCAGGGGTCCGGCTGGAGCCGGCGGATCGAGAGGCTGATGCGGCCGCGCTCGTGGTTGATGTCGATGACTTCGGCCTCGACCTCCTCGCCGACCTTGTAGCCGGACTCGGGGTTGTTGACCTTGTTCCACGAAAGCTCGCTCTTGTGGACGAGGCCGTCGATGCCGCCGAGATCGATGAAGACGCCGAACGGGGCGATCGAGCGCACGGTGCCGGTGACCTTCTGGCCGACCTGGAGGCTGCTGAACAGCTCGTCCCGCTTCTCGCGGCGCTCCTCGTACAGCGCGACCTTCTCGGAGAGGATCAGGCGGTTCGCCTTGCGGTTGACCTCGAGGATCTTCAGCCGGAGCTTGCGGCCGACAAACGGCATCAGCTTCTCGGCGATCTCCTGGGCCGCGTCGCGCGGCTGGTCGTTCTGCGGCCGGCGCGGGAAGTCGACGATCTGGCTGATCGGGACGAAGCCGCGGATGCCGCAGTCGACGATGAGGCCGCCCTTGTTGTGGTCGATGACCGGGGCCTCGATGATCACGCCCGCCTCGAACTGCTCCTGCATCGAGCGCCACTTGCGCTCGAGGCCGGCTCGGCGCAGCGAGAGGACCGCGTGGCCCTCCTGCGACTCGGGCTGGAGGACGTAGACGAGGACGACGTCACCGATGGCCAGCTGCGGCTGGCTCTCGGCGTGGCGGCCGTACAGCTCGCGGTTGCTGACGACGCCTTCGGACTTGGCGCCGATGTCGACGAGGATCTCGTCCTTGTCGATCCGGACGACCGAACCTTCGACGACGTCACCGTGCTTGAAGCTCTTGATGTCCGAGTCCTGCTCGGCGAGGAGCTCCTCCATCGTCGTCGGCTCCGGCCCGAGGTCCTTGACGGGCTCGGGCTCGTCGTCCTCGCCGGCGGCGGGAGCGTCGGCGGTGTCCTGATCGCTCAGCGCGCTCGGTCGAGGCGGCGTCGGCGACGGCGCGGGAGCGTCAGCGGCGGGAGCGTCGGCAGCGGGGTCGCTCGCGGTGGTCGGGGCATCGGCGTCGTCCGGACTCGCGGTCTCGGTGACGGCGTCAACGGACCCGGCGGGATCGACAGGGGATTCGCCCTCGGGGGCGACCGACTCGACAGGTGCTTCCGTCTCGACCGGGGCCTCCGTCGACGCAGTAGCCTCGGCATCGCCCGCTGACTCGCCGGCCGTTGCCGTGCTCCTCGGTCGCGGTGGATGCGGTGGCTGGAGTCTCCTCCGTGGCGTCGGGCGCCTGGTCGGCCGTTGTCGGCTCGTCTGCGACGGCGACTGCGGCGGACCGCTCGGGGGCCTTGTCGGTGTCCGAGGCGATCGCCTCCGGCTCCGACGCGGACCCGCTCTGCTTTTCTTCGGTCAAGTGTCTTGTCTCTCCTGTTCGATCGATGTCCCCGAAATACAACGCGGCCTGGGCAGCGCCCAGGCCGTGGTCCGAAACGATGAGATGACGGTCCGTGGTGTCTGGGCCGCGGTCTCCCTTCGTGGCGAAGCTCGGGTGGACGTTCTTCAGCTGTGCTGCCTTCCGGAGCCGGGAGAGTCTAGCACACGGTTTCTCGCGGCTACAATCGGCCGGCCGTGCCCGAATTGCCCGATCTGACCGTTGTCGCCGAGGCCTTCCACGCCGCCCTCGTCGGGCGTCCGATCGCGGCCGTGGCGGCCCCCGGACCCCTTGCCGTGCGGGGGACGCCGGCCGAGCTCGAAGCACTCGTCGGCCAGCGGGTCACCGACATCCGCCGGCGGGGCAAGTTCCTGCTCGTCGACCTCGACAGGGATCGCGTGGTCGTCAACCCGATGCTCACCGGCCGGTTCCAGCTGGCCCGTCCAGGCGAGAAGCTGCCGACGAAGACAGCGGTCGTGCTCTCGTTCGGTGCCCGCGACGGCCCCGCCGAAGCGACCCGCCGCGCTGGACGAAGCGCGCGACCTGGATGCCGTCCGACGACGAAACCGTGGAAGTTCGGTACCGCGACCCGACCCAGATGGGCAAGGTCTACCTGCTGCCGGCCGGGCTCGACCGAACCGTGCCGGGCTTGTCCGACACCGAATTGGGACCCGACGCCGACGACGCCGGCACTGACCCTGGACGTCTGGCGCCAGCGGATCCGTCGCCATCCCGGGCGAGCTGAAGAACCTCCTGAAGAACCAGGGCTTCATCGCCGGTGTCGGCAACGCGTACAGCGACGAGATCCTCCACGCCGCGCGCCTCCTGCCGTTCCGGAAACGGTCGGACCTGGCGCCGGAGGAGGTTGACGCCCTGTTCGCGGCGACGGGGTCGACGCTGACGAATGCCATCGAGGTCCTGAGGAAACGCGTGCCGCCGACCTTCGAGAAGCAGGTCAGGGACTTCCTCGCCGTCCACGACAAGGGCGGGACGGCCTGCCCGCGCTGCGGGACGAAGATCAGCGAGGTCAAGCCGGGCGGCTTCGTGACGTCGTTCTGCCGCGGCTGTCAGCGTTGAGGTGCCCGCGAAGCCGTCGGCCCGGGGCCTTAGGGGATCTTGAGCTCCTGGCCGATGTGGAGTGAGTTGTCGGTCAGGCCGTTGAGCTCCTTGAGGGCAGCCACGGTCGTCCCGAAGTGGCCGGCGATCCCGTACAGGTTGTCGCCCTTCTTCACGACGTAGGTCGTGCTGAAGCCGGGGGCGCTCGCGGCGGGCGTGCCGGTCGCGCCGCTGACCGCGCCGGACGCGGCTGCCGACGGTGCCGCGGACGGCGGTGGCGCGCCGGACGGGCCGGCCGACGGAGCGAGCGACGGCGACGGCGTCGGGCGAGGGGTGGGTCGCGGAGTGGGAGACGCGGTCGCGGCAGGCGAGGCGGTGGGCTGCGTGACGGCTGCCGCCTCAGGACCCGAGAACCGAGCAATCGCGACGGCGACGAACGCCACGACCATGAGCGCCACGAGGGCGGCCTGGGACATCGCCCGGTCGAGCGGCCAGCGCGCCGTCGGTGCGGAGAGGCGCGGGCGCTCGAGGATCAATGCGGATCCGCGCGCGATCGGGCGGCGGGCAGCATCGGCCGCGGCGACCGCCGCCGGATCGATGCCGGGCGCGAGCATTGCGGCGCGGCTCGCGCGCGCGGCCCGGAATGTCGGGCAGCCGCCATGGTCCGCGGAGAGGCACAGCCGCTTCTGCTTGTCGAGTGTCAGGGTGGCCGGCGGCTCGACGGCCCCGCAGCGATGCTCGCGGTGGGGTGACGCACTGCGCCATGAGCCACCGGCGGCCCGGAGGTACGGACAGACCTCGTGGATCTCGGGCTGGATGAATTCGGCGCTGTCGCGCGCGGTGAGCGGACCGTCAGGCTGGCGCCACGCGGGCGCGCGCGGCGACTCCGACTGCTCCTCCACGGGCACTGTCATGGCCAGAGGATAGCCGAGGTCGCCAAAGCTGGACCCGTGACCGGCTGGGCGTCGAGCGCACGGCAGGCGGGCTCCGGTGCCCCTTGGAAACGCAAAAATCCTGGCGACGACCTATTTTCCCGAAAGGCTGCCCTCTCAGTATCTTCGGCGCTGGAGAGCTTGACTTCCGTGTTCGGGATGGGAACGGGTATGGCCTCTCCGCTAGAGTCACCAGGATTTCGTTGCGTCTGGACGATCGTTCGGCAGGCGCAGTTGATCTTCGATCTCGTGAAAGTCAGTCAGGAACTGATCCTGATTTCCCAGCCACTGACCCCTGGTCAGTTGCTGAAGAGGTCAAGCCCTCGACCGTTAGTACCGCTCAGCTGCATCCGTCACCGGACTTCCACATGCGGCCTATATAACAGGTGGTCTCCCTGCGGTCTTACCCGGTTGACCCGGTGGGGAACCTCATCTCGAGGCGAGCTTCGCACTTAGATGCTTTCAGCGCTTATCCCGACCGAACATAGCTACCCAGCGGTGCCCCTGGCGGGACAACTGGCACACCAGCGGTTCGTTCACTCCGGTCCTCTCGTACTAGGAGCAACTCCTCTCAAGTTCCCTACGCCCACGGCGGATAGAGACCGAACTGTCTCACGACGTTCTGAACCCAGCTCGCGTGCCGCTTTAATTGGCGAACAGCCAAACCCTTGGGACGTACTTCCGCCCCAGGATGCGACGAGCCGACATCGAGGTGCCAAACGGTGCCGTCGATGTGAACTCTTGGGCACCATCAGCCTGTTATCCCCGGGGTAGCTTTTATCCGTTGAGTGATACCCCTTCCACTCGGAGGTACCAGATCACTAAGCCCGACTTTCGTCTCTGCTCGACTTGTGGGTCTCGCAGTCAAGCTCCCTTATGCCTTTGCACTCTACGGCTGGTTTCCATTCAGCCTGAGGGAACCTTTGGGCGCCTCCGTTACACTTTAGGAGGCGACCGCCCCAGTCAAACTGCCCGCCTGACACTGTCCTGCGCCCGGTTTCACGGGTCGCGGTTAGAACCGAAATCCAACAAGGGTGGTATTTCAACGTCGGCTCCACCGAGGCTAGCGCCCCAGCTTCTCAGCCTCCCACCTATCCTACACAAGCTGAATTCCAATCCAATATCAGGGTGCAGTAAAGCTCCACGGGGTCTTTTTGCCCTGCCGCGGGTAACCTGCATCTTCACAGGTACTTCAATTTCGCCGGATCCCTCGTTGAGACAGCGCCCAGATCGTTACGCCATTCGTGCGGGTCGGAACTTACCCGACAAGGAATTTCGCTACCTTAGGACCGTTATAGTTACGGCCGCCGTTTACCGGGGCTTCGATTCAGAGCTTGCACCCCTCCTCTTAACCTTCCGGCACTGGGCAGGCGTCAGCCCCTATACGTCAGCTTTCGCTTTCGCAGAGACCTGTGTTTTTGCTAAACAGTCGCCTGGGCCTTTTCACTGCGGCTTCGATCGACCACTGACAAGTCAGTAGCCGCGAAGCGCCCCTTCTCCCGAAGTTACGGGGCCATGTTGCCGAGTTCCTTAACGAGGGTTCTCCCGATCGCCTTGGTATTCTCTACCCGCCTACCTGTGTCGGATTGCGGTACGGACACCGTTGGTCTCGCTAGACACTTTTCTTGCCAGCGTGGCTCACTCGAATCGAGGCAGAAGCCCCTTTCATTCGCTGCTCGGGGTTGAATGAGAGGACGGATTTGCCTGTCCTCTCCCCCTACCGGCTTAGACGCGTATAGCCAAAACGCGCTCGAACTACCACACCGTGTCATGCCATTGCTCCCACCTGGGATCAGATCCGGGACTCGACTGGCTTGCGCCAGCCATCCTCCGTTCTCCTACCCCCAGGCGACACCTTGCGGTGCAAACGACCTCTGGTGGTTCCGGAATATCAACCGGATGTCCATCGCCTACGACTTTCGTCCTCGGCTTAGGCCCGACTAACCCTGAGCGGACAAGCCTTCCTCAGGAAACCTTAGGCTTACGGCGTGTGAGATTCTCACTCACATTGCGCTACTCATGCCGACATTCGCACTTCCGTCCGCTCCAGCCATCCTCACGGTTGACCTTCACTGCAGAACGGAACGCTCCCCTACCACGCGCTCGCCGGCGAACCGGCGAACACATCCGAAGCTTCGGTACCAGGCTTGAGCCCCGCTGAATTTTCGGCGCGGATCCACTTGACCAGTGAGCTGTTACGCACTCTTTCAATGATGGCTGCTTCTGAGCCAACATCCTGGTTGTCTATGCGAACCCACATCCTTTACCACTTAGCCTGGATTTAGGGACCTTAGCTGTCGGTCCGGACTGTTTTCCTTTTGACCACGAAGCTTAGCCCTCGCAGTCTGACTCCCGGGCTCTGAAATCACGGGATTCGGAGTTTGGTTGGGGTTGGTAAGCGGGAAGCCCCCTAGCCCATCCAGTGCTCTACCCCCGTGATTGAACGCCCGAGGCTAGCCCTAAAGCTATTTCGGGGAGAACCAGCTATCTCCGAGTTCGATTGGCATTTCACCTCTATCCACAGCTCATCCCCTAGCTTTTCAACGCTAGTGAGTTCGGTCCTCCACGGGACATTACTCCCGCTTCAACCTGGCCATGGATAGGTCACTCGGTTTCGGGTCTACTGCACGCGACTGAATCGCCCTATTCAGACTCGCTTTCGCTCCGGCTCCGTCCTTTGCGGACTTAACCTCGCCACGTGCACGTAACTCGTCGGCTCATTCTTCAAAAGGCACGCCATTAGGCTACCGGCAAGCCGGCAACACCCTCTGACTGCTTGTAGGCACGAGGTTTCAGGTACTATTTCACTCCCCTTCCGGGGTGCTTTTCACCTTTCCCTCACGGTACTTGTTCACTATCGGTCGCCAAGAGTATTTAGCCTTGGACGGTGGTCCGCCCAGCTTCCCACATGAGAGACCTTCCACGTGGTACTCAGGTGGTCGATCACGGAGGCCAGTCGCTTTCGTCTACGGGGCTGTCACCCTCTATGGCCTGCCTTTCCTGACAGGTTCGACTAACGATTGGCTTTGTAACTCCGCCGGGGCCTAGCAGGGCCCCGATGATCGACTCCTTCAACCCCCACTCAGAAACGGCTGCAACCTATCGCGCTGAGTGGGTTTGGGCTCTTCCCGTTTCGCTCGCCACTACTCAGGGAATACTTTCTTTTCCTCCAGCTACTGAGATGTTTCAGTTCGCTGGCTTACCTCCACCTGGCCTATTTGATTCAACCAGGAGTGACTGGGCGTTACCCCAGCCGGGTTTCCCCATTCGGACATCTCTCGGATCAACGTCTGCTCGCGACTCCCCGAGGCTTTACGCAGCCTGCCACGTCCTTCATCGGCTCTTGGCGCCAAGGCATCCACCCCGTGCCCTTTGTAGCTTGACCCCCTCCAGCATCTGACCAGGCGGCCAGGTGCGCGGACGGGATCGATCGGGATCATATCCTTGACTAACTCGGCGAAATCGAAGATCGATTTACTGCCGAACATATCCAGTTGTTAAGGTGCTGCCCGATCGCTCGGGCACCGTTCCCGATCGGCCTTGGGCCTTCGAGTCTTCCAGCGATCCGCTGGTCGGTGAGCTCCTGGTCGGAGATCACGGATCAGAGGGGCGATGGCGAGGCGGACACACAAAGACGGCTCGAGGACCAGCCTCGGAGCCGTCTGTGAGGACAGCGCCTGCGGTTTCGGTCGTCCCGGGGTCTGCCCGGTCTCTTCAGTTCTGATGTGGTGCGGCCTTGCGCAGGATCTCGTTCCTCCGCTTGATCGACTTGGAGCGGGTTGGTGGAGACGAGGAGACTCGAACTCCTGACCCTCTCCTTGCAAAGGAGATGCTCTGCCAACTGAGCTACGTCCCCTCGCCTTCGCGGGAATGTGGTGGGCGTTTCTGGACTCGAACCAGAGACCTCTGCCTTATCAGGGCAGTGCTCTAACCAGCTGAGCTAAACGCCCGCCGGGGCCGTGCCGACCCGGGTCGACACCTTGTCGCCGCCGGCGGCTGCACCCTTAACCCTTGAAGAGTGACAGGAAATTCCATGTTCGGATGGTGAACGGGTTTCGGTGTTTTTCGTCAGGTCGCGATCGGTCTCCGACGCGAGTCCTTGCGGATCCTCGCCGACACGTTCCACCTGACGGAGGAACGTGAACGACCGTGCGATCAACCTGGGAGCCTTCAACGCCCCGACCCCACCGAAGAGTCGGGACTCGGATCTCCCTAGAAAGGAGGTGATCCAGCCGCACCTTCCGGTACGGCTACCTTGTTACGACTTCGTCCCAATCACCGACCCCACCTTCGACGGCTGCCTCCTTGCGGTTGGCCCACCGGCTTCGGGTGTTACCAGCTTTCATGACGTGACGGGCGGTGTGTACAAGGCCCGGGAACATATTCACCGCAGTAATGCTGACCTGCGGTTACTAGCAACTCCGGCTTCATGTAGGCGAGTTGCAGCCTACAATCCGAACTGAGACCGGCTTTAAGGGATTTGCTCCACCTCGCGGTTTCGCCGCCCGTTGTACCGGCCATTGTAGCGTGGGTGTAGCCCAGGACGTAAGGGCCATGCTGACTTGACGTCATCCCCACCTTCCTCCGAGTTTCTCTCGGCAGTCCCGTGTGAGTGATACAACACACAGTAGGGGTTGCGCTCGTTGCGGGACTTAACCCAACATCTCACGACACGAGCTGACGACAGCCATGCAACACCTGTGGCCAGGCCCCTTGCGGGGAAGCGACGTTTCCGCCGCGGTCCTGGTCATGTCAAGCCCTGGTAAGGTTCTTCGCGTTGCGTCGAATTAAACCCCACGCTCCGCTGCTTGTGCGGGCCCCCGTCAATTCCTTTGAGTTTTAGCCTTGCGGCCGTACTCCCCAGGCGGGACACTTAATGCGTTAGCTTCGGCACTGGCGGGGTTGATACCACCAACACCTAGTGTCCATCGTTTACGGCTAGGACTACCGGGGTATCTAATCCCGTTTGCTCCCCTAGCTTTCGCGCCTCAGCGTCAAGAACAGGCCAGGTAGTCGCCTTCGCCACTGGTGTTCCTCCCGATATCTACGCATTTCACCACTACACCGGGAATTCCACTACCCTCTCCTGCCTTCGAGTCGATCAGTATCGAGTGACCCTCCCCAGTTGAGCCGGGGGCTTTCACACTCGACTTGAACGACCGCCTGCGCGCTCTTTACGCCCAGTAAATCCGGACAACGCTTGTCACCTACGTATTACCGCGGCTGCTGGCACGTAGTTAGCCGTGACTTATTCGTCAGGTACCGTCATTATCGTCCCTGAAAAAAGAGGTTTACAACCCGAAGGCCTTCATCCCTCACGCGGCGTTGCTGCGTCAGGCTTTCGCCCATTGCGCAAAATTCCCGACTGCTGCCTCCCGTAGGAGTCTGGGCCGTGTCTCAGTCCCAGTCTGGGTGATCGTCCTCTCAGACCACCTACCGATCGTCGCCTTGGTGAGCCGTTACCCCACCAACGAGCTAATCGGACGCAGGCCCCTCCCGAAGCGCATTGCTGCTTTGATGGGTCGACTGAACGAACCACCACATGCGGTATTAGCCACCCTTTCGGGCAGTTATCCCCCACTTCGGGGCAGGTCACCTACGCGTTACTCAGCCGTCCGCCACTAACGATCAAGGCAAGCCTCGATCGTCCGTTCGACTTGCATGTCTCATGCACGCCGCCAGCGTTTATCCTGAGCCAGGATCAAACTCTCCGAAAATGCACAGCCTTGCGGCTGCGACTTCGTCCGAGGGTTTGACCGCTCGCACATCCTTATCACGGATTTCCTGTCACTCTTCAATTGTTAAGGTGCAGCGTCCGAGGCGTGACTGCCCGCGGCGCAGAGCCCTGATGATGGGGCTTAGCGGTCGGGGTGTCAAACCTGACGACCCTGTCCGGAGCGACTCGCGATCCGGTTCGCCAGCCTCCTCGCGGAGGTGGCACGGCGGCGAATACTACGGGCCGCCGAATGGGGTGTCAAACGAACCCGACGAGCGTCCCCGCAGGTCAGATCGGGCTGCTCTCGACGAGCAGGATGAAGCCGGCGCCGACGAGCCACGACAGGAGCGCCAGCTCGGCGCTGGCCGGGACGCCGAGCGGCCCGACCAGGAGCGCGTAGACGACCAGCGCCGACGACCGTCGCGGCCGCGGCCTTCGCGAGTCGGAGCAGGATCTCGCCGACGAGATTCGACATCGAGGTTAGACGGCCCGCCGGCCCTGGAGCGCCCGGATCAGGGTCACCTCGTCGGCGTACTCGAGGTCGCCGCCGACCGGCAGGCCGCGGGCGATCCGGCTGACGACGCCGACCGTGGTCTCGAGACGCTCGGCGAGGTACATCGCGGTTGCCTCGCCCTCGAGCGTCGGGTTCGTTGCGAGGATGACCTCCTCGAACGGCGCGCCCGTCGCGCTTCGCCTCGTCGGCCCTGGCGAGCAGCTCCCGGATCCGCAGCCGGTCCGGCCCGACGCCGTCGATCGGCGAGATCGCGCCGTGGAGGACGTGGTAGAGGCCCTTGAACTCGCCGGTCCGCTCCAGGGCGAGGACGTCGAGCGGCTCCTCGACGACGCACAGGCGGAGGACGTCGCGCGCCGGGATCGCGGCAGATCGGGCAGAGCGGCGCGTCGCTGATGTTGAAGCATCGGTCGCAGAACACGACCTTGTCGCGGACGTCGACGAGCGCCGCGGCGAGGGCCCGGGCCTCGGCGTCGGGGGCGCGCAGGAGGTGATAGGTCAGGCGCTGGGCGGTCTTCGGGCCGACGCCGGGCAGTCGAGAGAGGGCCTCGATCAGTCGGGCGACCGGCTCGATCAGGGGAGTTGGCACGCGTCGGGGCTACATGCCGGGCAGGCGCAGCCCGCCGGTGACCGCGGCCATCTTCTCCTCGGCGACCTGGCGCGACGAACGGATTGCGTCGTTGACGGCCGCGACGATCAGGTCCTGGAGCATCTCGACGTCGGACGGGTCGACGGCGGCCGGGTCGATCGTCACCGAGACGAGCTCCTGCTTGCCCGTCACGACGGCCTTGACGACGCCGCCGCCGGCCGAGCCGTCGACGGTCAGCGTCTCGAGCTCCGTCTGGATCCGCAGCATCTCCTGCTGCATCTGCTGGGCCATCCGCTGGAGGTTGGCCATGCCCATGTCGTCTCCTCTGTCTATCAATCGGTCTGAAGTCTGGCGGATGTGCCGAACGGGCGCTCAGCCGCTTGGGTCAGTTGACCTCGCCGACGTCGGCGAGGTCCTCGGCGAAGATCCGCCGGGCCTCCGTCCACATCGGGTCGGCGGCATCGTCGGCGGGCGGCGGCGGGACGAGATCGAGGTTCGTGGCGACGCAGCGGACGGCGACGGCCCGGCCGAGGAAGCCACCGACCGCTGCCTCGAGGTCGGGGCGCTTCCGCTCGGCGACGTCCTTGAGGAAGGCCTTGGCCTCCGGGAAGCCGAGGGTGACGACGTTGCCGTCGACCGCCATCGGCCGGCACTCGGTGATGATCGCCCGCGTCGCCGGCCGGACCGAGGCGACGACGTCGGCCCAGCCGCTCATCAAGCGCTCGAGCTCCGGACTCGGCGTCGCGCCGGTCGGGGGCGCGTCGGCAGCGGTAGGCGCGGTGCCTTCGGTCGCCGCGGGTGGCTCGACGGCCGGCGTCCGCGTCGGGGGCCGAGCCGCCGGCGTCCGGTGCGACCGCCTCGGTCGTCTTGCCGGACGGGCGCTTCGGTGTCGGCCGGGCTTCCGGCCCGGGCTCGGCGGGCGGCGCGACGTCGATGGCGGGCGCGGTGTCGCGGGAGGCGGCGTGGCGGACGCCGACGCGGACGGCTGCTTGGCGACGGCCGCCGACGGATCGGCCACGTGCGCCGAGCCGGCCGACGCGGCGAAGAGGGCGAGCTCGACCTGGAGGCGCAGACCGCCGACGCCGCGCCGCTCCGGGTCGATCTCGGCGAGGCGCCGGGCGACGCGCGCGAGCGCGGCAACCCGGGCCGGGTCGCCGCCGGGGCCGAGGGCGCTCGACAGCTCGGCGCGGATCGCCTCGATCACCTGGTCGAGGACGACGCCGATGTCGCGGCCTCGATCGTCGAGCTCGTCGAGGACGCCGATGCCGGCCGCCGCGTCGCCGTCGACGAGCGCCGCGACGAGTCGATCGACGGCCTCCGCCTCCGCCAGGCCGAGCAGGTCGCGGACGCCGGCCTCGTCGATCCGGCCGCCGGCCGACGCCGAGCAGCTGGTCGAGCATCGACTCGGCGTCGCGCATCCCGCCCGCGGCGAGCCGGGCGATGAGATGGACGGCGGCCGGCTCGGCTTCGATCGACTCGCGCCTCCAGGATCCGCCCGAGCTTGCCTTCGATCTCGGGGATCGTCAGGCGGCGGACGTCGTAGCGCTGGAGGCGCGACAGGATCGCCGGCGGGAAGTCCTGGGGATGGGTCGAGGCGAACATGAAGGCGACGAACTCGGGCGGCTCCTCGAGCGACTTGAGGAGCGCGTTCCAGGCGTCCTTCGTGATCTGGTGCGCCTCGTCGAGGATGTAGACCTTCCGCCGAAGGTCGGTCGGGGCGTAGTTGATGCGCTCGCGGAGCTCGCGGATCGCGTCGATGCCGCGGTTCGATGCCGCGTCGATCTCGATGAGGTCGAGCGCCCGACCCTCGCGGATCGCGACGCAGGACGGGCAGACGTCGCACGGGTCGCCGTCGCGGAGGTCCGTGCAGTTGAGGGCCTTGGCGAGGATCCGGGCGAGGGACGTCTTGCCCGTGCCGCGCGGCCCGACAAAGAGGATCGCGTGCGAGACGCGGTCGGCTCGGACGGCGTTGCGGAGCGTCTCGACGACGGCCCCCTGGCCGACGATCTCGGAGAACGTCTGGGCCCGCCAGCGGCGGTAGATGGCCTGGTGCGGGGCGGTGGTGCGCTGCGGCGTCGTAGTGCTCACAGAGCTCCTGTTCGATCGCGGGCGGGCGGAAGCAGATTGCCGTGCACCCACCGTCGACCTGGGCGTTTCCGCGCCCACCTCAGGGAGCGGCTCGGACCAGGCCGTTCCGCGGCACCCGACGAGGTTCGCTTAGTGCTGCTTCCTTCCGGACCTGACACGGTTCGCGATTCGCCGCTGCGCGGGACCCGGTCCTCAACGTCGCTCGAAGCGGCGGCTCTCGAGAACGGAGACCTCGGGTGGGAATTCAGCCCTGCTGGAGCGGATTGCAGGTACAGGGCACCGCTAGTTCCCCGCCTAGCACGGCCAGCTGAGTCTACCGCGGATTGCACAGGTGACGCCGCAATCGACTCAGTGGGAGTCCGCTCGCCGGGAGGACAGTCGAGGCCAAGGCGGCGTCCGAGCACCGGAGCGAGCGCACTCTGAGGTGCGTGAGCGAGGAGCGCAGGCGCCAACGCGGGCATCGGCGGTCCGCCCGGGGAGCGATGGCGGAGAGGGCGGGATTCGAACCCGCGACGGGTTGCCCCGAACCGCATTTCCAGTGCGGCGCCATAGTCCACTAGGCGACCTCTCCCACGGGAGAAGAGTAGCGACTCCCAGCGCCGCTCCGCGCCGAACCGCCAAGTGAACCTCAGCGCGCCGCGTGGGCGTCGAGGCGAAGGCGGACCCCGAGGACCGGAGCGAGCGCGGCTATGACGCCCGTGAGCGAGGCCCGGAGGGGTCCAACGCACGCATCGGCGTTCACGCGGCTTGCGTAAATGGCGGAGAGGGCGGGATTCGAACCCGCGGTGCTTTCGCACACCGCTTTTCGAGAGCGGCACCATCAACCACTCGGACACCTCTCCGCGGCAGAGGATACCAAAGGTCGTTGGCGCGACCGGTGGCTCGGTGGTCCGCCGGAGGGCCCGGACTAACGCGCCCCTGCCGCTCCCGCGGCCGCGAACAGCTCCTCGGCCTCGTCGCGCCGGATGCCGCTCACGATCTTGAGCCGGCGCTTGAGCGCCGGGGTGCTGGGCGAGCTGGATCACCGTTCCGGCGGCGCCGTCGTCCGCGTTCGGGACGGCGAAGACGAGCGTCTCGACGTCGCTCTCGAGGAGTGCCCCGACACACATCGCGCACGGCTCGAGCGTCGCGAAGATCGTGGCACTGGCCAGGCGGTCCTTGCCGAGCTTCCGGGCCGCCTCGCGCAGCGCGACGACGACCGCGTGGGCGGTGGGGTCGTTCGACTCCCGGACCCGATCGTGGGCCCGCGCGACCATCGCCTCGTCGACGACGGCGACCGCGGCGATCGGGCGCTCGCCCAGCGCCAGGGCATTCTTCGCCTCGGCGAGC
This sequence comes from uncultured Chloroflexia bacterium, assembly GCA_963832105.1. Taxonomy (GTDB): domain Bacteria; phylum Chloroflexota; class Limnocylindria; order Limnocylindrales; family CSP1-4; genus CF-46. The sequence goes on along the minus strand of CAWHSS010000002.1, from coordinate 226,226 downwards.
GCCTCCCCCATGAACAGCTCGTAGTTCATGGCGGCGATGATACAGGCCGCGGATCTCTCGCCCGACTCGGGTCGGCGGCCATGACCACTCCCTTCGGCACCCAACCGCAACCGAACAGGTTGCGCGATGAGCGCTAGGATGCCCGGCGATGGCACCTCGTCGAATCGGCATCCTCACCGGCGGCGGCGACGTTCCCGGGCTCAATGCGGTCATCAAGAGCGTCGTCTACCGATCGACCGCACTCGGCTATGAGGCCCTCGGCATCCGGCGGGGCTGGGAGGGGCTGACCCACCTGCACCCGGGCCCGGAGCTCGACAGCGAGTACGTCCGACGGCTGGATCGGGTGAACACGCGGACGATCGACCGGACCGGCGGCACCTGGCTGCACACGTCGCGGACGAACCCCCGCAAGATGCGCCGATCCGCGCTCCCCGACTGGCTCTCGCCCGAGCAGCTGGCCTCGATGGCCGTCGACGACGACGTCTACGACCTGACCCCGCTCGTCCTCGACAACATCGCGCGGCTCGGGATCGACGTGCTCGTCACGATCGGTGGGGACGATACGCTGAGCTTCTCGCGCGCCCTCGTCGAGGCGGGTATCCCGCTCATCGCAATCCCGAAGACGATGGACAACGACGTCCAGGGGACGGAGTACTGCATCGGCTTCTCGACCGCGATCACCCGGGCGAAGGAAGCGATCAACCGCCAGCGAACGACGCTCGGGTCGCACGAGCGGCTCGGCGTGTTCCGGATCTTCGGCCGCGATGCCGGCTTCTCCGCGCTCTACGCGGCCTACGTGACGTCGGCCCGCTGCCTCATCCCCGAGGCGCCCGTACGACCTCGATCGCCTCGCCCAGCTCCTCGCCGAGGACCACCGCAACAACCCGAGCCGCTACGCCCTCGTGATCACCGCCGAGGGGGCGATCTGGCAGGGCGCCCGGATGCAGGAGCTCGGCGACGCCGACATGTTCGGCCACCGCCACAAGGCGAATATCGGTGAGGCGCTGGCGGCCGAGCTCAAGGCGCGGACGGGGATCGAGACGGCCGCGTCCGAGCTGACCTACGACCTCCGCAGCGGCGAGCCCGACTCGCTCGACTCGATGGTCGCGATCACGTTTGCCAATGTCGCGATGGACCTGATCCGCGACGGGATCACCGGGCGGATGGTCGCGATCCAGGACGGGAAGTACGCCCACACGCATCTGCCGGAGCCTGACATCGGGCCGCGCCGGGTCGACGTCGCCGAGATGTATGACATCGAGCGCTTCCGGCCGCGCTACGAGGGCAAGCTCGGCGACCCGATGCTCCTCGTTGGGCTTGCCGAGCGAAGTCGTCGCGGGCTAGTCGCGCCGGCCGTCAGCCGGGCAGGCCCGAGCGGGACCTGATCGATCGGGCCAGGGCGGACATGTCGTCGTCGGCGTGGTCGTCGGCGATCAGGTTCGTTTCGAGGTCCGCCGCGAGGCCCGCGACCGGCAGCTCGGCGCCGAGCTCTCGGGCGAGGTCGAGGGCGATCCCGAGATCCTTGCGGTGGAGCGCGACCTTGAAGCCGAGCGGGTAGTCGTTCGCGATCATCCGGCCGCTCCGGTTGGCGAGCACCCAGCTCTGGGCGGCTCCGCCTCCGAGCGCCTCGACGACCTGGTCGACATCCAGGCCCGACTTCATCGCGAGGACGATCCCCTCGGCGACGCCGAGGTAGGTCCCGGCGAGGATCACCTGGTTGACCGCCTTGACCGCCTGCCCGGAGCCGATCGGGCCGACGTGGGTGATGGTCTTGCCGAGGGCTGCAAGGACTGGCCGGGCCCGCTCGACGTCGGCCGGCTCGCCACCGACGAAGATCGTGAGGGTCGCCTTCTGGGCGCCCTCGCTGCCGCCGGAGACGGGCGCGTCCACCATCGCAATGCCCGACTCGTCCAGTCGGGCGGCAAAGTCGCGGGTCGCCGCCGGCGAGATCGTCGAGCAGTCGATGACGAGCGTCCCGGATCGGGCGCCGCCAGCGAGACCGTCGGGACCGAAGAGAACAGCGTCGACGTCCGGGGTGTCCGACACGCAGATCACGACGACGTCGCTCGCCGCGGCGACATCGGCGGGCGTCGCGGCGCGGCTGGCACCCAGTTCGTCGAGCTCCGGGGCACGACCGGGACTCCGATTCCAGACGGTGATGCCGAAACCCGCCCGGGCCAGGTTGGCGGCCATCGCGGCTCCCATCGTTCCAAGCCCGATGAATCCGATCCGTTCCACGACGACCTCCAGCCGAGCCCGGCTACGCGCCGGCAGGTCGATCGCTAGCGGCAGCGCCAGCTACGCGTCGCGCCCGGCGACCGGCAGGATGCCCTGCAGTGTGTCCAGCAGGTCGCCCGGCGACGTACGGCTTCGCGACGAAGGCGTCGCTGCCGGCCTGGATCGCCTCTGCGCGTTCCTCCGGCAGGACGCTGGCGCTCATGACGACGACGCCGAGATCCGGATGTGCCCGACTTGATCTCCCGGAGGAGGTCGAGGCCGTTGCCGTCCGGAAGGCGGACGTCGAGCAGGACGATGTCGATGTCCTTCTCGGCAAGGATCGCGCGAGCCTGCTCAATCGTCCGGGCCTCGAGCAGGGCGCGCCGAGCGCAGCCGAGGATCGGGGGCCCGTTGGAGCACCGCGCGAAGCAACGCCCGGTTGAGCTCCTCATCCTCGACGTACAGGATTCTCGCCGCCGGACCCGGGTCGCTCAACTGCCGTTGGTCCCGGGCCGGCTCGGGCCGAGGCAACCGCGCGCGCCAGCCAGTCGCGGAGGCCCTCGCTGCCGGTGTCGCCCTTGGCCGCGACACCGAGAACCCTTCCGTTCAGGACGGTCCGCTCGACCTCGCTGAGCTCATGTGCCGTGAGGATGAGGATCGGGAGATCGCGCGTGCGCGGGTCTGCGCCGAGCTCCGCGACGACCCCGAAGCCATCGACGTCCGGCATGAGGAGGTCGCAGATCACGAGGTCGAACGGCGTGGAGCGGGCGATGTCGAGGGCGGCCTGGCCGCCGGTCGCGCGGGTCGACCTCATGGCCCTTCGGCCGAAGCGTCGCCTCGATCATGTCGAGCGTCGCCGGGATCGTCGTCCACGGCCAGGACCCGAATCCCGCCTGCCCGGCTCGGTCGTCGGCGCGTAGCGAGCGAGCGCTTCGAGCAGCGCGCGCACGATTGACCGGCTTCACGAGGTAATCGACCGCGCCAAGGGCGAGGCCGACCTCGCGTTCATCGACGATCGTGACGATGACGACCGGGACATCGCGCCAGGAGTTCGTCGGTCTTGAGGCGACGAAGCACCTCCCAGCCGTCGATCCCGGAGAGGAGGACGTCGAGGATGATGGCATCCGGGACCTGGCTGCGGGCCTCGGCGAGGCCGCTCTCGCCATCGATGGCGACGCGCACGCGATAGCCGTCGGCTTCGAGATAGGTCCGAATGAGGCGGACCGCGCTGAGATCGTCCTCGATGATGAGGACTCGACGACGCCGATTCGCTCGGCCTTGCGGGTCGGCGCTCGATCGGCCGGCGATTCGTCGGCGACCGGGGCCGCGCGTCCGTTGATGGCCGGGAGATACACCGTGAATCGGCTGCCAACGCCGACGGTCGACTCCAGCCCGATGCGCCCGCCGTGGGCCTCGACGAGACGCCGGCATAGAGCAAGGCCGAGGCCGGTGCCCGGCTGCCGGGCGGCGATGTCGCCGACCTGCCGGAACTCCTCGAAGACCTGCAACTGGTCCTCGGGCGCGATCCCGACACCGGTATCGGTCACGCTCAGGGCGACCTCGCCGTTGACCGCGCGACGCCTCGACCGAAATCCGTCCGCCCTCGGGCGTGAACTTGATCGCATTCGAGAGGAGGTTGTAGAGGATCTGGCGGAGCCGGCCGCGGTCGACATCGATCGGCAGCGGCTCGATCGTCGCCTGCAGGGTGATCGACTTGCGGTCCGCGAGGGGGCGCAGGCCGGCAATCGACTCCCCGATCGCGGACGCAAGCTCGATGCGTTCGAGCGAGAGATCCAGCCGACCCGCCTCGACCTTTGCGAGGTCCAGGACGTCGTTGATGAGGCCGAGGAGGTGCTGGCCGCTGCGGTGGATGTGCTCGACCCATTCGGTCGGAACCGAGACCGTCTCCGCCGCCGTGTGGTTCGCCCGCGCATCAGGTCGCTGAAGCCGATGATTGCCGTCAGGGGCGTCCGGAGTTCGTGGCTCATGCTCGCCACGAAGTCGCTCTTCGCCTGGTTGGCGGCTTCGAGGGCCGCGACAGTCGTCGTCAGGCGCTGGGTCAGGCTCTCCTGGTCGCGAGGACCGCGCGACGCTCGACGAGCAGCGCCGGCGACGCGGCCCAGCGCGACCAGGAGCGAGGAATCGTCGGCCCCGAAGAGGCTCGCGTAGGTCGAGAGATGGACGAGGATCGCCACTCGGCCGCGATCCACGGGGAACGAGACGACCGACTTGAATCGTCGCATCGACCAGCGACGCGAAGTCGTCCGCGATCTCCGAACGACCGCGCTTGATCCGCTGCACGCCGCCGTCCCTGATGTCGAGAAGCGGTTGGATGTCCGTGGACGCGAGCGACGTCCGATGCGATCTGCCTTCGGGCCGGCCACGGCGACGATGCGTGGGGGTTCGTTCCCGATCGGCGATGAGCAGGACGGCCGCGTCGCTGCCCGCGACCTGGGCGGCGGCAGTGACCAGCCTCCGCCAGATCGACTCCTCGGTCTCCGAGACCGGGGCCGTCATCATTTCCTGGCCATAGCCGTACGCCGCGCTGGCCTGCCAGATGCGCCTCAGCCATAGCGGCGGCAGGAAGGCGACGACGTAGGCGAGGCCTGACAGCAAGGCGATCACCTGCGTCGCAGTTCCCGATCCGCCCTGGTTGTCGTCGGCCACGGAGACGGCGACAGCGGTGAGAATCGCCACCGCGAATCCGGCCGTCGCGACGGCCGCGATCGCCGAGGCGGATCCGGGCCGAACCGACCCGACGCCGTGCCTCCGCGGCCAGGTATCCCGCCGCGACGATCTCGGTCACGACGAAGGTCGCGATGAGCGCTACGCCAAGTCCGGCAATGAGCGGCGAGCCTGGCGAGGTCAGCCCGAGGAGGACGAGGGGGATCGTCGAAAGGAGGAGGGCGAGCGCCGCCAGTGGCAGCAGCCACCTCGGAATCGAGCGGAGATGCCCGACCAGTCGCAGGGTGAACAACGGCTGAGCCAGGAGCAGGAGAGCCGGCAGCGCCTGGATCAGCTGCGGCAACTCCACGAAGGTCCCCACCACCTGCAGCGCGAAGATCGCTGCAAGCCCGCTGAACACGAGGGTTACGTCGAGCGCGAGTGGGTCGTGGCCCCGGATCAAGCGCGCCACGGCGCCGACGAAGACGGCCGTGAACAGGATCTCGATCAGGAACGTGATGGGGTCCAAGGCGGAGCCGGTCCCTCAGCGCTTCGACGTCGCGAGCGCTCGCCAGTTAGCCGGTCGCTGGGCCGGTATCGATCCGGCCGGGACGGGAGGCGTCATTCAACCGCGAGTCTACTATAGCTTGAGTTCCCAGACGGACCCCTCTGCCCCTCAGCTCGGCTCGATGCCAGCGAACAAGTCGTCTCCCGGGCCCTGGACCAGGACCGCGCCGACGGTGGCGTTCGTGGTCTCGTCGATGAGGATCGCCGAGCCGGTCGCGCGGTTCGAGTGATAGGGATCCGCGAAGATCGGCTCTGCGAGCGTGAGCCGGATCCGACCCACGTCGTTTGCCGCGAGCGCAGCTGCCTCCGTATCGCCTTCGAGCGTGTTGATGTCCAGGCGCGCGACGACTTCAGTCGCCGACCGCCCGAACCGTCCGGGTCGTGTGGGCGAGGCGGTACCGGCGGCCGGCCGCGAACGGCGCCTCGCCCAGCCAGCACACGAGCGCGTCGAGGTCGCGCGTCGCGGGCGGAGCGTCGTCGATGCCGGCGAGCAGGCCGCCCCGACCGAGATCGACGTCGTCGGTCAGGCGGACCGCGACCGACAGCGGCGCGAACGCCTCGGCGAGCGGCCCGTCATACGTGTCGATCGACGCGACGCTCGTGGTGATGCCGGATGGGAGCGCGAGGACCGCGTCGCCGGGGCGGAGTCGGCCGCCCTCGATCCGGCCGGCGTAGGCGCGGTAGTCCGGATCGTCGGCGCGCGGCCCGGATGACCCACTGGACCGGGAGTCGGAGCGGCCCGGCGCCATCGACCGTGTCGTGGGGAACCGACTCCAGGAACTCCAGGAGCGGCGGCCCATCGAACCAGGGCATCGCCCGGGATCGCTCGACGACGTTGTCGCCCTTCAGCGCCGAGACCGGGATGGCCGTGACGTCGGTCACCCCGAGGCGGCCGGCGAAGCCGGCGATCTCGTCTGCGATGGACCGGAAGGTCCCTTCGTCGAAGCCGATCAGGTCCATCTTGTTGACCGCCACGACCAGCCGCGGGACGCGGAGCAGCGCCGCGATGACGACGTGCCGCCGCGTCTGCTCGAGCACGCCGGCTCGCGCGTCGACGAGGATCACCGACAGGTCGGCCGTCGAGCAGCCCGTGACCATGTTGCGCGTGTACTGGAGGTGGCCCGGCGTGTCGGCGACGATGAACTTGCGGCGGGGCGTCTGGAAGTAGCGGTAGGCGACGTCGATCGTGATCCCCTGCTCGCGCTCGGCACGCAGGCCGTCGGTCAGGAGGGCGAGATCGAGCCCGTCGCCGCCGCGACGTCGGGTCGCGTGCTCGAGGGCGACCAGCTGGTCCTCGAAGATGCCCTTGGAGTCGTGCAGCAGCCGGCCGATCAGCGTGCTCTTCCCGTCATCGACGGATCCGGCCGTCGAGAAGCGGAGCAGGTCCGACGCCGGGTACGGCCGATGGGGCGAACGGGCTGCCGCCATGGCCATCAGAAGTAGCCCTCGCGCTTGCGGTCTTCCATCGCCGCCTCGGAGAACGCGTCGTCGGCGCGTGTCGCGCCGCGCTCGGTGATGCGCGCGGCGGCGACCTCGGCGATGACGTCGTCGATCGTCGCCGCGGCGGAGGCGACCGCGCCGGTGCAGCTCATGTCGCCGACCGTCCGGTAGCGAACGATCCGGGTCGTGACCTCCTCGCCGTCGCGCGGATGGACGACGTCCGAGACCGCGAGCCACATCCCGTCGCGGCGAACGACCGTTCGCTCGTGGGCGTAGTAGATCGATGGCACCTCGAGGCCTTCGGCCGCGATGTACTGCCAGACGTCGAGCTCGGTCCAGTTGCTGATCGGGAAGATCCGCATGTGCTCGCCCTTGTGGATCCGGCCGTTGTACTGGCTCCACAGCTCGGGCCGCTGGTTGCGCGGATCCCAGCCGCCGAGCGCATCGCGGTGGCTGAAGATCCGCTCCTTCGCGCGTGCCTTCTCCTCGTCCCGGCGACCGCCGCCGAACAACGCGTCGAACCCGTGCTCGGCGATCGCGTCGAGCAGCGTGATCGTCTGCAGCCGGTTGCGTGACGGATCGTGGCCCGGCTCTTCCTCGACCCGACCAGCGTCGATCGACGCCTGGACAGAAGCGACGATCAGCCGCTCGCCCAGCTCGGCCACTCGCCGATCGCGAAACTCCAGCGCCTCCGGGAAGTTGTGGCCGGTGTCGACATGGACGATCGGGAACGGGAAGCGGCCGGGTCGGAAGGCCTTCTCGGCGAGGCGGAGCAGGACGATGGAATCCTTGCCGCCGCTGAACAGCAAGGCCGGCCGCTCGAAGACCGCGGCGGCCTCGCGGAAGATGTGGATCGCCTCCGACTCGAGAGCTTCCAGGTGCGACAGGCCGTGGCCGACGGTCGTGATCATGCCGGGCGTCCTGCGGGCGGCGTCCCGGTCTCGACGGGTCCCGGCGTGTCGAACGGTCCGGCCACTCCAGCGGCCACAGGCTCATTCCGGACCATCCGACCGGAGCGCGGGTCGAAGTGGATCCCGCACTCGCGCTCCTCCGGCCGCTCCCACCACCAGCGCCCGGCGCGCTCGTCCTCGCCGGGCTCGACTGCGCGCGTGCACGGCGCGCAGCCGATCGAGGGGTAGCCCCGGTCGTGGAGCGCGTTGTACGGCAGGTCGTGCTCGCGGATGTAGGCCCAGACCTGCTCGCTGCTCCAGTCGGCGAGCGGAGCGACCTTCCAGATTCCGCCGTGCTGGGGATCGAGGGCGATCTTGGCGGTCTCGACGCGGGTGGCGATCTGGTCGCGGCGAAGGCCGGTGATCCAGCCGTCGACCGTGGCAAGCGCCCGGCCGAGCGGCTCGACCTTGCGGACGTGGCAGCACGACGTCCGGTTCTCGGTCGATTCGTAGAAGAGGTTCAGGCCCTTGTCCCGGACCATCGCCTCCACCCGTTCGGCCTGGGGGAAGTAGACCTCGACGTCGATCGAGTAGCGCCGCCGGACCTGGTCCATCAGGTCGTACGTCTCCTGCGGCAATCGACCGGTGTCGAGGGTGAAGACCCGCGGCCGTGGCTCCAGCGAGGCGAGGAGGTCGATGAGGACGACGTCCTCGGCGCCGAACGACGAGGCGATCGCCAGCCGGTCGCGACCGATCGAACGAAGCGCGAGCGCGAGGACCTCGCCGGCGTCGAGCGACTCCACCGCGAGGGCATCGGGCGCCTCAGGCAGCGGCATCGACGAGCCCCCGGCGTGCCCGGATCGATCGTTCGAGCGAGCTGAACACGACGACGTCGACGACGATTCCGATGAGGAGAATGACGATCATCATCGCCATCAGCCCGGCGGCGTCGGAGAACTCGCGCGAGAACTGGAGCTGCGCACCGACCGACGTCTGACCCGGGATCAGCACGAGCAGCTCGCCGGCCATGAGGCTCCGCCAGGCGAACGCCCAGCCCTGCTTGAGTCCGGCGACCGACGCCGGCAGCGCGGCCGGCAGGATCACGTGGCGGTAGTTGGCCAGCCCCGTCGCGCCCAGGACGCGGCCGGCACGGAGCAGGAGCGGCGGCACGTGGTCCACCCCGGAGATCAGGCCGTTCGCGATCGCCGGCGCCGCGCCCAGGACGACGACGAAGAGGATCGCCGTCTCGCTCAGCTGGAACAGCAGGATCGCGAGGGGAAACCAGGCGATCGACGGCATGGTCTGAAGCCCGGTGATCAACGAGCCGACCGCCGCCCGCAGGGTCCTGGACCGGACGACGAGGATGCCGATCACGCCGCCGACCACGATCGCCAGGCCGAACCCGACAGCCGCGCGCCGGAGCGTCACGGCGACCGCCGCGAGCAAGTCGCCAGCGAGGAGCTGCTGCCAGAGCTCGCCGAAGACGGTCAGCGGCGACGGCAGCAACCAGGGCGGCTTCCATCCGCTCAGGAAGACGAGCTGCCACAGGCCCAGGGCGATCAGCAATGCGACGATCTTCGGCCACGCCGCCGCCACGATCCGGCGCAGGCGCGGCCGTCGGCGGAGGCTCGGCACCTCCAGCGTGTCGAGGCCGGCCAGCTCCGTCCCGAGTCGATCGGCGGTGGCGGCCTCGGGCAGCGCCCTAACGAGTCGCATGCTTGCGTACCTGTTCGCTCAGCTGCTCGCCGATCGTGATCGCGAGGGCCGATACCTCCGGTGACTCGATCCGGCGCTCGCCGGCGATCACCACCGGGAACTCGGCGACGGCCCGGCCCGGCCGGCTCGACAGGAGGACGACGCGCTGGCCGAGGCGGACGGCTTCGCGAACGTTGTGGGTGACGAACAGGATCGTCAGCCCGGCGTCCCGCCAGATCCGCTCCAGCTCCTCGTGGAGGAGGTCGCGAGTGATCGCGTCGAGCGCCCCGAACGGCTCGTCGAGCAGGAGGATCCGTGCTTCCTGGGCGAGGGCTCGGGCGAGGGCGACGCGCTGGCGCATCCCGCCCGAGAGCTCGTGCGGGCGCTTCGCTGCGAATCCGGAGAGGTGGACGAGCTCGAGCAGGTCGGCGACGGCCTCCCGGCGCTGGCGCTTGGCCACGCCGCGGAGGCGCAGCGCGAGCTCGACGTTCTCCGCGGCCGTCAGCCACGGGAAGAGCGCGGCCTCCTGGAAGATGAGGGTCGGTCGGCCGCCATCGATCTCGACCGTTCCGCTCGTCGGCGCGTCAAGGCCGGCGACGATGTTGAGGAGCGTGCGTCTTGCCGCAGCCCGATGCCCCGACGAGGCAGACGAAGCTGCCGGCCTCGACCGTCAGGTCGAGCCGATCGAGTGCCACGACGGCGTCGGCGCCGCGGCCGTAGACCTTTGAGACGGCCTCGAGGCGTATCGCGGGAGCGGTCTCCGGCGCGGGCGACGGCGCGATCGGCCGATCGACATCTGCGACCAGGGCCCTCATAGCCCGCTCACCGTCGGTTTTCCGGCCAGCGTGAGCAGCTCGTTGAGCAGGTCCAGGTCGTAGATGCCCGTCAGGTCGACGGGCTCGAGGAGGCCGACCTTGGTGGCATGCTCGGCCGAACCCTTGAGGGAGGACGCGATCGGGTCGACCGTGAACGTCAGGTTCGGCCAGGCGGAGGTGAGGACTCCTTCCTTGATCGTCTTGCCGGTGATCTTCTCGATGCCCTGGTTCGTCAGCTCCTGGGCCTTGGCCGGGTCGCTGTTCACGAGATCGTTGGCCGCGATGTGGCCGGCGAGGAGGGCCCGGACGATGTCGGGATGCGCCTCGAGATAGTCGGTTCGGACGATCAGGTGCGTGGTCACGTACCTGCCATCGGGCCACAGGGTCTTCTCGTCGAGCAGCACCTTGCCGCCGCCCTCCTGCACCAGGCGGGTGGCCCATGGCTCCGGCACCCAGGCACCGTCGACCTGGCCCGTCGTGAACGTCTCCAGCGTCTGGGCGTTCTCCTGGGGCAGGATCGAAACGTCGCCGCCGCCCTGCTTATTGGTCGAGAGGCCGTTGTCGGCGAGCCAGGTCCTGAGGGCGACGTCCTGGGTGTTGCCGAGTTGCGGCGTGGCGAGCTTCTTGCCCCGCAGATCCGCGACCGAGGCGATCTCCGGCTTGACGACGAGGTAGGCGCCACCGGACGTGGCCCCGGCGATGATCCGGATCGCGGCGCCCTGCGACTGGGCAAAGGCGTTGATCGCCGGATTCGGGCCGATGTAGGTCGCGTCGATGGCACCGTTGAGCAGCGCCTCGGCGGCGGCGCCGCCGGCGTTGAACGTCGACAGCTCGAACGTCACGCCAGGACCGAGCGCTTCATCGAAGAGGCCGTTCTCGACGCCGACGAGCGCGGTCGCGTGGGTGATGTTCGGGAAGTAGCCGAGCCGGAGGGTGCCCTGCGGCGGGGCGGCGGGCGGCGCGCCGGATCCCGCGGCGGTGCTTGGGCGAAGTGGCTTCGATCGGTGCCACCCCGCCCGTGGCCGGTGGGGCCCCGGACGAACAGGCGGCCAGAACCAATGCGACCGATGTGAGTGAGACGAGGAACCGATGGAGAGTCGATCGACCGGCGGTGCGGACGTGGCTTGGCCGAGTCGATCGACGCACAGGCAACCCTCCATCTCCTACTGATTTAGTAGGACTCCTCGGGGAGTGTACCCGGGTCGGCGGCCCGCGTGCTGGCCGATTCCGCATCAGCGGAAAGCGCGCGTCTGAGACTTCGCCTTGCGGCGTCGTTGGGGCCTGCGTCGATCGGGTCTACACTGGCGGAGTCCCCGATGCTGGCGACCGCCGTGGTTCCCCCCACCGCTGGCAACTGAACCGGTCGGGGACACGAACCTCAGCGCACGTCATGCGCGAAGCCCTCGGCCACGTGCAAGTTGGGAATTTGGCGCGCCCGGCGAGACTCGAACTCACGACCTTTAGGTCCGCAACCTAACGCTCTATCCACTGAGCTACGGGCGCACGCGATCGCCGCGAGTCCTGGCGGAGAGGGAGGGATTCGAACCCTCGGAGCAGGTTACCCCACTCAACGGTTTAGCAAACCGTCGCACTAGGCCTCTATGCGACCTCTCCGTCGCGCGGCGGCCGGAATCCTACCACGAGGCCCGGCGCCTCCGACCATGATCGGCTAGGCTGGCGAGCCGCCCGCGAGAGGAGCCGACCGATGACCGACGAGGCCACCCAGCGCGACTTTCACCAGTTCTCCGAAGAGGAGCTTCGGGCGGTCACGGTGGGCGAGCCCAAGCTCCATTCGGCGCCGATCACCCTCGTCGACTACGACCCCGAGTGGCCCGCCCTGTTCGAGCGCGAGGATCGCCGGATCCGGGCCGCTCTCGGCGACAAGGTCCTTCGACTGGAGCACACCGGCTCAACGTCGGTGCCCGGCCTGGCGGCGAAGCCGCAAATCGACATCACGATGATCGTCCCCGATTCCTCCGACGAGTCGACCTACGTGCCCGACCTCGAGGCGGCCGGCTACGTCCTCTGGATCCGGGAGCCGGACTGGGACGAGCACCGCGTCTTCAAGGGGCCCGACACGAACGTCAACCTCCACGTCTTCTCGCCCGGCAGCCCGGAGGTCGAGCGGATGGTCGGGTTCCGCGACTGGCTGCGGACCCACGACGACGATCGCGACCTGTACCTGCGGACGAAGCGCGAGCTCGCGGCCCGGGAGTGGAAGTACGTCCAGAACTACGCCGACGCGAAGTCGGCCGTCGTCGAGGAGATCATCGCCCGCGCAGGGCTGCCGGGCAGGCCCGCGCGCGTTGACAGCGGGGCCGCCGCTCGGTACCGTCCGAAGCACGCAGATGAATCCCTACTTCTACTTTCGACGACCCGGCATGACCGTTCCCGGATCCTAGGACCCGGGAGCACGGGTCGTGCCGGGAGAGCAGAGGTTCGGACCTCTGCTCTTTTTCTTTGACCGACAGGAAGGACCACCGCCGCCGATGTTCGTCGTGATGGCCAGGACCGCCAGCGAGGCCGAGATCCTCGGGGTCAAGAGCCAGATCCTCGCCGAGGGCATGACGCCGTTCGACCACCAGGGTCAGGAACGGGTCGTCATCGCCGTCGTCGGCGACGTCGGGCCGCGCAAGGCGGAGCTGTCGAGCCGGCTCGCGGCGCTGCCGGGCGTCGAGCAGGTCACGCCGATCAGCCGGCCGTTCAAGCTGACGTCGCGCGAGTTCCACCCCGAGGACACGGTGATCCGCGTCCTCGACGCGGTGATCGGCGACGGGTCGCTGACGATGATGGCCGGGCCGTGCTCGGTCGAGTCGCGCGAGCAGCTGTTCGAAACGGCCGACGCCGTCGCCGCTGCGGGCGCAACTGTCCTGCGCGGCGGCGCGTTCAAGCCGCGGACGAGCCCGTACTCGTTCCAGGGCCTCGGCGTCGAGGCGCTCCGCTACCTCGCCGAGGCGCGCGAGCGGACCGGGCCTCCCGGTCATCACCGAGGTCATGGAGCCGAACCAGGTCGACATCGTCGCCGAGTACGCCGACATCCTCCAGATCGGCACCCGGAACATGCAGAACTACTCGCTGCTGACCGCCGTCGGGCGGGTCGCGCGCCCGGTCATGTTGAAGCGCGGCTACGGCGCGACCGTCGAGGAGTGGCTGATGGCCGCGGAGTACGTCGTCAGCTCGGGCAACCCGAACGTCATCCTCTGCGAGCGCGGCATCAGGACGTTCGAGACGTACACCCGGAACACGATGGACCTCGCCGCGGTTCCGCTGCTCCACCACCTCACCCACCTGCCGGTCATCGTCGATCCGTCGCATGCCACCGGCAAGCGCTGGCTCGTCAAGCCGCTCGCGATCGGCGGCGTGGCCGTTGGGGCGGATGGGGTGATGGTCGAGGTCCACCCGCGACCGGAAGAGGCACTCTCCGACGCCGAGCAGCAATTGACGCTCGACCAGTTCCGCGACCTGATGGCGGCCGTCGTGCCGGTCCACGAGCAGGTCCGCTCGCTCCACGACGACCCGGTCCTCGGGGCGGCGGCGCTGGGCATCGGCGGCAACGGTGGGTCGAGCGGGTCCGGCGGCCTGGGAAAACATTGATCGCCGTGACGAGCCCCGACGTCGCCGTCATCCGCCAGGCGCGCCGCCTGCGCGGCGAGCTCCGGCTGCCCGGCGACAAGTCGATCAGCCATCGGGCGCTGATGCTCGCGACGCTGGCCGCGGGCGAGAGCCGGATCGCGGAAGCCGGCGACGGGGCGGACATCCGATCGACCGCGGCGGTGTGCGCCGCGCTCGGGGCCACGATCGAGCGCACGGTCGACGACGAGACCGGCAACGCCGGCTACCGGGTCATGTCGCCTGGGGTCGACGGCCTCCACGAGCCCGCGGCGGACCTCGACTGTGGCAACTCCGGGACGAGCCTGCGGCTGTTCGCCGGAATCCTCGCCGGGCTGCCGTTCCGGAGCGTCCTCGACGGCGACGATTCATTGCGTCGCCGACCCGTCGCTCGTATCATCGAACCGCTGCGCTCGATGGGTGCGGTGCTCCACGCCCGATCGAACGACTCCCTCCCGCCGGTGACCGTGGTCGGTCGCACCCCGCTACGAGCGGTGGACATCGCGACGCCCGTGCCGAGCGCCCAGGTCAAGTCGGCGATCCTGCTCGCGGGGCTGCGAGCGGAGGGACGGACGACGGTTCGCGAGGCCGTCGCGACTCGCGACCATACGGAACGGATGTTGCGGGCGCGGGGCGTCGCGGTCGTCACCGAGGCGATCGGCGGGGCCGGGGGGACGGTGGCGATCAGTCTCGAAGGAGGGATTTCGGTGAATGCGGTGAGCGAGCGGGTCCCGGGCGACGTTTCGTCGGCCGCGTTCTGGCTCGTTGCCGCGGCGATCCATCCGGATGCCGAGCTCACGCTGCGCGGCGTCGGCGTCAACCCGACGCGGCGGGCCGTCATCGACATCCTTCGGGCGATGGGCGCCGACATCGAGGAGCGGCCGGTCGAGGCGGCCGCCGCGGCCGATGGCGCCGCAGGCCCCGGCGTCGGCGAACCCGTCGCCGACATCACCGTCCGGTCCAGCGACCTCCGAGCGATCGACCTGGCCCCAGCCGACGTCGCGGCCGCCATCGATGAGATCCCGATCCTCTGCCTGGCGGCGTCGCAGGCCTCCGGCGCGACGGTGATTCGCGGCGCCGGCGAGCTGCGACATAAGGAATCGGACCGGATCGCCGGCACGGCCGATGGACTCCGGGCCCTCGGCGCCCGGATCGACGTCGACGGCGACGACCTGACGATCCACGGCGGGTCGGGCCTCGTCGGCGCCGAGACCGACAGCCTCGACGACCACCGGCTCGCGATGACGTTCGCGATTGCCGGCCTCGTGGCCAGCGGCGAGACGAGCGTCCGCCGACCCGCCAGCGCCGCGATCTCGTACCCGGGCTTCTTCGCGGAACTCGAGAGGGTGGGAGCATGACGAAGCGCGTCGTCCTCATCGGCCATCCGGTCGCCCATTCGCTGTCGGGCGCGATGCAGCAGGCCGCCTTCGACGACCAGGGCATCGACGCGACGTACGAGCTCTGGGACCGGCCACCGATCGGCCTCGCCGACGCGGTCAACGAGCTGCGGAGCGACGACTTCCTCGGCGCGAACGTCACGATCCCCCACAAGGAGCGGATGGTTCCGCTCGTCGATCGGCTGACCGAGGACGCCCACATCACGGGCGCCGTCAACACGATCACGAAGGAAGGCAAGCGGCTGATCGGCCACAACACCGATGTGCCGGGCTTCCGTGTCGCGCTCGACAAGCTCGTCGGCAAGCAGAAGATGCCGCGCCTCGCGGTTGTCCTCGGGGCCGGCGGCGGGGCGCGTGCCGTCGTCCATGGCCTGATCGTCGAGGGCTTCCAGCGGATCATCGTCTTCAACCGCCACCTCCATCGGGCGGAGGCGCTCGTCAAGCATTTCGGGCGCAGCGCCGCCCACATGGAGCTGAAGGCGATGCCCTGGCACGAGTCGATCATCGAGGCCGAGCTGGCGAAGACGAAGGTCCTCATCAACGCGACGTCGATCGGGCTGACGAGCGACGAGACGCCGGTCGCGGGCGAGCTGATGCCGCCCGAGCTCCTCGTGCTGGACCTGATCTACAACAAGACCCGGTTCCTGCGCGAGGCGGAGGCTGCCGGGGCGACGGTCCTCGACGGCGAGCTCATGCTGCTCCACCAGGGCGCAGCGGCGTTCACCCTCTGGACCGGCAAGCCCGCGCCGCTCGAGCTGATGCAGCAGAAGCTCCACGAAGCGCGCGCCGGCGGCCTTCGATCGGCCGAGGGCGAGCCGGCCGGCGACACGGCAGCGCGGCCCGACGGCAGCGCCGGGCCAACGAACGGCACCGCCGGACCCGCGGCGGAGGGCGAGCCGAGCGGGGCCGCCGCCTCCGACTGACCGCGGGCCGACGTCGTGGGTCGACTCCGATTTCTGACGGCCGGCGAATCGCACGGCCCGACGCTGGGCGTCACGCTCGAGGGGATCCCGGCGGGTCTTCCGCTGTCGGCTGATGTGCTCGCGGTCGACCTCGCTCGGCGGCAGCGCGGCTACGGCCGCGGGGCGCGCCAGTCGATCGAGCAGGACCGGGCGGAGATCGTCGCCGGCGTCCGCCACGGAACCACGCTCGGGTCGCCGATCCTCCTCCTCGTCGCGAACCGCGACTGGGAGAACTGGACGCGCGTGATGCAGGTCGAGGCACTCAGCGACGACGAGGCGGCGGAGCTCGAGACGGCCGCGGCCGACGGCAACAAGCGGGCGACGCCGGTCACTCGCGTCCGGCCCGGCCACGCGGATCTTGCCGGGGCGCTCAAGTACGGCTTCCGCGATGTCCGGAACGTGCTCGAGCGCGCGTCGGCGCGCGAGACGGCCGCGCGGGTTGCCGCCGGCGGAGTGGCCCGGGCGTTCCTGCGCGAGCTCGGGGTCGAGGTCTGGTCGTTCACGGCCGAGGTCGGCGGCGTCGCCGTGGATCCGGCTCGGGCCACGCTCGCCCGCGACGAGGCCGATGCGTCGCCGCTCCGCTGCCCGGACCCCGAGGCGGAGGCGGCGATGATCGCCCGGATCGACGAGGCGCGGTCGAACGGCGACACGATCGGCGGCGTGTTCGAGGTCGTCGCCCACGGGCTGCCGATCGGCCTCGGGTCGTACGTCCAGTGGGACCGCCGGCTCGACGCCGCGCTCGCCGCGGCGGTGATGAGCATCAACATCATCAAGGGCGTCGAGTTCGGCCTGGGGTTCGAGCAGACTCGCCGCTTCGGGTCGGCCGTCCACGACGTCATCGAGGGACGCGGCGAGGGCGGTCGGTGGATCCACCGCAGCAACAACGCCGGCGGGCTGACCGGCGGCGTCACGAACGGCGAGCCGCTCGTCGTCCGCGGGGCGGTGAAGCCGATCTCGACGCTGGCGAAGCCGCTGCCGTCGGCCGACCTGCTCACCGGCGAAGCGGTCGAGAAGGCCCACTACGAGCGTTCGGACATCAGCGTCGTGCCGGCGGCCGGGGTCGTCGGCGAGGCGATGGTGATGCTGGTCCTCGCCGACGCGATGCTCGACAAGTTCGGCGGCGACTCCTTGGCGGAGACGCGCGACAACCTGGAACGCTACCGCGAGCGGATCTCGCGCGCCGATATCCGCCGCACCCGCTGTCGCAGGCGGCGAGGCTGGCTCCGGCGGGGACGACTAGTCGGATGGACGTCGTGCTCGTCGGGCTACCCGGCAGCGGCAAGAGCGCCGTCGGGCGCCGGCTCGCCCACCGTCACGATGCCGCGTACATCGACCTCGACGAGACGATCGAGCGAGCGGCCGGTCGGAAGATCCCGGAGATCTTCGCCGAGCAGGGCGAGGCGGCGTTCCGGTCGCTGGAGCGGGAAGCCGTCGAGAAGCTGGGTGCCGCCGGACCCCGAGCCGGCGATTCGTCGGGTCGTAGCGACCGGCGGCGGCGCGGTGGTAGATCCCCGCAACCGGTGGGCGCTGTATCGCGGCCGCCTCCCGATCTGGCTCGACGGCCGACCGGAGGTCCTCGCCCAGCGACTCCGCCGGAGCCCGAACGTCCGCCCGCTCGTCACCGGCCGCGACCCGATCGGGGCGATCCGGACGCTGGCCCGGGAGCGCGAACGGTTCTACGCGGCGGGCCATCGGCTCAACAGCGCGTCGGAGCTCGGGACCCTCGTCGACCGGGTCGATGAGCTCGCCGCCGGGTCGACGGCGGGACCGGCGGGGACGGCGGGAACAGCGGGGACGGCCCCGACGGCCCCGGGCGATGCGGGTCGTGATGGCCCGTCGAGCGCCGGGTCGGTTCTCCTCCGGGCGGACACCACGAGCGGCCACGTCGTCCTCGGCGAGGGGATCGCGGCCACGGAGGTGGGCGCGGCGCTCGGCCACGCCCGCGCGCGACGCGCGATCCTCATCTCGGAGCCAGGTGCCTGGACGGCAGCCGGCGACTCGATCGCCGAACGCCTGACCGCCGACGGCTGGGCCATCGAACGGGTCATGCTCCCGACGGGCGAGGCCGCCAAGCGGCTTGGCGTGATCGACGAGGCGGCGAGCCAGCTGGCCGGCATGAGGGCGGGACGCGACGAACCGCTCGTAGCGATCGGGGGCGGGGCGCTCGGCGACGCGGCGGGCTTCCTGGCCGCGACCTGGCTTCGCGGCGTGCCGCTGATCCACGTCCCGACGACGCTCGTCGCCCAGATCGATTCGTCGATCGGGGGCAAGACGGGGGTCGACCTGTCGGAAGGCAAGAATCTCGTCGGCGCCTTCCATCAGCCGACCGCGGTCATCATCGACATCGCCTTCCTCCGCTCACTGCCCGAGCGGCAGCGGCGTGCCGCGCTCGGCGAGGCGATCAAGATGGCGGCGCTCGGCGACGAGCGGCTGTTCGCCCTGCTCGAGACCGAAGGCGAGGAGATCGCGAGCGGCGAGGGCTCCGCGTTCGACTCGGGCGCCGTCGCCGAGGTCGTCGAGCGGGCGGCCTGGGCGAAGGTTCTTGTCGTCACGGCCGACGAGCGGGAGCAGGGCGACGCGGGGCGGATCTCCCTCAATCTCGGCCACTCGCTGGGCCACGCGGTCGAGGCGGCCGGCGGGTTCGGCGAACTGCTCCATGGCGAGGCGGTCGCGGTCGGGCTTCGGGCGGCGGTCCGGATCGGGTCGGAGCTCGGAGTAACGCCACCCGACCGGGCGGCCCGGATCGAAAAGCTGCTGACGAACCTCGGATTAGCGACGGCGCCGCTCCCCTATTCGCTCGACGCCGTGCTCGCGGCTTTGGCGACCGACAAGAAGCACGCATCAGGGAGCCTCCGCTGGGTCCTGCCGACGGCCGACGGCTACGAGGTGCGGTCGGACGTTCCGTCGGAGCTTGTCGAACGAGTCGCAGCGGGGTTACTGGCACCGGTCGGGGCCGGTTCGGGCGGCCGATCGTGACTCGCGTCCTCGTCCTCCAGGGCCCGAACCTGAACTTGGTCGGGACGCGCGAGCCGGAGATCTACGGCCACGACTCGCTCGACGACATCCATGTGGAGATCGCCGCCCGGGCGGAGGACCTCGGGCTCGAGGTGGAGTTCTTCCAGTCGAACCACGAGGGCGCCCTGATCGATCGGCTTCACGGACGCGATTTCGATGCATCGATCGTCAACGCCGGTGGCTTGACCCACACGTCGATCGCCCTGCGCGACGCCCTCCTCGGGATCGAGCGGCCGTTCTGGGAGGTCCACCTGTCGGATCCCGCGACACGCGAGCAGTTCCGCCAGACCAACTTCCTGCGCGACGTCGCCGCCGAGTCGTTCGTAGGGCAGGGCAAGCGCGGCTACCTGCTTGCCCTCGAGTCGGTCGCCCGGCATTTCGCTGAGGCGCCCGATGGCTGAGCGGCGGCAGGACGAGACGCCCGAGCTGCGGCGGCTTCGGCGCCGGATCGACGCGCTCGATCGGCGGATCGTCGCCCTGCTGAGCGAACGAGCCGAGCTTGGACGGGAGGTCGGGCGGGAGAAGTCGGCCGCCGGCCGACGGGCGATCCGCGACGCGGAGCGCGAGCGCGAGGTGCTGCTCCGCGTGACGATGGCAAACACCGGGCCGATCCCCCAGGCCGATCTCCTCGCGATCTACCGCCGGCTCATGGCCGCCACCCGGGCGCTCGAAGCACGGGACCGCGAGCGCGAGGCACCGGCCGATTCGGACTGACCCGATCGCCAACACTTTGAGGCGCTCCGATGCGTCTCCTCGGCGATGAGCGCACGAACGGGATTGTGGATTGGCGGCGTCGTCGTCCTGGCAGCCGTGCTCGGGTATCTGGCGGCCCTCGCCGTGATCGAGATCGCGCGCGTGATCCTGCCGCCGTTCCAGCCCGACGACGACGACACGCTCCGCGAGTTCGTCCCGGTCGTCCTGGCCTATGCCACCTGGCTGGTCACCTCGTTGGCGGTCGCAGTGGTCGCGGCAAGGTGGCGTCGGCGCCGGCGCTGATCACGCGGCCGACTGCGGCTATGAGGGCTGCGGTGACCGGAGTAGCTCGAACGAGTCCGCGACGATGAACACGCCAGGCGAGCAGATGCTGTCGCCGATGGCATCGGCGTTGTAGCTCACGCTCAGCCAGTCGCCCTCCCGCGCCGCGACGCGCCCGCTTTCGTCGACCAGCCGAAGCGGTTGATACAGCGACTCCAGGTCGCGGATTGCGAGGTCGAACCTTCGCCCGTCGCGATCGATGAGCCACGTGCAGTCGACCGAGTTGCCATCCATGTCGACGATGCCGGACGCGAGGTGGCCCTCAAGCGTTGCGATCCTCGAACTTGATGTCACGAGCGTCCCGCCGATGCATCCCGCAAGCAGGAACACGACAACGAGAACGCCGGCGCCAAAGCGTGTGCCAGCGCGTCGTCGGACCAACAACCTGCTACTCACAGGTATCATAATATCACGACGCGGTAGGCGCGCGGTCAGGTTTCGGTGCGGTCCTCGATCTCCCAGGCGTGGTCGAGCGCGTGCCACGCGATCCGGTGGGCGGCGTAGCGAGGCGTCCATTTCCGATCGGCGATCGGCGAGCCGTCCGATGGCCGGCGGAGGACCTCGAGGATCGCCGCGCGCACCTCCTTGATCGGTGCCTTGAGCTTGATTCCCATCTCGCGGGCGTAGGCCTCGTCCGACTCGACGACGTGGGCGACGACCTTCGAAGTATTTCGGCCGCCGCCACGCGGTCCCTTCCGCAGCTCTTCGGGCGCGCCGGCAGCAGCCATTTCGAAGGTCCGCCACGCGGCCTCGACGAACCGGGCGAGCCGATCGGCGTCCTTGGCCGTGACCCGTCGGCGATCCTGATCGGTGATGTTGCTCGGGACGCCGAACTCCGTGCCGCCGCCACCGCCCGATCGTTCGACGATCTCCAGGTCGAGGCCGTCGGTCTTCGGGAACACCTCGCCCGCGAGCTTCGCGACCGGCGCGTATCGCTCGGCATAGGCCGCCAGCGCCTCGACCGCGAGCTCCTCGGTCTTGCCCGATCGGCTCCAGCCCGGCCAATCGACGGCGGTCGCGAACGCCTTCTTCGGCGCCGCCTCGATCGACACGGCGATCCGCTTCGCGGTCACCGGTCCGTGGCCGCGGCCAGGTCGCGGACGAGCTTGGACATCCGCTCGACATCGGTCCCGTCCGGGCCGAGCGCGTCGACGAGCGCGGACGCGACGATCACGCCGCCGGCTCCGGCCCTCGCGAGTGCGCGCGCGTGGGCCGGCTTGCTGACGCCGAAACCGACGCCGACCGGCACCGGCGATGCGGCGACGACCTCGCGGACGAGCCGGCCGACGGTCGACGGCAGCGAGGTCCGGGCGCCAGTCACGCCGACGAGCGACACGCAATACAGGAAGCCGCCGCTCCGGCCGAGCGATCTCGGCGCGACGGTCGGGTGGCGTCGTCGGCGCGACGAGGTAGACGACGGCGAGGTCGTGCTCCCGGGCCACCGACTCGAACGGCCCGCCCTCGTCCGGCGTCAGGTCGGCGACGATGACGCCCGATGCGCCGGCTGCCGCCAGCCGGCGAGCGGCCTCTCGGCCATCCCCGCCGCCGATGAACTGGTTCGCGTAGCCCATCGGGACGAGCGGGATCGCGGGCCGAGCCGCGGCGATCCGTTCGATGAGGGCCAGGCTGCCGTCGAGCGTCGCGCCATTCGCGAGGGCGACCCCGGACGCGCGCTGGAGCGTCGCGCCATCGGCCAGTGGATCGGAGTACGGCAGGCCGAGCTCGAGGATGTCGGCTCCCGCGTCGACGGCGGCGAGGGCGACCTTGAAGCTCGTCTCCGCGTCCGGGTAGCCGGCGACGACGTACGGAATGAGGGCCGCCCGACCCGCGGCATCGCGCGGCGGCGAAAGCCGCGGCGATGCGCCGCGCGCCCCCGGTTTCGTTCGTCCCGGTCGTGTCTCCCACGTGCGGCGCGGCAGCTTCCGCGATCACGATTCGTGGGCCTCGTGCCAGCG
Source organism: uncultured Chloroflexia bacterium (assembly GCA_963832105.1). Lineage (GTDB taxonomy): Bacteria > Chloroflexota > Limnocylindria > Limnocylindrales > CSP1-4 > CF-46. Next base: position 203,965 of record CAWHSS010000002.1, on the reverse strand, counting down.
CCCGAACGTCGCGAGGTCCTTGTCGCCGCGCCCGGACAGGCCGATCAGCACGGCCGTCTCCTCGGGCCAGTCGCCGCCGGCCCCTTCCGTGCCGGCCAGGATCCGCGGCAACGTCGCGAGCGCGTGGGCCGATTCGAGGGCCGGCAGGATCCCCTCGGTTCGCGCCAGCCAGCGCATCGCCTCGAACGCCTCGCCGTCCGTCGCCGCGGAGATTTCCAACCGTCCCGCGGCCGCGAGCGCGGCGATCTGCGGCCCGACCCCCGGGTAGTCGAGCCCGGCCGATGCCGAGTGGGCCTCGGTGACCTGGCCGTCCCGGTCCTGGAGCATCATCGAGCGCGCGCCGTGCAGGATCCCCGGCGTCCCGCCCGCGAGCGCCGCGGCGTGTCGGCCGGTCGCAACGCCGTCGCCGGCCGCCTCGGCCACCGCGATCCGGACCGACGGCTCGCCGATGAACCGATCGAGCAGCCCGATCGCGTTCGAGCCACCGCCGACGCAGGCCAGGACGAGGTCCGGCAGCCGGCCCTCCACCTCGGCGAACTGGGCGGCCGCCTCGTCGCCGATCCGCCGCTGGAGGTCGCGGACGATCGTCGGGTAGGGGTGCGGCCCCATCGCCGAGCCCAGCACGTAGTGGGTCGTCTCGACGTTCGTCACCCAGTCCCGCATCGCCTCGTTGATCGCGTCCTTGAGCGTCGCGCTGCCGGACGTCACGGGCCGGACCTCCGTCCCGAGCGCCCGCATCCGGAGCACGTTCGGCTCCTGCCGCTCGATGTCCTCGGCGCCCATGTAGACGACGCACGGCAGGCCGAGGAGCGCGCAGGCGGTGGCGGTCGCGACGCCGTGCTGGCCGGCGCCGGTCTCGGCGATCACCCGGGTCTTGCCAAGCCGACGGGTCAGGAGCGCCTGGCCGAGGGCGTTGTTGATCTTGTGTGCGCCGGTATGGGCGAGGTCCTCGCGCTTGAGGTGGATCCGAAGACGGTGCGGGCAGTCGCGTCTGACCTTCCACCGCGATCGCTCGCTCGAGGGTCTCGTAGGCGAGGCGATCGGCGCGGTAGAGGGCGGTGGGGCGGCCGGCGTAGCGCTGGAGCAGCTCGCGGAGGTCCGACCAGAACCGCGGGTCGTGGCGAAGCGCGGCGTACGCGTCCTCGAGCTGGCGGAGCGCCGACATGAGCGTCTCGGGGACGTAGCGCCCGCCGAACTCGCGCTCGACGCCCCATCGGCCGTCGTCGTCGGCCTCGAGCAGCCGCGGGTGGACCGGGGTCGGACGGACGGCGAGGTTGGGCCGGTCGATGCGGGCCGCCCTGGCCCGTTTCACGAACAGCGCCACCATGAGCGGGTCCTTGCGCGGGCGCTCGTCCCCCTCCCGCGGTCGCTCGACCCCGGAGGCGACGTCGACGCCGATCGCCGGAGTCGCCCGAATCGCGTCGCCGACGGTCGCCGGGTTGAGGCCGCCGGCAAGGATGACCGGGATCTCGCGCGCAACCGCGGCGGCGAGCGACGGCGCGGCGCGGGTCCCGGTGCCGCCCGGGTGGGGACCTCCGGCCGTGTCGAGCAACAGGCGTTCGGCGCCGGCCGCGAGGAACTCGCGACCCTGCGCGACGATCGGCGCGGCGGCTGCGGCCACGTCAGACGGCTCGTCGCTCGGCAGGTGGATGACCTTCCAGGCCTGGCGCCCGACGGCGGCGATCGACGCGGGCTCCTCGCTACCGGACAGCTGGACGGCATCCGGGTCGAGGCCCGCGACGATCTCGCGGATCCGCTCCTCGCCCGCATCGGCGGTGATGGCGACGATCTGCGGCAAGCCGGCGGCGGGCGCCAATGCCCGGGCGACGCGCCGCAGCTCGATGGCTTCATCGAGGGACAGCGCCCGCGGCGTGCCCGGCACGAGATTGAGCCCGATCGCGTCGGCGCCGGCACGGATTGCGGCGAGGACGCCATCGGCGTCGGTCACGCCGCAGATCTTCACGAACGGTGCCGCGGCCACGTTGGCGGGATCGCGAGGCGGGCGACCGGCCGCGACGAACGCCCGGACGGCGGCGGCCGGGTCGGCGGAGCGGACGAGGGCCTCGCCGACGAGCGCGGCGTCGAACCCGACGGCTCGCCACGCGGCGACGGTCGCGGCGTCGCGAACACCGGACTCGCCGACGACGAGCCGGTCCTCCGGGACGAGCGCGCGGAGGCGGACCGCCCGCTCGGTGTCGACGTCGAGGGTCCGCAGGTCGCGGTTGTTCAAGCCGATGAGCCGCGCTCCCGACGCGAGCGCACGCTCGAGCTCCTTCTCGTCGTGGGCCTCGACGAGCGGCTCGAGCCCGATCTCGATGGCGCGCGCGACAAGCCGGGCGAGCCGCTTCGCCGGATGGAGGACGGCGAGCAGGAGCACGAGATCCGCGCCGGCCGCCCGGAGGTGGGGCAGCTGGATCGGTTCGACGACGAACTCCTTGGCCAGGACAGGGATCGAGACGGCCGCCCGAACGGCCCGCAGGTCGTCGATCGAGCCGCCGAACCAGTGCGGCTCGCACAGCACGGAGATGGCGACCGCGCCTCCGGCCTCGTAGGCCCGAGCCCGGGCCACGATGTCCTCGTCGCGATCGGCGATGTCGCCGGCCGACGGCGAGCGCCGCTTGATCTCGGCGATGACGTGAAGGCCGGGTGCGGCGAGCCGATCGAGAATCGGCCGCGGCGGGCGGGTTCCGGCCGCGATCGCGAGGTGGTCGTCGAGGGTCAGGCGGGCCATCTCGTCGCGGATGTCGGCCCTGCGGCGTTCGGCGATCTCGGCGACAACGTTGGGCTTGCGCCGCGGCGACGGTGCGGCGCGCCGCCGATTCGTCGGCCTGGCCCGGCCGCTCGAGGATCGTCATGCCGGCGCCCCTTCGGCCTCGGCCTCGTCTTCGGCCCGCAGCGCCTCGATGTCGCGGCGTTCGGCGCGCAGTCGCTCGAGCAGCTCCGACCCGAGCCCGGCATCGATCGTCAAGCCGGCTCGGTCGATCCCCGCTTCGAGCGAGTCGACCGCGCCCGCGACGAGCAGCGCCGCCCCGGCGTTGAGGAGCACGACGTCGCGCCTCGCGCCGGGCTCGCCGCGGAGCACCGACTCGGTGATCCGGGCGTTCTCGGCGGCCGACCCACCGGCCAGCTTGGCCGTCGATGCCCGCCGGAGGCCGAGCGCGGCGGCGTCGACCTCCCGCCGCTCGATGCCGTCCGCCGTCACGTCATAGAGGACGCCCGATCCGTCGAGCGGCAGCTCGTCGACCCCATCGCCGTGGATGACGAACGTCCGCTCGGTCCCGAGGAGCTGGGCAACGTCGGCGATCCTGGCGGCCGCCGCCGCGTCGCCCACGCCGAGGAGCTGGCGTGTCGTCCCGGCCGGGTTCGTCAGCGGACCGAGCAGGTTGAACGCCGTTCGGACCCCGATCTCGCGGCGCGTCGGACCGGCGTGCTTCATCGCCGGGTGGAACCCCGGCGCGAACATGAACGCGAACCCGCTCTCGCGGAGGGCCTCGCCCGCCGACAGCGCGTCGTGGTCGATCCGGACGCCGAGCGCGTCGAGGACGTCGGCCGACCCCGAAGCAGAGGTGATCGCGCGGTTGCCGTGCTTCGCGACGGGGACCCCAGCGGCGGCGACGACGAGCGCGGACGGTCGTCGAGATGTTGAACGTGCCGCTGCCGTCGCCGCCCGTGCCGACGACGTCGATCGCGCCGATGGGTGCATCGACCCGGAGGACCCGCTCGCGCATCGCCGCGGCGAACCCGGCCAGCTCCTCGACCGTCTCGCCGCGCATCCGGAGGGCGACGAGGAGCGCCGCCAGCTGGGAAGGCGTGGCCTCGCCGTCCATCACGGAGCCCATCGCCGCGCGGGCCTCGTCCATCGTGAGGACCCGGCCGTCGATGACCGCGGCGAGCGCCGACCGGACCTGCTCGCTCACGGGACCGTCTCGGCCAGCGGGTCGAGCTCCGCGAGCCCCGCGGTCGCGAACGAGCCGGATGCAGCGTCGAGCCGCGATGCCTCGCCCTCGCCCGCCTGGCGCAGGAAGTTCGCAAGGAGATGCGGCCCGTCCGGCGTGAGCACCGATTCGGGATGGAACTGGACGCCCTCGAGCGGCAGCGAGACGTGGCGGATGCCCATGACGACGCGATCGACCTCGCTCATCGCCGTGACCCGCAGCTCCTCCGGGAGCGTGGCGATGTCGACGGCAAGCGAGTGGTAGCGGGCGGCCATGAACGAGGGCGGCATCCCCGCGAGCAGCCCGGCGCCGTCGTGGGTGACCTCGGACGCCTCGCCGTGGACGAGCGTCGGGGCGCGGACGATCGACGCCCCGAACGCGACGGCCATCGACTGCATCCCGAGGCACACGCCGAGCAACGGGATCTCCCGCTCGCGGGCGACCTCGATCGTCGCGACCGACACGCCGGCCGACGTCGGGTCGCCGGGGCCGGGCGAGATGACGATGCCGCGCAGGTCCGCGTCGGCGTCGGCGGCGAGTGCCTCGACCCCCGCCCGATCGATCGCGTCGTTGCGAACGACCCGGACGTCGGCGCCGGCTGCCTGGAGCGCCTGGACCAGGTTGAACGTGAACGAGTCGTAGTTGTCGACGACGAGGATCACGGGACGGGCTCCATCGCCGGCTCGGCCGGTCGCGGAGCGTCGCTTGCCCCGGCCGCGAGCTCGATCGCTCGGCGGAGGGCAGCGGCCTTGTGCTCCGTCTCTTCGAATTCCTTCTCCGGGACGCTGCCGGCGACGATCCCGGCGCCGGTGTGGACGTGGGCCTGGCCGGCCCGCAGGACCGCGCTCCGGATCGTGATCGCCGTGTCGAGATTGCCGTCGTAGCCGAGGTAGCCGACCGCGCCGCCGTACAGCCCGCGGCGCTCGCCCTCCGCCGCGGCGATCAACTGCATCGCCCGGACCTTGGGAGCGCCCGACAGGGTGCCCGCCGGGAACACCGCCCGCAGCGCATCGAGCGCGTCGAGCTCCGGCTTGAGGCGGCCCTCGACGTGCGATACGAGATGGAGGACGTGGCTGTAGCGCTCGACCTCCATGTACTTGCTGACGGTCACGGTGCCGGCCCGCGAGACCCGCCCGAGATCGTTCCGCCCGAGGTCCACGAGCATGATGTGCTCCGCTCGTTCCTTCGGGTCGCGCTGGAGCTGCTCGGACAGGATCCGGTCGTCCGCGTCGGTCGCGCCACGCGGTCGCGTGCCCGCGATCGGGTGGGTCGTCAGCTTGTCGCCCTCGACCTGGAGCAGGAGCTCCGGGCTCGCCCCGACGACCTCGAACGACGGCGTCCGGACGAAGAACAGGTACGGGCTCGGGTTGACGCGCCGGAGGGCGCGGTACAGCGCGATCCCGTCGAGCGGCTGGCCCGTCGCCGGGTCGGCCGGCAGGTCGAACGTCTGGCGCCGGGCCAGGACGACCTGGATCGCTTCGCCGGACGCGATCGCGTCCTTCGCGACCTCGACGGCGTGGATATAGGCGTCTCGGCCGAGGCTCGTGTCGATCCGATCGTCGCGGAGGCTCGCCGCAGTGGCCAATCGCGCAGCAGCCGCCCCGCCCATCTCGGAGGCGCTGGGCCGGGCCGTCCGCTCCAGTGCCTCGAAGATCGCCGCCTCGGCAATCTTGTAGCGGCCCTCGAGGTCCGGCGTCTCGGTGTGGAGCGAGGCGATCGCCGAGAGCGTGTGGGTGAGGTGGTCGAAGACGAGGACGAGGTCGGTCTCGATGAAGGCCGCCGTCGGCGTCCCGACCGGGTCGCGTTCCGGCAGCGGGACGCTCGGCTCGAAGATCGAGACCGCGTCGTAGGCGAGGGCGCCGACCGCCCCGCCCGTGAAGCGGGGCATGCCGTCGGTCGGTTGGACGCGGCGGCGCGGCACGAACGCCCGGATCGCGTCGAGCGGGTCGGGCGCCTCCGCCTCGTCGACCGGCAGGTCCGGCGAGTACTCGCTGACCGTGACCGGCCGCGTCAGCGTCCGCGAGATGCCGTCGCGAACTTCGAGCAGCCGCCGCGGGCCTACGCCGAGGAAGCTGTATCGGCCGAGCCGCTCGCCGCCCTCGACCGACTCGAGGAGGTAGGCCGGAGTGGATCCGTCGTCGAGCCGCAGGAACGCCCCGATCGGCGTCTCGAGGTCGGCCGGGCGCGTGGCGCGCAGCAGGAGCGTGTCGGCGTTGGCCGAGAGGCGCTTCGCCTCCGTCAGGCTGAGCGGATCGGTTGTCGTCATGTCGTGGCCTCCGCGCGGCCCGTCCGCGCCGGGAATCAAGAACGACCGTTCGTCCAGGGACGAAAGGTCGTGCCTTCCGCGGTGCCACCCTCATTCGGCGATGCCGCACTCCGTGACCGACGGGCGGATGTATTCCGCCGATCGGCGCTGCCCTGTATCGCTGGCGCTCTGCGCCGGAGCCTACTTCGCGACGGCGATCCGTCGAGGTTCGGTCCGGAGGCTCCCGGGTCCATTCGCCGCCGTCGTCGCTCCGGTTTCCACCAGCCACCGGATCTCTCTGCCGACGCTCGACGGGTACTCGTCCCGTTCATAGCCCGTTCTTCGCGATGTCCGCGGAGTCTAGGGTTCGCGCTCCGGGGCGTCAAGGTCGCCGCGAGCGCGCGGATCGTAGCCAGTGCACGCGAGCACCGGGAGTCGCGGATAGCGTGGAAAGCGCGGATCCGTCCTCGACAGCTCGCACAGGAGGAACCGCGAACCGCGGCCGGACGTGATCAGGCGGGCATGCCGGCATGAGTCGCAGAGACCGGCGGGCGGCGGGCTGGCGCGCATCGCGTCACGGTAACGCGAGGAAATCCTTGGTCAGTGCGCCTCGGAGCCGGCCGATCGGCGCTTGCGTAGCCCGAACCCGCCGAGCCAGCGCCGAACCATCGGCAGCCAGAGGAGGCCGCCGGCAGTCTGGGCGAGGACGGCGATGAGCAGCAGCAGGCCTGGCACGCTCAGGACGAGGGCCGGCACGGCCCACTCCAGCAGGGCATCGAAGCCGACGACGTCGATGTCGACGAGGCCGTCGATCGGACCGAGCCCGCTGAAGCCGACGGTGAACCCACGCTCGTCACCCGGGGTGACGCCACCTGATCCCGGCCCCGCACCGCCGGCGGGCGGATTGCCGCCCCGCGCCGGGCGCGCCAGGCGCGGACGATGGCGGACTCGGGGCCGGCACCTGACGATGACCCGGGCGTGGCTGTCGCGCCGGGAGCTGGCGATCCGCCGGGGCCGATCGTCGGCGTCGGCGTGGCGCTGGCACCCGGCAGCGGCGGGATCGAGATCGAGGGAAGCGGGATGGAGGGGAGCGGCAACGTCGGAAGAGGCAGGGTCGGCAATGGCAGTGTCGGCAATGGCACTGTCGGGAGCGGGAGGCTGGGAAGGGGCCTCGGAGTGGGCGTCGGCCTTGGAGTCGGTGGCGGGGTCGGGGCCGGCGTCGGTGGTGGCGTGGGGGCCGGCGTAGGCGGCGGGGTCGGTGGCGGCGTCGGCGTCGGAGGCGGCGCAGAAACGTTGATCGTCACGGTCCTGGTCGGTGACGAGGCGAGCCCGTCGGACGCCTTGTAGGTAAACGTTCGCGGACCCGTGAACGATCCACCGGACTTGAAGGTGAAGCTGCCGTTCGCGTTGACGTCCAGCGAGCCGTTGCCGCCCCCATCGACGAGGATTGCCGTCAGCGCGTCGCCGTCGGCGTCGCCATCGTTGCCGAGGACGCCCGGAGCGGGGATCTGGAGCTCCACGCCCGTCACGGCGCTGTACGTGTCGTTGGCGGCGGTCGGGGCCGCGTTCGTGATCGTGATCGTCACCGTCGTCCCGAGCCCCAGCACGCCGCTCGGCCTGTAGCGGAACACATCAGTCCCGACATAGCCGGCGTCGGGCTGGTACGTGAACCCGCCGTCGGAGCGCAGGTTCACCGTCCCGTGGGTCGGGCTGGCGGTGAGGATCGCCGTCGTGCTCCCCAGCAGATCCAGGTCGTTCCCCAGGACGCCCGGCGGCGGCACGGTCAACGTCCTGTCGTGCTTCATCGAGTAAGTGTCGGGAACCGCGATCGGAAGCAGGCTCAGGCCGACAGCCGGCGGCGCCCACGATGCGGGCACGAGCATGGCGCCGAGCACGAACGCGGCGACGAGGCCTGAACCACGTCGCCGGAGCGGCGGCCGGGTCCGAGTCACGCGACGCGCCTCGGGGTCCAGAGGGCCACCGCCGGAACGTCCGCGCCTGGCAGCGGCGCGTCGGCCGCGGTTTCGATGCCCTCGACGAATACCTTGACGAGGTTCTCGTCGAGCTGGGTGCCGGCCGCGTCCTCGAGCCTCGTGAGCGCCTCGCGCAGGTCGAGCGCCTTGCGGTACGGACGCGTCGTGGTCATCGCCGAGAACGCGTCGCCGACGGCGAGGATCCGGGCGATCAGCGGGATGCCCTCGCCCTCGAGTCGGTGGAGATAGCCGTCGCCGTCCCAGCGCTCGTGGTGGTGACGAATGCCGGCGCGGACGATTTCGATGTCCGGGACGTCGCGGACGATCATGTCGCCGAGCGCGACGTGCTGCTTGACGATGTCGTACTCGGCCGCGGTCAGTTTGCCGGGCTTGCGCAGGATCGGGTCCGGGATGCCGATCTTGCCGACGTCGTGGAGCAGGCCCGCGACGTGGATCGACCCGATCAGTTCCGGGTCCAGGCCGAGCCGGCGAGCGAGGAAGACGCCATACCGAGCGACGTCCTCCGAGTGGCGCTTCGTGTAGCGGTCCTTGGTATCGACAGCAAGCACGAGCCCGTGGAGCACGTCGAACCCGGACGTGACGGCGTCGCCCGCTTCCTGCCGGCCCGCCACCCGAACGGTGTCGCCGCCGGATGCCTTCGCCTCTTCGAGCGTGCTCGCGGCCGCCGCCAGGAGCAGCGTCACTGACGAGCCGTGCTCAGGGTAGGTGCAGAGGCCGGCGCTGACCGTCACCGGCAGCCGCTCCGTGGCCTCGAACTGCAGGCTCAGGTCCGCGAGGGCGGTCCGGAGGCGATCGACGGCGGGCTCCATATCGACAACAGCCTCGGCGGGGGCAATGAACAGGAACTCGTCGGGGCCGTAGCGGCCCATGACCCCGGACTCGGGCATGTGACGGCGGAGCTCCTCGACGACCGCGAGGAGGGCCTGGTCGCCGGCGCGGTGGCCGTGGTTGTCGTTGAGCAGGCGGAAATTGTCGATGTCGATGAGAGCGACCCCGAGCGGTGACCCAGCCGCTCGCGCTCGCTCGATCTCGGCCGCGAGGTGCGCCACGAGCGCTCCGTGATTGAGCGTGTCGGTCAGTTGATCGCGGCGCGTGGCGTCGACGAGCGCCGCGGTCTGGCGAGTCAGCCGGCCCTGGGCCGAGCGGAAGATCAGAAACAGCAGCATGGCCGCGATGATCGCGGCGGTCAGCGTGACCGCGACGATGTCCCGGCGGACCCGGTCGAGCCGCTCGAGGACCGGCACGGCGTCTCGCCAGATCCCGACGACCGCTCTGACCTCGCCGTCGGTCTTGATCGGCAGGAACTCGCGAAGGATCGCGGGCGATCCGAGCTCACCCGGCCCCGCGCCGGCCTCGGCCGACGGCACGATCGCGACACTGGGCTGGCCCACTGACGCGCTCGCTGCGCTGGCCGTGTCCATGGCGATTCCCGCCAACCCGGGGCTGCTGGCCGCGACGATCGTTCCGTCCAGGCGGCGCAGCTCCACGCGGAGGATCTCGCCCGGGCGCGTCAGCGCCGCCAGCTGAGCCTCGAGCGCCGCTCGTTCTCGTTCGGTGGGTCCGGCGGCGGGGTCGAGGTAGCGGAGCTCAACGGATTCGTTGAGGATCGCGCGCACGGTCGCCGAATCGCTGCCAACGACCGTGTTCAGCGTGCCCGTCGAGAAGTGCAGCGAGACCATGACCGACTGGGCCGTCGCGGTGATCCCGATGATCGCGAGGAACACGCCGAATACGAGAATGAGCAGCAGCGGGCGGCGCGTCCGCGGCTGGGAGCCGAACATGTTCCATCCACCTCGGGGTTTGAGCGACCCGGTAGGGAACGAGCGTAGGTACGGGTGGACCACGACCCAATAGGTGAAAGGTCCCGAGGCTCATCCCCCACTAGGTGGTGCGTCGGGGCATCAGACGGCGGCCGAGGCCCCTTCGCTGGTACGATCAGTGCCTACGTCGGCTGATCCGTCCTGAGGAGCGCCCGTTCCAGCGGTGCCCGCGCGACATCGTCGATCCCGCCCACCCAGAACGCGAGCGAGCACCCCCAGATGAGCGTCAACGCGATCACCGCCGAGGGCCTGGTCAAGGTCTACCGGTCCCGCAAGAGCGAGGTCCGGGCCCTTGACGGGTTCGACCTCGAGGTCCCCCAGGGCACCGTCGTCGGGCTGCTTGGCCCGAATGGCGCGGGCAAGACGACCGCCGTCCGGATCCTGGCGACTCTCCTCAAGCCCGACGACGGCCACGCCACGGTCGCCGGCTTCGACGTCGTCCGCGAGCCCGACGCGATCCGCAGGGTCATCGGCCTGTCAGGCCAGTACGCCGCCGTCGACGAGAACCTCACCGGCAGCGAGAACCTGTGGCTGTTCGGCCGCCTCTACCAGCTGTCCTCGCCCGAGGCGAAGAAGCGCGCCAACGAGCTGCTCGAGCAGTTCGAGCTGGTCGACGCCCGCGATCGCGTCGTCAAGACCTATTCGGGCGGCATGCGGCGGCGGCTGGACCTGGCCAGCGCGCTGATCGGGCGACCGAAGCTGCTGATCCTCGACGAGCCGACGACCGGTCTCGACCCGCGCAGCCGGCTCGGGATGTGGGACGTCATCCGCGGTCTCGTCCGAGAGGGCGTGACGCTCCTCCTCACGACGCAGTACCTCGAGGAGGCCGACGAGTTGGCCGACTCGATCGCGGTCGTCGACCACGGCAAGATCATCGCCCGCGGCACGGCCGATGAGCTCAAGGCCCAGGTCGGCGGCGAGCGGATCGAGGTCGTCATCCGCGACCGAGCCGCGATCGAGACGGCGCGCGGGATCCTTGCCCGTGCTTGCGCCGAGGAGCCAACTCTCGACGAGCACACCCGCAAGCTGACGGTCCCGGCCCACGGTGGCTCCCAGACCCTCGTCCAGATCGTCCGCGATCTGGACGGTGTGGGCATCCACATCGACGACATCGCCCTCCGGCGGCCGACGCTCGACGACGTCTTCCTGGCCCTGACCGGCCATCGAACCGTCGAAGAGCAGGCCGAGGACGCCGAAGCCCTCCGGAGGACCGCATGACCGCCCCGTCCGCAACGGCCCCCCAACGTCGGGGCGGCAATGCGATCACCGACGGCCTCCTGGTCGGCTGGCGCAACCTCAAGCGAATTCCGCGAATCCCGGAGCTGGCGATCTTCGCGATCATCCAGTCGATCATGTTCGTGCTGCTGTTCGTCTTCGTCTTCGGCGGCGCGATCAACATTCCGGGAGGCGGCGACTACACGCCATTCCTGATGCCCGGGATCTTCGCCCAGACGATCGTCTTCGCGGCCGGGACCACGGCGATCGGGATGACCGACGACATCAACAAGGGAATCATCGATCGATTCCGGTCGCTCCCGATGTCGCGCTCGGCGGTCCTGACGGGACGGACGTTCTCCGACGTCATCTACAACGCCGGGATCCTCGTCGTCCTGATGGTCACCGGCTTCGTCGTCGGCTGGCGGGTCGAGAGCATTCCGGCCCTCGTCGCCGGCTTCGCCCTGCTCCTGTTCTTCGCCTACGGGATGACGTGGCTCGGCGTATTTCTCGGCATGAACGTGCCGACTGTCGAGGTCGGCCAGCAGGTGATCTTCACCGTCCTGTTCCCGATCACGTTCATCTCGAACGTCTTCGTCCCGGCATCCAGCCTCCCGTCGTGGCTGCAGCCCGTCGCCGAGTGGAACCCGACGAGCACCCTGACCGCCGCCCTCCGCGAACTGTGGGGCAACCCCAATCCGCCCGTATCCGATAGCCTCGCCTCGACCCAGCCGGCGCTCGTGACGATCATCTGGGTTGTCATCTTCATCGCGGTCTTCGCGCCGCTGGCGACTCGTCGCTACCGGTCGATGAGCCGCTGATGAGCGACGGCCCCGAGCGGGGCACGCGCCACCGCTCCCGCCGCCCGCCCGCCGCGGGCTCGCGCGCTGCCGACGCCGCGGACGCCGAGGCGCGCGCGGCCGCCGGTTCGCCGTCGGACGGCTCGACCGTGGCCCTCAAGCCGGCCGAGCCTGGCCCGGCGAACGCGCGCTGGCGCGCCTTGCTCGACGAGGGCGGCCCGATCCTCGCCGACGGGGCGATGGGCACGATGCTGTTCGCGTCGGGCCTCCAGTTCGGCGATCCGCCGGAGGTCTGGAACGTCAGCCAGCCCGAGGTCGTTCGCCGGATCCAGCGCGGCTACCTCGAGGCTGGCTCGCGGATCGTCATGACGAACACGTTCGGCGGCAACCGTCTTCGGCTCCGGCTCCACGGCCTCCACGAGCGCGTCGGCGAGCTGAACCGGACCGCGGCCATCCTTCTCCGGAAAGAGGTCGACGCGGCCGGCGGGCGGGCGCTCGTCGCCGGCGACATCGGCCCGACGGGCGAGATCATGGCGCCGCTCGGGACGCTGTCGGACGAGGAGGCGACCGAGGTCTTCGCCGAGCAGGCGGCAGCGCTCATCGCCGGCGGCGTCGACGTGATCTGGATCGAGACGATGTCGCACTTGTCGGAGATCCGGGCTGCCGTCCAGGGCGTCCGCCAGGTATCGGCCGACATCCCGATCATCGCGACGATGACGTTCGACACCCGCGGCCACACGATGATGGGCGTCTCGCCCGAGCAGGCCGTCGCCTCGCTGGCTTCCTGGGGCGTCGATGCGATCGGCGGCAACTGCGGCAACGGGCCGGACGAGCTGCTGCCCGTGATCGAGCGGATGCGGGCCGCCGCCCCGGACGTGACCCTCGTCGCCAAGTCGAACGCCGGGATGCCCGAGCTGGTCGACATGCGGGCGGTCTATCGGGCCGACCCGCCAACGATGGCCGAGGCGGGGCTCGCCTTCCAGGCAGCCGGCGCCCGGATCATCGGGGCGTGCTGCGGGAGCACGCCGGCTCATCTCAAGGCGATGGCTGAGGCCCTGGCGGTCAGTCGCTGACGGGCAGTCGCTCGCCGGCTTCTATCCGCGTCGCGAGGCGATTCTCAGCGGGCGTCAGCGGGCACGAGAACTTCGGCGCGTAGACGCACGACGGGTGGTAGGCGAGGTTGAAGTCGATCGCGTACGTGCCGTCCTCGTCGGGCTCGAGATCCAGATAACGGCCGGCCCCGTACGTCTCGCGCCCGCTCGTCTCATCGAGGAACGGGACGAAGAGCGAGTCGCCCCCGCCGCTGGCGAACTGGTAGGCGGTCAGGCGCCGCGGACCGCCGGCCAGGTCGAAGTTCGAACGTGCCGGCGCGATTGGCCGGCCGCAGCTTGCCGTCCGACGTCGGGATCTCGAAGCTCGACGGCTCGCTGCCGGCGTATGGCTCCAGCCGGAGCCCTTCGACGACGGCGTCCTCGTTGATCGGGTAGTAGGGCAGGCCCTCGAACGCCGCTCGCTCGTCCTCGGGGATCGGGCTGTGCGGTGACGTCTTGAAGAACTCGTCCTTCTCGGCGCGGTAGCCGCCGATCGCGGCCTGGTACGAGTGCTCGTGGTGGCCGTGGTCGTGATCGTGGTGTTCGTCGGACGCCATCGCAGCTCCATTCCTTGGCGGAGAGGGTGGGATTCGAACCCACGGATCTTTCGATCAACGGTTTTCAAGACCGCCGCATTCGACCGCTCTGCCACCTCTCCGCGGCGGAGGATACCGCGGCGCGCGTCGTTGACCGGAGCCGGTACGCGGATTTGTGGCAAATGAACGCCAGGCGAGCGTACGGCGCGGCGATCGCGAGCCAACGGGGCCGATCGAGCGTGAACAGGTCGTCGGATCTTGTCAGATGCGCGCTAGTGTGTGCGGCTGCCAAGTTGTCGGTGCCGAATGCTCGCTGGGCGTGCATTTGCCGATTCTCGAGCTTGCGGGCGGCTGGCCGCCGATCAGCGGGGCGGGGCCGCCTTCTCGATGACGACCGTGCCGGCGATCAGGTCGTGCCAGCCGCGGCGGCGGGCGTCGATGAAGACCCAGGCGAATCCGATGTAGAGGACGGCCCCCGACACCCAGTAGCCGAGCAGCCGCACGAACGCCTGCGCGCCGGAGATCTTGCCGCCGTCGCTGTCGCGTACGACGTACAGGTGGAACGGCTTCATTCCGGGCGTCTGGCCGCTCTTCGCCCAGAAGTATGGGAAGTAGGCGAGCGTGGCGAGCAGGACGCCGATAACGTAGGCGATCGTGCCGACGACGGCGACGGCCGCGGTCGCCGAGCCGGAGCCGGAGCGGCCGATCGCCACAAGCACGAGCGACAACACGATCGTCATCAGGATCAGGATGGCGAGGACGATGAACCCGTCGAGGATGTAGGCGAGAAATCGGCCGCCATGCGGCGCGAACTTGACGCCGGGCGCCGGCCCGACCTCCTCGGTCGGTGCCTCCCAGGAGACGATCGGCGTGGTCCGCGGCTCCGGCGCGGAAGCCGGTGCGGCGCTTGGTCGGCGGCGCGTGCGGCGCGGCGCTTGGTGGCGGCGCGGCGCTTGGTGGCATAGCGCCCGGTGGCGGATCGATACCCGGATCGGGCGGTGTCGTCATGACGGTCCTCCTCGCTCCGGCCCCTCAGACCGGTGCGGCGATCGTATCCCGCCCGAGGTACGGGCGGAGGACCTCCGGGACCATGATGCTCCCATCGGGCTGCTGGTACGTCTCGAGGAGGGCGGCAACCGTGCGTGCGAGCGGCAACCCGGAGCCGTTGAGCGTGTGGACGAGCTCCGGCTTTGCGCCGGGCTCCGGCCGGTAACGGATCGCCATCCGGCGCGACTGGTAGTCGCGGAAGTTCGAGCACGAACTGACCTCCAGCCAGCGCTCGACGCCGGGCGCCCAGACCTCGAGGTCGTACTTCTTCGCCTGGACGAACCCATGTCGCGGGTCGCCATGAGCAGCACGCGGTAGGCAAGCCCGAGGCGCTGGAGGAGGATCTCGGCCCGCTCGGTCATCCACTCGAGCGCGGCCTCCGACTCGCCGGGTCGCTCGAACAGCACCATCTCGACCTTGTCGAACTGGTGGACGCGGAGGATGCCCCGCGTGTCCTTGCCCGCGGCGCCCGCCTCGCGCCGGAAGCACGGGGAGTAGGCGGAGTAGCGGATCGGGAGAGCGGCGGCCTCGAGGATCTCGTCGCGGTGGAGGTTCGTCACCGGGAACCTCGGCGGTCGGGACCAGGTAGAGGTCGTCGCGGGTGACGACGTACATCTGGTCTTCCTTGTCCGGAATCTGGCCTGTGCCGGTCGCGGAGGCGGCGTTGACGACGGCCGGCGGCCAGATCTCGGTCATGCCGTTCTCGCGTGTATGGACGTCGAGGCACCAGTTGATGATGGCGCGCTGCAGCGCGGAGCCGGCACCCTTGTAGACCGGGAAGCCCGACCCGGCGATCTTCGCGCCGCGGGGGTTGTCGATGATGTCGAGGGCTTCGGCGAGCTCCCAGTGGGGCTTGCGGGTCCATGTCGCGCCGCCGGGCGGGGCGTCGGCGCCGACCTCCCCTTCGACCGGCTGCTCGACCGGAAGCAGCTCGCCCCAGGTCCGAACGGTGACGTTCGCCTCCTCGCCACCGATCGGGACGTCCGGGTCGGCCGGGTTGGGGATGCGAAGGAGGAGATCCTCGACCTCGGCCTCGACCGTCGCGAGCTCGGCGTCGATCGCGGCGATCCGCTCGCCGGCTGCTGTCGAAGCGGCCTTCAGGTCCGCGACCTCCGGACCGTTCGGGGATGCGCCGCCCTTGATGGCCTCGCCGATCTGCTTCGACGCGGCGTTGCGCTCGGCCTTGAGCGCGTCGCCTTCGCCGAGGAGCGCTCGCCGTCGCGCGTCCAGCTCGAGGGCCCGGTCGATGACCGCGGGGTCCTCGCCCTTGTCGATAGCGCCCTTGCGGACGGCATCGGCGTCCTCGCGCAGCCGCTGCAGCCCGACGCTCACGCGACGCCTCCAACCGCCGTCGCCGCGGCCTCGCGAAGGCGCGACACGACGAATTCGCGATCGAGGCTCGCCAGCAGCCAGCCTGCCCGTGGCCCGTTCGTCCGGCCGAGGAACGCGAGATAGAGCGCGGTAAACGCGGCCTTCGGTTCGAGGCCGAGTCCCGTCGCCGTCGCGAAGATCGCGTCCTGCCACGCGTCGCCCGCTTCCGGTCGCCGCGCCTCGACCGCGTCCGCCAGCGCCGCAAGGTAGGCGCGTTGGCTGTCGTCCAGGGCGGCGGCCTCGTCCGGCAGCGCGTCGCGGCGGATCGTCAGGCGCGCCCGCTCGGGTGCGTACGTCGCCAGCCAGCGTTCGGCCGCCCCGATCCGCTGGTCGAGGATCTCCAGCTCCCGGTCGTTCAGCGGACTCCCCTTCTCCGCCTCGATCCGCGCCGGGACGTCGACGTTCGGGATCTGGACGAGGAGCGAAAGGTGACCGAAGGCCGGCCGAAACAGGGCGGCCTCCGTTGCGACGTCCGCGTCCGGGTCGAGAAGCGAGTAGCGGAACGTCGCGTCGTAGCCGGGTGCGATCTCGCCCTTGACCTCGCGACCCGCGGTCGCGGCGGCGAACCTGTCGAACTCGTCGTAGAGCCGGGGCACGGCATCGGTGCCGTCCGGGTCGAAGTCGACGGCGTGGTTCGGCTTCGGGCGGAGGAAGAAGAAGCGCAGCTGCTCCGGGAGGATCACCTCGGCGATCTCGTGGGCGGCGGCGCCTCGACCCTTGGAGGTCGACATCTTCTTGCCGCCGATGTTGATGAACTCGTACGGGACGTTGAGCGGCGGCTCGCGCTCGAACACCTCGCGGGCGATCGCGTCGGAGCGGTCGCGCGACCCGCCCGCGGTCGAGAGGTCCTTGCCGGACGGCTCGATCGTCACGCCGAAGAGGCTCCACTGGGCGGCCCATTCGAGGTTCCACGGCAGCTTCGCGCGGCCGCCGAACGGCGAGGTCCAGCCGGTGTAGCCGCAGCCGGTCGCCCAGTCGACGAGGTTCGGCCGGCACTGGTAGGCGACGCGCTCGCCGTCCCAGCCGGTGACGATCGTCGTCCCGATCTTGCCGCAGTTCTCGCAGATGACACTCAGCGGGTGCCACGTGTCGGGATGCTGGACATTGGCGACTCGGCGGTAGATGTCGCGGACGATGGCGGCCTTGTCGAGGGCCGTCCGGATGAACGGATCCATCTCGCCGGTCGGATAGATCTCGCTCATCCAGTAGTAGCGATCCGGCCGAATGCCGAGGCCCGCGAAGATGTCGATGAAGACCTTGGCGTGGTGCCGGGCGTACGAGGCGTGGCCGTCGGACTCCTGGTCCGGAATGTGGGCGAGGGGCTTGCCCATCGCGTCCTTGACAGCGTCGGGCGTCAGGAGCGCCTGGGCGTCCATCGGGTCCAGGTCGTCGACGCCGTAGAGGTAGGTGATCTCGAGGCCTCGGGCGCGCATCGCGCGGACGATGACGTCGAGGAGGACCGGGCCACGCAGGCTGCCGACGTGGACGGTGCCCGACGGTGTCTTCGAGTCGTTGATGACCTGCGGCCCGCTGACACTCTCGGCGAGTTCGTCAGCCCAGTCCATTGCGCCTCCGACGGATGCGGCGCGTGGCCGCGCCTAGCTGATGCTTTTGATCGTGTACGTGAAGTCGCCCGCCGGGACCTTGACGAGGACCTTCTCGCCCTTCTTCTTGCCGAGCAGCGCTCGCCCGACCGGGCTCTCGTTCGAGATCCGGCCTTCCGTGGGTTTGGCCTCCGTCGAGCCGACGATCGTGAACGACTCCTTGCCGTCGTCGCTTTCGACGGCCACCGTTGAACCGATCTGGACGTGGTCGGTCGAGTGGTTCTCGTCGATGATCGTCGCGTTCTTGATCAGCGCCTGGAGCGTCTGGATCCGGCCCTCGACGAACGCCTGCTCGTTCTTGGCGTCCTCGTACTCGGCGTTCTCGGAAAGATCGCCGTGTTCCTTGGCGTCGTGGATCCGCTGGGCGACCTCGGGCCGCTTGACGCTCGTCATCTCGTCGAGCTCAGCGCGGAGCTTCTCGAGGCCTTCTTTGGACAGGTAGGTGGGCTTGTTGTTCACGGGTGCGCCCCCTTGGGGACCAGTCGTGGATTCGACGGTCGTAGGGTCGAGATAAAGGAAAGAACTCCAGGTTCCGCGCGTGGGTTCGCGCGCCTGAAGTTCGACCGGCCGATAGCCTAGCGCGCGACGCTCAGGGTGTCAAAAACCAGAGGTACTAGCGACATCGCGGCCGCTAGCGGCCCTCGAGCGCGGCGCGATTGCCGAACGTCGGTTGCGGGCCGGACCCAACAGCCGCCCATCGCACGGCGTTTGCGATCACCCGCTGGACATCGGCATTGTGGTAGGTCGGGTAGGTCTCGTGGCCGGGTCGGAAGTAGAAGATCCTGCCGCGTCCCCGGGCATACGCAGCACCCGAACGGAACACCTCGCCGCCGCTGAACCAGCTGATGAACACGAGCGTGTCCGGGGTCGGGATGTCGAAGAATTCGCCGTACATCTCCTCGCGCTCGATCTCGAAATACTCAGCGAGCCCTTCCGCGATCGGGTGGTCCGGGGCGACCACCCACAGCCGCTCGCGATCGTCGGCCTCCCGCCACTTCAGCCTGCAGCTGGTGCCCATCAAGCGCCTGAAGGGCCGGCTGTAGTGGGCCGAATGGAGGGCGACGAAGCCCATGCCCTCGAGGACACGGGCCTGGATGCGATCGACGTTCGCATCGCTGAGCTCGTCGTGGGCGAGATGGCCCCACCAGACGACGGCGTCGGCCCAGTCGAGGTCCGCAAGGCCCTGTTCCGGCTCGTCGAGCGTCCCGGTCCTGACATCGAGGCCGGCGTCGCGCAAGGCGGCCGCGATCGTGCCGTGGATGCCGTCGGGGTAGATCGCCGCAACCTCCGGGTTCTGGCGCTCGTGGCGGTTCTCGTTCCAGACGAGGACGCGAACTGAGTCGGTCATCGGACGTCCTCCGGCAAATCTGCGAGCAGCTCCGAGATGTCTACGCGGCGACGCTCCGCGGCGGATCGGATTGACGCGATCGAGAGGGCCAGCGTCGGCAGGTTGCGTCGCCCGGACGTCTCGGGCTCGACACCGGTTCGGACGGCCTCGACGAACGCGGCCAGCGTTCCGGCCCGATCGAGCGCCTGGAGCCTTGGTAGGGCAATCGGGCGAGCCGCGCCACTCGCCGTCCTGAGGCGAAGCGTGTCGGGCGTATCGCGATCGGTGCGACTCGTCCATTCGATGGCACCGTCGGCGCCCTCCAGCCGCCACTCACCGCCCCACGGCGTCTGGCGCCCCGGACTGATCCAGCTGCCGCGGTAGCTGGCGGGGACATCGCCCTCGAACGAGATCAGCCCGAATGCGGCCGGCGGGTCTCGATAGCCGCTTGTCGGCGGGTTGATCGACTCCATCTCGACCCATACCGGCTCGCGTCCGAGGACGAAGCGGAGGAGGTCGAACTGGTGGATCGCCATGTCGGCGAGGAGCGGGTCGGCCAGGTCGTGATGCTGCCTCGCCCACCTCGCATGTCGAATCGGGTGCCGCCGGAAGTCGACCGAGACGCTCGCCACCGCGCCGACCTCGCCGTTCGCGACCAGCTCGCTGGCCAGGCGCGGCGCAGGGTGGTGCCGGTAGTTCTGGCTGATCATCAGCGTGCGGCCGGCGGCATCCGCCGCGCGCACCGCGAGCAGCGCCTCGTCCAGGGTCGGCGCGAACGGCTTCTCGAGCAGGACGTGCAGGCCGGCGGCCAGCGCTTCGAGCGCCATCGGCACGTGGAACCCGATGGCGGTCGTGACGAGTGCTGCGTCTGCGTCCGTGGCCCGAAGCGCCGTCTCGAGGTCCGGGAACAGGCGAGATGGCGAAGCGCCGGCCCGGATCGTCGCCGCGCGGGCGACCTCGGATGGATCGACGTAACCGACGGTTTCGACCGCGGGCTCCGACGCCGTCGTAGCCATCCATTGGCGGCCCCAGCCGCCCATCCCGACCTGGACGAGGCGGAGCGGCCGCTGTCGGGAGGACGAGGTCATTCCGCGAGACGAACCAGGCGGCGCTTGATGCGCTGGAGCGAGCCCCGATCCGGGAAGGCGACGAAGAGCGTGTCGTCACCGGCGATCGACCCGGCGACCTCGGGCCAGCGGGCGCGGTCCAGGGCGGCGGCGATTGCGTGAGCGGATCCCGGCAGCGTCCGCATGACTAGCAGCAAGCCGGCCTCGTGGAACTCGACCGGCAGGTCGGCGAGGAGCTTCCGGAGCCGATCCTCACCCGAGGTCTCGGCCTCGATCAGCCTGGGTGGCAGGGCGTACGCCTGGGTGCCCTCGCGGCTGACCTTGATCAGCCCGAGCTCCGCGACGTCGCGGCTGATCGTCGCCTGCGTCGTCCGGAACCCGCGGTCCCGGAGGGCCCCGGCGAGCTCCTGCTGGGTCCGGATCGGGCGCTGGTCGACGAGATCCCGAATTGCTCGCTGGCGGAGCTGCTTCATGACTTCCATCGGCATCGCCTCAGCCGAGCCAGGTCACGAGGACCACGGCCGCGAGGATGATCGCGGTAGGCGACGAAGACGTCGGTCGACCTCGTGCGGAGGAAGCGCAGCAGCACCGCGATCGCCACCAAGCCCGAGACCAGGGCCGCGGCCATGCCGGCGAGGAGCGGGGCCAGCTGGACGACCATTCCCGCGTCGTTGGTGACCACCTTGTAGGTCTCGTAAACCGCGGCCGCGGCCGTGATCGGCGTCGCCATGAGGAACGAGAACCGCGCCGCCGACTCGCGGTCGAGCCCGGCAAACAGCCCCGCCGAGATCGAGATCCCGGAGCGGCTGATTCCCGGCACGAGCGCAAGTGCCTGGGCACCGCCGATCGCCAGCGCCTTCGGGAACGTCAGGTCGACCGCCAGCAATCGGCGCGATCCCTGGCGCTCCGCCAGCCACAGGATGGCGCCGCCGACGACGAGCATCAGGGCCACGAGGCCGACTTCCCGGAAGCGCTGCTCGACGACGTCGTTGAGCAGCACGCCGACGATGAGCGCCGGCACCGTCGCCACGGCGATGAGCCAAGCGAGCCGTCGATCCGGATCGCTGTCGAACGAGCGGTCGCGGATCGTGGCGAATCCGGCCGGAATGAGCCTGAGCCAGTCAGACCGGAAGTAGACGAGAAGTGCGGCCAGCGTCCCGATGTGGAGCATCACGCTGAAGGCCAGCGACGTGATGAACGGATCCGTCCAGCCGGCGAGGTACGGAACGATGATGAGGTGGCCGGACGAGGAGACCGGCAGGAACTCGGTGAGTCCCTGCACGATCCCCATGATCACGGCCTGAGCGAACGTATCCATGAGCGCTGCGGCCGCCCTCGGGCCTCAGCCCTAGCGGATGAACAGGGGCGCGAGGACCAGCGTGATCGTGGCCAGAAGCTTGACCAAGACATGCAGGGATGGCCCAGCAGTGTCCTTGAACGGGTCACCGACCGTGTCGCCGACGACCGCGGCGGCGTGGGCATCGGAGCCCTTGCCGAGGACTACGCCGTCCGCGTCCTTGAGGTTGCCCGACTCGATGTACTTCTTGGCGTTGTCCCAGGCCCCGCCGCCGTTGTTGAGCACCGTCGCGAGCATGACGCCCGCGATCGTGCCGACCATGAGCATGCCGGCGACCGCCTCGGCGCCGAGCAGCAGGCCGACGACGATCGGCGTCGCGACGGCGACGACGCCCGGGGCGATCATCTCGCGGAGCGCGGCCTTGGTCGTGATGTCGACGACCCGGGCGTAGTCCGGGCGCTGGGTGTAATCCATGATCCCGGGCATCTCCCGGAACTGGCGGCGGACCTCGACGATGATCGCCTGCGCCGTCGTCCCGACTGCGCGGATCGCGAGCGAGCTGAAGAAGTAGACGAGCATCGCGCCGAGGAGGCCGGCGATGAAGACTTCGACCTTGGCGAGGTCGACCGAGGTCAGCAGCTCGCCGCCGCGGTTCGTCTGGATGAGGTTGACCTTGTCGATGTAGGCGGAGAAGAGCAGGAACGCGGCCAGCGACGCCGACGCGATCGCGTAGCCCTTGGTCAGGGCCTTCGTCGTGTTGCCGACCGCGTCGAGGCGGTCCGTGATCTCGCGCGCGCCGGCCTCGGCCCGGCTGAACTCGGCGATGCCGCCGGCGTTGTCGGTGATCGGGCCGAACGTGTCCATCGCCAGGATGTAGGCGGTCGTCATGAGCATCGCCATCGTTGCGACGGCGGTTCCGAAGATGCCGCCCACGTCGCGACCCGCCTCGTTCACGATGCCGGCCTGGCTCCCGAGCCAGTGGCTGACGAACAGGGCGATGCCGATGGTGATCGCGGTCAGGAACGTGGTCTCGAAGCCGACCGCCGTGCCGGAAATGATGTTGGTGGCCGGGCCCGTCCGTGATGCCTCTGCGATCTCGCGGACCGGCCGGTACGAACCCGCCGTGTAGTACTGGGTGATGTAGACGAAGGCGACGCTCGTTGCCAGGCCGATGACGCCGGCACCGAAGAAGTACAGCCAGACCGGCAGCCCGGACGGGGCGTTGCCGTTCGTCTGGAGCATCACGTTCGTCACGAGGAGCAGCGCAAACACGGACAGGATCGTCGTGACCCAGTAGCCGCGGTTGAGCATGTTCATCGGGTTCTCGTCTTCCTTGCCGCGAATGAAGAAGATCGCGACGATCGTCGAGAGGAGGCCGAAGGCTCGGACGACGAGCGGGAAGAAGATCCAGGCCGTCGGATTGGGCCAGCCCGCGGCGAGGGCGATCGTGTAAACGCCGACACCGAGGATCATCGCGCCGATGTTCTCGGCCGCGGTGGACTCGAACAGGTCGGCGCCGCGGCCGGCGCAGTCGCCGACGTTGTCGCCGACGAGGTCCGCAACCACGCCCGCGTTCCGGGGGTCGTCCTCGGGGATGCCCTTCTCGACCTTGCCGACGAGGTCCGAACCGACGTCGGCGGCCTTCGTGTAGATCCCGCCGCCGAGCTGGGCGAAGAGGGCGACGAACGAGGCGCCGAACCCGAAGCCGACGATCAGGAACGGGGCGTCGTGGGTCGCCTGACCACCGCCGAGGCCACCGAAT
Source organism: uncultured Chloroflexia bacterium (assembly GCA_963832105.1). Lineage (GTDB taxonomy): Bacteria > Chloroflexota > Limnocylindria > Limnocylindrales > CSP1-4 > CF-46. The sequence continues at coordinate 180,854 of CAWHSS010000002.1, read as the reverse complement.
AGGCTGAAGATGCCGTAGACGCCGAGCAGCGACAGGGCCACGACGAGGAAGCCCGAAACGGCTCCGCCGCGCATCGCCACCTGGACTGCCTCGACGAGGCTGCGCCGGGCGGCCGCGGCCGTGCGGACGTTCGCCTTGACGCTGATGTACATGCCGATGATGCCCGACGCCATCGAGCAGGCCGCGCCGACGAGGAACGCCAAGCCGGTCCGCCAGCCCAGGTCGAGCCCGAAGACCTTGGTGTCCGCGACGTCCGCGGTCTCGAAGACTGTGATGACGGCGGCGATGACGACCGCACCGACGATCGCCAGGATTCCGATCGTCGTGTACTGGCGACGGATGAACGCCACGGCCCCTTCGAAGATCGTGCCGGCCACGTCCTCCATCTCCTTCGTGCCGGTGTCGCGCGACAGGACGTCCCGGGCGAGGTAGATCGCGAAAAGCACGGCGATGATGCCCGCCGGCAGGATGATCAGCTGGAGTATTGCGGCGGCATCCATCAGGGTCTGCGGGTCCTCCTCATGCGAGTCGCGCCCGGGGCATGGCCGCGCGCGAGGTCCGGCGCGGGTTCCGGGATCAACGACAGTTGGGCAGGGTGGCCTGGGCGACTTGGTGGGTGGGAGTTTTCAGGCCGCGGGCGAGTGTATCAAGGCGGAATCCACTGGGTCAAACACGGTCGCCGGCGCGGTTATGCAAGCGATCCCCTGGCGGTCAGGCGCGCTCGACGGGCGGATTCCTCGGCCGTGGAGGCCCGGGCCGCGGTCGGGGTCCCCACCACCTATACTGCCGAACTTGTGACCAGAAGACCCGCACTTGGGTGTCTCTTCGAGATTGTCGAGACGCTCGTACTGACGCTCATCATTTTTTTTGTCATCCAGACCTTCGTCGCCCAGCCGTATCAGATCCGCCAGCAGTCGATGGAAACGACGCTGGAACCCGATCAATACGTCCTCGTCGACAAGCTGACACCGCGGTTCGACACCTACAAGCGCGGCGATATCGTGGTCTTCATGCCGCCTGACGGCTGGGCCCGGGACGACCCGCCGACGCCGTACATCAAGCGGGTCATCGGTGTCGGCGGCGACAAGATCGAGATCAAGGACGGCAAGGCGCTCGTCAACGGTGTCGTGCTGGTTGAGCCGTACGTCTTCAAGGAGAACGACGGCTCGACCCAGGAGACAGAGGATCCGCTCCAGATGGAGAGTTGGATCGTGCCCGACGGCGAGCTGTTCCTCATGGGCGACCATCGCAAGATGTCGGCCGATTCGCGCGAGTTCGGACCGGTGGGGGTCGACAAGGTGATCGGGCGGGCCTGGCTTCGCTACTGGCCGATCAACACCCTGTCGATCCTGCCGACGCCAGAGCATCCGGAGCTTCGCTCGCCGGCGCCGTGAACATCGCTCTCGCAGGCCTGGCCTGCGTCGTCGTGGCGGGGGCGGTCGTCGCGGTCTCAGCTCGCGAGGCCCGGGCGGCGCTGCTCGGGCTCCTGGTCGCGCTCCTGGGCGCGTCGCTCCTAGCCGACCCGCTGCCCGGCCCATTGCCGATCGCGGCGCGGCTCGCCTCGGCGCTGCTCGCCTGCCGACTCGTCGCCATCGTGGTCCGCGACCTGGATGAGCCGACGAGCGGAACGCGACTCGGCTGGCCGGTTGAGGCGCTTTCTGCGGCAGCGGCGGGGGTCATCGGGTTCGGGACGCACGGCCTCGGGGTGCCGGGGGCAGGGCCTCCTGAGGCGCAGGCGGCCGGATTCGCCATCGGTGTCCTGGCCGCTTCGCCGATCGTGTCGAGCCGCGACGTCTTCCGGCTGGGGATGGGGGCGATCCTGTTGCTCCTCGGCGGACTACTCGTCCGCCAGGGCCTCGGCGGGACGCCCTCGCAGCTGGAGCAACTGGTCACGAGCGGACTGGTCGTCGGCCTCGGCGGCGCCGTCGCGGTGATCATCGCCGGGGCCCGCGCCGCGGTCGGGAGCCTGATCGTGACCGACCGGCCCGCGCGTGGCGTCAGCCCGCGCGAGAGCCGGCACCTGCGCCAATGACGATCCTGGCGTTCCTCGTCATCTCGTTCGGTGCAGGAGCCGCTTCGCTCCTGGTTCGCAGGAATGGGCCGCTGTCAACGGCGATCGGGATCGGCGGCCTTGCCGCTGCCGTGATCGCGGCCGGAACCATCACGGCGGACGAGGGTGTGCCCCTCGGTGGCGCCGAGCTGATCGGCTCCGCCTATCTCCGACTGTTCGTGCTGTTCGGGTCGATCGTCGCGCTCCTTCTTGCTGTCCTCGGACTCGCCACGACGTCCCATCGCTACACGCCGGGCGTGCTGCTCGGCGGCATCGGGGCGGCCGGCCTCGCGCTCGCGATGCCCGATGCCCGGATCGCCGTCATCGCGGCGACCGCGGGTGGCCTCCTCGGCATCCTCGTAACGATCGTGCCCGCCGGCGACCGCCCGGGGCGTCGTCGTCGCCGGCCGCGAGCTACGGGCGCTCGCGATTGCCGGGGTCCTGGCGATCCTCGCCACGGCCTGGATCGCGCGACCCCTCGAGGAGCTGGCCGCCGAGCCGGCGGTGTTCGGCCTTGCCTATCTCGGGTTCGCCATCGCCGTCGCGATCCGGTTCGGTGCGATTCCGTTCCACTTCTGGGCGGCCCGACTCGCCGATGCCGCCCCGGAGGTCACGCTGCCGATGCTCATGGCCTGGAGCCCGGCCGCGTTCGCGATCGTCGCCCTCGCCTGGGCCGACCAATCGGTGGCCCCGCTCGTCCTGCCGTTGGGCGTCGAGCGATCGCTGATCGTCGCGGTCGGCGTTGTCAGCGTGATCCTCGGCTCGCTGGCCGCCTGGATCCAGGACGACCTCGAGCATGTGGTCGGCTACACGATCATCGCCGACGCCGGCATCGTGATCCTCGGCCTGGCGGCGCTCAGTCCGGCGGCATGGGAGCCGGCTCGGACGTGGATCATCGTGTTCGTCATGGTGCGGAGCGCATTCGCGGCCTGGGCAGTCGCCGTTCGCGACGCGTTCGGGACGCGACGGGTCGCCCACCTCGGCGGGTGGGTGCTGCGCGCCCCGGTGCTCGCGGTCTCCTTCGGGCTCATCGTCATCGGTGCGGTCAGCTGGCCGGGACTCGTCGCCTGGGAGTCGCGCGCTACCCTCATCGACCTGACGCTGGACGGGCCGTTCTTCGCCCTGGTCACGGTCGGAGCGCTGCTGCAGATCGCGGTCTTCGGGCGCCTGCTGTACATCGGCTTGAGCCGGCCGTCGGAGGCGGTCGCCGGCGGGCTCAGCGAGCGGCCGCTCTGGCCGGGATCGATGCCGGCACGGCCGATGGTCGGTCGGACCGGCACGGAGCGAGCGCTGGAGCGAACGAGCCACGCCCTCAGCGCGGGCCGCGACATCGCGTGGGTCGTGCCCGAGGCGCTCCGCGTGAACCGGACGCTGATCGCCGCGCTGCTCGTGTTGTTGCTCTCGGGGCTGTCGCTCGGCGTGGCGTCGGGCGGCGTGGGTGTGCCCGAGGCGGCAGGGGCGATACCCGGCCAGGATCTGGGGCCGGGCCCAGTCGAGAGCGAGCCGCCGCCGAGCGAGGCACCTGGCAGCGAGCCACCGCCTAGCGAGCCGCCGCCGACGGATTCACCCAGTCCTCAAACAGAATCGCCGGCGGCCTCCGAGTCGCCCTCGGCGCCGCCACCCTCGCCGTCGAGCTGAGACTCCCCTACTCGGCCGGGGCTCGCGCCCAGCGGTCGATCTCGCGCGGGTAGTCGACGAGCTCGTCCGGCTCGAACCACAGCGCGAGCTCCGTCGCCGCGGTCTCCACGCCATCGGAGGCGTGGATGAGGTTCTGGGCCGTCTCGAGGGCGAAGTCACCGCGGATCGTGCCCGGTGCCGCCTCGTGCGGCCGGGTCGCGCCGACCATCGACCGGACAACCGCGATCGCGTTCGGTCCCTCGAAGGCGGCCGCCACGAGCGGGCTCGACGTGATGAACTCGACGAGGCCGGCGAAGAACGGCTTCTCGCGGTGAATCGAGTAGTGACGTTCGGCGAGCTCGCGGTCGACGTCGACGAGCTTCAGCCCGACGAGCTTCAGGCCACGCTCCTCGAACCGGGTGAGGATGCGTCCGACGAGAAGGCGCTGGACGCCGTCGGGCTTGACGAGGACGAGGGTGCGTTCGTTCACGAATCCTCCTGGAGATCGGTCGGCTGGTCTGGGTCGGCAGATTCGATCGGTTCGATCGGTTCGTCGTCTGTTTCGGTGGCTTCCGCGGCGTCCTCCGCGGCGTCCTCGCCAGGCTCAGGCTCGTCGTCTTCCGAACGTTCCACCAACTCCGCGATGCCCGCCTGGTCGTCGGAACGCCGTTCGAGCCCGATTGCCGCAACCGCGGCCGCGTAGTCGCGCAGCGCCTCGGCCTCGTGACCGACGATCCGATGGGCGTCGCCGCGGACGAGCGCAAGTACCGGCTCGGATCGGCCGGCGATCAGGTCGAGCACGGCCGGCGCCAGCGAAGGAGCGGCTCGGATCGCAAGCGCCAACCCCGCGGCCGCCTGCCCCGGTCGGTTGGCCTCGAGCGCGGCGCGGGCGCGGGCGAACAGCACACCGGGATCCGGCAGGGCCGCGGCGACGGTGATGTGGTCCGCGTCCCACAGGCCCGGGCCCGCCTGATCCGATGGCGCCGCGCCATCGCCCAGCTCCGCCTGTGCCTCCGCCGACGCCGCATCGACCTCTGAGTCGGACGCGTCGATGGACCAATCCGGCGGCAACGCCCCGAGGTCGGCGAAGAGCGTCCCCGCCGGCTCGAGCGGCCCGCCTGTATCGACCGGCCAGATCGAGCTGCGGGGCATCCCCGCGAAGATCGTGTCGAGCAGGCCCTCGCTCGCCGCAAGCGCCCGCCCGGCCAGCCGCCGAGCCTCACCGGGCCGGCCGAGGTGGGACTGCATCTCGGCGGCGATGACGAGCGCGAGCACATCCTCCGGCTCGCCCTCGAGGTAGGCCGCCGCGGCGTCGCCGGCGCCCGCGAGATCGCCCGTCCGCCAGCGGACCTCGGCTAGGTCGCGGATCCCCTGGTCGTCGAGGCTGTTCCGGCCGGCCATCGATTCGAGCTCGGCCCGGGCGAGGCCCAGCGAGCCGAGGCGAAGATGAAGTCGGGCGAGGACGAGGTCGGCCGCCCGTTCGTCGGAGTCCTGGGACACCTGCCCCTCGACGATCGTCATGCGGGCAGACGGAGGCGACGCTCGAGGCCGCGGGCGTATCGGGCGGGGGCGACGACGGCCAACCTGAGACCATCGTCGAGGAAGAGCTCGCCGGCCAGCCGCGCGACATCCGCCGCGTCGACGGCGGCAACCGCCTCGAGCGCCTCCTCGAGCGTGAGAACCCGGTCGTGGAGAGCCTCCTGGCCGCCGATCCACGACGCAAGATGGCGCGTCTCGTCCATCCGCAGCTCCAGGCCACCGGACAGGTACGCCTTTGCCTTGTCGAGCTCTTCCGGCGGCACTGGTTCGTCGCGGAGCTTCACGAGCTCGACGAGGATCGCCTCGAGGGCTGCCGGCAGACGGTCCGGGTCGACGCCGGCGGAAATCTCGAACGCGCCGGCATCGGCGTAGTCGACGAGACCCGACGACACGTCGTACGCGAGCCCCAGCTCCTCACGGACCGACAGGAAGAGGCGGCTCGACATCCCGTCGCCAAGCACGGCATTGAGCACCGACAGGATCCACGCATCGGGATGGTCGCGGCGCAACCCGGGGACCCCGAGGACCAGCTGCGCCTGCGAGGCGTCGCGCCGGGCGCCGAAGAGGAAGCGCTTGCCGGCGGGGAGCGACGGCGCGGCGGCGAAGCCGGGGATCTTGCCGTTGCCTGTGCCGAAGGCCTCCCCGGCCAGGGCCAGCGCCTCGTCGTGGCCGACGTCGCCGGCCAGCGCGACGACCGTGTTCGCGGGCCGGTACATCGTCCGCCAGAAGTCGCGGATCGTTGCCGCCGGCAGGGCCCGGATCCCGGCCTCGTCGCCGCAGATCTCGCGCCCGAGCGGACCCTCCCCGAACATCGCCTGCTGGAACAGGATCTGGGCGTACTCGGCAGGGTCGTCGAGGTACGAGCGGATCTCCTCCACGATCACCGCCCGTTCGCCCTCGATCTCGTCGTCGGCGAGCCGGGGCCGGACGATCAGCTCGCCCAGGACGTCCATCGCCCGCGTCGCCTCGCGCCGCGGGACGCGGACCCAGTAGACGGTCGATTCGCGGTCGGTGGCCGCGTTGAACGACCCGCCGACGCCCTCGATCGCCTCCGAGATGGCTCGGGTCGAGGGGAACCGGGCCGTTCCCTTGAACGTGATGTGCTCCATGAAATGCGCGACGCCGGCCTCCGCGGGCGTCTCGAGGCGCGAGCCGGCGAGGACATATGCCGCAATGGAGACCGAACGCGCGCCGGGAAGCCGGGCACTGATGACGCGCGGCCCCGAAGGCAGCGCGGTCCGTTCGAACATCGCGGCCGATGGTACAGGAACGGGTGCCGAAGACAGCCGAAGGCCGGCCCCCGCTGAGGGAGCCGGCCTCTGAGCCCGCGGTCAACGCGCCTACTTCGGAAGGATCGAGTTGATCCAGTTCTGCCCGAAATAGATCACGAAGGCGATCGCCACGGCCCACAGGAGCGGGTGGATTTCCGTGATCTTGCCGCGGACGACCTTGACGACGACGTGGGTCACGAACGCCGCGCCGATCCCGACGGTGATGCTGAACGTCAGTGGCATGAGGATCAGCCCGAGCAGGGCGGGCAGGCCCTCCTCGATGTCGCTGAAGTCGATGTCCTTGACCAGGCTGACCATCAGGAAGCCCACGAAGATCAGCACCGGCGAGGTCGCGACGTACGGAACCAGCAGCGCCAGCGGACTGAGCAGGATCGCGATGAGGAAGAGCAGGCCGGTCACGACCGACGTGAATCCGGTCCGACCACCCTCGGCGACGCCCGCCGCGCTCTCGATGTAGCTCGTGTTCGAGCTGATCCCGGCCGCGCCGCCGACGGCTGCGGCGACCGAGTCGACCAACAGGATTCGGCCGACGTTCTCGGGCTGGCCCTCCTCGTCGACGAGGCCGGCCTGCTCGCTGATGGCGGTGGCCGTGCCCATCGTGTCGAAGAAGTCGGTGAGCATGAAGCTGAAGATCGTCAGGACGGCCGCGAGCACGCCGAGAACCGTGAAGACGTTCGTCAGGTCGAACTGGCCGATCGTGCCGAAGTCCGGCGTTGCCGTGAACGTCGCCGGCAGCTTCTGGACGCCGACCGCGATCGCGACGACCGTGGTCACGAGGATGCTGATGAGCAGGGCGGCGGGCACCCGCCGAGCCCACAGGGCGATCGTCAGGACGAGACCGAACCAGAACACGAAGTGCGCAGGCTCGGTGGGGAAGACGAACGTCACCGGGACGGGATTCTCGGCCGATGTGCCGCCTGTCTTGACGATGATCCCAGCGTCAATGAACCCGATGAACAGGATGAAGAGGCCAATGCCGACGCCGATCGCACGCTTGAGCGACAGCGGCACGGCGCGCATCACGGCCTCCCGCAGGCCGACGACGACGAGCAGCGTGACGAGGAGGCCCTCGAGGACGATGACGCCCATCGCCCCGGCCGGCGTCAGGCCACTGGTCAGGACGAGACCGAAGGCTACGGCGCCGTTGATCCCGAGGCCGGCGGCGAGGGCGATCGGTGCGTTGGCGAAGACGCCCATCGCGATCGACATGACGCCCGCGACCAGCGCCGTGGCGGCGGCGGCCGCCGGGACGGAGATTCCCGCGTTCGACAGGATCAGCGGGTTCACGAAGAGGATGTAGCCCATGACCATGAACGTGGTCACACCGGCCTTGATCTCGGTGGCGAGATTTGTGCCGCGTTCCTCGAACTTGAAGAAATCCGCTAACGCGTTCCCGCTCGGGGCGGGGCGCGGCGAGGTACCTTCAACGTCCACTCGGTTCCCTTCCTCCAGCCTGCGTGACACGCCGGAGCGCGACGGCTCGGACCGCATCACTCACCGCGGCCGCCGTTTCCCTCCCGCGGCGACCGTCGGACCGGAGTCGCTCGGCATCCCGGTCCGGACCTTCCTGGCCAGCCCTCTCCGGCCGGCTCCGATCTCGCTACTCGACTTCGCGGGCGTCTAGGCCGAGCAGCTCCATCTGGACGAATCCGCTGGTATCGAACTCCAGCTGGTGCGGGGCGTGGCGAGACTCGTCGTCTGCCGAGGTCATCGGGGCGTACTCGATGATGACCCGCTCGTCGCCCTGGACGAGCGTGTAGACGAGGAGCTGATCCGGGCGGGTTTCGAACTCGAGATGCTCGAACGAATCGATGTTGAGGGTGATCGCGATCGGGGTGAAGTAGGTCGAGGTCTCGGGCTCATCGAAGACGATCCGCTCGACCCAGCCCGTGCCGTGGGCGATGAGGTCGCGGCCGCGAAGGAAGCGGTAGGAGACCGTCTGCTTGAGCGTCGGCCGGAGCAGGTTCTGCATATCGGCGCGGCTCGTTACGACGCCCTGGTTGACGAAGAACTTGGCGGGCGTGGCGCTCGACACAGTGGGCTCCTGGCACGGGCGTAACGGCACGTCGATGGTACCCCACCGGACGCCCGTCCCGGGTGCCAAACCGGGCCGGTTTTGGGCCGGCCCGGGTCGGTTGGCTGTGCGCTTACGCCCGACTAGACGTCGCGGATCAGCCAGATATCGCCGGCGTGGTCGACGAGGTAGAGGTTGCCCACCTGATCCTCGCCGAACGACGTGATCCGGGCCGCCGTGTCGACGAGCTGGACGGGCACCTGGGTATTCGCCCCGGCGGCATCGACGCCCCAGATCCGGCCGGAGCAATAGTCGCCGAACAGGTAGACGCCCCGCAGGTCGGGGTACGTCGTCCCGCGATAGACATAGCCGCCCGTCACCGAGCAGCCGACGCTGTGGCTGTACACCGCGAGCGGCATGGTCTTGCCGGTCCGGCGGCAGTTCGTCGCCGGGTTGTAGCAGGCGTTGCCCTCGAGCTGCCGCCAGCCGTAGTTCGCGGCTCGGCCGGCGTTCGGAGCCAGCGAGCGGTCGATTTCCTCGTAGCGATTCTGGCCGACGTCGCCGATCCACAGGTCGCCGGTCTGGCGATCGAACGAGAAGCGCCACGGGTTGCGCAGGCCGAACGACCAGATGAGGTCGTTACCCGACACCCCGACGTAGGGATTCGTCGGCGGGACCGCGTACGCCTTCCGCGTGTCGACGTTGATCCGGAGCATCTTGCCCAGCAGCGAACTCAGGCTCTGGGCGCGATTGCCGGGGTCGCCGGAGCTGCCGCCGTCGCCCATCCCGATGTAGAGGTAACGGTCGGGCCCGAACGTGATCATCCCGCCGTTGTGGTTCGAGTACGGCTGCGGGATGCGAAGGACGATCTTGACCGACGAGGCGTCGGCCTGGCTGGCGTTCGTCGCCGATCGCAGGTACTGCGCAATCACCGTGTCGCCGTTGCGGTCCGTGTAGTTGACGTAGAACTTGCGGTTCCAGCTGTAGTCGGGGTGGAAGGCCAGCCCGAGGAGGCCGCGCTCACCGCCCGTCGAGACCTTCGAGCGCAGGTCGAGGAACGGGGCCGACTGGAGGACCCCCTTGCGGATGACGCGGATCCGGCCGGTCTGCTCGACGACGAACAGGCGGCCGTTGTTGTCGCCCGAATGCGTGATGTACACCGGGCTCGACAGCCCACGGGCGATCCGCGAGAACGTCAGGTGGACATTGCCCGGCACAAATGCGCTCGGTGCAGCGGTCGCCACGGGCGGCGTGGCCCTGGTGGCAGAGGCCGTCAGCACCTGCGGGTCGCCGGCCAGCACAAGCTGGCTGCCGAGGACCGGCACGAGGACGAGAGCGAGGATGGCGGCGCGGGCGGCGATCGGCATGCGGCGTGCTTGCACGACTTCTCCTCCGGGGGTGTTCCGCTCCCCGTTTCCTGCCCCGCAATGCGGTCGGCAAGGAACGCGGTTACCGGCCCATGGTACCTTGGGCGTCGAGGCACGGGCCCGGGCGGGCCCGCTCTACAGGCCACTCCCGGCCTCCCGAATGCCTCCCCCGACGGCTTCGACTCCCCTCCCAAGGAGCTGGTCATCGTCCGTCCCCGATCGGTTCGCCGCCGCTCCAGGATCCTCGCCGCGGTCCCGTCCTGCCTGATCTCAGCCGTCATCGGACTGTCGTTCTGGCCGGCAGCCATTCAGCCGGTGACAGCCGCCTCGCCGGTGGACCGGCTGCCGGACCTCGCGATGGCCTACCCGACGGAGTTGAGGATTCAGACCACGTCCAGCGGGGCGAGGCGGCTGCGGTTCACGACGATGATCGTGAACATCGGCGAAGGCCCGTTCGAGACCCGCTCGTCGCGGCTCGCGGGCGACCCGACGATGGGCGTCAACCAGCGGATCTACAACAGCGCCGGTGGCTATCGGGTGTTGGACACGACGGCGACCGCGAAGTACTCCGGCGACGGGCACGACCACTGGCATGTCCAGGACGTCGCTCGGTATGAGCTCTTCGCGATCAACGGCAAGGGCCCGGCGCTCCGACGGGCGCGAAGGTCGGCTTCTGCTTCTTCGACACGACGCGTATCGTCTGTCTCTGCCGCGCGCGCCACGGTCGGCCGTCTACAAGGCGTCCGGCTGCGGGAAGCGGGCGGCGCTGTTCGTCAAGAACGGGATCAGCGTCGGTTGGGGCGACAAGTACGGCTGGCAGCTGAGCCGCCAGTGGATCTATCTCAGCAGTCTGCCCGCAGGCGAGTACTTCCTGAAGGTGACGGTCGATCCGCTCTTCCAGTACCAGGAAATTCGCCACCGGAACAACTGCAACTGGTCTCGAATCCGGATTTCGCGGAACAGCTCCGTCGTTTCGGTCCTCGACCGCGGATTCAGCTGCGTGCTGCCGGGCCAGTAATCTCCCGCCCCGCGGTTGCTCCGATTTCGAACGCCGTTGGAACCCACTCTCCGTCCCGGCGATCGTCCGAATCCGGATTCCGGATTCGGAGGGGAGCCTGGGCGGAGAGTGACTTGGCGCGGCGTGCGAAATCGGATGATCCGGTTCGGGCCCAGGACTCGGGCCAGTCGGCCACGCCGCGTATCATCCGGCCATGCTCCTCGCGGTCGACATCGGGAACACGAATATCACCATCGGGCTGTTCAAGGCCGGAGCCCTGACCGCGACTCGCCGTGCGGCGACGCACGCGCGGGCAAGCGCCGATGAGCTCGAGCTGCTGCTCGACAACCTGCTGCGGCTCGACGACGCCTCGTTCGCCGATGTGTCCGCGATCGCCTGCGCGTCCGTCGTCCCGAACCTGACGACCGGCATCGAGACGATCGCCGCCCGTCGCGAGCGACCCCTCGTCATCGCGACGGCAGGCACGGTCCCGCTCGCGATCCGTACAGACCGCCCGCAGGAGGTCGGCGCGGATCGGCTGGTCAACGCACTGGCCGCGGCGCGGCTCCATGGGACGCCTGCCGTCGTCGTCGATTTCGGGACCGCCACAACCCTCGACTGCGTGGCGGCCGACGGCGCGTACGTCGGCGGCGCCATCGCGCCGGGACTCGAGCTCGGCCTCGAGGCGCTCGCCGCGCGAACGGCCAAACTCCCTCGGATCGAGCTCCGGACGCCCGACCGGGCGATCGGCCGCGATACCGTCAGCGCGATGCAGTCGGGGACGATCTTCGGCTACCAGGCGCTGGCGGCGGGATTGCTCGCCCGGGTTCGGCGCGAGCTCGCCGACGCGGCCGGCGTCGATCCGTCCGACGTCAAGGCGATCCTGACCGGCGGCCTGTCGGCCGCGCCGTGGGCACGAGCCCTCGACGGCATCGACGCGATCGATCCCGACCTGACGCTCAAGGGCCTCGCGATCCTCCATGCCGAGGTGAGCGGCGGAGAGCCGCTAGAGCTCGGGCTGCTGCGATGAGCGGACGCCTCACCGGTCGCCTCGTCGCGCTGGGCGTGACCGGCTCGATCGCGGCCTACAAGTCCGTGGAATTGCTTCGGCTCCTGCAGGCCGAGGGTGCCGACGTCGTCGTCCTCCTCTCGCCCGCCGCCACCCGGTTCGTCGCCCCGCTCACGTTCGACGCGCTGAGCCGGCACACGACAGAGTCCGATCTGCTGTCGCTCCTGCCGGATGGGCGGATCGGCCACATCGTCGCCGCCGACACGGCCGACGCGATCGTCGTCGCCCCGGCGACCGCCCACTGGCTCGGGGCGATGGCCCATGGTCTCGCCGGCGACACGGTCACCGCCACGGCGCTCGCCTCCGGTGCGCCCGTCGTCGTCGCCCCGGCGATGGACGGCGACATGTGGTCCCATCCCGCAACGCAGGAGAACGTCCGCCGGCTACGCGACGATTTCGGGTACGCGATCGTCGAGCCCGATGCCGGGCCCCTCGCCTCCGGGCAGGTCAGCGTGGGTCGCCTCGCGGAGCTGCCGCGGATCGTCGACGCGGTGGTCCAGGCCGTCGGGGATCGGCCGGTCCGGGCTCCGAGTCCGTTGGACCGCCCGCCACGCATCGAGTCGCCGCGGGAGGCCGACCTCACCGGCCGGCGCGTCCTGATCACCGCGGGCGGCACCGCCGAACCGATCGATCCTGTCCGGTTCATCGGCAACCGCTCGACCGGCAAGATGGGCGTCGCCATCGCCGAGGCCGCGATCGCGCGCGGGGCGAGCGTGACGCTCGTCGTCGGTCACGTCACCGCCGCCCTCCCGGGTGAGGCGGCCATCGTGCGGGTCGAAACCACGGCCGAGATGCGGGACGCAGTCTTCGACATCCTCGATACGTCGGACGTCCTCGTGATGGCCGCGGCCGTGGCCGATTTCAGGCCGAAGCGGACTGCGACCACGAAGCTCTCCCGTGACGAGGGCTTGACCCTCGAGCTGGAGCCGACCGAAGACATCCTGGCCGGCGCGGCCGCGGCTGCCGGCGCTCCCGGCGCTCGCACCCCGCGGCCGATCCTCGTCGGATTCGCGGCCGAAACCGGCTCCCTCGACCGGGCCGCCGACAAGCTCCGCCGCAAGGGTGTCGATCTCCTCGTCGCCAACGACGTCTCGGAGGCCGGCTCCGGCTTCGGGACCGACACGAACCGGGTCACGATCCTCGACGCCGGCGGCGGCGAGCAGGCCCTCCCGCTCCTCGCCAAGCGCGCGGTCGCGGACATCCTCCTCGATCGCGTCGCGCGGGCGCTGGACGAGCGTGACACCTCCGCGCAGACTGAACCGATGCGACAGGAGATCGGCCGATGAGCGCCACCCCTTCACCCACCCCCGACGCGGTCCGGCGCCTGAACGTCACCGACATCGCGAAGCTGTACGCCGATGGTGAGCGGATCGCGATGCTCACCGCCTACGACTACCCGACGGCAAAGCTCCTAGACGAGGCGGGCATCCCGTTCCTGCTCGTCGGCGACTCGCTCGGCCGGGCCATGCTCGGCTACGAGAACGAGCTGAGCGTGTCGATGGAGGACATGCTCCATCACGCCGCGGCCGTGACCCGTGGCGCGCGCCACGCCCTCGTCGTGGGCGACATGCCGTTCCTGTCGTACGCGACGCCGGAGGATGCGCTTCGGAACGCCGGCCGGTTCATCCACGATGCGGGCGTCCAGGCCGTCAAGGTCGAGGGTGGCGTCCGCAGCGCCCGCGTGATCGAGACACTGGTGAAGGCCGGGATCCCGGTGATGGGCCACATCGGCCTTACCCCGCAATCGGCCAACGCGATCGGCAAGTTCCGGGTCCAGGGCAAGAGCCGCGAGCAGGCACGGGCCCTGCTCCACGACGCCCTCGCGGTCCAGGAGGCGGGCGCGTTCTCGATCGTCCTGGAACTCGTCCCGGAGCAGCTCGCGGCGGCGATCACCGAACGCCTCAAGATCCCGACGATCGGGATCGGCGCGGGGCCCGGCTGCAGCGGCCAGGTCCAGATCATCACGGACCTGCTCGGTGTCGAGACGTGGCAACCGAAGCACGCCAAGCCCTACGTCAACCTCCGCGAGACGATCCTCGGGGCCGTTCGGGCGTACGCGGCAGACGTGGCGGCGGGCTCGTTCCCGGGGCCGGAGCAGACGGTCCGCATGGAGGACAGCGTCCTCGACGAGGTCCTCGGGCGCTCCACGCTGGATGCGTCGACGGGCGGGTCCGTGTCCGACATCCCCGCCGGCGGGATCCCGCTAGATCGCGACCTCTAGTCCTCGGCACGGGACGCGGTTGAAGGTCCTCCGTACCCGCGCGGCGCTGCGCGAAGCACTGGCGGAGGTTCCGCGTCCCCTGGGGCTCGTGCCGACGATGGGCTGGCTCCACGACGGCCACCGCTCGCTCATGCAGCGCGCCCGTGCCGATAACGCCTCGACGATCGCAACGATCTTCGTCAACCCGCGCCAGTTCAACGAGGCCGCGGACTACCAGCGCTACCCGCGCAATGAGGCCCGCGATCTCGCGATCGCCGAGGAGGAGGGCCTCGACCTGGTGTTCGCGCCGCCGGTCGAGGAGATCTACCTGCCGGGGTTCGACACGACCGTGTCAGTCGGCGCGGTCGCCGGTCCCCTCGAGGGCGCCGCTCGGCCGGGCCATTTCGACGGCGTGGCCACGGTCGTCGCGATCCTGTTCAACCTCGTCGGAGCGGACCGGGCCTACTTCGGACAGAAGGACGCCCAGCAGGTGATGGTCATCCGGCAGATGGCCCGCGACCTCGCGATCCCGACCGAGGTCATCGCCTGTCCGACGGTCCGCGAGCCGGACGGCCTCGCCCTGTCGTCACGCAACGTCCATCTGTCGCCCGACGAGCGCGCCGCCGCCCCGGTCCTGCGACGGGCGCTGCTCGCCGCGCGCGCCCGCTGGGAGGCGGGCGAGCGATCCGGCGACCGACTCCGCGAGGCGATGCGCGAGACGCTGGCGCGGGAGCCGCTCGCAAGGCCCGATTACGTCTCGCTCGCCGACGGCCTGACGCTGGCCGAGCTCGACCGGGTCGACGGACCGGCGCTCCTGTCGCTCGCGGTCCGGTTCGGCGAGACGCGCCTCATCGACAACGAGGTGCTCGCGGACGAGTAGCCGCCGCCAGTAAGGTCGGCGTGGATTCAGGGTAATCATCGCTGGTGGCCGCTCCGCCCGGACCGTACGGTCGCGGCATGGACATCGAAGATCTTGGCTGGCGCGGCCCCGTGGCCATATTGGTCGTGGTGGTCGTGCTGCTGTTCGGGGCGGCCGTCTTCCTGGGTGGGCAAACGTCGTCGATCCTGTCGAACGTCGGCAGCGCGATCAACGTCGGGAGCGGGGTCGGCGACCCGGCCGCCGGGCAGCAGGACGTCGGCGGTCCGGTCGACGAGGGCAAGGAGGTCGCCGACGCCGGCGCGGCCGCTCCGCCGGAACTGCTGATCATCCGGACCGGCCAGCTCGAAATCGAGGTGGCCGACCTTGCCGCGGCCGTCGCCACCGCCCGGACCAGGGTGCTCGCGGTTGGCGGGTACATCAGTGCCTCCGATGAGACCGCGGCGGACGAACAGGCGAGCGCATCGGCCGTCTACCGGATCCCGGCCGACCGCTGGGACGAGGCGCTCGAGGGAATCCGAGGTCTCGCCTCGGAGGTCCGCGGCCAGCAGGTCGAAACCGAAGCCGTCACCGCCCAGGTGGTCGATCTGGGAGCCCGGATCACGAACCTTCGCGCCAGCGAGGCGGCGCTCCAGGGGATCATGAGCAAGGCGACGAAGATCGCCGACGTTCTCGCGGTTCAGACCGAGCTGACGACCGTCCGCGGCGAGATCGAGCGGCTCGTCGCCGAGAAGGCGTTGCTCGAGGAGCGCGCCGCGTACGGGACCCTGACCGTCGTCTTCAGCCTGCCGCTGACGCCGGCGACCGAGGAGGTTCGGCGGGGCTGGGACCCGGCGACCGACGCCGACCGGGCGACCGGCACGCTCATCGGTTTCGGCCAGACCGCGGTGTCACTCGCGATCTGGCTCGGGATCGTCGGGTTGCCGCTCCTGATCGCCGGCTTGGTCGTCGCCGCAATCGCCTGGCGCATCGGGCGACTGGTCATTCGGCGGGCCACTGCTGAGCCGGGCCCGACCTGACCTACGCGCGACAGTCGTTGACCAGCAAGGTAGGGCCACAGAGGGCTATCCCCAACGCCGCCAGTCCGACGGCGACGACGATGCTTGCCCCGACGACAACGCGTACCGGCGAGGTGATGGCGGTGCGATCGCCGCGCCGCTCCCCGATCAGGAGGACGAGCAAACCGGCGATCGCGACATAGACACCCATCATCAGCCAGGTCCCTGGCACGCTCGTCGCCTGCTGGAGCGCGAAGGCCGCACCGCCCACCGCCAGCACGACGGCCAGGATCTCGAACCACTGACGCTTCATTGGGAACCCCACAGATGCGATATGACCAAGGACGTGCGCATGGGGTGATCGTTACGCGGCGGTCGGCTCGCGGGCGACGGCAAGGATCCGGTCGATGTCGAGGTGGTCGGCGACGAGGGCCTTGATGAGGGCGATCTTCTCGCGGTCGGCGGCATGGGTCTTGACGAGCAGGTCGTGGACCTCCGAGGCAACGACGTACGTGTCCTCGGAGACGATCGTTGCGAAGATATCGGCCTCCCGGATGGCGTCGAGGACTGACGCCCGCGGCCGGTAGCCACCGGTGAGCACCAGCCCAACCGCGGCCCCCTCGTGGCCGGCCACGGACGCGGCTCCCTCGTTCGTGGCCGCGGCGGCGATTGCGGCGATCCGCGCAGCCACGGCCGCGTTCGCGGTCCGGAGCCGCTCCGCGAAGTGCGCGGTCGTCAGCGTCAGGATCACGTCCTCCCGATCGCCCGGCACGATGACCAGTGTCCCCGGCCCGACGCGCTCGAGCATGTGGCCGGCCTCCATCGCCCCGATCGCGACGCCGTCGATGACCCGGTCGAGATCGGGTCCCGGATGGATCGTCTCGCCGTGGACCCCCTCGAGGATCATCGCGAGCGTCGGGTTCGAGAGGATCGGCCGGACCGGGAGCACGCCGAGGAGCGGGATATCGTGGCGGCCCAGGCCGCGTTCCAGGACTTTGGCGATGCCCGGCTGCGCGTCGAGGTCGACCTTGTTGACGATCGCCCCGGCGACCTCGACCCCGTGGGCACGGAAGAGCGATGCGTTGAGGACGATCTCGTCGATCGGTCGGCCGACGCCGCCCTCACTGATGATCAGCGCCGGCGTGCCGAGCATCGAGGCCACGACCGCGTTCGATAGGCCGATGACAGCCCCGACGCCGGCATGGCCGGTTCCCTCGATGAGCAGCATCTCGTGGTCGCGGAACGTTGCGTGCGCCGCCCGAACATTCGCCCCGAGGTCCTCGACGACGCGCCCCGCGATGTAGTCCTTCGTGAAGCCGCGCGGGATGTGGACGGGACTCATCACCGAGTACGGCTCGGGCAGGCCGAAGACCGACTTCATGAGGACCGCGTCCTCGTCGGCCGGCTCGCCGTCCTCGATGACGGTCCGCTGCCCGACGGGCTTGAAGAACCCGGTGTGAAGGCCCGATCGGACGAACCCGTCGAGCAGCCCCAACGCGGCGGTGGTCTTTCCCCGGTTCTGGCCCGTTGCGGCGAGGTAGAGCTGTCTCACCTGGCCAAGCCTAGCGCTCGGAACTCCCTCAACAGCCGATGATCCCGCACGGCTCCGCGAACGGCCAGCCGTAGGCCATCGCCCACCCGGCATACGCGAGCAGCGTCACCGCCGACGACACGAGGAAGAAGCGCAACGCCGGGTTCGTCGAACCCGCGAGCGTCTCGCGGGCGGTCCAGGCCACGAACAGCACCGAGAGCGGGATGCCCAGCAGTGTCGTTTCTCCCTCGACCGTGACGAAGGAGAACGTCACCGCGTGGATCAGGCCGGCGACGACGCTGAGCGCACCGGCGGGCATCGGCCAGTCGCGACGGGCCGTCGCCCGCCACAAGATCAGGACCGATAACGCGCCCCAGGCGAGGTGCCAGAGCCAGTGGCTCAAGACCTCGTCGAACCAATGGTCGAGGTCGCCCGCCGCGGTCGCGTAGAACGTGTTCCTGGCGTCGCCGGGGCTGAAGACGTCGCCGATCGCGTTCGTCGCGAGGTGAATCGCCTGGCCCTCGACCCAACCGATCGCGATAACCAGGAACGCGAGCAGCTCGCGGCGGCTCAGCCCGCCGAGGCAATCCAGTACCCACCACGCGAGCGGCAGAACGACGAACGGCGTGAAGAGGTCGACGGCTTCCTGGAGCGTGAACCCGGCGGGCGGCCCGACTGTCTGGCGAAAGAGCGGCGGGATCAGCAGAAAGACGGCGAGTGCGCTCGCGTAGGCGAACAGTGCGACCGGAAGTTGTCGCGCTCGCCCGATGTCGACGACGTCCTCGCTCATCGAACGCCGTCCGTGGCGCTAGCCGCGAGCGGTCGTCTTGCGCTCGATCAGCGCGATCGCGTCCTTCAGGCGACCGACCGTCTCGGCATCGATCGCGTCGGGCTCGAGATACGGCCCGAGCCGCTCCATGATGTCGGAGACGAGCCCGAGAAAGACGCTTGCGTCGGCCACGAAGAACTGCGGCTCATTGTTGTAGCGGACGAGCGTCAGGCGACCCTGGAGGACGCGACGCTCCTCGACGTGGGCGACCTGCGTCGCGAAGTTGTGGCCCTGGATCCCGTCGGGGTTGTTGAGGAAGTTCAGGGCGTTGTCGATCGCCAGCCCGAACCGGGCGCGCCAGGCAACGAGGCGCTCGTGGACCTCGGACGGGATCCGGACCTCCGCGACCTCGTCGAACACCTCCGGGGCGACGGTCAGCAGCCCGACCAGCGTCGTTCCCGCGCGCGGCCCGAGCATCACCTGCAGGCTTCGCTCGAGGGTGAAGACCTCGGAGTCGAAACGCGGACTGGTGATGACGTCCGTCAGGAGGTCCTCGACGTTGTCGAGGATGCCGGGCTCCGCCACCGCGTTCGCGAGGTGGAGGATCTCCTCCTTGAACAGGAACTTCTCTTCGTGATCGAGCATGCGGCGGATGGTAGCACCCGGTATGGGCCCGATCGGACGGGCGCGTTGGGCTCGGCCCAGGTGGGTCCGCTAAGGGGACTCGCGCTCGGCCGCCGCATCTGACAGCAGTTCGCGCACGAGCGATGACGTCAGCCATTCCTGGTAGGCGTCGGTGGTCCAGCCCTGCATGCCGACCAGCAGGTCGAACACCTCATCTGACGACAATGCCCAGGCGATATCGGAGGCGCGCCGGGCGTCGAGACCGGGACGGAGCGATCCGCGGGGCCAGGACGACACGATGCCCTCGATGAGGCCTCGTCGGGCCCGCTGACGCTCGACCCAGGCCTCCCCGATCTCCGGATCGCCGATCCCCTTTCGTAGCACGCCGACGAGCACGTGGTGCTTCGCCCAGAAGCCCGTGGCCATTTCGGCAACCACTTCGATCGCGTCCCTCGCTCCTCCGCCGCGAGCCGCGGCCGCCTCGCGCGCCTTGTCCGGTATCCGCATCGTGTCGACCTGCGCCAGCAGGGCATCGATGATCCCGCGCTTCGAGCCGACCGAGGCGTAGATCGTTTCGGTCGAGACTCCCGCTTCGAGCGCGATCTGGCTGATGGAGCTCGCCGAGTAGCCGCGCGCGGCGAACAGCCTCAGTCCGGCTTCCAGAATGCGCTGGCGCGTTGCCTCTGCCTGCTCTTGCCTGAGTGGCGATCGATATGGACGTTTGTCCATCTTGACGTCGTTCATTTCATTACAGTACCGTTCTAGTCATCGCAGTGCAACTGCACTCGATAGCCCAGGCACAGATTGCCAGATGAAAGGACATCCGTGATGACTGCTCCCGCTCCCCGCGTCCGACGAGTCGAAGGCATCGTTCCCGACCACACCGTCCTCGGACTCACGCTCCTCGCGATCGGCTCGATCATCCTCGCCGGATTCGCAATTCCGGGTTTCGATCGGTACACCCTTGTCGGCGTCAGCGCCGTCTGCCTGATCGCATTCGCGCTCTCCCGCGAGTACGGCTTCGCGATCCCGGCCGGAATCACTGGCGGGCTCGGCACGATGGTCCTCGTCACGTCGAGCGGTCCGCTCGATCCCATGACGACGAGCGCCGTGTTCTTCCTGTCCGTGGCCGCCGGATTTGCCGCGATCTGGGTCCTGGGCCTCCTCGCGCTGCCGCGGGAGACGCACCCATGGCCGCTGGCGCCGGCCGCCGTCCTCGGAAGTCTCGGGATCCTCCTTGCCGCCAACCAGCCGTCGGCGTTTAGCTGGGTCCAGGCAGGCATCGCAACCATCCTCGTCGTCGGTGGGGCAGTGATGGTCCTCCGTCGACAGCAGCCACTGACCGGATCCCAGCGGCGAGTCCTCGCCGGCGACCAAACGGACAACGCCCCGGCCGATGGTCGGGGCGTTTCCATGTGCGCGAAGGATCGGCTTACGGGTAGAGGCCGCGCATCGAGGTCGCGTCGGCGACGCGCTGGACCGCGAGCAGGTAGGCCGCGGTTCGCATGTCGATCTCGTCCCGCTTGGCGATCGCGAGCGTCTCCTGGAACGCCTTGACCATGATCTCCTTGAGCTTGGCGTTGACGACGCT
Source organism: uncultured Chloroflexia bacterium (assembly GCA_963832105.1). Taxonomy (GTDB): domain Bacteria; phylum Chloroflexota; class Limnocylindria; order Limnocylindrales; family CSP1-4; genus CF-46. The sequence continues at coordinate 160,319 of CAWHSS010000002.1, read as the reverse complement.
CTCGCTCCAGTGATCGCGGTTGAGGTCCTGGACCCACTCGAAGTAGCTGACCGTCACGCCGCCGGCGTTGCACAGGATGTCCGGGATCATGAACACGCCGCGCTGGAACATCTGCTGGTCCGCTTCGGGCGTCGTCGGGCCGTTCGCGGCCTCGGCGACGATGCGGGCCTTGATGTTCCCGGCGTTCCGGGCGGTGATCTGGTTCTCCAGCGCGGCCGGGATCAGGATGTCGCAATCGACCTCGAGGACTGCGGCGTTGCTGATGTCCTGCGCGCCGGGGAGGCCCTGGACGGTCCCGTGCTCCTTCTTCCAGCCGTTGACGCGGCCGATGTCGAGGCCGTCCGGGTTGTAGATGCCGCCGGTCGAATCGGAGACGGCGACGACCGTCGCGCCCTCGTCGGAGATCAGCCGCGCGGCGATCGAGCCGGCGTTGCCGAAGCCCTGGATCGAGACCTTGGCACGCGTGATGTCCATGCCGATCTCGCGCACGGCCTCCAGGATGCAGTAGACGCGTTCCGCGCGCCGTGGCCTCATTCCGGCCCTCCGACCCGCCGAGGCTGATCGGCTTGCCCGTCACGACACCGGGGACCGTGTAGCCCACGTGCATCGAGTAGGTGTCCATCATCCAGGCCATGATCTGGGCGTTCGTGTTGACGTCCGGGGCGGGGATGTCCTTCTCGGGGCCGATGAGGACCTCGATCTCGGTGAAGAACCGCCGGGTCAGCGCCTCGAGCTCCTTCTGGCTGAGCTTCTTCGGGTCGACGATGACGCCACCCTTGCCGCCGCCGTACGGGATGCCGACGACCGCGCACTTCCAGGTCATCCACATCGCCAACGCCTTGACTTCGTCGAGGCTGACGTCCTGGTGGTAACGGATGCCGCCCTTGGCCGGCCCGCGACCGAGGTTGTGCTGGACGCGATAGCCCGTGTAGACCTGGACCGACCCGTCGTCCATCTTCACCGGGAAGTGGACGACCAGCTCGCGGCGGGGCTCGCGCAGGACGCGGCGAAGGCCGGGGTCGAGGTTCAGGCGCTCAGCGGCGAGGTCGAACTGCTGCTGGGCGACCTGCCAGGGGTTGATCGACGCGGCGACCTGCTCTGTGGTCATGATTCGAGGTAGTCCTCCGTGCGAGAGCCCGGTCCGATAGTTGGACCGGCTCGCGTGTTGCGGGTCGTCTCCCGGACGGCCCCACGGGGCGCGAGAGGCGTCGCAAGTGACGCGTCGCGCGGATGAATTTAGCGGCGAGTATAGCCCGAGGAGGCCCTGTCGGGCCTCGTGTGTCCACCGTATCGCAACGTCATCGCAACCGTCCCGCAACCGTTGGTCCCGGACGTGGCAGGACCGTTACGGCATTGCGTGGCGCCACGCCCGGAGCCGATCCACGGGCCGATCACCGGCCGATCTACCGCTTGAAGAGGACCGCCGCGCCGACGCAACCGGGACCAAGATGCGGCCCGACCGATGCGCCGACGGTCGAGACCACGACCGACGACGGGTCCACGCCTGAGCGGCGAATCACCTCGGCGCTGAACTCGGCGATGTCGGGCGCCATCGTGTGCAGGATCGCGAGGCGTTCGATCGGCCGGGCGCAGATGAGCTCGATGCAACGCGCCCTCGACTTCGCCCGAGTCCGGGGTTTGTCGGCGGTTTCGACGACCCCGTCCGCCACCGCGATGATCGGCTCGAACGGAGAGCAGGGTCCCGATCGCTGCCTGGGTCCCGCTGATGCGGCCACCCTTCTTCAGGTATTCGAGCGTCTCGAGCGAGACGTACATCCGCAGGTCGGAGGCGCGGTCGTTCAGGACGCGGCCGATCTCCTCCGCCGATACCCCGAGCTTCGCCATCTCCAGGCCCATGAACGCGAGGATGCCCTGGGCCATCGACGCGCCCTGGGAGTCGACGATGTGGATCTCGCGATCGGGCAGCATGCCCGCCGCAAGCTCGGCGCTCTTCATCGCCCCAGAGAGCTTGTGCGAGACGTGAATCGCGACGATCGCGTCGGCGCCGGCCGCGAAGGCTTCGTCGTAGACGGCCTTGAAGTCGCCGGGGCCGGTCGCGGCGGTCTTGGGGAACGGCGCGTTCGGCGCCGTCATGCGCGTCCAGAACTCTTCGGTCGAGAGATCGACGCCGGCCCGGAACGATTCGTTGCCGAACGTGACCGACAGGGGAACGATCCGGATGCCCGCGGCTTTCGCGACGGCGGGATCGAGGTCCGACGCCGAATCGGTGACGAACGCGACGTTGGCCACAGCTTCCTCCTCAGCCCCCAAGCGTTCGACCGATGATACGGGTCGCGTCACCGGCTCGGCGGACCGCTCCGCGCGGCCGAAGCCGCTACGCTTTCCGCGATGGACCGATCGTTGTGGGCCGTGATGGCCGGCACCTTCACGCTGCGCTTCTCGACCGGCCTGACGGGGGCGATGCTCGGCGTCTACCTGGCGAAACTGCCGGAGCACGGCGGTCCAGAGGTCGCCCCGACGACCCTCGCCCTGCTCCACGCGACGTTCTATCTCGCGGAGCTCGTCCTGTCGCCGGTCTTCGGCGTCCTGTCGGACCGATTGGGGCACCACCGGGTCATGCTGTACGGCCCGGTCTTCGGTGCGGTCGCCGTGATCCTCACCGGGCTGACGACGAACATCCCGATCCTCGGTGCGACCCGGCTGCTCGAGGGCGCGTCGACAGCGGCGAGCATCCCGTCGATCCTCGGCTACATCGCCCTCGCCACGGCCACGAGCGAAGTCCTCCGGGGAAAGGCGGCGGCGCGGTTCGAGGGCGCAACCCTGGCTGGGTTCGGCGTCGGCTTCGCGACGGCGCCGCTCCTCTTCGCGGCGTTTGGCCCGGTCGCGTTCTTCCTGAACGCACTCGTATACGGGCTGTCACTGCTGATCTACCGGTTCGGTGTCGAGGATCGCGATCGGGAGGAGCGGGCCGCGGCTGCCACCGCACGCACCTCGCGGATGGACCTGAGCCGCTACGGGGAGCTGCTTCGCACCTCCCACGTCTGGCTCCTGGCCCCGACCTGGATTGCCGTCAACGCATCGATCGGGGTCTGGTTCAGCCAGTCGATCTTCCAGTTCTCTCAGGCCAACCCGGATTTCCCCGACCAGGTGCTCCACCAGGGCTTCAGCCCGGTCCAGATCTCGCTCGCAGCCGTCATCGTCGGCGTGCTCTTCGGCGCGGGGTTGCTCTACTGGGGCAACAAATTCAAGAACATGCGACGGACCACGATCATCCTGTACGGGATCCTCGGCGGCGGCCTCACGGTCGCGGGTGGAATCGCGGTCAATCATGGCGACGTCCTGCCGCTCGTCGTGCCGATCGTGGGCGTCGCAGCCGTCGCGTTCGGGCTGTTCGTGCTTGCCGGCGCGACGCCGGCGGCCCTCGGTCTCCTTGCCGACATCTCCGAGCGCTTCCCGACCGACCGCGGGGCGATCATGGGCCTGTACAGCGTGTTCCTGGCGGTCGGCCAGATCGGCGGGAGCCTCATCGGCGGGCAGGCCGCCGAGTGGCGCGGCTTCGACGGGCTCCTGCTCGCGACCTTCGGAATGCTCGTGATCGCGATCCTTCCTCTGGCCCAGCTCAGGCGGCAGGAACACTACGTCGGCGGCCCGTCAGAGCCGGCTTCGTTCGAAGAGCCGGAACCGGTGGCGTGACGACCGATCGTGGTGATCGCGGGCCCGTCCTCGTCCCGGCGCGCGCTCGCGCGGGGCGGGCGGGGGGCAGTCGTCGCGCCCCACCACCTCGCGACCGAGGCCGGCCTTGGCATCCTGCGCGCCGGCGGGTCAGCGGTCGATGCGGCGATCGCCGCGAACGCCGCGCTGGCCGTCGTCGGGCCGCTGTTCTGCGGCATCGGCGGGGACGCGTTCTGGCTGATCTGGGACGCCGCCGAGCGCCGTCAGCACGCGCTCAACGGTTCTGGGCGAGCGGCCGCGTCCGCCGACCCGGCTGCGCTGCGGGCGACCGGACTCGAGCGCCTGCCGCTGCATGGACCGTTGACGATCACCGTCCCGGGAGCCGTCCGTTCCTGGTCCGACGCCCACGCGCGGTTCGGGCGGCTCTCCCGCGCGGAGGTTCTTGCTCCGGCGATCGAACTCGCCGGACGCGGCTTTCCGGCCTGGGACGGGTTCATCCGCGGCGTTGAAGTCACGGCGTCACGTGTCGAGGAGGCGACCGGTGCGGGCTCCGGGTTCGCCCAGGTCTTCCGGCCCGACGGCCGGCCCTGGCGGCCCGGCGAGATGGTCCGGCTCCCCGCCCTGGCGAAGACGCTCGAACGGATGGCGGACGTCGGGTTCGACGACTTCTACGCCGGCGACATCGCCGAGCGGCAAGCGCGCGGCCTCGCAGCCGCCGGCTCGCCGCTGAGGTCGGCCGACCTCGCCGGCCACACCTCGACGTGGGACGACCCGATCGCGACCGACTACCGCGGTGTCCGGGTCACCAGCCACCCGCCGAATTCGTCGGGCCCCGTCGCGCTCGAGATCATCAACATCCTGGAGCGGTTCGAGCCACCACCCGCCGACGCGTTCGGGCCGGCCGGCGTGGCCGATGCTCGCTGGATCCATCTCGGCATCGAGGCGTCGAAGCTGGCGATGGCCGACCGCGACGCCGAGCTGACCGATCCCGACTTCCGCGACATACCCCTCGAGCGGCTCATTTCAAAGGAGTACGCGGCCGAGCTGGCGTCTCGGATCGACCTGCGGCACGCGTCGTCGCCGGTGGCGTCGTCGGCGCCGCGCGGCGGCGGCACCGCTTACCTCGCGGCGGTGGACGGCGAGGGCAACGCCGTCAGCCTCATCGAGTCGAACTACATGGGCTTCGGGTCCGGCGTGGTCGATCCCGATACTGGCATCCACTACCAGAACCGTGGCTCCTACTTCAGCCTCGATCCGGCGCACCCGAACGTCCTGGCACCGGGCAAGCGGACGCTGCACACGCTGCTGCCGGGCATGCTGTTCCGAGGTGACGATGGGCCCTGGATCGTGACCGGCTCGATGGGCGGCGATGCGCAGCCGCAGATCCACGCCCAGGTCGTGTCCGCTCTCGTCGACGGCGGGCTGGACATCGCGACCACGGTCGCGGCGCCGCGCTGGTTCGTCGAGCCCGACGAGCACTTCGCGCCGCCGATCGAGGTCCGCGCCGAGCCGCGCTTCGCGGACGGCGTCCTCGAGGCGCTCGAGGAGCTCGGTCACCCGGTGACCAGGACCGAGCCGTTCGACTCCGGGCTAGGTCATGCCCACGCGATCGAACTGGTAGAGGGCGGGCCGGGCGGCGGCGGCTCCGTGGCCGCGACCACCGACCCGCGAAGCGCAGGCTTGCCCGCGGTCTGGTAGTCGGTTTCGCGCGACCCGCGGCTCGCGGCCCGCGGGCTCGCGCCTCGGCCCCGCCAACTGGCCAAATATTCGTGGGAGGACTGTTAGGCCAGGAAGCGGCCGCTGATTCAGGATCCAGGCCACATTCCGTTAGCCGCCAGAGACGAATTCCTGTCGGTCCCGCAGCTCCTTAGCCCCTCAAACTAGCCTAATAGTCTGTGGGCGCATATTTGGCCAAATGGGGTGCGGAGAGCCGAGCCAAGGGACCCGCGGTAGCGCACGAGTCTGCGATCGTCGCGGAGGGGCGGCCAGGGCAAGGCGGGCGCGAGCACCGGAGCGAGCGGGCTCCGACGCCCGTGAGCGAGGAGCGCAGCGCCCAACGCAGCCCTGGTCGTTCCTCCGCGACAGCTTTCGAGTTATGCTCGGAACTACCGGTGGCGGGCTGCGCTCACACGACGCCGCCACCGGTTCCCCCCTTCGCCAGCCGCGGGAGCCTCTCGTGACCTCGAACGTCGGCCAGAACTACCCGTACACGAGCGAGACTGCGGCGGATCGGGCCGCCGTGATCGCCAGGCTCGTCGCCGAGCGCGAAGGCCTTGCCGACAAGCTGGCAGCGGAGACGACGCCACCCGACGAAAACGACAAGTGGTGGGTCTGGAAGTGCCCGACGAAGGGCTGCCCGGGACTGCTCCACGTCGCCGGGTACGCCCACGACCTGCATGCCCTGTACGTCGTCTGCGACGGGACCTGCGGCAAGACGTTCCTGCGCTGAAGGACTCGGGCCCCGCGCCGGCACCGACGGCGGCAACTGACATCGAGACCTCGCGCCGGCGACTCGTCACCGAGGCCGCCGGCATTGTCGTCAGCGCCGTCGGGTTCGGCTTCGCCTACGGCCTTGCCGCCCGGGATGCTGGCTTCTCGCCGGTCGAAGCCCTAGCCATGAGCACCTTTGCGTTCGGTGGGGCAGCCCAGTTCGCGGCCGTAGGCTACGTGGCCGGCGGCCTCGCCTGGCCGGGGATCGTGCTTCTCACCGCGCTCCTCAACGCCCGTCACCTCCTCTACTCCGCGGCCCTTGCGCCGTGGCTCCGAAGTCGGCCCTTTGTCGAGCGAGCCGCGGCCGCTCATCTGCTCACGGACGAGTCGTTCGCACTCTCGATGGCCCATTTCCGGCGCCTCGGTCGGGCCGACATGTGGGGCTACTGGGTCGCCGGCATCGGGGCGACGTTCATCCCCTGGAACCTCGCGACCCTGGCGGGCGTGATGGTCGGCGGCTCCATTCCTGGGCCGAAGCAATTCGGGATCGACGTCATCTTTCCGGCCGCCATGATCGGGCTCGCGGTGGGACTGATCAGCGGCCGGCGCGAGGTCGTCGCCGCGATCAGCGGAGCGGCGATCGGCGTCGTCGTCGCACTCGTGGCCGGCGCGCCGATCGGAATCATCGCCGGCGGGCTGATCGGCCCGGCGATCGGCCTGCTCCTGCCCGCGGCCGTAGCCCATGAGACGGCGCCGCTCGGGAGCCACCAATCGGCCGAGCGCTACTCGATGCCGGGCATCCACGTCAGCGACGAGGAGCCGCCTGAGCCGCCGGCACCGCCGGATGCGGCCCGATGAACACCGAACTCGTCCTTCTCGCGGTCCTCATGTTCGCGGTGACCTACCCGTCGCGGGCGCTCGGGCTCCTGGCCCCCGGAATGGATCGGCTGCCCCGGCGCGCGTTCGAGTATCTCCAGCTGGTCGGCCCGGCGATCCTGGCGGCGCTCGCCGCCGTCGCCGTGATGGTCGTGACGACCGACGCGGGGCCGACCTTCCACGTCGGGCTCGAGTGGCTGGCGGTGGGCGCCTGCCTCGCCGTGGTTGCCTGGCGCCGGAACCTCTTCCTCGGCCTCGTGACGGCGGTCGCGATCGCCATCGTCGGCCGGCTCGCCGGCCTGGGCTAAGCCCGCTCGGCGCGTCCGCCTCCACCTCCACGAGGAGTGACGGCTCCATCAGCCCCGCGACCTGGACGAGGGTCGATGCCGGCCGGATCTCGCCGAACAGCTCGCCGTGCACGGCCGCCACGGCCGGTGCATCTTCGACCGAGACGACGTACATCCGCGTCCGGACGACGTCGCCGAGCGAGAAGCCCGCTTCGGTCAGCGCCGCTTCGACGATCGCCCACGCAGCGCGCGCCTGCGCCGCCGCGTCACCCGGGTGAAGCGACCGGCCGCCCGGTCCGGCGTCGGTCGTACCGGAAACGTGGCACGCATCGCCGACGACGACTGCCCGGCTGTACCCGGCCGATGCCTCCCACGGGCCGCCCGACGAGATCCGCCGGCGCTCAGCCACGCCGCTGCCTGAACTCCGGGTCGCGCGCCACCGCGAGCAGGAGCCCGGCAAACAGCGCGGTCCGCGGCACCACCGACCCAAGGTCGAGGTATTCCGCCGGCGAGTGATCGTTGCCGCCGATCGGCCCGAGGCCGTCGAGCGTCGGGACGCCGAGCCCGGACGTCGTGTTCGCGTCCGACGCGCCCCCGGTCGCGGTGTCCTTGACCTCGAACCCGAGCCGCCGGGCGATCGCAACGGCGTGGTCGACGAGCCGCCCGGAACGCTCGAGCTTCTCCATCGGCCGGTGGCGAGCGCGCCGCTCCACCTCGACGGTCGTGTCCGGCACCTCTGTGGCCGCGGCGAGGGCGCGGATCGCCGCCTCTGCCTCGTCCTGGCTGGCGGCATCGGTCGCCCGGACGTCCACCTCGAGCACGCACCGCTCGGCGACGACGTTCGGCCGCGTCCCGCCGCTGATGACGCCGGCGTTGACGGTGACGCCCGGCCAGCGGCCGTTGAGCGCGTGCAGGTCCCGGACGATTCGGGCGGCCTCGAGGATCGCGCTGCGGCCCTTCTCCGGCTCGACGCCGGCGTGGGCCGCGCGGCCGTGGACCGTCAGGACAAGATCGATCGTCCCCTTCCGCGACGAGACGATGTCGCCGTTCGCGCGGGCGCACTCGAGCACGAAACAGGCGTCCACGTCGGGTGCCAGCGCCCGGATGTGCGGCGACGACGAGGGCGAGCCGATCTCCTCGTCGGGATTGGCGACAAAGATCACGCGCTCGAACGGCAGGCCGCCGGCCCGCGTCAGTTCAATGAGCGCCCTGAGGCCGTACAGCCCGGTCAGCAGGCCCGACTTCATGTCGGTGACGCCGGGCCCGAATGCCTGACCCGCCTCGGTGCGGAAGGGCCGCTCCGCCGCAGTGCCCGGATCGAAGACCGTGTCCATGTGACCGATGAGCAGGAGCCGCGGCCCGGCCCCGGCCGCCCCAGGTACCGTGCCGACGATCGTCGGCCCCAGGCGGGCGTCGGGATCGGGGTGGGTCGCGACCTCCGCTCCGAGGCTCACCAAGGAACCCGGCCACGAACTCGGCGACCTCTTCGACCCCGGTCGGGGTATAGCTGCCGCAATCGATGTTCACGAGGCGCTCGAGATCGGCCAGGTAGGCGGGCTCGACGGCGCGGACGGACGGCCTCGATGGCCGTCAGCTCGTCGGCCGTGACGCCGGCGCCGGGCGAGGCAATCGTCTCCATTCGGCCAGTCTACGGGGCCCGCCGCTTGCTATCCTCGCCGGATCGTGCGCCAGGTCGAGATCCGACTCCTCGAGGGTCCGAACGTCTACCGGCTCGAGCCGGTAGTCAAAATCGAGGTCGCGATCGGCCGGCGCCGGACCTGGTACGGCAAGCGGGCGCCCGGCCGCCACGCCCTCGTCCGGCTCGCCGCCGTGATTCCCCGCCGGGGCTGGCCCGGCCAGATCGAGGGCATCGTCGACTGGACGCGGCGCCTCCGGGTCGAGCACGGGGAGGGCCGCGGCGGGGTCGTCGTCCATCGCTCCTCGGATCCGGGCCACTGGATCGTCACGTTTCCGTGGACGGGCGCGGAACGGGCCCACACGATCGCCGAAGCCGCGCTCGCCCTCGCCGAGCGGGACGTCTCGCCCTCCCGCCGGGCACGGCTGACGGGGACGCAGGAGCGCATCCTCGCCCGCTGGCAGGCCCGAATCGCGGAGGCTCGGGCGACGCCGCCGACGTGGATTCGCGACGCCGACCGACGGATCCCCGTCGTCTCGATCACGGGGACCAACGGCAAGAGCACGGTCACGCGGCTGATCACCCACATCCTCGTCGGGGCGGGCCGCCGGGTCGGCACGACGACGTCCGACGGCGTCCTCGTCAACGAGCGTCTCGTCGATGCGGGCGACTGGACGGGGCCCGGCGGGGCTCTCCAGATCCTCGGCCGCTCCGATCTCGACGTCGCGGTCCTCGAGACCGCACGCGGCGGTCTCGTCCTCCGCGGGATGGGCTACGAGTCGAACGAGGTCAGCGTCTTCACGAACGTGACGTCGGACCATCTCGATCTCCAGGGCATCCACACGCTGCCGGAGCTCGCCGAGGTCAAGGCGACCGTCGCCCGGGTCACGAAACCGGCCGGCTGGTCCGTCCTCAACGCCGACGACCCGCTCGTCGCCGCGACCGCCCGCCGGGTCCGGAGCCACGTCGCGTTGTTTTCGCTCGTCCCCGGTGGCTCGGCGGCGGTTCGCCGGAACGTGGCGGCCGGCGGACGGGGCTACGTCGTCCGCGACGGCTGGGTCGTCGAGCTCACGTCGAAGCGCGAGTCAAAGATCGTCGAGCTCGCCCGCATCCCGATCACGATCGGCGGGATCGCCCGCCACAACGTCGCCAACGCGCTGGCTGCCGCCGCGGCGGCGCGCGGCCTCGGGGCGTCGATCGCCGAGGTCGCCGATGGCCTCGTCGCGTTCCGCCCGACGTCGGACCGATCGCCCGGCCGGCTGAACCTCTACCGGCTCGGGGCGCGGATCGTCATCGTCGACTTCGCCCACAACGAGGCGGGCGTGTCCGCGGTGCTGGACGTCGCCGAGGGGATCGCCGGCGGGGCGGCGGGCCGGGCCGCGCCGATCACTGCGATCGTCGGCACGGCCGGCGACCGGCCCGACGACACCCTCCGCGGGATCGCCCGGATCGCGGCGAAACGGGCCCAGCGGGTCGCGATCAAGGAGACGCTCAAGTACCTTCGCGGCCGATCGCGCGAATCGATCGTCGGCGAGCTCCTCGCAGGCGTGAGGGAGGCGGGTGTCGCCACATCCGACATTCCGATCTACGAATCGGAGACCGCGGCGCTCAAGGCGGAGCTGGCCGACGCGGGCGCCCGGCCGCGGGTCATCGTCCTCCTCTGCCACGAGGAGCGCGAGGAGGTGTTCCAGCTCCTCGAATCGCTCGGCGCCCGGCCGATCGACGTCGCGACGGAGCTGACGTCGCTCGTGCCGCGGCTCCAGGAGCGACCCCGCCGGCACTGAGTTTTTCACATTGATTTCCGCGGGCCGCGACCGCATCATCGGACCGCGAGCGTGCCGTTCGGCCGACGCTGAGGGATGGAGGAGGAGCGTTCCATGGAGACGGTGATCGGCATCGCCCTGATCATCATCGCGACCATCGAGATCGTCTGGATCATCCGCGCCGTCAGCGCCAATTCCGCGCGGGTCGCCTGACCGATCCTCCGACGGCGGCTCAGGCCGCCGGGTCCGCCACGAGCACGCCGTCGTCGACTGACCACGTCAGGCGGACTGCGTCGCCGCTCCCCCACTGGCGCTCCCCCTCGTCACGCTGCTCGCGCACGGCGGCTCGCTGGCCGTCCGGCAGCGCGAGCCCGTATTTGCGATCCGAGCCCAGGTAGAGCGCGTCCGCAACGGTCGCCTCGACGGCGTTCGCGCCCGGCGCGATCTCCTCGGCCGCGCCGACGATCCGGATTCGCTCCGGCCGGACGACGAGTGCTGCGGGTGCGCCGCTTTCGAGTCCCGCCCGCTCGGCCGCGGCCGCGCCGACGCGCCAGCGCCACGCACCCCGGACCAGCCACGCGCCGCCGCCGTCGTCGCGTTCGTAGTGGCCGCGGAGGATGTTCGACTCGCCGATGAAGTCCGCGACGAACAGTGACGCCGGCCGGTCGTAGAGGTCCTCGCCGCTGCCCAGCTGCTCGATCCGGCCGGCGCTGAAGATGGCGATCCGGTCGCTCATCACGAGCGCCTCCTCCTGGTCGTGGGTGACGTAGAGGACAGTCGCCCGGAGCTGCCGGCTGACGTGGAGGATCTCGAGCTGCAGCGCCTCGCGGAGTTTCCGGTCCAGGGCACCGAGCGGCTCGTCCATGAGCAGCAACTGCGGCTCGAAGACGACGGCCCGGGCGAGGGCGATCCGCTGCTGCTGGCCGCCGGAGAGCTGCCGCGGATAGCGATCGCCGAACTTCTCGAGCTTCACGAGGGCCAGCGCGTCGGCGACCCGGCGGCTGATCTCGGATCGCGCGACTCGACGCATCTGGAGCGGGAAGCCGATGTTCTGGGCGGCCGTCATGTGCGGGAACAGCGCGTAGTTCTGGAACACCATCCCGACGTCGCGGCGATACGGCGGGACCCGCGTCATGTCGCTGCCGTCGATCTCGATCGAGCCGCCGCTCGGGGCCATGAAGCCGGCGACCATCCGGAGCGTCGTCGTCTTGCCCGAACCCGACGGGCCGAGCAGCGTGACGAACTCCCCGCGCCGGACCTCGAGGTCGACGCCGTCGACCGCGATCGCATCGCCGAAGGACTTGCGGAGACCGCGGAGGACGAGCGCCGGGCGCTCGCCGGCCGGGTCCGGCGCCGCCGCGGACGGCGGGCTCGTGGCGGCGGTCATCGGGCCGGCGCCTGGCGGCGGACAACGAGGAGCAGCAGGAGCAGCACGGTGGTCACGACGAGGAGCGTCGTGGAGACCGCGGCGACCGTCGGGTCGACGACCTGTCGAACCTGCTCCCACATCTCGACGGGCAGCGTCCGGAACCGCGCCGAGGTCAGGAAGATCGCCACGACGACCTCGTCCCACGAGGTGATGAACGAGAAGATCGCGCCGGCGAGCACGCCCGGCAGGATGATCGGCAGCGTGATTCGCATGAACGTCCGGCGAGGGTCCGCGCCGAGGTTCGCGGCGGCGAGCTCGAGGTTTCGATCCATCGTCCGCAGGCTCGTGCCCACGTTGACGATCACGAACGGCAGGGCGAGCGCCGTGTGGGCCAGCACGAGCCCGAGCACGGAACCGCTGATCCGCCACTGGACGAACAGCGAGAACATCCCGATCGCGATGATCACGACCGGCACGATCAGCGGTGTCAACGCCACGGCATTCACGAGGCTCCGGCCGGGAAACCGTCCGCGGGTCAGGCCCAGCGCCGCAAGCGTTCCAAGCACGGTCGCGAGGATCGCGGTGAACACGGCGACCTGGAGGCTGTTCACCATCCCCGACGACCACTGCCGATCGGTGAACATCCGCTCGTACCACTGGAGGGAGAAGCCCTCCGGCGGAAAGCTGAGAATCCGCGCCTCCGTGAAGCTCATCGGGACGATGACGAGCGTCGGGGCCAGCAGGTAGAAGACGGTCAATGCCCCGAGTGCCGCCATCAGCAGGCGGCGCGGCTGACGCCACGACTCGGTCACGGCCTACTCCTCCACCGCGCTGCCGAAGACGTCGCGGAGGCGGACGGCGCGCGAGGCGGCGAACAGGATGATCAGCGTGATGACCATGAGCAGGACGCTCATCGCCGTCCCGAAGCCCCAGTCAAGTCGCTGCTGGATCTGCTGGACGATGAGCTGGCTGATCATCTGGTCGCGGAGGCCACCGAGCAGGGCCGGCGTGATGTAGAAGCCGAGGGCGAGGACGAACACGAGGAGGCTGCCGGCCACGACGCCGGGGAGGCTGAGCGGAACGAAGACGCGGAGGAATGCGCGCGCCGGAGACGCGCCAAGGTTCGCGGCCGCCCGCCCGAACTCGGGGTCGATCCGGCGCATGACCGCGTAGATCGGCAGGACCATGAACGGCAGCAGGATGTGCGACATCCCGAGGATCACGCCGCCCGTCGTCCGGATCAGGGTGAGCGGCTCGGTGATCAACCCGAGGTCGATCAGGAACCGGTTGATGATCCCGGTGTCACGCAGGATCACCTGCCAGGCGAACGTCCGAACGAGGAGGCTCGACCAGAAGGGCAGCAGGACGGCGATCAGCAACAGGCCCGCGACCCGTCCCGGGACGATCGTCATCAGGTACGCGAACGGGTAGCCGATGACGAGGCAGGTGACCGTGGAGATCGCGGCGATCCAGAACGTGTTGGTCAGGACGCGGAGGTACGCCTCCTGGGCGAAGAACTTCTCGTAGTTCGCCAGGCCCGCGCCCGGCGGATCGGTAACGCTCCTCACGCTCATCGTCACGAGCGGCGCCAGGAAGAACACGACGAGGAAGACGACCGCCGGCAGGACCAGCAGCGACCAGCGATTGGCGGCCAGGCCGCCAAGGCTCAGTCGGCCCGGCCTGCCGGGCCCGGCGGCGGTCGACATCGTCCAGCGTGTCCGGACTTAGCGGGTTACTGCGCCTTCCATTCCTGGTACGCCGCGTCGATCGCGTCGTAGTTCTCGATCAGATATTCGTCGTCGAAGTAGGCCGAGTTCTCGTCGGCGTTCGAGACGGAAAGATCGGGCTCGTTGGCCGGGGCCGCCTTCGAGTTCTTGTTGATCGGTCCGTACGGGATGAACTCCGACGGCTTGGCGTTGTTCTCGGCGCAGATCGCGTAGGCGATGAACTTCATCGCCGCGTCCTTGTTCGGGGTGCCCTTCGGCACGACGAGGTAGTCGGCGGTGACGATCTGCTGGTTCCACTGGATCTCGACCGGCTTGTTGTCGGTGTGCTTTGCGCTCCAGCCACGGCCATTCCAGATGAGGGTCATCGCGACCTCGCCGGAACCGATCAGCTCCTGGGACTCGGCGCCGGATGCCCAGAACACGAAGTCGTTCTTGATCGTGTCGAGCTTCTTCGTCGCCCGCTCGAGGTCGAGCGGGTACAGGTCGGCCGGCTTCACGCCGTCGGCCATGAGCGCGACCTCGAAGATGCCGCCCTCGGAGTAGTCCCACATCCCGCGCTTGCCGGGGAACTTCGTCGTATCGAAGAAGTCGGCCCAGCCGGCCGGGATCGCGCCTGCCGTCTTCTCGGTGTTGTAGGCGAGGGCGACGCCGTACGTCATGTCGGCCACCCGGTAGTCGCCGGCGAAGCCCTCGAGGACCTCATCCCGCGGGATCAGCGAATAGTCGAGCGGCTCGAGCAGGTCCTTGTGGGCATCGAGGCCGAAGTCATTGCCGACGTCGACGACGTCCCACGTCACCTGGCCCGATTCGACCTGGGCCTTGATGGTCGCGTTCGAGGAGTTCTCGTCCTCGTTGAACTGGACGCCGGTCAGCTCCGTGTACGGCGTGAGCCAGGCCTTGCGCTGCGCCTCCTGGTATGCGCCGCCGAACGACACGTACGTCAGCGTCACGCCGTCCTGCCTCGGTGGATTGCACGCGGCCGACGACGCCGCACCGCTCGCCGGGGCGCTGGCAGAGGCCTCCGACGACGGCGTCACCGCCGACGGCGCCGACGCGGACCCGGTCGCGGTACCTCCCCCGGTGCTGCAGCCGACGACGACCGCGATGACCACGATGAACACCGGAAACGCTGTCCAGCGACGCATGCTCGAACCTCCTCTCGGGCCGCGATGCGGCCATGTCCGCAGCTCCTCCACCAGGACCGCTGCATCGTATGCCTGCGACGCAAGCGCGAACAATGGTTCCGGGCGGGGCGCGGCGGACGGTTCACGCGGCCGGCCGGCCGACGCCTAATTGCTAGGAGCGGCGAAGCGCGACGAGGGACAGCATCTCGTAGGCGAGATTGGCCGCGAGGAACGCGGTCTGGTCGGCCGGATCATAGGCCGGGATCACCTCGACGACGTCGAACCCGACGAAATCGATGCCCGTAAGGAGACGAACGATCGCGAGCGCGTCGTGCGCCGACGGGCCGCCCGGCTCGGGCGTTCCGGTGCCGGGGGCGAAGGCCGGATCGACGACGTCGATGTCGAAGCTGATGAACGCGGTTGCGTCGCCGACGCGTTCGCGGATCTTCGCGGCCGTTGCCGCGGGCCCGATTGCGAGGACCTCCTCGGTCGTCAGGTACTCGAGGCCGAGCTCGTCGCGCAGATCGGTCCAGTCGGTTTCCGCGTACACCGAACCGCGCAGCCCGACTTCGATCGAGTGGGCGACGTCGACGAGACCCTCCTCGATCGCCCGCCGCATCCACGTGCCGTGGTTGTACTTCTCGCCGAAGTAGCTGTCCCAGGCGTCCGTGTGCGAGTCGAAGTCGATGACCGCGACGGGGCCGCGCGACCGAGTCGCGCGCAGGTGCGGCAGCGTGCAGGCATGGTCGCCACCGATGAGCAGCGGAACGACGCCCGCCTCGACGATCGGGGCTACGGTCTGCTCGATGGCCTCGTAGCTGCGCTCGATGTAGCCCGGGACGATCGACACGTCGCCGTAGTCGACGCACGACAGGATGTCGAAGGGCTTCACGTCGAGATTGGCGTTGTACGGCCGGAGCATGACGCTCGCCGCGCGGACGGCGTTCGGGCCGAAGCGACCCCCGGCCCGGTACGTGACGCCCGTGTCGAACGGCACGCCGACGACGGCGAGGTCGACGTCCTCCAGCGTCCGGACGTAGGGCAGGCGGGCGAACGTGGACGGGCCCGTGAACCGCGGCGACTTGAGGGAATCCTCCGGGACGTAGCGTGGCGGTCCGGAGCGTGGCGCGCGGGAACGCGGCGCGCTCCGCCGGCTCATCCCTCTGGCGCCTCGAGCTCGCCCGGGTCGGCGAAGGCGGTCGCCCCGCGCGACGATCCGGCGGCCGCCATGGCGGCCCGGTAGACCCCGATCGCGTCGTCGACGCAGCACACGACGAGGTCGCCCGGCGCCGCCCGCCGAAGGGCCATCCGAACGGCGGCGGTCTCCTCGAGGATCTTGTCGGCCTTCGTGGCTCGCGCCGTTCCCCGGCTGCGGGCCTCGCGCACGCCGTCGACGACGTTGCTCGCGGCCTGACCGGCCGGCCGGCCGCGGAGGTTCTTGTCCTCGCGGACGATGATCTCGTCGAACGCCGACGCGGCGATCGCGCCGTATTCCCGCTGATCGTCGTCCCGCCGGTCGCCCGGGATGCCGATGACGCCGATCGCCCGGCCGCGCCGCGGGCCGGTTCCGCCGTTCCGCCCATCGCCCGAGGGCACGGCCGCGACCCGGCCGGCCTTGGACACCGGCTCGCCCATCATCCGCTCGACGAAGTCGGCCAGCTGGCGCATCCCGTCGACGTTGTGGCAGTAGTCGATCACGACCCTGATGCCGCCGACGTCGAGGAGGTTCAGGCGGCCCGGCGACTGGAAGAACGACGTCGAGAACGTCCGCAGCCCCTGGCGGATGTCGTGGAGGTGCGCCCCGGCTGCCCATGCCGCCGCGGCCGCCGCCAGCGCGTTGGCGACGTTCATCCGGGCCTTGCCGCCGAACGTCGCCGGGACGAGGTGGGTGTAGAGGACGGGCATCTTCCGCGGGCCGTGCTTGAGGACGATGAGCTCGCCCTCGGCGGTCTTCTCGAGGGCGAACGCCGCGTTGCCCCGGGACGTATGGCCGTCGACGCGGTCGTAGCCGTCCTCGCCCTTCTCGGTCGACATGCTGAACAGGACGACGCGGCCGGCGCAGTGGCGGCCCATCCGATAGACGTGCGAGTCGTCGGCGTTGAGCACCGCCGTCCCCGACCGCGGCACGGACTCGACGACAACGGCCTTGACGTTCGCCAGCTGCCCGAGCGAATCGATCCCGCCGATCCCGAGGTGATCGCCGGTGACGTTCGTCACGACGGCGACGTCGTTCCGGTCGTAACCGAGCCCCTCCCGCAGGATGCCGCCCCGGGCGACCTCGAACACGGCGGTGTCGACCTTCGGGTTCTGGAGGACCATCTGGGCCGACTTCGGGCCCGACATGTCGCCCTTCTTCGTCAGCCGGCCGTCGACGACGATGCCGTCGGTCGAGGTCATCCCGACCCGCCGGCCCATGAGCTTCATGATGTGGGCGATCATCCGGACGGTCGTCGTCTTGCCGTTCGTGCCGGTCACCGCGATGATCGGGATCCGCGACGGGCTGCCCGGCGGGAAGAGGCCGTCGATGACCGGCCGGGCGACGTACTGCGGCTCGCCCTCAGTCGGGTGGGTGTGCATCCGGAACCCCGGCGCCGCGTTGACCTCGACGATCGCGCCGCCGGTCTCGCGGACGGGAGTCGCGATGTCGGGGCAGATGAAGTCGATCCCGGCCACGTCGAGCCCGACGATCTGGGCCGCCGTCTCGGCGATCTCGACGTTGTCGGGGTGGGCCTCGAACGTCCGGTCGATCGATGTCCCGCCGGTCGACATGTTGCCGGTCAGGGCGAGCTTCACCCGGGTGCCCTCGGGCGGCTTGTCGTCGAGCCCGAGGCCCTGAGCCCGGACGAGCTCCTCGGCGGCGTCGTCGAGCTTGATCCTCGTCAGGACCTTCTCGTGGCCGATGCCGCGGCGCGGATCCTGGTTGGCGATGTCGACGAGCTCGCGGACCGTGTGCTCGCCGTCGGCGACGACGCTCGCGGGGACGCGCTCGGCGATCGCCGCGACCTTGCCGCCGATCACCAGGCAGCGATAGTCGTTGCCCGCGACGTAGCTCTCGACGACGAGATCGCCGGCGCGGCTTTCGGCGAGGGCAGCGTGAAACGCCTTTCGGACCGCCTCGTCCGAGCCCAGGTCGAGGTTGACGCCGCGGCCGTGATTGCCGTCGAGCGGCTTGACCACGCACGGGAAGCCGATGCGGGTCGCCGCCGCGGCCGCCTCGTCCTCCGTCCGGACGACCGCGCTCCGCGGCACGGGTAGCCCGGCCGAGTCGAGGAGCCGGTTCGTGAGGCTCTTGTCCGATGCGACGTCGACCCCGATGGCCGATGTCCGCGACGTCATCGTCGCCCGGATCCGCTGCTGGTGGACCCCCTGGCCGAGCTGGACGAGCGAGTGGCGGTCCAGGCGGATATAGGGGATGTCGCGGCTGGCGGCCTCGTCGAGGATCGCCTGGGTCGACGGCCCGAAAGCCTGCCGCTCGGCGAGGAGGATGAGCCGCTCGAGCTGCGACATGAAGTCGATCGCGACCGACGGGTCGTTCGGCGCGACGAGGTGGTTGACGAGGGCGACGGCGATCTTGCCGGCCTCGATCCCGACGTTCTCCTCGCGGTACTCGTAGATCACGTTGTAGCGGCCGTGCTCGCCGGTGGATCGCGTCTTGCCGTGGCGGACGTCGGTCCCGGCGAGGTTCTGGAGCTCGAGGGCGATGTGCTCCGAGATGTGGCCCATCCACGTGCCGTCGCGGAGCCTCGTGATGAAGCCGCCGCGGCGGCCGAGGCTGCAGGCGTGGTCCTCGAGGCTCGGCAGCAGGCCGACGAGGGCGTCGGTGAAGCCCGGGACCTTGTCCGACGGGAAGTCCTCGAGGACGCCGAGGTCGACGACCATCCGGATGACCGGCTCGCGGGCCCAGTAGTTCGGGCCGCGGAGGATGCGCGTCTCGATGATCTGGAGGGTCGGCTCGGGCGCGGCCGCCGCCGGTCCGATCCGAGGCGCGGCGCTTCGGGTTGGCGTCCCCGTTCGTGGTCGCCGTCGCGCTCGTCTTCGCCTTCCCGGCCCGAGGTTTCGGTGCCGCCTGCGCCACAGCGCCCTCCTGCCCCTGCTCCGTTCGCCGACCCTTCGCGGTCCCGAGTGTACCCGCCGTTCGCCGTGGATCGCCAGAGGCCGCGTTCTCTCGTCGCCCAGAAATCCCTAGTGTCTTGCGGTGATGCCGTCGGTTGCATATTCGCGCTTGGAACGTCCGGCGACCGTCCTGCGCACGATCGTGATGCGACCAACGGCATCGGTGAGGGGTAGCGATGACTTCCGCGCCGCGCGCTGGGTGCTTACGTGGACGCGGCCTCGCCGCCGCCCTGGATCGCGTGGAGGGTCGGCGTCGCGAGGCGGTGGCGGCGGCGCAGATCGAAGCGGTAGCCGGCGGGCAGCGAGTGCAGCACGACCCCGCTGATCATCAGCGGCTTGTGGCCGTGGACTTCCCAGGCGTCGGTTTCGGAAGCGGAGCCGTCGACGACGGTGATCGACCCGCGGCCGATGACTTCCATGATGTGATCGGGCCCGACGACGCCCGCGGTGTCCTCGTCGACGCCGAGCCCGAGCAGTGACGGGTTCTGGGCGATCAGCGACAGCAGCCGCCCGAGCCGATTCCGCTGCTGGAAGTGCTGGTCGATGATGACGCCCGGCAGCATCCCGAGACCGGCCGCGATCTGGGCCATCCGGTGCTTCGGCGTCGCCCCGGACGCGCCGAACGCGATCATGTGCGACGACATCGCCGACGCCCCCGCCGACGTCCCGGCGACGACTGCACCGCCCCGGAAGCGGTCGAGAATCGCATCTGCCAGCCGTGTCCCGCCGATAGTCGATGCGAGCCGGAGCTGGTTGCCGCCGGTCAGGAAGATGCCGGTCGCGTCGCGGACTGTGAGCGCCGCCGTCTCGTCATTGGCCTGAGGCCGGGTCACCGCGTGGAGCGGCCGAACGTGAGCGACACCGAGCTCGGAAAAGACCTGGCTGTAGCGCCTCCCGGCCTCGGCGCCGAGGCTGCTGGCCGTCGAAATCACCGCGATCGTCGCGTCCCGGCCACCGGCGAGCGTGACGAACCGGTTGAGGATCACGCGGTCGCGGACCTTGTCCTCCGCCCCGCCGATGATGATGACGGTCCCGTCGCTCACTGCGTCGATCGTCTCCCATTCCGCTCGTTCGCGGAAGGATAGCCGACGTGCCGCCCGACAGACGGCACCGGACGGCGGAGCGAAGGTCGCGTGGGAGAATGCCCGGGCGATGACGCGAGAGGGAACGCCCGAATCGGCCAACGCGGGCCTCTTCGACCGACTCCAGGGCCGGCTCGATAGGCCAACGCGGCGCCGGCTGGACATCCATCGGCGCGAGCTCCGACGCGAGCTGTCGCGGCTCCGCGACCGGCGTCGCCTCCTCGCGATGGGCCTGCTCATCGTGACGTTCGGACTCATCGCCGCGGGCATCGTCGGGCGGGGCGAGCCGGCAGGCGCCGACGCCCGCGCCTACTGGGCCGGCGTGCGGATCTGGCTCAACGGCGGCGACCCGTACCACCCGACCGGGCCGTTCCTGCCGTACGTCTACGCGCCGTGGATGCTGCCGCTGTTCGCGCCGTGGGCGCTGCTGCCGTGGGACGTGGCCTGGTTCGTCTGGCGCGGTGGCACGATCCTCGGCCTGCTCTGGACGATCCACTGGGCGTACAAGCAGCGGCCCCTCGAGACGGCGGTCTTCGTCGCGTTGCTGGGTTTCCCGTTCGGGGCCAACCTCGACACCGGCAACATCAACCTGCTGCTGACGCTGCTGCTGTGGGGTGCCCAGTTCACGGGTCCGGTCGTGGCCGGGCTTTTCTGGTCGGTGGCGACGTGGATGAAGTGGGCGCCGTTACTGCTGCTGCCGATCCTCGCGCCGCGCGCCCGGCTGTGGGGCCTCGTGTTCCTCGCCGCATCGGCGCTCCTCAGCCTGGCGACCCTGCCGCTGACGATCCTCCAGCTCCAGGCGCTGTTCGGGTTCGGGGCGCGACCGCTCCGGCTCGACTACCTCGTCTTCCTCTGGGCGCTCGTGCCCGTCCTCTGGCGCCGGCCGGATCCGTTCGAATGGCTCCGCCCCTCATGGTGGAAACGCGCGTTCGCCAGTCTCCGGAACGGATCGCAGGTCGGGCTCGGCCGCCGCATGCGTGAGTACCTGGGTCTCGGCGCCGAGGGCTAGGCGGCGGCGTCGGCGACCGGTGTCGCGTTCCGATTGCGGCGATCCGGTTCGATCACCGGCCGGAGCGTCAGCGCTGAGATGACGTAATAGACCGCGCCGAGCAGGTAAGCGGCGCGCGGCCCGCTGCCGATGCCGGCAATGCCGTTGACGAGGTCGAGGACCAGCCCACCAGTTGCGACCGCGAATACGGTGGAAGCCGTCGTCGCGACGTTCGAAAGGCCCATGTATCGGCCGGAGGATGCGCGCGGGATGATGTCGGTCATCAATGCCCAGTCAACGGCGAGGAATGTTCCCGCGGAGGCGCCGAAGAGGGCCGCGCCGACGACGGCAACCGGGACCGCCGGAGCGAGGGCCGCCAGGACGATACCCACAAAGCCGATGACGCAGCTCGCGTAGATGACCGGCTTGCGGCCGATCCGATCCGAGAGGCGCGAGCTCGGAATGATCGCCACGAGATTGCCGACGACGACGACCACCAGGACGATGAGGTTCACGGTGTTCGACGTCGCCTCGTCCAGGCCGTGCGACTGCTTGAGGTAGGTGAGGAGGAGGTTGACGAGCATCGCGCCGGCCATGAGGAAGAAGAACCGCGACGTCAGGAGCCAGACGTAGGACCGCTCCTTGAGGATGTCGGTGCCCCAGGTCTCGCCGATGATCGAGCGCCACGAGCGACCGCTGCGTTCCTTCGGCGGCAGGCCCGGGCTGACCCGCAGCACGACGGCGGCCATGGTCAGCAGCTCGACGATCGCGACGGCGGCAATCGCGCAGCTCGATTCGTCCCAGCAGCACCGCCAAGCGTGACGGCGAGGAAGCCCGTGACATTGCCGAGGATCTGCATCAGGCCGACCATTGCGCTGGCCATCCCGACCTGCCGCGGGTGGATGAGATCCGGCACGTAGCCCTGGAACGGACCCCGGGCGATATTCGTGCTGAAGGCGAGGAGGGCGGCGAACACGCCGAGCATCAGGACGGAATTGGACGTCGCGATTCCGAACAGGAAGACGAGGTCGAGCAGCGAGCCGATGACGATGTACGGCTTGCGCCGGCCCCAGCGGCTGATCGTGTAGTCGCTGATCGATCCGACAGTCGGCTGGATGAGGATCGACACGATCGCCATCGGGATCGAGAGCAGGAACAGGATCCGGCCGACTTCGAGCTCCGGGACGGCCATGTCGCCGAAGTTCAGGCGATTCTGGATGAAGAGGCCGACGGCGCCGTCGATGGCGGTCAGACCGAGCCAGTACAGCGAAATCCGGATGAGGTGGCCGATCGGCAGGGCTACCGTCGGCCTTCCAGAGTCGGCCTCGCTGGCCGTGGTTGACGTGGTCATGGATCCCTCCGTCCCCTCGTCCCCCGGTCTAACGCATGCTACGACGCGCCGGCGGCCCCTCCGTGACGATTCAGCGTGACCGAGCCGCCGACGCGCACGAGGCGCCGGTCGGTCGCCCCCGGCGCGACGAACCGGAAAACGCTCCGATCGAGCGAGTAGATGCCGGTCGAGGCGAGGCCGATCCGCCCGAGTCGGAACGTGAACACGGGGTTCTCCGTGTTGCCCGCATAGGCGCTTACCGAGCCGTCGGCGGTGAGGAGCGACAGGTTCGCCTGGCCACCGAACGTCTCGTGGAGCGTCGCGAGCAGATCGACCGGGGCGGTTCGACCGTCCCACGCATCCTCGAGCCAGCGCGCTCCCACCTCGGTGTCGGCGCGGCCGTGGATCCTCCCGGCCGCCCTGAAGCGAGCGCGCCACGAGCGGACCGTCGCGGAAGTCGCCGTTGTGGCTGAACGAGAAGCGGCCGGCCGGGTCGTCGAACGGCTGGGTATCGGCGATCCCGAGCGTGGAGAGCTTCGACGGCCGGCGGAGGTGGACGAGCGCTGCGGTCGTCTCGACGGCCCCGACCTTCTCGCGCTCAGGGTCGTCCCGGAACGCTCGCGTGTCGCGGTGCGAATCGATCCCGCCATCGGGCGCGAGCCACGCCGCGCCCCAGCCGAAGCCGGCGATCCCATACCGCTCCAGGCGCTCGGTGAACGGCCAGAGCTCGTCGAGCCGAAATGGCTCGTCGGCCCGGGCGACATAGTGCTCGCACATCGCGCCGGATCATACGCGGGCGATGCGACCGGTTCCGAGACCGCAGCTCAACGCCCGCGACGGATCTTGGCCTCGTACTCCGGGAAGAAGCGGCCGATCACCGTCAGGTCGAACGAGCGGAGGATCGATTCCGCGGGCTCGCGCTCGAGGAGAAAGTCGAACGATCGACGGACGAGGTCCTCGGGCGATGCGGCGCCAGGGTCGAGACGGGCGAGGTCGGCGGCCCCGACGGACACGAAGTGGGTGCTCACGACGCGGACGCCTTCGGTGATCGAGACCTCGCAGGACCAGCCTTCGGCAGCTCGGGCACAGGTGACCTCGGGCGTCACGCCGGCCCCGCCTGGCATCGGGGGCACCAGTACGTCGTCCGCGGGATCTCGGTCGGGAGCGGTCCCGACTTGATGAGGGTCCCGCAGCGCGGGCACGGCCGGCCGCTCCGCCCGTAGACGTGCATCCGCTGGCGGCCCGGCGCGAGCGACGCGCTCTCGACGAGGAGGCGCCGGGCGGTCGCGACGAGGCGCCGCAGGTGGGCGTCATCGAGGGTGTCCACCACGGCGAACGGATCGGTCCGCTCGACGAACAGGGTCTCGTTGCGCCAGATGTTGCCGATCCCCGCGAGTGCTCGCTGGTCGAGCAGCGCCTCCGAGATCGTCATCGATGCCCGGGCAGGATCGCGGAGGCGGCGGAGCGCCTCGTCGGCGCCGTCATCGCCGAACGCCGGGTCCAGGAGGTCCGGCCCGAGCCCCGCGAGCGCCGGGTGGAGCGCCTCCGCCCGCTGCTCGAACAGCTCGACGACCGGCGCGTCGAAGCAGACGGCGACCGCGCCCGGAACCTCGATGACGAGGCGGGCGCGGGCTTCGGGCCGACGCCAGCGCTCGCCCGGCCGGTAGCGATGCCACGAGCCGTTCATCCGGAGGTGCGTCCGCAGTTCGAGGCCGTTGCCGAACCGGATCAGGAGGTTCTTGCCCTGCGATTCGACCGCCTCGATCGTCGTCCCCACGACTCGCTCGATCTGCGGGCCCGGCCGTCGAGCCCGTGCCGCCGTCACCGTTCGGCCGACGAGATGCGGTCGGAGCCCGGCCGCCGTGCGGAAGAGCGTGTCGCCTTCGGGCACGGCTCGGCCTCAGCGTGGGCCGCGCAGCGTGAGCCCGCGGTAGGCGGGAGTGAAGCCCGCCGCGATCAGTCGCTCGCGGAACGGCGACTCGCCGACCGGGAGCCCATCGACCTTCGTGATGACGAGCTCGCGAATCCGGCGGTCCTCGAGCAGACCCGTGAGAGCGCGAATCGCGGCCTCGGCCACCTCCGGGTCGTCCGCCGCGGGAAGCGTCTGCAGCGTCCCGCCGCCGCGCTCGAGGTACAGCGCGGCGACGCCGTCGACGAGCACGACGTAGGCGCCGGCCGCCCGCTGCAGCGGCCGCCGGTCGTCCTCGCCGCGGCGGGGCCAGGGGATAGCCGCGCCATACGGATTGGCGGGATCGGCGGCGGCGAGCAGATGGACCTCCCGTTCCGCGGGCGAGCGGGCCGGCTCACGCATCGCGCGCAGGCGCTCGAGGGCGCCCGCCTGGGCGAACTGCGCGGCTCCCGAGCCCGTCGACGAAGTACCCGCGGCGGATCCGGCCGGCCTCCTCGAGCGCCCGGAGGACGGCGTAGACGGCCGAGAAGCCGCCCTCGACGCCCTCGGTGGCGACGGCCTCGCGGGTCACGACCCCGTGCCGGTCGAGCAGCGCGAGGCTCAGCGCGTGGAGGCGTTCCGTGGCGGTGGGTCGCGGCGCAGGGCCGTCACCGTCGCCCGCGCTCCGCCTCGTCCGTCGCATCGACGAGCGACCAGCGCCCGGCGGCCTCCGGCGGGCCGAGCGACGTCAGGCGGCCGGGCCGGCGCCGCGCGTCGCGGGCGGGCCGCTTCCAGCGCAGCGCACGGAGCGGCGCGAACGTGTCGTTCGTGACCTCGCCCGGCCCAAACGAGATCCCACAGCGCATCGAGGACCTCGCGGTCCGAGCCGCCGCCGGCGGCCGCGAACAGCTCCCGGTAGAACGAGGCGCCCCGCCGGCGCAGGTGCCCCCGAATCGCCTCGTGGCGGGGACCGGCGGGTACGTCGACGCCGTCGGCGCGGCCGACCGGTCGAAGGACCTCGCGACCGGGCCGGTACAGCGCGATCCGCCCGTCGTCGCGACCGAGACTCCCCCGCCCGACCCAGGCCACCTCGCCCATCGCCCCCAGCTCGTCGAGGAGGCGCGGCTGGTACCCGGGAATCCGGGCCGGCAGCACGTCCCGTTCGAGAACCGACGCCGGGATCGCGAGACCCGCGAGCTGGTCGACGACCTCGGCGAGGCGCTCCAGAGCCGCAACGGGCCGAAGAGCGGGCGGTGCGTCGCCGACGGCCGCAACCCCGTGCCACGCCGGCAGGAACCGCCCGAGCGACCGCCGGATCGACCGGCTCCACCTCGCGCCGCAGCCGCGCCAGCGACCGTCGCCGGAGGATCCGCAGTACGTCCGGATCGATCCATTCGCGCTCGGAGCCGCCCGGCCGGAACTCGCCGCGGAGGATCGTCCCGGCTTCGAGGAGCCGCTCCAGCGCATCGTCGACCGACGCCGATCGGCAGCCCCCAGCGGCGGGCTGGATCCGGCGTCAGGAACGGCCCGTGCGTCCTGGCGTACCGGGCGAGCAAGCCGTCCAGGGCCGCAGTGGCCGGGGCGAGGAACGCGTCGGGCACGCCGGTCGGTGGCGAGACGCCCGACCCCGTCGCGATAACGGGCGACGTCCTCGATCGCGATCCAGCGGTCGTCCCCGGCGACGCGGGCGGGAACGGCCCGGCGCGAGGCGACGAGCTCGGTCAGCCATGCGTCGCTCGCGACCGCCCCACCCTCGGTCCGGGCGGCGATCTCGTCGGCCGAGAGGTCGCCGAGCCGTCGCAGCAGGTCGTGGAGCTGGTCGGCAGTCGTTGCACGCCGGTCGTCGGTCAGCGCCTGCAGGCTCAGCTCCAGGTCCGCCAGCGCCTCCGGATCGAGCAGCTCGCGCAGCTCCTCCTGGCCGAGCAGCTCGCGGAGCAGGTCGCGATCGAGCGTGAGCGCCCCGGCCCGGCGCTCGGCGAGCGGGGCGTCGCCGTCGTACATGTAGGCGGCGACGTAGTCGAACAGGAGCGAGCTCGCGAACGGGCTGGCTCGCAGCGTCTCCACGCGGTGGACGGCGATCTCGCGGCTCGCCACGCCGCCGAGCACCTCCCGCAGCGCCGGCAGGTCGAAGACGTCAGAGAGGACCTCGCGGTACGTCTCGACGAGGATCGGGAAGCTGCCGTAGCGCGACGCGACCGCGAGCAGGTCCGCGGCTCGCTGGCGCTGCTGCCAGAGTGGCGTCCGGGTCCCGGGTCGGCGCCGTGGCAGGAGCAGAGCGCGGGCGGCGTTCTCCCGGAAGCGCGACGCGAACAGGGCGCTGCTGGCGACCTGGCCGACGACGAGCTCCTCCAGCTCGTCGGGCTCCGGGAACAGCAGCGACTCGATCGTCTCGAAGGGCATCTCGATGTCGGGTAACCGGATCGCGATGCCGTCGTCGGACCAGATTGTCTGGACCTCGGCCCCGACCTTCTCCCCGATCCGGGCCTCGAGCGCGAGCGACCACGGGGCGTGGACGCGGCCGCCGAACGGCGTCAGCAGCACGAGCCGCCAGTCGCCGAGCTCGTCCCGGAAGCGCTCGACGACGATCCGCCGGTCGGTCGGCAGGGCTCCGACGACTTCACGTTCGTCCTCGAGGTAGGCGATGAGGTTCTCGGCGGCGAGCTCGTCGAGGTCGTGGTCGGCCTTGAGTCGGTCGAGGGCGGATCGCCGGCCGCGCGGGCCGCGACCCAGGTCGGCTTCGGCCTCGCGAACGAACGCCCCGAGCGCCCGGCCGAGCTCGATCGGCCGCCCGACCGCGTCGCCGTGCCAGAACGGCAGTTTGCCCGGCACGCCCGGCGCCGGCGACACCGTGACCCGGTCGTGGCCGATCTCCTCGATCCGCCAGCTCGATGCCCCGAGCGTGATCACCTCGCCGACCCGGCTCTCGTAGACCATCTCCTCGTCGAGCTCACCGACGCGGCGGCCGGGCGTCCCCGCCTCGCCGACCATGAAGACGCCGTACAGCCCGCGGTCCGGGATCGTGCCGCCGCTCGTGACCGCGACGACGCGGGCGTCGCGACGGCCCTCGATGACGTCCGTGGCGCGATCCCACGTGACGCGCGGCTTCAGCTCGGCGAACTCGTCGCTCGGGTAGGCGCCGGCGAGCATGCCGAGGACGCCCTCGAGGACCTCGCGGCTGAGCGTCTCGTACGGCGTCGCCCGGGTTGCCGTTGCCAGCAGCTCGTCGACGGTCCAGCGATCCATGACGGTCATCGCGACGAGCTGCTGGGCGAGGACGTCGAGCGGGTTCCGCGGCAGCAGCGTCGCCTCGATCGAGCCCTCGTGCATGCCCTTGGCGACGACGGCGGCCTCGAGGAGGTCGCCGCGGTACTTCGGGAAGATCACGCCCTTCGATGGCGCGCCGACCTGGTGCCCGGCCCGCCCGACTCGCTGGAGCCCGCGGGCGACCGAGGTCGGGCTCTCGACCTGGATGACGAGGTCGACGGCGCCCATGTCGATCCCCAGCTCGAGGCTGCTCGTCGCGACGAGCGCCGGCACGCGGCCGGCCTTGAGCTCCTCCTCGATCGCGAGGCGCTGCTCGCGGGCGATCGATCCGTGGTGGGCCCGGACGAGCTCCTCGCCGGCCAGGTCGTTGAGGCGCTGGGCGAGCCGCTCGGCGAGGCGGCGGCTGTTCGTGAAGACGATCGTGCTGCGGTGGGCCTTGATCAGCTCGAGGATCGCCGGGTGGATCGCCGGCCAGATGCTGGCCCTCGCCTCCGGGTTCGTGGCTGGGCCGCCGGGCTGCTGGATCGAGCGGCAGGATCTCGCCGGGCGCGGTCATGTCCTCGATCGGGACGACGACCTGGAGCTCGAGCGGCTTGCGGGTGCCGGCATCGACGACCGTCACCTCGCGGCCCGGCCCGACGCCGCCGAGGAAGCGGGCGATCGTCTCGAGCGGTCGCTGGGTCGCGCTCAGCCCGATCCGCTGCGGCGGGCGGCGGCCGGCCCGCTCGCCCTCGCCTGACGCGATCAGCGCCTCGAGGCGCTCCAGGCTGAGAGCGAGATGGGCGCCGCGCTTCGAGCCCGCGATCGCGTGGACCTCGTCGACGATGACGTGCTCGACGCCACGCAGGATGTCGCGGGCCTGGCTGGTGAGCAGGAGGTAGAGCGACTCCGGCGTCGTGATGAGGATGTCCGGCGGCCGGCGGGCGAGGTTCCGGCGATCCTCGGCGGGCGTGTCGCCGGTCCGGCTGGCGACCGTGATGTCCGGCGCCGGCTCACCGAGTCGGGCGGCGGCCAGGCCGATGCCGGCCAGCGGCGCCCGGAGGTTCCGCTCGACGTCGTAGGTCAGCGCTTTGAGCGGCGAGATGTACAGGACGCGGACCGTGCCGGGCTGCTCCCTCGTCTGCGGCGGACGTGGCGTCGCCGCGAGGCGGTCGAGGGTCCAGAGGAAGGCGGCGAGGGTCTTGCCGCTGCCGGTCGGGGCGTGGATGAGCGTGTGCTGGCCAGCAGAGATCGCTGCCCAGCCCTCCGCCTGGGCCTGCGTCGGCGCCTCGAACGTCGCCTCGAACCAGGCCCGGACGGCCGGGCTGAACGGAGCGAGCGGGTCGGCTACGGGAGTCGCAATTACCACGGGCGAAGAGTATAGGCGCGACCGCCAATTTCGACCACATGTTCGATATCGAGCGATCGCGGTGCGTCGTCGCATCGGGACTTGTGGGTGGGCCGGCTGAAACGCTGGTACTAGTTAGCTCGTCCGTGGAACACTGGCGACGTGACAGGGCACGTCGCACGCTCCGCCGTCCATCGACCTCGCCTCCGGCGGTCCGCGATTCTTGCGTCGATCGTGCTCGGGTCGATGCTCCTGGCGCCCGGGCCACTCAGCGCAGTCGACCCGACGCCGGCACCGACCGACGGCCCCGAGATGTTCCGCCTGCCCGACGATCCGGGCACGCCGCAGCGAGCGCCCGCCGAGGTGGCAGCCGTCGAGCCAGCCGGATTCCATGACACGGTTGTCTTCTCGGGCCTGGTCAACCCGACGGCGGTGGCATTTGCAGCGGATGGCCGCGTGTTCGTCGCCGAGAAGCGCGGAACCATCAAGTACTTCGACTCGCTCTCGGATCCCAGCCCGACGACCTACGCCGACCTGCAGGTGAACGTCCACGACTACTGGGATCGCGGGCTGCTCGGCCTCGCCCTCGACGCGAACTTCACGACAAACGGCCGCCTGTACGCGCTCTACACGTACAACCACATCCTCGGTGACCCGGCGCCGGCCCCGAAATGGGTCGACGCAACGGCAACGACATCTGCCCGAACCCGCCAGGTTCGACCAAGGACGGCTGCGTCGCGAGTGCTCGGTTGTCACGGCTGGAAGAGAACGCGAGCGGCGTCTGGGACGGCAATGAGCACGTCCTGGTCGAGGGCTGGTGCCAGGTTCATCCGAGCCATTCGATCGGGACCGTTGCCTTCGGGCCCGACGGCGCCCTTTATGCGGGGGCCGGGGAGAGCGCCAGCTTCGTCAACACGGACTACGGCCAGGACTTCGAGCCTCTGAACGACGTCACGCCTGACAACCCGTGCGGCGATCCCCCGTCTGCTGTCGGGACCGCGCTCAGCCCGCCGTCGGCGCAGGGTGGCGCCTTTCGCTCGCAGGACATGCGAACAACCGCCGACCCGGCGGGGTTATCCGGGACGATCATCCGCGTCAACCCGACGACCGGCGCCGCGATGCCCGACAACGCGTTCTTTGACGAGCCCGACGCGAACATGCGACGGGTCATCGCATACGGCCTCCGGAACCCGTTCCGCTTCACCTTCCGGCCGGGCACGAGTGAGCTCTGGATCGGCGACGTCGGGGCGTTGAGCTTCGAGGAATTCAACCGGGTCCTCTCGCCGACTGCCGAGCCACTGAACTTCGGCTGGCCCTGCTACGAGGGCCCGAACAAGAACTTCCAGTTCGACTCGCTCGACCTGACCCTCTGCGAGAACCTGTACGCGGATGGCACGGCGCGCGGGCCGTACTACACGTACCCCCGCGGCAGTCGGGTCGTCCCTGGCGATCCGTGCCCGGACGGGCCGATCCCCGGCGCCGTGATCTCGGGAGCGGCGTTCTACCCGACGGCGGGTGGGCCGTTCCCGGCGGCGTACCGGCGGGCGCTGTTCTTCAGCGACTACGGCCGCAAGTGCATCTGGGCGATGCACGCCGGAACGAACGGCCTGCCGGACGCGACCCAGATCGAGACGTTCGCGTCGGGGCTGGGCGGCCCGGTCGATATCAAGATCGGGCCGGACGGCGGGCTCTACTACGTCGGTTTCGACGACGGCAAGATCCATCGAATTACCGTTGGCCCGCGCGCGGTCGCGACGGCCGATCCGACATCGGGCCCTGCCCCTCTCATGGTGGACTTCGACGGCTCGGCATCGACCGACCCGAAGGGCGGCTCGCTGGCGTACGCCTGGGACCTCGACGGCGACGGCCAGTTCGACGACTCGACCGCGGTCAAGCCGAGCCGCACCTACACCCAAAACGGCGTCGTTGACGCCCGTCTCCGGGTGACCGACGCGCTCGGCGCGTCCGACATCGCGACCGTATCGATCAGCGTCGGCAACACGCCGCCGGTCGCCTCGATCGCGACGCCATCGCCGAGCCTCACCTGGTCGGTCGGCGACGTGATCACCTTCGGCGGCAGCGCAACCGACGCGGAGGACGGCACGGAGCCCGGCAGCCGGTTGGCGTGGACGGTGATCGTCAATCACTGCCCGGACGCCTGCCACGCCCACACGCTCCAGACGAGCACCGGAACGGGCGGCTCGTTCCCAGCCCCGGATCACGGCTATCCGTCGAACCTGGAGATCCGCCTCGTCGCGACCGATGCCCATGGCGCTCCGTCGGCGCCGGTCAGCGTGACCCTGCTGCCGAAGACCGTCGACCTGTCGATCCGCTCCGATCCGCCCGGCGTTCAGCTGACCGCAGGCGAGACGACCGGGGTGGCGCCGTTCACCGCGACGTTCATCAACAAGTCCGTCGTCCAGGTGTCGGCTCCGGCGACCGCGACGATCGGCGGCCGACCGTACGGCTTTGCCGGCTGGTCGGACGGGCTGGCGGTCACCCACTCGCTGACGGCCCGATCGACGACCCCGCCCATCATCGCGACCTACGCGCCGGGCACGACCTACGTCCCGATCGTGCCGGTTCGCCTCGTCGACACGCGGTCGAGTCCCGCCGGGCCGCTCGCCTCCGGGGTCACGCGGAGCTTCACCGTCGCCGGGGCGGCCGGAATCCCAGCCAACGCGGTCGCGATCACCGGCAACCTCACCGCGGTTGCGCCGACGGCTGCCGGCTGGATCAGCCTGTCGACGAGTTCGTCTGTCGCCGCGACGACGTCCGCCTTGAACTTCCCGGCCGGCGATACCCGCGCGAACGGCGTGACGATGCTGCTCGGCGACGACGGCAGGTTGGCCGCGGTCTTCAAAGGCGGGTCCGGAACGACGCACCTCATCCTCGACGTCACCGGCTACTTCCTCGCGACCAACGCCGGGGCGACGTTCACGCCGCTCGGGCCCTCCCGGGTGCTCGACTCCCGGACCGGGAAGGGTGGCTTCTCGACTCCGTTCGTGTCGGGCACGCCGCGGCGGATCCAGTTGACCGGCGCGGCCGGAATCCCCCTGGATGCGGTCGCGGTCACCGGGAACCTCACCGTGACCGGCCAGACGGCCCGCGGCTACGTCTCGATGACGACCTCCTCGATGTCGTCGCCGACGGTCTCGACGATCAACGTTCCGCGCGGCGATACCCGGGCGAACGGGTTGACGATCAAGCTCTCGTCCGCCGGCCGGGCGTATCTCGTGTACGTCGGTGGGACTGCCGGCGTATCGACGGCCGACCTCATCTTCGACGTGACCGGCTACTACCGCACGGGCACCGGCGGGTTGCGCTTCTATCCGCTCGATCCGCGGCGGATCTTCGACTCGCGGATCGGCAATCCACCGTCGCTCCAGGCGGGCGTGCCGCGGGCGATCGGCGTAGTCGCCGCGGGGACGATCCCGAGCGACGTCGATGCGGTCGCGAGCAACGTGACGGTCGCCGGCCAGACCCAGGGCGGCTACCTGTCGGTCACGACGGCGTCGACGACGACCCCGACGACGTCGACGATCAACTTCCCGCTCGGCGACATTCGGGCGAACAACACCGTGAACGCGCTGGACGGGGCGGGTCGGCTCTGGGCGATCTACAAGGCGCCGTCGGGGTCGCGGACCCACCTCATCGTCGACCTGGCCGGCTACTTCCGGTGACGCGGCGCCCGCTCAGCGCCTGACATAGCGGCGCGCGCCAGGGTCCACCAGCCGCAGTCGCGGATCGGGCTCGTCCCCGACAAAGCCCGCGCCCTCGTAGATCCGCGCCGCGATGGCGCCGCGGAGCGCCCGGTCCAGCGGCTCGACCGGGTCGCGCTCGGCGAGCGTGACCGTGGCCGCCCACGGCGTCCCGGCGCGATCGAACGCGCTGACGTGGGCGGCGAGCATGCGCGTCGCCAGGCCCTGTCGGCGCCACGCAGGAGCGACACCGATTGCGAGGACGGATCGTGGGGATTCCGGCGCATCCGTATCGTCGAGGGCGGACGCGACCAGGCCAACGGCAGTCGCCCCGTCGACGGCCATCGTGATGCTCAGGGCGGGCGAGGACAGCAGGTCACGGAGCAGCCCGCCGTCCAGGTTCGCGACCATGCGCGGCGCGAGCGTGAGCCGATCGAGTGTCGCTCGGTCGACGATGTCGACGATTTCGGGTCGGCCGATCGTCGAGCCGCTCGCCGCGCCGTCGTCGGCCACCGGCGCCGGCCCGAGCGGCGACCACCAGCCGCGATCGACGCCCTCGCGGATGAGGCGCGGGACGCTGACGGTTCGGGCCAGCTCGGCGATCGCGAGGGACCGGGCCTCGGCGTCGCGCTGCTCGGCGTCGAACGTCAGGCCGGCGTTCGGTGGGTCATCGAACGTCTCCGGCAGCGACACGTCGCCGTATCGGGCGGCTTCGTCGGCCCAGCGAGACCGCCACTCCGCGGGGAGCCGATCCGGAGCGTCGCGATGGGCACCCGCGAGCCAGACATGTGCCCATAGCCCGCGGCACGACCCGGTATACGCCATAGCCACCGCCACCGGTCGCCAGCCAGCGGCCGCTCGTCCAGCGATGGGCGATGCATGTCGACGAGCCGCGCGGCCACCCCCATCGCCGTCGTCGTGACGTTGAGGTGGGCGAGCGGATCCGACGCGTGGGTGTCGCAGCCGTGCTGGCTGACGACGATGTCTGGCCCGAACGCAGCGGCGAGCTCCGGCAGGAGCGTCTCGACCGCGGTCAGCCAGGCCCCCTCCCCGGCGCCGGGCTCGAACGGCACGTTGACGGCCGAACCGGCGGCCACCCCCTCCCCGACCTCGGCCACTGATCCCGTGCCCGGGAACAGGTAGCGGCCGCTCTCGTGGAACGAGACCGTCAGGACACCGGGGTCATCCCAATGGATCGCCTGGACGCCGTCACCGTGATGGACGTCGAGATCGACATACAGGACTCGGAGGCCGGCCTGCCTCGCCCTGGCGATCGCGAGGGCCGGATCGTCGTAGATGCAGAATCCCGACGCCCGCGACGGCATCGCGTGGTGGAG
Source organism: uncultured Chloroflexia bacterium (assembly GCA_963832105.1). Classification (GTDB taxonomy): domain Bacteria; phylum Chloroflexota; class Limnocylindria; order Limnocylindrales; family CSP1-4; genus CF-46. The sequence continues at coordinate 126,444 of CAWHSS010000002.1, read as the reverse complement.
GCCGCCGCCCGGGTGGAAGGCGTGCAGCGTGGCGCCGCTGAGAATCGCCTCCATCGCCCGCAGCGAGCCGCCCGCGACGGCCGCCCCTGCGTCGTGCATCCCCGGAAACGGCGGGTCGTCGCCCGGCCCGATCCCGGCCTCCGGCGCGCCCCACGGATCGTTGTCGAGCTCCGACAGGCGCTTGACCGTCTCGACGTAGCTCCGCGTGTGGCACAGAAGCAGTTCATCGTCCGAGGCCGGCTCGGGCTCCAGGCCCGGCTCCGCACCGAGGGCTCGCAGCAGGTCGATGCCGGGGCCGAAGCGGCGCGGCGTCAGCGGATGGCTCGGCCCGAAGTCGTACGTGAGCGACCGCGGCCCGAAGACGAGCAGGCGTGGTTTGGCCATGACGGGACAATACCGACTCGCGTGGCACGATATCGGCGTGGAGAGGACCTATTCGACCCCGCTCATCGACAAGCTCGGGGTCCGGCCCGGCGGGCGGGTCGCGATCGTCGGTTCGGTCGATCCGGACGGGTCGTTCCACGAGCTCCTGGCAGAGCGGACCGATGACGTGACCGACGGCGAGCCGTTACCCGACACCGACCTCGTCTTCCTGGCCGCCGACAGCGTCCCCGAGCTCTCGTACGCTGCCCGATCTGCGTCGCGCGCCTTCGCCCGAACGGCGCGATCTGGGTGATCTCCAAGAAGGGACGGGCGGCGACGCTCCGTTACGGCGAGCTCCTCGAAGCCGCGCAGGCGAGCGGTCTGGTCGACAACAAGGTCGCGTCGTTCTCGGACACGCACACGGCGCTGCGGTTCGTGATTCCCGTCGCCCTCCGGCCGCGGACCTGAGAGCGAGTACCATCCGCACATGCCGGACACGCTCCTGATACTCCTCGTGGTCCTCGGGGCAGTCCTCGTCTGGCGAGGACCGAAGACGCTGCCGAAACTCGGCCAGGCGCTGGGCCGCGGCGTGCGAGAGGCGCGCCGCGAGGTCGAGGCGGCCGATCCCGACAAGCCCGAGTCGCCCGGATCCTAGGCGGCCGACGGCCCCGCTGAGGACACGCGACCGCTCGACGAGACCGGCTGCGATCGCCCTGACGTCGGCCACGTTCGTGGCGGCAAGCGCCCGACTGGCTGCCTCGCGACACGCATCCACGTCGACACGGGCGAGCGCTGTGCGAAGCCCCGCCAGTGAACCCGGCGCAACGCTCAACTCATCGACGCCGAGCCCGACGAACAGCGCCGCCGCCTGAGGATCCGCCGCCGCCTCACCGCAGACCGCGACCGGTCGGCCGTAGGGCAGCGCGGCGTCGACGACGTGTCGAATGAGGCGTAAGACCGCGGGCTGGAGCGGGCTCGCGAGCTCTGCCAGCGCGGGGTTCGTCCGGTCCGCGGCGAGCGTGTACTGGACGAGGTCGTTCGTGCCGATGCTGAAGAAATCGACGACCGGGGCGAAGGCGTCGGCGAGGATCGCCACCGACGGGATCTCGACCATGATCCCGAGCCGCACATCGGACGCGACCTCGGCGCCCGCTCGGCGCGAGGCAGCCGCGGCAGCATCGATCGCCTCACGTGCCGCCGCAACTTCTTCGACGGTGGCGACCATCGGCAAGAGGAGCCGGAGCGGCGATCCCGGGTCGGCCTCGAGGAGCGCCCGCAGTTGTGTTTCGAACAAGTCGGGCCGGCTGAGCCCGAGGCGAAGGCCACGGACGCCGAGGGCCGGGTTCATCTCGGCTTCGGCCGGCAGGTACGGCGCCGGTTTGTCGCCGCCGATGTCGAGCGTCCGGAAGACGACCGGCCGTCCGGGCAGGGCGCGCGGCGATCCGGCGATAGAGCGCCCGCTGCTCCTCGAGGCCCGGCGCCGTGGAGCGGCCCAGGAACAGGAGCTCCGTCCGAACGAGCCCGATGCCCAACGCGCCCGCTGCCGCCGCGGCCTCGGCCTCCCGGACCGATCCGACGTTCGCTTCCAGCGTGACCGGCAGCTCGACGGCGTCGGGGAAGCTCCCTGGTCCGGTCGCCGGCGCCGCGGCAAGGGCGCGAACCTCGAGATCGGTCGGTTCGATCAGCAGCCGGCCGCCGGTGCCGTCGACGGCCACGTCGACGCCGTCGAGGCCGGCATCGAGGGCCGGCCCCAGACCCAGGACAAGCGGAATGCCGATCGCCCGCGCGACGATCGCCGCGTGGCCGTTCGGAGCCCCGCCGGCGAGGGCAAGCCCGGCGACGAGCTCCGGACGGATGACGGCGACGACGGATGGATCGAGGTCGTCCGACGCGAGGATGGCCGGCGAGCCGTCGGGGTGATGGAGGGCCGGGCGGGCGCGCCCGAGGAGCTGGTCGACGACGCGCCGCCCGACGTCCCGCAAATCGGCTGCGCGCTCGCGGAAGTACTCGTCGTCGACTCCGGCGAGCTTGTCCGCCTGCTCCGCGGCGACGCGGTCGATGGCCTCGGCCGCGTCCGCGCCGGCTTCGATCGCGGCCAGCGCGGGCTCGACGATTCCGGGATCGGTCGCGAAGAGAGCCTGCGCCTCGAAGATCGCCCCGATCTCGTCGCCGGCGCGGCTCGCCGTGTCGCGGGCAAGGGACGCGAGTTCGGCGCTCGCCGCCTCGAGGGCCGCCCGGAGGCGCGCCTTCTCAACGTCGGGATCGCGAATGACGCCGGTGGTGGCGGCCCGTGGCGAGGCCGCGGTCGAGAAGGTTGTGCCGTGCGGCGACGGCGGCAGCCAGAGCAACCGCCCGACAGCGACGCCAGGGGATCCGGGCCGACCGGCGAGCGTCGCCCGCGCCATGGTCGCCACGCTGCAGCCCTAGGTAACCGTCGCGGCGAGAACGCCCAGCAGCAGCGCCGACGAGGTTGCGCCCGGATCCTGGTGGCCGACGCTCCGCTCGCCCAGGTACGACGCCCGGCCCTTCGTCGCGAGCATCGGGATCGTGGCCGCGGCGCCCGCGTCGGCTGCGTCGTGGGCCGCCGAAACGACCGCGGCGAGGTCGCCGCCGCCGTCGAGGGCCTCGCGCGCCGCGCGCGCCGCCGGGAACAGCGCGTCGAGCATCGTCTTCTCGCCCTCGGCGGCCTTGCCGAGTGCGGCGATCCCGCCGACCGCGGCCTCGAGCGCCGCGACGAACGCCGCCGCGGCCGAGGGATGCTCGCCCGCGAGGGCCGCGGCGCCGCGGAGGAAGGCCGTGCCGTACAACGGCCCGGACGCGCCGCCGACGGTGCTGATCAGCGTCTTTCCGGCCTGGCGGAGCAGGTCGGCGGTCGCGGCGGCGTCGGTCGCGTCGGCGGCCGGCGCTTCCCGTCCGTCGAGCATCGCGACGATCGCCGCGAATCCGCGGTCCATGTTGATGCCGTGGTCGCCGTCGCCGATCTTCTGATCGAGCACGGTGAGCGCCGGGGCCTCTTCGTGGATCCTGGCGGCCGAAGCGCGCAACCAGGCTGCAAGCCCGTCATGCATCGAGAGAATTCCTCGCTCCCGGGTTCCTTGGTGCGACCTGCCGGGCGAGGGGATGCTCGCCCGGCAATCGCCGAATTTCTTGCGGGGCCGCGAGGCCCCGCGGTCAGCTGAGCACGAGGCTCAGACGCGCCAGCGCAGCGCCGGCGTGTGGACCGGGGCGTCCCACAGTCGGACGAGATCGTCGTCGAGCTTGAGCAACGTGACCGAGAAGCCGGCCATCTCGAGGCTCGTGATGTAGTCGCCGACGAGGCTTCGCCCGATCGAGATTCCCTGGCCCTTGAGGATCTTGTTGACGCTGTTGAAGGCGCCGTAGAGCTCGATGAGCGGCGTGCCGCCCATCCCGTTGACGAACGCGAGGACCGAGTCGCCCTTGGCGAGCCCGAGGTCCGACACGATCGGCGAGACGAGCCACTCGGCCATCTCGTCGATCGAGGCGAGCTTCTCGCGGCGGCGTCCGGGCTCGCCGTGGATCCCGATCCCGACCTCGACCTCGTCATCGCCGAGCTCGAACGTCGGCGTGCCGGCGGCCGGCACGATACAGCTGGTCAGGGCGAGGCCCATCGAGCGGCCCTGGCCGTTGACCTTGACCGCCGTGGCCGTGACGTCGGCGAGCGAACCGCCCTCCTCCGCGCGGGCGCCCGCGATCTTCTCGACGAGGACCGTCACGCCGACGCCGCGGCGACCGGCCGTGTACAGCGAGTCCTGGACGGCCACGTCGTCATTGGTGACGACCGAGGTGACCTCGATCTCGCCGGCGACGAGCTCCGCGGCCATCTGGAAGTTCAGGACGTCGCCGGTGTAGTTCTTGACGATGTGGAGGACGCCGGCGCCGCCGTCGACGGCCCGGGTCGCGGCCTCCATCTGATCCGGCACGGGCGAGGTGAAGATGTTGCCCGCGGCCGCCGCGTCGAGCATGCCCAGCCCGACGAACCCGCCGTGGAGCGGCTCGTGACCTGAGCCGCCGCCGGAGATCAAACCGACCTTGCCCTTCTTCGGGCCGCCGGCGCGAAGGACGACATTGTTCTTGAAGTCGACCTTGACGAGGTCCGGATGGGCGGCCTCGAGGCCGGCCAGGCTTTCAGGGACGAGATCCTCCACCTTGTTGACGAGCTTCTTCATCTTGGTCGGTGCGTTCGTGGCCATGTTGGCCTCCCTTCGGTGACTGGCTGGTGAATTGTCCTCTCACGCGTCGGCGTGGGCAACCTCTGCGACCGCCGCGCCCGGGACCGTCGCGGTCCGCGTGTGACCGATGAATTCGTACAGGAAGGCTCCGACCAGGCCGCCGGCGATCGGGCCGACGATGTAGACCCACAGCTGGTCGAAGTTCGTCTTCGCACCGATTACGCCGCCGAGGATCTCCGGGCCGATCTGGCGAGCGGGGTTCAGGGCGGCGCCGGTGATCGGGCCGACGAGGATGATGATCCCGTAGACGATGAAGCCGATGACGACGCCGGCGAAGCCCGCAGGCGCTCGACCGTCGACTGCGGCGCCGAAGACCGTGAAGACGAGGATGGCCGTCCCGATGATCTCGGCCGCGAGACCGACGAGATTGCCCGCGCCCGCATTGACGCTGACGGCTCCGAGGCCGAGCGCCGCGGGATTGTTGCCGCTGAGGATGACGAGCGTCAGTCCGGCGCCGATGAACGCGCCGACGAGCTGCGCGACGATGTAGCTCCCAGCGGTTGTGGCGTCGATCTTGCGCGTTGCGAACAGGGCGATCGTGACGGCCGGGTTGATGTGGCAACCGCTGATGTGACCGACGGAATAGACGGCGGCGAAGATCGCGAACGCAAAGGCGAACGAGATCGTCGACAGCTCCGCGCTGCCGAACGGGTTTTCGCCCGTCAGCAGGAGCGTCAGCGGCACGGACCCCGCGCCGATGAACACAAGGATGGCGGTTCCGATCGCCTCCGCGGTCAGTTTCTGGGACAACGTGGGTGACGTCGACACGAGAACGGTTCCTCCTTCAGGTCAGTTGAGCGTCGCCCTGCGACGGTTGGACGGCGGCGCCGAGCTCCTCGAGCAGCGCCGCCAGGGCGGCGGCGGCGTCGGGGCCATCGGCGGCCAGGGTGATCTGGGCCCCCGGACGGATCGTCAGTCCGAGGACGGCGATGAGGCTCTTTACGTCGGCCGTGCGGTCGCCGACGTGGATCGTGATTCGGCTCAGGAATCGGCCGGCGGTCCGGACGACCTGGGCGGCCGGGCGGGCATGGAGTCCGCCGGGGTCGAGGACGGTCAAGTGGAGCTCGGCCATCGTCAGTCCTTCGGCATCTTCTGCATCGTGGCGGCACCCAGCGGCCGCCTCGGCGACCTCGTCGAGCGACGCCCCGACACTCGCCTGGACGGCGGCCAGGACCGCCCCCTCGACGAGCGGGGCCTCGCTCACCCGGAGCCGTGCCCGTTCGTCTTCGTCGAATTCCTCGAGGGCCAGCTCGAGGCTGAGAGCTGCGCTTCCAAGATCGAGCAGGATCAGGGTCCCGTCCGCGGCGCCATCCAGGGTCGAGCGGATCGCCGCGACGATGCGGGGTGCGCTCGTCCCGAGACGGCCGTCGTCCGTTCCACCGGCCGTCGCGACGACGACCTCGGAACCGGCAACCTGGAGAACCATGTCCCGCAACCCGTCGGCAATCGACGAGCTGTGGGAGATGAGAACGAGACCGACCAATCGTCCCTCCTTTCGCTTCCTTCGGGTGAGGCCACCGATGCTGGACGGCAACCTGTCAAGAAGAAAGCAAGGAAGCGTGTGGATACGCGATGGATCCGGTCAGGATGCCATTCGGAGCCCGTCCGACGATTGCCGCGTTCGTCGCCCGCTGACTACACTCGGCCGATCGGAACCCGCCAGGAACCCAGCGTGTCCGTTCCGTCACCTTCTCCGTCCGACGCGGACGCGTCGACGGCGCCTGTTGCATCGGTCGCCTCGGTCGATGGCGTCGAAGGCCTCGACGCCGCCGACCTTCGGGCCGCCCTGCACCGCGCGCGTCGGGCCGTCGACCGCCACGCCCGTGCGCTGACACGACTCGACGCCGTCCTCGGGCGACGGCGACCACGGCGACAACCTCTCGACCGGCTTCCGTGCGGTTGAGGAGCTGCTCGCTGAGCTCCCGACCGATACGCGGCCGGGCGATCTCCTGCGGGCGGTGGGACACCGGCTCGTGGCGACGGTCGGCGGCGCGTCCGGGCCGCTCTTCGGGACCGCGTTCATCGAGGCCGGGTTCCGAGCCGGCGACGCGGCCACGCTGCGACCGGCGCTTGTCGCCGAGATGCTCGTTGCCGCGGCCGCGGGACTTGCCCGGCGCGGCCGCTGCGCGATTGGCGACAAGACGATCCTCGACACGCTCGGCCCGGCGGCCGAAGCGTTCGCGGCGACGATCGCCGCGGGTGGCTCGGGCCCGGCGGCCCAGCGCGCGGCGCTCGAGGCCGGCCGGGCCGGCATGCAATCGACGCGCCCGCTCATCGCCCGTCGCGGCCTGGCGCTCCGACTCGGAGAGCGGTCGATCGGCCATCTCGATCCCGGTGCGGTCTCCTGCTTCATCCTGTTGCTCGCGATGGCGGAGCGATGACGGATCTGACCGCCGGCGCCGACGAGCCGGCGGAGCTCGAGCGACTCCGGGGCCGGATCTCGGCGCTGGAAGGCGACCATCGCCGCGCGTTCGACCAGGCGCAGCGAGAGGCGGACGCCCTGTTCGCCCAGTACCAGCTGAGCCAGCTGATCGCGTCCGGCGGGACGCCGGCCGAGCTCGGTCGCGCAGTCATCGTGGAGCTCGTCCGCTTGTCCGGAGCCGCGGCGGGCGCGATCTGGCTCGGTGAGACCGGCCGGCCCGAGCTGGGACTGCTCGCGACGTCCGGGACATTCGACGACCCGATGCCGGAGCGGCTGGCGGACGTCGCCGATGGACGACGCCTGGCCGCCGAGCGACCCAACATCCAGCTCGTGGTCTTGGGCGAGGAGCCGCCGGCGACGCTGGTCGCCCTCCGCCTGCCGGCTGACGGCGGAGCTCGACGCCGACGGCCTGCGAGTCGCCCAGCTGGCCCGCCACGAGCTGGCCGTGGCGTTCGGCGGGGCGCGATTGCGCGAGGCCTTCGAGCGGGAGCGCCATGAGCTGAGTGCGGTCGTCGACGGAGCCACCGACGTGATCCTCCAGGTCGACGAGACGCGGCGGGTCGTTCGGCTGAACCCGGCCGGCGAGCGAACGCTCGCAATCGACGGCCGCGGCGGCGATCGGCCGGTCCTGCGGCGAGGTGCTGGGTTGCGCGGCGGCCGGCGGCCACGGCGACGAGCACTGTCCGCTCGGCGAGGTGATCGCGTCCGGCGAGCCCATCGGCTATCGCGAGACGGCGATCCTGTCGCCGGTGGGCGGTCCCATTCGTGTCGCGGGCGGCTACTCGCGCGCCCCGTCGGAGCCCGGTGGGGCCATTCGGGCGACCGCGATCCTGCGCGACATCACGGCCGTCCGCGCTCTCGAGCAGCTGCGTGAGGGCTTCGTCGCGACCGTGAGCCACGAGCTGCGAACGCCGCTTGCGCTCGTCCGTGGCTACGCGGAGACGGTTCTCCATTTCGATCTCGACGCCGACCAGCAGCGCGACTACGTCGCTCGGATCCACCAGGTCACGTCGCGCCTCGGGCTCGCTCGTCGACCAGATCCTCGATGTGACGCACCTCGACGCGGACCCGCTGATCCTCGAGCGCGCCCCCGTCGCATTCGCGGCGCTTGCCGCGCGGCTCAACGGGGATCTGGCGCTGTCCGGCGACGACGCCCGCCTGGTCGTCGAGCTTCCGCCGGACCTGCCGCCCGTCGACGTCGACGCCGGCCGGATCGGCCGGGTGCTCGAGAACCTCGTCGGCAATGCCCTCAAATATGCGCCCGATGGGTCGCCGGTGGTCCTCCGGGCATCGGTCGACGGCGACTGGCTCGTGGCGATCGTCGACGACGAGGGCGTCGGCGTCCCGGAGGCAGAGCGGAGCCTCGTGCTCGAGCCGTTCCACCGCGCGTGGAACGTGCGCGAGTCGCGAATTCCTGGGACCGGCCTGGGCCTGTACATCTGCCGGCGGCTCGTCGAGGCGCACGGCGGCAGGCTCTGGCTCGGCGATCGACCCGACGGGCGACCCGGGACGCGGGTGACGTTCAGCCTGCCGATCCTCGAGGACCGGCGGCGCCTGGCGCGACGCGGCCAGCGCACGGCGCGTGCCGCCGCGTCGCGCCCGGAGCTAGCCGTGGCTGAGCGGATTCTGATCGTCGAGGACGAGCCGGAATTCGCCGGGCTCCTCGAGCTGTGGATGGAGAAGGCCGGCTACCGGCCGGTCGTCGCCTCGAGCGGCAACGACGCGCTGCGGCGCTTCTACGACGACCACCCCGACCTCGTCATCCTCGACGTCGCGCTGCCCGGACTCGACGGCTGGCAGGTGATCGAGCGGATCCGCGAGTTCAGTCGAGTGCCGATTCTCATGGTGACGGCCCGGAGCTCGGAGGCCGACAAGGTCCGCGGGCTCAAGCTCGGTGCCGACGACTACATCACGAAGCCGCTGAGCTTCCCCGAGCTGCTCGCCCGGGTCGAGGCGGCCCTGCGCCGGGCCTCGACGCCGACGCCGGAACGGCCGCGCCGCCTCCAGCACCGCGACCTCGTCGTGGATCTCGACGACCACCGGGCCCGGCTCCGCGGCGACGACGTGCGCCTGACCCCGACGGAGTTCCGACTCCTCGCGTATCTCGTCGAGCACGCCGGGCAGCTGGTCGCTCATCGCCAGGTGCTCAGCGAGGTCTGGGGGGCCGGCTACGGCGCCGACGTCCACCTTCTCCGGATGACGATCCGCAACCTCCGGATGAAGCTCGACGCCGTCGCGCCGGGCGAGTCGTACATCGCAACGGAATACGGCCTGGGCTACCGGCTGACGGGCGCCCGTTAGGCGGCGGCGCGGCGGAAGGCGGAGCGGCGCCGCCCTGCCCTACGCTACACGCGATGAACGGACATCCGCCGGTTGGCACGGAGATCGAGATCGAGCGGCCGGAGCCGGGTCCGCATCGGGCGACAATCGAGGTCGACGGGCGGTCGGTCGAGACCCTGGCCGACCTGCCGCCGCTGCGCGATCGGCTCCTCTTCGTCGGCCTCAATCCGTCGCCGGTCAGTGTCGACGCGGGCCACTACCACCAGGGCAGGCTCGGCCGGACGTTCTGGCAGCGCCTCATCACCGCGACGATCCTCCCGTCCGACACGGCCATCGAAGCGGCCGATGACGCCCTCGTCGCGGCCGGCCACGGCATCACCGACCTGCTCAAGCTGCCCACCGCGCGGGACGAGGCGACGGACGCGACGCTGACCGCCGGCGTCGGGCCGCTCTGGCAGAAGATCGCGATCTGGCGGCCGGCGGCGGTCGTCTTCGTCTACAAGCGCGCCGCGGAGATCGCGGCAGGTCGGCGGCTCGAGGAGACGTGGGGCCAGCTCCACGGCGTCGCGCTTGCCGGCCGGCCGTGCTTCCTGATGCCCGGGCCGTACGCGCCACGCGATGAGGTCGACGAAGGGCTCAACTTCCTCCGAAACCTGGCGGCGTCCCTCCCCCGCTGATGTCGAGCGCCTCCGGACCGCGTGGCTCGCCGTGGCCCGGAAAGAGCCGACCGGTCGGTCGGGCCGCGAGGCGATCGATCGACGCCGCCCGCGCTTCCTCGTCGACGGGACCCAGGACGGCCCGATCGGCCCGTGGTCCGAACAGGTCGCCGACGAGGATCGCCCCGGCGTCCGCCTCGCGCTCGACGGCGTAGGCGACGTGGTCGGGTCGCACGCCCGGCGTCGCGATTGCCTCGAGCCCGACGTCGCCATCGGCGATTCGCTGGCCATCCGCCAGCTCGCGGACTTCGTAGGGGAGGTCCCGCCCGCCACCCGGGCCGCAGTAGATCGGGACGTTCAGCCTGAGGGCGAGGCCCTCGGCACCGGCCGCGTGATCCGGGTCGACGTGGGTCAGCGCAATCGCGACGATCTCGCCGCCCGCGGCGCCGGCCGCGCCGAAGAATCGCCGTCGCCGCCTCGTCCGACGGATCGCCGGGATCGACGAGCACGAGCCGCCGCCGACCGACGAGATAGGCGTTGACGGTCTGGCCCGGCACGCCGCCCGCTGCCGGCAACGACGAGGCGGACCAGCCCGGGCCCCTCAGCGATGACGCGCGGCGCGGCCACCCTTCCCGGCACGATCCGCCGGCGGATCTCCGCGAGCCCGGTGACGTGCTCCAGTTGCTGGAGCGTCGCGCTCGTCGGGACCCACATCGCCAGGTCGCCCGCGGCCATCGCATCGAGCGCGGCGCGCGGCGTCTCCCAGCGATGCCCGACGATCTCGTCGGTCTCGAACGTCGGCTCAACGCCGTCGGGCAGCTCCGCGACGAAGAACCGCGTGTCGAACCGGCGGGCCATGATCGGCGGGGTCGTCCAGTGGCCGATCGGGACGAGGAGGTCCGTGCGCAGTCGGAGATCCAGCTCCTCCGCGACGTCGGCCATGGTCGAGCGGCCGGCCAGCAGCCCCTCGCGCGCGGACCTCGCCGAGGCCCCGTCGAGCAGCGGCTCGGCAAGGAGCACGCCGGCCTCCTCGAACAGCTCGCGCAACGCGGCGATGTAGCGGGCCAGCGCCTCGGGCGCGGCGATGTCGCCGCCGAGCGAGGCCCGGGCGTCATCCGGGGTGATGGCGGATCGCGCTGCCAGCCGCGGATCCAGGTCGCCGGGGTCGACGGCGCCGCCGGGAAACACGTGCATGTCGGCGGCGAAGGCCATCGTCGATGGCCGGCGGGTCAGCAGGACTTCGGGACCGCCGGGTCCCGGCCGGAGGAGGACGACGGTCGCGGCGGGCCGGGGAGCAGCTTCGGGCTCCGTCACGTGCCGCACGTCCCGGGCCGCGACTCGACCCGGTAGACCTGGCCGTCGAACGACGCCGATGGGTTGCCCACCGCGATGCGCACGGGGAGAAACGGCGTCAACGAATATTCCAGCCTCGTCGGCAGCAGGTCGCTCTCGAGCAGCCGGAGGATGAAGACGGGCCGCTCGCAGATCACCGACGCGATCCGCGCCTCGCGGGTCCCCCAGCCCTCGTACACGATGTTCGTGTCGTCGACGATCAGGACGTCCGGCCGCTGCCCGCGGACGTGCTGGCCGTGCCACAGCGGCGTCGACTCGTCCCACTCGGTCAGGATCACTGCGTTTTCGGGCAGCGCCGAGAAGACCGCCGCGACGTACTCCTCGGCGGAGCGGTCGGCGCTTCGGTCCGCGCTCGCCCAGGTCGTACGACGCGAGCCCGACCGCGCCGACGATCGCCAGCGCGCCGACGACGACGCCCATGTCGGGCATCACGCCAGGGTAGGGGCGACGCCACTCGGCGACGCGTCGGGCCAGCCCCGCAAGGCCGTCAACGGCGACCGCGACGCCCAGCGCGAGGACCAGCCACGGCACGAGCAGGTAGTGCTCGAGGTGCAGGTAGTTCGCCCAGATGTAGACGGCGAAGAAGAGGATCGTCACGACCGTGAGACCGAACGCCGGTCGGCGTCGGATGAGGAGCCCAAGCCCGGCGACGCCAAGCACCGGAACCACGGGCGTCGCCCGCTCGGTGACCAGCGCCCAGAGAGCCGGCAGCGAGCCGATGAACTCGCCGGGACCCTTCGCGCTGAAGAAGTCGAACTGGCCGCGGAACTGCGTCCCGCTGACGAGCCACCAAACTCCTTCGAGCGTCGTCGGGTGGTTGTACGGGAGCGGCGGGTTGAGGCTGGCCGCGATCGGGATGTAGAGATAGACCGACAACCCGAGAAGGCCGGCACCGGCCGCGGCCACGAGGAGCCACGGTCGCTCGCGGAGCTCCCGGCGACCGACCCACAGCACGAACGCGACGACGAACGGCGCGACGAACAGCATGAGCAGGTGGTTGCCGAAGGCGAGTCCGACGAGGAGCCCGCCGAGCACGAGATCCACCGGTCGCCGGCGCGCCTCCCACACGAGCGCCCGATGGAGGATCAGCGCCACGAGGAGGAGGTGGAGCGGGTTGACCTCGCTGACGGTCGCCGCGGCCCAGACCGTCCCGATGGCACCCAGCGCGAGCGCGGCCGCGATCGGCGATTGACTGCCGCGCCCCGAGCCGGCCGGCGATCACGGTCACGGTTGCCAGCGCCGCGGCGACGAACGCGGCCGACAGCAGGTTCGCCCGAAACGCGACGCTACCGATCGGGAGGAGCTCCGCGAGCCACGCGATGAGGATGTACGTGGGATAGCCGGTCGGGTGGGCGACGCCGAGGACATGCGGGACGGTCTGCATCTCGCCCCAGTCGCCGAAGGCGACCCCCGGCAGGAGCGTCCGGAGATAGACGGCAAAGGACATCGCCGCGACGATCAGGGGTCCAAGAAAGCGCATCTCGCGCATGCTACGGTCCCGGCCGCGTGGCCGGATTCACACGGCGGTGCCAATACGCCTATTGCCCTCTTGTACGGGGGCTCTGGTAGGCGTACCGTCACGCTCTTGCGCGCGCCGGTCAGAGGGGAAGATGGACCGCATTCGCCGTCGACAGGCCGTCGGGGTCACGATCAGTCTCGTGTTCGCATTGGTCGCCCCGGCGGCGGCCGCAGCCGGGCCCCCGAGCGGGGCGGCTGACAAGGAGCGCGTCCGCGCGATCGTCACGTTCGATCATCGTCCGAACCGGGCATCCGAGCGCGCCGTCGAGCGCCTCGAGGGCAAGGTCGGGCGGCATCTCGACCTGATCAACGGCCTGAGCGTCGACCTTCCCCGCGGCCAGCTGAAGCAGCTCGAGAAGGCCACTGGCGTCAAGCACGTCGAGCTCGACCACACGCTGACGGCGTTCGAGCATGCGGGCAGCACCGGCGACCTCGAATACGAGAACGCCTGGGGCGTCGAGCACATCGGGACCCGGCCGGTTCACCTTGCGGGGAACACGGGTCAGGGCGTCAAGCTCGCGGTCATCGACACGGGCCTCGACTACATCCACGACGATCCCGACAACGTGCCGTACGTCGTCGACCCCGAGTTCCTCTCGAACTATTCGGGCGGCTACGACTTCGTCAACAACGACAGCGACCCGATGGACGACAACGGCCACGGGACGCATGTCGCGGGCACGATCGCCGCCGACAAGAATGGCTACCTCGTCGTCGGCGTCGCTCCGGGCGTCGATCTGTACGCCCTCAAGGTTCTCGGCGCCACCGGCTCCGGCGACTACTCGGGTCTCATCGCCGCGCTCGGCTGGGCGGTCGACCACGACATCGACGTCGTCAACATCAGCCTCGGCGGTCACGATGCGTCGGCGGCGCTCCAGACCGCGGTCGCCAACGCTGCGGCGGCGGGCCTGACGATCGTCGCGGCCAGCGGCAACGTCAACCCGAACAACTTCCAGGAGTTGCTGTACGGCTGCGCCGTCGCCTACCCGGCGGCCTACGACCAGGTCATCGCCACGTCGTTCACGAACACGGCCGACAAGCTGACGGGCTACTCGTGCACCGGCACGCAGGTCGACATCGCCGCCCCCGGCGACGCGATCATCTCGACCGTACCCGTCGGTTCGTGCATGTTCTGCAAGCCGCAGGGCTACGGGGCGAACAGCGGGACGTCGATGGCGTCGCCGCACGTCGCGGGTGTCGCGGCCCTGATCCTCTCCGCGGGGATCGCGAATGCCGGCGACCCGGCCACGCTCGCCGACGACGTCAAGGCCCATCTCTGCGCGACCACGACCCAGGCGGGCGATGGCGCTCACCGATCCGAAATATCCCAAGTACTACGGCTGCGGGATCGTCAACGCTCGCAAGGCGCTCATCGAGACGCCGCCACCGCCGCCGACGGCCACCGGCGCCCCGGTCGCAGTCGACGACGCGGCCACGACCGCCGAGGACTCGCCGACCGACGTCGCGGTCCTCGCCAACGACAGCGACCCGAACGGCGACACGCTGTCGGTGACCGCGGCAACGGATCCCGCCAACGGCACCACAGCGATCCAGCCCGACGGCACGGTTCGCTACACGCCCGATCCGGACTTCGCCGGCGCGGACACGTTCGACTACACGGTCGACGACGGAACGGGCAACTCCGACACCGGGTCGGTCGCGGTCACCGTGACGCCGCTGAACGACGCCCCGACGGCGTTCGACGACGTGCTCGTCACGCTGCGCGACACGGCCGGGTCCGTCGACGTGCTCGCGAACGACACCGACGTCGACGACGACACGCTGGCGGTCAGCAGCGTCTCCACGCCGGCCCACGGCAGCGCGACCCTGGAGGCCGATGGCACGATCACGTACCAGCCGGCCGCCGGGTATTCCGGCGCCGACGGGTTCGATTACGCGATCAGCGACGGCGCGGGCGGCTCGGCGAGCGGCCACGTCGCGGTGACCGTCGTCGCCGTCAACCAGCCACCGACCGCGGTCGACGACACCGCGTCCGTCGCCGAGGACGGCAGCGCATCGATCGACGTCGTGGCCAACGACGTCGATCCCGACGGCGGCGCCCTCAGCGTCAGCGCGCTGGGCCAGCCGTCCCACGGCTCGACGGCGCTCGCTGCCGACGGCACCGTGACCTACATCCCCGCCGCGAACTACAACGGGCCCGACTCCTTCGGCTACACGGTCGCCGACACGATCGGCTTCACCGATTCCGCCACGGTCACCGTGACCGTCACGGCGACGAACGACGCCCCGACGGCAAACGCCGACGCGGCGACGACGAACGAGGACACGCCCGTCGCGATCAACGTCGTCGCGAACGACACCGACATCGAGCTCGACACGCTCACGCCGAGCACGGTCTCGGCGCCGGACCTCGGCTCCGTCGCGATCGCCCCCGACGGCAAGATCGTCTACACGCCTCCGCCGAACTACTTCGGCGCGGATTCGTTCACCTACACGGTCTCCGACGGCCACGGCGGGACGGCAAGTGCCGCCGTCTCGATCACGATCGCGTCCGTCAACGACGCTCCGAGCGCCGCGCCCAAGACCGCCACGACTCCGTACCAGACGGCCGTGACGGTCGCGCTGACCGGCTCCGACGTGGAGACGTGCGATCTCCAGTTCCAGATCGTCACGCCGCCCGCGCACGGGACACTTGGGAGCCTCTCGAGCGTGCTGTGCGTGACGCTCCTGCCGCCGTACTCCGACTCGTCGAAGGTCAAGTACACGCCTGCGGCCGGCTGGTCCGGGAGCGACCAGTTCACCTACCGGACGAAGGACGGCGTGTTGTGGAGCGCACCGGCGACGGTGACGATCACGACGACGCCGGCCGTCCAGCTCCATGTCGGCGATCTCGACGGGACGAAGACCGTCCAGACGTCATCGTGGACGGCAAAGGTGACGATCCGTGTCCATGACGCTGCGGAAACCTCGATCAGCGGCGTGACCGTGACGGGTGTCTGGAGCAACGGGGCCACCGGCACCGGCACGTGCAAGACCGCGTCGACGGGGCTCTGCACGCTCCAGAAGGCGAGCATCCCGAAGACGACGAAGAACGTGACGTTCACCGTGACCGGCCTGACGTTCGCCCCGACCGGTGTCTACAACCCGGCCGCCAACCACGATCCCGAAGTCGACAGCACGGGCACCGTCATCGTCGTCTTCGGACCCTAGGCTCCGCCGCGCGTCGTCGCCGCGTCGTCCGATTTCGGATGGCCTCCAGGCGGGGCTCCGGTTGGGCGATTCGAGATGCTCCCAGGCCTAGAAGGGCAGAACATAGGCCCACAGCCACTCGCCTGGGGCGAACTCCCAGTCGCGCTCCGGGTCGCGCTCGAAGCCCATCGAATCGTAGAGGGCGTGGGCGGCCAGGGCCATCGGTCGGGTGAAGATCGCGAGGCCGCCGCGACCCTCCGCCCTCGCCCGCTCGACACAGGCAGCCGCCAGTGCTCGACCGATTCCCCGACCCTGAGCACTCGGCGCGACGGCAAGCATCCGGAAGCCCGCCTCGTCGCCCCGTTCGAGCTCGGCGAACGGGTTGTCCGGGCCGGGCACGTACGTCACGGTCCCGAGGATCACGCCCGATTCGTCGTCCACCGCGACTAAGACCGGGCAGTGCCGGGCGCGGCGGGCGACCTGACGCAGCTCGGCTTGGTAGTCGGTGTCGGTATCGCCTTCGTTGGTGAGGTACGCAGCGACCGTCAACTCGCCGATGGCAGCGGCGTCGTCGTCGGGTCCGAAGAGGCGGATGGAAACGCTCGTCACCGCGGGATGGACGCGGCTGCGGCCAGCTGGTCGCGAAGGGCGGCGGCTTCTGTGACCGGCAGGCGGCAGGCGAAGTTGCGGCAGAGGTAGGCGGTCGGCCGGCCGTCGATCATCTCGCGACCCTCGAGCAGCGGGACGACGGAGGAGGACGGGTCCGCGGCGACAGCGACGACAAGGTTCGGGCGGAACCCGTCGGAGGCCACGGCGGCGAGGGCCCGGGTCGCAGGATCGCTAGGCTCGCCGACGATCGCCAGCTCGTCGATCCCCTCGACTGCGAGGTGGGCCGCCGACAGCCAGTTGGCGAAGCCCGTCGGGTAGCGGGCGACGTACGCGGTCACCGTGGCGAGGGCGCCGTCGGCTGCCTCCCGATAGCGGGCCTCGCCGGTCAGTGCGGCCAGCCGGAGCAGGACCGACGCGGCCATCGATCCCCCCGCCGGAACGGCGTTGTCCTGGACGTCCTTCGGGCGGGTGACGAGCGCCTCGTGGTCGTCGGCGGTGTCGAAGAACCCACCGCTCGGGTCGGAAAACCGCTCGAGGATCGTGTCGGCGAGGGACCGGGCGATCGTGAACCAGCGTTCGTTAGCCGATGCTTCGTAGAGGGCGAGGAGGCCGTCCGCGAGATGGGCGTAGTCCTCGAGAACACCCTCGCCGGTCGATCGGCCGTCCTTCCACGACCGACCGAGCCGGCCATCCGGCCGGAGGAGGCCGGCGACGATGGCATCCGCTGCGCGAGTCGCGATCGCGAGATACGGCTCGCCGTCGCTGGAGGTAACGCGACGCGTCGGCGAAGGCCCCGATCGCCAGCCCGTTCCAGGCTGCGAGCGCCTTGTCGTCACGGGCCGGCTGGGCCCGCGTCGCTCGATGCTCAAAGAGCTTCGCGCGGGAGGCCGCGAGTGCGTCCTCGGCAGCCGGGATCGCCCGTCGGCGGCACGACCCGCGACAGGATGTTCGTGTCCTCCCAGTTGCCGTGATCGGTGATGCCGTAGGCCTCGATGAAGGCGGCAGCGTCCTCGCCGAGCACGTCGCGGATCTCGTCGGCCGTCCAGGTGAATGTCTTGCCCTCGACGCCCTCGGTGTCGGCGTCCTGGCTGGCCGCAAAGGCGCCATCGGCCGTGGTCAGCTCGCGCGCCATGTAGTCGAGCGTGCCCGTGGCGACGTCGGCGTAGTGCACGTCGCCGGTCGCGGCGAAGGCGTGCGTGTAGACGCGGGCGAGCTGGGCGTTGTCGTAGAGCATCTGCTCGAAGTGCGGGACGAGCCAGATCGCGTCGGTTGCGTAGCGGTGGAACCCGCCGCCGAGCTGATCGTGAATCCCGCCGTCGGCCATCGCGTCGAGACTGCGCCGCGCGACGGCGAGCGGACGCGGGTCACCGGTAGTGGCCGCGCGCCGAAGCAGGTACTCGATCGTCATCGGCTGCGGGAACTTGGGAGCGCCTCCCCACCCGCCGTTCGTGGCATCGAAGCTCGCCTCGATCGCGGCAGTCGCCGTGTCGAGGAGTGCCCGCGTCGGCGCGTCGCTGGACGTTGGCCCGGCCTGCTGCTGAACCAGCGCATCGACGAGTCGCGTGCCCGCGGCGAGGACCTCGAGCGGCTCGTCGCGCCAGGCTCGGGCGACGCCCGCGAGGACCTGCCGGAACGCAGGCATCCCGTGAGCCGGCTGCGGCGGGAAGTAGGTTCCGCCGTAGAACGGCTTGCCGTCGGGCGTCAGGAACATGCTCATCGGCCAGCCGCCCTGGCCGGTCATCGCCTGGACCGCGGACATGTAGACCTGGTCGAGATCCGGTCGCTCCTCGCGATCGACCTTCACCGCGACGAAGTCCCGATTCAGGTCCTCGGCCGTGGCCGCGTCCTCGAAGCTCTCGCGCTCCATGACGTGGCACCAGTGGCAGGCCGCGTAGCCGATGCTCAGGAAGATCGGCTTGTTCTCGTCGCGCGCCCGGGCCAGCGCCTCGGGTCCCCACGGATACCAGTCGACTGGGTTGTGGGCGTGCTGGAGGAGATACGGGCTGGTCTCGTTGGCGAGGCGATTGGCCATGCGGGAAATGGTATCGGCCGCTTCCCGATCCCGGCGCCGCGCGTCCCGCGGCCGAATCCGCGGCCTATCTGGCCAGGTTTGCGCCGGGAGAACGTTGGCGGAGTTGCGCGGGGCTATTCGGGCGATTCCGGCGCCAACTGGCGGAGTCCACGCTCAACCTAGGGGCCGCCACCCGCGAATTCGGCCCCCGGACCACCGCTAACGTTCTGGCCATGCAAGTTTGGCCAGATATCCACCCAGGGATTGTTAGGCCCGATCCAAGCACCCAAGGAGCAGAGAGCCCGCGCTCCAGGCGACAGCATCGTGCTTGTGTGAACCCGAACGAACGACCGCGGGCGCCTGGATCAGTCTCCGACCTGGCCTAGTAGTCCCCGGGTGGCTAAGTGGCCATGTCCGGCTACGATCCGCGGATGAGATACGGGATCTGCCTGCCGAACTTCACCGACCTTGCCAGCCGCGAGGCGATCGAGGCCGCCGCGGATGTCGCCGACAGGCTGGGCTGGGAAGCCGTCTGGACGACGGACCACGTGCTCGTCGACAACAGCGCACGTGCGGCCGACTATCGGATCAACTACGACGCGATCCAGACGCTCACCTGGGTCGGCGCGCGCTACCCGCGGCTGCGGCTCGGGACCAGCGTGATCGTCGTCCCCCAGCGGAATGCGGTCGTCCTCGCCAAGGAGCTCGCGACGCTCGACGCGCTGACCGACGGCCGGGTCCTCGCCGGCGTCGGCGTCGGCTGGAACGAGAAGGAGTTCAGCAACCTCGGCGCGGCCGACCGATTCCATCAGCGTGGGGCGTATCTGAACGAGACAATCGAGCTCTGGCGGCACCTCTGGTCCGGCTCGACCGAACCGTTCGCCGGTCGCTTCCATCCGCTCGAGGACTTCGTATTCAATCCCCTGCCGGCGCAGGGCGCGGCGCTGCCGATCCTCGTCGGCGGCCGATCGGAGCCCGCGCTGCAACGCGCGGGACGACTGGGCGATGGCTACCACTCATCGGCGATCGGGGCAGAGGCCTATGCCAAGAACGTTCCGGTGATCCGCGCCGCGGCCGAAGCCGCCGGCCGGCCGATGCCGACGCTGTCGGCTCGAGTCCGGGTCCATCACGGGGCAACGAATGATCGGTCGTACCCCCTCCGCGGTTCGCCGGAGGAAATTGCCGCGGAGATCAAGGCGTTCGAAAAGCTCGGCGTCGAGCACCTCGCGCTGGCCTTCCCCGAGGCCACGGTCGACGCGATGGTTCTCGCCGCGGAACGGTTCGCCGAGGAAGCCGCGCTCCTGGTCGATTAGGGCTGGCGCCGCCGCGCGACGGTGAGCGGCGACTCGCCGGTACGCGCCGGGCGCACTTGCGGCGACGCGCTCCGCTGCGGGCACCGCCGAGGCGACGCCGGCCGCCCGTTCCGAGCGGCGGATGCGGCGAAGCCAGAACGCCGAGGCGATCCCGATCGCCAGCGTCACCAGCGCACCGACCATCAGCGCCGCGGGAACGCTCCACGCCGACGCGAGAAAGCCCATCAGCAGGCCGCCGGCCGGCACGGATCCCGCGAACACCGTCGTGTAGACGCTCATCACCCGGCCCCTGAGCTGGTCCGGGACGGCCATCTGGATCGTCGTGTTCGCGGTGACCGCCATCGCAATCGCGCCGGCGCCCGCAATGAACATCGCGAGCAGCGACAGCGGGTAGGAGGTCGAGAGGGCGAGCACGATCGAGCCCAGGCCGAGGGCGATGGCGCCGCCAACGATCGGTGCCGGACCGACTCGCCGCTGGAACGCGACGCTCAGTGCCGCGATCGTCGAGCCGACGCCGGACGCCGCCATCAGGAAGCCGAAGCCGGACGCGCCGACGTGCAGGACGTTGTCGGCGAGCGGCGGGACGAGCACCTGGAAGTTCATCCCGAAGGTCGCCGCGAGCCCGACCACCACGACCCCGAGCAGCACGAGCGGCGTGTTGCGGACGTAGCGGGCGCCTTCCGCGAGGTTTTCGAAGACGGCCCGGACGGACGTCGGGCGATGGAGCGACTCCACCGATCGGAGCTCGTGCTCGCGCATCGCCAGGTACGCGGCGATGACCGCGAGGTAGCTGACGGCGTTGATGAGGAACGCGATCGAGATGTCGAACGCGCCGATGAGCAGCCCTGCCACGGCCGGGCCGAGGATGCGCGACGCGTTGAACTGGGCGGCGTTGAGCCCCACCGCGTTCGTCATGTCCTCGCGGCCGACCATCTCGACGGCGAACGACTGGCGGGTCGGCATGTCGACGGCGTTGTTGATCCCGAGGAGGAACGCCAGGATCATCACGTGCCAGACCTGGACGATGCCGCTGGCCGTCAGGCCGAACAGGATGAACGCGAGGATCATCGCGACGAACTGGGTGACGAGGAGCGTCTTGCGCTTCGGCAGGTGATCGGCGATGACCCCGCCGAACAGCCCGAAGACGATGACCGGCGCGAACTGGGCGACGGCGACGATGCCGAGCCACAGCGGATCGTGAGTCAGCTGGAGGACGAGCCAGGCCTGGGCGACCTGCTGCATCCACGTCCCGACGAGCGAGATGAGCTGACCGGCGAAGAACAGCCGGTAGTTGCGGTGGCGGAAGGCGCGGACGCCGTGGAAACGGATCGTCATCGGGCTCGGTCCGTGGGTGTGCGGCGCGGGCTCGAGGCCGGCGTCAATCTCCGCCCGATGGGTCTCGAGGTGGGCGCGCCGTCCCTCGGCCTCGCTCACCATCTCCTCGAGCCGCGCGATCTTCTGGCGCAGGCTCGCCACCTGGCGGTCGACGCGCGTCATCGCGTCATCGATGAGTGCCCGCCGCTCGACCGGATCCGTGGTCGAGCGGAACCGCTCACGGTTTCGGGCCCGTGCGACCTCGTCCTCGAGGAGCTGGCCGATCTCGGTCAGGCTGAACCCGGCGTCGTCGCGGAGGCCCTTGATGAACCGCAATCGCTCGAGATCGTCCGGGTCGTAGAGGCGATACGAGCCCTCGGAGCGGGCCGCCGGCTTCAGTAGCCCGAGCTCTTCGTAGTAGCGGATCGTCCGCGCCGTCAGGCCAACGTCGGCGGCGACTTCCTGGATTCGAAGGAGGGGCGCAACGGTTGTGGCCGGCGCATCTAAGTGGCTCACCCCCCGACTGTACCACATCCTTGCCGTTAACGTTAAGGTTATGGTTCACCGTCGCGAACTCCCCTCTTGACACGGCGTGGCCGCGTGGCGTATATATCGGCAATCGATATATCGACAGTCGTAAGAGTTGGAGTCCGATGGAACCCAAGATCCCCGAATTCGGACGGTTCGCCGAACCGTCGCTGCTCATCCTGGTCAGCCTGAGCGACGGCCCGAAGCATGGCTACGCGATCATGCAGGACGTCGAGCAGGGCACCGGCCGGCCGATGGGTGCCGGCACGCTGTACGCGGCGCTAGCTCGCCTCGAAGAGCGCGGCCTCATCGAGCCCCTCGCGCCCGTCGATCGCCGGCGTCCGTATCGCCTCACGGCGGTCGGGGCGTCGAATCTCGCGGAGCAGCTCCGCGGCTTGTCGGATTTCGCCCAGATGGGCCTTCGACAGCTCGGCCAGGGACCCGCGATGAGATCGACTCCTGATCCGCCTCTACCCCGCCCGCTGGCGGGCCCGCTACGGCGACGAGTTCGCGGCGATCCTCGAGGAGCGCCCGCTCGGACCCTTCGACGTGGCGGACATCCTGCTCGGCGCGCTCGACGCGCAGCTTCGGCTGCGTGGGCGCGACGCCACCATCAAACAAGGAAGGATGTTCACGATGTCTCTTCGTCTCGGCGGCGCGGCCGCCATCCTCGGTGGCGTGCTCTTTCCGGCCGGCTTCGTCGCCACCTCGATCGACGCATCGGACGATCCGTTTCCCGGCGTAGCGTTCATCCTCGCCGGACTCGCTGCGTTCCTCGTCGCCCTGATCGGCCTCAGTGCCTTCCAGGCTCGGCGCACCCGCTCCTCATCTGGACGGCGTTTGCGCTGCCAGCGTTCGGAACGGCGGTTGCGTGCATCGGGATCGTCTCAGCGCCATTCTTTGGCGACGGGCCCGTCGTCGCGGGACTCAACCCATGGTCGATCTCGATGATCGGCCTGATCGCCACGGCCGTTGGCACCATCCTCTTCGCCCTCGCGACGTATCGCACGCGCGCGCTCTCCCGCCCGGCTGCCGGTTTCCTCGCGGCGGCTGCCGGGTATCTCGTCACGGTCATAGTTGTCGCCTTCAGCGGCCTGGTCGGCAACGTGGGCGGGGTCGCCGGGACCGTAGTGGCGGGCCTCGGAATCGCCAGTCTGTTCAGCTTCTCGATCGGCTGGGTCGTCCTCGGATGGACGGCCATTCGCGCGGACAGGCCCGCTCCCGCACTGGCCTGACAGAGCGACAGATGTCCGCCGACGCCACGCGATTCTCGCGCCGGCAGTTCCTCGGGGGCGCGCTGGCAGTCGCCGCGAGCGCCGGCCTGGAGGCGTGCTCCTTTGGGGGCACGCCCGAGCCGGAGTCGGGGCGTCCGCCCGCGACCGAACAGCCAGCCGCCGCACGAACTGACATGGTGTTCCGCAACGCGACCGTCATCACCATGGATCCGGAGCGTCCCTCGGCGAGTGCCGTCGCGATCTCCGGCGACAGCCTCGTGGCCGTCGGTGACGAGGCGGACGTCCGGGCGGCAGCCGATCCCGACGCCAGGATCATCGACCTCGGCGGACGCGTCCTGCTTGCCGGGCTTCAACGACGCCCATTGCCATCGGATCGGCGATCGACAGGTGACCGGCTACGAATCCGCCGCTGCGGCGATCCAGGACGCCCTGGCCGGTGGCTGGACGAGCATCTCCGAGCTCTTCGTCAACCAGGACCGCCTGGATGAACTCCGTGCCCTCGATGACGCGGGGCAGTTGCCGCTCCGGGTCAATTGCTACCTGCCGGTGAACTATCTCGAGCAGAAGTTTGGCGTCTGGTTCGGTGACTACCGGCCGCGGCAGGAGTTCAGCCCTCGCCTGCGGATCGGTGGCCTCAAGCTCTTCGCCGACCGAGCCGCGCCGGCGAAGATGCTCCTGACCGAGGCGCACGCTGACGCGCCGGGCTTTCTCGGTGACGTCTACTGGACGGCGGAGGAATTCACGGACCTCGCCCGGTCACTCCACGACGACGGCTGGCAGCTGGCCACCCACACCTGCGGGGATGCGGCTCACGACATGGTCCTGGATGCCTACGAGACCGCCCTGGCGGGCGCCGACAACGACGCGCACCGCCACCGCATAGAGCACGCCCTGGTGCTTCGCGACGACCAGGTCCGGCGGATGCGTGACCTGTCGATCATCGCGTCGCTGCAGCTCCCGTTCATGAGTGCCGACTGGGCCGCCGAAGAGGAAGCGACCTTGGGGCCGGATCGACTCGCGTGGGCCGGACGATGGCGGGATCTGCTGGAGGCCGGCGTGCCCGCGGTCGGCAGCACCGATTTTCCATGGGCCATTCGCGACGACCTGAACGGCAGATCCGGGGCAGCGATGAAGGCATTGTCAGACTGCGTGACCCGGGTCGGCACGGAGGCAGGCGCGCCGCCGGCGTGGCTGGCCGACCAGGCGCTGTCGGTCGAGCAAGGGCTCGATCTCATCACCCGGGCCGGTGCCTACGCAACCTTCGAGGAGGACCGAAAGGGAACGGTGACCGTCGGCAAGCTCGCCGACCTGGTGGTGCTGAGCGCGGACCCGCGGAGCGTCGCGGCCCCGGACCTCCCGGCCGTGAGCGTGGCGATGACGATGATCGGCGGGCGGGTCGAGTACTGCGCGCCCGACGCAGGAAAGCTCTGCTCCATCTAGCGCCGGCTGACGAGCTCCTCGACCCAGGCGCGCAACCGATCGAGATGCTCCTCGTAGTGATCGGCGCCGGATTTGCGGATCCACCACGTTGCTTCGTCGTCAGGCGCCGTCAGGCCCTGCCACTCCTGGAGCATCCGCGTTCGGCCGGCATGGGCCTGGACCGACGCGACGTCCCACGGCTGATCCCGCATCGCTTCGAGGAACTCGGCGTTCAGCGCGTCGATGTCGACGTCGTGGCCCTCGTAGGTTCCGGCGTTGATCTGCTGGAGCTGAACCTCCGCCTCGGCGAGCCACGTCCCCACGTGGCCGAGCAGATCGCGCACGGACCACGCCGGGTCGCGGTAGTAACCGGGTTCCAGGCACTCCGCGGGGCTGAGCGCGCGAACCAGCCCCATCAGCTCGTACCAGCGGGTCCGTTCCGACTCGATGGCGTCGACATCCGCCACGCCCCGCGGGCTGCCGCCGGCCGTCATGCCTTCGCCTCCACGAATTCGCCTTCGAGCGGCAGGCCCGCATCTTCCCAATCGAGCAGGCCGCCCGCGTAGCGCCGGACGTTGCGGTAGCCGCGCCGCACGAGATCGCGGTACATCGCGACGCTCGACAGGCAATTGACCTGGGAGCAGTAGACGACGATCTCGTCGTCGGGCTTGAGAGCCGCGTAGAGGGCCTCGGGCGAATCGAAATGGAGCGAGCCCGGGATCCGTTTCGCGTCATAGGCCCATCGATTGAGGGCCATGACGAGCTTGAACGGATCGCCGGCGTCGAGCTTGGCCTTCAACTCGTCGCGGCCGATCGTCTTGACGGGCTCGATTCCGAGAGACGCATATCGATGTGGTTGGTCGGTCATGACAGCGTCAACGATACGCCCAGGGCGTGCGAGAGGCCCAATTGTCGACACGACGCACCGGCCAGTTTCGTGCAGGGCCGGAGAAGGGCCGAATAACGGAAACATAACGGGCCACAGGTATGGTCACGGCCTAGCGAACGCGATACCTTCTGCCGACTTGAGGGGAGTCTCCGGTAGATGAAGCGCGCCTCGGTCATCGTTCTCGTCGCGCTGCTGGCGTTGATGGCCATCGGACCGATTGGTCCGGCATCTGCGGCCGGCCCGCAGCGCGTTGCCCCGAAGGTGGCGATCATCGTCGGCCCGGTTGGCGCGAAGACCGATAGCTACCGGAAGCTTGGCAACGAGGCCGCGGCCGCGGCCCTCAAGTTCACCCCGAATGTCGTCCGCGTCTTCTCGCCCGATGCGACCTGGCCGGCGGTGAAGAAGGCGCTCAACGGCGCCTCGATCGTCGTGTACCTCGGCCACGGCAACGGTTGGCCGAGCAGGTACCGCAACGAGTTGACGCCGACGACGCAGAACGGCTTCGGGCTCAACCCCCACGCGGGAGCCGGGGACACGCATCAGTACTTCGGCGAGGGCCGGATCAGCAAGGAGATCGAGCTCGCCAAGGACGCCGTCGTGGTCCTCAGCCATCTCTGCTACGCGAGCGGAAACTCTGAGCCCGGGCTGCCCGAAGGCACGCTCGAGATGGGCCAGCAGCGCGTCGACAATTACGCGGCCGGGTTCATCAAGGCCGGTGCCGCCGCGGTCATCGCCGAGGGCCACATGGGGCCCGCCTATTACGTCCGCTCGATCCTCGCCGGCAAGAGCACGATCGATCGGATCTGGCGCGACTCGCCCACCTATCACGGCCACCTGCTCCGCTTCGACAGCCTCCGCAGTCCGGGCTACACCGCCCAGATGGACCCGACCCAGCCGAGCTCGGGCTTCTACCGATCGATCGTCCTGCGCGACGGCCTGGCCGCGGCCAATACCCTCGCCGGCGCGACTCGCAGCCCGATCGGGCGCGATCTTCCGCCGCTCGAGCCGACTCTCGCGGGTCTCGGCATGGAGTTCGACGCCCCCGACCTCGCGGCACCGCCGAACGCGGGAGCGACCACGAGCTTCACGTTCCGCGTCGGCGCCAGCGATCCGTCCGCTCCTGCCCGCCGGGATCATGGTCGCGGTCCGCTGGGACTCGCTCACGGATCCGGCGGCCACCGTCCCGGGCGCGCCCGCTCCTGCCACACCCGCGCCGGCAGCGAGCCCCGGAGCGTCGGCGAACCCGGCGCCGGCTCCGGCTCCGGCTCCGGTCGACCTCGTCACACCGGAAGTGATCGGCGAGGTGGTTGCGCCAGTCGCGGCGACGCGGACCGATGGCGGAATCTCGGTCCCGGTCACCGTGCCGACGAAGCCCGGGCTGTACCGGCTCGTCGGGACGATCCATGGCAGCGACGGTGTCGCGTATGACGCGGCGACCCAGGCGCTCATGCCGGCGCTCATCGTCCGCGTCACCGGCAAGCTCGGCGCCCGATACCAGGCTCCGACCGCCGTCTATGCCTACGCGGGCGATACGTTCAAGCTGCATGTCGGCGTCACGAACCTCGGAGCCGCCGCATGGGGCACCAAGGCGGCCAAACCGGACATCGCCCGCGTCGAGAAGGCGCCTGCTCGCGCCACACTCGTAGCCCGCTGGGTCAGCCTGTCCGGACCGGCCGACGGCTCGCCCGCCAGCGAACGTGTCGCCGCGCTGCCGGCGGGTCTCGCGCCCGGAGCGTCGGCGGCGGTCGACCTCGTCCTGACGGCGCCGACCGCGCCGGGCGACTACCTGCTGCTTCTCGATGTCGTCAGCCCGAAGGGGGTATCGCTGGCGGGTGCGGGCGTGCCGCCGGGGATCGTCCGCGTCAGCGTCACCGGTTCGGCCGCCTCCAGCTCCGTGATCCGCGTCGAGCGCGAGATCGACGTCGCCCGCCCGGCCGCCGAGGTCTTCGAACGCCTTACTCGGATCGAGGATCTGCCGCGCTGGCAGCCGGCCATCGTCGAGGCCGGGCTGACCTCACCGGGTCCGATCGATGCCGGCAGCACTGCCCGCATCGTGGCCGAGGCGGCCGGGCAGCGAACCGACGCGGACGGAACGATCACGGAGTTCGCGCGGCCGGAACGGATCGGACTCGCGGCGAAGGCGGGACCGGCCGACATCACGGCACGCGTCGTGGTCACACCGCTCACCGATGCGTCCTGCCGCGTTCACTTCGAAACGACGATCAAGCTCGGCGGGATGCTCAGGTTCGTCGAGGGGATGGCCCGGTCCCGGATCGAGGCAGAGGCGCCGGCCGCGGCTGCAGCGGTCAAGGAGTGGCTCGAGTCCGAGGCCTGACGCGCGCGATCAGCCGTGGCCTGACCCGCCTCCGCCAGGGCCGGAGTGATCCTCGTCTCCGTCGTCGTCATCGCCGCCGCCACCTGCCCGCTGTGGTCGTCGCCGCCACGATCGTCGCCGGCCTCGTCGTCGCCGCCGTGGTCGTCGGGGCTGGCTGTCGGCGCAGCGGTTGGGTTCGGGTGCCGCGGTACCGCCCGGAGTGATGGTCGTGCTGCGTCGACGAATCCGGATCCCCGGCCGGTGCGGCGGGCGAGCCGGCATCAACAACGACGACTTCGCCACGCATCGATGAGTGGATGCCGCAGACATAGGCGAACCGTCCGGCCGACGGAAACACCTGGCTGAAGGTCGCGTTCTGGTCGAGCCGCGGGCTCTCCGATCCGTCGAGCAGAATGCTGTGCCGGTCGCCGTCGGTGTTGGTCCACGTCACCTTCCCGCCGGCCCGGATGGTCACGGTCGCTGGCGTGAAGTCGAAGTTTGCGATCCGGACCGCAGCGGCCGAGGGTGCGGCGGTGGCCGATCCCCCATTGGCACCGGATCCCGCGTCGGTCGTCGACTCGCGTTGGTTGCCGCAGACAGCGTTTCCGGCTGAACGGTCGGCGTCGGCGTAGGCGTCGCCACCGGGTCGTCGGTCGCTGGCGCCGCTGCCACCGTGGGTGCAAACGTCCAGGTCGGAGCGGCGGCCGACGACGTTCCGCAGGCGGCGGTCGTGAGCGTGAGGCCGAGGGCGGCGATGATGATCCTACGCACGGGGTGGAATTCCTCCGGTCATGGCTGGCGGGTCAGGGCTGAGGGGCGGATGAGGCGCCCACTTCCCCCTTGAGACACGGAACCCGGCGAAGGTTTCAGCGGCGAGCCGCCGCTCAGCCGCTCGACGAACGAATTACTCTGTGCCCATGAGCGAAAACGCCGTTCCCGGGCTTCCTGCCGAGCCGCCACGGCCTCCATTTCGCCAATCGCTACCCGCCGGGCCCGACGGTCCGGTTCGGGCCGCTCGACCCGCGCTGGATCGGCATCGGCGACGCGTCCGCGGGGCTGTGCGGCGGGATGTGCTTCACGGTCCGGGACCTGTTCGAAGCGAACATCGCCGTGCCGCCCGATCGCGAGCCGCCGGTCAACGGCTCGCCGCGGTTCAAGTCGATCGTCCGGCGCCAGGTCCAGTCGCTCGACTGGATGCGGCTGCCGCTGCAGTTCTATCGCCGCTCGGCGTTCGGGGGGTCGCTCGGCACCGACCGGATCAAGGCGACGTTCGATCGCGAGTGGCCCAAGATCCGGCGCGAGATCGACGAGGGCCGCGTGGCGATGCTCGGGCTGATCCGGGTCGCGGGCAAGAACCCCTTCAGACTCACGGGTAATCACCAGGTGATCGCCTACGGCTACGCTGAAGACGGGCGGGGGGTGACCCTCCGCATCTACGACCCGAACTGGCCCGACAACGACAACGTGACCGCCGACTTGCGCCTCGACGAGGCGCTCCGCCCGACGAGCCTCGCCTCGTCGACCGGCGAGCCGCTCCTCGGCTACTTCCTCGCCCCGTTCTCGCCGGGCGACGCCCGCGCCTGGCGGTAGCTGCCGGGCGCAGCCCGCAGCGCCTCGGGACGCGGCGCAACTCAGAGCTTCGGCAGCTCCTGGGCGTCCGTCTGGGCCCCGGCGAACAGATCGCCTAGCTTGGCCACGCGCTCGACGACATTGCGGATCGTGAATGAGTTGGGGCGGAGCGACGGGTCGTCGAGCTCCGACCAGGCGATCGGCGCGGAGACCGCGGCGCCTGGCACCGGCCGAACGGCGTACGGCGCGACGAGCGTCTTGATGTAGGTGTTCTGGGTGTAGTCGAGCCGCGCCTTGCCCTTTCGCTGGGAGACACTCCACTCCCAGGACACGATGTCCGGCACCATCGCCCCGACCGCCCGCGACAGCCGCTCCACCCAGTCGCTCGTGTCGTGGAAGCTGTACTTCGGGACGATCGGCAGCCACGCCTGGATGCCGCGTTTGCCCGTCAACTTGGGGTAGGCGCGGACCCCGAGGTGCTCGAACGCCGCGCGATAGAGCCGCGCCAGCTCGAGCGTCTCGTCCCAGGTCGTCTTCTCGCCGGGATCGATGTCGACGAGGGCGAACGTGGGCCGCTCGACGTCGGGCAGTCGCCCGGTCCAGGCATGGACCTCGAACGCCGCCTGGTTGCCGAGCCAGCACAGCGCGGCGACCTCCTCGGCGATGAGGTGGGTGTTCGCCTTGCGGGCGTCGACGCCGACCTCCTTCCAGCGCCGCAGCCAGTCGGGCGCGGTCGAGGGGATGTCCTTCTGCCAGAAGCTCGGGCCGCCGACGCCGTTGGGGAACCTGTTGAGGTTGAGCGGCCGCTCGGCGAGGTGCGGCAGCATCGCCGGCGCGATTCGGCCGAAATAGGCGATCAGCTCGCGCTTCGTGATCGGCGGCTCGCCGGAGCCGTCGATCGGCGGGAACAGCACCTTGTCGAGGTTCGTGAGCTTGAGCTCCCGCCCGCCGACCGACCAGAGGCCCTCCTTCTCCAGTTTCGCGAGCGCGTCGAGCTCAGCGGGGCTGGCGCCCTTGAAGGCTGGGTTCGCCGGCCCGCCCTTCGCCGGCGACGTGGCAGCCTTCGCGGTCGACTTGGCCGCCGCCTTCGACTTCGACTTCGCGGCCGACGTGGGCTTGGACGTCGACATGGCCTGAGCCGCTGTTGCCTTGTCGGCCGATGCCACCATCGCCTCTGCCTTGGCGGCGGCCACCTTCGCCGAGACGGGGTTCTCGCGCGCTACCGCGCGGGGGTCGTGGCCCTCGTCGATGCCCTTGAACGAGGTCTGGCGAACGTAGCCCTCCCGGGTCCACCCGCCCAGCTCGGCGCGGATGACGAGCTCCGGCTTGACCCAGACGACGTTCCGCAGCTCGCCCTTCCGCTCGGGCGCCGGGTCGAAGGGTGGATCGTCGGTCTTCAGCGCCTCGAGCCGGCCGCGGAGCTCCTTGCGCGTCCGGGCGTTGAACCCCGACCCGACCTTGCCGGCGAACCTGAGATGACCGTCGTCGTACACCCCGACGGCGACCGCGCCGAGGTCCTTGGCGTTGCCCTCGCCGGGCGTGTAGCCACCGATGACGAGCTCCTGCTCGGGCCGGATCTTGATCTTCAGCCAGGCCGGCGACCGCCTTCCCGGATTCGTACGGCGAGCGGCGCAGCTTGGCGACGATCCCCTCGAGGCCCAGCTCGCTGGCGGCTTGGTGGAACGCCACGCCGTCGGCCTCGACATGCGACGCGAAGCGGACCCGTGGCGTCTCCCGCAGCACGCTCCGGAGCAGCCGCTTCCGATCCTCGAGCGGCACGCGCAGGAGCGATCGGCCATCGAGATAGAGGAGGTCGAACGCCTGGTAGCGGAGGCGCGACCCGCCCGCGGCGCCAGCCCGCCCGCCCGCGCGAAACCCGCTGATCGCCTCCTGCAGCAGGCCGAAGTCGGGCGCACCGTTCTCGTCGAGCGCAACCACCTCGCCGTCGACGATCGCCTGGTCCGCGGCGATCCAGCTTGCCGGGGCGAGCAGTCCGGGGAAGTATGTGGCGCCATCCAGACCCCGGCGCGTGTATGTCTTGACGACGCCGTTGTTGATCGTCGCCTGGAGCCGGTAGCCGTCCCACTTCACCTCGAAGAGCCAGTCGGGGTCGCTGAACGGTCCGGAGGCGAGCGTCGCGAGCATCGGCGGGATGAAGCCGGGGAACGGCGCCTCGACGGCCCCGGCGAGATCGATCTCGGCCGTCGCGGCGGGCCTGTCGCTGACCCACAGGGCCTCGCGCTTCTCCTTGACCTCGTCGTTCGTCCGGCCCGTCTTGACCGACTGGGGGTGCTCCTCCGGGTCCCAGCCGTCGACGGCGGCCGCATCTCGCTTCTTGATGAGCAGCCACTGCTCCGAGTCGTCCTCGAAGGCCGTCGTCGGCGCGGAGCCCGGCCGGCGGCTCGTGCGCACGAGCGTGAAGCGCCCCTTCACCTTCTGGCCGTTGAGCTCGAACTTCAGCTCGCCGTCCTCGATCGCCTGCTTCGGGTCGGGCGTCTCGGCTTCCGGGATGTAGGTGCCCCAGTCCCAGACGATGACGTCGCCGGCGCCGTACTGGGCCTTCGGGATGACGCCCTCGAAGTCGAAGTACTCGAGCGGGTGATCCTCGACGTGGACGGCCATCCGGCGGATCTTCGGGTCGAGGGTCGGGCCCTTGGGGATCGCCCAGCTCGGGAGGACGCCATCGACCTCGAGCCGGAAGTCGTAGTGGAGGCGCGTCGCGCGGTGGCGCTGGACGACGAAGCGGCCGCCCTTCGACCCGCTCGCCGCTGGCTTGCCCGGCTCACCGGCCGGTTCCGGCGTCTTCGCGAAGTCGCGCTTCTTCCAGTATCGCTCGAGCGGCGCGGAGCCACTGCTCGTCGCGGTTTTCGCCGCTGGCGCGGCAGCCCGACGCTTCGTCGGGCTCATGCCCGGGAGGCGCGGGCGATCGTCATTCGCCTGGGCCTAGGCGCTCTTGCGACGGCGGCTTCGCCCACCTGCCGCGGCGGCCGGCTCCTCGGCTTCGTCGGCGTCGGCGGCCTTGCCCGATCGGCGTGACGCGGTTTTCTTCGCAGCCGGCTTCTCGTCGGCTTCGGCTGATCGGCTGGCCCGGGCCTTCTTCGCATCGGCGACCGACACCGGCGTGTCGTCGCGGGCGGCCTTCGTCGCCTTGACCGAGGCCTCGAGGGCGGCCATGAGGTCGATGAGGTTGCCGGTCTCCTCGACGGGCTCCGGCACGACCGCTTCGTGGCCCTCCATCTTGGCCTCGATGACCTTCATGAGCGCCTCGCGGTACTCATCGTGGTACTTCTCGGGCTCGAACTCGCCGGTCATCGCCGAAACGAGCTGCTTGGCCATCGCGAGCTCGGCCGGCTTGAAGTCGGGCTCCTCCTCGGGCAGGTCGAGGTCCTTCGTCGAGCGGATCTCATCGGGCCAGTGGAGGGTCGTGAGGAGCATCGTGTCGGCGAACGGATCGAGCGAGGCGAGCGCTTCGCGGTCCTTGATCACGACCTTGCAGATCGCCGTGAGGCCCTCCTCCTGGAGGACCGACTTGAGCAGGTAGAAGGCCTTCCGGCCGATCTTGTCGGGCTCGATGTAGTAGGCCTGCTTCACGAACTTCGTGTTGGTGTCGTCGCGATCGGCCTTCGTGAACTGCTCGATCTCGATCGAGCGGACGGTCTTGAGCGGGACCTTCTCCAGGTCCTCGTCGGTGATCACGACGTACTTGTCGGGCGCGTATTCGTAGCCCTTGACCGTGTCGGAGCGGGAGATGACGTCATCGTCGACGGGGCAGTACGTCTTCATCTGGATCCGCGAGAGGTCCTTCTCGTGGAGCATGTTGAAGCGGACCTGGTAGCTCGACTCCGTCGCCAGATAGAGCTTGACGGGGATCGTCACCAGCCCGAACTGGATCGCTCCCTTCCACATCGCTCGCGCCACGGCGTCTCCTCTCGTGCGGCCGGCCGGACGTGACTATAGCGTGGAAGGGCAACCGACCTCGCCTGGAACGGCTGCCCGTACGGCGAGCTAGCCTCCGTCGGCTCCGGCCACCGAGACACCGCGCGGCGCAATCCGCGACACGTCCAGGAGCTTCTCGTGGAACGCGTCGGGGTCGCTCGTGATCTTCCAGTTGAGCGTGCCGAGGTCCTGGAGCCCCTTCTTGACCTCGGCGGGCGTCAGTTTCGGCTTCATGGTCTTGAGGAGGGCCGCCGCGCCGGCGACGTGGGGCGCCGCCATCGACGTGCCGGACATGTACCCAAAGAGGCCTCCGGGGACCGTCGACCAGATGCATTTCCCGGGAGCGATGATGTCGACGTCCGACCCGAAGTTGCTGAAGTTCGCGAACGAGTCGTCATCGTCGTAGGAGCCCCACGAGAAGCACCGGGGCCCACCGAGAGCGCCGGGCTTGCCGTCCGTGTCGGCAAGCGCCGAGACGGTGATCACCTCGTTGTAGGCCGCGGGCACCCGGGCCGCTGCGCTGCCGCTGTCGTTCGCGGCCGCCGCGACGACGGTGATGCCGCCTGCAACGACGCGGCAGATGGCCATGTGGAGGATGTCGTCGATCGTGTTCCCGCAGTCGTGATCGTCCTGGCCCCACTTCGTGACGCTCATGTTGACCGACTCGATCATCGGTTTGGTCGGATCGACCGGGTCGCGCTGGGCGGCGATCCAGTCGAGGCCGCAGACGTACCAGGAGAGCAGGCCGGACCCGTTGTCGTCGAGGATCTTCACCGCCCACAGGCGAACGCCCGGAGCGACCCCGACCACGCCGCTGCCGTTGTCGATGGCACCGACGGTCCCGGCGACGTGCGTCCCGTGGCCGTGAACATCGCGCCACAGCGCACGATTCGAGGTGGAGCAGTTGTAGCCGCCGGCGACGTTGAGATCGGCCACGGTGGCGATGCCCGTGTCGACGACCGCGACGTCGGCGTCGACGCGCTGATCGACGCCGTCGATCTTCGCGGCCCCGGACAATCGACCGTTGATGCGATTGATCCCGGTCGGGACGAGCTGGGTGGTGCCAGCGAGCTCGATCTTCTCGTCCGGGACGACGGCGAGGACCGCGGCATCCCTGCGGAGGCGCGTCACCTGGCGCGGACTCAGCTTGGCCGTGAGGCCGCGGAATGCGCTGGTGAACGTACGGTCGGGGGTGAAGCCGCCGGCCTTCGCGAGCCGGGCGCTCGTTCGGACGACGTTCGTGCCGTTCTTGTAGACGACGATCCACCGACCGGTCGGGTCGGCAGCGGTCGACGCCCGGGCACCGGTTGTGGTGGTGCCCCGCTCAGCCAACGCGCGAGCCGGCGCCGGATCGCCGGCGGAGACGGGGCCGGCGATCGCCAGGAGAAGGGCGGCGGCCACGAACGTGGCAACGTGGCGGCGCATTGGCGGAGTCTCCGGCTCGATGGGGCATTGACGGAGGCGCGCGGGACGCACCAGGTGACGGCACCTTCCGCTCTACCGTAAGCCTCATGGCAAGTCCTGCCCCGACCTAGGACCCGGTGGTCCCGGTCGGCCATGGCTCACCAGTCCCGACCACACCAGACCCGCTGGCACTGCCCAGGGTCACGCTCAAATGGCGCTGGCCGCCTTGATCTCTGCCTCCGCTTCACCGATCCGCGCGAGGATTGCCTCGCGGAGCCGATCGAGACAGCCCTGGATGCTGGCAGTGTTCGTTCGCGATCGACGTCAGCGTCGACTTGATGCCCTTGATCGCGTCGAGCTCTGCGCGGACCGCCGCCAGGGCATCGCGGATCGCGTCGCCGTCGATCTCCGTCGCCTGCTCCCGGAGACTGGCGATGGCCATCAGCCGCGCCAGTCGCACCGCGGCCTCGAGCGTCGCCTGGTCCGGAGCCGCCGGATCGATGACGCAGTAGACGTCGCCGGCTCGGACGTCGAACGGGGCAATCCCCGACGGCGCATGGGCCGGACTGAAGACCACGAGCCCGACCGCCGCCGAGCGATTCTCCTTGGCCTCGCTTGAGCTCGTCGCGCATCGCTCGACCGGACATCGCCCGATCCTTCGCCTCGACGACGATCCGCACCTCGGCGCCTCCGGTCTGCGCCGGATTCAGGGTGACGACGAAGTCGCCCTTCTTCGAGCGCATGACCCCGCCGGCCTCGCCGCCGGTGCGGTCGAGCAGGTCGCCGGAGCCGCGAGCCAGGTCGGCAAGCATCGCTTCGAGGAGATCCTCGAAGTCGGCCCCCTTGGCCGACGACCTGGCCCGTTCGGCCCCTCGGGCGGCTGCCGCGGCCTCGATTGCCGTCAGCCGCTCGTTCAATCGGTCGAACTCGCGCGTGATTTCGACCCGGAACTGATGCATGGGGGAGTTCTGGCGCGTGGGATCCAGGAGGACGGCGAGCTTCGACGCGTCGCCGTCGAAGTAGGTCCCGAGCAGCGTCCGCATCCGCCCGATCGCGCTGTCGCGCTTCGTCTCGTCGAACAGCTCGCCCACGTACGCGCGGAGGGCGCCCTTGTCGCCGAGGAACTTCTCGAGGGTCCGAGGCAGGCGCCCGTCGCCATCGGCGAAGTTGGAGCGGAGCGTCTGGTCGAGCGCCTCCGCGGCCCGGACGTTGACCTGCTCCGACTGCCGGATCAGCTTCTCGAACTCCGTCCGGACGACGTCGACGTTCACGGTGACGCCGGCGTCCTGGAGCGCGAGGAGGCCGATCTTCAGCGCGCGCTCGACGAACGCCGGCCGCTCATCGACGGGCCGCTCCGCGAGGAGCGCTGCCAGTCCGGCGTCGCGGACGACGAGGCGCTCGATCACGATTCGGTCCGCGTCGACGTGGACCTCGTTGGTCGGGAGCTGGACGATTCGTGCTTCCATGCCCCGGATCCTCGGGGGCGGTCGTGACAGCTAGCGTGTCACGAGGTTCGGATCGTCCGAAATCGAACGCCGTGCGAATCACTCCCGTTCCGCCGATCCTCCGAATCGGAATCGGAATCGGAAGACAGGGCGCGATAGGAGTGAGCTGGCGCGGGGTGCGATATCGGAGCACCTTGGCGAGTGCGAGGCCGGGCCTCTCACTCCCCTCGCCGCACCGTCGCCTGGATCAGCCCGTGGGGTTCGGTCGTGGCGATGAAGATCTCGCGGTCGTTCGGCTGGCCGAAGGGCGAGAGGTCGGCCAGCCAGTGGTGGAGGTTCGGCAGCGTCATCGTGATCTCGGCGACCTCCGGATGACGCTCGACGATCGCCCGGCCGATGATCCAGATCGAGTGCTGCACCGACGCGCTCTCGTGCGCGGCGAACTCGTCAAGCAGCGTCCGCACGATCCCCTCGAACGACGCCTCGTATTCGGTCTCGTCGACGTACCGCCAGGTGGCGGTGAGCTTCGTCGCCATGATTCGGTCGTCGGTGTCGGGCAGCGTCGTGTACTTGTCGCGCGGGAAGCCTGAGAACGCCGACTTCGTGGTCTTCATCAGCGTCAGGTCGGCGATCCCGGCGTCGACGGTGATCTCGTCGGGCGTGGCGGTCACGACCGCGGTTCGCGTCGACGAGCGATCGCGCGTAAAGGCATCGGGCGGGTCGTTGATCGGGCGCCACGCGTGCTCCTCGATCGAGACCGTCGCCTGCTCGACCTGGGGGATCGCGAGGAAGTGGCGAGCGAGCACTGACCCGAACGCCTCGACCGCCCCGGTCAGGTGCTCCCGGGCGAACGCGTAGACCGTGTTCTTCATCGTGTCCGTCGCGACGACGAGCGAGTTGTCGCCGTCGACGTAGGAGCTCGCGAAGTCGCCCTCGAGCGAGATCGCGACGGTCAGATCGCGAACGGCGTGGCCGTCTGCGCCGCGGACGATCTTGACGAGGCGGATCGCCGACTTGCCGTAGCGGTTGCCGCCCAGCTCGACCTCGGGCGCGGGGTCGGTCACGCGACGTCCCTCGTCGCGCCCGCGAGCACCCGATAGCGATCGCGGGCGATCGCAATCACGTCACCGAGAGCGCGCCTGATCTCCGCGGCCCGCTCCGCCTCGAGCGCGGCCTCGAGCACCGGCACCAGTTCAGGCCGCGATCGGCCGGCGACGAACACGCAGAACCGGAAGCCGAACTTGGCTTCGTAGAGGGCGTTGAGCCGGTCGAGATCGGCGATCGCCTCGGTCGTTTCTCGGTCGTAGCCCTGCTCGCGGTACGACAGCGACGAGACCGACTGCCGGCGGCGCCCCGAGCCGCGGATGGGCGTCGATCAGTTCGATCTGCTCACTTTCGGGCATCGACATGGCGATGGCACTTGCCCGACGAAAGAGCTCGTCGGGGTCGCCGAGCGGTCGCGCGCCGGCGAGTCGGTCAAGAAAATGCGGCGCGCCTTCGAAGAGCGGCGCAACCGCGACGACGAACTCCGCCTTCGGCATGGCGTCCAATTCCGCGATCTCCATCAGCTGCCTCGGTACGTCGTCATCGAGTACGGCGCGAGGAGCAGCGGCACGTGGTAGCTCCGGCCGACGTCGGTGATCGACAGGTCGACGGCCAGCCGCGTGAAGAACGGATCCTCCCCGTCCTCCCCGCCGACGAGGTCGAATTCGAGCCGATACTCGCCTGCCGTCAGCGGTCGCTCGAGGAGATCGCGGACACGCCCGTCCGAGTCCGTCAGGGCCTGGGTCATCCGGATCGGCTCGGCCGCGACGTCCAGCCGGTACAGGGCAACGCGGATGCCTTCGGCCGGCATTCCCGCCTCGGTGTCGAGGACGTGCGTCGAGATCGTCGGTCGCGCCGGCGGGACGGCCGCGAGTTGGGGCTGTCCGGGGACTTCGGCCAACGCTATCCTCCGATTCATGGCTGATCTGCAGATCCGTGTCGGCGACCTGAACTTTACCGCTCGGTGGGAGCCAGCGGCCCCCCGAACGATCGCCGCGATCAGGCGGCTGCTGCCGCTCGAGGCGAAGCTCATCCACTGCCGCTGGACCGGCGAGTCGACGTGGATCCCGTTCGGCGACTTCCGGCCGGGCCTCGACTACGAGAACCACACTTCGCATCCGGCGCCGGGCCAGCTCGCGATCTATCCGGGCGGCATCAGCGAGTGCGAGATCTTCTTTCCGTACGGTGGCTGCACGACCGCGTCGAAGGTCGGCCAGCTAGCCGCGAACCACTTCGCCAGCGTCGAACCCGACGATGGCTGGGCCGATCGCCTGCGGGAGATGGGCCGGCGCTGCCTCTGGGAAGGCGCCCAGGACATCTCGATCCGGGAGGGCGACTGATGGAATTCGGGCGTCGCGGCGGAGCGGGCCGAGGCTGATCCGCACGGAGATACTACCATGTGGTAGTATCTCCCCATGCAGCGCCATCCGGGTTCCAGGCTCTCGCTCCTCTTCCACCTCTTCGCGACGGAGCAGCGGGTCAGGACGCTCGTCGTCCGGGCGATGGCGGACTGCGGCCTCAGCCCCGACGACTACGCCGTCTACAGCGTTCTGTTCGACGAGGGCCCCCACGCCCCGACCGACCTCGCCCGCCGCGTCGGCATGCCACCGACGACGATGTCGCACTACGTTCGGGCGATGCTCGAGCGCGGCCACGTCGAGCGAGAGATCGTCGCGTCGGATCGCCGCTCGTATCGGCTGCGCCTGACCGCCGATGGTCTGGCCGCCCACGCCAGGGCGAGTCGTGCGTTCGCCGAGGCCGACAGCCGGTTCATGGCCGCGCTGGAGGTCGACGAGACGGAGGCGACCGACGTCCTGGCCTCGATCGGGCGCGCGGCAGATCGAGCGGCCGCGGACCTTGCCACGGACAGCGTCGAGGCGACGGCATGACGCCGGCCCGAAGGTCCGCCCGCGCGTTCGTGGTGGCCATCGCCCTCGTCGTCACCGCCTGTGGCGGATCGGTTGCCAGTCCGGTGTCCGCTCCCTCGCCAACCGCCTCGGGGTCCAGCTCCCTGCCCGCTTCGACGGTTGCGCCCTCGGCGTCGCCGACGCGCGACGAGGCCTGGCAGATCGCGATCGACACGCTCCTCTCGGAGCGCGAGCGGATCCACCCGAACCCGTACCACGGCATCGACAAGGCCACATACCGCGCCGCCGCGGACGACCTCGCAGCCCAGATCCCGAAGCTGAATGACGACCAGGCACTGGCCGGGATCACGCGACTCGCCGCCATGCCTGGCTGGAACGGGCGCGACGGCCACACTGGCATCTTCCCGTTCCTGCCGGACGACGGGACCCACGCCTACCCGCTCCGCTTCTGGAAGTTCAGCGATGGACTCGTCATCACGACGGCGCGCGCGCCGTACGAGGACCTCATCGGGTCGCGGGTCACGGCCGTCGCCGGCAAGCCGATCGACGAGGTAATGGCGCTCGCCGAGCCGATGGCGCCGCGCGACAACCCGTCGAATCTGCTCGCGTACGGCCCGCTGTACATGCGCCAGAGCGAGCTCCTGGCGGGTGTCGGTGTCATCGAGCGTGTCGGACCCGCCGTGTTCTCGGTCGTCGACCGCGATGGGACCGCCCGCGACGTGACGGTCGAGCCGATCACCGGCGGCGGATGACGTCGTCTGGACCAATGCCCTTCCGCTCATCCTGCCGACGCGAGATGTCATGTGGCTCCACGACCAGGACGAACGGATCTGGTGGCGATTCCTCGAGGAGTCGAAGACGCTCTACCTCCAGTACAACGAGGTCATGTCGACAGGGTCGGTGCCGGACGAGGTCCTCGCCCGGGTCGCAGAGGGCGGCGTCGAGCGCGTCGTCGTCGACCTGCGCAACAACGGCGGCGGCGACAACCACCGCTACGGGCAGCTCCTCGCGGCGCTCCAGGACCCGTCGATCGATCGGCCCGGCCGGCTCATCGTCCTGATCGGTCGGTTGACGTTCTCCGCGGCGGGCAATTTCGCGACCGAGGTCGAGGCGAAGACGGGTGCGGTCTTCGTCGGCGAGGACATGGGCAGCAGCCCGAACATGTACGGCGACGTCCGGCGAACGCCGCTGCGGACGATCGGTCTGGACGTGTACATCGCGTCGACCTACCACCAGAAGAGCACGCCCGACGATCCGCGGATCACGATCGAGCCCGACATCGCGGTCCCCTACTCGTCCGACGACTACTTCTCGGACCGCGACCCGACGCTCGATATCGCACTGAGGGCCGCTGTCGGGCCCTGACGCCGTACTCTTCGGCTGTGCCTCCCATCGAGGGTTCCGGACCCGATCTGCTGATCCTGGGTGGGACGGTCGTGACAGCGACCGGCTCGCGCCGGGCCGATGTTGCCGTTCGCGCGGGTCGATCGACGGCGTCGAAGCCGACCTGTCCGGCGCCTCCGGCAGGGGCGACGCGAGGTCGTCGATGCCAGCGGCCTGCTCGTCCTCCCCGGCTGCATCGACGTCCACACCCACACCCGCGTCGCGAGCGACGACGACGCCGGACCGCTTCTTCCAGGACTCCGTGGCTGCCGCGTTCGGCGGGACGACGACGTTCCTCGCGTTCAACAACCCCGGGACCGGGTCGTCGCCCGCGGCCCATCGCTCGATCATTGCCGGCATCGACGAGTTCCGGCGGGTCACGTCGTCCGACTCGGCCGTCGACTACGCGCTCAGCCCGGCGATCCTCGGCGGGATGGACGACCCGATCGCGGAGCTGCCGGCGATGGTCGAAGCCGGTGTGCCAACCGCCAAGGCGTTCATGGTGTTCGACTTCCGGCTCGGCGATGCCGCGATCTTCGAGGCGATGCGGACGCTCGGCGGCCGCGGCGGCATGCTCGAGGTCCACTGCGAGGACCCGGTCCTGATCGATGCCGCGGTCAACGACGCGCTGCAGCGAGGCGATGTCGGGCCGCGCTTTCACGCGACGACGCCGCTCGACCGAGGCCGAGGCCGTGGCGACGCACCGGGCGATGGCCTTCGCCCGGGCCGCCGACGCACCCGTCTACGTCGTCCACCTGTCGTGCGCCGCTGCGATGGGACACGTCGCCGACGCGAAGGCCTCCGGCGTGCGCGCGTACGCGGAGACATGCCCGCACTACCTGACCCTCACCGACGAGCGCTACGACGAGCCCGATCCGCTGACCTGCGCCCGCTGCCTGATCTCGCCGCCGCTCCGGCCGATTGCCGACCGGGACGCGCTGTGGGCGGGCCTTGCCGATGGCCGGCTGGATCTTGTCGCGACCGACCACGTCCCCGACCGCCTCGCGGTCGAGAAGGGCGACGCCGCGGCCGGCGTCCCGTTCAACAAGATCTCCAACGGCGCTCCGGGGATCGAGACGCTCCTCGCGACGGTCTACAACGGCGGCGTCGCGCGACGGGCCGGCTGACGATCGAGCGGATGGTCGACCTGCTGGCGACGACGCCGGCTCGGCTTGTTCGGCTTCGAGCGGAAGGGCGCGATCGAGGTCGGGCGCGACGCCGACGTCGTCCTCTTCGACCCGGCGGCCCGGCGGACGATCCGCGCCGACGGACCTCCACCACACCAGCGACTACACGCCGTACGAGGGCCTCGAGGTCGTCGGGCGCCGTCCGCTCGGTGTTCGTCCGCGGGCGTGGCGTCGTCAGAGACGGCGCGTTTGTCGGCGAGCGAGGATTCGGAAGCTTCGTCGAACGTGGCCGCGCCGGCGAGTGAAGCTATCCGCCACCGCTCAGGGCAGACGCTGAGTCGCCGCCGAACTGTGCTCGCGGGCGTGGAGTCCGAGATCGAGCACCGTCTTGCCGATCACCAGGATGACGAGGACCCAGATCGGCGCGCCGAGGGCCGCGATCGCGAAGCCACCCAGCAGGATCGTCAGGTGGAGGACCATGACGCGACCGTACACCGCGACCATTTGCTTGGTCAGGCGTCGTCTGCAGGTACTCACCGCGCCCGATGTAGTTCTGGAAGAACGACACACCGTGGCTGACGAACATCGCCAGCCCGCCGAAGGCGACTGCACGCGTATCAACTGTCCCGAAACCGTTGCCCTGGATCGGGCCACCGAAGACACCGTCAAGGGGAAAGCCGTTGCCTATCGGCGCGACCGGGAACGTGCTCCCCTCGAAGG
Source organism: uncultured Chloroflexia bacterium (assembly GCA_963832105.1). GTDB lineage: Bacteria > Chloroflexota > Limnocylindria > Limnocylindrales > CSP1-4 > CF-46. Next base: position 84,324 of record CAWHSS010000002.1, on the reverse strand, counting down.
CGCTGCCGAACAACGCGAATCCCGGCAAGAGCATCAGGAAGAGGCCGTGGCCCAGCCAGAAGATGCCGTAGTGGACGGCAGAAGAACGGCACCAGCAGGAGCCGCTGGCAGCCGGTGCTAGAACAGGCGTCGAAGCTGCGGGCTCAACGGTCTCCGGACCACGGGCAAGCAGCATTCGAGGCACGTTCCAGAGCCCGACGATCCCGTTCTCGAGCCAGTACAGGACGAGGATCGTCATCAGGCTCCAGCCGAAGAACAGGACTCCGACGATCGGGATGGCGTTCGCGACGAGGAGGGCGACAACCGCGACACGACGGCTCGCCCCGATCGACCGATACCAGCCGGCGGCCCTGGTGATGAGCGACGTCCTGTCGGCCGGCACCTCAGTCGAGCAGCGAGTAGGCGCGGCTCGTCAGGAACTCGGCGAAGTCGTCGTCGAGGACGAGCCGATCGAGCAGGCCGGCGGCGTCCGCCAGTCGGACCTGCGCCGGGCCGTCCGCGCCGCCCAGGCGGGCGAGCTCCTCGTCGCGAATTGCCTGGTAGAGGTCGGCCGAGGCCTCCCGCCCGTCGTCGAGCTTGCGTGCCGGTCGTTCGCCATTGCCAGAGCTGGGAGCGACAGATCTCGGCGGTCGCCGCGTCCTCCATCAGGTTGTTGATCGCCGCCGCGCCGTTGCCGTCGAGCCAGGCAGCCAGGTACTGGATTGCGACGCTGACGTTCAGCCGGTAGCCCGCCTCCGTCACGGTCCCGTCGGGGACCTTGAGGTCGCGAAGCTGGTCGGCGGTCACGGCGACCTCCTCGCGCAGGCGGTCCTTCTGGTTGGGCCGATCGCCCAGGACGCCGTCGAAGATCTCCGTCGCCAGCGGGACGAGGTCCGGATGGGCGACCCACGTCCCGTCGAAGCCGTCGCCCGACTCCCGCTCCTTGTCGTCGCGGACCCGCGCCATCGCCGTCGCGTTCACCTCCGGGTCGCGGCGCGACGGGATGAACGCCGCCATGCCGCCGATCGCGTGGGCGCCGCGTCGGTGGCACGTCCGGACGAGCAGCTCCGTGTAGGCGCGCATGAACGGCTGCGTCATCGTCAGCTGGCCACGCTCCGGGAGGACCGGGCCGCCCGAGACGCGGAACTTCTTGATCGCGCTGAAGAGGTAGTCCCAGCGTCCGGCGTTGAGGCCGGCGGCGTGCTCGCGCAGCTCGTGGAGGATCTCGTCCATCTCGAAGGCGGCGAGGATCGTCTCGATCAGGACCGTCGCCCGGATCGATCCGCGCGGAATGCCGAGCGACTCCTGGGCGTGGAGGAAGACGTCGTTCCAGAGGCGAGCCTCGGCGCGGCCTTCGAGCTTCGGCAGGTAGAAGTACGGCCCGGAGCCGCGTCGCGAGGAGCTCGGCGGCGTTGTGGAAGAAGTAGAGCCCGAAGTCGAACAGGCTGGCCGAGATCGGGACGCCGTCGACGAGGACATCACGCTCGATGAGGTGCCAGCCGCGCGGCCGGACGACGAGCGTCGCGAGTTTCTCGTTGAGGCGGTAGGCCTTGCCCTCGGGACTGTCGAACGTGAGCTCGCGACGGACGGCCGATCGCAGGGCGGCCTGGCCGCCGATGACGTTGGCCCACGTCGGCGACAGCGAGTCCTCGAGGTCGGCCATGAAGACACGGGCGCCCGAATTGAGGGCGTTGATCATCATCTTCGGCTCGGCCGGCCCGGTGATCTCGACCCGCCGATCGTCGAGGTCAGCCGGCGCCGGGGCGACGGTCCAGTCGGCGGCGCGCACGTCCGCCGTCGCGACCGGGAAGTCCGGCAGGACGCCGGCATCGAGCTCCTTCTGCCGCTCCATGCGAGCCTCGAGAAGCGCGACTCGCTCGCGCCCGAACCGCCGCTGCAGGTCGGCCACGAAGGCGAGTGCCTCGGGGGTCAGGATCTGGTCGTGAGGGGCGACGGGGCCGGTGACGTTGACGCTGGCCCGGCTCTTGGTTGTCATCCGTTCATGATGGCGCATTGCCCATTGACCGCAACGCCTTGGCGCGCCCAGACTCGCGGCACGTAGGGCCTGAGGGGGTTGTGATGATTCGAATTCTCCGTCGCGTCGGCATTGCCATCGGTTCGATCGTGGCCGCGTGGCTGGTCATGTCGTTGGTCGCAGGCGGGCTGCTGCCGTTCGTCGGCGTCCACGTTCCGCCCATTCGATCCGGCCGAGACGCCGCCCGGAAGCGCGCTCGTGGCCCTTGTCACGGTGATCCTCGGCGGCCTGATCTACCGCGACATCATTCGGCGGGAGCGGCCGGCGACCTGACGGTCGGCTACAGATAGCCCTCGGGCACGGGGCCTACGACCTCCATGCCGTACCGGCGCGCGATCGCGTCTAGTTCCGTGTCATCCGCCGCGCCGGACGTGATCGCGGCGCTCAGCTCGTCGAAGTAGCCGACCATCGCCGCCGGGCTGTAGAGGTTCAGCTTTCGGCTCGGCACGCCACCGACTCGGAAGCCGTGCCGGAGCCCGCTCGGGATGTAGACGAATGAGCCGGCGGGGCACCTGAACTCGCGGTCCTCGATGAACATCACGTACTCGCCATCGAGCACGTAGAACGCCTCCGCGGCGTTGTGGTGGATGTGCATGGGCGGCCCGAAGCCGGGTGGCTCAGCGGCCTCCAGCAACGTGAATGCCGACCCGGCTTCTTCTGCCGAGACCTTGACCGACATGGCGAAGTTGCCAAGGTCGATTGAGCGTCCTTCGCCCGGTCCCAACACGAGCGCGGCACCAGGGACCTCGTTCATGCCGCGGTCAGGAGCAGGACACGCCCACGCACTGGGCTGGGTTGCCGTTCCCCGACGCCTTATTGCCACCGCCGTCGATCGTGCCCGGGACGGCGAGGAGGCCCAAATTCCCATTGTTGTTCGCCGTGTTCCCGGCCACGGTCGTGGTTGGGTTCGCGACATCGATGCCGTCGTTCGCGTTCGCGTTGGCGACGTTCTTGTCGACCAACGTGCCGCTCGAGTCGGCGGAGACGATGATTCCATCGCTGGCGAGCGTTCCGGACACGGAATTCTTGACCAACCGGTTGTTCGGGGACGCGGAGAAGACGGCGATCCCGAAAGCGACGCTGTCGGTGACCTGGTTCTTCTCGACGAGGTTGCCGGACGAGAAGTCGGCGACGCCAATGCCGAACACGTTGCCGATCGCCACATTCTTCGAGATGACGTTCCCGGCCGAGAGGCCGAGCCTGATGGCGTCGCCCCCGTTGTCGAGGATTTCGTTCTTCTCGATGACGTTGTTGTCTGACCCGGCGACTGTGATCCCCTGGCGCACGTTGCCGCGGAGGGTCAGGTCCCAGACGTGGTTCCTATCCGACTCGTCGAGGACGAGGCCCGTGCTGAATCCTTGGATCGTGCCGTTTGTGACTTCGACGCCCGTACGTTGCGCGATGCGGACGCCGGCCCCGGAGCCGGCCCCCGTGACCGTGTACCCGCCCAGATCGAGCGTCACGTTGTCCGCTCCGATGATCAGAGCGTCGCCCGGGCATGGCCCGATGTCGCCGTCAAGGGTCGTATCGGTGGTGATGACGCTGCCACATGTGACGTGGGCGGCGGACACCGGTGCTGCCATCGCCGCGAGGATGCCGGAGACTGCGATGGCCAATGCGATCGCGGCCGATCGCCGTCGAAGTGGACTGCGGCTGCTCATGTCGCTCACCCTTGCATCGTTGCGATTCCGCCCGATCATGACGACAAAGGTGGCCGAACCATGTCGGAAGGTCAAGGCCGCGCTCGGTCGCTCGTGTGGCGCTTTCTGATCGATGCCCCGTCCTCCTCAAGGACAACCGTCTGGTCCGTCGGCGTTATCTCACTCGGGGCCGAGGTGGTAGCCGAGACGCTTGGGCAATCGCGAGATCTCGAGGGCGATGCGGTTCGGGCGGCGGCCTGATTCTTCGGCTTGTTCGCGGCGGACTATCGCTTCGCGGATCGCGCGGGCGCCCAGGTAGCGGAACGGTTCCGGAGGGAAGGCGCGCGGCGTCGCGCCGACGATCGGCAGCGAGGCGGACTCGTCGTCGCGCTTGCCGGCGGCGAGCGCCGCGAGGATCCGACCGCCCAGCACCGACGGCGCCACGCCGTTGCCCGAATAGCCGAGCCCGTAGTGGACCCGCCCGCCGGGCAGCGTGCCGAACCACGGTCGGTGGTCGTCGGTGATGTCGATCGGGCCGCCCCAGGCATCCTCGATCCGGACGTCGGCGAGCGACGGGAACCAGCGCCGCAGGCCCTCCGCGGCGCGCCGGGCGCTGCCCGCGTCATGCGTGAACGCCCGCCCGATCCGACCGCCGTAGCCGGCCTTCCCTCCCCCGCCGCCGAGCGCGATCCGGCCGTCGGGCGTCGTCCGGGCGTAGTGGAGCGTGAACCGCGAGTCGGCGATGCCCTCGCCGCCGGTCCAGCCGATCTCGGCGAGGCGATCCGGGATCGGTTCGGTCAGGACCATGTAGCTCGACCAGGTGACGAGCCGTCGGCCGAACTCGGGCATCGCGGCGGCCCAGGCGTTGAGGGCGACGACGACCTGGCCGGCGACGATCAAGCCGGGTCCCTCGGCCGACGAGGTGGCGACGACGGCCGACGCTTGCCCGCCACCACCCTCGAGGCTCACGACGCGCGTCCGCTCGTGGATGACGACGCCGCGCTCCAGCGCGACGCGGCGGAGGCCGCGGGCGAGGGCCGCCGGCTGGACGGTCGCGGCGCGGGGCATGAACGCGCCTTCGCGGAACACCGGCGAGCGGACACGCGCAGCGACCTCGTCGGCGGTGACCGCGCGCCAGCGGTCCGCGAATCCAAGCCGGGCGCACGCCTCGGCGGCCTCGCGCCACGCGCCGTCCTGGGAGGGCGCCGCACTGACCGAGAGGAAGCCCGCCGGCGTGTACCAGGCATCGACTCCGTTCGCCGCCGACCACGTCCCGATCTCGTCGACCGCCGCGTCGACCGCGTGCGCCGTCCGGACCGCCTCCTCGTCGCCGAAGCGCTTGATGAGCGACGGCAGCTCGTCCCACCAGCCGGTGACGAAGCCGCCGTTCCGACCGGACGGGCCGCCGCCGCAGATGTCCTGCTCGACGACGACGATCCGAGCCCCCGGCGCGAGCTCCGTGAGGCGAAGCGCCGTCCACAACCCCGTGTAGCCGCCGCCGAGGATCGCGAAGTCCGCCGTGGCGTTCGCCGAGAGCGGCGGCGCGACGACGTCCGCGGAGAGTTCGGGCGGTTCGGCCTCGAGGGCCTCGCGGAGCCAGTACGAGCGCCGGGCGCCGGGGCGAACGCCGTCGAGCGGGTCCGACGGGTCGGGCCGCGTCACCAGCCGCCGGCGTCGCGAACGAGCCGATGGAGGACCCGGGCGGCGACGGTCCGGCGATAGTCGGCGGTCGAGCGGACGTCGTCGATCGGGGTGATCTCGGCGGCGAGGGCTTCGGCGGCGGCGTCGGCCGCTTCGGGGGTGGGCGCCCGGCCCTCGAGAGCAGCCTCCGCGGCCCGCGCCCGGATCGGCCGGTCCGCGACCGAGCCCAGCGCAACCCGGACGTCGCTCCAGCCGCTCGACGTGCCGCCATCGCGCCAGGCGAGGGCGAGGACGACCTTGCTGATCGCCTGCGCCCGCCGCGTCCCGACCTTGCGGAAGCGCGCCTCGCGGCCTCCGGCGACCGGGATCACGATGCGCAGGATCAGCTCGTCCGGCGCGAGCGCCGTCCGCCGGTACGCGACCCAGAACTCCGATGCGGGGATCGTCCGCTCGCCGCGCGCCCCGCCGACGACGAACTCCGCGTCGAGGGCCAGCAGGACCGGCAGCGTGTCACCCGCGGGCGACGCGTTGGCGATGTTGCCGCCGAGCGTGCCGCGGTTCTGGATCTGGGCGGCCCCGATCGTCGCCGCGGCGTCGACGAGCGCCGGGAGGTGCTCGCGGCACGGCGCGGAGCGGCGGATCTCCGTGTACGTCGTCAACGCGCCGATGCTGATCGCACCGCCGTCCGACGAGATCCCGCGGAGCTCATCGAGCCGCCACAGGTCGAGCATCCGGGCCGGCGGCTCGCCGATCTCGCCGGTGATCCGGACCATGACGTCGGTGCCGCCGGCGATCGGCGTGAGGGGATCGTCGGCCGACGAGCCCGCCAGCGCGGCGTAGGCGTCGGCGAGGGACCTCGGCGTCTCGATCGGCGGCTCGACGGGCACGGATCAGCCCTTCTTGCGGCCGCGCCGGCGAGCCAGGAACACGATGATCGCGGCGATGATCGCGAACCCGCCGGCGACCTGGCGCGGGCTGAAGGCGACGCCGTAGTCGGCGTCGGTCGGCGGCCGATCCTCCTCCGGGTCCTCGTCGTTATCCAGTGCAGCTTGCCGATCGGCTTCGGCATCGGCTGCCCGCTCGGCCAGCTCCGTCGGTGTTCGCCCGTTCGTCATCGGTTGTCTCCGACTCCACAATCCTGAATTGATCGGCGGTGCAGAGCACGTGTCCATCCTGTGCCCTTATGGCTACCCGAGAACGACCAGCCGATCGAGGCAGACGACGGACGCGTGATGCCCTTCGCCGCCTTGGCCGCGAGCACCGCGAAGCTCGGACCGCGGCGGGTCTCAGCCTGCGCACGTGTGCGGCTGCTACCGGCGCTTCCTACCCCCAGTTGTTGCGCTTCGAACGGGGAGAACTGGAGCGACTTAACGTTCCCGACGTTGGCGCCTGGTTTGCCGTGCTCGGCTTCGACATCTCGATCCGGCCGTATCCCGCCGGCGACCCCATCCGGGATCGGGCTCAGTTGGCCTTGCTCGAACGCCTGCGAGTGCGCCTCCACCGCGGCCTTCGGTGGCGCACCGAGATCCCGCTCCCGATTCGATGGTGACTTGCGCGCTTGGGACGCCGAGATCAGCGGGCGCGATCCGCGGCCGTGGCGCGCCCGGGTCGAGGGGGAAACCCGGATCGCTGACGGACAGGCCCTCGAGCGCAAGCTCGCGCTGAAGCTCCGCGATGATCCGGGCGGTCACCTGATCCTCCTCGTGGCCGATACCCGAGCGAACCGACGAGCTCTCGCAGCCCTCGGGCCTGGCCTTAGGGAAATGCTGCCGTTCGGACCGCGCGAGATTTTTGGCGCGCTGGACGCTGGGCACGAGCCGCCCGGGAGTGGAATCGTGGTGTTGTGACGCGCACCCGGCCGCGCCGTTACGCGTGTCGTACCAAGCGACCGGCGGGCGGCTGCCCAGCCGCCAGGCGTTACGGGTGCCGTACCAATTGACGCCCTGGGGGCCTCGCGGGGCCCGATTCGAGAGGACCGGTGGTCCGTTGGTACGGGGGGCGTAACAGGGCGGAGGAATCACGGGCGGTTGTCTCCGGCTGCCATCGCGATTGCCTCGATGATCTTCGTGTAGCCCGTGCAGCGGCAGAGATTCCCGGCGATCGCCTCGCGGATCGCGCCCTCGTCCGTGCCGCCGCCGTCGTCGATGTAGGCGCGCGCCGCCATCAGCATCCCCGGCGTGCAGATGCCGCACTGGGCGCCGCCGGCCTCGAGGAACGCCTGCTGAAGCGGACCCAGCGCTGCGCCGCCCGCCGGCGCCAGCCCCTCAACGGTCCTGACCTCCGAACCCTCGACCTGGCAGACGGGCACGAGGCACGAGTCGACGACTGCGCCGTCGACGAGCACCGTGCACGCGCCGCACTCCCCTTCCCCGCAGCCCTCCTTCGTGCCGGTCAGCCCGAGATCCTCGCGCAGCACGTCGAGCAGCCGGCGCATGCCCGGCGCGTCGACCTCGACCGGATCGCCGTTGACGCTGAACGTGTAGGCGCTCACTCTTTGTGCCAGCCGTCGTCGACGCGCTCGTCGTCGGGCCCGGGTCCGCGGAGGGGCAGCGGGTCCGTTGGGGCGTCCGGGCGCGGATCCGTGCCCTCGTCGATCGGTGCCTCGACCGCGGCCTCGACGGCCGCTTCGACGGGCGCCTCGCCGGCGCCGCTGGGCGAGCTGGGCGAGCTGGCCGGCGCCTCGATCGGAGGCGTCGCACCCAGCGCCGCGAGGATCCGCTCCGGGCGTCGCCGGCAGGTCGTGCACCCAGGCGCCGGTCGCGTCGTGGATCGCCGCGACGACCGCCGGCGCCCCGACGTCCATCGGCAGCTCGCCGACGCCCTTCGCGCCGTGGGGCGCCGAGGCGAACGGCGCCTCGACGAGGATCGAGGTGATCCGCGGTGCATCGAGCGAGGTCGGGATGATGTACGTCGCGAGCCGGTCGTTGAGGTAGCGGCCGTCGCGGAGCTTGATCTCCTCGATCGTCGCGTAGCCGATCGCCTGGAGCGTGCCGCCCTCGACCTGGCCCTCGGCGAGCGTCGGGTGGATGACCTTGCCGATGTCGTCGGCCGCGACGACGTCCCGGACGGTGACCTCGCCGCTGTCGAGATCGACGTCGACCGACGCGACGCAGGCCGCCCAGCCGAACGCCGGGTAGGCGTCGCCGTGGTACGTCTCGTCGTCGAAGTGGACGCCGGGATAGGGCTCGAACTGCTGGTCGATGCGCGTCGGGCCGTGGGTCGCGGCGTCGTCGCGGTAAACCGCGCGCGAAGTCGCGGCCGTTGTTGCGCTCCTCGACCTGCGCCCGAAGCCGGCGGGCCGCGTTGATCAGCAACCCACCGACGACCATCGCCGTCCGGCTGGCGACTGTCGGCCCGGAGTCGGGCACGATCGCCGTGTCCTGCGGCGCGATCTCGACGTCGTCATAGGCCACGCCCAGCTCCGCCGCAACGAGCTGCGGGAAGATCGTCTTCGTCCCCTGCCCCATCTCCGTGGAACCGGTGAGGATCCGGATCCGGCCGTCGGCGCCGAGCTCGACCGACGCGACCGAGGCGAGCTTCACCTCGCCTGAGCCGGTGAAGCCGGCGCCGTGCCAGGCGAGCGCGATCCCGATCCCCGACGCCGTTCGGTCCGGCCCGGTCGTGCTCGAGGACGTGGGCATGATGCCGGCGCCGCCACGCCGCGCTCGGGCGGCAGTCGTTCGCGCTCGGACGCCCTCGAATTCGGCGGCTTCGGCGGCACGCTCGAGGACCTCGGAGGCCGCGACGCTGTCGCGGAGGACCTGGCCGGTCGGCGTCGTGTCGCCGACCTGGTAGAGATTCCGCCGCCGGATCTCGAGCGGGCTCAAGCCGAGATCCTCGGCGAGCCGGTCGATGTGGACCTCTGCCGCGAACTCGGTCTGCGGCGCCCCGAACCCGCGGAACGCGCCGTTCGGTGGCGTGTTGGTCCGCGTCGCCCGGGCACGGATCCGAACGTTCGGACAGCGGTAGGGCCCGCCCGCGTGGATCGCCCCGCGACTCAGGACGACCGGCGTCAGCGTGCAGTAGGCGCCGCCGTCCATGACCACGTCGATGTCCTGGGCGACGAGGGTCCCGTCGCGCTTGACGCCTGTCCGATGGGTGACGATCGCCGGGTGGCGCTTCGTCGTCGCCGAGAGGTCCTCGTGTCGGTCGTAGATCATCCGGACCGGCTTGCCGGTCTTTCGGGCGAGCAGGGCGGCGTGGATCGCGAGGATCGACGGGTATTCCTCCTTGCCCCCGAACCCGCCACCCGTCTCCGCCTGGACGACCTGCGCCTGCTGGTCGTTGAGCTTGAGCGAGCGCTTCAGCGCCTTGTGGATGTAGTACGGGCACTGGAGCGAGCCGTGGACGGCGACCCCGCCGTCCTCCCGGGGCACCGCGATCATCGCGTTGTTCTCGATGTAGAGCTGTTCCTGGTGGCCGACCCGGTACGTCCCCTCGAGGACGAGGTCGGCATCGGCGAAGCCTTCGTCCAGGTCGCCCGCGGCGATCTCGTAATGGGCGAAGACGTGGTCGCTGACGAGCGGGTCGAAGACGGCGGGTAGCTTCTCCGTCCGGACGGTCACCCGGCGCCGGGCCGCGCGCAGCGTCTCGCGATCCGCGGCGGCGAGGAGGACGAGGGGCTCAGCGTGGTGCTGGATCTCGCCACCGACCGCGACGAGGACGGGCTGGTCGTCGCTGATCAGGCTGACGATGTTGTCGCCTGGGATGTCGGCCGCGGTGACGACGGCGACCTTCGACCAGTCGAACGCGGGGTCGAGGTCGATGGCGACGAAGCGGGCGTGGGCGTCGGTCGAGCGGATCGTCGCCCCGAACCACGCGCCGGGGAACACGAGGTCGTCGGCGTACTTGGCCGCGCCCGTCAGCTTGTCGGGGCCCTCGCGGCGCAGCGGTGCGGCGCCGCGGGCACGGCCCGGCGCGATCTCGCCGCGGCGGACGACGAGGGCGTCCGGGGCGCTCCGGCGGGGTGCGACCGGGGTGGTCCGGCTGGGCGGTGTCCGGATCGTCATGCGGCTCGGGTCGACCCTCCTCGGCCGAGACGATAGCACCGCGACCCCTCAGGGGCCGAGCCGACCGACGGACGGGACCTCTGCCTCGGCGTTCTGGTACCGATGTGGACATTCCGATCGGGGCCCGCCCGACCAACAATGGCCTCACACGTCGACGCGGTGCGACCAGAGTCGGCGTCGACAATCCGGCGCGCGACCGGGGGCGCCGCCCGCTGGACCGAGGGAAACGTTCGAGCCATGGATACATATCAGGACCTGGCAACGGCCGGGGCAGACTCGTCGGCGCTCGAGCCGGCGCCATCCGCTGGCGAGGCGAAGGTGGACCCGTCTGCGCCCGCGCCGGAGGCGTCGCCCGAGGCACCGATGTCGGAGCTGGAAGCCCGGGGCGACGCGATCGAGATCGTCGGCCCGGTGATCTCGGCGCCGTCGGGCTGGAGCGACCCGCAGACCGGCACCGATGGACCGCGCCTCTGGGATCGCCTGATGATCAGCGAGTCGGCCCGGGTTCGACGCTACAAGCGGCCCGCAACCGTCGTCCTCGTCGAGGTCGTCGGTATCGGCGGTCTTGCCCGCCTGTGGGGCCCGCGCGTCGCGGAACACGCCCTTGCAGCCGCGGCCCGGATCCTGGCCAAGGAGATCCGGACCAGCGACCACATCGCTCGGCTCGAGCAGCTCCGGTTCGGGATCCTGCTGACCGAGACGACGGAGATCGCGGCGATCAACTTCGTCGAGCGGGCACGCGCGGCCTGTGAGCGCGACCTGCAGGTTGCAACCGAGGCGGTCAACGTGGCATTCGGTTGGGCCAGCCCGCCCAAGAGCGGCGACCTGACCGATGCGATGGAGCTGGCGGCGAAGCGGCTCGGTGCCGAGCTGGCGGAGCTTGACTTAGGCCGAGGGTCACGGTCCGCGCTGCAGACCTCCCCGAACCCTCGCCAACCGCCCCGAAGAGCCCTTGACGCCCCAGCTCCGCGTCGCTCCGCCCGCATCCGCCCCTATCCGCGTGTTTCCCGCTGATGTCGTTGTCGGCTCGCACCAAGAACTGGTCCCAGCCCGCCCGGGACCATCGTCACCGAACGCGCCCGCGATCTATCGTCGATGGATCATCTGACCTCGCGTCCTCGGAGCAATCTTCATGACCACGCAGGAGGCGATCGCCGCAGTCCTGATCGCGGCGATCTTCATGAATATCGTCCTGGCGATCGGGCTGGTCGTCGGGCCGCGGGTTCGTGCGCGGCGTGAGGCGGCCTACCGAGCCGGACTTCACGAGGCCGCGGGCGCGGCTCCCGCGTCGCCATCCAACGGGCTCCCGAGGACGCTCGGGAATGGCCGGCCGGCGCAGCCCGTCGGCCCAGGCGCGCCGTTCGCGGCGAGTCACGATGCTCGAGCGAGCGCCGCGCCGCCGAAGGTCGGAGCGGCCGATGCGACGGCCAAGGATCCCGAGACGGGCTTCGAGCTCGCCGGGGCCTGGGCGAACTGGCTCGCAGAGGAGGGCGCCCGGGTCGATCGCTACGGTCACCCGGCGACGATCGTGCTGGTCGAACTCGCCGGCGTCGACCGCCTCGCCGAGAAGCTCGGCCAGGAGGCCGCGGATCGGCTGATCCCGCCGATTACGACGACGATGCGCCGACTCGCCCGCGCCTCCGACAATCTCGCCCGCCTCGGCCGCTCGCGATTCGGCGTGCTCCTGACCGAGACCGACGAGATCCTGGCGATCAACTACATCGAGCGGGTTCGATCGGCCTGCGACGTCTGGCTCGAGTCCGGGGCGGTCGCGCTCCGACTGTCGATCGGCTGGGCCGAGGTCGGACCGAAGCAACCGGTCGACGTGGCGATCAAGGCCGCGGAGGCCAGGCTCAACGAAGAACGTCAGCGGCTCCGGACGCAGCAGGACCACGACGTCGAAGCTGGGGCATCGACGTCGCCTGCCGAATCCGAGAAGGGGTCGGACGCCCAGGCCGCGGCGATGCAGGCGGTGCGGGCGTAACGAACGCTCGCCCGCCGCGTCGCTCAGTCGCGGGGCTCAGTCGCGGGCTCAATCGCGTGGCGTCGTCGCGCGCTCAGTCGCGGGCGCGGTGGAGCGCCCGACCCGGCTTCCGACCCGTGTGAACGCCGCCATCGACGACCAGCTCGCCGTTGACGATCACTGTTTCGATCCCGTCCGGGAAGCGCCGCGGCTCGTCGTACGTCGCGTTACTTCGGACCGTCGCCGGATCGAAGACGACGAGGTCTGCGGCGGCGCCGTCGCGTAGCGTGCCGCGGGTCCTGAGACCGAGGCGCGCGGCCGGCGCCGATGTCATCCGGCGAATCGCCTCCTCCAGGGTCAGCAGCGCCTCGTCGCGAACGAACTGGCCGAGGATCCGCGGGAAGCTGCCGTAGGTCCGCGGGCTGGGCTTCGCGCCGACGAACGTCGAGTCCGTCCCGACCATCCCGATCGAGTGCCGCAGGAATCGGCGGATTCCGTCGATGTGCGGGCCGGTCGTGACCTCGTTCGGGCTCAGGTCCTCGTCGAGCAGCAGGTCGCACAGGACGTCGACCGGGTCCTTGCCCGTGGCGTCGATCAGGTCGCCGAGCGTCCGCCCCTCCCACTGGAGGTTCTCGGGTCGGTGCAGGTAGCCGATCCGGATGTCCCGAAGGCCACCGGCGCCGGCGAAGAGGACGCCGCGTTCCTGGAGGTCGCGTCGGATCCGGTCCCTCGTTCCGCGGTCGGCGAGGCGCTCCTTGGTCTTGATCGGGCCGCCGGCCTGAACCCAGGTCGGGATGAGGATGAGGAGTCGCGTGCTGGCCCACTCGGCCGGGTAGGCGTCGAAGGTGACGTCCTGGCCCGTGGCGCGCGCGTCGTCGACGAGGTCGAGCATCTGGTCGGGTGTGCCCGGGAAGGTCTTGCGGTGATAGAAGTGGGTGATGTGGGCCGGCGCCTCGCCGCGGCGCCCGATCTCGATCGCCTCGCGAAACGGGTCGAGGAAGCGGTCACCGAGCGCGTACCGGACGTGGGTGTGGTAGAAGCCGCCGCTCCTCGCGGCTTCCCGGCTGAGAGCCGCCAGTTCGTCGGTCGTGGCGTAACTCCCGGGCGGGTAGTCCAGCCCCGAGCTGAGCCCGAACGCCCCTTCCTCCATGCCCTCGCGGAGCATCCCCTGCATGCGCTGCGTCGTGGCCTGGGTCGCGGGTTCGTCGTCCCATCCGATCGCCCCGATCCGCAGCGCCGAGTTGCCGATGAGGTACGCGATGTTGACGCTGACCTGCCGATCGAACCGCCCGAGGTAGCTCGCCACCGTGTCCCAGTCGTAGGCGATGTCCGGTTTGCCATCCAGGCCGGAGTTGAGGTGGACGAAGGCGTCGAGGTCGGCGCGTGATGCGAACGGCGCGTAGCTGTTGCCGTCGACGCCGATCACCTCGGTGGTGATGCCCTGGCGGACCTTCGGATCGTGGGTCGGCTCGGCGAGGATCATCAGCCCGGAGTGGGAGTGCAGGTCGATGAACCCGGGCGCCACGACCTTGCCGGTGGCATCGATCGTCCGCGCGGCGTTGTCCGGGGCCTGGTCCCCATCCCCAACGAGCCTGCATGCGATCGCCCTCGACGACGACCGTGCCCGCGCGTCCCGGCGCCCCGGTCCCGTCGACGACGGTGCCACCCGTGATGAGGATGTCGGGGGCCGCGCTCATCGTGGTCGCCCGACCCGCTCTCTGGACCCGCCTGGTCCTCCAAGCGGCCAATCGTGGCGGAGCGAACCGGATCGCTGGTGCTAGGCCGTGGGATGGACCAAGTGCGCGGAGGGTCCTGGGCGAACCGAAACGGGTCGGTCCATGCGGCCACGGAGCGCCGTCCACGGGCCAGCCCGACCTCCGTCGCGTACGGACCCGTTGGAGGTCTGGCCCGTGCCGCGGTCCAGCGATGCGAGTAAAGCCACGGTGCAGAGCTCCGGTGCGACCATCGGGGGCATGGCGACAGCGAGAACGGCCGGCGGATCGAGGGCGGAGCGGCTTATCGCGAGTCGCTCCATCGCGTCGGCCCTGGAGCATCGCCGGCTTGCCCGCATCGGCGCCGGGCTCAGTCAGCGCGAAGCTCGCCGCGGCGATCGGGCGTCGCAATCCGAAGTCGGCCGGTTCGAGCGCGGTCCGCGCGACGATGCGATCCGCTGCGAGTTCGTTGGGGCGCCTTTGCGCCTGTGCTCGGGCTCGATCTGCCATCCAGGCCCTATCCAGCGGGGCGATCCGATCCGGGACTCGGGCGCAGCTGGCGCTCCTCGAGCGCCTTCCGGGACGCCTCCACCCGTCGCTGCGCTGGCGGACCGAGGTGCCGCTGCCGATCCCCGGCGACCTGCGCGCCTGGGACGCCGAGGTCCGCGGCCACAGACGAAGCCTGGCGAGCCAGGATCGAGGCCGAAACCGTCTGGATCACAGACGGCCAGGCCCTGGACGTCGGCTGCGTCATCTCAAACTCCGTGACGACCCGGCGGTCACCTCATCCTCCTCGTCTCCGACACACGCGCGCAACCGTGCGGCGCTTGCGATCGATGGGCACAGCCTCTCCGCGACCTTCTCCCGCTCGAGACGCGCGCAATTCTCGCCGCGCTGGCGGCCGGTCGCGACCCCGGCGGGAGTGGCGTCGTCATTCTTTGACCGGGTCCGACCACGACTGGAGCTCGAGGATGTTGCCTTCAGGATCGGTCAGGTACGTCCACGTGACGCGGCGACCGTCGGACGTGCCTGTCGTCACGACCTCCCCGACCACGCCGCCGCCCTCCGCGAGCACCGTCTCGCGCGCCGCCGCCACGTCCGGGACCACGAAGGCGATGTGGCCGAAGCCGGGCCGGTTGATCGCCGTACCGGGCGCCTCGGGTCCGGTCCCGTACTGGAAGATCTCGAGAGTCGGTCCGGCCTCGCCGAGTCCGGGCAATCGGAGATGGGCGCCGCGGATCGTCGCGCCCGCCACACCCGTCCCGGCCTCGAGCACCGGGCCGCTGAGGTCGCGCTCCGGTGGAACGAAGACGCAGCCAAAGACGCGCTCATAGAAGTCGGCCAGCCGCCGCCAGTCGCGGGCGATGATGTTGACGTGGCCAAATCGGGCGTCGATCACGATTGTCCCTCCAGTAGTTGGCCTCGGACCCAGGCGCCTCGGACCATATCGGGGTGGGCCCGAAAGATAAGCCGGCTGACGAGGTCTGCGGGGTCGTCGAGGAGCCCGGGCTCCGGCAGCGGCCCCCGACAGACGGCGCAGTCATCGCAGGATCCACGACGATCACGTCTGCCTCCTTCCCGACCTCGATCGACCCGATCCGATCCTCGAGCCCCAGCACCCGCGCCCCGTCGATCGTCCCGAGCCGGAGCCACGCGAGCGGATCGAGCGGCGGCAACTCCTCCCCGGCGAGCGTCCGCCGCGCCATCTGCGCGTATGCGCCCGCGCGCATCACCGAGAACAGCGACGGATCCGGCCCGCCCGACACGTCCGATCCCAGCCCGACGACGACGCCCGCCTCCAGCCAGCGACCGAGCGGCATCACCCCTGCGCCGATGAACAGGTTCGACGCAGGGCAATGCGACACCCGCGTCCCCGTCTCGACGAGCCGCGCAAGCTCGCGATCGGACAGGTGGATCGCGTGCGCCAGCACCGACCGCTCGCCGAGCCCCCCGGCGCGGTCATAGACGTCGACGTAGTCGCGGGCCTCCGGAAAGAGGCGAGCGACCTCGGCGATCTCGCCCGGGTCCTCCGACACGTGGGTCTGCCACCAGGTCCCCGTCGAGCGCGCCAGCGACGCGGATTCGCGCAGCATCTCGGCGGTGCACGAGACCGCGAACCGCGGCGTCACCGCGTAGCCGAGCCGCCCGTCGGCCGCGCCGTGCCAGCGACCGATGAGGTCGGCCGCCTCGCGGAGGCTCCGGTCGAGGATCGCGCCGCGCTCGATCGTCGGGTCGTAGGTGACCCGATCCATCATCACCTTGCCGAGGATCGCCCTGATGCCGTGCGCCTCGGCTGCCCGGAACGCGGCCTCCATCGCCGCCTCGTAGACCACGCCGTAGGCGAGCACCGTCGTCGTCCCGGCGGCGGCAAACGCCCGAAAGATGGCCGGCGCCAGGCCGGCGGCGACCGCGGGATCGGCCCACGAACGCTCCGTCGGAAACGTCAGCCGATCCAGCCAGGTCAGCAGATCCAGGGCGAACCCGAGGCCGGCGTTCGGGAGCTGCGGCAGGTGGGCGTGCGTGTCGATGAGCCCGGGCATGAGGACCCACGGCCGAAGATCGACGGCGCCCGAGAGCAGGTCGGGCGGGGCGGAGCCAGAGGCCCCGACGAACGCCAGCGACCCACCGGCGTCGACCGCGACCAGCCCGTCGGCCTCGTCGAGCGTCCCGCCCGACGCGAGCGGGGTGACGATCCGGGCGCGGATCGCGAACGGCGGCCGATCCGGGAGTCCGACGGTGGGCATGGCCCGATGATAGGCGGGCCCGGGCGCCGCGGAGGCGCGTCCCGGCCCCGCCGCTGAGGCGCCATTCGAACGCCGCCGACGGCCAGTCCCGCCTCAGGGCGTCTTGACGAAGTCCTCCAGCACGAGGTCGTCGAGCGTGACCGGCTTCGGCACCATGTTGAGCTTTGTCATGAACTCGACGGACGCCTGCCACCCGGCGCGGTCGATCGAACCCATCCCGTCGGCGGGGGTCTGGCCGGCGTGGGCCCATGCGTCGATCGTGGCGTAGAGGATGTCGGCCTGCAGGTCGCGATCCTGACCCAGCTCCGGCACCGTGGCGATGGTCGCGTCGAGGCCCTTGTTGGGGTCGGCGACGATCTCTTTCATCGCCCGCAGCGTGGCGCGGACGAAGCCGGCGACGGCCTCGCGCTTGCCGTCGATTGTCGCCGTAGAGGCGATGAGGCCGGGGCCCGGAAGCGCCGTCACGTCGTCGACAGTGAGCACGAACACCGGGGTCCCGCTGCGCTCGAGCACGACCGGCTCGTTGTTCACGAATCCCGTCGCCGCGTCAACGGCGCCCTGGGCGACGGCGGCGCCCTGGCCGAAGTCGGGGTAGTCGACGATTTCCACGTCCTCGGGCTTCAGCCCGCCGGACTCGAGCAGCGCCTGGAGCATGACCCACGACGAGCCGTAGCGGCCGGGAATCCCGATCTTCTTGCCCTCGAGGTCGGCGGCCGTCTTGATGCCGGACGACGCCTTGCCGAACACGATCGAGGGGAAGCGGCCGTAGACGGTGGCGATGTAGCGGATCGGGATGCCCTGGCTGACGGCCGGAATGACGCTCGTCCCATCCGACATCCCGAGATCGAGATCGCCCTGGCCGACCTTCGGGACGAGGTTCGAGTCGATCTCGTTCTGGAACGTGACGTCGAGGCCCTCGGCGGCGTAGTAGCCGGCCTTGTCGGCGAGGTAGAACTGGGCGAACTGGACGCTCGGGATGTAGCCGAGGCCGACCTTGAGCGGCGTCGCGGCGGCCGACGGGGAGGCGCCGGGCGCGCAACCGGCCACGACGACGAGGAGCGCGATGAGCGTGGTGGCGAGACCGAAACGACGCGAGTGCACAGCGACCTCCAGAGCGGGCTAGCGGACGCCGACGAGGCGGCGTTCGAGGACGACGACGACGAGGTAGAGAACGATCCCGAGCAGCGCGATCGTCACGAGCGTCGCGAACATCAACGGGATGTCGAACAGGCTGCCGCGGGCGAGGTTGACGAGGAGCCCGAGCCCCTCCTTGGCCCCGGCCCACTCCCCGACGATCGCGCCGACGACCGCGAGCGTCACCCCGACCCGCATCCCGCCGAGGATCGCCGGCAGCGCGGCCGGGATCTCGAGGGTCAGCAGGACCTGGCGACGCGTCGCGCGGAACGACCGCGCCATCTCGAGCAGGCCGGCATCGACCGATCGGATCCCGACCATCGTCGAGACCGCGATCGGGAAGAACACGATCAGCGCACAGATCACGACCTTGCTCGCGAGCCCTGGCCCGAACCACAGCGCGAGCAGCGGGGCGAGGGCGAGGATCGGCGTCGCCTGGGCGGCGACGATGTAGGGCGAGACGAGGCGCTCGACGAGGGCCGACCGGGCAAGGCCGTAACCGATGACGAGGCCACTGCCCGCGCCGACGGCGAAGCCCAGCGCGATCTCCTGGAGCGTCGTCACCGCGTGCGGGGTCATGAGACCGTCGGCCCACGCCCGGACGAATCGATCGGCGACGACCTCGGGCGGCGGCAGGATGAAGAGCGGGTAGCCGCCGACGATCACGACGAGCTTCCAGACCGCGAGGAACGCGGCGAACGAGAGAGCGACCGACGCAACCGCACTGCGGCTCATGCGGCGGCCCCGACCGGTTCGAGGTGGGCCCGGATCTCGGCAGCGGCCGCGGACACGATGGCGCCGTCGAGGAGATCGAGCGAACGCGGCCGCGGGGCGTGGATCTCGACGATCGCGGCGACGCGGCCCGGTCGCGGGGTCATCACGACGACCCGATCGGCCAGCAGGATCGCCTCCGGGATGCTGTGCGTGACGATGACGATCGTCGACCCGGTCCGCTCCCACAGCTCGAGCAGCTCCAGGTTGAACCGCTCCCGCGTCAGGGCATCGAGCGCGCTGAACGGCTCGTCGAGGAGCAGCACCTCGGGCTCCAGCGCGAGGGCCCGGGCAATCGCCGCGCGCTGCCGCATCCCGCCGGAGAGCTGGCTTGGCCTCGATTGCGCCGCGTCGCTCAACCCGACGAGCTCGAGCAGGGCCGCGAGTCGCGCCTCCCGCCGCTCGCGCGGCCAGCCGGCCAGCTCCAGCGGGTACGTGACGTTGTCGGCGACCGACCGCCACGGGAGGAGCCTCGGCTCCTGGAAGACGAGCCCGACGCGCGGGTCCGGCCCATCGATGGGGCGATCGTCGAGCGTCACGGCGCCGCGCTGCGGCGCCAGCAGCCCGGCGGCGACGCGGAGGAACGTGCTCTTGCCGCAGCCGTTCGGGCCGATGATGGCGACGACCTCGCCGCGCTCCACGGCCAGGCTGAAACCCTTCGAGCGCCTGGACCGGCGCGGCGCGAGGGACCGGGAACGCGACGCTGACGTCGGTGGCGAGGAGCCGGCCGGAGGTGGTCATCGGACGGCTAACCGCGGGCGGGCGGCCGAGCCCCGCGAGGATCGGCGAGATCGCGGGATGCAGCCGGACGTAGGCATCGAACGCCGCGTCGTAGAGGGCGCGGTTGTTGGGATTCGGCGCCAGGTGGTGGGCGACCCGGGTCATGCCGCGGATCGCCGCCGGCACATCGGGATACGCGCCGATCCCCGTGGCCCCGAGAATCGCCGCCCCGACGACCGCGGTCTCCAGCACCGACGGCACCGCGACGGTGAACCCGGTGACGTCGGCCTTGATCTGGTTCCAGGTCTCGCTCCGAGCGGGACCGCCGCAGACCCGCATTTCGTCGACCCGGATCCCGGCAGCGAGGATCGGCTCCGCGACGTGGCGGATGGCCAGAGCCGACGCCTCGAGGATCGCCCGCGCGAGGTGCCCTCGCCGGTGATCGAGCGTCAGGCCGACGAACGCGCCCCGCGCCGTCGGGTCCCAGATCGGCGAGCGTTCGCCGGCGAGATACGGCAGGAAGAGCGCGCCGTCGGCGCCGGGCGGGGTGGCCGCCGCCTCCTCGATGAGCGCCTCCGTCGAGTCTTCGGCGCGGACGACCTCGGTCCGGAACCAGTCGATCGCCCGGCCTGTCGCGGCCATCGCGCCGCCGACGCTGTACAGCCCCGGGAGTGGCGCGATCGTCGCGAACGAGCCCGCCACGCGGATCGGCTCGTCCCAGTAGACGCCGAAGCCGCCCGCGGCACCGCCGACATCGATCGCGTCGCCCTTGGCGGTCATCCCGGCACCGTTGAAGCTCGCCCAGGCATCGACCGTGCCAGCGACGACCGGGGTCGAGGGTTCGAGTCCCAGCAGGCCCGCGGCCTCCGGGGTGAGCTCCCCGACGACCTCGCCGGCGCGAACCACGCTCCGGGACGCGCCGGGCGGGGATGCCGGCCGCATCGAGGACCGACGGCTGCGGGAATGGCTGGCCCTCGACGAGGCTCGTCGCCGCACGGCCGGTCAGCCGAAGGGCAAGGAAATCCCACGTCGCGAGGTACCAGCGTGTCGCCGCCGCGACGTCGGGCTCGTGGCGCTCGACCCAGAGAGCGGCCGGCAGTCCGGCCAGCGACCAGCCCTGGAGCCCCATCGCCTGCGCGAGGTCGGCCTGTTCGGCGGTCGCCCGCGTGTCCTGCCAGATGATCGCCGGCCGGGTCGGCCGCCCGCGCTCATCGACGGCGACGAGTGTCGGGCCGTGGCCGTCGAGCGCGACCGCCAGGATGTCCGCTCGGCCCGAGGCCGCAAGGTGGCGAACCGCGGTCGTCAGTGCACCCCACCAAGCCTCGGGATCCTGTTCGGCGCGCCCGTTCGCGGTGTCGGTTTCGGTCCGATAGCCGGCGCGCGCGAGGCCGAGGAGCCGGCCGTCGATCGTGACGAGGCCGACCTTGACTTCGGTCGTGCCGAGGTCGATCCCGAGGATCGCGGCCTCGCGTCCGGGGCCGCTCGGCGCCGCTCATGCCGGCGCCCCTGCCAGATCGAGTTCGAGGACGGCTTCCACTGTTCGGACGTCCGAGACGAGCGTCGTCAGCGCGCCCGACCGGAGCGCCCCGAGGATCGGCCGAACCTTGGCCGGGCCGCCGGCGACACCGATCCGAACCGGCAACCGATCCAGCCGCCGGGCGTCGAACGCGATCGTCCGCTCGCGCAGGTCGCTGTCGACGAACCGACCATCGATGTCGAACGGCGCGATGAGGAGCTCGCCGACCGCCTTCGCGTCATCGAGCTGGCGGCACGCCGTCGGACCGAACGCCGCCTCACCCCAGGCCGGCCCACCGATGCCGAACGCGGCGACGTCGAGACGCTCCCAGAGATCGAGGATCCGGCGGACCCCGTCGTGCGCGTACAGCGATTGCTTCGTCGCCGGATCGTCGACGAGGCCAGGCGCGAGGAGTCCCTGGGGAAGCCCGCCGATGCCGTCCGCGACCCGCCGGAAGGGCTCCCGCGCCGGCCCCGTGAACCAGTAGCCGCCGCAGAGCGGGACGACCGTCGCGCCGGTTGCGTGGAGCGGCTCATCGAGAGCATCGGCGAGGGCCGAGATCGAGGCGCCGTCGCCGATCCCGACGACCGCTCCGTCGCGGATCGCCGCACGCAGGACCTCCGCGCCGAGGCGGCCGATCATCCGCCGGCCGACGTCCTCCGGCCCGCGGAGGCTCGCCGCGACATGGACGGCGTGCAGGCCGAAGCGGTCGCGGAGCTCGTCGGCCGCCCTGGAGGACTCCGACGTCTGTTCGACGATCCTGATCTCGACGATCCCCTCGGCCCGGGCGCGTTTCAGGATTCGCGAGACCTGCGGCCGCGTCACGCCGAGCAGCTCAGCGACCCGCGACTGCGTCTCGCCGAGCTCGTAGTAGAGCCGGCTCGCCTCGATCAGCTGGTCGATGTCGGCCGATGGCACACTTGCACGATACAGATGTGCAGCGGAAGTGGCAATCTGGATGTCAGGCGCACCGCGTGGAACCGGCTGGCATGATGGGCCGATGAACCTGATCGTCCGATTTCGCACGTCGCCGAAAGACACCTCTCCCCAGCCCTACCCTCCGATTCCGGAATCCGAATTCGGACGACCGCGCCGAAGGCAAGTGATTTGGCGCGGCGTTCGAAATCGGAGGAACTCGGCCTTCGCCCTCGTGGGCTTCCTCGCCGTCGTCGCGATCGCCGCCTGCGGAACCGGCTCGGGGTCGGCTGCGCCGGCAGGCACCGAAGGCGGACGGAGCGGTGAGCCCGCAAGCGCGCCCCCCGGCGCGTCGCTGGCGCCGTCGCCAAGCTCGAACCTGGCCGTCCCCCACGCGGATCCCGATCTCGAGGCACTCCTGCCGTCGGAGTTCGAGGGCACAGCCGCTCAGGAAACTCAGCGTGGACCCAATCACCTCGGCGGCCGGCGGAGAAGCGATCGCGGCGCTGGCGAAGGAAGTCGGCGACGGGTCGGGCAATTTCAGCCTGGCGTACGCGTCCAATCCGGGAGACCCGAGCTACAACCTGATTGCGCTCCGCGCGCCAGGTGCGGAAAGTGCCGCCCTGGCGGAGGGATTTGCGGCCCTGCTGATCCAGGACACCCGCGGGGCGGAAGCGGATCAAGTCAATCTCGCGGGAAGGAGCATCACCCACGTGACCGCCCCGGGCAACTCGATCGGGGACGCCTGGTTCTACGCGAAGGACGACATGGTCTTCGCGGTCCAGGCGAGGACGCCGGAGAAGGCCGAGGCCCTTCTCAAGCTCCTTCCCTAGTCCGGCGAGCCGAGCGTCGCGAGGGCGGCGCGTGCTCCCGCGGCGCCGGTCGGCGAAAAGCCGGGGTCGATCGCCAGCGCGTCCGTGAGCTGGCGCCGAGCCGTCACCTCGTCGCCGCCGGCTAGCGCGATCATCCCCGCGTGATACAGGAAGAGCGGATCGCGGCCGCCGAGTCGGAGGGCCTCCGCGATGAGCCGCGCGGCCTCGGCCTCGCGGCCCGCGCGGTGGTGGGCCCAGGCCAGGGCGTCGGCCGTCCGCACCGTCTGGCGCGTGGCGTACGACTGCTCCGCGAGCCGAACCGCCGTCGCCGGGTCGCCGTGATCGGCCTCGAACAGGGCCAGCTCGAGGTCGACGTCGACGCCGGCGGCCTGGAAGAGCGAGGTCTCGG
Source organism: uncultured Chloroflexia bacterium (assembly GCA_963832105.1). Classification (GTDB taxonomy): domain Bacteria; phylum Chloroflexota; class Limnocylindria; order Limnocylindrales; family CSP1-4; genus CF-46. The sequence continues at coordinate 61,324 of CAWHSS010000002.1, read as the reverse complement.
CGCGCGCGAGGTCGTAGCTCCGCGTCGCCGCCGGTAGGTCGCCCGCCGCTTCGTGGGCTTCGCCGAGGGCGATCACGTATTCGGGCAGCGGCAGGATCGCGGACGCCTTCTCGAAGTGCCGGATGGCCTCTGACAGGTCGCCCCGCCCGACGGCGAGACGCCCGAGCCCGGCGATCGCGGCGGCATGATCCGGCACGATCGCGAGAGCGGATTCGTAGGCGTCGCGCGCCTCGTCGGGCTTGCCGGCGTGGACCAGGAGATTGCCGAGGAGCGTCGTCACGTAGGCGCTGTTCTCGGGGGCGAGCGCCGGCGCCTCGCTGGCCTGCCGCATCGCCGCGACCGCGCCGTCGATGTTGCCGTGGAGCTCCCGCAAGTACGAGAGACGGGCGAGCGACGTGAGATCGACGCGGAGCCCGATCAACTCCTGGCCCGCCACGACGCCTTGTCGTATCGCCCAAGCTCGACGAGAGCGTCCACCTCGATCGCCTTGGCGGCGACGAGGGTCGGGGCAAGGGCGAGAGCCTGGTGCGCCGTCTCGAGCGCGGCAGCGAACTGGTGCCGTCCCAACTCGAGGCCGCCGAGTCCCGACGAGGACGAGCGGGTCGCGGGTGCGAGTTCGGCGGCTCGCGTCAGCGCCTCCGCCGCTTGGCCGTAGAGGGACGGATCGGCCGTCTCCCGGACTCGCTGCAGGAGGCCGAAGCCAAGGTCGCGAAGCGCGACCGGGTCGTCGGGGCTCGCGGCGACGCGGGCGCGAAGGGTAGCGATCTCAGCGGGGGTTCCAACGAGGGCGCTCGCGGAGGTGGTCTCGGTCGGCGCCGGAGATCGACGGCCGCGGCGAAGGCACGCCGACGACCGCGGGTCCGCTCCCCACGCCGCATGCGACGAGGACGAGGCACATGACGAGCGCGCCAATCGCGCGACTTGACCGGTTCATCGCCGTTGATTCGGTCGCGCCGCGCTCGGCGGATCAATTCCCGACGCAGAACCTCAGATCACGCGCCCGGGGTTCAGGATCCCGAGCGGGTCGAGGGCGTCCTTGATCGATCGCATCACGTCGATCACGTCCTGGCCGACCTGCTCGACGAGGACGTCCCGCCGGGCCAGCCCGATCCCGTGCTCGGCCGTCACCGTCCCCCCGAGGGCGATCGCCGCCCGGTAGAGGTCGGCCCGGGCGAGGTCGGTCAGCTCCTCCGCGCGGGGATCGTCGTGGTCGAAGATGAAGTTCGGGTGGAGGTTGCCGTCGCCGGCGTGGCCGAACGTCGCGACCTTGATCCCGTGCTTCTTGCCGATCGCATCGATCTCGCGGAGCAGGTCCGGCACGCGACTGCGTGGGACGCCGACGTCCTCCATCCGGACGATCCCCTGCCGCTCGAGCGCCCGAAGCGCGAGCCGGCGCGCCTGCCGCAGCCAGTCGGCCTCGGTTGCATCGGCCGCCCGCATCGTCGTCGTCGATCCGGCCGCCTCGCAAGCCGCGACCGCGGCGTCGAGTTCGGCGAAGGCCGCCGGCTCGGGCCGGTCCGATTCGACGAGGAGCATCGCCTCCGCGTCGCGATCCAGGCCGAGGTTGAACGCGTCGTCGACCGCCGCGATCGACGCCCGGTCGAGCAACTCCAGGGTCACCGGGTCGATCCCGGCGGCGACGATCCGGGCGACGGCATCGCCGGCGCCATCGAGGGTCGGGAAGAACGCGAGCATCGTCGTCCGCGGCGGCGGCGCGACCCGGAGACGGAGCGTCGCCTCGGTGATGATCCCGAGCGTCCCCTGCGACCCGACGAACAGATGGGTCAGCGCGTAGCCCGCGACGTTCTTGATGTACCTGCCGCCCGTCCTGATGACTCGCCCGTCGGCCAGGACGACCTCCAGCCCCAGCACGGAATCGCGCGTCTGGCCGTATTTCACGCAGCACAGCCCGCCGGCGTTCGTCCCGAGGTTCCCGCCGATCGAGCAGATCTCGTAGCTCGCGGGATCCGGGGCGTAGAACAGGCCCTCCGCGGCGACGCGCTTCTTCAGCTCGGCGTTGAGGATCCCGGGCTGGGTGACGACGACGAGATTCTCGCGATCGATCTCGAGGACCGCGTCCATCTTCATCATCGAGATCGTCAGCCCGCCGTCGATCCCCGCGGCGCCACCGGAGAGGCCGCTCCCCGCTCCGCGCGGCACGATCGGGATGCGGTGCTCGGCGGCGAGGCGTACCAGGGCCGCCACGTCCGCGGTCGAAGTCGGTAGGGCGACGGCGAGCGGCAGCCCGGCGTTGAGATAGGCCGTCTCGTCGTTCCGGTAGCTCTCCCGGTCCGACACGTCCTCGAGCAGCCGGAGTTCGGGCAGCGTCGAACGGATCGCGTCGAGGAACCGGCTCCGCGCCGCTTCGGAGGACGCGGGCTGCAGCGATGGAACCGTCATCGCCTCAGTCTACGCATCGGCTTCCAGCATGGTCCCGCCCGCCTGACGACGATCGGGCGGTCGACGGTTCGGCCGGACCGCCGTAGCATCGACCGATGCTTCGCGCCCGCCGTTCGGCCGACGTCGTGGCCGCCGGCGCATTCCTCGCCCTGGCCGTCGCCCTCGTCATCACCACCAGTGCGACATCTGGACGCGAGCTGGACACGGACGCCCAGTCGACCCCTCCGCCCGCGGCGGTGATCGCGAACGCGGCGCCGACGTCAACCCCCGCCACGCCCAGTCCCGCGGCGACGACCGCACCGGCGCGGCCAAGCCCAGCCGCCAGCCACGAGGCGGACACGGCAGCCGCCGGGGACCGCGAGCCGATCGTCCGAGCCTTCCCCGGCCTCGTCCCGGGCTCCGTCGACCGGACGAGCATCAACCTGACCGCCGAGTACGACGTCACCCTCGGGCTGAACTTCGGCACCCGGGCGTTCAGCGTCGACTCGACGATGAGCGTCCGCAACGACTCGGGCGGCCCGATCGACCGCGTCGAGCTCAACACGATTGCCGCCCGGCTCGGCGGCATGAAGCTCGGGGCTGTCACGGTCGCCGGCAAGGCCGTAGCGGCGACCGTCAACGATCAGACGATCATCGTCCCGCTCGGCGGGATCCTCGGCGAGGGCCAGTCGGTCCAGGTCCGGGTTCGCTACGCGGCGACGCTCCGCAGCTCGCTGACCGGCTCGAACTGGCTCTTCACGCGGACGAACGGGATCGTCGATGCCCATCGCTGGATCCCCTGGGTCAGCCGCAAGGTCGCCTTCGACCGACCGAACCACGGCGATCCGTTCGTGACGCCGGTGACGCCGCGAGTGCGCGTCGCGATCACCAGCGACCGCGCCCTCATCTTCGCGACGACCGGCGAGCGCGTCGCCTCGAGCGGCCTCCGGCAGACGTTCGAGGCCCGCAACGTCCGGGACTTCGTGTTCGCCGCGGCGCCCGACTACAAGACGATTTCGGCGACCGTCGGCGACACCGTGATCCGCGTCTACTACCGATCCGGGGCTCCCGCCTCGGCGATCCTGTCGGCCGCCAAGAACGCGATCGCGAAGATGGAGGCGCTCGTCGGGCCGTATCCGTACGCGACGTACGACATCGCTCAGACCGCCGGCGGCTACGGGATGGAGGCGCCGGGCCTCACCTGGATCCCGACGGGCGTCGGCACGGCGAACCTGTCCTACCTCGTCCACCACGAGACGGGACACCAATGGTTCTACGGGATCGTCGGCAACGACCAGGCGAACGAGCCGTTCACGGACGAGGCCGTCACCGACTTCCTGGCCCGAAACGTCCTCGGCCAGCGCCGGGACTCGCGCTGCTCGACCGCCCGGCTCGATCTCTCGATCTACAAGTACTCGTCGGCGTGCTACTACGAGATCGTCTACATCCAGGGCGGCAACTTCCTCGACGACCTGCGCAAGTCGATGGGCAACACCGCGTTCTGGTCCGGCATCCGAGCCTACATCGCCGAGAACCGCTTCAAGCTGGCACCGACCAAGACGCTGCTCGACACGCTCGACGACCACACGACCCTCAACCTGGTCCCCCGGTTCGAGCCGCGCTTCCCGCGGATCTACTGAGGCGCGCCGCCGCCCGGACATGACGAGGGGCCGGCGTCGCCGCCGGCCCCTCGTGCACCCCAGGGATGGTCAATACGCAGCGGGACGGGGTCCCTTCTGGTTCTGGTGGAAGTGGGACTGGCCCGACTGCGCCTGGGCGAAGTACGGGAAGGAGCCCCGGAACAATCGGTCGTTGCGGTCGACGCCGTCGGTGAGGACGCCGATCAGGGCCGGATTGAAGCTAAACGAGGCCTCGCGGCCATCGAGGGCCTGATACGCGGCACCGGCCACGGCCAGGAGCTCGATTTCCACGACGTCGTCGGTCAGCCGCCGGCCATTGGGGAAGCCGCAGGCGTCGCCGCCCAGGACTCCGAGCCGGCTCGGGGTCGGTGAGCAGAGGTCGCCCTTGATGTTCGTGTTGATGCGGATCATCTCGGCCGGCACGGCGCCCGCCGGACGGTTGACGTTGAAGCCAGCCGGAAGGGTCACGGGCCCGTTCTTCGTCGTGATCGTGAACGGCTTGGCAAGGACCATGCCCTTCAGGAAGATGTCGAAGATGTCGCCCCGACCGGATCGCGGGGTGCCGAGCGTGACCTCGGTCGAGCAGTCGTTGTTGGCGTCGGCCGGAAGCGGCACGCCGTAGAGGCCGCACAGGAGTCGACCGATCTCCGGATCCTCGACGCTCTTCTGGAGCAGGTGTCCGGCGCCCGGACCGCTCGTGTACACGCCGAGGTCCTGGCTCGGGGTGAGGGTATTGAACGCGTCCTTGAGCGCGAGCGGGATGACGACCTCGTTGACGAGCGGCATGCCGAGGCGCGAGACCTGGCTGCCGCCGCGAGACGACGCAGCCCACACGCCGAGCACGGGCTCGGTGCCCTGCTTGAGGCGCGAGATCGGGATCTCGAGGACGAGGGTATGGACGTTGAAGCCCGAAACGGAATCCTGCGGCCGGTTGTCGCCGCCCGTGTAGCCGATCGGGGCATCCTGGCCGCGGAGGGTCAGGAGGTCGAAGACCTGGAGGTCGACCCAGAACGCGTCGTCGGTCTGGCCGGCATAGATCTTCATCCGGTTCGCCCCGGACCCGACGGTCCGGATCGCCGCGCTCTCGAGCGTCGTGTAGCTCGGGGTTGACTTCTTGCCGATGTTGCTCGGCGTCGTGAGCATGTCGTTGACGAGGACGGTCGTCGCCCCGCCCGCGACCTTCTCGCTGATCGTGACCCGCTGCTTCATGTTCCAGTCGCCGTCGCTCAGCGAGGTGATCGGCCCAGTGTTGTAGAGGAACGTGTTGCCGTTCGGGATCGACGTCTCGGCGGTCAGCGAGTACGTGACGTCGGCCGCGGCATCGCCGTCGTTGTCGACGTTGAGCGAGTACTCGACGGTCGGATCCCACTCCCAGTAGTTCGGGCCGCCTTCGGGGCCCTCGAACGGAATCCAGCTCGCGGCGATCACGATGTTGTTCGGATTCGAGGGCGAGACGAAGGCGTAGGTGTCGGTCGTATCGGCGAATGCGTCCTTCGAAATCAGGGGTGCCTCGCGGTGGCTCGACGCGGCAGCGCCGCCGACCGATGACGCGAGGATCAACAGGGCGCCGGCTGCGGCAATCGGCCGCCGGGCATGGCGAAACATGTTCCAGATTCCTCCGATGGATAGGGCGCCTGCCGACCCTTGCGCGCTTCGATCCGGGTCGATCGGGCAGAGACAACGGATACTGCGCAGGCCGGGCCGGATCGGATGAATCGCGAGGAAATCTGCCTCGTGGCGGCCGTCGGATCTAGCGGAGAGGCTGCTCCGCCGCCACCCGGCGCTCCGCTGCGATCGCCTGCGACATCTGCCGGAACTCGGCCGGGAGGACCGGGCGCCATGCCCGCCACCCGGCGAGGAGCCAGCCGGAGACGGCCCGCTCGAACGGACCCCAGCGGAAGCCGTAGTCCTCGCGGACCGATGCTGGCAACAATCCGATCGAGGGCCAGAGCGTCCACGCGTAGAGCCGCGCCGGGAACGGCCGCGAGGGCCGGCATCGACCGGCCCGAGCGGCGGATGCAGGACCGCGTGGGCGAGGTCGCGGGCGACCGGCGAGACGCGGATGGGACCGTCGGGCGCCAGCATCGCCGCGACGTACGCCTCGAACGCGCCGAGGTCGGGCGGCAGCAGGTCAGTCGGCACGCCGAACGCCCGACCGATCGGCATCGTCTCGGCGTAGTAGCGCGCCCGCTGATCGCGCGACAGCGGCTCGAGCCAGGCGTCGTACGCGGCGATCGTCGTGTCGACGAGCGTCGCGTGGACCCACAGCGCCAGCTCCGGATCGCGGGCGGTGTAGCCGGCGCCGGCGATCGATCGGTGGAGACCGTTCAGCCGGCGAATCTCCGCCCGTGCCGCCGTCGCCGTTCCGTAGACGATCGTCAGGTAGCTCCGGAGCGTGCCCTGCAGCCGGCGCCACGGGTCGGCCCGGAAGTCGCTGTGCTCGTCGACGCCCGCCGCGACGAGCGGGTGAGCGAGCTGGAGCAGCAGCGCCCGCGGCCCGGCCCCGAGCAGAAGCATCGCCTCACGATTGAGGCGCCACGCCTCGCTATCGGGGCCGTAGAGTCCGTCGATCTCCCGAGGTGTCGTCAGCGCTCGCCCGGTCGCCGCCCGACGATCCACCACGCCGCACGGAAGGCCCCAGCCGCGAGGAGCAGCTTGATCCCGTCGACGATGAGGAACGGCGTCAGTCCGAACGCGATCGCCGTCGGGGCGTCAACCCCGAGAGCCATCGCCAGCCACGGAACGCCGACAAGATAGATCACGGCATTGCCGATGAGCATCGCGGCGACCGCCCCGAGGATGTGCCTGTCCCAGCCGAGCTCCGCGAGGCGCCCCGTCACCGCCGCGGCAGCGAGGAACCCGAAGATGTAGCCCCCGGTCGCCCCGAAGACGAGCGTTCCGGTCGCGTCGCGCGACACGAACGTGTCGAGGCCCGACGAACCGCCCGCATAAACCGGCAGGAGCAGCCCGAGCAGCAGGTACAGGCCAACCGACAGGACACCGCGCCGCAGGCCGAGCGCCCCACCGACGAGCAGCACCGCGAAGGTCTGGCCGGTGATCGGCACGGGCGAGGAAGCCAGCTGGATCCGGTAGTCGGCGATCAGCGGGATCGTCTGGCCGGTCTGGATGAGCGTCAGTTGGGCGCAGAGCGCGATCAGGGCGGCGCCGGCCACGATCAGGACGATGTGCCGGAGGCGACTCCCGATCTGTTCACCGAGCTCGATGGGGACGAGGAAGTCGGCGAGGGTGATCCCGCGCTGATCCGCGGGGACGCGGCTCATCCGCGGGTGGACGATCGTCATCCGATTTGCGCTTCCCTCCGACGCCGAAGGTCGGTCTGGACCTTCGCGAGGCGCGAGTCTACCACCCGCTACTCGTGCTGAACTGCCCGTACGATCGCGAGGCGGCTGGCGAGCCGGGCCGGGTACCAGGCGGCGAGCATCGACAGGCCGATGCCCAGACCGGCGGCGAGCCCGATCGAGCCCCACGGCAGCCCGAACCCGAGGGCGGCATCGCCTCCGGCGAGGGCGACCATCACGACCCCGGCGACGATGCCGGTGAGGATCCCGAGGATCGACCCGGCGACGCCGAGGATGCCCGCCTCCACGACGACCGTCCGGCGGACCTGGCTGATCGTCATCCCGGCCGCGCGCAGCACGCCGATCTCCCGGACCCGCTCGAGGACGTTCATCGTGAGCGTGTTGACGATCCCCAGGGCGGCCACGATGACCGCGACGATCGCCAGCGCGTCGAACAGCCCGAAGACTCGCCCGAGCGCGGCGTCGACCGCGCCGGCCACGCGATCGAGTGGATTGGGTTCGAGGGCGAGGGAGCGGGCCGTCTCCTCGAGCCGCGGCCGGGCATCCGCCTCGCGGCCCGGCTCGTAGCGGATCGCGAACACGTCGGCGCCGGCGACGCCGAGGACGCGCGTCGCATCGCTCCAGCCGATCAGCGCGGCCTCTCCGGCCCTGCCCGGCAGCGTCCGTTCCGCGATCGCGGCCACCCGCAGGTCGAGCGACCGGCCGTTGCCGAGCGTGATCGAGAAGATGCCCCCGAGTCCGAGGTTCTGGCGCTCGGCAAGCGCGCGCGGGAGGATCGTCCGGCCTCCCTCGTCGAGGGCAGTCAGCGCGTCCTCGCGGTCGCCGGACAGGATCCGCAGTCGCCCGTCCTCGAGCAGGTCCTTCCCGACGACCGCTGCCGCGTCCGTCCTGACGCCCTCGAACGCGACCTCGAACGTCGCGATCGGGCTGACTCGCTCGACGCCGTCGACCGACGCCAGCTCGTCGACCGTTTCTGCTTCCTCGACGAGGTCGATGGGCCGGATCGACGTGACCAGCTCGTCGCCCGGGATGACCTCGGCGAGCCAGGCGGCGGCGGCAGAGCGCGATTGGCCGGCCACGCCGCCGATCGCGACGACCATCGCGAGGCCGGCCGTCAACGCGCCGACCGTGAGCGCCGTCCGGCTCCGGTCGCGGGCCAGCGCGGCGCGGGCGAGCCGCTCCTCCAGCTTGAGGATCGGTTTGAAGGGCAGGCCGGCGATCCGGGCGAGCGCGCCGAGGAGCACCGGCGATGCGAGCACGACGACGAGCAGCAGCGTGTAGACGACGCCCGCCCGGACCAGCCCCGCGATGCCCGCATCCCGCGGCCAGATGAGCAGCCCGGCGACGCCGACGGCGACGAACACCCCGACGAGCCAGCGGAGCCGGGCGCGCTGGGCGGCGGCCGGCTCGAGCCGTGCCTTGAGCGCCTCGACCGGGGAGATCGCCCCGGCCCGCCGGGCCGGCTCCAGGGAGGCGGCAAGCGTCACGAATAGCCCGATCACGATCGCGACGACCGCCGACGCTGGGGCGAGGCCGACGCGTTCGAAGGGAATCGATGGGATCGATCGGACGTAGAGGGCCATCAGCTCGGCGAGGCCAACACCGGCGGCGAGCCCGAGGACCGATCCGAGGAGCCCGAGAATCAGCGCCTGGACGAGGACGAACCGGCCGACCTGCTGGCGCGTCGCGCCGGCCGCCCGCAGCAGGCCGAGCTCGCGGACCCGCTCGGTGACCGTCATCGACAGCGTGTTGAAGATGAGAAACGCGCCGACGAACAGGGCGATCGCCGCGATCAGCGCCGTCGTCGAGCGGAAGTCGGCGGTCGAGACACGGAGCGAGGCCGCGAGATCGCGCGGCGACGAGAGGACGTACGGCTCGCGTCGTCAGCGCGACCTCCAGGGCATCCGAGACCTCGCGCGCGCTCGCGGCCTCGCCGATCACGATGTCGACCCGGCTGACGCCGTCCTCGCCGAGCAGCCGCTGCGCCGTCCGCAACGGGACGATGACGGTCCGGCCGCTCGACCCGACGAACGGCCCGTCGCCCTGGACGATGCCGACGATCTCGAGCGAGACCGGGCCCTGGGCGCCGGCCTGGATCGCCAGATCGGAGCCGACGCTGAGCGCGTCCTCGGCGGCCAGGCGCTCCGTGACCAGGACGGTGAATGCGTCGGGTCCGGCGAGGGACTTGCCCGCGACGAGTGGCAGCGGCCGGACCTTTTCCTCGACCTTCGGATCGACGCCGAGAATCGTGACCGGCTTCGGCAGGACGTTCGGATCGTCGAGGTCGGATTCGAGGTAGGTCCGGCGCTCGAGGACCGGCGCCGCGACGACGACCCCCGGCGCCTCGGCGATGGCGGCCACGCTGGCCTCCGAGAGGCCCGGATCGCCGAAGGCCGCGACCCGCAGGTCCGCCCGCCCGACGAGGTCGCGGACCGTCCGGTCGATCGACGCCTCGATCCCCGCATCGGTCGCGAGCGAGGCGAACACCACCCCGACCCCGAGGGCAATCCCGATGATCGACAGCGCGGTTCGGCCCCGGCGGGCAGCGAGGCTCCGCCACGCGAGCGACGTGAGGCCGCCCATCGCTTAGAGGCCCAGTTCGGCGAGGCGCGTGATGAGCGGCGTCGCGTCGTGGACCTCGCGCCGCCCGAGGTCGATCTCGTCGGCGATCCGGCCGTCGGAGATGACGAGCACCCGATCGGCATAGGCCGCGGCCTTCGAATCGTGGGTGACGAGGACGACGGTCTGATGGCGTTCGACACACGATCGCCAGAGCGCGTGAAGGATCTCCGTCCCGGTCGTGTAGTCGAGGTTGCCGGTCGGCTCGTCCGCGAAGAGGAGCGCCGGCCGGGTGACGAGCGCCCGTGCGACCGCGACGCGCTGCTGCTCACCCGCCGACAGCTCGTCCGGCTTGTGGTGCTCCTTGCCGGCAAGGTCGACGAGGGCGATGACGTCGCGGATCCGCTCGGCGAGCTCGCCGCCCCGCGTGTCCTGGCCCGCGATCGTGAACGGCAGCGCGACGTTCTCCGTGACGTCGAGGAGCGGGATCAGGTTGAACGACTGGAAGACGAACCCCGTTCGATCGCGCCGCAGGCGCGTCGCCTCGTCGTCCGAGAGGCTGCTGATCGATTTGCCCTCGAGCTCGACCTCACCCGACGTCGGTCGATCGAGGCCGCCGAGCAGCTGCAGGAGCGTGCTCTTGCCGGAGCCGGAGGGACCCATCAGGGCCACGAACTCGCCCGCGACGACCGAGAGTGACACGCCACGCAGCGCATCCACGGTCATCGCACCGAGCCGGTATCGCTTCGTGAGGTGGCGCGCCTCGAGGATCGGGGGCATCCCCGGCAGTGTAGCCGCGCCGTGTGGCGCCGAAGGGAGCTAGCCGCCGAGGAAGAACCCCGTCACGTCGCCGACGATCGTGTCGATCAGTCCAGGCGGCGTCGCGGGATCGAGGACCCGGAGTGAGCCGGCGGGAGTGGTGCGCAGTGGTGGCCCGGCCGACGAGCAGTTCCGCGTCGCCTCTCAGGGCGCCGTTCTCATTGGACCGCTCGCCGCGCCCGAAGCCCAGGCCGACAGGATCGGTCGGCTCAGGCGGCATCGTCCGCACGGGTGTCGGGACGGGAGTCGGCTTCGGCGTCGGCTTGGGCGTCGCCTTCGGCGTCGACTTCGTCGTGTTCGAGCTCGTCTTCGTCGTGCCGCTGCCGGACGATCCGCCGCATTTGTCGGCGAAGAGCACGGTCCACATCTTCTTGCCCGTCGGGCCCTTGTAGGCGCCGATGCCGATGACGTCCCAGCGCTTGCCCATGATGTTCGAGCGGTGGCCCGGCGACTCCATGAACATCCGGTGGACGGTCTTGGTCGCGGTGTTGTCCGGATAGTTGTTCCAGCCGATGTTCTCGCCGGCGATCGCGTAGCAGTAGCCCTTCGAGTCGAGGATCGAGAAGACCGTCTTGCCGGACGGCGGAATGTTGTGGCTGAAGTAGCCGCGGACGATCATGTCCTTGCTGCGCGACCGGGCGACCGACGTGAGGGTCGAGTCCACCCGGAGCGACTTGAGGCCTGCCGCGGCGCGTGACTGGTTCGTCATGGCGACGAGCTGCTGCTCCGACGTCGAGTTGTACTGGCCCGAGCTCCAGGCGTCCGTCGGGCGCGGCGCGACGAGCAGGCCGACCGACGTGATCGCGAACGCGACGGCCACGATCAGCCCGAAGCGACGGGGAGTGGCTCTGATCGGCAGCGCTATTGGAGCGACGGTCATCAATGCAGGGTCTCGTTTGGGCAGCCGGAGTGGGGTCCGGTGATGTCCTGACGGTAGGTGGTGGCTTGCTTGCAGTCCGCGGCGCGATGGTCCCGGAGGGTCCTGCCCAGCGGTACCACGTCCCCCACCCCAATCCACCGCAGTGCACCCGATCGGTGCGTGAATGCCCCGGTTCCGCGTCGTCCGACTGGACTGTTGGTCGGCCGTGACCGGTACCAATCGCCGATCCCCAGCACGGCCTCGCCCGGCTATGGTCGGAACCTGATCTCCACGAGGTCCCATGGCACCGCTGACCCTGACCGTGACCGGCCGCGCATCGAAGCGTGGCCTCATCCCTCGCCAGCCACCCGCCGACCGGCTGATCGCCGGCATCGAGACGTGGCTGCGCCTCGAGTACCCGGACATCGTCCGCTCGTCCCGGACCAGGACGTCCTCGACCGGCGCTCGGGAGCTGCTCGTCGGCCTTCATCCGGCGGCCGAGGAGTTCTCGATCACGGCTTCCGACGAGGGCGACGTCACCGTCTCGGCGCTGCTCGCCCCGGTCGGTCCCGGCTACCAGACATTCGTCGCGCGGCTCGCCCAGCGGATCGGACTCGAGCACGAGATCAACTGGGTGGCGAGCGGCGAGGAAGACGCGGCCGAACCGGACCTCGCCGCGGCGGGCGACCGGACGAGCGTCGAGCAGTCGTATCTCACCTGGCTCGGCGGCGCCCTGATCGCGGCGCGCGACGCACGACGGCGGGGCACCGGCGACATCCATCTCGGGACGCCGGCCGGCGTCGTGTTCACGTTCGATGGTGCGATCGCCACGAGCCTCGGGCCGCGTGACGACGCCTGGCTGGACGCGGCCCTCGCCGATTCACGACTCGCCCTCGACATCACGCCGTGGTGGGCCGACGCGACCGACGCGCGGTGCTTCCTCAACCGGGCGCTCTGCCTCATGTGGACCGAGGTCCGCTGGCGGCAGGCCGTCGACGACGATGAGCGGGCGGTCCACGAGGAGGTCCTTCGGCTCCTGTCGCGGGCCTTTCCCCTCGACCCGTCGCTCGTCTACCCGTGGCGCGAGTGGAAGCAGCTGGCAGGTTTCCGCGGCACCGACGATGCGATGACCCGCCAGGTCGTGACGCGCGCCGCAAAGACACCGAACGGACCGCTCATCGGGTACCGCCGGAACCCCGTCCGGATCCTCCACGAGGGCTGGGAGCTCGAGGTACCGGGCGGCTTCTCCGAGCGGCGAACCGAGGACGAGTGGTGGGGCGCCGAAGCGGGCCGATCGATCACGCTGGCCGCGACGCAGACCGGCACGACCGCCGGGCCGATGAGCGCCGATGACTTCCTGCTCCAGGTGGCGCCGGATCTCGGCCGCGACGCGTTGACGCATCGCGATGGCGAACTCGTCGGCCGGGCGCGGATCTCGACCGATGCGACCTCCGGCGTCGAGGTCGGCGTCCTCGAGGGGTTCTCAGCCGTGCGCGGGCGCGGCGCCGCGATCCGGATCGTCTTCGACGACTCGGCCGACTGGCAATGGGCGCTCGACATGTGGCGGGCCCTGGCGCCCGCCGGGAGCGCACCGTTCGCTCCGCCCCAGGGGTCGCCGGCCGCGACGAGGTCGCGTCAACCGGCCCAGCCGCAGCCGACTCAGCTGCCGTAGCGGGCGGCGAACGCCTCGTACGTCGCGGCGATTGGGGCCGGTGCCCCTGCGATCTCGTCGCCTTCGGCCTCATCCACACCGAACCGCCGCGCGTCGGGCGTCTTCACGCCGTTGCCGGTGAGTAGCGCGACGACCTCGTCGCCGTCGCGGATGACGCCGCGACGCCGCGCGGCCTCGACCGCGGCGACCGTGACGCCGCCGGCGGTCTCCACGAAGATGCCCTCCGCGGCAGCGAGCCGGCGGATCGCCGCGGCCGTGTCGGCGTCCGGGATCGCCTCGATCGAGCCGCCGGTCCGGCGAACGAGGTCGAGGGCGTAAGGCCCGTCGGCGGGGCTGCCGATCGCGAGCGAGCGGACGATCGTGTCGGGCCGGCGCACCGGCTCGATCTTGTCAGTGCCCGCGGCGAACGCCGTCGCGACCGGCGAGCAGCCCTCGGGCTGGCCACCCACGAACCGGACCTCCTTCGGTTCGACGAGCCCGACCGCGATCAGCTCGTCGAAGCCCTTGGCGACCTTCGTGAAGAGCGACCCTGACGCGATCGGCGAGACGAGGACGTCCGGCAGGCGCCAGCCGAGTTGCTCGGCGATCTCGAAGGCGAGGGTCTTGCTGCCCTCGGAGTAGAACGGGCGGAGGTTGACGTTGACGAAGGCCCAGCCCTCCTCGTCGGCGATCTCGAGGCTGAGCCGGTTGATGTCGTCGTACGTGCCGTCGACGCGGACGACGGTCGCGCCGTAGCCCAGGGCGTGGTCGACCTTGGCGGGCTCGAGGTCCGACGGGACGAAGACGAAGGCACGCAGCCCGAGCGCGGCCGCGGCGGCCGCGGTGGCGCCGGCGAGGTTGCCGGTGGAGGCGCAGGCGAGCGTGTCGAAGCCGAACTCGACGGCTCGGGCCGCGGCGACCGCGACGACGCGGTCCTTGAAGCTGAGTGTCGGGTTACGGGTGTCGTCCTTCAGCCAGAGCCGGTCGACACCGATCTGGCTCGCCGAGTCGGTCGGCGTTGACGAGGGCCGTCGAACCGACGGCGAGGCCGCGGGCCGGCGGGGCGGAGACGGGCAGCAACTCGAGATAGCGCCAGATGCCGGGCGCCCGCTGGGCGATCGACTCGCGGGTCAGGGTCCGGCGGGCGACGTCGACGTCGTAGATGACCTCGAGGGGACCGAAACAGCCGGCGCAGACGTAGTTCGGGCCGATCTCCTCGGGCCGCCCGCACGCCCGACAGCGCATGCCGAGGATGTGGGAGGGAGCGGTGGGCGCGTCGGCCGGCGACGCGGTCGTCGGTGGCTGGCTCTTGATCGGGGTCTCGATCGTCATCGGTCGGTCTCCGTCCGGGACGCCTCACGGGACGCCTGCCGGTTGGGATGAGAGTGACGATGAAACCAAGAGACCCTTCCCGGAGAGGAAGGGTCTTCAATCCCTTATCTCGCAGGAGGACCTGCCCGGATTTGGCACCTTGCCGACGTCGCCGCCGGTAGGTTGTCGGGCTTCACAGGGCCGGTCCCTCCGCCACTCTTGATAAGGCTATTCAGTTGCCGGCAACGGTAACGGCGAACCGTGCCGTCGGTCAACCCCCGTCTTGGTCGAACGCTCGGCGGAATCGGGTAGACTGCCGTGGCCCGATCGCGTCCGCTGGTAGTTTCGACTGCCGGCGGAGCGGCGGATCGGCGCCCGCGGTGGCCTTAGCTCAATAGGCAGAGCATCGGAATGTGGATCCGAAGGTTATGGGTTCGAGACCCATAGGCCACCCCAACTCCGCGACGTCTCGCGAGAGGTCATTACGCCTCGCCCTGTGGCTCTCGATTTTCAGCGTGGCCTGGAACGGCGTCGCCGGATCGACCGCGGCCTTCGTGGCGCTCGGTACCGGCAGTCTGTCCCTGCTTGGGTTCGGGATCGACGCCGTCATCGACTCGATCGCGTCCGTCGCCTTGATCTGGCGATTCGCCGTCGAGGCTGGCCAGCCCGCGCGCGCGGCCCGCGTCGAGCGGATGGCCGAACGCGTCGTCGGCGTGGCGCTGATCCTCCTTGCCGTGTACCTCGTCGTGAGCTCGATCCGGGCGCTTGCGACGCAGTCCCACCCGGAGGCCTCGGTTGCGAGCGTCGTCCTCCTCGTTGCGTCCGTCATCGTTCTGCCGCCGCTGGCCCGTGCCAAGTACGTGGTCGCGCGGCGACTGGGGAGCGGCGCGCTGCGACTCGACAGCATCCTGACCGGGGTCGCCGCCATCCTCGCCGCGATCAGCCTCGGGAGCCTCGCCGCCTCCGACATGCTCGGCCTGTGGTGGGCCGACGCGGTTGCCGCCATCGTCGTCGCCCTGATCCTCGCCCGCGAGGGAATCACCAGCTTGCGGGCCGCCGAGCCAGGGGAGAACGCGCCCGTCGGCCTGTAATGTCGTCGGGCGCCCGGCGCGATACCGTGGCGGAAGCACAGCGATGCGGGAGGACCAGATGCCCGAACGCTCGAACGAGGAGATCGTCCGCCGCTACTGGCGGGCACACGCGGCTCACGACCACAAGACCGTCAGCGAGCTGCGGCACCCGGACTGGCTCGCGGAGTGGCCGCAGTCGCGGGAACGCGTCCGCGGCGACGCGAACGACCGCGCGATCATGGACAACTATCCGGGCGGCGAACCGCATCTCGACGCGACGCATCGGATCGTCGGCGCCGAGGATCGCTGGGTGGTGACGCCGGCCTACACGGTCCAGCGGGTGATCGGCAACGGCGACGCCTGGTGGGGCTCCGGGATCGGCAGGTACCCGGACGGCACGACGTGGCACTTCGTCGCGATGGTCGAGCTCCGCGACGGGAAGATCTATCGCGAGACGGCCTACTTCGCCGAGCCGTTCGATCCGCCGGATTGGCGCGCGGCCTGGGTCGAGACGATGGACTGACGGACGCTCGCTGAAAAGAACCGTCTGAGTACTAGTACGCGAGTCCTTGTTCCGCGTATGCTGCATCTCCGCCAACGCGCAGAGCGTGGCTCAGCCGGAGGGCAACGTGGGTCAGGGGGGCTCGCACCCGTTCGATTATCGGAAGAGCCACGTCAGCCCCGACAAGGGGACCCGGTATGACGCGCTGTACGCGCCGGGAAGCGCTCTTGCCTTTTACTGCGATCACTTCGAGCGGCCCTACATCGAGGCGCAATTCGCGCGCGCCCAGAAGGAACGAGGCGGCGGCCGCTACCTCGACTTCGCATGTGGCACCGGTCGAATTCTCGCCGTCGGAGCAGCCTATTTCGACGAGACCGTCGGGATCGACGTGTCGGAGGCCATGACCAGCATCGCGCGAACGAAGACGCCTCGCGCGCAAATCGTGGAGGCCGACGTCCTTACCCAGCCGGTCGACGTCGGCACGTTCGACGTGGTCACGCTGTTCCGCTTTCTGCTCCGGGCTGGGGCGCTCCGCGACGACGTCCTCGACTGGCTTCGGGGCGTCATTCGGGACGACGGAATCCTCATCGTGAACAACCACCGGAACGCCCACAGTGTCCGCGGCATGACCTACCGCATCGGCCACACGATCCGGCCGGACGGGTTCGAGAACGAGCTCCTGACCGACGGGCAGGTCGAGGCGCTGCTCCGGCGCCACGGCTTCAGCGTCGTCGAGGCGTATGGCTTCGGGACTGTGCCCTCGTTCCGCGGCCACCTGCTTCTTCCGCGCCGGCTGTTGCTGACGCTCGAACGACGCCTGTCGAGATCCCGCCGGCTGATGCGGTTCGCGAAGAACCGGATCTACGTCTGCCGTCCGGTCCGCCCTGAAATGGACGGAGCTCCCGCCTAAGATCAGGGCTGACCTATGACCGTGCCGATCGACGACCTGCCCGTGCCGGAAGCCGTCCTCTTCGACCTCGACGGGACGCTCGTCGACACGGTGTCGACCAGGATCGAAGCCTGGATCGAGGCTCTCGCCGAGGCGGGATATCCGACCGACCGGCGGCAGCTCGCGCCGCTCATCGGGCTCGACGGCAAGCGCCTCGCCATCGAGATCGCCGCGCTCGCCGGCCGGCCGATCGACGAGGCCCGATCGGAGGAGATCGACAAGCGCTCCGGCGAAATCTACGCGCGGCTCAACAGCTCCCCGCGCGCGCTTCCGGGCGTCCGACGGCTCATCGAGGCGATCGAGGCCAACGACATCGCCTGGGCGATCGCGACATCGAGCCGAAAGGAGCAGGTCGCGGCTTCCGTCGATGCCCTGGGCCTCTCGTCTGAGCCGACGATCGTCGATGCCAGCCACGTGAAGCACGCCAAACCCGAGCCGGATCTCCTGCTCCTGGCGGCGAAAGAGGTCGATGTCGAGCCGGGGCGTTGCTGGTACGTCGGCGACTCGACGTGGGACATGGTCTCGGCCGTCGCCGCGGGCATGATCGCGATCGGGGTGTACGCGGGCTCCGCGGTCGAGCCCGGCGTGCTCGAGGGCGCGGGCGCCGCCGCGGTGGTGCCGACGCTGAACGAGCTTGCGGACGCGTTCGGCCAGGGCGGGTGATCGCCTCCTACCTGGCCAGATATTCACCGGAGGACTACAAGGCCGGTTAACGCCTCGATCGGGCGGTCGGTGGGCTCCCCGCTGAGCGTGCGGTATCTGCTGCAGCGGGCCAATCGACGCTCCTGACGGCCCCAGATGTGGCCTAACAGTCCCCCGGCGGATAAATGGCCAGTTCATCCCGGCAATCTGGCCAAACTTGCGCCGGGGGAACGTTAGCCGAGGTGCCGGGCGGGGTTCGGCCGTCAGAAACCCGATTTGCTGCGCAGTTACGCATCACCGCCCCGCGGTGGGTCCGCCATGCGACCCCGCACGGGCAGATAGCTCCGCTAACGTTCTGTGGGCGCAAGTTTGGCCAAGTCCGGCCCGGGTTCGGCGGGCGCCGTCAGCCGCGCATGACCTGACCAGCGACCGCGGCCGCCACGACGACCACGATCGGCGGGACGCGACCGATGACCAGCAGTCCGAGACCCGCGACCGCGATGACGACGTCGACGCCCGACTCGACCGCGCCCGTCCAGATCGGCCGGTAGAGCGCCGCCGCCAGCAGGCCGACGACCGCGGCATTCGTGCCGACGAGCGCCCGCCGGAACGCCGCGGATTGTCGCAGCCGATCCCAGTACGGCAGGACACCAAAGATGAGCAGGAACGACGGCAGGTAGATCGAGACGAGCGCAACCGCCGCGCCGCCCCAGCCACCGAGCGGTGGCACGGCGACGGCCCCGAGATACGCCGCGAATGAGAACAGCGGTCCAGGGACGGCCTGGGCCGCGCCGTATCCGGCGAGGAATCGGTCCTCGTCGACCCAGCCCGGATCGACGACTCCCGCATCGAGCAGCGGCAGGACGACGTGGCCGCCGCCGAAGACGAGCGACCCAGTCCGGTAGAACGTCTCGACCATGGCCACGCCCTGCGAGCCGGTCACCGCCCGCAGCAAGGGCAGCCCGACCAGTAGGACGAAGAACAGCCCAAGGGCGATCGTTCCGGCCCGCCGGCCGATCGGGCTTGACGTCGCCGGGACGTCGTCTGCCGCCCCGTCACTCGCCGGCGGCCTCGAGCACCAGCCACCCGATGACCGCCCCGCCGGCGATGATCGCGAGCTGCGAGAACGGCGTCGCGACGAGGAGCGCCACAGCCATACCGACAAGCGCCACGACCCGCCGCGGCCAATCGGGCGTCAGCGACCGGGCCAGGAGGTAGACGGCCTGGGCGACGACCGCGACCGCGGCGAGCTTCAGGCCGTGGAGCCAGCCGGCCGTCGAGAGGTCGGCCGACCCGCTGACCAGCGCGAAGAGCACGAGGGCGATCGCCGAGGGCAGGGTGAACCCGAGCCACGAGACGACGCCGCCGATCATCCCCGCCTGCCGCGCGCCGATCGCGATGCCGAGCTGGCTGCTGGCCGGTCCCGGCAACGACTGGCAGAGCGCCACGAGGTCGGCGAACCCCCGGTCGTCGAACCAGTGGCGCCGCTCGACGTACTCGCGCCGGAAGTAGCCGATGTGGGCGATCGGGCCGCCGAACGACGTCAAGCCCAGCCCGAGCGCAGCACGGAACACCTCGGCGAGACTCGCCGCGTTCGGTCGGGGGCTGCTCACGCTGCGACCGTACACGGCCGGCGCCGCTCATGCCGCTCCCGGACGTCATCGGCAGGTCATCAGCACCGCCGAGCCTTGCGCTGTGCGCAACCGCGTTTCGAGGCGCCTACGATGCAGCCGATGAGCCCGCCGACCGACCGTCCGATCCTCGTCGTCGACGACGACGTCAAGATCGTGCGGCTCGTCCGGATGTACCTCGAGCGCGCCGGCTATCGGGTCATCGAGGCGACCGACGGGCGAAGCGCGCTGTCGGCGATCGCCGACGAGGCTCCGGCCCTCGTCGTCCTCGACATCATGCTGCCGGAGATCGACGGCCTCGCGGTCCTGCGGGCAGTCCGGCGGACCGACCAGACGCCGGTGATCATCCTTTCGGCGCGGGGCCTGACGGACGACCGCATCACGGGACTCGGTGCCGGCGCCGACGATTACCTCCCGAAGCCCTTCTCCCCGGCCGAGCTCGTCCTTCGCGTCCAGCGGATCCTCGAGCGGACCGGGGCCGGACGGGGCGGCGGCAGCGACCGCTCCCGCGAGCCCATCCGGCACGGCGACCTCGTCGTCGACCGCGAGCGCCACGAGGTCCGGATCGCCGATCGCATCGTGCCGCTCACGTCGGTCGAGTTCCGCCTCCTCGTCGCCCTCCTCGACGAGGACGGTCGGGTGCTCACGCGCGACCAGCTCCTCGACGCGGTCTATGGCCAGGACGAAGCCGAGGTCCTGGACCGGACGGTCGACGTCCATATCGGCCGGCTGCGCGACAAGCTCGGCGACGACGCTGAGCGGCCGCGCTACGTCGCGACGGTGCGCGGCGTCGGGTATCGGGCGGCTCCCACGCCGACCGGAGCGGAGGGCGACCCGACGTGACGCTGCGAGCCGGCGGAATCGCCGCCCGAATCGCGCTGGCGGCCCTCATCGTCGCCGGCCTCGCGATCGTCATCCTGGCGATCGGTGTGATCGTCGTCGGCGGCCAGAGCTTCGCCGACCTCATGACCGAACACGGCGAGAGCACCGAATCCAGTCAGGCGATGTTCCAGGACAGCGTCGGCTGGGTGGTCATCGCGACATCGATCTTCGCGGTCGTCGTCGCGGTCGCCGTGGCGGGCGTGCTCGGCGCGATGCTGGCTCGCCCGCTCCGCGAGATCGGCGGCGCGGCCCGCCGCATCGCCGAGGGCGATTACGAGGCCCGGATCCCGCGCCAGGGCCCCGAGGAGTTCGTCAGCCTGTCGGACTCGTTCAACCAGATGGCCGCCGCGCTCGAGGAGCAGGAGCGGATGCGGCGGGAGTTCATCGCGAACGCGGCCCATGAGCTGCGCACCCCGCTGACGAACCTCCAGGGCTACCTCGAGGCGCTGCGCGACGGCGTCATCGAGCCGGACCGGGCCACGTTCGAGTCGCTCTGGGACGAGGCCGAGCGGCTCGTCCGGCTGTCGCGCTCGCTCGATACCCTCGCCGCCGGCGATGCCGGCGCGCCGCCCGCGTCCGTCGACCTCGACCTGGCGATGACGATCCGGGCCGCGGTCGACCTCGCCCGGCCAGCGCTCCTCGCCGCCGGGCTGGAACTGAGCGTCGATCTGCCCGACACGCTGCCGGCCCGCGGTGACCCCGACCAGCTCGCCCAGGTCGTCGGCAACCTCCTCCAGAACGCGATCCGCTACACGCCCGCCGGCGGCCGCGTCACGGTCCGCGCAGAGCGGCGGCCCGGCGATGTGCTCGTGTCGGTCGCGAATTCAGGCGACGGGATCCCGGCCGGACGACCTGCCGCATGTCTTCGAGCGCTTCTACCGCGTCGACAAGTCGCGCGACCGGGCGAGCGGCGGGGCCGGGATCGGGCTTGCGATCGTGCGCCAGATCGTCGAGGCGGCCGGCGGCGCGGTCGGCGCAGAGTCGCGCGACGGGATGACGCGCTTCTGGTTCAGCCTGCCGGGCTGAGCCCCGCCGCTTCGCCGCTCACCTCGACGACGACCTTGATCGCCTCGCGGTTGTCGCGGAAGTGGCCGAGCAACTCGTCGTGGCGCGCGAGGCCGTCGACCCTCGTCGTGATCAGCTTTCCCAGCCAGCCGCCGAAGGTCGCTTCGGCGCGGAGCATGTCCTCGACGCCCTCCACGAAGTCCTCGTAGGCCGCGTTCACGGTCCCGACCATCACCTTGTTGTCGAGGACGAAGCCCTGGTTGATGCGGTCGGTCGGCAGCTCGGCCGCTTCGTCGCCGCCGGTGACGCTCATGAGCACCAGGACACCGTTCTTGCCGAGGATCGCGCCCGCCCCGAGCGCCAGCGAGCTGGAGCTGCTCGCGTCGAGGATGAGGTCGAGCGGCCCGGCGGCCCTGTTGAGGTCCTCGAGCGAGTGGTCGGTGGAGCTCAGGTACCGCGCGCCGATGCCCTCGAGCAGCTCGCTGTTGCGATAGGGCGGCTGGCGCCGTGAGTACACGGTCACCTCCAGTCCGCGCAGCCTGAGGGCGAGCGCCGTCAGCAGCCCGATCGGGCCCGCCCCGAGAACCGCCGCCCGTGCCGGCTTCCAGACCCGGAGCCGGCGCTGGATCTCGAAGGCCTGGCGGAGCGCCTTCTCGACGATCGACAGCGGCTCGAGAAGGACCCCGACCGCTTCGAGCGCATCGGGGACCGGGACGAGGAACGTGGCGTCGTCGACGTAGGTCTCCGCCAGAAAGCCGTGAATCCGGTTGATGCCGCGCTCGCGAGGCTCGTCGGTCGTGAGGTCCGGCAACCCGATCTCGTCGTAGATCGACCGGCCGAGCCGGCGGACCGTCGCCACGACCAGCGACCCGGGCCGCAGCGATCCGGTGACCTTCGGTCCGGTTTCGGCCACGCGACCAAGGTTCTCGTGCCCGATGATCAGAAAGTCGTCGCCGGGAGGCGGCGTCCCGAAGATTCCCTCGACGATCTCCCGGTCCGTCCCGCACACGCCGACGCGGAGCACGTCGACCAGCACCCCGCGGCCGTCGGGGACGTCCTCGATGCGAGGCCGCGGGACCTCGCGGAGCTGGAGCGAGCCGGGTTTACCGGGGATGACGGCGACCGCACGCATCTGGAGATCATCCCCCTTCCCGGCGCTTGACGAGCGTGCATACGATGCACCCGGCCGCAGCCCTGCGGTGGGGGTTGGGAGAGGGAGGTTCGTATGGCGTCGTCCCAGTCCTCGCAGAGCCTCGAACGGAACGCAATCGGGCTCACCGAGGTCCTGTTCCAATCGATCACCCACATGGCGCCGGCGGTCGCCACCGCCCTCTCGCTCGGTGCCGCGACGCTCTTCGCGGGCGGCAACACGCCGCTGGCAGTCCTGCTGGCGCTCATCGCCGTGCTGTTCACCGCGTATTCGATCGGCGAGCTCGCCCGCCACCTGCCGTCGGCCGGTGGCATGTACACCTACGTGGCCCGTGGTCTCGGGTCATTCGCCGGCTGGCTGATGGCGTGGGCCTTTCTGCTGGCCGAACCGGTCGTCCCGGCGGCGTTGTTCGCGTCATTCGGCCTGTTCGGAGCCTCGCTGATCACGCTCCTGACCGGCTTCTCGAACGACTACCTGTGGCTGCCGCTCACCGTGCTATCCGGCGTCATCGTCTGGTGGCTCGTGTACCGCGGCATCTCGCTCTCGACTCGGGTTGGCGTCGCCCTCGGGTTGATCGAGATCGGGATCTTCGTCCTCGTGTCGCTCCTGCTGATCGTCAACGCCGGCTCGAGGAACACCCTCTCGGTGTTCACGCCTGGCGCGGACGGCATCAAGCCGGCGCTTCAGGGCATGGTGTTCTGCTTGCTGGCGTTCGTTGGGTTCGAGGCGGCGGCGCCGCTGGCCGAGGAAACCCGCGATCCGAAACGGACGATCCGCCGGGCGGTCCTGCTGTCGGCGGTCCTGATCGGCATCTTCTACATCTTCAACATGTACGCCGCGACCGTGTACTTCGGCCCGGAGAAGATGCTGGCCGAGTTCTACGGCTTCAACAACGGCGACCCGTGGAGCGCGATGGCCAACGATGTCCTGCCGGGCATCGGCGGGATCCTCGTGATCTTCGCCATCCTCAACAGCTCGCTGGCCAATGCCAGCGCCGGCGCGAACGCGTCGACGCGGGTGATCTTTGCCCTAGGCCGGGTGAGCCTGCTGCCGCGCTGGTTCGCCGCAATTCACGAGACGTACCGAACGCCGATGAACGCTGTCCACTTCCAGGGAATTCTTGGGATCGCGCTCGCGGTCGGCCTCGGCCTTCTGTTCCAGAGCCAGGGCCAGGAGCTGGGCGGCCCGCTGACGACCTACGTCTGGATCGGCTATGCGCTAGGGCTGCTGTTCGCGGCGATGTACGTCGCGGTCAACGTTGCGGTCATCGGCTACTACTACCGCGAGCGACGTTCCGAATTCTCGTGGATCAAGCACTTCGATCATCCCGATCGCGGGGATCGTCCTGCTGATCCCGGCGTTCCTCGGCGTCCTCGGCGGCCTGACGATCCCGATCTTCGACATCCCGCTGGATCCGCTCAAGTCGCCGTTCGACATCGTCCCGCTGCTCGTCCTGATCTGGATGATCCTGGGCGTCGTCGCCTACGTCCTGCTCCGGAGCCGCTCGCCCGAGGCCCTCGACCGCGTCGGCGACGTCATGACCGAAGGCTGACCGTCGCCTAGTCGAACATCGCCAGCGGACAGTGGGCCGTCACGACGAAGTTCGGTACGTCGACGATCTCGCTGATCCGCAGATCGACGCCTACGCTGCACAGCATGTAGGCGTCGATCGGGGCGATCTCCATGCTCGCGACCCAGCCAATCGATCATGCGGCGGACCGCGTCGCGGGCCGCGCCAAGCACGTCGGGGCCGATCCCGTCGGTCGCGTAGCGGCGACCGACGGGCACCTCGGCAGCGGGACCGCCGGCGGTCAGGAACTCCGGAGCCGTGAGCGACAGGTCCTTGCGGACGCTCAGCCGGACGAGCGCCCGCATCGGTGTCTCGATCGCGGTTCCGCACACCTCCCCGTCGCCCTGGGCCGCGTGGCCGTCGCCGATCGAGAACCGGGCACCGGCGTGGAACACCGGCAGGAATAGCGTCGCGCCGGCGGTCAGGTGGCGAGTGTCCATGTTGCCGCCGTGGAGGTCGGGCGGGATCGTGGACCGCGGTCCGGTCTCGGGCGCAACGCCGAGCTCGCCGCAGAACGGCACGACCGGCAGCCGAATGCCGGGCAAGAATTCCGCTCGCTTGCCGACCCCCGGAACCGCCGTGACCCGATAGGCGGGCTCTGTGAAATCGTCCGCGAGTAGGCCGAATCCGGGAATGCTGGCCGTCCAGCCCCAGTCGGCGGGCTCGAACTCGAGAAGGTCGATCTGCAACACGTCGCCGGGCTCGGCGCCCTCCACGGCGATCGGACCGTTGACCTGGTCGACCCGGCCGAAGTCAAGGGTCGCGATGTCGGCGACCGTGGACGTCGCGGTCAGCTGGCCACCGCTCGCGTCCAGCAGGTCGAACTCGACCTCACTGCCGCTTGGGACGCTCTCGATCGGCGGGATCGCCGGGTCCCAGGCGAGATGGAATTGATCTCGCGCGATGTGGATCGCCGAACCCGCAGCCATCGGTAATGCCTCCTCCTCGACGATCGCATTGTAGAAGCGCGAACGCCTGGCGCGAGGAGGGACGGGGCGATTGATCACGCGGCGCGGCCGGGCCGACGCTGGAGTCGGTCAGTCGCCGGGTGGACCCGTGTTCGGCGCCGTCTCGGCGGCCCGCTTGCAGTGGCCCGGGGGCCAGCAGTCACCGAACTTCGCCTTGAACTTGTCGGCCTTGGCCTGCGACCAGCCGGGGTGTTTCTCGCCCTGGACCTTCCAGCCGCCCGCCCAGGGTGGCTTGCCCGGCGCCCGGATTGCGGTCCCGTCGACGGTCTGGACGTCGACTTCGGTACCGCCGACGTGCACTCTCACCGGTGATCGTCACGGTCTTGCCGGCGAACTTCGCGAGCGGGTTGTTGGCGCCCCAGAACCACGGCGGTCCAGCCTCGAGCTCGTATGTCTGTCCCGCCGGAGCTCAACGAGAACGTCGGCCGACCCTTGGCGTCGGTGGCCGTCGACGACAGTCGCCGCGTAGGGTGATCGCGATTTCCGGTGTCTTGTTGCCCTTGTTCGCCTTCTCGGGCTTGGCGGACTTATCGGGCTTTCCACCGCCGCCAGCGGCGGGACTTGCGCTCGGATTGGCGATCGGGTCCGCCGCGAAGACGGGGAGAGCCAGCGCGACGACGACGATCAGCGCGACAACGGCTGCTGCCGGTCGCCATCTCGCTGAAGACTGCGCAGATCCCACGATCGGAGCCTACGCTGGCCGATCGTCGGCGTCGATATCGCCCGATGGCTCCCGGTGCGTCAGGGCAACGCGAACTCAGACCCGTTCTCGACGAGAGCGCGCGGTGTTACCATCCGATCGACCCGAGCCGGCTCCTCGTACGGGGTCCGTCCACGACGTCACACGGCGGCTGGATGCAAGGACCCGCGATGCCCCGGTGGGGTGTGGAGGTTCGCTCATGGCGACCGTTACGTTCGACCACATCACCAAGAAATATGGTGATGTCACCGCGGTCGACGACTTCAACCTCGAGATTGCCGATGGCGAGTTCATGGTGCTCGTCGGCCCATCGGGCTGCGGCAAGACGACCAATCTCCGGATGATCGCCGGGCTCGAGGAGATCAGCGAGGGCACGCTCCGGATCGGCGATCGCGTCGTGAACGACGTCCCGCCCAAGGACCGCGACATCGCGATGGTGTTCCAGAGCTACGCGCTCTACCCGCACATGACCGTCCGGGACAACATGGCGTTCGGGCTGAAGCTGCGGAAGGTCCCGAAGGCCCAGATCGAGAAGCGGGTCGCCGACGCGGCCGGCATCCTGAGCCTCGATCGCTACCTCGACCGCAAGCCGAAGGAGCTCTCCGGCGGCCAGCGCCAGCGCGTCGCACTCGGACGGGCGATCGTCCGGGAGCCGGCCGTGTTCCTCATGGACGAGCCGCTCTCGAACCTTGACGCCAAGCTCCGCGTCCAGACCCGCGCCGAGATCGCCCGGATCCACCAGCGCCTCGGGACCACGATGGTCTACGTCACCCACGACCAGATCGAAGCGATGACGATGGGGACGCGGATCGCGGTCATGAGCGAAGGCCTGCTCCAGCAGGTCGGCACGCCCCAGACCCTGTACGACCACCCGGCCAACCGGTTCGTCGCGGGATTCATCGGCAGCCCGTCGATGAACTTCGTCGAGGTCACGCTCGAGGGTACCGGCTCCGACGCGAAGCTCGTCGGTGCGAACAACTTCGTCGTGCCGCTGCCGCCGCGGCTGGCGGAGTCGGTGGCAGCCGGCGCCGGTCGCAAGATCATCGCGGGCTTCCGACCCGAGCACATCGAGCTCGGCGACGGCGGCTCCGACACGGTGAGCTTCCCGGGCAAGGCCGACGTCGTCGAGTACCTCGGCAACGAGGAGCTGCTCCACGTCACGGCCGCCGGCCAGGACATCGTGGCAATCGTCGATTCCTCGCACCGGGTCAAGCCGGGCGACGACCTGAAGCTCCACCTGCCGCTCGCCAAGCTCCACCTGTTCGACGCGGAGTCCGGCTCGTCCCTCGTTTCGACCCGCGCCGCCGCAACCAGCGCCGCCTGACGCTTCAGCGGCATGACCAAGGACACCGGGCCCGCCGGCGCGGGCCCGGTGGAATCACCTGACCTCACCGAGCGGCGTCGTCGGTTCGAAGACGATCTACAGCGGCAAGTACCTGACGTTCCGCATCGACACGGTCGAGCGGACGGACGGTTCGCGGGGCGACCGAGAGGTCGTCGGCCACCCGGGCGCCGTCGCGATCCTCGCCATCGACGACCGCGAGCGCGTACTCATGGTTCGCCAGTACCGCGTGCCGGCGGGCCGGATCCTGCTCGAGATCCCGGCCGGAACCCTCGACATCGACCCCGACTCGGGCGCGATCGAGGATCCGGATCTCGCCGCACCCCGCGAGCTCGAGGAGGAGACCGGCTACCGGGCCGGTTCACTCCGCCTCCTCACGAGCTTCTGGACCGCGCCCGGCTTCGCGACGGAGCTCATGCACCTGTACCTCGCGACAGACCTTCGACCGGCCGACGACAACCGAATCGGGCCGGACGAGGACGAGCGCCTCGAGTTGGAGCACGTCCCGGTCGCGCGAGGCACTCGCCGCGATCGACCGTGGCGAGGTCGCCGACGCGAAGTCGATCCTCGCGCTGCTCTGGCTCGACCGACTGCGGCGTGGCGAGGCGCGCCGCCGGGTGATCCGGACGTTCCGCCCGGGCGACGAGCCCGCGATCCTGGCGGTGGTCGATGCCGCGCTCCCCGTCGATCGGCTGCCGGGATTTACCCGACGAGATGCCGTCTACGCCGTCAAGCGGCTCGCGGGTGACCCCGACGGCACGGTCGTGGCACTGGACGGCGACACGATCGTGGGCTATTGCACACCGCGCCACGACGATGTCACCGTCCATCCCGACCATCGCCGGCGCGGCCACGGTCGGCGGCTCGTGGCGGCAGCGCTGGATCTCGTCCGGTCGCGCGGCCTGTCGCACCTCGTCCTCTACGGGACGACCGACCGCAAGCCGGCGGCCGGGTTCATCGAGGCCC
This sequence comes from uncultured Chloroflexia bacterium, assembly GCA_963832105.1. GTDB lineage: Bacteria > Chloroflexota > Limnocylindria > Limnocylindrales > CSP1-4 > CF-46. The sequence continues at coordinate 33,409 of CAWHSS010000002.1, read as the reverse complement.
TCGGCTTCATGTACCAGTCCAGCCTCTGGATGTTCGAGCTGGCGCCATCGGTTGAGGTGCCGCCGCCGACGTTCCCCGCGGACGTCGTCGTCCGCACGTTTCGGCCCGAATCAGACCTGACGACGTTCGTCGAGCTCGCTAACGCATCATTCCGCGACCACCCGACACCGCTGCCGTTTTCGGAGCCGGCGATCGCCCACGTGATCGCGATGCCCGACTTCGACGCCGATGGGATCCTGCTGGTCAGTCCGGCCGATGAGCCCGATCGCCCTATCGCCTGGACTAAGGTCGTTCACGATCTGGCCGAGGATGGCGGGCGACGTGGCTACATCTCGTGGATCGGGGTGTTGCCGGAGTGGCGGCGGCGAGGCCTCGGGCAGGAGCTGCTGCGGTGGGGCATTGCGTACGTCCGAGCCGCCGGCGCGGAGACGATCGAACTGAGCGTCGAGGCGGCGAACGACCGGGCGCTCGGGCTCTATCGCCGGACGGGCTTCACGCCGCAGGTCGAGTGGCCGCACTACGCGCTGCCGACGGGATCCGGCGCCACGCCCTCCTGATCGGCTTCGGCGGCACCGGTCCGAGCCGGACCAGGGGCGATCGGCTGGTTTCGTGCCGTCCTTCGCTTGGTCCGCCAGCAGGACCAAACGGCGATCGGTGGCTCCGCCCGATTTCGGGCCGTTCTTCGCCCGTTGGTACCGAGCGGCCAGTTCGGACAGAGCTTCGCGGCGGCGGGTCAGCTCTTTCGGGCGCCGCTCCGAGCCTGGCGAGCGCACCGCTGTACAGCTTCGAATCGGGCGACGGCCAGGCGGAGATGCGTCCGGGCCTCTTGATCCGGCCGAGCTGCTTGAGGCTCTGGCCGAGCGCGTAGTGGGCGTAATGGGCGGACGGGTCGATCTCGAGGAGGGCCGCGAACGTTTCCCGCGAGCCCTCGTGCTGACCGGAGTTGTAGAGCGCCCGCCCGAGTGCCTCGAGGATCGAGCCCTTGCCCGGCTCCTGGCGGGCCGCCCGCTCGAGGACGATCGCCGCGGCCGCGTAATGGCGCTTCTTCAGCAGGTCGTGGCCCGCGCTGCAGCAACTCGTAGGCCGACTCGCGGTCGCCGATCGGATCATCCACGCCCGAATTCTGTCAGATGACCGCCGGGCGAGCGTTAAGGTCCGACCCGACCCTGACCCTCAGCCCGATCCGTCGCGCCAGAGCGATAGGTCGACCGGCCGCAGCCGCGGCGACGGGCTGAGGCCCGGGATCCGGCCGCGCTTCGCGATCGGGCGCCCGTCGATCTCCTTGATGTCGCCGGTGAAATCGATCGGGGTCGCGCCGCTGATGTAGGAGCCGACGGCGTACGAGTCGACCGGAGCGTCGGCGTCCTTGAAGTAGCGGATCCGGTCGGGGTTGAGGCCGCCCGAGACCACGATCTTGACGTGGCCGAAGCCCTCCATGTCGAGCCGGGCCCGGATCTCGTGGACGAGGTCGGCCGTCACACGGCCGCGCTCGGCCGGGGTGTCGAGCCGGATGCCGAACAGCCGATCGCCCAGGGCGTGGGCCACCCGGAGCGCTTCCTCGGCCTCGTCCTTGAACGTGTCGACGAGGACGAGCCGGGGCACCTCCGAGCCGATGTGGCGATCGAACGCGAGGGCCGCCTCGACCGTGTCGCCGAAGATCAGGACCAGCGAATGCGGCATCGTGCCGGTCGGCGACAGGCCGGCCAGCCGGGCGCCGGCCGGGGTCGAGGCCCCGACGCAGCCGCCGACGATCGAGGCGTAGTCGAGGACATCGGTGATGTCGGGGTGGACGTGGCGGGCACCGAACGAGATCACCGGCATCGGGTTGGCGACTTCGACGCACTCCCGGGCCGCGGTCGCCCAGCCGGTCGACTGGGCGAGCATGCCGAGGATCGCGGTCTCGTACAGGCCGACCTGGCGGTATCGGGCGCGGATCCGGAGGACGACCTCCTTCGGCCCGATCGCGTCGCCGTCGTCGAGCGATTCGACCTGCGTCTCGCCGAGGTCCGCGTCGGCGAGAACGTGACCGAGGAGGTTCTTCGCCTCGTCGATGCCGCACAGAATGGCGTCCTGGCGGGCGAACAGCTCCATCGTGACGATCGGGTCGAGACCCTCCCGCTCGAGGATCGTCGCCGCCCGCGCGAAGTAGACGTCCGCCGAATCGCCGGACAGGATCTCGCGCGAGGGTCGGGTTCGGACGAGACCCATCAGGCGTTGAGCCTCACCTGTCGTCTCCTTCAGCGTGGCCCGGCTCGGCCGGTCCGTCCCCGATCGGCTCGGGCGGCCGTGGGTCGCCGAGTGTAGCGTACGGATCGGGCGCGCTCGACGGCTCGTCTGGCCAAAACGGTCCCCGGCGACGGTGCCGGCGACGGCGCGGCTTGGGGCGCGAGGACGAACGGCCGGGGTTCCTCGACCGCGCTCAACCGCCGCCGGCGGTACACGGCAACCGCGCCGCCGGCTCCCAGCCCAAGCAACGCCGCACCCCCAAGCCCGCCGACGATCGCTCTCGTCCGGCCCGCATCGGCCGCGCCCGTCATCTGTGCCGCCACGGCGTCGGCAGCCGCGTCCGCGCCCGCCGTGTCGCCGGCGGAGAACGCGGCCGTCGCAGCGGTCAGCCCCGCCGCCGGATCCTCGCCGATGAGCCCGATCGAGGTGAACACGTCTCGCTCAGCGGCGACGAGATCGGCTGCCGCGTCGAGGTCCGTCGCCGTCGCGAGCTGGGCGACGGCCAGGTCGCGGGCCTTGCCGAGATCTTCGGTCGCTCCCTCGTACGCCGCGCGCAGCGAGCCGGGCGGAGCGACGCCAAGATCGGCGGCCCGGGTGTCGATGTCGTCGCGGATCGCAAGGATCGCCGACGCCTCCTCGATGGCCGTCGTCGCCCGGCTGAACTCCCAGCGGCCGAGCGGATCGCGGATGACGTATCCCGGCAGCCAGCCCTTGCCGGCGTCCAGCAGCGACGGCATAAGCCAGGCGGGTCCCGCGCCGAGCGTCGAGCAGCGCCTCCTGGTCAGTCGAGACGACCCACCGCCGGAACGTTCCCTCGGCGTCATCGGACCCGCCGGCCTCCTCGAGGAGATCGAGGAAGCGCCGCCAGTCGTTCTTGATCGTGACGGTCTCCGGTTCGCCCGCACCGGGATACGCCGTCTGGTTTGCGTTCGCAGCGCTGAGAACCGCGCGCATCGACTCCTCGCCGATCTCGTCGACGAGGCTCTGCACGACCGACCAGGACGCCTCGTACCCGAAATGCTCGCGTTTGTCCGTCTCGTCGTCGGCGATCCGGCCGGGATGCGACCAGAGGTTCAGGTCGATCGCCCCGTCGTCTGTCGGCGAGACCGTGTCCGGTCGGAGCCCGCCGACCGACACCTCGTCGAGGACCCGCGACGCGTACTCGTCGGCGAAGCCCTCGTTGATCCAGCGCCCGACCCAGAGGTTGGAGTTGAACCACGCGTGCGACGCCTCGTGGACGATCGTGAGCTCGTCGAGGTCCTCGCTGATCTCGATCCGGTCCTCGTCCGTGTAGAACACCCCGGCATAGCCTTCGAGCAGCGGTGTGTGAACCTCGGCGACCTCGATGTCGCCCTCGACCGGCCAGTCGAGACCGATCTTCTCGACCAGGACGGGCAAACCCACGCGGAGCAGGTCCCGGACCCGCGTTCGCCACTCGACGTCCTCGGGCCAGGCCCGGACGACGACATGCTCGCCGCCGTCGAGGTCGAGCCGGTCGCGCGTGAGCGAGTCGCGTCGGTCGGCGACGACGACCGCGTACCACTCGTTGGGATCCGAGATCCCGGCCGCGCTCAGGGTCGTGACGCCGTCCTTGACGTTCTCGGCGATCGTCGAGCCGATAGTTTCGACCTCGAAGCCTGCGGGGATGACGATGCTGACGTCGCCGCGGTCGCCGAAGGCCCAGGCATAGAACGTCGCGAACGCCGACCCGACCCGGATGTCGCTGTCGGACCGCGGCGCGCCGCCCGGCAGGTCGTAGTCGACGCGGAAGCCGGTCGACTGCTTGTACTGCAGGTCGCCCCGGAAGATGACCTGGACGATCGTGTAGCCGTCCTCGGCGGTGACCCTTGTCGCGAGGGCCCGCTTGCCGGCCGATGCGCGGATCTCCGTCGCCTCCGCGTGGACGACGATGGCCGCCGAGTCGTAGATGTAGCGCGTGGTCCGCGTCCCACCGGGGATCTGCTGGACCAGGTTCGGCTTGTTGTTCGTCGCCGTCACCTCGACGGTGACGTGGATGAGGCCCTTGTCCGGGTTGAGCGAGTAGGACGAGCTCGAGACGAGCGACAGGGCGTCGTCCGCGGCGAGTACCGGTGACGCGCCGGCCGGTCCGAGCAGGGCGACGGCGACGAATGCGACGACGGCGACCGCGCGGAGGAGCGGCCGCCCGGAAGCGCCGAGACGGGTCACGACTTGCCGCGAACCTCCGGATGAGCCATCGCTCGGCGCGAGGAGCGCCGCGTCTTCAGGCCCCGGATCCAGCTCGCGAGGAGGCCGATGAAGACCAGGGCGGCGAGCATCGCCGCGAGAATCGTCGTGAGCCGGCTGCGGCCCACATCGTCGGCGCCTTCCCAGGCAGAACGGGCGGCGACGCTCGCCTCGACGGACCGACGCAGATCGCCCGCGGCGAACGCGGTCACCGGCTCGTGCGAGATCGGGTTCCGGCGTGGTCCACCACAGCCCGACCTGCTCGATGAGCCCGGGATCCGCCAGGCGCGCGTCGCGCGCCGCGACGTAGGCATCGATCGTCACCAGCTCGGCGTCGGCCTCGGCGGCCGCGGCGGCAAATCCTGCATTGCCTTCGAAGGTGGTCTCGAGCGTTCGCGGGGCCCTGAGCCCGGCATTGGCGGCGGCGGTCGCGATGGCGTCGCGATCGTCGAGCGCGCCGTCCGCGGCGTCGAGGAGCTCCGTCGCCTGCTCGAACTGCCAGGCCCGCATCGCCTGCCGCACGATCGGCGGCAGCTCGCCACTCGCCCGCGCGGGTCACGACGCTGTCGTACTGGCGCCGCGCCGCGGCACGCTCAGCCAGCAGGCTCGCTTCGCCGGGCCGGACGACCCAGGTTCGCCACAGATCGTTGAATGACTTCCCGGTCCGATCCTCGAGCAGATCGAGGAGCCCGCGCCAGTCCGGCGGCCCGGACGCTGGCTCGGCGGCCACGGCTGTCGTGCGAAGGTCGTCATCGGGGATCCTCGTGCGCGGCAGCGTCGCCTCCGTCGAGTCGACCGCCGGCGGCTGGTACGCGCCGACGCCTCGCTGGGCCGCGTCCCAGACCGCCGCCAGGCTGCTCGGCCCGGCGCGTTCGGCGATGAGCCGGGCAAGCTCGGCCGCGCCCGCGTAGCCGTAGTCCTCGGCCGCCGTCTCGTTCGTCCCGACCGCCCCCCACGCATTCAGCGGGATTTTCGCCGCGGCCAGCTCGGGCGTCAGCGGCTCGCCCGTCACGGGCTCTTCGATCGCGGCCGCCGCCTGCAGGGCGTACCACGACGCGAAGCCCTCGTTCGCCCACCGATCGGCCAGCATGCTGCCGTCGAACCAGGCGTGAGCCGCCTCGTGCAGCACGACGAACGAGTCGGCGTAGTAGGCGATCTCGATCCGACCGGCCGTCGGGTCGTAGCGCCCGGAGTAGCCCGCGGTCGAGCGGCTGACGGCCTCGGCGACGATGAGCGGCCGCTTCGCGACCCACGGCAGGCCGATCTGCTCCGACAGGACCGGCAGGCCGCGCTCGAGCAGGCCGCCGACCCGCTCGGCCCATGCCGGATCGTCGGGCCAGGCACGAACGCTGACGTCGAGCGGCCGTCCGTCGACGCTGACGATCTGGGTGGACTCCGCGTAGTCGTTCGGTCGCTCCGCGATGAAGTAGGCGAAGAAGCTGAGCGGCTCGGTGAGCCGGCCGCTCGTGAAGACCGTCCGACCGGCTTCGTCGGCCGTCGGCTCGCCTACGTCGCCCGTCTCGACCTCGATCGTGTAGCCGGGCGGGAACACGACGGTGACGCTGCCGCCCGGCGTCGAATTGCTCGCAAATGCCCACGCCCCGAACGTGACGAGGCTCGCACCGACGCGAACCTCCCGCGCCGGCGCGCCGCCGGGATCCGGGATGTCGAAGGTGAGGGTGAACGTCCGCGACGAGCCCGCCGGCAGGCGTCCGCCGAAGTCGATCCGGAGAAGCGTCCGATCGGCCTTGGCCGAGGCGACCCGGACCTTGGGGCTGCCGGTCCGAGCGGCGATCTTGAAGTTCTTCGTCCCGGGCTGGACGGCCAGGTACGCGCTGTCGAAGTAGTAGAGGCGGGTCTTGGTGTCCTTGAGATGGTTGACCGCGGTGATCACGGCCGTGACGTGGACCAGCTGGTTTCCCGGGTCGACCTCGTAGCGGGTGTCGCTCGTCAGCGTCAGGTCCGGGGCGGCGGCGAGCGCGGTCGGGGCGGCAGCCGGGGCGAGCGACGCGGTCAGCGCGGCGAGGAGCGCGAGGACAGTTAGGATCCGCCGGCTCATCGTTCCGCCGCTTCAGCCGGCGCCAGCAGTTCCGGCATCCGCTCGGCGTACCGCGCGATGAGCCGCTCGCCGCGGCTGGTCCGGCCGGACGTGTCCGGGATCGTGCCGCCGATCCAGATCCACGCCGCCGACTCCTCGAGGAGCTGGTCGCTGATCGCCAGTGCCCGCGCCAGGGCCAGGCCGAGCTCGTCGCGATCGAGCGTCCTGACCGGGAGCTCCGTGGCGAGGATCGGGCGCTCGTCTTCGGCCAGCGAGAACTTGGCGAACGGGAACTCATCGTTCCAGCGGAGGAGCCGCCGATACGACTTGCGAAACGCGTCACCGATCGGCGGCGCGTAGTGGACCCAGCAGATCAGGGCGAGTTCCGGGTCGAGGATGAGCGTGACGGGCAGGTCGAACCGCCGCCGGCCGTCGAGCCGGAGGTCCCAGGAGGTGACGCCTTCGCGATCCGATCGAGCTTCCGGCGTCAGGTCGAGCTCGGCGAGCCAGCGCTCGATATCGGCCGGCCGGACCGGGGCGCCGTTTTCGGCTGATGGCATGCGGGGCAGTCTAGCCGGGACCGCCAAACCGGGAGATAGCTCGGCAGGCCGGTGTCGGTGCGCCGGCGCTGCCGCGCCCCTCCGGCGGAGCCAACTGGCCAGATATTCACCGGGAGACTCTTAGCGCAGAACCAACCGCCCTTCCGGACGTCGCGAGACCTTGCGGACGGCACAATTAGCCGCTAGAGGCTACCTGATCGTCGATTCTGTGGCTGGAGAGGGCCGGAAGCGGCCAACAACTCGCCTAACAGTCCAGGGGTGAATATTTGGCCAGATAGGAGCGGGCGGGGCCAAAGGGAGCCGGGCTGGGCCAGCGTCGGCGCCTCAGGCTTCCGGCGACGCCGCTCTGGCGGTCCGCCGGCCGCCTCGACTCGCACCCGCGCCGACCGGCACGGCCGAGTCGTAGCCGTTGACCGACGCTCCGCGCTTGGCCTTCCGCCTCAGCGGGGGCCCAGCGGCAGCCGCCAGCGCCGCTGCGGCCGCCTTGCTCGACTTCTTCTTCTTCGCGCCGCCGACCTCGACCGACGCGCCGTTCTTGATCACCTTCGTCGCGAAGTCGGTCGTCTTGACATCGGCCGCGACCTTCACGTTGCGTCCTATTCGCGCCCCGCGAGGGATGATCGCCCGCTTCCCGACGACCGTGATCCCGGTGTTTAGCCGGCCGGGCTCCTGGCGGTTCGGCGTGTCGAAGTCCGGCCCGTCGCCGACGATCGCGCCCTGGCCGACGATGACCTCCTTGTCGAGGATCGATCGGTCGACGACGGCGCCGGATCGGATGACGCAGTCGAACATCACGATCGAATCCCGGACGACGGCACCCACGTCGACGCGGACGCCGGGCGAGAGCACGGAATTCACGACGGTCCCGTTGATCATGCAGCCGTGCGAGATGAGGCTGCGGTGGACCTGGGCCGTCGGGCCGATCTTGGCCGGCGCGCGCTCCTCGGATCGGGTGTGGATGACCCAGTCCTTGTCGTAGAGGTCGAGCTCCGCGTTGTCCTGGAGGAGCGCGAGATTCGCTTCCCAGTACGACTGGATCGTCCCGACGTCCTGCCAGTAGCCCTCGTATCGATAGCCGAAGACCCGGGCGTTCGCGTCGAGCATCGCCGGGATCACGTGCCGGCCGAAGTCGATCCGGTCCTCACCCAGCCAGCGACGGAGCGCCTTCTTCGAGAAGACGTAGACGCCCATCGAGGCCAGGTCGCTCTTGGGCTGCTTCGGCTTCTCCTGCCAGTCGATGACGCGGTCGGCATCATCGAGGGCGAGGACGCCCATCCGGCTCGCGTCGGAGAGCGGGACGTGGCGGACGGCGATCGTGACGTCGGCGCGCTTGCGGCGATGGGCCGCGAGGAACGGCTGGTAATCCATCTTGTAGATGTGGTCGCCGGCAAGGACCAGGACGGTATCGGATGAGTCGTGCTCGATGACGTTGATGTTCTGGAGGACCGCGTCGGCCGTGCCGCGATACCACTCCGCGACTCGCCCGCGGGCGATGTACGGCTGGAGCATCTTCACGCCGCCGTGGTTGCGGTCGAGATCCCACGGGCGCCCGAGGCCGATGTGATCGTTCAGCGAGCGGGGGTTGTACTGGGTCAGCACGACCACGTTGTCGACGTCGGAGTTGACGCAGTTCGAGAGCGTGAAGTCGATGATCCGGTACTTGCCGCCGAACGGGACGGCCGGTTTGGCGCGGACTCCCGAGAGGATCGACAGGCGCTCACCCTCACCGCCGGCGAGGATCACGGCCATCGTCCGTTTCATGCGTCTAGGCTAGCACGCGCTCGATCAAAGGCGGTTGAACGGAACTTGTTCCGCGTAGCCAGCGCAGCCAGCACGCCCTGCGTCCCGACACGATCTAGACGAAGAGGCGCGGGTTCCTGAACGAGCCCTTGTACTCGACCATCCAGTGGAGGTGGCAGCCGGTCGAGCGGCCCGTGTTGCCCTCGTAGCCGATCACGGTGCCGGCCTTCACGGCGGCGCCGACCCTGATCCCGTTCGGGGCGAGCGGCTTCATGTGGGCGTACCACGTCTGCAGGTCCTGCGAGTGGGCAACGATGACGATCCAGGCTGGGTCGCCGCCGTCCGCGTAGTTCCAGCCGACATAGCCGATCCGTCCGGCGCCGGCCGCCTTGATCGGAGCTCCGCAGCCGCTTCCCGCGACGATGTCGATGCCGTTGTGGAAGTGGGCGCAACCGTTGCCCGGCCCGTAGCCCGGGTACGAACTGCAGCCGAACTCGCCCGTCACGTTGCCGGCCATCGGCCAGCTCAGCGTGCCGTTGTAGGCGGACGGGATGTTGCCGAGCTTGTACTGCTGCTTGACGAGGTTCGCGATCTGGGCCGAGAGGGACGCCTGCGCCGCGGCCGTTGTCTTGATGGCTCGCGCGAGGTCCCTCTTGTTCTTGACGAGCTGGGCGTACGCGGCCTTCTGGATCGCGAGCGCCTTGGCCGTCGCGATCTCGAGCTCCTTGAGGCGAGCCTGAGCTGCCTGGAGCTCGAGGAGCTGCTTGTCGAGCTCGGCCTTCTGCTTCGCCGTCTCGATCCGGAGGTCGTCGGTCTGGGTTCGCGTCGACTCCACGGTGGAGTGGATTGCCGCGAGCTCCTCCTGGTCCTTGACGATCTGCTCGGCGAGCGACTTGTCCTGCTCGGCGAAGTCGTTGATGTAGCCGACCTCGGCGATGACGTCGGTGAACGAGCCGCCCGACAGGAACGTCTCGAGCATCGAGGTCCGGTCGGTGTCGTAGGCGGTCCGGATGCGATCGGCGAGGAGGGCCTTGCGCGTGCCGAGCTCGGAGCGCTTGTGGGCCTCCTGCTTCACGAGATTGGCGAGCTGGTTGTCGAGGAGCTGGAGCCTGGCGACGAGCGCGAAGTACTGCTTCTTGACGACCTCGATCTGGGCGACCATCACGTCGATCGACTTGCGGACCGACGCGAGGTCCGCGTTGATCTTCGAGAGTTCCTGCTTCGTCTCGGTGATCTGCCGGCTCATGTCCGACTGGAGGGCGGTGATCTGGGCGACCGCGGCCTTCTGATCGGCGATCTGCTTGGCGAGGGCCGCCTGCTTCGCCTTTGCGTCGGCTAGCTCATCCGCGTGAACGGGAGCGACGCGGTTCGTGGCGGGCGCGCCGAGCACGCCGAACAGCAGCGGAACCAGGAGGACGAAGGAGAACCGACGGAACCGTCGTGTATGGGGCCGGGCGCGTGACGACGACCAGCCATCGAGGGGCGTGGTGTGGCGGCTCAAAGGGGCGTCGTCATCGTGCGAGCAAACTCCGTTTTGTCGCGCATTACGGGTGGCGCGGCTGGCGGTGAGCCCGCCGGTGAGTTCGCCGCCCCGAAATGGGCACCCCTCAGGACGACGCCGGCTTATCGGGATCATACCTTGGGGTGTCCACCCTATGTCAGCGGCATGACATCGGGGACCCGTACGATGGTCCCACGCACGCCCCACGCTCAGGCCGTCGCCCCGCGCCGTCGCCCCGCGCCGTCGCCGCAACTGGCCAAATATGCGCCCCAGGAATGCAAGGCCAGGTATCGGGCGGCTTGGGGTCGCGGCGACCAGCCGAATTCGTCGTGAGCGGCTAATTCCGTCGCCCGTCGGGCCCGAAGTCAACCGATTTGGCCGATCTATCTGGCCTAACAGTCCCCGGGTGAATGTTTGGCCAAGTAGGGTGGTGGCCGGGGCGCGCACGTGCGCGGGCCACGCGGCGCAGCGAATCTCCCTCACGGCCGCACGAAGATCCCCCACACCGCTCCGAAAATGAGGAACGGCCCGTACGGGACGTACGACTTCATCGTCACCCGCCGCGCGACGATGAGGACGACCAGCACCACGCCGGCCGCGAACAGCCCCGAGACGAGGCCGGTGAACGCCCGGATCGCCCCGCTCATCAACCCGACGCCGACGAGCATCTTCACGTCGCCGATCCCGAACGCCCCGGCCCCGAACGGAATCGACAGGAGGTAGAGGACGAGCGGAACGAGCGTCGCGATCGCGATCGCCGGCAACACCTCGGTCCCGACCAGCGGATTCCGGCCGCTCAGCGTGTAGATCAGCGCGATCGGGATGACCGGCAGGGTCAGGACGTCGGGCAGCAGCCGTTGGTCGAGGTCCGTCGCCATCCCGACGACGAGCGTCGCGAACCACGCTCCGAACAGCACCAGGGCGAGCGGATCGCGCCGCGAACCGCGTCGCCAGGAGCGCGAAGGCGAACGCCCCGAAGGCCGCGCAGACGGCGGTCCGCCAGCCGATCGGCCGCCCCGCGGGATCCTCGTCGTCGTGCTCCGGCCAGCGCGTCGCGAGCCGGTCGGCAAGGAACCCGAACACCGCCCCGGCGGCGGCGAACCCGATTGCGAGGGGCGTCATCGGCGGCCCACCGCGCCGGCCGCTACGTCCCTACGCCCTACGCCCCGCGTGCCCCGGCGAGTGCGAGCTCGACGAGCGTCGCATGCGTCACGCCGGTTGCGCCCCGCGCCGCGAACGGCAGCGCCTTGCGGAAGTAGCCCGTGCCGCCGATGTCGAGGTGGGCCCACGGCACCGTCCGGAACTCGCGCAGGAAGAGGCCGCTCTTCACGAGCGAGCCCTCGGCCGAGCCGGAGTTCTGGAGATCGCCGTACCAGCTCTCCATGTCCGGCACGTAGTCGTCGACGAGCGGGATCTGCCAGTAGCGCTCGGCGGCCTTGCCGGCAGCCGTCGCGACCTCGTCGTACCAGTCCTGGGGCGTCCCGAACGCGCCCGTGATCAGGTGCCCGAACGCCCGCGACACCGCGCCGGTCAGCGTCGCGACGTCGACGATGTGGGTCGCCCCGAGCCGCTCCGCGTACGTCATCGCATCGCCGAGGATGAGCCGCCCTTCGGCGTCGGTGTTGGTGATGTCGACCCACTTGCCGTTGAGTGCCTTGACGACGTCGCCGGGCCGGGTCGAGTGGCTGCCGGGCATGTTCTCGACCGCGGCGGCGACCGCGAGGAGCGGCGTCCCCGGTGCGAGGCGGGCGACCGTGCCGATGGCCGCGATCACCGTGCACGCACCGATCTTGTCCATCTTCATCTCTTCCATCCGCTCGGATGGCTTGATGCTGATGCCGCCGGAGTCGAAGCAGACGCCCTTGCCGACGATCGCGAGGTGGCGCCCGAGCGAGTCCTTCTCCCCTTCCCCGCCCGAGCGCATGACGATCATCCGGGGCGGGTTGTCGCTGCCCTGCCCGACCGCGAGGAACATCCCCATGCCGAGCTCGCGGGCGCGATCCGGCTCGATGACGTCGATCCACAGGCCGTGCTTCTCGGCGACGGCCCGCGCCTCGTCCGCGAGGACCGCCGGGGTCACGTCGTTGGCCGACCGATTCGACAGCGATTTCGCGTGATTCGCGCCCTCGCCGATGACGATTCCGCGCTCCGCGGCACGCTTCGCCGACGCCGTATCCGCGCCCGGGGCGATGAGAATCAGCTCGTCGAGCTCCGGCGGAGCCGTCGCGACGTCGTCGCGGTAGAGGGACTTGGGGTCGAAGCCGCCCTCGACGACGCCGCGGGCAACGAGCTCCGCGACCGCGTCGACGCCACCCTCGAGCAGGTCGGCGAGCGGGGTCAGCCAGATCGCGAGCGTCTTCGCCTGCCGGCCGTCGAGGCGGTGATGAATGGCGGCGCCGACGTGGAGCACCGTCTCGCGGTCGAGGCCATCGGCGTCGCCGGCGCTCAGCGTGAGCACGCGGCCCGCCCCCACCTCACCCGACGCCGCGATCGACGACGTGTAGCGCTTCGCTCGCAGCTCGCCGAACGCGGCGAGGGCGCGCAACTCGCCGCCGGTCCGCCGATCCAGCTCGTCCAAGGGGCCCTCGAACGCGGGCTCCCCGACGATCGGGACGGCGAGGACGTCGGCCTTGACGTCCCAGGGCTGGTCAGAAACGACACGCAGCTGCACGGGCAAACATCCTCTCGAGGGCATGTGGGCGCCGCCCGGGCGCCGTCGCTGGATTTGCTCGGAGTGTACTTCGGTCAGGGAGCGGCAGGCACCTCGTCGGGCAGGGTTCCGATCAGCCCGAGAGCCGCATCGAGCTGGCCGCGTGCCTCCTCGATGCCGATGACCGCCTGGTTGAGCCCGCCCCGCCCGATCTCGGCGAGGATGATGACCAGGCCCTTCGTGTCGGCCGGGAGGCGTTCGCGTGCCGCCGCCTCGGCGTCGTACGCGGCCCTGACATCGGGGGTCACCGTGCCGCCCGAATCGAGGATCGCCTGGTAGAGCTGCCGGAGCGCGGCGTCGTATTCGGCGTTCAGGTCGAGCCACACGCCGAGTTTCGTGACGTCGACCGTGGCCGCCAGGCTGTCGCGCAGGTTCCGGGCGTCGAAGATCATCCGATCCGACTCCGCGAGCCGCTCGAGGGCCTCCTGGTATTTGCCGGTCCGACCCAGCGACGCGGCATCGGCCGTCACCAGGTCGTGTTCGGTCAGGAGGACGGTGATTCGCGTCGCGGCGACCGACCCGACCGCCAATCGCGACCAAGCTGCTGACAACCCGTCGGTCGACGAAAGCGCCTGCGACGCGCGGGCATACCGAGCTCGCATATCGGCTGACAGCCTCAGCTCCTCGCCCGGCCCGATGCCCGGCAGCGCCTGGAGCTGACCGCGCAGCGCGTCCGATTGCTGCTGGATCGAGGCGGCGAGATCCTCGCCATCGGCGACGGTGGTCGTGAGGGTGTCGACATCGCGATTGACGAGCGCCGTGAGCGCGGTCGCGGCCCATGTCGCTCAGTTGCCGGACGTCGCCGGCGAGCTTGACGAGGCTCGCCTCGGCCGCCGTCAGGCCAGGCTCGATCGCCTGGTCGCCGACGAACGTCAGCTCGGCACGGGACGGCGTTCCGGGGAGGTGCGCCATCGCGCCGACGATGCCGGCGGCCCCGAGCGAGACCAGCGCAGCGATCGCGACCCAGAGGACGGCGAGGGCGACGCGGCGGACCTGCCCCTTCATCGCCCGGCATCGTAGCATCGGGGGATGGCCCCGCCCCTGTCCCTGGCCGCAGCTCAGCGCCGGCTCATCGGCGAGATGCCGAAGACGGAGCTCCACCTCCATCTCGACGGGTCGCTCCGCGTCGAGACGGCGATCGAGCTCGCGCGAACGCGGGGCGTGGACGCGCCGACGACCGTCGAGGGAATGCGTGCGGCGCTCGTCGCCCCGGAGCGCTGTCGCGACCAGGCCGAGCTGCTCCGCGCGTTCGACCTGCCGATCGCGCTCATGCAGGACGCCGAGGCGCTCGAGCGGATCGCCGCGGAGCTCGTCGAGTCGAAGGCCGCGGAGAACGTCCGCTACGTCGAGATCCGCTGGGGGCCGCTCCTCCACGTCGCGCGCGGGCTCTCCCTTGCGGACGGCATCGCGGCCGTGTGTCGCGGGGCGCGCCGGGCCGGCGCGCGCACGGGCACGCACGTCCGACTCATTTCGACGGCGATCCGGTCGCATGAGCCGGCGGCCAACGTTGGTCTGGCGGAGGCGGCGGCGCGGTTCATCGACCAGGGCCTGACCGGCTGGGACCTCGCCGGGCCCGAGGAGGCGTTTCCGGATCCGCATCTCCACGCCGACGCGTTCGCGGCCGCCCGCGCCGGCGGGCTGCGGATCACGCTCCACGCCGGGGAGTGGGGCGGCGCCGCGCAGGTCCGGCGCGCGCTCGAGCTGGACCCGGCACGGATCGCCCACGGCCCGGGCGCCGTCGACGACCCCGAGCTGTGTCGCGAGCTGATCGATCGGGGCATCGCCCTCGATCTGTGCCCGACCTCGAATGTCCAGGCCGGGATCGTGCCGTCGCTCGAGGACCATCCGCTGGCCCGCCTGCACCGCGCCGGCGTCCCCGTCACGCTCTCGACCGACGACACGACGGTCTCCGACATCACCCTGACCGACGAATACGTCCGGGCGGTCGAGCGGATCGGGCTGACGCTGCCGGAGCTGTGGGCGATCGACCGGCGCGGCCTCGACGTCGCCTTCGCCGACGAGCCGACGCTGGCGCCGCTCCGCCAGGAGTTCGACGCCTGGGCGGCCGGAGTACCGGAGCTCGCGGCCGGCTGATCGTTCCGCGGGTGTAGTCGCTGGCCTCGCCCCGGAGCCAGCCGACATTCGGTTCCCAGCTGTCGACGACAGCGCCATGACCGCTCGCGCGCGCGAGGCGCTCCATGTCGCGGAACAAGCGCGCGCTGCTCGGCGGGATCGGCGTCGCGGCGGACACGATCGATCCGGTCGAGGAGCCCGTCGAACGCCAGCGGCTCGCGCTCGAGGTCGTGGCGGAGCCACTTGTTGAACGGTCGGACGCGGCCCTCCAGCGCGAATGCCGTCGTCAGCAACGGCGGAATCGATTCGGCGCGTCGAGCCGGCCCTCGAGCTCGCGGCCGGCCTCGAGATTCCTGAGCGACCGGAGGAGCGCGTTGATGTAGTCGTCGAGCGATTCCGCGGCGATCGGCGTCGCCTCGTCGGGCGTCAGGCGGCGCTTCCGCTCCACGATCCGCCCGATCGCGCCGTCGAGCCTGTCGATCTCGACCTTCGCATAGAGAAACGCCGGCCGGTTCCAGGCATCGTGGCCACCCGGCAGTGCATACGTCTCGAACGCGTCCAGCGTAAGCGCGACCATCTCGACCGCTGAGCCGTAGACGAAGGCCCAGCGATCGTCGGGCTCGCGGGTGACGACGAAGACGTCGAAGTCCGATCGGTCGGTGACGAAGACCCCGGCGCCTCGAGAGCCCGACAGGACGACGCCGACCACGTTCGCGTCGGCCGCCGCCGACTCAAGAAACGCTCGATACGCTCGCTCGATCTCGTCGATGCCTAGACTCCCGATCATGGATCCGGACACCGCCGACGATACCGCTCTCGTCCGGCCCGCGACCCCCGCCGAGCGCGCCGACGTCGCCGCGATGCACGCCTCGAACCAGGCGGCGTGGGACGAGGCCGCCGAGCGCTACGAGCGCTGGCTGCCGGAGGCGATCGAGCTCATCAAGGGCGGCGGAACGAACCTCCTCCCGCCCGAGCTCGAGGCGATCGGCGACCTCCACGGCACGTGCCGGCGGGCGATCCATCTCCAGTGCGCGGGCGGTCGCGACACGCTGTCGCTGTGGAATCTCGGGGCCGACGAGGTCGTCGGGGTCGACTTCAGCTCGCGGATGCTCGAGCTGGCGGAGCGCCTGTCGAGCGCGGTCGGCGCGCCGGCGCGCTGGATCCGGGCCGACGTCCTCGACACGCCGCACGAGCTCGACGGAACGGCCGACCTCGTCTACACCGGCCGCGGGTCGCTCGTCTGGCTCCAGGATCTCGACGCGTGGGCGGCCGTCCTCCACCGGTTGCTCGCCCCGACCGGCCGGCTGGTCCTGTTCGAGGGCCACCCGATCGAGTGGCTGTTCGACGTCGACGACGACGGCCACTGGATCGCCACCGACTACGACTACTTCGCCGGCCCCGAGGCATCGAAGGGCTGGGCGCCCGAGTACATCGACCGCCTCTCGATCCCCGAACCGGAGCAGGCGTGGAAGTTCGCCCGCTCGTGGACGCTCGGCGAGGTGCTGACGGCGCTCGCGCGCGCGGGCCTCCGCTTCGAGCGGATCGCGGAGCACCCGACCGACTGGTGGGGCGGCCACGCCGACGTCCGGCCCGAAGAGCGCGGCCGGATCCCGCTGTCGTATTCGGTGGTCGCCCGGCGCGCCTAGCCGACGGGTCCGCCGCCCCAGGCGAGCCCGGCCATCGAGCCGTTCTTGACGAACTGGCGAACTTCGTCGTCGGTCAGCGGCTTGCCACTGCGCGACGAACGGACACGGGCGTCACACAGGGAGCAGAGATACGACGATGCTCCGGCGTCCATCGGGATCACGTGGCGATCCGAGTAGAAGACACTGCCGGCGGCCGTTTCCTCGCCGCAGCCGGCACAGGGTTCCTTCGCCATTGCACGCCCCTTGATGCGAGATCCGGCATCAAGCGTCTGCCTTCGGTCCGGTCGTGTCAACGCGTAGTCGCGGAGAGGCGCTCCAGGGCTGCGGCGAGCTCGTCGGCGTTCGTCGCGACTTCGGTCGGTCGCTGATCCGCGGGCAGCGCGTCGAGCTCGGCTTCGGTCGAGACGCCGGTCAGCATCAGGACGCTCCGCGCGCCGACGGCCCGCGCGGCCGCGATGTCGGTGGTCAGCCCGTCGCCGATCATCACCGCCTCACGTGGGTCGCGCCCGACGGCCCGCGCCGCCTCCTCGAGGAGATACGGCTCGGGCTTGCCGATCGAGACCGGCGTCACCCCGGTTGTCGCCTCGACCGCGGCGACGATGCTGCCGGCGCCGGGCCTGAGGCCGCGTTCGGTGGGATAGATCGGGTCGCGGTTCGTGGCGATGAAGCGGGCCCCCGCCCGGATGCAATCCGCCGCGACGGCGAGGCGCATGTACGTCAGTTGCGGGTCGAGCCCGACGACCACCGCGTCCGGCGCCCCGGCCGCCGCCCACGAATCGATCCCATCGCGGCTCACGAGCGTCGCCGCGTGGGCGGCCGTCGTGACCTCGAAGCCGGCGTCGCGCAGCTCTCGTTCGAGGCCGCCCGCGCCAAGGGCGAGGACGCGACGGACGTCCGGCTCGTGATCCGCGAGGTAGAGCGCCGTGGCGCGCGGCGACGACACGATGCGATCCGCCTCGACCGGACAGCCCATGGCGGCGAGGCGGGTGACGTACTCGGCGCGATACCACATCGAGTTGTTCGTCACGTAGACGATGTCATCGCCGAGGGCCGCCCGCGCCGTGAGCACCGCGGCCACTCCGGGCACCGGATCCGCGCCGCGGTAGACGACCCCGTCGAGGTCGACGAGCAGGAGGAGGCCGGTCGGGGTGGTTGCCATGGGGACCGCATCGTAGCCGGGCCAACGGGCGTGAGTTCCCTCGTTGGCTCGCCGGGAGGGCCAAGCGGCGAACGAGGACCCCAAGAACGTCAGAATCCGGCGCTTCCCCCGCCGATTGGACCGTGGGGCGAGCCAAACATCGAAGGACGGCGCCCTCAGCCGACGTTCGGCCCGCTGGAACGGGCCAAGCGGGCGGCGTCGAGGCGGGTAGGGGATGTACGGGGAGCACCGCGTACGATGACCCCGTGACCCGACCCGTCTCCCGCCGCAACCCGCTCGAGGGCGTGACCCAGCTCCTCGTCGACGGCACGAACCTGCTCCACGCGATGACGCGCGGGCCGGATCGCCAGCCCCCGGCCGCGCTGATCGGCCGCCTCCGCGGCGCGATCCCGCCGGACACGAAGATCACGATCGTGTTCGACGGCCCGCCGGAGCGGAGCATCCGCGGCGAGCGGATCGCGGGCGGCCTCACCGTCCAGTACGGCGGCCGCTACTCCGCCGACACGATCCTCGTGACCCTCGTCGAGGACGCCGCGATGACCTCCAATGAGGCAAACGCGACCGACAAGATCCTCGTCGTCACCGACGATCGCGACCTCAAGTTCGCCCTCCGCAAGCGCGGTGCCCGGACGACCGGTTCGGCCTGGCTCATCGGCCGCCTCGACCGACCGCGGCTCTCGAGCCCGAGCGCCGGCAACTCCCGCCCGCCGCTGCCGCCGCGCATCCCCCAGCCGCAGCCGGGCGAGGAAACCGAGGAGATGACCGAGGCGAGGTGGAACCCCGGCCGCGGCGCGACGACGAAGCGCGGCAATCCCCGGCGCCAGCCCCGCAGCGCCCGGCCCCGCGGCTAACCCGCGGCTAGCCCGCGGCTGACGCGACCGCGCGGCCCGCAACGCTAGAATGCGCGCGTGACGATCACCGACCAGATCGAGAAGCTCTGGACCGATTTCCTCGGCTTTCTCTCGACGCTGATCATCCCCGACTGGGCCGGCCTGATCGCCCTGCTGCCGCTGTTCCTCCTGATCGGCGTCGTCGGCCCGATCCTCTCGATCGTCCTGCTGGCCTGGCTCGGCTACGGCATCACGAAGCCGCGGACGAAGGTGAGCTACGTCGAAGGGGTCCGAACGGCGCCGCTCGACTATCTCGGCGAGCCGATCTTTCCGGCCGGCGAGCCCTACTGCCCGCGTCGACGGCTTCATCTATCCGTTCGGGACGACGCGCTGCGACCGCGACAAGACGCCGCTGTCGGTTCGGTGCCCGAAATGCGAGCTCGTCCGCGAGGCGAGCATCGACACCTGCGGCAACTGCGGCCTCGTCCTGAAGATCGAGCCGCGGACCCTGATCGTCGCCACCGACGTTCCGCCTCCGGGCGGCGCGGCCGTCGCGTGACAAGCGAGACCCCGTGACGCTCGGCCAGATCTCGCAACTCCTGTTCCCGATCGCGACGATCGCGATCGCCCTCGGCTTTGCCGCCCACGTCGGCCACGCCGTGATGCTGGCGAACGGCCGCCGATCGCTCGCCTTCGCCCCGAGCCGCCAGCCGGCCTGGGCAGGCGTCGTGACCGGGTCGTTCGCGGAGGGTCGAACGTCGGCCGTCGCGACGGGACCCGAGCTTGCCGCCTCCCCGACCCCGCTCGGCCGAGCCGCGGTCGCCCTGACCGCCATCGGTTTCGGCATCCTCGTCGCATCGCTGCTGCTGCGGGGCATCGTCGTCGGGCGCGGACCGTGGGGCAACATGTTCGAGTTCACGGTCGCGTTCGGGGCCTCGATCCTCGGCGGCTACCTCGTCCTCCAGCGCCGCTACCCGATCCGCTCGATCGGCTTCATCCCCGTCGGGATCTCGCTGGCGCTGCTCCTCTACGCGTCGAGCCTCGGGTCGTCGATCAACGAGCTCGTGCCGGCGCTCCAGAACGCGCCGCTGCTGACGATCCACGTCGGGATGGCGGTCATCAGCTACGGGACGTTCGCGACGAGCTTCGGGGCCGGCGTCGCGTACCTCATCCAGGGTCGCGAGGACCGGTTCCGCTGGTTGCCGTCGCACAAGGTCCTCGACGAGGTCGCCTATCGGTCGGTCATCTTCGGCTTCCCGATCTTCGCGACGATGATCATCCTCGGGTCGTGGTGGGCCTCGATCGCCTGGTCCCGCTACTGGGGCTGGGACCCGAAGGAGACGGCGGCGCTCGTGACCTGGCTGACCTACGCGATCTACCTCCACGCGCGCAACCAGCGAGCCTGGGCCGGCCGACCGGCGGCGCTGCTGCTGGTCGTCGCCTTCGGGATGGTCCTCGTCACGTACTCCGGATCGCTCTGGTTCAGCGGCCTCCACGCGTACAGCGGTCTCTGAGGGTGGCCGCTTGGGGGAGGGGTTCGCGCGCGGCGCGGATGCCGCGGTCGTCGCCAGCGCCGCCCTTGCGCTGATCCTTGGCGGCTGCTCCGCGTTCCTGCCCGGCTTTCAACGGCGACCTCCCCTCGTCCTCGCCGATTGCGGCGTACTCGACCGGCACCGCGACGATTGCGATCAAGGACGGCGAGACGATCAAGCTCGACAAGGTTGCCGAGGGCGCCGGCGTCGACTCCTTGTTCGGCTCGGATGTCCGATGGACGGGTCCGAGCGGCTGGCACCTGCGGGTGAGCGGTGCCGGCGGGGACGCCGAGTTCGGAATGGCGGGCGGCTACATCACGCTGGATCGGATCGTCGACGGCGAGCACTGGACCACGTCCTTGGACGGCGGCCGCTGCATCACCGATGTCGACGTCGTCACCGCCAACGCCTTCCGCGGCATCGGCGACCTGCAAGGGCGTCGCCTGGTACGACGCGCTCGACATGGAGTTCACGGGGCCGCCCAAGCCGCTCGACGAACCGAAATTCGACGCCGAGATCACGTTCGAGGCCGCCCCCTAGCCGATGCAGATCGACGTCAACGGGACCCGGTTGTGGTTCGACGTCGACGGCCCTTCGCTGGTCCCCGACGGCGCGGCCATGCGCGAGCGCCCGACGATCGTGCTGCTCCACGGCGGCCCCGGCGGCTACGACCACTCCTATTTCAAGCCCGACTTCGAGCCGCTGACGCGCCGTGGCGCAGGTCGTTTACCTGGACCTGCGGGACCACGGCCGGTCGGCGCGGCAGGACACGGCGGACTGGTCGTTCGAGGCCTGCGCCGACGACGTGCGGGCGTTCTGCGACGTCCTCGGGATCGCGCGGCCGATCGTCTTCGGCCACTCGATGGGCGGCTTCGTCGCGATGCTCTACGGCGCGCGACATCCCGGCCACGCGGCGGGGCTGGTGCTGCAGTCGACGCACGCCCGGTTCGACCTGGCGCGGCTGGTCGAGGGCTTCCGCCGCGTCGCCGGCGACGAGGTCGCGGAACTGGCCCGGCGCGACTACGGCGGCGGCGACGACGTGACTGACGAGGAGTGGGCGCGGGTCTTCGCCGCGTTCGGCCCGAACGTGCCGGACCAGGAGCAGCTGGCTCGCCGGATCCGGAACCCGGACGTCGCGGCGCCCGGGATGGAGTTGCTCCGGAGGTTCAACGTCAGTCGACCAGCTGGCCCGCATCGACTGCCCGACGCTGGTCTGCGTCGGCGAGCTCGATTCGGTCACCCCGGTCGAAGCCTCACGCGAGATCGTCGACGCGCTGCCGCCGGGCGTCGGCCGGCTCGAGGTCATCGAGGGCGCCGGCCACTTCCCGTGGAAGGACGCGCCCGACCGCTACTTCGCGGTCCTCAGCGAGTTCGTGGCCCGGGAGGGCGCCCGGACTACCTGAACGTGCCGGTGCAGGTCCCGTCCACCGCCGCCAGGACGTGGGCGAAGATCGCCGGGTCGTTGTCCATCTCGTTGTGGCCGACGCCCGACACCTGGATGTGGCACGCCCCGCCGTCGAGACGCGACGATGAGTTCGGGACGTACAGGTCGCCCGTGCTGTAGATCGTCGTCCAGAGCCTCTTGCCCGGCGTGTCGTCCTTCCGATTGAGCGCGTGGAGGAAGCTGCTGGTCGGGCACATCTGGCCGCCGTAGGTCTGCGGCAGAGCGCAAGCGGTGTAGATCCCGTACTGGGGCGTGCCGAGGGACACATAGCTGTCGACCACGGCCGACGACTTCAGGAACTTCACGAACTGGCGCGCCGACAGCCCGCCCATGCTCTGGCCGACGATGTCGACCCGGCTCCAGCCCTGGGCCGCAATGAAGTCGCGGATCGCGGCCGCGTTCCTGACGTTGTCCTCCGACGGCAGGTCGATCGCGACGGCCGTCCGGCCGTTCTGCTGGAACCAGGCGATCGTGTCGGCCCACGTCGACGGGTCGCCGCGATAGCCGTGGACGAGCAGGACCGGGTCGGGATCGGCCGCCATGGCGACTCCCCCACCGACGCCCACGATCCCCAGCAGCATCGCCAGCCCCAGGCTCGCGATCATCGGCCGCGCTGAACGACGACCTCGAATCTTGGTCATGAAGGCGTCCTCCTCAAAGCCCGCTCGTTGGGGCGGCACCTGGGGGTCGCCGAGAAGATACTCCAAGCGCGAGTAAGGATGTCGCCGCGGCGTCGCGCGATTTATGGGGATGGCCCCGGGGGCGGGATGAGGGATCTCCCCGATGCCGCCGCTCGGCGCGGATTCGATCCTTCGACGCATGATCCGCGCCAACGACGACTACTGGGACAGCGACCGAGCCACCTACGAGGACGAGCTCGGCGCTTGGCGCGAGCGGACGGCCGTGGCGGTCGCGGTCGCGAGCGCCGGTCTCGCGATCCGCCTAGGCCCCGGATCTGGCCAAACTTGCGTCCGGAGAACGTTAGCGGGGATCGACCCCGGCTGGCGACGCTCCGCAGCGCGCGCCGGACCGCTACTCGACGTCGGTCACGCTCAGGCAGCGCGGCGCGATCGCGCTGAAACACGACGGACCGGGGTCAGACCGCCGCTAACGTTCTGGCCACGCAAATTTGGCCAGAAAGAGAGCGCTCGGATCGGTCGACCCGGGTCCTTGAGCCAGCCGTCCATCGATCGGCCGTCCGACGGGAACGCCGCCCGCAGCATCGACCCGTGCACCTGGACCCGTCGTCGGTTCGTATGACCGTCCGGCCACGATGATCCAGACCGAGACAGATGGCGGCACTCCGCCGCGGGCGATCCAGCCACGCTCGATCGCAACCTCGACTGCGAGCCGGCGCTTTCGGTCAGCGGTCCCGACGAGCTCGTTGATGTCGGCGATGTCGGTCTTGAGCTCGATGACGAGGAGCATTTGGCGAGCGGGGTGCCAGGCCAGGATGTCGATGACGCCGCGCTCGCCGCGGATCGCAAACGAGACTTCGGGCTCGGCGACCCAGGCCGGAAGCGCCCGGAACGATTTCGCGACGAGTTCGTGCAACTGCGAGTGGCGCGCGTTCAGGAGGCGGTCGAGGTCGCCGGCGCGCCAGCGAGGCGTCAGGTCGATCCGAATATCGAGCGCCTTCGCGACCGTTCTGATGGTCTCGAGGCTGAATGCCGAGAGGTGCCCGCGCTCGAGCCGGGAAATCGTCGTGGTCGACACGCCCGCCGCCCTGGCGAGATCGACTTGGCGCAGGCGCGCGTCGAAGTCGAATAGTCCGGAGCGCGCTGCCGACCCGCTGGTCATCCATCGGCCGAGTGTGGCAAGGCCCGCTTACCTGCGGCTCACCCGGCTATCTAGCCAAACTTGCGCGGCACGAACGTTAGCGGCGATCCGCGGCGAGTCGGCAAGGGCGGGCGTGCGTGAGCGCTCCCCGAACGCCCGTCTCGGGGCCCGATTCGCCCCTCCAACCTCCGCTAACGGTCTCCCGGCGCAAGTCTGGACAAATAGACAGGATGTTCTATTCTGGCAATCGATCCACAGCCGATCCACACCCCGAGGCGACCTCTCCACAAAGACCCAGGCACGGGTCCACACAGAACGCGACTTTGTCCACGCACGAACGCCACTCGTCCACGCCCCCGTCAACAGCGAAACCGCAACATCTAGCGGTGTGCCCGCAAAAGCAACCACTACATCTTGTGTTTTTCGCTTGACTACGGCCCACCGACGGCGTATCGTTTCCTAGTCGCTCCGAACGATAAGAGCCGCCTCTTCCGGGACGCCCGCCGGCCCCCAATCTCCGGCCCGCCAACCCCGGAACACGCACCAATCGATCGGACACCAGGGAGAACGTCGCAGCTACCGCGACGAGCACTCATCGGGGCCGCTAAGACGGTCCAAGGCATGATGGAGGCGAGAGCTACGATGGCCCGAAAGAGCAGTGAGGCGGTCGCCGTCATGGAACGAACGCAGACGGACGCGAGCAGCGCCAGTGCCACGAAGCAGAGGACGCTGACCGGACCGTGGGGCGCCAGCTTTGACGGGACCGATGGCGCGGGCACGCCCGCGCGAGGCCTCACCTTCGAGCGCCGCTGGACGACACCCGGGATCCATCCCTACGACGAGATCACCTGGGAGACGCGGACCGCGGCGATCGGCAATGAGTCGGGCAAGCTCGTCTTCGAGCAGAAGGACGTCGAGGTTCCGGAGTTCTGGAGCCAGCTCGCCACGAACGTCGTCGTCAGCAAGTACTTCCGCGGCCACGTCGGGACGCCGGAGCGCGAGACGAGCGTCCGCCAGCTCATCGACAGGGTCGTCAACAGCATCACCGCCTGGGCGGAGACCCAGCACTACTTCGCGAGCGACGAAGACCTCACGACGTTCAACGCGGAGCTGACCCACCTCCTCGTCCACCAGAAGATGAGCTTCAACTCGCCGGTCTGGTTCAACGTCGGCATCGAGAAGAAGCCGCAGTGCAGTGCCTGCTTCATCAACTCGGTCGAGGACACGATGTCCAGCATCATGGACCTCGCCAAGACAGAGGCGATGCTGTTCAAGTTCGGATCGGGCGCCGGCAGCAACCTCTCAACGATCCGCAGCTCCCGCGAGAAGATGACCGGCGGCGGCACGGCCAGCGGCCCGGTCAGCTTCATGAAGGGCTACGACGCCTTCGCCGGCGTGGTCAAGTCGGGCGGCAAGACGCGACGCGCGGCCAAGATGGTCATCCTCGACGCCGGCCACCCGGACATCATCGACTTCATCGATTCGAAGCTGAACGAAGAGAAGAAGGCCTGGGCCCTGATCGAGGCCGGCTACGACCCGAGCTTCACCGGCGAGGCCTACGGATCGGTCTACTTCCAGAACGCCAACCACAGCGTCCGCGTCACGGACGAGTTCATGCAGGCCGTCGTCGACGACAAGGACTGGACCACCTATTCGGTCGTCGACCACAAGCCGATGGAGCCGGTCTACAAGGCCAAGGACATCTTCCGCAAGATGGCGGAGGCGGCCCACGTCTGCGGCGACCCCGGCATCCAGTACGACACGACGATCAACGACTGGCACACGTCCGCGAACACGGCTCGGATCTACGCGTCCAACCCGTGCTCCGAGTACATGTTCCTCAACGACACCGCCTGCAACCTGGCGAGCCTCAACCTCATGAAGTTCGTCAAGGCGGACGGCGAGTTCGACGTCGAGAGCTATCGCTACGCGGCGAAGCTGACGATCACCGCCCAGGAGATCCTCGTCGACAACGCGTCCTACCCGACGCCGCGGATCGAGGAGAACAGCCACAAGTTCCGCCCGCTCGGGCTCGGCTACGCGAACCTCGGCGCGCTGCTCATGTCACGCGGCCTCGCCTACGACTCCGACGAGGGCCGGAACTACGCCGCCGCGCTGACCGCGATCATGCACGGCGAGGCCTACAAGCAGTCGAGCATCGTCGCCCGCGACCACGGCGGTCCGTTCTGGGCGTACGACGAGAACCGCGAGCCGTTCCTGCGGGTCATCAACAAGCACCGCGACGCGGCCTACAAGATCCCCGCGGACCAGGCCGTCCCGGCCGACATGATCGCGGCCGCCCGCACCGTCTACGACGAGGCGCTGGAGCTCGGCGAGCAGTACGGCTACCGGAACGCCCAGGTCACCGTCCTCGCCCCGACCGGCACGATCGCCTTCATGATGGATTGCGACACGACCGGCATCGAGCCGGACATCGCCCTCATCAAGTACAAGAAGCTCGTCGGCGAAGGCTTCCTCAAGATCGTCAACCAGACGGTCCCGTCGGCCCTCCGCAAGCTCGGCTACGGCGCCGAGCAGGTGTCGGAGATCCTCGACTACATCAACGACCACGAGACGATCGAGGGCGCCCCGCACCTCAAGCCCCAGCACCTGCCGGTCTTCGACTGCGCGTTCAAGCCGGCGAACGGCGAGCGCTCGATCCACTACATGGGCCACGTCCGGATGATGGGCGCCGTCCAGCCGTTCCTGTCGGGCGCGATCAGCAAGACCGTCAACATGCCGGAAGCCGCCACGCCCGAGGAGATCGAGAAGGTCTACCTCGAGGGCTGGAAGCTCGGCCTCAAGGCGATCGCCGTCTATCGGGACAACAGCAAGCGCTCGCAGCCGCTCAGCACCGGCAAGAAGAAGGACGGCGACGTCGTCGACTCCGTCGACTCGGCCGAGCTCGCGAAGCTCCGCAAGGACCTCGCGAAGGCCCAGGCCGAGGCGGGCAAGCCGCACCGACGCCGCCTCCCCGCTGAGCGCCAGGCGGTCACCCACAAGTTCGACATCGCCGGCCACGAGGGCTACATCACGGTCGGCCTCTATCCGGACGGCCAGCCGGGCGAGATCTTCCTGAAGATGGCCAAGGAGGGGTCCACGGTCTCGGGGTTGATGGACTCCTTCGCGACCACCGTCAGCGTCGCGCTCCAGTACGGCGTGCCGCTGCGCGATCTCGTCAACAAGTTCGCGCATGTCCGGTTCGAGCCGTCGGGCTTCACGGGCAACCAGGAGATCCCGATCGCGAAGTCGATCATCGACTACATCTTCCGATGGCTCGGCTCGCGGTTCCTCGAGGCCAATGACAAGGCGGCGCTCGGGCTCATCGACCGGTCGGCGGTCGTGGCGGATTACCCCGCCGCTTCGCCTGCGGCTGCGGCCCCCTTGGCCTTCGGCAAAACGGCTGACGCCTCTTTGCCTGACTCGCTCGGGGGGACGGCCGATCCGACCGCCGGCGGGTCCGAACCGACGACCGACAAGGCGGCCGATCAGCCCAAGGCTTCTACAGCGGTGGAGGCTCCACCGAAGGCCGAGGCCATCAACGTAACGGAGTCGGTGACGACGACCGACGAAGCGGCAGGTTCCGCCGACGGGGCGCGGGTGAACTCCTCCTCCTCACCCGCGCCCGCGTCGGAATTGAGCGTCATCGCCGAGAACGGCAACGGCAACGGTCATGCCAAGAACGGCGCGAAGACCAATGGGTCGACGATCACGCTGTCGCTGGGCACGACGAACGTAGCCTTCAAGATCCAGGAAGACGCCCCCAGCTGCGCCGAATGCGGCTCGATCATGGTCCGCAACGGCAGCTGCTACAAGTGCCTCAACTGCGGCTCCACGAGCGGCTGCAGCTGAGCACGGATTTCGATCTGCACATCGGCAGCCCCGGCCAACTGGCCGAGGCTGCTTACTGAGGGCAGCGCGATGTTCGATCGCGAGGTCGAGCCCGCGACAGCTGCAAACGTAGAAGGCGTGAGCGAGACACCTGCATCGGTGCTCGTCCCGCTCGCATCCGTGCGAGTCCTCTACTCGACAGAGCGTTGAGCGGCGGAGTACGACATCCTCGTAGCGACAGCGGTCGAGTGTTTGGCACATGGCGGCCGATCTCTTGTCCAATTACACGACGATGTTCAGCGAGTTTGGCCGGGCTCGAAAGTCCTCGCGACGAACGTCGACGCCGCCGTCGCTGCCGCCGAAGCAGCCAAATTGATCCACACGTCCGACGGAGTCATTCGCCTCTCCGAAATGGGCATGGCGGAGGTGGCGAAGTCCCGTCAGTGGGCCGAAGACGTATACAGACGAACGGCGAGCGACCTCAAGGAGAAGGCGGCTCGCGGAATTCGAGAAATTAGCGACGAGGATGCTCGGCTCTGGGTGGGCTTGCTCTCATTCGGACTGTTAGCGGGAATTGCCGCAGCGTCGTCTGCCTATCGCGGCGACGTCAACCTTCGCGGCGACTCACTCGTGACGCCCAGGGCGATCGACGCCAACGAAATTCGACGCGCCCTCGGACGGTCGAATGTCGAGAAGGGAGTCTCCGAATTCCTAGAGGCGATGGTTCTCGAAGCGATCGACCCATCAGTGACATTCGGGAACGAGCTCGTTAGCGCGATCACCACCGGGTACATGCTGCAGGCCTTTGTCGCGCGGCGAGACGCGATCGTCGCACGCGATGCGGTTGGATCGATTCAAGGGCAAGTCGTCATCCTGGATACGCCAGTTCTGCTCCAACTCTTGGCCCCACCCTCCGTGGAGTCGCCTGTGTTTGTGGCGATTAGGTCTGCGCTTCAGGCGGGAGTCCGAGTCGTCACGCTTCAACATTCCTTCGAAGAACTCGCGCAGGTCCTCCGGCGTATCGAACGAGTGAACGGCGTCGCTCTCGCCACAGCCACCCGCAGTAAGCAGACGCTTGCCCTCTTTCGAAGAATGGTCAGCGAACCCCTAATCGAGACCTATCTTCAAGGATTTTCGTTGGGCGACTTCGACGACTGGCGGTCTTTTCGCAACTACGTCCTTGCACTCCATGATCGACTAGCCACGGAGGGCGTAGAGCGAATTACTCACGACAATCGACCTGAAGATCGGGTCGACCAACTCTTTGCACAGCTGCTGGCCGCGATTGCGCAACGTACTTCAGGTTGAGGCATGGAGGAGACGCGAAGGGACGCCAACACCATGGCGTTCGCTTGGAGGATTTGTCGCGAGACACAAACGTCCAGCTTCTGGCCTCCCTCGTGGGTCCTCACGACGGACACGGCTATGGCGGTCGCCTATCGGAGGACGAACAAGGCGGACCAGGCAACGTTGACGATCTCTCCATCGCAATGGGTGTCCATCCTCTCGGCATTCATGACGCCATCAGACGTAGAACAGTTGGCGAGGAGTGGAGCGTCCATGCTGGCTCAGGAAACGATGCTCCGCGTCGCTGCCAGGTACCCGGCTTCGGCGGTCGTTGAGATCGCAGAGGCGCTAGCGGGAACCTCCAACGAAACCGATATCAGGCTGGCCCAGTTCACGCTCGACGACCTCCTCCGGGACATCCCGGACCTTGGCTCGGACCCCAAGGCACTGGGCATCGCTGTTGCTAGCAAGATGCTGGAACAGAGGTCTCAGCGACTGGAGCAGGTCCAGATAGCTCAAAGGGCCCGGCTCGATGCTGAACGGGTTGCCATGGAACTGGGGCATCAGCAGGATGAGAAGGCAAGGGCTGAACGAGAAAAGCAAATGCGGTATCTCGAGAGGCGGATCGATGAACTCGGAACCGAAAGTCAGACGTCCAAGGCCGCCGCAGACCTTGCCGGCAAGCGGAGTCGCCGACGCCTGGTTCAGGTAACCCTGATGTTTGGCCTCGTTGGTGCGGCGTTAATTGCCGCGGTGCTGTGGCAGGTGACAGACGCTGCGGACGCACTCTTCGGAGGTCTCTCGATTGCCCTGACTATCTCAGCGATAGTGCTCGTACTTGCATCGGAGTCGTGGGTGGAGGATCCATCTGTGACGTCGAAGCGCCTGCTCTTTGCTCTATTGCCGCAGATAATCGCCATTCCTGGCCTCTTGGAATCTCTGGGCGTCAAGCTCCCCTGGGATTAGCTCCTCTGAGCCCGGGACAGCGAAACCGAGGCGTTCGCCCCCGCTTGCGCGGCACGGCTACGGACGGCGTAACTGGTTCAGACGTCCTGCCCGGAGAGGTCCTTGTCCTCCATCTCCCACGCATGGTCGAGCGTGTGGAAGGCCGAGTGTCGGATGAGGAACGGCAGCGACCACGAGCGCATGGGCTTCTCGACCTCCCCGGCGTTGTAGGCGCGCATCGCCGCGACGTAGGTCTCCCGATGCTGGCGCAGTCCATCCGGGGTTAGCGCCGCTTCCTCCGGGATCCGCAACCCGACCTGCTTCGCGAACTCCTCGCTCTCGTTGCGGATGACGTGGCGGATGATCCGGGTGCGGTCGCGTCCGCCGCCGCGCGGGCCCTTGCGCATCTCTTCCGAGACCCGCGCCGCGACGCCGTCGAAGTACGCCCAGGATGCCTGCAAGAGCGTGATCTTGCGCTCGAGCTCGGCCTCGTCCATCGGCCCATGCTCGGTCGAGGAGGGCGAGAAGGAGATGCCCCAGAAGTCGACCGAACCGGTTCCGACCCTGTCCTCCACGATCTCGAGCGGCCCGGCGGCGTCGAACTCGCGTGCCATCCCGGCGAGGTCCGCGATCGGCCGATAGCGCTCCCGGTAGGACTCGAGCGTCTCCAGGGCGACGCTCGGCGCTCTTCGCGCCCCGATTCCAGCCTGGCCAGTCGAGAGCGAAGGCCACCGACTTCTTGTCCTTGGGCCCGTGTTCGATGACCGTGCGGACGGGCATGGCTCAGTCGTTGCCGAGCAGCTCGGCCGCCTCGAGGAGGTCGGGCGTCGACGAGCCCTCCGTGAACGTCGCGTGGACCGCTCGTAGCGCCGTCGATGCGACCGGCCCGCTCCCCTTCCGGCGCCGTCCGGGCCAGCCGCACCGCCGCTCTGAGCTGCGGCATCCGGGCGCCGACGCTCTCCGCCACCGCGAACGCGCGCTCGTACGACGCTGTCGCCGCGGCCGCGTCCGCACGCGGGCCCCAGCAGCGACAGATCCCCGCGGACGATGTGGAACTGCGGCGCCAGCACGCCGTCGGTGCC
Organism: uncultured Chloroflexia bacterium; assembly: GCA_963832105.1. Lineage (GTDB taxonomy): Bacteria > Chloroflexota > Limnocylindria > Limnocylindrales > CSP1-4 > CF-46. Next base: position 2,821 of record CAWHSS010000002.1, on the reverse strand, counting down.
GCCCAGGTTGAGGGCCTCGTCGATCAGCTCGAAGCCGGGTTCGGGCGTGCCGGCGTCGACGTGGGCGGCCGCCTGCATGAACCGGATCATCGGCCAGAAGACCGGCGGGGTTCGGAGGCCCTCGTACTGATTCAGGCCGTCGGCCATCTGGCGGATGCCCTCCTCCGGTCGGCCGCGGGCGCTCGTCGCGGCGCCCGCGAGACACGTTGCGAGAGCGCGCCAGATCGGCAGGTCGCTCGTCTCGGCCACGCGCAGCGCGCTCGCCGCGTGATCCGCGACGACCTCCGGCTCCTGGCGCCAGAGATGGAGGAACCCGGCGTGGTAGAAGGCGTACGCCAGCGAGTACGGGTGGTCCAGCTCGGTCGCCAGCGCCACGGCGCGGTCGGCCCGCCCGACCGCCTGATCCGGGTAGCCCAGCAGCCAGAGGAAGAACCCCGACGTCGTCAGGCACGACACCCTCGGATCGAGCCCGAGACGCAGCCGTCGCGGCTGGTAGCCGCCGCCCTCGAATGCGGCGATCGCCTGGTCGAGGTACCCGAGGCCGGTCTCGAGCTGCCCGCCGAACCCGCTGTTCGAACCGAGCATCGAGTAGCCGTCGACGATCATGCTCCCGTCGCCCTCGACGCCGGCGAGTCGGAGGATCTCGTTCGCGTACTTGATCCCCTTGGCGAACTCGCCACGGAACGCGTGAAACGCGCCGAGGCTCCGAAGGACCGGGAAGATTTGCGGCATCTCGCCGTGCTCCTGGACGATCGCCAGAGCCTCGAGGTAGGCCCGCTCTGCCTCGGCGGTGTAGCCGTGCAGGAGCATCATCGCCCGGGCGCGCTTCGTCTTGAGCGTCAGTTCCTTCTGCCAGCGATCGGGTGCATCGGGCGACGCTGCGACAACGCCGAGGACGATCGTCGATGAACTCGATCGTGGCTCGGTACAAGCCGCGGGCCTCGAGCATCGGCCACAGCGCGTCGCGCAACGCGTTCAGTCGCTCGACATCCTGTGCGGCCACGGAATGGCGCCAGGCGATCCGGAGATTGTCGAGCTCGGCGGCGAGGGTCTCGTCCTCCGCTTCCTTGGCGAGAGTCGCGAAGTAGCTGGGCGTGGCTCTCGCGCGCGGCGGCCGCGAGCTCCGGCTGCGCGTCGAGCCGCTTCGTCGCGTACGCCTTGATCGTCTCGAGCATGACGACCCGTCGCATCGGATCGCCGTCGGTCGCCTCGACCTGGCGGATCAGGCTCTTGTCGAGGAGCGAGCTGAGGCCGTCGAGGGCGTCGAGCTCCTCGCCGGTCGCATCGTCGAGACCAGCCGCCACGGCTTCGACCGCCTCGACCGAGCAGCCGGCGCAGACCGACAGGATCTCGAAGAGCCGCTGCTCCGACGGACTCAGGAGCTGGTAGCTCCACTCGATCGTCGCCATGAGCGTCTGCTGGCGCGCGGGCAGGTCGCGGGCGCCGCTGCCGAGCGCCTTGAGGCTGCCGGCGAGCCGATCCCGAAGCGCCTCCGGCGAGAAGAGGTTCAGCCGGGCGGTGGCGAGCTCGATCGCGAGCGGCAGCCCGTCGAGCCGGCGGCAGATGTCGGCGACGGCGGCGGCGTTGTCGTCGGTGAGCCGGAAGTCCGATCGGACGCCGCGCGCCCGCTCGACGAACAGCTGGATCGCCTCGAACTGGCTGACCTGGTCGGCCGACATGGCGCCGGCTCGCGCGCCCGGGAGCGACAGGGGCGGCACCGTGACGACGTTTTCGCCGCGGACGCGGAGCGCCTGGCGGCTCGTCACGAGGATCTTGAGGCCGGGGCACTCGGCGAGGAGCGCGACGAGGGTCGGCGCCGCGACCGTGACCTGCTCGAAGTTGTCGAGGACGAGCAGGACCTGCTGCCCGCGGAGCCGGCGTCGAAGAGCGTCGAGCGGCGACAGCTCGGCCGTGTCGGTAATTCCGACCGCCGTGACCATGAGCGCGAGGACGGCCTCGCTGTCGGTCGCGGTGATGAGGTCGACGAAGTAGACGCCGTCGGTGAATCGGTCGACCTGGTCCGCGGCGGCCCGGATCGCGAGGCGCGTCTTGCCGGTCCCGCCGGGCCCGGTCAGCGTGAGGAGCCGGACGTTGACGTCGTCGAGGCGTTCGCGGAGGGCCTCGAGCTCGGCGTCGCGGCCGACGAACGCCGACGTCTCGGTCGGGAGGTTGTTCGGCCGATTGTCGAGGGTCGACAGGGGCGGGAATTCAGCCGGCAGCCCGGGATGGCCGAGCTGGAACAACCGCGCCGGCCGGCCGAGGTCCTTGAGCCGATGCTCCCCGAGGTCGCGGAGTCGAGCGCCGTCCGGGAGGCGCCCATCGACGATCGCGGCGGTCGAGTCCGACAGCAGGATCTGGCTGCCATGACCGGCCGACATGATCCTGGCCGTCCGATTCACGGCTGGCCCGAAGTAGTCGCCGCCGCGCGCCTCCGCGTCGCCGGTGTTGATCCCCATCCGGACGCGGATCGCGCAGTTGTCCGGCCACGGCTCCGCGAGGAGGCCCTGTTGGGCGGCGACGCCGGCGGTCACCGCATCGATCGGGGCGCCGAAGACGGCCATCATCCCGTCGCCGGTCGCCTTGACGACCTCGCCGTGCGACTCCCCGATCGCGGAGCGGAGGATGACCTCGTGCCGGGCCAGGGCCGCTCGCATCAGCTGCGGGTGCTGCTCCCACAGGCGGGTGCTGCCCTCGACGTCGGTGAAGAGGAAGGTCGGCGGCGCGTCGCGCGGGGACGCGGGCAGCCGATCGGCTACCTGCTCCGAAGCGTCCGTTGGGGATGCCACGCGTCAATGATGCCCCGGACGCCGCTCAGCCGCCG
>CAWHSS010000001.1:0-304650 GCA_963832105.1 uncultured Chloroflexia bacterium | reverse complement strand
GCTACTTCGCGTACTCCACGGCGCGCGTCTCGCGGATGACCGTGACCTTGATCTGGCCCGGGTAGGTCAGCTGCTCCTCGATCTTGCGCACGATGTCGCGCGCGAGGCGAGTCGCGGTCAGGTCGTCGATCTCCTCCGGCCGAACGAGGATCCGAACCTCGCGGCCGGCCTGGACGGCGAACGACTTCTCGACGCCGGCGAAGCTCTCGGCGATGGCCTGGAGGTCCTCGAGCCGCTTGACGTACGTGTCCATCGTCTCGCCGCGAGCGCCGGGTCGCGATGCGCTGATCGCGTCGGCGATCTGGACGATCGGCGCCTCGAGGCAGGCGTACTCGACTTCCTGGTGGTGGGCGGCGATGCCGTTGATCACCTTGAACGGCAGGTTGTTGCGCTGGGCGATCTGGGCCCCGATCGCGGCGTGCGGGCCCTCGACCTCGTGATCGACGGCCTTGCCGATGTCGTGCAGCAGGCCGCCCATCTTGGCGATCTGGACGTCGGCGCCGATCTCCGCGGCGATGACCGCCGCCAGCCGACCGGTCTCGATCGAGTGGTTGAGGACGTTCTGGCCGTAGCTGGTCCGGTACTTGAGCCGGCCGAGCAGCTTGATGATCTCGGGCGGCAGCCCGGGCACGCCCGAGTCGTAGGCGGCCGTCTCGCCGGCCTGGCGGATGATCAGGTCGACCTCGGCCTTCGCCTTGGCGACGACCTCCTCGATCCGGCCCGGGTGGATCCGGCCGTCGCCGATCAGCTTCGTCAGTGCGACGCGGGCGATCTCGCGACGAACGGGGTCGAAGCCCGACAGCACGACCGACTCCGGCGTGTCGTCGATGATGAGATCGACGCCGGTCGCCTGTTCGAGGGCCCGGATGTTGCGCCCCTCGCGGCCGATGATCCGGCCCTTCATCTCGTCGTTCGGAAGGTGGACGACCGTGACCGTGTGCTCGGCCGTGTGGTCGGCGGCGACGCGCTGGATCGCCGTCACGATGATGTCGCGGGCCTTCTCGTCGGCCTCGTCGCGGGCCTTCCGCTCGATCGCCCGGCCGAGCTTGACCGCGTCGTGCTCGGCCTCCTCGCGGACGGCCTCGAGCAGGAGCGCCTTGGCGTCCTCGGCCGAGACGCTGCTCACCCGCTCGAGGGCGGCCACCTGCTCCTGGTGGGCCTTCGCGACTTCCTCCCGGGCGCGGTCGATGTCGCGCTCGCGCTCGAGGAGCTTGCGGTCGCGCTGCTCGAGCATGTCGGTGCGCTGATCGAGCTGCTCGTCGCGCTGGAGCAGGCGTCGCTCGAGCGCGGATAGTTCGTTGCGGCGGGATCGCGCCTCGTCCTCGGCCTCGCGCTGCATGCGGAGCTTCTCGTCCTTCGCCTCGAGGATCAGCTCCTTCTGGCGGGCTCGTGCTTCGGCTTCGATCCGGCGTGCCTCAGCGTGAGCGGCCTTCATCGATTGCGAAGACCAGTAGGTACGCGCGAGCATGCCGAGCACGGCTCCGCCGACGGCGCCCAGCAGGGCGGCCGCGACGATGAACACTGGTTCCATCTTCGTCCTCCCGTCCGGTCGGTGCGCGACCGGAGGAACTTGTGCGTGAGGACGGCGCGCTCGTGGCGATTCTTGTTACGACGGGAACGCGGTGGCTCCCCCGGAGACGCACCGTTGGGTCACGATCGCGCCGTTTTCTCGTTGCGAGCGCCGCTCGGGCGGCGCATGGGTACTCTGCGCGTAGCCTACGGCCGCCCGGCGGCAGGGGTCAAACGCCCGCGTCTCGCGGCGGCACTCGCGCCCCTCGCATCTGGCCAAATATTCGTGGGGAGACTGTTAGGCCAGGTCGGGGGCCCTGTTCGCGCGCCCGAACGCCTGGAATTAGCCTGTGGCGGCTTACGATCGGCCCGTCTACGGCTCTGCGGGCTCGTACATCTGGCCTAATAGTCTCTGGGCGCATATTTGGCCAAGTAGCGACTGCGAGAGAGGGAAACCCCGGGCGGGTTGCGGCGAGGGTCATGATGGGCTCCATGCATCCCTCCTCGCGCCTCGTCCGCCCCCTCTTGGCGCTGGCCCTCGCCATGGCCCTGAGCGCCCCGGCGATGGCCGCCGCAGGACGCCCGGAGCCGATCGTCGCGGCCTTCGCGCCGCTCTCGGGCGTCGTCATCGCCCTCGATCCCGGCCACAACGGCGGCAACGCGGCCCATGCCGCCGAGATCGCGAAGCCGGTCTGGATCGGGAATGGCTACAAGCCGTGCAACCAGGTGGGAACGTCGACGCTCAGCGGCTATCCGGAGCACGCCTTCAACTTCGATGTGGCGCTCCGGGTCAAGGCGAGCCTCGAGCACTACGGCGCGAGCGTCTACCTGACGAGGCCGACTGACACGGGCTTCGGGCCATGCGTCGACGTTCGGGGCAAGTTCGGGGAGAAGGTCGGGGCCGACCTGACCGTGAGCATCCACGGCGACGGGTCCAGCGCATCGCACCGAGGCTTTTTCGTGATGAAGCCCGGGCTCGTCGCCGGGTACACCGACGACATCCGGGCCGAGTCAGCCGTGCTGGCGACCGATATGCGGAGAGGCTTGACCGACGCCGGCCTCGTGATCGCCAACTACTACGCGACGAACGGCCTCGTCACGCGGACGAACCTCGGCACGCTCAACTGGTCCGACGTCCCGATCGTGATGATCGAGCTCGGCAACATGAAGAACGCGACCGACGCGGCCCGAATGACGAGCCGGAGTGGCCGGACGCAGTACGCCAACGGGATCGTGTTCGGGATCCGGCGCTACCTGGGCAGGTAGACGGCCGCCCCGCGAGTCACTCGAGCCCTAGTCGGCCGGGTCCTCGGCCTCGTCCTGATCGCGACTCCACGCAGCGGAGGCGCTGGAACAGACGCCCGGGTCGAAGCCGTTCCGGGCGAGCAGCGCGTATGCACGCTGGCGACGAGCGCGCGGATCCGCGACGCGCTCGAGCGTGCGGGCATGGCGAGCGAGGAGCCGCTCGGCGGCGGCTTCGTCGGCTGAGGGCACGGCGTCCACTCCCGCGTCTGAGGCGACGGCTCGTCGCTCCTCCAGCGCCGCGACGATCACGGAGCGGTCCACGCCCCGCACCCGAGCTCCTCGGAAGTGCCCGCTCGCCGCGCGGCCGAGCTCGGTCGCGCGACTCGACCCACGCTCGCGCGAACGTCTCGTCGTCGAGCATCCCGAGCTCAGTCAGGCGCGTGATCGCACCGTCGATGAGCTCCGACTGGTAGCCGGCGGTGCTCAGCCGCCGGCGAACCTCGCCAACAGAGCGGGCCCGCGCCTCGAGGAACCGGGCGGCGGCCTCGAGCACGACCGCGGGATCGTCGATCGCGGCTCGTCGTTCGCGTCGCTCGGCGAACGTCTCCCGCGGCCGCCGGCTCTGCGCGGGCATCTAGAAGGGCTTAGTGATCATCAGGACGAACACGACGAGGATCACCACGAGCTCGTAGGCATGAGCCGTGAACACGACCGGATCCCGGAACGCTGCGGTCAGCGCGGGTGTCACGACACCTTGGGCCGTCGCCTCCTCGAGCGCGGCTGCGAACACTCGTCCGCGCGGCAGGAAGACCAGCGGGATCACCGGGATCACCGACAGATAGATCACGATTGATACAAACAGCCAATCGACGGGCTGGCCCTGGAATGGACCAAGGAATGGACGACCCTGTGCGATGGCGGTCGCGATGCCGAGGATCAGCACGATCGGGGGAATCCGTACTGCGACCCATTCGAAGCGATCGCTCAGGCCGAGAAGCGTGTGCACGGCCCTGATCTCCGTGCTTCGCGCGGCCTGGATGAGCGTCATCCAACGGCCAACGAGCGCCGCCACGATCCACACGCCAAGCAGGGCGTGGAGGACCTTCAGGATCGTAGCCGGGTCCATCCAGCTGCGACCTCCCTACTCGGCCTCGGAGATGCCCTCGACCGGCAGCGCGACCTCGTTGATCTTGCCGCGGATCCGGCGGTCGATGTCTGCGGCGATGTCGGCGTTGACCTTGAGGAAGTCCTTCGACGCCTCGCGGCCCTGGCCGAGCCGCGTCTCGCCGAACGTGAACCAGGCGCCCGTCTTCGCCACGACATCCATCGCCACGCCGACGTCGAGCAGGCCGCCTTCCTTCGAGACGCCCTCGCCGTACATCACGTCGAACTCGGCGACCCGGAACGGCGGCGCGACCTTGTTCTTCACGACCTTGACCCGGACCCGGTTGCCGACCGACTCGGTGCCGGTCTTGATCGTCTCGACCCGCCGGATGTCGAGGCGGACGCTCGCGTAGAACTTCAGCGCCCGACCGCCCGGCGTGGTCTCCGGGTTGCCGAACATCACCCCGATCTTCTCGCGGAGCTGGTTCGTGAAGATGAGCGACGTGTTCGAACGGCTCACCGCGCCGGTCAGCTTGCGCAGCGCCTGGCTCATGAGCCGCGCCTGGATGCCGACGAACGAGTCGCCCATCTCGCCCTCGATCTCGGCCCGCGGCACGAGCGCCGCCACGGAGTCGACGACGACGACGTCCACGCCGGCCGACCGAATGAGGGTCTCGGTGATCTCGAGCGCCTGCTCGCCGGTGTCCGGCTGGCTGACGAGCAGCTCGTCGACGTTCACGCCGCAGGCACGGGCGTAGCCCGGATCGAGCGCGTGCTCGACGTCGATGAAGGCGGCGACGCCGCCGCGCGCCTGCGCCTCTGCGATGACGTGCTGGCAGACGGTCGTCTTGCCCGATGACTCAGGGCCGAAGATCTCCGTGATCCGGCCGCGCGGGATGCCACCGACGCCGAGCGCCAGGTCGAGGGCGATCGATCCCGTCGGGATGAAGTCGACCTGCTGGCGCGAGACGGCGCCCAGCTTCATGATCGAGCCCGTGCCGAACTGCTTCTCGATCGAGAGAATCGCGGCGTCGACGGCCTTGCCGCGCTCCGCCTGAGCTCGCTCGGCGATACGGTCGCCGTTCTTCTCGGCGGTCTTCTCGCCGTTCCGCTCGTCCACGCTTCGCTGCCCGGTCATCGCCATCTTGTCGTCACGCTCCTGTCGATCCAACCATCAGCCGACAGGCCGTGCCACGGGCCTCGCGGGCGGTTCAGCCCTCGTCGGTCTCTTCCTCGACGGGCTTCGGCTTGCGCGGCTTCCGGATCAGCTCCGCCTGCTGAGGCGGAGGCTCCGAGAGCGACGTCAGCTTCGGCAAGCCGAGCTTGTCCTTCGGCTTCTTCTTCGCTTCGCGGTGGGGACGATCTCGCGAGCCCATCCATGCTCCTCCGCGGTTGAACGCAGGTTACCGATCGGTCCTTCACGCGGACTTCTCCGCGACTGCATCGCCGCTTATCCGGCCCGCGCGCACTCGAAGTTCCGACATGACGGCTGGGAAAGAACCCGTCCGAATCGCGGTCCGGATCCTGTCCATGAAGTCTAGGGTGAAGGTGAGGTTGTGACAAGTCGCGAGACGGTACGCGAGCAGTTCCTTCGCCCGGAACAGATGGGCGATGTAGGCCCGCGAGAAGCCGCGGCAGAGAATGCACGGGCAATCGGCCTGGACGGGCTCCGGATCGTCGAGGAAGCGCTGGTTGCGGAGGTTGATCCGGCCGCCCGGGATCCACAGCTGGCCGTTCCGCGCGACCCGCGCCGGCAGGACCGAATCGAACAGGTCCACTCCCCGGTGAACCGCCTCGAGCAGGTCCGCCGGCGACCCGAGGCCCATGAGGTAGCGCGGTCGCGGATCGTCATCGAGCAGCGGCACGGCGATGTCGAGCGTCGCGTCGCGCTGATCCGGGGTCTCGTCGCCGGCCAGGCCGCCGAGGCAGATGCCCGTCGAACGGCAGGCTCGCCACGAACCGCGTGCTCTCCGCGCGGAGGTCCGGCTCGAGGCCGCCCTGGACGATGCCGAACAGCGCCTGGTCGGTCCGCGTGTGGGCTGCCAGCGATCGCTCGGCCCAGCGATGGGTCCGCTCCGTGGCCTCCGCGACGACGGCACGCGGCGACAGCGGCGTCACGGGCTGATCGAACGCGACCGCGACGTCGGACCCGAGCGCCTCCTGGACCGCGATCGCGACCTCCGGCGTGAACCGGTGGAGCGACCCGTCGAGGTGGCTCCGGAACGTGACCCCCTCGTCGTCGACGACCCGCAGGTCGCCGAGCGAGACGACCTGGAACCCGCCGGAGTCGGTCAGGATCGGCTTGTCCCAGCCCATGAACCGGTGCAGGCCGCCGAGCCGGGCGATCCGCTCGTGGCCGGGCCGCAGGTAGAGGTGGTAGGTGTTCGACAGGATGATCGAGGCGCCGGTGGCAGCGATGTCGGCGGGATCGAGCGCCTTGACCGTCGCGTTCGTCCCGACCGGCATGAACTGGGGCGTCTCGACGACCCCGTGCGTCAGCTCGAGCCGGCCGAGCCGGGCGCGAGTCGAGCCGTCGGTGGGCGGCGGGACGAGGACCTCGTATCGAGCGGCGCCGGTCACTCCGCGGGGGCGTCCCAGAAGCCCGGCATGTCCGGCTCGCCGCGGCGCGGCGGCGGGATCTCGAAGCCGAGCTTGGCGAGGTGAGCCCGCGCGGACTCCGTCGCGATACGCCCCTGCGGCGTCCGATCGAGGAACCCCAGCCGCAGCAGGAACGGCTCGTACACGTCCTCGATCGTCTCGACCTCCTCCGACAGGACGGCGGCGAGCGCCTGGACGCCGACCGGCCCTGAGGCGAACTTCTGGACGATCGCCGCCAGGAGCTTCCGGTCCGTCGAGTCGAGACCCTCGTCGTCGATCTCCATCTGGCGCATCGCGGCCGTGGCGGTCGCCTCGTCGACGCGGCCGTCGCCATGGACCTGGGCGTGGTCGCGGGTTCGCTTGAGCAGCCGGTTGACGATCCGCGGCGTGCCCCGGCCGCGGGCCGCGATCGCCCGCGACGCGGCCGGCTCGATCTCGACGTCGAGAATCCGGGCGGACCGTTCGACGATCGCGGTCAGGTCGTCCTGCTCGTAGAAGTCGAGCCGGTACGTCGCCCCGAAGCGGTCACGGAGCGGTGAGCTGATTCTCCCCGCCCGGGTCGTCGCCCCGACGACCGTGAACGGCTTCAGGCTGAGGCGCAGGCTCCGCGCGGACGGCCCCTTCCCGATCATCACGTCGAGGGCGTAGTCCTCCATCGCCGGGTAGAGGATCTCCTCGACCGCCCGGTTGAGCCGATGGATCTCGTCGATGAACAGGACGTCGCGCTCGTCGAGCGCGGTGAGGATCGCCGCCAGGTCGCCGGCCCGCTCGATGGCCGGGCCGGACGTGTAGCGGACGTTGACGCCGAGCTCGCGGGCGATGATCGTCGCGAGCGTGGTCTTGCCGAGGCCGGGCGGTCCGTAGAGGAGGACGTGATCGGCTGCCTCTCCCCTCCCCTTCGCGGCCGACAGGAGGACCGACAGGTTCGCCTTGACCTCGCGCTGGCCGATGTATTCGTCGAGCGTGCGGGGCCGCAGGGCGCCTTCGACGATCCGGTCACCCTCGTCCACGAGGTCCGGCGCGAGGATCCGGGAGAGGTCGTCCGTCATCGGTCGTGAGTGTAGCACGCGCGTGGACCATATAGCACGTCTGTTCGACCCGACGCTGAAGTCCCTCCCGCGGCTAGGCATTCCTGTCAGAATGCCTGCCATGCGTCTCTCCCGCCGTTCCGAATACGGTCTCCGGGCCCTGACCGACCTCGTTCGCACCGGGCCGGGGACGACCGTGCCGCTCGGAACCCTCGCCCGGCGCAACAACCTGCCGCCGAAGTTCCTCGAGCAGATCATGTCGAGGCTCAAGCGCGGCGGCATCGTCGGGACGACGCTCGGGGCACACGGCGGGTACACGATGGCCAGCGATCCGGCGACGATCTCGATCGGCCGCGTCATCCGGCTCCTCGACGGCGCCCTCGCGCCGCTGCCCTGCGTCAGTCTCCGGTTCTACGAATCGTGCTCGTGTCCGGACCAGGCCACCTGCGCGCTGCGCGACGTCATGCTCGACGTGCGCGATGCGACGCTCGCGATCCTCGACGACCAGACGCTCGCCGACCTGGCCGCCCGGCAAGGCCGCGCCTCGATCGATCCGGCCGGGATTCACACCGAGGCGCTCGCCGGCCGGCGACCCTGACCCGATGGCAGCCTCGTGATCGCCAGGCTCGCCCGCGACGGGTTCGCGTCATTCGTCGGCTTCGGCCGGGGCATCTGGCTGTTCCCGCTCGACACGATGTTCCGGACGGTCGGCCTGCGGTACGGCTGGCTCAAGGCGCTGTTCATCGCGACGCCGGCGCCGCTGCTGCGCGGGATCGGCCGGCTACGCGCAGAGCGAGCGGCCTGGCGGGCGACGCGCCGCGTGCCCGCCTACGGCGCGTACCTGCGCGAATCCGGCGTCGACGTCGACGGCCTCTTCCCGCTCGGGATCCTTCGCCACCTGCCGGAGACCGACAAGGCGACCTACGTCGACCGATACGGGCTGATCGAGCGCTGCATCGGCGGGGCGGTCCCCTACCCCGGGACCACGATCGACGAGTCGAGCGGCTCGACCGGCACGCCGTACAACTGGATCCGCGGCCGCAAGGAGCGCGAGGTTGCCCATCGCAATATCGGCTTCTTCGCCCGCTATGCGTTCGGGACCGCGCCGCTCGTGACGATCAACGCCTTCTCGATGGGCGCCTGGGCGGCCGGCATGAACATGAGCATGGGGATGATGCGCCACGGGATCGTCAAGTCCGTCGGGCCCGACCTCGACAAGATCCTCTCGACGCTGACCTACCTCGGGCCGACGTATCGCTTCCTGATCTCGGGCTATCCGCCGTTCCTCAAGCACCTGATCGACGAGGGCGAGCGACGCGGCTTCCCGTGGGCCGACTACGAGCTTCACGCGCTCGTCGGCGGCGAGGGCATGACCGAGGAGCTCCGCGACGTGCTCCTCCAACGCTTCGTGTCGGTCTATTCGGGCTACGGGGCGACCGACATCGAGATCGGCATGGCCGGCGAATCGCCGGTGTCGATTGCCGTCCGACGCCTGGCTCGCGCCAGGCCCGACATCGGCCGTGCCCTGTTCGGGTCGGATTCCCGCCTGCCGATGGTGTTCCAGTACAACCCGCTGATCCACTTCATGGAGGTCAACGCCGACCGCGAGGTGATCTGCACGGTGTCGCGGCTCGATCTCCTCTCCCCGCGGATCCGCTACAACGTCCACGATTCGGGCGGGATCGTCGACTTCGCCCACGTTCGTGAGGTGCTGAAGGGGTTCGGGTTCGATCTCGACGAGCTGGGCTCGGCGGCGGAAGTCGCCGGCCCGCGCGGCCCGCTGCCGTGGGCGCGCCCGATCCCGCTGCCGTTCCTCTGGATCCACGGCCGCCGCGACGCGACGATCAGCGTGATGGGCTCGAACATCTACCCGGAGGACATCGAGGCCGTCCTGTACCGCGACCCGGTCGTCGCCCCGCGGATGCACTCGTTCATGCTGTCCGTCATTGACGACGCAGACGGGACGCCGCGTCCGTCGGTCGCCCTCGAACTGTCCGATCTAGATGGCGTCGACGATGCCTGGCGCGCGGGCGCGGCCGAGCGGCTTCGCGACGGCCTCGAGGCGCTGAACATCGACTACCGGACGTCGCTCGGCGAGTTCCCAGCCGCGATGCTCCCGATCGTGACCACCCACCCGATCGGTGGCGGCCCGTTCGCCGCCGACGCCGGCCGCATCAAGCAGCGGCGGATAGCCGGATCAGGACTGAAGCACGAACCTAGCAACTTGACCCCGGAACGTTAGCCGAGTTCGCGATGCCTCACGCGCCAGAGCCGGCTCGTCACGGTGAGCCAAGCTCGCCTTGACCCGCGGTCCTCCAGCGTTCCCACCGATCGTCGCTGTCGGCCAGGGCGATCGCGCGACGCCTCGCGGGCCTCCGCCGAGGGAGTAGCCCAGCGCCTGGAGCGCGGCCACGACCTCGCTCTCCGCGGCGCCGATGCCCGCCGCGGCGCCGACGCTCGCCGCGATCCCGGCCGCCGACACCTTCTCCTTGAGCTCGAAGATGATCCGCTCGGCGAGCTTCTTGCCGATGCCGGGGATCGACACGAGGACCGCCTGGTCCTGGGCCATGATCGCGAGCTGGAGGTCGGCCGTCGGGCGCGAGCCGACGATCGCGAGCGCCACCTTCGGCCCGACTCCCGTCACGGTGAGCAGCAGCGTGAAGAACCCCAGCTCCTCGGCCGATCGGAAGCCGTAGAGCGCCTGCTGATCCTCGCGAACAAGGTGGAAGGTGTGGAGCTTGAGCGTCGAGCCAGGCACCGACGTCGACAGGATCGCCGGCGAGGCGAACACGCGATAGCCGATCCCGCCGACCTCGATGACCAGCGAATCGAACGCCACGGCCCCGACCCGACCCTCGACCGAGGCGATCACGAGGCTCTTGCCTCAAATACCAACCGGGGTGGTGATACAGCCGAACCGTCGGGCGCGGCGGCGAGACTTGGCCGATTTGTCAGCCGTCGGCGACTAACCGGACGCCTGTGCGGCTCAGGAATAGGCAGGCGGTCCATGTACCACCACTGGGGTTGGTAAACGAGAGGGACCCGAGGCGACGACGGGGTCAGGATGCCGGCCGCTCGGTGGCGCGCTTCTCGCGGGCGAGCGCTTCGCGAACGGCCCGGTCGTAGGCCGATCCGCCGCGGTCGATCGGGGCATTGGCGCCGCGATCGAGGACGCCGGCGGTCGCCCGACCGATCTGGCCCACCCGGTTCGCGATGCAGACCGCGATCGCGAGCGCGTCCGCGGCATCGTCGGGCCGCGGCAGCTGGCTCATCCCGAGGACCAGCTGGACCATCCGCTGGACCTGCGCCTTGTCGGCGGCACCGTAGCCCGCGATCGCGCTCTTCACCTCGTTCGGCGTCGCCTCCTGGACCGGCCGGCCGTGCTGGGCGGCGGCGAGCAGCACGACGCCGCGCGCCTGCCCGACGGCCATCGCGGTCTGGGCGTTCTTGCTGAAGAACAGCCGCTCCACGGCGACGACCGCCGGCTCATGCAGCGAGATCAGCTCGTCCAGGAGCGAGTGGATCGCCAGGAGCCGTTCGGGCATCGGCAGATCGGGGCTCGTCTCGAGACAGCCGTAGTCGATCGCCCGGAGGCGTCCGCCGCTCCGTTCGACGATGCCGTAGCCCAGTGCCGCCGTCCCCGGGTCGATCCCGAGGATGATCACCCGGCGACCTCGGCGAACACGTCCTCGGGGATGTCGAAGTTGGCCGTGACGCGCTGGACGTCCTCGAGGTCCTCGAGCATCTCCACGAGGCGCAGTGCCTGGCGCGCCTTGGTCGAGTCGAGCTCGACGGTCTGCTTGGCGATCATCGTGTTCTCGGCCGAGTCGACGAGAATGCCCGCCGCGTCGAGAGCCAGGCGGACCCGCTCGAGGTCGGTCGGCGACGTGTAGATCTCGATCGTCTCCGGGTCGTCGGTGTCGACATCGTCCGCGCCCGCGTCGATGGCGGCCAGGGCGACCTCGTCAGGATCGACCCCGTTGCGAGCGACGGCGATCAGGCCGCGCGGCTCGAACTGCCAGGCGACCGCACCGGAGCCCGCCAGCTGGCCGCCCGTCTTGGTGAAGATCGACCGAACCTCCGCCGCCGTCCGGTTCCGGTTGTCCGTGGCCGCCTCGACGAGGAGGGCGACGCCGCCCGGGCCGTAGCCCTCGTAGACGATCTCCTCGAACTGCTCGGCCTCGCCGCCGCCGGTCGCCTTGTCGATCGTCCGCTTGATGTTGTCGGACGGCATGTTGACCGAGCGGGCCTTCTCGACAGCAAGCCGGAGCCGGTAATTGGCGTCAGGGTCACCGCCGCCCTGCCGCGCTGCGACGCTGATCTCGCGGGCAACTTTCGTGAACAGCGCCCCGCGTTTCGCGTCCGTCACGCCCTTCTGGCGCTTGATCGTTGACCACTTGCTATGACCTGACATCGCGGGCCGGAGTATAGCCGACTATCATGGCCAGACCGCGGCCGGCCCACCCCCGCCAGGCCGCACCGAGAGCCCCCGATCAGAGCCCCGCCGATCGTCCCGTCAGCCGCGCAATCGTGAGGTACGACCGTCGATGACGATGAAGAACGTCGACCCCGCACATCTCCGAAGCATCGTCCTCGCGGGCCATGCAGGCGGCGGCAAGACCACGCTCGCCGAGCATCTCCTGTTCCAGGCCGGTGCGATCCAGCGACTCGGCAAGGTCGACGACGGAACGGCCCATCTCGACTACGAACCGGAGGAGCAGAAGCGGCGCGAGTCGCTCAGCCTGGCCGTCGCGACGTTCGAGCACGATTCGACCCGGATCACCCTCGTCGACACGCCCGGCTACCCGGACTTCGTGTCGGAGGTCGTCGAGGGCTTCGCCGCGGCCGACGGGGCGCTGTTCGTCATGGACGCGTCGGCGGGGGTCGGGGCCGGCCTCGAGAACGCAGTCGCCATCGGCCGATCGACCGGTCGGGCGGCCTGCTTCTTCATCAACAAGTCGGACCGGGAGAACGCCAACCCGACCGCCGCCCTGGACGCGCTGCGGAGCGCGTTCGGCAACAAGATCGCGCCGCTCCATCTCGCGATCGGGGCCGGCGAGTCGTTCGAGGGCTACGTCGACCTCGTCCATCGGAAGGCCTGGAAGTTCGACGGCAAGACCGAGGTCGAGATCCCGATCCCCGAGGAACTGAACGACGAGATCGCCCGACGGCGCGACCAGCTCCTCGAGGCCGCCGCAGAGGCGGACGACGACGTCCTGACGAAGTACCTCGAGGGCGAGGAGGTCAGCGACGAGGAGCTCGACGCGTGCCTCCACCGCGGCGTGCGCGATTCGATCCTCGCGCCTGTGCTCGTCGGCAGCGCCGCGAAGGGCATCGGCATGGCCGCGCTGCTCGACGCGTTCATCCGCTACATGCCGACAGCCGCCGAGGAGCCGCCCGTTCCGGCGAAGAACGCCAAAACCGGCGACGAGGTCACGATCACCCCGGATCCGAACGGCCCGCTCGTCGCCCGCGTCTTCAAGACCGCCGCGGACCCGTTCGTCGGCCGGCTGACCTACCTCCGCGTCCTCTCCGGCACGCTCCACGGCCAGGCCCACGCCTGGAACGCGAACCGCGAGGAGGACGAGCGGATGGGCCAGCTGCTCCTCCTCCACGGCAAGGACCAGGAGCCGATCGGCGAGCTGCTCGCCGGGGAGATCGGCGCCGTCGCGAAGCTCGCCACGACGGAGACGGGCGACACGCTCTCGACGAAGGAACAGCCGATCATCCTGCCGCCGCTCGACTTCCCCCAGCCGACGCTGTCGGTCGCGATCGAGCCCCAGACGAAGGCCGACCTCGACAAGATGGGCGCGGCCCTTCAGCGGATGCTCGAGGAGGAGCCGTCGGCGCGGGTCGAACGGTCGCCGACCGGCGAGCAGCTGCTCATTGCGACCGGCGAGGCCCACATCGCGGTCATCGGCGAGCGGTTGAAGCGCAAGTTCGGCGCCGCGATCGTGACGAAGACCCCGAAGGTCCCCTATCGCGAGACGATCCGGGGCACGACCAAGGTCGAGGGCAAGTACAAGAAGCAGACCGGCGGACACGGGATGTTCGGGCACGTCTGGCTCGAGATCGAGCCGAACCCGGGCGGTGGCGTCGAGTTCGCCGCGAAGGTCGTCGGCGGTTCGGTCCCGAAGGGCTTCTTCCCGGGCATCGAGAAGGGCATTCGCGAGGCCGCCTCGGAGGGGATCCTCGCCGGCTACCCGCTGTCGGACTTCAAGGCGACGCTCTACGACGGCTCCTTCCACACGGTCGACTCGAACGAGCTGTCGTTCAAGATCGCCGCGTCGATGGCCCTCAAGAAGGGCGTGATGGACTGCCGGCCAGGCCTCCTCGAACCGATCATGTCCGTCGAGGTGAAGGTGCCCGAGGAGTACATGGGCGACGTCAACCGCGATCTGAACACGCGCCGCGGCCGCGTTCTCGGGATGGATACGCTCGGTGACGGGTTGCAGGTCGTCCAGGCCCAGGTGCCGCAGGCGGAGCTCTTCACCTACGCCACCGAGCTGCGCTCGCTGACGCATGGCCGAGGGACGTTCACGGCCGAGCTCGACCACTACGAGGAAGCCCCCCAGCACGTCGCCGAAAAGGTGATCGAGTCCCACAAGAAGGAGCTCGAAACGGCCGGCGGTCACTGAGTCGGGCCCGCCCCAACGGCCGGAGCCTGTGTTAGCGTGTTAGCGCGCTGATACGCTGAGGAGGCTCCCGTCATGGCAGACGACTGGAAGACGCCCGACTCCGAGGCCCTGGTCGACGCCCTCCTCCGACTGGAGACCCGCGACGAGGCTGAACGCTTCCTGCGCGACCTCTGCACGTTGACGGAGATCCGCGAGATGTCCCAGCGCTGGGCGGTGGCCCGGCTGCTCGACGGCGGCATGCATTACGCCCAGATCAGCCGGGAGACCGGCGCGAGCACCGCGACCATCACCCGGATCGCGTCCTGGCTGAGACACGGCGAAGGCGGCTATCGGGCCGCGCTCGATCGCCTTCGGGCGTCTGCGGCTCCCGCTCCGAACGCTCGGTGAGCCCCACCCCGGTCACGTTCGCCTCGCCTGACCAGCCCGCCTCGTACAGCTGGGAAGCCACCGACGAGGAGGTCGCGGCTCGCTACGGCCTGCCGGTCGACTCGATCGTCCGGTTCGATCTGAACACCTCGCCCGCGCCGCCCGAGCTCGCGTCGCGGCTGCTCGCCGCAGGCCGGTTCGAGGGTCCCCTTTCGGAATATCCGCCGTCCGACTACCGCCGGCTCGTCGAGGCGGCCGCGGCGACGTATGGCGTCGCTACGGAGGAGCTCCTCGTCGGCGCCGGGGCGGACGAGATCCTCGACCTCATCGGCAAGGCCTTCCTCCCGGCCGGCGGCGAGGCCGTCATCCCGGCCCCGAGTTACGCGATGTACCGGGTCGTTACGGAGCAGCGCGGCGCACGTGCGACCCTCGTGCCGCGCCGCCCAGCCGAGGAGGGCTGGGCGATCGACACCGACGCGGTCAGGGCGGCTGCCCGCTCGGCTCAGGTCGTCTGGCTCTGCAATCCGAACAATCCGACCGCCACGGCCGAGCCACCGGGAGCGATCGAGAGCCTCCTCGACGGGCTGGCGCAGGATGCCGTCGCGGACGGCCGCGAGCCGCCACTCGTCGCCATCGACGAGGCATACGCCGAGTTCACGGGCGAGACTCTCCTCCCACTCCGCGAGCACCACCCGAACCTCGTCGTCATCCGGACCGCCAGCAAGGCGTACGCCCTGGCCGGGCTCCGCGTCGGGTTCGCGATCGCCCAACCGGCGACGATCGCCCGGATCGCGCCGTACCGCCCACCGGGCTCCGTGTCGACGGTCAGCGTCACGCTCGTCACGGAGGCGCTCCTCTCGCCGGCCGCCATGCAGGCCAACGTGGCGCGAGTGGACGCGGAACGGGACCGGCTCGCCCGAGGCCTCGGCCGACGCGGGCTGGTCGGTCGGGCCGTCGGTCACCAACTTCCTGCTGGTTACGTTCCCGAGCCCCGACGCCGCGGCAAGCGCGGCCGACACGCTTCTCCGCCGCGGCCTCGTCCCGCGGACGTTCCCGGCCGGGCATCCCCTAGCCGACTCGCTGCGCCTGACGGTCCGAAACCAAGCGGAAGACGATCGCCTGATCGCCGCAGCGAGGGAAACGGCCCCGACCGGACCCTAGCGAACGAGCCGCCCGACGTGCAGCTTGCGCTTGCCGATGCGGACCGGCAGCCACTCCCCGCCGATCGGCTCCGGGACGGGATCGTCCGGCGAGGCGACGCGCATATCGCCCACGGTCAGTCCACCGCCCGCGATCAGCCGCCGCGCCTCGCCGAGCGAGCCGAACAGCCCGGCATCGACGAGAAAGCGGGCGACGCCCGCCTGCCGCTGCTCCGAACTGAAGTCGAAGCCGCCTGCATCCTTGTGCAACGTCTGCAGGACATCGGGATCGACGAGGGGTTTGCCGGCGAACGCCGCCTCAGAGGCAGCGATTGCCCGCGCCGTTTCGGCGTCGCCGTGCGTGCGGCTGGTGATGTCGGCCGCGAGTGCGCGCTGCGGGCTCCGGCCCTCGGGAGCCGCTTGATGCTCCGCCTCGAGCGCCTCGATCTCCTCACGTGACTTCAGGGTGAACCACCGGAGATACGTCCCCACGTCCCGATCGTCGGTGTTCAGCCAGTACTGGTAGAACGCGTACGGCGAGGTCCGCTCCGGATCGAGCCAGACGGATTCGCCGCCCTCGCTCTTGCCGAACTTCGCGCCGCTCGGCGAGAGCAGCAGCGGATACGCAATCCCATGGGCCCGCTCGTCGCGCTCGTCGTCCTCGGCTCCGCCGGCTCGCCGCCGGATCAACTCGAGGCCGGCCGTGATGTTGCCCCACTGATCGGCCCCGCCCATCTGCAGTTCGACGCCCTGGGTCCGGTAGAGATGCTCGAAGTCGGCGGCCTGCAGGAGCATGTAGCTGAACTCGGTGAACGACAGGCCGCGGTCGAGCCGCGTCTGGACGGAGTCCTTCGCGAGCATGTACGGGATCGTGAAGTGCTTGCCCGTGTCGCGCAGGAAGTCGATCAGGCCGATCTCGCCGAGCCAGTCGAGGTTGTTCACCAGGACCGCCCCGCCGGCACCGGGCGTGAAGTCCAGGAACCGCTCGAGCTGCGGGCGGATCGACGCGACGTTCGCTTCGAGCGTCTCGCGGTCGAGGAGGTTCCGCTCGGCGGACGTCCCGGACGGGTCCCCGATCATCCCCGTTCCCCCGCCGAGCAGCGCAACCGGCGTGCCGCCGTGGCGCTGGAACTGGAGCAGGCCGAAGATCGGGACGAGGTGGCCGACGTGGAGCGACGGGCCGCTCGGGTCAAAGCCGTTGTAGCCCGAGATCGGCCGGCCGCTCGCCAGGCGCGCCGGGAGGCCCGGGGTGGTGGCGTGGAGCATGCCCCGCCATTCGAGTTCAGGAAGCAGGCCGCCGAGGCCGCTCGGGGGCCGTCACACGCCGTGGAGCCGAGCCGTCTCGACGCCTGAAATGAGGGGGGTCACCACGACCCCTATGCTATCGTGCGGCCAGATATGCACACCAGCCTTGCGCGGCGCCAACGCCATCGACGTGTTGGCTCCCGAAGGCGGCCCCGCGGGTCCTCCGCCGTTCGGAGGACCGTGATTGCCATCCCGATCGTCCTGTTCCTCGCCTTCGTCGGCGCGGGCGCCGCGACGTTGCTCGGGGTGACGGCCGCCTACAGCTACTACAGCGACGGTCTGCCGGACCCGAAGGTCCTCCTCACGGAGCTCGACTTCGATCAGCAGACGCGCGTCACGGACCGATCCGGGAAGATCGAGCTGGCCCGTCTGGGTGAGCGCAAGCGCGAGCTCGTGACGTTCGCCGACCTGACGCCCGAAGTCCTCGATGCCACGACCGCGATCGAGGACAAGGATTTCTGGGACAACCCGGGCTTCGATCTCGCGGGCTTCCTGTCCGCCACGGTCGACACCGTCAACGGCCGGCCGCGCGGCGGCTCGACGATCACCCAGCAGCTCGTGCGCGCGCGTCTCCTGCCCCCAAGCGCGTTCGCCGGGAGCCGCGAGGAGCGGAAGATCCGGGAGATCATCCAGGCGCTTCGGCTGACCCAGGAGTTCCCGGGCAAGAAGGGCAAGCAGCAGATCATCACCGCGTACATGAACCAGAACTTCTACGGCAACCAGTCGTACGGCATCAGGGCCGCGGCGAAGACGTACTTCGGCAAAGCCCTCAAGGACCTCACCCTGGCCGAGGCGGCGATCCTCGCCGCGATCCCCCAGTCGCCGACGGCCTTCGCCCTGACGACAGAGGCCGAGCAGGTCTGCGCCGAGACGGTCGAAGAGGGCGTCGACTGCCCCAAGTTCCAGCTCGTCGTCCCCGCCGACTCCGCCGTCGTCGTTCGGCGGAATTACATCCTCGACCGGATGAAGACGGAGAGTCCCCTGAGTGGCTCGCGCCACACGGTCGACGAGTACGAACGAGCCAAGTCTGAACCGGTGATCCTCGCGCCACAGCTCGGCGTTCAGTGGCGGGCACCCCACTTCGTCTGGCAGGTCCGCGAGGAGCTTGGCCGAATCCTCTGTCCGGAGGTCGCGGTCGATGCCTGCGACAAGATCGACACCGGCGGCTACACGGTGACGACCACGCTCGAACATGACGATGCAGGCGACGACCGAGAAGTGGGTCTACGTCGCAGCGCGGGCGACGAACTTCAAGGACACGGAGATGTACCTGAAGAACCTCAAGATCCCGCGGTCGGACTACAACTGGCTTCTCAAGCTCAAGGGCAAGAACATCCACAACGGCGCCGCGGCGGTGATGGACTACCGAACCGGGGAGGTCCTCGCGTACGTCGGTTCGGGCAGCTACACGAGCCCCGGCAACACGAAGTTCCAGCCCCAGTTCGACGTCCTGTCGAAGGGCTGGCGCCAGCCCGGATCGGCGATCAAGCCGATCAACTACGCGATCGGCATCGACGACCACACGATGACCGCCGCGACGATGTTCATGGACGTCGTGACGGACTTCGGCGGGCGGTTCACGCCGACCCAGGCTGACAATCTCGAGCGCGGCCCTGTGCGTCTGCGGTCTGCCCTCCAGTTCTCGCTGAACATCCCCTCGATCAAGGCCGGACTGATGAACGGGCTCGAGCACTTCTTCGAGCGGTCACGCGACTTCGGCATCGACTACATTCCGGGCGCGCTGCCGGTCACCTCGATGGGCATCGGGACGCTGGAGGTCCATCCGATCGACCTCTTGGGCGCGTACGGCGCCATCGCGAACAGCGGCGTGCTCATGCCCCGGACCACGATCCTCAAGGTCGTCGATTCCGAGGGCGCCGTGATCTGGCCGGACGCGACGGTCAAGGCCGCCGAGGGATCGCCGGTGATCAGCCCCCAGGCCGCCTATATCATCACGGACATCCTGGCCGGCAACACGGATCGCAAGGTCAATCCGTACTGGGGTGACTGGGCCGTCTACGACGGCAAGAGCCGGCGCCCGGCCGCCTACAAGACCGGTACGACGAACGACAACCGCGACGTCCACGCCTACGGCTACCTCGCGCCGCCGAAGGACCCGGAGCTGCCGGCCCTGGCGGTCGGGGTCTGGATGGGCAACAGCAACAACGACCCGAACAAGGACACGCTGTCGCTCGGCTCGTCTGCCCCGCTGTGGTCGCGGATCATGCGTGACGTCAGCCACGGGCTGCCGATCGAGGGCTGGAAGGCGCCATCCGGGCTCGACGTCGTCACCGTCGACGCCTTCAGCGGGCTGCGACCCGGGCCGTTCTCGTCGAAGACGGTCAAGGAGCTCTTCATCAAGGGAACGGCCCCGAAACAAGCCGACAACATCCATCACGGCGTCGAGATCGACACGGCGACCGGCATGCTCTGGCAGGACGGCTGCGCCGGTCCCCGGAAGGTGGTCGGTGCGCTCGACTTCAGCCACGTCGAGGAGAACTTCCCGAACTGGGGCAAGTACACCCGTGGCTGGGTCAAACGCGCGGCACGAGGCTCGGGCGTCTCAGGCGGCCCCGAGGGCACGCGGACGGCCTACTTCTACGGCGGGATCTTCTTCCCGTACGGCCGGACCTGGGGCGGGATCTTCGCCCCGACGGAGCTCTGCACGAAGCCCGAGCCGTCGGCCGAGCCGTGCGGGCTGCTCTTCGGCCTGCCCTGCCCGACCGACAAACCGAGACCGTCAGGCCCGAAGAAGACGCCGAAACCGTAGCGCGGGGCGGACACCCGCCGAGAGCCCCCTTTACAGGGTGATGATCGAGGCGCCGTCGCCGCCCTCGCCCCGTTCGCCCGCGCGGACGCCCTTGACGAGCGGATGGCTGCCCGCCTCCGTGCGAACCGCGTCGCGCAGGGCGCCCGTGCCGCTGCCGTGGATGATCAGGACCTTGTCGAGGCCCGCCAGCGACGCATCGTCGAGATAGCGGTCCAGCGCCTCGAGGGCCTCCTCGACCCGAGCCCCGCGCAGGTCGAGCGACGAGGCGACGCTCCGGGCGCGATCCACGCCGATCGACGCGGTTCCGGAGTCCCACTCGTTGCCTCCCGCGCCTCTCGCCGGACGGCACCGGGGCAGCGACCTCGAGATCGCTGACATCAACGGTGACCCGCATCCCGCCGGCTTCCAGGGTCGCCCGCTCGCCGCCGCGCTCGAGAGCCGAGATCCGGCCCTCCCAGCCGCCCGTCCGGCTTCGCGCCCGCTCGCCGAGGCGCCACTCGTGCGCGGGCGGTTCCGGGGCGGCCGGCTCCGCCGGGCTCTCCGGGAGGCCTTCCAGCCGGCCCTCGGCCCGGGCGACGGCCGCGTCGAGCGACGGTGCCGTGATCGTCTCGCGCTCCAGCGTCCGGCGGGTCTCGCTGACGTCGTCGCGCAGATCGGCGACGAGGCGCTCCGCCTCGCTCCGGGCCGACCGGACGAGCTCGTCCCTCTCCTGCCGAGCTCGTCGTCGCTCCTCGGCTGCCTCGCGCAGCGCCTCGGCGGCCCGCAGCTCAGCGGCGCGCGCCCGATCGAGCGCCTCGCTCGTCTCGCCCTCGGTTTCCCGGATCCGGGCCAGCGTCTCCTCGAACGCCCGCTCGTTCTCCGACAGGCGCGACCGCGCGTCGGCGACGATCGCCCCGTCCAGGCCCAACCGTTCCGCGATGGCGAATGCCTGGCTGCCGCCGGGCAGGCCGATCGTGAGGCGATACGTCGGCGAGAGCGTCTCGAGATCGAACTCGACCGATGCGTTGCGCGCGCCCGGCAGTCGTGTGGGCGTACGCCTTGAGCTCGGCGTAGTGGGTCGTCGCGGCGACGAGGGCGCCGGTCCGGATGAAGTGATCGAGCAGCGCCTGGGCGAGCGCGGAGCCCTCGGTCGGGTCCGTGCCCGCGCCGAGCTCGTCGAGCAGCACGAGCGTGTTGGGTCCGGCGGCCTCAACGATCCGGGTGATCGATCGAAGGTGTCCGGAGAACGTCGAGAGCGACTGGGCGATCGACTGTTCGTCGCCGATGTCGGCGAAGACATCGCGGAGGATCGGCAGCCGGCTGCCGGCGTCGGCCGGGACGTGGAGGCCGGCCTGGTGCATGAGCGCGAGCAGGCCGATGGTCCGTAGCGTCACGGTCTTGCCGCCGGTGTTCGGGCCGGTGACAACGAGCGCGGTGTAGCCGTCGCCCATCCGGACGTCGATCGGGACGATTCGGCCGGTCAGGCCGGGATGGCGCGCGCCCAGCAGCACGATCTCGACGCGGTTCGTCGTTTCGGCGCGGATCCCGTCGAGCTCAGCGGCGAGCTGGGCTTTGGCGGCCCAGAAGTCGAAGCGAGCGAGCGCGTCGAGCGTCGCCCGCAGCGGCTCGACGTTTGCGGCGACGAGCGCCGACAACTCGTCGAGGATCCGCTCGATCTCCTCCTGCTCCGCCACCTGAGCCTCGCGCCAGGCGTTGCCGAGCTCGACGGCGACGAGTGGCTCGATGAACAGTGTCTGGCCGCTGCCGGACGCGTCGTGGACGATGCCCTTGACGCGGGCCCGGGCCTCCGCCTTGACCGGGACGACGTACCGCCCGTTGCGGAGCGTGATGATCGGGTCCTGGAGCGCGCCGCCAAGCTCCGAGCCCACCAGGGCATCGAGCCGGCGCCGCAGCCGATCGTAGGCGACGCGGACAGCCGATCGAAGCCCCCCGAGGCGCGGCGACGCGGTGTCGAGAATCTCGCCGACTGGATCGAAGCTGCGAGCGAGCGTGGACCGGACGGCCGGGAGCGGGTGGATCTCGCGAGCGAGCCCATGGAGGAGCGGCCGTCGGTCGTCAGCGAGCGATGTCTGCAGCCGAGACGCGGCGTCGAGCGTGTCGGCGAGCTCGAGGAACTGGCTCGGGTCGAGCCGGCCGCCGCGGGCCGCCCGTTCGATCGCGGGGCCGATGTCGTGCGCTGAGCCGACGCCGACGCCGTTGCGCTCCGAGAGCAACGCCCGCGTCTGGTCAGTCTCGTCGAGGCCTCGGGCCACGACGACTGGATCCGACGAGGGCTCGAGCGCCTCGGCGAGGCGGCGCGACGGCGGAAACGAGGTCGCGGCAGCGAGGCGCTCGCGGACCTGGGGGAACTCCAGCAGCGCGATCGAGCGGGCGTCCACAGGCTGTCAGCCGGCGCGACCGGAGCGACGGCCAGCCGACCCCGAGACCGACGGGTGCCCGGCGACGACGAACCGCCACGGCAGGTCCGTCCACGGAGCCCCGGCGAAATCGATCCCGACGCGCGGCGTGGTCTCGACCCTTGGCCGTGGCTCCCCCGGCGGGGCCGTCTCGATGCGGAGCGGCGAGTTCGGATCGAGGAGGTCCAGCCCCGTCATCGTCCGATCGATCCCGAAGGCGGCCGCCACCAGTCCCGGGCCGCTGGCCAGGCGGTTCGCGGGTAGCCGCTCCAGGCGTGCCGCCTCGGCCCGTTCGGCGTCTTCAGTTGGCTGCTTCCTGCTTCGCCGCCAACGGTCGAGCCGGGCCGAACGCATCGCCTCGATGCCCTCGAGCGGCTCCACGGCACGAACGAGAAGCGCGGCGGGCCGGCCCTCCGGCTCCGTCACGATGTTCAGGCAGTCGTACATCCCGTAAACAAGGTACACGTAGGCGATGCCCGGCGGCCCGTGCATGACCGCGTTGCGAGGCGGTCCGCCCGAACCGGGCGTGCGACGCCCGGTCCTCCTCGCCGATGTAGGCCTCGAGCTCGACGATCCGGCCCACCCGCCGGGCGCTGTCGGGCCCATCAGAGTCGCCGGCGTCACGAACGAGGCGCGCACCGAGGAGAGCGGCGGCGGCCTCGAGCGTGGGCCGCCCGACGAGCGCGACGGCCTCGTTCAGCGGATTGCGTAGAACGTCTTCAGGTCATCGGGGATGAGGAGGCCGAAGACGTTGTAGAAGCCCGGAATCAATCGCGACCGGAAGATATCGGCCGTGGTCGAGCCATCCAGGAATTCGTGGAAGCCGCGCAGGAACGGCAGTTCCGCGCCGCTCTCGGGGATCGACGTGATCGAAAAGAACGAGTCGAGGATGATGATCATGAAGCCGATCAGGAACAGGCCCTGGAGGATCCCAAGCAGGCCACCGATCACCTCGTCGACGAAATTCGCCTTCTCGAACAGCGGCTGATGATGGTAGAAGCCCTGGATGACGAGGGTGAACGCGATCGTGGCGGCGATGAACACCGTCCCGAAGCCGATCATCACCGCGTACTCGTCTGGGAACTGGTTCCAGTTCGCGGCGAGGAACTGGCCGAGCGAATCGCGAAGGTTCGCGGCGAGCAGGAACGAGAACAGCATCGAAGCGAGACCGAGCAGCCGGCGGATCGTTCCCTGCACGAAACCCAGGACGAACATGCCGCCCAGGAACAGCACGACCAGCAGGTCGAACCGGTTGATCGACGTGATGATTTCCCCGATGTTCACGCACACTCCTCAGCGATGGCCAGCAGAGCCCCTCGGCCGCAGGCAAGGCGGGCCACAGCGTAGCAGCGTGGAATCCGCGGCCGCAACGGGACTTCAGGTCCTGACCCGACCGCCAACTGCCGATCGGATCGCGAGCGTGATCGCCTCGATCGCGGCGTCGACCTCCGCCTCGGCGAGGGTCCGATCGGGGGCCCTGAACGTCAGCCGGAAGGCGAGACTCTTCTCGTCCGGACCGAGCGGGGTGCCACGGTAGACGTCGAACAGGCTCGTCGATTGGAGCAAATCGCCGCCGGAGGCTCGGATCGTGGCTTCGACTTCCCCGGCCGGGCGATCTTCGGCGACGACGACCGCGAGGTCGCGCTCTGCAGCCGGGTGACGCGACGGCGCGGCGGCCACGACCGCCGGCAGGCGCCCGCCACCCAGGCCGGCGATATCAAGCTCCGCGACGACGACACGGGACCCGCGCAGCTCCCATTCGTCGGCGATCGAGGGATGCAGCTCCCCGACCCAGCCCGCGAGAGCGAGGCGACCGTCGCGCTGGCCCCGGACGGTCGCCGCGCGGCCCGGGTGCAGGAGCGGCTCGCCGCCGAGCCGCGTGTATTCGATGGCGCCGATGCCTAGCCGCCGCGCGATCAGCTCGATCGCGCCCTTCGCATCGCCGAGATCGTACGGTCGCGCGGGCCGGTCCCACGAGGCGGGCTCCGCGGCACCGGTGCCGGCGAACGCCAGCCGCCACCATTCGAGAACCGTTTCGGCTTCATCGCCGGCGGCAGGGTCGAATCCGTAGCCCTTCCCGATCTCGAAGATCGTGACGTCGTCGGTTCCGTGCCGGACGTTCGTGGACACGGTTTGAACGAGGCTGCCGACCAGCGCCGGCCGGAGCACGGAGTGATCGACCGACAGCGGGTTGCTGACCGTGACGATCCGACCGCCTTCCGGGCTGCCGCCATCGACGAGCGGCATCCCCGATTCCCAGCGGAACGTCTCGGCGATCTGCGGCGAGACAAGGGCGTGGGTCACGACTTCGGTCAGGCCCGCCCCGGCCAACACCTCGCGGATCGCGTCACGGACCTCGAGCGGCGGGTGCCGGTACGGGGGCATCGGCGTGTGCGGGAGGATGCCCGGGATTTCTTCGTACCCGTGGATTCGGGCGACCTCCTCGGCAAGGTCGGCTTCGATCTCGATATCCCGCCGCCAGGTCGGGACGGTCGCGACGAGCGCCTCGTCTTCGCCGGCAGGGACCTCGAGCGGCTTCGGGCCGGACGAGACGGCGATGGATGCGCCCGACGGCGCGGGCTCGGCCTCGATCCCGACGCGGGCAAGGAGGTCGCGCTGCTCGTTTGGCGGCAACGTCGGTGCCGAGGAGGCGATTGACGCGTGACGGGCGGAACGCGACTTGCGCGGGCTCCGGCTCCTGGGGCGCCGTGTCGACGCTGCCCGTCGCGACTGTGCCGCCGGCCCACTCGACGATGAGCCGGGCCGTTCGATCCGCCCCGATACGCGCGAGCCGGTACTCCTGGCCCTTCTCGAACCGGAGACTTGCCTCCGAGCGCAGGCCGTAGCGCTGGCCCGTGCGCCGGATGCTGATCGGATCGAAGATCGCGGACTCGATGATCACGTCCGTCGTCGCGTCGCTGACCTCCGAAGAGGCGCCGCCCATGATCCCGGCGATCGCGAGCGGCCCTTTCGGGTCGGCGATGACGAGCGTGTCGGGATCCAGGTCGCGCTGCACATGGTCGAGGGTCTCGAGCCGCTCGCCGGCCGCCGCTCGCCGGACGATGAGCTGTCGCGGCCGGCCGCGCCGCCGCCGACGGCCGCGGCATCGAAGGTGTGGATCGGCTTGCCGAGCTCGAGCAGGACGTAGTTGCTGGCGTCCACGACGTTCGAGATCGGTCGGACGCCCGCCGCGCGCAGTCGCATCTGGACCCGATCCGGCGACGGACCGACGCGCACGCCACTCACCGACCGCCCGACGAACCGCGGGCACAGGTCCGGATCGCGGACCTCGACAGCCAGGAGGCCGTCGATCGGACGGGCCCGACTCGGGCGGATCGGTCTCCGGGAACCGAATCGAGCCGCCCTGGATCGCGGCGACCTCGCGAGCGAGCCCGACGAGGCTCAGCGCATCGCCACGGTTCGGCTTGACGTCGACATCGAGCACGACGTCGCCGTAGAGATCGGCCAGCGGCACGCCGAGCGGGGCATCGGCCGGCAGGATGAGGATGCCGTCAGCGTCGCCGGTCAGGTTCAGCTCATCGCCCGAACAGAGCATCCCGTTGCTGACCACGCCCATCTTCTCGGTCCGCTCGATCCGCCGATCGCCCGGCAGGACGGCGCCCGGCAGCGCGACCGGGACCCGCTGGCCCGGGGCGATGTTCGTCGCGCCGCAGACGATCTCGAGCGGATCGCCGCTTCCCAGCGTCACGGTCGTGAGCGACAGCCGGTCGGCGCGGGGATGCTTTTCGACCGTCAGCAGCTCCCCGATGACGACGTTCTGCCAGTCGCTCCCCCATCGCTCGATCGACTGGACCTCCATCCCGAGCAGGGTCAGCCGTTCGGCAAGCTGCTCCGGGGTGAGGTCAATGTCGACGTAGTCGCGCAGCCACGACAGCGGCACTCTCACAGCATCACGCGAATTGCTCGAGGAACCGGAGGTCGTTCTCCATGTACAGCCGCAGGTCGCCGACGGAGTGGCGAAGGTTGGCGATCCGCTCCACGCCCATCCCGAACGCGAAGCCCTGGTATCGCTCCGGATCGAGGCCGCCGTACTGGAGCACGACGGGATGGACCATCCCCGCGCCGAGGATCGTCATCCAGCCCGTCCGCGAGCACGCCGGACAGCCCGACCCGCCACAGACGAGGCACTCGACGTCGAACGCGACCGACGGCTCCGTGAACGGGTAGTAGCCCGGGCCGGAAGCGCGTCTTCTTGTCGGCGCCGTAGACGGCCTTCGCGAATTGGTCGAGCAGGCCCCTGAGGTCGGCCATCGTCGTGCCCTCGTCGACCATCAGGCCCTCGACCTGGAAGAACTCCGACGCGTGGCTGGCGTCGATCGCCTCGTAGCGGTAGCAGCGGCCGGGCAGCAGCGCCCGGATCGGCGGCTTCTCCTGGTGCATGACCCGGATCTGGCCGGGCGACGTGTGGGTCCGCAGAAGATGGCCCTCGACGTCGACGTACAGCGTGTCCCACAGGTCCCGGGCGGGGTGGTCCGGCGGGATGTTGAGCATCTGGAAGTTCGTGAGGTCGTCCTCGACCTCCGGGCCCTCGTAGACGACGAAGCCGAACTGGCCGAAGACGCGGGCAATCTCGTCGATCGTCGCCGGGATCGGGTGGAGAGCGCCGCGACGGATCGGCCGACCGGGCGTCGTGACGTCGATCGCCTCGGCTCCGGAGGCGCGCCTCGAGCGCGGATCCGCGGAGCAGGTGTCCCGCGCTCGGCGAGCGCGGCCTCGACCGCCTCGCGGACGACATTCGCGATCGCACCGACCCGCGGCCGATCTTCCGGCGGCAGCGCCTCCGATCCCGCGGAGGATCGTGGTCAGCCGGCCCTTGCGCCCGAGCACGTCGAGCTCGAGCGCCTCCAGCGCCGGAACGTCGGCCGCGGCGGCAGCCGCCGCGAGCGCGTCGTCGCGCAGGCTCTCGAGATCGCGGGTCAGCTCGCTCAGATCCACAAGTCCCTCGTCGTATGAGAATCAGAAACCCTCGAATCCTCGGGCCGATGCGCTCCGGAGAGCGCGCTCGGACCTCGGAGAGCGAGGGTCAGCTCTTCGTTGAGGTTACCGGTTCTAGGCGCCCCGGACGGCCTCGACGATCTTCGTAAACGTTCCGGCGTCGCGAACTGCGACATCGGCCAGCGACTTGCGATCGAGCTCGATCTCGGCCTTCCGCAGGCCGGCGACGAATGCGCCGTACGTCATCCCGTTCTGGCGGGCGGCCGCGTTGATCCGGATGATCCACAGCTCGCGCATCTGGCGCTTCCGCTGCTTGCGGTCGCGCGTCGCGTACGCCATCGCGTGAAGGCTCGCCTCGCGGGCCGGCTTGATGAGCTTGGACTTGGTGCCCATCCGGCCTTCGGCCGCGTTGAGGAGGCGCTTGTGGCGCTTGTGGGCGGTTACGCCTCGCTTGACTCGTGCCATCTGAGTTCGATCGCTCCTAGAGGTACGGGAGCAGGCGACGAACCTGCTTCTCGTGAACCTTGGTCATCAACGGTCTTGCCGGCATAACGACGGGTGCGCCGAGACGACTTGATCTCGAGGTGGTGCCCGCGCCAGGCCTTGACCCGGATGTACTTGCCGCTGCCGGTCACCCCGATCCGCTTCTGGGCGGCCTTGTGGCTCTTGATCTTGGGCACCGTTGTCTCACTCTCCTGTTGCTGCCGCGGGTTTGGCCGCCGGCGTTTCGGTCTTCTTCTTCGTTGCGGCCGGCTTGCGGGTCGTCGCCTTCGCGGGCTCCGCAGTGGCCACGGCGGCCGTCTTTGCTTCGGCCGGCGCCGCCTTGGCCGGTTCGGCCGAAGCCGACGCCGCGGCGGCCGTCTTGCTTTCGGCCGGCTTGGCCGCCGGTTCTGCTGCGACCGGCTTCGGCTCCGGCGCCGGTGCCGGTGGCTTCGCTGCGGCCTCCGCCGCTACTGGTGTCGGTTGTGCTTCCGGCGGCGTCTGGGGCGGCTCCGCCCCGTTGGTTCGCGGCTGGTCGCCATCCCTTGCCGGCCTCACCGGCGCTTCGTGTTCCTTGGGCTTGTGGATCGAGGCAACGGTGAGGTGCATCGACTTGCCTTCGAGGAGCGGCGCTCGCTCCGGCGTTCCGTGTTCCTTGATCCTGTCGGTGAACCTCGCCAGCATGTTCCGGCCGAGCTCCGGGTGGGTCAGCTCCCGGCCGCGAAAGCGGACGGTCACCTTGATCCGATCCCCATCCTCGAGAAACTCGATCGCCCGATGGACCTTCGTGTCGAAGTCACCGACGCCGATCTTCGGCGTGAGGCGGACTTCCTTGAACGTCACCGAACGCTGCCGGCGCTTGGCCTCCTTGTCCCGCTTCGTCAGCTCGTACTTGTACTGGCCGAAGTCGAGAAATTTGACCACCGGCGGAGAGGCCATCGGGGCAACCTCGACGAGGTCGTACCCCCGTTCCTGCGCCAACTCGAGAGCCTGGGCTGTAGGCATGACACCCAGCTGGGCTCCCTCTTCATCGACGACCCGTACCTGTGGGATTCGGATCATCTGGTTGACGCGCAGGTCTCGTGCTATGGCTGACCCCTTCGAGCTTGTTTCGGCAATTGCAGCGACCGAAACGAGGGCACGCAGCGGCCCGGGCGCAGTCGCCGCGGGACTATAGCACAGGGCCCGAATCACGGGCAATCAGAGGAGCCTCGCCGCCGGTGCAGCGTCGCTATCCTGAGGCCGTGAGCATCGACTACACCCTTGGTCTGGTCGCGATCGTGGCGGCGTGGATGTCGGCGCGGCGCTGGTCGCGCGGCTACGTCGCCCGCTACGGGCGGCCCGTGCCCAGCGACTGGATGCTGACGCGCGTCGACGACGGGCCGCTGGAGCGCGAGAGGCGGATCCTCATCGCGATTCTCATCGCTGCCGTGGTCGTCGTGCTCAGCGTCCTGGCACGCGTCTACCCGAGCTAGCGAACCGACCTAGCCGACCTCGCGCCGGCTCGCCTCCGCGGCGAGTCGATCCGCGAAGGCATCCCACGGCTCGGGCGGTTGCTGCTCGCCGGAACGCGTGCGCGGCGACGCCGTCCGGGCCTCGATCTCGCGATCGCCGAGCACGACCATGTACGGGACCTTCTGCTCCTGGGCGAGCCGGATCTTGTTCTGCATCCGGTTGTCGGAGCGGTCGACGTCGACCCGCAGGCCCCGCGAGCGCAGGACGCCGGCGAGCTCGTCGGCCGCCTCGATGTGCCGGTCGGCGATCGGGATCACGACGGCCTGGACCGGCGCGAGCCAGAGCGGGAACGCCCCGGCGAAGTGCTCGACGAGGATGCCGATGAACCGCTCGAGCGAGCCGTAGATCGCGCGATGGATGGCGATCGGGCGCTGCGGCTGGCCGTCCTCGTCGATGTAGGTCAGGTCGAACCGCTCGGGCAGCATCGTCGAGGTCGGCCTGGATCGTCGCCATCTGCCACTCGCGCCCGAGCGCGTCGTCGATGTAGATGTCGATCTTCGGGGCGTAGAACGTGCCGTCCTTCGGCTTCACCTTGTAGTCGCCGCCGGCCCGGTCGAGGGCTTCCTTGAGGAGCCCCTCGGCCCGCTCCCACAGCGCCGGGTCGCCGATCGCCTTGTCGGGCTTCGTCGCGAACGCGAAGCGCGGCGTGAGGCCGACCCACGAGTACGCCTCGCGGACCTCGCCCAGCATCGCCTCGATCTCGTCGGCCAGCTGGTCCGGCCGGACGTAGACGTGGGCGTCGTCCTGGATGAACTGGCGGACGCGCGTCAGGCCGCGACAGCGTGCCGGACCGCTCGTTGCGGTGGAGCCGGCCGTACTCGTTGAGCCGCAGCGGCAGGTCGCGATACGAGCGGACCTTGGAGCGGTAGATGAACGTCGACTCGGGGCAGTTCATCGGCTTCAGGGCGAACGTCGTGGCCCTCCGACTCGAGCCGGAACATGTTCGCGTCGTAGAGGTCCCAGTGGCCCGGACTGCTGCCAGAGCTTCTTGTCGACGAGGATCGGCGTCGACGACCTCCTGGTAGCCGCGGCGCAGCTGGAGCTCGCGCATCGCGCCCTTCGAGCGTTCGCCAGATCATCTGGCCCTTCGGGTGCCAGAAGGCCGACCCGGGCGACACGTCGTGGAAGCTGTACAGGTCGAGCTGGACGCCGAGCCGGCGGTGGTCGCGCTTCTTCGCCTCCGCGCGCCGCCACAGGTACTGGTCGAGCTCCTCCTGGGTCGGCCAGACCGTGCCGTAGATGCGCTGGAGCATCGGGCGCTTCTCGTCGCCGCGCCAGTACGCGCCGGCGACCGCGAGGAGCTTGAACGGCCCGAGCTTGCCGGTGCTCGTCGACGTGCGGGCCCCTTGCAGAGGTCGACGAACGGCGCCGTGCTCGTAGACCGACACCGGCGGCATCGGCGGCGCCGTCGGCCTTCGCCTTCGCGGCGAGGTCGTCGAGGATCTCGACCTTGAAGGGCTGGTCCGCGCTCGGCGAAGAAGGCCCTCCCCTCCTCCGGCGGCAGCTCCCGGCGGACGAACGGGTGGTCGGCGGCGACGCTCTCCGCCATCCGCGCCTCGATCGCCGCGAGGTCGTCGGGCTTGAGCGGCCGGTCGAGCTGGAAGTCGTAGTAGAAGCCGTCCTGGATGGCCGGCCCGATGCCGAGCTTTGTCCCGGGGAAGAGGTCGAGCACGGCCTCGGCCATGACGTGGGCGGCCGAGTGGCGCATCGGGTCGAGCGGGTCGCCGCGCCTCGGCGTCGAGGAGCTCCTCGGCGGAGCCGCGCTCGGGCGCGGCGAAGTCCTCGGCGGCGTCCTCGACCGCCTCTCGACCGTGCCTCGCCTGCTGCTGCCGTCTGTCATGAAGCTCCACACGTAGCGATCAGTGTTGTCCGGCAGTCGCTCTCCGAGGTCCGAGGCTGAGCTTCGCGAAGCCATCGGCCCGAGAATCAGAAAACCTCTCGTCCATCGCAGGACGAGAGGTCCGATCCTCCCGCGGTTCCACCCGCGTTCGCGGCTTGTCCGTGCCGCGCATCTCACGTTGCCGCGCTATCGGGCGGATCCCGGGCCGGTTCGCCGGCCGCTCACGGGTGGTGCGTCGTCGTCGGTGGCCGCCGGGCTTCCAGCCTCTGGCCCGGCTCTCTCGTGGCTCCGTCTCGGCGGCGCGTGTCCCGATCAACGCATCTTCGTTTCAGTAATGGTGGGCGACACTGGACTCGAACCAGTGACCTCTTGCATGTCAAGCATACAGGTCGATACGGCGTGGGTCGACCGCAATTGTGCTAGCACGTCGAGGCGTTTAGCCCCGTTATCGCCCGCGAACCTATGGGGCGTAGATCGCGGACCGAACCTCGGGCGTCGTGCGCGCAGGTCCATGCGAAGTGGATCGCGTCGGGCAGACGCCTGACCGCTACCTGACCTTGGGGTGCTTGTGGTTCGGCATCCGGAAGCGCATCGTCGCCGCGCGGGGTCCAATGTGTGCGCGGTACAGCCGGCCATTCTGGTCCAACGATTGACTCCAGATCCCGCAACGTCCGCTCGCGGTCGTGAGGCTTCGTTGCTCGGGCGATTGGATGGATCGGAACAACTATGTCGGTCATCGCTTCATTCAAGCGCCGCGGTTCCACTTGAACGGGATTCGCGTGCGGGATTACTTATCGATCGCGTCCACTCCTCGGTATCGCGCGTCGCGACGACGACGAGTCCGGGCTGCTTCCAGACAAGGCATGATCCTCGCGGTCGGCGTAGCCGCTCTGGACTGCATCTGGCTTGTCGCGTTCCACTTCGATGCTGCGGGACTCATCCTGGCACTCAACGTGACGATCGCCGTCGTTGCGGCAGCCGGCTTCCTGGCGTTGGGCTCCGTCGCGAAACGCAGGCCTGAAGGCGTCGTCGTCGTCACGCTCATCGCCGTCGATGCCGCCACCATCGCCCTTGGACTTGGCCACTCGGCACTCGGATTCGTGGCTGTCGGCTACCTCCTGCTGCTGCCCGTAGTCGTGTCACTGCTGATCCCGTGGGCGACGAGGATCCACGTGACCTGGCTCGGACTCCACGCGGCGGTGGTCCTGGGCTACACCGTGTTCGCGCCGACGGCGTCCATTCCGGACGGCGCCCGTGATCAGCTCCTCGGTCTGCTTATCGTCGCGATCGCGGTCAGCCACTCCGGCCACGTGACGGGAGTCCGGGGCCGCGTTTCTAACTACACGCAAATCCAACAGATCAAGGCCCTCAACCGACAGGCACGTCGCGACCAGACGCGTCTGGACTCGCTCAACGCGGTCCTTGAAACCACGGCAGCGACAGACATCCTCACCGGTCTCGGGAACCGACTCGCGCTCGATGCGGGCCTCCGTCTGGCACGTTCACGGATCGAGCGGCAGCATGAGTACTACGGCCTCTTGATCTTCGATCTCGATCGCTTCAAGGCGATCAACGACGAGCGCGGCCATCTGGCCGGCGACGACGTGCTACGCGCCGCGAGCGAAGCGCTGCGGGGGGTCCTCCGCGCTGGCGACTCGGCCTACCGGTACGGCGGTGAGGAGTTCGTGGCGCTCATCCTGCTGACCCGGCCGCGTGAGGCGTTCGCCGCGGCTGAGCGAATCCGTAGCGCGATCGAGTCGCTTCAGATCTCCAACCCTGGAAACGCACCATACGGGCATCTGACGACGTCCGTGGGCGTTACAACGATCGGGCCCGTCGATCTATCCGCCGACGACGCGGCGTGGCTGGCACGAGCGGACGCCGCGCTCTATCGGGCGAAGACGAACGGCAGGAACCGTACTGAGGTCGACCCGGGCGACGCGAACGAAGACGAAACGGATCGGTGGAGCTCCGCGCCCGATCGTGGTCATTCGGGCGCGATGCCGCTCGTTCCGTGGTCCACCGCCAGGACAGGCTCAGCTCGGCCCGATCGGCAGGCTCGGTAAGAGCGCAGCAGATGAGCCGCTTAGGAACAAATCGTCCCCTACCGCGGGAACCTGTACAAGCACAGCCGTGTCTCGAGCGGTGCGAGGGCGGTGGGGTCGATCAAGCTGGCACCAGCGATCGGATTATGGTGGGCGACACTGGACTCGAACCAGTGACCTCTTGCATGTCAAGCAAGTGCTCTAACCAGCTGAGCTAGCCGCCCGACGTCGCTGAACCTCTGACCTGCTCATGCCCAGTGGCTATAGCTGCGGCGTTCCATTTCCGCAACCAGGCTGGACGCGCACAGGCCCCAGGGCCAGCGGCGACCCGCATTCTACCCGAGGGCGCTGGCAGCCACAACGGCGGGAGGATCGACGAAGACGGGCACGGGTGGCCGGCCGAGCGGCCTCAGCAGGAGTCCCGACAGCCCTTCAGCAGGCCCGGGTCGACCGAAGAAGAATCCCTGGCCGAACGGACAGCCGAGCTGGGCGAGGCGATCTGCGACCGCTTGATCCTCGATGCCCTCGGCGACGACCGACACGCCGAGCGCCGCCCCGAGGCGAACGACCGCCTCGACTACGGCCGACTCGACGCCGCCATCGAGCATCTCGGAGACGAACGATCGGTCGACCTTGAGCTGGTCGATCGGAAGAGTTCGGAGGTTGCCCAGTGAGGAGTATCCAGTCCCGAAGTCGTCGAGCGCGACGCCGACGCCTGCCGCGCGGAGGATCCTGAGGCGCTCCACACCCTCCTCGCCGCAGTCGAGCACGACGCTCTCGGTGACCTCGAGATCGAGTGCGCCGGTTGGGAGGCCCGAGTCTCGCAGGGCACTGAGAACATCCCTGACGAAGCCCGAGTCGCTCAGCTGGCGAGGCGAGACGTTCACGCTCAGCCGGATGTCCCTGGCCGCGCCACTGGATCCCCGCAGGTCGGCCACGTCGCTGCAGGCCTTCCGCAGTACCCAGCGGCCGAGGGCGACGATCAGGCCGCTGTCCTCGGCGCACGGGATGAAGACGAGCGGCGGTACATCGCCTCGGACGGGGTGTTGCCAGCGAGCCAGCGCCTCGACCGCGACGATGCGGCCGTCCGGCAAGCGACACGATCGGCTGGTAGGCGACCGTCAGCAGCTCGTGCTCGACGGCTCGCGGAGGTCGGATCTCCAGCTCCATCCGCGCAGCGACCTCGGCCTGCATGGACGGCTCGAACAGCGCGTACGAGCCGCGGCCGCCCACCTTTGCCCGGTACATCGCGACGTCGGCATCGCGCAGGAGGTCGTCCGCCGTGCGGTCGCCGGCGGAGGCGACCACCACGCCGATGCTGCATCGGACCGTCATCTGGCGGCCAGCGAGCTCGAACGGCGCTTCGAACGCGGCAAGGACGCGCTCCGCGAGGGCCGAGCGCCTCATCGGGCAGCCGGACGTCCTCGACGAGGATCGCGAATTCGTCGCCGCCGAGTCGAGCGATCGTGTCCTCGGGCCGGAGCACCGAACGGAGGCGGTGGGCGATCGCCATGAAGCAGCGCATCACCGGCCGTGTGGCCGAGGCTGTCGTTGACGGTCTTGAACCGATCCACGTCGAGGTACAGGAGGCCGACCAGCCGCCGGGCGGGTGACTCGCGCGGTGAGGGCATGCTCGAGGCGATCCTTGAACAGGGCGCGGTTCGCCAGCCCGGTCAGGTCGTCGTGGAACGCCTGGACGAGAAGCCGTTCCTCGAGGGCGCGCCGGGCCGTGATGTCGGTCAGCGTGCCGGACATGCCGACGAAGTCGCCTGCCTCGTCGTGGAGGGGCCGGGCGTGGACCTCCACCCAGATCGTCGTCCCGTCGGCGCCGGCGAATGCGGAGCTCGTGGCGATACTCGTTCATGATGCCCGCGCGCGACGGGCTGGATGAGGTCGGCGTGGTTCTCGCGATCATCAGCGTGGACGAAGTCGAGGATCGGTCGGCCGAGCTCTCGGCAACGGGGTGACCCGTGAGCTCCTCCCACGCTCGGTTGAGCAGCGTCCATCGGCCCTCCCCGTCGATCCGGAAGATCACCTCGCGGACATCCTCGACGACCGTCCGGTAGCGCGCCTCGCTGTCGCGCAGTGCCTCGCCGGCGCCTGTGCTCGGGTGACAGCGCCTCGAGCCGAGCGCGGTGGCGGTACAGGACGAGTCCGACGAGGCCGGTGACGGCGGCCATCGCGCCGACGCGAAGATCGCCGCGATAGCTCGGGCGGCAGGTCCGGGCTCGCCGGCGTCATCTCGACCATGATCGCCGCGGCGATGCTGACGAGGAATGCGGCGACCAGGGCGACCGCGAGCCGGCGGCCGCTGAGGAACGACAGGGCGAAAGCAGACGGCCATGATCGGGGCCGCGCCGAGGGCCGGAACGGGCGGCGGGATCGGGGCCGGACCAGGACCACGAGCAGCATGACCGCGACGAGCAGCGATCGCCGCCCTGCCGCCGTGGCCCTGAGAAGCTGCCGGCGGCCCTGGAACAGGAGCAACGGCGCAGGCCGACCATTGACGGCCGCCCCGGCGACCGACGCGAGGTCGCCCGTTTCAAGAACGATGGCGACGCCGACGAGCGCGAACAGCACCATGACGCCGACCATCGGCCGCCACGAGGCGCGCCAGTTCGCGCGTCTCGTCGGCCGACATGTCCGGCTGAACGGCCGATTCTTCGCTCATGAGTGGATCGTGAGCGGTTCATCCTGCCGAATCCACGACCTTTCAGTCATGGATTGGCTACGGCATGCGCCGTAGCCGGGCGGGCGTCTAGTAGCCGTCGGCGGGTGGCGCCGAGGCGGGTGGCGCCGATCCCGCGGGCTGAGCCGTTCCTCCAGCGCCCGGACCACACCCGGCCAGCGCGAGGGCGAGCAGCAGCCCGACGACGATACGGGCAAGTCGATTCATCAGGGCCTCCTTGTCGGCTGATACGCCGCTCCGGTGACGCCGGTTCTTCCCTCCCCCATCATGACGGAATGGGAGACGTCGGCGGATACGAGCTGATCGACGCCGGTGACGGGCGACGGCTGGAACGGTTCGGCGAGGTCGTCGTCGACCGGCCGGCGCCGATGGCCGAAGAGGCGCCGCGGGATCCGCCGGCCTGGGCCCGGCGCCGACCTGCGGTTCGACCGATATGTTGGTTGGACGGCGATCAGCGAGGGCGATCCGCAGCCCTGGACGGTCAACGAAGGCGACCTGCGATTCGAGCTTCGGCCGACCGATACGGGCCAGGTGGGGCTCTTCCCCGAGCAGGCGCCGAACCGGGCATGGGTGCGAGATGCGATTCGCCCGCGTCGGCGGCTCGACCCAGGTCCTCAATCTCTTCGGCTACACCGGGGCTATGACGCTTTCCGCGGCCGCCGCCGGCGCGTCGGTGACCCATGTCGACGGGTCCCGTCCGACCGTCGCCTGGGCGCGCCACAACGCCGAGCTGTCCGGCCTCGCCGACCGGCCGGTCCGCTGGATCGTGGATGACGTCGAGCGCTTCGTCGCCCGCGAGCAGCGACGCGAACGGCTGTACGACGCCGCGATCCTCGATCCACCGAGCTACGGTCACGGCGGCCGCGGCGGCGGCAGCGGCTGGCGCCTGGAAGAGCGTCTCGCGAGGCCTGCTGGAACGCTGCGCCGACCTGACCGGCGACGATCCCGCCCTCGTCGTCCTCACCGCCCACACGCCGGGCTTCGGTCCTGATCGTCTCGCCGGCGAGCTCGCGATCGCGTTCAGGCGCTCCAAGCACGACGTAGAGGCGGGCGATCTCGGGATCCGGGCCACGAGCGGCGCGCATCTGCGACTGGGTGCGTTCGCGCGCATCATCCGCGAATGACATCAGCCGCTCCGGCAATCACATCGCTGACGAATCCCCGCGTGAAGGCCGCGGTCCGCCTCCGCGACCGGAGCGAGCGCGATGCGACCGGGCTGACGCTCGTGGACGGAGCCCGCGAGATCAGCTCGGGCGCTGTCGGCCGGGGCGAGCGTTCAGACCGTGTTCATCGCGCCCTCCCTCGTCCGGACGTCGGAGGCACGGGCGGCGGCTGACGACGTCGAGCGCCGGGTCACGGACGTCGTCGAGGTCTCCGAGGCCGTGTTCGCGAAGCTGGCGTTCGGTGATCGATCGGACGGAATCGTCGCGATCGTCCGGACTGGCTCGACAGACCTCGAGTCCTTGCGGCTGCTGCCAGGCACGCCGCTCGTCGTCGTCGTCGAAGGTGTCGAGAAGCCGGGCAACCTCGGGGCGATCCTGCGAACCGCCGACGGGGCCGGCGCCAGCGGGTTGATCGCCGCCGATCCCCTCACGGACCTGTACAACCCCAACGCCATCCGGGCCAGCCTCGGCGCGATATTCAGCCTGCCGATCGCGGCGGGGTCTACGCCGGCGACGCTCGACTGGCTGACGAAGCGCGGGATCACCCCGATCGCGGCCCGCGTCGACGCGGCTGCGCCGTACACCGACGTCGACATGCGGGGGCCGGTCGCATTCGTGCTTGGCAGCGAAGCAACCGGCCTGTCGAACGGCTGGGATGACCCGCGGGTGACGCCCGTGGCGATCCCGATGCTTGGGACGGTCGATAGCCTCAACGTCTCGGTCGCGGCCGCAATCCTGCTGTACGAGGCCGTCCGGCAGCGCACCTGACGGATTGCCCGAGGAGGGCAGAATCCACGCCATGGATACGTTCGACTTCGTGATCATCGGCGCCGGTCCCGCCGGCGAGGCGGCGGCGTTCAAGGCGCGCGAGCGCGGGGCGACGGTGGCGATCGTCGACCGCGAGTGGTTCGGTGGCAGCTGCCCGTTCATCGGCTGCCTGCCCTCGAAGGCGCTGCTCTACGCCGCGGCCAGGCACGCGGCCAACGGACCGGCCTTTCCGTGGCCCAAGGCGTCGGCGCATCGGGACTTCATGATCAATCGGGAGCCAGGGGCGCCGCAGCCGGACGACAGCTCGCACAAGAAGGCCCTCGAGAAGGCCGGTGCCGTCGCCTACCGCGGGACGGCCCGGATCGTCGGGCGCGGCCACGTCGAGGTTCGCCACGACGACGCGGTCCATGTCCTCGAGGCTCGCAATGTCGTCGTCGCGGTCGGCTCCGTCACGAAGGTCCCGGAGCTGCCGGGGCTCGACAAGATCAAGCCGTGGACGAACCGCGAGGCGACCCTGGCGACCGAGCTGCCGAAGAGCCTCGTCGTCCTCGGCGGCGGCCCGACCGGCTGCGAGATGGCCCAGGTCTACGCCCGGTTCGGCGTCCCGACGCGGATCGTCCAATCGGGCGACCGGCTCATGCCGACCGATCACCCGCGCAACGCCGAGGCCGTGTCGGACGGGCTGCGCGCGTCCGGCGTCGAGATCCGGCTCGGCGTCCGGGCGGTGGCGGTGCGGCCGTCCGCCGGCACCGACGGTGCCCACGTCATCGACCTCGACGACGGCTCAACTGCCGAGGGTCACGAAATCCTGCTCGCGGTCGGCCGGTCGTTTCCGCTCGACGACCTCGGGCTCGAGCATTACGGCATCGACACGAGCGGGCGCATGGCGATTCCCCGCGACGGCCGGCTGCGGATCGCCGAGGGCCTGTGGGTGATCGGTGACCCGGCGGGACCCGAGCTCCACACCCACCAGGGCCACTACCAGGGCGAGCTCGCCGTCCGCATGGCCCTCGGCGACGACGTCCGGCCCGACTATCGCGCCCTGCCGCGGGCGACCTACACCGACCCCGAGGCGGCGTTCGTCGGGCTGACGCTGGAGCAGGCCCGGGCGGCCGGCCTCGACGCGTTCGAGCTCGTCGCCGACTACAAGACCTCGACGAAGGGCTACGCGGTCGAGGCCAAGACGGGCCACATCACGATCGTCGTCGACCGAGGCTCGCGCGAGCTGGCCGGCGCGGCGATTGCCTGCCCGGACGCGTCGGCCGCGATCCACGAGTGCGTCGTCGCGATCAAGGCGCGGGTCACGATCGACGTCCTGGCGGACACGATCCACGCCTTCCCCTCGACGTCGCGCATCTTCAACGGCCTCTTCGCCGACGCCCTCCGCGAGCTGGAGAAGGCGCCGGCCGGGCGCTAGGCCTCGTACCCCACGGCGCCGTCGACCAGGACTAGCCTCGGTCGGGCCGTGGCGAGCGCCCCGCCCGGTTCGACCGGCTCCGTCAGGGCGGCGATCGGCAGGACGACCAGATCCGCGCGCTGGCCGGGGACGAGCCGGCCACGGTCGGACTCCCGGGCAGTTACCGCCGGGCCGACGCAGGCCGCCCGGATCGCCCGCTCCAGCGTGAGCGCCTCCTGCGGCCCGAACGGCGGCGTGCCGGCCGGCCAACTCGGGTCGGAGCGGGTGACGGCCATCGCCAGGCCCGGCCACGGGTCGATCGGCTCGACCGGCGCGTCCGTGCCGAACGCGAGCACGGCGCCGGTGTCCGCGATCGTCCGCCACGTGTAGCCGTTCGTCTCGGCCCGTTCGCCCCATAGCCGGCGCGCGGCCGCGGCGTCGGCCCGGAGGTGGATCGGCTGGACGGAGGCCGCGATCCCGGCCCGGGCGAACCGGCCACGGTCGTCCGGATGGAGCAGCTGGACGTGCTCGAGCCGCGGCATGAAGCGGCACGCGGCCGACCGTCGGCTCCAGCGCGTCGAGGGCGGCCCGGACGCCGTGGTCGCCGATCGCGTGGATGATCGTGGCGATCCCGGCGCCGGCGGCCCGCGACGCGAGCGCGGCGAGCCGCTCCGGCGGGGTGATGAAGACGCCGCGCTCCGTGCCCGCGGGGAGCGGCTGGCCGGGCTCCGGTTCGATCGGCTCGAGGAGGGCCGCCGTCCGCGACGCGAGCGTCCCGTCGGCGAAGAGCTTCTGCCAGCCCAGCCGCGCCCGATCGAGGCCCGGCGCGAGCGGATCGCCGCTCCGGAGGCCCGCTTCGACCGCCGCGTCGATCTGCTCCTCGCGGATACAGGCGTGGACGCGCAGCGGCAGGCGGCCGGCGGCCGCGAGGCGCCGGTAGGCCTCGATCCCGCCCCCGAGCCCCTCCTGCATCGACAGCGCACCCGGGTCATGGATCGCCACGACGCCGAGCTCGACGAGCCGCTGGGCGAGCGTGGCGATGAGCCGGTCGTAGCGCTCCTCGGTTGGGCGGGGGAAGTGATTCGTTACGAGCCGGGACGCCGCTTCGTGGAGGATCCCGGTCGGATCGCCACCGGCGTCGCGCCGGATGAAGCCGCCGGCTGGATCGTCGGTGTCACGGGCGACCGCGGCCGTCGTGAGCGCGGCACGGCTGGCCCAGAGCGAGTGGTGGTCGTGGGCCCACAGCGCGACACGCCGCCCGGGCGCCACGCCCTCCAGGTCGTCGGCCGTCGGCCAGCGTCCCCAGCGATCGGAGTCCCAGCCGTGGCCCTCGATCCACTCGTCGGCGCCTAGCCGCTCGTGGGCGGCGCCGATCAGTTCAAGGCCGGCCTCGAGCGAGGACGCCTGCGAGAGGTCGACGTTCTCGAGCGCGATGCCGCCCTCCGCGAGGTGCAGGTGGGAGTCGGTCAGGCCCGGGATGGCGACCTCGTCATCGTCGAGCTCGAAGCGGACGGTGAACGGGTCGGCCCGCGTCTCGAGCTGGACCGCCGAACCGGCAAACGCAACGCGGCCGCGGGTGATGCCGACCGCCTCGACCCAGCCGAACCCAGCGTCGCCGGCGAGCGTCGCGATCCGTCCCGTGACGAGGGCTTCCAGGGGCATCGCTCAGCCCGCCACGCCGATGGCCGCGAGGTGGGCCGCGAGATGCTCCGGATCGGCGATCGGGGCGGGATCGGCGAGGAGGGCGGCAAGCCCGTCGCGGCCGAGGCCTCGCGCCCAGGCCGAGGGCCAGCGCGATCCGCGCCTTCGGGCCGCCCAGGTGCCCGGTGAGGAAGGCGCCGGCCCGGACCCAGGTCGCTCCCCCACCCGGGAACGCATAGGCGTCGGTTGCCGCGCCGACCGGGCAGCGCGTCGTCAGCGCCACGGGCAACCCATCGGCGATCGCCCGCTCCGCCGCGGCCAGCAGCCCGGCCGAGGTGTTCCCAGCTCCCGTCGCTTCGACGACGAAGCCGTCCGCTCCGGCGGCTCGAAGCGCGTCGATCGGCGTTCCGTCCATGGCGACGCCGGTCTTCACGAGGTGGACCCGCTCGGCCGCGCGCGTTGCGCTGACCTGCCGCCGCGCCCCGCGGGCGCGCGCGACGACCACTCGACCGTCGCCCTCGATGCGCCCCAGCGGACCCGTGTTCAGGCTCCGGAACGTGTCGAACGCACTGGCGTGGACCTTCGTGACGTCGTCCGCGGGTTCGATCGTCCCGGCGAGGACGACGACGACCCCGGCTCCTGCGAGAGCGGGAGCGGACGCGGCGCGGACGGCGTCGCGCAGGTTCGCCGGCCCATCGAACGCCGGGTGCTCGGAGGTCCGCATCGCCCCGGTCACGACGATCGGCTTGGGACCCGCGTGGAGGAGGTCGAAGAAGAACGCCGTCTCCTCGATCGTGTCGGTGCCCTGGACGACGACCG
Organism: uncultured Chloroflexia bacterium; assembly: GCA_963832105.1. Taxonomy (GTDB): domain Bacteria; phylum Chloroflexota; class Limnocylindria; order Limnocylindrales; family CSP1-4; genus CF-46. Next base: position 263,240 of record CAWHSS010000001.1, on the reverse strand, counting down.
CGCCGTCGATGCCCGGATCAGCGAGCGCGTCCTGACGACCGCGGCGAGGATCCCGAACAGGTCCGTGAACGTGAAATGGCTCGCCGGCGTCAGGCCGCGGTCGATCGCCACGACGTCCGCGATCGCATGCGAGGCCCGGCGTCGCCGGCCAGGATCCCCTCCCCCGTCAGGACCGGGACGTTGCCGCCGGCGACCGGGTCGCGGCGCATGCTGATCGTCCCGCCGGTGAACACGACCGCGACGCGGGGCATCGGGGCCTAGTCAGCCGTCGCTTCGGCGATCGTCGGAGGCGGAGCCGTCTTCCTCGGGGAGCCTGCCTTCGCCGACACGCTTGGGCACCTTCATCTCCCGCGTGACGTCGTCCTGGCCCGTTTCGATCATCTCCTCGGCGAAGTCGCCGACCGGATCGGGCGTCGGCACCTCCGCCGCTCGGAGCGCGGCCGCGATCGGGTCACGCGAGCCCACGTCGTAGCGAGAGCCCCGCTCCGACGGCCTTCAGGCTGCCGCGAACGAAGATCGAACCCAGCCCGGCGGCCACGATCGCCATGGCCACGAACGACAGGACGAGCGTCGTGCCGATGGCATCGGCGATCGGTCCGACGATGAGGATCGGCAGGAACGACGCCACCGACACGAGCATGTTCAGGACCCCGAACACGCGGCCCCGGACATCTTCGGGCAGGTCCTCCTGGAGCTGCGTCTGAGCCGGGATCGCGACGAAGGCGTAGGCGATCCCCGCGAAGAAGGCAACGGCGACGACGATCGACAGGAGCGAGGTCAGCAGCGACAGGTCCGGGAGCCCGGTGGCCGTCTCGGTGGCGGCGAGGAAGCTGCTGATGCGCCCGGAGAGCGCCATCGCGAGGATCAGGAACCCGAGCGCGACCATCCCGCCCTCGATGACCCGCCGGCGTGGCAGCAGCTTGCCGTAGGTGTTGAGCAGCAGGATGCCCATGACGATGCCGATCCCGAGGGGCAGGACGACGACGACGAAGTCCTCCTCCTGGAGCCCGAGCGTCGTCTCCGCGAACGCCGGCCCGAGGACGCCCAGCACGCCGACGAGCGAGGCGGCGACCCCGAGGTAGATGAGCGACCAGCGGATCTCCCGGTGCCGGCGGATGTAGTCGAGGCCCTCGCGCAGCTGGGAAAAGATCGATTCGACCGCCTGCTCGGTCTCGCTCACCGTCTTGCGACCGAACGCCTGGCGCGCCGGCGTGGGCGGTGCATACGACGGCAGCGTGGAACAGAAGGCGGCCGCGACGAAGTACAGGACCGCGACGAGGATCAGCAGCGCCTGCGGCTCCGGCGATCTTCACGACGAGCGGGCCGATGAGCGCAAACCCGAGGGCGAACGCCGCGTTGAGCGTGAGCGTGAAGATCCCGTTCGCGGCGAGCAGCTGGCGCTTCGGCAGGAGCTTCGGGATCATCGCGGCCTCGGCCGGGGCGAAGAAGACCGTGACCGTCGAGATGAAGATGTTCAGCAGGTAGATCAGGATCAGGTTGTTCCCGACGAGGAACACCGCGACGAACGCGGCCCCGCGGAGGACGTTCGTGACGATCAGGACGAGGCGCCGATCCAGGCGGTCGACGAACACGCCCGCGACGGCCGAGAAGAGCACGGCCGGGACGAGGAACGTGAGGATCAACGCGCTGACGGCCGAGACCGAGCCGGTCGCCTTCGAGATGATGACGGTCAGCCCGAAGATGACCATGTTGCCGCCGATCTGGGTCGCCGCCTGGGCGATCCAGAGCAGGAGGAACGGTCGGTTTCTGAAGACCGCGAGGGCGCTCTCCTCGGACGGCAGCGCCGTTTCGTTCGTCATCGGGCGTCCTCGCCGTTGCCAGGCTCGTCCCGGTCAACAGCCACAGCGTCGGCGGCCACTGCCTCGCCCGCTCCGGGCCGGACCGCGGCGCTCATGGCCGCGTCGCCGCGGCTGACGAAACCGGCCAGGCGCCGTTCGACGGTTCGCCGCTCGACGAGGACGTGGCGGCCGCATTGCCGGCAGCGGAGACCGATATCGGCACCGAGCCGATCGACGAGCCACTCGCTGCCGCCGCACGGATGGGGACGCCGAAGCCGCAGCACGTCACCGAGGAGCAGTTCGAGGGCGGGTCGCTGTCCCATCGGCGGTCAGGGTATCAAGCGCGGGGTCGGCCGTGGCTGGGCGCGAGGTCGCGGGTCGTCGCCGGCAGCACCATCCGGTCGGTTTCTTCGACGTCGATCGTGGCTCCCGGGTCGGTCGCGGCGAGCTGGGCGATGATCCCGCCCGCCCGGGCCAGTGACCCGGTCAGCGTCTCGGGCGTCCCGATCGCCCGGATCGTGAACGGAGTCGCCGAGCGCGGTGTCGTCGACCGAGACGGCGCCGGCCACCCCGCCGATGACCGTCTGCGGCACGACCCTGACTTCCTCGATCGAGATCGCCTCGGCCCCGGCGTTCTTCAGCTCGTTGAGGAGGTCCTCGACCGCCGACGCCGCGATCGGGCCGCTGATCGTGATCGTGATCCCGCGGCCGCGAACGGGATCGAGCCCGGCCCATGCCCGGATACGGTCGATCTCGGCCCGCAGCTCATTGACGGACGACGCCCCCAGGGAGCCGCCGCTCTCGAGCGTGGCGAGCTGGCTCTGGAGCGTCGCGATCTCCTGGCGAAGCTGATCGTTGCGCGTGTTGAGGTTCGCCACGAGGAACGTCAGGTCCTGCGACGACATCGCGGCGAGCGTGTTGTTGCCGGCCTGGGACCGGATCTGGACGACGACGAGCACGCCGAGGAAGAACGCGACGGCCGCGACGATCGCCTGGCTGCGAGGGGTCGCGGAGCGAGCCGGTCACGGTGCCGGTGTCTCGGAGCCGACGACCCGCGACTCGCGCAGGTTCAAGCCCCCGGCGAACCGCGGCACTTCCACGACCTCGGGCTCGGCGAACGTGATGTCCAGGCCGAACCCGCCCGCCCGGGTCTGGATGAACTCGCGCCAGCCCTGCGACAGGCCAAGCTGGGCGAGCAGGTCGGGCGGACCGATCGCCGACACGCGGTACGGCGGGGCAAGGTAGGCGGAGTTCACCAGGATCGAATGGCCGATGTCGAGGACGCCCGTGGAGGTCGTGACCCGCTCGCCGTTCACGTCGATGGCCTCCGCTCCGGCCAGCCAGAGTTCTGCGACCACGGTCCGGATGTCGCGCGCCGTGACGAGGTAGTCGGACTCGCTGGCGTCGGCGGGGATCGCCTGCGTGGAATCGGCGAGGCTGAGCACGAGCCCGGGACCCGCCAGCGGGATGAGGCCGGCGGCCATTCGCGCCGCTTCGAGCTTGTCGTTCAGCTCCCGGACGATCGCCGTGGTCCCTGCGCCCTCGTCCTGGAGGGCCTGGATGTCCTTGCCGAGCTGGACGATCTGCGCCCTGAGCTCGTCCTGCTGTTGCTGGAGCTCGAGCGCCGTGCCCACGAGCGGCGAGCGCTCCTGGGTCGTGTAGCGAACGCGCGGGCCTTCAGCGGCGAGCTGGGCCGCGATCAGGAACCCGAGGGCGAAGAGGGCGAGCCCAAGCGTGACCTGCCAGGTCGGGATCGCCCGAAGCCGACCGGCAAGCGCGGTCACGGTCCGGGACGAGCGGTGCGGCGGCGGGCGAACAGGGCCAACCCGACACCGATGACGACGATCGCGGCGATCGCCGCGAGGAGGAGGCCGCTATCCGATCCCGCAGCCGGGCTGTCGGACGGGGGCCGGTTCGGCGTTTGGGACGAGCCGGATCCGGTCCCGGGCGCCACGCTCGGGTTCGGTGCGGACCCGCTCCAGCCCTCCGGCACCGGGCCCGGCGGAGCGGGCTGCGGTCCGTGGCGGACGGGCGCGGTCGCGCCCAGACTCGCCAGCCACTCCGCCTCGAACCCCGCCATGTCGACGCCGAGCGCGGCCTTGAAGGCCTCGTCGTCGGACACGCCCGGTCGCGTATGAGCGGATGAGGCCAAAGAGCGCATCGCGGTCGTGGGTGCGTGACGATGTAGTCGACCGCCGAGGTGCTCTCCGCGTAGCCGAGCCGGAAGCGCTCGAACGTCGTGGGAAACGCGCCGGCCAGGCCCTCGAGCGGGATGATCGTCCCGTCGGCGACCACCTTTTCGACCGTCGTTCCGGTAATCCCGCGTGTAGCCCTCCGAGAGGTACACCGCGAGTCCCTCGTTCAGCCAGTGCGGCGGATCGTTGTACGGGTTGTCCGTCGCGGTCGCGAAGACGAGATGGACGAGCTCGTGCGGAACGACGACGTCGACCCATGATTGGTCGATCTCGGCCGGCGTGATGAGGGCGAACATCGTCCGGATGTCCGAGTGAGCCTGGCCACCGACGTTCTCGCGGGTGCCGGGCCCGAGGGCGTCGTAGAACTGCTGCTGGTCGGCGTAGATGTAGAAGTCGATCGGTTCCGTCTCCGTTACGCCGAGCAGCTGCGGCTGTATCGGCGACCGCCTTGTCCCCGATCGCCAGCGCCCGCCTGCCGAAGGCGTCGCCGCCCTCGTACCAGTGGACCCTGACGACGTCGCCCTCGAGCGTCCGCCAGTTCACGCGCTCATCGGCGTACGTGTGGGTCACCTCCGGCCCGAGCCAGGCGCGCCCGTCCGGCGTCGGTCACCCGCCAGCGAGCGGTGAACGTCGTGTTCGGGACGATGTGGCCGGTCGTCAGGTCGACCTCGAAATGGAGGGTCTGGTTGCCGCGCGCCGTCGGGGGCGTCGACCAGCGTGACGTTCGGACCCGCTGCGCCGGGGGTCCGGAGGAGGAGCTCCACGAGGCTCGGGACCGCCGCCAGCTCGACCGGCTGGTCGAACTCGATCGACTTGCCGAATGCCGATGTCGCTCGTCGGCTGGCCGAACGTGACCGGGTCGGCCGCGGCAACCGTGCCCGCGCCGATGCCGCTCGCCGACAGCGCCAGGAGGGCCGCCACGGCCAGCCGCCCGAAGCGGCGCATCAGTCGTCCTCCCAGGCGAGGCCGGCCATCCGGATGATGCCGAGGCCGTTCTCGTAGGCGCCGAGGAGCCCATCGCGCGCGAGCGTCCAGTCGGTCGAGTACGAGAGCGGGATGACCGGCGCCTCGTCGCGGACGATGGTTTCGGCCCGGTCGAAGGCAGCTCGGACCGCCGCCGGGTCGGTCGTCTCGAGGGCGTCGGTGATCGCCGCATCGAACTCGGGCGAGCTCCAGCCGCCGTAGTTGTTCGACGACCCTGTCCCGAGAAGGATCCCGAGGAAGTCATTGGGGCCGGGATAGTCCGCGACCCAGCCCATCGACCAGATGTTCGGCGGGTCCGCGCTCAGCCGGCCGAAGTAGTCGCCGCTCATCGTCTCGTAATTCAGCTTGATGCCCAGCTCCCGCTCGATCTCGACGACGGCCGCTTCGTCCGTGCTGCCGCCGAACGTCATGAACGTCGTCTCGGGGAATCCGGCGCCGCCCGGATAACCGGCGTCCGCCAGGAGCCGGCGCGCCTCGGCCGGGTCGTAGGTCGGCAGGAAGTCGTCATCGCTCCGACCCGGGATGCCGGGCGGGACCATGCCCGTGGCGACCGTCGCGGTCTCGCCGCTGACGAGAGCCACGAGGCGTCGCCAGTCGACGGCCTGGGCGAACGCCTGACGCACCTTGGCGTCATCGAACGGCGGACGCCGCGTGTCGAAGCCGTAGTAGTTCAGCGAGAGCGACACGCGTCTCGCGGAGCTGCGGACCGAGCGTCTCGTCGTAGGCAATCCACGTCGCGTCGAACGGGAAGATTCCGGTCAGATCGAGGTCGCCGTCCTCGAACGCGGCCACCGGGCTGCGCCCGCCGATGTCGTGGACCAGCTCGATCGTCGGGATCGACGGCGGACCCGCCCAGTAGTGCTCGTTGGCCGCGAGGGTCGTCTTCTCGTCGGTGACGGCCTTGAGGACGTAGGCGCCGCTGCCGACGAACCCGGCCGGGAGCAGGGCCGACGGATTCTCGCCGACGCCGGGAGGCAGGACGGCGAACGTGGGACTCGCGACGATCGACACGAAGTCGGTCGCGGGTCGTGTCAGGCGGACCTCGACATCGAGACCGTCCGCGCTGATGCCGACCGACTCCGGGTCGCGCATCGTCGCCGCGGGCGTAGGCGAGCGCGCCATCGACGTCGGAGATGAGCGACAGGAGCGGTGACGGAGCGGCGGGATCGATGATCCGCATCCAGCTCCGGACGACGTCCTCGCCGGTCAGCGGCGAGCCGTCCGAGAACGTCAGGTCCGGCCGGAGGTGGAACACGACCCGACGCCCGCCATCGAGCAGATCCCACGACGCTGCCAGGGCCGGGCGAACCTGCAACTGGGCGTCGAAGCCGGTCAAGCCCTCGAACAGCTGGGCCGAGATCGCGGCGCTGCCGATGTCACCCTGGGCGGCCGGGTCCAGCGTTGTCGCCGAACCGATGAGGATGTTGACCGAGTCGGGACGGGCAGCGGCCACGCCGCCGGCGAGGTCCTGGAAGCCCGGAGTCGCGCGCACGACCAGTCCGGAGAGCGCGATGAGGATCGCGCCAACGAGCCCCGCTTTCCGCCGGATCGGCCCGTGCCGCGCAGTCGTCCTCAGGATCGCCACCAGGCGGAGGTGGTCCGAAGGCTGGTCTGGGGCGATACGCCGTACAGGATCGTGTCCAGCCGCCGCTCGATCGGGACCGGTAGCCGGCGTCGCGCCGACCACACGTAGTTGTCCGCGGAGAACCCGGCGAGGAGCGTGATGATGCAGACCCAGCGGCGCATGGCGGGAGTATAGGGGCCTCCCCGCTCAGGACCCGATTTGGCGACGCTGAGCCCGCGGCGCGCTGCGGCGCCCTAACGATTCCGGACGCACATCGTTATCGATGGGCAGAGGCCTCGCTGCAATGGCATCGTTCCCCCGGCGGTGTGGTGACGCGAGGCCTCATTTCCTGCCCGGCGCACGGCACGGCTGGCGCGCGGCGGTACGCTTTCCCGCGTGACCCTCCGCATCCGGAACACCCTCAGCCGGTCAGTCGAGCCGCTTCTCCCTGCCGACGGGCGCCGCGTCCGGATGTACTCCTGTGGCCCGACCGTCTACCGCTTCGCCCACGTCGGGAACCTGCGGACGTTCATGCTCCCGGACCTGATCCGGCGCGTCCTCCTCTACCACGGTGTCGAGGTCCTGCACGTCCAGAACATCACCGACGTTGGCCACCTCCGCGACGAGCGCTTCGACCGGGGCGAGGACCGGATGCTCGTCGCGGCCGGCCTGGAGGACAAGACGCCGGCGGAGATCGCCGATGCGTACGAGGCGGCGTTCCACGTGGACGAGGCCGCGGTCAACATCCTTCCCGCCCACGTCTTCCCGCGCGCCACCGAACACATCCCCGAGATGCTCGAGCTGGCCGAGCGGCTCGTCGACCTCGGTCACGCCTACGTCAGCGACCACGGCAACGTCTACTACGACGTTGGGTCGTACCCGGAGTACGGCCAGCTCTCGGGCAACACCCTCGACGACCTGCGGGCGGGCCATCGCGGCGAAGTCGAGCACGACAAACGGGATCATGCCGATTTCGCCCTGTGGAAGTCGGCGGGCGAAGGACGCCTCCTCAGCTGGCCGACCGATCGCTGGGGCCAGGGGTACCCGGGCTGGCATCTGGAATGCTCGGCGATGGCGATGCGCCATCTCGGGCCGCGGTTCGACATTCATACCGGCGGGATCGACAACGTGTTCCCGCATCACGAAGACGAGATCGCCCAGTCGGCGCCGGTCGTCGGTGGCCCGCCGGCCGCGATCTGGGTTCACGGCGAGTTCCTTCTGGTCAGCGGCCAGAAGATGGCGAAGTCGGCGGGCAACATCGAGCGGGTCACGGAACTCGCCGACCGGGGCATCGATCCGCTCGCGTTGCGCTACCTGGCCCTGACATCGCGCTACCGGCACAAGCTGGAGTACACGCCCGAATCGCTGGCCGGCGCCGCGGCCGGCCTCGAATCCCTGCGATCGCTGGTTCGGGGTCTGGGTCCGCCGCCGGCGACCGGGCACTGGGCGGCTCCGCCCGTCTTTCGGCCCGGCGCTGCCCCGGCGCGACCGATCGGGCTCGGCGGCAGGAACGTCCGGTCACGGCGGTGAAGAGGACGTCGCTCTCTCGGATCGGGCGCACGAGACGGCCGCTCCCCTCTCCCCGGCGGGGCGGGCGCTCCACGATCGATTCGTCGCGGCAATCGATGACGACCTCGACCTCCCGACCGCGCTCACGATCGTTCGCGAGGTCGCCCGCGGATCGCTCCCCGTCGACGAGAAGCGGTGGCTGGTTCTCGACGCCGATGCCGTCCTCGGGCTTGGACTCGACGGAGTCTGGGCGTCGGCCCCGGCCGCGGATGTGCCCGAGGAGGTCAAGGACGCTCGTCGCGGAACGGTCAGACGCCCGGGCCGCCGGCGACTACGAACGCGCGGATGCGATCCGCTCGGAGCTGGCCGACCTGGGCTGGGACGTCGTCGACTCCGGGACCGGATCGACGGTTCAGCCCCGCCCGGTGACGAGCGCGAGCAAGCGCTGAGCGCTAGACCTCGCGGCGGGTCAGGAGGTCGCGGCGCCACCCGAAGCGATCGATGATCCGGTAGAAGTTGCGCTTGCTGAGGCGGTCCCGTTCGTCGTCGGGCAGACTCGTCCAGCCCGCGGTGCTCGTGGCGGATGGCCGGCAGGTCGACCGCAACCGCGCGGCGCGGCGGCCGCTCTTCGCCCTCGTCGCGCAGGACGAGGCTCCACCAGATATCGAGGTTGCGGTAGAACCGGAACCGCTCGTCGAGCGGGCCGCGATCGGCCGCGTCGCTGCGCCGGAAGGCCATCGCGTAGCCCTCGATCGCGTCGACGTCACCGGCCGGCGCCTCGCGGAATTTTCGGAGGTCGTCGCTGACGAGACCCCAGCCACCGGCGACCGCGACCGTCGGATCCTCGAGCGCCGCGAGGAGCGGTGTCACGATGTCCCCGGTCGGCTCGACGCTCGTGTCGAGGACGACGACCGTCGGCGCCGCCGCGCGCCTGATGCCGATGTTGATCGCAGCTCCCTGCCCCAGCCGCGCCGACGTTCGCACGACCTCCGCATCGAGCGAATCGAGGGCCGCGTCCTGGTCGGGCGATGGGCCGTCCGCCACGACGACGACCTGGAGCCCCGCGGGCCCGTGCGCCCGTAGGCCCGCCAGCGCTCGGTCGAGGTCGGCCGGCCAGTCGGTCGCGACCAGAATCACCGTCGCAACGCCGGTCGGAGGCTCCTCGCTACGTGACGGCACTTCACCCGTGGCGCCGTAGCGGACGACGCCGTCGGCCTCGACGGTCGGCGGGCTCGCCGGCGAGAGGGCGAAGTCCGTGCCCCGATCGACGATCGTCCAGCCCGCCGCCTCGATCTCGGCTCGGAGCCTGTCGGCCTCCGGCCAGGTCCCGTTCCGCCCGCGCCCGGGCGCGGTCGTGGGCCATCGTCAGGATCTCGTCCGGGATGTGGCGTCGGCTCATGCGGGGAGGATAGTCGCGTAGACGAGGAGAACCGGCGGCCTTGTCGGACGCCGGCTCTCCTGTGAGGTCAGGTTCGAACGAACCCTGGCGAGGATCGATGTCTGCGGTCAAGCCGAACTCGACCGCTGGTGGTCTGGGGGCGCGAGAGGCGCGGTAGGCGCTGGGGCGTCAGTCGCGATTTGCGATGGCGCCGGGGAGCCTATCTAGGCGGAGCCGACGAGAGAGCGGATCTCCGCCTCGACGCGGGCCTGCGGCTGTCCCGTCTTCTGGCTGATCGTCTGGATCAGCGTGTCCGGGTCACTGCGACCTGCATCGAGATCCTGGTCGGTGACGCCGCTGAAGCGCTGCTTCAGCTGCGGCTTGACCTGCTGGAACTTGGTCTGGAGCTGCTGCCGGGTCTGCGGATCGAGCATGTGAGATGCCCTCCTTCTGCTCTGACCGCTCACCGGGCCGCATCCCCCGACCTCACAGCCACCAGTACACCAGACGAGGCGTCAGGAAGGGCTCGCCGGCCTCGCGGGGCATGGTTGCAGGAGGATTGCAGGGACATAACAGTCGGTACCGAAATGGGTCTAGCGACCTAGTGCAGCGGCATCGCCGGTCGTGGCAGTATTTCTCGCGGCGGCAGTCCGTCACCCGCCGCCGACCGAGGCATCGCCGTGAACGACGAGGATTTCGCCGCGCTGGAACCGACCGAACGCGACTTCACCCTGCGCTGGGTTCGGATGACGAGCGCCGAACAGGAATGGTTCTGCCGGAACCTGCTCGCAGCGATCGAGGTCCTTCAGCGGCTCGGCGTGCTCGACCAGCCGGAGCCCTCCGACGGGATGCTGCCGGCCTGAACTGGGCGTTGACGAACGTCAACGCGGTACGGCGGATAGGTGATGCGCCTGCTCCGGCGCAGCCCCATCGTGGATTGCGACATGCAGGTTTTCAGCGTTCCACCGATCTCGATTCCGACGCACGGCGGTCCAACCGCGCTCGAACGAGCCCGCCTCCGCCGCGACGCGGCCGCGCACGGCAGCCCGGACTGGGACGCCGCATCGGAAGCCGTCATCGAGCTCGAGGCAGCCGACGCGTTGCAACCCATTGAACCGCGTCGCCCGAGGCTTTTCCTGGTGCCCAGCTCCGTGCGCTGAGCGAGTACCGCCGTCCTACGGCGTCGCCGGCTTGTAGATCACGCGGACCCGTTTCTCGGTCGAATGGTCGTCGCCGATCCGGAACACGAGGTCGTTCTGCCCCTCGTCGAGGCTGACGCTGATCGCCCAGTGACCCGTTCCGTCGGCCGTGGCGTGCTGATCGAAGCCGAAGCTGACGTCGCGCGTGATCGAGAGCCCCGGCGGGCCGAGGCCGATGACCGTGACTTCCTTCGTCGCGACGGCCTGGCCGTCCTGCGGGCTCTGGATCGTGATCCCGGTGATCGGGGCCGCTGGGCCGACGGGCGAACCGTCCGGCCCCACCTGGCCGCCGGCGCCCGACGGGCCGGCAACGGCCGATGACGCCGGGTCGCCGGGCTGAGGGCGTGTGAGCAGCCCGAACCCGAGCAAGCCGGCCGCGACGATCACGGCGCCCAGCACGATCGCCGTCCCTGTCGAGCCACGCACCGGGTTGGCGCGGCGAACCCCGCTCGCGGAGACTCCCGCGACCGGCCGCCAATCGGGCGACGTGGCGGTGCCGGCCGGGATCGGGGCCGGCGAACCGTCGTCGAGCGGCCGGCCAAGGACATCCGAGGGTGGATCGACGCGGTCGCTCGCGACTGGCTCGTAGCGATCGCCGACCTCCGAGGAGTTGAGGCCACAGCTGGGGCAGAAGGGCATGCCCGTGACGAGGCCGGTTCCACAGCGGGGACAGAAGCGGCGTTCCTGGTCAGTCGTCAACGCGTCTCCGCCGGACTACGACGTGGCTTGGCCCTCATCTTGGGTCCAGACGTGATCGGACCGCAATACCCTCCGCTGGGCTACCCTTCGCCCCAATGCTCCGTGTCGGGTCGATCGTTCTCCGCGTCGACGATCTGCAGCGCCAAACCGCGTTCTGGTCGGCTGCCCTGGACTACGTCCCTCGCGACGACCCAGCCACCGCCGATTTCGTGCTGATGCGGCCGCGTGACGGCGTCGGGCCGAACCTCTCGCTCGATCTAGCCAGATCCGAGGTCCACATCCCGCCGCGGATCCATCTCGATCTCTATGCGGACGATCAGTCGGCGGAGGTCAAGCGCCTGATCGGGCTTGGCGCGACCGAAGTCCATTGGGACAAGCGCCCACCGGACGCCGACTACGTCATCCTGGCCGACCCCGAGGGCAACCGCTTCTGCGTCGTCGACGCGAGCTAGTCGCTCGGTCGGTCTAGGACAGCCGCTTGAGGGCCGACATCAGGTCGGCCTCCCGGAACGGTTTCGTCAGAAATTCGTTGGCACCTGCCCTGAGCCCGTCGCGGACGTCCTCGTGATGGCTCCGTCCCGTCAGCAGGATCACCGGCAGCGATGCGGTCGCCGGCTCGGCGCGGAGCCGCCGGCAGACCTCGAGCCCGTTCAAGCCCGGCAGGCCGACATCCATCACGACGACATCGATGTCATCGGTCGCCTGCGTCAGTGCCTCCGGGCCATTGTCGACCGCGATTACGTCGTAGCCTCGGCGGCGCAGCATGTACGAAATGAGCGCGCGCACGGAATCGGTGTCCTCGACAACGAGGACGCGGACCCGGCGGAGAGGCTGAACGGCCGCGCCGACGCCCCCGGACAAACTCATGCGCCGAAGAATGCCCCGGCTGCGGCGCGATCGGCTCCCCTACCTAAATCTGCTTACCCCTAGTACCCGGCCGACCGAGTCGTCAGCGCAGCGCATCGATCGAGGCAGTTGGGACGAATCCTTCGACGCTCCGCGCCAGTTCTTCGTCCAGGGTGATGAGCGCGTCGGCCTGCAGCTGGGTGAGCGCGACGTACTCGGCGTTGTACGTCGCGGCCCATCCCAGCTTGTCCGCCACCTCCCAGGCCCGGCGCCGGAGCACGCCGTCGCCGAGGAGCCTGATCGGCATCTTCCCGATGCGGGCGAGGCGTTCGCGCGCGACGTAGGCCGGGATGTCGCCCCGCTGGACGGCCTCGTGCAGAGCGGACAGGACTTGGGAGCGAAGGAGCGTCGGGGCGAGGAGCTCGTGCTCGCTCGAGACCTCGATCTCCGCGGCCACGAGGTGCAGGACAGCGCTGGCGTCGACGACGAACTTGGTCATTGGCTACCAGGCCGATCGGATCGTCGTGGTCTCATGGTCTCTACCCTACAGTCCCATACCTGCCGGGTCTTGGCAGGTCTGTCGTACGAGGCACTCCTTGCACCGATGAGTTTGGCGGGTCTGCCAAGTCTGAATGACGTCGATCAAGCGACCCTGCCGGTGGAGGCGACGATGACTGAGGCGACAACGGTGAATGAGCCGACTACGCACACGCTGGCCGTGCCTGGGGCGGTCCTCACCTACGACGTGCGACGAAATGACACGAGCACCGCACCCGTACTGCTGCTCATCGCGTCACCGATGGGCGCCTCCGGATTCCCGACGCTGGCAGGCCATTTCACCGATCGCACGGTCGTCACCTACGACCCCCGCGGAGTCGATCGAAGCAAGAAGGACGACGACACGACCGAGTCCACGCCCGATGAGCACGCGGACGACCTGCACCGGCTGATCTCGGCGTTGGACGCTGGGCCGGTCGACATCTTTGCCAGCAGCGGCGGCGCCGTGAACGCGTTGGCCCTCGTGGCCAAGCATCCGGAGCAGGTCCGAACCGTGATTGCACACGAGCCGCCGGCCGCCCAGGTGCTACCCGATCGCGAGGCGGCCCTGGCCGCGTCCCGAGACGTGCACGACACGTACATGCGCGAGGGCATGGGGCCAGGGATGGCGAAGTTCATCGCGATCGTCAGCCATAAAGGACCGATTGCGGCCGACTACGTCGACCAGCCCGCTCCTGACCCCGCGATGTTCGGTCTGCCGACCGAGGACGACGGCTCTCGCAACGACCCCCTGCTTCGCCAGAACATCATCTCGATCACGCACTACCAGTTCGATTTCGACGCCCTGCGTGCGGCTTCGACCCGAATCGTTCGTCGCCGCCGGAGCCGAATCGGACGGCGAGCTGGCCTGCCGTGCGGCACTGGCCGTGGCCGAGCGTCTCGGGACGAAGCCCGTGATCTTCCCCAGCGGCCACGCCGGATTCCTCGGCGGCGAGTACGGCCAGACGGGCGAACCCGACGCCTTCGCGGCCAAGCTCCGCGAGGTCCTCGCCACGGAAAGCTGACCTCCGCTATTCGACCTCGAAGATCGCCTCGATCTCGACCGTGATCCCGAACGGTAGACTGCCAACACCGATCGCCGAGCGAGCGTGCTGCTCGCCGAAGATCTCGACGAAGAGATCCGAGCAGCCGTTGATGACCCGGGAGTGCTCGCGAAAGTCCGGAACGGCGTTGACCATGCCGAGAAGCTTGACGACCCGACGAACCCGATCGAGATCGCCGAGCTCCTGCTTGAGCACGGCAAGGTGGACCAGTCCGACGCGCCGGGCGTGCTCGACCGCCTCCTCGGTCGTGACATCCGCCCCGACCTTGCCCTTCGGGATCGTGCCATCGGGCATGACGGGCACGGTCCCCGACAGGAACACGAGGTTCCCGGTCCGCACGGCGTTCGCGTAGTTGGCTGCGGGCGTGGGCACCGGCGGCAGCTCGAGGCCGAGCTCGCGGATCCGCTGCTCGATCGGCACGGTGGCCTAATCGGAATTTGATAGGCGCCGGATAAGTCGTCAACGCTAGCCTAAGGATCGGCCCCGCTGCACCCGTCACGTGCGTCACCGGTGCCAGATGAGGCGGCGTTCGGCCGGCTGATCTCGCCAAGTCGTTCAGCCGGTTCCTTTTCGGCTCATTGGATACGACTGGTTTAGATCTAGTCGAAGTAGGACCAAACGAACCACCAGGCATCGCTAATCCTCGTGTACTCGAGTTCTCCCTCGTACTCGGTTTTGTCCTCGCTGTTCAGCGGGTCATAGAGGTAGTCGTACGACTCGAAAGCCGGCGCGCCATCGATGAAGAAAAGTGCGGACGTAACGACGTCACCCTGGTGTGCGATGCGCACCGCCATGCAGGTGTCCGCTCCCGAGGCTTTGAGTGCTTCCAGGATCCGGGCGTGGTCGGCAGAGGCTTGTTGATCCATCGGCGGCAGGTCCGGGTTGCCGATACAGATGTCGCCCTCGATGTCGCCGATGAACCCGCCGCGGGCGTACACGATCTGCTCACAGTCGTCACGACCCATGTACTCCTTGACGTCGAGCTCCTCGAAAAGCGCTATGACGGCATCGAGCCCCTGGGTGTCGGTGGCCATCCGTTCGTCGCTCGGTGGTGGACTGCCGACCCAGAAGCAACCCGAGACGAAGATCGAGAGCACGGCGACGAGACGACCCCCGCGGAACATGCGCGCAGAATAATGGATCTCCGTGGGCGGGCTGCCCCCGAGTCTACTCGGAGGACGACGACGGGCTGCGTGGGGTGTGGCGCCCCCGGACGGATTCGAACCGCCGACGCCGGCCTTAGGACGGCCGCGCTCTATCCACTGAGCTACGGGGGCGCGACCCCATCGTACCGCGCCGAGGCGCGCGCCTAGCCGATCGTGACCGCGAAGCTGATCTCGAGCCGCCCAACCACCCGCCCATCGGCGCTGATCACCCAGAGCGTGTAGCTGGCGATCGATTCGCCGGACCGTGCCGGCACCGGGACGTCGATCTGCCGAGGGCGCTCCGACGTGTCGGCCCCGGTCCAGACATTGCCGCCATCGCCGGCCGCGGGACGATCGAAGCCCGACCAATGCAGGAGGTGCCACCCGGCCGGGAGCGAGAGGCGCAGCACATCGCCGGGGCGTGCGGAAAGGCCCGGCGGCGGCTCGCTGGAGACCGTCTCGAAGGCCGAGCTCGTCGAACAGGTCTCGAGGGTCGACGGGCCGGCCATAGCCACGATCGCCGGCCCGTCGCCGACCGAAACCGTGACCTCCGGCATCGTCACCTCATCGACTGGCGAGGGACAGACCGGCGCTGGAGGCTCGAATTCGCCGCCCGCAGTTGGTGCTGGCGTCGAACCGCCCGGTACCGGTGTCAGCGATGGGTCCTCGACGGGCGCCAACGAGGGTGTTGAAGGAGGCGACGCCGACGCCTGGCTGGTCGGCTGGCAGGCGGCGACGACCGAGAGCAGCACTATCGCGACAAGGCCCTTCGTCATCGTCGCCGCGCGGTTCATCGCATCACTTAACCACGCCGCCGGGCCTCCCGCGTGGTCTCGCCTAGAATGCCGAGCGAGATGACCGCCAGTCCCCTCCCCGACCTCGTCCTCTACACGCGTGCTGGATGCGGGTTGTGTGACGAGACGCGGGGTCTTTTGCAGGCGCTTCTCGAGGACCGGGCCGCGCGCGGCGCTCGAATCGCCCACCTGCGCGAGCGCGACATCGCCGCCGATCCCGCGATTGAGCGCGACCTCTTCGATCGGATCCCGGTCGTCGAGCTCGCGCGGACGACGCTTGGAGCTCGCGACCTCGGCGTCACGATTGCGCCGCTTCCTCGATGAAGGGCTGGACGGGGTCCTGGCGTGATCGGCGGCGATCTGACGATCCTCGTCGCCGTCGCGGCGGGCCTGCTGAGCTTCCTCTCACCGTGCGTGCTGCCGCTCGTCCCCGCCTATCTCGGCCAGCTGACCGCCGTCGCGGTCGCGGGCGGAGCCGGAGGCAGGCCCGGCAGTCGGCGGCCCGAGCCGCTGGCTGGCCTTCCGGCACGCCCTCGCCTACGTCGCGGGCTTCGGGTCGATCTTCACGCTGCTCGGCGTCACCGCGACGTTCGCCTCGGCCGGGTTCTCCGAATACCTCCCCGTCCTCCGCCAGGTCGGCGGCGTCATCTTGATCATCCTCGGCCTGAACCTGGCCGGGGTGCTTCGAATCCCTGGCCTCGAACGCACGTGGCGGCCGCTCGATGCCGGCGCAGCGGGGTCATTGGCCAGCGCGACGGGGACGATGTCGCTCGCGTCGGCCGGCGCGGGGGCAGGAACAGGGCCGGGGCTCGGTGACCGGCTCGGCGGCCGGCTGGTCAGCTCCCGCGGCGGCTGGCTGGCTTCGTTCGGCCTCGGGGCGATCTTCGCCGTCGGTTGGACGCCGTGCATCGGGGTCATCCTCGGCGCGATCCTCGGGCTGGCGTCGACCTCGCAGACCGTCGGCCAGGGAGCCCTGCTGCTCGTCGCCTACACCGCCGGGCTCGGGCTGCCGTTCGTTGCGATCGCCCTCCTCTACGATCGGGCGCCGGCGATCCTTCGACCACTGGTCCGACATGGCCGCGCGGTGTCGATCGTCGGTGGAGCGCTCGTCATCGCGATCGGGGTCGCGATGGTCATGGACTGGCTCGCGCTGCTTCCGCGCTGGTTCAACTTCGGGGGCATCTGAGTGGCCGATCGGCCCGGATTCACCCATCGGAAGGAACGCCACGGCCTCGTCGGGCCGTTCAGCGGACGGCAACTCGCCGTGTTGGCGATCTCCGTCGTGGTCGTCGCGATCGGCCTGTTCGTGGCTACGAGGCCGCTGGGCTCGATTCGGCCGATCGGGCCGGCCAACCCTCAGGCGACTCCGTACATCCTCGGCCCGGCACCCTCTCAGGGTCTTCGGGCGGGCGATCTCGCGCCCGAGTTCGCGGTCGTCCGAGGCGACGGAACGGTCTTCCAGCTGACCGACCTCGACGGGCAACCGGTTCGCCTTGGCGACCTGCGCGGCAAAGCGGTCTGGATCAACTTCTGGGCGTCGTGGTGCCCGCCCTGCCAGTCGGAGACGCCCGTCATTCGCGACCTGGCCGAACGCTACGCCGACCGCGGCCTGGTCGTCGTCGGTGTCAGCGTCCAGGAGACGAACGCCGACGATGTCCGGGCGTACGCCGAGCGGTACCAGCTCGGCTACACGGTGGCGCCAGATCTGTCGGGCGACATCTTCCGGCTCTACCGCCTGTACGGGCTGCCGACGCAGTTCTTCGTCGGCCCGGAAGGGGCGATCCGCTCGGTCATCCTCGCCCCGCTGGACGAGGCGTCCGCCGAGGCGCAGATCCAGGCGATCCTGCCGTCCGCTCCGCCACCAGAGCCGACGCTCTCGGCGCCGCCGAAGCCGTCGTCGGACCTGTTCTCGCCGGCCACGTCGGTTCAGCCGATCTCGTCGCCAATCCCGTGAGCGTGGCACAGCACGATCGTCCGAAATCGAACGCCGCTGGAAGTCACATCCGTTTCCCACGACCATCCGATTCCGGACTCCGAATTCGGAGGATCGGCCGCGGGACGAGTGAGTTCGCCCAGCGTGCGAAATCGGAGCATTTGGGGAGGGGGTTCGGGTTGGACCGCCGAGTAGGCGACTGATTGCCAGCTCTGCCGCCGCCCGGCATCCCGCCGGAGGGTCGACACGCCGCCGGCGAGTGTCTCGATGTCCGGCGGTCCGTTCCGATTGACTCAGACAATAGCCAGCATCCGGGACAATGCCATGGGCCATTTGTCATGAAGCGTGTACGTCATGTGACACACGCTCGAGGTTGGTCCGGTTGGCCTAGTCGGCCTCGTAGCGGAATCGGTCGCGATCGCGCACGAGGCGCCCGATCGGCGTCACGGGCTCATGCGACAGGACGACGACCCAGTCCTTCGTCCGCGGCCTGGGCGAACAGCGACGCCTTCACCGCCACCGAATCCAGCGGGAAGTCGTCGAACGACGTCACCCAGCGCGGATTAGCGGCCCACGGCCGCATGCACAGGTCTCCGAAGAAGGCGAGCGTCCGGGCGCCGGCTCCCCCACCCCGGACGACGACCGCCTGGTGCCCGGCCGAGTGGCCGCCCGTCGGCACGACCGAGACGCCGGGCAGGATCTCGCGCTCCCCGTCGGCCCAGCCTTCCTCGCCCCAGTCTCTGACGAGTCGGACCTCGGGCTGGTCGTACGAGGCCACGAGTCGCGGGTTGTCGCCCAGCGCGATCTCCCACTCGGATCGCTGGGCGACGATCGTGGCCCGCGGAAACGCCCGCGCGCCGTCGGCCAGGAGCAGTCCGCCCGCGTGGTCGAAATGGAGATGGCTCATCGCCACGACGTCGACGGACGCGGGCTCGAACCCGGCGGCCGCAAGGGCCGGCACGATCGGCGAGCCCTCGTAGCGGCGCATGTCGCGGACTTTGTCGCGTGACCCGCTCGCCGATGCCCGGTTTCCACGAGGACGCGGCCGGCCGGCGTCTCGACGAGGAGGCAGTTGAGCGCCTGGAGGAGGCGATGCTCGTGATCGATCTCCTCGGTGACGAGCGAGTTCCAGAGGATCCGCGGCACCGGCCCGAACAGGGCGCCCGCGTCGGAGCGGAACGTCCCGGCCTGGATCAGCGCGACGCGGACGCCGCCACCGAGCTCCAGTGCCCAATCGACGGAGTCGTTGATCGCCATGCCCGGCGCGCCTCAGCCGGCCGGCTTCTTGCCGTTCGCGAAGTCGCGGTGGAACGCCGAGGCCGTCGGCTCCGACTGGCCCTGGTACTTCGACCCGAGGTCCTTCGACCCGTACGGCCGATCGACCGGGCTCGACATCTTGAAGAACGAGATCTGGCCGATCTTCATGCCGTGGTAGAGGGCGATCGGCAAATTTGCGACGTTCGACAATTCCAGCGTCAAATTGCCCTTCCAGCCCGGATCGACGTAGCCTGCGGTCGAGTGGATCAGCAGCCCAAGTCGGCCCAAGGACGACTTTTGCCCTCGAGCCTGGCGACGAGATCGACCGGCAACTCGACCCATTCGAGCGTCTGGCCGAGCACGAATTCGCCCGGGTGGAGGATGAACGGCTCGTCGTCGGCGATCGTCAGGAGCTCCGTCAGGTCCGGCTGCGGGGCGCGGACGTCGATGAAGGCGTAGCGGTTGTTGCGGAAGACCCGAAAGCTGCGGTCGAGGTGGAGGTCGACGGAGCTCGGCTGGAGATCGGCCGGGTCGTACGGCCGGATCCCGACCTCGCCGGCATCGATCGCCGCCCGGATGTCCCGATCGGAGAGGACGCTCACTTGCCCATTCCGCCGTTGCCTCGCTGGTTGAAGAGCGTGTCGACCTCGCGCTTGAGCGCCTCCAGGTCGTCGAAGCTCTGGTAGACGCTGGCGAACCGAATGTACGCGATCTGGTCGAGCTCGCCGAGGGCCTCCATCGCCAGCGCCCCGATCCGCTTCGACGGCACCTCCGTCGCGCCCTCCGAGCGGAGCTCAGCCTCGATCCGGTCGGCGGCCTGCTCGGCGGCGTTGTCCGCGACCGGTCGGCGGGTCAGCGCCTTGCGGAGCCCCGACGCGAGCTTGTCGCGGTCGAACTCCTGGCGCGTCCCGTCGCTCTTGACGACGATGAGCCGCGCGGCCTCGACCCGCTCGTAGGTCGTGAAACGGGTCGTACACGCCGCGCACTCGCGCCGGCGCCGGATCGTCGCCGCGTCGTCGAGGTCCCGGGAGTCGACGACCCGGGTCTCCCGCTCTCCGCAATGGGGGCAACGCATCGCTTCTCCTGGTCGGTACCACCACAAGAGCTTGTGGTGCAGGGACAGGATACCACTACATACGGTGTATCGCGGCGCGATTGCGCGGCGTCAGCGCCGCGGCCGGCGTCAGACCGTCCGGCGCGCCGGCGGGCGGCGGGTGGGGTCGGCCGGCACGAGGGCCGCGGCCTCCACCGCATGGCGGGCGATGGCCTCGCGGGCGTGAAGGACGTTGAGGTAGCCGCGCTTGATCGCGGTCTGGGATTCGAGCTCACGCGAGCCCGCTCGCGCCGAAGCCTGGATCGCGCAGCCGTGCTCGACCATCTCGAGGGCGCGCCGAGCCCGTTCGAGCTCCGCGACGAGTCCATCGCGGACCGCCTCGCCGTCGGCCGGCGGACGCAGCGCGCGGCCTTCGTCGGTGTAGCGATCGACCGCGTCAAGGGACGCCGCGAGGTCGTCAGCGACTGCTGCAGCAGCCAGTTGGCCGCGCCGAACGGAGTCGACGCGCTCGCTCATCTGGCCCAGCGACGTTTCTACCCGCTCGGCAAGGTCCGCGACCTGGCGCCGGAACCGTTCCACGTCGCGAGTTGCCGCCACGAGGCGCCCCGCCCGGCGCAGGAACAGCAGGAACAGCACGGCGAGGATGAGGAACGCGGCGATCGGCAGCACGATCGCGAATTCCATCCCCGGCCGCCGCGGTCAGGCGGAGCCCGGCCGAGCGCGGAGCTCGGCCAGCAGCGCGGGACCGACTTCGAAGAGGTCCCCGATGACGACGAGATCGGCAAACTCGGCGATCGGCGCGTCCGGGTCGCGATTGACCGCCACGACCGTCTCCGCGGTCTGCATGCCGACCTTGTGCTGGATCGCGCCGCTGATCCCGAGCGCGAGATACAGCTGCGGCTTGACGATCTTGCCCGTCTGGCCGATCTGCTGGGCGTACGGGATCCAGCCCGCATCGACCGCGGCACGGGTCGCGCCGACCGCGCCGCCCAGCTGCTCGGCGATCTCCTCGACGAGCTTGAACCCGTCGGGACCGCCGACCCCGCGGCCACCCGCGACGATGATCCGCGCCTCCTCGATCGGCGCGGCCGCGCCGGCCTCCGCGACCCGCTCCACGACCGCGACGAGCGGCTGCGTCAGGTCGCCGACCGCCTTGACGTCCTCGACCTTCCCGGCCGAGGCCGCGGGCTCGGCCGTGACGACGTTCGGCCGGACCGTCACGATCCCGGTCGGCTCGGTGAAGGCGCTCGTCGTCGTCAGCTTGCCGCCGAAGACGCTCATGTCGATCGTCGGACCGCCGTCGGCCCAGGCCGCCGCCGTCGTGTTCGCGAGGATCCCCCAGCCGGTGAGCGCCGAGAGCGCCCCGGCGACGTCGCGACCGTCGGGCCCCGCCCCGACGAAGATGAACTCCTTCGTGTCGGGCTCGAGGACACCCGCGATCCGGTCGGCCGCGACCATCGCCCAGGCGTTGTCCGCGGCGGCCGGCTCGGTGAGCGCGAGGACGCGCGGCAGGTACGTGGCCAGCTCCGCGGCGGCGGCCTTCGGGTCCGCGGCGACGACGATCCCCGCGACGTCCTGGCCGGCCGCCTCCGCCAGCGTTCGGGCGAGCGTGGCGACCTCCGTCGAGATCCGGGCGAGGCCACCGTCCGCGGTCACCTCGCCGACGACCCACAGCCCGGCCATCAGACGATCCTCCGCTGGGCGAGGAAGTCCACGAGCTCGCGCGCGGCCACGTCCGGTGGCTCGCGCACGACCCGCGTCGCGGCCCGCGGCGGCGGCGCCGTCGAGCCGAGCACCTTCGTAGTGGCCACCGCGCCTCCGACGCTCGCCGCGTCGACGCCGACATCGGCCAGCGATTTGGTCGCGATCTCCTTCGAGCGGGCGGCCATGATCCCCTTGAGCGACGGGTAGCGCGGCTCACCGAGCGCCTGGGTGCAGACGACGAGGGCGGGCATCGGTGCCTCGAGGACGTCGTAGCCGGTCGGGCTGATCCGCCGGACCCGCACCTGCTCCTTCTCCTTGATCGGCTCGATCTTCGCCGCGTAGGAGAGGTACGGCAGCCTGAGCAGCGCTGCGACGCCTGCGGGCACGACGCCCGCCAGCCCGTCGGACGTGTCGGCGCCCGCGAGCACGAGGTCGTACTCGAGGTCCTTGAGCGCGGCCGCGAGGACGCGCGCCGTCGAGACGTGGTCCGAGCCGGCGAGCGCCTCGTCGGTGACGTGGATGCCGCGATGGGCGCCCATCGCCAGCGCCTTGCGCATCGTCTCCGGCCCACTCGTCGGCGCCATCGACACGATCGTCACCTCGCCGCCGTGCGCCTCCACGAGCTTGAGCGCCGCTTCGAGGGCGTACTCGTCGTTGGCGTTGACGACCGCAGGCGTCGCGGCCCGATCGAGACGTCCGTCGGCGCCGAGACGCTCACCGCCCGCCGCGGGATCGGGAACCGGCTTGACGAGGACGACGATCTGCACTCGGACGGATCTCCTTACTTTCGGGACGAGGGCGCGGGCGATTACCAGCCGCTGGATCTGCTGCGTGCCCTCGTAGAGCTGGGTGATCTTCGCGTCGCGCATCATGCGCTCGACCGGGAATTCGTCGATGTAGCCGTAGCCGCCGAGAACCTGGACGGCGTCGGTCGTGACCCGCATCGCCGTGTCGCCGGCGACGAGTTTACACATGGCCGACCACCGAGCGGCATCGGCGGCGCCCGATTCGATCTCGACGCAGGCCTTGTAGAGGAGCTGGCGGGCGGCCTCGGTGCCGGCGTCCATGTCGGCCAGCATCGCGGCGATCATCTGGAACTCGGCGATGGGCTTGCCGAACTGCTTCCGCTCGTTGGCGTAGGCCGCGGCGACCTCGAGCGCGCCCTGGGCGATGCCGACCGCCTGGGCGGCGATTCCCGGTCCGGCTCCGATCGAGCGTCCGCATCGCGATCCTGAAGCCGTCGCCCTCGGCGCCGACGCGGTGGCTGTCGGGGACGCGGACGCCGCGGAAGCTCAGCTCCGCCGTCGGCGAACCGCGGATGCCCATCTTGTGCTCGATCCGCTCGACCCCGAAGCCGGCCATGTCCTTCTCGACGATGAAGCAGGTCAGGCGCTTGTGGCGCGGGGTCTCCGGATCGTCGTTCGTGGCCGCGAAGACCGTGATCAGGTCGGCGACGCTGCCCTGGCTGATGAACCGCTTCGAGCCATCGATCACCCAGTCGTCGCCGTCCCGCCGAGCCCGCGTTCGCGTCGCGGCGGCGTCGCTGCCCGCCTCCGCCTCCGTCAGGGCGAAGGCGATGAGCGTCCGGCCCGCCGCGAGGTCCGGGAACCAGCGCTCCTTCTGCTCGTCGGAGCCCGCCAGCAGGAGCGGCAGCGCACCGAGCTCCTGGACCGCGAGGATGAGCCCGCTCGTGGCGCAGACGCGGCTGATCTGCTCGATCGCCAGGCAGACGGTCAGCAACTCGCCACCGAGGCCGCCGTACTGCGTCGGAAACGGCAGTCCGAGGATGTCGTGGGAGGCGAGCAGCTCCTTGACGTCCCACGGAAATTCGGCGGTCTTGTCGATCTCCGCCGCCCGCGGCGCGATCCGCTCGTCGGCCAGCACCCGAACCGCATCCCGGAGCATCTGCTGCTCCTCGGTCAGGCGGTACGTCCCCGGGGCTCGGGTGGCGGACGTGGGCTCAGTCACCGCCCGCATCGTAGCAGCGAATAGCGGGCAACTCTCCATTGCGCTGCCGTCGCGCCCGACGTTAGTGTTCGCAGCACGGCGTGTTCGGTCACCGGGGGCTCGGGCACCAGCCGTTGAGGGACAGCACGTGGATCAGACGACCGAGATCCTCCTGCTCATCGCGTCCGTCGGATCCTGGCCCTGGCGGTCGTGGTGATCATGGGGCGGCAGCGACGCGAGCGGGCGGCGGCGACCCGCGAGAGCCCGTTCGCAACGTCGACCGAAGGCGAGAAGCGCTGCCCGAACTGCGGCATGGGCAACCTCTGGACCGACCGCAACTGCATCAGCTGCAAGGCCCGATCTGCCGGGCTGAGTGCGCGCGCCGGGCCTCGGGCCCGGGCCCTGGAAGGACGCGCGCGACGTCCTACTGCAGGACCGGCAGCTGGCGGCCGGCGGGCTGGGTTGGAGCGAGGGAGTCGGCCAGGATCTCGGCGATGTCGCGGGCGCTGACGACGCCGTTCCGCGGCCGGGGCGGACGACGCGGCATCGGCCAGGCCGTCCTTCATCATCACCATGCAGAACGGGCAGCTCGTTGCGACCGTCTCGGCGCCCGTCTCGAGCGCCTGACGCGTCCGCTCGGCGTTGATCCGCGTGCCGCGCGTCTCCTCCATCCACATCCGGCCGCCGCCGGCGCCGCAGCAGAACGTGTTCTTGCCCGACTTCTCCATCTCGCGCAGCTCGACGCCCGGCACGGAGCCCAGCACGTCCCGCGGCGCCGCGATGACGCCGTTGTAGCGGGCCATGTAGCACGAGTCGTGGAACGTGACGGACGACTGCCGGCCCCTCGTCGGCGACCCGCAGCCGCCCGTCGGCGAGCAGCCCCTGGAGGTAGACGGAGTGGTGGACGACCTTGAACGACCCGCCGAGCTGGCCGTACTCGTTGCCGATCGTGTTGAAGCAGTGGGGACAGGCGGTGACGATCGTCCGCTCGCCCATCCCGTATCGGTTGAGCGTCTCGACGTTGCCCGACGCGAGGATCTGGAAGACGTAGTCGTTGCCCATCCGGCGGGCCGGATCGCCGGTGCACGACTCCTCCTGGCCGAGGACCGCGAACCGGATCCCGGCCGCGGACAGGCACGTCGCGAACGCTCGCGCGACCCGCTTGTTGCGCTCGTCGAACGCCGCCGCGCAGCCGACCCAGTAGAGGACCTCGAGCTCGTCGAGCTTCCCGTCGGCCGCCATCGACGCGACCGTCGGCACCTCGAACGGCAGGCCCTTCGTCCAGTCGAGCCGCGTCGAGGCCGGCTGGCCCCACGGGTTGCCCTGGCCCTCCATGCCCCGGAACGCGCCGGCCAGCTCGGCCGGGAAGCGCGACTCCTCGAGGACGAGGTTCCGCCGCAGGCCGACGATCTTGTCGACGTGCTCGATGAGGACCGGGCAGGCCTCGACGCAGGCGCCGCAGGTCACGCAGTCCCAGACCGCGTCGTACGGGATCGCGTCGTCGACGATCGGGGCGGCCATCCGATCCGCCGCCGGCGTCGGCGCCGCCGAGGCCGTACGTCTCGCGGACGATCGGCGAGTTCGGGATGAGGTCGAGCCCGTGCTCCGCCTCCACCGACATGTCCCGGATTCCCATGATGAACGTCTTCGGGTTGAGCGGCTTGCCGGTGTTCCAGGCGGGGCACGCCTGCTGGCAGCGGCCGCATTCGGTGCAGGTGAAGCCGTCGAGGAGGTCCTTCCAGCCGAGATCCTGGAGCGACTTCAGGCCGAACGTCGCGTCCTCGCGCTCGAGGTCCATCGCCGGCAGCTCGCCCCGCGGCTGGAGCTTCCGGAACCAGATGTTCGGGAACGCGGTCGCGATGTGGAGGTGCTTCGAGAACGGCAGGTACACGAGGAACGCCGCGACGAGAAGCATGTGGGCCCACCACAGCGTGACGAAGCCGGCGTCGAGGGTCTGCGGCGAGAGGCCCCGCAGCGGTCCGGCGAGCGCGGCCGAGACGAACGCTCCGGGCTGGTCGCCGTGGCGGGCGAACTCGAACACCTCGGCGAGGAGCTCCGTCGCGACGACGCCGCCGATCATCGACAGGATCACGAGCGCGTCGCGGTTGAAGGTCAGTCGCCGCGGCCGCGACACGAGCCGCCGCCAGAACGCCCACAGGATCGAGACGATGACGATCACCGCGACGACGTTCTGCATCGCGGAGATCGCCGCCCAGACCGCGCCGTCGAGCGGCACCGACAGGACCGTCTCGATGATCCCGCCGGTCACGATATTGGCGGTCCCGATCGTCAGGAGGACGAATCCCCAGAAGATGCCCGCGTGCATCAACCCGGCCCGGAAGTCCTTGAACATCTTCGTCTGGATGACCGCGTACTCGATCAGGCCGACGAGCCGGGCGCCGATCTGGCCGAACGGGCGCGGCTGCTCCACGGCGGGCCGGGCCGCGGCGAAGACGCGGAGATGGCGGGCCATCGCCAGCACGAAGACGACCGCGGCGCCCCAGAACAGGACGAAGACGAGCGGATAGCCCGGGACGTCAGCGAAGACGGGAAACATCACTCGTGCTCGTCCGGCGTGGCGACGACCCGCGGGTCGGCCGGGCTCGTGCTGGCGTTCGTGCTCGTCCTCGACGCCCCGTGGTCGAACGGCCCCGCCAGCGTCTCGAGGGCGTGGTCGAGGACCGGAATGATCGCTTCGAGGGACTCCAGCGCACCCTTCGGGCTGCCGGGCAGGTTGACGATCAGCGCTCCGCCTCGTACGCCGACCACGGCCCGGCTCAGATCCGCCATCGGCGTGTGGCGGCGGCCCTCGGCCCGCATCGCCTCCGCGAGCCCCGGCACCTCGTAGTCGACGACGGCGAGCGTCGCCTGCGGCGTCACGTCCCGGGGCGTCAGGCCCGTGCCACCGGTCGTGACCACGAGCGAGTGATCTTGGGCGGCGGACCGCAGGGTCGACTCGATCGTCGCCTGGTCATCCGCGACGACATCGCGCTTGACCTTGAACCCGAGCTCCATCAGCCGCGCCGCGACGGCCGCCCCGCTTGCGTCCTCCCGTTCGCCGGCCGCGCCGCGGTCACTGATCGTGAGGACGAACGCCCAGCCCGTGCTCACGCCGGTCCCCGCCGCTTGCCCCCGATCCGACCTGCGGCCGCGGTCGCCGGGCCTGCGCTGATCCGGCGCGCGCTCGGCGTCCGCGTCGGCCGGCCGGTGCCAGTCGCCGCTCTTGCCGCCGCTCTTGGAGATGAGCCGGACCGCACGGACCTCGACGCCCCGCTCGACGCCCTTGACCATGTCGTAGATCGTCAGGGCGGCCACGGACGCGGCGGTCAGGGCCTCCATCTCGACGCCGGTCGGCCCGGTCGTGGCCGCCTCGGCCCGAACGCGCAGCACACCGGCCGCCCGGTCGGGCGTCACCGCGACGACCAGGTCGGTCAGGGCGATCGGGTGGCAGAGCGGGATCAGGTCGCTCGTCCGCTTGCCGGCCATGACGCCGGCCAGCTCGGCCACGCCGAGGACGTCGCCCTTCGGTCCCGCCGCCGTCGATCACGAGGCTCATCGTCTCGGGCGAGACCGCGACGAGGGCCTCGGCGACGGCCCGGCGCGCGGTCACCGCCTTCTCGGTGACGTCGACCATCCGCGGCCGGCCGCTCCGGTCGACGTGGGTCAGCCGGCGGCGCTCGGTGCGCGGGGGCGGTTTCTGGGCCATCGATCCTCCGAACGTCAGGTCAGCCGGCGTCCAGCCACCACAGCTCGACCTCCGAGCCGGCATCGAGCGTATCCTGCGCCTCCGGCACGACCGCAAGTGCGTCCGCTGCGGCAAGTGCCGAGATGACGTGGCTCCCCTGCCCCGCCGATCCGCCCGCCAGCCGGACGTGGACGCGGCCCCGCTCATCCCGAACCGGCGACCCGCTCGCGTCGCGTTCCGCGATCACCCGGATGAACGCCCGTCGGCCCTGGCTCTTCGCTGACGGGGTCGTCCAGGACGGCCCGATCGACCGGGCGCAGGAGGCGATCCGGCCCGGTGGCCGGCGAGCGCCCGAATGGCCGGGCGGACGAACAGCTCGAACGTCACGAAGCTCG
The DNA here is from genome assembly GCA_963832105.1 of uncultured Chloroflexia bacterium. GTDB lineage: Bacteria > Chloroflexota > Limnocylindria > Limnocylindrales > CSP1-4 > CF-46. Next base: position 235,552 of record CAWHSS010000001.1, on the reverse strand, counting down.
AGACCGGGTTGCCGGGAAGGCCGAACAGCAGCGTCCGCCCGCCGTCGGGCCGGTCCGCGGTGCCGAAGACGAACGGCTTACCCGGCTGGACGGCGACACGCCAGAGGTCGATCCGGCCGATCTTCTCGAACGCGAGCTTGACGACGTCGTACGGCCCGACGGACACGCCGCCCGAGACGACGATCGCATCGGCGCCGGCGATGAGCGCGGCGCACAGCCGGGAATCGACGTCCTCGATCCGGTCCTTGGCGATCCCGAGCGCGTAGGCCTGGCCGCCGGCGGCATTGACGAGCGCGGAGAGGCCCGGGCCGTTGGCGTCGGGGATGCCCGCCGGCCCGAGCGCCTGTCCGGCCGGCTTCACCTCGTCGCCCGTCGCGAGGACGTGGACCTGCGGGCGGCGATGAACCGACAGCTGCGGGACGCCGGCGCCTGCCGCAAGGGCGATCCCCGCTGCCGTGACGACCGCTCCCCGCCTCCAGGATCGTCGCCCCGCTGGCCAGGTCGCTGCCGGCGCGGCGGATCGAGCCGCCGCGGTCGACGGCCGAATGGACGAGGATCGCCGCCGGGCATGGGCCCGGTGGCATCGCGTCCGCGCGGACCTGCCGGGTCGCCGTTCGCGTCGAGCGGCGTCGTGAGCTCGACCGGAACGACGGCATCGGCGCGCGGCGGGATCGGGAGCGCCGGTCGCGATCCGGACTGCGCCGCCTCGGGGCACCTCGACCTCCGGCGGCTGGCCCGCCCGGACCTCACCGACGACGTCCAGCCGGACCGGCCCGTCCGTCGGTCGCGCCCGCCGTATCGGCCGCCCGGACCGCGTAGCCGTCCATCGCCGAGTTGTCCCACGGCGGCAGGTCGGTCGTGCTTGCGACCGGTTCGGCGAGGACACGTCCGAGCGCTTCGGAGAGGTAGACGACCTCGATCTCCGTCGGGCCGGCGACCGCGGCGAGGACAGCGGCCCGGGCGTCCTCGACGGACATGAGACCCGCCGGGACGATTGACGAGGCGGGCGAGGCGGCCCCGCTCACAGCGTCACGCCACGCAGGTCGGCGCGGGCCCGGAGCGCGACGGCGATGGAACGGCGCGTCAGGACGCCGCGCAACTTGGAGTCGTCGAGAACCGGCAGGCCGTCCAGGCGGGACGCGCGGAGCCGCTCGAGCCCGTCCGACAGCGACTCGTCCGGTCCCAGCGGCGGTGGCAGGTCGGCCACGTCGATCATCACGTCAACCGTTCGGGTCGACGGCCACTCCTTCTGGGGAACGCCTCGCAGCTGGAGCGCTCCGACGAGGCCGACGAGGATGTCGTCCCGGACCACCGGCAGCACCGGTCCGAGCGTGCCGTCGAGCACTCGGCCGGCGAACGTATCGAGCGTGAGCTGCGGGGTGATCGTCTCGAGGTTGGGTTCCATCGCCTCACCGACGCGGACGCCCTTGATGAGGCCGTCGAGCAGGAGCCAGCGGTCGACCGATCGCGCGGAGGCGCCCAGGAACCAGCCGATCAGCCCGATCATGATGCCGTCGACCGTCTCGCCGGCGAGGATGACCGCGAGGCCGAGGCTGACGAGGATCCAGCCGACGACGCGGCCGACACGTCCGGCCGACCGCGCGCCGCGGATCTCGGAGCCGGTCCGCGCCCAGACGATCGCCCGAACGACGCGCCCGCCGTCGAGCGGGAACGCGGGCACGATGCTCACGCCGGCGAGGACGATGTCGAGCGCGCCGATGATGAACAGGACGTCAGCGACGATCCGGAGTGCGCTGATGTCGGACGCAAAGCCGAAGAACGCGAGCGCGATCAACACGACGCCAAGCACGAAGCTCGTCAGGGGCCCCGCGAGCGCGACGGCCGCCTCGCCTCGCGGCGTGTCCGCCCGGACGTCGACCGTTGCCGGCGAGCCGATGAAGTGGACCGTGATCCCCTCGATCGGCATCCCGACCCGGCGGCTCACGAGGGCGTGGGCCAGCTCATGGGCGACGACCGTCGCGAGGAACCCGAGCGCCGCCACCGCCCCGATGACCCAGGCGAGCGAGGCCTCCGACGACTGCAGCGAGCCGAGGCGGCCGCCGACCGTCACGGTGACGATCGCGATGATGAAGATCCACGACAGGTGGAGCCGGATCTCGATCCCGAACAGCCGCGCGACCGGGACGCCGTTCATCGGGCCGCCTCCGGGTGAGGCCTACTCGCGGCGGTGGCGGCTTCGGCGGACGTCGCGCGCGTGCCCGTGCGCCGGCCTGCGACGAACGAGCACCGCGATCGAGATCGCGATGATCACTGCCCCGACCGCCATCGTCGTCTCCGACCAGAACGCGAACGGGAAGAGCTGGACCAGCCGATCCGTTCCGGGATCGAACGTGTACGAGCCGCCGGCGAAGAACAACCGATGGAACACCTCGAAGGCCGCGTCGAACGCGAAGAACGCGACGACCCCGGCGACGACCACGCCGATCGCCAGCCCTCGCGCCCCGTTGCGGATCGCCGCCCAGGCGCGCTCCGGATGGCCCAGACGTCGGGCGAGGCCGACCGCGACGACGAGCCCCACCGCGGCCAGCAGGGCGATCACCGCGAATCCGGCGAACACGCCGCGGACGTCGCGCATGTGTGACTGCTCGCGGGCGTTGAGGACGGGCGCGCCACCGACCGCGACGTCGAAGTCAGGCGGGCCGAGGACGAGATCGGCGAGGATGGCGTCCGTGGCCGCGCGCAGCTCGGCGGTCGTGTAGCCGGTCAGCTGCTCGGCGCCGGTCCGGCCCTGTTCGAACGAGACCCACGCCGGCGAGAGGAACGGCACGATCGCGATCGCCGTGATGACGACGGCCGTGGCGATGGCCGTCAGGACCGCGGCGACGCGCTCAGGAACGGTGGCGTTCACGCCTGCCATGGTAGTGCCGCTGCCGGAGCGACGCGAAGGAACGGGTCGGTCAGGCGTCCTCGAGCGTCTTGGCCTGTTCCCACCAGCCGATCATCGTCAGATCGGACGGTTCCTCCATCTTGAGCTCCGTCGCGGCCCGAAGGATCGCCGCGCGGAACTCGTCGAGGCTCAGGTTGAGGATGTCGCGAAGGCCTTCGATGCCGCCCTGCATCAAGAGCTGGTGCTGCTGCGGCCCGAAGCTCGCGAGGTTGAGCATCAGGGCCTCATCCCGCCAGGCGAGGACGTCGTTCGGCGTCGCGTCGACCTGGTCGGCGAGCGTCTGGCGGCGGGTCGGCGTCTCCGAGACCTCGATCAGGAGGCCGGTCGTGAACACGCCCTGGCGCTCCAGCCGCCCGAGATGGACGGGCTCGATGCGGGTCAGCTCGATGATCGGCGGCATCGGCGGGCTGGCTCCTCGTGGGCTAGGTGGTCTCGGACATTATCGCTTGGGACCGACCGCTCGATCCGACCGCCCGGGCCTGGACCGTCTAGCTGCTCGACTTGGCGTCGCTTGCCGCGGGTTCTTCTGCCGGAGGCGGTTCGGAGAGCTCCTGGAGCGGACCCGACCCATGGAGCTCGACGAGGGTCTGGCCGCGCGGGCCGCCCGGGCCCATCTGTCGGTTGGCGACGTCGACGTCCCCGGAGAAGTAGCGCCCGTCCTTCGTTCGGCCCGTCAACCGGCCGCTCTCGGCGACCTGGAGCGCCGGCATCAGGGCCCGCGCCGACCAGCGGGTCACGCCCTTGTCGTCGTCCCAGAGGTCCATCGTGGCGCTGGGCAGGGCAACGCCCGCGAACGTGACATCGAGAAGCGCGAAGCGACGGTGGCTGCTGGGCACCGCTCTACGGTAGCAGGCCCCTCGCGGCGCCACGCACGACGTCAACTATCACTCGTCACCGCCGCTGCCGCTTCCGTGAGGGTTTGACGAGGCGCATCGGCTCCTTGGCCTGCTCTTCGTTGGTCGCTAGGACCTCATCGATCAGGCCCTCGAGCTCTTTGTCCGAGAGCTTGCGACCGGCCTTCTCCTGGATGGCCTCGCGGCTGACACGCAGGACTTCCTCGCGCGGGATCCGGAAGCCTCCGACGATGCGCGCTGCTTCGATGTCGCCGTCGCGGATCATCTCCCGGACGGCATTCGACGAGCGGCCGAGCAGCCAGCCAACCTGCTTCGTCGAGAGGTGGTCGTCCACGGATCGCTAGCCCGCAGGTTTCTCGGCCGCGTCCAGCGGGCGAGGCTCCAGGGGCACGTCCCAGTGGGCCTCGAGGAGCTCGAACCGGTGCTGCTCCTCCGCTCGGTAGCGCTCCTGGTCGGGGAAGAGGCGGCGGGCGATCTCGGCGTCGGTGTGCTCGGCGATCGCCGCCCAGTCGCGGTACGTGATCGAGACGAGGACGTCCCAGTCCGCCCGGCCGTCGCCATGGAAGCGCGGCGTGGCCATCTGGACGTCGATGTAGCGACCGGCCTCGAGCTCCTCGCGCAGGATCGGCCAGTGGTTCTTGCGGAAGAGCCCGACGAACTCGTTGTGCGCTCCCCACTTCGTTCGGTAGAAATAGAGCACCGCGACCGGTCCGTTCATGCCGCCTCCTCCTTAGCCGCCGATCGGAGCAGCTCCCACGCGCGCTCCACGTGACGTGCCTCCGTCCGCAGGTTGCCGACCGACAGCCGGATCGTGAACCGCCCGTCGAGCCGAGTGTGCGAGAGGAACACCTCGCCGGTTCGGTTGACGCGCGTCCATGATCCGGGCGTTGGCCTCGTCGAGCGCCTCGTCGCTGCCGTCGAAGCCCGCCGGTCGGTAGCGGAAGCAGACCGTCGAGAAGGGAACCGGCGCGAGCCGCTCCCAGTCGGGGTCGGCGTCGACCCACGCGGCGAAGCGCGGCGGCGAGCTCCAGGTGGTGGCGGATCCGACGGCGCAGCCCCTCGAGCCCGAACCAGCGGAGCTGGATCCACAGCTTCAGCGCCCGGAAGCGGCGCCCCAGTTGCGGCGTGTATTCGTTGTAGTCCCGGACCGGCGTCGCGCGGTCCAGCGTGCGCAGGTACTCCGGGACGAGGCTGAACGCCGCGCGGAGCGTCTCCATCCGCCGAGTCAGGAGGAGCGACGCGTCGAGCGGCGTGAAGAGCCACTTGTGCGGGTTGATCACGATCGAATCCGCGCGTTCCCAGCCACGGAATGGCTCGCGCAGCTCGGGCGCGATCGCCACGGCACCGGCGTAGGCGGCATCGACGTGGAGCCAGAGGCTCTCGGCCTCGGCGACGGCGGCGGCCTCGGCGACCGAGTCGACCGAGGTCGACGACGTCGTGCCGACCGTCGCGACAACCGCGATCGGGCGGAGGCCGGCCGGTCGATCACGCGCGATGGCCTCGCGAAGGTCGTCGACCTTCATCTCGAACCGATCGTTCGTCGGGATCCGGACCAGCGCCCCGCGCCCCAGGCCGAGCGTCATGCAGGCCTTCTCGATCGACGAGTGCGCCTCCTGCGATGCGTATACGCGCATCGTCGCGACATCGCCGCCCGGCTGCCTCGCGGGCGCCGGCCAGGGCGATGAGCGAGGACGTCGAGGCCGTATCGGTGATCAGCCCGTCGAACGATTCCGGCAGCCCGACGGCCTGGCGCAGCCAGCCGACGACGACCCCCTCGAGCTCCGTGGCGATCGGCGACGTCCGCCAGAGCATCGCGTTCTGGCCGATCGCAGCGGTCAGCATCTCGCCGAGGATCCCGGGCCCGGACGCGGTAGTCCCGAAGTACGCCAGGAAGCCGGGGTGTTGCCAGTGGGTCGCGTTCGGTTCGACGAGCCGGCGATAGTCGTCGAGGATGGCCCCGATCGGCTCGGGCGCTTCGGGAGCGGTCGTCGGGAACAACGGCGCGATCGAGCCGGGCTCGACCGACGGAAAGACCGCGAAACCCTCGACCGACGCGAGGTAGTCGGCCATCAGGTCGACCACGGCGTGGGCGGCGGTTCGGAATGCCTCCGGATCCATGTCGAGCAGCCCGTCGGTCTGCTCGAGGTCGAGATCGGTCGTCCGGTCGGTCGTCGTCACCCGCCGAGTCTACCGGCGAGGAGCGACGCGACAAGGCGAGGCCCCGCGGCAGAGGGTCGCCGCGAGGCCCCGAATCCCCGGAAAGTCGATGTCGACCTGCCGCGCGAGCGCGGGTCATCCGCAGATACGCGCGCCAACCTGGGCCGGATTGCGGCGGACATAGAAACGCGCCATCCGCAAGCAGAACTCACGAATGACGCTGGATCGCTCGGCCGATAGGCCACGGCGGGGGGTCTCGGCGGCTAGACCTCGACCGGAACCGGATAGACCTCGGATGCCGGATGGCCAGTCCGCTCGTGGATCTTGCGAACAGCATCGGCGTTCGGGGCCTCCGACACGCACCACACCATCCCTGACTCGGGATCGCCCCACGCCCGCTGGAAGTCCACGCCTTCATCGCCCTGGATATCCAAGTCGGCTTGGTGCGCCGCCTGCAAAGCTTCGGGCGTGATCCCGTGCATCCCGTGATGGACGTCCATGTACTTCGGCATTTCCTCTCCTTCGGTCATTGCTCCCTGCCGGCGACAACGAATGTACACCTGCGGCCCTCTTGACCGGATGGCGGCCGGCGGCTCGCGACCTTCAGTAGACGAGCGCGACTTTCATCTCGAACGAGATGTATCGCGAGATCGCTGTTAGCGACAGGCTGGAAGCCGCAGCGATCGCACCGCCAAGGGGAGCTAGCGCCTTCGAGGTGAGCGGCCGTGAGTCCGACGCGATGGATCTCGCCGTTGATGTCGACCGCCATCGTGACGCCATCGCGTGACCAGTCGATGGCCCGGCAATTCGGACAGCTCAGCCGCATGGTGTCGTCCATGGCCAAATCATCGGCCCACCACAGTCTCGCGCGCGGCCTCTGCGGCCCTGCAGCTCGTTTCGGCGCCGTGACAGGCACGGTCGCTACCGCACCTAGTCGTATTTACGTAGGGACCAGGGAGTCGGCGCCTGTCAGAGTTAAGTCGGTGGCCGGAGCAGAGAGTCCGCATCAGGCCGGCACCGGCTCCACTCAGTTTGGACAAGCACTGGGGCACCGCACTCACCGGAGGCTCCGTGCCGACAATCGGTCGACGATGGCATCCGCGTAAGCGAACGCGCTGCGCTGCCGGATTCATGATCCTTGTGGCTGCGTTCGTCGCCGTGGCGTGCGGCGGGGGATCGGCCCTAGCCCAGGCTCAGCCGTCGAACGGGATTGCGGCGACAATCGCTCCCGCCATCGATACAAGTTGGCTGGACTATTCAGTCCACATTGGTGCGAACCGAGTTGGTGCCGCTTGGGCTGGCCTCGACGTTGAGGATCCCTCCAGCAGGAGGTCCGTCGTCATCGCGTTGGTCATTGAGAGTCGCTGGCTCAACTCTCACCCACCATCGGCTTGCTATGCGGACGTTCACGCGGCATGGTCCAGGGCGATGAACGGGGTCGCCTCCGCCCTCGTTGCGCTTGACTCCGCACCTGAGATCGCCGCCTCACTCATGGCGGAAGGCGAGCCGGACATTGCCCGCTCGAACGATCTATGGGACGCCGCAGCGATCCGATGCGCCAACTGAGGTCGGTGCCGGGCTTGCTTGCGATCATCGCGTTGGCCGTCCTTGGCTGCGCCGCGGCAGCGGTGCCGGCCGTCATCGTCAGCCCCGCGCCGCGGCCGTCCGTGGGCGTCATGCCGTCGGCCGATGTATTTGTTGCCGCATGCGAAACGGCCTTCATTGCCGCCGAGGACGTCATTGACGAGGTGGCGGCAATCCTCAAAGCGAGCGGCACGTCGGAGGGCTCGACCGATGTGTTGGATGTCCAAGCATTGGTCGACCATCTGGAGGCCGCCGAGAATGGTCCGCTAAGGCCCTGCGTGACCTGCCAGATGGCTACGAGTTAGTCCCGCGACTGAAGGACTTCGCCGACAAGATGCGCAGGATCCACGATCTAACCACGAGCCCTGACGGGACGCCCAACGAGATCTGGGAAGCGGGCGTCGCCCTCTCCCTCGCCCAGTCGCGACTGATTCACTGCTAGCCGCCCTAGGGCGGTCAATTCACGAAGGAGATTTGGTCGGGGCGGCCGGATTTGAACCGACGACCACCAGTCCCCCAGACTGGTGCGCTACCAGACTGCGCCACGCCCCGACAGGCCGCCCAGTCTAGCACCCGGCCTTCGGCGCGGGCCTTGGCTCCTACGGGCGGCGAAACTCGATTCGCCGCTCAGTGCCGGCGAGCAGTCGCTGGATGTTGTCGATGTGGAAGAGCCAGATCAGCCCCGCCGCACCGACCGCGTAGCCGGCGTACAGCAGCGGCAGCTGGAAGAGCACAACCGTGAGGATGATCACGACCGCCGCGAAGGCCGTCGCGGTCAGAGACGCCACGGACGAGTAGCGGGTCGTGAGCAGCACCAGGGCAAATACCGGGATCGTCAGCAGCGCCGCGACCGGGTGAAGCACGATCAGGCCGCCGAAGCCCGGGCGCGATGCCGCGCCCGCCGGAGAAGCCGATGAACGGCGACCGGCTGTGGCCGACGATCGCGGCCAGCGCGGCGAGGATCTGCAGCCCGAGCCCGCCGCCGACGAGGAACGCGATCACCACGGCGACGATGCCCTTGAGCACGTCCAGGAGGCCCGACGCGGCCGCGGCACGGGGGCCGAGGGCCCGCATGACGTTCGCCCCGCCGGTCCGGCCGCTGCCGATCGTCCGCGGGTCCGGTCCCGCCGGTCACCCGCGCGATGACGACGCCCCAGGGGATGCCGCCGATCACGTACGCCGCAAGAATCACGAGGGCGTCGATGACGGCTTCCTGGATGCTCATCGGTCGCGAGTATACCGACGGGTAATCGGGCGAAACCGACTGTCCCGGAACGGCGACAACCGGGCGCTCGTCAGGCTTCGACCGCCTCGACCAGCCGATCCGGCCGGCCCTTGAACCAGGCGCGTCGCTCGGGATCGGCCAGGACCTCCTCCAGCAGGTCGGTCAGGCGTCGGTTTACCGGCGCCGGGAGCCCCAGCCGTTCGGCCGTGCGGGCCACCGCCCCGTTGAGCCATTGGACCTCGGACGGGCCGGTCCCCGACGTCGCGTGGATCCGCAGCGACGGGTCCTTGCCACCGCGCGCTCCGCCGATGATCCGCCGCATGATCGGCCGGGCGATGGCCGCGGGAAACGCCACTCCGAACGCCAGCAGCGGCACGTTGGCGCCGGGAAGCGCGACCGGCCTGAGCCCAAGCCGTCGCATGACCGCCAGCGCCTCGAGGATCTGGCGGCGCTCGATCGCAAACGCCCCCGGATGCCCGTAGATCTCGGCGGGCGACATGTCGAGGATCGCGCTCGACGCGTTGCCGACGAGGTTGGCGACGAGCTTCGACCACTTCATCGCGGCCGGGTCGGCGACGCGCCCGGTCCGGAGTCCCGCTTTGGCGATGGCGGCAAGGAGCGAGTCGGTCAGCTCGTCCACGCCGGGGCTGGCCGGTGCGAGCGCGACGCCACCGCGGTTCAGCCTGGCCACCGTCCGCTCGCCGGTGAGTTCGACGGACGCGGTCACGGAGCCGGCGATCAGCCCGCCGTCCGGCCGTGCCTCGGCGACGATCTCCTCGGCGCCGACGCCGTTGAGGACTGTCAGGGCCGGCGCCGTCGGCCACGCCGCGCACGACGCGGCAGCATCGGCGAGGTCGAACGCCTTGACCGCGAACACGATGACGTCCGGCGCGGCCTCGAGCGCGTCCGGGCTGGGAATCTCGGTGACGTCCGCGCTGGACGCCTTGCCGTCCGGGTCCACGACCGTGACCGTCGCTCGACGCGCTGGCCCCTCGAGCCGCCGGCGCACGATCGCCACGTCCCGGCCGCCCGCCGCGAGGGCCCAGGCGAGCAGCGTCCCGACCGCTCCGCCACCGACGACGAGGTCGGTCATCCAGGAGCCGCGGCGGACTCCCCGGCCGCGTAGGCAGCCGCGAGGATCTCGATCGGGTGCTTCACCGGTCGATCCGTGGCGAGCTCGATCTGCCAGCGACAGGTCTCGGAGTCGCAGGCTGCCCGGGCCGAATCGGTGGCACGAACGCGCCGGAAGAGCGGGTCGCCGACGGCCATCGCGATGTCGTACTTCTCCTTCTTCAGCCCGTACGTCCCGGCGACGCCGCAGCAGTCGTGATCCATGTCGATCGCGCTGAGGCCCGGCACGAGGGCGAACAGGTCGAGCGCCGGCAGCCCGATCCCGTGGCTCCTGAGCTGGCAGGGCGCATGGTACGGCAACGTCTCCTCGAGCCGACCGAAGCCCGTGTCGAGGCGGCCCTCGCTCGTGGAGGTCGAGGAGGAACTCGCAGATGTCCCAGGTCGCGGCCGACACGGCCTGGGCGTCGGCGTCGTCGACGTCGAGCATCTCGCGATATTCGGCCTTGAGCGTGTGGGTGCACGAAGTCGAGGTGCCGACGATCCGGTAGCCCCGTCGGGCATAGTCGGCGAAGACGCCGAGATTGCGCCGCGCCTTGCCCCGGGCGCGGCTGTACAGGCCGTTGCTGATGAACGGCAGGCCGCAGCAGACCTGCTCCGGGACGATCGTCTCGTAGCCGTTGCGGCGGAGGACCTCGATCGCCGCGAACGCCACGTGCGGCTCGTAGTAGTTCGCGGCGCAGCCGTGGAAGAGGACGACGGCCCGATCCGGCGGCGGGTCCGGCGTCGCCGGGCGGGGCAGCCGCGATCGGAGCGTCCGGCCGGCGAAGACGGGCAGCGGGGCCCGCCGGTGGATGCCGACCGTCCACTCGATCAGCGTCCGAATGAGCCGTGTTGTGGAGCGTCCAGTTGGCGAGCGGCGCGAACGCGACGCCGAGCCGGCCGACGAGATCGGTCTGGCCGAGCAGCCAGTCCCGGAGCCGCGGCCGCCGCCCGGCCTTCATCTCGGCCCGCGCCCGGCTGTTCATCTCGGCGATCTTCACGTCGGCCGGGCAGGCGGTCGTGCACATGCCGCAGCCGGAGCAATAGTCGACGGTGGCATCGGGCGAGGCGAGGATCGGGGTCGACGCACCCTGCGGCGGCAGCAAGCGTCGCGATGCGGAAGCGCTGGGCCTGGGGGCCGACGTACTTCGGCCCGGGGAAGAGGTCCGTCACGCGGGCGACCGGGCAGACGGTGTTGCAGACGTTGCACTTCAGGCACTCGTCCGCCGAGAGCGCAACCTCGGCGAACGACGCCTCGTGGACGATCTCCTGGATCGTCATCGGGCGGCGCCGGCCTTCTGGCGTTCGGCGCGCGGTTTCGTGGCGGCCTGGCGCTTGGCCGCGAGCATCGCGGCGGCGCGCCGCCCGCTGGTCACCGCAACGCCGTCGCCGCAGCGCTCGGTCAGGTAGCGCTGGCCCGCGAGCAGGCTGCCGACGATCGCGACGTTGTCGAACGCGACCTTGCCGCGGCCGTCGACCGGGTGCAGCTCCTCGTCGGTTCGGATGCCCGCGGCCTCGAGCGGGTGGCCGGCAGGATCGAACGGATCGTCCGCGAGCCACTCCCCTACCGGCGGAGCCTCGACAGGCAGGCCGAGAAGCGGCTCGACGAGCGTTCCGTCGGCCCTGCCGATCAGCCCGCCGCCGGCAATGCCACCCGTCGCCAGGACGAGGCCGCCCGTACGGAACACGCGGTCGCGCGCCGCCGCGGCCACCACAACGGCGGTCACCCGTCGCCCGGCGGTCTCGATCCGGACCACCTCCTCCCCCACCGAGATCCGCCCGCCGCGGCGACGCAGCGCGTCCCGCAGCGCGGCGAAGAGGCGCAGGCCCGGGACGCTCGGCGAGATCGAGCGGCACCTCGAACGGGGCGAGCGGGAGCGACTGCCGCGCGTCATCGAACGCGGCTGCTGTGGTCGTCGAGGCCCATCACGGCCGGAAGCGCGATCCGGCCGGGCGCGCCGCCCCGCCCCCGGAGCGCGGCCGCGATCGTGTCAAACGCGTCCGCACGCCACGCCGGATCGTCGAACAGGCGGGCGAGGTGGAGCGCGGTCAGGTTGCGGCGGCCGGCGAGGTCAGGCAGCTCCACGACGAGCGCCTCGACCGACGCGGGCCGGTCCCTTGGGCGCGGCGACCTGCCCCAGACCGACGGGCGCTCGAGGCTTGCGGCGATCGCGCCCGGCCAGAAGTCCTTGAAGCCGGCGGGACCGCAGATGACGAGCCGCTCGTCGGACCGCCAGGGCCGGAGGGCCGCCGCCTGGGCGGTGGGCAGCGTGCCGGCCCGCCGCGTCGCGCCGATCGCCGTCGCGACTGGTCGAAGCGGCTCGTCGAGGTCGCCGAGTACGTCAACCCCTCGGCGGCGAGGATCCCTCGCAGCCAGTCGACCGCCGGGCCAACGTCACGTCCCAGGAACGCGTACGGGTGCCCCGGCACCGACGCCAGCTGGGCGATGCCGTCGGCGGCCGTGGCGCTTCCCGGCGGCGCGGCGACGTCGAGCCCCCCGGATGTCCAATGGGTCGCGGCGTGGCCGCGGGCGACCACATCGACGCGAGCGCCCGCGTCGGCCAGGGCGATGGCGGCCGTCATGCCCGGCCAGGCCCGCCCCGATGACGACGACGTCAGACGACGGCACGGTCGACCTCGGGCTCCTCGGCGAGCACGCCGATCCCCAGCACGCCCGCGTACAGGCCGGCGACGAGCCACAGCTCCTGCAGCTGACGGCCCCAGGCGATCGGGCGGGTGCCGCGGTATCGCTCCGCCAGGAAGTCGAGGAGGATCCGGTCGACGGCCTCGGGCGGAAGACTGGCGACGGCGGACGGAAGGCCCGCGGCAGCCGATTCCCGCTCCGCGACGACGCCGGCCGCCCGGAACGTGCAGAACCCGCCCTGGCACGGCCCCATCCCCAGCCGGGTGCCACGCCGGACGTCGTCGAGGCTGCACGGCCAGCGCTCGTCGAGGAAGTCATCGAGCATCGAGCGGGTCACGAGCTCGCACTCGCAGATGAGATCGGCATCCCCGCCGCCCCGGGCCTCGTGCTCCGCCAGCCGGTGGCCGAGCCAGTAGGTCGATCGGTCGCCCTGGCCGGGCAGGACCGCCTCGGCCGTCGTCGAGCGCTCGGTCACGCCGAGCTTTGCCGCGACGAGCGTCGGCGGTCTCCTCGGCCATCAGCCGGTACGTCGTCAGCTTGCCGCCGACGATCGAGACGAAGTTCGCGACGCCGTCTCGCGGTCCGTGATCGATGACGACGTGCGATCTCGAGATCTCCCGGCCGTCCTCCGCCGCCCCGCCGCTCGACCCTTCATCCTGGTAGAGCGGTCGCACGCCGGCGTACGCCCGGAGAAGCCGCATCCGTCGCAGGTCCGGGAAGAGCTTGGTGCCCTCGACCATCAGCTCCTCGACCTCGTCTCGGCCGATGCCGTAGTGGTCGGGGTCGTCGACCGTCATCTCGGTCGTGCCGAGGATCGCGACCGAGTGGACCGGGACCATGATGTCGCCATCGCCCGGCGGGTGGCAGCGGTTCACGACCGTGTCGGTCATCCGCTGGTTGAAGATCAGCATCGTGCCCTTGCCCGGGGCCATCGCGAGCTCGACGCCGGCCAGCCCAGCGACGATCCCCGCCCAGGCGCCTGCCGCCGACACGACGGCCTTCGGGGCAATCCGGCTGACCGTCCCGCTCCGTTCGTCGGCGATGTCCACGGTCGCGATCTCGTCGCCGATCCGCTCCATCGCGACGACCCGCTGGTACGGCCGAGCCTCGGACGCCACGGTTCACGGCATCGGCCACGTTGGCGGCGATCAGCTGCCACGGCTCGACGGCGGCGTCCGGCACGTGGAACGCACGTCGGATCGCCGGGTTCAGGGCCGGCTCGCCGCCGGAACAGCTCCGCGACGGGGCGCTCCTCGCAGGGAACGCCGGCGGCGATGCAGGCCGCCGCGAACCGGTCCTGGTAGTCCTCCGGGTCGTCGGGCGTCGCGACGAACCAGCCGCCGGTGTCCTCGATGCAGCTCGGGGCGATCCGCCGCAGAACGCGGTTCTCGACGATGCACTCGCGAGCCGCCAGGGGATCCTTGACGACGTAGCGGCCGCCGGAGTGGAGCAGCCCGTGGTAGCGGCCGCTCGTGCCGGTCCCGAGGTCGCTCTTCTCGACGAGGAGGCAACGCAGGCCGCGGCGGGCAAGGTCACGGACGATGCCCGCCCCGGTCGCGCCGCCGCCGATGATCAGGACGTCGACGGCCTCGACGGTTGTCATGGTCGAGCGGCGACGGCGCGCTCGGGGTTCACGCCGTCGCCGTCAGTGAATCGCTGCGATTGCCGCTCAGGCCGGCACGGGCTCGCGCGTTTCGGACTCGACCCAGTCGAAGGTCCGCGTCACGGCCTTCTTCCAGAGCTTGTAGTCGCGGTCGCGAGTCGCGTCGTCCATCGACGGCGTCCACTCCTTGTCCTTCGCCCAGTTGGCGCGGAGGTCCTCCACCGCGTTCCAGAACCCGACCGCCAGGCCCGCCGCGTAGGCGGCCCCGAGGGCCGTCGTCTCGGCGACCTTCGGCCGGATGACCGGCACGTTGAGGACGTCCGACTGGAACTGCATGAGCAGCTCGTTGTAGACCATCCCGCCATCGACCTTGAGCGCGGTCAGCGCGACGCCGGAGTCGGCGTTCATCGCGTCGAGCACCTCGCGGGTCTGCCAGGCGGTCGCCTCGAGCGTGGCCCGGGCGATGTGGCCCTTGTTGACGTAGCGGGTCAGGCCCGCGATCACGCCTCGGGCGTCGTTCTTCCAGTACGGAGCGAACAGGCCCGAGAACGCGGGTACGAAGTAGACGCCGCCGTTGTCCTCGACGGTCGCGGCCAGCTTCTCGACGTCGGCCGACGTGTTGATCAGCCCGAGGTTGTCGCGGAGCCACTGGACGAGGGCGCCGGTGATGGCGATCGAACCCTCGAGGGCGTACACCGCCGGCTCCTTGCCGATCTTGTAGCCGACGGTGGTCAGAAGGCCCTGCTTCGACTGGACCGCCTTGGTCCCTGTGTTGAGCAGCATGAAGTTGCCGGTGCCGTACGTGTTCTTCGCCTCGCCGGCGGAGAAGCACGTCTGGCCGAACAGGGCGGCCTGCTGGTCGCCGAGATCGCCCGCGATCGGGACGCCGTTCAGGTCGCCGACGCCACGCCCGTAGACGTCGCTCGACGACCGGATGACCGGCAGCATGGCCCGCGGGATGCCCATGAGCCGAAGGATCTCGTCGTCCCAGTCGAGGGTCTCGAGGTTCATCAGCATCGTCCGGCTGGCGTTCGTCACGTCGGTGACGTGGACGCCGCCCTCGATGCCGCCGGTCAGGTTCCAGATGCACCAGGTGTCGATGTTGCCGAAGAGCAGGTCGCCGGCGTCGGCCTTGGCCCGGGCGCCGTCGACGTTATCGAGGATCCACTTCACCTTCGGGCCCGGAGAAGTAGGTCGCCAGCGGCAAGCCGACCTTGGCCCGCAGCCGGTCCTGGCCGCCGTCCTTGGCGAACTCGTTGACGATCCCGTCGGTCCGGGTGTCCTGCCAGACGATGGCGTTGAAGACCGGCTTGCCGGTCTTCCGATTCCAGACGACCGCCGTCTCGCGCTGGTTCGTGATGCCGACCGCGGCGAGGTCGGATCCCTTGATCCCGACCTTGCCGAGCGCGCCGCTGATCACCTCGGCGCTGCGCGACCAGATCTCGAGCGGATCGTGCTCGACCCAACCCGGCTTCGGGTAGATCTGCTCGTGCTCCTTCTGGTCGATCCCGACCACCTGACCGCTGTGGTCGAAGATCATGAACCGGGTGCTGGTCGTGCCCTGGTCGAGGGCTCCTACGTATTCCGCCATGAGCATGCTCCTTCCTGTGAGACGCCTCCGACGATGTGTTCGAGCCTCCCGTCCTCGCCTACGGAGCGGTTGTGATGACCTTGGTCATGAAGTTCGTGAACGCGACCTGGTAGACGACCACCGCGAGCGCCGCTCGCCGATGAGCGGGCCGACGACCGGGATCCACGAATAGCTCCAATCCGAGTCGCGCTTGCCGGGGATCGGCAGGAGGAAATGGGCGATCCGCGGGCCGAGGTCGCGGGCGGGGTTGATCGCGTAACCGGTCGTTCCACCGAGCGCCAGGCCGATCACGAGGACGAGGAACGCCACCGGGCAGGGCGCCGAGCGCCGCCAGGCCCTCCGCCGGACCCATGTTGTTCGCGAAGGCGAAGATCACGAACACGAGGACGAACGTCCCGATGGCCTCGCTCACGAAGTTCCAGAGTGGTGCTGCGGATGGCCGGCCCGGTGCTGAAGACCGCGAGCTTCAGGTCGGCGTCTTCCGTTTCAGCCCAGTGCGGGTAGTAGTGGAGGAAGACCAGCACCGCGCCGATGAACGCGCCGAGCATCTCGCCCGGCCCAGTACACGGGGACCTGGTCCCAGCGTGATTGCCGCCGTTCATCGCGACGGCGAGCGTCACGGCCGGGTTGAGGTGGGCGCCGCTGACCGGCCCAGCGACGATGACGCCGACAGAACACAGCGAACGCCCACGCCCATCGTGATGACGATCCAGCCCGAGTTCTGGGCCTTCGATCTGTGAGCAGCACGCCTGCGACCACGCCATCGCCGAGCAGGATCAGCATCCCCGTGCCGAGGACCTCCGCCAGGAACTTCTCAACCATGTTCCTCTCCTTCCCTGCCAGCCGGCGGCGACCTGCTGCCGGCCCCTCGCTCCACCTGCCTCGGGAGCCAACCGACGGCAACAAAAAAGTCCGCGCCTCGGCACGACTGCCGAAGCGGGACTTGTCGATTCATTGTCCCGAGTGAGGGCTCAACCGTTGTACTCCCGGTGTCAAGCGGTTGTCAAGACAGCCGTCAACCGGGGACCAGCGACGCCTCGAGCTGAGCGGCGAGCCTGGCAGCGAGAGCCGGCCGGACGACGATCGCGTCGGCGAGGGCCATGCACGCTCGCGCGTCCTCGACGTCGTCGATCAGGCCGTAGGCGACGATCGGGCGGGGCAGCTCGGCCAGCTCGTCGGATCGCAGGTGGACGATCACGAGGCCCGGCGAAAGGACGCTGCCGATGCCCGCGGTCCGAGGATGACTCTCGAGCGAGCGCGCCATGCCCGTCGAGTCGTAGCCGAAGACGTGGACGAGGCCGAGATGGCCGCGCTCGGCGACGCGGGCCGCGAGCTGGGGCCGACGGGTGAGGACCACGTCGATCCCGAGGCGGCCGGTGACGAAGTCGACGGCGGCATCGTCGCTCCCGAGACCCGCGACGCTGTCCAGATCCACCGCCAGCGGCGGGCAGTCCGACGTCGCCCGATGGACCAGCGCGGCGAGGTCCGTGTCGCGGACGAGGACGCCGGCATCCAGGCCCGGCGGCGCGTACACGGGGTGGCGGCCGTCGCTCGCGATGAGCACCGCGGGCAGGCGACCTGCGGCCAGATCAGTTGTCACCGAAGCCCCACAACGCCTGCGAGCTGGTCGTGATGCCGAGCGCGCCCGCCGACAACGCCGCCCCGACGTCGGCCTGGGTTCGGACGAAGCCGCCGGCCAGGACCGGGACCTGGAATGCCGGCAGCAGTCCGACGACGGACGGCAGGATCACGCCGGGCAGGATCTCCACGATGTCCGGCGCCGATCGGCCGATCGCCGCGACCGCGTTGTCGAGCTGCGCCCGACGAGTGAGGAGGAGTCGCAGGATCGCCGTCATGCCCTCGTGACGGATCGCCGGCATGAGCTGGCCATGGGAGCTGATCACGGCGTCGACGCCCGACTTGGCGAGCCAGCTGACGCTCGATCGGTCGGCCCGCAGCCCACCGACGAGGTCGACGTGGACGGCGACGAGCTTGCCCGCGTCGTGGATCTTGCGAACGTCGTGGGCGACGGCGAGGCCGTTGCCGCGGAGGATGAAGACGACCGGAGCGCGGCTCACGATGGCGGCCCCGAGGTTCTCCTCAGCCGTGATCGCCGCGCAGCACGGATCGGCGGCCACGCGGGCGATGAATACCTCGGCGTTCGGCGGGGTGTACGACACGTCCCGGCCCCCTCAACTGCGCGCCTACTGAGGATAGGACGGCGGCGCTGCGTTCCTCAACCCCGACGGCGCGTATCGACTCAGCGCTTCGGGCGCTTGCTCCCTGCCGCCGTCCGGCGAGCCGGCGCCGCGGGCCTCGATCGGCGGCGGGGCAACTTCACTGATTCGCGGTCGCGGAACACGAGCTTGATCGGCGTCCCGTGGAACCCGAAGTTCTCGCGGATCTGGTTCTCGAGGTAGCGGCGGTACGAGAAGTGGATCGATGCCGCGTCGTTGGCGAAGAACACGAACGTCGGCGGCGCAACCGCGGCCTGCGTCCCGTAGAAGATCTTCGGGCGGCGGTTCTTGACGACCGGCGGGACCTGGCGCTCGACGGCGGTCCGGATGACGCGGTTCAGCTCGGCGGTCGAGATGCGCTTCCGGCGCTCGCCCCAGATGTCGACCGCCATCTCCAGGACCCGCCCGACACGCTGGCCGGTCTTCGCGCTGATCGAGACGAGCGGGGCGAAGTCGAGGAACGGCACCTCGTTGTGGATCCACTCGACGTACTGGTCGAACGTCTTGTCGGTCTTGTCCTCGACGAGGTCCCACTTGTTCACCGCGATGACGAGGCCCTTGCCCTCCTCGACGACGTAGCCCGCGACGTGGGCGTCCTGGGCGGTGAGGCCCTCAACCGCGTCGATGACGAGAACCGCGACGTCGGCCCGGCCGATCGCCTTCATCGAGCGCAGCGTCGAGAACCGCTCCGCAGCCGGTCCGCCGGCGACCTTGCCCCGCCGCCTGATCCCGGCGGTGTCGATGAGGACGACCTCGCTCCGGCCCCAGGCGAGGGTCGTGTCGATCGAGTCGCGGGTCGTCCCGGGTATCTCCGAGACGATTGCCCGGTCCTCACCGAGCAGCGAGTTCAGCAGCGACGACTTTCCGACGTTCGGGCGGCCGACGAAGGCGATCGCGGCGGGGGTGTCGTCGTCCGACGCGGCGATCGCGGCATCCCAGCGCGCCGCGGCAGCGGGGTCGATGCCCGGATCCGCGTCCGTCTCGTCGAGATCCTCTTCCTCCTCGCCGACGATGAACGGCTCGAGGCGCCCCGCGGCGACCTCCTTGGCCCATGTCTCCGCCTCGGTCTCCTTCGCCTTGCGGGCGATCTCCTGCTCGGACTCCGGCGGCAGTGCCCAGACGATCGCGTCGAGCAGGTCGCCGGTGCCGCGGCCGTGCGACGCGGAGATCGCGTACGTCTCCTCCCAGCCGAGCGAGTAGAACTCCGCGGCATCGGCCTCGCGCTGGGTGTTGTCGGTCTTGTTGACCGCGACGATGATCGGCTTCGTTGCCCGCCGGAGGAGCGCCGCGGCCTCCTCGTCGGCCGGCGTGATGCCCGTCACCGCATCGACGAGGAAGAGGATGACGTCGGCCTCGCGGATCGCCAGCCGGGCCTGCTCCTGGACCTTGAGCTCGATCGGGTCGGCCGGATCGACCTCGAGGCCGCCGGTGTCGACGATGATGAATCGCCGCCCGTTCCAGTCGGCGTCGCCGTACATCCGGTCCCGAGTCGTCCGGGCGCGGTCCTCGACGATCGCCTGGCGGCGCCCGACGATCCGGTTGAAGAGCGTGGACTTGCCGACGTTCGGTCGGCCGACGACGGCGACCACGGGCAAACCCGCGAGGCTCGAGGAGGCCACGAGAGTTACGCGGCGCCGTGGGTCTGGGTCGCGCCCTCGGCGTGGACGAACTTCGGCAGCGAGCTCGTTCGGCCGGCCGGCGTCGCCGCGCCGGCGAGGGCCTCGTGCGCCAGCTCGGCGGCGCGAGCCGCGGCCTTGGGCGTGCCGGCGATCTCGAGGACCCGCTCGGCGACGTCGCGGAGGTCCTCGATCGGGGTAGACGTGCCGCCGGTCACGCCGACGACCTTCTTGCCGTCGAACACGCTCGCATCGGTGAGGTCGGCGGCGTGCTCGATCTGGATCGCCGGCGTCCCGACGATGCCGCAGAGCCGCGTCAGCTCCTTCGTGTTCGCGCTCGAACGGCCGCCGACGACGACCATGAGATCGACCTCCTGGGCCGCTTCGACGGTGTCCTCCTGGCGGCGGATCGTCACCGGGCAGACGGTGTTGACGATCTTGAGCTCGTGGCTCCGGCCGACCATGAACGCGGCGAGCTTCTCGAACTTCCACGGCGGCTGGGTCGACTGGGAGATGAGGGCCATCCGCTTCTTGCGCGGGACCTTGGCCTCCCACTCCTCTTCCTCGTCGACGACGATCGCGTCGGGGGCGAAGCCGAGGAGGCCGACGACCTCCGGGTGCTTCGGGGTGCCGAGGAGAACGATCGTGTAGCCCTCGTCGACGAGCCGGAGGAGCTCCTTCTGCTCCTGGATGACCCAGGTGCACGTCCCATCGATGACCTCGAGGCCGCGGGCGTTCGCCCGCTCCATCACGTCGGGCCGGACGCCGTGGGCCCGGATGACGACCGCCGCGCCGTGATCGACGTCGTCGAGCGTCTCGACCGTCCGGATGCCCATCGACTGGAGGTCCGATACGACGCCCTCGTTGTGGACGACCTGGCCGAGGGTATGCGTCAGCTTGCCGGCTGCCGACGACTCCTTGGCCTTGTCGATCGCCTCGCGCACGCCGTAACAGAAGCCGGTGCGCTTCGCGATCTTGATCGTTTCAACGGTTCCCATGTCGGTTCAAGTATCGCACGGGGGTTCGGAATCACCCGGACGGGCGGGCCTCGCCGTAGATCCCGCGTTGGCGCGGCGGCAGCTCCGCGGCGATGCGGCGCATGATCAGATCCGTCGCGGCGGCCTTCGCCGCCTTGCGGTCGAGCCCCTCGGGCAGCTCGTCGGCCGGCCGGAACGGGCGCCCGACCCGCATCGTGGCGTGGCCTCCGGGCCGCGGGAGCAGGCGGCCCTTCGGCCAGACCCGGTCCGTATCGGCGATCCCGATCGGAATGATCGGCGCGCCGGTCCGCAGCGCGAGCATCGCCAGGCCGTCTTTCGGTTTCTGCAGCTCGCCGGTCGGGCTGCGCGTGCCCTCGGGGAAGATCATCAGGACGTGCCCCTCGTCGAGGACCCGTTCGGCCAGCCGAAAGGCGTCGACGTCGGCCGCCCCGCGGTCCACCGGATGCACGCCGCCGTTGCGGAACACCCAGCCGACGATCGGCCAGTCGAACATTTCCTTCTTGCCGAGCCAGTGGATCCGCCGGCCGAGCCGTTTCGTCAGCCACGCCCCGAGGATCACCGCGTCCCCGTTCGAGACGTGATTGGCCGCGAGGATGACCGGACCCTCCTTGGGGATCTCGTCGAGCGCGCCCTCGACCCGGACGCGGGTGATGCTGCGGGCGATCGTCCGCGCCCCGAACGCGATGGTTCGGATCAGCGGCGTCAGGTGGCCGTCGAGGCGCGCCTCCGGGGCATCGCTCACGACTGGCGCACTCGCGGCACGGCGGCTCGTCGCTCCGCATCGCGGATGGCCGTCACGACGGCGGCGACCGTCTCCTCGAACTCGTTGCCGTCGGTGACGATGTGGATGGCGTCGGGCGCCGGCCGAAGCGGCGCGACGGTGCGGTTGCGATCCAGGTCGTCGCGGCGCCGGAGCTGCGCGAGGATGAAGCGCGCCTCCGGGCCGTCCGGGTCGAGCCCGCGCTCCTCCGCGCGACGCCGCGCCCGTTCCTCCGCCGACGCGTCGAGGAAGATCTTGAGGTCCGCGTCGGGCAGGACGACGGTCCCGATATCGCGGCCCGCCATGACGATTCCGCCGGGTGCCGCCGCCAGCGCGCGCTGGCGCTCGAGCAGGGCCGCCCGAAGCTCCGGCACCCGCGACACGGCCGAGACGGCCTCGTCGACCACGGGCGTGTGGACGGCCTCGGTCACGTCCTCGCCGTCGACCGTCACGTGGGCGAGGCGGCCCTTCTCGTCGGGGACGAGCTCGATCTCGGACGTGAGAGCCACGAGCGGCGCCGGATTGCCGGCAGCCGGCACGCCGCGCCGGAGCGCGAGCCACGTCGCGGCCCGATACAGCAGGCCGGTATCGCAGAAGCGATAGCCGAGCTCGACCGCGGCCGCGGCGCCGACGCTGCTCTTGCCCGACGAGGCCGGCCCGTCCAGGGCGACGACGAGCTGGGGACCGATGGACAGGCTCACACCGCCGAGGATAGCCGAGCGGCGGGTCCGGAAGCCGCCGGGAGGACGACGCGGCTAGCGCCGCTAGCGCCGCGGTCGCGGCTTCGGCGCCTCGTCGCGCGAGCGGCCCGCGCCCGAGCCGAGGCCGCGGACCTCCGGGGCCTTGAGCGGCCGGGTGCGTCCGCTTCTGAGGCCGTCGATCCGGACCGGACCGATCCGAACGCGGACGAGGCGGTCGATCGGGACGCCGACGGCGGCGAACATCCGGCGGAGTTGGCGCTTCCAGCCCTGGCGCAGCGTGGCGCGGTACCAGTGCAGGTCGCCCGGGCTGGGGTCCAGGAGGTCGAAGAGGCGTTGCGTCTCGACCTCGGTCATCGTCCGGAGGTGGAAGAGCGTCGCGAGGCCCTCGTCGAGCGGCAATCCCGGCCTCGAGGGCTCGGCGCTGGTCGCCGTCGAGCGGCGCGCTGACCCCGATCGCGTACTCCCGCTCCACCCCGAACCGCGGGTGGAGGACGCGCTCGGACCAGGCGCCGTCGTTGGTCAGGATCAGGAGCCCCTCGGAGTCGAGGTCGAGCCGGCCGACCGGATACAGGCGGGCGCCGTCCGGCACGAGCGCGGTCGGCAGGAGGTCCAGCACCGTCGTGGCGGCGTGCCGATCTCGTGTCGTCGAGGTGGCGCCGGCCGGCTTGTGGAGCAGCAGGTACGTCGTCCGGGCCGCCGATCCGATCGGAAGGCCGTCGACCTCGATGACGGCCGCGTCGGCCTCGACCTGCTGACCGAGCGTCGCCCGCCGGCCGTCCACGGTGACCCGGCCCGCGGCGATCAGCTCCTCGCTCGCTCGGCGGCTGGCGACGCCGGCCGCGGCGAGGACCTTCTGGAGGCGCTCAGGGGCCATCAGTCGGGTCCGGATGGGATCCCTCGGCGCCGTTGGCCGAGTCCCGCTCGCTCCCCACCGCTACCCCACCCTCTTCCGCCAGTCGCGCGGCCACGTCGACGTCGAGCGGCGGCAGCTCGTCGAGGCTCGTCAGGCCGAACCGCTCCAGGAACTCGAAGCCGGTCCCGTAGAGGAACGGCCGGCCCGGCGCGTCGGATCGACCAAGCTCGACGACGAGCCGGCGGTGGAGCAGGGACCTGATCGTGTAGTCCGAGTCGACGCCGCGGATCCGCTCGATCGCCGACTTTGCGACGGGCTGGCGGTAGGCCACGATCGCGAGCGTCTCGAGCGACGCCGGCGAGAGGTGAACCGCATCGGCGCCGACGTACCGCGCGATCAGCCCACCGGCCTCGGGCGCGGTCGCGAGCTCGACCCGGTCGCCGGCAAGGACGAGGCGGATTCCGCGCCGGGCCAGCGATACCTCGAGATCGCCGAGCCGGGCATCGACCGTCGCCTGATCGACCCCCGCGAGCGCCGCGATCTCGCGGCGACCGAGGGGCCGCTCGGCGACGAACAGGAGTGCCTCCAGCTGCGCTTCGGTGAGCTCCGCGGGAGCGCTGTCGAGTTCGGGTGCGTCGGCCAATTCGTCGGTCACGAAAACGACTCCAGTCGCTCGTCGAGCGGTTCATCGACGATCGCTGCCGGCGCGCCCGTCCGCTCGTCGGGGGTGGTCGCCCGGGCGACGATCGGGCCCCACGGCTCGTCCTGGGTGACGACGATCTCGCGCCGCTTCATCAGCTCGAGCATCGCCAGGAACGTGATCGCGACCACGACCCGATCGCGGACGCCGCGCAGCAGCTCCTGGAGGATGACGGTCCCGGCGCCCGCGTCGCGGATCGCCGCCCGAATCATGTCGGCGCGCTCGGTCATCGTGATCGCGCGAGGGACGACCTCGGGCGGCGGCTCCGGCGGGAGGGCGAGCCGGGCAAGGCCATCGAGCGCCGCGACGAGGAGCTGCGTGCTGAGCGGTGGTGCGTCGCTTGGTCGCGCGCCCGCGAGTCCGGCCGCTGCCGCAGCCGCTGGTTCGCGCCGGAAGAGCCCGCTCCGGAGCTTTGCCTCGTCGAGGAGTTGCGCCCCGGCGTCCCGGTAGGCGCGGTAGAGAAGGAGTCGGGCGCGCAGCTCGGCCTCGGGATCTGGCTCCTCCTCGGGCAGCACGCCGGCCGGCAGCTCGACGTGGCGCGGCAGCATCGCCCGGCTCTTGATGAGGATGAGCTGGCTCGCGACGGCGACGAACGAGCTGACGTTGCCGAGGCGGTCGTCGTCGAGCGAGGCGAGGGCATCGAGGTAGGCCTCGGCGAGGTCGCCGAGCGGCACGGTCAAGACGTCGAGCTGGCGCGCCTCGATCAATGCCAGGAGGAGGGCGAGCGGCCCGGCGAAATCAGGCAGCTGGACGTGGGTCACGGTGGCCTCCGGCCGGCGGCCCTCGCCGAACGCGACTGATGTCCGCGTGATCGGAGACGCGGCCTCTGAGGTCATCAGTTCGCCTCGTCCGCCAGGCGCAGCCGCTCGCCGGCCTCGCCGTCCCGTGGCGCGTCCTGGTAGCGGATCAGCTCCACCGTCCGAGGCGTGCAGCCCGCCGCCGCCGCGAGCCGCGCGGATTCCTCGGCGTGGTCCCGAAGCCGGGTCAGGGCGCCTCGGAATCCCGGAAGTGCTCCCGCGACGCGCCAGATCCACCGCCCGTATTCCTGGCCGAGCGAATACGCAACCCGGGGCCAGACGCCCGTATCGCCTTTGCCGGCGTCGTGGAGGAGGCCGGCGAGCAGCAGCTCCTCGTCGTCTTGCCCTTCCGCCCGGAGCGTGGCGACGACGTCGAGCCCATGGCGGCGATCGGCGACATGCATCGAGTCGAAGAGGGCGAGCTGGGGCGGAGTCAGCCAGTCGCCCAGGCCCGTTCGCTCGCGTGCGTCGACCCGGGCGCGCTGGTGCGCGCGGAACTGGCGGGCCTTAGAGCCCCAGAAGGACGCGAGCGACATTGGTGATCAGGCTACCGAGCAGGCGGGACCCGAGAAAGATGACCGCGAGGATGATGATGAACCCGTACTGCTGAAGGACGGGACGCCACCGCCAGGCCTGCTGCGGCGACATGAACCTGAAGAGCAGGTTCGAGCCGTCGAGCGGTGGGACCGGGATCATGTTGAAGACCGCCAACCCGACGTTGTAGATGACGAAGCTGAGTAGCAGCTCGAAGACGAGGGGCGGGACGCTCACCCCCATCGCGTCGATGACGCGAAACACGACGGCGCCGAGGCTGGCCATGATGAGATTCGAGGCCGGTCCGGCGAGTGCGACGAGGACCTCGCCGTTGCGGCGATCGCGGAGCATCGACGGGTTGACCGGGGTCGGCTTCGCCCAGCCGAACAGGAGGCCGCCGGGCAGGAGGGCGGTGATCACGAGGAACAGCCCGCCGATCGGGTCGAAATGGACGACGGGATTGAGCGTCAGCCGACCGAACATCTTCGCGGTCCCGTCGCCGAGCCGGTACGCGACGAGGGCGTGGGAGAACTCGTGGACGGGAAATGCAACGAGCAGGAAGATCGCGATCAGGATGATCGTGCTGGAATCGATCACGGGTGCCTCAGGAACGATGGCGGGGACGCACTAATCCTACCCGCGCCGCCGGTTCGCGCTGGGGCGCCGCGTCGTGGCGCGTCGCCCGCTCAGAGTCGTCGGAGGATGTCCGCCTTCTTGGCCTCGTACTCCTCGGGGCTGATCGCCCCGCGATCGCGGAGATCGGCAAGGCTCGCGAGCGTCCGGGTGAGCTCGTCCGGCGTCATCTCTGTGCGGCGGGCCGGCTCGGAGGACTGAGAAGCGGACTCGGGGTTCGGAACTGGAGCAGGGCCGGACGACGGGCCCGAGGACGCCCGCAGCGGTGGTGACGGCAGCGGCCGCGCTCCCGACAGCTCGAGCTCCAGCTCGTGCTTCGCCTCGAGCATCGCCCGCTTGAAGCCGTCGGCATCCTTCAGCATCCGGAGCCGCGAGATCCCCGACTCCGACGCCGTCAGGATGTCGAGATCCCCGAAGCCGAAGATCCGCCCGAAGATCGACTGGGTCAAGACCGCGTCGTTGATCTTCTCGAGCGAGCTGTCGACGAGCTGCTTGTTGAGGACGCCTTCCATCTGCAGGACCCGCCGCGTCGTGACGACGAACTCCTCGTTGACCCAGCGCAGGATCTGCCAGCCGAGGTAGGCCAGCCCGCCGACCACGAGGGCAACGACGACCCAGCCGATGAGCGCGTCGAACTGCCCCGTTGTCCTCGCGGCACCCCGCAGGATCAGGAGCAGGATCGCCGCGACGATCGCCAGGATCCCGTACCGCGCGTCGGCGACGAGCACGAACCAGTGCTGGTGTTCGCGTCGCAGCACCCGTTCCCCGGACGCAAGCTTGCCGTCGATGTAGGGCATTTGGGGCGCGTGCCTCCACTCAGGCCCGCGGGTGAGCGCGAGCGTAGACCTCTCGGACCCGTTCGCCGGTCAAGTGCGTGTACAGCTGGGTCGTGCTGATACTCGCATGTCCGAGCAACTCCTGAACGATGCGCAGGTCGGCTCCGCCCTCGAGCAGATGGGTCGCGAACGAGTGGCGCAGCGTGTGCGGACTGATCCGATCGCCGAGCCCGGCCGCTCTGCGCAGCGGCCTTGACGATGCCGAAGCCCTGCTGCCGGGCGAGCCGCCGGCCGCGGTCGCCGATGAACAGCGGCCCTCCCCGATCCGGCGACACGTGGCCGATCGCCAGGAGCGCCGGCCGGCCCTCCGTCAGCCACCGGTTCAGCCAGTCGAGCGCCACGTCGCCGACCGGCACGAGCCGCTCGCGGTCGCCCTTGCCGATGACCCGGACGAATGCCCCGTCGACCGACAGCTGCTCCACGTCGAGCCCGAGCGCCTCGCTGATCCGCAACCCGGCCGCGTAGAGGAGCTCGAGGAGCGCCCGGCCGCGGAGATCCGGCGCCGCCTCGAGGAGCCGGTCGACCTCGTCGATCGTGAGCGTCTCCGGGAGCAGCCGGGGCTGGCGAGGCAGGTCGATGTGCTGGGCGACGTCGACGCGGATCAGCCCCTCGCCGAACGCGAAGCGGTAGAAGCCGCGGATGCTCGCCGCACGTCGGCGGAGCGAGGTCGGGGCGAGGCCCGGATCGTGCGGCCGGCCGCGGCGCGTCCGCGCGGCGAGATAGCGGAGCGCCGCATCCGGCGTCCGGTCCCACTCGGCGGCGCTGCCCCGGGCGGACGCGAAGTCGTCGAGGTCGCCGCGGTAGGCGCGAATCGTGGCCGGCGAGAGCCCTCGCTCGGCCCGGAGATACGTCAGGAAGTCGGCGACGGCGCGATCGAGCGTGGTCGGGGCCGCCACGTCAGGCGTCAGCCTCGCGTCGCTGCCGCCGCACGCCAGCCCTCCGCCCGGTCGAGGAGCTCGCCGGCCGAGGCCACGGCCGTCGACCCGCCGCCGCTCCCGGTCAGCATCTGGGCCAGCTCGCCGATCCTGCCGTCGCGATCCAGCGCGGTGACCTCGGTCACGGTCCGGCCGTCGCGTTCGCGCTTCGTGATCTGGAAATGAGCGTCGGCGTGGGCCGCGATCTGGGGCAGGTGCGTGACGCACAGGACCTGGTGGCGACGCGCCAGCGTCCACAGGCTTCGGCCGATCGGATCCGCGCTCCGGCCGCCGATGCCGGTGTCGACCTCGTCGAAGACGAGCGTCGGTGTCTCGTCCGCGGCCGCGAGGACCTGCTTGATCGCCAGGGCGACGCGGCTCATCTCGCCGCCCGACGCGATCTTGGCGAGTGGCCGCGGCGGCTCGCCCGGGTTCGGCGCCAGGCGGTAGACGACCTCGTCGATCCCGGATCCATCGAACGCGATCGCGTCGCCGCCGATCTCGACCGCCGGCTCGTCGCGGCCCGCGGGTCGCCGGCCGAGGACCACTTCGAAGACACCCGCGGCAAAGCCCAGCTCCTCGAGCACGCCGCCGACCTCGGCGCTCAGCGCTCGCGCAGCCTGGGTTCTGGCACCTGACAGCTCCTCGGCGGCCTCGGCGACGGCGACGAGCAGCCGTGCCTGCTCCGCCTGGCGAGTCGCCCGCTCCTGGTCCAGGCTTCGCAGCCGCTCCGCCTCCGCAGCCGCCCGCTCGCCATGGGCGATGACCGCGGCCTCGTCATCACCGTAGCGCCGCTCGAGCCCGAAGATCGTCGAGAGCCGTTCCTCGAGCCGGGCCAGCTCGGCCGGGTCGTGGTCGACGGCCTCCGACAGCTCGCGGGCGGTCGACGCGACGTCCGCGACATCCGCCTCGAGCCCCTCGAGCCGTTCGGCGAGCGGTTCGAATCGCGCGTCGAGCCGGGCGAGGGCACGGGCTTCGCGCAGGGCGACCGCGACGAATTCCCTGGCGCCACCCTCCTCGGCCACGAGCGCGTCGTGGAGCGTCGATGAGCTTCGGGCGATCGCCTCGCCGTGCTGCGCGGCCTCGAGGCGTCCGCGGATCTCCGCGGCCTCGCCGGGTCGCAGACGCGCGGCCGCGATCTCATTTGCCTCGTGCTCGCTCAGCTCGAGCCGCCGGGCAAGCTCGCGCGGGTCGAGCTCGAGCTCCGCAAGCGCCGCTCGGTTCGCCCGCCAGCGATCGACGGCTTCGGCCATGGCGCCGCGCAGCGCGGCGTGGCCGCCGAACGCGTCGAGCAGGTCGCGCTGCCAGCGCTCGTCGAGCAGCCGCTGCTGGTCGTGCTGGCCGTGGATCTCGACGAGCGCCCCCGCGACGTCCGCCAGGCGCGCCGCGGTCACCGGCTCGTCGTCGAGCCGAGCGGTCGATCGGCCGCTGACCGCGACCTCCCGGACGGCGATGAGCGGCTCCGGCATGCGGTCGAAGAGCGCCGTGACCCGGGCCGTCTCCGCCCCGTGCCGGACGAGGGTCGTGTCGGCCCGGGCACCCGTCGCGAGCCCGAGGGCGTCGATCAGGAGGCTCTTGCCGGCGCCGGTCTCGCCGGTGAAGACGTTCAGGCCGGGAGCAAGCTCGAGCCGCAGCCGCTCGATCAGGGCGAGGTCGGCGACGGAGATCTCGAGGAGCCGGCCGGCGCTCACGATGGCAGCAGTTCCACCTTGTGGCGGAACAGATCCCAGAACGGCTGGGCGCCCTTCGGCTCGACGAGGCGGATCGGGCGGTCCAGGGCCCGGACCTCGACGACGTCGCCGACGGCGATCGGGATGTCCTCGCGGCCGTCGATGCTGACGAGCGCCTCGTGAGCGTCGACGACGCGGCAGCGCACGATCTGCTTCGGGCCGACGACGACCGATCGGATCGCGGACAGGTAGCCGGCGATCGGGGTCACGATGAGGTTCCGGCTCAGCGGGTCGACGACCGGGCCGCCCGCGCTGAACGAGTAGCCGGTCGAGCCGGTCGGGCTCGAGACGACGAGACCGTCCGCGATGAACGTCGCCAGGTGCGAGGGTCCGATCGCCACGTCGAGCCGGCACACGCGAGCGAGCGCTCCGCGGGCGACGACGACGTCGTTGAGGGCGTGGTGGGCGGGTCCCGAGCTCTCGCGTCCCGCCGGCAGGATCCGCGCCTCGAGCGCCATCCGCTCGTCGATCGTGTACTCGCCCGCGACGAGCCTCCCGAGGACCGCCTCGAGCTCGGTCGCCTCCGCCTTCGACAGGAAGCCGACCTTGCCGAGGTTGATGCCCGAGCAGCGGCACATCGACCTCGATGACCGCGCGGGCCGCTCGCAGGAACGTCCCATCGCCACCGAGGACGACGAGGATGTCGGTCTTCGGCAGCTCGGCGACGAGCGCATCGAACTCCTGGGCCTGGGCGGCCCAGTGCTCGATCCCGTGCATCCTGCACCAGCCGGCGGCCCGCTCGCGGAGCTCGACCGCGGCCTCGTTCGTCGGGTTGTAGGCGAAGCCGATCCGGGCGACGCTCACGCCGCGGTTACCTCGCGGATCAGGTCGTCGATCTCGGCGCACGACGGGCCGGCCTGGAAATGGACGAGGAATTCGCGATTGCCCTCCGGCCCGAGGATCGGCGAGGCGATGACGCCCCGCGCGCCCAGGCCCACCTCCACGGCGCCCGCCACGACCCGTTCGAGCACCTCCCGGTGGATCGCCGGGTCCCGGACGACGCCGTGGTCCGTCCTGCCCCGGCCGGCCTCGAACTGCGGCTTGACGAGGGCGACGATCGGGGCGTCGGCGCCGGGTTGGAGCGTCGAGGCGACGGGCCCGAGGACGAGCCCGAGCGAGATGAACGAGACGTCGATGACGGCGAGGCTGACCGGCTCCGGCAGGGAGCCTGGGCGCGAGCGTTCGGGCGTTCGTGCGCTCCATCGAGACGACCCGTTCGTCGCGGCGAAGGGTATCGGCGAGCTGGCCCCGGCCGACGTCGACCGCGTACACGCGACGCGCGCCGCGCTGGAGCAGGACGTCCGTGAAGCCGCCGGTCGACGCGCCGACGTCGAGGCAGACGCGACCGGCCGGGTCGATCCCGAACGCGTCGAGCGCCGCCGCGAGCTTGTGGCCGCCACGACTGACGTACGGGTCCCGTTCCGTGAGCGCCAGCGGCGTCGTCGCGTCGACCAGGTCGCCCGCCTTGCGGTCGAGGCGTGCCCCATCGCCCTCCCCCACCCTGACCCGACCCGCGAGCACGAGCGCCTGGGCCTTCGCACGCGTCTCGGCGAGACCCCGCTCGACGAGGAGCTGATCGAGACGCCGACGGGCCGATTTCCCAGTGGACGTGGAGGTCGGGCTCACCCGACTATCGTGGCACAGCCCGCTTCACCGCGGCTCACCAGGCGGAGCGCTACCCCGTCGCGACGCGGCCCGACCGCAGGCGTCCCCGGCGCCACGAGCGCCGATCGCGACCAGTGTCTCGCCGAACCTGGGCGGCGAGGCCCGCCGCGTCGAGCCGCAGCATCCGGCGCAGGTCCGTGACGGAGCCGTGGTCGACGAACCTGCCGCCGGGGATCCCGATGATGCTGACGCGCACGTCGCGCAGCGCCGCATCCGTCAGTCGGGCTTCCTCGATCGCCTCGAGGACGCCAGATCCGAACCCGCCCGTCTCGACGCTCTCCTCGAACGTCACGACGAGCTTCTTGCCGCGCGCCTGGTCGAGGATCAGGTCGCGGTCGAGCGGCTTCGCGAAGCGGGCGTTGATCACGCCGATCGACCAGCCGTCGGCGGCGAGCGCATCGGCTGCCTCGAGCGGCGCGGGCGACGATCGGGCCGAACCCGACGAAGAGCAGGTCAGTCCCCTCCCGCAGGACCTCGCCGCGGCCGATCGGCAGGAGCTCAGGTTCGTTCGGTGCCAGGCCGAACCCCGGGTCGCGCGGGTAGTGGAGCGCGAACGGGTGATCCTGGGCGAGCGCGGTCCGGAGCAGCGACCGGAGCTCCTGCTCGTCCTTCGGCGACGCGATCACGAGGTTCGGGAGCTGCCGCTGGGCCGGGATCGTGAACATCCCCTGGTGGCTCGTCCCGTCCTCCCCGACGAGCCCGGCGCGATCGACCGCGAGCAGGACCGGCTGGTCGTTCTGGCACACGTCGTGGACCGTCTGGTCGAAGGCGCGCTGGAGGAACGTCGAGTAGAGCGCGACCACCGGCCGCATGCCGCCCATCGCCAGGCCAGTCGCGAGGGCCATCGAATGCTGCTCGGCGATCCCGACGTCGACGAACCGCTCCGGGATACGCCGCCTGGAACTTCGACATGCCCGTCCCGGTCGGCATGCCGGCCGTGATCCCGACGATCCGGCGGTCGGTCCGGGCAAGCTCGATCAGCTCGGCGGCGAAGACGGCGGTGTAGTTCGGGTGCTTCTTCGGCGTCGGCGACCGCGGTCGGCGGCGCGGCGTCGTCGGCCATCGATTCGGTCGGCATCGACGACTTCGCGGTGACCGCCGGCGCGGCGCGGTCGCCGGTCGAGCCGGCCGTGGCCCCGTTCCCGTTCGTCGCGGGAACGCCATCGGCGGGAGGGCCGCGCCGTGGAAGCCGATCTGGTCGGTCTCGGCCGGCGTGAAGCCTCGACCCTTCTGGGTCCGGACGTGGACGATGACCGGGCCCTTCAGCTCGAGCGCCTGGCTGAACGTCGAGAGGAGCGCCCGGATGTCGTGACCGGGCACGAGCCCGATGTAGGTGATCCCGAGGTCCTCGAACAGCTGGCCCGGCTGGACGAAGTTGACGACCGATGCGCGAAGCCGCTGGCTCAGCTCGCGGACGGTCGGGCCGACGACCGGGATCCGGCCGACGAGCTCGTCGTAGGCGGTCTTGCTCGACTGCCAGGTCCCCGACAGCTTGATCTGGCTGAGGTACTTCGACAGGCCACCGACCGTGGGGCTGATCGACATCTCGTTGTCGTTGAGGACGATGAGGAGCTGGGTCTTGCGCTGGCCGATGTCGTTGAGCGCCTCGAGGCTGAGGCCGCTCGTGATCGCCGCGTCGCCGACGACGACGGCGATCCGCTCGAGGCCGTGGCGCAGGTCCCGTGCCGTCGCCAGCCCCTGGCCGATCGACAGCCCGGTCCCGGCGTGCCCGCCGTCGAAGACGTCGTGCTCCGACTCGGACCGTCGCGGGAAGCCGCCGACGCCGCCGACCGATCGCAGCGTTCCGAACCGCTCGAAGCGGCCGGTCAGCAGCTTGTGCGGGTAGGCCTGGTGGCCGGTGTCCCAGACGATCCGGTCGCGCGGCGACTCGAGAAGGCGATGGAGCGCGATCGTCGAGCTCGACGACGCCGAGCGAGCTACCGAGGTGGCCGCCGGTCGTCGCGACGGTCGCGATGATCGTCTCGCGGATCTCGGCGGCGAGTTGTTCGAGCTGGGCCTGGGTCAGGCCGCGAAGGTCGGCAGGACCGTGAAGGGTCGGGAGAATGGGCACGCGGATCCTTTCCAAGGTCGCATGTGGCGATGTGAGACACATCTTGACACCGATCCGGAACGATGCATCGTGGCGACATGACGAGAATGGATGCGTCTGGCCGGGCCTCGATCGGATCGCCGGCACGGTGATCCGACCGGATCACGACGGCTACGACGCGGCTCGCGTGACGTTCAACGGGACGATCGATCGGCGACCCGCCGCGATCATCCAGTGCCGGTCGACTGACGACGTGGTTGCGGCTGTGCAAGCCGCCCGCGGCGCGGGACTTCCGATCGCGGTCCGTGGGGGTGGCCATTCCGTTGCCGGCCACGCCGTCGCCGACGGCGCGCTCGTCGTCGACCTGCGCGAGATGCGCCGCGTGGAAGTCGATCCCGAGCGCCGGATCGCGCGTGCCCAGGGCGGTGCCCTGTGGGAGGACGTGGACCTGGCGACCACGGCGCACGGCCTGGCGACGACCGGTGGCACGTTCGGCGATACCGGGATCGGCGGGCTGACGCTCACCGGCGGGATCGGCTTCCTGATGGGCACGCTCGGGCTCACCTGCGACAACCTCGTCCGGGCCGAGGTAGTCACCGCGGATGGATCGGTCGTGATCGCGGGCGAGGACGGCGACCCCGAGCTGCTCTGGGCGCTTCGCGGCGGCGGCGGCAACTTCGGCGTCGTGACCGAGTTCGAGTTCGCCCTCCATCCCCTTGGGCCGATCCAGTCGGGCGACATCACGGTCCCGCTCGAGCACGCCCGGGCGGGGCTGGAGGTCGTCGCCGATCTCGCACGACGAGGCTCCGCCACGAGCTCGTCATGTTCGTCGGCGGCCCGACGTTCGAGAAGGTCGACGGCATCGAGCCCGATCCCGCGACCGCTCCGCCGGTGTTCCGGATCACCGTCATCTACCAGGGAACGCCTGAGGCCGTGGAGGTAGCGATCCGGTCGCTTCGCGCGCTTCCGGGGGCATCAGGCGACATCAACCCGTGCACCTACCTCGAGGTCCAGGCCAGCAGCGGGATCCTGCCCTTCGGCCTGCGGCACTACTGGAAGGGCCACTTTGTTCGCGACCTGGACGCGGCTGCGATCGATGCGGTGGCTACCGCCCTCGAGACGAGCCCGCCCGGCATGTCGTTCATGCTCCTCGAGGCGATCACGGGCCGCGCCCGGTCGGAGCCGGCCGGCGGAGCGGCGTTCGGGCAGCGTGAAGCGCGCTGGAACGTCTCCGCGATCGCCGTCTGGGAGGATCCGTCGGACGACGAGCACGATGATCGGCTGGGCCCGGCGGGTCGTGGACTCTCTCAGTCCGTCGTCATTCAGTGGCGCCGGGTACGGCAACTACGCGATGGACGAACCGGCGGAGCGGGTCCGGGCGGCGTTCGGGCCGGAGCGGTTCGAACGACTGGCGAAGGTCAAGCGCCGCTACGACCCCGACAACGTGTTCCGCTTCAACCACAACATCCCGCCGGCGGTCGCTAGCCGCTAGATGCCGCCTAGTTGCTGTCGCCGGCGTCCTCGACGGTCGCCAGGTCGCGCGCCTCGAGACCGCCGCCGGGTCGCGTCAGCAGCTGCTTGACCCTGAGCTCCGCGTCGTTGAGGAGCCGCTCGCAGTGGCGCTGGAGGGCGACTGCGCGTTCGGTCCGGGCGATCGTCTCCTCGAGGGCGAGCCCGCCGGCCTCGAGCTCCTCGATCGCCTGCCGGAGCTCGGTGAAGGCGGCATCGAACGGGAGGGCGGCAATCTCGCGCGGCGATCGTGTCAGCCTGGTCCGTCGTCACGTGGCTCCTCGATGGGCTCGTCTTCGTCCTGCTCGTCGCGCTCGGTCCAGCGTGTGAGCCGGGGTGCGACGAGCATACCAAGGCGGATCCCGACGACGGCCACGACCGCCACCAAGGCGAAGAACACGATGAGCTCCGTCACCCGGGTGGGTCGACCGTAGCCGCGATCTCGCCCTCGGCGACGCGAAGCCTCAGCGGCGTGGCGGGCGGCGCCTCGCCAGGGGCGCGGACGATCGCCCCGTCGGCCGTCCGCCGCACGATCGCGTAGCCGCGTTCGAGCGTCCGCTGCGGATCGAGGACGGCGAGGGCGGCCGCCGCCGCGTCGAGGTCGGATCGCGCTCGCGCGGGTTCGGGCCGTGGCGAGTTGCGGCAGGGCCGCGGCCGCCGCGTCGAGCGCGACTCGGCGCCGCCCGAGCGCCACATCGACCGCCCGGACGCCTCGATCCAGCAGCAGTCCGACTCGCTCGCGCGATGCGGCGAGCTGGGCCAGCGGGTCGAGACGGGCGAGGGCGCGCCGCTCAGCGTCGAGGTCGCGTCGCAGCGTCGCGAGGTGTCCGCCCGCGGCCGACGCGATCCGCTCGCTCGCGCGGCGGAAGGCCTTCTCCCACTCGCTGCGATCCGGTACGACCAGCTCTGCGGCCGCGGACGGCGTCGGGGCGCGGACATCGGCGGCAAAGTCGGCGAGCGTCACGTCGACCTCGTGGCCGACGCCGCAGACCACGGGCACGCTGTGGGCGACGACCGCCCGGACGACGCGTTCGTCGTTGAACGACCACAGGTCCTCGAGGCTGCCGCCGCCGCGGGCGAGGATCGTCACCTGCGGAGCGTCGTCCGGCCGCCCTTCGCGTTGGCTCTGCTCGATCCAGCGCTCGAGGCGCCGGAACGCGGACACGATGCTCGCCGGCGCCTCCTCGCCCTGGACCTTGCAGGCGACGAGGACGACCTGCGTCAGCGGCCAGCGGCGCGCCAGGACATGGCCGATGTCGCGCCAGACGACGCCGGTCGGGCTGGTGATGACCGCGATCGTCGTCGGGCGCGCCGGGAGCGGGCGCTTCCGGGCCGGTGTCGAACAGGCCCTCCTGGGTGAGTCGCGCCTTCAGCGCCTCGAAGCGCAGCGTCAGGTCGCCGAAGCCCGCGGGCTGGATCGATTCGACGTAGAGCTGGAGCGCTCCCTGCGGCTCGAACAGGTCGACCCGGCCGTGGGCGACGATCCGGAGGCCGGCCTGGGGTTGGAACGCCGAGCGGACGCGCTCGTCGCGGAACCAGACGCATTGGAGCGCGTTGCGCTCGTCCTTGAGCGTGAAGTACGCGTGACCCGCCGAGCTGACGGTCACCCGGCCGACTTCGCCCTCGACCCACACGTCACGCAGCCCTTCGTGCGCTCGGATCGCATCCCGAACGGCATTCGTGACCTCGCTGACACCGAGGATCCGGAGGCCGAATGTTCCGGGCGGCGTGAGCGACGTGTGCGGCATCGCGCCGGCGGTCGCGCTCGTGTCCTCGGCCGCGTTCGCGTCCCAGGGCGGGAGCAGGCCGTCGGGGCGGTCCGGAATGGTCACCCGCACATCATCGCCGGTTCCCGGACGCGACGTCGCGGGCGCCCGCTGTGCCCTCGTCGTGACAACGAGCGAACGGGATGCCGCCAGAGGCGTCAGCCGGTCTCCTTCGCTCGTTGCCCTCCTCGCGTGACAACCGGCGAGGAGGCCCTGCGACCCACCGTCATTCGCGTTGTCTCCTCGCGGACAATCGAAGAGGCTTGGAACACGCCACGTTCCAACGGGCGGCGATCCATCGAGACGTCGCCGAAAGGGCCCTTCGCCGTTGGTCGCCGGGCGTTCCAAACGAGCCCGCGAGCGCCTTCGCGCGCGAATCTGCGGTCCTTGGCTCGTCGGACCAGTAGGCGTTCCACGCACCGGCCGTTGCCGACCGGCCGTCGCCACTGCGCTAGACCCGCGTCTGGTACTCCCCAGTTCGGGTGTCGACCCGGATCGTGTCGCCTGCGTTGACAAAGATCGGGACGGTCACGACGAGCCCCGTTTCGGTCGTCGCCGGTTTGCGAGCTCCGCTCTGGGTGTCGCCAGCGAAGCCCGGCTCGGTGTCGGTCACCTGGAGGTCGACGGTCACCGGCAGCTCGACGCCGATCGTCTCGCCCTGGTAGCTCGTCCGATCGAGCGTCATCCCGTCCTTCATGTACTGCGCCGCCTCGCCGAGCTGCGCCGCCGACAGCACGAACTGGTCGTACGTGTCGTTGTCCATGAAGTGGAAGTCGTCGCCATCGCGGTAGAGGAACTGGACGGGGCGCTTCTCCATCGAGGCGCGCGGCCATTTCGTCCCGGCCTGGAACGACCGCTCGACCGTCTGGCCGCGCTTGATATTGCGGAGCGTGATCCGGACCTGGGCCGAGCCGCGGCCCATCTTGATGTGGTGGTAGTCGAGGATCTGCCAGAGCTCCCCGTCGAGCTCGATGGCGACACCCTTGCGCAAATCGCCGGTGCTGATCATGTCGGTTGTGGGCTCCTAGAGCGTCGCCGGTGGGCGCGGGGTCGCCGATTGTAGCGGACGACTTCGTGACTGCCGTCAGACGCCGACGACGATCGGCTCGCGCGGGAACAGCGTCAGGCGCTCGACGCTTGCCGGCGCTTGCGTCGAGGAACACGAGATCCTCGATCCGGACGCCAGTCTCGCCTTCGAGGTAGATGCCGGGCTCGACCGAGAACACCGTCGGCGAGGGCAACCGGGCGTCGGTGGCGGAACGACTGAGCGACGGCCGTTCGTGGGTCGCGAGCCCGATCCCGTGACCCAGCCCGTGGCCGAACGCCGGCCAGCGGCCGTCGGCCTCGATCAGCTCCCTAGCGAGGGCGTCCAGGTCGCGCCCGGACGGCAGATCCAGATCTCCGTCGAGGGTCGCCTCGAGCTGCTCGATCGCGCCGGCCTGCGCCGCGGCCACGAGCTTGTACACCGCGGCGTCCCGCTCCGACGGCTCGCCGACGAACAGCGTCCGCGTCATGTCGCTCCGGTAGCCCGCCACCTGCGCCCCGAAATCGAAGAGCACGACCGATCCGCTCGTGACCGGCGCCTCGCCCGGCGATCCGTGCGGCAGGGCTGCCTTGGGGCCGACGAGGCAGGTCGGGTCGAAGGCGACGGCCTCCGCGCCGCCGGTCCGGAGCAGCCACTCGAGCTCCAGCGCGAGCGCGGCTTCCGTGGCGCCCGGCTTGGATCTTCGGCAGCAGCGACGCGAGTGCCCGGTCGGCGACCGCGCAGGCCGCCGCGATCCGCTCCACCTCGGCCGGCTCCTTGATCTCGCGATCGGCCTCGATCCAGCCCTCGACCGGGACCAGCTCGACGTCCGGCGCGGCCTCCTCGAGCCGCCGCCACAGCGCGTGCGACACGAACCCGGCCTCGACAGCCACCCGCTTCGCCCCGACCGACGCCACGAGCGATCGCCATTTCTCCGGCAGGTCGTACCCCGCGTCCTCGATTCGGGCGCCGGTCGCCTCCTGCCCCGCCTGGATCGTGTAGCGCGAGTCGGCCAGGACGACGACGTCGCTCCCGCCGACGAGGAACTGGCCGGAGTGGCCCGCGACCTTCTCCTCGCCCTCGCCGAGTACGAATCCGGTGAGGTAGCGCGTGTTCTCGCGGCGGACGCCGAAGTAGGCCTCGACGCCGTGCTGAGCGAACCTCGCCCGAACGCGGGCGAGCCGGGCCGGCCGGGCCGCCCGGTCCGACTCGGCCCAACGGGCGTGATCGGCGGCGGTCGGCGGTGCCGCGAAGTCGGCGGGGCTCGGCAGCCCCGTCTTGCGGTCGGCCATCAGTAGCCGTACTTCTCGCGATTGGCGTCGTGCTCCGCCTGGTTCCGGGCGAAGGCGTGGCCGTCAGATCCGTCGTTCTTGGCCAGGAAGAACACGTAGCCCTCCGCCGTGTCCGGAGCGAGCGCGGCATCGATCGAGGCGAGGGTCGGCGTACAGATCGGGCCAGGGATGGGGCCGGGGTTCTGGTAGGTCTGGTAGCCCTGCAGTTCCTCGGGCAGCGTGATCTCCGACATGCCGATGTCTTTCGGGACGGCCCAGAAGATGTACTCGCGCCAGGTCTCGAACTCGCGCTCGCTGAGCTGGACCGTGTCGTAGGCATAGATGACGGTCGGGTCGGCCTGCAGCAGCTTGTGGCCCAGCTTTCCGTCGAGGCGATTCTGGTAGACGCCCGCGATCAGCGCCCGTTCGTCGTCGAGGATGGCCTCGCGCTCGACGATCGAGGCGAGCGACAGCACCTCGCGGAACGTCATTCCGCGCTCGGCCGGGACGTTCATCCGGCCCTCGATCGCAGTCTGGAAGCGATCGAGCATGAGTCGCACCAGCTCCTCGCCGGTCGTGTCGGGCAGGACGCGATAGGTCGCCGGCCAGAGGTATCCCTGGAGCGAGGCGCCGTCCGGGAGATCCAGCCACTCGTAGTCGGCGAGGAGCTCCGGCGTCGGGTGGGTCGCGAGATCGTAGAACTCGCGCGGATCCATCTTCAGGCCGTCGATCGTCTGGAGGAGGGCCGTCACCTGCTCGAGGCGGAGGCCCGTCCGGAGCTTGATCTCGACGTACGGCACCGCCGGCGGCGCGAGGAGCGCGGTGACGATCTCATCGGGCGTCATCGAGCGGCGAAGGATGAATTCGCCCGACTTCAGCTTGGAGGTGAGTTCGCGCTTCACGGCGATGTAGACGAACGCGCGGCGATCCTGGACGAAGCCCTCTTCCTCGAGCTTCGCCGCGATCGTCGTCGCGTTCTCGCCGGAGCCGATGACGAACGTCACCTGTTCGGTGTCGTCCGATGCCGGGTCGGTGAGCTTCTTGCCGAGGTCCTCCTTGACGAGGTCGGCCACGAACGGCACGTCGAGGGCGCCCGGGTTATCGGCCGCCCAGCCGATCACGGCGCCCCGAACGACGGGCCGCAGGACCGTGACCAGCGCCGCGAGCACGATCGCGGCGAGGATCAGCGCGAACAGCAGGAACCTGATGACTCCGCCGCCGCGCCCATCGCCGTTCCGGCCGCGCCGGCCATAGCCTCCGCCGTTCGATCCATGCCCGTTCCCGGGCTGTCGCCGATATTCCGGCTCCCACGCCTCCTCTTGCCTCTCCTCGACCATCGGGTGGGCCTGCCGTGCGTCCCTGGGGCGTCCGCCGGAGCGGAGGGTCATCGTGTGCTCTCCATGTCCTCGTGAGTCGTTGCTCCCCCATCCGCCGGGTTCGCAGGGTCCGCGTGGGTCGCCGGGTTCGCATGGGTCGTCGCGATCGCTTGGTCCGCCGGGTCCGCGTGGGTCGCCGGGTTGGCCTGGGCCGCCGCTCGGGCATCGAGCTCATCCTGGAGGATGATCGCGGCCGCTTCGCGGTCGACCCGCCCACGGTGGGCGTCTCGCTGGGTCCGGCTCGGCGGGCCACCCGAGCGTCCCCGCTTCATCGGTCCGACGCGCGCCTCCGCGAGGTGGCTCGAGAGCCGCTCGTCGCGCAGGGTAATTGTGAGGCCCACGAGCGGTTCCAGCGCAGCGACCCAGTCGCGGGTGATCTCCGCCTGGGTTCCGGCCGCGCCCGACGCGTGGAGCGGCAGCCCGACGACGAGTTCGTCGGCGTCCTGCTCGATCGCGATTCGCGCGATCGCTGCAGCTTCCTGCGCGGTCGTCGAGCGGCGGATTGTGACGAGGGCCGTGGCCAGTCCCCCGTCGCGGTCCGCCACCGCCAGCCCGATCCGCCTCTCGCCGAGATCCGCCCCGAGAATCCGCGTCACGGTGCTGGACTGGCGACGGGCAGGCCGCTCGCCGAGAGCTCGGACGGCGCCGATGGTTTCGCGGTCTGGGAGGCTCGTGGCGAGATCGACGGCCGCGCCGACCCGGACGGCGATGGTGAGCCGTCAGATGCCCCGTCGGTCTGGCCGACGATCTCGATCGTGACCCGCGAGTCGAGTCCCGGAATCGACGTGACCCACTCCGGCCAGGGCGTGATCACGACGTCGCCGAACTGGGCGAGGATCGAGCGCGCCTCGTCGATGGTCCGGCCCTTGACGAGCGTCAGCAGCTTCGCCGCGTCGAGGAGCGGGACGCGTGTGGCCCTGGCGGTCACCGGGAACGACACCTCGCCGCCCGTGACCGTCGGATTGCCCGGGACGATCTCGACGGAGCCCTCGACGAGGCGATGGTCGGCGCCGACGTTCGAGAGGAGCCGCGCCTCGGCGATCGCCATGACCGGCGAAGCGTCGACCGCGATCACCGTCCCGCTGGCCGTCGAGGCCGAGATCGAACGACTCGACCTCCTTGCCGACCAGCGTCGCCGGATCGACCGTCGGCGTGGAGTCGCCGAGCTCGGCCGTCTCGGCGAAGACGGTCGCGTTCGCCGGGGCGCCGGCACCATCGGCCAGGGCGGCTTCGAACGCGTCGGAGAGCTTCGCCTGCAGCGCCACCATCGCGCCGTCGACGTCCTCCTGCCCGATCCGCGGGAACTCCTTGTGGGTGCCGCCGGCTGTGGCGTTGGGGTTCCGGACCTTGGTCAACGTGGGGTCCTCGGTCTTCGGGACGACGGTGATCGCATTCGCCGGGACGTTTCCGGCCGTTCCCGACTTGACCGCCACCACACCGACGGTCCCGCTGGAGGGCTCGAACTGCGGAAAGACCTTGGCCCTCGGCAGGGTCAAGGTCGCGGTCGTCTGGAAGGCGATGCCTCCCTCGGTCGAGACCACGCTGCCCTTGGGAATCGTGTTCTCGGAGCCCGTGTTCAAGCTCTGGAACGTGACCTTGCCGCTTGCCGGCGCCTGCTCGATACGCTTGTCCGTCGCGGGGAACGTGTCCGACGCGGAGACCGGCACGTCGAGGCGTTGAGCAGGCACGAGGTTCTCCGCG
This sequence comes from uncultured Chloroflexia bacterium, assembly GCA_963832105.1. GTDB lineage: Bacteria > Chloroflexota > Limnocylindria > Limnocylindrales > CSP1-4 > CF-46. The sequence goes on along the minus strand of CAWHSS010000001.1, from coordinate 194,205 downwards.
GCGTTCGGGGAGGTGATGTCGGGATCCGCCCGGACGACGAGGGCGATCGGGCCGATCCCCTCCGGGCGCGGCGTCACGACGATCTCGGCCGAGGGCAGGAAGAGGAGCGCGCCGACCGCCGGCGACGACCAGGAGGAACACGGCGGCGGCAGCGGCGACGACGGCCGGGGCGCCGATCGACGGGAGCGATCGGCTCCTCGTCACGACGATGCGACTCGGGGCCGACGGGAGAGGCGATGGCGCAGGCGATCTCGCGGACGACGGCGACCGCGGGACGGCCGGGCCGACGACAGCCGCCGCGGGTGCCGGCGTCAACGGCAGCGTGGCCTGCTCCGGGCCCGCGGACTTCGCGGCCTTTCGGCGCGATGAAGCGGTGGGAGCGGCCGGCTTGGTGGCCGCTGCGTCCGTCGCCGCGATCGCCGTGGCCGCTGTCGCAGCCGCCGGCCCCGCCGCTCGCAGGCCCTGTCAACGATTCCGGGCTCCCGGCCGCTGCCCCGTCGGACGCCGAGGCGCCCGAGATCCCGGCGGCAACAGCGTCCCATTCGGCGACGCTCGCGAAGACCGGCAGACCGGCCGAAGCCGCGAGCGCCCGCGTCGCCGGATCGGTCGAGACGATCGACAGGCGCCGGTTGTTGACGACTGCCTCGCGCGACAGGAGGCGGAAGTTCATCCGCGACGTCGCGATCCGCGAGCCGTAGGGCACGACGAGGGCGACCTTCGTCGCCTCTGACCCGCGAATGCGGGCGGCCGCGGAGGTGATTTCGTCGTCGACGTCGAGAAAAACGGTGCCGCTCGCCATCGGAGAGAGCCTAGACCTTCATGGCCCGGAGGACCCGCCGAAGGGCGGCGTCGAGCGGATCCTCGGTCGTCTGGAGCTCGATCGCCTGGTAGGCGAGCCCGAGCGGCGTCACGTCCTGCTGGTCGACGAGGAGGTTCGTCGCATCGGAGATCGTCTCGATCTGGTCGGGCGCCATCACGACCACCTCCGGCGGCCGGGCGAACGAGAGGCGCTTCCAGAACCGCTCGGCCGCGATCGCTTCGCGGATCTCCGGGAGCCGCGAGCCGCCGCCGCAGATGTAGATCCGGCTCGGCAGCAGATCGCCGCCGCCCAGCTCCTCCATGACGAGCTCGACCCCTGCGGCCCAGACCTCGACGTCGTCGGCGACGATCTTCGCGATCTCGTCGCGTCGCTCGACGTTGAGGCCGCGGGCGTAATCGACCTTCGCCGATTCGGCCCGCGGGAACGGGAGATCGAGCCGATCCGCCAGGGACTTCGTGAAGGCGCGGCCGCCGAGGGCGAACATCCGCGTGCCCTCGATGCCCCCGGATCGGACGAGGGCGACATCGGTCGTTCCGCCGCCGACGTCGACGAACAGGGCCCCGGCCTGGCGGATCGATTCGGAGCCGAGGACGCGGGCCACGGCGTACGGCTCGGCGACGACCTCGAGGAGCTCGAGGTCCAGTTGCGACGTGACGCTCTGCAGCGCGCCGAGATGGACGAGCGGGGCAAACGCGTTGAAGATCCCGATCTTCACGTGCCGGCCCTGGAACCCGACCGGGTTCGTCAGCGCATAGCCGTCGATCGCCGCCCCGACGACGGCCGCGTGGACGAGCCGGACGTCGACGTTCGGCAGGCCGGTCTCCCAGGTGATCGAGCGTTCGGCTTCGCGGAGCGCCTCGCGCTGGACGAAGTCGATGAGCTTCTGGAGCTCCGACTCGCTGATCGGCTGGTCCGGCTTCTTGCGCTCCTGGCTGTGGGTCGTCGTGAAGCCCTTGACGAGCTCGCCCGCGATCCCGACGACGACCTGGGTCGGCCGGAAGCCGGCCATCTCCTCGGCCTCCTGTAGGGCGACGGCGCAGTTGTCGACGACGGCCGCGATGTCGGCGACCGTGCCGGACTGCATGTGGCTGAGGCCCTGGCGCTTCCGCCCGACGCCCCGGACCGTCCCGTGGCCGTCCTCACCAATCTCGAAGACGAGGGCCTTGGCGAACTCGGTCCCGATGTCGAGCGCCGTACAGACCGCGAGCGACTCGCCGCCGTCCCGCTGGAGGATCTTCCGCCAGAAGGCCATTCAGGCCTTCGCTTCGGCTCGGGCGCGAACGGCCGAGGCGATCGCGGCGAGCCCGTCCGGCAGCCCCTCGCGGCGCGAGCCCTTGCCCTGGGCCATCTCGGGTCGACCGCCACCCCGGCCGTCGATCGCGCCGACGGCCTCGCGGACCAGGTCCCCCGCCGAGATTCCCCGACCGACGAGATCGTCGCTGACCGTCACGAAGATCTGCGGCTCGTCGGCGTCGAGGCCGAGCGCGATGACACCCGAATCGAACACCCCGCGGACGTCCTTCGCCGCCGCCTTCAGCGCGTCGATCGATTCGTACGGCCCGGCAAAGCTGACGAGGCTCACGCCCGGCGCTACCTCCTGCGAAGCGGCGACGAGCTCGCCGGGCTTCGGCAGCCCCGCCCCGCCGCCCGCCTTGAGCCGCCGCCGCGTCTCGCGGAGCTCGTCCTGGAGCGCCCGGATCCGGTCCGGAAGCGCCTCGGCGGACTGGGCGCCGGCGGTCTCCGTCGCTGCTTCGAGGGTCGCGCGCCGCGCGTCGAGCCAGGCGTCCGCCCCGGCTCCGGTCAGCGCCTCGATCCGCCGCATCCCCGAACCGATCGACCGCTCACCGGTGATGACGAAGCCGCCGATCTGGCCCGTCGCGCGGCAGTGCGTGCCGCCGCACAACTCGTGGCTGTAGCCCTCGACCCGGACCGTTCGGACCGTCTCGCCGTACTTCTCGTCGAAGAACGCGTCGGCGCCGGCGTCGATCGCCTCCTGCATCGTCATGAAGCTGGGCGTCACCGTGCGGTCGTCGCGGATGACCCGCCGCACCTCCGCCTCGATCGCCGCGAGCTCGTCGCGCTCAAGTCCCCGATCCAGGGGGAAGTCGAATCGCAGGTAGTCGGGAGTGACGAGCGAACCCGCCTGCCGGGCGCTCTCCCCGACGACGTTGCGAAGCGCCCGGTGAAGGAGATGCGTTCCCGTGTGGTTGCGCATCGTGTGCGCGCGCCGCTCAGCGTCGACGACGGCATCGACCGTCTCGCCGACCCGGAGCCGCCCGTGAAGCGTTCCCCGATGGACGATCAGGCCCCCGAGCGGCCGCTGCGTGTCGGTCACCTCGAAGAGCGGCGAGCCGCCACCGGCCTCGCGGAGCTCGCCGCGGTCGCCGATCTGGCCGCCGCCCTCCGCGTAGAACGGGGTCCGATCGAGGACGACCTCCGCCTCGCCCTGGCCGGTCAGCTCGTCGAACTCCAGGCCGTCGCGGACGATCGCGACGACGCGCCCCTGTGCCTCCGTGCCGTCGTAGCCCAGGAACTCCGTGTCGCCGGCCCGGGCGTGGATGGCCCCGTACAGCGCCCCGGCCTCCGCCTGTTTCGAAAGCTCCGCCTTCTTGCCGCTCCTGCTCCGCTCGCGCTGTTCGGCGAGGGCGGCCTCGAATCCCTGGCGGTCGACGCGAACGCCGTATTCGGCGGCCAGCTCGACGGTCAGGTCGAACGGGAACCCGAACGTGTCGTGGAGCTTGAACGCGACGTCGCCCGGCAGGACCGGGGCGTCCGGCGGCAAGTCCTCGGCGCGGCGACCGACCGTCCGCTCCGTGGCCGCGACCGCCGGCGAGTGCCTCCTCGAGCAGCTTCGTGCCCGCGTCGAGCGTCCGGCCGAACTGGGCCTCCTCCCGTCCGATCGCGGCGAGGATCTCGTCCCGCCGCTCGACCAGGTGCGGGTAGGCGTCACCCATCGTGTCGATGACGACCGTGGCGGTCTCGGCCATGAACGGCTCGCGCCGGCCGAGGAGCCTGCCGTGCCGGACGGCGCGGCGAAGGATCCGGCGGAGGACGTAGCCGCGGCCCTCGTTCGAGGGCAGCACGCCGTCGGCGACGAGGAACGTGACGGCCCGCGAGTGGTCGGCGATCACCTGGTAGCTGAAGCGCTCGGCCTCGAACGCGTCGGGATCGTGGCCGAGCAGCTCGCGCATCCGGGCGTGGATCGGCTGGAAGATGTCGATGTCGTAGTTCGTCGGGACCTGCTGCAGGACGCTTGCCAGGCGTTCGAGCCCCAGGCCGGTGTCGACGCTCGTGAACGGCAGCGGGTGGCGGCCGTCGGGCCGCTGGTCGAACTCCATGAACACGAGGTTCCAGATCTCGAGCCAGCGGGGGCACGTCTCGCTGTGGTCGGGTATGCACTCGCGGGCCTTCCGAGAATTGCTCACCGCGGTCGAAGTGAATCTCGCTGCATGGCCCGCATGGGCCCGTTTCGGCCATCCGCCAGAAGTTCTTGTCGTCGCCGGCGTCGACGTTGCCCCACTTCGCCATCCGCTCCGGCGGCAGGCCGATCTCATCGCGCCAGACGTTCCAGGCGACGTCGTCGTCCGTGTAGGTCGTCGCGGCCAGCCGCTCCGCCGGGATCCCGAGGTCCTTGGTCAGGAAGCCCCACGCCCAGAGGATCGCGTCGCGCTTGAAGTAGTCGCCGAAGCTCCAGTTGCCCGAGCATTTCGAAGAACGTGTGGTGCCGCGGCGTCCGGCCGACCTCCTCGAAGTCGTTGTGCTTGCCGGCGACGCGCAGGACCCGCTGGTAGTCGGCCGCCCGGTTGTACGAGCGCTTCTCGGCACCGGTGAAGACGTCCTTGAACTGGACCATGCCCGAGTTCGTGAAGAGGAGCGTCTGGTCGCCCGCCGGAACGAGGCTCGCGCTGGGCACGATCGTGTGACCGCGCTCCTCGAAGTAGTCGAGAAACCGCCGGCGGATCTCGGCCGAGGACAGCGGCTTGATCCTTGCGTCGTGGGTGACGGGCGGACTCGGCATCGGCCGCAATGGTACCGAACGGCCGATCTACGGACCGGGGCGTCCCCGGGCTCGTGGCCGGCGGCCGGGCTGACGGCCGCCCGCCGGCTGCTACAGTCCCGCAACGGCCGTCCTGAGGAGTGCCAAATGCCCGTCGTCGCGAACGTTCTCGTCCTGGTCGTGGCTGCCATCCACGTGTACATCCTCGTCCTCGAGATGTTCCTCTGGCGGACGGAGCGAGGCCGCCGTTCGTTCGGGACCGACCAGGCCTTCGCCGACCAGTCCGCGACGCTCGCGGCGAACCAGGGCCTCTACAACGGGATCCTCGCCGCAGGGCTCGTTTGGGGCGTGATCGCAGCCGATCCGGTGGGCTTCCAGGTGAAGCTGTTCTTCCTTGGGGCGGTCGCGATCGCCGGCCTCTATGGCGCGGCCACGGTCAATCGCCGAATCCTGTTCGTCCAGACGGTCCCGGCGGTCATCGCCCTCGTCGCGGTGCTTCTCGCGCGCTGAGGCCTACGAGCCGCCTGTCGGCTTCTCGCCCTGCGCATCGGGCGCCGGCAGACCCGGGCCGGCCTGGCGGCGGCGCTGCCAGAGCGTCGAACCGGCGATCGCCGCGCCGACGAGCGCTCCAAGAACCAAGCCCCGCGCGAACGTGGCGGCGCGCTGATCGTCGCCGGTCGCGGCTTCGGCGGCCTTCGTCAGCCGGGTGAGGAGCGGATCGCTGTCGCTCACGGGCCGGCCTTCTTCCGCGTGTGGGCCGAGGATCGCGACGATCGAGATGAACGCGATCCCGATCCACGCCACGACGGAGGCCGACAGTAGTCGGAAGTCGCCGATCCGGAGGATGTCGATCGCCGAGGCGCGCCCCGACCGCGTCGCCCGCCCACGCCCCAAGGACGGCGGCGACGAGCAGGAGCGGCAGCTGGCCGCCGGCCGAGCCGCGAACGAGGACGTACAGGCTCGGTGTGAAAGAGGCCGACGAGGAACGCGAGGATCGGCGCCGGGCCGATCATCAGGCGCTTGCCCGGAGCGCGGGGGCGTCGGCGCCGGGGCGGGCGATCCGGCCACCGCCGAGGACGATCTCGCCGTCGTACAGGACGCAGGCCTGGCCGGGCGCGGCGGCCCAGACGGGTTCGTCGGTCTCGACGATCCAGCGGCCGCCTCGGGCCGGTTCTGCTGGTGACGCGGGACGGATCGTCGCCGGGATCGGCGTCGCGCGGTGGCGGATCCGGGCCTCCGCGCGGAACGTTCCGTCCGAGTTGGCGTCCGGGGACGCACCGGCGACGAAACTGACGCGCTCGAGTGGGATCGTCGTCGTCTCGAGATCCTCGCGGCGGCCGAGCTGGATCGTGTTGCTCAGCGGATCGATGCGGCTGACGTATCGCGGCTCGCCGAGCGCCACGCCGAGCCCCTGTCGCTGGCCGACGGTGTAGGCCGCCGACCCGCGGTGCTCCCCCACCCTGTCGCCGCCGACGTCGAGCAGTGGTCCCGGCTCCGGCCGCCAGCCCGCGCGCTCTCGGAGCGCTTCGCGATAGTCGCCGCCGGGGACGAAGCAGATCTCCTGGCTCTCGGGCTTGTCGGCCGTCACGAGGTCGAGCGAGCGGGCCACCGACCGGACCTCCGGCTTGGTCAGCTCACCAAGCGGGAATCGGGCGTGCTCGAGCTGGTCCTGGCGGAGCCCGTACAGGAAATAGGTCTGGTCCTTGTCGCTGTCGCGAGCGCGGGCAAGCCGCGCGACGCCATCGTCGCCGACGACGCGCCGCGCGTAGTGGCCGGTCGCCACCGCGTCGCAGTCGTACATGTGGCGAGCCCGACCCAGCAGGGCCCCGAACTTCACGTAGGTGTTGCAGTCGACGCACGGGCTCGGCGTCCGGCCGTCGAGGTACGCGTCGAGGAACGGCTGGAGGACCCCGGCATCGAACTCCCGCTCGAGGTTCATTACGTAGAACGGGATCCCGAGCTGTCCGGCGACCCGCCGCGCGTCGTCCGCCGCGTCCAGCGAACAGCAGCTCTTCTTGAACTCCGAGTAGGAGTCAGCGACGTCGTGGAGGCGCATCCAGACCCCGACGACGTCGTGGCCCTGCTCTTTGACGAGCGCCGCGGCGACGGACGAATCGACGCCCCCGGACATCGCGACGAGGATCCGGCTCACACGCCCACGCCCTGGCCGAGCGGGTCGGCCGCGACTGCCGCCGATCCCAGCCGCATCGACGCAATGACTCGCGGCACCACCTCGCAGGCCGTGTCGATTTCAGCATCGGTCGTCGTCCGGCCGAGCGACATCCGCAGCGCGCCTCGCGCCTCCTCGTCCGGGTAGCCCATCGCCGACAGGACGTGCGACACCTCGGTCGAGCCGGTCGTGCACGCCGAGCCAACCGAACAGGCGATCCCCTCCAGATCGAGCGACAGGGTCACCGACGTGCCGTCGGTGTCGCGGGCGATGATCGAAAGCAGGCCCGGCAGGCGCTCCTTCGGATGGCCCGTCAGCTCGGCGCCCTCGACGGCCAGCACGGCCTCCTTGAGCCGATCGCGCTGGCGGCGCAGCCGCTTGACCGTCTCGGGCCGCTCCTCGCAGGAGAGGTCGTACGCCGCCGCGAGGCCCACGGCGCCGGCGACGTTTTCCGTTCCGGCCCGCCGGTGCCGCTCCTGCTCGCCGCCCTGCTGCTGGGCGAGGATGTGCGTGCCGTGGCGGAGGTACAGGGCCCCGACCCCCTTCGGGCCTTCGAATTTGTGGGCCGCGATCGAGAGCATGTCGACGCCGAGCGCTTCGACGTCGAGATCGATGTAGGGCGCGCCCTGGACGGCGTCAACTGCGATTAGGACACCCTTGTGGGCGTGCACCCGGCGGGCGATCTCGGCGACGCGCTGGACTGTCCCGACCTCGTTGTTCGCGAGCATGACCGAGACGAGGATCGTCTTGTCGGTGATCGCCGCGTCCAGCTCGTCCGGATCGATCCGCCCGTAGCGGTCGACGGCCACCTCGACGACCTCGAAGCCGAACCGCTCGAGGTACTTGAGGGTGTGGCTTACGGCGTGGTGCTCGACGGGCGACGTCACGATTCGGTGGCCGCGGGCCTTGCCTGCCCAGGCCGCGCCCTTGATCGCGAGGTTGTTGGCCTCGGTGCCGCCCGACGTGAAGATGATCTCGCGCGGTTCGGCGTGAAGGCGCGTAGCGACCCGCTCGTGGGCCTCGTCGAGGGCGGCCCGGGCCTTGCGACCGAAGGCGTGCGCCGACGACGGATTCCCGAACTGCTCGGTCAGGAACGGGAGCATCGCGTCGAGCGCCTCGCTCCGAAGGGGCGTCGTTGCGGCGTGGTCGAGGTAGATCGCCATGGGTCGCGATTGTACGCCGCGTCGCTCCGCACGCCGCCGATCAGCTCGTTGTCGGCCGTCCGATTGTTATGCCGCTGAAAGGCGCCCGCAATGCCTCCCTGCTGGGCAGGCACCCGACGGCAACCCGTCTTCGCGGAGACTTGCGTTGGAACCAATCCCTCGCAGCCGGTGAGCGGCGCGAGCATCACCCGGACGGCCGTTAGGCTGTCCGGGTGTCTTTGTCTGTCGCCGCGGATCGTCGCCCACACCGATCGTCTGACGCTCCGCGAGCTCACGCTCGACGACGTCGACGCGCTCCTCGAGGTTCTTGGCGACCCGGTTGCGATGGAGCACTATCCGGCGCCGAAGACGCGCGCCGAGACCGAGGGCTGGATCGCCTGGGCTCGGGACAGCTATGAACGCAATGGCTTCGGGCTGTGGGCGGTCGAGCGGTCGGCCGACGGCGCGCTCCTCGGCGACTGCGGCCCGATGCTCCAGCCGGTCGAGGGCGAGCTCGTCCCGGAGATCGGCTATCACATCGTCCGGCGCGAGTGGGGCCGCGGCTATGCGACCGAGGCTGCCATCGCCTGCCGCGACCTGGTCCTTGGCGAGTTGGGGTTCGGGCGGGTCGTGTCGATCGTCGCCCCGGAGAACCTCGCCTCGCGCCGCGTCGCGGAGAAGGTCCACGACACGATGCGCGAATTCACCTGGGAGAAGAGCGGCCGCGCGATGTGCCTGTTCGAGTCGACCGCGCCGGGTCGTTGAGGCGCTGGAACGCGGGGCGTTCGTACGCGACGCGGTGAACGCGAATCAGGGGTCGAAATGCACGTCTTGGCACGCTCGGCGTTCCGAAACGACGGATTTCGGCCGAAATCGACGGCTCGCGATCGCAGAACACGTCGTATGTGAACGTGGGGCGTTCCAAGGGCGAACCAAGCCGCGGGCAGGCGGGCCTACGCCTCGACGGCTCGGCTGAGGTCCTCCTGGCGGCCCTTCTCGCGGCGCCGATCGTGCTCCGACAGCGCCCGCTTCCGGAGCCGGATCGACGCCGGCGTGATCTCGACCAGCTCATCGGCCGCGATGAACTCGAGCGCCGACTCAAGCGTGAGTGGCCGCGGCGGCGTGAGCCGCAGCGACTCGTCGTGGGAGTGCGTTCGGATGTTGGTGAGCTGCTTCGTCTTCGTCGCGTTGACGTTCATGTCGCCGGATCGCGAGCACTCCCCGATGATCATCCCCTCGTAGACCTCGACGCCGGCGCCGATGAACAGCTCGCCCCGTTCCTCGAGGTTGAACAGCCCGTAGGCGTTCGACGTTCCGCTCCGGTCGGCGACGAGGACGCCGTTCGTTCGATGCGTCACCTCGCCCGCCCACGGCCCGTAGCCCTCACCGATCTGGTGGAGCAGCGCCGTCCCGCGCGTGTCGGTCAGGAGCTGCCCGCGATAGCCGATGAGCCCGCGGACCGGCAGCACGAACTCCATCCGGACGCGCCCGTCCGCGTCGGTCGTCATCTGCTCGAGGCGGCCCTTCCGGTCGGCGAGCGCCTCCTGGACCGCGCCGATGTAGTCCGGCGGGATGTCGATCGTGATCCGCTCGTACGGCTCCTGGGTCTGACCGTCGACCGTCCGCAGCAGGACCTCGGGCCGCGAGGCCGTGATCTCGAACCCCTCGCGCCGCATCTGTTCGAGGAGCACCGCGAGCTGGAGCTCGCCCCGGCCGCGGACCTCGAACGTATCGCCGCTCTCGGTCGGGCGGACCTCGATCGAGACGTTGCCGAGCGTCTCGCGATCGAGCCGGGCCTTGATCTGGCGCGACGTGACGTATTTCCCCTCGCGCCCCGAGAGCGGCGAGGTGTTCACCCCGAACGTCATGCTGAGTGTCGGAGCGTCGACGTCGAGCCGCGGCAGCGGCCGCGGATCGGCCGGATCGGTCAGCGTGTCGCCGATCGTCACCTCCGGGAGCCCCGCCACCGACACGATGTCGCCCGGTCCCGCCTCGGCGATGTCGATCCGCTCGATGCCGTGCGCTGTCTGGAGCGCGGTCACCGTCCCGTTGAGCGTGACGATCCGGCCCGGCTCCACGGTCCCCGCCGTGTCGTCGGCCTCCTCGCGCTGGACCGTGATCCGCTGGCCTGTTCGGATCGTGCCGTTCCAGATCCGCCCGACCGCCATCCGCCCGACGTACTCGTTGGCCGACAGGTTCGTCACGAGCAGCTGGAGCGGGTGATCCGGCGTGTACGACGGCGGCGGCGTGACCTCGACGAGGATGTCGAGGAGTGGCCGCAGGTCGGTCCCCGGCTCATCGAGCTTCCTGGTCGCGGTCCCGAGCTTGGCATTCGTGTAGACCACCGGGAACTCGATCTGGTGCTCGTCGGCGCCCAGGTCCATGAACAGCTCGTAGACCTCGTCGAGGACCTCGCTCGCGCGGGCGTCGGATCGGTCGATCTTGTTCAGGGCGACGACGACCGGCAGTCGCCGGGCCATCGCCTTCTGGAGCACGTAGCGGGTCTGGGGCAGCGGTCCTTCGGCAGCGTCGACGAGCAGCAGGACGGAGTCGACCATCAGGAGCGATCGCTCCACCTCCCCACCGAAATCCGCGTGACCCGGCGTGTCGACGATGTTCAGCCGGACGTCGCCGTGGTCCACGGTCGTCTGCTTGGCGAGGATCGTGATCCCCTTCTCGCGCTCGAGATCGCCCGAATCCATGACCCGGTCGACCACCGCCTCGTTCGAGCGGAAGGTCCCGGTCTGGCGGAGCATCGCGTCGACGAGCGTCGTCTTGCCGTGGTCCACGTGGGCGACGATGGCGATGTTTCGCAGGTCGCTGCGGATCGCGAGGTTGGGGGCGGTGGGCACGGGCGGGCGGTTCTCCAGGCAATGCGGGTCGGCCATTCTCGCATGAATGTCCAACGCGTCCCGTCGGGAGCCGCGGGGGGCTGCTAGCATCGACCGGTGACCGTCGCCGCGATCATCCTCGCCGCAAGCCCCGAATCCGCGCTCGCCGACGCGGACGGCATGCCATCGGTTCGGCGGATCGCCGACGTCGCGTGGTCCGGTGGAGCGACACCGATCGTCGTCGTCGCCCACGATCCCGAAGGCAAGGTCGCGACGGCCCTCGCCGGCAGTCCCGTGACCCTCGCCGAGCCGGCCCCGGTCGAGATGGGCCCAGCCGGTCAGATGGTCCGCGGCATCGAGGTCGCGCTCGAGAGCGTCCGCGAGACGAGCGGCGCGTTCATCTGGCCATCGCGGATGGCCTGGGTCGGGCCCGAGACCGTGACCTCGATGATCGAGGCCCACGGCCCCGCTGGCGGCGCCCTCCTGACGCCGACGTTCGACGACGAGGCAGGCTGGCCGGTGCTCCTGCCGCTCGAGGCCCTGCCCGCGCTGCGCGCGGTCGCACCGGACCGGATGCCCCCGACGATTCCGGGCGATCTGGTCGCGGCGGGCGTGCCGCAACGGCTCATCGCTCTCGGCGACCCGGGCACGACGCACGATCGCGAGACGCCACGCGCCGACTTGCCGCCGTACGACGGTCCGTCAGAGCCCGCCGGCGGCCACGTCCATGAGTGGGGCGCGATGATGGCCGACGAGCCGGACGATGGCCCGCTCGAGGGTCCGGCCCTCGCGCCGTATGGCCAGGCTGCCGCCATCGATCCTGAACAGCCCGGCTAGGGCTCCCGGGCCGCGGGGACCCGCGCCCGCGCACGGGCACGCTGCCTGGCTGCCGGGCGGCCGCCGAGCGTCGCGACCGCGATCCCGCCGACCACGAGGCCAACTCCCGCGAGCTGCGTCGGCGACGGCGCTTCACCGAGCAGGACCATCGACAGGGCGACAGTGGCGACCGGCTGCGAGAGCAGGATCATCGAGGTGAGCACCGCCGGCAGCCGGGGCAGCGAGATCGAGATCAGGAGATAGCCCGCGGATTGCGACGTCAGCCCGAGCAGGGCGAGCCAGCCGAGGCTGGCCGGCGAGGGCAGCAAGTCCAGGTCGGCCGTCACGAGCCCGAAGATCGCCGCGGTCGCCGCGGTCGAGGCAGTCGCGATCGCAACCGGTCCCGCCGGACGCCGCAGGTCTGCGCCGCCGCGCCGGATCACGATGAGGTAGCCCGCGTAGCAGAGAGCAGTCCCGAAGCCGAGGACGACGCCAAACACGGGATTGCTGCCGTAGGCATTGCCACCGAGACCGGCGATCAGGGCGACGCCGGCGAGGACGATCGGCAGCGCCAGCAGCACCGACCGGCTGGGCCGCTCTCCCAACAGCGCCCATGCCACGAGGCCGACGACGAGGACCTGGAGGTTGCCGAGGACCGTCGCGAGGCCGGCCCCGACGTACTCGATCGCGTGGTGCCACAACGTGAGGTCGCCGGCGAAGAACACCCCGGCGACGAGCGCGAGCACGATCGTTCGGCCGGGCAGCGGACCGAAGCGCCGCCGCTCCAGGTACGCGACGGCGACGAGCACCGGCAGCCCGAACAGGCAGCGGAACACGGTCCCGGTCGTCGGGGTCACCTCGGCCCAGCGATAGAAGATGCCCGAGAACGCGATGCACATCGCGCCGAGCAGGGCCGCGAGCCGGGGCCGGTTCGCGATTGCCTCTAGCGGTCCGGGCAGGGCCGTGGTCGCGAGCGGCCTGGGGCTGTCGGAACCGCCCGTCACGCCCCCGCGTTCCGGGGCCCGGGCGCCCCAACAAAGCCAAGACCGAGCTCGGCGAGTTGCTCGGGATCGGGCGGCGAGGGGGCGTCGAGCATGAGATCCGCCCCGGATTGCGTCTTTGGGAACGCCATGACCTCGCGGATGTTCGTCTGGCGCGAGAAGAGCGCCGCCCAGCGGTCGATCCCGATCGCGATGCCGCCGTGGGGCGGCGGGCCGTAGTCGAACGCCTCGAGCACCGCCCCGAACCGCTCCCGCATCTGCTCGAGGCTGTAGCCCTGCAGCCCGAAGCTGCGCTCGAGGAGGTCGCGCCGCCAGATCCTGATCGAGCCGCCGCCAAGCTCCCAGCCGTTCAGCACCACGTCGTACTGGAGCGCGCGGGCGCGACCGGCCGGATCGTCCTGGCTCGGCTTTGCAGGATCGCCGGAGGCCGTGACGAGCAGCTCCTCGTCCTCGGGGACCACGCCGCTGAACGGGTTGTGCGTCGCGTCCCAGCGGCCACCGTCCGGGTCCCACTGGTACATCGGGAAGCGGTGGACCCAGCAATACGCGAGGACGTCGGGATCGGCGAGCTCGAGTCGGCCGCCGAGCTCCACCCGCAACCGGCCGAGGGCCTCCGCGACGACCTCGGCCCGGTCGGCGACGACGAGGATGAGGTCGCCCTCGCTCGCGGCCGTCTCCTCGATGATCGACCGCGTCAGCTCGTCGGACAGGAACTTCGCGATGGGCCCCTTGATCTCGCCACCGGTCTCGAGGGCGAGGTAGGCGAGGCCCTTGGCGCCGAACCGCTTCGCTCGCTCGGTCAGCTCGTCGATTTCGCGGCGGGTCAGGCCGGCCATGCCCGGGGCGACGATCGCCTTGACTCGGCCGCCAGACGCCAGCGTCTCGTCGAAAACGCGGAAGCCGGAGGCAGGCGCCCCGCTCGGGTCGACGAGCCGCGGCCCGAGATCCACCAGCTCCATCCCGAAGCGGATGTCGGGCTTGTCCGAGCCGAACCGGGCCATCGCCTCGTCGTAGGTGAACCGGGGGAAGGGATCCTCCTGGATCGGCCGGTCCGGGACGGTCGCCCGCGAGACGTCGACGATCATCCGCTCGACGAAGTCCATGACCGCGCCCTCGTCGACGAAGCTCATCTCGAGGTCGAGCTGGGTGAACTCGGGCTGACGGTCGCCGCGGAGGTCCTCGTCTCGGAGGCATCGGGCGATCTGGAAGTAGCGGTCGATGCCGGCGACCATGAGGATCTGCTTGAGCTGCTGGGGGCTCTGCGGCAGGGCGTAGACCGTGCCGGGCTGGAGCCGGCTCGGGACGATGAAATCGCGCGCACCCTCCGGCGTGCTCTTGATGAGCAGCGGTGTCTCGACCTCGACGAACTCGTTGGCGTGGTGGACCTCGCGGATCGCCTGGACGAGACGGCTGCGGAGCAGGAGGCGCCGCTGCATCGGCTCGCGGCGGATGTCGAGGTAGCGGTACTTGAGCCGGAGCGACTCGTCGATCTGGGCGTTTGGCTCGTTGACGGGGAACGGCGGGGTCTGCGCCTCGGAGAGCAGGGTCGCCTCGGACACGCGCAACTCGATGTCGCCCGTCGGCAGCTTGGGGTTCTCCGTGCCCTCGAGGCGCCGCGCAACGTCGCCCCCGACCGTGATCACGAACTCCGTCCGGACCCGGCTGGCGACCGCGTGGGCAGCCGGTTGCTCCGTCCGATCGACGACGACCTGGGTGATCCCGTGGCGGTCGCGCAGGTCGAGAAAGATCAGGTGGCCGAGGTCGCGCCGCCGGTGGACCCAGCCCGAAAGCTTCGCGGGCGAGCCCGCATCGGTCGCCCGCAGCTGACCGCACGTATGGGTGCGATAGGGCGTGGCGAGGCTCGGGGTGTGGTCGGTCATGGCCGGCGTATCGTACGGGAACGAGCCACCGCTCGACTCAGGGCCGGCTCGTAGCGGCTTCGCGTGCTCAGCGGCGGATCCTCGGTGGCGCGCGACCAGGCGCCGCCCGATTCGCCCGCCGACATTTGCCCCGAGCAATCCCGCCCCGATCGTTCCGAGGATGAGCGGCATGACGACCGCGAGTGGATGGAGCTTGGTGGCGAGGATCGCGGCGCCGACTGCGACGGCCGCGACGATGGCGGTCACGAGCTGGATGGCGACGATGACGGCCGGTGCTCTGTAGCTGCTTGACCTGTCCGCGATCGCCTCCGCGCAGTCCGGTCATTCGCCGCGCCGCTGCATCGCGCCGCAGCCCGAGCCAGACGCCACCGAGCGTGAACAGCACAACCCCGGCGAGACAGACGAACAGCCAGGGCTGATAGCACCGTCATATCCCTGGTGGCGCCAGAACGTGATCTCCTCGCCCATCGCCCGCTGGCCGTTGGCCCAGAGGACAAGTGCCGCCGGGCCAAGGATGAGTGGCACACGTTCTGATGAGCGGGTCCTTCGACTCGACCGCAGATCGGTTGAAGGTGAGCGACGCAGAGGACGACAGCGACGATGGCGATCAGAAAGCCGTCGGCGAATCCCGTCCAGCCCGTTCGGGTCAGGTCGCCCGGATCCTCGGCTGCGCGCGGCCCACGGCAGGAACGACGTGACGATTGCGACGATCGATCCGATCGCGATGAGCGCCCGAGGAGGGTCGCGGAGGAGGTCCGGCTCCGGCGGGAATTCTGCCGGCCTCGCCTCGAGGAGCCGGGCCACCGCCGGATCGATGTCTCCACGCGCCCGCGCGCCGCCCCCCGAGGCGCTCGGGGCTCCTTCTGCCGGGGTCCGGTCGGTCATGGCTCGCGTATCGTATCCGAGCGGATTCGATCGATCGGGTAGGAGGAATTTGATGGGCAGCGACGCGCGTCCCCGCCAGGTCGAGACCGTGGTCGTGGGTGCCGGTCAAGCCGGGCTCGTGATGAGCACATTCCTCCAGGCGGCCGGTCGCGAGCACGTCCTCCTCGAACGGCGCGAGACGCTCGGGGGTGGGTGGCAGGATCGCTGGGACGCCTTCCGCCTCGTGACGCCGAACGCGGTCACCGTCGTGGCCACAATTCCCCTACGAGGGACCCGATGCCGGTCGGCTTCATGCCGCGCGACGAGCATCGTCGCCAGAATCCGTCGCTACGCCGACGCGATCTCCGCGCCGGTTGAGCTGGCACGAGCGTCAGCCGCCTTCGCGCGAGCCGGCCCGAGGCGGCGCTTCCGCCTCGACACGAACCGCGGGCTCTTCGAGGCCGACGAGGTCGTCGTCGCCGCCGGTGGGTTCCACGTGCCGAGGATTCCGGCCGTCGAGCGCTCTGCCGATCGCCTCCTGCAGGTCCACTCCACCACTACCGCAACGAGGCAGCCCTGCCGCCCGGTGCGGTGCTCGTCGTCGGCACGGGCCAGTCCGGCGTCCAGCTCGCCGAGGAGCTCCACGCGGCCGGACGGACGCGTGATCCTGTCGGTCGGCCACTGCGGCCGGGTGCCTCGTCGCTACCGCGGCAGAGACATCTTCCTCTGGATTGTCGGACTTGCGACTCGCGCGGCATGCTGCCAAGAGTCGATCAGCTGCCCGATCCCCGAGCTCCGATTCGCCTGCAATCCCCACCTCTCCGGGCACGGCGGAGGCCACGATACGAACCTGCGCCGATTCGCCGCTGACGGAATGCGCCTCGTGGGTCGTTTCGAAGGGGCCGACGGAGAGCGAGTCCGGTTCGCACCCGACCTGGCGGCCAATCTGCGCTTTGCCGACACGTTCTTCGACGAGCGAATGCGAACAGGCATCGACACGATCATCGAGGCGGCCGGCATCGACGCACCGCCCGACGACCGCGAGCCGTTCGAGTACGAGCCGCCGGAGGTGCTCGAGCTGGATCTCGCGGCGGAGGGCGTTTCGACAGTCCTCTGGACGAGCGGCTACCGCCTCGACTTCGGCTGGATCGAACTGCCGATCTTCGACGAGCAGGGCGTGCCGCGTCACATCCGTGGCGTCACCGATATGCCCGGCCTTGACGTTCCTTGGGCTGCCATGGCAGTACAACCAGCGCTCGGCCACGATCTTCGGCGTGGCCAGCGACGCGACGCATCTCGCCGAACGGTGGTAGATCAGGGCAAAAAAAAACCGGGTCGGGCTCGACTGAGCCTCGACCCGGTTTGGGAGTCAGCGGTTAGCCGCCGTTCTTCTTGCCGTGGCTCTTTGCCTTGTCGGCGTGGTTCTTCGCTCGCTCGGCCTTGGCCGCGGCCTTCGCCGCGTCCTTGGCTGCGTGGTCCTTCTTGGCGGCTTCACTCACGGCGCCGCCGTGGTTGCAGTTCTTGCCGCCGATTGCATCCTTGTCCTGGGCCACCTTTGAGACGGCCTTGCCGTGGGCGTTCGGGGCAGTGTCGACCGGCTCTTCGACGACCGGCTCTTCGACAACCGGGGCCGCCTCGCACACCACGGGCTCCTCGGCGGGATCCTCGGTGTCCTCGGTCGGCTCTTCCTCGGCCGGCTGCCTCGCAGGCCGGGGCGACAACGAGTGCCGCGTCGGCGTCTGCGTCGGTGTCGTCTCGGTGCCGGTTTCGGTTGCGTCAGCCGGCGCGTCGCAGTCATCGCCGTGGGCGACGGTGCTGACGTATCCGCCGTGGTTGCAGTTCTTGCCGCCGATGCGACCGCTCTGGGCCGCTTCCGAGGTGGAGATGACGCCATCGCCGTCCAGGTCGGCAGCCTCCTCGGCCGCCGTGGCGGCAGCCTCGTCCTCCACGACCTCGTCGTCGCAATCGTCATCGATGCCGTCGCCGTCGAGATCCTCGAACGTGAGGGTCGTATCGGCTTCTGCGGGCGGAGCCTCGTCGGCCTGGGGAGTCGTGATCACCGAGACGAGGGCGGCGGCCGCCACCACGCCGGTGAGTGACAGGGCGAGAAGCACTGCCCCGCCGCCTGCCAGCCAGGTGGAACGCAGTCGTGTGAACATCAGATAGAACGCCTCTTCTTCGCCCCGGATTGAAATGAGTGCGGTCCCGACGATGGCCGGGAGAGGGACAAGCCCTGCACCTAAGTATCGGTGGCGCGGGCAACCCCGACGACCCGTACGTTCTTCTCGGGCGGTTGCCCCTAACCCACCGAAGTACGTGGTACGAACCGACGACCTGCGGTATGGAACGGTGTAGTCCGGTTCGGTGCCACCGATCAACGGGTTCTGTCCCGAGGGCGATTCTCAGCCGTGACGGTGCGAGGTCGTCGCTCGCGAGAGCTCCCGTTCGAGGTCCTCGATGCCGACGATTCGCTGGGTGCCGGCCTGCAGATCCTTGAGCTGGACCTGGCCGTCCGCGAGCTCGTCGCCGAGGATGATCGCGAAGTGGGCGCCCTCCTTCGAGGCCGCCTCGAGCTGCCGTCCGAGCTTGCGATGACCGAGGTCCGCGCGTACCGCCAGACCCGCCCCTCGCAGATCCGTGGCGACGCGCAGCCGCTCCGCCGACGCAGCCGGGTCGGCGCCGACGACGACCGCGACCGGCGCGGGCTCAGCAGGCGCGACCACGCCATCGGCCGCCAGCGCCAGCAGGACGCGATCCAGGCCGACGCCGAACCCGATGCCGGGCGTCGGCCGGCCACCGAGCAGCTCGACGAGCCCGTCGTACCGGCCCCCGCCACCGAGCGCCGACTGCTGGCCGCCGCCGTTCAGGGGAAAGAACTCGAACGCGGTCCGCGTGTAGTAGTCGAGGCCCCGCACGAGCCCCGGGTCAAGCGTGTAACGCGATCCCGAGCGCCTCGAGGTGCTGCCGGACGCCGGCGAAGTGTTCGGCGCACGCGTCGCACAGGTGGTCGGTGATCTTCGGCGCGTCGGCGTTCAGCTCGACCATCGCCGGATCCTTCGAGTCGAGGAGGCGCAGGACGTTACGTTCCAGGCGGTCGCGTTCGACGGGCGGCAAGCGATCGACATGGGCTCGGTAGAACGCGGTCAGCTCCTCGATGTAGGCCGGGCGGCACGCGGCGTCGCCGATCGAGTTCAGCCGTACCTCGACGTCGCTCAGCCCGACCTCGCGGTAGAAGCGCAGGGCGAGCTCGATGAGCTCCGCGTCGATCGCCGGACCCGGGTCGCCGATCGCCTCCACGTCGAACTGCCAGAACTCGCGGTAGCGCCCGGCCTGGGGTCGGTCGTACCGGAACATCGGGCCCGTCATCGTGAGCTTCACGGGCTGCGGCAGCGTGTGCATGCCGTGCTGGACGTAGGCCCGGACGATCCCCGCGGTCGGCTCCGGGCGGAGCGCCCACGACTCGGACTCCTCGTTCCGGGGGGCGAGCCGGAAGAGCTCCTTCTCGACGAGGTCCGTCACCTCGCCGACGCCGCGCTCGAACACGGCGGTCTGCTCGAACAGCGGCGTCTCGATCTCGCGGTAGCCGTAGCGGCTCGCCAGGTCGGTCGCGACTGTCTCGAGCCGGCGGAACGCGGCCCGCTCGGCGGGCAGAAGGTCGCGTGTCCCGCGTGGAGCCCGAAATGCTGTCATCGGCCGAAGTCTAGCCGCGTTCAGCGCCAGCCTCCCCCGGATCTGCGATCGTCGCGGATGGGCGTCGCTGGCAAGGCGGCCGGGAGCACCGGAGCGAACGGGCTCAAACGCCCGTGAGCGAGGAGCGCAACGGCCAACGCAGTCCAGCGGCGTCCAGGCGCGACAGCCTTACCCGAGGTCGCGCTGGACGCTCAGGACGTCCTTGAGGCCCTCGATCCGGCTCATGACCCGGGCGAGCTGCGAGACGGAGGCGACCTGGAGGGTCGCGGTCACGATCGCGGTGTGATCGGGGTTCACGTGGACCGCCGCGGCGACGATGTTCACCTTGTTCTCGGCGACGACCTGGGTGATGTCGTTCAGCAGGCCCGTCCGGTCGTAGCCCTCGACCCGGATCGCGATCGGGTAGGTCTGGGCCGGGGCCGCTTCCCATTCGACCTCGATGAGCCGCGGGACCTCGCGCTCGTTCAGGACGGTCGGACAGCTCTGGAGATGGACCGTGACGCCCTTGCCGCGGGTGATGAACCCGACGATCGGGTCGCCCGGGATCGGGTGGCAGCACTTGGCGAACCGGACGAGCAGGTCGCCGACGCCCTTGACCCGGACGCCGCCGGTCCGAACCGGGATCGTCGCCGGGGCAACCGTCGGCAGCCCGACCTCGGCGTCGTCGACGACGCCGAGCCGCATGACGACCTGCTGGGCGCTGATCGCGCCGTAGCCGACCGCCGCGTAGAAGTCGTCGAGCGAGTCCATGTTGTACTGCTTGACGACCTCGGCGATCTTGTCGTGGCCGACCGCCTGGATGCTCTTGCGGGCCAGCCGCCGGAGCTCGCGCTCGAGCGACTCACGGCCGTGGACGATGTTCTCGTCGCGGTCCTTGCGCTTGAACCATTGCCGGATCTTCTCCCGCGCGTGGGAGGTCCGGACGACGTTCATCCAGTCGCGCGACGGGCCGTGCTCGCCCTTGGTGGTCACGATCTCGACGATGTCGCCGTTCTTCAGCCGGTAGTCGAGCGGGACGAGGCGGTTGTTGACCTTGGCCCCGATCGTCCGGTGGCCGACGTCGGTGTGGATCCGGTAGGCGAAGTCGAGCGGCGTGGCGCCGGCCGGCAGGTCCTTGATGTCGCCCTTCGGCGTGAACACGAAGACCTGGTCCTGGAAGATGTCGAGCTTGATGCCCTCGACGAACTCGGTCGCGTCGCTGACGTCGCGCTGCCAGTCCATGAGCTGGCGGAGCCAGGCGAGCTTGGCGTCGTACTCCCGGTCGGACTTCGAGCCTTCCTTGTAGCGCCAGTGGGCGGCGATGCCGACCTCCGACACCTGGTGCATCGCGTGGGTCCGGATCTGGATCTCGAGCGGCTTGCCGTCGAGGGCGATGACCGCCGTGTGGAGCGACTGGTAGAGGTTGTTCTTGGGGACCGCGATGTAGTCGTCGAACTGGCCCGGGATCGGGCGCCACAGGGCGTGGACGATGCCGAGGGCCGCATAACAGTCGCGGACGTCGTCGACGAGGATCCGGATCGCGTACACGTCGTAGATCTCGCCGAACTCGGCGGACTTGCGCTGCATCTTCTTGTAGATGCTGAAGATGTGCTTCGGGCGGCCCTGCAGGTCGGCCTCGATGCCGGCCGCCTTCAGCTTCGGCTCGAGCTCCGCGATCGCCCGCTCGATGTAGCCCTCGCGGCCCTTGCGGCGCGTGTCGAGGAGCTTGGCGAGCTCGCGGAACCGCTCCGGCTCGAGGACCTTGAACGCGAGATCCTCGAGCTCCCACTTCATCTGCCAGATCCCGAGCCGCTCCGCGAGCGGGGCGTAGATCTCCATCGTCTGGCGGGCGATCCGGACCTGCTTCTCCGAGGGCAGCGCGTACAGCGTTCGCATGTTGTGGAGGCGATCGGCGAGCTTGATGAGGACGACCCGGATGTCCTCCGCCATCGCCAGGAGCATCTTCCGGATGTTCTCGGCCTGTTGCTGCTCGTGGCTGTGGGTGCTGAACTTCGAGAGCTTCGTGACGCCGTCGACCATGTGGGCGACCTCGGCGCCGAAGCGATCCTCGAGGTCGGACAGGCTGTATTCCGTGTCCTCCGGGACGTCGTGGAGGAGCGCCGCCTGGACCGCGACCGGGTCGATCCCGAGTTCGGCGGTGATCTGGGCCGAGGCGATCGGGTGGGTCACGTACGGCTCGCCCGTCGCCCGACGGGCACCCTCGTGGGCCTCGACGGCAAGGTCGAAGGCTTCCCCGACGGGCGTCAGGTCGGCCTGGGGATAGTGCCCGGCGACCGTTTCGAGGAGCTGCTTCCGGAGGGCGACGAGATCGGGATCCTTGGACCTCGCGGCGGGCGTCGGCGCCGTTCGGCGGGGCCCGGTCGACTTGGCCCGCTTGACACGGGCAGGCCGAGGCGCCTTGGCGGCGTCGGATGCGGGCGTCGTGCGAGGCTGGGCCATATTCGAAGGATAGCAGCGGGTTCGTGCGAGGCCGGGCGTCTCGAGTGCCCGGCCGCTCAGCGCAGGAGAGCGGACACGTCCAGCGTTCCGGTCAGCTCCAGCCCGCCGTTCACGACCGATACGGCCGTCAGGCGGAGCGGAAGCGATGGATCGGGCTCCACGAGGCGGACCTTGCCGAGCCCGGTCTGAACGACGAGGGCTCCGTCGGCCTCCACGATCAGCGTCCCGCTCAGCTGCCTCCCGGCGAGGGTGACCTGGACCTGGTTCGGCGCGACGAGTGCGGCCGAGTCGGGACGCGTGCCGAACGTGTCCTCGAACGCGGCGAGGGCCATCCGACTCACCGTCGGGCCATCGATGTCGATTGTGGTGCGTGCGCCCTCGGCCGGCCCTGAGATCGCGATCCCGGCGAGGGCCGGATCGCCCCCGGCGACCGCCAGCTCGACGTCGCGGAACTCGCCGTCGGCCGTGGTCGCGGTCCGGGCCAGGAGATCGACGCCGTCGAGCCGCATCGACATCGATTCGGCGCGGAGGTCCTCCCAGCGGACGCCCGTCGCCTCGATCTCGACCCGGTCCGCCCGACCGAGCGCCAGCTGGAGCGGTGGATCCGCGCGGACGGTCACGTCGAGCTCGTCGGCCTCGAACGCGGACGCCGTCAGGCTCGCCTCGACGACCGTCTCCGCGAGCGGCACACCACCGAACCAGACGACCCCCACGAGGAACGCGGCGGCGATGATCAGGACGCTGAGACAGCCGCGCAACCTAGCGGGTCTCGCTCAATCCGTGGCCGAGATCCGCGAGGGCGGCGAGTGCGGCCGCACGCTCGTCGTACGCGACCGGCCCGTCCGGACCGATGATCGAGTGCTCGTGGCCCTTCCCGGCGAGCAGCACGATGTCGCCGGCGCGTGCCCGCTCGAACGCCGCGGCGATCGCCGAGGGACGGTCCGCGACCAGGAGCAGGTCGTGGCCGCGGCGTTTGCCGGCGGCTTCCGCGCCGCGGGCAATCTCATCGAGGATCGCCTCGCGGTCCTCGCCGCGGGGATCCTCGTCGGTCGCGATCACCAGGCGGGCTCGCTCGCCGGCGATCCGGCCCATCATCGGTCGCTTCTCGACGTCCCGCTCCCCGGCCGACCCGAACACCGCGATGAGGCTCCCGCCGCGCGCCGCAGCCACGGGGGCGAGGATCTCGAGGACGGCCTCGAGCGACGCGGGGCTGTGGGCGTAGTCGATGACGACCCCGAACGGCTGGCCGGCGTCGACGCGCTCCATCCGGCCGGGCACGCCCTCGACCGATTCGAGCCCGGCGCGGACGGCGGCCGGATCCAGGCCGAGGCCCTCGCCGAGCGCGACGACCGCGAGGGCGTTGTGGACGTTGAAGCGCCCGGCGAGCCGGAGCTCGAGGCTGGCCGCGCCCGACGGCGCCTCGTAGGCGACGCGGAGCCCGCGCGCGTCCTCCTCGCTGCGAGTGGCCCGGACGTCGGCGGCCGGGTCCGTTCCGTACGTGACGATCCGCGCGCCGGCCTCCTGGGCGACGCCGACGAACAGGCCCGCGGACGGATCGTCGACGTTGACGACGGCGATCTTCGGCCAGGCCGGCGCGGGCGCCGCTTTGCGCGGGTTGCGCTCGGAGGACGGCGAGGCGCTCGAACAGCGACAGCTTCGCGTCCCGATATGCCTCCCAGGTCCCGTGGAACTCGAGGTGCTCGTGGGAGAGGTTCGTCAGGATCGCGGCGTCGTAGGCGATGCCC
This sequence comes from uncultured Chloroflexia bacterium, assembly GCA_963832105.1. GTDB lineage: Bacteria > Chloroflexota > Limnocylindria > Limnocylindrales > CSP1-4 > CF-46. Next base: position 170,810 of record CAWHSS010000001.1, on the reverse strand, counting down.
GCGGACGCGATCGGCCGCGAGCCCGTGCGAGGTGGTCTCGACGACCGCGGCCGCGTTACCCGCGCGCGACCATTGCCCGCAGCGCGCGCTGGAGCTCCGGGGCGCCCGGGCGTCGTCGTGTGCTCCGGGTTCGGCTCGCGGCTCGCGCCGATCTTCGTCTCGACCGTGCCGAGCATGCCGCTCGACAGGCCCGCGGCCTCGAGCGCGGCCACGGCGAGGAACGACGTCGTGGTCTTGCCGTCCGTGCCGGTGATCCCGACGACGCCAAGCTCGTGGCTCGGGTCGCCGTACCACCAGGCGGCCGCGTCGGCGAGGGCGGCCGGGCTGCGGTCGACCACGACCTGGGGCAGGCCGACGTCGGTGAGTGGCTGTTCAACGATCGCCGCGACGGCTCCCGCGTCGGCCGCCCGTTGGACGAGGTCGTGGCCATCGACGTGCGCGCCGCGAACGGCGACGAAGAGGCCGCCCGGCCCGATGCGGCGACTGTCGTCGCTCACGCCGCGGATCTCCAGCCCGGCGAGGGCCGCCGGGCCGATGGCCTTGCCACCCTCCCGCGCCCCGTGCAGCAGGCCGGCGCGCGCCAGCCGGTCGATGAGCTCGCCGAGCTGCCGGGGCCCTGCCGGCTCCGCGGCGGCGAGGAGGCCGCCGATCGTCGGGGCGCTCACAGCGTCTTCACGATGCGCCGCCGCCCCGGCCCAGGACGCGGGCGACCCGCGACGCCAGCCTGCCCGCCAGGTAGCGATTCGGCCGAATCACCTTCTCGTGCGCCCCGGTGAGCTCGAGCCACTGTCCGCCGAACGAGACCTTGTGCTGGTACAGGCCATACATCGGCTCGCCCTCGCGCGGCTCCCGCCGCGCGCCTGCGACGTCGGCCCCACCCAGGTCCATCTCCGAGCGCCGCTCGCGAATCGCGAGCTGGATCGCGCGCCAGCGGAGCAGGTGGAGCGCGCCTGGGTGGTCGCGTCGGGCGGTCTCATGGTCGCCCGAGTGGACGGTCGAGAGGCGTTCGCCGTGCCGGTAGAGCAGGAGACCGGCCAGTGGCTCACCCTCCGGGGAGCGCGCCTCGAGGTAGACGAGGTGGCCCGCGCGGTGCGCGGCCCGCCACCACGCCGACGAACGATTCGCGCGGCCCGAACGAGAACTGCTTCCGTTCGCCCGTCTCGAGCAGGAGGTCGTAGAAGCGGTCGAGGGCGATGTCGGTCGGCTCCCGCGGGACCGCGAAGCCCTCCCCCACCCCGCCGGGCGCGAGGCGGGCGTCGTGCCGGACGACGTCGATGCCGTCCTTCTCGGCCTTCCGGATCCGCTGGCGGGTCGACTTCGCGATCGCCCTCGAAGGCGGCTTCCTCGTCGACGCCGTCGAGCGGCAGCGAGATCCGGTGACGCGATGGCTGGATCTCCTCGATCGGGTGGAAGCCGGCGGAGCGGATCTGGGCTCCGTAGCCGCTGTCGGCGCGGGATCTCCGTGTCGCTCGCCACGACGTCGAAGCCGGCCACGGCGAGGTGCTCGGTGACGGCCGCGAGGCGCGAGGCGACGTCCGACGGTGCCGATCCGGCCGAGATCGGGCCGCGAGGGATGTAGGCGCTGCCACCGCCGACGAACGGCCACGGCCGCGTGAGGGCGAGAACGCCGTGCGTGTCATCGACCAGGAGGTGATGCGGCGTCCAGCCACTCGCGGCCCGATGAGCCGCCCAGGCCCGCGACTGGTAGACGTGGCCGCCCGCCGGATCGACCGTCAGCTCGTCCCAGTCGGCGAGCTCGTCGGGGGTCGCTGGCCGGACCGTCAAGCCGCGTCGCCCCCGCCGTCGCCCCCGAACGCCGCCGCGTCTCGGGCGCCGGTCAGGCCGTGGCGCCGGCGCGCCCACTCGACCCGGGCCCGCTGCGCACCCTGGTAGACCTGCCGCCCGAGCGGATCGAGGACGAGGTCCCACGCGCCGATGTAGCGGACCTCGCGCCCACCGAACCCGGTCTTGAAGTGGGCGATCCCGCCCGTCGCGAGCCCCCACAGGTCGTAGCTCGTCGCACCCTGCTCGCGCGACGACCGGATCGCTTCCCACTTGAGGAGGTAGTTCGCCCGGGAGTCGCCGCCCGTCTGGGTCATGCCGCCGTACGGCTCGACGACCCGCGGCCCGCTTCGGACGAGGAAGAGCGTCGCGAGCGGCTCGCCGTCCGGCGTCTGGGCGAAGAGCAGCCGGGCGAGGCCGTGCGGCCGGAAGGCGTCCCAGACGTCGCGATACGCCGCCTCGGTCCGGATGAGGAAGCCCGCCCGATCGGCGGTCTCGCGATAGATCCGGTAGAACTCGCCGAGCCGGTCGCCGTCGGCGTCGACGACGACGATCCCCGCCTTTCGGGCCTTGTTGACGTACTGCCGCCACTTCTTGCGGAGAGTCGTCCCAGAGCGCCTCCTCGTCGGCCCGGAGGTCGATGATCCGCGTCGCGTTCGGCTGGATCGGCGCGGCGGGCCGGAAGTCGGCGGCGCGGAGCGCGCGGCGGAGGGCGCCGTCGGGATCGAGCGGGCCGTCGTACTCGACTTCGGGATCGATCCGGACGTGGGAAACCCGGCCGGCCTGCTTGGGCAGCTCGTTGCGAAGGGTATCGGCGAACGCCGCGAGGCTGTCCGGCGACCAGTCGCTCCCGACCGGGCCGCGCGGCGCGTACGCGAATGCCCATGGCAAGGGGCGCGGCCGGCGGACGAGGACCTGGGCACCGATCGGACCGTCGGTCGCCAGCCGGACCGCCGACCAGCCGTTGACGGCCTTGACCTGGGCCCACGGTGTCAGCTGGAGATAGGAGCCGGGATCGGCGCCCGAGACGAATGCGTCCCAGGCCGTCGGATCGTCGGGATCGAGTCGGGTGGTGGACGGACTCACGCTCGGCGCGGGCGTCGGAGCAGGTCGGCCATGACCCCGACGATAGAGGGCAGCTCCGGGATGCGCAAGGCAGCGGCCAGCACGGCGTAGACGCCCAGCCCGACCCCGCCGACGACGCACGACGCGGACGAGCAGCGCGACGGTGCCGGGCTCGGTCGTCGCCGACGAGCGCGAGTCCGCCGCGGAGCGCGAAGGCGACCGCCGAGGCGACGACCGTCGCCAGGAGCGAGCGGATGCCGACGAGGAAGATCGGCCCGAGCGGACAGCTCCGGCACGCGCCGCCGGAGCAGCACGAGCAGGATCGCCATCTCCAGCCAGGCGCCGATCGCGATCGCCAGGCCGATCCCCGGCAGGCCCATCGGTCCGGCGAGCGACGACCGACAGCGATCGTGTTGACGACGACGGAGATGATCCCCGCGGCGACGGGCGTCCGCGTGTCCTGGCGGGCGTAGAACGCGCGGGCCAGGACGGCGATCGAGGGCGTGGGCCGCGAGCCCCGAACAGGAACGTGAACAGGGTTGCGGCCGTCAGGTCGATCGCCGCGGCGTCGAACCGGCCGTAGCCGAAGAGCAGCTCCGTGACCTCGCGCCGGAGGACGATCCCGATCCCGGTGATCGGCAGCATCACGAACAGCAGCAGCCGGACCGCGCGCGACAGCAGGGCGGCGAACTCCTCCGCGCGCCCGAGCGCGGCCTCGCGCGACAGCGCCGGGAACACGACGACCCCCAGCGGCACGCCGATCACGCCGATCGGGATCTGGAGGAGCGTGAAGGCGATGTTGAACGCGCTGATCGCCCCGTCCCAAGTGTCGACGCGATCGAGGTGACGACGACGAACGTGATCTGGGTCGCCCCGAGTCCGATCGCCCGCGGCGCCATCAGGGCGAGCGCCTTGCGGGCCTGGGGATCGGCGAGTCGATCCGCCGCGTGTAGCGGAACCCGAGCCGGAGGATCGGCCGGCAGCTGGACGAGGAGATGGCCGAGCGAGCCCGCGACGACGCCGATCGCCAGGCCCGTCACGCCGAGCGTCGGCGCGAGCAGGAGCGCCGCCCCGATGATCGCGAGGTTGTAGACGATCGGGGCGACGGCGGCGGCGGCGAACCGGCCCTGGGCGTTGAGGAGGCTCGTCGCGACCGATCCCGAGGGCGAGGAAGATCGGGCCGAGCAGCATGATCCGGGTCAGCTCGACGGTCCGTGTCGGCCTGGGCGGCATCGAAGCCCGGGCGTGATCGCCGGGACGATCGCCGGCGCGGCGACGAAGATGACCGCCGCGAGCAGCGACGAGCGCGCGCGAGCATGAGGTTCGTGACCGTCGACACGACCCGCCAGGCGCGCTGCTGCTCGTCGCGTCGTCGAGCAGCGCCGCGACGATCGGGATCAGCGCCGACGACAGCGCGCCCGCCGCCACCAGCTGGAAGATCAGGTCCGGCAGCCGGAACGCGGCGAAGAACGCGTCGAGCTCCGGTCCCGGCGCCGATCGTGATCGCGATGATCGCGACACGGATCCAGCCGAGGATCCGGGAGATGAGGAACGCCCCCGAGACGACGAGGCCCGCCTGGGCGAGGGCGCGGTGCGTCACCGTCGAGTCACGCCGCGGTCAGACGGCCGATGGGCGGGTCGCCCGTGGGTGCGCGCCGCGGTAGGCGTCGCGGAGACGCGTCGGCGACACGTGGGTGTAGATCTGCGTCGTCGCGAGGCTCTCGTGCCCGAGCAGCTCCTGGACGACCCGCAGGTCGGCGCCGCCGTCGAGCAGGTGCGTCGCGAAGGAGTGGCGGAGCGTGTGCGGCGACACGCCCTCGGGCAGGCCGGCCCGACGGCACAGGAGGTCGAGCCGGTAGCGCAGGCCGCGGACGCCGAGCGGCACGCCGCGATGGTTCAGGAAGATCTCGGCGGGCTCGTCCTCGCCGGCCGGGCGCAGCGCCAGGAGAGTCGGCCGGCCGTCCTCGAGATAGGCCTCGAGCGACATCCGTGCCGGCCGGCCGAGCAGCCCCACCCGCTCCTTGCGGCCCTTGCCGAGCACCCGGATCTCGCCACGCCGCAGCTCGAGCGACGCGAGGTCCGCGGCCGCGAGCTCGCTGATCCGGAGCCCCGCCGCGTAGGCCGTTTCGACGAGCGCCCGATCGCGCAGGGCGAGGGCGGTGAGGAGCGCCGTCCGTGCGGGCGCGGCCGCGTCGGCGGCGGCCAGCTCCTCGTCGACGACTGCGAGGAGTCGCTCGACCTGCTCGACCTCGAGGACCCGTGGCAGGCGGCGCGGGAGGCGCGGCGTCGCGATCGCACCCCACGGGTCACCGGCGCTCAAACCCTCGCGGGCCGCGTGGCGGTGGAACGACCGGATCGCGGCCAGCCGCTGCGCGGTCGAGCTGCGGGCGCCGCGCGCGCCGAGGTGGGCGAGGTAGGCGCGGAGATCCATCCGGGCCGGCGCCCGCCAGTCGACGCCGCGTTCGGTCAGCCAGGCGAGGTACGCCCCGATCGCGGTGCGATATGAGCGCTGCGTGTGAAGCGACGCGTCCCGGGCGGCGAGGCCGCGGAGGAACCGCTCGAGCGCGGGCTCGGCCGCCGGCGCTCCGCTCACGCGTCCGGGGCGCTCTCGGTCGTTCGGGTCCGGCGCGCCGCCGCCCTTGTGCCGCCGGAGCGTCCGCCACCCGACGGTCGCCCGCGGCCGTTGCCAGACGCAGCGCCTCGTCCGCCGCCGCGGCGAGCCCCGCCGCGGGCCGGCTTCGCGAGCGCCTCGGGATTCGGCGGCCCGCCCGCCAATCGAGCCCCGACGAGGTCCGTTCCCTCCGGCAACGGCACGTCGGCGCCGCACTTGAGGCAGATGCCGGTTTCGCCCTTCCGCGCGACAGGCCCCTCGTCCGCGTCGTGGACCGCCCCGACCGGTTCGAAGTTCGTCGTGAAGTCGCACTTCGGATAGGCCGAGCAGCCCCAGAAGACGTTGCCGGTCCGACGGGCCCGCCTCGCAACGAGGTGGCCGTCGCCGTTCTTCGGGCAGATCACCTCGAACGGCAGCGGATCCGGCGGCGGCGGACCTTCCTTCTTGATGTAGTTGCAGTCCGGGTAGCGCGAGCAGCCGACGAACGGCCCGAAGCGGCCGTTCTTGCCGACGAGCGTCCCCTCGCCGCACTGCGGGCAGACCTCGCCCTCGCCGGCCTGCGGCGGTGCCTCGTCGCCGGGCAGCGGCCGCGACTCCTTGTGCTCCGGGAACAGCGAGCAGGCGAGGAATCGCCCATTGCGGCCGAGGCGGATCACCATCGGGTGACCCTCCGAGCAGACCTCGTCGGTCGGCTCCGTCGTGAAGTCGGCCCGCTTGAGGACCTTGCGCTTCTCGTCGACCCGATCGCGGAGTGGGCCGTAGAACGCACGCAGGAACGGCACCCATTCCCGCTCGCCCAGAGCGATCTCGTCCAGCTCCTCCTCCATCCGGGCGGTGAACGCGAGGTCCACGTAGTCGCCGAAGTGCTCGACGAGCAGATCCGTGACGATGCCGGCCACGATCTCCGGGTGGAGCCGCCGCTCCGTGATGACGACGTAGCCGCGGTCGACGATCGTCGAGATCGTCGCGGCGTAGGTCGACGGCCGGCCGATCCCGTGCTCCTCGAGGGCCTTGATGAGCGTCGCCTCCGTGAAGCGGGGCGGCGGCTCCGTGAAGTGCTGGGTCGGCGTCACGTCCGTGACGGTCGTTGGATCGCCCTCCGCGAGCGGCGGCAGGCGGCGGTCCTCCTCGTCCTCGGCCACGGCGTCGTCGTCGCGGCCCTCCGTGTAGACCCGCGAGAACCCGTCGAAGAGCGTCCGCGTCGCGCTCGCCCGGAGGTCGTACGGCCCCGCCGACAGCTCGATCGAGGTCGTCTCCATCTCCTTGGCGGCCATCTGCGAGGCGATCGCGCGCTGCCAGATCAGGCGGTAGAGGCGGAGCTCCTCGGGCTTGAGCGAATTCTCGAGCGATTCCGGCTCGCGCTTGAAGCTGGTTGGGCGGATCGACTCGTGCGCCTCCTGGGCGCCCTTTGCCTTCGTCTTGTAGACGCGGCCCTTGGGCATCGTGTACGGCTCACCGAACCGGCCGCGGATGACGTCGCGCGCCTCGCCCATCGCGACCCCGGCCATCGCGGTCGAGTCCGTTCGCATGTAGGTGATGAGCCCGACGTGGCCGTCCGGCGTGTCCGCGCCCTCGTACAGGCGCTGGGCGATCGACATCGTCCGCTTCGGGCTGTAGCCGAGTTTTCGGCTGGCCTCCTGCTGGAGCGTCGACGTGGTGAACGGCGGCGCCGGGCTGCGCGTCTGCTTCCGCGTCCCGACCTTCGTGACGAGGGGCTTGAGCTCCCTGAGCGCCGCGGCGTGGCGTTCAGCCGTTTCGCCGTCGCCGACGTCGAGAGCCGCGCCGTCGATCCGGACGACCTCGGCGGGGAACGTCGTGCCGTCCGCGGTCGCAAGGCTTGCCTCGAGCGTCCAGTACTCGCGCGCCGTGAACGCATCGATCTCGCGTTCACGCTCGACGACGAGCCGGACGGCGACCGACTGGACGCGCCCCGCCGACAGGCCTGCGCGGACCTTCCGCGCCAGGAGCGGGCTGAGCGTGTAGCCGACGAGGCGATCGACGATCCGGCGCGTCTGCTGGGCGTCGACGAGGTTCGTGTCGATCTGGCGCGGGTGGGCGAACGCCTCGCGGATCGCGCTTTCCGTGATCTCGCTGAACGTGACGCGCTGCGTCTTCGCCGCGGGGACGTGGGCGGCTTCGACGACGTGCCACGCGATCGCCTCGCCTTCGCGGTCAAGGTCAGTGGCGAGGAAGACCATGTCCGCCGACTTCGCGGCCTTCGTGATCTCGGCGACCTGCTTCTTCCGATCCTCCGAGATCACGTACTCCGGCGCGAAGTCGTTGTCGACGTCGACGCCGAACTTGCCCTTGCCGGGGTTTTCCGGCAGATCGCGGACATGACCGTAAGAAGCGAGGACCCGATAGTCCTCGCCCAGGTAGCGCTCTATGGTTCGCGCCTTCGCAGGCGACTCGACGATTACCAGGTTCTTTGGCACGGCCGGGAGTGTAGCACCGGGTCCTGCACGGCCAGTCGACTCGGTATTGGCCACGCCTTCCAGCGCCCTTCGTGGTCCGCCAGCCGGACCAACGGACGGAGGAGACATGTCCAGAGTCTCGAATATGGGCGCTTCCCCGCCGTTTGGTCCGTCAGGCGGACCAACGGGCGAGCGATGGGCCCGCCGGCGGGGTGGACCCACATCTCAGCCGCTCCTTGGTCCGCCAGCCGGACCAACCCGGAAAGAGGCGCCTAGACGTCGCGGATACGGCGGAGGAAGTCCTCGTCGAGCTCGATATCGGCGTCGGCCTCCACGGCCGCGGCAGCCGCGGCAGCCGTCGCCGCGGCGTCTGCCGCTGCGGCCTCCGACGCGGGTGTATCGATCCCGGCCAACGCCGTCGAGGCCGGCGGAATCTCGAGGAACCGAACATGGAGATACGGGAAGTAGAAGACACCCTCGCTGCGCTCGACGAAGACCGGCCGCTTGCCGTCCATGGTCCGCAGGTTCGTGCACAGCAGGCCCTGGTCGAGGGCCTGCGGCATCTGGAACAGGTCGGCGAGGACCGGCTGCTCGTTCAGAAGGTGGATGACTGCATTCTTGATCATCGCGGCGCGCGAAGGGTCATCGGGGGTGGTAGAAGTCCACGACGAGGCGGACCCGGCCGCCCGACACCCACACGCCGATCCCGACGCGGTCGTACTTCGAGTTCATCAGGTTGACGTAGTGGCCGCCCTGCGGACTCCACGCTCGCTCGCTCTGGAAGTAGAGATGCGAGCCGAGGACCGCCGATTTCGGGTTTCCGGAACGGCAGCCGAGGTTCTCGGCCCAGATGTAGCTCGTGTAGCCGGCAGCCCGGAGCCGGTCGCCCGGGTTGCCGCCGGAGAAGTGGGTGCAGGCGCCTGACGTGGCGAGCTTCTTCGCGTAAGGGCGGGCGACGCTCGTCGAGATGCCCGCGTCGAGCTTGAGTGGCGCGACGCTCCGGCCACCCGGGCTGCTGCACGCCCCGGACGACGTCACCGAGCCGCCGGTCCGGGTGCAGTTCATGAGCCCGAGGTAATACGTCTCGACGGCGCCCCAGCTGCCGCCACCGACCGCGCCGCCGCCCGAGATCGAGACCACCTTGGGCGAGGCGGGCGTCGGCTTCGCCTCGACCGTGATCCGGACGCTGCTGGCACCCACGAGCGGCGTCCCGGCGGCTGAGAATGCGGTGTTCTTGACGAGCAACTCGATCGAGGCGCCATACGGCAGCAACTCGGCCGGCTTGAAGACGAGGACGCTGTCGTTCTCGGCGAATGACACCGACCCGGCGATCGCCTTGCCGCCGATCGACGCCGTGAATGCGGCCTTCGTGCTCTTGCGCTCCATCGGCTGGCTGAAGCGGACCGACAACGTCGCAGCCCGGTCGACGTTCGTCGTGCCGTGGACCGGGCGGAACCGGACGACGCTCGGCGGCGCACTCGTCGAGACCGCGAGCGTGGGGCTCGCCGCGAGCGGCGCGCCGGCGGCGTCGACGATGCCGACGAGGCTCACCGTGTACGGCGTTGCTGGCGCGAGGGGCGCCGACGGAGTAAAGAGGAACGCCGACCCACCGAACGGTGCCTGGGCGACGTCTAGCGTGCCGGTGAGCGGCGGGCTGAACTTCAACGCGGCGCGAACCGCGCCGAGCTCGACCGGCTGATCGAAGGTGATGCGGAACGCCGACGACGCCGTCGCGTCGGACCCGGCCATCGATGTCGCCTCGATCCGACCGACCGTGGCGGCGCGGGTCAGGAAGACCGCCCGGGCCGGGACGGCCATCGGCCGGCCGCTCGCGCCGAGCGCGCCGGGGCGGACCGTGATCGTGTGGTACGTGGCGGGCGCCCAGCCGCGGGTCGGGCTGATCGTCACGCGCGTGGCGGTGGCGTCCCAGGTCAGCTCAACGGATGCGGCCGGTTCCACGTCGAGCGACGCCGCGACGCTCGTCTTGTCCATCGGAGCGCTGAACGAGATCGACACGGGCGTGTCGAGCCCGGTGCCCGCGGCAATCGTTGAGGTGAATGCTGCATTCGACAGCGGCACGATTGCCGGAGCCGGCGGCGTCGCTACCGTGCTTTTGGGTGTGACCAGTCCGAAAGCGCCGATCGCGATCAGGCTCCCGACTCCGAGCGCCACGGCGATTCGAGCCGCGATCGTGCGTCGAAGGAGGACGGGAACGTAGATCAGGGCGAGGACTGGCACGGCCAGCAGCGCGGCGGCGAGCTTTCGCAATAGACAGTCTCCTGGCCTGGTTCGCTGGGGGACGACCCCGCACGAGGGCTGTCAGATCCGTCGTGGTGAGCACGGACGGCCCGCGGCAGACTAGCACGGCTCGTCGCCGCCGGGCAACCTGCCGGAAGTGCTATCAGGCCGCCGAAGGCTTCGGTGGATCCGCATTTGCGAGCCGCCCGGCCGGCCGATAGCGGCCGTAGGCGCTCGTCGCGAGGCCCCGAAGCTCGAGCAGCGTCAACGCGCCGAGTGTCGTCGCGACCGGATGACCCGTCGCCGCCACGAGCTCGTCGAGCGTGCCACGGCCCCGAACAAGCTCGATCGCCACGCTGCGCGCTGTCCTGCCGAGCTCGATGAGCTCCGCTTCGAGCGACGGCCGGCCGGCGAGCCTGGCCGGGGTCTCCGTCTCGAGCAGACCGAGGTCCTCGATCAGCTCGGGGATGCCGGCCACGATCCGGACCTGATGGGCGTACTCGCGCAGCCAGAGGAGGCAGCCAGCCGAGCGCGGCTCGCCGATCGGGCCCGGAACGATGAAGCACTCGCGGCCCTGCTCGAGGGCCCATGCGGCGGTGATCAGCGCGCCGCTCTTCTCCGCTGCCTCGACGACGATCGTCGCGTCGGACAGCCCGCTGATGAGCCGATTGCGGCGCGGGAACGCGCTCGCTGTTGGCCTCGCGTCGGGCACCTGTTCCGAGACGATGGCGCCGCCATGAGCGACGATCGAGCGGGCGAGGTTCGCGTGGGCCCGCGGGTAGAGCCGTCCGTGCCCGGAGCCCAGGACGGCGACGGTGATGCCGTGCTCCGCGGTGACGGCCGCCTGGGCCGCCCCGTCGATGCCGACCGCGAGGCCCGAGACGACCGCCGCCCCGGCGTTCGATAGCGCCGCGCCGATGCGCGCCGCGGTGAGCCGGCCAACCTCGGTCGGGCGGCGCGTGCCAACGACGGCGATGGCGTGCTCCGCTGAGAGGGCGGCCACGTCCCCCGCGACGAAGAGGACGTGCGGCGGCATCTCGATCGTTCTCAGCCGGCCTGGATAGGCCTCGTCGTCGAGCGTCAGGATCGCGACACCAACCGCCTCGATCCGGCGAAGCACCGGATCCGGGTCCCGGGCGACCTTCTCGATGGCTTCGGCGACCGGGTGGCCGAACGATTCGCGCCCGTCGTTGACGCCGCCCGCGACCAGTGCTGTGGCGGCGCCCGGCCGGACGGCCCGGTCCAGGATCGCGAGTCCGGTCCCGAAGCGCCGGAGCAGCGCGCCGAAGCCCACCGGCCCGAGGCCGACCACCGACACGAGCACCGCCCACGCCTCGCGCTCGCTCAGGCGTGCCGGGTTCCGGGCGGGCGTCGGAGCGGACGTCGTGGTCGACGGCGGCGGCTCGATCGCCGCTTCCGCGTCCCCGACCGGCCCGGAGGCCCCGATGCCCAGCACTCAGCTCGCCTCGCGCGCGCCGAGCCGTGCGGCCGGCGATCGGAAGCGGGCGGCTTCCTCGAGATGCCCGCCGAGGACCGCTGGGGCGCCGGCCAGATCGGCGATCGTCCGAGCGACGCGAAGCAGCCGCTCCGTGCCGCGACCGCTGAGGCCCTCCAGATCCGCGAGCTCGATCGCGCGCCGCGACGCGACCGGGCTGAGGCGGCACATCGACCGCAGCTCGCGTCCGGAGATCCGCCCGTTCAGGCGCCCGCTCCCGCGGCCGCGCTGGACGTTCCTGGCCGCGGCGATGCGCGCGGCGACGACCGCCGAGCTCTCGGGCTCCTCGCCGGCCATCAGGGCCGCGGGGGCGACCTTCGGCATCACGATCCAGAGGTCGATGCGGTCGCGGAGCGGCCCCGACACCCGTCCCGTGTAGCGCTCCGGCACCTCGGGGCCGCAGCGGCACCGTCCGGAGCCGTCGCCGGCCAAGCCGCACGGGCACGGATTCATCGCGGCGACGAACTGGAAGCGTGCCGGAAACGTCGTCGCCCGACCGACCCGTGCGACCGACACCCGGCCCTCCTCGAGCGGCTGGCGCAGCGCCTCGAGGACGTCCCGCGAGAACTCCGGCAGTTCGTCGAGAAACAGGACGCCGTGGTCCGCGAGCGTGACCTCGCCCGGCGACATGCGCGGCCCGCCACCGACCATCGCCGCGTACGACAACGTGTGGTGCGGCGCCCGAACCGGCGCCTGGCGAACGAGCTCGCGCGGCGAGTCGCCCGCGACAGAGGCAACGATCGTCGCGGCCAATGCCTCGGCATCGCCGAGTGGCGGCAGGAGCCCGGGGATCGTCCGGGCGAGCAGCGTCTTGCCGGATCCCGGCGGTCCGACGAGCAGCAATCCGTGACCACCGGCAAGGGCGATCTCGAGCCCGCGACGCGCCTCCAACTGACCGCGGACCTCGGCCAGGTCCGCGATTTCGAGGGGAGACCCGGATCGGCGGACCGGCGCCGCCGAACTCGCCGGCATTGCCGTGGGCGTGGGCGGCGCGGGCGCGGGTACATCCACGCCGAGGTCCACCCGCGGCGGGAGCGTCACCGTCCGGCGCCCCGAACGGCGCCGGACCACCTCCACCGCATCGCGCAGCGTCGCGACGCCGATCGCCTCGATCCCTTCGGCGAGCCCGGCTTCCTCGCGAACGACATCCGGCACGACGACCCGACGCAGTCCCCGCCGCGCGAGCGCGGCGGCCATCGGCAGGATCCCGGGCACCGCCCGGACCTCGCCACCCAGCGACAGCTCCCCGATCAGCCCGATCCGACCCGGAGCCGCCCGAACCTGCTCCGACCCGAGCAGGATCCCCATCGCGATCGCGAGGTCGAGCGACGCTCCGGCCTTGCGCTGCTCGGCGGGCGCGAGATTGACCGTGATCCGTCGAGGCGGATGAACGAACCCCGCATTCCGGATCGCGCCGCGGACGCGCTCGCGCGCCTCCTGGAGCGCGGCGTCCGCGAGCCCGACGATCGTGAATCCCGGCAATCCGCCGGCGATATCCACCTCGACGCGGATGACCCGGCCGTCGAGACCGACGACGGTTGCGGACAGGAGGGTCGCGAGCACACCCGGACCCTAGTCGGACCGCCTCTCCGTGGGCTCAACCGCCGATTAGCTGCCGCTCACCCGGAGCGGGACAGGACCTAGCGCCCGACGGCCGCCGCCTGGGCCGCCGCGGGCTGCTTGTCGATCACCCGGGCGAAGTCGAGGAGCGAGCGCCCCAGGAGCGAATCGGCCTTCGTGAACATGAACGGCGCGCCGGAGTTCAGGGCGCTGATCGCGCCGCGGTACTCGTTGACGACCTGGTGGTCGATCGTCCGCTTCAGCGCACCCTCGGCGTTCTTCACGTTGATGCCGGTGAACGCGTTGGAGCGGTTGAGGACGAGCTGGACCTTGCCCGACTCGTAGCCGAGATGGCCGATCGTCTCGAGGACGAGCCGCACGTTCTTCAGGCACGACAGGTCGGCGGTCATGACCACGAACATCGTGTCGGCGACCTCGAGGATCCCGAGGTTGACGTCGTCGAGCCGCTTGTCGATGTCGATGAGGATGTAGTCGTACAGGCCGCGCAGCTGGTCGATGATCGCCGGCAGGTGCTCCGGCGTGACCAGTTCGGCGGTCTCCGGCGACGGCGGCGCGAGCAGCAGGTCGACGCCCGAATCGTGCTTGACGAGGACCTGCCGGATGAGGTCCTGGTCGATCGACGGGGCGGTGACGATGTCGACGATCGACTTCTTGTCGAGCCCGAGGTCGAGGAAGACCCGGTGGTCGCCGAACTGGAGGTTGCCGTCGACGAGGCAGACCTTCCGGCCGAGCTCGCGATGGAGGGCGATCGCGGCGTTGATCGCGATCGTCGTCGTCCCGACCCCGCCCTTCGCCCCGTACAGGACCATGACCCGCCCGAGCGGCGGCCGGCCGACGAGCGCATCGCGCGGCGCGAACCGGGCGAGGAGGCTCTTGATCCGGGCCATGAGCTCGGCCGGGTGGAACGGCTTGATCAGGTAGTCGTCGGCACCGGCTCGAAGGCCGCGGACCTTCTGCTCGACCTCGCGCTCGGCGGTCAGCATGATGATCGGGACGTGGGCGGTCGTGCCCTCTTCGGTCCGGATCTTCGTCGCGACCTGGTAGCCGTCGAGCTTCGGGAGCATGACGTCGAGGAGAATCAGGTCGGGCGCCTCGGCGCCCCACAGGCGGAATCCCTCGGCCCCGTCGGACGCGACGACGACGTCGTAGCCCTCCTGCTTCAGCGTGTACTGGAGCAGTCGCTGGACATTTGGGTCGTCGTCGACGACGAGGATCTTTGCCGCCATCAATCTCCTTCCTGGCTCCCCCGTTCAGGAGCATTGTCAGGCACCGGCGGCTCGATTATAGGCACGCCACCCCGCGCCTCGGCGAACGCCGCGCGCAGGAAGGCCTCGACTCGTATCTCGTACTCATCCGGCGCGGTCGCATGGCCCGCGCTGTGGGCGGCGCTCGCGACTTCCCAATGTTCGACGTTCGCGCCAGCGGCAGCGGCGAGGCGACGGGCGGCCTTCAGCGGCACCGTGGCGTCGTCGGTGCCGTGGATGAGCAGGATCGGGACGGACTCCGTCAGGCCGATGATCCGGATCGGCTCGGTCGCCCGGATGTCGCCGCCGACCCGCCGCCCGGCCGCCTCGAATATCCGCGCAGCGACGAAGCCCCGGAACGGGACCCGCATCCGATTCGCGACCCCGACGGTCACCTCGGGGGGCACGGAATCCGCGACGGCTGCCACGATCACCGGTCGCGGCGCGGCGACGTCGTGGGCGGGTGCATCCGGATCGACGTCCGCGGAGGGCAGCGACCCATCGCCGAGGACCGACGATCGAGGCAAGCGCCGTGATGCCGCCCATCGAGGTTCCGAACAACGCGACGCTCGTGATCCCCCGTTCGCCGAGCCAGGCCAGGGCACCGGCCACGTCCTCGACTTCGAGGAGCCCGAACGTCGTCGGCCCGTCGTCCGAATTCGCCGTGGCCCCGGAAGTCGAGGCCAAGAACTCCGGCCGTCCGCCGCAGGAACGGCCCGTATTCGACGAGATCGGGTGCAACCGAGCCCGACCAGCCGTGGAGAAGCAGGATCGCCTCGTGCGGATCGGGCTTCCACGCCTTCGCCCCGCGCTTCGGGCGCTCGGCCGGCAGCCACCGACCTGCGAGCCGCAGGCCGTCACGCGATCGGAGGCGGACGACCTCGCCACCGAGCGCGTCGAGCTCCGGGCCGAGCGCCGCCTCGGCCTCGGTCGTCCGCGGCGCGTCGAGCAGCCGCCCTGCGCCGCGCCCGATCACGAGACGGGCGGCCGCCGCCGGCAGGGCGGCGAGGCCCGCGAGTACCGCCAAGCGGCGGATCAACGCTCCGCCGCTGGCCGGCTGCCGTCGTCGGGCGCCATGCCCCGCTCGACGAAGCCCGCGATCGGTTCGAGCAGCCGGGTGAATTCGGTCGGGATGACGAACTTCGTGGCAGGGCTGGAGCCAAGCGCCTTGAGCGCCTCCAGGTATTGGAGCGCCATCGTCTTCGCGTCGATCCCGGAAGCGGCCCCGTAGATCCGGGTCAGCGCCTCGCTGAAGCCCTCGGCCCGCAGGATTGCCGCCTGCCGATCGCCCTCGGCCTTGAGGATCTCGGCCTGCTTCTGGCCCTCGGCGACGTTGATCGCCGCCTGCCGCGAGCCTTCCGACTCCGTGATGACGGCGCGCCGCGTCCGCTCGGCGGAGAGCTGCCGGTTCATCGCGTCCTGGACGTCGCGCGGCGGCGTGATCTCGCGGATCTCGACGGTCGTGACCTTGCCGCCCCAGCGCTCGGTGACCTCGTCGAGCTTGACCCGCAGGACCTCGTTGATCTGCTCGCGCTTCGAGAGCACCTCGTCGAGAAGGATGTCGCCGATGACGGCCCGCAGCGTCGTGGTCGCGACGCCCTGGAGCGCTCCTGGGAAGTTGACGACGTTGACGACGCTCTTGAGCGGGTCGCTGATCCGCCAGTAGATGAGGAAGTCGACGTTGATCGGGGCGTTGTCCCGGGTGATCGTCGTCTGGCTCGGGACCTCGATGAACTGCTCCCGCACGTCGACCTTGACCGGCCGATCGATGATCGGGACGAGGAACCGCAGGCCCGGATCGCGGACCATCAATTCGTTGGTCCGGCCGAGCCGGAACACGACCATCTTCTCGTACTGCTGAACGACCCTGATCGACAGCCAGACGATAACGAGGATGACGGCGATGACGAACGCGGCAATCGCCACGGTAACCGGGAGCTCCATGGTTCCTCCGTTGATGGGCTTATGCCTGTGACGGCTGTTGATCCGGTTCTACGAGCACTGTCAGCCCGTCGACGGCGACGACCTTGACCGGCGTGCCTCGTTCGATCGGCCGGTCATCGGCTGACCGCGCCGACCACTCCTCGCCGCCCGCGTAAACCGAGCCGAGCGGCTCGAGCGGCCGGCGAACGACGCCGGTCGTCCCGGCGCTGAGCGCCGCGCCGGCGAGCGCCGGCGCGCGGCATCCGTCTGGTGCGGACGGCCGCGAGCGTAACGAGCCCCATCAGGACCCGCGAACGTCGCGGTCATGACCACGACCAGCGGGCGTAGCCACCTGGACGATCGGGCCGAACGGATCGCCGGGCGTCGTGTAGAGCGCCGACATGCCCAGCGCGAAGCAGACGATCCCGCCGACGGTCAGCAGGCCATGGCTCGTCGTGTTGAGCTCGAGGGCGAAGAGGACCATCGCAAAGGCGATCAGCAGGAGCCCGGCGACGTTGAGCGGCAGGCTGTCGGAGCCGATGAACGCGAGGATGATCGCGATGCCGCCGAGGATGCCCGTGACGAAGTTCGGGCTCATCAGCTCGTAGATCAGGCCGAGCGATCCGATGCTGAACAGCAGGGCCGCGATGTTCGGGTCCGACAGCAGGTGCAGGAACGCCTGGAACGGGTTCATCGTGAGGTCTTCGGTCGCCGCCCCGGCGAGGTCCAGCTTGACCGGCTGGCCGGCGATCGTGACCTCGCGGCCGTTGGCGAAGGCGAGCACGTCGTCGAGTGAGGCGGCGATCCCATCGACGGCGCCCACCTTGACCGCCTCGCTGGCAGGCGCCGACGACGGCGTGCTCGACGGTCGAGACGGCCCACTCGACGTTGCGGCCGCGCTCCTCGGCGATCGCCCGGATCTTCGCGATCGTGTCGTTGAACACCTTGTCGCGAAGCGTCTCCGGGATGTCCTCGCCCGCCGGCCATGACCGGCGACGCGGCCCCGATGTTCGTGCCGGGCGCCATCAACGCGATGTGGGACGCGAGCGTGATGAACGTCCCGGCGCTCGCCGCGCGGCCGCCGGCCGGCGCGACCCAGACGATCGTCGGTACGTCGGCCTCGAGGAGCGTCCCGACGATCTCGTACGTCGCCTGGAGCCCGCCGCCCGGCGTGTTGAGCTGGATCACGACCGCCGCCGCGCCGTCGTCGCGCCGCCCGGGTGATCCCCTCGGAGAGGTAGCCCGCCATGACGTTGTCGACGATTCCGTCGGCGGTCAGGACGACGACATCGCCCGCGTCCGCTGCGCGGAGCGAGCCCATCGACAAGCCGAACAGCCCCAGCAGGAGGGGCAGCCCGTAGATGGTCCTCGCGAGTCGGCGTTTCATTCGGATTTCTTGTGTGATTTATCGTACTGCGCGCGCCCCGAGGGCATCGAAAACCAGGCGGCTCCAGGTCTCCAGGTCCGGCGCCACCGCGGCGACCTCGGCGGGCGTCGCGAACGAGCCGGTGCAGCTTCTCGGTCTCGCGGATCGAGACCGGCCGTGCCAGCGGCGTCGGCCACGAACACGGCCCCGAGGTGGACCTCGCCGACCGGGGTCGTGTCGTCGTTCAGCAGCCCGATGAAGCGGAAGTCCGGGACGAAGTCCGCCACGAGCTCCTCCGACCACTCGCGCCGCAGGCCGCCGTCGAGATCCTCGTCGCCCGGGTTGAGGTGCCCGCCGACCCCGATCGACCAGCGGTCGTGGAGCCGGACGTCGCCGCCGGCCCGCGTCCGGCGCATGAGGAAGTACGCCTCGCCGTCACGGAGCACGAGGTACGGGATGATCTGCTTGAAGTCGGGGTCGGCTTCCATCGCCGGCCTGGGCTCGAACCGGCCGTGGCGCTCGACCGTCGACGAGGAATGCGTCGAGGTCGGCCGACTTGAGGCCGTACCAGCCGCCGTCGGGCATGACCGAGTCACGGGGGACGACGAAGACCAGCTCGTCGTCGCTCAATCGGCGCGCCTCCAGGCGCCGGCGGGCGGCGGCCAGCCGCTCCGCGACCGACGCTGCGTCCGGACCGCCCGCCCGCTCGAGCTCCTCAAGCCACGCGTCCAGCGCATCTCGCAGATCCCGAACCCGGGCGGCGATCGCCGGGCCGTTCGTTGCGATGATGCCCGCGCCCATCGTCGTGTCGCCGCGGGCCAGCCTCGTCATGCCCTGCCAGCCGCTCGCGGCGAGACCCGCAGCGACGGGCCAGTCTGCGCGGTCCGGCGCGTCACCGGTTCCGGCGACCGCCTCGACGAGCGCCGCCGCGACGACGAGCGGGAGGTGGCTGATCGCGGCGACCGCGGCATCGTGCTCCGCTGCCGTCATCGCGACCGGACGCGCGCCGCAGGCCAGGGCCAGGGCTTCGACGCGCTCGACGTCCCCGGGTTGGGCGCGAGGCCCGGGGACGACGACCCACGGCCGGCCGACGAACAGGTCGCGCGTCGGACGCCTCGTAGCCGGTCGTCTCGCGGCCGGCCATCGGGTGGCCACCGACGAACCGCAGACCCGCGGCCTCCGCGCGGTCCACGACTGCCCCCTTTGTGCTCGCGACATCCGTCACCACGGCGTCCGGGCGAACCGCGCTCGGCGAGCGCGCCGCCGCCCAGCTCGTCGATCACCTCGAGGGTCGCGAGGGGCGGTCCGGCCAGGACGATGAGATCGGCGTCGCGCGACCGCCTCGCCCGGAGATCGGCGGCGCGGCGTCGATCGACGCCCTCGTCCCTTGCCCGCGCCGGCCCCTCACCCGCTCGGGCTCCACGCGACGATCGTCCAGTCCCCCGCGTCGCGTCGGAGCGAGCGCGCGATCGATCCACCGATCAGCCCGAAACCGAGCAGCGCCACCCTCATCGGCCGAGTATCGCAGGGCCGACGACGGGGCCGGCACGCTGGCCGATGACGGCCGCGCCCGTCGAACGGGAATTCCCCGGTGCTAGACTCAAGTCAATCGACTCTTAACCTGCCCAGCACAGGGGGTGCCGTGAGCGCCGACCCAAAGCCCATTCGGGTGCTGTTCGTCGAGGATCACCAGCTGCTGGCGGACGCGCTGGCGGCGATGCTCTCTCGGGAGCCCGATATGGAGGTCGTCGGCATCGCCGGAACCGTCGCGGACGCGAAGATCCTGGCCCGCGAGCAACTCGACGTCGTGCTCATGGACTACCGCCTGCCGGACGGCACCGGGGCCGAGGCGACGCGCGCCATCAAGGCCCGCTGGCCCGCGGCGCGCATCGTCATGGTCACCGCCCTCACCGACGATGAGACCCTCCTCGAGTCGATCCAGGCGGGCGCGGACGGCTATCTCACCAAGGACCGGGCAGCCGAAGACGTCGTGACGGCGGTTCGGGCCGCGCACGCCGGCGAGACCCTCCTGCCGCGCTCGGTGATCGTCGAGATCGCCCGCCGCGTCGCCGCGGCCAGGGAGCGCGGTGATGAACGGCGGGTCGTCGAGCCACTCACGCCGCGCGAGCTCGAGATCCTTCGCGCCCTGACCGAGGGCATGTCGACGCCGGAGATCTGCGAGCGCCTGTTCATCGCCCCGAACACGCTCCGGACCCACGTCCAGAACATCATGGGCAAGCTCCGCGTCCACTCGAAGCTCGAAGCGGTCGCGTTTGCGCTGAAGTATCGGCTCGTGGACCCGCCGACACCCGAGGGCGCGGCCGCCTCTCGCTGACCAGCTCATGGGCCCGACGGCCCGCTGTCACGGCCCGGCGTTTCGTCTGCCCAGCCGGCGTCTAGTCGGACCAGCCAGTGGGGTCCCCCGGTGGGACGTACCGCGCCGTTCCATCGGCCGGCTTCCGCCGGCGGCCCTGACGCCGATCGCCCTCGCGACGCTCCTTGGTCTTCGGCGGACCCGGTGCGTCCACCGGGTTTTCGCGGCGAGCGATCAAGCGCCGCTCCTCCCCGCGTCGCTCGCCATTGAGGAACGTCCCGCACCGCGGACACCTGCGCTCCTCCGCGAAGAGCGATTCGAGGGGCGCGACGGTGTAGATCACCCGTCCACAGGACCAGCACGCGAGCCTGGGCATTGCGGTGCGCCCTCAGACCTTCGGCAGGCTCTTGAGCGCCTCTTCGACTCGCTCAGCCGGATATTCGAAGTCCTCGAGCGATCCGTTCAGATACCGCTCGTACGCCGACAGGTCGAAGTGGCCGTGGCCGCAGAGGTTGAACAGGATCACCCGCGACTCGCCCGCTTCCTTGGCCGCGAGCGCCTCATCGACGGCGACCTTGATCGCGTGGGTCGGCTCCGGAGCCGGGAGAATCCCCTCGGCCCGGGCGAACTGGACGCCGGCGCCGAAGCTCGCTCGCTGGTGGACGCTCCGGGCCTCGATGTAGCCGTGTTCCTTGAGGAGCGACACGAGCGGTGACATGCCGTGGTAGCGGAGGCCGCCGGCATGGATGGGCTCCGGAATGAAGTCGTGCCCGAGCGTGTGCATCTTGGCGACGGGCGCCATCTTGGCCGTGTCGCCGTAGTCGTAGGCGTAGACGCCGCGGGTCAACGACGGGGCAGCCTCCGGCTCGACGGCGATGATCCGGTGCTTCGCGCCCTCCCGGAAGTTGCGACCGAGGAACGGGAAGGCCATGCCACCGAAGTTGGAGCCACCACCGGTACACCCGATCACCACGTCCGGCGACTCGCCGGCCATGCCCATCTGCTCGATCGCCTCCTGGCCGATGACGGTCTGGTGCAGGAGCACGTGGTTCAGGACCGAGCCGAGCGAGTACTTCGTGTCCTCGCGCGTCGCCGCGTCCTCGACGGCCTCGCTGATCGCCATCCCGAGCGAGCCGGGGCTGTCCGGCGTCGCGGCGAGGACGCTGCGGCCGTAGTTCGTCGTCGACGACGGGCTGGGCACGACCTCCGCGCCGTACGTCTCCATGAGAATCCGGCGGTACGGCTTCTGGTCGTAGCTCGCCCGAACCATGTAGACCTTGACGTCGAGCCCGAAGTAGGCGCCGGCGAATGCCATCGCGCTCCCCCACTGCCCGGCGCCTGTCTCGGTCGCGATCCGGGTGACTCCCTGCTCCTTGTTGTAGTAGGCCTGCGCCAGCGCGGTATTGGGTTTGTGGCTGCCGGCGGGGCTGACGCCCTCGTACTTGTAGTAGATGTGGGCGGGCGTATCGAGGATCGCCTCGAGCCGATGGGCCCGGTAGAGGGGGCTCGGCCGGTACAGCGCGTAGGCCTCGCGGACGGGCTCCGGGATCTCGATCTCCCGCTCCGCGCTCACCTCCTGGCCGATGAGGGCCATCGGAAAGAGCGGCGCAAGATCGTCCGGACCGATCGGCTGGAGCGTGGCTGGGTGGAGGTAGGGCTGGGGCGGGACCGGCAGGTCGGCGGCGATGTTGTACCAGGCGCGCGGGATCCGATCCTCGTCGAGGATGAACTTCGTCCGGCGGGTCATGACGTGCGCCATGGCAGGTCCCCTCATCTCTCGGTCCGCGCCGATGGTTCGGCGGGATCGGAGCCTACCGCGTGCGACGCCGCCTGCGCAATGAGCCAGTCGCTCGTCGACGCACCCCGCCCGCCGCGGCGGCGATCGCGAGCGGCAGGACGATGACGACGCCGCCCTTGGTCTTGTCCTTGCCCTTGCCGCAGGGCTTGTCGCCGCCCTCGCCCTTGTGCTTGCCGGGAGGGCCATCGACGGCATCCGGACACGGCGGCGGACCTTTGGCTTTTACGGGCTTCGGCTTAGGCGTCGCCTTGGGCGTGGCTTTCGGCGTCGGGTGAGGCGTGGCTTGCGGGGTGGCGCGCGGGGTCGGCGCGGGCGTCACCGCGCGGCGTCGGCGCGGGCGTTACGCGAGCAGTGGGCGCGGGAGTCGCGGTTGGCGTCGGCGTCGGGTTCGCGTTCGGGTTGGTCGTCGGCGCGCTCGTCGGGCCGGCGGCCGGGCGTGACGACGGCGCCCTGGGGCCGACCGCGACCTGGCCGCTCGGGAGCGGCGTGACGGTGGGAGTGAGGCTGCCGGATGGCTGCGTTGAAGGGGGCGGAGTCGGCGTCGCTACGCCGGGCGATCCGGGCTGGGAGCTCGGCGTCGGCGTGGGGCTGGGACCCGCCGGCGTCGAGGACGGAGGAGCCGTCACGAGGGGCGTCGGAACTGCGGCCACGCCGCCCGGTTCCGTCCTGGGAGCGCCGAATCCGACGGCCAGCGCGAAGGTCGCAAGGACGAGGTTGAGGACGCCGAGGGCGACCACTAGCCGCGCGCGCTGGGCGGAGGTCACGTCCCTGGTCCTCTCTTTCCGGCCGGCATTCGTCGGCAGATCCGCGCTCTCACGGACGCCTGAATGCTAGCACCCAATGGCCTCTCGGACGTTCGGCGGCGCATCCAGTGGGCCTTTCGATCGTCAACCAAGGCTGGCTTCGTGGAGCGGCACGTACCGCGCCGGTCCGCCTCCGGAAATGCTCTCGAACAGCACGAGCGACTCGGCCCGAAACGGTTCGCGGACCGTTGCCGCGGCGTCGATCAGCCGCCGCGCGACGGCCGGCCCCGACCGCACGCCATCCGACCGCGCCAGCGTCAAATGAGCCCGGTACGGGCGCTCGTCCCGCGGCCAGCCGACCTCCGCCAGCGCGTCGTCCAGCGCCACCGCGCGTGGCGGCCAACTCGTCGACGCCCTCGGCCACGCCCAGCCACAGGGCCCTCGGCCGGGCGACGGACGGAAACGCCCCGCCGCCCGCGATGACGACTTCGAACGGCTCGAGACGGCGCGGCCGTCTTGTCGACCGCGGCAGCGACATCGCCGACGTGCTCCTCCTCGGTCGGTCCGAGAAACCGGACGGTCAGGTGCAGGCCATCGAGGCGGACCCATCGAACATCCCGGACCGCCGGGTCGCCCGCGCTCCGGACGCCGTCGACCAGCGCCGTGACAGCGTCCCGGACGGGAGGAGGGATGGGTATCGCAACGAACAACCGGCGCCCGAGGGCGGCCTCGTTCCCCGGTCGGTCGGTCACACGGTCCCGCTCGACGGCACTGCCTGCTCGCGCTGGAACGTCTGCCGATCGGCGGCCAGCACCTCGCGCGCCCGCTCCGCCTCGCGCCAGCCGACGACGTCGACCTCCTTGTCCTCGAGCAGCTTGTACGTGTCGAAGAAGTGCTTGATCTCGACCAGTCGGTGCGGACGGACCTGCTCGAGTCGCTCGACGTGGGCCTGGTGCGGATCGCCGACGGCGACGCAGAGGACCTTGAAGTCGAACCCCTT
Organism: uncultured Chloroflexia bacterium; assembly: GCA_963832105.1. Lineage (GTDB taxonomy): Bacteria > Chloroflexota > Limnocylindria > Limnocylindrales > CSP1-4 > CF-46. The sequence goes on along the minus strand of CAWHSS010000001.1, from coordinate 147,236 downwards.
GTCGTCCCGCATCTCCAGCCCGCCGATCGGCCGGGCCCAGACCCGGCAGCCCGGGAAGGTCGGCTCGTCGATCAGGAGGAGAGCGTCCGTGTGGTCGCCATCGCCGGCGCGCGTGCCTTCGATGAAGCCGTAGTCGAAGTTGTAGTGAACGGCAGACGCGAGGACGCGATCGAGCCGGAAGACATGGGCCGCCTCGTCGTACTCGTACTTGTTGCGGCTACCGCGCGGAATCTCGACGACGACCTCGACGATATCGGGGAACTGCTCGGAGTTCGCGCTCATCCCTACCTCTCGCACCGTCAAGGCGCCCAGTGTAGGCGGCACGCCGCCGGCCGGCCGCAGGCTCAACCCGCGCCGGACAGGAAAACGCCCGAAGGAACTTGTGGAAGCGGTCGCGACGCCGAGACAGACGAGCTTTGATGTGATCGCAGCCGGCCACGTCCCAGATCGGCGGTCAACCGGGTCCAAGCCGTGAAGCCTGGTCCCGATCAGACCGGCGGCGCTGCGGGGATCGCTCCTCGCCTCGCCTGACCGTTCCGACGGCCCCTTCGGGCAAGACCTACGGTAGGGCCGGGTCCACCGGGCCACAACCCGCTTATCCACGAACTTCGCCGGCGGCCGCTCGAAATCGTCCACGAACTTCGTGCGGGTGTGGACGAGATGTGGACGATATGGCCGCCGGATGTGGTAGGCGGCTCGGCCCCGCCCGACCGCTCAGGGCGTGGGGCGTGGAGCCGTATCGAGCAGGAGTTCGACCTCCGCCGGGATGGGCGCGGGCGGATCGGGCAGGAAGATCACTGTTAGGGTCCACTCGACGTGGACGTCGACGGGATCGTCATAACCCATCGACGCCCCGAACGGCAGGACAGCCGTGCACCGCGAGCGGCCCTCGCAGTCGAGCGCGACCAGGCGGCCCGCAACGGCCAGCGCCTCACCTGGTGGTCCGACGACCGCGCGTTCGACAACGATAATCCTCACGTCGGTTTTGGCCGACCCGCCCGTACCTGTTGAGGACGCAGTCAGGATCCCCTGGACTACCCCTCGAACGCCGCCCTGACCTTGCCCAAGCTCCGTCGCGTCCAGCGTCACCGTCGCGTCGAGGAAGGTGCCATTGTCCTTCCCGATGTCGAACGAGCCGCTGGTCGTCGCGGTCAGGTGCGGGTCAGCGGATGACAGGGTTGTCCTCGACTCCGGCCCGAAAGCCATTTGACCCGCCTTCCCGTCCTCCGCTGCGATCGCGATCCCGGTGAGTGACCACGGCTGGTCGATGACTTCGGCGGGATCACCGCCCTCCCACTCGAAATTGATCGTCAGCGGCTCTGTACAGCCTCTCGGATCTGCGCAGCTGCGGGGCAGCGAGATGGGCAAGGACTGCGCCTGGTCCCTGAGCTTCGTTGACTCGACCAGGACGTCGCCCAGTTGGACCGTGACCGTCGCGGGCCGTTCGGCGCTGGTTGGGTCGCCGGCGTCACCCTCGAGGCGAAGGATCAGCCTGGGCGAGTCGCCGACCGTCGCCGCATCGGCCCCTCGTGTGAAGTCGTACCTCACGGTCGTTCGCGGGTGGCCGGCATCGACGCGGACGGGATCCGGGGTCAGGGTTGTCCGCGTCAGGCGGTCCGCAGGCACGCGGACGGGCAGCTCGGCGCTCACCTCGAGCCGGGAGTTGGGAGGTGGAGACCCGGTCGCGCCGCCCGGCCCGAAACGGCTGCTCGCCGAGGCCGCCCAGTCGAAGGTCGCCTGGTCGGCGTCAGGGTCGGTGAGGACCACGGTGATTCGATACCGACGCGTGCAGTCGCCCGATCCGCAGGCCTGGAGGAACGACCGCAGCGACGGGAACGCGGTGGTGCTTGATTCCGGCCGGGCCGTCGAGCGCCTCGATGGTGACGAGTGTCTTGGCCTCTGCCGCGTGCAGCCCGACGGTGTTGGTCGCTCCGATCGACACCTCGGTCGCGTTCGTCGGGGCCGCGCGCAGAGCGGCGTTGACCGTCACCGACACATCGACGGTGGCGACGGGATTCTCTGCGGTGACGTCGATGCTGCCGGTCAGCGTGTCCGTCAACGCCGGCGGCGGCGGCGGGCTGGCCGAGGTTCCGAGACTGGCGAAAGCCGCCAGGGCGAGGACGATGAGCGATGCACCACGGCGACGGCGCGACTCGATCAGCCGCGCGGGCGCCTCAGTCGTTGTAGAGCCTCTCCTCGATCAGCTTCTCCTGGACCGTTCGACCGTTCGGATCGAAGCAGGAGAACTCGAAGTGCTTCTCGAACTCGAGGTCGACGTTGTCCTGGCCACCGCGGTTCTTCTCGACCGAGATCACGACCCAGTCGCGGAAGCGCTGCGCCTGGTACGGGTTGAACTCGATGTTGACCTTCGCAACGATGTGGTACTTCTCATTGAGGATGAGGATGATGTCGGCCTCGTAGTTGATGGCCGAGCTGCCGCGAAGGTGGTAGTTGCGGAGGCGCGAGGCCTTCAGGCCCTCCTTGTCGGCCGCCACGATGGCGACCATCGGGACATCCTCGGACAGGGAGATGTCCTTGAGACCGTTGACGATGAAGGTGACCTTCTCGGTCTCGGTGCTGGGCTCGGGGATCTGGGGGACCTTCTGGAGGTAGTCCACGAAGACCACGAGGCGCCGGTCGCCCGACAGGACTCGGTGCTGCTGGACGAGCTTGCGGATGTTGTCGACGGTGCTTGCCGTCTGGGAGCCGCGCAGCAGGAAGAGGTTCTCGCCGTAGCGGGCGATCCGATCGAGCGAGGGGCGAAGGCGCGGGTTGCTGGCGAGCTGCGTCGCTCCGCCACCCTCGGCGACCCACGTCCCGAGGATCTCCTTGCGGACATCCTGGATCTTGATCGCGCCGGTCTTGTGGGGAAGGTGGGCGAGCGCCGATTCCATCGCGATCAGGCGATTGAGCAGGTACTGCTCGTCGTGCTCGAAGCAGATGTAGAGGACGTTCGCCTGGCCACCCGACGCGATGTTCCGGGCCATCTGGAGGGCCATCGTCGTCTTGCCGGTGCCCTGCGCGCCACCGATCAGCAACAGTTCACCTGCGCGCAGGCCGGTGCCGATGGTCTTGTCGAGAGGAGTGAACCCGAGCGGGACAGGCTGATACTCGCCGACGCGTCCGGTCGTGACCTTGTCGTTGAGGTCGACGAGAACGTCGAGCGCGGATCGGGGCGCCATGCTGCCCGTGTCGGATTCCAGGCGCCAGGCCTGGGCGGGGGCGGCGGGGGCGGCGGGATCGATGGTTTCGGTCACGTGTGGAGTTCTCCCGGTGGCGAAGACAGGTGCATCGTAGCACCGCGATTCCGCCTGACAGCCGTCCGAACCGGTCCCGGAGGGGGGTCCGAAGGTACTGCCGCGCGTCCTACGTCGCCGGGTCTCCGAGGGTCGATCGATCGAGTCCGGCGACCTCGTCCCACATCCGGACGACCGTCCGAATCCCGCGTTCGTAGTTCGTCAGGTCCATCCACTCGTTCGGGGCGTGGGCGTGCTGGTCCGGCGGGTCGAATCCCAGCAGGACGACCGGCAAGCCGAGGATCTGCTCGAAGCTCGAACAGACCGGAATCGAGCCGCCCTCGCGGATGTACACGGGGGCCCGACCGAACGTCGCCTCGAGAGCGCGCGCGGCGGCCTGGGTGGCGGGATGATCGATCGGTGTCAGGCTCGGGTGCCCGCCGCCGAGGTACGTGACGGTCGTGACCGCTCCTGGTGGCGCGATCTCCGCGACGTACGCCTGGAACTTCTCGAAGATCCGATCCGGATCCTGGGCGCTCACAAGCCGGCAGCTGATCTTGGCGTGGGCATGGGCCGGGATGATCGTCTTGGTGCCCTCGCCCTGGAAACCACCCCAGATCCCGTTCACGTCGAGCGTCGGCCGGGCGCCACGGCGCTCGAGGGTGGAGTAGCCGGCCTCACCGACGAGCGCCGGCAGGCCGAGGTTCTCGCGGTATGCCTCCTCATCGAACGGCAGCGCGGCCAGCTCGGCCTGCTCCGCGTCGGTCAGCGAGATCACGTCGTCGTAGAAGCCCGGGACCCGAATCCGTCCATCGGGTCCCTTGAGCGCGGCGATGATCTGGGCGAGAGCGTTGATCGGATTCTGGACCGCGCCGCCGTAGCTCCCCGAATGGAGATCGACGGCAGTGCCGGTGACGTCGATCTGGGCGTACATGATCCCGCGCAGCCCGACGGTGATCGCCGGCACGTTGCCCTCGAAGAACCCCGTATCGCTGATGAGGGCGACGTCCGCCTTGAGCCGATCCTTGTTCTCGGTGAGCCAGCGCTCGAGGTGGATCCCGTTCGACTCCTCGTCGCCCTCGAAGACGAACTTCAGGTTGACCGGGAGTCCGCCGCGCGACAGCGAGGATCGCCTCGGTTGCGCGCAGGTGGAGGTGGAGCTGGCCCTTGTCGTCGGAGGAACCGCGGGCAAGGATCCGGTCGCCGACGACGACCGGCTCGAACGGCGGTGAGTCCCAGAGCTCGAGCGGGTCGACCGGCTGCACGTCGTAGTGGCAGTAGACGATCACCGTCGGGGCGCCGTCGGCGTGGAGCCAGTCGCCGTAGACGATCGGGTGGCTCTCGGTCTCGGCGACCTCGACGTTCTCGATGCCGATGGCCCGCAGGTCGGCCGCGATCCAGTCGGCAGCCGCCTGGCAATCCGCGGCGTGTTCGGGCAGCGCCGAGATGCTCGGGATGCGGAGGAACTCCTTGTAGGACTCGAGCCGCGCGTCGCGGCGGTCGTCGAGGAAGGCCTCGATGGCGGTGTCGGGGGTCGTTTGGGTCGTCATCTGACGATGATAAGTCGCGGTTGAGGGTCGGGTCCCACTCGGGCGCCTGAATCGACGAGCGGGCCCTTTCGCGAGGGCCCGCTCGAACGGGTGCGGGGTTGGGACGCGCCCGTGGGCGCTGCCGCTTGTCAGGCGGGCTGAGGGTTCGGGGCGGGGGCCGGCGTCGGCTGGCCCGGGCCGATGATCTGGGGTCGGACGCCGTGGGTGTTGACCTTCGGCGGCAGATCGCTGAAGAGCTTCTCGAACTCCTCGGCGTCGACCGTCTCCTCCGCGACGAGCTTCTCGGCGAGCGCCGTCAGCTTGTCACGGTGCTGGACGAGGACGTCGATCGCCCGCTCGTAGGCGTGGTCGATGATCGCCCGGACTTCCTCGTCGATCTGCTTCGCGACCTCGTCGGAGTAGTTCCGCTGCTCGCCGATCTCCCGGCCGAGGAAGACGAGCTCGTCCCGCTTCCCGAACGAGAGCGGCCCGAGCCGATCGCTCATCCCGAACTCGGTCACCATCCGGCGGGCGAGGTCGGTCGCCTTCTCGATGTCGTTGCTGGCACCGGTCGTCGTGTCACCGAAGACCAGCCGCTCCGCGACGTTGCCGCGCGAGGAGGCCGGCGATCTTGTCCTCGAACTCGGTCTTGCTCTGGAGGTAGCGGTCCTCCGACGGCAGGGCCATCGTGTAGCCGAGGGCCATCCCGCGGCTGATGATCGTGACCTTCTGGACCGGGTCGCACTTCGGCAGGATCCGCTGGACGACGGCGTGGCCACCCTCGTGGTAGGCGATGATCGCCTTCTCGGCGTCCGAGATGACCCGCGACTTCCGCTCCGGGCCGGCGACGATCCGCTCGAGCGCCTCCTGGAACTCGGACATCCCGATGACCTTCTTGTTGCGGCGGGCCGACAGGATCGCCGCCTCGTTGACGAGGTTGGCGAGGTCCGCGCCGGAGAAGCCCGGCGACTGGCGGGCGATGTCCTCGACGACGATGCGCCTTGTCGAGCGGCTTGCCCTTGGTGTGGACCTTGAGGATCGCCGTCCGGCCCTTCATGTCGGGCCGGTCGAGGATGACCTGGCGGTCGAACCGGCCGGGGCGCAGCAGCGCCGGGTCGAGGACGTCCGGCCGGTTGGTGGCGGCGACGACGATCACGTTCGTGTTCGTGTCGAAGCCGTCCATCTCGACGAGGATCTGGTTGAGGGTCTGCTCGCGCTCGTCGTGCGAGCCGCCGAGGCCGGCGCCGCGCTGGCGGCCGACCGCGTCGATCTCGTCGACGAAGACGATGCACGGCGAGTTGCGCTTGGCCTGGTCGAAGAGGTCGCGGACGCGGCTGGCGCCGACGCCGACGAACATCTCGACGAACTCCGAGCCCGAGATCGAGAAGAACGGCACGCCGGCCTCGCCGGCGACGGCCCGGGCCATCAGCGTCTTGCCGGTGCCGGGAGGCCCGACGAGCAGCACGCCACGCGGGATTCGCGCGCCGAGCGAGTTGAACTTCTCGGGGTACTTGAGGAACTCGACGACTTCCTGGAGCTCGGTCTTGGCCTCGTCGACGCCGGCCACGTCGGCGAACGTCACGACGGTCTTGTTGCCGAGGAACATCCGGGCCCGGCTCTTGCCGAAGCTGAGGGCCTGGTTGTTGGTGCCCTGGGCCTGTCTCATCATGAAGAAGATGAAGCCGCCGATGATGAGGATCGGCAGCAGGCCGGTGATGATGATGCCGAGCCACGACGTATCGGGCGCCTGCTTCGCGCCCGAGCGTCGGTCGCGGCGACGCCGCCCTTGGCGGCCGCCTCCTGTCATGTCCGGCAGGACCTGGTTGGCGAGCAGCCCTGGCACGACGACCGTGTATTCGGCGCCGGCCTTTGGCTTGACGTGCAGCGTCGACGCCTTCCTGGATAACGGACTGGACGCTGCCCTTCCGCGACCTCGTCGAGGAACACGGAGTAGTCCTTGGTGGTTGTCGGGGTCGACTGCCCGACCAGGGTGATGGCGACGGCGAGCGCGACGACCACGAGGGCCAGCATCACGATGCCGTTGCGGAAGAACTTGGGGTTCAACGAAGCCTCCGGGGAATCTGGGTCGCTGCCGCGCAGCAACCACCGCGGCGAGTATAGCGCCGCGTCTATGACGGGCCTCTGACGGCGGTCAGGCGCCATCAGGGGTTCGATACGCCAACTGATGAGTCACGGATCAAAGGGTTGGTAGCGGAGGGCGGATTCGAACCACCGACCAAGGGCTTATGAGTCCCCTGCTCTACCACTGAGCTACTCCGCCGTGGCCATCAAGCTTATCGAGCGTGCGTGACCCGGGCAACCGCCCAGGTTCCAGCGCATAACTATCGAACAACACATACCTGATCTCCACCCGGGTGCCTATCCGGCCCGGGGCCGAATGGCCTACTTGACCACTTTGACCAATGTGGTCTATTCTCCCCCGCATGGCAACCCCTCCCGTCCCGACGATCGATTTCTCGCCCGCCAAGAGCCAGCTGTCGGACGTCATGACCCAGGTCTTCCACGGCCATCAGCCGCGGATCGTGTCCCGTCATCACGGCAAGGAGCAGATGCTGCTTGTTCGGCCGGACGATCTCGTCGCCATGCTCGGCGACCACCGTCTCGACGTCCAGGCGGTCTATGACGCGGACGAGGTGACCCTGCGTGTCCCGGACATGGGCGTCCTGGGGTTTGGGGAGACCCTTGATGAGGCGGTCGACGATCTCCTCGTCGAGCTGCGCGCCTATGCGACTCGCTTCTTCCGCGAGCCGGCCCGGCTCTTGGCGACGAGCCGGGGTGGGCACGCCGCCGCACTTCTTCGGTTCGCGCTCGCCGACGAGGATGTCCAGCGCCAGATGCTCGGGCTCGAGGAACCCGAAGGAGAGGCCGTTCTCGTCGGCGCTAGGTGAGAACACCAACCTGGGACGAATTCCGAGAGTTCCTCAGGCACGATGACTGGGAGGAGGACCGGGCCACCGGCCACGACTTCTTCGAGAAGACCCTCGCGGACGGCGAGATCCTGCGCACTCATGCATCACGGTCCGGCTCGAAGACGATGAGTCCGGGTCGATTCAAGGCGATCCTGTCCGACCAGCTGCGACTCAGCGAGGCCGAGTTCTGGGAGGTCCTCCGGACGAGGACGCCGGCTCAGCGACCGAGTCCGGAACCTGAGCCTGCACCGAGGTCGATCCCCTTGTGGCTCGCCCAAGCCATCGAGCGGGAGGTCAGCCTGACCCGAGAGCAGATCGCTGAGCTCGATGAGGACGAGGCGCGCCGGGTACTGGACGAATTGAGATCACGACCAAAGGACTGAGGGCCGCGCAGAGGACGAGAGAGTCGCCTGCATCGGCTAGCTGTTCGGGTGGGTCGTGTCGAGCCGACATGACCCGCGACGGTCACGCGGGGATGTAGCCCGTGACCTCGCCCGACTCGTTCAGGCAGAAGTAGCCGTGCGGCGTCTGGTAATTGCCGTCTCTGATGTAAGCAGGATCGAAACCGACTGCCTTTGGCAGGCGGAATCCGTCGTGGGTTTCGATCCACCCATCGGAATCGCGGCCGTTGTTCGCGAGCCAGAAGCAGCCCGGTTCGCCGTTCGGACTGCGGCTGAGACCCGCGACCCATTGACGCCCATCGGGATCCGTTCCAGCAAGCAGCAACTCGCCAACAATAGGCTCACCGCCAAGCAAGACCTGTTTCTGGCTCGGAACGGCAACGGACGTGCCGCCAGCGAGGCGATAGGACCTGCCGCCGTCCGGCAGCCGGGTCACCTCCTCAACCACGCCGGCCGCGGTGGGAACACGAGACGACTGCGAGCACCCCGCCAACGTCGCAAAGATGCAGGCAATGACGAATGCCCCGAAGAACCGTCCGGCGATGCTTGTCTTCAACTTGGAAGGAGGCTCACCGTTCGGACAGGGAAGCGCAACCCGACGGACGTCCTGGGATCAACGCGGATGGGCAGGCGCTCTGGCTCGCGGGATTACGGGCGTACTCGTACGTTGGATGCGGAATCATCGTTGGCCTGGTGGCACTGTCGCGTCTGCCGGGACGCCAATGGACCCGCGGAGGCCTCCGAAAAAGTCGCCGACTCAGGTATGCGCTCTATCCGAGTTATGTGCTCTTGGCCGAGCCGCAGATTGAGCCTATAAGTCACCACATTCGTGCGTGGGTCCCACTCAGGAAAGCACAGCGGTTAGATCGGCAGGCTTATGAGTCCCCTGCTCTACCACTGAGCTACTCCGCCACGGGCCGGGATTTTAGCGCAGGATCAAACCGTCGACGCCCGACTGAGGCAGACGCGCCGGCCCCCGACCTCCGGTCGTCAGCTGCCGGGCGGCTTGTACTTGATCGACTTCGCCTTATCGAGAGCCGCGAGCGTGTCTTCGACCGTGAGCAAGACGGTCGTCTGGATCGAGCCGAGGGCTCCGCCCGCGCCAATCGCGACCGCGACGGCAGCCATAGAGACGTTGTCGGGCGCCTCCCAAAGGTTGTACCCGTCGTGGTCGCCGAATGCGTACCAGAAGCCGTGCAACTTGCCGCCGACGGACTCGATGTATTGCTGCGCCGCCGCGCGCCGATCCTCGGGCTTGTTGATAAGCCGCGCCCATGTTTCGGGCGTGTAGCTGAATTGCGTCAGATAGAGCGGCATGACCCTCACCTCTTCGATGGCGAAGCCCAATCGTAGGGCAGCGAGTGGTGCCCGATGGAACGGAATCCCGATACCATGGGACGTATTTTCCGGTGCCCGGAACCGGGAGCCGCTTGGAAGCTGTGGATGGGGTCCTGCCCCTTTCGGGCCATGGTGTCGAAGTGCAACTGAATGCACCGTTGAGCATCACCTGTGGACCGGGGCCACAAGCTCATCCGAAACAGAGCACGACCGTGACTCCATGATGCTGGCCGCGTCGGGCCACCGAAACTACATCGCGCTCGACCATGGCGCTCCGCTTTCGATCACGCGGAGCCGGCCATCGTGATCGCGCGCCAGCTGAACCGCGCCGCGTTCCGCGACGGGGTACGAAGGCTAGGGTCGGCGACGACGGGCACGGTCCGGGTCTGGGCGCTGACCGTGGTCCTCGCCGACGATCGCCGTGCTGCTCGCCTCGATCGAGTTGCCCGCCGGACCGCCCGCGAAGGCCCCGGTCACGCTTCCCTGGTGGGTGCTGGCGGCCGTGTTCTACCTGACCGAGGCCAAGGTCGTCCACCTGCACATCGGCCGAAGCGCCCACTCGTTCTCGATGAGCGAGATCCCCGTGGTGTACGGGATCTTCTTCTTCGCGCCGGCCGAGTTCATCGTGGCCCGCCTCATCGGCGCCGGACTGGCGCTCGTGATCAACCGGCACCAGCGGTCGGTCAAGCTCGGCTTCAACCTCGCCCAGTTCCTGCTCTGCTCCGTCGTCACGGTCGGTGTCGTCCAGTTGCTCGTTGGCGTGACCGGGAGTTTCGGGCCGCGCGATTGGCCGACGGCGTTCCTGGCGACGTCCGCCGAGAACATGGTCGGGGTATTCGCCGTGACCGCCGCCATCTCCCTCGCCGAAGGGGCGCCCCAACACGCCCGGATCCCGCGGATGCTCCTCATGGGCGCGATCGTCTCGCTCACGAACACGAGCCTGGCGCTGCTCATGATCACGGTCCTGTTCGTCGAGCCGGCGGCCGCGCTGCTGTTCGCCGTGCCGATCGTGGCGGTCTTCGTCGCCTACCGCGCCTACGTCTCGGAGCGCCAGCAGCATGAAGGCCTCGAGATGCTCTACGAGTCCACCCGGATCCTCCAGCGCAGCCCGGAAATGGATCGCGCCCTCGTGTCGCTGCTCGATCACGCTCGCAAGATGTTCCGGGCGGAGATCGCCGAGGTATCGCTCCTGCCCCAGATCGAAGGTCAGGACATCCTCCGGACGAGCGTCGGACCGCGCGACGCGGTCGACATGATGCAGCCGATCGGGACGACCCTCGACGATCCCAAGCTGGTCCAGTGCGTCGCCGAGCGCCGGGCCTTCCTCGTATCCCACGGCGAGGCGAAGGCCGGGTCGGCTTCGGCCGATGGGACACGGTTCCGGAACGCCATGTACGCGCCCCTTGTCGGCGAATCGCGCCTGGTCGGGACGATCCTGGTCGCGAACCGCTTGAGCGACCTGAGTCCCTTCGATGCGGACGACCTCAAGCTGTTCCAGACCCTCGCCAGTCACACGGCGGTCGCGCTCGAGAACGGCCAGCTGGAACAGTCGCTCAGCTCCCTGTCCCGACTCCAGGAGGAGCTCCAGCACAAGGCCTACCACGATGCCCTGACCGGGCTCGCGAATCGGGCGTTCTTCGCCCAGAGCGTGGCCCAGCGGCTCGAGTCGGCCGACGCGTCCGGGCTGGTCCCGGTCGTGCTGTTCCTCGACCTCGACGACTTCAAGATCGTGAACGACACCCTGGGTCATGCCGCCGGCGATGAGCTCCTCGCGTCGGTCGGCGAGCGCATCCAGGCGACGCTCCGGACCGGCGACCTCGCCGCCCGGATCGGCGGCGACGAGTTCGCGGTGCTCCTCTGGGATACACCGGAGATGCCCGTCGCGCGGCGCGTCGCGGAGCGCCTCATCGGCGCCTTCGGGTCCGGCGCCGAACAGGACGGTGCCCCGGCGAACGCCCCCGTCAGCATCGGCGTCGCGGCCGGCCATCCGGGCTTTGGCTCGGCCGACGAGCTGCTCCGCAACGCCGACGTCGCGATGTATTCGGCGAAGGCGCGTGGCAAGAACCGGGTCGCCTTCTTCGAGCCCGAGATGGCGACCGCGGTCGCGGCACGCCACACGCTGACCGAGGCCCTCCAGCGAGCCGTCGCGGCCGAGGACTTCGTCCTCCACTACCAGCCGATCTTCGACGTCGCGACCGGCCGCATCACCGGCATCGAATTGCTCGTGCGCTGGATGCATCCGACTCGCGGGATGGTCTGGCCGGGGGAATTCATCCCCGTCGCAGAGGGATCGGACCTGATCCTCGACATCGGTCGATGGGTCCTCCAGGAGTCATGCCGACAGGCGAAGGACTGGCACGACCGCTGGCCGGAACTCGGGGCTCTCGAGATCAGCGTCAACGTCGCGGGCCGGCAGCTGGAGCAGCCCGACTTCGTGGAAGAGGTCGCCGAGATCGTGCGTTCGTCCGGCGTCGACCCGGCGCGGGTGGTTCTCGAGGTGACGGAGACGACGCTGCTGCAGAACGCCGAGGATGCGATCGCCAAGCTCGAGGCCCTGCGCGCCCTCGGCCTCGGCGTCGCGATCGACGACTTCGGGACCGGGTATTCGTCGCTCAGCTATCTCCAGCGGTTCCCGGCCACGGCGATCAAGATCGCCCGCGACTTCGTCGCCGTCGACGAGGGCGACGCCGACAGCTGGGAGCTCGCGACCGCCATCGTGTCGATGGGGCGAGCCCTGCGGCTGACCGTCATCGCCGAGGGCGTCGAGGAGCCGTTCCAGCTGGAACGGCTGCGGAAGCTGCGCTGCAGCCGGGCCCAGGGGTATTACCTCGGCCGACCGCTCCCAGCGGAGGAGCTGGAGCGCCTGTTCTCGCTGCCGCGGGCGTCCGCGGCCTGGGCCCGCACCTCATCGTCGGACCTGATGGACCTGTCGTCGCTCGGCAACCCGGGCAGCGCTGCCTGAGGCAGACGATCCCGCGACGCGGACCTACGTCCGCGTCGCCCTCAGATAACAAGCGATGCGGCGACGCACCGAACGGTACTTTCGGCCCATTGGGTCCTCGTGGCGGCGGACCGTACCTTCCGGATGTCGTCAGCCAGATTGGCTGGCGCAGGATCCGGTCTGAAACAGGGCAAACCCGCCGAGAGACGGGGACGCAAAGCCAGGGATCTTCCCGACACGTCGGCAAGACCGCCCGGTTACCAGGCGCCGCATCGACAAGCCCTCCTGAAGGTGGACTTCGATGGTGCAGCCCGAGCGAACGGCCTTGGACGAGCCAAGGCAGCGACGCGACATGCGAGAGTCCGGCTGCGCCGGCGCATGCACCCGACCCTCGGCCGCGGCCCGATGAAGCCGACCTACGGCTGGAGCCTCGACTTCACCGGCGGACGCCGGCTGACTGTCATCCTCTCCCTCGCCCTCGTCATGACGGCGTTCGGCGCCACGGGCGTGCAGGCTGCCGGCTACGACCCGGCGGACGACGTCAACTCCATGGCGCTCACGACCGATTACACGGGCGCCCAGTGCCTGGTGGGCCGCGGGCTACACCGGCAAGGGCGTCGACGTCGCGCTGATCGACTCCGGCGTCTCCCCGGTCGATGGGCTCAACACATCCGGCAAGATCATCTACGGACCCGACCTGTCGCTCGAGTCGCAGGCGCCCAACCTGACGAATCTCGACACGTTCGGCCACGGCACGTTCATGGCCGGCCTGATCGCCGGTCGGGACGCCGGCCTCACCGCTCCGTACGACCAGGCGCCCGCGTCCGCGTACCGCGGCATGGCGCCGGATGCGCGCATCGTGAGCATCAAGGTCGCGACGGCCGACGGTGGGACCGACGTCTCCCAGGTCATCGCCGCGATCGACTGGGTCGTCCAGCATCGCAACGACAACGGGATGCACATCCGCGTTCTCAACATCTCCTACGGGACGAACTCGTCGCAGTGGTACGGCGTCGACCCGCTCGCCTTCGCCGTCGAGCAGGCGTGGGACGCCGGCATCGTCGTCGTGGCGGCCGCGGGCAACAGCGGTTACCAGGGCAAGGGATCCTCGCCGGCCCTGGCGAACCCCGCATTCGACAAGCGGATCATCGCGGTCGGCGCGTCGGATTCGATGGGCACCGCGGCACTCGCCGACGACACGGTCCCTGACTTCTCGGCCGCGGCCAGGACCGGCTCTGCCCGAGCCCCTGACTTCGTCGCTCCCGGCGCCCACATCCAGGGCCTCCGGGTCCCGAACTCGTTCATCGACGCACACGCCGGCGACGGCGCAATGCTCGACGGCCGATACATGCGCGGCAGTGGCACCTCGGAGTCGGCCGCGATCGCCTCCGGAGCCGCCGCCCTGATCCTCGACAAGTTCCCCCACGCGACGCCTGACCAGGTCAAGCGCCTGCTGAAGAACGGCGCCTACGACATGCCCCTCTGCAGCAAGGCCGGCGCGTGCGGTTCGGGCGAGCTGCGGCTCGCGCAGATCGTGTCGGCTCCCCTCCCCATCTACGTCCAGACGATCGCGCCGGCCGTCGGCGGCGGGACGCTCGAGGGCGCGCGGGGGTCGGACCATCTGACCCGCGACGGCGTGGTCCTCAAGGGCGAGATCGACATCTTCGGCAAGTCGTTCGACTCCGGGCCATGGCGATCCTCGAGGCCGCCGGCAGCTCCTGGTCGGGCGGTACGTGGAACGGCAGCAGCTGGTCCGGGTCCTCGTGGTCGGGCTCCAGCTGGTCAGGCTCCTCGTGGTCCGGCTCGAGCTGGTCCGGCTCCAGCTGGTCAGGCTCCTCGTGGTCCGGCAGCAGCTGGTCGGGTTCGTCGCTGGTCTGGCTCCTCGTGGTCCGGCTCAAGCTGGTCGGGTTCGTCCTGGTCGGGTTCGTCGCTGGTCGACCGCCGGCTGGAACTAGGTCGGCGACTCCGTCGGGTTCGCCCGGCGGAGTGACAGATACGCCCGGTCGACGTAGCACCAGGCCCAGTCCTCGTCGCCTTCGATCGACCTGATGACCGGATGACCGGTCGCCGCGTGATGGCCCCGGGCGTGCTGGCCCGTGGAACTGTCGCAGCAGCCGATCGAGCCGCAGCTGAGGCACATCCGCAGCTTCACCCAGGTCGAACCGTCACGCTCGCACCCGGGACACGCGAGAGGCGATCGCGGCGCGTCGATGAGTTCGGTCGCGTGCGAACACGGTCGCTGCCGGAAGGATCGCTGGAATGCGAAGCGGCGGAGCGCGTCTGAGAATCGATGCCCATCCATGCCGACCTGACGCGGGCCAGGGCAAAGCGTTACTGGCGGCTTACCCGGCGAACGTCTCGCGCGGCACGCCGCGGGTGCCAACGGACGCACGGAAGAGGCTCCCCGCGAGCGGCTGCGCGGCGCGTTGCTCGTCCGACAGCGTCGACCAGGCCGTCGTGATGAAGAGCTCGTCGAGCGCCGGTCCGCCGAAGACGCAACTGGACACCTGGCCGACCGGCAGCGGGAGAATCGCGTCGAGCGTTCCGTCGGCGAGGTAGCGTCGCACTGACCAGCCGGGCCACAGCGCGACCCACACCGCCCCCTCGACATCCACGCACAGCCCGTCCGGCCGACCCTCGCCCTCGATCTCCACGAACGGCCGGCGGCGGGTCATGGCCCCCGAATCCACGTCGTAGTCGAAGGCATCGATCCGTCTTGTCGGCGTGTCGGCGTAGTACATCGTGCTGCCGTCCGGGCTCCAGCCGAGGCCGTTCGAGATCGTCACCGAATCGATGAGCCGGCTGACGCTCAAGTCAGGCTCGAGGCGGTAAAGCGACCCGGCGTCCGGTCGGAAGTCGTAGGCCATCGTCCCGGCCAGGAACCGTCCGGCTGGGTCGCACGCCCCGTCGTTGAAGCGCAGGCCCCGGGCTCGGTTGTCGATCGGCGCAATCAGGTCGGACCTGCCGTCGGCGTCGATCGCGTAGAAGCCGTCCTCCAGAGCGGCCACGAACCCGCCCGACCGCCGCGGGATGGCAACCCCGATGGGCGAGGGCACGGGCAGCGTGGCGGTCGCGCCCGTCCTAGGGTCGGTTGAATGCAGGGCCATGCCCTCGATGTCGACCCAGACGAGCCGCTCCGAGCGCGTATCCCAGACGGGGCCCTCGGCAAGTCGCGCGCGTACGTCGATGAATAGCTCCGGCTCGGGAAGCGTCCTGACGGCCATGACGGGAACCGTAGCCGAAGATGGGCACCACCCGCTTGACAGCCCGGCGGTGTGGCAATATCGTTGTGATATCACTTCGATATATAGCTAGGAGAACCTGTCATGAGGGAACGGAACGCGATCGCCCTGCCCGGCCTGCTGGTGGTCGCGGCAATCGTGGCGATGTTGGGCCTGGCGGCCTTCCTGCTGGTCACGGGCCTCGGGGTCGGTGACGACCCGGTGTCGCCCGGGCCGCCTGTTTGCTGGAGTTGTGGTCGCCGCCGTCGCCGGGATCGCGGCGACCGGTTTCGTGGTGATCCAGCCCAACCAGGCAGCGGTCGTCACCTTCCTGGGCTCCTACCTGGGGACAGTCCACACAAGCGGGTTCGCCTGGACGTGGCCGCTCACCCTGCGCCGGATCGTGTCGCTGCGCGTCCAGAACTTCGACAGCCAGATCCTCAAGGTCAACGACGCGGTCGGTAACCCGGTCGAAGTCGCAGCGGTCATCGTCTGGCGCGTCGTGGACACGGCGAAGGCAGTCTTCGACGTCGAGAACTACGAGGAGTTCGTCAAGATTCAGACCGAGACTGCCGTCCGGCACATGGCCAGCCTCTATCCCTACGACAGCTACGAGGACGGCGTGCCGTCGCTACGGGCGAACGCGGACGCGGTCACCGACTCGCTCCATCGCGAGCTCCAGGAACACCTCCAGCAAGCCGGAGTCGAGGTCCTGGGCACGCAGCTTCGGCGGCTCGCCTACGCCCCCGAGATCGCCGGCGATATGCTCCGGCGCCAGCAGGCCGAGGCGGTCGTGGCCGCCCGCGCGCGGATCGTCGAGGGCGCCGTCGGGATGGTCGACATGGCGCTCGAAATGCTGAGCCGCAAGAACATCGTCCAGCTCGACGAGGAGCGGAAGGCGGCCATGGTCTCGAATTTGCTGGTCGTTCTCTGCGGCGAGAGTCGCGCCCAGCCGATCGTCAACGCCGGGACGCTGTACACCTAGCCCCGTGGCCAAACGGAAGAGCTTCCTGCTGCGCATCAGCCCAGAGCTCTACGAGTCGCTCGAGCGCTGGGCCGCGGATGAGCTCCGCAGCGCGAACGCCCAGATCGAGTACCTGCTCGCCGACGCCGTGAAGCGGGCAGGTCGGGATCGCCGGACCGCGTCCACCAGGAGGGCTGGAGGCGGAGCCAACGGATAGGTTCCGCATTCGACGTGGCTGTCAGGCGATCTCGAAGAGCCGTCCCGATTCGACCTCGAACACCAGACCGTGGATCGGCACGCGCCGGACCCAGGGATGGGCTCGAAGTCGCGCGACCTGGGCCCGGACAAACACGTCGAGATCCTCGAACGAGCCGAAATCGACGTCCAGCGCCTGCCCGGTCTGCCCCTCGAGGCGACTCCGAAGCTCCGACTCGTCCGCCCCGAGCAGCCCGCAGCCGGTGTGGCCGATGACGAGGACCTCGTTCGTTCCGAGGAGCTGCTGGCTGACGATGAGCGAGCGGATCGCATCGTCGCTCGCAAGCCCACCGGCGTTTCGAATGACGTGGGCGTCCCCGGTCCGGAGCCCGAGGGCCTCCTCGACATCGAGCCGAGCGTCCATGCAGGCCAGGATCGCGAGCCCAGACAGTGGTGCGGCCGTCAGGGCCGACCGATCGAACGCTTCCGTGTAGCGGAGATTCTCCGCGAGGATCCGTTCGTATTCGGCGGATCCCTTCTCATCGTCTGCCACGCTCCGCGATCAGGCCGACGCGCCCGGACTGCCGCCGCGGCCGTAGCGGTCGAGGATTTCGCCGATCGTCATCTGGCCGTATCGCTCGTCGAGGTCGTCGCGGGCGATGCGCCACATCGTTCGGAGTGGCCGCGGCCCGGCCCGATCCAGCTCGCCGAGGCGGAGCGCCCCGAACCGTTCGATTCCGGGGATAGCCTGGAGGTCCCGGGCGAGCCGCTGGGCGGCGGCGTTGACCGTGGTCTCGCGACTGATCGGCGCCTCCGCGGGCTGCGCAGCCGGCGCGGGCGCGGACGCTGAGGTGCTCGCGCGAGGGGGTCGCGCGGTCAGCGGCGGCTCCCCTGCCAGGGCCGTGCCGGCTGCCTCGCTGGCTCGGCGGATCGCTGCGTCGGCGCGTGACATCGCCCCTGCGGCATCCGGTGCCGCAGGCGCCGCCGAGGCAGCCGCCGTTCCGGCCGGCCGCTGGCCCCAGGCGGGCTCCTGGCTTGCAGCGGCGGACCCTGATGAGGTCCCCGCCGCGTCAGCCGACGCGCTGGCAGGCGCCGTCGCAGGCGCAGGCGCCTTCGGTGAACGGCCGCGCGACCCGCCGGAACCACGACCGGTCCCGCCGCCGCCTTGGCCCCCGCCACCACCGCCGCCGGTCGGGCCGCCCTCGCTACCGCCGCCTTCATCGCTTCCGCCGCCTTGTCGGCCGCCCATGGCCGACCCGATGAGCGCCGGGATGTCGATTCCGGTCACGCCCTTCACCACCGCGCTCGCCTCGGCCACGGTGCGCGTCCCATTCCTGACGAGCTCGGATGCGCCGTCGGTCGAGAGGACGGTCAGGTCCTTGATGTTGGCCATTGGCTCGGCGGCCGCCCGGACGATCTCCGGGAGCATCGAGAGCACCGTCTGGATGACCGCGGCCTCGTTGAACTGGCGGTAGGCCTGGGCCCGGAGCTCGAGCGCCTTCGCCTCTGCCTCGCCCTTCGTGAAGACGACACCGGCCTCGGCGTTGCCCTCGAGCTTGGTCTTCTCGGACTCCGATTGGGCGTTGACGAGGATGACCCGCGCGTTTGCCTCGCCTTTGGTGATCGTGATGGCGGCCTCCGCCTGGCCCGCGAGCTTCACCCGCTCGGCTTCGGCCTGGGCCTGGGCGATCCGGGCACCCTTCTCGCCCTCGGCCCGACGGATCTGCGCCTCCGCGTCGGCTTCGGCCGGCCGGATCGTCGAGGCGATCAGTTCCTTCTGCTTGCGGTCCGCCTCGAGCTGGGCCAGCTCGGTCTGCTTCCGCGTGACTTCCTGCTGCGCCTCCGCCTGGGCGAGCGGCCCTGCCTGCGCCGCCCGCGCCTCGGCGGCGGCGACCTGCATCTCGGTCTCCGCCCGGCGGACCGACACGTCGCGCTCGGCGTTGATCTTGACCTGGTTCGCCTCGGCCTCGCGAACGGCGGCCTCCTGGTCGGCGCCGGCCTTTGCCATTCGGGCGTCCCGCTCGCGGCGAGCCGTTTCCTGCTGGCCGATCAAGTCCATGTAGCCCGACTCGTCGCGGATCGCCTGGATCGTGAACGAGTCGATCTGGAGGCCAGATGTTGCGAGGTCACCCTTCGCCGCGTCCTGGACGGCCTGCTGGAACTTCTGGCGGTCGAGGTTGAGCTCCTCGATCGTCAGCGTTCCGACGATCGAGCGGAGCGAGCCCTCGAGGACGTTCTTGACGATCGAGTCGACCTGCTCCTCCTGTGCGTCGAGGAAGCGCTCGGCGGCATTGCGGATCGACTCGTCGTCGGCGCCGATCTTGAACGTGGCGACGCCCTGGACGGCGACCTTGATCCCCTGCCGCGAGACCGCGTCGGCGAGATTGACGTTGATCTGGCGCGCGGTCAGCTTGAGCTTGCCGATCTTGTGGAACAGCGGCAGGACGACGATCCCCTGCCCCCGCACGACCTTCAGGCCCGCCTCGCCACCACCGAGCGGCGTCGCCCGGCCGGATCGGATGAGCGCCTCGTTGGCGCCGGCCACCTTGTAGCGGCTGCTGAGGTACGCGATCAGCAGGACGATGATGACGATGGCGAGGAAGATGACGAACGTCCCCTCGCCGACGAACCGGATCAGATCACCCACGATCGGTCTCTCCCTCGGTCGACGGTCCGGCTGAGGCGCCGGACGTGGTTGCTTCCTGGATCGGCGCGACGATGAGGCCGATGCCGGCGATGCCGGTCACCCGAACCGTGCTTCCGGCCGGGATGTCAACTGTGGCGGTCGCCCCGAACTCGTGTGTCTGGCCCTCCGCCTTGATGATCACGCTGCCGTTCCTGCCGGCCGGGATCCCGACGCCCACGAAGGCATCGCGGCCGATCAGGTCGCGCGTCGAGAACGGCTTGGCGCCTTCCGATCGGCGCATCGCCGAGAAGAGGACGTAGACGACGCCGAAGCCGGCCGCCCCGAAGACCGACCCGACGACGGCCGCCTGGCCGCCGTGGACGTCGAGGACCTGCGTGGCGAACAGGCCGCCGACGCCGAACATCGAGACGAACGCCAGCGCGAGCGGCATGAGCGAGACGCCGCCGATGTCGAAGTCGATGCTCAGTGCGTCGAGGACTCCGCCGAGGATGTCGTCGACGAGCACGGTGATCAGCAGAAGGCCGCCACCGACGAGCGTGCAGATGACGAAGACCAGGTCTTCGACCGGGATCTCGAACATCGCGACTCCCCTTCATGGGCGACCGGCCTGCCCCGCCTCAGCGCGCGTTCTGCCGCCCTCCGAAGAATACGACGCGGATGCGGGAACGCGGCAAGCGTGCGCGCAGAGCGCGCGGCGTGCCGGTCCGGGGGCTGGGCCGGAGCGCTAGTCCGCCGGGCCGAAGAGCAGCGAGAGCCACGACTCCAGCGGGGTCGGGCGCTCCTCGGGAGCGCCGACACGGACCGACGCCGAGCCGGGAGCGTCCGGCCCTGGATCGGGCACGGACGGATCGAGCGTGAAGGGGATCTCGTGCCGCGAGCCAACCTGGTAGGCCCGCGCCTGCTGGGCGACGTACTCGGGACGCTCGATGATCTTCAGCTCTTTCTTGAGGGCTGCCACCTCCGCGGCGAGCGCGACGTTGTCACGTGCGATCTGGTCGGCGCGGTTCGACGCGGCTGCGGTGTCGCCGGCCTGGCGGGCGAACACCACGACGATCCAGGCCGACACGAGCGCGGCGACCAGCCATCCGACGCGCCGGCGGGTGATGCCGGCGACCGACAGGCTCGAGAGGTCGACGACACCGGGCTCGTCGTCGACTGCCGGCTGGACGCCGCCGGAGGACGCCTCCTCGGCGTCCGGCGGGGTTTCGTCCTGCGGGTCTTGCGGCTGGGGCGCGGATCGGGGCGTGATCACGTTCCGACAACCGTAGCTGCCCGCAGCTGACATGTCAACGCGACGGACCCCGCGGCGCTGAGGTCCGCGGCGCTCCTCGCGGCGCGCGTCGTGACAGACAAGGTGGCACAACCCGCGCCGAGCCTGCTGTTACACTGCGCGCCAATTGGATCATCCGTTCGGTTTCGGAGTCGACGATGCGCACCTATGCCCCCGCCGCCACCGAGTCCGTCCTGGCGGACATCCTCGAGGAACCGTCACTTGCCCGAGGAGTAGCCCACCACGCCGTCATTCCCGCCCGCGAGGCGGAGTTCGGCGAGTTTCCGCCGTGGCTCGATCCGCGGATCCGGGCCGGCCTGGCCGCGCGCGGCATCGACCAGCTGTACACCCACCAGGCCGCTGCGGTCGATGCGGTCCACGCCGGCGAGGACATCGTCGTCGTCACGCCGACTGCGTCGGGCAAGACGCTTTGCTACGCCCTCCCCGTCCTCCAGGCGATCGCGGACGACCCGGCGGCCCGGGCCCTCTTCCTCTTCCCGACGAAGGCCCTGGGCCAGGACCAGGTCGCGGAGTTCGCGGAGCTTTCGCGAGCCGCGGGCATGTCGATCAAGGCGGCGACGTACGACGGGGACACGCCGGCGGCCATTCGCTCAGCAGTGAGGAAGGCGGGCCAGGTCGTCGTCAGCAACCCGGACATGCTGAACTCGGCGATCCTGCCGCACCACACGAAATGGTTCCAGCTGTTCGAACAGCTGCGAGTGATCGTCATCGACGAGCTGCACACCTATCGGGGCGTCTTCGGGAGCCACGTCGCCAACGTCATCCGACGGCTGCTTCGGCTGTGCCGGCACTACGGCAGCAACCCGATCATCGTCTGCTGCTCGGCGACGATCGGGAACCCGACGGAGCTCGCCGCGCTGCTTGACGGGCCGGCCGGCCCGGCTCATCGATCGCAACGGGGCGCCGGCCGGCGAGCGCCACGTGCTCCTCGTTGACCCGCCGATCCTCGACGCCGCGACCGGCGCGCGGGGATCGCCCCTGACGCTGGCGAACCGCTGGGCGCTGCCGTTCCTGCGAGCCGGTCGCCAGACGGTGGTGTTCGGCCGCTCGCGCGTCGCGATCGAGATCCTGTTGACGGGGCTGCGCGAAGCGCTTCGCGAGAGCCACGGACCGCGGACGCGCGTCCGGGGCTATCGCGCGGGCTACCTACCGACGGAGCGGCGGGCCATCGAACAGGGGCTGCGGGCCGGCGAGATCCTCGGCGTCGTCGCCACGAATGCGCTCGAGCTCGGCGTCGACATCGGCCGGCTCGATGCGGCCGTGCTGGCCGGCTATCCGGGTTCGATCGCGGCGACCTGGCAGCAGATCGGGCGCGCCGGCCGGCGGAGCGGCACGAGCGTCGCCGTCCTCGTGGCGTCGCAGGCGCCGATCGACCAGTACGTCATCCACCACCCGGAGTTCCTGCTTGGCGGCCGGCCGGAGGAGGCCCGGCTCGACCCGGACAACCTCCACGTGCTGCTCGCCCACATCCGGGCCGCGACGTTCGAGATGCCCTTCGAGCCGGGCGAATGGTTCGGGCCAGGTCCCGCCGACGACCTCCTGGCGTTCCTCGCGGAGGAGGGCCACGTCCGGCAGGCGGGCGACGGGCGGTGGTACTGGAGCTCGGAGAACTTCCCTGCGTCGGAGATCTCGCTGCGGTCGGCCGCCCCGGAGAACGTCGTGATCATCGACACGACGCCGGACCGGCCGCGGGTCCTCGGCGAGGTCGACCTGTTCGCCGCCCAGGTCCTCGTTCATGACCACGCGATCTACATCCACGAGTCGGTCCAGTACCACGTCGACAAGCTGGAGTGGGGCGAGCGAAAGGCATACGTCCACAAGGTCGACGTCGATCACTACACGTACGCCAACCGGGCCGTGACCCTCAAGCCGCTCGACGTGTTCGGCGAGGCGCCGGCGCCCGCCGGCCGGCGTGTCCACGGCGAGGTGATGGTCGCCAGTCTCGTCACGCTCTACAAGAAGCTCAAGTTCGTGACCGATGAGAACGTCGGCTGGGGTCCCGTCGACCTGCCGGAGATCGAGCTCCAGACGACCGCCTACTGGCTGACCGCCGAGTCGCTCGCCGGCCGCTGGAGCCGGAACGATCTCGACATCGCGCTGATGGGTGCCGGCCGCGCGATCCAGACGATCGCGAGCGTCCTGCTGATGGTCGATCCGCGCGACCTCGGCCTCGTGACGCAAGTCCGTTCGCCCCACCAGGAGGCGCCGACGGTCTACCTCTACGAGTCGGTGCCGGGCGGCGTGGGTCTCTCGGAGCGGCTCTGGCAACGTCACGACGAGCTGATCGCCGGCGCGACGGAGCTCATCTCGTCCTGCGGCTGCGACGCCGGCTGTCCGGCCTGCACCGGCCCGCGCCTCGAGCCGGACGCCGACGCCAAGGGGCTCGCCCTGAGGCTCCTCGGCGAGATCGGCGCCGGCGCGGTCGTGGCGGCGTGAGCGGAGCGACGCTCGAGCGCCGGCTCGCGAACTACCGGGCCGCCGTCCGCCCACCGGCCGGCCCATCGGCCGCGGATCGGACGAGGTCGGCGACGCTCGCGAGCCTCATGGCGGAGGCCGTGGACGGCGAGGTCGTCGGGAGCGACCTGGACGCGGTGGTGCGGTGCGAGCCGCTGACCGTCATCCTGCCGCTCGACCGCGATCGCCTCGCCGGCGTGCCGGGCCATCCGCCGCCGGACGTGCCGCTCGTCTGTCTCGACACCGAGACCACGGGGCTCGCGACGGCGGCGGGAACGATGGCGTTCCTCGTCGGGCTTGGCTGGTGGGAGGCGGACCGGTTCCGGCAGGCCCAGCTGCTCCTCCCCGATCAGCCGAACGAGCCAGCCCTCCTTGCGCTGCTCGAGGCGCATATCCCCAGGAACGCGTGGCTCGTGACGTACAACGGCCGCGGCTTCGACTGGCCGCTGCTCGTCGCCCGCTATCGCATGGCGCGGCGCGACCCGCCGGTCCACGCGGGGCATCTCGACCTTCTCCCGTTCGTCCGGCGCGTGTTCAAGCACCGGATGACGGATGCTCGGCTGCGAACCGTCGAGACGGAGCTTCTCGGGGTCGCCAGGCACGAGGACGTCGACGGCTGGGAGATACCCGGGCGCTACCTCGACTTCCTCCGGTCAGGGCTCGCCGAACCGCTGCTCGCGGTGGTCCGCCACAACCGCGAGGACGTGCGGTCCCTGGCCCGACTCCTCGTTCATGTCGAGGTCCAGTTCGCCGACGAGGACGGGCGTCGCCTCGCTCACCGCGGCGACCTGGCCGGTCTCGCCCGGGCGTATTCGCGCGAGCGTCGCCTCGAGGAAGCGCTGGGGTGCCTCGACACCGCCGTCGGGGCGTCGCCGGCGATCGGGCCACCGGCCGCAGACGACGATCTGTGGTGGACGCCGCGCCGGCCGGTCGACTACGGCGGCAAGCCCCAGCTCAGGTCGCTCGACGGCGCCACCCCGACAGGACTCGCCATGGACGGAGGAGCGGATCCTCGTCGAGCGGGCGCGGCTTCTTCGGCGCCTCGGCCGGTATGCGGCTGCCGCCGAAGCATGGGAGGCGCTCGCGGCGGGCATCGGGCCGATCGCTGTCGTCGCCTGGGTCGAGGTCGCCAAGCTTCGCGAGCATCGACTGGGAGATCTCGCGGGCGCGTTCGCGGCAGCCGGGCAGGGCCCGCGACCTCGCGGAGCGGCGCAGGCGCATGGGCCGGATCGACCCGCCGCTCGATCGAGCCCTCGCGATTCGCCTCCAGCGATTGATGCGGCGACTGGACGCCGTGCCCTCGCGCGCGGCTCGGGTCAGCTGACCGCGGCCGAGCGCCGGGGAGGCACGAGGGGGAGGCGCGGATCCGGCTCCATCGACGCCCAGGTCTCCCGAACCCAGTCCAGGTCGGGATCGAACGAGCAAGCCATCGTCCGGCGATCCCCGGCCAGGGCGTTCAGGTAGTACGCATCGTCGCCATGGGCGGCACTGAACGGGTGGTAGCCATCGGGCACGATCACGACGTCGCCGTCGCGGACCTCCCAGATCGCGTCGCGCGACCGATCCCCGCGATAGACCCGCTGGATGGCCCACGCCTCGGGCCTGCGAAAGCGGTAGTGGTAGACCTCCTCCAGCACGGCCTCCGTCGGCATGTCGTCGACGTCGTGCTTGTGCGGCGGCCAGCTCGACCAGTTGCCCGACGGCGTCAATACCTCGACGACCTCGAGTCGGTCGGCCGGGAAGTCGGGGTCGATGATGTGGTTGATCTGGCGCGTCGCGTTGCCGGCACCGCGGATCTCGACCTTCACCGTTTCGGGATGAACGACGATCGGTTCCGTGGCGACGCCTTCGCGCCCCGAGCGAGGGGCACGCGCAACGGCGATCGTCGCTTGGCCGCCGGACGTGCCGGCCCGAAGCTCGCGACCATCCGGGAGCCACAGCGCCGACGGCATGCCGGCGAATGGATCATCGCGACCCTCGAGTAGCCAGCGCTCCCCTGCCCCTTCGATCGCGACGTCCCGTCCGGCGAGCACGACGAGGCAGGTTTCGGACCCCTCAGCGGCGGCGACTGCAACGCCTGCAGCCGTGACAACGACCGTCTCGAACGAGAGATAACGCCAGCCGGCGCGGATCGGGTCGAGGCGAATCGCGCCGTCGGCGCCGGGCCGGAGGTGAAGGTCGTCGGCCGGACGGTCGTCGGGCAGGGCGCGAGGATGGATCGTCGGCTCGCTCACGATCCTTCGGTCAGGATGCGCGAAGGTCCGGGTTCGGGATCATCGCGTCCGTCACGGCGTGGAGCAGCTCGTGGTACGAAGCGATGAATGCCCGCAGCGTCCTGGCGGTCGGCGGGAAGGTGTCGAACGCGTCGCGGCTCAGGCCATCTGGCTCATACGCCCTGACGAAATCTGGGAAATGCGCGCTCAGCTCGGAGACGATCGCCGGATCGACCGGGTCGTCCATCCGCGGCCTCACCTCGACGTCGGACGCGTTGAACCGCTTCTGCCACGTCGATGGCATCGTGATGACGACGTCGCCGCCGATCAGCTCCGACCAGTGGAGGTGATGGCGGATCGCCGCTCCGAGAAGCCGGGCCCGATAGCCGCGCTCTCTGAAGATGCCGTACGCGCGCTTGAAGACCGCGACGCCGGACCACGGCAGGGCCACAGGGTCAGCGACGATCCCGTCGCGCTCGGTCTGGACCCGCAGCCAGTCCTCGATCCGGCCCATCATCACGGTCACGACCGGGCCCATCGACGCGACATCGAGCCCCTCGGCTTCGCGCCGCCGGAGGCCCTTCTCGATCGCGTCGCCGGCGGCCAGCGCCTGGGCGACCGAGAAGCACACGGTCGTGTTGACGCTCACGCCCCGATACGTCGCCTCCTCGATCGCCGCGATCCCCGCCGACGGTCGCAGGGAACTTGACGATGATGTTCGGGGCGAGGGCGACGAATGACAGACCCTGGGCGACCATCCGATCCGGCGAGCGATGGAGCGTCGGATCGGTCTGCATCGAGAGGCGTCCCTGCCGTCCGCCGTGGGCCGCAAAGGCCGGCTCCAGCAGCTTCGCCCCGCGGATCGACATCTCCTCGACGACAGCCCAGGCAAGGTCGACCTCAGTCGCGGTCGGGCGCTCCCGGGCGAGCGTCCGGACGCGCTCGCGCCAGTGGGCCGGCTCCGTTCTTCCAGACGTCGGTGACGATCGTCGGATTGGCGGTCGCGCCGACGGCGCCGAAGGAGATCGCGTACTCGAGTTCGTCGATCGCGCAGGAGTCGTTCCAGATGTCGGTCGCCGTCGTCGAGATCGTCCGACCCAGCGGGCTGTCGGCCAGCGGGAGGGAGCCCGGGGACGCGGGCTCCGGGGACGCAGCGGCGCCGGTTGGAGCGACCTGGGTCATCGGTGCCGTCTCCTCGTCGCAACTTCGGCGTTGACAAGTCCGGCGGTCATGCTACCGTTTCGCCGCGGCACTGGTCAATCGATTACACGCCCGTCACCGACCCCCAATCATCAGCGCGCGGGAGACCCCTGAACGTTGAGCGATGCGACCCAGCGCTCCCTCACCGGCGCCCAGATCGTCGTCGAGTTTCTCGTCAGTCGGGGCGTTGAATTCGCGGCCGGGATTCCCGGCCACGGCTGCTGGGCGATCACCGACGCCCTCCTCGACCGAACCGACCGCATCCGCACGATCCAGGTCATGCACGAGCAGTCCGCGGTCCACCTCGCGGATGGCTACTTCCGGGCGAGCGGCCGGCCGATGCTCGCGTTCACGAGCATCGGGCCGGGCGCGATGAACACCCTCGTCGGGATGGGCACGGCGTACGTGGATTCGACGGCCGTGCCGCTCATCACCGGCTCGCCCCATACGTACATGCGCGGCCACGGCCTCCTCCAGGAATTCGAGCGCCGCCACCACGCCGACAACCCCCGCGTCTTCGAGCCGGTCGTCAAGGAGTGGTGGCAGCCGTCGCGCGTCGACGAGCTGCCGTTCGTCCTCCATCGGGCCTGGAACGCGATGCTGTCCGGCCGACCCGGCCCCGTCCTCCTGGATCTGCCGATGGACGTCCAGGCGGAGTCCGCGCGAGGTAGTCCTGCCGGATCCGGAGCGGCGCGAGGCACGCGGCCGGGTGCGGCCCGCGGCGGACGACGTCGAACGCGGCAGCGGACCTGCTTCGCTCGGCCGAGCGGCCGGTCATCGTTGCCGGCGGTGGCGCGATCCTGGCGGAGGCCTGGGCGGAAGTCACGGCCCTCGCCGAGCGACTCGGGGCCCCGGTCGTGACGACGTGGAACGGCAAGGGCGCGATCGACGAGACGCACGATCTCGCGGGCCTCACGATCGGCGACACGGCGTCGACCATCGGCAACGCGCTTGCCTCGACGGCGGATGTGCTGCTCTCGGTCGGCAACCGCTTCACCGACTGGTCGGCGTCCTCGTATCGCAAGGGCGTCACCTTCGCGATCCCGCCGTCAAAACTGATCCAGGTCGACATCGATCCGCGCGAAATCGGCAAGAACTACCCGACCGACGTCGCGCTCGTCGGAGATGCGCGGGCGGCGTCTGACGGACCTACTCGCGGCCCTCGGCCCGGGCGGCGGCCCGGCGACCTACCGCTCCACCCCCTACTTCGCCGAGATCGAACGGCTGCGGCGGGCATGGCTCGAGCAGGTCGAGATCAAGTCCGGTTCGGATGCGACGCCGATGACGATGGCCCGGGCGGTCCGCGAGGTCCAGCGGGCGACGCGCGACGACGCGATCGTCGTGACCGGCGCGGGCCTGCCCCAGGGCATGGTCAAGCAGCGCTGGGTGACGCGCCGGCCGCGGACGCACCTGACATCCGGCGGCTTCTCGACGATGGGCTTCACGGTGCCGGCCGCGATCGGGGCGCAGCTCGCCCAGCCCGATCGACAGGTCCTCGCGGTCTGCGGCGACGGCGACTTCCTCCAGACGATGCAGGAGCTCCAGGCGGCGGTCCTCGCCGGAACCCCGATCTGTGTCGTCGTCCTCGACAATTCCGGCTGGATCAGCATCAAGGGCGGCCAGCAGACGTTCTTCGGTCGCACGGCGTGGACCGACTTCACGACGCCCGACGGCTCGCTCTACTCGCCGGACTTCGCCGCGATCGCCCGGGCGTTCGGGATCCACGCCGAGCAGCCCGACGCCCCGGACGACGTCGCGCCTGCGGTGAAGCGCGCCATTGCGTCCGGCGGCCCGTCGCTGGTCCACGTGAAGGTCGATCGGGACCTCGCGGTCGCCGGGCCCGACAAGACGGGCTGGTGGGACGCCCCGAGCCCGGTCAACCATCCCGGAGCAGCACGCGCGCTGGCTGGCGGGCGTCGCCGAGGAGCAGCACCGATGACCGCGGCGGCCGCTCCGGAGCTCGTCCTCCGTTCGCGCGCGCTGCGCGAGCGCCTTCGCGCCGACGGCGGTCCGCTGGCGACGGTACCGATCGGGACCGTTCCGATCCTCTGGAACAACGTCGATGTCGAGGAGCTCAGGCTCGGCACGGACGCCGACACGATCCTCGACGAGATCGCCCGCCTCGGCTACGACGGCTGCCAGCTCGGCCTGGGTTTTCCGGAAGGCCGTGAGCTGCGGGACGCCCTGGCGGCCCGCGAGTTGCGGCTCGCGGAGGTCTACGTGGCGTTGCCGGTGACCACCGACGGCCCAGCCGACGGAGCGCTCGACGGGGCCCTCGAACGGCTGCGACTCCTCGTCGCGGGCGACGGCGAGGTGCTCTGCGTTGCCCTCGACGGCTCGCCCGAGCGATCCTTGACGGCCGGCCGGGCCGACGCCGCCGACACGCCCCGGCTGACGTCGGACGGCTGGCGCCGGCTCGTCGAGGTCGTCCACGACCTGGCACGGGCGACGGCCGAGGCCGGGCGGCGGCTGGCGTTCCATCCCCACGCCGGCACGTTCGTCGAGACGCCCGACGAAACCGACAGGCTCCTCGCGGCTACCGAACCGGAACTTGTTCCGCTTTGCCTCGACGTCGGCCACTGGCTCGTCGGTGGTGGCGATCCCGTCGCGACGCTGCGGCGGTACGGTCCGCGCGTGACGCACGTCCATCTCAAGGATGTCGACCCGACGGTGCTGGCCCGATTGCGGAGCGGCGAGCTGGCGGATTTTGGCGCGGCGGTTCGGGCGCGGCTGTTCACCGAGCTCGGCTCCGGCCTGCTCGACCTCGAGGGCTGCCTCGCGACCCTCGCCGAGCTGGAGTACCGCGGCTGGCTGATGGTCGAGCAGGACAGCAGCTGGGGACCGCCCTCAGAGGCGGCCGCCATCGGGCGGCGGGTGCTCGCCCACGCCCTGCGGATCCATCGGTGGGGAGGGTTCGGTATGAAGATCGCCCTGATCGGCGCCGGTCGCATCGGGCGGCTCCACGCCCGGCTCCTTAGTGCGACACCCGGCGTCGAGCGCCTGATCGTCGCCGATGCCGACGAGGCGCGAGCCGCGGAAGTCGCGGCGGAGGTTGGTGCAACAGCGGTTGCCTCCATCGACGAGGCCCTCGCCGCAGCCGACGCGACCGTCATCGCCGCCGCGACCTCGGCTCATGCCGAGCTGATCCGCGCGTCGATCGGGCGCGGCCTTCCGACGTTCTGCGAGAAGCCGCTCTCGGACGAGCTCGACGACACGATCGCGGTCGCGGGCGAGGTCGAACGAAGCGGCGTCCCGTTCCAGCTCGGCTTCCAGCGGCGGTTCGACGCGGGCTACGGTGAGGCCCGGCGCAAGGTCGAAACCGGCGAACTCGGCAATCTCTACATCGTTCGTCTCGCGGGGCACGATCCGGCGCCGCCTCACGAGAGCTACATTCCCCAGTCCGGCGGCCTGTTTCGCGATTTTTCGATCCACGACTTCGATATCCTGCGGTGGCTGACGGGGGCAGAGGTCGACGAGGTGTACGCAGTTGGGGGCGTGCTGGGCTTTCCCGTGTTTGCGAAATACGGCGACGTCGATACGGCCGTCGCGACCCTCCGCCTCACGACGGGCGTGCTCGGCGTGCTGACCTGCGCTCGCCACGATCCGCTCGGCTACGACATCCGGGCGGAACTGTTCGGGTCCGGCGATTCGATCAGCGTGGGCCTCGGCCCGCGGA
This sequence comes from uncultured Chloroflexia bacterium, assembly GCA_963832105.1. Classification (GTDB taxonomy): domain Bacteria; phylum Chloroflexota; class Limnocylindria; order Limnocylindrales; family CSP1-4; genus CF-46. The sequence continues at coordinate 117,000 of CAWHSS010000001.1, read as the reverse complement.
CGCCGATGCACTCGGTCGAGCCGGGCGTCCCGCCGCCGGCGGGCCCGGCCATGGGCTGACTTCATCGATCGGTTCGAGCCCGCCTACGCGGCAGAGTTCGTTGAATTCATCCGGGTTGCGCGACGGGAGATCCCGAGCCCGTGCGTTGCCCGCGATGGTCTCGCGGCCATCCGGATCGCCGAGGCCGCGACCCGTTCACTCCACGAGCACCGACCGGTGCGACTCGAGGAGATACCCGGCTGAGACCGGCCACCCGGTCGGTGAAAGGAGGTGTCAGGATCGCGCGGCGGGATCACGGGAGGTTCCAACTCGCGATCGTGATCGGAAATCCTGGGGAACCGCGAGATCGTGTGGATGATCCACGCGGCTCGGCGGCGCGGTCAGGGGTCGCGCTGCGTGATCGATGTCCACGGAGGAGAACACGGCATGGATATTCGAAGGTCCCTTGCCCTGCTGACCGTCGCCCTTCTCGTCGCTGTCGCCTGTCAGGCAACACCGTCGACGTCGGGTGGCACGGGTGGCGGGAAAGGCCCCGACGGTGCGCTCGTCGCGCGCAGTGCCATCAAGATCGAGATCGTCACCCACGGCCAGGCCCAGGACGGGTTCTGGGGCGTGGTCCGCAACGGCGTCAAGGCCGGCGGCAATGACATGGGCGTCGCAGTCAACTACAGCGCCCCCGGCGCGGAGAGCGACATGCCGGCCATGTCCGCGCTCATCGACGCGGCAGTCGCCAAGAAGCCGAGCGGCCTCGTCGTCTCGATCCCGAACCCGGATGCGTTGAGCCCGGCCATCAAGAAGGCCGTCGACGCCGGGATCCCGGTCGTCTCGATGAACTCCGGCTCGGACGTGTTCAAGAGCCTCGGCATCCTGGCCCACGTCGGCCAGACCGAGTTCCAGGCCGGCCTCGGCGCCGGACAGCGGTTCAAGGACGCAGGCGTAAAGAACCCCGTCTGCTTCAACCAGGAAGTCGGCAACCAGGCGCTGACCCTCCGCTGCAACGGCTTCTTCGAGGGCCTCGGCATCGCCGAGGGCCAGGGCAAGGTCCTGACCGGCAAGATCTCCGATCCGACTGGCATGCAGGCGACGATCGCCGCGGCCATCCAGACCGACGGGACGATCGACGGCATCCTCACCCTCGGACCGTCCGTCGCCGGGCCGGCGCTCGCCGCCGTCACCGCCTCGGGCAAGACGATCCATCTCGCGACCTTCGACCTCAGTGCGGACGTACTGACGGCGATCAAGGACGGGAAGATGGACTTCGCCATCGACCAGCAGCAGTTCCTCCAGGGCTATCTGCCGATCGTGATCCTCACGAACTACGCAGAGACCCGCAACCTTCCGACGGGCGACGGCACCGGCCTGATCATGACCGGCCCGGGCTTCGTCACGGCGGACAACGCGGCCGACGTCATCGCCCTCGCGGCGAAGGGCCTGCGCTGACCTAAACCTCGTCGCGTTGGGGCCCAACCCCGGCGCAACCTCGGAGGGGTCGGATCGTCATCCGGCCCCTCCCAAGTTCTCGGAGGAGAGGATGGCGACGACCACCGCCGACGCGGCCCCGGCTCCCGATCCCGAGCGCCTTCGTCGTATCTCGCTGACGCAGCGACTGCTCGCGAGACCAGCCGCCGGCGCCCTGGTCATCGTCGTCTTCGTCTGGATCGTCTTCGCGGTCCTCTCGCTGATCCGGAACACGAGTCCCGGGCTGCCTCCGTTCCTGACGATCCCCGGAATACTCAACTACGTCGGCGTCGCTTCCCAGGTCGGGATCATCGCCACTGCGGTTGCCCTCCTGATGATCGCCGGGGAGTTCGACCTGTCGGTTGGCTCGATGGTCGGCTTCGCCGGCATCCTCATCGGGATCTGTGTCACGGTCTGGGGCCTGCCGGTCTGGCTGTCGATCCTCATCGCGATGGCCGTCACGACATGCCTCGGCGTGATCAATGGGCTGATCGTCGTCAGGACCGGGCTGCCGTCGTTCATCGTCACGCTGGCGACGCTGTACATCATCGCCGGGATGTCGTCCGTCCTGACGTCAAGCGTCACCAACATCACGTTCATCCGGATCGAACCCACGACGATCGCCGCCGATCCGCTCGCCGCGATCTTCAATTTCAAGCTGTCGTTCGTCTTCGACGGTGCGACGTCGGACCTGTACGTGTCGGTCGTTCTGGTGGATCGCCATCGCCCTGGTCGGTGCGTACATCCTCGGGCGGACCAAGTGGGGCAACTGGATCACCGGCGTCGGCGGCTCCCCCGGGGCCGCGCGCAACCTCGGCGTCCCGGTCGCGCGGGTGAAGGTCGCGCTGTTTGCCGCGACCGCGTTCTCGGCGTCGATCGTGGCCGTCCTCCAGAGCATGCAGTTCGCATCGGCTGACATCAAACGCGGCGGCGGCTACGAGCTGACGGCGATCACGATGGCCGTCATCGGCGGGTGTCTCCTGACCGGCGGCTATGGCTCGGTCATCGGCACGCTGCTCGGGGCCCTTGCGCTCGGAATGGCCCAGCAGGGCATCGTGTTCGCCTCGATCAACGCCGACTGGAACCTGATCGCCATCGGGACGCTGCTCCTCTCCGCGGTCGTCCTCAACAACTGGATCCGGCGCCGCTTCGCCGGCCTGCGCTAGAGCGGAAGGAGCACGCCATGACGACGTCAACCACCGCTCCGGCCGGCGCGTCGGCGGCCGGCAACGCAGCCACCGCTCCTCGAGGCGCGCGACATCTCGAAGTACTTCGGCGCCGTCGTCGCGCTCGAGAATGTCTCGCTGACCGTTCGGGCGGGCGAGATCAACTGCCTGCTCGGCGACAACGGTGCGGGCAAGTCGACGCTCATCAAGACCCTGTCGGGCGTCCATCCGCCCGACGTCGGAACGCTCGCGGTGGACGGTCAGCCGGTCCAGTTCGGCTCGCCCCGCGACGCGCTGAACGCCGGGATCGCGACGGTCTACCAGGACCTGTCGGTGATGCCGCTGATGAGCATCAGCCGGAACTTTTTCCTCGGCAACGAGCCGACCGTCGGCTTCGGGCCGCTCCGCCGCTTCGACTCGGTGAAGGCGGCCCGGATCGCCCGGGAGGAGATGAAGAACATCGGCATCGACGTCCGCGACACGGAGCAGCTCGTCGGGACGCTGTCCGGCGGCGAGCGCCAGACGCTGGCGATCGCCCGGGCGGAGTACTTCGGGGCGCGGGTCCTGATCCTCGACGAGCCGACCTCCGCGCTCGGCGTCAAGGAGTCGGCGATCGTCCTCCGCCACGCGATCTCCGCCCGAAAACGCGGCCTCGGCGTGATCTTCATCACCCACAACGTCCAGCACGCCCTGCCGATCGGCGACTCGTTCACGATTCTGACCCGCGGCCGGTCCGGTGGCACCTACAAGCGGGGCGAGCTCAACGCCAGCGAGCTGCATCGCCTGATGGGCGGCGGCGAGGAGCTCGAGGAGCTCCAGGCCGATCTCGAGAATTCTCGCTCGGCGAGAGGCGCGCGGCGAGGACGTCCCGACGGTCCCGCTCGGCAGCGGGGCGGTCGAGGCCGTCGAGTCCTCAGAGGTGCCCGGCGAGCACAAGCAACCCTGAGGCGATGGCGTGGCGACGACCATCGGCGATGTTGCCCGGAAGGCCCGGGTCTCGACGGCCACGGTCAGCCGGGTGCTGGCCGGCCACGGTCGGGCGCGCCCGGAGACTCGCGACCGGGTCTTCGAGGCGGCCCGCGAGCTCGGCTACCGGCCGTCCGGTGTCGCCCGCTCGCTGCGTCAGCGAGCGACGCGAACGCTCGGGCTGATCGTCACCGACATCGAGAATCCGTTCTTCCCGCAGCTCGTCCGCTCGGTCGAGGACGCCGCGAGGGACCTGGGCTACGCGATCCTGCTCTGCAACGCGGCCGACGATCCGGAGCGTGAGGCCGGCTATCTCGACCTGCTCGTCGACCGCTGGGTCGACGGCGTCGTGATCGCCGCCAGCAGCCTCGGCGGCCGTCACCGCGAGTGGCTGGCCGACGCCCACCTGCCGATCGTCCTCGTCAACTCCACGGATCCGGCGATCGGCCTGCCGTCAATCGCCTCCGACAATCACGAGGGCGGCGCCCTCGCGGCCCGGCATCTAGCCGAGCTCGGCCATGAGCGCTTCGGGCTGATCACGGCGCCACCGCGGAACATCGACGGTCCCGATCGGCTGGCTGGCGCCCGCGAGGCACTCCGCGCGGCCGGGATCGCCGGCGACCGGGTCCTCGTCGCGACCGACGAGGCCGGCGTCGCCGGCGGCGAGCGCGCGGCGACCGACATCCTCGCTCGCGATCACCGCGTGACGGCGCTCGTCGCCTACAACGACCTGATGGCGATCGGGGCGATGCGGGCGGTCCGGGCCGCCGGACTGCGAATCCCGACGGATGTCAGCGTCGTCGGGTTCGACAACGTCGATCTGGCCGCGTACGTCGACCCACCCCTGACGACGGTCGCCCAGGCGACGTCGCAGATGGGTCATTGGGCGGTCACCCAGCTGGCGGCGGAGCTGGCCGATCGGGCTATGGCCAGGGCCGGCGGTGACGCGGAGGCCGCCGAGCGGCCCGCCCCCCACGTGATCCTCCCTGTCTGGCTCGAGGTCCGCGGCTCGACGGGGCGCGTCCGCGCGCCTGGCTGAGCGGCAGCGGCGGTGCCTCGCGCTTAGACGGCCCGGCCGGAGCCCTCGCGCCGCGCGGCGGCCATCCGCTCCATGACCGCGGCCCGTTCCGGGACGCCCAGCAGGCCCGGCCCCTCGAGGACGAGCGACGCCGCGGCAGCCGCCAGGAGGAGGTCGAACCCGGCGTCGATCCGCCCGGCGACGAGGCGCGGCTCGATCCGGGCCGCGGCGAGGGCCGCGAGGAACACGTCGCCGGCACCGGTGGGATCGATCGGGTTGTGGCTGGGGACCGGCGGGTAGTGGCGCGGATGACCGGGCCCGTCCGGACCGCCCTCCATGACGAGGCCACCGCGGTCGCCGCGGGTGACCGCCAGCGTCGAGCCCCGGCGCAGGAGCCGGCAGAGCGAGGCGAGCTCCGTCGCGGGATCGACGTCGTCGCGGCTCAGCCCGACGAGGTCGGCCCGGGCGATGAGCGGATTGGGGGCGGGGTCGACGTGGCGGACGGCGGCGCCCGCAACGAGGTCCCGGAGCAGCCCCTGCCAGCCAACCGCGACGATCGCCGACGCGGACGGCACGTCGGCCCAGGCATCCGGGAGCTCGGCCGCGACCGGCGCCAGGATCCAGCCTCGAGCCTGCCGCCATGCGTCGGGGACGGCGGCGACCGGGACCGGGTCGGAGCGGTGACACGCACAGCTGCAGCCGGCCCTCGGGTCGTTCCTGGTTGACGAAGACCGGGCCGTGGTCGAGCGGCACGAGCTCGATGTCCACGCCGGCCTGGCGGAGGAGGTCCAGCTCGAGGGCGCGACTCGCCTCCGCGTCGACGCCGATGACGGCCGCCGTCGGGATGCCCAGTCGCGCCGCCGTCAGCGCGCTGTACGACACGCCGCCGCCGAGGCGCCAGCCGCGGCGATCGTCCTCGGCGATGTCCCTCGAGGCCGCGCCGACGACGACCACGACGGGCGAGCCGCCCGCCTGGGTCGGTTGGATCATCACGGGGCTGACCGGAAAGGGTCTGACCGGCCCGGCCGAGGTGCCACCGTATACTTGCCCTCCAACCCCTCCCCTTCCCGACCGGAGTCAGCGTGTATTTCTACGAGCTTCACGAAGGCGACGACGAGATCTTCTCGGACGTGCTTCTCGTGCGCGAAACCGAGATGGAGCCGGACGACTTCTTCGAGCTCGTCCAGTCGATTCGTCGACGGGTCCAGGACACCCACGAGCACGATACGCTGATCGAGGCGATCGCCGCCGAGCTGGAGCGCGACGAGGAGTTCGTCCTCATCGGCGACGAGCGGCTGACGGCGGCGGTGAACGTCTCCCCGATCGAGACGGAGAACGTCCTCATCACGGCCGATGATGACGACGACGACGAAGGCGACGAGGACCGAGCCGCCGACTATCGGGCGATCATCGCCGAGTTCGACCCCCACGGCGAGGCCGGGACGAACTGAGCGGCAACCCGAGGTCTTATCGGCTGAAGAGGATCTCGACGACGTCCCCGTCGCGGACGCGGTAGGTCTTGCCCTCCGAGCGCAGCCGGCCCGCCTTGCGCGCGTCGGCCATCGAGCCGAGCGTCAGCAGGTCCTCGTAGGCGACGGTCTCGGCCCGGATGAAGCCCTTGGCGAGGTCCGTGTGGATCGCCGCCGCGGCATCGACCGCCGTCGAGCCATCGCGGATCGGCCACGCCCGGACCTCGTCCGGGCCGGCGGTCAGGAACGAGATCAGGCCGAGCAGGCGATACGACAGGGCGATGACCCGATCGAGGCCGGACTCGGCGATCCCCAGCTCCTCCATGAACACCGCGGCCTCGTCGGCCTCCAGTTCGCCGAGCTCCATCTCGATCCGTGCCGACAGCGCCTCGACGATCGCCTGGCGGTGGTCGTAGCCCGCGACGATGCGAGCAACCTGTTCGCCGGCCGTGGCCAGCTCGCTCTCGCCGACGTTGAGCAGCACGAGGACCGGCTTCTGCGACAGGAACCGGAAGCCGCGGATCGCCTTCTCCTCGTCCTCGTCGAGCTCGACGTCGCGGATCGGCCGGCCGGCCTCCAGCGCCTCCTTGAGCCGGACGAGCACCGCCTCCTCCCGCTCGTTCGACTCGCGCTCGGCGGGCGTGCCGTGGCGGCCGCTCGTCTTCAGCCGGTCGAGCCGCCGATCGACCAGCGCGAGGTCGGCGATGACGAACTCGAAGTCGAGGCGCTCGAGGTCCCGCGCCGCGTCGACCGAACCGTCGGGGTGCGGGTGATTTGGGTCCTCGAAGGCCCGGACGACGTGGAGCAGCGCGTCGGACTCGCGCAGGCGGGCGAGGTGCTCCGCCGGCAGCTCCTCGGCGCCGACCTTGCCCTCCGACGAGGCCGGCGGGGCGGGTAGGTCGACGTACGTGACGTCGGCCTGGACGAGCTTCTTCGGCTTGAAGATCGCGGCCAGCCGATCGAGGCGCTCGTCGGGGACCTTGACGACGCCGATGTGGAGCTCGAGGCCGCCGAACCCGCCCGTGTCGGCGTGGCCGCGGGTCAGCGTGTTGAAGACGGTCGTCTTGCCCGAGCCGGCAAGCCCGACGATGGCGATCTGCACTCAGTAGCCCTGGCGCGGATCGACGACGTTGAGGAGTGGTTCGCCTGCCGCGAAGTGACGGAGGTTGTCGCAGAAGAGCTCGACGCTCCGATCGAGGACGCGGCTGCTCGACCACGACGTGTGGGGCGTGACGATGACGTTCGGCAGGTCGTAGAACGGCGAGCTCGGCTGGAGCGGCTCGTCGCGGAACGTGTCGAGGATCGCCCCGCCCATCGGCCCGTCGCGGAGCGCCCGAAGGAGCGCTCGCTCGTCGATGAGGCGGCCGCGAGCGACGTTGATCAGCCAGGAGCCGGGTTTCATCGCCGCGAGCGTCTCGGCGTCGATCATGTTCTCGGTCTCGGCGGTGAGCGGCGCGGCGAGGACGACGAAGTCTGACTCGGCGAGGAGCGCCGGCAGCGTTTCGGGCCCGCCGACGCGATCGAGCATCGCTTCCCCGAACGAGAACTCCCTGGCGGATTCGGCGGCGCCGGTCGGACCGTCCGGCCGTCGCCGCGTCGCGACCACCCGGCAGCCGAACGCCGTCGCAAGCGCCCCGACCGCCCGCCCGATCGACCCGAGCCCGACGATGCCGACCGTCACGTCCCGCAGCTCGCCGCCCTTCGAGCGGCTGCCACGTCCGCTCGCGCTGCAGCTCGAGGAGGCCGGGCAGCTTCCGGCGGACGGCCAGGATCATCATCATCACGTACTCGGCGATGGGGCGGGAGAAGACGCCTCGGGCGTTCGTGATGACGATGCCGCGCTCGCGGGACGCCGGCGTCAGCGCCCGTTCGACGCCCGCCGAGGCCGAGTGGACCCAGACGAGGCGCGGGGCCCGGGCGAGCAGGCGATCGAATGCATCGGCCGACAGCCAGCCATGCAGCAGCACCTCGACGTCGTCGACCGGGTCGTCGGAGAGGCCCTCCACCGAGAGCGTCACGATCCGGGAGCCGGGCGCCGCGGCGCGGATCCGCTCGAGATCGCCGGCCCGATAGCGGGCCGACAGGATCGGCGACAACGCGATCGCCGCCGGAACGCCGCCGGGGCCGCTCCCCGGCCCGGCCGACCGGGTTGGTTCGGCTGGCTCGCCGCCGCTCATCCGCTCATCCGCGAGCGTCCGGCATGACCCGGGCGATCCACTTCGAGGGGTCGTCGATCTCGCCGTGGAGCGGCAGCGATTCAGGGCCCGTCCCACAGCCGGCGAAGGGCGGTCGGGCCGCCGGCCTCGGCGATCAGCCGGACGAAGCGCTCGCCTTTTCGGTATTGCTCGAGCTTCACGTCCATGCCGGTCAGGCGCATGATCGCCCGCTCGAACGGCGAACGGCGGGCGTGGCGCCGCTCGTGGAAGCGGGCGCTGATCTGCTCGACGCCCGGGACGAGATCCCGCCCGACCTCGTCCATCACGTAGTCGCTGAACCCCTCGAGCAGGCTCATCGACCGCCTGCGTCTCGCGGAAGAGCCGGCGCTGCTCCTCGGTCATCAGCCGCTCGATCCAGTGCTCCGCGCCGTCCTTGTCCGCCTCGCCCCGGATCACCCGGCCAAGGCTCTTGAGCGCCTCGCGCCCGAGCCCGCTCGCCTCCCGGCTGAACAGCCGGAGCTGCCGCTCGAGCCGCTCCGCGAGGTACGGCCGCAGCCAGGGGTGGGCCTCGAACTCGAACGCGTGCGTGGTCTCGTGGAGCGCGATCCACGTCCGGAACGGGCCGAGCGGGACATCGAGCGCCCGGGCCGTCTGGCGGATGTTCTCCTCGACGAACAGGAGCCGGCCCGGTTTCGCCTCCGCCGACAGGAGGGCGAGGTCGTACTGGCCGAGGACCTTCGAACCCATGAACCCGAGCAGGAAGCCGAGCTGGCGGGTCGTCACCCAGCGGTTGGCGAGGGCCATCGTCGCCTTGCCCAGTCCGCTGCCCGACGGCACGACCTGGTCGAGGAGCTCGTCCTCGAGCGTGCCGATCAGCGAGGCGAATGTCGCGACGTTCGCGTGGACCCAGCCGGCCCGATCGACGACCGCCGAGCGCTCCACGACGCCCGGCAGCTCGGTCCCCAGCGCCTCCGACAGGCGGGGCACGATCCGGGCCATCGCCGCGGCGTAGTCGGCCTCGGTTGCCTGCAGCTCGGCCGCGGTCAGGGTCCCGGGCGCCGACCGCAGTCGATCGGCCGCGATCCGCTCCGCCCTGGACCAGTCGACGAGGCCTTTCCGGGCGACCGACTCGGCCCGCCGGCCGAGGACGGTCGCGGCCGCGCCGAGCGCGGAACCGACGAGGAACCCCGCCTGCCAGAACCGGTCGTCGCGCCAGACCGGCCGGCCCCGACCCCGACGCCCTGTCACGAGGCGACCGCCCTCAGCTCGACCGACTCCACGTCGACGAATGCGTCGCCGAAGAGCCGGCCCGCCACCGAGCGGAAGCCGGCAACGTTGCCTGTCGTGAGCTGGATGTGGCTCGGTGGGCCCTGCTGCCCCGTCGGCGCCTCGAGCCCGTTGATGTCCAGCAGATCGGACAGGGCGGACGCGGTGGCCGTGGCGGAATCAACGATCGCGACACCATCGCCGGCGACCGCGGCGATGACCGGCAGGAGCAGCGGGTAGTGGGTGCAGCCGAGGAGGAGCGTGTCGATCCGGCCGGAGGCCGGCAGCGGGAACACGAACTCGCCCGCCGAGTCGCGCTCGCCGAGCAGCGGCGCGAGCCCCTCGGCGACGGCGGCCTCGACCTCGGGTCCGGCCAGCTGACCGGCTTCGACAAGGGGCACGAATGCGGGCGTCGCGTGCTCGTACACCTCGACGGCCGGGTTCTCGTCCTTGATCGCGCTGAAGTAGGCGTGGGATCGGACCGTGGCGGGCGTGGCGATGACGCCGACCCGCCGGTTGCGCGTCGTGAGTGCCGCGGTCACGGCGCCCGGCCGCACGACACCGAGGATCGGCAGGTCGTAGCGGCGGCGGAAGTGGCCGAGAGCGACAGCCGTGGACGTGTTGCAGGCGACGACGATCGCCTTGACGTCGCGGTCGACGAGGGCGTCCAGCGCCTCGGTCGAAAACGCCTTGACCTCTTCGTCGGGCCGAGTGCCGTACGGCGCCCGGGCGTTGTCGCCGAGGTAGATCGTCGATTCGTTGGGCGATCGCCGCAGGATCTCGCGCAGGACCGTCAGGCCACCGACACCGGAGTCGAAGATGCCGATGGGACGCGGATCCGACACGGGCCGCCGACTAGCGCCTGCCCGCGACCGGCGCGGGGGCCATGCCATGGACCGCGAGGATCTCGGTGGCAATCCGGGCCACGTCCTGGCTGATCTGGGCGTTCGGGTCGGCCAGGACGAAGGGCACGCCCTCGTTGTTGCTCTGGACGACGAGCTGCCCGCCGGATACGACGCGGTGCTCCGGCACCCGACCGATCGCCCGATCGAGGTCGCCGGGATCGATGCCGCCCATCGAGTCGGCCCGGTTGACGAGATAGCGGACCTTCGACGCGGGGTAGCCGATGCTTCGGAACGCGTCGGCAACCGCGACGGTGTTGTGGATCGTCGTCGAGTCGTAGGTGACGATCTCGAGGATCGTGTCGCTGAGGTCGAGGAACGAGAGGTTGATGTCGTTCAGCACCGAGGACATGTCGATGACGATCGACCCGTACACGCGCCGGAGGAGCGACAGCACCTTGTCGATGTCGCGGGGCGTGATCATCTCGGCCATCTCGACGCGCGGTGGGGCGAGGAGGATGTCGATCCCCGACGGGTCCCGCCAGAGGACGTCCTGGAGATCCGATTCGGCTACCCGGTCGGTCGGGAGGTCCATGATCGAGGGGGCGTCGACCGGGACCTTGAGGAGCGCCCGCAGGTCGCCGAACTGGAGGCTGCCGTCGATCAGGACCGTGCGCTGCTGAAACTGGGCGAGCGCCACGGCGATGTTGAAGGCGAGCGTCGTCTTGCCGACACCGCCTTTCGGCGCAAAGATCGAGAAGATCCGCGACTGGCCACTCGTCGACGAGGCAGCGTGCTCCTTCTGGACCGCGCTGATCCGGGTCATGAGGTCGAAGCCCGAGAAGGGCATCGCCAGGACGCCGTGGATGCCGGCGGCAGGATCGGTCTCGACCGGGTTCTGCGGAACGGTGATGACGATCACCGGCACGCCGAGGCCGGACGCGCGGAGCTGCTCAACCAGCTGGAGCCCCTTGATCCGGCCCTGGAGGAGCGCGTCGACCATCACGACGTCGGGTCGGAGCTGCTGGACCTGGGGGACCACCTTCGAGCCGTCCGTCAGGACGTCGAGGAGCTTGACGCTGCTCTGTGAATTCAGGAGGCCGCGGATGTATTGGGCCACCTGCGGCACGTCCTCAACGAGGAGCAGGCGGGTGGTGTCACTGGATGCCATTGAACCGAGTGTACCAAGCTGAGAGCGCGTCCCCACCCGGCTCGGAAGTCCGGGTGCTCGCGTGGTCCACGCGCATCACCGGCGAGCCACGAGAATTGCCCGCTCGCTGCCCTGCCCGAGCGGCTCCATGTCATAGCCGCCGGCGAGGGTCTCGACGACCAACCCCGCGCTCTCGGCGAAGTCGCGCAGCTCGTCGGCGGACACGAGCCGGAGCGCGTCGCGACGCACGAACCTCGCGGCCGATGTGCCCTGCTCGCCCTCCTCGTAGATCGAGGTGAGGTTGACGATGCCGCTCGACGCGTCGTGCTGGGCGGCGGCGACCTTCGTGACGAGGGCCTTCGAGTCGGGATCGGTTCGCTCGTACTCGAGGATCAGCCGGCCGTCGAAGCGGGCGAGATCGTCGGCATCCGGCAGCCAGATGTCCACGACCGCCAGGCCACCGGGAGCCAGGTGACGGGCCATCGTCGCGAATGCCGCTCGCTGCGAGGACCGCGTGGCGAGGAGGAAGAGCGAGTTCAGGGCGATGAGCGCGAGCCGGAACGTGCCCGCCGACGGGAGCTCCAGCCCGAGCAGGTCCGCCTCGACGAACTCGAGTCGGCCGCGTGCGGCGGCTCCAGCCGCGTCTGCGCGTCGCCTGGCGCGCTCGAGCATCGCCGGATCGATGTCGACGGCCGTGACGTCGTGGCCGGCCGCGGCGAGGGGTACCGCGATGCGGCCCGTCCCACAACCCAGCTCGAGGACCGGGCCGCCCGTCCGGGCGGCAAGAGCCAGATACAGGTCCAAGTCGCCCGGATCCTCCACGAGGTCGAGGTCGTAGAAGCGGGCGAGGGCGGCGCCAACGGAGTTGTCGTCGTCGGCCATGAATGCCTGCCTAGATCGGCCGCTCGAAGCGGACGGTGCCGCCGTCCCGCCGCTTGACGGCGAGGGCGCTGATCGCCTCGAGCGCCGCCCGGTTGCCGATCATCGAGGTCTGCTCGGCGTGGTCGTACGGCGGCGAGACCTCGACGATGTCCATCCCGGCCAGATCGACGGCTGCCACGATCCGGCGGATGGCCCGGAGGAGCTCGCGCGTCATGAGGCCACCCGGCTCGGGCGTGCCGGTGCCCGGGGCGAGCCCGGGATCGACGACGTCGACGTCGATGCTCAGGTAGATCGAATCGGCCCCGTCGAGCGCCTCGGCGATCGCGTCGTCGACGACTGCATCGGCGCCGCGCTCCTCGATCTCCTTCATGAAGTGGTAGCGCAGGCCGTTCTCCTGCATCCACTCGAAGACATCGACCGGCGGCCAGTAGCCCCGCAGCCCGACCTGGACGAAGTTCTTGCCGAGGACCGCGCCGGATTCGATGAGCCGTCGCATCGGCGTTCCGTGGCCGGCGAGCACGCCCCAGTCGTCGTTGGCGGTGTCGGCGTGGGCATCGAAATGGACGATCCCGACGCTGCCGGGCCGGCGGACCTCGGCCACGGCCGTCGCCGATGGCCACGTGATGGAGTGGTCGCCGCCGAGGACGATCGGGATCGCGCCCGTTCGGGCTACCTCGTGGACCTTGCGGTAGATGAGGGCGTGGCCGCGTTCGATCCAGGCCGGGATGATGTTCGCGTCGCCGGCGTCGACGACGGTCAGCAGCTCGAACGGCTCGATGTCGAGCTGGAGCGAATAGATCGAGCCCGAGGTGTACTGCGCTTCGCGGATGGCGCGCGGTCCGAACCGTGCCCCGGGTCGATGGCTGACGGCATCGTCGAACGGCGCCCCGATGATCGCGACGTCCACGCCCCTCGCGATGAGCTGCAGCGGGTCCGTGATCCAGGGAAGGTTCATGAACGTCGTCGGGCCGACGTACGTTGGCAGCTCGAAGTCGCTGTAGGTCTCGAACTCGCGGTCCCAGCCGTTGGCCGACGCGAAGTCGACCTCGGACGAGGGGTCGGGGTCGTGGGGGCGCTCAGCCACGAAGTCCTCCGGAGACGGACGGGTCGGCACCTCGGGCGGCCGATGGGAACGTCGTCTCGCTGGGGGCGCCGCCGGTTCGCATCCAGCGTCCAGCGGGGCGCGCCGGCTCGCATCCTAGCACCCGCCCGACGCCGCCTGGCAGCCGGGGTCAGCTCTCGCCGCGGAACTCCCTCCAGGCGGCGTCGACCAGCATCGGGTCGGCGAACAGCTCGTACGCCGTCTGGGCGACGAGCGTTGCCGCCAGGAGCGTGGTCTCGTCGGCGCGCGGCGTGGCCGCGGCGTCGCGGAAGAGGATCGAGTGGCCGGGCGTCCCCTCGTCGGCGATCGACAGCTCCGGGTGAATCGTCGGGCAGACCCAGCTGACGTTCGCCATGTCGGTGCTGCCGGAGTTCGGGTCGGGTCCCTCGTCGCGGATCCCGTAGGCCGCCGCGTTCGCGACCCAGCGCGCCTCGAGCGTCCGGTTTCGGTGCATCGACATCGCCCCGCCGGTGAATGACAACTCGGCGCGTCGTGCCCGTTGCCAGCGCGGCCGCGTCGGCGAGCGCGCGGAACCGCTCCTTCATCTCGCTCGTAGTAGCCCTGGTCGGGGCTCCGGAGCATGAACCATGCCTTCGTCCGGTCGGGGATGATGTTCGCCGCGGTCCCGCCTTCCTGGATGATGCCGTGGACGCGGGCCTCGGGACGGAGCTGCTGCCGCCACAGGCCGACGGACGTAAACAGCATGACCATCGCGTCGAGGGCGTTCCTGCCCTTCCATGGGTCGGCGGCCGCGTGGGCCTGCAGGCCGTGGAAGATCACCTCGACGTCCTCCGACGCGAGCGGATGCGATTCGACGTGGTTCCGATCGCACGGGTGGAACATCAGCGCCGCGTCAATTCCTGCAAACAGGCCGTCGTCGATCATCCATTGCTTGCCGCTGCCCCGCTCCTCCGCCGGCGTCCCGAAGAACACGATCTCGCCCGGGAGCTCGTCGGCGACCGCGGCGAGGGCGATCGCGGCCCCGACCCCCGAGGCGGCCATCGTGTTGTGGCCGCAGCCGTGGCCGAGGCCGGGTAGGGCGTCGTACTCGGCGAGGATCCCGATCCGGGGGGTCCGGCCGCCGGCCGCCGCCGCGGCGGGTCGCCCGGACCGCGGTCTCGAGACGGCCCGCCGGGTGCTCGACCTCGAAGCCGTGACGGCCCAGGATCTCGGCGACCCAGGCCGCCGCCTTGCGCTCCTCGAAGGCCGGCTCCGGGCTCGCATGAATCCGGTGCGACAGGTCGAGGATCTCGTCGCGGGCGGCGTCGACGGCGGCCGCGAGCCGCGCCTTCATGTCGGGATACGGCTCCGCCGGGCTGACGGTTGAACGCTCACCGATCAAGGACGACCTCCGGGTGCTTCAGCGCTCGACTGACAGGGTGGCCTCGGCAAAGGCGACGAGCGCGAGAACGAACAGGGCAATCGGGGGTTGGAACACCTGGTTCAGGCGGAGGACCACGAAGAGCGCCGTGACGAGAAAGACCCAGGCGCCCCGCCGGACGGCCCGCGGCCAGTCACCACGATACGCGATTCGGCGATGGCGACCGAAGACGACCAGCCAGAAGAGGGACGTCGTCAGGAGCCCGAGCGCCAGACCCAGCAGAAGAGCCCCGAGATAGCCGGCCGCCGGGTCAATCGTCGGGTCGCGCGTCGTGAACACCACCGCAACGAGGATGAACACCACGCCGCCTGCGGCCAGGAGGCCGAGATTGGCAAGGCGGTCGCGGGCATCCATCGCCGCCGATTCTAGGGGTTCGGCCCCGGCGCGAGGCCGCGGCTCGCGTCAGCCGGTCAGGTCGATTCGACCCCTGCCGACGACAGCCCGGTCGCCGCCAGCAGCTCGCCCTCGGTGAGCGGCTTCAGGAGCACGCGCCCGACGAGGTCCGGCCGATCTCGCGCGGCTTCGGCGCTCGCGGGATCGGCGGTCATCATCACGACCTGGATGGTCGGCCTGAGCGCCCGGACCCGCGCCGACAGCTCGATTCCCGACATCGCCGGCAACTCGATCGCCGTCAGCAGGAGCATGGGCTTCGACGCCCCGTCCGCGATGGCTCGGAGGGCGGCCCGACCGCTGCCGACGACGGTCAGCTCGGCGCCCGCCCGACGCAGGACGAGCTCCGCGAAGCGGAGGACGTCCGGATCGTCGTCGACGACAAGGATTGATGGCGTCGAAGCCGGGCGGCCTGCGGTCCGATCTGGCTGATCGGCGCGCGGGTCGCCTGGCCCGTCCCTGGCCATCGGCGATCGAACCTCCGTGCCCCTGGGGTGTCGTCGTCAACGGATCTCCGGCGATGCATCCTCCCACCGACGCGGACGCTCCCCCAATGGGGCGAATGCCCTATCGGCGCCGGTGCGCCGCCGCGGCCTCGAAGAGCGGGAGGATCTCGGCCACGGTACCGATCTCCAGGTCCGGCGCCACGGACTCGTCGCGCTCGCTCGCGGGCAACGGCGAGTCCCTCGGACGACCCGTCACGTACGCGGCGCGCCACCCGGCGCGGACCGCGCCCACGACGTCCGCGGCCCAGTCGTCGCCGACGTGGAGGATCGCGTCCGGCGCCGGATCGCCGAGCTGCCGGCGGGCCTCGGTGAAGATCGCCGGGTGGGGCTTGATCGTCCCGACTCGCTGGCTGATCACGATTGCCCGGAGGTGGGGCGACCAGCCCGCGGCCTCCGCGTAGCGGTCGACCGTCGCCGCGAGGGGCCAGTTCGAGAGGATCGCCAACGTGGCCCGACGGGCCAGCGTCGCGAGGATGCGCTCGATCGCGGGATCGACGGGCATGCCCCGCACGAAGGCGTCGCTGTAGGCGCCGACTGCCCAATCGATCTCCGCCGGCTCCGATCGCAAAGCGGCCGCCGCCTGGTCCCAGCGCTCCTGTGCCGGCGGTGCGGCCATCCCGCGGAGGCGAGCCAGCACGCGCACGAAGCGGTCCGCCAGGTCGACCTCGCGAAACTGCGGCACTTCCTCGCGGAACTGCCGCTCGCGTTCCTCCGCCCAGATCGAGAGGAAGGCATCGGGCGGGAACGGGCCGAGGCGGCCGCCGACGGCCTCGGCGGTGGCCTCCACGACTCGCCGAAGGCCCGCCCGGTCGACCGGTACGAGGGTATTGCCGAAATCGAACGTGATGGCGCCGATGGACGCGAGGTCCATCCGGCTCACGTGGCCACGCTGGACGGGCAGATTGCGCGGAACGGGCAGTACGAGCACGCCATGCGGTCCGGCTTGGCGGTGTAGTCGCGGGCCCGCATCCCGGCCGCCGCGACCGCGATCTTCTGGCGGGCCTTGGCGAGCCGCTTCGGATCGACCTCGACCCGGCCGACGAGCCCCGAATCGAGGAAGTGCAGCTGGAGGTAGTCGGGCAGGCGTCCCGTCAGTGCCTCGTAGCCCATCGCGTAGATCTGGAGCTGGAGCGACTCGCGGGCGCGCTGGCGGGCCTTGACGGGGTCTCGGACGTCGCTCGACTTGTAGTCGGTGATCGTCACCCGTTCCCGTCCCGTGAGGTTCAGCGTCGGCGACACGGTGTCGGCGTGCGGCGAGGGCGCGCCGCTTGACTCAGCCACGGCGTCCTCGCCGGCGGGTTCGATGTCCACGCGATCCCACCTGCCGCGGACCCGATCCCCGTCGAGCGTGAAGCTGAAGTCCCGCTCGACGTAGGCCGGAATGACCGCGTCGGGCTTCAGTTGCTCCTCGCGGAACCGGCGGAGGGCATCGCGGCCCGCGGCCAGACGAGCCTCCTCGTGGTCGCGGGTGAGGAATCCTTCGTTCGTCCACGCGAGCTCGAACGCCGCGGTCAGCTCCTCTTCGGTCATGACGTCGCCGCGGGCGTGGCGGCGGTGGAACTCCTGGACCGCCTTGTGGAGCGCCGAGCCGTAGATGAGCGCGTGATGGGGTGCCAGCGGGACCCGGAGGACGTGCCCGTACTTGAACTTCAACGGACACGTCAGGTAGTCGTCGACCGCGTAGAAGCTCAGCAGCAGCGGCTCCTCTACGGGGCCGCGCGCGACGGCCGGAGCTCGTCGGAGGCGGTTCGAACGCGGCGAGGCGCTCCAGCGGCGCGGTCGCGACCGCGCCGGAGCCCGGCATCGCGACGGCGGTCGGGAGATCGAGCGCTTCGAGGACGAACGGCGACAGGCGGCGCGCGACCCCGCCCCCGTAATCGGCGGCGTGGGACAGGATCAGCTCGTCGCGCGCCCGGGTCATGCCGACGTAGAACAGCCGGCGCTCCTCCTGGAGCTGGAAGTCGCCTTCCGGCAGGGCCTCCTTGACGAGCTCCAACGGCAGCCCGAGCGGCTCCCGCCGGGCGTGGGTCGGGAAACGCCCGGCGACGAGGCCGGGCATGAACACGACGGGAAACTCGAGGCCCTTCGCCTTGTGGACGGTCAGGACCGCGACCGCGTCGGCATCGGGGTCGAGATCGGCGGTCGGCGGGTCGTCGCCGGCCTCGATGAGCGTCTGGAGGTGGCGAGCGACGAAGATCGCCCGATCGTCGGACAGGAGCGCCGACTGGGCCCGGACGATGTCGAAGAAGCGGGCGATGTTCCGAAGGGACTCCTCGGCCGCGACGGTATCGGTGGCCGCGAGCCGGCCAGCGTCCCGGAATCGCGCAGGAACCGATACAGGACCTCCCCCGCCGGAGTCACGTGCGCCAGCTCGGTGAATCGGCGCATGTCCGCGACGAAGCGCGAGACCGCGGTCGCGTGTCGCCGGCGACAGCCGCAGGATTCCGGGCTGGTGCTCGAGCTCGTCGAGCACCTCCCAGACGCTGCGATGGCGCCGCCGGGCGGTGTTGACGATCGACGTCAGATCCTCCCCGCCGAGCCCGTACGGCTCCGCGACGGCCAGGGCGTAGACGTCGACGCTCGACGAGAGGTCGGCGATCGCGCGGAGGAAGGCGAGCAGCCGGCGGACCTCCGGCCGGGCATAGAGCCCGGACGTGCCGGAGAACCGCCACGGAATCCCAGCGACGTTGAGGCTGCGCAGGATCGGGTCTGCGTGGCCGTTGGCGCGGAGCAGCACGGCGAGGTCGCGCGGCCTCGCGCCCGCGGCGATCCGGCGGCCGATCTCCGCCGCGATCCAGTCCGCTTCCTCGGCGTGGGTCGCGAACGCCTCGAGGCGCACGGTGTGGGCGCCCGCCTCGGTCTGCCGCTCCGGCCGCAGCCGCTTCGAGATCCCCGCCCGGACCTCCAGGCGATCCGGGTCGTTGAAGCGGACGAGTCGATAGGACGCGTCGAGGATCGGGGCCAGCGAGCGGTAGTTGCGGCGAAGGACGACCGTCCGGGCGTCCGGATACCTGTCCCGGAACCCGAGGATGTTGCTGATCGCCGCGCCCCGGAACTTGTAGATCGACTGGTCATCGTCGCCGACGACCGTGACGTTCCGATGGGGCTCGGCGAGGATCGCGACGAGCTCCGACTGAGCCCGGTTCGTGTCCTGGAACTCGTCGACGAGGACGAACCTGAACCGCGACTGGAGCTCCAGGCGTGCCGCGGCCGACGTCCGGACGAGCCGGAGCGCCAGGTTGACCTGGTCCCCGAAGTCGATGAAGCCGTTCGACGCGAGCAACTCCTGGTAGCGCGCGTAGGCCCTCGCCAGCTCGCCCTGGCGGCGTGCCTCCTCGGCGATTGCCTCGTCGTCCGGGGCCCCGTCGGCGCGCGCGGCGAGCGTCTCGGCGTACTCGAGGTAGGCCGCGGGCGAGATGTCTTCGTCCTTGCAACGGCTGAACAGCGTCGCCAGCGCCCCGAGGAATCGTGTCGGGTCGCCCAGCGGCCGATACAGGTCGAGGTCGAAGTCGAACAGGTGCTCGCGGAGGAAGATCACGACCTCCGCCCGGGTCAGGACCCGGACGTCCGTCGGCAGGCCGAGCTCCAGGGCGTACTCCCGGATGATCCGGTCGCCGAAGGCGTGGAACGTCCCGATCGCGGCGTCCGTGTAGCCGTACGGGACGAGCTGGTCGACCCGGACCTGCATCTCCGCGGCGGCCTTCTCCGTGAACGTCAGGGCGAGGATCTCCGACGGCTTCGCCCGTCTCGTCGCGATGAGCCAGGCGATCCGCCTCGTGATGACCTGGGTCTTGCCGGTCCCCGCCCCGGCGACCACGAGGAGCGGCCCCTCGCCGTGGGTGACGGCCTTCAGCTGCTCCGGATTCAGACCGCCGAGGAGCGCGTCGAGACCGGCCGGCGGGTCGCCGTCGATCGTGACCGGGGCGTCCGAGACGAAGCCGTCCCAGACGGGAAGCTGTTCGAGAGGTATCGGCTCCCTGCGGGGCCGCGTCCGTCTCACGGACTCTGGAGCCGGAGCGATGGGGTTGTCATTCGAGGCCATGCGGGCATCCTGCCTGCACCTCGTGACAGCTTGCCTGTCAGACCGAGGCCCGGGATCGCGCGGCACCTCCGCTGGGTGGTTGCGTGAGCGCGACACGAAGGGCTTCGGCCTCCTCGGCCGAGAGCGCCGAATCGGATTTGCCGGCGACGATCGCCTTCGCGTAGAGGCGTGTCCCGGTGCGCGCGTGAAGGCTGCTGACAACGAACCCGTCGCCATTTCGATCGGTCAGGGCCAGGGCGAAGCTCTGGTTGCCGCCGGTCTCCTCGAACGGGTTGAACCGGACGAGGCCGATCCGCTGCACGGCTCGACGCGCCTCGGATTCCAGGACCGCCGATCGGGCCGACAGCTCGTCCAGTTCGCGGGCGACTGCGAGGACCTTGTCGAGGTGGGCATCGAGGATCGCTTCGAGGCTGCGGCCTTCCGCGCCGCGCGTGACCCCGTCGAGACGGCGCCGCAGCCGGGCCTGGCGACGGGCCTGAACGGTCACGATCACGAGGAGCAGCAGGACCACGACGAGGAGGCCGACGACGATCGCACCGAGATAGGGGGCGACGAGAGCGTTCAGATCGATCGGACGGTCCTCCGCGCGGGCGTCGGAAGGGCTGCTCGGCGGCGCGAGTCTAGCAGGTGGCACGCTCCGCGAACCGCGATCGCGGCCGATGCTATCCTCCCCGGGTTCCATCGGTTGTCCCTCGGAGGCATCTCGAACCACATGGCGAAGCGTTCCCGCGTCGGCGGTCGACCCGGCCAACGCCGGCCCCTGCAGCGAACCGCCGGCCGTCCCGCGGGCGCCCGACCTGCCCGCCCGGCTGGATCGGTCACGCGGGAGGAGGAGCTCCGCGCGGCCGAGCTCGAGGCCGCGATCCTCGCCGAGGAGAAGGTGGCCGAGGACGCGCGACGCTCCCGCGAGCGCGGCAAGCGCTCGGTCGAGGGCGGAGCGATCTACACCTCGACCCCGCTCGCCACTCGTGCCGCCGAGGAATACGCCTACGTCCGGCGGGACGTGCGCCGCATCGCGGTCGTCGGGGGCAGCCTCCTCGGGATCCTCGCGATCCTCCACGTACTGGTGAACGTCGCCCACGTGATCTAGGTCAGTCGCGCGTACCCATCGCTGGCATGCCCAGCCCGGCGCTCCCCTGCCCGAGTCAGCCGGCGCCCGCCCCGAGCCGCTGTTCAAGCCGCCGCCCGAGCAGCAGCCGCTCGCGGCCCGGATGCGCCCCCGATCGCTCGATGAGTTCGTCGGCCAGGAGCACCTCGTCGGTGAGCGCGGGCCGCTCCGACGGGCGGTCGCGCGCGGCCACCTCGCATCGATCCTGCTCTGGGGACCGCCCGGGACCGGCAAGACGAGCCTCGCGCGCCTGCTCGCGGGCGAGATCGGTGCCCATTTCTCGACGATGTCGGCGGTCATGTCGGGCGTCGTCGAGGTTCGGGCCACGATCGCCGAGGCCCAGGATCGCCTCGCCCTCAACCAGCAGCGGACCGTCCTCTTCCTCGACGAGATCCATCGCTTCAACAAGGCCCAGCAGGATGCCCTCCTGCCGCACGTCGAGGACGGCACGATCACGCTCATCGGAGCGACGACGGAGAACCCGTACTTCGAGGTGAACTCGGCGCTCCTGTCGCGGATGCGCGTCTGGCGGCTCGAGCCGCTGTCGGACGAGGACGTCGGCACCGTCGTCGAAGAGCTCCCTGACCGACGCGGAGCGCGGTCTCGCCGGCGCCTTCGGGCCCGAGGGCGGCGTCGCGCTCGCCGACGACGCCTTCGACCACCTGGTCTCGCTCGCCGGCGGCGACGCCCGAACCGCGCTCAACGTGCTCGAGGGCGCGGTCGCGCTGGCCGAGGGCGAGGACGTCCGCGACAAGGACGGCCGGGTCGCGCCGCGGCTCGAGGACGTCGAGGCGGCCGCCCAGCAGCGGATCCTCGGCTACGACCGCGCGGGCGACGGCCACTACGACACCGTGTCGGCGTACATCAAGAGCCTGCGCGGCAACGACCCGGACGCGGCGCTCTACTGGCTCGCCGCGATGATCGCCGCGGGCGAAGACCCGAAGTTCATCGCCCGGCGGCTGATCATCGCCGCGTCCGAGGACGTCGGCAACGCGGATCCGAGGGCCCTCCAGGTCGCCGTCGCGGCCGGCCAGGCGCTCGACTGGATCGGGCTGCCCGAGGCGCAGTACGCGCTGGCGCAGGCCACGATCCATGTCGCGTCATCGCCGAAGTCGGACTCGGTCGGGCGGGCGTATGGCGCGGCGATGGCGGACGTGATCGGCAAGGGTTCGCTGCCGGTCCCGAACCACCTGCGGAGCGCCGGCGACCGACGGATGAAGGCGCACGGGATCGGCGTGGGGTATCGCTTTCCGCACGACTTCGAGGGCGACGACGTCGAGCAGCAGTACCTGCCGGACGAGCTCGTCGGCCGCCGCTACTACGTCCCGGGCGATCAGGGCTACGAGGTGACGATGGCGCAGCGGATGGCGGCTCGCGAGGAGGCACGCCAAGGGCGACCTCGGAAGAAGGACCGGCCGGAACCGCCGAGGGCGGGGATGTCCGACGCGCTCCGACCGCGCGAGGAGAACCGCAAGAAGCTCGCCGAGACCCAGAAGCGCGACGCCGGGGATGGCTCGAGGTGACCAGATGATGGACGAGGCACTCACCGGGCTCGGGATGTCCGTTCCGGATTCCGCGCTCGCGCGACGAGCACGCGAGCTCATCACCGACGTTGCGGCACCCTTCCTCGTGAACCACTCGGTCCGTTGCTATGCCTGGGCCGTCGAGCTGGCACGGCACGACCGCCTCAGGTTCGATCCCGAGATCCTTTACGTGTCCGCGATGCTCCACGACATCGGCCTGGTTCCGGCGTACGACCTTGGCGGCGACTACGCGGTCGACGGCGCGATCGCCGCGGAGCGGCTCGCGATCGAGGCCGGCGAACCGGAGCCGCGCCCCCGAGCGATCTACGACGCGATCGCTTTGCACAATGACGAGACGATGCCGCCCGATCCCGCCGTCGAGGTGGTCCTCCTCTGGGACGCGACGGGCGTCGACGTCACGGGCGAGCGCTCCACCGACGTTCGATCGGCGATCATCCCAGCGGTGCTGGCTGCATATCCGCGGCTCGATTTCAAGCGGGAGTTCTCGGCGCGCTTCGTCGACCAGGTGTCGCGCAAGCCGACCTCGCTCGCCGCGGAGATGGCCGCCAGGGGCATCCTCGAGGAGATCGCGCAAGCCCCGTTCGAAAGCTAGTGGAGGGCAACGCCATGAGCGACTACGCCGTCGTGAACCCGGCCACGGGGGAGACCGTGGCCCGCTACGACAGCTTCACCGATGCCCAGGTCGAGGGGGCGCTCGCCAAAGCCCAGGCGGCGTTCGATCACCTGGCGGAAGGTCCCGGTCGCCGAGCGGGCGGGAATTGTCCGCCGAGCGGCCGAGCTCCATCGGGAGCGCCGAAAGGAGCTGGCGGCCATCATCACCCGCGAGATGGGCAAGCCGTTCGGCGCCGCGGTCGGCGAGGCCGACTTCGCCGCCGACATCACCCAGTACTACGCCGATCAGGCGGACGCGATCACCGCCGATCAGCCACTAACGATCCTGGGCGAGGGCACGGCGGTGATCCGGCGCAGCCCGCTCGGCGTGCTCTTCGGGATCATGCCGTGGAACTTCCCCTATTACCAGGTGGCCCGGTTCGCGGCGCCGAACCTGGTCCTCGGCAACACGATCATCCTGAAGCACGCGTCGCAGTGCCCGGAGTCGGCCGCGGCCATTGAGGCGATCTACCTTGACGCCGGGCTGCCGGCCGGTGCCTACGTCAACGTGTACGTCAGCGCCGAGCAGGCCGCAACGATCGTCGCCGATCCGCGGATCCAGGGCGTCTCGGTGACCGGCTCCGAACGGGCCGGGGCGGCGGTGGCCGAGGTTGCCGGGCGGCACCTGAAGAAGGTGGCCCTGGAGCTCGGCGGCTCGGATCCGTTCCTCGTCCTGGCCACCGACGATCTTGATGCCGTAGTTGCGGCGGCGACCTTTGCCCGGCTGGACAACACCGGCCAGTCCTGCAATGCGGCGAAGCAATTCATCGTGGTGGACGGTTTGTACGACGAGTTCCTGGCCAAGTTCGCCACCGCGATGGCAGCGTCCCCGTTGGGTGACCCGATGGCGAAGGGGACGGTTCTCGGGCCGCTGTCGTCGGTGGAGGCAGCGACCCGGTTGCAGGGCCAGGTCGATCGAGCAGTGGAGCAGGGCGCGACGCTCGTCACCGGCGGCGGCTCCCGGGACGGTGCGTACTATCCGCCGACCGTGCTGACCGGCGTGACGCCCAAGATGGATGCGTATCGGGAGGAATTCTTCGGACCCGTCGGCGTCGTCTACCGCGTGGCCGACGAGGACGGAGCGGTCAAGCTGGCCAATGACACCAGCTTTGGGCTGGGTTCGTACGTGTATAGCAACGATCCGGACCAGGCGGCCCGGGTCGCCGATCGGATCGAGGCGGGCATGGTCTACGTCAACATTGTGGGGGCCGACAGTCCGGAGCTGCCATTCGGCGGGGTCAAACGCAGCGGTACGGCCCGCGAGCTTGGTCTGCTGGCGGCAGATGAGTTCGTGAACAAGAAACTCATCCGTACCGCCGGATAGCCGCGGCGGCCGATTGAAACGCCCTCCGGGCAATCCGGAGGGCGTCAGTCGTCGGTCTCGGATGTATTGGACGCGCGCAGTCCTCAGCTCACGCCTTCTTCACGAGGGCGACGATCTTTGCCTCGTCAGCCGGCGTCAGCTTCGTCAGCGCCCAGGACGTCGCCCACATCGAGCCCTCATCGATCTTGGCGTTCTCCTCGAAGCCGAACGTTGCGTAGCGCGACTTGAACTTGTCCGCGGCCTTGAAGAAGCAGATGAGCTTGCCGTCGCGGGCGTACGCCGGCATCCCGTACCAGGTCTTCGGCGCGAGGTCCGGAGCGGCGGTCGTGATGAGGTCGTGGAGACGGGTGGCCATGACGCGATCCGATTCGGGCATCTCCGCGATCTTTGCGAGGACATCGGCCAGGTCGGCCGCGGCATTGTTCGACGCCTTCAGCTCCTTGGCGCGCTCCTTCATTGCGCTGCGTTCGTCGTCCGAGAACCGCTCGGGCTTCTTGTTGGTCTTGGCGGACTTCTTCGTGTCGATCATCTCGGTTTCCTCCTATGTGGATGGACGGATCGCGGTCAGGCCGCGAGCCGCTTGAGCAGCTCGTCGAGCTGGTTCCAGCCCCAGGTCGCACCACCCTGTGCGTACTTGGCGGTGTTGTCCCGCTCCTCGGTCGTGTCGAACCGCGACGTGATCGCGAGGTGCGTACCGTCGCCGGCCCGCTCGAACTCGATCGTCTGGGTCATCGGGCTGCCGTATGGACCTTCGATCCCGAACGTCTGGACGAGACGGTCCGGCGGGCTGATCTCGAGGAAGTCGCCGATGAACGCGCTCTCCTTGTCCGTGCCGACGTTGGAGACGAACCGGTAGCCGCCGCCTGATCGGAGGTCGAAGCGGTCCACGATCGTGCCCTGGCCCCACCACTGGGGGATGAGCTCCGGGTCCGTGTAGGCGGCCCAGACGCGCTCGATCGGATGGTCGAAGACGCGCTCGACGCGGAACTCGAGATCGCTCGGCTTGGTGAGGCTGACGGCGTGGGGATCCTTCTGGTCGACAGTCACTGCTGTGCTCCTTTCGTGCGGTCGAGGAGATCCCCGAACCGATCCAGCTGCTCGTTCACCATCTGCCGATAGATCTCGACCCAGTCGCGGACGTCGTCGAGCCGCCGCGGTCCAAGGTGACACAGCCGCGTCCGACCCACCTTGACCGTGGCGACGAGCTGGGCTTCCTCGAGGAGGCGGACGTGCTTCTTCATTCCGGTCAGCGACATGCCGAATGGTGCGGCGAGCTCGCTGATCGTCGCGCTCCCCTGCCCCAGCCGCTCGAGCACTGCTCGGCGGGTTGGGTCGGCCAGCACGGCAAACGTCCGATCGACTGGTGAATAGTGAACCATCGGGTTCAGTATTGCGCGGGACGCGGTTCCCTGTCAAGCCCCCGCGCGGAGGCCACGCTGAGCGGCACGCGCAGCGCTATGCGATCCTGCCTCGATGCCACCGAACCTCGGGCCGGAGGCGCCTGAATCCCGTCAGGCGGTCGCGGCGATCGTCCGCCGCGCGCTGGACATGACGCCCGCCGAACGGCGCCGGCTCGGACGGTGGACGAGCGCCTCGTTGCGCGACCCGCGGATCGCCCGCGGGCTCGAAACCGCGCGGGACAGGGCGCTCGAGGTGCTCGACGAGGACCCCGCGCGCCGGAAGCGCTGGGACCGCGCCAGCCGGCCACTCCACGACGAGCTCGTCGCATCGACGCGCGAGGCCCGTCGCTGGCGAATCTGGATGCTCGTATCGCACCTGGCCGCGCTGCTGGCGATCGTCAACGTACCGAGCGGGCTGCCGCCCATCGTCGCCCTCGCGATCACCCTGACCGCGCCGATCTCGGCCCTGGCGGCCTGGGGCAACGGAATCGGCTGGCTCGGGGCGATCCACGCGGCGCTCGCGGACACGGTCGCCGATCGGCTCGAGCCCGACGAGGTCGCCCGTCTCCGACAGGCCTGGGAGAACGGGATCGTGGCCGATCCGCCCGTGTCGCCGCCGCTCCTCGGGGCGGTCAATGCGCTTGGACCGAGTGCCCTTCTCGTCGTCGCCCTCTTCGTCGTCGTTGCGATGTCGACCCGATGAGCCGGCTGCGCGCGCTCATCGGCCGATTCCTGCCCGAGGGCGCCCTCGTCCTGTCGGTCCTGACGTTCGGCTACTTCGCGATGGGCCTCGTCCGGAACCGGGTCTTCGCGACCACGTTCGGCGCCGACGTGGAGCTCGACGCGTACAACGCCGCCTTCAAGATCCCGGAGGTCGCCCTCGACGTCCTCGTGGCCTCCGGGCTGACTGCGCCCTTCGTCCCGATCTTCAGCAGCCTTCGCCGGCGCGACGAGGAGGCCGCGAACGACTTCGGTCGGACGGTCCTGTCGGTTGCCGTCCTCGTGATGTCCGCCACCGTGCTGATCCTGTTCCTCGTGGCGCCGGCGACCGTCGGCCTCGTCGCCACGGGCTTCGACGAATCGACGCGGGAGCTGTACGTCTCGCTGTTCCGGATCATGTGCCTGACGCCGGTGATCTTCGCCGCCTCGATCACGATCGGCGAGGTCCTCGTCGCCAACCAGCGCTTCGTGTTCTACGCGCTGGCACCGATCCTCTACACCGGCGGCATCGTCCTCTTCACGTTCCTCTTCTCGGCGCAGTACGGGATCCATGCCACCGCGGTGGGGGCTGTCGCCGGCGCGCTTGCCCATCTCGCGATCCGCATCGCCGGGCTGCGCCGGACGACCTTCCGGATCCGGCCGCGGTTCCACGTGAGGACGCCGGCGTTCATCGAGTTCATCCGGCTGATGCTGCCGCGGATGGTCAGCCACCCGATCGAGCCGCTGATCTTCACGTTCTTCACGGGTCTCGCCTCGACGCTCGGGCCGGGCAGCGTCTCGTCGCTGAACTTCGCGTCGGATTACCAGGTCGTGCCGGTCAGCCTGATCGGCGTGTCCTTCTCGCTGGCAGTCTTCCCGACCCTTGCCGCCGCCTACACCCGGGACGATGGGGCGACGTTCCGATCGGTCCTCCGCCGCAACGTCCTGACGATCGGGATCCTGACGACGCTCGGGGCGATCGTCCTCGCCATCGGCGCGCCGTTGTTCGTCGACGTCCTCCTCGGCGGCGGCGAGTTCGGGCCCGATGATGTCGCCCGGACGGCCGCGGTCCTGGCGGCGTTCGCCCTGTCGATCCCGTTCGACAGCCTGTCCTATCCCCTCTCGCGGGCGCTGTACGCGACCCACAACACGCTGCTCCAGGTCATCGCCTCGATCTCGGCGTTCGTCACGATCGTCGTCGTCTCGTCGAGCCTCGCGCCGGGGCTCGGGATCGTCGCGATCCCGCTCGGCTACGCGGCCGGCAGCGCCGTCAAGGTCGGGCTCCTGACGATCTTCCTCGTTCCGCGGATCCGGCGGATCGGGCGCGGGCCCGGGCCGGCGCCAGGCGGCGCGAACGCCGCGGACGTCCCGGACGCCGCCTCGGCGGACTGATCAGCCGACCGGGATCGTCGGGACGAGGATGATGTACTTCCCGTCGCGATCCGGATACTTGCCCTCGGGGCGCTTCCAGGGCAGGAAGTTGCGCTCCATCTCGGGCCAGTCCTGGTACGCACCCGGCGGGTCGGATTGGCCCCAGATCGTCGAGTTCCACGGGTACCAGGGATCGAGGATGTAGGCCCCGGTCATGATCGCGTCGGGAAAGACCGTGGGATCCGCATCGGCGGTGTAGCCGGTCATCACCCAGGTGTGGGCGCCCTTCCAGGCGAGGAGGATGGCGGGCGAGCGCGTAGTCGTGATCGCGACCGCCGCGTCCCGGACGGCATCGCTCCGGGACTTGTAGGCGCGGATCTCGTAGCCCGGCGCGCCGTACGCCTCCAGGGCGAGGGCCATCGCCGCCGGCCCCCACTCGCCGTTGAGGCTGTCGGCCTTGCTCTCCCACTCCCGGACCTGCGAGTGGAGCTTCGCCTGGAACGCGTCGGAGGTGTCGGCCAGGCCCAACGCCGCAAGCGTCATCTGGACGCCGGCCGGGGCGCACCAGTCCTTCCGGGCCTCGTGGGCGAAGACGGCCTCCGGATCGTCGATGATCGTGACGTCGACGGGTTCCCTGACGGCGGGTGGAGGCGTCGCCGTCGGGCTCGCGCCGGGTGACGGCGTCGGGCGTGTCGCGAGCGGCGGCGGCGTGACGTCGACCGTCGGTTTTGTCGACCGTTCGGGGACGGGATTGAAGACCCGATCGACCTTCGTGACCAGCCGCTCGAACAGGTCTCCGGCACCGAATGCGTTCGTCGCGACCGTGCCGAATCCCACCGCCCCGAACACGAGGAACACGACCAGCAGCACGCCAACGGCCGCAAAGCGGCGGCGGGGCGGGCGTCTTCGGCGGCGTCGGGCGGAGTAGGTCACGTGATCTCCGGCGGGGGCGACGGGATGACGACGCACGGGCTCGTGCCGGTGCGACGCCCCAGGAACCCGCGAGTGGATCGACGCGGCGAGCCTGGATACCGATCGGTTGCGCCAGATCGTATCGGTGTTGGCGAGATCTGACACTCAGCCGGGCCCGGGCGCGACGTTTCTGTGCGACCATCGGGGCGCTCATCCGTCATGCCCACCGCTCTCCAGGAGACCGTTCCCGTGGACCGATTCGAGCCCAACCTGCGCATCCCCGGCCCGACTTCCCTGCCGCCGTCCGTGCGCCAGGCCGGCGGCCGCCAGATGATCAACCACCGCGGGCCGGAGTTCGCGGCGATGCTCGAACGGATTCTCAGCGGCATGAAGCCGTTCTTCGGAACCACGAGCGACGTCGCGATGCTGACCTGCGCCGGTTCCGGCGGTCTCGAGGCGGCGATCGTCAACACGCTGTCCCCCGGCGATCGGGTCCTCGGCGTGTCGATCGGGTCGTTCGGTGACCGGTTCGCGAAGATCGCGTCCGTCTACGGCGCCGATGTGACGAAGATCGACGTCGAATGGGGCCAGGCAGCCGATCCGGCCGTCGTCCGCGAGGCCCTCGCGGCAAATCCGGGCTACCGGGCCGTCCTCCTGACCCACAACGAGACCTCGACCGGCGTGATGAACCCGATCGCGGTTCTCGCGGCCGCGGTTCGTGACGCCGCGCCGGACGCGCTTGATCCTTGTCGACAGCGTCTCCGGCCTGGGCGCCGTCCCGTTCGAGATGGACGCCTGGGGCGTCGACCTCGTCGTCACGGGTTCCCAGAAGGCATGGATGGCCGCGCCGGGCCTGGCGATGATCGCCGCCTCGCCGCGCGGCTGGGAGGCGATGGAGACGGCCCGGATGCCGCGCTTCTACCTCGATCTTCGGGCTCACCGCGACGCGGCCGCGAACGGCCAGACCCCGTTCACGCCGGCGATCGCGGTCGTCTACCAGGTCGACGAGGGGATCCGGCTCATGACGGCCGAAGGGCCGGCCTCGATCTTCGCCCGCCACGAGGCGGCCGCGGCAGCGTCGCGAGCCGGCCTCCAGGCGCTCGGTTTCGAGCTGTTCGCCGACGAACGGTTCGCCTCACGCACCGTCACCGCCGCCAAGCTGCCCGAAGGGCACGACTGGAAGACATTCAACGGCGCGATCAAGGCCCACGGCGTCATCCTCGCCGGTGGCCAGGGCAAGTTGACCGGCAAGATCTTCCGGCTGGGCCACCTCGGGTCGGTGACAGTCGAGGAGATCCTTGGCGTGATCGCGGTCCTCGAATCCGTCGCGCTCGAGCAGGGTCGCCGGACCACGCCGGGAGCCGCGGTTGGCGCGGCGTACGCCGCGGCCGCCGACGCGCTCGGCATCTCGAGCCAGTCCTCAGCGAGCGGAGCCGGCGTCCCGGCGTGAGGATCCTCGTCGCCGAGCCGATCGCGCCCGAAGGCATCGCGCTCCTCCGGGCCCATCACGAAGTCGACGAGCGGCCGGGACTGACGCCGGCTGAGCTATGCGCCAGCCTGGCCGACTACGACGCGCTCGTCGTGCGCAGCCAGGTCCAGGTCGATGCGAGCATGATCGCGGCCGGGTCGCGCCTCCAGGTGATCGGTCGGGCCGGCGTCGGTGTCGACAATGTCGATCTCGAGGCGGCGACCCGTGCCGGAATCACGGTCGTCAACGCCCCGACCGGCAACACGATCGCTGCGACCGAGCACACGCTTGCGCTCCTCTACGGCGTCGCCCGCAAGATCGCCGCGGCCGACGCGTCCGTCAGGCGGGGCGAATGGCAACGGACCCAGTTCACCGGCCTCGAGCTGCGCGGCCGGACGCTCGGGCTCGTCGGGCTCGGCAAGATCGGCCAGGCGATCGCTGCCAGGGCCCGGGCGATGGAGATGGCGGTCCTCGCCTCCGATCCGTACGTCACGGCCGAGCAGGCGGCCCACCACGGCGCGGATCTCGTTCCGCTGAACGAGCTCCTTGCCCGCTCCGACGTCGTCTCGGTGCATGTGCCGCTGTCGCGCGCGACTCGGGGCATGATCGGCGTCAAGGAGCTCGACCGAATGAAGCCGGGCGCGATCCTTCTCAATGTCGCCCGCGGCGGTGTCGTCGACGAGGCCGCGGTCGCCGCGGCGTTGACCCAGGGGACCCTGGCGGGCGCGGGCGTCGACGTCTTCGAACACGAGCCACCGGTCGATTCGCCGCTGCTCGACGCCCCCAACACGCTGCTGACGCCGCATCTCGGCGCCTCCACCGCCGAGGCCCAGGTCGCCGTCGCGGAGGAGATCGCGGACCAGGTGATCGACGTTCTCGCCGGCCGCAGCGCGCGGTACGCGGTCAACGCCCCGCTCCTGACCCCCGAGACCGCGGAGGCCCTCGCTCCGTACCTGCCGCTCGCCGAGACCCTCGGCCGGTTCTTCGCCCAGTTCTGCCGGACCGGCGTCAAGACCCTGACGCTCGAGATCGCCGGAGACCTGTCGGCCTTCGACGGGTCGCCGCTGGTCGCCGCGGTCCTGCGCGGGCTCCTCGAGACCTCGACGACCGAGCGGGTCAACCTCGTCAACGCCGGGGCACTCGCCAAGGCTCGCGGCATCACCGTCGTCGAACGCAAGACGCCGGACGCGGGCGCGTTCGCCGCGCAGCTCACCCTGTCGGGCGAGTCGAAGGGCCGAATCACGACCGTCGCCGGGACCGTCGCCGGCGGCGAGTCGCGGCTCACCCGACTCAATGAGTACCGGCTCGACATGGAGCCGTCGGATGTCATGCTCATCACCCGCCACAGCGATCGGCCGGGGATGATCGGCCGCATCGGCCAGACGCTCGGACAGGCCGACGTCAACATCAGTGCCATGCATCTCGGCCGGTCCGCCCCGCGCGCGGACGCGCTCATGGTCCTGGCCCTCGACGACGATGTCCCGCCGGCCGTCGCAGACGCGATCCGGACCCAGGAAGCGGTCATCGACCTGTGGATGATCCGGCTCGGCAGCGAGCGCTGAGCTTGCCCGACGCCACCCAGCCGCCGCTCGTCCCGGACGGGCTCGATGCGACCATCGTCCTCGTTCGCCACGGCGAATCGGAATTCATCGTCGAGGGCCGGTTCCAGGGCCAGGCGGAGACACCCTTGTCGACCATCGGGCTGCGCCAGGCCGAACGCGTCGCCGAGCGCCTCGCCCACCCGCACGCCTCCCCGTCCCTGCCGGTGCCCACGGGAGCGCCCCTCGAAATCGTCCATTCACCACTGATCCGGACAGCCCAGACCGCCGACCAGATCGCCCGGATGATGGCCGACGATGGCGCCTTCGGCCTGCCGATCCCGACCCGGCCGGAGCCGGGCTTCCTCGAGATCGGCCAGGGCGAATGGGAGGGGCTCCACCGCGACGAGATCGAGCGCCGCTGGGGCGACGTGCTGGCGACCTGGCGACGCCGGCCGCTTGAGGCGTGGGCGCCCGGCGGTGAGGCGATCCCGGATGTCGCCGCTCGGCTGCGGCCGGCGCTGGCGGGTGTGCTGACGAGGCTCGCCGAGCAGAGCGTGCCCGGGACGCTCGATCGGCCCCAGGTCGCGGGCTATCTCGAGCCGCAGACGTCGCAGCCCTGGACTGTCGTCGTGGGGCACGACGGCATGTTCAAGGTGCTGCTCCTGACCCTGTTCGACCTGCCACTCGAGCGGTTCTGGATGTGGTCGTTCGACCTGGCCGGCATCGGCGTCATCGAGGTTCGGGGTGGCCGGCCGCTCGTCCGCGCGATGAACCTGACGGAGCACCTCGCGCCGCTCCTCGACGAGGCGGCCCAGGAGGCGAGCGTGGAACGGCAGCGATCAGGGGCGCTGTAGGTTCCGGGCGGTCTTGGCCCCGGCCATCTGGCCAGATTTGCGTGGGCAGAACGTTAGCGGCGGTCGGTGGCCCGATTCCTCGCTCTGCCGCTCTGTTTGATGCGCGCGTGCGCATCGACGGAGCCGGGCGTGGACCCGCTTGGGCATCGAACTTCCGCTAACGTTCCCTGGGTGCAATTCTGGCCACATACGCGGCCAGATATTCGTGGGGGGACTGTAAGGCCGGATGCGAGGGGCGGAGCTCGCGCCGAACAGCGTCCTCCCGGCCGACTTGATGCGCCCCGTACGCATCACCGGACCGATGGACCTGGCCTACGAGTCCCCCAATGGATATTTGGCCGAGACGGGCGCGGGCGCGGGCGAGCCGAGAGAGCGGCTACCCGCCACTCCCCTTGCCGCGCCGGAACCGCCGGAGGACCAGCCGCAACAGGCTGACTCGCAGCCGACGGTACGACGCACGCAGCGCCCGGATCCGCTCGTCGCCGAGCGTCCGGCGGCCGTAGGCGACCTCGACCTTGGCCGTGGCGACCGTCTGAAGCTCGGGTCTGATGTTCGGCAGGACGTCGCCCAGTGCCGCGGCGTACTCGTACGCGGTCTGGGTCGGGCGCGGCCCGAATCCGAGGCGAGTGGCGAGGCGAGCGACGCCGTCGTAGGCACCGTCCGGGGTCGTCGGGCCGCGCGGTCCGCGTTGCCATGCAGCGAAGGCGACGCCACCGACCGCCGCGATCAGGAGCAGCGCGATGACGATGAATGCACCCGCACCGCCGGGACCGCTCGGCGGGGTGGTCGTCCCGACGCCAGCGCCGGGTGTTCGCTCCGGGTCCGGCCGGCCGTCGTCGGGCGCGACGCTCCGCGATGGTCGCGGCGACGGGCCATCAACCTCGCGCCCGATCGGCAGCGTCTCGGCGCGGGAGCGGCTTCCGCCGGTCGGATCGAAGATGACCCAGCCGTGCGTCGGGAAGTACACCTCGACCCAGGCGTGGGCGTTCGAATTCGGGATCTCCTCGACGCCTGTAATCGTGTTGACGATGCCCGGGAGGAAGCCCTGGACGTAACGTGCCGGGATCCCGTGCTCACGCAGGAGCAGCGTCATGAGCGTCGCGTATTGCTGGCAGAAGCCGCGGCGGGAGAACGCGAAGCACTCGGCGACGCTGCGGTCGCCGCAGTCCACGTCTGACACGTTCGTGTCGTAGTTGTAGCGGTTCGAGTTCTGGAGCTCGGTGACCATCGTGGTGGCGACGTCGAACGCGTTGTCGTCGGGCGTCCTCTCCAGGACTGCGTCGAGCACCTCCTGGGCCTTGACAGCGATCGCGCCCTCGGGAATCTGAAGGTATCGGGCGAGGATCTCCTCGGGGTAGTCGGTGCCCGCGACCCGCAGCTGGTTCTGCGTCAACGCGCCGGGCGGATCGTCGCCGAGGAGCGGGATCCGTGCGGTCAGGACGTACGGTTCGTGCCCGTTGATCTCGATCGCCTGGAAGAACGCGCTCGGGTCGAGAGCCAGTACGTCTGAATCCCGGTCGAGCTTGACGGGCGTCAGCGGGCTCACGACGTACGGGCTCCGATAGGCCACCGGCGTGACGGTGAAGGTGACCTCGACGTTGCCCTCCCCGGGCGGTGCGTCGAGCGACTCGGCGAGGAGCGGCTCGCCGGGCGGACGCTGGATCCGTTCCGCGCCGGTCCATCCCCAACCGAAGTTGTCGGCACGGTCGTAGGCGACCGCGCGCCAGTAGTAGGGCCGCTTGTCACCGACCGGGCGCTTGATCGAGAGCGAGACGGCCTGGTTCGTGCTCCACGACGTCTGGACCACGGCGGATGAGCCGAACGCGACGGTCCCGAAGCCGCGGTTATCGCCGCCGGCCGGGAGGAATCTCTGGATCGCCGCACTGATGTCGAGCAGCACGGGCTTGACGTCCTCCCAGGCCCCCGCAAGTGGAGCCGATCGGGCCGAGGCGGTCAGCAGGAGCGAGCCGACGACCGCGATCGCGATGAACGCCGTCCCGCCCCGGAGATAGAGCGAGCGGACCGCGGCCGGGTCGCCGATCCTGCGTCGCATCCATGTCGCCTGCTCGTCGAGGGCGTGGAGACGGATCAGCAGGAACAGCGCGGCGAGGCTGAACAGGATCAGGAACCCGAGCTGTTCGCGGACGGTTGCCGCCATGTTGCCGATGAGAATCGCCCCGATGACGACGACCGCGCTCAGTGGCCGGCGATGGCGGAAGACGGCCGACGCCGCGAACTGGCCCGTGCCCCAGCACAGCAGCCCGAGCACCAGCAGGTGGTGGCCGGTGGCCCGCGTGGCCGGCTGGCCGTTGACGATCAGGTCGTTCCAGGCCTTGACCGTCGCCTCGGCGGTCGCGACGAACTGTGCCCCTGGCGTTGCTCCGCTCTTGAGGACCTCGCCGACCATGATCGGGACGATCAGCGCCGCGAACGTCGCCCCGACCGCGTGGGCGACCCAACGGCTCCAGCCGATCTTCGCCCCGATGAAGCCGACCACGACCCCGAGGATGGCCGCCCAGGGCAGGAAGTTCGTCCATTCGGACCGACCGAGGACCCAGCCGGCGTCGTCGATCGAGAGGGCCATGGTGGCGGCCATTACCGCGACGAGAACGACGCTCGTCCAGCCTTCCTCGGGCGTGAGTCGCGCGCGCGACAGTGCCAGTTTCATCCGACCAGTGCCTCTCCCGAGCGCCTGCCCGGGCAGGACCGTGTGGACCTTCATCTCGTATTCCGACAGGGCGTGGCGCAGCGCGCGGGCACGCTGGGCTCGCTGCTCACTCACCGTCGGATCGATCGGTGGCAGGATCTCGCCCTCTCGCTCGCGCTCCGCTCGGGCGACCCGATCGAATGCCGGGGCGTCGATCGCCACGACGACGGTCGCAATCCCCCTCGTCCGGAGGGAGGCGATCGGGCGGATCCAGGTTGCATCGGTCGATGGGGAGATGACGATCGCCGTCATCCCGCGCCGCAGTCGCCCGGCCGTCGCGACGATGCGTCTCGACGAGCGGCGAGGTCCCGTCGCCGTCGACCGCGGCGAGGAGCTGCATGATCTTGAGGTGCTGGCGGCTGCCGCGGTCGGCCGGCAGGACCGTCGTGCGGTGGGCGTTCACGGTCATCCCGACGGCGCGGTTGTCGCGGATTGCCCTGTCGGCGACGGACGCGGCGACTCGGACGGCGGCCTCGACCGTCGATTCGTCGCCCCGCCCGGTCTGGATCGCCCGCTCGAGGTCGAGGATGATCCAGGCGTCCGCGGTCTGCTCGAGCTCGAATTCCTTGACCTGGATCTCGCCGTGGCGAGCGGTCGCCCGCCAGTGGATCCGGTTGAAGCTGTCGCCCGGCGCCCAAGGCCGGACCGTCGTGGCGAGCGGCGTCGTCTGGAGGGTCCGCTCGGGCGAGGCATTCGTGCCCTCGAGGTAGGCGGCTGGCAGGCGCCACAGCGGAATCGACTCGATCCGCGGATAGACGACGACCGCGACGCCCTGCCCGACCGACGCCGACGCCTCGAAGAAGCCGAACGGATCGCCGGTCCGGATCTGGAGCGGCTCGATGCGGAAGTGGCCGCGGCGGACGAGCGGGACGCGGACGAGCCACGACCGCTCCGCCCTCGGGCCCAGCGGGATCGCCCGGCCGGGCAGGCCGCCTGGGAGCGTCGTCGGGTTGTGAACCTCGAGCCACGGCTTCGGGATCCGGCTGGTGTTGCGGAGCGTGTAGGTGACCCGGATCTTGTCGCCGACGTGGCCGTTCAGCTGGCTCACCGCGTAGCCGGCCTCGAGATCGGAGAGGCCGAGCCGCGTGACGATGTACGAGCCGCCGATGACGATGATCGCGAGGTAGACGAGGTAGAAGAGGAACTCGAGGCCCGTCGAGAACGCGGCGATGAGCAGGATCGCCGCGATCAGGATGAGCTGGAGTCGGCGCATCACCCGATCGATTCGCTCGCCGCTCTGCTCGTCTCGCTCGGCCTACGCGCTCGCCGCGCCCTGGCCGGTCGGGCGGATGGCCCGGGGCCCGTCGGGGCCGCCGGTCGGTCGGATGCCATCGATCGGCGTGGCGTCGAGCAGCTCGCGGACGACATTGGCCGACTGGACGTCGTGGATCGACGCGCTCGTCTTGATGATCAGGCGGTGGGCCAGGGCGGGCTCGGCGAGCGCCTTGATGTCGTCGGGGATCACGTAGTCGCGGCCGATGAGCCCGGCAAGCGCCTGCCCGGCGCGATACAGGGCGATCGAGCCGCGCGGCGACGCCCCGAGGTAGACGTCGGGGTGGTTTCGCGTCCCGTTGACGAGGCGGACGATGTACTCGGCGACGGTCGAGTCGACGTAGACGTCGCGGACGGCCGTCTGCATGCCGCGCAGCTCGTCGACCGAGCAGACGACCTCGATGTCGTCGAGCGGATGGGTGCGCTTCTGCTCGTCGAGGATCAGGACCTCCTCGATCGGCTGCGGATAGCCGAGCCGGATCCGGAGCATGAAGCGGTCGAGCTGCGCCTCGGGAAGGGCGAACGTGCCCTCGTACTCGATCGGGTTCTGGGTGGCGATCACGAGGAACGGATCGGGCATCGCGTAGGTCGTGCCGTCGATCGTCGCCTGGCGCTCCTCCATGCATTCGAGGAGGGCCGACTGGGTCTTCGGCGTCGCCCGGTTGATCTCGTCGGCGAGGACGACCTGGGCCATGATCGGGCCGGGTCGGAACTCGAATTCCTGGTTCTTCTGGTTGTAGATCGACAGGCCGGTGACGTCGGACGGCAGCAGGTCAGGCGTGAACTGGATCCGCCGGAAGCTGCAGCCGAGGCTCCGCGCGATCGCCTTGGCGAGCACGGTCTTGCCGGTTCCCGGCACGTCCTCGATCAGGAGGTGGCCGCGACACAGCAGCGCGACGAGAGCCAGTCTGACTTCGTGGTGCTTGCCAACGATCACGCGCTCGACGTTGGCGAGGACCTTCTCGCCAGTCTGCTCAAGGTTGGTCATCAGGCTCCTCGGGGAATCGCGATGCCGCTGACGGGCTCGCTCAGGGGTGTCGACTGATAGTACGCCGGAGACGCCAAATGGGTTCGGAAGGTGACGAGTGCGACCGATTGTTGTCCGCCGCCGTCGCGGGCGGCATCTCGTCAGCCGCGGAGCAGCGTGCTCCGCCGACGGCGAGGGTCATCATGCAGCCGACGAGGCCCATCGCGGCGAGGAAGAACTCGCCGCCGACGAACGCCGCGACGGCGACGGCCGCGAACAGCGCGGCCATCACGACCGCGACGGCGGCCAGCCCGATCCGCTCGATAGCCGTCCGGCGCTCGCGCTCGACCGCCGCCGGGCCGACGTCGGTCAGAGGCTCCTCGTCGTCGGCGTCGTGCGCGCGCGTCGTCGTCCGGCCGGTCCACGATGGGCTCACTGCTGCGCTCGTCGGTCATTCCGATGCCACCGTATCGAAATATGCCTTCATGAGCGAGCCCGCGAGCGGCGCCGCCCTCGCCCCTCCCCTGCCCCCGCGCTCGACGAGGACGGCGATCGCGATCTGCGGGTCGTTGGCCGGGGCGAAGCCGATGAACCACGAGTGCGGTTCGCCGGAGCCGCCGAGCTCCGCCGTGCCCGACTTGCCGGCGGTCGGGATGCCGGGCACCTTGGCGCCGGACGTGAACTGGCGACCCAGGTCGCCCTCGACGGCCTCGAGCATCGCCGCGGTGATCGCGTCGGCGTCGGCCGCCGAGATGACCTGCCGGATCGTTTCGGGTCCGATCTTGCGGGTCCCCTCCTTGCCGGTGAGCTCGGTGACGAGTCGCGGCCGCATCAGCTCGCCGTTGTTCGCCACCGTCGCCGCCACGAGGGCCATCTGGAGCGGCGTCACGAACGTCTTGCCCTGGCCGAACGCGGCGCTCGCGAGCTCGACGTCGTCCTTGAAGCCGCCCGGCGCCGAACCCTCGCCGTCGGTCACCTGGGAGACGGCCGTCGGCAGGTCGAACGGCAGCGGCGCCCCGAACCCGAGCCGCTCGGCGTAGTCGACGAGGTTCTCGCCCCCGGTCTCGAGGCCGGCCAGCGCGAACCAGATGTTCGACGAGACCTCCATCGCGCTCGCGAGGTTGAACGTCCGGGCTGGGACGCCGGGATGCTCGTTGATCCGGAAGCCGCTGACGACGAGGCCGTTCTTCTCCGCCGCCGCCTGGTTCGGGAACGTCGTCGTCGGATCGATCGCGCCCGAGCCAAGGCCGGCGATCGCGGTGACGACCTTGAAGATCGAGCCGGGGACGTAGCGGCCCTGCGTCGGTCGGGTGAGGAGCGGCAAGGCCTGGTTGTCGCTGACGGCCGCCCAGCCCTCCGCTTCGGTGGCCGGGTTGGCGATCGCGGAGGCGTCGTAGAACGGCGTGGAGGCCAGGGCGAGGACCTCACCGGTCCGCGGGTCGAGCATGACGACGGCGCCACGCTCCTCCCCGAGCCCGCGGATCGCCGCCCGCTGGAGCGTCAGGGAGAGGGACAGCGTCAGCGTCTGCGGGTCGTACGGATCGGCCTGGAACTTCCGGAGGGCGTTGCGGATCGGGTCGAGATCGCTCAGGCCGGTCAGTTCCGCGCCGAACGAGCGCTCCAGGCCGGCCGACCCGTGGCCGCGGCTCGCGTAGCCGACCACCGGGGCGATGGATCGGTCGAGATAGACGCGATAGACCCCGCCCTTCGAGTACTTCGCGTTCGTCGCGAGGACGTTGCCCTCACGATCGATGATCTCGCCCCGGACGACGGTCGCGGCGGCGACAGCGACCGCGGGATTCTCCGGTGCGGTCGACAGCTCCTCGGAGCGGACCACCTGCCAGTAGCCGGCGCCCGCCGCGAGGACGCCGAACGCGAGCGTCAGCGCGAGCCCGACGTGGGCGATGCTGCGCGCGACCGAGCGGTTCGCCATCAGGCGGCCCGCCGGGTCAGCCGCGCCAGCCGTCCGGGCGGTTTCGGGGCCGGCGGCGGCTCGACCCCCTTGTCCGACAGGGCGAGGAGCAGGCCGACGACGATCCCGTTGACGAGCATCGACGAGCCGCCGTAGCTGATGAACGGCAGCGTGATGCCCGTCAGGGGGATGAGCTTGAGATTGCCCGCGGCGATGATGAACGCCTGGACGCCGACGACGAGGGCCAGCCCGGTCGAGAGCAGCGACCGGAAGTCGTCGCCAGCCGCCGCCCCGATCCGCAGGCCGCGCTCGACGACGACGAGATAGAGCCCGAGGATCGCCATGATCCCCACCAGCCCGAGCTCCTCGCCGAGCGCCGCGAACGGGAAGTCGGTCTCGACCGCCGGGATCGTCGTCGGTATGCCGCCGCCCAGCCCCGTTCCGACGAGCCCGCCACGGGCGAACGCGTAGAGCGCCTGGATGATCTGGTAGCCGGTGACCGCCGGATCGGCGAATGGGTCGAGCCAGATGTTGACCCGCGTCTGGACGTGCGAGACGAGCTGGTACATGACGAATCCGCCGGCGAGGAACAGGAGGATGCCCAGGACCACGTAACCGGGCCGCGCGGTCGCCGTGTAGAGCAGCAGAAGGAACACGGCGAAGAACAGCAGCGCCGCGCCCAGGTCCCGCTGGACGACGACGATGCCGAGGGCGATCGCCCACATCGCGACCATCGGCGCGAGGTACGGCAGTGGCGGGATCGCGATCGGCCCGATCCGGGTCGATTCCTCCACGAGCAGCGAGCGGTTCTCCGAGAGGTAGCCCGCGAGGAACACGACGAGGATCACCTTCAGCAGCTCGGACGGCTGGCCGCTGACCGGGCCGAGCGAGAGCGTCAGGCGCTGGCCGTTGATCTCGGTCCCCAGCACGAACGTCAGGAGCAGGAGCGCGACGCCCGCGGCCGCCCAGGTGTACTTGTAGAGGCGCAGCCAGCGATCGGACCGGACGACGATCGACAGCGTCGTCGCGATGCTGATCGACAGCACGAGCCAGACGAGCTGGACGTCGGCCAGGCCGAGCTCCGCGCCGAAGAAGCGCTGGACGACGAGATCCTGCGGCAGCCGTTCCATGAGCAGCAGGCTGATCCCGCCGAGCAGCCCGACCGCGGGCAGCAGCACCTGGTCCGTTCGTCGTCCGGTCAGCACCTGGGCGATGTGGGCCGCCACGAGGACGCCGAGATAGATCGCGAGATGGAGCGGCTCGGCCGGCGAGAAGCCGGCAGTCGCGGCCGTCTCGTCGCTGTGCCGGGCGAGCTCGAGCGAGACGCTCCCGGCGAGGATCGCGGCCGCGACGATCGCGAGGAGGCGGGCCTCCCGCCACCGTGGACGGGGCTTGATCTGGCCGAGGATCCGGGGGAGCGGCGGAGCGCTCGCCGTCACCGGCGCGGTCGCTCCAGCCGGAACCGGACCTGGCCGAGCTGGACCTCGTCGCCGTAGCCGATCGGGATGACGCCCTCGACGGGCTGCCCGTTGACGAAGGTGCCGTTCGTGCTCTTGAGATCCTCGACGTACCAGGTCCGGCCACGGAACGTCAGCACGGCGTGCTGCGCCGAGGCGAACTGGTCGTCGACGACGATCGCGTTGTTGACGTCGCGGCCGAGCGTCGTGATCGCGTCGAGGGCGAGCGTGCTTCCCTGCGCCGGCTCACCGGCCGGCGAAGCCACGACGACGAGCCGGCCGAGCTCCGTCGTGGGCTCGCGCGACGCGGCGCTCAGGTCGCGGAGGAGCGCCCGGGCGATCCCGAACAGGAACAGGTAGAGCAGGGCCAGGAACAGCAGGCGGACGACCCAGATCGTGACGGTGAAGCCGTCCATCAGGCTTCCTCGACCGATTCGACGATGAGGAGCGTGTCCCCGATGCGGATCTGGTCGCCCTCACCGAGGGCGATCTCCTGGACGCGGCGATCGTTGACCCACGAGCCGTTCGTGCTCCCCAGGTCGGCCAGGAGAAGGGCACCCTGGCGGCCGTAGATCCGGGCGTGGTGGCGGGACGCGCGGCTGTCCTGGACGACGAGCCCGTTGTCGGGGCCACGACCGATCGTCAGTGGCCGGCCGTCGACGACGAATGACTGGGTCGAGCCGTCGGGCCGGACCTCGCGCAGCGTCGCTCGCGGCGACTCAACGGCGGGGACGACGAAGACCGCGGTCTGGTCGACCCGCGGCCTTGCATCCTCGTCCTCGTCCTTCGCCCCGTCCTTGGAGGCCTCGTCCGCGCCCGCGCCTTGGCTTTGGCCGAGGGCCCAGGGGCGACCGGCCTCGCCGCCGCGTCGAGGCTGGCCGCGACGCGGACGTCGCCGGCCTGGACCGTCGAATCGGCGATGAGCGAGACGGTCGGCCGATCGGCGAGGTGGTAGCCGTGGCCGCGAGCAAACCCAAGAGCGGCGTCGGCGAGATCGGCCGCGAGCGACGGATGGGTCTCCCGCAGGGCGGTGAGGTCCGGCGGCGCGAGGTGGATGGCGTAGCGATTCGGCACGAGCGTCCGGTCGCCGTCACGGACCCGTTCGGACTCCATCGCCCGCTCCACCCGCCGCTGCAGCTGGATCGGCTGGAGCTTCGTTCGGAAGAGCCGTGCGGTCTGCCGCTCGAAAATGCGCTCGAAGAACCGCTCCAGGGCGGCCAGGGGTCCCATGATCGGTGGCGACTCTAACAGTCTCGTCGGTCCACGGCCTCGGCCGGGTGGTACTTCAAGGGACCATCGTCCCCGAATCGTGGTACCTGCGGTTCAGGACGGTGAAGTCGGCTGCGATATAGTGTTGCCCCGTTCGGTCGGCCCGTCCCGAACCGACGTGTCCAACGCAAACCGGGGGCATGATGCCCGAGATCCTCACCGAGTCGTTCTGCGAACGCTGTGGCACCCGCTACACGTTTGAGTCGACCGCGCCCACGAGGGCAAAGAAGCTCGGACGCTTCAAGACGATCTCGAAGGGCCTCAAGAACTACGTCCTCAGCGACGATTCGTCGATGGACGAGGCGATGGCGGCGGCTCGGAGCGACGAAGAGCGCGAGCTGACCTCGCACCAGCTGGACGCCTTCCACTCGACCTTCAACTTCTGCATGACGTGTCGCCAGTACACGTGCGGCAACTGCTGGAACCAGGCCGAGGGTCGCTGCCTGACATGCGCGCCGCATCTCGGTCACGAGATCATGCCGGCGCCGTTCCCCGACCTGACCCCGATGCACGGCGAGCCCATCCACGTCGATGCTGCCGCGTGGCCGACATCGGACCTGGCCAAGGACGCGTCGGACGGGCCGCCGGCCGATTTCGACGAGGTCCTTGCGGCCCGACTGGCACGGCTCGCCGAACCCGAGATCGCCACGCCGCCTGAGCCGAACGTGCTCGCCGAGGCCCCGGGTGACGCGGCGGCCGCCGGAGCGTGGCCGATTGCCACGGAACCCGGGTTGGAGGCCGCCGAATCGCCGCAGACCGTCGACGCGGTCGACGTGGCCGAGCTCGCCGAAGCCGACTCGATCGCCGAGTCGGACGCCGCGGCCGAGGAATGGCCGGTCGAGGTCGCCGCCGAAACGGTGGCCGCGGCCGAGGTCGCGCCGGTCGTCCCCGTCGTCGAAGCCGAAGTCGAGGCGATCGAGGCGTCAGCCCGTCGAGGCAGCTGAGGCACCGGTGTCCGAGCTCCCGGCCGGCGTTGACGAGCGAGCGGCCGAGGCGGCCCGCCGCACAGCCGCGCTGCTTTCCAAGTTCCGACCCGGCCAGAACATCGACGCGGAACTGGCGGCCTACGAGGCCGCCGTCACCGCGGAGCCCGCTGCTGACGCAACGGCGCCGGAACAGATCGCCGAGCCGGTCGAGGCGACCGCCGACCACTCGTGGGTCGAGTCCGATATCGCACCGGCAGTCGCCGAACTGGAAGCGCCGATCGCGCCCGCACCGATGCCCGTCGCCGCCGCGCCCGAGCCCGAGCCTGAGCCCGTCGCCGCCGCGCCGGAGCCGGAGCCCGTCGCACTCGAGCCGGCAGCGGTCGTCGAAGAGCCCATCGCCGCCGAAGCCCTGCCCGAGGAGATCGCCGCCGAGGAAGCTCCCGCCGAGATCGCCGCCGAGGCCCCGATCGAAGTCGCCGCCGAAGCCCCAGTCGAGGCCCCGATCGAAGTCGCCGCCGAAGCCCCAGTCGAGGCCCCGATCGAAGTCGCCGCCGAAGCGCCAGTCGAGCCAACGCCGACGCCCGCCCGCGCCGGAGCCGGTCCGAGCCGACCGCGTCGAGCAGCCCACCTGGCGAATCGTCGCTCCGGACGTTCCCGCGGTCCCGACCAACGGCCACGGGCAGGCCGACGAAGGTCTTGCCGCCGCGGCGTCGGCAACCCCGATCCCACCGACGCCGTCCGAGCCGCAGTGGCCAGCCAACCCGCAGTGGCCGATCGCCCCGCCGAACGCGTCGCTCGCTGGCCACTCGCCCGACATCCACGTCCGCCGTCAACGACGCTCTCTGGGCCGCGTCCGCGCGCGATGTCGTCGCCCAACCTGCCGGTGCGCCCGGCGGCGGCGTCCAGTCCTGCAGCAGTTGCGGACTGTCGCTCTCGGCGACCGCTCGCTTCTGTCGCCGCTGCGGCTCCCGCCAGGGCGCCTGAAGCTCTTCGCTACTCGCCTCAGGCGACCGGAGCCGTCTCCTCGACCGCCAGCATCCGCTCGCGGACCCAGGCCGCCCCGATGAGGATCATCGAGTAGGTAAGCCCGAGCCAGGCGAGCGCGACGAAGATCGCCCCCAGCGTTCCGTACACGAAGTTCGCCCCGAGTGCCCTGGGCGCAATCACCGCGAACAACCGGGTCAGGACAACCAACCCGACGCCGATCGTGACCGCGGGCAGGAGGAATGCCGAAACGCCAGGTTGAACGGGCGGCAGGACCCGATAGACGATCGACAGAGCCAGGGCGCTGACGACGATCGGGAGTCCCAGCAGCAGCACGACGACGCTGACTCCCGCCGCATCACCCCCCATCAGCCCCAGCTCCGAGACGAACGACGCGACGGAGGTCGACAGGAAGACCGCGACGACGATACCGGCCACGACCAGGACCGACGCGACCCGCCGGAGCGTCCGCGCGACGATCCCGCGCTGGGGCGCCTCCGCGAACATCGCGCCGATCCCCATCTCGAGCGACGCGAAGAGCCGCGTCGCTCCCCAGGCCATGCCGACCAGGCCGATGATCGAGAGGGACGGTGACGCGTTCGCCAGTCCACTCAGGATCTCGTCGAGCACGCTCGCGAGCGGCGGCGCCCACTCGACCAGCGCCGATTTGACCTTCGCCAGCCCGTCGGGATCGGTCACGACAAAGCCGAGCACGGCGCCCCCGAACAGGGCCATGGGGATGAGGGCGAAGAGCGTGTTGTAGGCGATCCCGGCCGCCAGCAGG
This sequence comes from uncultured Chloroflexia bacterium, assembly GCA_963832105.1. Lineage (GTDB taxonomy): Bacteria > Chloroflexota > Limnocylindria > Limnocylindrales > CSP1-4 > CF-46. The sequence goes on along the minus strand of CAWHSS010000001.1, from coordinate 72,056 downwards.
CCGCCACCGTGCGACGTTGTAGCGATCGATCACCGCCCGCGCCCTGATGACGCGGCCGCTTCCGAAGATGGGCAGGGCGAGCTTCTGAAGGCGCTCCACCCAGGGCGGTGTCGTCCGACCGGGCGGCGCGGCGGTCAGCGTCGAAGGTCCTCGAAGAGACCCGGCTGCAGTTCCTCGGCGTGGACCCGCCGCGGCGCCGCTACGAGTGCCCGGACCTGGCCCCGCCGCACGAACCGGCGGCCACCGAGCTTGATGCTCTGGAGCTTGCCTGCGCGGGCCCAGCCGCCGATCGTCGCCGGCCGGAAGTCGATGTTCGCAGCCGCGAGAATCTCCGACGCCTCTGCCAGGGTGATCCAGTCGCTCGCCGAGCCGGCCATCGGTCGCCTCAGTCGGATGAGCTTGACGATGTGGACGACGAGCTCGAACTGTCTTTCGACTCGCCCGACGTTCCGGTGTCGGACTTCTTCGACTCGGTGCCCGACGAACTCGAATCCGAGCCGGAGCTCTCAGCCGAGGACTTCGCGTCGCCGCTTGACGCGGCCGAACCGCCGTCGTCCTTCGACCTGGAGGCGCGGGCCGTCGATCGATCCTTTTTGGCCCAGCCGCTGCCCTTGAAGTGGACAGCCGGAGCGACGAACGCCTTCGTCATGGTTCCCTCCGCCCCGCACTCGGGACAGAACTTCGGCCCGTGGTCATTGATCCCGTGAATGACTTCCGTGACTCGCCGGCACTTCGAACAGGTGTAGTCGTAGATCGGCATCCGAGGCTATGTCGGGCTCAGCCGCGAAGGAGCCGCATCCCGCACTTCGGGCAGTAGAAGGCCCGATCGTGGGCGGACGCGAATCCGCAATGGGCGCAGACGAGTCCGCCCCGTCCGGCAGCCGGAACGGGACGTTCGATCGCGGTCAGGCCGAGGGCGAACTGGTTCGCGAGGACGTTCGTCAGGATCCCGGACACGAGCTTGCGCGCCGATGCGATCCGTGTCGCCCCGGACGCCCTTGCCGCCCCAGCCCACGACCGCCCGCACGATCATGTCGCCGGTCGACTCATCCCAGTGCGAGGCGACCCCACCGACGACGGCGCTGTACTCCGGGTAGCCGGACGTATCAACCTCGCCATCGAGGAGCGCACAAACGAACGTGTCGAACGCGAGATCGATCGCGTCGATGGACTCGAGGACGACCAGCGCGTGGCGGGTCACCGGGGAGTGGACGTGGTGGGCGTTCAGCCACTGCATGGCCTCGGACGGCCGGCTGATGACCGGCGTCGCCTGGCTGAACTCGATCGGCAGCGGCTCGACCATCTCGATCTCGCTCTTGGCGAGACCGTGGAGCATCGATGGCAGCTCGGCCATCGCGTTCGGGCCCGTCCGCATGCGGACGCCTTCGCTGCTCTTCCCGGCGTAGTAGAGCTTGAGCTGATACTCCTGCGCGATGACCTCTTCGGGCAGGGTGATCGAGGGTGTCGACGGCCTGGCCGGCTCCGGGGTGGGTTCGGCCGCATTCTTTCGCTTCAGAAACTCGAGCGGCACGGGCGCCTCCGGGATCGATCGCTGGGCGTGCTTATCGTATCAGCGCTGCACCGCACGGCCAGAGGCCAAACGGCGGGGCATGGCAGGACCCTCTCAGCCGGCATTGAGGATGACCGCTTCGTAGGGCCGGAGCGTCAGCTCGTCGCCCCCGACGACTTCGGCCTGGGCCGGCTCGTGCGTGTCGAACAGGGTCTTCCAGCGCTTGACGGTCCGAATCCGGAGGCTGCGCGGCGTCGCCGAGAAGTTCACCGCGACGATGATCGTCTCGCCGTCGGTCGATCGCTCGAAGGCAAAGACGTCATCGGAACGGCTCGGAAGCCGCCGGTACGCGCCGACCTGGAGCGCCGGGTGGCGCCGCCGCAGCCAGAGCAGCCTGCGGTAGACGTTGAGGACGGACGAGGGATCGGCGTCCTCGGATGCGACCGTCCGGGTATCGGCATCGGGCGCCATGCGGATCCATGGCCGGCCCGTCGTGAATCCGCCGTTCGGGCCCCGGCCCCACGGCATCGGCGAACGGGCCTGGTCGCGGTTCCACCACGGCACGAGGCGCCGGATCAGGCGTCCGCCGCGCTTGGCGGGCGGGTCGACGATCTCCTCCCACGGGATCGGGACGCTGCGGGCTCCGATCTCCTCGCCGTAGTAGATGAACGGGGTGCCGCGGAGGGTCAACAACAGACTCGCGGCGGCCCTGCGCCACGGCGTCGCTCGTCGCGGCGTCCGCGTCCGGTGCCAGTCGGCTCGCCTGCCGCGGCTGATCGTGGTTCGACATGACGAGGGTCGGCCAGAGGTCCTGCCCGAACATGCGCTCGTGCTTCTCGGTCGCCGCCGCGAAGGCCTTGGCTTTCCACGGCTGCCCGATGAGGTTCCAGTCGAACACCATGTGGCCCGGGGCGCTGAGGCGCGTCGCGCCGAGGGGATCGGAGGCGAAGAGCTCGCCGACCGACATCCGTTCCGGATACGAGTCGAGCAGGGCCCGGAACTCGGCCAGGAACTCGATGAGCTCGGGCTGGTCCTTGTCGTACAGGTGGACCTGCCGATCGTAGGGCCGGCGACCGAGCAGGCGGCGCGGGTTCGACAACATCTCGGCGTTCTTGAAGAAGGCGTTGAAGACGTCGAGGCGAAAGCCGTCCACACCCCGATCGAGCCAGCCCCGAACCATCGCCAGCATCGCCGCGCGGACGGCAGGATTGCGCCAGTTGAGATCGGGCTGCTCCGGCAGGAACGTGTGCATGTAGTACTGGCCGCGGACCTCGTCCCAGGTCCAGGCCGAACCCCCGAAGAACGATCGCCAGTTGTTCGGGCGGCCCTTCCGGCCGAACCGCCCCGGCCGTCCGTCGCGCCACAGATACCAGTCGCCGAACGGGCCGTTGGGCTCGCGGCGCGACTCCTCGAACCAGCGATGGGCGGAGCTGGAGTGGTTCATCACGAGGTCGAGCATCACCCGGATTCCCCGCCGATGGGCTTCGGCGATCAGGCGGTCGAAGTCGTCGAGCGTGCCGTAGATCGGGTCGATCGCGTCGTAGTCGGCGACGTCGTAGCCGACGTCGAATCCGGGCGATGGGTGAATCGGCGACAGCCAGATCGCGTCGATGCCGAGCGACCGCTCCGTGCCGTCGTTGAGGTAGTCGAGCTTGGCGATGAGCCCGGGCAGGTCACCGATCCCGTCGCCGTTCGAGTCCGCGAACGATCGTGGATAGACCTGGTAGATGACGCCGCGCTGCCACCAATCCTTGCCGAACGCCGGCTCGCGAACCGGATGCTTGCGCGCGGCCAGACCGCTGGGCGCGGACAGGTTGGCGGGAGCCGTCGCGGCCTTGCGCTTGGCAGGTCGGCGGGCCTTCGTCGCGGGTTTGGCCGCCGCTGGCACCTCGGCGCTCGGCTCGGCGTTGTCGGGCATCGGGCGCAGCCTACGGCATCGCTCCGCCGTCCGTCCCGCGAGGTCGGGTGTGGCGAAGTGGCCGATATACTCCCCGGCGATGGCCTCCCCTGCCGAGCCCACGGCCGCGCCCGAACGTGTCCGGGTCGCCGTTCTCGGGCTCGGCGCGGTTGCCCAGGCCGTGCACCTGCCGCTCCTGGACCGGCTCGGCGACCGTTTCTCAATCGCCGCGATCGCCGACCTGTCGCCGGCCCTTGTCGCGTCGCTGGGAGATCGCTACCGGGTGCCCGAGCGCTCCCGATTCGACTCCATCGATGGGCTGCTCACGGCGGACGGCATCGACGGCCTCCTTGTCCTGACGTCCGGCTCGCACGGGGCGGCCGTCCTGGCCGGCCTCAACCGTGGCTGGAGCGTGTTCGCCGAGAAGCCCCTTGCCTGGACGCTCGCCGAGGCCGACGCGATCGCCGCCAGCCTCGCCGCGGACCCGGCTCGGAAGCTGCAGGTCGGGTACATGAAGCTCTACGATCCGGCCGTCGTTCGAGCCCTCGCGGCGGCACGGGACGAGCGTGTTGAAAGCGAGGCCGGAGCGGCCGCCGGCTTCGGCCCAGTCCGATCGGTCGAGGTCACGGTTCTCCACCCCAGCTCCGAACGACAGCTCGCCCACGCTCGGCTCCTGCCGCCACCAACGGACGTGCCGGCCGCGATCATCGAGCCGATCCGCGCGGAGGAGGATCGCCTCCGAACCGCGGCCGTCGGGACGGCTGACATCGGCCGCCTCTATTCCGACATCGTCCTCGGCAGCATCGTCCACGACCTGGCGCTGATTCGGGCGTTCGCGGGCGACCCGACCGCGATCGATGCCGTCGATGCCTGGCCGGCGGCGACGTGGCCGCCATCCGTTGCGATCGTCGGACGCCTGCCGGCGGACGGCCGGTTCTCGATCCGCTGGCACTTCCTGCCGGACTACGCCGCCTACCGCGAGGAAGTCCGGGTCGTCTACGAGGCGGCGACCGTCGAGCTCGAGTTCCCCTCGCCGTATCTGCTCCACGCGCCGACGCGGCTGCGGATCACGGAGCTGGCGGGCGACGCCCGTCGCGACAGCCGCTATCTGTCCGTCGGCGAGGCGTTCGAAGAGGAGCTGCTGGCGTTCCATCGCCTCGCCAGCGCCGGCCAGCAACCCGTTGCGGGGCTCCGCGAGGGCCGCGCCGACATCCTCACGGCCCAGCGGATCGCCGCGCGCTACGCCGCGGGGATCGGGCTCACGATCGACGGCGAAGCGGGCCAGCTAGAGGGTTGACGGGAGCCTCGCATTCGGAGTACTAATACGCGTCACTAACGCGAGTTAGTCCCCCCTCCGTGTCGCTCGGTTAGAGGCCTTGCAGGAGGCTCCGAGGCGATCCGGCTCGGTTCCCGGAGCAGAATGGCCGTCTCACGCAGGAGACCCACGAGTGCTGATGTGGCGGCTCGGGCGGGCGTGTCGCGAACGACCGTGTCGTTCGTCCTCAACGACCGACCCGGGACGAACATCAGCGTGACGACGCGGGAGCGCGTCCTGGTCGCCGCCGCAGAGCTGGGCTACCACCCCCACGCGTCGGCGCGCGGTCTCGCGGGCGGCATGAGCCACATCCTGGGCTTCGTCCTGCGCCAGTCGGCGGAGCAGGTCGCGGGCGACGCAGCCCTGGCCGAGACGCTGAGCGGCCTGGCGTCGGCCGCCCGGACCGCCGGCTTCCGGGTCATGGTGGAGCCGCTCGATCCGGTCCATGGCTCGTACGATTCGCTGCTCCGCGCCCAGCACGCCGACGGCATCGTCGTCTCCGGGCCGCGCTTCGACGACGAGGGCCTGGTGAAACTGGCCAACGATGGATTCCCGATCGTCCTCCAGGGCTGGCTACCGGGCCTCGATGCACCCAGCGTCGACATCGACAACGTCCGCGGGGCGATGCGCGCGGTCGAGCACCTCATCGGGCTCGGCTGGACGCGGATCGCCTGTATCACGAATGGCCCGCTGGCCTACACCGCCGCTCAGCAACGACTCGACGGCTATCGCGCCGCGCTGGAGGCGGCGGGCTTGCCGTTCGATGAGCGGCTGGTCGCCCACGCGTCGTTCGACGCCGGCAGCGGCCATCGGGCGATGGCGCTGCTCCTGTCCCAGGGGCCGATCGAGGCCGTATTCGTCGCCAGCGACGTCGTCGCCTTCGGGGCCATCGCCGCGATCCGCGAAGCCGGCCTGCGCGTACCTCATGACATCTCGATCGTCGGCTTCGACGACATCGCGCTCGCAGCGTACTTCGATCCGCCACTGACAACCGTCCGCCTGCCCGCGTACGACCTCGGCGTCGCCGCGGGGAAAGCCTTGCTCGACAGGGTCGCAGGCCGTACGGTTCCAGACCGAACGCAGCTCCCCACGGAGCTGGTCGTGCGGTCCTCAACGGCCCCAGCGGTCAAGAAGGAGGCACCGGGACCGGGGCCCTGACGGCACTTTCCGAAATGGGGGGCTTGGAGGAGATGGGGCCGCGGTGAGGAGCCGCGACCCGCGAAAGGAGTCACGGATGGAGAAGCGGAACAGTTCATGGCGCCGCGCCGCCGCGGTCGCAGGAGTGTCGCGATGGTCATTCGCCGCCTGCTCGAGCCCGAGCGGGTCCGGCGGGACCGGCAAGAGCGTCACGGTCATCGGCACCTGGGGAGGCGACGAGGAGAAGGCCTTCAAGGCAATGGTCGCCCCGTGGGAGGCCGAGAACGGGCAACAACGTCAAGTACACGGGCACCCGCGACCTCAACGCGGTCCTGACAACCGGCGTCGCCTCGGGCGTCCTGCCCGACCTGGCCGGCCTGCCGGGCCCGGGCCAGATGGCCGAATTCGCCAAGGGCGGCTCGCTCAAGCCGCTCGACGGCGTCCTCGACATCGCCAAGTACAAGGAAGAGACGGCGCCGGCGCTCGTCGAGCTCGGCACGGTCGACGGCAAGATCTCCGGCGTCTTCATCAAGGCCGCCGTGAAGGGCCTGATCTGGTACAGCCCCAAGCTCCACGACTACGTCGTCGGCCCCGCCGACGACGTGGGACGACCTCGCAGACCCAGGCCACGGCCAACAAGGGCGACGCCAAGTGCGATCTGGTGCGTCGGCGTCGAGTCCGGCGCGGCATCCGGCTGGCCGGGCACGGACTGGATCGAGGACATCGTCCTCCGCCAGGCCGGTCCCGACAAGTACAACCAGTGGTGGCAGGGCACGCTCAAGTGGAGCTCGCCCGAGATCAAGGCCGCCTTCGAGACCTTCGGTGACGTCGTCAAGAACGCCGACGGCGGCGCGAACACCGTCCTGACCACCAACTTCGAGGACGGCGGCGACGGCCTCTTCACCAGCCCGCCCGGCTGCGTCTTCCACCACCAGGCCAGCTTCATCACCGGCCTCGGCGAGTTCAAGGACGGCGGCGGCCGGGACCGACTACAACTTCTTCCCGTTCCCGGACATCGACCCGCAGTTCACCGGCGCCGTCGAAGGCGCGGGCGACCTGTTCGGCATGTTCCACGACACGGCCGAGGCCAAGTCGCTGATGAAGTACCTCGTCACCGCCGAGGCCCAGGACATCTGGGTGAAGCTCGGCGGCGCGCTGTCCGCCAACAAGAACGCGACCAGCTATCCGGACGACATCGCCAAGCGCTCGGCGGAGCTCCTGACGAGCGCCAAGGTCCTTCGCCTTCGACGCGTCGGACCTCATGCCGACGGCGATGAACGCAGGCGCTTCTGGACGGCCATCCTCGACTACACGAAGGATCCGGCGAAGCTCGACTCGATCCTGGCCGACCTCGACAAGGTCCAGACGGACGCCTACCCGAAATAGTCCGCAGCTGAAAGCGGGGAGCGGGCCGACGGTCCGCTCCCCGCTCGCCCGTCACCGTTCTGGAGGAGGACGATGGACCCACGGCTCGGGACCGCGATCATCGTGCGTGGTCGGCGTGCCAGCCGTGCTCATCGGCTACATCTACGGTACGGAATTGGTGCTGCGCCTGGTGCCCGACCGGCAGCGCGCCACGCCTTCGGCCGTGGCTCTGGCTCCTCCCGGCGCTCCTCTTCCTGGGCGTCTTCCTCGTCTACCCGACGATCGGGACGATCATCCGGGCATTCCAGGACAAGGCTGGGGACGGCGTTCGTCGGCCTCGACAACTTCGTCTGGTTCTTCGGCTCGTCCGAAAGCCTCGTCGCGCTGCGGAACAACGTCCTCTGGGTCGTCGTGCTGACGCTCCTGACGCGTCGGCCTCGGCCTTGCTCATCGCGGTCCTCGTCGACCGCGTCCGGTACGAGACCGTCGCCAAGTCCGTGATCTTCGTGCCGCTCGCGATCAGCATGGTCGCGGCCGGCGTGATCTGGAAGTTCATGTACGAGTACCAGCGCGCCGGGACGGCCCAGACCGGCACGGTCAACGCCGTCGCTGGGGATCGTTCGGGCTTGGGCCGGTACCATGGATCCTCCAGACGGACACGCTGGCGCTCAACACCATCGCGCTGATCGTCGTCATGGCCTGGATGTGGACCGGCTTCGCCATGGTCATCATCTCGGCCGCCCTCAAGGGCATCAGCGCGGAGCTGCTCGAGGCGGCCCGAGTCGACGGCGCCACCGAATGGCAGGTCTTCAAGGGGATCGTCTTCCCGCTCCTGTTGCCGACGATCGCGGTCGTCTCGACGACGATCATCATCACGGCGCTGAAGGCCTTCGACATCGTCTACGTCATGACCGGCGGCACAGTTCGACACGACGGTCATCGCGAAGCTCATGTACGAGGAGATGTTCAGCTTCGGCGACTTCGGCCGGGCGAGCGCGCTCGCGGTCGTCCTGCTGCTCGCGATCATTCCGGTCATGGTCTTCAACATCAGCCGGTTCCGTGCCCAGGAGGCGATCCGATGACCGCAGCGCAGGCAAGCCGCGACATCGTCGTAGGCGAGCGGAGCCGGCTAGGGCGGAGCCTCGGGAGATCGGCGTTCACGTCGTCGGTGATCCTCCTGATGATCCTCTGGCTATTGCCCACGATCGGGCTGCTCGTCAACTCGTTCCGACCGCAGCGCGACGTCGCGACGACCGGCTGGTGGGTGGCTCTTCCCGCCGTACGACTTCAGCCTCGAGAACTACGCCGACGTCCTGGACCAGAACGGCATCGGCGACGCGTTCGTCAACAGCCTCTTCATCACGATCCCGGCGACGATCATCCCGATCCTCGTGGCGGCCTTCGCCGCGTACGCCTTCAGCTGGATGAACTTCCCGGGCCGGAACCTGCTGTTCGTCGTCGTCGTCGGGCTGCTGGTCGTCCCGCTCCAGACGACGCTCATCCCGATCCTGCGGCTGTTCGCCGGAGCTCGGCATCAACGGCCAGTTCCTGGCGGTCTGGCTCGCCCACACGGGCTACGGCCTGCCGTTCGCGATCTACCTGCTGCGCAACTTCATGGGCTCGCTGCCGCGAGAGGTGTTCGAGTCGGCCTACATCGACGGGGCGAGCCCGGTCACGGCGTTCTTCCGGCTGGCGCTGCCGATGAGCGTGCCGGCGATCGCGGCGCTGGCGATCTTCCAGTTCCTCTTCGTCTGGAACGACCTGCTCGTGTCGCTCATCTACATCGGGGCGACCAACTCCGAGAACCTGCCGCTGACACGTCGCGGTCTCGAACCTCGTCAACTCGCTGGGCGGCGGCTGGCACCTGCTCGGCGCGGCAGCGTTCCTGTCGATGGCCCTGCCGCTGGCCGTGTTCTTCGCCCTGCAGCGCTACTTCGTCCGGGGTATCACCGGCGGAGCCGTCAAGGGCTGATCAGCTCGGCGCTCGACTTGGAGCCGGCCGATGAGGCCGGCTCCACTTCAACTACCGAGGCGCTCGCGCAGCCGCTCCACCTGGTCGGCCAGTTCCGCCTCGCGGGCACGGGCGCCCTCGACGACCTGCGGCGGCGCCTTCGAGGTGAAAGCCTCGTTCGACAGCCGTGCCCGGGCCGACTCGAGGAAGCCCTCGGCCTCGGCCAGCTCCTTCTCGAGCCGGGCACGGTCGGCATCGGCCGAAGCGCCCCCGTCCCCGGCCGCGCCGATCAACGCCTCGATCTCGCCGGCGATGACCGCGAGGCCGCCCTGCGGCATCGCCCCGTGGAGCGCGTCGCGCGTCAGGTAGCGCTCGAGCGGGCGGGCATGAGCGAGTCGCTCGATCGCCGGCCGGAGCGCCTCGAACGCGGGCCCGAGCGCCTCGGGCACGGCGACCCCCACCGGCAGCCAGCTGGACGGCCCGACACGGGCCTCGGCGCGGGCGTTGCGCAACCCGCGGACCAGCTCGACGAGCGCATCGACCTCGGCCTCCGCGGCGAGGTCGCGCTCCCCCACTCCCGGCCATCGGGCGACGATCAGCAGCTCCGGGTCCGAGGCGCGGTGCGGTAGCGCGCCCCAGAGCTGCTCCGTGACGAACGGCATGACCGGATGGAGCAGGCGGAGGTACGTGTCGAGAGCCTCGACGAGCGTCCACCAGGTCGCCTCGCGCACCTCGGCCGGGAGCGTCTCGTCGGCGAGCCGGACCTTGGCGAGCTCGAGGCCCCAGTCGCAGAACTCGGACCAGATGCCGTCGTACAGGGCCCGGGTGACCTCGCCGAAGGCGTAGTCGGCCATCGCCCGGTCGACCTCGGCCGTCGTCGCGGCGACCCGCGAGAGGATCCAGCGCTCCGCCGCGCCGAGATGGGCAGCGTCGGGCTGAAGGCGCGGCGAATCCGCGGCGATCGTCGCCGGCCGCGCCCCGACGACGAACCGGGTCGCGTTCCAGAGCTTGTTGGCGAAGTTCCGGGCGCTCTCGAGCTTCTGCGGCCCGAACCGCTGGTCGAGCCCCGGCGTCGCGCCGTGGATGAGCGCGAACCGGAGCGCATCGGCGCCCGACTCCTCCATCACCGCGAGCGGGTCGACGACGTTGCCCTTCGTCTTCGACATCTTCAGGCCCTCGGCGTCCCGGATCAGGCCCGACAGGTAGACGGTGTGGAACGGCTCCCGATCGGTCAGGTGGAGCCCGAGCATCATCATCCGGGCGACCCAGAAGAAGAGGATCTCGTGGGCGGTCTCCATGACCGACGTCGGGTAGAAGCGCCGGTAGTCGGGCGTGTCGTCCGGCCAGCCGAGCGTCGAGAACGGCCACAGCCCGGAGCTGAACCAGGTGTCGAAGATGTCGGGGTCCTGGGTCAGGTCCGACGCCGGCCGCCCGCAGACGTCGCAGGCCGACGGGCCGCCCTCGGCGGCCGAGACGGTCACGTGGCCGTCCGGGCAGTACCAGGCCGGAATCCGGTGGCCCCACCAGAGCTGGCGGGAGACGTTCCAGTCGCGGATGTTCGTCATCCAGTGCTCCCAGACCTTCACGAATCGCTCGGGGAGAATCTGGGTGCGTCCGCTCCGGGTGGCCGCGAGTGCCCGCTCCGCGAGCGGCCGAGTCTTGATGAACCACTGCGTCTTGAGTCGCGGCTCGATGACGTCGTTGGAGCGCTGGCAGCGCCCGATCAGCATCTCGTGGGGCTTGGCGCCCACGCAGGTCGCCGCGCGCCTCGAGGTCGGCGAGGATCCGCTGCCGCGCCTCGTAGCGATCGAGGCCGTCGTACGGCGTCCCGGTCCCGGCGATGGCCGCCGCGTCGTCGAGGACCGTGATCATCGGCAGGTCGTGGCGGCGGCCGATCGCGTAGTCGTCGTTGTCGTGGGCCGGCGTGATCTTCAGCGCGCCGGTCCCGAACTCGCGCTCGACCGCCTCGTCGGCGATGACGGGCACGTCGCGCTCGACGAACGGGATTCGGACCTTGCGACCGACGAGGTCGCGGTAGCGTGGATCGTCGGGATGGACCGCGACGGCGGTGTCGCCCAGGATCGTCTCCGGGCGCGTCGTAGCGACCGCGATCGTCGCGTCCGGATCGGGCTGGCCGGTGGCCTCGTCGATGAGGTGGTAGCGGATCGTCCACAGGGTGCCCGTCTCGGGCGTGGGGATCACCTCGAGATCCGACACGCTCGTCCGGCAACCCGGGCACCAGTTGACGAGGGCCTCGGTGCGGTAGGCGAGGCCATCGCGGTGGAGTCGGAAGAACGCCTCACGGACGGCGCGGCTCGAGAAATCGTCCATCGTGAACTTGAGACGTGACCAGTCGAACGATCCACCGACCCGCCGCTGCTGGCCGAGCATGACCTCGCGGGTCTCGTTGATGAACCGCCACATCCGCTCGAGGTACCGCTCTCGGCCCAGGGATTGGCGGGTTTCGCCTTCCGCGGCGATGATCCGGTCGAGGACGAACTGGGCGGCGATCGAGGCATGATCGAGGCCCGGCAGGAAGAGCGTCGGCCGACCGAGCATCCGGGCGTGCCGGATCATCAGGTCCTCGACCGCGGTCCGCTGGGCGTGACCGAGATGCAGCGACCCGGTGATATTCGGGCGGCGGCTGGATGATCGTGAACGGCTCGGCGTCCGGATCTGCCTGCGAGCCGGCGCCATCGGGCGCGAAGACGTCCGCAGCCAGCCAGCGCTCGTAGATCGCGCCCTCGAAGTCGGCCGGCCGGTAGGCCTTCGGCAGCTCCTTCGTCGTCGTGTCGGTCGTGTCGGTCGTGTCGGTCATCGTGTCTCGGTCCCATTGAATCAACGAACCCGCTCGTCCAGCGGACGAACGGGGTCGTGGTACCACCTGCTGGTTCGGCGTCGGGGTCGAGCCGCTCATCGCGGCCGGCCGGTTCCGGCGCCCTCTCGGCGCGCTATCGGGCGCCGGCCGTCATGGCTCGCGGGTGACGTTCACGCTGCCGGTCCCGCGCGGCTCGCACCGTCCCGCGCTCGCTCCGTGGCCGTGGAAGCGCTACTCCTCCCGGTCCTCGCCGTGAGGCCGGGAGTGTAGCACGGGCCTCGAAGCGCTCGAGGCGGCGGGCAGTTCGCTCGCCGCCGCGTAGATCGCCCCGAGAAAGCGGCTGGGGACGCGGCCGATCAGGCGGGTGTTCACCAGGCCGGCACTCGACGCCATCTCCTCCCAGCGGCCGTACGAGAACGGATGCGGCACCCATGGATTGCCGCTGTCGCTGTCGTACTCGACGACGATGACCCGGGCCCCTGGTCGCAGCATTGGCCGAACCGTGTCGATCACCGCAAGCGGGTCGCGGACGAAGTGAAGCGCGTTCGCCGCGAGCAGGCCGTCGAATGGGACGCCGTCGGTTGAGAGCGGCGCCGTGAAGTCGGCCGCGGCGGTCCGAAGCTTCGTCGCTGGAAAGCGCGCGGCCATCGTCGATGCGAGCTGCCGGAGATCACCGGCGTCGCGATCGACCGCGACGATCTCGGCACCGGGCCCGAGGAGGTCGGCGAGGGCGAGCGTGAACGCGCCGCGGCCGGCGCCGAGCTCCAGCCAGCGCAGGCCGGCCCCTTCGACGCCGTCGCGGATCAGAGCGACGTGATCGTCATGGTCCATCGGGGTTCGACCCAGCCGGTGGCCCGGGCCTCAGATCAGGCGGTTTCGCCGCGCTCCGCGAGCCACTCTTCGTAGTTCGTCTCGTCGACACCCTTGTCGACGTCGGTCTTCGTCAGGAGGAGCGGCAGGCGACCCTGGCGGATCGTCTCCTCGGTGATGATGCATTTCCGGATGTCGGTCCGCTCCGGGATGTCGTACATCACCTCGAGGAGCGACTCCTCGACGATCGAGCGGAGCGCGCGGGCGCCGGTCTTGCGGTCGAGCGCGACCTCGGCCGCGGCGCGCAGTGCCCCCGGCGTGAACGCGAGCTCGACCTTGTCGAGCGACAGGAACTTCTGGAACTGGCGGGTCACCGCGTTCTTCGGCTCGGTCAGGACCCGGACGAGGTCCTCGGCCGTCAGCGCCGACAGCGTGACGATGACCGGCAGCCGGCCGATGAACTCCGGGATGAGCCCGAACTTCAGGAGGTCCTCCGGCATCAGCCGCTCGAGGATCCGTGCCCGGTCCGCCTTGACGATCGCGCCCTCGGACCCGAAGCCGATCGATCGCCGGCCGACCCGCTCCTCGACGATCTTCTCGAGGCCGTCGAAGGCGCCGCCGCAGATGAACAGGACGTTCGTCGTGTCGATCTGGATGAAGTCCTGGTGGGGGTGCTTCCGGCCGCCCTGGGGCGGGACGTTGGCGACGGTCCCCTCGAGGATCTTCAGGAGAGCCTGCTGGACGCCTTCGCCCGACACGTCGCGGGTGATCGAGGGGTTGTCGGCCTTGCGGGCGATCTTGTCGATCTCGTCGATGTAGATGATTCCGCGCTGGGCCCGGGCGACGTCGAAGTCGGCCGCCTGGATGAGCCGCAGGAGGATGTTCTCGACGTCTTCGCCGACATACCCGGCCTCGGTCAGCGACGTCGCGTCGGCGATGCAGAACGGCACGTCGAGGACGCGGGCGAGGGTCTGGGCCAGGAGCGTCTTGCCCGAGCCGGTCGGTCCGACCAGGAGGACGTTCGACTTCTGGAGCTCGACCTCATCGACCGCGTGGCCGGCGTTGACCCGCTTGTAGTGGTTGTAGACCGCGACCGAGAGGACCTTCTTGGCCCGTTCCTGGCTGATGACGTACTGGTCGAGCGCGAACTTGATCTGCCGCGGGTTCGGGAGCTTCGCCACCGAAGGCTTGGCCTTCGGCTGGTCGAGCATCTCCTCTTCGATGATCTCCTGGCAGAGGTTGATGCACTCGTCGCAGATGTAGACGCCCTGGCCCGCGATCAGCTTGCGGACCTGTTCCTGGCTCTTCCCACAGAAAGAGCACCGGTACGGGACCTTGGGTCCCTTGGAGCTGCTACTCGACGTCACGTGCCCTGTCTCGTCCCTGGTCCTACGGCTCTTTTGATTTCTTGGTCGTGGTGTCGGACGTCTCGCCCGCGGCGGCGGCTGACCCCTCGCCACCGGACATTCCGGCGTCGTGGGCCTGGGCGATCAGAGAATCACCGGACAACGAATACACCGCGTCGATGATGCCATAGTCCTTCGCATCCTCGGGAGCCATGAAATAGTCCCTATTCGTATCCTGCTGCACCTTGTCGAGCGGCTGGCCCGTGTGCTTCGACAGGATCTCGTGGTTGCGCTGGACGAGGAACTCCCATTCCTTCATCTGGATCACGGCGTCGGGAGCCGCACCGCGGAACCCGCCCGAGCCCTGGTGGATCATGATCCGGCTGTTCGGCAGCGCGTACCGCTTGCCCTTCGCGCCGGCGGCCAGCAGCACGGCGGCCATCGACGCGGCCATGCCGATGCAGATCGTGCTGACCGGCGCCCGCAGGTACTGCATCGTGTCGTAGATCGCGAGCCCGCTCGTCACCACGCCGCCCGGCGAGTTGATGTAGAGGCTGATGTCCTTCTCGGGGTCCTCGGACTCGAGGAAGAGGAGCTGGGCGATGACGAGGTTCGCGAGATGGTCCTCGATCTGATCGCCGAGGAAGATGATCCGTTCCCGCAGCAGCCGCGAGTAGATGTCATAGGCGCGCTCTCCACGGCTGGAGGATTCGATCACCATCGGCACGAGCATCTGGGGTCTCCCGAGTTCTGACGGATTGAGGAGGTTGATGGACGGGGTCAACCGGCAGGCGCCGGCTCGTGATGGTGGTGATGATCGTGGTCGTGGTCGTGGTCGTGATCGTGGCCTGCATCGTCGCCGAGCGATCCCGGATCCGTGGCGTCGATCTCGGCGGACGCCTCCGCCGACGGGCTGTCGATCGCGCCGCTCGGACCGTCCTCGACGTGGGGCAGGGCCGGGTGCTCGGGATGGGCGGCGAGCCACTGGTCGACGAGATGCTCGACCGTCCGGCTCCGACGCAGCGTCGACCGAATGAAGCTTCGGCCTCGGTCCGATTCGAAGTACTTGGCGAGCTTGGCGTCGCCCGCATAGCGCTGCCGGCCGCGTTCGACCTCCGTGTCGACGTCCGCGTCGGAGATCGTCACGCCCTCGGCCTCGGCGACCTTTGACAGGATCAGGAGGACCTTGACGCGTTTCTCGGCGTCGGGCCGGAAGTCGGCGTGGAGGTCGGCCTCCGACTTGCCGGTGACCTTGAGGTAGGCCGCTTCGTCGATGCCCTGCCGCAGGATCGAGGTCCGGAATTCGTCGTGCATCACCTCGACCTCCTGGTCGAGGAGGATGTCGGGCAGGTCGAGGGTCGCGTTGGCAACGGCGTAGTCGATGATCTTGTCGGCGAACTGGTGACGCGCCTTGTCGAGCGCATTCCGCTCGAGGCGTTCCTTGACCCCGGTCCGGAGTTCGGCCAGGTCCGCGAAGTCGCCCATCGATCGGGCGAAGTCGTCGTCGGCATCGGGCAGCACCTTCTCCCGAAGCTCCCGGAGCTCGACGTCGAAATGGGCCTGCTTGCCGGCGAGCGACTTCTCCAGGTAGTCGTCGGGGAACGTGATCTCGAACGACTTCTTGTCGCCCACCGCCAGGCCGACGAGGTTGTCCTCGAACCCCGGGATGAGCCGGTCCTCGCCGATGATCAGCGGCATCCGCTCCGCCGTGCCGCCTTCGAACGGGACGCCGTCCTGGCTGCCCTCGAACTTGATCACCGCGTAGTCGCCCTTCTCGGCGCCGCGGTCCTCGACCGGCGCCAGGGTCCCGTTCTGGTCGCGCAGCTCCTCGATGACCCGATCGACCTTCTCGTCGTCGATCGTCTCGATCTCCGGCTGGAAGTTGAAGTTCTTGTAGTCGCCGAGCTCGACATCGGGCCGGACCTGGACGGTCGCCTTGAAGATGAGCGGCTTGCCCTCCTCGGCCTGGACGATCTCGACGTCGGCGTTCGTCAGCGGCAGGATCGCCTGCTCGATGAGCGCGTCGCGGTACGAGTTCTGGACGAGCCGGTCAACGGCTTCGTCGAGGACTGCGCCGGGGCCGAGGACCGCCTCGAGGACGCCGCGGGGCGCCTTGCCGGGCCGGAACCCGGGGACCCGCGTCCGCTTCGAGAGTGCTCGGACCGCCTCGTCGACCGCGCGGCTGAGACGCTCGGCGGGGAGCTCGACCTCGAGGATGACGGAGCTTTTGGGGGCTGGGGTCGCAGTGACGTTCATCGCCGGGGAAGTATAGGGCGGGTCGCCGGGCGAGGCCGCCACTCAGAGGAACGACCCGCCGGTCGCGCCAGCCTCGACGAGCGCGGGGTGCCCACGCGAGATCGTCGAGGCCGGCGGCGGGTGCCGGGGGGCGGGCGGAGTCTAGGCCGGTGACCCCGGTGCGTGTCTGTACTGAGATGTACCTATCGCTGCTCGACACCGAAGCCGACAGCCCCCACGCTTCTCCATGCCAACTTCGGCGATGGAGAAGAAAGATGAAGCGAACGCTTATCGCCTGGTGGCCGATCATCTTCCTCAGTCTGCCTGGCGATCTTCGTGTACTTCTACGATGAACGTATCTGTCCGCAAGATCGGCACGACATAGGCGAAACGAACCCGGGCCGCGTGTCTCGCCGCGAAGTCACGATTGGTAGGCGAGGTCGGGGTCGAACCGACACGCCGCTCACGCGGCACCGGCTCCTAAGGCCGGCGCGTCTGCCATTCCGCCACTCGCCCGCCGCGAGTCTAGCGCCTCGGCCGTGGTCGGGTCCGCGAGCTGGGCGTCTCCGCTACTGGCCATACTTGCACGGGGGACGCTTGCGGAGGTCGGGTTGCCGTTTTGCAGCGACGAGCGCCTGTTGCACGCGCCAAGGCTACGTTCGCCGGATCAGTCCCGCGCGCAGCCGGACGTGCGCTTGCAGTCCCTCGGTGCAATTTCGGCCGAGCCTTAGAGCGCCGTTCGGATTGATAGCGCTCCTGTGGCCGAGCGTACTGCGGATTACCGGGTCAGCGCGCCGCGAGGCGGGACCTTCAGATCCCCGCGCCGCTCCTCGGGCCGCCTTCGTCGCCGCTGCCCTCCGCCTTGTCGCGGCGGCGGTCGCGGATCCGCTGCATCTGCTCCTCGAACGAGGGGCCGTCGGGGTTCAGCATCCGCTCGACGAGCTGGCGCCCGGTGCGGAGCGCGACCGGTCGGAGGGCCGTCGTCCCGAGGGCGACGACCGCCGCCAGGACCCCCTCCTTCTTCCGCTCCTTCGACCGGTCGTCGAGGTACTTCGCGAACTCCTTGTCGAGGGTCACCTGGACCTTCTTGCCGTCCGAGCCGAGCTTCTTCAGGACCTTGTTGACCTCGTCGGGCAGGAGCTCCGACGGCAGCGGATCCTCCTCGCCCCGGATCGCGGTCTTCACCCGGCGAAAGAGTCGCTTTGGCCCGCCGAGCGCGAGGAAGGCCGCCCCAGCCGCGACGCCCGCGGCCTTGACGGGCTCGCGTTTGACCTTGGCAGGGATATCCACGGCCGCCCGGCCTGCGGCCTCGAGCCGATCGAGTTCGGCATCGAGATCCGCCCGGGCAGCTACGACCTGCGCGAGAGCGGCGTCCGTGCGCGTACCCACTCGATGGTCTCCTTTGTCATGTCGATGGTCTTCTGGGGAACGAACCGTGTCATGAGCTCTTCGCCGTCGACGCCACGCTGCATCATCTCGACCGCCATCATGCCGCTCCACGACGGCCAGTCCGACGGCGAGACCCATCGCGGCCCCGACGCGGCCGCCGAAGGCGATCGCCGTGATCACCCCGAGGATTGTCCCGAGAATGGCCCCGAGCGAAAGGCCACCAACGAGCCCGCGGCCAGGCGCCCAGCCGCCGATGACCGCCGAAACGGCGAGGGTGACGACGAACGCGACGAGGCCGACGGCGACGATGCCGAGGTCCGGCCAGGCGATGCGGGCGCTGTAGGCGTAGACGAACGCCGCCAGCCAGCCGATGAAGATGGCGGCCGGCACTGCGGCAACCAGGCGCTCAGGCACACCCGGCGAGCCCGCCCCGCCATCACGCGACGAGCGGATCAGGCCGAGCAGCCCGAGGAACACCCCCGCGACGATCGGCAGCACGATCAGCGCCGCGCCGAGCGGCCGGACGTCGGCGTCTGCCAGTGGCAGGATCGCGTCGCCGACGATGCCCCAGCCGCGGTTCGTGATGTTCAGGCCCAGGAGGAGTCCGACGGCGACGCCGGTCACCGCCCCGGTCGCGACGCTGCGGCCCATCGCGGCCGTCCCGACGCCGAGCGCAAGAACAACCGCCGCAACCCCGATGCCGAGCAGCAGCAGACAGCCCGTGGAGAAGCCCCCAACCGATCGAGCCGAAGATCCACTCGCCGAGGAACAGCGGCAGCCCGACCGCAACGAGGAGCCCGGCGGCGATCCCGGTGCCGATGGCGATCCCGGCGTAGACGGAGACCCGCTTGACCTCGTCGAGGACCTCGCCGAGCTCGGCCTTCCCCAGCTCGACGTGAGCACCGAGGAGGCGTTTGAAGGAGTCCCTCGTCGCGCGGAACTGCTCGAACAGCCCCGGCGGATCCTCGGGCGGGTCGGTCGAATCCGCCGACGCTTCGGGCGCGGGCGGAAGCGGATCGTCGGTGGAGGGTGCGGTCGCCTGCGGCTCGTCCAGTGGGGTGGGCTCCCTGCGTCGACCTGGGGGACCGGCCGATGATACCAGCGCCGTCAGATCGCCCGGCCGAATGCCCTCAACCCGAGCCGGTCCGCCGCATCGAAGAAGCCGTACGCCCGCCGGAATTCCGGATCCACGGGGTCCGGCGTCCTGCCCGTCGCCGTCCGCCACAGCTGCCGCTCGAGCTCGTCGAGCCGTCCGGCAAGCTCAGCGGGGCCGCGCGGGGCGGCGATGTCGGCGTAGGTCCTCCGGCCCGCCGGATAGCGAACCTCGTCCTCCGGGATCTTCGGCAGGAACGCGAGGACGACCCGGGCGTGAGCGAGCGCGGCGAGGTTCCAGGGCTCGATGCTCCGGAGGGGACTCGCGGGCCGCGTCCCGCGCGCGGCCAGGGAGCGCTCGATCGTCTCCTCCGCGGCGGCGGCGCGCCTCTCGGCGTCGTCCGCGGGGCCCTCGACGCGCCCCGCGGCCACCCGTCCGAGGAGGTACCGAAGCTCTGCGATGCCCGCGGCGTCGGCGCGCAGCCAGCCCAGGAAGCCGACCTGCACGCCCTCGAGATGAGGCAGCGTCCGATCGGCCAGGTAGTCGGCGCCGCCGGCCGGCAGCCCGCCCTCGTCGACCGCCGCGTCGAGCAACTCTCGCGTCCGCCGGGCGAGGCCCAGCCAGCGATCGAATTCCGAGAATCCGCTCTGCTCGATGTCGCTCACGTCGCACCTCTTGCGGACCCGGTCCGCGGTAGCGTGTCGTTTCGGGAGCGTCTGCCGCATGTCGACGGCTCGGCACGATGCAAAGGTCGCATAGCGGTTCGTCCGATGGTACCGCCTGGATCGGGACGCCCGAGGGCTAGCGACTGCGTTACGCTCCGCGAATGGGAGGGTTGCGACCGCTGCTGTCGGCGGAGCTGCTCAGCATCGGCAGCGAGATCACCGTCGGTGAGACGCGGGACACGAATGCCGGCGATCTCGCCCGCAGCCTGTCCGGGATCGGAATCGTCGTTCGCCGGATCCAGGCGCTGCCGGACGATCTCGATGCGGTCAGTGGAGCCTTCGCGGATGCCCTGGAGCGCGCCGACCTCGTGATCTCGACGGGTGGCCTCGGACCGACGCCTGACGACCTCACCCGGGAAGCGATCGCCGCCGTCGTCGGCGAGACGCCGACCGTCGATCCCGACCTGGAGTCGTGGCTGCGGGGCCTCTGGTCGAGGCGGGGCATGACGATGCCCGACATGAACCTGAAGCAGGCCTGGCTCATCCCGTCCGCGGAAGCCCTGCCGAATGCCAACGGCACGGCCCCGGCGTGGTGGGTCTCGCGCCCCGATGGCCGGCTGATCGTCGCCCTGCCCGGTCCGCCCCGCGAGATGCGGCCGATCTGGTCGGAACAGGTCCTTCCGCGCCTCCGCGAGCGCGGCGCCGGCGGTGAGGCGGCGAACCGGACGTTCCGATTGGCGGGCATCGGCGAGTCGGCGGTGGCGGAGCTCCTGGGCGAGGAGCTCCTCCGGTCCGGCAATCCGGTCGTTGCCACGTATGCCCGCGCAGATGCGGTCGACGTTCGGATCTCGGCCCGACCGGAGTCAGACGTATCGAGTCCGCGCTCGGCGCAGGCGATCGTCGACGCGACCGCGGCGCGGGTCCAGGACCTGCTCGGTGAGCACATCTGGGCCGAGGGCGACGCGTCCTGGGCCGACGCGGTCGAACGCGAGCTGGAGCGGCTCGGCTGGACGCTGGCCTGCGTCGAGGTCGGCACCGGCGGCTCGCTGGCCTCGCTCCTCGGCGATCGGGGGTGGCTCAGGCTCGCGGAGACGCTTGCGCCTGACGCGCCCGCGGCGGCCGGCCACGCCGACCCGGACGATCCCGCGAGCGACCCTGCACCCGGACCGACCGACGGGCTCGAGGCGCTCGCCCGCCAGGCGCGCGAGGTCGGGGGCAGCGACGTCGCGATGGGAGTCCGGGTCAGGTCGAGGGGTGACGATTCCGCGGTGACGGTCGTGGTGGTGCTGCCGGGCCGCGTCCACCGCGAGCGGCGCGTCGCGTTCCTCGGTGGCGCCCAGGGCCGGCTTCGGGCGGCGCTGGTGGCCGCGCACGTCCTGCTGACGGAGCTACGCGCGGGAGACGCGGTCGCGGCGAGGCCGCGACAGCCTCCGCTGCGGCGCCGCGCGCGTAGCGCGCCGTAGCAGCCGAGCTAGCGCCGCGCCGCCCGGAGGAGTCCCTCGAGGTCGATCACGACGATGCTGTCCCGCTCGAGGCGGATCAGGCCGTCGTCGGTGAACATGCCGAGAAGCTTGTTCACGCTCTGCCGCGTGCAGCCGATCATCGCTGCGAGGTCGCCCTGCGTGAGTGGCGCTCGCAGCCGGATCGTCCCATCGCCGAGCTTCTTCCCAGATTCGGCCGCCAGCCGGCCGAGGCGTGATGCAAGCCGGCCGGTGATGTCGAGGAAGTGGAGCTCCTCGACGTGGTTCGTCAGCCGGCGGAGCTCCGAGGCGAGCGACGCCAGTAGCGCATCGACGATCGCCGGCTCGGTGACGAGCAGCTCGCGGAACTGGGCCCGCGGCAGGATCAGCGTCTCAGTCGGCTCGAGGGCCGTTGCCGTGGCAGATCGCGGCGCCCCATCGAGCAGGGCGAGCTCTCCGAAGACGTCGCCGGGACGGAGCGTTGCAAGAATGGCCTCATCGCCGGCGTCGGAAGGGAGCATGATCTTGATCGCGCCCGCCATGACGATGAAGAGCGCGTCGCCGGGATCGCCGAGGTGGAAGATGACTTCGCCACGGCGGAAGCGCCGGGTGCGCATCCCGCGTCCGACGCGCTCGAGCGTCGCCGAATCCAGCCCGGAGAAGAATGGAACTCCGGCCAGCGTCTCGGCGAGCGGGCGAGCCTCGATCATGAGAGCCATCGTACAGCGGCCGCGCACGCCCAAACCGTCGATCTGTCGGGTAGCCGACATGGCGATTCAGGTCGGGCCGTGCGACGATCCTGCCATGGCAAGCTGGGGGTCGTGGCGATGACACGCGTCACGATCGTCGGCTCCGGGACATCGGCTCCAGAGCCGGACGCGCCGGCATCCGGGATCCTCGTCGAGACGCCCTCAACCGGAATCCTGATCGACTGCGGCCAGGGCGTGATCCGCGCTCTCATGCCGATCCGCGATCCTCGCAGCCTTGACGCCGTCGTGGTCGGGCATCTTCACGCCGACCACTTCATCGATCTCGTCTCCCTTCGGTACCTCCTGCCGTGGGCCGGCACCGACGTCCGGAAGATCCCGATCCTGCTCCCGCCGGGCGGCCGTCAGCGGATGGACGAACTGGCCGGGGCGATCAGCGAGCGCCAGGGGTTCTTCGACGACGCGTTCGAGGTGCTCGAATACGACCCAGAGGCGACCGTGGCGATCGGCGACCTGTCGATCCGGTTCATCCCCGGGCGCCACTACGTGCCCGCCTGGGGTTTCTCGATCCGCGACGCGGCCGGCCGGCGGATCGTCATGTCCGGTGACACGGGTCCGAACGAGGAGCTCCTCGAGGCGGCGCGCGGCGCCGAGCTGTTCATCGTGGAATCAACCTTGCTCACCGCCGAGGAGGACGATCCCATCCGCGGTCATCTGACCGTTGATGAGGCCCTCGACATGGGCGAGGGCGCGGGCGTCGGTCAAACGGTGCTGGTCCACTACCGCTCCGAGGGATCGCGAAGTGATCGAGGCGGCCTGCCGCGGGCGGGTGGCCGTCAGTGGCCGGGCAGGCCGGGATGGCCTTTGAGCTCGACCCGGCCGCCCCGGGTTGGAAGACCGCTCAACCGGTCGGCGAAACGCTCAGCGGCATCGCCTCGAGCACCGTCCGCGCCCGCTGACGGTAGGCCTCCGCAGCCTCACTCGTTCCGAGCAGGTCCGCAGCCGCCGTCCAGAACGACGCCGCCTCGGCCGACGCCCCGACGGCCAGCGCTTCCTCGGCCGCCTCGGCGAGCATCGGAACCGCACGCGCCCCGTCGCCGGCGGCAGCTCGATGGCGGGCGACCGCCCCGATCGCGCCCCGGCCGGATTGCGCGTCGAGCAGATCGGCAACGCGGGCGTGAAGGCGGCGCCGGCTGCTCCCGAGGAGGCCCGAGTAGGCGGCGTCGTGGATGAGCGGGTGGGAGAACCGCCAGCCTCCGACCCCGTCGACGGCGACGATCAGCGACGCTTCGCCGAGGCCCTCGTAGACGTCGCGCTCGACGCGCTCGCCGAACACGTCGCCCACGATGGTCTCGCGGAACGTGACACCGATGACCGAGGCCACTCGGAGGACCGTCCGGGCCTCCTCCGACAGGGCATCGATCCGGGCCCCGAGGAGCGCGCGCAGCGTCATCGGCATGCCCTTGCCGGACTGGCCGTCGCCCAAACCCAGGCGGCCAGCGGGCGTCATGGGCGGCGGGTCTTCGAGCAGGGCCCGCACCGTCTCCGTGATGAACAGCGGATTGCCGGCCGTCCGCTCGTGCAGGTGTTTGGCATCGGATTCGTCGATGATCGGTTCCGGCCACCACGGCCGCGAGCTCCTTCGTCTCGACCTCGTCGAGGCCCTCGAGCCGGATGTGCTCCAGGGCCGCGATCGAGGCGGGTGCGGGCGACGGGCCGGGCCGCATCCCGATGACGATCACCAGGGGTCCGGACCGCGGTCATCCGGACGATTTCATCGAGCATCCCCGCGCTCGAAGGATCGAGCCAGTGGAGGTCGTCGATGAACAGGACCCGCGGACCCGATTCCTCGAGAAGCCGCTCCATGTATCCGCTTGGCCAGGTCCCGGATCGCCGACGCGACCTGGGCAGGCGCGACGGGCACGAGAGGAGCCTCCTCCTCCCAGCCGGAGAACGCGGCGTCCCGGGCGATCGCGGCGACGGCGCCGGCCCACAGTCGCGCCCGTTCGGGAGGCGTGTCCTCGGTGAACAGGAGGCGCCGAGCCATTGCCCCGGAATCCGTGCCGTGCTCGTCGGCGATCGCCTGGGCCAGGGCCCGCCCGAATCGATACGGTTCCTGCGAACCGTAGGACACGTTGTCCACCCACGTGACCACGAAACCGGCCGCCGGCGCAGCCGCCGCTAGCTCCGCCATGAGTCGCGACTTGCCCATCCCGGCCTCGCCCTCGACGACGATCGCGGCCCCGCTCTTCGGCGTCACGGCGTCGAGGAGCGCCCGCAGCCTGGCCCGCTCCTCCTCGCGCCCGACGAGCAGGCCGACCGGCGGCCGCCACGGCTGGAACCCGGCCTCGCCGATGAGTCGGGCCACGCGGATCGGCTTGGTCTGGCCACGCAGCAGCTGGGGCCCGCGATCCTCGACCTCGAATCCCTTGCGGGTCGCCCGGAGCGTCGCCTCGTCGAGGAGGATCTCGCCGGGCTGGGCGATGGTCTGGATCCGCGCTGCGGTCGTCACCGCCGGGCCGGTCAGCGACCAGTCGCCCGAGCCGTCGCCGCGCGGCGCGGCGACCACTTCGCCCGTTGCAATGCCGATCCGGACCTGGAGCGGCTCCTCCGAAGTCGACTCGGCGACCCGCGACAGCGCCTCGCGGATCGCCAGGGCGCAATGTGACGCCCGCAGGGCGTCATCGTCGTGGCCGTTCGGCCAGCCGAAGACGGCGAACACCGCGTCGCCGATGAACTTCTCGCGGGTCCCGCCGAAGGCCTCGATCGCCTCGACCATCGCCATGAGCGCCTGGTCGACCTGGCGGCGGACGTCTTCAGGATCGTGCTCGGCAACCAGCCGCACGTAATCGACGAGGTCCGCGAAGAGCGCGGTGACGATGCGTCGGTCGCCCGGCTCGACATCCGTGGCTCCGGAAGCCGCACGGCGCTTGGGCACCACGACGTCGCCCAGCTGCGAGCCGCACTGGTCGCAAAACTTGGCCCCACGTCGAGTCGCAGCGCCACACGTCCCGCAGCGCACGATCGATTTCCTCCCCAACCTCCCCCGAGAGGCTTGCCCCGTCGCGAATTCTATCCCCGATTGATCAGCTGATCGAGAGCACCGGCTGCTGTTCCGCCGCTGCGGCGCGGACGCTGACCCGCGCCGCGACGGCTCCGGCGACCGCCGTGAGGGCCTTCGCGGCCGGCCCCGGCTCGCGCTGAGCGACTGCGGGCACGCCGACGTCGCCGCCCTGCCGGACCGTGATGTCGAGCGGCACCCCGCCGAGGAAGTCGATGCCGTGCTGGGCTGCGAACCGCTCCCCGCCGCCGCGTCCGAAGATCTCGGTCGCCTCGCCGCAGTGGGGGCAGATGAAGGCCGTCATGTTCTCGACGACGCCGAGGATCGGGACCGACAGGCGCTTGAACATCGCGAGCGCCTTCGTGACGTCCGACAGCGAGACTTCCTGGGGCGTCGTCACGAGGACGGCGCCACCCAGCGGTACCGCCTGGGCGAGCGTCAACTGCGCGTCCGACGTTCCGGGCGGCAGGTCGATGACGAGATAGTCGAGTTCGCCCCACTCCACGTCGCGCAGGAACTGCTGGATCGCCCCGCCGACGAGCGGGCCGCGCCACACGATTGGCTGGCCCTCGGGGACGAAGAACTGGATCGAGATGCATTTCACGCCGTGTCGCTCGAGCGGCGTGATCTTGTTGTTGGCACTGGCCACGGGCTGGCCCTCGACGCCGAGCATCATCGGGATGTTCGGGCCGGTGATGTCCGCGTCGAGCAGGCCGACCGCCGCGCCGGACTGGGCGAGCGAGACGGCGAGGTTGACGCTGATCGTGCTCTTGCCGACGCCGCCCTTGCCGGACGCGACCGCGATGACGTTCTTGACGCCCGGCAGGAGCTGCTGGGGCTGCTGGGGAGTCGCTCGACGGACCATCGAGCCCCACGTGACGGCGATCTTGTCGACCCCGATCTCACGCAGGGCCACGTTCACGTTGCGCTCGATCTCGTCCTTGAGCGGACAGGCCGGCGTCGTCAGCTCGATCGTGAAGGCGACGTCCGCGCCGTCGATCGCGATCTCCTTGACCATGTTCAGGGTGACGATGTCGCGCCCGAGCTCGGGCTCCTGGACATTGCGGAGAGCGTCGAAGATCGCACCTTCGGTCAGGGTCGGCATCGGTCAGTGGAACCTCGGCGTGGATATCGACGGCACCCGCGTCGATATCGCCATCCTACTCCGAGATCGCGCGGGAGGGCAGCGGCGGGCCGATCAGCCCCGAGGCGCCTCGGCGCCGACGTGCGAACTACCGGCCGAATTCGGGCTCGACCGTGCGAATCTCGCGCGCCAGTGGCGTCGTCGGCCCGCACCTCGGATTGTTGACACTCCCGACCGGGGACACCTATCCTCGGCTGGCCGACGGTGATCAGGGGGTCCCCGCTCGACCGTGCCGTCCGAGGCACGCGCGGGCTGCGCCCCGTTGTCGGTGACCATCGCAGGGTTTCGGGAGAGCCGTGAGTGTCTGAGGTCGGCGTCCGCCTCGTCGATGTAGTGAAGACATTCGGCGATGCCGTCGCAGTCGACCACATCAACCTCGAAGTGCGCGATGGCGAATTCTTCAGCCTGCTCGGACCGTCGGGCTGCGGCAAGACGACGACGCTGCGCATGATCGGCGGCTTCGAGCAGCCGACGTCGGGCCTGATCGAGCTGCAGGGCAGGGACGTCACCTGGCTGCCGCCTTACCAGCGCAACGTGAACACCGTCTTCCAGAGCTACGCCCTGTTCCCGCACCTGACGATCTACGAGAACGTCGCCTTCGGCCTTCGCCGCAAGGGCGTCAAGGACAGCGAGATCAAGAGCCGCGTGTCGGACATGCTCCGGCTCGTCGAGATGCCCGGGTTCGAGAAGCGCAAGCCGGGCCAGATCTCCGGCGGCCAGGCCCAGCGCGTCGCCCTTGCCCGCGCCCTGATCAATCGGCCGGCCGTCCTCCTTCTCGACGAGCCGCTCGGGGCGCTCGACCTGAAGCTCCGCAAGCAGATGCAGGTCGAGCTGAAGCGCATCCAGCAGGAGGTCGGGATCACGTTCATCTACGTGACCCACGATCAGGAAGAGGCGATGACGATGTCGGATCGGATCGCCGTCATGCACGCCGGGCGCTACGAACAGCTTGGCGACCCGGAGGGACTCTACGAGCGCCCGACGACCCGGTTCGTCGCCGGCTTCCTCGGGATCAGCAACCTCCTCCCGGCGACGCTGAGCGGGACGAGCGACGCCTACGCGATCGCCACGCTTGCCGATGATGCGCGGGTCCGGGTGCCGAAGGCGCTCGTGAACGGCGAGCAGAACATCGAGGTCGGCGTTCGCCCGGAGAAGATCCGGATGTACAAGGAGGGTGCCGAGACGCCAGCCGGTTGCAACGAGATCGACGGAACGGTTATCGACGCGTCCTACCTCGGCGTGTCCACTTCCTACGTGGTTGAAGCGCGCTCGGGGGCGCGCCTCGTGGTCTATGAGCAGAACGTGGAGCGGACCGTCCACGGCTCGCTCCATCGGCCGGGGGACACGGTTCGCCTCTCATGGTTGCCCGATCACAGCTTCGTGGTCCGGGCCGACCCTGTCGATATGCACACCGGTCACGACTGACCGGACGCGCTAACCCCGGAAGTTCAGGAGGAGACATGAACCAGCACAATCCCCGGATCGTCCCCGACGTCAGTCGCCGCCGATTCCTGCAGGGCTCGACCCTGGCCGGATTCAGCGCCTTCCTGGCAGCGTGCGGGACGAGCGGAACGGGGTCATCCGCGCCATCGAGCGCAGCGAGCGCGTCCGCGCCGGCCTCGAGCGCACCATCGGCGCCGCCGTCCACTGCGCCCCAGTCGCCCTCGGCCGAGTTGAACTTCGCCAACTGGCCCCTGTACATCGACACGGACGACGACGACGACACGAAGCACAAGACCCTCGAGGACTTCAAGGAGAAGTACGGCACGACCGTGAAGTACTCCGAGGTCATCAACGACAACGACGAGTTCTTCGGGACGATCCAGCCGGCGCTCCAGGCCGGCCAGGACACGGGCTGGGATCTCATCGTCCTGACCGACTGGATGGCCAGCCGGTTGATCCGGCTCGGCTGGGTCGAGCAGCTCGACCCCGCGAACATGCCGAACAAAGTCGCCAACATGCAGGACGTCTACAAGGGCGTCGACTTCGACCCGACCGACGACCACCACGCGCCGTGGCAGTCCGGCATGACCGGGCTCGGCTACGACACGGCGGTGACCGGTGAGCTCACGAGCCTCGCCTCGCTCTGGGAGGCGGACGCCAGGTGGAAGGGCAAGGTCACGTTCCTCACCGAGATGCGCGACTCCGTCGGCCTGACGCTCAACAAGCTCGGCAAGGATCCGTCCCAGGCCACCCAGGCCGATGCCGATGCGGCGATCGCGGAGATCCAGAAGGCGATCGACGCCGGCATCATCCGAGCCTTCACCGGCAACGAGTACGCCGAGGATCTCGTGTCGGGCAACGTCGTCCTGGCGATGGCCTGGTCAGGCGACGTCGTCGCCAAGCAGGCCGAGAAGGAGACGCTGGCCTGGCATCTGCCCGACGAGGGCGGGATGCTCTGGACCGACAACATGCTCGTCCCGAAGGGGGCCCAGCACAAGTACACGGCCGAGCTGTTCATCGACTTCGTCTACGACCCGAAGATCGCCGCCCAGATCGCGGCCTGGGTGAACTACGTGACGCCGGTCAAGGGCGCCAAGGAGGCGCTGGCAGCCGACGATCCGGAGCTCGCCGAGAGCCCCCTGATCTTCCCCTCGGACGAAGTCCTCGGGAACGTGAAGATCTTCAAGACGTTGAGCGAAGAGGACGAGACGTACTTCAACGACAAGTTCTCGGCCGTCACCGGCAACTAGCCAGAGCCACGGGGATCAACCCGGATCCATGAACGCGCGCAAGCGGCTGATCGGGCTCACGCCGTATCTGCTGCTTGCGCCCGGCCTTCTCTGGCTGCTCATCTTCTTCGTCTACCCGAGCATCCAGATGTTCATCAGCTCGTTCTGGTCAGGGACGCTGGAGAGCGGCTTCGCGGTGTCGCTCGACAACTGGACGACGTACACCAAGGCTATCGACCGGTATCAGGGGCAGTTCCTCCGCTCCCTCGTCTACGGCGGCGCGGCCACGATCATCTGCTTCCTGATCGCCTATCCCCTCGCCTACACGATCGCGTTCCGCGGCGGACGGTACAAGAACGTCCTCCTGTTCCTCGTCATCGCCCCGTTCTTCACGAGCTTCCTGCTCCGAACCCAGAGCTGGAAGATCATCCTGGGCGACGACGGGATCCTGTTCGGGCCGCTGAAGGACTTCGGCCTGCTGCCGCCGGAGTTCCGGGTGCTCGCGACGCCGGCAGCGGTGATTGCCGGTATCGCCTACAACTTCCTGCCGTTCATGACGCTGCCGATCTACGTGTCGCTCGAGAAGATCGACGGAAGGCTCGTCGAGGCGGCGAAGGACCTCTACGCGGGGCCGTGGCGGCCGGGCGGAACCGTCGCCGGGGCGGTCATTGGCGCCCTCATCGGCGGCGGGCTCGCGGCAGCGCTCAGCTATGACGTCCTCGTCCTGGCCGGGCTCGGACTGCTCGTCGGCATCGTCGTCGGCACGTTCTTCATCTCGCAGTCGTTCCTCCGCGTCGTCCTGCCCCTCTCGCTGCCGGGCGTGTTCGCCGGGTCGCTGCTGACGTTCATCCCGGCGATGGGCGACTTCGTCAACGCCGAGATCCTCGGCAACACCCAGACGCGGATGATCGGCAACGTCATCCAGAGCCGGTTCCTCGAGAACAACGACTACCCGACCGCGGCGGCACTGAGCTTCATCCTCATGGCCGCGATCCTGGCGATGGTGGCGATCTATGCCCGCGTCCTCGGGACCGAAGAGCTGACGAGCGCCCGATGAGCGCGAACCGCCCGCACCGGCGCGCCCGCGCCGGTCCGCCCCTCGGCCATCGACCGAGCCGCCCGGTTCGTGCATCGGAACGTGCTCTACGTCTACCTCGTGTTCGCCATCCTCTACCTGATGCTGCCGGTCGCGGTCATGGCGCTCTTCAGCTTCAACAACCCACCGGGCAAGAGCAACGTCGCGTGGCATGGCTTCAGCCTCGATGCCTGGCTCAACCCCTTCGGCGTGCCGGGCCTGTTCGAGGTCGTCCAGACGAGCATCGGCGTCGCGATCATCTCGACGATCGTCGCGACGGCGCTCGGCACGCTGGTCGCCCTGGCCCTGGTCCGCTATCGGTTCCGCGGCTCTGGCCTGACGAACACGTTGATCTTCCTGCCGATGGCGACGCCGGAGATCGTCATGGGCGCGTCCCTGCTGACGCTGTTCGTCGCGATCGGCGAGCCGCCGTTCTTCCCGACGAACTTCGTGACGATCGTCATCGCCCACATCATGTTCAACATCAGCTACGTCGTGGTCACGGTCCGGGCGCGGCTCTACGGCTTCGACCGGCACCTCGAGGAGGCGGCGATGGACCTCGGGGCGAACGAGTGGACGACGTTCTGGAAGGTGACGTTCCCGATCATCCTGCCCGGGATCATGGCGGCCGCCCTGCTCGCCTTCAGCCTCTCGATCGACGACTACGTCATCACGAGCTTCACGGCCGGCCGGACCTCGACCTTCCCGATCTTCATCTGGGGCTCGGCCCGCGTCGGCGTGCCCGTCCAGGTCAACGTCATCGGTACGGCATTCTTCCTGATCGCGGTCGGATTCGTCGCGATAACGACGTTCCTCCAGGGTCGGGCGAACCGCCCGGCCCGACCGGCCGAAGCGGGAAGGAGCCACTCTGCCCGCGCCCGAGCCGACGCTGGCACCCACGGAGGCCTGACGATGGTCGACACAGCAACTCCCGGCGTCGGCGCTTCCGGGGGCGGGGCCGCTCCCCTCCCCGACCGGTCCGTCGTCCCGCCGGTCTGGGGCCGGATCACGAACCTGATCATCGACCGGGGCGAGGGCTCGTGGCTCATCACGGCCGATGGCGAGCGGTACCTCGACTACTCGGCGGGGATCGGGGTGACGAACACGGGTCATGCCCATCCGCGCGTCGTCGCGGCGATCCAGGAGCAGGCGGCCAAGCTGCTCCACGGCCAGCAGAACATCATGTATCACGAGCCGGGCCTGCGGCTGTACGACCGGCTCTCGCGGCTGATTCCCGGCGACGGCTGGGGCGCGTTCCTGTCGAACTCGGGGGCGGAGGCGATCGAGGCCTCGGTGAAGCTGGCGCGGTTCGCGACCGGGCGGCCGGTGATCCTCGCCTTCCGCTACGGCTACCACGGCCGGACCGCCCAGACGATGGCGCTGACGAGCGCGAAGGACGTCTATCGCGGTCACTTCGAGCCCCTGCCGGGATCCGTCTATCACACCGCCTATCCCTATTGCTACCGAGCCCCGGGCGGCGCGCATTCGCCGGATGCCTGCACCTGCGACTGGGAGGCCCAGCTCGATCTCACGTTCCACCAGCTCATCTACCCGGAGCACGTCGCCGCCGTGATCGTGGAGCCGGTCCTCGGCGAGGGCGGCTACATCGTTCCGCCGCCGGGCTTCCTGCCCCGCCTCCGCGAGATCACGAAGCTTCACGGGATCCTGCTGATCGCCGACGAGGTGCAGACGGGTTTCGGGCGGACGGGCGAGATGTTCGCGGTCCGTCACTGGGACGTCGAGCCGGACATCACGGTCGTGGCCAAGGGCATCGCGTCCGGACTGCCGCTCTCGGGGATCATCGCCCAGCGCGCGCTGCTGGATCGCCTGCCGCCCGGATCGCACGGCGGTACGTACGGCGGAAACGTGGTTGCCTGTGCCGCCGCGAACGCGACGCTCGACGTGATCGAGGACGAGGGGCTCGTCGCGAATGCCCGGGAGCGGGGCGCCCAGTTCCTGTCAGGGCTCCGCGCCCTGGCCCCGAAATACCGCTCGATCG
Source organism: uncultured Chloroflexia bacterium (assembly GCA_963832105.1). GTDB lineage: Bacteria > Chloroflexota > Limnocylindria > Limnocylindrales > CSP1-4 > CF-46. The sequence continues at coordinate 40,407 of CAWHSS010000001.1, read as the reverse complement.
GCGACGTCCGCGGCCTCGGATTGATGCTGGCCCTTGAGTTCGTCAAGCCGGGCGAGGGCGATGGCCGAGTTCCGAATCCCGACCTGGTAAAGCGCGTCCAGGCGGAGGCACTCGCCCGGAAGCTGATCGTCCTGACCGCCGGAACGTACGTCAACGTGATCCGGATCATTCCGCCGCTGGTGACGACCGCGGACGAAGTCGACCTCGGCCTGCGAACCCTCGACGAAGCCCTCGCCGCGGCCGGCGCCTGAGGTGGGTGACGCGGTCAACCGGTTACCGGACGGCGCCCGTCGGCGCCTCCAGGGCTTCGCCGGCCGCCTCGAGCGGATCGGGCTCGAGGACCTGCCGATGTATGTCGTCCGGCCGATCGAGCCGGGTCACGGTGAGGCGGTCGAGCGGGCGGAGACCGCGGCCGAGGAACGCGGCCTTGGGGGTGCTGTCGACGAGGCACGAACCGCGATGATCGAGTTCGTCGAGCGCCGGTTCACCGACGCCCAGTACCGACCGACCATCGGCGGCTTGAACTGGGGCATCGGTCTCGGACCGACCGAGGACCGGGTCCGGGTGGCACGGTCGCTTGGTGACGCGGTCGGTGCCGTCGTGCTGTGGGACGCGCTGGACGAACCGGACCGCGCCGAGCTGCTCGGGCCGTGGGCGAACCTGGTCGACTAGCCGCGATCGAGGTCGTCCCGGCGACGCCGGAGCGATGGCCGGATGTCGTGACCGTCATGGGCGGCAACGGCGACCGCGGCTGCTGGTGCCAGGCGCCTCGGGGCCGCGCGGTCGGCTACGGGCGAGCCGAGCCGGGTGAGCGGCGGGAAGCCCTCCGGGATCAGCTCGCGGACGATCCGCCCGCCGGCATGCTCGCCTACGTCGACGGCGAGGTCGCCGGCTGGTGCGGGTTCGGCCCGCGGCCGAACCTGCCCCGCCTCGTCAGGTCCCGGACGATCCCGAAGGTCGATGCCCTGCCGGTCTGGTCGATTCTCTGTTTCAACATCCGAGTCGGGTATCGGCGGCGCGGGGTCGCGGCCGCGCTCCTCGACGGGGTCGTCGCGTTCGCCAAGCGCTCCAGGGCACCCGGACTCGAGGCCTATCCGATCGATCCCGAAGGCGGCCGGGTCGATGTCGCCTTCGGCTACGTCGGCGTCACGCCGATGTTCGAGAAGGCCGGGTTCCGGCGGGTCGTCGAAACGGCCGCGCACAGCGCCGGCCGGCCGCGGATCCTGATGCGGCTGATGTTCTGATTCGCGACCGGGCTACGACTCGCCGCGTCCTGCGCGCGGCGGCGATGGAAAGCGGACCTCCAGCAGGTGCCGGTCGACGGTCGAGAATCGACGGTACGTGACCATGAACATGATGCCCATCATGATCACGAAGCCGGCGAATCCGGCGACGATCCCGAGCGTCGGACTCGCGCCGAGCAGCAGCGCCAACGTCGCCGCGAAAGCACCCCCGACTGCCGAAGTGATCGTGGCGATCATGCCGGGCGTCGTCGTGAACCCGTGGACGATGTCGCCGAGGACCATCTCCTGCGCCGGTTCCGGACCGTAGATCGAGAGCACGCCCGGGAGGTCGTCGTAGGGACTCGAGCTGAAGTACGGCTCCAGAGTCGGAACCATCTCAAGGTAGGCATGCCGCAGCCGATTCATCCCCTGCAGCGAGCGGAATTCCTCCACGCTCGCGGCGTTGATCCGGCCGAGGGTAGCCAGCCCGATGAAGAGATCGAAGCCCAGCAACGCGGCCGCGATAGCTAGGAACTCCGAACCGAAGCCGCTACCCTGCGAAACGAATCCGAGGGCCACGAGCGACCCGGTCAGGAAGGTCATGAACATGCCGGCTCGTGCAAAGGCCTCGTTGTACACGAGCGATCGCGCCGTGAGCAGGCTCCAATGCTCGGTCGTGAGGATCTGGAGTGCTCGGGGGTCAGCAAGGTGCGGCGGTGCCTGGGACGCGGAGGGCTCATCGGCCCCTTGAATCGGCCGCTCGAGTGCGGCTGCCTGGCTGCTGCGTTCCTCCATCACGCGCTTGGTCCTCCCTGCTGCAGTCGTTCCAGGACGATGTCATGGAGCAAGCCGTTCGAGACGACGAATGTGCCGCTGTCGATCTTCCGATGACCGTCGAAGTCCGTCGCCCGGCCGCCGGCCTCCTCCACGATGACCATCGGCGCCGCGGCGTCCCACGTCGAGAGACCGATCTCGACCATCGCCTCCGCGGCACCCTCGGCCAGGAGCGCGTAGCCCCAGAAGTCGCCGAACCCACGCTCCCGCCAAACCTCGCCGAGGAGACCCCGGAAGCCCGGCGCGAGACCTGACGCCTCGATCTCGTTTCCTGACCCGTGGAGGACCTGGGCGTCGGCGAGCGAGGCGACCCGCGACACGTGGATGCGGCGCGGCGCAGCGTCGTCCCGCCCACGCGCCCACGCTCCGCCGCCGCGGCTGGCCCACCACCGCTCGTGGAGCGCCGGCGCGGACATGACCGCGGCCTGCAGCTCGCCATCTCGCTCGACCGCGAGCAGGGTCCCGAACAGCGGCACGCCCCGGATGAAGTTGTGAGTGCCGTCGATCGGGTCGATGTACCAGCGCGTCGCGGCGTCGCCGGCCTCGGTCCCGTACTCCTCGCCGACGAGGCCGTGATCCGGGTAACGCCGCCAGGATGCGCGCCCGGATCGCCCGTTCGATCGCCGTGTCGGCCTGGGTCACGAACGTCCGATCGGGCTTCGTCGAGATCTCGAGGTCGCGCCGGAAGGCGCCGCGCGCCAGCTCGTCGGCCTCGTCGCACGCGGCATGAGCGAGCGCGAGCCAGCCCTCGATCTCCGCCTCGGATCCGAGCCGGAGGCTCGCGGACCACTCGGCGCCGTAGGCCGCCTCCTGCTTCACGAGCGCAGCCGGTCCCCGGCCGGATCCCACAGCGGTTCTTTGACCACCTCGAACCCGACCCACTCGCCGAAGACGTCGATCTCGCCCCGAGTCCCGATCCCCGCATCCGGCGGCAGGTAAGCGTAGGCGATCGAGCGCTCCACGCTGAACCCGTAGCCGCCGGACGTCACGCGGCCGGCAATCTCGCCAGCGAGCCGCACCGGCTCGTTGCCCAGACAGACCGAGCGCGGGTCGTCGAGGACCAGGCAGCGCAGCCGCTTCCGGGGACCCGCCGCCTTGGCCGCGACCAGCGCCTCCCGCCCGATGAACTCGCCCTTGTCGAGGGCGACCGCGAAGCCGAGACCCGCCTCGTACGGCGTCTCGTCGGGGGTGATGTCGCTCGACCAGGCGCGGTAGCCCTTCTCCAGGCGCAGCGCCTCGATCGCCCGGTAACCGGCGGCGACGAGGCCGTGGCTCTCGCCCGCGGCCCAGAGCGCGTCCCACAGCGCGGCGCCGTACTCGGCCGGCGGATAGAGCTCCCAGCCCAGCTCGCCGACGTACGTGACGCGCAGCGCGAGCAGCGGGACGTGGCCGACCGTGATCTCCCGCGCGGTCAGGTACGGGAATGCCTCGTCCGAGACGTCGTCCTTCGTGAGGCCTGGCGAGGATGTCTCGCGCCCGCGGACCCCAGATCCCGAGGCACGCCCGCGCCGACGTGACATCGCGGACCTCGACCGAGCCGTCCTCGGGCAGGTGCTTCCGGATCCAACCGAGGTCGTGGTTGCCGACGGCCGTCCCCGTCACGATCAGGAATCGGTCGTCGGCCAGGCGCGTCACGGTGAAGTCCGTCTCGATGCCGCCGCGGGAGTTCAGCATCTGGGTGTAGACGATCCGCCCATCGGCGACGTCGACGTCATTCGCGCAGAGCCGCTGGAGGAACGCGCAGGCACCCGCCCCGCCGACCTCGATCTTGGCAAACGAGCTCTCGTCGAACAGCCCTGCGGTCCCGCGCGTGGCGAGCGCCTCGGCGCCGATCGCGGTCGACCAGTGCTCGCCGGCCCAGCCACGCGGGCGAAGTGCCTCGAGCCCTGGGTCCTCGTTGCGGGCGAACCAGTTCGGTCGCTCCCAGCCGGACTTCTCGCCGAAGACCGCACCGAGCTCCGCGAGCCGCCCGTAGGCCGGCGACAGGCGCAGCGGCCGGCCCGCCTGGCGCTCCTCGTTCGGGTAATGGATGTCGTAGTAGGTCGCGTAGACCTCGGTCGTCCGGGCGAGCGTGAACGCCTGGCTCCGGTACTGGGCGCCGAACCGGCGGATGTCCATCTTCCAGAGATCGAGCTCCGGCTCGCCTTCGGCGATCCAGTGGGCCATCTGCTGCCCGATCCCGCCGGCACCGGCAATCCCGTGGGCACAGAATCCCGCGGCCACGAAGAACCCGCGAACCTCCGACTCGCCGAGGATGAACTCGTTGTCCGGCGTGAACCCCTCCGGCCCGTTGATCATCCGGCTCACCCCGGCGTCGGCGATCGCCGGGACGCGCCTGATCGCTCCGGCCATGATCTCCTCGAACCGCGGCCAGTCGGGGGCGAGGAGCTTGCCGTTGAAGTCCGGCGGGACGCCGTCGAGCGACCACGGCGCGGGGTTCCGCTCGTAGCCGCCCATGCACAGCCCGCCGACCTCCTCGCGGTAATAGACGAGGTTGTCCGGGTCGCGCAGCTGGGGCATGCCCGGGTCCACGCCCTCGATCGCCTCGGTGAAGAGGTATTGGTGGGCCATCGGGATGATCGGGATCGTCACGCCGGCCAGCCGGCCGATCTCCGGGGCGAACATCCCGCCGGCATTGACCACGACGTCGGTCGAGATCGTCTCGCGCCCGCCGCGGCCCTCGACCTCGACGCCGGTCACGCGTCCGCGATCAGTGGTGATCGCAACGACCCGGGTGTGGGTCCGGATCTTCGCGCCGCGCTTCCGCGCGCCCGCGGCCAGGGCCTGGGCCAGGCCGGACGGGTCGAGCCAGCCGTCGGTGGGGAGCCAGATCGCCCCGAGGACGCCGTCGGTCGACATGAGCGGGAAGCGGTCGCGCGCCTCCGCGGCCGAAATCAGCTCCAGCGGCAGCCCGAACGTCCGCGCCCAGCCGACCTGGCGCTGGAGCTCCTCGAAGCGGGCCTTGGACGACGCCAACCGGAGCGACCCGACCTCGTGCCACGAGGGATCGACGCCGGTCTCGTCACGGAGGCGCCGGTAAAGGTCGGTGCCGTACATCATCATCTTGGTCAGGGTCACGGAGCTGCGCAGCTGGCCAACGAGGCCGGCCGAGTGGAACGTCGAGCCCGAGGTCAAGCTCGGCCCGGTCGACCAGGACGATGTCGCTCCAGCCAAGCTCGGCGAGGTGGTAGGCGATCGATGTCCCGCCGACGCCGCCCCCGATGATCACCGCCCGGGCGTGCTCAACCATGGCGCCAGCCTATCGGGTTGCCGGGTCCCTTCGTCGGCCCTCGCCGCGAACCGTCAGTGGCAGGCCGCGCTGCCCGAGTCCCGGAAGTCCCCGGCCGTGGGAATGAACTCCCACTCGTAGCTCCCGGGATGCAGGGTGAACTTCAGGACGCCGTGCATGAGCGCCGCTCGCAGTTCGCTGTTCGCGGCAAGCTCTTCGAACGGGCGCAGGGTGGTCCCGCCGGTCCCCACGACGAACTCGCGGATGCCCCGCTGGCGATCCTCGACCGCATCCGGGTCCTGCGGGGCGAATCGTTCGTAATCGTGGTCGTGACCATTGACGATCACGTCCGCTCCGGCCGCGTAAAGGATCCGCCAGAACGTCATCGAGGTCCCTGTCGTTCTGGTGGAAGCCGGAGCTGAAGCGGGGCACGTGCCACATCGCCATCGTGCACGCCGCGTCCGAGGCGGCCAGGTCCGCCGTGAGCCACCGGCCCTGCTTGGAATCGGCCACGCAGTCGTTCGTTTCCTCGCAATCCGAGTCGAGGGCGATGATGTGCCACTCACCGAGGTCGTACGAATACCACGGGTCACCCTCGGCGTTGACAGCGGCTTTGCCGAAGTAGTCGAGATACGCGCTGGCGCCCTTCGTGTGGTAGTCGTGGTTGCCCGGGATCGGCCGGGTCCGTTCCTTGATGTCGGCCCCACGTCGGGTCGTAGCAGTCCTCGAATTGGGCCGCCGTTCCGTTGGGGTAGGCGAGGTCGCCGAGCGGCCATCACGGTCCCGGGGATGTCGTCGAGGAGCGCCGCCGTGGCCTCGTCGTTGTCGGTCGTGCAATCGCCGATATCGCCGGCGCCGACGAGCACCGGGTCATCTGCGCTTGGCGTCGGGGGCGGCGGCGTGGCCGGGGCGGGGCTTTCCGAACCCGGCTGGCCCGGCGATTCCAGCGAACCGCTCGGCGCCTCGGATGCGACGTCCGACGGCGCGAGCAGAGCCATCCGCCGTGCCCGGCGGCACCCTCGCGCTGACGACGAGAAGCAGTCCGGCGAGCAGGATCAGCGTCGCCACGAACGCGAGCGCAATCAGGCCGGTGTTGCGGGCGACCGAACGGCGATCCTGCATCGCGCAAGCGTATCCGACGAGCGGATTTCGACCCGCTGAGCGGTCAGTCGCCGGCCGCCTCGCGCAGCGACCGCTCGAACGCGGGCGTGGTCGCGCCAGCCAGCAGCCGATCGAAGTGTTCGGCGGCGTAGGCCACGAAGTCGACGTCGAGGGTGCTGATCCCCTGCTGGAGGACGCCCCACATCGCCTCGCGGAAGTCGGAGATCGTCCGCATCAGCGTGAGCCGGGCGAGCCGATCGGCTCGTACCTCGCCCTCGTAGGCGGCCAGGAGCCGGTGATCTTCGTCCGCGCTCAGGCCGTGGTTCGTCGAGAAGTTGCCGAGATCGAAGAACGGGTCGCCCATTCCCGCGTACTCCCAGTCGACGATCCGGATCCGCTTCCCGTCGTCGATGAAGTTGGCGTTGAGCAGGTCGTTGTGGCAGGGCCGGAGCGCAACGGGATTCGAGAGCAAGGCGAGCTCGATCCGCCTCGCGGCCGCCTGGGCGAGCTCGTACTCCGGCGGGATCGTGACCCCGCGCGCCTCGGCGAGGGCACGGTAAGCCTCAACGATTCGGAACGGCACGAACAGGCCCGGGATCGGCGGCCCGTCGTGGATCCGGCGGATCGATTCGGCGACGCGGGCGAGGGTCTCCGGCCGATGGACCGATTCGTCCGAGACTGGCCGGCCGACGATGAACCGGGTGACGAGGTAGCCCTCCGGCCGGATGAACGCGGTGACCTCCGGTCCGACGCCGACGCCCGCGGCCGCGACCGTGGCGGCATGCTCGACCTCGCGGCTGATCCCCAGCAGATGGGTGTCGTTGCCGGCCAGGCGGATCACCCACCGTTCCGGGGTGCCAGCCGCCTCCACGAGGAAGTTCCGGTTCGTGATGCCGCCCGACAGCGCCCGCAGGATCAGGTCGCGCCCGGCGAGCTCCGGGACGCGCTGCATCGCCCGGACGAGCTCGTCCCGCAGCTCGCCGCGGAAGATGCCACCGACCGAAGGTGCGGTCACGTCCTCTCCTGACATACGAGAAGGCGGCGCGCCGATCTCTCGCCGCACCGCCTGACCTCCTCCCCGAGCGCGGTCAGCCGATGACGGCCTCGCCGGTCGCGACGTCAGCCTCGATCGCGTCGTCGCGGCCGCGTTGCGGCGATGACGTAGTACACGGCACCGATCGCAAGCACCAGAATGACGAGCGTTTCGAATACCGGGATCGCCGGCAGGCCCGACAGGAGCGCGGGATTGCCCTCTGCGTCCGTTCCCCAGGTCAGGAAGGTGTTGATGGTCGGGTTCGTGAGCGCTCGGAGGTCCGTGCCGAAGTCACCGAACACAGGCGAGTACCCACAGGCCGATGTTGATGATCATGATCCCGCCGTAGACGAGGGCGATGACATTGATGACGGTGCCCCAGTTGCCGAGGAGAACAAGGCCTCGCGCTTCGGCCAGCCGCGGTCCGGGCGACGAGGACGCCCAGGTTGCAGAGGAAGTAGCTGAGGTAGATCATGCCGGTCGCCGCGATGGCGATCGTGGCCGCCCCGAGCGGTCCGGTCAGGACGATCGGGAGCGCCGCCAGGATGCCCACCGCGATGGCCGCATTCGTCGGCGTCTTGAAGGTCTGGTTGACATGGGCCCACACGCCGCCAAGTGGAAGCCGCCGGTCGCGACCCATCGAGAACATCATTCGGGTCGTCGCGCCCTGGATCGCCAGCGTGCATACGAACACCGAGGCAAGGATGACGAACAGGTAGATCTCACCGAACGTGATCCCAGCCGACGAGCTCCTGGTTCAGGTTCGTTGCATCGTCGTCGCGATGGGGAAGCCGAACGCCTGGCCCTCTGCGATCGCTGCATCGAGGTCCTGGAACGACGAGCATGATCGCGAGGAGGAACACCGCCCCGATGATCCCGAGACAGCCAGATCGGCCGACAGATCCCGCGTGGCGCCTGCCGACCCGCGTCGAGTGTCTCCTCGCCGAATGTCCCTGCGGTGTCGAACCCGTACACGACGAACAACGCGATGAACACGCCGATCGCGAAGATGGCGAGGTACACTGCCATTTGCCGCCTGATTCCAGGCCGCTCGAGTCGAACAGGATCGCCGGGATCTGGTGGTTGAAGAAGAACAGCAAGATCAACGCGAAGACGAGCATGCCGAGAATCTCGGTCGCCGACGCCGATGTTGTTGACGATCGACAGGAGCCGCACGCCGAACGCGTTGATCGCCGTCGTGACCACGAGCGTGACGAGCGCGACGAAGGCGAACATCGTCGTAATGCCAGTCGGGTCCTGCGAAGCAGGAAGGTCTGGGCTTCCGTTGATTCCCGCGACCACGAGTGGCGACGGTCACTGCCACCGCCGTCATCGGTCACGACTCCAGCCCAGAAATAGAGCCAACCGGTGAACCAGCCGAGGGTCCGGTTCGACAGCCGTTTCGACCACTGGTAGATCGAGCCGGCCACCGGGAAATGGCTCGCGAGCTCGGCGAAGTCCAGCGCAACAAAGGTCTGGCCGATGATGACGATCGGCCAGGCCCAGAAGAAGATCGGTCCCGCCGAATCCGATCGCCGATGCGAAGTTACAGTGAAGGTCCCGGTCGAGACGCTGATGTAGCTGAACGCGACGGCGAAGTTCGACAGGAAGCCGAGACTCCGTCTCAGCTCGGGCTTGATGCCGAGCTGAGCGCAGGTGCGCATCGTCGCGCTCTGCCTGATCCTGGGCCGATTCCGCCACGATCTCCTCCTCCTACCTCCGCGCACGACCGGCGCGAGACTGACCTCTGGAGTGGGACGCGAGGACGCTGGGCTGCGGCGATCCTCCCTCAAGGCGCCGCGACTCGGCCGAGGATAGGGCTCGGAATCGGCCGAGTCAACGAGCGTTGCGAGGTCCCGTCCGCGCCTTCTCAGACGGCCCGGATCGAAGGAGGGCATGCGAATGGAATGCTTCTGTCACGTTTTGCAATGCAGCCGAAATGAACCCAGGGCAGGGATCGCGCGAATCTAGGCGTGACCGATGGGCTCAGATGCGATCAGCTAGCGTCGCCGCCGTCGTCCTGATACCCGCGATGATCATCGCGGTGGTCATGGGGACCGCCGTGCGTGCGCCTGCGCTGCCCGCGTCGGACGGCCTCGACCCGGCGAAGGTCGTGATCGACGGCGCCCCGAGCGCCGCGCCGGGCCGATCCCCGGCGTTCCAGCGGCTCCCGCCGCCAGCGTGGCTCCTGGGCCAGGAGCGAGCGACGGTCCGGCGAAACGCAGCCGGGGCCGATCGGCAGCGGCGCGACCGGCTCGGACGTAACAGGCGGGACGGGCTCCGGCACTCAAGGAGAGCCTGAGCAGCCCGTCGACACTGGCTCGCCGGCCGGCCCGTCGTCGACCGTTGAGCCCGCCCCGGCGCCGACCGCCGCAGCGACACCAGGGCCGACTGCCACACCAGCACCCACGCCCACCCGAACGCCGACGCCCACGGCTGCACCGACGCCGACACCGACGCCCAAGGCGAAACCGAAGCCCACACCCGCTCCGACCCCCGAACCTACGCCCGCGCCAACGCCTGAACCAACGCCAACGCCGACGCCGACGCCGGAACCCACGCCAACACCGATCATCTGCCTGCCGCTCATCGGCTGCGTGTGAGGCCGACGATCGTCGCGGTCGGCATCGTCGTCAGCCCGCGGGAGTCGACTCGCGCAGCGCGTCGGGCAGGGGCCGGTGGATCTCGACCGGGTGGACGTAGCCCTCGACCATCTCCATCGAGCCGTTCACGCCGAGCTCCGTGAAGAGGAAGGCGATCTTCCGGCGCTGAGCCGCGAGGATCTCCTCCTTCGTCGGCAGGTCCCACAGCTCGCGCTTGAACGGGCCGATCGCCTTCTTCCGGGTCGTGTAGATGAACTGCTCGTCGGTCTGGCCGTCTTTGCGCTCGTCGGCGGCGTTGCCGAAGCACCAGGACTCCATGGCTCGATGGAGCTCGGCCGGGAACGCCGGGTGCTCGAACAGCGCGTTCTGGAAGCCTGTCGCGAGGTGGATCTCGGCCGTCTCGACCGCCGGGAAACGGTGGAACAGTTCGTCGGGCAGCGTTGACGCCCCGTGCTGGACCGCGCCCGCCAGGCCGTATTCGCGGGCGACCTCGCCGAGCCGGCGGAGCACTTCGAAGTCCAGCTTCACCTCGGCGACCGTGCCGTCGGGCAGCGGCACGCCGCCGTGCGACGTGCCCGTCTGGACGCTGACCTTGGAGAGTCCCGGCGCGCCGGGCGCGCGGGCATCGAGCTCGCGGCGGTAGCCGTCGAGGTACGCGCGGAGCTCCTCCTCGGTCGAATTCTTCTTGCCGACCTCGCCGATCTCGCCACCGACGCTGATCGTGACGCCGTCCGATTCCAGTGATCGGATGAGGGCCGTGAGCTCGGCCGCCCGGACGTAGTTCTCTCGCTGCTGCTCGTCGACCGTGGCCTTGGAAAGGTCGACCAGCGTCGACGAGTCGATGTCGATGTTGCGGTAGCCGGCCTCGATCGCCAGCCGGCAGGCCCGCCGGATCTCCTCGGTCGTGCCTTCGGGGTCGTCGGCGTATTTCTTCGCGTTGAACTGGTAGTGGTCGCCCTGGATGAACACCGGGCCCTGCCAGCCCGCGGCGATCGCCCCGGCGAGGACCGCCGTCGAGTAGTCGATCGGGCGCTGGAACGTGTATGTCTGCTCGCTCCGGGCGAGCTCCAGGATCACCGCCCCGACGTCCATCGACTTCGCGGTCTCGTACACCGTCCGGGCCATGTCGAACACCTGGGCGCGGAGGTTGAACGCGGGCACCGTGAAGCCCGCGACCTCGCCCCGGGCACGCGCCATGTACAGCTCGTGGATGCTCGCAGTTCGAGCCCCGAGCGCCTGGGCGGCCTCGTGGATCAGCCACCGGGCGACGTCGACCGTCGGCCCCTCGTCGGCGAACGAGGCGGTCCAGGCCAGGTCGCGGATGACCTCGCCCCGGAAGGCAGTCGCGTCGTCGACCACCAGCCGCTCCCCGTCGACGTGGGCTGAGTCGCCGAGTCGTGCGAGCAGGTCGGTCGGGGTGTCGGCGACGTGCGGCATCAGTCGAAGTCTCCTCTCCCAAGGGCTGTCGACCGACATGGTAGCCGTCGCGAACAGACCGCTCAGAACTGAGGCTTGACGACCATCAGGAAGACGATCAGGAGAACCATGACGCCGCTGAACATCCCGCCGAGCTGGACCCGGCGGATCAGGGCGAGCAGCTCCGGCGGCGGTCCGGACGCGCCCGGGGGCGGCGGCGTCGAGGTCATCTCGATGATCTTCTGGGCGGTCGGGGTCTGGACGAGGAAGTTGTAGCTGATCGTGATCACGTAGAGGACGATCCCGATGAGGAGCCACGGGGTCGCGAGGAGGTTGATCCCGGTCACGAGGATCAGCCCGACGCCGGTAATGCCCTGGAAGATCGCCAGCGGAAACACCCGTTGCTTGCTGATCATCGCGCTGACCCGGGTCGCAAAGTTCGCGTGCTGGGGCTCCTGGCCGCCCATCGCCCCGATGATCGGGAACGCGTAAACCGGCCCGAAGGCGACGATCGCTCCGAACACGTGCAGCAACAGCAACCACGGGAACAGGATCATCCAGGAACTCCTCTGACGCGGGCGATGCCGACCGATGCACGGCGGATTGTGCCCGCGAAGCGACTCTACGACACCGCCCGGGTCCGGCGTGACACGAAGTCGACGAGCACGTACTCGCCGAGGCGCTCCGGCGTCGCGTAGAACGCGCGACCCCTGTTCATCCGGGTCATGAGGGCGACGAACTCGGCGAGTGCCCGCGACCGCTCGAGCATGAACGTGTTGATCGTGATCCCGTCCCGCGTGCAGCGCTGGACCTCGCGCAGGGTCTCCTGGATCGTCCGCCGCGTCGGCGGATAGCTGAACTCGACCTGGCCGTCCTCGAAGTGGGCCGTCGGCTCGCCGTCCGTGATGACCACGATCTGCCGATCGCCGCCGTGATGGCGGGCGAGGATCCGCCGGGCGAGCATCAGCCCGTGCTGGAGGTTCGTGCCGTACTCGTAGCCGTGCCAGGTGAGCTCGGCAAGGGCCTCCGGTCGCAGCTCCCGGGCGTAGTAGGCGAAGCCGATGACCGCGAGGTCGTCGTGCGGGAACTGCGTCCGAATGAGCGTGTCGAGGGCCACCGCGACCTTCTTGGCGGCGAGGAAGCAGCCCCGCAGGAGCATCGAGCGGCTCATGTCGACGAGGAGGACGGTCGAGGTCCGGGTGAGCTGCTCGGTCCGGAAGACCTCGAAGTCGGTCGCCTCGAGATCGACGCCGGCGGTCGGCCGAAGGCCCGGGGCGTTCGCCGGCCGCCGCAGCGCGTTCTCGATCGTGCCCCGGATGTCGAGATGGAACGGGTCGCCGAACTCGTACGGCTTCGTCGTCTCCTCGCGCTCCCCTCCCCGGCCGGCCCGGTCGATCCGATGGCCGCCGAACGCGTCGCGCGACAGGCGCGAGAACAGGTCGTCGAGGACCTTCTGGCCGATGCGCCGGCTGCCGCGCGGCGTGAGCTCGAGCCGATCGCCCCGCCGGCCGAGGTAGCCGGCCCGTTCCAGCTCGCGGGCCAGCTCGTCGAGCGCGTCGAGGTCGCGGGCGGACTCATCGCCGAGGAGCTCGCGGACGCGGTCGCGGTCGAGGTCCGCGAGGTCGCCGGGGCTCGCCACGTCGGCGAGCGAGTCCTCCAGCGCATCGAGCGCCTGGAGCCGCCCGATCTGCTCGAGGGCCGGCTCCAGGCCCAGCCCCTCCTCGCCGCTGAAGTCGTAGCCCTCGCCGAGGCCGTCCGGCATCAGCTGGTCCATGTTCGCCGCGAGCCGGGCGAGATCCCAGCGGAGCCGATCGTCGCGGAGCAGCGCGTCCATCATCGATTGGAGCTCGGCGCGCTGCTGGGGGGTCATCGAGCGGAGGAGCGACTGCATCGCCGCCATCCGCTGGGTCAGCTGCTCGACGATGTCGTCGAGCGTCCGGGCGCCGGGAAAGAACCGGCCGTGCTGGGCCAGGAAGTCGTCGACCTCGTCCTGGCTCGGCTCCCGGCCCTCCAGGCGGTCCTCGAGGAGCGAGTTGAGGTCTCGGACCATCTCCCGGTTCGCCTGGAGGTCCTCCGGGGTCGTGCCCTGGATCGCCTCGGACAGGCCCTCCACGAACCGATCGAGGGTCTGGCGGCGGAGCCGATCCGTGAGCGCCGCGAACCGATCGCGCGCCGCCGGCTCCATGAAGTCGTACTCCTCCAGCGCGCGGATCCGGCCACCGACGTCCTTGGGCAGCGCCTCGAGCTGGTCGAGCCGGCGGGCGGCGGCGTCGCGCAGCATCGAGCTGAGTTTCTGGTCTACCGCGGCGCCCTCGGGCGGCGTGGCCGCGTCGTCGAGGCGGCGCTCGATGCCGGCCCGCTCGTCGGCCACGATCTCCTCGAGCTCCTGCCTGACGTCGGCGAGCACGTCGCCCAGCTGATAGCGCTCCTGGAGCTCCTCGCGGCTCCGACGGAGTCGCTCGCGGAGGTCGTCGAGGCCGTGGAGATCGGGTCGCGTCGGGTCGCGGCCGCGCCAGCCGCGTTCCATCAGCCGCCGGAGCGCCTCGCCGAGGTCGCCTTCGGCCATGACGTCGTCGGCCAGGGCGTCCATGATCTCGTCGGCGTCGAGCGCCGGGATCGTCTGGCTGCCGTCCCAGCGGGCGTAGCGGGCTGCCCGGGCGAGGAGCGGATCGCGCGCCGACCCGGCCGCGGTCGCGCCGTCGAGATCGTGCCGGTCAGGGACGTAGGAGGTCATGGCGCTCGGCTGACGGCCGGCCGCCGGCGTTCATCGCCGGTAGACCGTGCCGGTTGCCGCCCGGTCCTTGTTGATCCGGCGCGAGAGGTGCAGCCCCTCGAAGATGAACTCCACCGCCGACGCGACGACGCTTGGCTCCTCCGCGCCGTCGGTGACGTCGAACGCGCCCAGCCGCCGGATCGCCTCGTGGAGCCCCGGAATCTCGCGCATCCAGACCACGTACTCGCGCGACGGAACTCCCTCGCCGGTCTCGACGACCAGGCCATCCTCGAAGGCGAGCACGACGTCGTCGAGGTCATCGATCGGCACTCGCCGGCCGAACGTCGCGTAGAGCGCCTTCGTGATGAGTCGCTCGACGACGCGCTCCTCGGGCGCCTCGTCGCCGACCGATTCGAGCTCGATCTTGCCGACCGTCGAGGCGATGACCGCTCCGAGGTCCGAGACCCGCGGCGAGGCGACCGACTCCCCGAGCCGGACGGCGCGTCGGAGGGCGGCCGCCTCGAGGACCTCCGCGTTTGCGACCGTGACCCGGACGCTGACCCCGGATCGCTGGCTGATCTCCGGCGATCGGCGGGCGAGGTGGGTCAGCTCCGCGAGCAGTTCCTCCATGAACGCCGGGACGGCGATCGCGGGCTCACCCTCGCGCGCCTCGAAGCGCTGCTTCTCCTGGTGGACGATCGCGAGCTCGTGCTCGAGCGTTCGCGGGTAGTGCGTCCGGGCCTGCGTCCCGAGGCGATCCTTGAGGGGCGTGATGATCCGGCCGCGGCTCGTGTAGTCCTCCGGATTGGCCGATGCGACGACGAAGAGGTCGAGCGGCAGCCGGACCGTGAAACCGCGGATCTGGACGTCGCGCTCCTCGAGGATGTTGAGCAGGCCGACCTGGATTCGCTCGGCGAGGTCCGGCAGCTCGTTGATCGCGAAGATGCCGCGGTTCGAGCGCGGGATGAGGCCGTAGTGGAGCGTCAGCTCGTCGCTGAGGTAGCGGCCCTCGGCGACGCGGATCGGATCCACTTCGCCGATGAGGTCGGCGATCGTGATGTCGGGTGTCGCGAGCTTCTCCGCGTAGCGCCGGTCCCGCGGGAGCCAGTCGATCGGCGTCTCGTCGCCGTGCTCGTCGATCGCGGCGCGTCCGGACGGGCTGATCGGTCCGTACGGATCGTCGTTGAGCTCGCCGCCGCGGACGACCGGCAGCCACTCGTCGAGCAGATCCACGAGCAGCCGCGCCATCCGCGTCTTCGCCTGGCCGCGCTCGCCGAGGAACACGAGATCCTGGCCGGCGACGATCGCGTTCTCGATCGCCGGAACGACGCTGTCCTCGTAGCCGACGATGCCCGGCATGATCCCGCGGCCCGAGGCGAGGCGCGCCAGGAGGTTTGCCCGGAGCTCCGCCTTGACCGTCCGGCTCTCCCAGCCGGAGGCACGCAACTCCCCGAGGGTCGCGGGCAGGCCGGTCGGTTCGACGGGGTGGCGGGTCACGGGCGGCGAGCGTACGACCGGTCTTGCGGGTCGTCAAACGGTCCCGGTGCGGGCCGGCACCGCACGCGCGGGAGCCACGTACGGCTCACTGGATGTGGCGGTGATCCGGCCCCGGCACCGTGGTAGCAGCGTGGAGCTGAATCGCCCGTCGGACGGCGTCCACGTCGGTCGTGCCCGCCGCGACGAGCGCTCGCAGCAGCTGCGCCCGTTCTGCCAGGTCCAGCTCGAGGTCGCCTGCCTTCTGGCCGACCCGTATTGCCAGCTCCGGCATCACGCCCCAGGCGAAGTGCTCCAGGGCGTCGGAGTCGTCATCCCTCGCTGCGACGACGGCCGGTGGCAGGCGCTGGACGTGGCCGTGCTCGTCCCGGCCGACGGGTCGCTCGTAATGCGCGGCAACGACCCGGCGCCGGACGGCGCCGTCCGGTTCGCGCCAGGCTCGCACGATCATGACCAATCCCAGGTACGACAGCTCGTCGTCGGTCAGGCCGACCGGCCGTGCCGCGGAGATCGTCGTGGACCTCCTCGAGCCGGTCAGCGTGGATCGTCGCGCCGATCCCGTACCCGATCGTGGCCGCCCTGACCAGGGTTCGCGCGGCCGCTCCCCAGGTGTAGATCGGGAGATGCTCGGACAGCTCTGCCGCGACGAGATACGACGTCGCGGGGCTGACCGGCGGGGAGCTCGCGACGGTCGGGCCGGTGGGTGGCCACCCGAGTGCCGCCGCCTCCGGCAGCCAGGCGAAGTCTTCGGCCTGTCCGGCGAGGTCGATCCGGCGCACCGACGCGGGGAGGAAATCGAGCAGGGCCTCGAGCAACGTCGACTTGCCGGCTCCGCGGGCGAGCCCGCCGACCACGATCGGGACTCGCGCCTCGATCAGGCGCCATGCCAGCGCCGCGAGCTCCGCGTCGAGGACGCCGTCGGCGATCAGCTCGACGATCGAGCGGCGCGGCCGGAGCCGGCCATGTCTGGGCTCGCACCGCCTCGTCGTCCATGGCCGGAATCATGACAGGCGCTGGCAGATCGATCGGCTAGGATGCGGCCGTGCCAACCGCTGACGGCGCCGCCGCGCTCGAGATCGTGCCCCTGACGCCGGATCGCTGGGACGACGTGGCGGCCCTCTTCGGCGAGGGCGGCGACCCGAAGACATGCTGGTGCATGTACTGGCGAATCCGCTCGAAGGACTGGTCGTTTGCGAATACGCGCGAGACGCGCGAACGGCTTCCAGCGCCTCGTCGAGGAGGGGCGCGATCCGGCGCCCGGCCTCCTCGCCTATCGGGATGGTGAGGCGACGCCCGTCGGGTGGGTCAGCCTCGCCCCGCGCGACGATTACGAGCGGCTGACGAATTCACGAGTCCGGCCCAGGATCGACGACCTCCCGGTCTGGTCGGTCGTGTGCTTCGTGGTCTCGAAACGCGAGCGCGGCCAGGGCCTGACGAGCCAGCTTCTCGACGCGGCGATGGCGTACGCGGTCGACCACGGGGCGCCGGGTCTCGAGGCCTACCCGGTCGACCCGGGCGACGGCCGCGTTCCCGCCGCGCTCGGCTACACCGGACTCCTGTCGACGTTCGAGGCGGCGGGTTTCAAGGTCGTCAGGGAAATCGACTCGCCGCAATCGAAGGTCCGCCGGGTGATCGTCCGTCGCGAGCTCTGACCCGTCAGTTGTTGAACCGCCGATAGACCGCCCCGACGAGGACCCAGACTCCCACGTACACCCCGCCGAACATCACGACGACGGCGCTGACGAGTGAACGCGACGAGCGTCAGGACGTTGGTTCCGACGCCCAGGCGCCAGCGTGACGGTCGCGATCAACGACCGCGACCAGGACGGCCTGCGAGAGGAGCGTCAGCCAGTGGGGCGGACGCCGTCGCGGACGCGCCGGCCACGCGCCCAGCGGGTCGATGGTCGGGATCTCGATCCTCGGGCCGGGTCGACGAAGCAGGTCGTACCGTGCCCGCTTCGTTGGATCCATCAGCCACTCGCGGGCAATGTTCAACCGGGCGGTCCGCGTCGTCGCGGCGCGTTCGTCACCGGTGATCGCCCGGTCGGGATGGACGGAGCGAACGCCGGCCCGCCATGCCCGCTCGATCGCCGCCGCGTCCGCGTCGGGCGCGACCTTCAGCTCGGCATAGAGATCGAACTCCGGAATGGGGTCCAGCGGCGGCACCTGACGACTCCGTTCGACGGACTGATCGCAGCATAGTGCGGCCCGCGGCCGTCGCCCGGTGTCGCTTTCCCGACATCCTCGCGGCTCAGGGTTGACACTCGCTTTGCGCGGCGCGTAGACTCCCGACCGGCGCGCAGATCGCTCGCCATGTCTAGCTCAGTGGAGGCGGCTCCGAATGACAGAGTTCTTCCGGATCCCGCGCAGGATGGCGCCACTCAGTGGCGACGCCATCGGGAGATTTGCGCCCATCTCGAGCTAGCAAGAGGCGGTCAACCGCCAGACGCGAGCCACGAGCCGTGGGCCAGATCGGGCCCCCGGCTTTTTTGATGCCTCTCCCCATCGGGACGTGCATCCAGAGCCGCGAGGCCCACCCGACGCAAGAGCGTCAGCGGGGCCCGCGGCTCTGTTGATTCTCCGCCTCAACCCACCGTCAACGCAGCAACCCAGGAGCGCGAACCGTGACCGCCACATTGGTCCAGCAACCGAATATCGCGAGGCCCGTCGACTCCGTCGGCGCGCTCGCCGGCCACGAGGCCCTTCCCGCGCTCGTCATCGACGGCGTCACGAAGCGGTTCACGGTGGGTCGCAAGCGCAAGCCCGTCACCGCGATCGCCAACGTGTCCCTCCGCCTCGAGCGGGGTGGCATCCACGGCATTCTCGGTGCGAACGGGTCCGGCAAGTCGACCCTCATCCGCCTGGTGAGCGGTCTCCTCACCCTCGACGAAGGTCGGGTCGAAGTCTTCGGCCACGACATCGTCCGCGAGGAGATGGCCGTCAAGCGGCTGATCAATCGGGTCAGCGTCGACGCCGCGTTCTTCAAGAAGCTCAGCCCGATGGAAAACCTGCTGTTCGCGGCCCGTCTCTACGGGAAGAACGCAGGCCACGCCAGGCGGGAGGCGATCGAGATCCTCGGCCGCCTGGGCATCGCGGAGAAGCGCGTCGGCCGGCCGGTCGAGCAGATGAGCCGGGGCATGCAGCAGAAGGTCGCGATCGCGCGAGCCCTGCTGACGAGCCCATCGCTCCTCCTGCTTGACGAGCCGACCACAGGCCTCGACCCACGCTCGAAGCTCGACGTCCAGACGTTTATCGAAGAACTACAGGAGACGCACGACACGTCGATCGTGCTCACGACGCACGACCTCGCCGAGGCAGAGCGCCTCTGCAACCGAATCACGATCCTCGACGGCGGTCGCGTCGTCGCCGAGGACACCCCGGACGGCCTCATCGCATCCGAGGGCACCCGAACACAGACGGACGCGACCCTGCACGACGTGTTCATGACCTACACCGGTCGGTCACTCGACGAGGACGTCGAGGACGAGTCCGACGACAACGACGAATGAAAGGAGGTGAGATAGCAATGGAGAACCAACGCCTGTACCCGCTGGCCCTGTTCCTGGCCAACGCCGCCCGCGAAGACGACCTTCGCGCCGCGGCCGCCGCCCGGCAGGCACCGCGCCAGCCCCGTCGTTCGTTCCGACTGGCCGTTGGGCAGTCCCTCGTCCGAGTTGGCGAGCGGCTGGCCGGCGAGCAGTCCCTCGAGCTGGCCCGATTCCGCTGAGGATCGGGCCAGCTCCCCTCGCAGGAGAACCACCGTGTTCAGCGTCGCCCATGAGCTGAAGGCCTCGTATGCCTTCGTCGAGCGCAACTTCTTTCTGACTCGCCGCTACTGGGGCTGGGAAGTCGCCTTCCTGGTCTACTCGGTGGCGGGCGCGCTCTCAATCTCGCTCATCGGAGCCGACCAGGGCAGCCCGCGGCTGATCCTGCTGCTGATGGTGGGCGCGATCTTCTGGAACTACCTGTCCGTCGTCTTCTCGTGGATCGCGGAAACGATCTCCGTGGAGCGCTGGGAGGGCACCCTCGAGTACACGATGATGGCGCCGATCCGGCGCTCGTCGCAGCTCCTGGGCTCCGTCCTCTACGCGATGCTCTACGGGCTGATCCACACCGCCGTGATCCTCATCGTCCTGCTGCTCTTCTTCCCGCAGCTTGACTTCTCCGGCGCGAACCTCGCGACCGTCGGGCTGTTCATGCTGCTCGGCTCGTTCAGCTTCGTCGGGATCGGCATGATCGCCGCGATCCTGCCGCTGCTGTACGTGGAGCGCGGGGCGCAGATGACGTTCGTCCTCCAGTCCTGCCTCCTGCTCGTATCGGGCGTCTACTACTCGGTCGACGTGCTGCCGGGCTGGATGCAGGTCCTCTCCCGGCTGTCGCCCGCGACGTACGTCCTCGACGGCGTCCGGCACGGCCTGATCGACGGCGCAACGGTCGGCGAGCTGGTCCACGACGTGTGGCCGCTCATCGTCATGGGCATCGTCTTCATCCCGTTCGGCCTCTGGGCGTTCGGCCGCGCCGAGCGCTACGCCAAGCGGACCGGCAAGCTCAAGAGGGTCGGCTGATGACCGCCACCGCCACTGACCTCGCCGCATTCGGCTGGACGGGCGACATCTCGACCGCGTTCGCCGCCCACGCCGCCGCCGGCTTCGAGCCGGCGCGCGTCGTGGCGGAGGACCGCGGCTCGTACATCGTCCAGACGGCCGGCGGCGAGCGTCGGGCCAGCGTCACCGGCCGCTATCGGTTCGACGCCGGCGACGATCCGGCTGCCTACCCGGCGGTCGGCGACTGGGTCGCCGTCGAGACGCGCGAGGACGGCGCCTCCGTCCACGCCGTTCTGCCGCGCCGGACGAGCGTGCTTCGTCACGCGCCGGGCGTCCGATCGGTCGCCCAGGTCCTCGCCGCGAACGTCGACGTGGTGTTCGTCGTCGCGTCCCTCAACCAGGACCTGAACCTGCGCCGTCTCGAGCGCTATCTGGCGCTGGCCTGGGAGAGCGGGGCGCAACCGGTCGTGGTCCTCTCCAAGGCCGACCTCGGTGAGGATCTCGAGGCGACGCTGGCCGATCGTCGAGTCGGTCGCCGTCGGCGTGACGATCATCGTCGTCAGCGCGATCGACGGCCGCGGGATCGACGAGCTCCGGGCGCACATCACGCCCGGCGCGACCGTCGCGTTCGTCGGATCGTCCGGGGTCGGCAAGTCGACGCTGGTCAACACGATCGCCGGCGACGAGGTGGCCGCGGTCCGCGAGATCCGCGAGGACGACGCCCGCGGCCGCCACACGACGAGCCGGCGCCAGCTCCACCGGATGCCGGACGGCGGGCTCGTGCTCGACACGCCCGGGATGCGCGAGCTCGGCCTGTGGGACGCGGATGCCGGCCTCGAGCGCTCGTTCGCCGACATCGACGCGCTCGCCGCGACGTGCAAGTTCTCGGACTGCGGCCATGCCGGCGAGCCCGGCTGCGCCGTTGTGGCGGCGATCGCCGACGGCGATCTCGATGCCAGCCGGTTCGAGGGCTGGAAGAAGCTCGAGCGCGAGGCGCGGCACTTGGAGCGGCGCGTCGACCATCTCGCCCGCGAGGCGGAACGCCGCCGCTGGCGGACGATCAGCAAGTCCGTCGGGAAGCACATGGAAGCGAAATACGGGAGGGAGGGTTGGTGATGCCGACGAACACCAGGGCCGACGCGACGGTCCGGCTCCCGGACGGCCCGCCGGTCGCCGGGCTGAGCTTCCGCCCGTTCGACATGGACCGCGACGTCGCGCCGCTCGCCGACCTCATCGTCGAGGCGGACCTCGCCGACCAGGACAACTACCTGCCGTCGGTCGAAGACCTTCGGAACGAGCTGGAGCACCAGCCTGGCCCCTTCGACCCGGCACGCGACATGCTCGTCGCCGAGGTCGACGGCAAGCTCGTCGGCGGCACGATCCGGAGTGGCCGCGTCCGCGCGGGCGTGGTCCAGCACGAGATCGACGGCTGGGTTGGGCCCGAGCAGCGTCGCCGCGGCATCGGGCGGGCCCTGCTCCACTGGACGGAGGCTCGCTCGCGCGAGGCCGCCGGCGAATGGGCCGGTTCGGAACCGCACGCCATCACCAGGTGGGTCAGTGACACACAGCTGGGCGCCGTCGCCCTGCTCAAGGCGGAGGGCTACGAGCAGGTCCGATACGGCTTCATGATGGTCCGGGACCTGTCCGACCCGATTCCCGATGCGCCGTTGCCCGAAGGGCTCGAGGTCCGGCCCGTCGTCGAGGCCGACCATCGGCGGATCTGGGACGCGGACACGGAAGCCTTTCGCGACCACTGGGACGCGGGCGAGCGAACCGAGGAGGACTTCGTCGGCTGGTTCTCGACGCCCGGCATCGATACGTCGATGTGGCGGGTCGCCTGGGATCGGCGACGAGGTGGCGGGGTCGGTGATGAACTTCGTCTTCGACGAGGAGAACGCGAAGCTCGGCGTCCGTCGTGGCTGGCTCGAGCACATCTCCGTCCGCCGGCCGTGGCGCCGTCGCGGCCTGGCCGCCGCGCTCATCGCGGATTCGCTCAGGGAGCTTCGCGCCCGCGGGCTCGACGAGGCCGCGCTCGGCGTCGACGCGGAGAACCTGTCGGGGGCGCTGCGGCTCTACGAGTCGCTTGGCTTCCGCCGTTACCGCACGGGAATCGCGTACCGGAAGCCGCTCTGACGCGGTGATCGCGGTCACCGATCGGGACCATCGGGTCAGGGTCCTTGCCGACTGCCGTGAGGCACGATTCGGCTCATGTCCCGCCTGACTCCGTCTCGACCGCGCGGCCTCGTCGTCGCCATCCTGGCCACGGCCCTCGTCGCGGGGTCGATCGGGACGGTCGTTGCCCGGGACTCGCCCACCGTGACCGGGCGCGGGATCATCGGCAGCTGCACGATCCTGCCGGCCACGAACGTCTGGAACCGGCGGGTCGACGCGCTCCCGGTTCGGAGCGACTCGGCGACGTTGATGAACCGCATGGGCCTGACCCGCTACCTCCATCCGGACTTCGGGACGTACGCCGGCTACGGCATCCCGATCAACCCCGTCACCGCGGCGACGCCGCGCAGCAACGTGACGTTCACCTGGCCGGCCGAGTCGGATGCGGGCCCCTACCCGATCCCCGCCTCACCGAAGATCGAGGGCGCCGGGGCCGCGGGCGACCGCCACATCCTCATGATCGACACCGAGGCCTGCCGGCTCTGGGAGCTGTTCGCGGCCCAGAAGGTCTCCGGTGCCTGGCGTGCAGGGTCCGGGGCGATCTTCGACCTTCGCTCGAACGCGCTCCGGCCGGACGGCTGGACCTCGGCCGATGCGGCCGGCCTGCCGATCTACCCGGGGCTCGCCCGCTACGACGAGGTGGCCGCCGGGCGTCATCGCTCACGCGCTCCGGTTCACGGTCCCGGAGACCCGTAAGGCGCACATCTACCCGGCTCGCCACGACGCGAGCTCGCTGACCGGCGCCTCCTACCCGCCGATGGGCCTTCGCCTCCGGCTCAAGGCGAACGTCGACATCAGCGGCTACGGCCCGCAGTCGCGGGTCATCCTTCGGGCCCTGAAGCGGTACGGGATGATCCTCGCCGACAACGGCTCCGCCTACTACGTCTCGGGTGCCCCCGATCCGCGCTGGGACGACGACGATCTCCACGACCTCCACGGGATCACGGGCTCGATGTTCGAGGTCGTCAACACCACCGGGTTCGTCAACGGACCCTAGGGACGCCTCGCTCCTCCGCGCCTAGGCGAACAGCCGCCGCCCGTCGCGGACGAGCTCCATCCAGGCCCGCTCGCGGCCGATCGTCGTCAGTTGGCCGTGGCCCGGCAGGACCGTCGTCCGATCGTCGAGCGACGTGAGCCGGCCGACCGACTCGACCATCAGAGCGGGGTCGCCGCCGGGCAGGTCGACCCGGCCCCAGCCGCCGGCAAAGAGCGTGTCGCCGCTGAACAGGATCCCCTCGTCGACGGCTTGGAGGCAGACCGAACCCTCGGTGTGGCCGGGCGTGTGCAGGACCGTCAGGCGAATGTCGCCGAAGCGGATCTCGCCGCCCTCGGCGAGCTCGACAGCCGGCACCGACGGCGGGATCTCGAACGGGGCGAACAGCGGCTGCGGGTGCTCGAGGCGCGGCCGGTCGAGGGGGTGGACCGCGATGTCCGCGCCCGTGTGGGCCGCAACCGCGGCGTTGTCGCCAATGTGATCCCAGTGGCCGTGGGTCGAGACGATGAGCTTCAGCGTCCAGTCGCGCTGCTCCAATTCCTCTCGAATCCAGGCAAGCGACGGGGTCGCGGTGTCGATCGCGATCGCCTCGCGCGTTCGAGGGTCGGCGAGAACGTGGACGTTGGTCGCAACCGGGCCGACGACCCGGAGGAGGCGCTCCACGCTCAGCCGGCGCTCAGGCTTCCAGCTTGGTTCGGATGCATTCGAAGGTCTGGCCGATCATCTTGTTGGCGGTCCCCTCGATCATCCTGGCGCCGACGCTGGCGAGCGACCCGCCGATCAGCACGTCGGCCGCCCAGTCCATGACGGTGACGCCGTCGGCCCCGTCGCGGAGCGTCATCGTCGCCGTCCCGTCGACGGCGCTGCCCGGCGCCTGGCCGTGGGCCTTGATCACCGCCCGGTTCGGTGGCTCACGTTCGGCGATCTCCATGTCGACGTTGAAGCGGGCGCTGATGAAGCCGATCCCGACCTTGGCCTTGGCCTTGAAATGCGTCTCGTCGACGACCTCGATGGTCTCGACCCCCGGACCGCACGGCCCGACCTGGTTCGCGTCCATTAGGAATGCAAAGACGCGATCGCGCGGGGCCCGAATCTCGACGGTGCCTTCGAACTTCATCGAGTCTCCTTGGCGCTCATGGGCGCTCCGGCATCGGCCGGCGTCGACAGGAAGGATGCGGGATCTTTGACGAACCGCGTCCGGCAGCCGAGGCTGCAGAACGCATAGACGGTGCCGTCGTGCTCGGCGAGGTGCCTCGCGTGATCGCGGTCGACCGTCATGCCGCAGACCGGATCGAGCAGCACGATGTCGTCCGGCGCGGCGATCATCGGGGCGACGCCGCCTGCCGCGCCAGCGACGGTCGCGGGCCCGGGCGACGCGACGAAGTCGGCCCGACCGCGCCGGACCTGGACGAGCTCGGCGAGGATCGAGAGGGCGACTTCCTCGGCGGTCTCCGCCCCGAGATCCAGCCCGGCCGGAGCTCGGAGCGCCGCCAGCCGCTCTTCGGCCAGGCCGGTCTCCTCGCGCAGCCACGATCTGACGGCCGCCGCCCTCGTCGGTGACGCGACGAGCCCGACGTAGCGCGCATCGCGGCGGAGTGCGCCGGCGAGCGCCTCCTCGTCCCACTGGCCCTGCGTCGCCACGACGATGTACGGGCTCGACTCGGGGTCGACTGCGACGAGGTTCGTGTCGGTGAGCACGGCGGTGGCGTTCGGGAACGCCCCGGCGTCGGCGATCGGATCGAACACCGTCACTCGAAAGCCGGCCGCAGACCCGAGATCGACGAGGGCGCTCGCGATCGGCGTCGTACCGGTGACCCAGAGGAGCGGTGCCGGGAGGTTCGGTTCCACGTAGATCTCCAGCGTTCCCCCGGAATGGCAGGTCATGACGAGCTCGATGATTCCGTCGCCGCGCCGGCCCTCGGCCGGCGCGTCCTTGACAGGCGGAGCAGGCGCGGCTGGCCGTCGGCGAGGGCGTGGAGCGCCTCGCGGACGACGACCGGCTGGGCGCACGAGCCGCCGACCCAGCCCTCGATGGTGCCGTCGGGGTGGACGATGCCGTGCGCTCCCGGCCGCGCCGACGTTGGCCGCGCGACCGCGACGACCGTCGCGAAGACGAACGGCCGTCGCGCCTGAGCGAGCTCCGCGGCGCGCGCGAAGAGGCCCGCGCCCGCCCGGTTGTCGGGCGCGGTCAGGCGGTGACTCCGTTGTCGCGCAGGATCTTCCAGACCTTCTGCGGCGTGATCGGGATGTCGATGTTGCGCACGCCGAGGTGCCACAGGGCGTCGACGACCGCGTTCGCGATCGCCGGCGGAGCGCCGACGGTCGCCGACTCACCGACCCCCTTCGCACCGATCGGGTGATGGGGCGACGGCGTCACGGTCTTGGCGACCTCCCAGGCGGGCGTCTCGATCGCCGTCGGCAGGAGGTAATCCATGAACGTGCCGGCCTGGTTCTGGCCGTTCTCGTCGTACGTGATCTCCTCGTACAGGGCCGGCGCCAGCCCCATCGTCAGGCCGCCGTGGATCTGGCCGTCGACGATCATCGGGTTGATGATGTTGCCGCAGTCGTCGACCGCCACGAAGCGGCGGATGTGAACCTGGCCGGTCCCCTTGTCGATGTCGACGACGCAGATGTAGCTCGCCGAACGGGAACGTCAGGTTCGGCGGGTCGTAGTAGTCGACCGCCTCGAGGCCGGCCTCCATCCCCTGCGGATGGTTCGTGTAGGCCGCGAAGGCGATCTCCTGGATCGTCTTCGACCGGTCCGGCGAGCCCTTCACGCTGAACTTGCCGTTCGTCCACTCGAGGTCGTCCTCGTTCGCCTCGAGCAGGTGCGCGGCGAGCTTGCGGGCCTTGTCCTTGATCTTGCGGGAGGCCATTGCCGTGGCCGCGCCGGCGACCGGCGTCGAGCGTGAGGCGTAGGTGCCCAGGCCGTACGGCGCGGTGTCCGTGTCGCCGTACTCGATCTTGATGTCGGCGACCGGGAAGCCGAGTTCCTCGGCGATGATCTGGGCGAACGTCGTCTCGTGGCCCTGGCCCTGCGTCTGGACCCCGATCCGGGCGAGGACCTTGCCGGTCGGGTGGACCCGGATCTCGCACGAATTGAACATCTTCAGCCCGAGGATGTCGAAGTCGTGGGACGGCCCGGCCCCGACGATCTCGGTGAACGAGCTGATGCCGATGCCCATGAGCTCGCCGCGCTCACGCTTCTCGGCCTGCTCTTTGCGGAGCCCCGCGTAGTCGATGATCTCCATCGCCTTCTTGAGGGCGCCGGGGTAGTTGCCGGAGTCGTACTCCCAGCCGGTTGGTGTCTTGTACGGGAACTGCTCCGGCTGGATGAAGTTCTCCATCCGGAGCTGGGCCGGGTCCTTGCCGATGTCGTGGGCGAGGATGTCGACCATCCGCTCGATCGCGTGGACGGCCTCCGTCACCCGGAACGAACAGCGATACGCGACGCCGCCCGGCGGCTTGTTCGTGTAGACCCCGTCGACCTCGACGAACGCGTTGTCGAAGTCGTACGAGCCGGTGATGACGTTGAAGAGGCCCGCCGGGAACTTCGACGGGTCGGCCGCGGCATCGCTGTAGCCGTGGTCCGCGATGGTCTTGACCTTGAGCCCGGTGATCTTGCCTTCCTTCGTCGCGCCCATCTCGGCGTGGATGTGGTAGTCGCGAGCGAACGAGTCGGCCTGGAGGTTCTCCGAGCGATCCTCGATCCACTTGACCGGCTTGCCGATGAGGAACGAGGCCGCGACGGCGAGGACATAGCCGGGGTAGACCGGGACCTTGCCGCCGAATCCGCCGCCGATGTCGTGGGTCTTGACCCGGATGTTCTGCTCCGAGATCGGGAGCCCGGCGCCGGCCGCCACCAGCGCGAGGACCGTGCGGATCGCGTGGGGCGCCTGGCTGGTCATGTGCAGGGTGAGCTGCTGGCGAATCGGATCCCAGTCGGCGATGCAGCCGCACGTCTCGATCGAGGCGACGTGGATCCGGGGAATGTAGATGTCCTCGGAGATCGTGACGTCGGCGCTGGCGAGGGCCGCGTCGGCCTTTGCCTTGTCGCCCGATTCCCAGTGCCAGATGTGGTTGTTCTGCTTGTCGGCGGCGCGGTCCGGCCGGAGGACGAATGCGTCCTTCTCGAGGGCTTTGTGCGGGTCGACGATGACCGGCAGCGGCTCGTAGTCGACGAGGACCGCGGCGACGCCGTCGGCGGCGGCGTAGCGGCTCGTCGCGATGACGGCCGCGACCTCCTGGCTCTGGTACATGACCGTGTCGGTCGGCAGCACCATCTGCATGTCGCCCGCCAGAGTCGGCATCCAGTGGAGCTTGTAGCCCTCGAGGTCCTTGCCGGTGACGACGGCAGCGACACCCGGGACCTTCAACGCCTCCGAGCTGTCGATCGACTTGATCTTCGCGTGGGCGTACGGGCTGCGGACGATGTCGAGCCAGAGCATCCCCGGCAGGACGAGGTCGTCGATGTACTGGCCCGCGCCGCGGATGAACCGCGGATCCTCCTTGCGCTTGACCGAGTGGCCCATCCCGCCGACTTCGGGGGTGGTCTGGAGCGTCTCCGTCATCTCGTCACTCCCCGCTCAGCTCGCCGGAGCCGCTTCGATGGTCTCGGCCGCTTCGACCGGCGCCGACTCGCCCGCTTCCAGCTGGCCGGACGCCTGCTGGATGGCCTTGACGATGTTCACGTAGCCGGTGCAGCGGCAGAGGTTGCCGCTGATCCCCTCCCGGATCTCCGCCTCGTTCGGTTTCTCGTTCTGATCGAGCAGCCAGGCGGCCTGCATGATCATTCCGGGCGTGCAGAAGCCGCACTGGAGGCCGTGCTGGTCCCAGAAGGCCTGCTGGAGCGCGTGAAGCGTCGCTCCGTCGGCCATGCCCTCGATGGTCTTGATCTCGGCGCCGTCGGCCTGGACCGCGAGCATCGTGCAGGACTTGGCGCTTTCGCCGTTCACGTGGATCGTGCAAGCACCGCAGTTGCTCGTGTCGCAGCCGATGTGCGTGCCTGTCAGCAGGAAGTTATCCCGGAGCAGATGGACGAGGAGGAGCCGCGGTTCGACGTCCGCCTCGCGGGTCTCGCCGTTGACGGTGAGCGTGATGTGTTGAGTCGTCACGTCGTCCTCCTGCCTCAGGCGAGAGCGCGGTCGGTGGCGGCCCGAAGCGCGCGGACGGTCATCTCCGAGACCATCGCCCGCTTGTAGTCGGCCGGTCCGTGGCTGTCGGTCGCCGGGCGGCTCTGCGCCGCGGCGGCGTCGCCCGCTTGGCGGAAGAGGTCCTCGGAGGGGCGCTGGCCCTTGAGCACGGCCTCGGCGTCCGTGGCTGCGAACGGCGTATCGGCTACACCGGTCACGCCGATGCCGGAGTGGTCGATCCGCTCCGTCGGCGGTCAGGATCACGCCGGCGGCAACGCCGACCGTCGCGAAGTCGCCGGCTCGGCGCTCGAGCTTGCGGTACGCGGTTCCGGCCCCGCGACCCGGGCGTCCGAATCGGATCTCGGTCAGGACCTCGGTCGGCTCGATCGCGGTCTGGAACGTGTCGATGAAGAAGTCGCGGGCGGCGATGACGCGTTCGCCGCCGGTGCCGCGACAGACGATCTGGGCGTTGACGGCAAGGAGCGCCGCCGGCCAGTCCGAGGATGGGTCGGCATGGGCGCACGAGCCACCGATCGTCCCCCAGTTGCGGACCTGGGGATCGCCGATCCCGCCCGAGACGTCGTGGAGCAGCGGGTACCGGGCCACGACGTCCGGGTGCTCGTGGATCTGGCGGTGCGTCGCGCGAGCACCGACGCGGAGCTCATCGTCGGTTTGGACGATGCCGTCGAGACCTCCGACGTCGCGCAGGTCGACGAGGAGGCCGGGCTGGGCGAGCCGCAATTTGAGCAATGGGATGAGGCTGTAGCCGCCGGCGAGGAGCTTGGCTTCTCCCTCGCGCTCGGTGAGGATTTTCAGTGCCTCGTCGAGGTCGGCGGGACGCACATAGTCGAATTGAGCGGGAATCATCGCGCGATCGTCCTCCTCACCCACAGGCCTTGACGGCGCCCTCGAAACGGGGCGTGCACGGCGGTGACGATCGGGCCGACGGCCGGGCCGAGACGGGTTACGTGGCTCCGGCCGGAGGTCCGCAGGGTTAGATACGAGTATGCGCGCGCGTTAGTTTCAACGTCAACGAGTTTGGAGGGGCGCTGGGTGCCGGAGGAGCACCGATATCACCCTGTCGGATCGGATCTGGATATGCGAGCGTGGCTCCGGTCACGAATTGACGATCCTCCGTCGAAACTTGAGCGGACCCACGCTCGCCTGTGGCGAAACGATCAGCCAGCCGAATATCGGCGGCATCGCCGACGCTTCAGCTCGCCTCGACCGGGACCGCCATCGGCGCGCCCGTCTCGACGAGTGTCTTCAGGCCCGACACGATGTAGACGATGCCGCCGCTGAACTCTTCGGCCATCTTCGAGCCGGCGACGAGTCCCGCGGTCGTGACGGTCAGCTTCGAGCTCCCGTCCTCGGTCGGCTCGATCGCCCAGGTCATCCGAACCGGCCCGGCGGCGTCGACCTCGGGATCCCATCGGGCGTGGAATGTCATCGTCACCAGCCGGCCCGGGTCGATGTCGAGGACCTCGCCGTCGGCGGCGACCGACCCGTCCGGGTACTCGTAGACGATCCGGCCGCCCTTCGACCAATCGGAGCTCACGCGGGTGCCGTAGTAGTACTGCTCGGTTTCGACGCCATCGGTGATCGCCCGCCAGACCCGGTCGGGCGCGGCCTTGATGTAGACGGCATAGACGTGATCGGGGCTGGACATCGTTTCGGCCTCCAGGTGGGTCTTCATTGCCGCCATCGCACCGACGACGGGCTCGGCGAACTTGCTGATCCAGCGGTCGTGAACGAGCCGGATCGGGACCGGGTTCAGGAAATGCCGCTTCTCGCGGCCCTGCTTGCGCGTCGTGACGAGACCCGCCTCCTCCAGCACGCCCAGGTGCCGCATGACCCCGAACCGGGTCATCGCCGGCAGGTAGGCGCACAGCTCACCGAGCGTCTGGCCATCGCGCTCGAAGAGCCGATCGAGAAGGAGCCGCCGGCTCGGGTCGCCAAGGGCCCGAAACGCCGGCGCCATCGGATCGTCCGTCACGGGGCGAATATATGTGACTACTAAGTCACATGTCAAGAGCTGAGGAATCCGCTGAGCCCGCGATGAGTTCTGCCGCGTCCTGCAGTCGTATTGTCGAACCCGTTACCGAGGAGGAGCTCTTGTGCGCAGCGTGACCTATTCGATGAGCATGTCCCTTGACGGCTACATCGTCGGACCGGACGGCACCTTCGACTGGTCGGGGCCGGACGCGGAGGTCTTTCGCTTCTGGATCGACGAGATTCGAGGGGTCGGCGTCCACCTGATGGGACGACGGCTGTACGAGACGATGCTCTACTGGGAGACCGCCGAACAGGAGCAATCTCTCGACGACGCGGAGCTCGAGTGGGTGGCACTCTGGAACCCGCTCCCAAAGGTGGTGTTCTCGACCACGCTTTCGGCGGTGCAGGGCAATGCCCGCCTGGCCTCCGGCGGCCTGGCGGAGGAGATCGAGCGGTTGCGAGCCGAGCCGCGGGAAGGCGACATCGCAATCGGCGGCGCGACGCTCGCCGCCGAAGCGGCCGCGTTGGACCTGATCGACGAGTACCAGGTCATCGTCTACCCGGTGCTGGTCGGCGGCGGCATTCCATTCTTTGCCCATCGCGAGCGCCGAGTGGACCTCGAACTCGTCGAGACCCGCACCTTCAACTCAAAGTTCGTCTACCTCCGCTACCGAGTGAAGCGCTAGCCGAGCCTGGATGGGCTACCGGTGGTCCCGAGCCAGGCGAAGTGCGAAGCTGACGGCCGGGGCGTAGGCGGTTGCAAGAGCATCCATCGAGTCGGGGTCGGTGACCAGATCGGCGACGATGCGATACAGAATCGCGCGCACCAGGAACTGGCCGAACCGGTCTGTGCCTGTGGTCGGCTTCAGCTCGGCGATGTCAGCCCCCTCCCAGACGAGCGCGTCGGCGACCACGATCGCCGTCGCGAATTCGGCTGGCCGCCAGTAGGGCGCAAGGTCGATCACCGCTGGTGGTAAGGGATCGGCGAACAGGACATTCCCAGTCAGATCGCCGTGAATTACCTGCGACGGGGCTGCGATCGGCTCAAGCACTGTCTCGAGACTGGCGACCTGGGGCATTGCGCGATATGGAGCGAGGGAGATGTCGCCCCAGGCGGCGCGGTCGGCCACGGCCCAAGGATCGCTTCGGCCAGCCAGGAACTCGGGGCGAGCAATATGGGCCAGAGATCGGTGTAGGCGGACCCCGGCCTCGATGATGTCCGGCCAGCGGCGAGACTCGTGGCTGCCGACGCAGAAGGTGGAGGCACTCCAGCCAGCGACGATGTACTTCCCACTGATGGACGATTCAGGCCGACTGATGCGAACGCGGTCGGGTAGGACTTCTCCGAGAACCAGGGCTTGCCAGGCAAGATCCTCTTCGCTCGTGTCAGCGGGCTTGACCACGATCGGACCGGCCCGCCAAGCCAGGCCTCGGCCGCCGGCCAGGGCAGTCGGTGGTCCACTCACCCGAAATGCCGCAAGAACATCCTCGGACGGCGGCGAACCGACGTCGTCGTTGCGCGTCACGTGGACATCGTCGGCATTCGCGCCACGATTGCAACGCGCCCGGCGAGCAGCTTGCGATGGTATCGGTCGGACGCCACACTCAGCCGATGAGCCTGATCGACACCTACCTCGCCCGGACGCCGGGCTCGCGCGCCCTGTTCGAGCGAGCGACCGCCTCGCATCCCGGGCGGCTCGACGCGGACGACGATCTTCAACCCGCCTTACCCGCCGTACATGGCACGCGGCGAGGGGCTGCGGACCTGGGACGTCGACGGCAACGAGTACCGCGACTTCCTCGGCAACTACACGTCGCTGATCCTCGGCCACGCCCACCCGGACGTCGTCGCGGCAGTCCAGGCGCAGGTCCCGCGAGGGTCGGCGTTCGCCGCTCCGACGGAGATCGAGATCGAGCTCGCCGAGGAGATCCGGCGCCGGCTGCCGTCGGTCGAGCGGATCCGGTTCACGAATTCCGGCACCGAGGCGACGATGTTCGCCATTCGGGCGGCGCGCGCGTTCACCGGTCGGCCGCTCCTCGCCAAGTTCGAGCAGGCGTACCACGGGACCCACGACACGGCGCTCGCCGGGACTCCGGGCGTGCCGGACGGGATCTCCGGGCCTGGTCATCGAGCTGCCGTGGGACGACGCAGCCGGCGTCGAGGCCGCGCTGAACGGCCGCGAGCGCGACGTCGCCGCGATCATCATCGAGCCGGTCCAGGGCGCCGGCGGCATCCGCGCGGCCGACCCGGCGTTCCTCCGCTTGCTGCGCGACTACGCCGATCGGATCGGGGCGCGTCCTGATCTTCGACGAGATCATCGCCTTCCGGATCGGGCCGAACGGGGCCCAGGGCGTGTTCGGCGTCCGGCCGGACCTGACGACGCTCGGCAAGATCGTCGGCGGCGGCTATCCGCTCGCGGCGTTCGGCGGCCGGGCCGAGATCATGGATCGCTTCGACGCCCGGCGGCCCGGCGCGCTGAGCCACGGCGGGACGTTCAACGGCAATCCCGTCGGCGCCGCGGCCGGCCTCGCGACCCTGCGCTACCTGACGCCCGACCGATACGAGCGCCTGGCGAGCCTCGGCGGGCGCCTGCGGGACCGACTGGCCGACGCGTTCGCGGCGCGCGATCTCGACGCCCGGGTCGACGGGATCGCCTCGCTCTTCCAGGTCTTCGCGGGGCCGACGCTCCAGGGCGAGGGCGACCTGTCCGCGACCGAGACGCTCTTCCTCGGCCTCCTCGTCGACGGCTTCCATCTCGCGCCCCGTGGGATGGGCGCGATCTCGACCCCGGCGACCGAGGCCGACATCGACGCCCTCGCCGACGCCGTGGTCAGTCGGATCGCCGCCATGCAATCAGCGGCGGCATCGGTCAGGTAGCAAACCTACGGCGAGGGCGAACACGTAGCGCCGCCCCGCGAGCTATTTGCGGACGTAGGTCATCGGGAAGTCGAGCTCCCACGCATCTCCGGCGGCGCCCATGCCGCGCTCCCATCGGCCGTCGATCGTCTTGCCGTCAGCCGAGAACTCGCCGATGAAGCGCTGGTTGAAGCCCGGACCGTTCGGCCCGTTCCAATCCTGCCCGGGGGCCAACCAGATCTTCCAGGTGGAACCCTCGACGGCCGTGAGGTACAGGCGCTTGACGCCGCGCGAGTCGAAG
Source organism: uncultured Chloroflexia bacterium (assembly GCA_963832105.1). Taxonomy (GTDB): domain Bacteria; phylum Chloroflexota; class Limnocylindria; order Limnocylindrales; family CSP1-4; genus CF-46. The sequence continues at coordinate 6,766 of CAWHSS010000001.1, read as the reverse complement.
TAGTGCATCGGCTGCGGGTCGCCCTCCCCCGCGCCGCCGATGATCGAGATGCCGTCGGGCACGTCCGCGGGCTTGCCCTTCGAGCTGAAGACGAGGAATGCGCCGAGACGCTCGATGTTCGCCTCGGCGGAGATCTTCAGCGGCGGATCGATCGGGATCTCTCCCTCGCCGTGCCACTCGCCGATCAGCGGCTCGAACTCCTTCATCCTGCGTCCTCCCCGGGCAATCCCCGGCTAGTCGAAGTCGAAGATCGTGTTGCCGTCGTAGAACTGGAGGACGAACTGGCAGCGCTCGCAGATGAGCATCGTCACCCGATGGGCCGTCAGGCCCCACGCGCTGTCGACCTTGCCCCGCTCCTGCTGGAACGTGTTGTTGCCGCAGATCGGGCACATCGGCATGGTCCGATCGCCGAGCGGTTGGTCCTCAGTCATTCGTTCGATCCTTCCTTGCGCTGGCGGTTCCCAGGTGACGATGCCGATCGGTGGCGCGGCCTGGCCCGCGAGGCCGAACCCGCCGTCCTGACCCTCGACGATCAGCTCGTCGAGCGCGGCGTTGAACCGCCGCTCCTTTTCGCCGCCGTCCTCGATCCACAGCTGACGGCGCAGGAATCCCTCGAGCTCCGCGCGGCTCGCGAAGCGGCGCGGCTCGCGCTCGGTCGTCGTCACCGCCGGGGATCGGCCGGCCGCCTCGAGCAGGTCGACGAACTCGGGCAGTGCGGGCAGCGGGACGCGCGCCTCGCCGTGGACGATCGGCCAGAACGGGTCGGCGAGCGATGCCGGCTGGCGCTCCATCAGGACGGCGACGCAGAGCCGCCGCGCCGACGCCTCCGCCGCACGGACGAACGGCACGATCGCCTCGATGTCATAGCCGACGTGGGCGATGAGCGCGACGTCGCCGGTCGGCGGGTCGTCCATCGGCCAGCGCGCTTCGACCGGACGGATGTTCGTGATGCCGTGGGTCGACATGTCCTCGCGCAAGGCGTCGAGCATCCCCGTCGACGGCTCGATCGCGACGACCTCCTTCGACGACCCGGGCGAGCGGCAGGGCGAACCGACCCGCCCCCGCCCCGATGTCAAGCCACGTCTCGCCGGGCGCCGCGTTTGCCACGTCGAGGAGGGCCGCGAGCACCGGATCGTCGCGCCGATCCGGATCGATCCGGAAGAGCCCGCTCACCGGGGCGTAGAAGTCGGCCCCGTCGGGCACCTCGCGGACGCGGTCGACCTGCTCCCGGTTGGCCCGGACCTGCTCGGCCCAGGCTAGCTCGGCCAGATCGAGCGGCGAATCGATGTCGGGATTCGAGCCGCCGACCGGGACCTCGAGGACGAGGTCCGGATCCGAGGCGAGGATCGGGCCGAGACCGCGGTCGCCGCTCGCCTCGTCGACGAGCCCGAAGCCGTCCTCGCGCAGCAGCACCGGGTTCGCGCCTCCGCCGTCAGCGTAATGCGGAATCACCACGGGATGCTCGCCCGACCGGCCGGCCGCGATCAGTGCCCGGATCACCTCCGGCCGCGTCCGCGGCTGATCGCCGAGGACGATGACGACTGCCTTCGGCCGGCGGCTCGATCTCGAGCGCGGCCGCGAGCCCGATCTGGAGCGAGCCGGACAGGTGGCGCGGATCGGGATTGCGGACGCGGTGCTCCGACAGCCAGTCGATGCCGTCCTCGATCTCCTGCGCCGCGTGACCGAGGACGACGACGATCTCGTCGATCCCGGCGGTCCGAACGGCATCCAGGACGTGCTCCAGGATCGGCCGTCCCTCGAGGAGCGCCAGTGCCTTTGGCGACCCGAACCGGCTCGACGCCCCCGCCGCCAGAACGATCGCCGCGACGTTCACCTCGCGGCCCCGACCACCGCCTCGCGCATCGGCACGCCGCTCCCGCCGTAGCGGTTCGCGACGACCTCGGCGATGATCGCCAGGGCGGTCTCGGCCGGCGCCCGGCCCCCGAGGTCGAGGCCGACGGGCCCGCGGAGCCGCGCCAGCTCGCTCCTCCCCCACCCCCGCCGCGCGGAGCCGCTCGCGCCGATCGCCCTGCGTCTTGCGGCTGCCGACCGCCCCGACGTAGCGGCAGTTGCGGCGGAGCGCCTCGATGATCGCCGGCTCGTCGAACTTGACGTCGTGGGTCAGGACGGCGACGGCGTCCTCCGGCCCGAGCCCGATCTCGTCGGCGACCTCGTCCGGCCAGCCGACGATCAGCCGGTCGACCTGGTCAGGCGGGAAACGCTCCGGCGTCGCGAACGACGCGCGGCCATCGATGACGATCGTCTCGTAACCGAGCTCGCGGGCGAAGCGGACGAGCGATCGAGCGACCTCGACGGCACCGACGACGATCAGCCGGGGCCGGGCGGGAAACGCCTCGACGAAGACCGACCGGCCCTCGATCTCGACGGTCCGCGAGGTTCCCCGGAGGAGGGCCTCGCGCGCAGCGGCGACGAGGGCGGCATCCGCAGCAGGCGAGCCCAGCGTGCCGTCGACGATCCCGTCGGCGGCGACGACGACCTGGGGCGGTGGCGGGGCGCCGTCGCCGGGCGGCCACGACCCGAACTCGGCGGGCGGGGCGTCCGGCGGGCAACGACCGTCGCAACGGCGATGCTCCGCACCCGGGCGCCGGTCTCGACCGACGCCGGCAGCGCCGGCTCGATCAGCACGTCGATCGTGCCGCCGCACGCCAGCCCGACGTCCCATGCCTCCTCGTCGCTGATCCCGTAGCGGATGACCCGCGAGTTGCCGTCGCGCCGGGCGCGCTCGATCTCCTCCGCCGCCGCCCCCTCGACGCAGCCGCCGCTCACCGAGCCCGCGATCCGACCGTCGTCGGCGCGGAGCAGGACCGCGCCCTCCGGTCGCGGCGCGGAGCCGAACGTCCGGACGACGACCGCGCGGCCGATCCCGACCCCATCGCGACGCCAGGATTCGAGCGTCGGCAGCAGCTCCTTCATCGCAGCGGCCGCGCTTCCGTGGCCGGGACGTGGCCCGGGAAGACCATCGCTGGCGGCGCCGAGATCGCGAATCGTCACTCCGGCGCGCGCGCCGGCGTCGGCCGAGGCCGCCGCCTCGCCGCCCCGCCGCACGTCGCTCGAGCGGACGCCGGCGAGGATCTCGCCGAGGCGCTCGAGGCTGGCGACGGTGCCGGCCGGCAGGAAGTCGTCGATGTACGGGATAGGCCGCCCGCATCCCGCCGGCGAGCGGCTCGTAGCCCGGCGTCCCGGCGAGCGGGTTGAGCCAGACGAGCCGGTGGCAGTTGCGGCGAAGGCGCGCCGTCTCGGTCGCGACGAGCGCCGGATCGCCGCGGTCCCAGCCGTCCGACACGACGATGACGATGCCGCTCGTCCGCAGCGTCCGGCGCGCCCACCGCAGGTTGAACTCGCGGAACGACTCGCCGATTCGCGTCCCGCCCGCCCAGTCGCTGACCGCCTCGGCGACGCGGGCGAGGGCGCGGTCCCGGTCGCGGTCGCGGAGCAGCCGCGTGACGCGGGTGAGCTTCGTCCCGAACACGAACGACTCAGTCTTGACCGCGGACGACGCCGAGAGCGCCTGGATGAACCGCAGCAGCAGCCGCGAGTGGCGCTCCATCGACCCGGAGATGTCGCACAGGACGACGATCTTGCGCGGCCGCTTCACGGTCCGCCGCCAGACCCACTCGGTGAACTGGCCGCCGGTCGCGAGGTTGCGCCGGAGCATCGCCCGCGGGGCGAGCAGCCGGCCGTGGTGATGGAGCTCGTAGCGGCGGGTCCGGCGCAGCTCGAGGCGCGGCACGAGCAGGTCGACGAGCCGCTCCGCGTCGCGCAGCTCGGCCGGCGTCATCCGGTCGAAGTCGCGGTGGCGGAGCGCTTCGGCCGCGCTGTACGCATCGGGTGCCGCGACGTGGCCGTCGATGTCGGCCTCGTCGATCGACTCGTCGCCGCCCGACATCGGCAGCGGGACGCCGTCGACGGTGCCCTCCTCGCCGGAGCCCGCGTCGTCGTGGTCCGGGCGACGTGCCCTCGGCTTCCTCGGCGCCCGGTGGCGCTTCCTCGTGCGGCGCCGCGGGCAGCGGACCCTCCCCCGGCAGGCGCTTGCCGCGCCGCCGCCACCAGCGATCGAAGACGCGGTCGTAGACCTCGCGATCGTCGCGGCGCCGGACGAAGACCGCGGCGCCCGCGGCGCGGACCGTCTCGCGATGGCCGAGATCGACGAGCGTCAGCGCCCGCGCGTAGTCGACCGCGGCGCCCAGGTCGATCGACAGGCCGGCCCGCCGGAGCGCGCGCCCGAACCCGACGGCCTCGGCGAGCAGCCGTCGCCCGTCGACCTCGTCGCCGCTGGGCGACCGGACGATCGCGGGATCGGGAGCGTGGCTCATCGCCATCGGGTCAGGGCCGCGCGGCCGCCTCCGCGAGATAGCGGCGCGACGCCTCGCCGCGGACCCGCCGGATGTCCTCCTCGTACTTGAGGACGACGCCGAGGGTCTCGTCGACGAGCTCCGGCGCGAGCTCGCGGGCACCGAGCGACAGGAGCGCGGCGGCCCAGTCGAGCGTCTCGGCGATGCCGGGCACCTTCGTCAGGTCCGCCTCGCGCAGCCGGTGGACGAAGCCGACGACCTCGCGGGCGAGCTGCTCCGGCGCCTCGGGAACCCGCGCGGAGACGATCTCGAACTCCTTCTGGGCCGACGGGTAGTCGATCCAGTGGTAGAGGCAGCGGCGCTTGAGCGCGTCGTGGACCTCGCGGGTGCGGTTCGAGGTGAGGATCACCCGCGGCGGCCGGTCGGCCTTGATCGTGCCGATCTCCGGGACCGTCACCTGGAAGTCGGACAGGATCTCGAGGAGGTACGCCTCGAACTCCTCGTCGGCGCGGTCGATCTCGTCGATGAGCAGGACCGGCGGTTCCTCGGCCGGGTCCGCCTCGAGCGCCTGGAGGAGCGGCCGCCGGATGAGGAAGTCCGGCCCGAAGATGTCGTGGGCGTTCGCGCTCGTCGCCTCGCCGCGGGCCTCGAGCAGCCGGATCTCGAGCATCTGGCGCGGGTAGTTCCACTCGTAGACCGCGGCGTTGACGTCGAGGCCCTCGTAGCACTGGAGGCGGATCAGGCGCGCGCCGAGGCTCGCCGCGAGGACCTTGGCGAGCTCCGTCTTGCCGACGCCCGCCTCGCCCTCGAGGAGGAGCGGCCGGCCGAGCTGGAGGGCGAGGTACGTCGCGGTCGCGAGCGATCGGTCGCAGACGTAGTCGCGGGCGAAGAACGCCTCCTGGATTCCCTCGATCGTCGCGAGGGCGGCCGCGCCGGTCGGCGGAGGCTGCGTGGCGGAGGCGTCGGGCGGGTTGGGCATCGTCGGAATCTACACCGCGAACGGGCCGTCAGCCGTCTGGTGCGTCGAGCTCCCGCGCATAGCGCGGGAAGCGGAACCGCTGGTCGCGGGTCAGGAGGCCGCCATGGCCCAGGCCGGCGACGAGCCCGGGACCCGGCCGCTCCCCGGTGAGCAGGCGCGGCAGCACGAGGTCGGCGGCGGTTGCCTTCGAGTACGCCCCGCACGTCGGCAGGCCGAGAACGGCGGTCCGGCCGATCCGCGCGAGCCACAGCATCGACCCCGGATGGGCCGGCACGCCGTGCCGCACGACCTTGCCGCCGAGGCGCTCGATCGCGACGTAGAACGGGTCGAGCGGGTCCGTGCTTCGGCCGCCGGCGGTGAGGATGACGTCGGCCCGGACGAGCCGGCCGCCACTCGCCGGAGAGCCTGCGTCACGGCTGTGTCGTCGTCGGCGACGTAGGTGATGCCGATCAGCGTCGAGCCCAGCCCCTCCACCTTGTCGCGGACGCTCCGCTCGAACCGGTCGCGATCAGATGCGCGGAGCGACTCCTTGACGACCGCCGCGACGCGCATCGGCCGGAACGGGTCGACCCGGACGAGCGGCCGGCGCGCCGCCCCAGGCGCGCGATGGCCGCCTCGACGACGCATTCGGCGACGACGTGTGGCGCGATCTTGACGCTCGCCACGAGATCGCCGGCCTCGACGACCGAACCGTCGAACTCGGTGAAGACCTCGAGCGGGTCGAGGCGGTTGACCCGCTCCAGTGTCCCGACCCTGACGTGGAGCACGCCGTCGTGGGTCGCCCGCAGGTCGACCCGGCTCTGGACCGGGCCGCGCGTTTCCAGCCCCTCTCCGGCAACCGCGAAGGCGAGTTGCAGCGCGGCGTCGTCCTCGTGCAGCTCGCCCGGGTCGAGCAGCAGGACCGTGGCGCCACCCGCGGTCAGTTCCGTCCCGTACTCGTCGAGGTCGGCCTCGGACAGCCGCCGGCCCTTCGACCAGCGCCGGCCGCCGACCACGATGTCGGCCGTCAGGATCGCCCCGACCAACCCGTCCGGAGCGCGGCGACCGGCAACGATCCGCGCGAGTCGCACGCTCCGCGGGAACCCTCGGCCTCAGCGGCCGAGAGCGCCCTCGATGGCCCGCTTCGTGTAGACCACGGCCATCGCCGCGCGGTACGCGGCGTCGGCGTGGATGTCGCTGTTGATCTCGACCCCGTCGGTGACGTGGGCGGCCGCGGCCGCGATCGCCCGTCGCTCCCGTCAGTGCCGATCAGCGCCGCCTCGACGTCTTCGGCCCTGTACGGATGCTCGTGGACTCCAGTAACGCCGATGCCGGCGTGGGAGATCTTGCCGCCGGTCATCGCAATGAGCGCTGCCACGCCAACGATCGAGTAACCGGATGCGGGCTGCTGAAGCTTCTGATAGTTGAAGCCGGCACCGTCGGGGACGGCCGGTCGCCGGATCGAGACAAGGATCTCGTCGTCGCGGATGCCCGT